>OZ242262.1:3057500-3165678 GCA_965207145.1 Dehalococcoidia bacterium | reverse complement strand
ACCTTCCTGGTGAAGCTGTCGGCGGCGGCCAACGCGACCTTCAGCGACGGCGGCGACGAGGGCGTGGGGACGATCACCGACAACGACGACGCCACGGCGGTGGCCTCGGTGGGCGCGCCCGCGGCGGCGGTGGCCGAGGGGAACGACCCGGCGGCGACGACGAATATGAGCTTCCCGGTGAGCCTGACGGCGGCCTCGGGGAAGGTGGTGACCGTCACCTACACGCTGACCGGGACGGCCGAGGCGCCCGGCGACTACACGGCGCCGGACCCGCTGAGCGTGAGCGTGCCGGCCGGTTCCACGACGGCCAACATCGTGATTCCGGTAAAGGGGGACGTCCTCGACGAGGACGACGAGACGGTGATCGTGACCCTGACGGGGGCGACCAACGCCGCCCTCTCTAACACGGCGGCGGAGCTGACCGCCACCGGCACCATCACCGACGACGACGCCACGCCGACCCTGTCGGTGGGCGACGTGAGCGTGGCGGAGGGCGGCACGGCGGAGTTCACGGTGACCCTGTCGGCGGCCAGCGGGCGGGACGTGAGCTTCTCCTGGAAGACGGCGGCGGACGCCGACGGGGACCACCCGGCCGGGGCCACGGACTACACGGCGGTGACGGCCACCACGGTGACCATCGACGCCGGAGACACCACCGCCACCCTGGAGGTGGAGACCACCCAGGACACCATGGACGAGGAGAACGAGACCTTCCTGGTGCAGCTGTCGGCGGCGGCCAACGCCACCTTCGCCGACGACGAGGCCACCGGCACCATCACCGACAACGACGACGCGCCCACCCTATCGGTGGACGACGTGAGCGTGGCCGAGGGCAGCACGGCGGAGTTCACGGTGACGCTGTCGGCGGCCAGCAGCAAGGCGGTGACCTTCAAGTGGAAGACGGCCAACGCCACCGGGGCCGACGCGGCGGGGGCCTCGGACTACACGGCGGTGGGCACCCTGCAGACGGTGACCATCGCGGCGGGGTCGACGACGGAGACCCTGGAGGTGCAGACGACCCAGGACACCCTGGACGAGGCCGACGAGACCTTCCTGGTGCAGCTGTCGGATGCGACCAACGCCACCATCGCCGACGACGAGGGTGTGGGGACCATCACCGACGACGACGACGCGGCAAAGACAGCCACGATTACTCCCGCGCCAGATTCAGTGCCCAGAGTAATGGAAAACGTTGTCACTGCGCCGACCATAACTTTCACCGTCAAATTGGATGGAGCCGCCTTCAACACGGACCAAACGGTAACCGTGAACGTAGGGAAAGACGGTGACCCGGCCAAGTCGGGCGTGGACTATACAGCTGTGAAGGAGTTCACACTGACCCTCCTTGCCGGCGCCACGTCCGTTCAGGGAAGTTTCACGTTAGATCCCATTGATGATGCGCTGGATGAAGCGGACGAGACGCTGACCCTGACAGCTGAGCTGACCGGAGTAGACATCCCCGAGCTAACATTTACCATCACTGACGACGATCCCGAACCGTCAATTAGCATCGCTAACGCGGCGGCGGTAACCGAGGGGAACGACCCTGACACCACCACCGACATGTCCTTCCCGGTGAGCCTGTCGGCGGCCAGCGGGAAGGTGGTGACGGTGACCTACTCCCTGGGCGGGACGGCGACTTCGGGCAGCGACTACACGGCCCCGAACCCCCTGAGCGTCACCGTCCCCTCGGGAGCCACCACGGGCAACCTGATCATCTCCGTCAAGGGGGACGTGCTGGGCGAGGACGACGAGACGGTGATCGTGACCTTGGCCGGAGCGACCAACGCTACCCTCTCCACCACGGCGGCGGAACTGACGGCGACGGGGACCATCACCGACGACGACGTTCAGGTTACGCTCAATCTGATTCCCGAAGTGATCCCCGAGAATGGCGGCGCCGCGGGCGCCAGCTACATTGTTGCTGAATTGAGGGAGGCTCAACCCCACGATGTCACCCTGACGGTGAACGCTCAGGGGATCGCGCCGACCACCACCCAGGATTTCACCCTCAGCACCAATCGGGAGCTCTTTATCAAGGCAGGCAAGACGAGGAGCAAGGGTATAGTGACTATCACCGCGATTGACGACGCTGTCGACAATGCGGACAAGAAAATCTCAGTTACCGCCTCGCTGGTTTTAACCGCCAACCTCCAGCCGCCCCCTGAGCGGACGCTCACTATTGAGGACGACGACCCGGTGGTCCCGGCGCAGGCGACGGTCCGTTTCGAGAAGTCGTCCTACACCTTCAATGAAGATGATGATGTGGTTGATATCAACGTCATCATGGACAACGCTCTTGCGACGGACCTATTCCTCCGGTTCCGGTTCCACTCCGCTACCGTGGAAGTAGGCCCTGGCAAGGACGTGGTGCTATCAGAGTACATTTACTTCCCTGCCGGAGCAACCACCAGGAGGCTCCCGATCAATGTGGTAGACAACGACGTGGTGGAACCGGAAGAGACCTTCTCCATTTCCCTGGTTGCGCAACCGGGAGTGGTTAATGTCGGAGCGCCCACGACGGTGACGATAACCGACGATGACCATACCCAGATTAGTATCCGCAGCCACAAGGACTACCCCTTGTCCGAGCAGGTAGAGGAGGGGAATCAGGCGACTGTCTCGTTTTTCCTGAGCAAAGCTCACCAGGATGACGTGACTGTGGACTGCGTAGTAGGCGGCACCGTCGTTGCCGGAGAAGACTACGTGGCGATGCACTCCTTGACCATCCCGGCGGGGATGGAGCGCTATTCCATTACGATAGACACCATAGACGACGACGTTGCCGAGCCTACGGAGACTTTGGTGTTCTCCATCATGAATCCGAGACCGGGAATGCCTGGCGTGTCGATTGCCCCTGACAAGTCGGAACACACCATTGAGATCATGGACAACGACGGTTGGGAGCCCCTTGATGTTGTGCCGGTGGTGAGCATCACCCCGGGCAGCGCGATTACCGAGGGCGGCGATGCGGAGTTTACCGTGGTGGCGGACCCGGTTCCCAGCGCAAGCTTCCCGGTGAAGGTAAGCATAACGGCTGGGGGCGACTATGGAGTAGTAACGGGCCCGCGGACGGTGAGCATACCTGCCAGCGGCAAGGCGACCTTTACTGTACCCACCACTGATGACGCATTGGACGAGGCCGACGGGTGGGTAACCGCGACTTTGGAGGAGGGCATTATCTACACAGTGTCCGCGTCGCAAGGGTCAGCCACGGTACTGGTGTCGGACGACGACTCGACGGTCCCGGCGCAGACGACGGTCCGTTTCGAGAAGTCGTCCTACACCTTCAGTGAAGATGATGATGTAATCGATATCAACGTCATCTTGGACAAAGCCCTCGCGTCGGATCTGTTCCTCGAGTACGAGTTCGACTCCGATATCGTGGAAGTAGGTGCCGGCAAAGACGTGAGGCTGCTGTCGGAGTCCATTTACTTCCCAGCTGGAACAACCATCAGGAAGCTCCCGATCAGCGTGGTGGACAACGACATGGTGGAACCGGAAGAAACCTTCTCCATTTCCCTGGTTGCGCAACCGGGGGTGGTTGACGTCGGAGCGCCTACGACGGTGACGATAACGGACGATGACCATACCCAAATCAGTATCCGCAGCCACAAGGACTACCCCTTGTCCGAGCAGGTAGAGGAGGGGAATCAGGCGACGGTCTCATTCTTCCTGAGCAAAGCTCACCAGGATGACGTGACTGTGGACTGCGTAGTAGGCGGCACCGTCGTTGCCGGAGAAGACTACGTGGCGATGCACTCCTTGACCATCCCGGCGGGGATGACGCGCTATTCCATTACGATAGACACCCTAGACGACAAGGTTGCCGAGCCCACGGAGACCCTCGTGTTCTCCATCATGAATCCAAACCCGGGAGCGCCCGGCGTGTCGATTGCCTCTGACAAGTCGGAACACACCATTGAGATCATGGACAACGACGAAAGGGAGCCGGTTAAAGTTGTGCCGGTGGTGAGCATAACTGTAAGCCCTGACCAGGTCAGTGAAGGAGGTAGATTTGCCTACACCCTGAAAGCCAGCCCCAGGACCGAGGATACCGAGATCTTGGTTTACATGGGTATCTACAGGAGACATGATGGCCAGGAAGAACGTATAGGAGTAGCAGCCGAGCAATTCATCTGGAGCCTTACCGAGATAACAAACTACGTGTACGTAGAAGACGATGATGAGGACGAGGACAACGAGATTCTGATAGTAAGGATCTACCCGCACGATGAGTACAATCCTTACCCCGATCCTTACGAGGTGTCCGCTTCCATGGGTTCAGCTACGGTCAGCGTGATAGACAACGACTCCCCCATGCCGGTAGTGAGCATCCGAGCCGACGGCGATATCGTCGAAGGCGGCACGGCCCAGTTCACTGTCAAGGCCAACCCGAAGCCAACGGGCAACCTGCCGGTGAGCGTAATGGTCGGGGCCAGCGGCGATTACGGGGCAACCGCCGGTTCAAGAACGGTGACCGTTTCTACCAGTGGCACAACCAGTTTTTCAGTTGCCACTGCCGATGACGATGTTGACGAGCCCGACGGGTCGCTGACCGTGACCCTGATGGAAGGCAAAGAGTACAAAATGTCTACCTCCGATAAGGCGGCCACTGTGTCCATAAGGGATAACGACCTTCCCAAGCCGGTAGTGAGCATTACTGCTGGTCAAGATATTACGGAGGGTGAAGACGCCATATTCACTATCAGCGCCAGTGAGGCGCATCCGGATGCACCGTCAGGTGACCTTTCTGTAAACGTAACCATTGAATCCATCGGTGACTATGACGCATTCACTGGGCCAAAGACGGTCGTTGTCTCTCCCGGCAGCAGCGTGACCCTCACCATTGCCACCGCCGACGATAATACAGATGAAGCCGATGGCTCGGTAACGGCTACATTGATCGCGGGCGATGACTACCAGGTGGATGCCTCTCAAAGCGAAGCCATGGTCAACGTACTGGACAACGACCTTCCCAAGCCGGTAGTGAGCATTACTGCTGGTCAAGATATTACGGAGGGTGAAGACGCCATATTCACTATCAGCGCCAGTGAGGCGCATCCGGATGCACCGTCAGGTGACCTTTCTGTAAACGTAACCATTGAATCCATCGGTGACTATGACGCATTCACTGGGCCAAAGACGGTCGTTGTCTCTCCCGGCAGCAGCGTGACCCTCACCATTGCCACCACTGACGACTCACTGGACGATTTGGAAGGGTCGATTACGGCGACACTGAAATCCGGCGACGGTTACACTCTGTCCAATTCCCACGGTGCAGCCACAGTCAACGTAGCGGACGACGACGCTTCGCCGACCGTGTCCGTTGGGGATGGGTCGGAAACGGAGGGCGGGCTGCTGGAATTTCAGGTAACCCTTTCCACAGCATCGGGCAGAGAGGTAACGGTAAGGTGGTTGACCCTGCCCCTAGCCAGTGCGGACCAACGCGCTACCAGCCTTGATTACAAGTCCGCAACCGACCTTGCGGTATTCGCTCCTGGAGAGACCAGCAAAACATTTGAGATATGCCTGGAACAAGACACTAAAGATGAGCCGGATGAGTACTTCACCGTGATTCTGGATGAGTATTCGCTGGATGGAGCCACTTTGGGTGACGGAGAGGCAATCATGACCATAGTGGACGACGACTAAGCGGCAGCGCCGTCGGCACACTCCGCGCACCCATTAAGCAATTGCCAAGAGGCGCAGCGAAGCAACGTTGTCGTTCCCGTATCAATCCATGTCCGCCACCGAGACTGGATTGCCACTACCCTTATACACCGCATCCAGCAAGCGATCGTGAGACTGCAAGAGTCGTTGGGAGGCTGAGTACCAAGAATGACGGGGTAGTCGCCTCGACGAGTGTCGCCACGCCTACATATGGACGGACGGGGTGTACCTGGGAGACCGGGAAAAGACGGCGCTGTTGTGTGTGGCTGGAGCACGACGACGATGAAGAGCCGGACGAGTACTTCGTGGTGGAGGCGTTCCTGCCCGGGACCCTCTACCCGCCCGACGCCGTGGGAACCATGACGATCATAGACGACGACTAGTCCGGCCCAGCCGGATTGGCAAGAAGGTAGGAGGGGGCCTCCGGCAATGCAGCAGGCCCCCCTTGCACCACGGGGCGGGTGATGGGCAGGTCCTGAGGAGGCGCCCGGTTTAGCGGAGGTGAAGGCATTGCATATGGGCAGGATGGTGGAGCGATTCGCAACCTGGCGAATGACGGTCGCAGCCCTGATTGGCGTCGTCGGTTGTGTGGCGGGACTCGCTTGGCGGCAGGCGCGGCTGGGAGGACTGGACTTGCTCGACGGTCGGGGCTGGTACACACCTGCAGAGGCGGCGGCCCTGTTCGACGCTCTGGACCGGCTCGACGCCGGCGCACGGGTCGTCTATGCGACCGCCGCGCTCACCGTCGACATGGTCTTCCCGGTCTCGTACGGCCTGCTGTTCGCCGTCCTGCTGTTCCGGCTCTTTCGAGGCGGGGCGCCGCTGTATCTGCTGCCGCTGGCCCTCGCCCTTGCGGATGTGCTGGAGAATACCGCGGTCGCTGTGCTGGCCCTGAGCTACGACGGTGAGCCCTCTCCGCTGACCTGGCTGGCCGCCGTGTTCACCGTGGTGAAGACGGGCCTCATTGTGGCCACGCTGGCGGCGGTAGGCGCCGGCGGGATGCTCTGGATGTGGGCAAGAATCCGTCAATCACGCTGACCATGGCATGTCGCCTTTTTACTGCACCGCGTACGGCTGACCGGGTGGGTCTGTAGGGAGAGGGCCGCGCCCCTGATGGCGTCGGCCTGCGCCCCCAGGGATTCCTGAGCAGGCGGGGCAACTCGCCGCCGTTCTCCGAGAGCCTGTCCCGCACTTGATGCGGGGGCCGGTACAGCGGCGGGTAGGACGCCATCACCCGCTGGGCGACGGCGTTGCGATAGGTGTCTATGAAGTCTCCGAGGTTCATGGTGTCGTCCTCCTGATGCTTGGTGACCGGAGGACGCCGTCGGAACCCGCAGGGTGGCCCCCCGTGGGAGCGCTGGGGTCCCGGCAACGCCCCCAGGCGTCTTGTTGGATATGCGAGGCCCGCGCATGTGCGGGCCTCGTTGTGTGTGCGGCCCACTCTGGGCCGTCTTCCTTACGCGGCTCCGGCCTGGGGCTGTGTCAGCAGTGCGGCGTAGCCCGGGGCGACCACGTGGTCCACGGACACCTTCCCTGCGCCGTCGTACCCGGTGCGGAACGCGTACTCCACCTCCGCGCCCCAGGGCACCCGCCCGCCGACGCGCACAGCGCCGCCCCTGGCCGTGCCGTCCCTTCCGCGAGCGCCGTGCACCACCATGCCGCTGCGCTCACCCTTCTTCCAGCCCAGCACCTTCATCGCCACGGGCATCACCCGCTCCTCTCCCTGGGTCCGCTTGAACAGCGCCCCGTGCAGCTTCCGGAGCACCACGGCCGACGGGCTGCTCTTGCCGTTCATGATCTGGGAGAGGTGACCGGAGCTGATGCCCGCCCTCCGGGCCACCTCGTTCTGGCTCACGCCCAGTTCGTCCATCTGCTGCCAGATGAACTGCCGGTCCATGCCGGGGCGCTGGGCGGAGGCTACCTTCGCACGACCTCCAAGCACAGCCTCGACCCTGGCCTGGAGCTTCACCCCCATGCTCCTATGGCCGCGTGACACCTGGCTCAAGTACCCGGCGGACACGCCGACCTTCTCGGCCAGCTCCCTCATGGTGATGCCGAGTGCGCGTGCGGTCTCCCGGATGAAGCTGCTGGCCTCATCCTCGATCACGTCGCACTGTCGGTTGGCGCACTGTGCGGGGGCGACCCTGGCCGGAGCGTTCAGGACCGACTCGATGCTGGCCTGCACCTTGGGTCCCATGTTCCTGCGGCCACGGGCCACCTGGGTGAGGTAGCCGTAGGAGACCCCCGACCGGTCGGACAGCTCCAGCATGGTCATGCCCATCGTGCGCGCCTGCTCGCGGATGAAACTGCTCTCAGAACTGATCTCCCCTCCCTGCCGGTAGACGATGCCCTGTCCGGGGACCTCTCCCAGGACGGCCATCGCCTTCTCCCGCAGGTTGGGGGTCCAGGGCTTCTTGCCCGTGCCGACCTGGGAGAGGTGGCTTGCGCTGACGCCCATCAGGGCTGCAAGCTCCTTCAAGGTGAGGCCGCGCTTCCTGGCGGCGGCCCTGAGCTCGCTCTCGGGCTTGCCCCTGCGCTCGGCGGTCGTCGCCGCATCCGTCGTGGTCTCCGCGGTCCGGTTGGTCGTTGTCGTGGTTGCCGTCGTCATGTCGCTTCCTCCTTTGAATGAAGAAGCGGGACGGCCTCACCCCCGTGGGGTGGAGACAGTCCCGCTCTGAATTGGCATCCCGATTGGCCGAGACTGTCTCCGTGGGTATTGATGTTGGCTTCGCCTTCGCCCTTGGTTCGGGCAAAGAGAAGGGCCGCGCCTTCTTGCGAAGAGACGCGGCCCTTTGCTCGCCAACTGCTATGGGGGCCTTGTGTGCGAGAGGCCGGGGCGTCAAGCCGTCAAAGCCGACTCCGACGCCCTCGACCTCGCCTACCGGTTACTCACTGTGCATAAGCACCTCCTGTTCGTTGTTGTTCTTGATGACCCGCGCAGCATCCGTGGCGCAGGTTGTGCGTGATGGGTTCGATGGACGCAAGATGCACTCCGCCCACGGTCGGATGCCGGACGCGGGGACGAAGCGGAGTGTGGAAGATGCAACTCGCCCAGGGTCACATCACGGGGAAGCAACCGAGGGGGAGAACTGCGAGACGTGACGCAGCCAGTCTGCGATGAACGCTTCGCAGACTGCGCACGTCGAAGCTGCGGCCCGGCTGCGTGTCAGCCATGCCGCACGACGTATGTTGCCAGCCGGGGCGCAAGACCTGTCTGCGACAGGCAGGCGCACTCCGACCGACCGGGTGAGGACGGGGGCAGAAAGGCGCACCCATCCCTTGTGTCCGACGGAGAGGCGATCAACCCCAGCCGACAGACCTGTGTCCGGCGACCGGAGCGATCAACTCCGACCAACCGGACGGGTGCCCAGCGATTGAAGGACCAACGTCAACTTCAACCCTCTGGACTGAGCCGGGGACGGAGGCCCTTACGTCAACTCCGTCGATTCGGCCCGCGCTGGTTGCGAAGGGCTTGTCACTCCGCATCGCCAGCATTCCCTCTTGGGCGTAGCCCGTGCAACAGGGATCACGCACCCAGGTTTCTATGGTCGGAAACCTTGGAGAAAGCCAAACAGTGCAACCATTATTAGCAGACCGTCCCGGCGTTGAGAAGGCTTTGACGACGCTATGGCCCAAATCGGTTGATTCAGTTCATATCCACTTCAACTAAAGTTCACATTAATCGGTGAGCCGGCCCTGTTCATGGTCGAGCACATCGCTTCGACCATAGTCGCAGGGTCAGCAAGCGCCGCAACGTGCCCGTAAGCTGCGCCCTCTTCCGCGCCCTCCGCGTGCCGGAGAGCGCGGCGTAAGCGCCGGGTGGTGTCCCTCCGGCCCCGACCAGGAGATTTTGACCCGGCCCGACCACGACCTACGCCCCAATCTCGTCGTCGCGCTGACTCATCCACCGACCGGCGTAATGCACCCCCACATCCCCTGCCTTCTTCGCCCCGTTTTCCGCTCCGCCAGCCGATTCCCGGCGACGCGTGCCCCCCACCGTCGAGCGGAGTTTGAGGCAAATGACCTGAACGCACTCTTTCAACAAGCCGTTCGCTGATCACGTCCAGTAGGGGGCCTTTTCCGCCCATTTCAGCTTTGCCCACGACCGGTTGACGCGCCACCTACAAAACTCCATCTGCTGTACAGCCCCATTACTTCCAAAGGCAGTCCGTCTTCCGACGACCTCGGAGGGTGCATCACGAGCGATGCACGCTATGGGTAGTATCCAGCCGTTTTCCGTTGCTCACGCTCTCCTGCGCGTCTAAGCCTCATCACTTGGAAAATCCAAGTTTCATTCGGGACTCTTCCAAGTCCGTCCCTGCTGCTTGCAGTTGGATTCTCCAAGCCTGGCACCGTGACTTTCCAAGTCACCGCTGGAAGGAGCACTTCCCCCAAAGTGATTCCCGTTTACGTCCAGTAGGGGGCACTTTACCCCTGTCCTAGCTACGAAATGACCCCACTTGGATTTTCCAACCCAACGCCATTTCTCTGTACACCCCAGCTACAGCGCGGCAGGGTTCGGTTTCGTAAGCCCACGCGTGCAGGTGCATTTCCGCACCTGCGCGTGGGAGGTTCCGGATCGCATATCCGTTGCTCACACTCTCTTTGCGGGCGCTGCGGTCCGTTGAACCGTGACCCGGCACTGTCGTCGCTCAGCTTCTACACCAGATCGTTCAGGAGGGCCATGAGTCTCATGCGGTACATGTTCTCCATGTCCCCGCCGTCCTCAATGCCCCGATCGGTCGTGATTATCTACTTTCGCCCCTCGCGGGAAACTCGCTTCAGATTCGGAGTCGACCAAGTCCGTGTTTCTAGTGTTGTCTCGGCTGGCGTAACACACCCCCACCTCAAACCGACTTTTTGGCCGCTTTTGTCATCAGGCAGTCGATTTGGGCCGCGTCATGCACCCCCACCTCAAGCCCCCTCTTGTCATTGCCGACCGGAATCCGCCCTTTCACCAAAGTGTTCACCGCTCACGTCCAATAGGGGACGTTTTGCCCCTGATTCAGCTACGAAATCACAGCTTCGACCACTTCGTCACCAAACTCCATTTCCTGTACACCCCTGCCACTGCAAGAAACCGGCCTCCGATTGGAGACCTTCCGTGGGGCCACCATGCGTGAGGTCTTTTTCGGCGTCTCGGTCGTTCACACTCTTTTGCGAACGCTGCGATCAAGCACGTCGGAGCAAACGGGAGAGAGGTGAATGAGTTGGCGCTGAAAGCAAAGCTCCGGTCGGCAGGACGGCTCATGTCGTTGGGTATTGCGCCCGGTCCTGTCCTGCTTTTAGCCGGACGTCACGCACCCCCACGTCAAACGGCTTTTTCGGCCCGTTTTCCGATTGGCCCCAGGTTTTGGGCCGCGTCCTGCACCCCCACGTCAATCGCATTTTCTCGATTTCGACCGAACTGCGGCCTTTCAAAAAAGTGTTCACCAGTTACGTCCGATAGGGGCGCGATCTGTGCCTGTTTCAGCTTTGCCGCGACCCGTTTGACGTGTCACCGACAAAACTCGATCTCCTGTACACCCCCGATGCATCGCGGAGATAGCGATTTTCCAGGAACCACCGAAGGTGCGTCCCGCAGGGAGGGGCGTGCAGGGGAGGGTGCCGAAGGCCCCCCTCCGTCCCCCGTCGTCGTAGCTAGTATTCAACCCCGTTTCGGTTGTTCACACTCTTTTGCAACTCCCTTGAATCGCTGAACCGATAGGAGTCGAAACGATGAACCCACAGAAGGCCAACGAGCGGAAGGATCACCGGAGGCGTGGAGGACGGGCGGTTGTCCGGCTCGACGCGGCGGCGCTCTGGAGGCGGTTGAACCTGCTGAATCGCTCCCAGTCCTGGCTCGCCCGGGAGATCGGGATAAGCCCCGGCTACCTCTCCATGCTGGTCAACGCGGGGCGCGCGCCCTCCGGTCGCATCCGAGCACGGATGCAGAAGGCCCTCGGAGTGGACGACTTCAGCGACCTTTTCAGACTGGAGGAATAGCCATGACGCAATCTGACCATGCGCCCGCCCGTCCCGGGTCGGAGGCCCACTCCCAAAGATGAAAACGAGAGGCCAGCGGCGCCAAACAGGCCGCTGCGACTGTGATCCATGAGAGACAGCAAAGAGAAGAGAATAAGAAAGAGGCCGGTAGGCCGGGAGCTTGAACGCACCCTGGAGAGCTCCATGCCGTCCTACGCCCCGGAGCACCGCAGGGCAGTCCTGAAGGGGCTGCGCATCCTGGCCCGCGTCGCCATCCGCTCCTACATGGAGGAAAAGGCTGAGGCGGAAGTGTCGCCACGGACCGAAGTTGCCGAGGACGGCGGCGGGGAAAAGGGCTGATGGGGTACCAGGGAAGCCAGGTGGCCTTGACAACGAGCGCGAGCAACAGCATGGCGTCTGAGGCCGTTCTCGTGCGGCACGGTAGGAGAAACTCCGCAAGCCAAAGGGTTACCGAGGCGACCACCGTCCTGAGCATGGGCGGGCAGATTCTTCGGCAGAACCGCCTAGAAGGTCGAGGCGTCCTCGCCCACCCATTTGCGGATGAGCTCGTTCAGGGAACCGTCCGCCTTCATCGACGCAATGGCCGAGTTCAGCTTCGCCAGCAGATCGTTGTTGTTCCGCACACCTATCCCTATGCCCCGGTCCAGCAACACGGAGGGGCCGACCACGGCCAGCCGTCCCTCGTACTCCGAGAGCTTGTTCGTGGCGTAGGCGTGGTCCACCAGCATCGCGTCGATGTCGCCGCTCAGCAGCGCCGCCAGCCGGTCGTCCTCGTCGCCGAACTCTATGTACGCTATGCCCCGTTCCGTGAAGTAGTCCGAGTAGATGGTGTTGGCGTAGGCTCCGAGCCGTCCCTCGACGGCTTCGTCGCCCGCACCCGACACCGCCAGGTATACGGAGGGCGTTGGAGGGTAGTACGGCTCGGTGAAGTCGATGGTCATGTCCCGCTTATCTGTGATGCTCATACCGGCCATGATGGCGTCGAACTCCTCCGCCACGAGGTCGGGGATCATGCTCTCCCAGTCGTTGAGCACCCACTCGC
The DNA here is from genome assembly GCA_965207145.1 of Dehalococcoidia bacterium. Lineage (GTDB taxonomy): Bacteria > Chloroflexota > Dehalococcoidia > Lucifugimonadales > UBA2962 > CAUZIR01. The sequence goes on along the minus strand of OZ242262.1, from coordinate 3,152,978 downwards.
ACTCAAGCTCGGCCCTGCGGCAGAGCTCGTCGCCAAGCTCGCGTTCCAACCCGTCAATCTCGCCATCGTCGTTGATGAAGTTGAAGGGATGGTAGTCACCCTCCGTGGCAAGGAGCACGGGATCCACGTCGTCACTGCACGCGAGCGCCAATCCACAGACGGTCACGACCATGACCGCCAGCAGCAGCTTCCAAAGAACCCGCCTGGAAGTCCCCAACAGAATGAACCTCTCCGCAGCAAATGTCTCGCCCCGATTTTACTCCATTTGGCCCACTCTAAACAGAGGCTGCGTCCCTTGACACCGGGAGTCGGACTGTTCATGATACTAGTATGACGTTGTAATACAGTGAGAGGCAAAAAGAGAGCATGACCACTCCCAGGAAATCGAAGGTCATCGCCTTCTCCATGCCGCCCGAGATGGCGGACGAGGTGCAACGGATGGTCCAGGAGGAGGGCCGCACCATGAGCGAGGTTATCCGAGAGGCCCTGCGCCTGTACATGGACGAACGGGAGTGGCTGCGGCAGGAACGCCGCCAACGGGCAGAGGCCCGCAGAAACCAGACCGAATGAAGCAGGAGGAACAGATGAGTGAACGAAATGACCGCACCCCGGCGGCCCTCTATGCCAGGGTCTCCAGCGACCGCCAGGACGTGGACCTGTCCGTGTCCGCCCAGCTACGGGCGCTCAGGGACTACGCCGACAAGAACGACTACGAGATCGTCCGGGAGTACGTGGACGAGGCGGAGAGCGGGCGCGTGATGAATCGCCCCGATTTCCAGAAGATGATCGACGAGGCCAAACAAGCCAACACGCCCTTCAAGGCGATCCTGGTCTGGAAATTCAGTAGATTCACCCGCAAGCGGGAGCACGCCGTCGTCCTGAAGTCCCAGCTCAGACGCAGGGGACTCCGCGTCGTCTCCATCACCGAGCAGGCCGAGGACAACCCCACGGGCAGGTTGATGGAGGGAATCATCGAGACCATCGACGAATACTACAGCGAGAACTTGGCGACCGAGGTCTTGCGGGGGATGAGGGAGGCGGCGTCCCGCGGCTTCTGGGTCGCTCCCATGGCCCCCTACGGCTACAGGAAGGTCAAGGTGCCCGACGGCCCCAAGGAAAGGCCCACCCTGGAACCCGACCCCGAAACCAACGGCGTCGTCAAGCGCATGTTTGACTTGGCCGAGTCCCGCAAGGGGATGCTCAAGATCGCCCGAATCCTCAACGACGAGGGCATCGCCAGCCCCAGGGGTAGGCTCTGGAACAAGATGAGCATCCACAACATCCTCAACAACGAGGCGTACCTGGGAACCCTCGTCTGGGGCAACAACGCCAGCGACGGCGCAGATCCCGTGCGGGTGGACAACGCGTTCCCCGCCACCGTCACCAGGACCCAGTTCGACCGGGTGAACAGGATAATGCGCTCCCGCGCTCCCAGGAACACGCATCCCCGCAGGGTGGGAAGCACCTTCCTGCTGAGCGGCCTGGTCAAGTGCTACAGGTGCAGGAGGGCGCTGTCGGGGCGATACTCCAGCAGGGGCACCTTCCCCTACTACGTCTGCCACTCCTTCGTGAAGCGCGCCCCCGGCTCCTGCGACTCGCCCAGGGTGGACGCCCGGCAGTTCGAGGGGCTGGTGGTCGGCCTGATCCGCTCCAACATCCTGACCGAGGGCAACATCCGCAGCCTGGTCAACGTGGTGGACGAGCAGATGGACGACGTGGCTGGCGACGAGCGCAAGCGGCTGGAGACCATCGAGTCGGAGCTTGCCGACGTGCGGGGCAGGCTCGACCGGCTCTACGACCTGGTGGAGACGACGACCGAGTTCGACATGGCACACTTCGCCGACCGCATCAGCGACCACAAGGAGCGAAAGGAGCGCCTTGAGTCCGCCGCAGAGGGGGCGAGGGCGGTCCTGGCCCAGCGAAGGGCGGTCCTCGACGACGTGAAGACCATCACGGCCTACGCCCAGGACATGAGCAGGTTCTTGCAGAAGAGCGAACTGACCGAGCGCAGGGCCTTCATCGAGACCTTCGTCAAGGAGATCGAACTCCTGCCCGACAACGCCGTCGTCCGCTACTCCGTCCCCATGCCCGACGACAGCTTGATTCCAGGAAAAAAAGTGCAGCAGATACCGCTGAACGGCTCAGTGGTATCTTCCGTAAACGGTAGCCCACCAGACTTGACGGTAGACAGAACCGGGGCGTGGAGAGCCACCTCCTCGGCGTCCCTTCCGCCTATGGGAGCATCCTCCGGCATGGGTATGGAGTAGCGCAGCAGGGCGTTGCCCGGCATCACGACGATCTCCTTTACGAAGCTCTCGATGAAGGCCCTGCGCTCCGTCAGCTCGCTCTCGTTGAGGAACACGTTCAGGTCCTGGGCGTAGGCGGTGATGGTATCCACGTCATCCAGCACCTCCCTGCGCTGCGAGAGCATCGCCCTGGCCTCCTGAGCCGACGCCTCCAGCTTCTCCTGCCGTTCCCGGTGGTCTCTGATGCGGGGCTTGAAGTCCTCGATGTCCAGGTCCGTGGTTTCCGCCAGGTCGTATAGCCGTCCCAGCCTGCGCTTCACGTCCTCAAGCTCGGACTCGACGGTCTCCAGTTTCTGCCGTTGCTCCCTGGCGATGCCGTCCATCTCCTCGTCCACCAGCTTCACCAGCTCCCGGATGTTGGACTCGGTGAGCACGTTCTCCCTGATCTTCCCCACCACCATCTCCTCGAAGCGCCGGGCGTTGAGCCTGGGGGTCTCGCACGCGTGTCTGCCCCGCTTCATGATGGACTGGCAGACGTAGTAGGCATACCTCCCGCTCTTGGCGTCCTGGCCGCTGAGCGCCCCGTCGCACGTCCTGCACCTGACCATCCCGCTGAGCAGGTAGGTGCTGCCGACCCTGCGGGGGTGCGTCTTCCTGGGGGCGCGGGAGCGCATCCGCCGGTTCACCCTCTTGAACTGGGCCTTGGAGATGATGCCGGGGAACGCCTTGTCCACCCGTACCGGCTCGTCCTTGCCCTTCCCGCCGACGCCCCAGAGAAGGGTCCCGGTGTAGGCTTCGTTGCGGAGGATGATGTGGACGCCGTTCTTGGACCAGAGCCTGCCCGTGGGGTTGGCGATGCCCTCAGCGTTGAGGGTCTGGGTGATGTCCAGGATGCCTCGACCCGATTCGGCCATGGAGAAGATGCGCTCCACCACCGGAGCGGTGGCGGGATCGGGTTCCAGGGTAGGGCGCTTCTTGGCCCCGTCCTGCACCATGCGCTTGCCGTAGCCGTAGGGCACACGGCTGGCGACCCAGAAGCCGCGGGATGCCGCTTCCCGCATACCCCGCCGAACCTCTTCTGCAAGATTTTCGCTGTAAAATTCGTCCACGGACTCGATAATGGCCTCCATGAGCCTGCCGGTGGCGGAGTCGTCGGCGTGCTCGGTGATGGAGACGACGCGGACCCCCTTCCTTCGGAGCATGGACTTGAAGGCGACGGCGTGCTCCCGCTTGCGGGTGAATCTACTAAATTTCCAGACGAGGATTTCTCTAAACGGGGCCTCGGGCTTGCTCGCCTCGTCCAGCATCTTCCTGAACTCCGGCCTGTCGGCGATGCGCCCGCTCTCGGCCTCGTCGATGTACTCGCGGGCCACGACGTAGCCGTTCTTGTCGGCGTAGTCACGCAATGCCCGCAGCTGTGCCGCCACGGACAGGTCCACGTCCTGGCGGTCGCTGGACACCCTGGCGTACAGGGCCACGGGAGTCGGGGTTGTTTCGTTACTCATGCATGTCCTCCTCTAGGTAAATTTCACAGATGAATTTGGTGATGTGGCAGACGCCGTGCTATGCCGATAATCTTCGGAATATTCTAGAGACCGAGCGATTCATTTCCCGTTCTAGCGCCGCATAAGGCCGAGTTGTCGGTGGAATGCCCAACACTGAACTCAGAAGCTGCTCCATAGGCCAGCGAAGGAACCCTATCCCTTCTTTCTCTTCAACGACGGCATGAGGGAAGCGGTCTCTAATCGAGGGGCACAAGCGATAGCGGGCCGATGGATTCTCATACAGGCACACTTCGGCGTAAGGGATCGTGTGCGGCAACAAGCCGTGAAACAACAGGATGGCACTGATGGTACTGTTCTCCTGCGTACCCCATATGCTTCGTCTTCGTTCATACCCCTGCGGGGGTGTAATTCGACTTATCCCAGTTTCGGATGCTTGCTCCCACCCAAATAACGCCATGGATATGTCGATTCGATCACTCGGGAAGTCCGCCAAGTCATTCATTGCCAGCAGGAGTGGCTTCGAAACATCCTTGTGTTGCCTGGCCTTGGCTCTTGCAGCTCTGACGAGAGGCGAAGCAGAATCGACACCCCCGCCGCGTCCAAAGCGTGTCAACAGCCGAGCGGGGATTCCCCTCTTCGCTAACGGGCGTGGGGTAGCGTGAATCTCGACCCTCCATTCTTTCGACGGAGCTTCTGCATCAACTGGCGGCGTCCCGCTTGGAAACGAGAACCTTTCCGACTGGGGTGCGACATCTTCGGCGCTTAGCCCCTCCATCCAGCTCTTGATGGGATCAAGTTTTCGCCTCGCAAGATTCTGGTATAGCTCTCCAGATGCCGTCGCCCAAAACGAGTAGCTATGGGGGACATGACAGATTCTATCCAGCTTCCTGCATACATCGTCTTCGGTAGGTCTTGGCCTTGAGAACTGATCGGGCGTTAGAACAGTAGCTTCAATGTAGAAACTCTCACCGTCAGGAGCCCTCGCGAGATAGTCGGACTTTCTGCTGCCGATCCCAGGCTGTTCTTCCGGTTGGTATCCCAATTCATTGAACAGTCTACCGACGAACTCCTGAAAGAAGTCGCTGGGGTCTTGATTCTCCTGATTGTGCATGGTCATACCATCTCAGGCGCGGTGATCTCGACTTTTAGGCTGCGCCCTACCGCCTTGAGCGCCTTGTGCACTTGGCTCATGTGGGAGCGGTGGTCCGGGTTGGTCAGCTTGCGCACAGCACCTTCGCTGACTCCCAGCCTGTCGGCAAGCTCCACCTTAGTGATGCGTTGCGCCTTCATAGCCGTGTACAGGGCCAGTTTTGCGGCAACAACGGTCGGCACCGGCACTGATACTTGACCGTCAGCCGTCTCGCTGGGAGCGGGGATGTCCCACTTCTCATGGACGTATCCGGCCAGCGCAGTAGCCAAGGCGTCCTCCGCCATCGCCAGGGCCTCGGAACGGTCGCTTCCGCCGGTGATGGCCTCCGGTACGTCGGGAAAGGTGGCTACAAGCCCCCCATCTTCATCGGGGGTCAGTTGACATGGGTATGCGTAAATCATGGCTCAAAACTCCCTCCGGTCGATGTTCAATTGACGCAGCATCGCAGCCAGCATGCCCTTCTTCAACTCGCCCTGCTGCACCGTGGTGAATCGGGAGCCGACATAGACCCTCCCGTGACTGCCTTTGCCGTGAGTCGGGTCGAAGCGAAAGGCTTGTTCTGTCCTGCGGGCATACTCCCTGGCGCGCCTGATGAATTCACGGCCACTCATGGAGTGATTATCGCACCTTATCGTACGATTGACAATCTGAGAAGGGCTGGGGTGCATCCCCTACCTCAGCACAAACCACCACACCAGAACACCGACGACCACGAGCAGCACGACAACGGCCAACCCTAGCCTGATGGCCAACCGCCTCGTCTTTCTGCGGGCGTCGCGCTCTTGCTCGTACTCCTCCTCCAACTCATCAAGCGCCTGTCTGTCGGTGGATGCGGAGTGCACGGCCTCGTCCCGCTCCCGTTCCAACGCCTGCGCCCGCCGGTCCAAATCCACCAACCTCCGTTGAAGCTTCCCCTCCCGGCCAAGAGCCCGGCGCAGCAACTCCTCGTCGCTCGCGCGCTCCGACCCCTCCATCCGCACGTAGACTCGGCGGCCCTCCCTGCGGACCTCGATCTCTCCCCGCCGTATCATCCGGTCCAGGGTCGAGATGGAGACCTCCATCTCCCGCGTCGCCTCCGCCTTGGCCACCCAGCGCACCCGCTCAACCATCGCTCTGGACCTCGTCCCGCGCTCTCCGTCTCCGCCACCGGTCCAGCAGGCGCAGCCCACGGCCCCTGGCGTCGTGACCATCCGTCTGCCCTTCGGCATCGTCTCCCGGCTGCTGTGCAGCCTCCAGAGCCTCCACGCGCTGGGTCAAGCTCTCCACCAGCGCCGCAAGCTCGTGCGCCACTTCGAGCGCCACCTGTATCCTCGCCTCCAGCCTGTCCAGGGGCGTCGTGTTCTCACCATCGGGATCATCCAGGCCGGCCATGAACCGCTGCACGGCCAGGGCCATCCTGCCCGTCAACCGCTCCCGGCTCAGGGCCAGGGCTACCGTCTTCCGGTTGACCCCCAGGAGGACCGCCGTCTTGCGCTGACCTTCGCGCTGGACGAGGTACTCCACGACCCACTTCTGGTCGGGCTTAACTTCTCCGGCCCCCGATTTCATCTTCGACTTCCGAGATGTCATTTTCGTCCTCTATTGGGATGGGCCGCTTCTGCAATTTTCGGCGGAACCAGCCCTTGACATCGACCGGTCACAATTTTCAGCCAATCTCCCCGATCGTTGCATAAATCCAAACCTGCGTGGCCCGAAATGTCCGTTCCTGCCCACCATCCCATTTCACGTCATGCACCCCCACCTCAATTCCTGCAATTTCCGGTGGGCCAGCCTGGGCCGCAGATGCCCTCGACACGCCGAATCCTGCCCTCATGGACGCCTCAGACCTGCCGGACAGGGTCATCCGTAGCTAAATCCCTCTCCAACGGCTGACCGGTCAGGGTGGCAAAAGTGCAATTCTGGCGTCCTTGGAGCGCGACCCAACTTTAGCACAGCTTCTCCGAGATTTGCATTTTCAGTCGTTGACCGGTCGAGGGGTCCGGAAGGCCGATTCGTAGCTATATCAGGGGCAAATGACCGGTCTGCGGCCCACTCCAGACTCCGCCTACTGGACAAAATGTCCACCTTTTCGGCCCCCAGACAGCAGGGAGGGCAGATAGCGACGCATCGGCGCTATCTGCGTACCACGTTATCGCCCCCTTCTATAGGATGCCTCTACAGGACTCCCCCAGTATCCCCGTGGTGGACAGCACGGGGGTGCAGGACACCAGGATGGGCAGCGACATCCGGTCCATCTGGGCAGCGGTGCTCACGTAGGTCTCCTCCACCTCCTCGGTATCCACGACGAACAGTGTGGTGGGGAACGGCGGCTGGTCTTCTTTGTGCTCCGGCGACCAGTAGTAGCTCTCGTAGGGGTTCAGGCGGGCCATGACTCCCTGCGGGTGGCGGGCGCGAAGCTCGTGCTCAAGGTAGAACGGCACATGCAGGCCTCCGGCGAGCAGATGCCCCACGGCGTCGGGGGCGATGGCTGACTGGCCCCAGTTGTAGGCGCGGTCAGATCTGGCCGTGGGGACGGACCACATCAGCTCGCTGTTGGGGTCGGCCCTGGCCTCGGCCTGAAGCTGCGAGAGGAACCAGGTGATGCCGTCGGCGTGCTTCGTCTGCCGCGCCCACGTCTCGATGCGGTGGCCCACGTGCCGCAGGCGTCCCTCTTTGTCCGTCGTGAGCTCCGTGCTCCAGATGCCCCGCGTGGTGGGCAGCTCGGCCCGGTCCCTGTGCGTGACGTAGCGATCCCCTCGTCGGACAGGGTGTAGCGCACCTCGCCGCGTTTGCCGTGACGCTCGATAAGGCCCCAGGTCTTCACGAGGCTGCGCATCACCTGGCTGAGTCTGCCCTCGGTGACGCCGAGCCAGCTTGCCAGATGCTCGTGGGGGATCATGGGATGGTCGGTGATGAGGTCCAGCGTCCACTTTTCCGAGGGGCTGATGCCGAAGGCCGGCGCATCCTGCGCCATGCGCTCGGGATGGGGCAGGGATGCGCGTTTGCGCTCCGAAGACGCGGTGAGGGGTCTTCGTCTCCTGCCCGGCGTGCCCCGGGAGATCACCTGCTCCAGGGTGAGGTACGTGTGCCCGGACAGCCCCGTAGTCTCCTGCCAGACGCGGCGGTTCCGTCGTTCCAGGGCGGTCCTGGACTCCACGGCGATGAAGAAGTCCTTCAGATACACCCGCTCGCAGAACCTCCCCGTCAACCTCCGCTCCCGCACGCTGGGAACCAGGATGAGCACCACATCGGGGCGGCGGCTAGAGTCGTAGTGAGCCAAGGCCCGCAGCCGGTCGTGGAGAGAGCGGCGCCGCAGGGCAAGACCCTGGCGCACGATGCCGAAGTCTCGGCCGTCGTGGAGGGTGACGGTGGCGTCGAAGCGGCCCCTGCGGTGGAACTCCACGCGCGAGCGCAGGCCGTCAACGCCGGGGGAGAGCGACGAGGCCAGGCGGTAGACCGAGGCAACAGCGTCCATCCGGCGGATGAGCAGCGCGAGCCACTCCCTGGACATGGGGTAGGCACGCACTAAGTCCGAGGGTGTGGCGAAGCCCAGGAAGTCGGCGGCTTCACGAATGCCCTGTGTCGTCAGGCAGTATCTCCCGCTCGACGGCAGGTGAATGGTGCCGTGAGTGACCTTCCCGACGATGCCGTCGTCCAGCAACTCGGACATTCGGCGGTGTCGGCGGTGCACGGTCGCGTGGGGTTCGCCCAGGATGAGCGCCAGCTCCGTCGATTCGACGAACGGCATCCGGCTGAGGGCGTCGAGTAGCTGTTGGTCTGACAAGGACATGGCTTGAGCGTAACGATTGAGCGCCACGGCAGGCAATCGCTGCGTGTCAGTGGCTGCGAGCGCGGCTTTGGGGGGCTTTGGCAGGCGTTCTAAGGTCTCTGGTAAACCGCAGCCACAGCCAAGACCGAAACCCGATACTCCGGCACCACGGCACCGTTATCCGCCCTCCAGCAGCCTCCCCACAGCGGACTCCACAGCTCTTCCCTCGTCCGATGTGCGCAGCCACGTCCGGAGGTCCCGGCGTGCGATGGTCACGGTCAGTTCTTTCCCTTCCCGCTGGTATTGCTCCTGGAGGCTCGCCAACCTTTCTTGCACCTTTCGCGCGGCCGATGCCCCTGCCTCAACGATGGAGCCATGCAGCTCCGAAGCCGGGTCGAACTCAGGGATCGGCAGCTTCCACAAGTGTTTATGGAGGTCCCTAGCTCCAAACTGGCCCTTGGACATCAATGGCTCCACAGCCTCTTGCAGGGCGTCGCTATTGATGATGGCCACGAGGTAGTTGGCTTCGTCATTGGTCTTGCACGGAATCCAGTAGAGAAGATGGTCAACGAGGGTCTGGCGGTCCTCAAGCAATGCGGCAGTCGGCTCTCCTGACTTCGTATACACCACCCGCACCGGCCTTTCTCCCGCATCCTCCATCCACTCCAACTGCGATGACAGGTTACGCACATAGTCCAGCCGCTCAAGCAAGTTAAGCCGGTTGGCCGGGGCCTTGTTCTCCTCCCACAGACGGCTGACCGTCTGCCAGCGCTCGCGCATCCGTCGTTCCAGCCCACCCAGCCGGATACCGCCCGGGCCGTCATCGTCGGTGGGAATGGCCGCGTCTCCCTGCTTCATTGGCAGCAGCGCCTTGAGCGGCTTTAGGGTGACATAGGGAGCGACGGTCTCGCCCAGGTGCACGTCGAAGAGGTGCTTGGCCTCGACCGTCTGCGCGGTGATGACCGTCAGGTCCATCTCCTTCCAGGGAGCCTTGTCGAGACCGCCCAGGCGGGGGTTTACGGTGACCGTCGGCGCTGCCCGAACGATGGCGGTGTTCTCCGTCTCTTCGATAAAGAACAGGCGACGGGGAACGATGGTAGCGCCTTGGCGGGACAGGGGGGCGTAGGGTGATTCTCCGACCGCTCCGGTGTCAACGATGCCTCCTGACTCGCGCCGTACATTCTCAGCTCCGGCCTTGCCAAGCCATCGCTCCACCCTACCGGCTAGGGGCTTGCCGGAGGCGTCCTGGGAGAGCTTGCGGGCAAAGACCACCGAGGACGGAATGGGGAAGAAGGTGTTGGGTTCCAGCCGCTCAAGGTCCCAGGCGCGCTTGAAGGTGAAGTCCACCTGCACGCTCCACTGATTCCGCGCCTTCCACTGGCCGCTGCGCCACTTGGAGTACTGCCCCGCCTGTAATGCGCTGTGGGGCATCACGAAGCCGATGACGCCCCCGTCCTTCAGGTACCGGTCAACGCTGCGGGCGAAAAACAGCCCCGCAACGTCCTGGTGCGTTGCGTAGCGGCCTCCGGCCCAGATGCCGTAGCGGTTGCGGCTCAGGTTCAGCAGCTCGTCCCGCAGGATGTCGGCGGTCTGGTTGTAGTTGATCCAGGGTGGGTTGCCGATCAACACGTCCACCTTGCTGTTGGACAGGGCCACCGGGCGCACCATGTTCCTGGTGTAGTAGGCCCAGATGTGGTTGCGCCCCCGGTCGTGGAGCCGCTGCATCGTCCTGATGGTCTCTTCGATGGTGCGCCGCTCGTCCGGGTCGTCGATATGGTTGTCGTCCAGGCTCAGGAAGGCGTCGTCTCCCCGCTCGATATAGGCCGAGATGTCTCCCATCAAGGAATCGAAGGCTTCGGCCCGCTCCACCAGGCTGCGGGGGAAGGCCAGTTCGGTGTTCTCATCGTCTTCCACCTGGATTGTGATGGTGTGCTGGGCGAACATGCCTTCGGTGTCGAAGCGCAGTTGCAGGGCGTCGCCCAGGTAGACGGGGATGGACAGCGATGCGTCGTGCCCGGCTGCGCCCGCGGCGTTGATGGCCGGACGAGCCGCCAGGGTCCAAGCGGCGCGGGCAAGGTGCACGGCCACCGGGTGGACGTCGATGCCGGTCACCGCCTCCCGCAGTCGGCTGAGGACTTCCATCGGCTCCCAGCCGGTCTTCCCAGCCGCCGCGATGAAATGACTCACCGCCTCGGCGACGAAGGTCCCTGATCCGCAGGCCGGGTCGAGAACGCGCTGATTCAACGGGTCGTCCACTAGCTCTCGTATCATAGCTCGGGCAAGCCATGCCGGAGTGTAGTACTCCCCCAGTTGCCGCCGCTCCTCCGTCGGTATCACCGTCTCATAGAGCGTGGCGGCGGTGTCGGCGGGGGCTTCGGTCCAGTCGAACCGCGCCACGCGCCGAGCCAGGGTCCGCAGCAGCGGCTGGCCGCCCACCTCGTTGGGCCAGGCGAAGAAGTCCGACTCCAGCACCCCGTACAAACCCGTGTCCTGGCGCAACTGCCTGCCCGAGAGAAGGTCGGAAGGGTCCGTCTCGGCCAAGCGTTGAATGTCGATACCGAAGGACGCCTGCACCACCATGCCGATGACAGCGCTCAGGTAGGTGTGGCGGACGAACAGGTCGTCCATTTCCCCCGTGTCCTCGGCAAACCTGTCGCCCATGACGGTGCGCACTGCGTCATCGATCCCCTCCGTGCTGTAGGCGACCTCGCCCAGGGCGGTGCGCAGCAGGTCGTACCACAGCCGCCGCTTGACCCGGATGGTCTCCATCTCCGCGTTCTCTTGGTAGTGGGCCTTCAGGGAGGCGATATCCCGCTGGTAGGAGGGGCTGCCCTGGCCGAAGTGCTTGCTGATCTCATCCCTATTGGGCTTCAGGCTCTTGGGGACGCCCAAGGCGTAGTCTCGCAGCCACTCATGGAGGGTGAACCAGCGGTCAGGGTCCTCCAGTGTGAAGGCATACGGGCGGGTCAGACGGACTTCACCTGCGCCGGGCCAGCGCAGCAGCCAGTGCTTGCCGTCCGTGAGGACACCCATGCGCACTCTGCCCTGCTTGGCTGACTGTTCCAGGTAATCGTCCAGTTGTTTGACGTACTCAGGGTGGGGCGCGCCTCCGGCAGTCGTTCCGATGCGCCTCTTGAACTCGACGAAGGTGTCGAGTGCCGCCAGGTCCACGGCCTGGCGCGAACCCTCCGCTGGAGGGGCCTCCTCGACCACTTCATCATCCCGCACCAACCCGGTGATGGTGAGGAAGTTCCGCACCGCACTCGTGATGTTCGCCTCAAGCTCGCCATCCGCGTGTCGGCGCAGTATTTCGGCGGCCGCCTGAGCGCCGCGAGGGTCCTCGGAAGTGATTTGTGGAGGCCGTTCTGTTGTCATTTGCTCCCCCATACCCCCGTCGGGAGTTCACACCGCTGGCGACGTTTGCTCGACGGAGGAACCAGCGGCTTCAACCAGAGGGCCGTCGGTGTAGGCCGCCTCGAACTTGGAGGTTGGGGGGGCCTCTCCCTGAACCGGTTCGGAGGAAGCGGCAGCTTCCATGGGGGCGACGCTGACGGAGGGCTTCAATCCCATGCAGGCCAACAGTCGGCCGATGTGTCCAATGGTGGGATTCGCGTCTCCCCTCTCCAGCTTTGCGATGTAAGCCTGGGACACACTTGCCCGCTCCGCCAGCGCCGCTTGAGTCATCCCGGCGGCTTCCCGTGCGTCGGCAAGCGCCGCAGCGACCTCAAGCTTGGCTATCTCCGAACCGAACTCCCGCCGATACTCGATGTCCTCTAGCCACTCGGCGTGGCTGTCCTCAATGTCATACCGTCTCATGATCTTCTCCTCACCCTCCAATATGTTCGACCCGTAGGCTCTCGGCTCTCGTCAACTCCGTGCGTGGAGTCCGACGCGACCTCTTTCGGTAGCCATTGAGAATGACGTACCGCTCGCGTTCTGGATGCCAGAAGTAGAATATCCGGTGCTGGCCGGCGCGAAGCTGCCACACATCATTCATCTTTTCTGCCCATCGCCTCGCAACAAGCCGCTGGGATCCCTCCTGCCCGAGGCGTTCAACGAACGCCCTGATTCTCGCCGCCTCCGTCTTCTGCCCGGCGTGATAGACGCTCCGCACGTACTCCTCATAGGGAACGGCACCGTTGCGCCGCTGGTGGAAGACTACGGAGTACATTAGACGAATATAACCCTTGTGGTTATGTATGTCAATTTGGCTGGGCCGGACCCGTCCCCGGATTTGGGGATTGGCACAATAGCACTCTCGTCCGGCTCGGCTAGCCCAAGAATCCGGCGGGCGATTGGGTAAAGTCGTACACCTGGTTGCGGGCCGGTCCCACTGGGCAGTCACAAGTGTGCTGTGCCAGCCTAACTTAAGCCCATCGCCTGCCGCCGGAGATCAGCAGGTTGCAGCCTGCATGTCGGAGTGGAGGATGGTCAATCTGGATGCTCCGAGAACCAAGGTCCGGCGATACAGCCTCTGGCGTCCCGGTCGTGGCTGCCAAGTTTGGCCAGTATGAGCAATCGGGCAAGATTGTGGTGGTGCATTCGGCAGTGAACGACCTTTTGCTCGTTCCCTTCAATGTTTATGCCCCTGCCGTGGTCAATGTCGTTACGGTATTCCACGGCTAATTTGATCGTAGCCCTCAACGCTTTTTCCTCTATGACTACGCCACTATCTTGACCTAACTTTGCCTTCTTCACCGCCTTGACCAGCAGTTGATCGAATGTTGGACCTCGGGGCCCGAAACGGTGTGATACGTCCAAACCGTTCCACCAACGAGTCAGTGCTTGCAAAGTTGACTGGGCCGCGACTAAGGCTTGACCAATGGAACCGTCGTCAAAGACTCGCTGCGCCTCTAGGTAGTGGTATAGGGTGTTCGTGAGATGTTCGTGGCTGTCAGGCTCAGTGTATCGATTCCAAAACTCTGCAAATAGGCTGGGCCACATTTGCATCTCTGTCGCGGTCGGAGTGTTGCTAAGCTCTACGTTGCGGGAGGCAATTGGACCTACCCGCGCAAACTTTCTGGTGGCGTCTCCTTTACTGAAGATAATGGTTGCCTGGTCGCCGTTTCTGGCAAACCATGATATGTCCGCGCCAGAGACGTCCTCAAAACCTTGAGAGTTCTGAAGTGAGCTACCGAGCTCATCAAGAGCCTCAGGAGTCTCATCTTGAGACGCTTCAAAATTGCGTATTGCCCTGAGAACGTCTTCGCTTGTTTCTCCTTTGCGCAAAACCAAGTGTTTTTCAGTCGTGCTAAACACGGGGTTACATACGATTGTTGGCATATCAACCCACCTTCCGCATTGAAAAGACAAAAATCGCCTCAAAGCGTTGAGGACGCTATTGTCTATGTCGCTAGGCAGTTTGAACGGTGAACCGTCTTCACGCGATAGATTGATGTGGTGTAGCGGGCGGCTATCTTTGCTGTCGTCCGTATGTGCTGCCGTCAATTCGATATGCCACTCACCGGCCGTGAGTTTCAATAGTCCGGTTTGTCTTTTGAACCCTCGGAGTTTCAAACCTTCTACGGCTGTGCTCTCTTCAGGAATATGGGTCGTCATTTGGCCCAAATGGATGTCCGACAGACCGTCAACGGTCATGGAAACTGACATCATTTCGCTATTTGGATCACCCAACCACCCCTGTATTTCACATTTGTAAGCTACTATCTGGGGCATTGGGACGCTGTGCCATGTGCGGGCCTTCGGACTATTGCTGAGCCACCAGATTGGTATTTCTACCCGCGTATCGTTCATGATCAGCTTCGCATCCAGCTGATTGAGTCCCACCCCGAATGCCTCCAGTGGATTCCGGGCGTTATCGTAGCCGAAATATTCCGCAGTCAGGAATCCTCTGTCGCCGATGTTGAACATCGCAGTGCCGTGTTTATGCTCACACTTCCCGTCCACCCACAACTCGGCAGGGTAAGGAATGTCCATCCCATGGATTTGGAGGACATCGCGCAGCACCAAATTATTGACAATGTCCGAGACATCCCGATGAATGTCCATATTCGGCCTCTCAGTAGTGTTTGAGTTCGGCAAATGCTCCCGCATGCCGCTCGTCTTTGCACGCCAATTAATCTAGCACATCGACTATCTGTGCATCATCTTTCCACCGCCGACCTCGCTCCCTTTTTCAGCCCCGTAAAATTCTTGCATCCGCCGGTCCCACTCCGTCTGTTCCGTTTCCGTGTCCGCCCCGGCGGGTCTCGCGCCCTTTCCGTGACATCCCAAATCGGAAAAACGTCGGCTGCTCTACCGAAGTAACTGTTCAGAGTTCGGGGGATCTTCCCGATTGGCGGCCTCAGCAAGACGGCAATCCAACTTCAGGCAGTAGCGTATCCGCGCCTGCCGCGGGCATTCGTCCCATCAACTCTGAACAGTTACTTACCGAATCTCATCCTTGCCCGAAATCGGGTCTACCAGCTATGCTATGCCAGATCACCGTGGACTCGTTCACAGGACTCTCAGAAGGGCCTGCAATTCTGGAAAGGACCATCTGCGCAAAGAAGCCAGCAGAAGCCTTTGATGCTTACAGTCCCATCCACATCTCGAAGATGGTTCTGCCTACCGTCAACTTAGGCCCACCAACGTGCATGGTAGACAGAACCGTCTTTGAGCTTTGGCTCGGCGGACTGTGAGCCAACCGCTGTCACAGCTTAGTGGGATGTGAAGTCGCCCTCTTCCCGTACCAATACTGGTGCCAGTTTTGCGGGTTAAGACTACTTGGCGCAGTCCGCTCGCGACTTCAGATGCACTGCCATAGCTGTCTATTCAGCGTCAAACACAAGTCCATTCCGACCTGCTCGCCAACAGTCATTGCCTGTCGGCGAAAGGTGAGCCGGAGATGAGCCCGTGGCTGCGCCGGGTAGTCCCGTCGCCGAAGTGAGCGGTTATCACATAGAGGTGCATCTCAACCTCGGAGGCGAGCAGGTTATGGGTGTTGTCGTCCACCTCCTGTTGCGTCAGCCGGTCGGTTGCGCTCTGCGGGTTGTCTGGGTGCGCCTCGGTCTGGCTGCCTGGGATCCTTAGAGCCTGGACCTGAACATTATGTTTGCGTCCCGGCGCCAACAGGGAGTCGGTCCAGGACGTAGACGTCCAGTCGTCGTCCAGCTGCTCTATCGACGTCGGTGCGCCCGAAGGGTTTTCGCGGACATTGGAGATGCCGTTGCAGGACCAGGCCCATCGGGTCACCACCCCCGTGCTGTCCCTTTCAACCCCCCAGGGCCTGCAGCTGTTCACATCGGGTGCTGTGTATTCCCAGTCGTTCACAGGGGTGCCGTCGGCCTCGAGCTGGAAGTTGTAGCGGTACATGAACTGGAGCCTCTGGATGGTGTAGCGTTCCACGTTGCTCTGCTGATTGGCCCACTCACTCCAGTTGATGTGGTATGTCCCGTCAGCCATGGTGGTGGTGACCGAAAAGGAATTTCTAGTGCAGAGCACCGCCCGCCCGGCGGCCAATTCCTCTTCGCACTCCTCCATGGTCGCCGGGCTATCGTTGGCTTGGCCCTGCGCCACCTGTGACGACATAGCAAACAGGGTGGCAGCGGCAACTACCGCGGCAATAAGCAACACCTGGATTGAGCGGGTGTTCCAAACGAGCGATCCAATGAAATGCATTTTGTCGTACCTCCTATATAAGCAGTTGAATTCCCAGTGGCGGCGCCACGGTGTTGCTTAAGGTCCTGAGCCCCTCGCTCCTTCCTGGTGACCGCCGCTGCGAAAGTAGCTTGTGCACTTAGACAAGTCTGTGCATTGCGGTTTTTTTGACACGCCAAAGCTGGAATGTGTGTGTTGATTGATGGCGAGTAAGAGCATCCAGCGGGCCAGGGCGGCCCAGGTAGGCCTCCTGATGAGGTCTTACCGCGAGTCTTTTTCGTCCGAAGGCGGCCGGCGAGGGTTGACGCAGGAAGCCCTGCTGGTGCGGATGGGGTCGGTGGACAGTGACTACGCCGAAAGGTACAGCCACGCCACGGTGTCACGGTGGGAATCCGGCGACACCCGCCCCACTCTTCAGCGGCTGAGAGTCTTCGGTAAGGCCCTTAATCTGTCCCAGACGGAGATGGCCGGTCTCGTGTTACTGGCAGGGCTGGCGGCTGACTTTCAGACGGCGTTGGGCCAAGTCACCGGTGGTCGCGCCGGAACTGTGGGCCTCGGAGCGGCGCCGAAGCCGAGACCCGCCCCAGGCGTCGTACCGCCAGGAAACACTCGGTCAGCGCTAGGGGACGCAGCTCATTTTGGGCTTCTGAGGGTTTTTCCGCTGGGGCTGTGCATCGTTGGCGGGTATGCGCTCTTCTTATTCGGCTGGAACAACGGCTGGATGCCCACAGCCTACATCGCTTTCACCACGGGGATCGTTCTGGCGCAAGGGTTCTTGTTCAGAGACCGCGAAGCTGGCCTGCGGGAGTTCTTCTGGGTTTCGCTGTTTTTCCTGTTGACCACCCCGCTGCTGCAGTTCGCCCGGATACACACAGACCATTACGGCTTCTATACGATCGGGAGCCTCGCCGGCACACAGATGCACTACCTGCTGGCCCTGCTCCTAAACCTTTTGATCGCATCCACTGCCGGGCTGGCGTTTCACTTACTATGGAAGCGTCAATACTCAGGCGACGGCGACGGTACCAGCGCCCTCCGCCGGGCGGCCTTTGTAGTGCTGCCGCCGGTGATCTCCGTGTACGCCGTTGTCGTTGTCATCACCAATATTTCAGTATCGATACAGCTAGCGATCCTGCTGCCGGTGGTGGCTGCTGTCTTCACCGCACTACTGGCATTGCGTGACCCGACCTTCAAGCCCAGCGATCGCGACCGCCTGTACCTGCTCTCAACTGCGTCGGTACTGGCGATAGTTTCGACTGCCTTGGGGATAGTCGCAATTATGGCTATATACCTGTCGCCGGACCTGCCCAGCGTTCTGCCGGACCACAATCTGCTGCGGTCCTGGGAGATCGATTTCGCCGAACTGGGGTTTACTCGAGGAGAGGCGCTGGACAGGTTGAACATAGGATACATGTGGCATGCGATCTGGCTCCTCTCCTATATGGTCTTTGTTGTCGGCGGTAGGCTGATCGTGTCCGTCTATCGCATTGACGGCAGTCGAAGACGATAAGGTCCACGACGGTCGGAGAAGCGATCTTGTTGACCGCGATATGGAATGGTCTTGACCTCCCACCAATGTATACGGCAGACAGAACCGTCTTTGAGTTGTGGCTCGGTGGACTGTGAACCGGAAGTCTTCAACGAGTTCTGCAGTTCCACGCATGCAGAACCGAACCGAACAGATTAGCGGTTGACCAGCCTTACCAAGCTAGAACTGCGTTGCGTCATCCTGTGATGTTCGCCCTCTTGACCATTCGGACGACCAAGATGGGACCCGCGTCAAGATAGCGAGTTCAAACTGCGGCCAACACCAACCCGCTTTGCTGCTGGTTGAGGAATTGCCTGAAGACCATTATCGACTTCGCCGCGATCTCGTCTTCTGTGTAGGACTCAGGCATCCCCGTCTCGTCGCTAAAGAGGATGTCGAGGATGGTCTGCTTCACCAGATCTCCGGTTGCTTCCTTAGCCCGCGTATGTCCGGTATATCTGATTGTCGAGGTCGTCACGGTCGCACAACACCAGGAAAGTGAAATTGCCGCCGAGCTTCCGGTGTACCTTCCGGCTGAAGAACACCATGGAGTAGGACTTGCCCGCTCCCTGGGTATGCCAGAAGACGCCGAGCCTGCCGCTTCTGCCGCGGCGCTCCTTCATAGCCCGGATCGCGCGATTTACGCCTAGGTACTGCTGATTCTGAGCGACGACCTTGATCAGGCTTTCTCCGCTATCGTCGAACAGACTGGTCGCCAATTGCCGACAGTGCGCCCGCCCCCCAAAGCAGACGGAAGTTGCGCAGGCGAAACAGACGCCGGAAAGAGTCATTCTGTTCGACTGAATGTTCCATCATCGTCTCGCAACTACCCTGGTTCCTTGGGCGAAGGCACTGAACTTACGGATTGCATATCCGCCCCTCGCCGCCACGTTCTGCCGAGAGCTGGCACCGCCGTGGCCCCGACATCCTCCCGGTCCAACCCCGGGTTTTCTGAGACGGGTATCGCGTCAGCGCAACACCCACACCCATGATGTTGCGTGGGACTAGCTAGAGTCCGGGCCGGTCAGCCGAGCGAACCTCGAATCTCTTCCGCTTGCTTGTCGCTTACGATTCTGAAGACCCTGCTGGACGGGTCTTCCTCGGCGACCCCGCGGACGGCCTTCCGCCCGTTCTTCAGGGTGACCAACTCCGGGTCTTTGATGACCACAGTCTTCCTCAGCTTCACCGAATACGCCGTTAGTTCTACCATGCCATCCTCCTTACCATTTACGTCTCCTGCACATGTTCTTCAAATAGACTTCGACGACTCTCCAGACGACTTGAGAGGCGTCTCAGATTGCGATTCCTCGTCCTGTTTCAGCCTCTCCCCCCTGGGCATACGGAAGCCGACGCGGGGCTCGGTGAAGATGTAGGGGGGGTTGCGGCGTCCTCTCCCAGCTTGCGTCGGAGCTTGCTGATCATGGTGTGCATGGGCCGCACGTTGCCTTTGCTTCTCCCTGCCCAGTCTCGTTCCAGGAGGTGCTCGTGGGTGAGCACCCGTCTGGCGTGGGCGGAGAGCTCGGCAAGCATCCCGTACTCCGTCGGGGTAAGCTGCACCTGGCGGCCGGCCAGGCTCACCCTGCGCCTGCCGTAGTCGATGGTCAGGTCGCCCAGCACGTAGGGCTCGGACGGCTCGACGGTCACCCGTCTCCGCAGGGCAGACTTGATCCTCGCTGTCAGCTCCGTGGGTGAGAAGGGCTTGACCACGTAATCGACGGCGCCCATCTCGAAGGCCCTGTCGACGACCTCCTCCCGCCCGTAGGCGGACAGCTCTACTCCGGGGAACAGGTAAAGGGGCCGAAACTCCGGGTGGCTGAACGACTCAAGGTCGTCCAACTCTCTCCTGAGGAGGTCAAAAGACTCACCGGTGTTGTGGTCCGCGACTGCCACGCAGTCAACCCCGGCGCGCATGAAGGCGAGCAGCCACTCCGACAGTGCGAGTTGCTTCAGGGAGGACTGGTTGTCTCCTTTGCCATAGTCCACGGACGCCGGGGTGTGAGTGTGAAAGTCGAACTTCCACCACCTGGAGCCCGGGTGGTTCCAGTCGGTGCTTGGGTTAGTCGTCAAGCTCAGCCTGTTCTGCTCTCTGAATTCTGAACAGTCTGAATGTTAGTTTTGCGGTAAGCGAAATGACAGGAGGATAGCTCGGGGAAAAGGACCCGTTATACGTTGGAGCAAATGGCCTCACTCTTTCGCTCTATCCGGGCCCCGGGGTCCACATGGACAGGCCGTACGGAGGGCTGGGGCTTGCCCGGAGAGCTGGATACCGTGGTCTCGCTAAGCATGCCCCGGCAGTGCGCCAAGGAAGGGCATCCTACTCGCCGTGTGGGCAATTGCCGCCTCCGCGGCGCCCGCAAGACAGGCAAGGAGCATCGTTCAGACAAGAACCCGCTTCCTACGGTGAACGGGTATCGCCCGAAGCTGGGCCCGCCTGTTCCGGCGGAGGTTCGTCTCCCGGCAGTGGAGGCCATTTAGGATCGGCTTCGGGTTCCTGCGGCGCAGCGGGTGGTGCTTCGGCAGCCGGCCGGCCCCCCGCCGATCCAGGCCAGGGGGGGAGCCCGGTACGTATCTTCCTCCCCCTAAAGCGATTCCACAGATAGAGCGCCGCCCCGAGCACGATGAACACCGGGCTGAGGATGCCCATCCAGATAAGGATCCTGGTCGCCACGCTTATGACCGCGAGCAGCGCGCGCAGGGCCGACTTGGCCGTAGCACCGATGTCCCAACCCAGTATCAAGAATCCCTGCACCTCTGTGACCGTCACCGAGAAGGAGTCGGACCCGGAAATACGGCCCGTCTCGCTCATCGCGCTGACCGTCACGGTCACCTGGTAGGCGGTGGGCCGGTGATCGGTGAAGACATGGGCCGTCTCGACACGGGTCTTACCCTCATCGGGACTTCCCGTGACCGTGGGTGACCCGTCGCCGAACTCCCAGCGGTACTCGTAGTCCCACAGCTCCCCGGGCCGGGTGAACGAGATCCTGTAGTCCTCCTCGGCTCCCTCTGCCACCGTCCGGTCCTCACCTGCGAACACCTCGATGGTGGGCACGTGGCTTACGGTCACCTCCAGGGAGTCGGAACCTTCGCCTATACCATCATCGCCGAAGCCGCTCAGCTCTATCCTGACGATGTACGGCGAATCGCGGTCGTCGTCGTAGGTGTGGGTTACCGTGGACGTTACCCTGGTCCCGTCGGGCCTCAGGATGCTCTCGCTGCCGTGGCCCTTCGACCCGTCGCCGAAGTCCCAGACGAACCTTACTTCCTCCATGTCCGCAGGAGCCCAGAACGTGGCACGGAACCTGACGTCCTGTCCCACCCGGACGGAGACGTCGCCCCCTGCGTCAACGCGTATGGGTTCGGCGGCGAGCTTCAGCTCGATCTCGATAAGGGAATACGCCGAGGTGCGCTCAAGCAGCGTCAGCCTGCCCTCTATAGCGTCGATCTGCTGCTGGAGCTTTACGATCGCTTCCTGAACCAGAAGGGCGTCTTCGATGTCCCCGGCCCGGTCCAGGAAAGTGAGCAGCCGCTGCTCTGTGGCGCGCAAGCTGCCGAGACGCGCCTGACTGTCGAAGTACTCCTCGGTCACGTCCTCGCTTGATACCGAGCGCGACTCGACCTCCAGGGCCAGCGCGCCCAGGCGCAAGAAGGCCTCGTCCAGCCTGTCGGCCGGCACTCTTATGGCGATGGTCCCGCTGTGCCTCGATTCCCGGTCGGAGTTGACGACCCAGCCGCCCAGGCGGTGGGCCACGTCGACGATGTCATCGACCGTCCGGGCGACGTTCTCGACCACAAGGCTCATCTTCGCCGTGTGGACGATGATCCGGTTCTGCTGAAGGGACGTCTGGCGAAACTCGTCGTCGGCCAGGTCCGACTCCTGGGGCGCCCGGTCAGATGCCGGCCTCTCGGAAGCCCTCTCCGTTTCGACCTCGATCACCCTCTCTACATTCGCCTCGACGATCCTCTCCTCCACCACCGGCACCTCGACGATCTCCTCCACCACCGGCGCCTCGAGGATGCGTTCAACGGCGTCGGTCTCGCCACCACAGGCGACGGCCACCACCGCCGCCAATAGGGCCGCAAGCGCAAGGATCGCGCGTACGGCTGGAATCATCGACGCGGCCTTGCGCAGCTCATTTGGAACTCGATAGAAGGCTCCCCGGTTGGTATTGACGAGCATGAGATTTGGTTCGAGAGACGTAGCCAGTCTTGTCTTCGTGCGGGTCGATGAATGAGAAGCTCAGTCTCCTGATTCCTCAGGTTTAGGCTAATCCTCATACCCCGACCAATCTTCCCATCCTGGTACCGGCTTTCCACTATCATCCCACGAGCACCCATGAGGCTCACGGCAGGCAAAACTTCGACCATCTATTACCCCGGTCGTGACCCAAGGCCCCCACTCCAAATCATCCGGCGGTTCCTCATCACAAGGATACAGTTCCGCTGATACACGGCTGCTGTTTGTATGCTGCCCGATCCCATCTTCGGATATGCGGCAAAGGACGGGCTCTTCAGCTTCGTCGATGCCATCGCAGGAGAGCAGAGCCGGAAACATGGGCATAGCGATCAACATGCAGGCTATCGGTGCTCTCCATAGCCTATGCATTTGGGGCCTATATACGATCTTACCCACGCCTACGATGGGCATGGGAATGATCGTCATCACGCACCCTCCCCACATCCCGATCGTAGGTCGTTGGAGTTTCCGCATTACCCAGCCTTGACTCACCGACAATTCCGTCCAGCGAGTCAATCGGCTTTTGGTACTTGTGCTCTGCCTGTCCATCCACCGATCACCCTCGCCACCGGCGGGCTGCAAAGTGCTCCGAGACCTCATGGTCACCGCATTGCCAGATGTGGCGCCATGGAGCTTTTCGAAGGTGAGTTGGGGCCTCCGATCCTCTTTGCAAATTGAGGGGCTGAGCTTGTGTCACAGATATCCATAACTGCATAACCAGCAAAGGAGCGCTCGCCGCGTCCGCCTTCGCCGAATGCCGGTCACGGGTTCTCTCCCAGGTCCTGCTCGGCCCGGACGACGATGCCCGGGATCCGGTACGGCCCCGGCAGGCCTCACGGGTGTTTTGCATTTGCCATATTGTAGACTTTGCACCTGCAAAATAGTTCCCGCAGTCCGTTGAGAAGCATCAAGGGTGGATAGCGCGTGGCCGACCTCAGCAACCGAAATCCGCAGGGAGTTTTCCGCCTGCCCACGCGCCTCGAATCCCTGAATTTCCCCCTGGGGCGGCGGGATGACGGCCCAGCGGCGGGTTGCGCCGCTTTGCCTCCTCCGCGTCAAAGTCAAATATTCTGCTGAGGTTCAGCCGCACCTTGGGCGTCAGGCTGATGCTGCCGACCATGGATCAAGCCGCGGATCAAGAGGTTGCTTGCCAAGGGAAACCACACCGGCTGGCCGCAGGGGGAACATTGCATGAATAGGCAAACCTGATGCTGCCTGGCATCAGGTGCGCGCCCACCCGCCATTAAGGCAGCCGGTTGGAGAGAGCATTCACACGGATGCCGCAGGCCATTCACTCACCGCGTGAAGACATGGTCATGCGCGGTCAGCGAGCTTGATCCAGGGGCAAATGAAAGGGAATCAATGGACCACCATGACTGAAATCGGCCACCGGATTGAGGAGGGGGAGATGGCTCCGAGGTACACGGTGCGCCTGTTCGCATCCTTCGACGTTCCAGGGGAGACCCTGGAGGAGGCGATGGGCAGAGCGGTGGAAAACCTACTGCTCGCCCTAGGGGGTCTTGAGAGAGAGGACAATCCGGTCGAAAGGTTGATACGTACCGGATGGACTATCGAGGTCGGCGAGATATACCGGCCCAAGGTCGCGGCTCCCCGACGAACCGAAACTCTCCGGTCTTAGCCTCAAGCCCGCACGTATGACAGCCCGGGCCGCGCTTTCGTCGTTCGATCCCGTGGACATCGGCCCCACGCAAAGAGCAATGCACTTTCTGTTGTATTTGGGAGATTATTTTGCACCGTCTTGTTCTCATACTGATCGCCTGCCTGTTCGCATTCTCTATGGCTTCCGACGACGATGAAGCGCTTATCTCTGAGTGCATCCACGGCCACGCTCTAGGCCCTCTTGAGGAACCCATACTCGAAGAATGGATCGAACGATCTCATGCCGTGGTAAGGGTGTCACTGGAAAGTGTCACTTACGATTCCCAATTCTTGGACGAAGAAAACTACCAAGGCTATTACGGCTATATCTGGATGCGCCTCAGGGTTCTGGAGTGGCTGAAGGGGTCCGGTCCTGACTATATCTGGGTATACGCGATTGCCGCAGACGCCTGCACATCTGAGGACTGGACACATGAATATGCACTCGAACGAGTGAAAGAACTGGCCGCCATACAAAGCGAAAAGATAGATGCGCTGTGGTTTTATGCCGGGTGGGAGGCTATTCTCCTGCTCTACTGGCCGCCGACCCATTCGCCCGACACATACTTCTACGACAGACTGTGGGCGCTGGGTGACCCGTTCGCGCGCTGGCGTCCGCTCTACGATTGGATTACCGGAGGGTGGATACCTTGGTCGCCGCACGGCTGGAGCTTTTGGAAGCAGATGCCCCAAGGACCAGACAAGATAGAGCTCTACACACTCTCGGAGATTCGGGCGATGGCTAGAGGTCACCAACCAGCACTCACAACAGGCGCAATGCTGTACCGTGCCGGTCTTTAGCCTGGCAAAAAGAACAGGGACCTGTTGTAGAGGTCGATGAGTTCCGTGAGAGCCTCCTCCCACGTGAGGCCATGAAGGTCGATGTCCAAGGATCCCATTTCTCGATGCCTAATCCTTCAGGTGAATGCCAGTTCTTCGGAGTACTGTCTCGTCCTGAGTTTCGGACGGCTGTCTACAGCGGGATCGAGATCCGGCGCGATTTTGCTTCGGCCAAGGCTGTATTTCTGGCATGGGCAGGTCACCGTTAGCGTGACTCCTTCACGCTGGCTTGCGAATATGGTCAACCGACCTGCCGGCCGAAGTGCGTAGGATCAGGTAGCCGGTCACGCCTGCTAGGAGGGAGGCAGCGAAGAGCGGCAAATTCTCGTATTACGTGTGCCAGTCGGTGCTGAAGCAGGGGCGGGGACATGTAGCACCCCGCGTCTGAACGCCAGGTGATTCGAGGGATCGATCATCGGTCAGGCGCGAGACAATATCCTCACGGAGAGCGACATAAGGACGTTGGTGCGGATGGTCGACGAGGAGATGGGCGGTGTGGCGGCCGAGCACCGCAGGAAACTGGATGCGATAGATCGGGAGCTGGCAGATGTGCGGCACCGTCTGGAACGGCTGTACCAGATAGTGGAGACGACGGACCTGGACGTCTCGGATGTGGCGCCCCGGATAACTGCTCAGATGCCGAGCTCGCAGTAGCAGCTATGTAGGAGTACGACATGGAAGACGTTCCAATCATCCAGAAGATCAGCCTGACCCGCTACCAGTTCCCGCTCGAAAACGTCGGCAAAGACCTGAGCTTTGCGATGGGGGCCTTCTACCAGCCCGGCGCAAAAGGCACCCGTATCGCCCTTGGCATCAGAATCTACACCGACATCGGCGTTACCGGCGAGTACATGAGCATCGCGCCCGGGACCGTAGAGCAGATTCAGGCGTTCGGTCCGTATCTCATCGGCAGGAGCGCGCTCGAACGGGAGCGGTTCTACAACCAGGCCAAGTCCCTGCTCAGAAAGCAGGACCGCATGGGTATCGGGCCCATCGACATTGCCCTGTGGGACCTTGCGGGGAAACTCTACGGGGCGCCTATCTACCAGATGCTCGGAGGATACCGAGAAAAGCTGCCCTGCTACGCGAGCACATATCACGCCGACAGGGAGAAGGACGGGCTAAGCAGCCCGGAAGCTTACGCGGACTTTGCCGAGCAGTGCCTCGAGATGGGGTACAAGGGGTTCAAGATTCACCCCTGGGGAGACCCGGTGATCGAGCGCGAGATCGAGACCGTCCGCGCGGTAGGTCGGCGCGTCGGCGGCAAGATGGCGCTCATGACTGACCCGTGCTGTGTGTACGACACATTCGGCGACACGCTCGCTGTCGGCCGTGCATGTGACGAGTACGACTACTACTGGTACGAGGACCCGATGAGGGACGGCGGTGTGTCGCTGTACGCCCACCGGCAGCTCAGAAGGATGATCAAGACTCCGCTGTTACAGGGCGAGCACGTCCATTTGGTTGAGGCCCACGCGGACATGGCCGCGGCTGAGGCGACGGACTTCTGGCGGGCGGACCCCGAGTACGACGGAGGCATCACCGGAGTCATGAAGGTCGCACACTCCGCCGAGGGCTACGGGATGGACGTGGAGCTGCACATCGCGGGGCCGGCGCAGCGTCACTGCATGGCTGCCATGCGCAACTCCAACTTCTACGAGATGGGGTTGGTGCATCCAAAGTTGTCTGGAATAGCCAACCCGGTGTACGCCTGCGACTACTCTGACCAGCTAGAGTCGATAGACGAGAACGGCTGCGTCAATGTCCCAACCGGTCCGGGCCTAGGCGTCGAGTACGACTGGTCCGGCATAGAAAAACACCGCGCATGGGAGATCGTGATCGAGTAGGGGCGTTCCCCAAGCGTAGCTTTGACGACACGCTATCAGGACGAAGATTTCACCATGAAGAACATAACCCTAAGCGCCGACGGGGATCTAATGGATGAGGCCCGCAGACACGCTTCATCAAAGAACACGACGCTGAACGCTGAGTTCAGGCTGTGGCTCGAAGACTATGTCGGGTACAAAAGGAGCACAGGGAGCGTCAGGGCCGGTTGGAGGTTGCGGCCGAGGAGGAGCGGCACCGGCTGTCGGAGCGCCGGGCGGTGCTCGACAACGTGGAGACCATCACCGCGTATGCGAGGGACATGAGGAACTTTCTGCGAGAGAGCGAGCTCACGGAGGCGCGGCCGTTCATAAGAACGCTCGTGAAGGAGACCGTGGTAGAGCCGGGGAAGGCGGCGATCCGCTACACGATACCGATGCCGAAGGACTCTCCGATAGGGGACAGGGACTCCGAGGAGTTGCCCCTGAGGAGCCCGGTACTATCTTCCAGTACACCGTTTCACTATAGGCTAAGTGTGCCATGGACCTGATGGCGGACTGGTGGAGAGCAAATGGGGGGCGATTGATGCAGAGGCTCTCGTTCCGTTCCCCGGGACGCTTCCTTCGATAGGTCTTCTTGGATTGCGGGCCCAACGGTCCGGCGGGATAACTCTCCAACCTCATCGGAGTCGGAGAGAAGACCAGCCCGACCTGATCAGGCGGAGAGAAGAAAGCAGTCTAGGTCATGGTTGGCGTCGCCGTACCTGTTCTCTTCTTCCTTTTCAGCAGCACGACGAGGCTCGACTTCAATCGAGCCGTGTCCGAGATGCCCCCGGGATAGGAAGCGGCGTGAATCACCTTGAATCCCTCAGCCGCCAGCACGTTCAGGTTGTGCTCAAGCTTATCCAGTTCTTCTACATTGGCGCGTCTGATTCTATATTCGTGCATAACCGTCTCCTCGGTTGGCCTGCGATGTTGAATGAGAGAATCGCATGGAGAAGGGATCCTGGCGGTCTGCGTGTACCCGAACGATCCACTCGACCAGGTTCTCTATCTGTTTCATTAGCTGAATGGTCTTGAGGACACTGGCTATTTCTTCGTCTGTAGCTTTGGGATCAACGGCCCGAAGGACCAGTTCGACCAATAGCCACACTTGCTCCTTTTGGGATTCGTAACTCTTGTACTGTATGGCTCCCTCACGTGATGTCTGGCTCCTCGCCACACTCAATATTCACTACATGCCTGGGAAACACGATTTCCCGCCGCCTAATCTGCCCGGGGTCGGGCTGAAGTAAGCCGCCCTAGATCCCTCTGCTGCCTGCACATTCTTCTTCAACAATTGCTAGTGATGAGAGGTGTCCGCCCGGACCACGAGGACCGGGATGCCGGACTCCCTGACAACTGCTTCGGCGACGCTGCCCAGGAGCAGCCGGCTCGCCCCCGACCGCCCGTGGGTTGTGAGGGCGATCATGCAGTGCTCCATCCTGTGCGCATATGCGGCGATTTCCGATGAGATCTTGCCGCGAAGTAACTCTGTACCCGCTTCAATTCCTGAATCGCTCAAGCCTCGTTTGACGGTTGCAAGGTAGTCAACTGCCTTCGCCGCCGCCTTCTTGTCGATGCCGGCCAATAGGTCCAGGGTGAGCATGCCATCGTCGACTAGCTCGCCGCCATCATGTACGACCCTGACGAGAGTCATTTCCAGGTTCATCCTGCCGGCGAGCGTGGTCGCGTATGGGAGCACCGTTTCCGCGAGTTCGGAGCCGTCCAGAGGAACGATCACGCGGGAGAGGGCGTAATCGCTCTCCGTATACATGCTGGCCCGCTCCGGCGTGATGGCCAGCACGGGCAGAGGCGATTCGTGAAGCACCTTGTAGGTCACGCTGCCCAGAATCCCGCTCGCCAGCAGGCTCCTTCCTCGCGTGGACATAGCGATCAGGTCGCATCCGGTCTCCCGGGCCATTCCGATTATGGCATCCGACGCCGGTCCATAGCGTATGGCCGTCTCTGCAGTGATTTCATCATGCGCCAGCTCTGCGGCGAAATCGTCCAAGGGAGCCCTTATTGCTCGTTCGATCCTTGCCGCCAGATTCGATGCCCAGGGCTCAGCTCTAGTTGCATGGCCGGAGGGCACATTCGCTCCATCCTCCCTCAAGCTCCTTAAGAGTCTGCCCAGGTCAGAGTCGACGACCCCTTCCTCCAGGTGATCAAAGTCCATAGCCCTCGCCAGCACCACTCCAATCTCCATCTCGCGGGCGATCTCAGTCACGAAGGGCAGGATGCCCTTAGAGACTTCACTGCCGTCCAGCGGAACCAATACCTTTGTGAACATACGCTAGCCCTCTATTTGTCTCTGGCAGCCAGCCCCGGGGGTTCGCCGACCCTCGGCACAGGTAGCCATGCAAATGCTACAGGTGGGCTCGGCCTCGAACATCTGGTTGGGCATACCTGGCACGGAGTTTGCAGCTTTGGGTGAGGCCATATTCATTGGAAGCGTCTTAGCGGAAGGTGAACTCGCTCTCGGCTCCCTCGCTCGCCGACGATGGGGGCCGGGCCCGTTGTCGGGAGACCCCCCGGCAGGCAGGCTTTACGCGGCTGTACTGCAGAATCCGCCCGCCTTGGATGAGAAGACACCGTGCGGGGCGTGGACTCTCCTTTGGACGAAACCCCTGCTCATCGGATGGTCGACAGCGGCTTTCTGCCGGTACACGAGACCCATGCTTGGGCGAACATGCCGTTGGGAGTGTCGGCCCATTCCCTCAGGGTAGTAGCGTGTCGTGACTCGCCAGCGTTTTCCAGCTGGATTGCAAGGTATTCACCGATAAACTCTAGGGATCCGTACACCTCGTATCTCGCCTGTAACGCGATGGCCTCGAATTCGGCCTTCTCCAATAGGTGAGCGAATTTGCGTCCAACGTAAGGATCACCACCGTTGGCGATCGAGATCTGTTCGTACCTAGTGATGGCCTCCGACAGTTGTGCGGAGGGCGGGGCGAGCAGGAATCCTCCCCAATCCGGACTACAGAGCCCCACACTGCCCCCTGGCTTGAGCACACGCCGGATCTCAGAGATGGCCCTGTCAGGTTCCCCTAGATGCTCGAGTAGCGCATGTGAGAAGACCGCGTCAAACGATTCGTCCGGAAATGGCAGTTCGTATGCGCTTGCCTCGCGGAACTCCACGTTCCGCAGACCCCTTGTTCGGGCGGTGTTGGAGGCAAGAGCGATCTGCGATTCGTCAGCATCGACTCCGACGACTCGGCCATCCGGGATGCGCTGAGCGAAATCGCAGGTGATGGTGCCGGGCCCTGAGCCGCAGTCCAGGACCGACATGCCATCGGCGAGCACGGGGATGAAAAAGGAGCCATGAGATTCCAGGGTCCTCCTGGACATGAAATCTACTGCGTTGGGTGTATGACCCGGTGTGTACCTTTCCTGCATAACCTCTGGCACTCGACCCAGCGACTCCCCATTCGGCGGCCATCGCGAGCGTGCCGCTACGATGCCATCCGGCGACCGCGAAGTCGCGATGACAGTGGGCCTCGCGGCCGGCCCGAAGGATTAACATATCAGGCAGGTTCGTCCTTCTGTGGCGTCATCTGTGCCTGTTGGTGTTGTCACGGTTTGCGCAGTCAAGTTTGACGGATGGACTGGGATTTGACCGACATGTCACTCGGCCGCCGAAACAGCTTCTTCAAGGGTCATGCGCTGGGCAATGACTACGTCGTCGTCGACCCGCACAACCTGGACTTCAGGCTCAACCCAAGCACAATCCGCTTGCTTTGTGATCGCAACCGGGGCGTCGGTGGCGACGGAGTTATCGCGCTGGACGGAACGCGCAATGCCGATTTCGGCATATCGATCTTCAACTCCGACGGAGGCGAGGCCGAGATTTCCGGAAATGGATTGCGTATATTCGGCTTGTACGCTCACTCGGCGTGCGGATCGACCAGGGACCACATCCGCGTGGAGACAAAGGCCGGTATTTCCTGCGTGAGACTGCAGGTTGGCCGGACGGGAGAAGTAATCGCCGCGGCCGTCGATATGGGCCGGGCAAGCTTCAAGGCCTCAGACCTTCCCTGCACTTTGGGCGTTCCCGAACTGGTTGAGCAGCCGGTCGAGATCGAGGGGCGGATGTTGCACTTTAACGGTGTCAGCGTTGGCAATCCCCACTGCGTGATTTTCGGCGAGAATGGGAAGGACTGGACGCGGGATGACCTGCTCAGCCTGGGTCCCGCGCTTGAGTGTCACCCTCTCTTCCCGAATCGTGTCAACGTTCAGCTGGTTTCGGTTAGAGGGGACCGGCACATCAGAATCTGGATTTGGGAACGTGGATCGGGCGAAACATTGGCCTCCGGATCTTCATCGTGTGCCGCGGCCAGCGCCGCGGTTAGGCTGGGACTGGCTCGAAGCCCGGTTGAGGTGATTTCGGAGGGAGGGAGTGTGTCGGTCGAGGTGGATGATGAGTTCAACCTTGTTCTGACGGGCTCTGTGTCTTCGATCTGCCAGGGCATTCTGACTTCGTCGTTCGTCGAGGCCGCCGCAGCCCAGGACGGGACGGCTGAATAAATTGATCTGTCCCCAACTCGCCCATGCCTGCACCTACTGACAGGGGAGAAGGGCTCACTCGCGTCGCCGGCTCTAGGATGAACGGTTGGGGACCACTTGCACGAGCCAACAGTAGGGTCGTGGCGGAATGACTGACGAGCGCACAAGCTTGCCGCCGTCGGACCGTGGCGTAAGGCTTGACTGGGCGGACATTCCTGAGCAAGTCAACAGCGAGGTCGAGCGGTGGCTGGGTGGAGCGGACGTCAGCGCTATTACGCAGCCCACAGGCTTTTCGCCAGGCGTCGCGGCACGGCTGACGACAGAGGATGGCCGCCGCGTGTTCGTCAAGGCGGTCGGGCCTGAACCTAACGCCGAAACGCCCGCGATGCACCGGCGAGAGTCCAAGATAGTGCAGACTCTTCCAGACTTCGCACCCGTCCCACGGCTCATGTGGTCCTATGACGAGGGTGAAGGCGGCTGGGTTGCAATGGTCTTTGAGGATGTGGACGGCCGTCACCCGATACGACCGTGGCGGACAGACGAGCTCCATCTTGTAGTCGCGGCTATGGAAGACCTGAGCCGACTCCTAACGCCCTCGCCACTTCCGGTGGCCATCGCCGGGAGGGCGAGCGCCGTGTTTGCGACAGAGATGCGTGGCTGGCGTCGACTCCGAGACGAACATCCGTCCCGCCTCGCTCAGGTTGATGGGTGGTCACGCCGACACTTAGAGGCCCTGGTGTCGGTCGAGGACACTGTCAGCGGGATGCTGGAGGGCAACACCCTGCTGCACATGGACATCCGGGCAGACAATATCCTGCTTACGCCCGAGCGAGTCTTGTTCGTTGACTGGCCACATGCCTGTATAGGCCCTGCATGGCTTGACGCTGTCGCATTCGCTCCCAGTGTAACGATGCAGGGTGGCCCGCCGCCTGAGGAGGTGATCTCCATGAACTCATCGTGTCTAGCGGCCGACAGTACAGCCATTACCGCAGCTGTGGTGGCACTGGCCGGCTACTTCACACATAAGGCTGTTCAGCCGCCTCCACCTGGACTACCCACGGTGCGGGCATTCCAGGGTGCGCAGGGTTTCGTCGCTCGGGAGTGGGCTGCCCAGCGAATGGGGCTAATGTGACGGGAAGAGCCGCTCCAAAAAGGGAGCCGAATACAGGCTCAGGCAGTATGTTCTGGTGAGTCGATAGGCGGCGCCCAAATGTACCCGGCGTTGACTCAAACGGAATTAGGGTCGGTGCGAAGCCAACTCAACAACATGTAGTGCCGGCAAAGGCTGCAACCACAAGATGTGGGCAATCGGTGACTGAAGATAGAACCTTTCAATACTTGGTGTCACTTTAGGCTTGAAGTCCATAGGCGTGGTGGCGGACTGGTGGAGAGCAATTCGTTGGCTCACAATTGATGCTGAGAGCCCCGCTCTCCTCACTAGGGTAAGGCGCTTCGGCAGATTCCATTTGGCGGCAAGCCAAATGAGCCACGAAGCTAGCATCAGTAGGATGACGCTCTAATGCACCACGTGCTGGAACGTTACTGAGAAATCGCGCATGCATATATCCGACCTAGCGAAAGAACACGTCCTGGCATTGTTCGAGGACGAACTGGCGGCCATGCGCTTTGTGAGTGCGGCGGGCCGGGAATTACGCCGCACAGGAGTGGAGTCGCCCCTGCTGGTATCCGCCGGAATCATGATCGACAGGCTCGGGCCGACTGGACCTGGCTTGTGACAGGCTGGGAGGTGGACCCGCGGTCACGCCCTGCCCCTTTTTCGTCCACGGTCATGACCTAGGTTGCTTCGTCCTCCTCTGACTGTCGGGCGGCCTGGCGGATCTTCCGCATCTGGCGGGCTAGTCGCCCGCCGACCCGCTTTTCAGTCTCGTCGCCGTTCATCAGACTGCGCCGATAGTCGTCAAGGTCATACCATAAGTCTTGATTTAGGGGATCGTTGTATTCAAAGATCTCCAGAATCGTTTCAAGGATCGCGTCCCGGGTGGGCTCATCCGGTGAATTCTGAGCTTGGTACACAACCTTGGGTACAAGCTCAAGTAGGACCTGCTCTGGCAGGTGTCCAAAGGACGCTAGGAGCCTGAGGGTTTGCCGTCGTTCGTCCCAAGGTAGCGACAAATCTTGCCTGTCTGCAAGCCACTGGATCAGGGCGGGCTTGTGGCTGTCGGCTTCGGGCAATTGGGCTTCTAGGCCGACGATCTTGCCCAGCGACTCTAGGGTGGATGCTTCCATGTGTGCTGTTGCTGGTTGCTCAACGAGCCATCCAGCGAGCCTGTGGAGTATTGCATCATGGCGCTCCTTTGACAGCGCGCCGTTGGCATAACCTGATTCGAGAGCCTGTAAGCCCACCTGCCCCATTGGGTCGCTTCCCACCGCCAGTTCGAAGATATGATCGTCGAGTTTGGCTCTGTAATCCTTTGTGTGAAGTGGGTGATGCCTAAGTGCCAGATCAAGCAACAGTTTCTTGTTGTCCGGTTGGCCGGCTTCACTGGAGAGGCTGAGTGTGGCTGAAAGAACAGGGGCGGAGAGGCCCTTACCCTTGTTGTTGCGAGGCAGACTTAAAAGTACCTGTTCAACTAGTGGCACGGTTCGCTGGATCTCGGGCCTCTC
Organism: Dehalococcoidia bacterium; assembly: GCA_965207145.1. Lineage (GTDB taxonomy): Bacteria > Chloroflexota > Dehalococcoidia > Lucifugimonadales > UBA2962 > CAUZIR01. Next base: position 3,119,476 of record OZ242262.1, on the reverse strand, counting down.
CATAATCCTCGTGGCAAGAGACATTAGTAGCTCGTAATCGTCAGGAATCAAGGCTGAGCCAATTGATCTCACCATCCTGACTGCTTGTGTCGAATCGCCTTCCAGTGCCAGGCGCTCAGACAGTCGTTCAATGATCGTTTCCCAAGGGACAGCACTATAGTTGGGATCTATGCCGTAGCTCACAAACTCGGCCAAATGATCAATGGGGATTGATGGGATGAAATCTGAACTCAGAATATTGTCGGTGTTGCCCCTATTGCTTTCCGACGCCCGTACGTAATGTCGACACATGAATTCCACGAGCATCGCCTTCTGCTCGGGCGTTGCCGAGTAGTACTTTTGCAGGAGGTAGGAAATGATGCTGTCAAGAAGTCCTGGCTCGGCTAGGGGAAGAAGAGCGGGGAATCGTGACGCAAGACTGCACGTGTACCAGAACAGTTCATCGACGCCCTGGCTGGTGGCGTACTCGAGCAGCTCTACCAGCTTCTGAGCCGTCACGTCAGCAACGGTTTGATCACCAATATTTTGGCAACGGACTAGTGCCGTAAAGGTGGCATCGTACTCGTCTTCAGGATCGAACGGCATTGAGAAGGACGAAAGGCTTTCAGCATCAATGCTCTCGACGGCCTTAACTAGCATAGATGCTTCAATTAATGCTTCCCTTGCCTGCTGTGTTGAGGAAAGAATCTTCAGGTGGGGTGCAGGGACCGTATGCCATTTCAATATACCTTCACGCAGTCGGCCCTTCTGGCCGCGGCTCAGGCTGTCTATGTGCGTGACAAGAGCACGCGCCATAGAGTGGTCACGCTCGGCATCATAGATTTGATCCGGGCGGCGGTTTTCCAAGCTGGTGAAGTGATCAATGTGTGCGTCTTGGACCTTTCGCTGATGATCCCCGGATGTGTGTTCCGACATATCAAGCAGGGCGTCCGGCCTTCCGATCTGATGAACGCTCCCTAGGAGGACAGGATCTGTTGCCAACACCCGCACCAGCTGCCTTGCCAGGTACGGCCTATCTGCCGCGGGGCCTTCGTACAGGGCAACGGCCACTCCTATGGCATTCAGTGCATAGGAACCGTAACCCTTCTGGGACCAGTCAACGATGTCGCGTATCAGTACTTCCGTACGTGCCTCGTTGGCCTCCGTGCTGCCGTCAAGAAACGCCTTGCATACGACATCGATGTCGCCGCGCCGAAGTGCCGACTCGAACTGAGAGAAATTGGGAATGCGTGCCTCTTGATCGCTCTGCTTGAGGTGGAAGAAAGCTTTGGGGTTATCGGCGGTGATGTGACCGGTGGTCCTCAGGAAGCTCTCAAGCAGCGGACCCGATCCTTCCTGCTCCTTCAACAGTTCTTTAGCCTTGTCCGTCCAATTCTGGTTGACCGCTGCCGAATGAGCTTCAAGGAAGAGGTTGTCGTCATTGCGCAACTTGGCGTACATGTCTGGGAATCGCGTCTCAATCGCTACAACCTTCGCCAGAAATAGCTTGTTGCTTGAGATCGGTGGGTGAATCTGGGGCGATGGACCGAACTCACGTTCCATAATCAGCAGGTACTTGGAGGTGAGATTGTTCAAGAACTGCTTGAGCTGACGGGGGTTTTCGCTGAAAAGGAGGCCCACCATTTGAACGAGCATCCTGATCTCGCCCTCTGGCATGTCCTCTGTCAGCTTCATCTGAGTCGATAGATGTTCTATGTATGACTCGATTTCTCCGGGAAGAAATGGATCGATGTTGACTGAGCCCGCAAAGAACTTACGCAGATATTCATCAGCGTATTGCTCCGGGCCTTGATTGCTGTCATCCGTGTGGTCATTACTGAACACCCTGTAGGCCGCCCTGACATGCTGGCGGATCGCGCTGTCATCACAGGGGATTACGAATATACATTTCCCTTCACCACGTGGCTCCAGGAAGGTCTTGATAGTGCTGAGAGTGTCCACCACGAGCTCGTGAGAGCAACGATCAAGGTTATCGACTACTACGACCAACTTTTTGCAATTGACGGCTCCGATGATCTTTTCGAAGGTTCTCTCAAACTGGTCCTCCGAGAAATAGATAGGGCGTGTGACAGTGTCTTTTGAGACGAGGACAATATTGCGAGTTAGCTCGGAAACGAAATAGAGTGCGAAGGGCGCAGCGATTGCGGCTACAAAAGCCTTAATCGGTATGGGGGTATCGAAAAGAGATAGTGCCCAGAGGACAAGACCTGTCAGTACAAACACGATTATGAGCGGAACGGCCAGGAGATGAAGTCGACTGATTGTGAAGCGCTGACGTCCAGGAAGCTGCTCAGTTCTCTCCTGGTAGATTGCTTGCACGTAGTCTTTACCTTTGGAAATGACGTTCAGGCTGCGCAAGCTCTCTTGGAGGTCATACAGGAACTGCCGACGGAGGGAGTTGTCACTGTATTTCCACACATCTATGGTCACGGCCCTTGTATCAGGGGTGTTCCGGTTAAGTCTGTTGCTCAGGTCGTTCACTATCGAACTCTTACCTACACCCCAGGAACCAAAGACGCCAAGTGTGAAGGGCGGAGCTAACTCCTTGATGATTTTGGCAAGGAGATTTACGTAGGCATCGTGGCTAAACCTATCCTGTCCCTTAAGGTCAGAAAGGGGTTCATCCTTGAGAAACCAGTTTCGTTGCGGGGGAGGGGCTGAGGGCATATCCGTCTTACTTTCGTCTAACAGTTGTGCGCAGGTGGAGGCTTGGTGGGATGTAGGAACTCGTGAAGGGAAGGGGCGACTTGTGCTGTGCAGGAGAATCGTGGGGCTGATCGCGATGCGGTGATTTGCTTCCCGCTGTCCGGCAGTGACAAGTACAGTCACATGCTGATGCAGCGGCAAAGTCCACTGTAGCTACTGATGCAGTGGGCCAAGAAGCTAACATTTCACTTGGTACAAGAGATGGGGACAGGTCAGCCAGGGTTGACGTTGCCGGCCCGTTCAAGATCGGGTGCAGCCTAAGCCCATGGCCCTCTGTCGGGAGCGTGGCAGACGGCACATAGCTTGACGCCGCCGGCGGGGATGCAAAAGCGGTGGCCGGGACACTCATCTGTCGAAACGGGGTCCAGCTTAAGCTGCACCGGAGAGTGCTGGGGGTCAGGCCAGGTCGCACCGGCGGAGTAGGTGGCTTCTTCCCACCTCGCGCTTGCATATTTAACCAGCGCCTCTCCGGTCTCTTGGAGCCTGTCGGCCACTGCATGGATTCCGCCGGGGGGCATGGGGCCGAGGATGTCCGGGTCCAGCTTGCCGAATCTGGCCTCACGGTCCTCCACGTTTTCCTCGGGTGCACCGAGGTAAAGGTGTGCCGGTTGTATGCAGTAAGGACGGTGGCAAAGGTGCAGTACATGCGCTTCGTCAGGTAGATATGTGTGGGCCTGCTCGTATGCCGCCCTGTGAGCCAGCTTCTGTTCGCGCCCATTGCCGATGATCCCGTAGCCGCCCCGATTCAGTGACCAGCGCCAGATCAGGCAGTTCCCTGCCAGGGGCACGGGAAGGTTGGGGGGAATCGAGATTGCCATGTAGTCGTGCTGCGTGAACCTGCTTCTGTTGGGAGGCCTGCGGCCAGAGTTATCGATGCCGTAGTGGCGGCGTATCAGGTAGTCGCGCTCGAGTTTCATTTAGGTAACAACCTCCGGCGGCCGACAATGGCCGTTGGGTGCAGGCTTGCAGAGAACCGGGTGCGGAGGACCGGCGGAAGGGGCTCGATGCTAATTCAAGCTAAGAAGATAAGGGCGCATGGACCCGGTGACATCCTTTCCCACTCGCCTCTCTATCGCGATTCGGTCTTGCTCCGACAATTGTTGTTCGTAGTCACTGCGAGAGAAGAACGCATTCCATACGATGCTCAAGACTTCAATCAATAGCTCCAAAGCCCCTTCGCTAGAAGTGACTGCTAAGTTGAGCAGTGAGGAGATCCTGTTGGTGGTTATTTCGCTCCTTGCCGGATAGGCACGCATATGAGAAATCACCAATCGATGCTGATGATCACCGGAACCATCGGCAACTGGAGAGATCGGATAGAGCGTCAGGAACACCTGGCCGGCCCGGGCGTTCTTCTCCAGAGTAAATGGTCCTGACGCGGCAAGTCGCATTGGCAAGAGGACAGTCTCATCTACTGAAGTTTGGACCAACGACGCAAACTGACCAGATAGGTATTCTTTGTCGAACAACGACTGAGTTTTCCGAATTCGCTCGATGCGTTCCCTATGGACCCATTTCCCGATTGGGACTCGCCTGTCTCGCCAGACTCCATCTGTTAATTCTGGGATTGCACGTCCGACACCAATTTGGTCATCCAGTTCCTTCATCACCTGACGATACGAGAGCAAGAAGGTCTTTTCGTCCTCCAGGACCGGAGAGGCCAACGGGTGGGACAGGCCCGCACCGCTTCGCTCGATCGGCCCGAACACCTTGGAGTCGTGCCATTCGCACGCGACCCGGCATGTTGATGCTTCGTTAACGCCGATCCCTACGGGTTGCCATCGGCTCCTGTCCATCGTCGCCTTGGATGGATTGTCTTGGTGAAGAGCCAGGCGTCTTCTGATACTTGGGATGTCGCGCGGGAACATGTGTACCTTACCGCTGACGGCAAAGCTTGAGAGCAACGCTCGTTGGATCGTGTGACTGTTGATCGGGGGGTTCGAACATGAACTTTCGGTTCCCGCAGGCACGAGGCAGAGGGATTCTGAGCGTCCCTTTGTTTGACGGACATACGCTCTATTGGACATCTGCATGGCTTCGTCAAGACGCTTGTCACGCTGGACCTCTGACCCGTCAGGTCTCCAGTAGCGTCTCCCATAAATCGCCCCAAACTTCTTTCTGGCTCCGCGCCTTCTACGCTGCTTTGGCATTTTGTCTTGTAAGTCGTTGGCTCTCGCTTAGAGCGGGCTTCGATTACTTACGATCGCTCCGGGTGATCTAGGATAGGTTCCCAGTCCGGTCGGATGTATCGCAGGCTGGGGACGATGCAGGCAGGGTCGTCCTTGAGGGCTGACCAGACTATCCGAGACGTTCGCGGCGTGATGGCAGCCCTGGACGACCTAGTGCAATGGGAGTGGCCTACCGACCCTGTACCGGCTTCGTGCGGTCCTCGAGTCTTGCTGGAAAATCGACCTGAAAGACCACTCTGAGAAGAGTAGTCCAAAGAAAAGCTCTCCGTCTTGTTGACCGTGCTTTTGGGCAAAGAGACCCTCTTCATCCGCAACTTTGGCCCATTGCGCGTCGACAGTCAGCCTAGGGCTTGGTGCACCTACCTGAGCGGGCCGAGTTGCGCTGGCTCATATGTTCTATAAGGTATCACAAGGAGCCATCAAGGCGCGTGACAAATTGTTGATAGTGCCCGACGTAGGCTGATGTGCCGGATGCCATGTGGCACGCTGACGCATCGAGTTATTGGAAGGCGCCTCTTGGTCCCGGGGGGAAGCTTCGCCGTCCGCGAGCTTGCCTGAGCCGCTAGAGCTAATTCCCGTCCCGACCATGCGGGTCTCTTATCGGCCCCGTGGCGCTTTAGGTGGCTTACTAAGGAGTCTATGCCCGAGTGGACGTGATTCTCGGAGGGAGAGTCGTGGAGACTAGGCCGCGACCAAGCCGCCAGACCCTAGTTCGGGACCAGGGCGTACAACAATTCGTCGATGGTCTGACCGTCCTTGGTCGCGCTTTTCCTCAAACGCCCTTCTAATTTGAAGCCGCACTTTTCCATGACCCGGGCCGAGGCACGATTCCACTCGAACACGTTTGCGTGAAGGCGGACGCAGACTTTGGCCGTCGCAACCCTCTTACCCGCCACAAGTCCCGGCTCCTGAAGGCTAGTGGGCGATAATTCAGGGTCACTTGGGGTGAGGCATTACGTGCGATGAATTACTTGCGGGCCATGATTGCTCAACAGATCCAGCGGCCTTGGAGTTCAAGATGCTAGTGGACCAGAACCATCAGATTTCCGGCAGTTACGCGGTTGAGCGCATTGTCCGATTCAACAGGCCAGCGTTTCTCGTCAGATCCAGCGAGGACTTCCGCAGCGTGGTCAGAGGAGCCTGCGGCTTTAGTGGTGGGAGCTTTTGTCATCTGATCCCGGCGCCGAATGGACAACTGGCTGACGTATGGTCTTCATACATTCAACGACTTAGTCCGGACCAGGCGTACATACCCGCCAGCCTCGTCGATCTGAAACCTCAGTTGCAGAAACTCATCACGGCATCTGTCATCGATGTCGACTATGCTAGTCCAGTGACATGGGGCGGTAGCCCCTCAGTGCACCGCCTACTCGTTGAGCGCAATCCAGATGGGAGTCCCGCTGCCTGCGGGCCTAGTTGGCTCGTTGATGTTGAACTTGCATCCGAATCCCCGCCTGTCTCCGAGCTGCAGCATATTGCCCGTTTCGGAACAGTGCCTAAGGCCCCCGCTAGTGACCTAAGCTTCATGGGCGTGCGAAAGCAACTCCGAGACCTGGTTCACACGGTACCTCCAGCTTCGGGACAAGGATTGGTTGACTGGCTGCTAAGAATGCCGTCTCCAGATAGGAGTTCATCCACCCCACGGTATCTGGCTGCGGGAGTTGGCGACATATACTCTCCCATAACGCTCAGTCTTATGAAGGTGCGGCCGGACAGCCAGACCTCCCCTGCCGACCGCAGGGACTCACCTGAGTCCCTCGCGAACAACTTGGTCGTGGTGGGCGACGGAGGATCCCTCGAAGACGCGTGCTTGTTCTGGAACCTTCGCGCGAACCGTTGGCCGCAGCCATTTCCCGTATGGGTCACCCCTGATCAAATGGAACACTCCGAGGTGAGGAGACTCATCGTGGCCGAAGCCCAGCACGCTCGATCGGTGCTCTGGAGGTCGATTGGGAACGTTAACGATCTGCAATTCTTAAGTGCGACCATGGACACGCGAGAACTTGCTCGTATCTTTCTTCCCGAGATGGGGGCAGTTGGTTGGGCGTCAGAAGACTGGATTCACTTTTTTGATCGCCGTCGTCGCCCTTTCTTCGGACGCTCGAGAAGGACGATCACTTTCTCAAACGGAAATGCCTCCTTCGTCGTCGATGACGACGAACTGCCATGCCCTTGGCCGACGCAGGTCACGGTCGATGTAGAGATCGAGTCGTTCCGGCCTCCGCCGACGCATTTGCGGTTAAGGGGGACAAACGGGCCGTCCACCGGCCGGTTCGGAGAAGCCGTAATCCCCCTGAACTATTGGTCTAAACCAGCGAGTTCCGTCGAGGTGTTGCTGGGCTATCCAAAAACGTTCGACTTCTTAAGGCATGCATGCGAGGAAGCTGGCCTCCGTCCTACTTTTGACCGCAAGGCAGCACTAGCGTATGGCATAAACCGGATACTCGCGGGTGAGTACGAGGCCCAGATGATCCTGCGTAACCATGCCGTCCTCGACGTGCTCAATGTCATGGTCGATTCCGAAAGATTGTCGGGCGAAACCAGTAGACGCCTTACTCCGAAGGGAACTCCCTTTGGCGAATTTCACCGGATACTGGAGAGTCAAGGACTCGCGAACGTTCTGCTCGCGTGGCTTCTTCGAAAGAGCTTGGTTTTTCGGGGACTCGAACTGGAGTGCCGCGACTGCGGTACAAGCGTGTGGTATTCGCTCAACGATATCGGCGATCGGTATCAATGCGTCGGCTGCCGGCAGCAGCAGCCGTTCGATCGCATGACTCATGACGGGCCATGGCGGTATCGCGTAAACCAAATGCTCGCTTCAACGCTCGACCAAGGAGTACTTCAAGAGGCTTTTGGCGCGTATGACATAGATCTCTTGAGTTCCCTGGGATCACGAGCCTACTTGTTCCCGAACGTCATCCTGACGGACAAGAACACTGGCGATCACGTGGCGGAAATCGATCTGCTCGGGTATGAGGATGGGGAATGGCTTGCCGCGGAATGCAAGGCGCGGGGTAGCGCTACGAAGTTGGAGCTAGATAGGCTTCGCCGCATTCTCGATAGTCTTGGGGGCGGCTCGCTCCAACTCATTCGGGCGAGCACTGCTTCTGAAGAATGCGACAGGGAGGTCGACAGAGTGGTGATCTGGGACTATGAACCCATACGAAATGAACTAGTCGACACTGACTGGCTATGGAAGTGTCTCGAACCTAGTTAGCCTTAGGCAGACAACGCCAGCGTAATTGGTGTCAGCACGATGACCTTGGTACGCAACTATTGCACCCCCGCATGTACGCGGATAGTCGAGCTAGTTGGAAGGCACATCCACCGCCCGGCCAAAGAAGCTTAAGTCCTGCATTTGCAAATATGAGAGACGCCAAACGACACCGCCTGCGAGTTCAAATGCGCCGGTGCTAGCGGGCGCCAATGTCGGTAAAGTAAAGGCGGATGTCTCGGAGTCGGTAGGCCCCCTAGACCGATTTCACAACACAACCGCGAACCTGACCAGCCTCCAACGGCTTGAGACAGGATGAGGAGCTGGGCCGGAGACGTTGTGCTGGAATGCGCAACTGCATTTGAAACAAGAATAGGTTCGGGCGACTAGAGAAACCACAGCATGCTGTGTCACGGGTGGCTGCAACCACAAGATGTGGGCGGTAGGGGATTCGAACCTCTGGCCTCCTGTGTGTAAGACAGGCGCTCTAACCGCTGAGCTAACCGCCCCCACTGTGCCGGGTCCTCAATTCTGACCACTGCCTGCTGATGAGGCTACCGTGCATGCAGTGGAGAAACGCCATGCTGCCCGACCCAAGGTGGCAACGACAGGGCTCGAACCTGTGACCTAGCGCTTATGAAGCGCCCGCTCTGCCTGCTGAGCTACGTTGCCGCGGCCACTTCTTGTCCCAAAATGATAGTGCACGGCAGGGGTAGTGTCAAAGCTGGTTGATGACACCTGCGGCCGGACGTAAGCGCGGAAACGCTTGTTGAGCAGACCGCCCGGTCGTATACTTTTGCCGGGAATTTTGGACGGCCTTCAGCGTATGTGTCTAGGCCGATTTCATTGAACTGTGCATTGCTGTAGCTGTGCAGGAGACGCGATTTGATAGCAGTTACTGATAGCGAAGCCCTCAGGCAGTCGGCACTGCGTTATTTGTGGGTGCACAATCGCGATTGGGTCGAGATGGCCGAGTCGGGCGGACCACCGGTCATCGTCTCCGGGGAGGGCGTGCGAGTTACCGACTCTGAAGGCAGGACCTGGATCGATGTCAACGGCGGATACAGCTGCGTAAACATAGGCTACGGAAGGGTGGAGATAGCCGAAGCGGCGCACGCCCAGATGCTAAAGGCCAACTTCTGCCCCATTGGTACGACGGCCGAACCCGTGGTAGAACTGGCAGCGAAGCTTGCGCAACTCGCCCCTGGTGACCTGAATCGGGTGTTCCCGGTTTCCGGTGGCTCCGAGGCGAACGAAACGGCGATCAAGATCGCCCGAGCCTACCACAGGCGCCAGGGTGAGCCCGGCCGCTATCGCGTTATCAGCCGGAAGGGTTCCTATCATGGCATGACCGCCGGAGTCCTGTGGGCGGGAGATGGACCTTCGGCGCCCAAATCGGACTTTGGGCCCGCCTATCCTGGCATGGTGCATGTGCCGCAGCCCAACCCTTACCGCTGCGAGTTGGGTGGTACCACCCCCTCCGAGTGCGCGGTGCTCTGCGCGAATGCCGTTGAGGATGCGATCTTGCACTATGGTCCTGATACCGTCGCGGCATTCATCGGTGAGCCGGTAGCCATACCTCAGGGGGCGCCCGTTCCCGGCAGCGAGTACTGGCCGATGGTGCGGGAGATTTGCAGTCGCTACGGCGTGGTGATGATCGCCGACGAGGTGGTCTGTGGATTCGGTCGAACGGGCAGAATGTTCGGCATGGAACGATTTGGAGTTGCCCCGGACGTGATGACCGTGGCCAAGGGAATCATAAGCGCTTACATGCCTTTGGCGGCCACAGTGGTCAGCGATTCGATAGCCGACCGTTTCGGCGGTGGTGAAGACGTCCTGAGGCACGTGCTGACCAACAGCGGCCATCCTGTTGCCGCCGCTGCGGCGCTAAAGAACATCGAGATCATCGAGACAGAAGGCCTGGTGGAAAATGCCGAGCAGGTGGGTTCCTATCTAAAGGAGCAGATGGAGAGCCTAATCATCGATCATCCCCTGGTTGGGGATGTTCGCGGCATCGGGATGTTTGTGGCGGTTGAACTCGTGTCGGATCGCTCTACCAAAGCGTCCTTCCCGTCGGACAAAGAGGTTGGAGAACGACTAACGGAAAAGTTTCGAAAACACGGACTCATCTTTAGGGCCAGGGGAAATCTGCTTCACTTCGCGCCCCCTCTGTGCCTGACGCGACAAGACGCCGATGAAATCGTCCACGCCGTCGACCTTGGGCTGTGGGAGTTTGAGGGCGAGATGGGAATAGGAAGGCTGACATGACAGTCAGTCAAGATCTGAGACAGGCTGCACTTCGCCATCTCTGGATGCAAGCGGGGGGCTGGATCGACATGGCGGAGGGGGGTGAACCCATCATCGTCTCGGAGGCTCGGGGACTCACGATCATCGATACGGATGGCCGAAGTTGGCTGGATGTCAATGGCGGCTACGCTTCAGTCACCGTCGGCTATGGTCGTACCGAGATCGCCGATGAGGTGCTGAGGCAGATGACTGAGCTTGCCTACTACCCAGAACAGACCGTCACTCCCCCTGCCGTGCGTCTTGCCGAAAGGATTGGCCAGCTTGCTCCCGGGGATCTGGAGAGGTCCTGGCTGGTATCGGGAGGGTCAGAGGCCAACGAGACGGCGATCAAGATGGCCAGGGCGTTCCACGCCCGACGGGGTGCAAGGGACAGGTACAAGATCATTAGCCGACGTGGCTCCTACCACGGAGCCACGGCCGGAGTGGCTTGGCTGGGACGGTCCAAGGCTGGAGGCCCCCTGAGCGACTACGAGCCTGCACCGGCCGGCCTCGTCTACGCGCCTCAACCCGATCCCTATCGCTGCGAATATGGAGGGACGACTCCATCCGAATGCGCAAAGCTCTGCGCCGAGGCAATCGAGCAGATAATCTTGGCAGAGGGCCCGGAAACGGTCGCAGCGCTGATAGGGGAACCGATTACCAGCTCCATGGGATCGATAGTACCCGGTGACGAATATTGGCCCATGGTACGGTCGATCTGCGACAGGTACGGCGTTTTGCTCATTGTCGACGAGGTGGTTTGCGGATTCGGCCGGACCGGCAGGATGTTCGGCATTGATCACTTCGGGGTGGTGCCGGACCTCATGACGATGGCCAAGGGACTTGGCAGCAGCTATGTGCCAATCGGCTCAGTGGTTGTCGCGCGCGAGGTGGCGGACATGTTTGTCGGGGAGGGTAACGTGTTCCATGCGGCGCTGACGGCAGGGGGTCATCCTGTGGCGACCGCAGCGGCACTAGTGAACATCGATATCATTGAGCGGGAGGGGCTGGTGGAGCGATCGGCCGAACTCGGAAGTTACTTTCTCGACCTTCTCAGGGATGTGGGCAGGTCTCACGCGCTGGTAGGCGACGTGCGGGGCATAGGCTTGCTATTGGGCCTGGAAATAGTCAGCGACAGGCAGACAAAGACCGGCTTTCCCGAGCATTTGAAGGTAGCCGACCGCATGACCGAAAAATTCCGTAGACGCGGCCTTTTGCTCCGGATGCTCGGTCACCAGGTGCTCCAAATGGCGCCGCCCCTGTGCGTTACCCGCGACGAGATTGACCAGATAGTCGAGGCCGTCGACTCCTCCTTGTCCGAGCTGGAGTCGGAACTGGCCTCCGCCGCCTGATCCGGCAAGGAACGGAAGGACTATCGTGCCGGCCTACGCCGTTTTGGGCGCCCAGTGGGGTGATGAGGGTAAGGGGAAGATCGTCGACTTCCTGTCCCGGCGGGCAGATGTCGTAGCCCGTTTCGCAGGCGGCAACAACGCGGGTCACACGGTCATCAACGATCAGGGACACTTCAGCCTGCACCAGGTGCCGTCAGGAATCTTCTGGCCCCAGACGCTGAGCGTCATGGGCAGCGGCGTGGTGGTCAATCCGGATACGCTCCTTGAGGAAATCGCCTCACTCAAGGAGCGAGGCGTGGATGTGGATGGTCGCCTGTATGTGAGCGAGCGGGCACATCTGATCATGCCGCACCATATTGCAATTGATCAGCTGTCCGAGGCGGCCAAAGGTCACAAGGCCATCGGGACCACGGGTCGCGGGATCGGACCGGCCTATTCCGACAAGGCTTCCCGCAACGGGCTCCGGACGGCGGACCTGCTGGATTTGGTTGCGCTTGAGCCGAGGCTTGCCGCTGTATTAGAGCACGCGAACGCGCTGATCACCCGTGTCTACGGGGGAGATCCGCTCTCCTTCGGTTCGGTCTTCGAGCGCTGCAAGGAGTGGAGCCAATCTCTGGCTCCCTACATCGGGCCCGTGGAACACACATTGCACGAGACGCTAGACCAGGGTGGCGTAGTGGTATTGGAGGGTGCCCAGGGCGCCCTGCTCGACCTGGATCACGGGACATATCCGTACGTCACCTCATCCAATCCGACCATCGGTGGAGCCTGTGTAGGACTTGGCTTACATCCCAAGCAGATCACCGGCGTGGTCGGGGTGTTCAAGGCCTATTGCACCAGGGTTGGGTCCGGGCCGTTCCCAACGGAGTTGACCGGCGAAACGGGAGAACGCATTCGCTCGCTGGCGCAGGAATTTGGCACCACAACCGGCAGGGCCAGGCGGGTGGGATGGTTCGATGCGGTGCTAGCTCGCTACTCCAGCCGGGTAAATGGCTACACTTCGAACGTGCTCACTCGACTCGACGTGCTCGACAGCTTCGACTCGATCCGTGTCTGCACAGCCTACGAACTGGAGGGCGAAGTCATCGACGAGCCACCCGGCGGACAGATCGCCCTTGAGAGATGCAGGCCGATCTACGAGGAGCACCCCGGGTGGGACCAGCCTACGGCCAGTGCCACCCGGTACGGGGACCTGCCGCCACAGGCAACGGCCTACGTCGACAGATTGGAGGAGTTGATCGGCAGTCCGATCGACATCATCTCAACCGGACCCCGCCGCGAAGAGGCGATAACGGTGCGTCCGATCGTCTAGCCGGTCGTCTCCTGCCGAAGGCTTCGGAAGGACCTAGCGAGCAGGAAGGTCGATGCTGTAGCGGTCGACAACCTCTTCGATTCGAGCGGCCTCTTCTTTCGTCAGAGACACCAGCGGCAGTCTAGGCCGACCCACTCGGTAGCCGCGCCTGGCAACGGCGTGCTTGATGGGGATCGGGTTGGAAACCGTGAAGATCACCTTGTTTAGCTCGAGCAGCCGGCGGTGCTCTGCCGCCGCTGCTTCGATATCGCCCTCCAGGAGCATGCCGATCATGCCCTTTATCTGCCCGCCCACGAGGTGGGAGGCGACCGAGACGACGCCGTAGCCTCCGGCCGCAACTATGTAAAAGGTCTCGTCGTCGTTGCCGCTCCAGACCCTAAAGTCGCCTTGGGCAGACTTGATGATTCGGGTGATCTGTCCTAGATCTCCCCCGGCCTCCTTGACGCCGACTACGTTGTCGATCTCGCTCAGCCGGATGGTCGTTTCGGCTGACATGTTCAGGCTGGTGCGGCCGGGCACGTTGTAGAGGATGCATGGAATGGAAACCGCCTCGGCCACCGCACGAAAGTGCTGGTACAGGCCCTCTTGAGGAGGCTTGTTGTAGGAAGGAACCACCAGCAGGACTGCGTCCGCGCCCGCCCGTTCGGCGTCCCGGCTGTTCGCGATGCTCTCGGCCGTGTTGTTGGTGCCGGTCCCGGCGATCACCGCCGCGCTGTCTCCGACGGCGGCCTTGACCGCTCGGTACAGCCCCAAGCGCTCTTCGGGGGTGAGGGTAGGTGACTCTCCGGTAGTGCCGGTGACCACCAGCCCCTCGCTGCCGGAGCCCACCAGTGCCTTGGCCAGAAGGGCGGACTCTTCGTAGTCAACCTGTCCTTCGTCGTCGAAGGGGGTGATCATCGCCGTGATCACTCGTCCAAGCTCGGTCATCGTGCCTTTTCGATTCGCCCCCGGGTGGATCGTCTGTCGACCGGGATCTAGTTCCGCGGCTTGACCATCTCCCGGCGAATCATCTCCTCTGCAATCTGAATGGCGTTGAGGGCAGCCCCCTTACGCAGATTATCGCTGGACAGCCACAGGGCCAAGCCCTGCGGATGTGAAGCGTCGGCCCTGATGCGGCCCACAAGGACATCATCCTCACCTGCCGACAGCACCGGCGTAGGATAGCTGCGCCCACCCGGGTCGTCCACGACCCTTACGCCCGGATATGCGGCAAGGCACGCCCGAGCCTCTGCCGGGTCGACGGTCTCGGCCGTTTCGACCTGCACGGCCTCGGAATGGCCGATCCTCACCGGCACCCTTACGCAGGTGGCGGAAACGGGCAGGTCCGGCCGATGGAGGATCTTGCGTGTCTCCTCGAGCATCTTGCGCTCCTCGCGGGTGTAGCCGTCCGGTCGGAAGTCGTCAATGTGGGGAAGCGCGTTGAAGGCGATCTGGTGCGGATAGACGATGGGTTCTGCCTCGTCTCCGGCTAACACCGCTTCGCTTTGCGCCCGCAATTCCTCCAGGGCGGCCGCGCCGGTTCCGGACACAGACTGGTAGGTAGAGACAACGACGCGCTCGATCCGGCTGAGCTTGCCTAGGGCGTCAAGGATCATCACGAGGGGGGTCGTGGAGCAGTTGGGTATCGAGACGATGCCTTCATGTGAATCCAGGTCGTCAGCGTTGACCTCAGGCACCACCAGGGGCACTGTTGGCTCCATGCGAAAGGCCGAACTGTCGTCTATGGCCACCGCGCCCAGCTCGGCCGCCCGAGCTGCGACCTTCCTGCTGACCTCGGTGGTTGCGGAAACGAACACGAAGTCGGAGGTCTCAAGCACCTGGTCGCTGACAGGTTCGACGGCGTGAGTCTGTCCGTTGACCAGTACGTCGAGACCCGTCGAACGGGGAGAGGCGCACAGCCGCAACCTGCCTACCGGGAAGCCGCGCTCGCTGATCATCGACAAGAAGACGCGGCCGACGGCGCCGGTTGCGCCTACCACGGCTATGTCAAATGCGGTCATGCGACTTAGCTTTCAGCCTCCCGGACCGCTTCGGCCGATTCGCCCAGGCCGAGTGCCTGTTCCAAGCCAACTGTCAGTCCGGGGCCCTTCACCGCTGCCCTCACAGCAGCGATTACGCCCGGCATGAAGCTGGTGCGGTCGATCGACTCATGGCGCACGGTAAGGGTCTGGCCCGGCGCGGCAAGCACGAGTTCGTGGTTGGCCACTCTGCCCGGCAGCCTGGCACTGTGTATAGTTACGCCGCCGATTTCCCCTCCTCTTGTGCCCGGTATCGTCTCCTTGTCCGGGACCGGGGCCTTCATGGGCCCGCCTCTCCCTTCGACCACTGCCCTCGCTATGGCCATGGCCGTGCCCGATGGAGCGTCGATCTTCTTCTCGTGGTGCGTTTCAATCAGGTCGGCGTACTCGAAAAATCGTGCTGCGACCCGAGCAAGGTGCGTCATCAGAACCGCTCCGACTGCAAAGTTGGGTACCACGACTATGCCAACCGAGTGCCGCTCAGCCAGGACACGGGCTTCTTCAACGGTGGCGTCTGGCACGCCCGACGAACCGATGACCACGCCAACACCCTGTGGCGCAGCAGTTCTGATCGCGGCCAGCGCCCCGTCGGCCGTGGTCACGTCGACGACCACGTCTGCCTCACCGAGCACGTCGGACAGCGATCTGGCCAGTGGGATGCGGCGGCTGCCACCTGGCAGGATCAAGCTCTCGCCGTCCGCGGCCAGGTCGACGGCCCCGATGGGCCGGGTGTCGGCCTCATTTGCCAGCGCGTCCAGAATCTGGCCGCCCATGCGGCCCAGTGCCCCCTGGACTACTACCCGGATGGGGACATTCGGGCTCATCGGTCGGCCGGGCTAGCCGCGCCGTGGTCCGCGTCCACCTCCACCTCCACCGCCGCGGTGGCCGCCACCTGGCCTGCCTCCGCGACCCCTGCCGCCTCTCCTGTCGGCTCCTCCACGGTAGCCTCCTCCACCGCCACGTCGCTCGCTGCCCCGGTCAAATCGTCCCCCCTGGCCACTGTTCTCGCTGCCGTTGCCCTCCAGGCCCACGCCATCTCCGGTTAGTAGAGCCCTGCGAGACAGGCTTATGCGACCCGTGGAGTCGACGTCCTTTACGATCACGGTGATCTCGTCTCCCACGGAGACCACGTCCTCGACGCTGGGGACCCGGTAGTCGGCGAGTTCGCTTATGTGGACCATACCGTCCTTGCCGGGGAGTATTTCCACGAAGGCACCAAAATCGAGCGTCTTTACAACCTTGCCCGTATAGACCTCTCCCACCTGGGCGTCCCGGGTAAGAGCCTCTATCATCTTGACGGCCTTCTGCGCTGAGTCCTCGTCAACCGCGCCGATGAGGATCTCGCCGTCGTCCTGTACGTCGACCGAGGCTCCCGTCTCCTCGATAATTCCCCTGATGACCTTGCCGCCGGGTCCGATCACCGCGCCGATCTTGTCGACCGGAATGCTCACCCGGGTGATGCGCGGAGCAAATGGGCTGACCTCTGTTCTGGGCTCGGCGATCGCCTCGGCCATGGCATCTAGAATGCGCAGCCTAGCGTCCCTCGCCTGGCTAAGGGCAGCCTGGATCACGTCGAACCCGATGCCCTTTACCTTCATGTCGAGCTGGATGGCGGTGACCCCCTCGCGTGTGCCGGCGACCTTAAAGTCCATGTCACCGATGTGGTCTTCCTTGCCCTGTATGTCGGTCAGGGTCAGCCATCTATCCCCATCCCCTGTAATCAGTCCGATCGATATGCCTGCAACCGGAGCCCTGATGGGAACGCCGGCGTCCATTAGAGACAGGGTCGCCGCGCAGACGGACGCCATCGAGGAACTGCCGTTGCTTCCCAGAATCTCCGACACCACTCGAACCGTGTAGGGGAATTCCTCCTCGGTAGGCAGTACGGGGACGATGGCTCTCTCGGCCAGGGCTCCGTGCCCGATCTCTCGGCGGCCCGGCGAACCCACCCTCTTGGTCTCGCCAGTCGAGTAGGGTGGGAAGTTGTAGTGCAGCAAAAAGCGCTTGCTCTCGCGGGGGTTGATGTTGTCGAGCTTTTGAGCGTCCCCCACCGAGCCCAGAGTCACGATTCCAAGGGCCTGAGTTTCTCCTCTCTGGAACAGGCCCGTTCCATGTGTGCGGGGCAGCAGCCCGACCTCAGCCGAGAGGGTTCGGATCTCAGTCGGGTTGCGTCCGTCGGGCCTTACGCCCTGAAGCATCCTTCGTCGAAACTCGCCGTCCACAAGCGACTCGAAGGAATCCTTGACGTCACGCGGCTCGAAATCGTCGGCCAGCTCGGCGATCAGTTCTTCCCGGAGCTCACTTATCCGGGAAGTGTCCTTGTCCGGCGATATGGAGTGCTCGATCGCCTGGCCCAGCCGGCCGTCGACCATCGACGCGATCTTCTCGACCAGGCCCTCTGGCGCGGCCGGTGAGTTGAACTCGGACTTCTGCTTGCCATGCTGAGCTGCGATCTGTTCCTGCAGTTCTACCAGACGCAGGTTCTGTTCTTGGCCCAGTTCGATGGCGCGGAAGATAGAGTCCTCGTCGAGTTCGCTGGCCCCGGCCTCGATCATCATCACCCCGTCCCTGGAGCCAGCGACGATCAGATCCAGCCTGCTGCGCTCGATCTGTTCAAAGGTCGGGTTGATGACCAACTCTCCGTCGACATGGCCGACCCTTGTCGCCCCGAGCGGTCCCCCGAACGGTATGTCCGACAGCGTCACCGCTAGGGAGGCGCCGTTGATGGAGATTATGTCCAGGGGGTTCTCCAGGTCCGCTGAGAGCGGCGTGGTTATCACCTGCACCTCGTTGCGGAACCCCTTCGGGAACAGGGGCCGTAGCGGCCTATCGGTCAGTCGGCAGATCAGGATCGCGTCGGTGCTCGGACGACCCTCGCGTCGAAAGAAGCTGCCCGGAATCTTGCCCCGCGCATACATGCGCTCCTCGAAATCGATGGTGAGGGGGAAAAAGTCTATTCCCTCCCTCGGCTTGGACATTGTGGCCGTAACGAGCAGCACGGAATCGCCGTACGTTAGGACGGCCGATCCTCCTGCCTGTTGGGCGAGCTTTCCGGTTTCGACCGAGAGCTTGCGGCCGCCCAACTCCAGTTCAAATGTAGACAAAACTTTCCTCTCTTCTCTCTTCTCTTCCTACCTGCTGCCCGGGACCTGCGAGTAGATTTTGGGCCGGGCTCTGCGGGCGGCCGCACGCCGCCCGCCTGAGTGGGATAGCTGATTGGGATGGGTGTTTGGAGTGTGAGTAACTGTGCTAGGTGTGTCGGGGGTGCTGACTGGGGGTGGAGGTGCCTGGGGGGGATCGCAATCGAAGGGCGCTATTTTCGCAAGCCCAGCCTTCCGATGAGCGAACGATAGCGGTCGACGTCCTTGCGGTTGAGGTATCTGAGCAACCTTCTGCGTCGCCCTACCAGCTTGAGGAGACCCCGACGGGTCGATTCGTCGTGATTGTGGGTTCTCAGATGGTCGGTGAGTGTCACGATCCTGTCCGTCAGCTGCGCGACCTGCACCTCGGTTGAACCGGTGTCACCTTCGTGGTTCCGGTACTGTTCCCGAATCTCTCTCTTTCGTTCTGTGTCTAAGTACATGTTTCCTTAGGGTCAGCGTTGCAGGGGATAGGGCCATCTCCGACTGCCCCGAATGTTGGAGCGACGCGGTTGGCCCAGCCATACAAGGTCGCATTCTAGCATATGTGGTACCACAGGGACAATCGGTCGCCGGGCCGTGCGCCCGGGTACTTAGGCGTCCGTGCGTACCTGAGCATGTCCGGCGTGATATACTGGCGCGACGAGTATGATTCGGTCTCGGCGGATCGCTGTGTGCCTTTGGGCCGGCGAAATTCTCGCCCCGCCAACTACGGGACCGGTCAAATGCACTAGAGGCGGCGCCACACAGTGATTGAGCAAGCTCCAACCCAACCCCTGACTAGAGAAGTGCCCGAGCAGGGGAGCGCGGTAACGATGAAGTCCCTCTTGGAGGCAGGGGTCCACTTCGGACACCAGAAGAGGCGTTGGAACCCAAAGATGAGGCAGTACATCTTCTCGGCCCGTAACGGGATCCACATCATCGACCTGCAGCAGACGCTAAGGTTGCTCGAAAAGGCCAAGGAGTTCATCGCCGACGTCTCAGCCCAGGGCAAGCGTGTCGTCTTCGTCGGCACCAAGCGCCAGGCGCACGAGACCATCACCAACGAGGCGCAGCGGTGCGGTGCCTTCTACGTGTCGACTAGGTGGCTCGGCGGCACCCTGACCAACTTCAAGACCATTCAGACCCGCATGGACTACCTGGTCAAGCTCGAGGAGCGCAAAGCGGCCGGGGAGTTTGAGCGTCGGCCCAAGAAGGAGGCTCAGAAGCTTGAGGACTCGATTAAGAGGCTGAACCGATACCTGGGCGGCATCAAGGAGATGGTTGAGATGCCCGGGGCGCTTTTCGTGGTCGACATCGGCAAGGAATCACTTGCGGTCGCCGAGGCTGAGCGTGTCGGGGTTCCCGTGGTGGCCCTTGTCGACTCTGACTGCGATCCGACCAAGGTCGACCACGTAATTCCAGGCAACGACGATGCAATTCGCTCGATCAGGCTTGTAACGGGCCAGATGGCTGACGCGGTGTTAGAGGGCCGCAACAGGCGGGAATCGATGGAGGAAGATCTGCGTGACTCCTCCAGCGAAGATGACGCCGAGGCAATGAGGGCTGCCGCCGCCATTGCACTGGAGCAGGCCGCCCGGGACGAAGTGGACCTGGACCCGGAGTCTGTGGAGGTGCCCGAGGGCGTTTCGGAGGAAGCTCAACCTGCGGGGCCGGAAGAAGGCGGCGCCGAGGCCGCCGTCGCAACTCACGAATGAACGGGGGCTGACTTGGAGATCAGTGTAGCAACGATAAAGGCGCTCAGGGAGGAGATGGGCGCCGGCGTCATGGACGCCAAGAGGGCGCTGGAAGAGTCCGGAGGCGACGTGGATAGGGCCCGCGAACTGCTGAGGCAGCGCGGAGTCGCCGCGGCCGTCAAGAAGGCCAACAGAAGCGCCAAAGAGGGTCTGGTAGAAGCGTACATCCATGGTGCCGGCAGGGTGGGCGTGCTAGTCGAGGTGAACTGCGAAACCGACTTTGTCGCGCGCACCGATGACTACAAGGAGCTCGCGCACAACCTGGCCATGCAGATCGCCGCCATGTCTCCCAAGTACATTGAGGAGTCCGATATCCCCGACGACGAGGCAGGTGACCCTGCGGAAGTCGCGCTCATGGCCCAGCCGTACATCAGAGATGCCTCCCTGTCCATAAGGGACCTTGTGCTGGAGGTCGCGGGCAAGCTGGGAGAGAACATCAAGGTAAAGAGGTTCTCCCGGTTCGCACTGGGCGAATAGAGTCAGGAGCGGGGATGGCCTCGCATAAGTCCGCCTACAGGCGGGTTCTTCTCAAGCTCAGCGGAGAGTCCTTCAAGGGCGAGCGCGGCTACGGTATCGATCCCGAGGCTGTCAATCTGATCGCCGGTCAGATCCAATCGATACACGAGATGGGCGTGCAGGTCGGCGTCGTTGTCGGCGGTGGCAACATATGGCGCGGCGCAGAGGCCGAGTATGAGGGCATGGACCGCGTGGCGGCCGACTACGCGGGCATGCTGGCCACGATCGTCAATGCCCTGTCGCTCCAGGACTCCCTTGAGCGGCTCCGAGGGGTGGACACCAGAACCCAAACGGGCATCAATGTCCAGCAGATCGCCGAGCCCTACATACGTCGGCGCGCGGTCAGGCACCTGGAGAAGGGAAGGGTGGTCATTTTCGCTGCGGGGACCGGCAACCCCTACATGACTACGGACACCGCGGCCGCCCTGCGTGCGGTCGAGATCGAGGCCAATGTGCTGCTCATGGCCAAGTATTCCGTCGACGGTGTGTACGGGACCGATCCCAACCTTGATCCTCAGGCCGAAAAGCATGAGTTCGTCACTTACCAAGAGGCGCTGGAACGGAGGCTCGGGGTAATGGACGCTACTGCCCTGTCCCTGTGTATGGAAAACAGGCTGCCGATCAGGGTCTTCGACATCACTCTGGAGGAGAATCTCACCCGGATCATCGCCGGCGAGCCGATCGGTTCCCTCGTGTCCGATACCCGTATTGACTGACCCCGACGTAAACTGTCTGGGGGCTCCGCCAGCCCAATCACCGCCCAATCTACTCGAGAGGAGCCTGGAAGATGGCTATCGAAGACGTCGTCAAGGACGCTCACGATCGCATGGGCAAGTCGGTAGAAGCCCTGAGGCGGGAACTGGCCATCATCAGAACCGGCCGAGCCAGCCCTCGTCTATTGGACTCGATCCAGGTCAACTACTATGGCACCTTGACCCCGCTCAACCAGCTGGCCACTATCACCGTGCCGGAGGCGAGGGTCTTGCTCATTCAGGTCTGGGACCGCGGAGCGGCCACCGATGTGGAGAGGGCCATACTGGCCTCCGACCTGGGCCTGACTCCCAACAGCGACGGCGAGGTTATCAGGATCACGCTGCCGGTACTGACCGAGGAGCGTCGAAGGGAACTGGTGAAGGTCGTGGCCCGCAAGACGGAGGATGGCCATGTCGCCGTCCGCAATATCAGGAGGGCCTCCATAGAGGGACTTCGAAAGCTGGAAAAGGACGGCGAGATCGGCCAGGACGAGGGACGCCGAGCGCAGGACCAGGTCCAGAAGATAACCGACAGCTACATTGGCGAGATGGACGGACTGAGGAAGGACAAAGAGTCCGAGGTGCTTGAGGTATAGCGGGGCCATGAGCCGCGATGTCTTTGGGCCGGTGAATGGGGCATGAGCGGAGAGGTTCCGGGACATGTCGCGATCATCATGGACGGCAACGGTCGCTGGGCCAAAGAGCGCGGTTGGGGCCGATCAGAAGGCCACCGCCTCGGCACAGAGAACGTGCGTCGGGTCGTGCGAGCTCTCGCCAAGCGCGGCGTCAGCTACGTGACGATATACGCCTTTTCCACGGAGAATTGGGACAGGCCCGCCCATGAAGTTCACTCGCTGATGGAACTGCTGGGAAGGACGATAGAGTCGGAGACGTCAGTCCTGCACGCCGAGGGTGTAAGGATCCGGCATCTGGGCAGGCTGGACAGGCTGCCCGAATCGTTGCAGGCAGCCGTTGAGCGGAGCGTTGAGCTGACCCGCCGCAACAACACCATCACCCTGAGCGTGGCCTTCGACTACGGTGGTCGAGAAGAGATTGTCGGGGCCGCCCGCCGGCTGATCGAATCGGGCATCGATGCCCGCGACCTAACCGAGCAGATGCTGGCGGCCGAGCTGTACACGGCGGGAATGCCAGATCCGGACCTGATAATCCGAACAGCCGGGGAGATGCGTCTCAGCAATTTCCTGCTCTGGCAGTCGGCCTACGCCGAGTACTATTCCACGTCGACGCTGTGGCCTGATTTCGACGAGGCCGATTTGGAGTTGGCGCTCGAGGAATACGAACGCAGGCAGAGGCGTTTTGGTCGCATCGAGGCGGCGGCACCCTAGAGGGTGATTACGGTGTCTGGCAATCGGGCCGGAGCCGGGCCGTTCGGCGAAGGTATCAGCCCGGACCTGTTGCGAAGCGAACTGGCACGACGCGTGGCCGCCACGGCCGTGCTGCTGCCAATCGTGTTGGCGGCAGTTTGGGGAGGGGGCAACTGGCTCGCCGCGCTGCTCAGCGCCGCGGCTGCCGTCGGCACTTACGAGTTGACACGCATGGTTGCCGGTCTCGGATCCAGGCCGGTGGTCCAGGTGTCGCTGGCATGGTCGGTCGGTCTGGTTGTCGCTATGCATCTTCATGCTGTCGGGCACCCGCTCATGTTGACCGTCGTGCCGGCGATTGCCGGAGGAGCACTGGTCTCGCTGGCGGCCGTGGGACTGGGTCGCGGTCTCGCGAACTGGCGACGCGATTATCTGGCCACCGCCGGACCCGCCCTGTTTGCCGGTGGACTGCTCGGGTTCGGCGCGCTCTTGAGGGGTCTGGGTGACGGTGCCGAGTGGGCGATTGCGATGCTGCTGATTATCGCGGCTGCCGACGTGGGCGCATATGCGGTCGGATCGCACTATGGTCGGCACAAGCTGGTGCCGTCGATATCTCCGGGCAAGAGTTGGGAGGGGGCCATTGCAGGCCTGGCGGCGGCCGTTGGGGTGGCCGTAGCCCTGACGGCCGGATTCGAGCTGGCGGTATCGGTGGCGGTGGCGGCCGGGTTGGGAGCGCTGATGTGGGGTGGCGCCCTTGCGGGGGACCTGGTGGAGTCCGGGCTCAAGCGGCGCGCCGGGGTCAAGGATTCTGGTAGCCTGATTCCTGGCCATGGTGGCCTGTTTGATCGGCTCGACTCGATAGTCCTTAATCTGGTGCTCTGCTACTGCTTTGTGCGGTGGGTGGCCGGATGAATGACCGGTCGGCGCGCGAGCGGGACTGGGAGCATGAGTAGGGGACGTAAGGGAATCGCCCTGCTTGGGTCTACCGGCTCGATCGGAACCCAGACACTGGATGTCGTCCGGCGCTTTCCTGACCGGCTGAAGGTGGTGGGGCTTGCGGCGAGGCGCTCGCTGGGCTTGCTGGGAAGCCAGGTTCGAGAGTTTGGCCCAAGGCTCGTGTATTGCGAAGGGGACGATCGCGAGTGGGCGACGCTGCTGGAGGGAGGCGGTGTCCCGTGCACCCTCGAGGAGATGGCTGTTGACGAGGAGGTCGACCTGTTGGTCACCGCCACCGTGGGGGACATCGCGCTTTCCCCCACCTTGGCGGCACTGAGGGCCGGCAAGACGGTCGCCCTGGCCAACAAGGAATCGATCGTTATGGCCGGCGACCTCCTCACCAGGTTGGCGGCTGAGCACGGCGGTGCGCTACTGCCCATTGACAGCGAGCCCAACGCCATCTGGCAGTGCCTGCGCGGAGAGGACCGCACGGTCTCACGCCTGATGATCACCGCCTCAGGCGGGGCGATGCGCCACGCCACGAAGGAGCAACTCGCCCGGGTCACACCCGAGCAGGCGTTGCGACACCCGACCTGGGTGATGGGTCCGAAGATCACGATCGACTCCGCCACTCTGATGAACAAGGCATTTGAGGTGATAGAGGCCAGGTGGCTGTTTGACGTGCCCTGGGAGCGGATAGAGGTGGTGATCCATCCTCAAAGCATGATCCATTCGATGGTCGAATTCGACGACGGCTCGGTGAAGGCCCAGATCAGTCCGCCAGACATGAGACTGCCAATCCAGTACGCGCTTCTGCACCCCGAGCGCCTGGAAAACGCCGAGATATGCAGGTTCGACCCGGTGGCCACCGGCGCACTGACGTTCGAGAAGCTGGATGGTAGTCGCTATCCGTGCTTCGCCCTCGCGATGGATTACGGGCGCCGAGGGGGTACATGGCCGGCCGCCCTGTGCGGTGCGGACGAGATGGCGGTGGACAGATTCCTGTCCGGGGACATCGCCTTCACCGACATCCCTAGCGTGATCGAGCAGGCACTGACGGGTCACCAGGCGATCGACGAGCCAACGGCTGACGACGCACTTGAGGCGGCGCGCTGGGCTCGAGACAGGGTCGCCGATCTATTCCCAGAAGCCAGGACATCCGCTCGCCCGAAGAGGGCATAGGAGACTCACATGCCCCCCTACTGCCGGAAGCCCCGGAGCGAATTGAAGGCCTAACGCGCGATGTTCGACATACCTTCATGGCTCCTCATAATTCCCGTCCTGGGATTCCTGATATTCGTCCACGAACTGGGGCACTTTGCGACCGCCAAGTGGTTCGGGATCAGGGTCACGGAGTTTGGTTTCGGATTTCCACCCCGTATCCTCGGCTTCCGCTACGGAGACACCGTATACACCCTCAACCTCATCCCCCTGGGCGGTTTCGTCAAGATGGTGGGTGAAGAGGATCCCTCCGATCCCCACAGCTTCGCTCGGCAGCACCGCTGGAAACGGGCGGTCGTCCTGGTTGCCGGTTCATTCATGAATCTGGTTGTGCCGGTCGTCATCTTCACCGTGCTGTTCATGCTGCCCCACGACAAGCTTGTGAGCAGCGAGGTGTTCATCTCCGGCGTCGCACCGGGCTCGCCGGCGCAGGAGGCTGGTCTGCGGGGAGGGGACACGATCCTTCAGGTCGACGGCCAGCGGGTTACGGAGCCAAGGCATCTGATCGACATCGTTCAGGGCAGAAGGGGAAGTCCGGTAGAACTCGTGGTGAGGAGGGGTTCTCTGGTCTCCGGCCTTGGCTCCTCTCCGGAGTTGGCCGTGACCGATGCGGTGGTCCTGACCCCCAGATTGGATCCACCAGAGCTGATAGTGGTTGAGACCGTTACCGATCCGGCAACCGAGGTCTCCCTCAGGGACGCCCGGCGCTATGACCCATCCCTGGAGGAGGGTGACACCCTTACCCAGGGCGCCATCGGCGTTTCGATCGCGCTGGCCAACCCGATAGTCCGGCCTGCAACCGAGCCTATCTGGCGAGCCGTTCCGATGTCGTTTGGCACCATCTGGGACATCCTGGTGGTGACCAAGGACGGGATCTCCCAGGGCCTTTCCTCCGGACGGAACCCCGGTGTAGCCGGCCCCATAGGCATCGCCCAGGCCACCGGGGAGGTGGTGGATGAACTGGGCTTTTCGTGGGTGTTCCAGCTCACGGCGCTGCTCAGCGTATCGCTGGGGATCATGAATATCCTGCCCATTCCCGCCCTCGACGGCGGTCGCCTCCTGTTCGTTGCGATAGAGTGGGCCCGCGGCGGCAAGCGTATCTCACCCAGGCACGAGGGCCTGACGCACATGATGGGATTTGCGGTCCTCATCGGCCTGATAGTTGTGATCAGCTATTTCGACGTGCTGCGCGTCTTGAACGGCGGCAGTATCCTGCGGTAGCGTGGGCAGCATGAAACGCAGAGTCTCGAAGGCCATATTCGTCGGCGGTGTCAAGGTAGGTGGGGACGCCCCCATTTCGGTTCAGACCATGACCAAGACCGACACCCGCGACATCGACGCGACCGTGCGGCAGATCGAGGAGGCCACTGAGGCTGGCTGTGACATAATCCGTTGCGCGGTGCCGGACAAGCAGGCAGCCGAGGGTCTGGCGGAGATCGTCAGGCGTTCGCGCGTGCCGGTCGTCGCAGACATCCATTTCCACTATCAGCTGGCCCTGATTGCTCTGGAAAGCGGTGTGGACTGCCTGCGACTGAACCCGGGCAACATCCGCGACCGCGAGAAGGTCGAGACTATCGTCCGGGCGGCCAAAGAGCGGCGCGTGCCCATCCGGATAGGCGTCAACTTCGGCAGTCTCCCCCCCGTGGGAGGTATCGGGGCGACCCGGGGGGTGTCGCGCCACACCGACCGGGTAAACGAACTCCCCAAGGCCGGCGAGGCAGAAATCGGCCAGTACACCGTGGTCGACCACATGGTGGAGACCGGACTGTGGGAGATTGGCATACTTGAGGACCTTGACTTCGACCTGATCAAGATCTCCCTTAAGGCCTTCGACACCGATACCACCATTGAGGCTTACCGCCGCATGGCGACCTTGGTGCCATATCCCCTGCACCTCGGGATCACGGAGGCGGGCACGGCCAAAGCTGGCAGCATCCGGAGCGCCATCGGCCTGGGTGCACTCTTGTACGAGGGTATTGGCGACACCATAAGGGTTTCGCTTTCCGACGAGCCGGCCGAGGAGATCTACACCGGCATCGAGATCCTCAAGTCGCTGAATTTGCGCAAGGAGGGTGCGACGCTTGTCGCATGCCCTTCATGCGGACGGGCGGACGTCGACATTCGCGGTTTGGCCAACGATGTCGAGGAACTACTCCGCAAGACCAAGACGCCCGTGAAGGTGGCTGTCATGGGCTGTGAGGTCAATGGACCGGGCGAGGCCAAGGATGCCGACGTGGGCATAGCGGCGGGGGTCGGACGCGCGATCATCTTTCGGAAGGGAAAGAAATCGAAGATAGTTGAAGAGTCCGAGATGCTCGCCGCGCTCATGGACGAGATCCGCGAGGTCGAAAAGGAGCTAGCGCAGGTCTAGTCTGGCCTCCGCGAGCCAGTGCGCCTTTCAAAGCTCTTCGGCAAGACCCTCCGCGAGGAACCGTCTGAGGCCGAACTCGCGAGCCACAAACTCATGCTCCGTGCGGGCATGATTCACCAGGTAGGATCCGGCATATACGGTTATCTGCCGCTGGCCTGGCGCTCGCTCAGGAAGATCGAGCAGATAATCCGCGAGGAAATGGACGCGGCAGGCGGACAGGAGATGCGCCTTTCCGTCCTCCAGCCGCGCGAACTCTGGGATGCGACCGGCCGCACCGAGGCATTCGGGGACGACCTGTTCACACTGCAGGACAGGCGGGACCGCACGCTAGTGGTGGCACCCACCCATGAGGAAGAGCTGGCCACCATGGTCCGGTCCAACGCCGCCTCCTATCGCGACCTCCCAAAGCTCCTGTACCAGATACACACCAAGTTCCGCGACGAGCCCAGGCCTAGAGGAGGGCTGATCCGCGTCCGAGAGTTCGACATGAAGGACGCCTACAGCTTCGACGTGGACGAGGAGGGGCTAGCCCGGAGTTACGATCGCATGGTCGAGGCATATAAGGCCATATATCGCAGGGCCGGGATGGACGTGGTACAGGCCGAGGCCGATAGCGGGGCGATCGGCGGTAAGGACTCGCACGAGTTCATCCTGCTGGCTGAGGCAGGAGAGGACACGATCATGCTCTGCGAGGGATGCGGCTACGCGGCGAACACCGAAAGGGCCGTCTTCCGCAAGTTCCCGAACGCCGATGAGGAGATGGCCGAGCTCAAGGAGGTCCATACTCCGGGAGCGCGGACCATCGAAGAGGTAACTGGTTTCCTGTCACTTCCGCAGGTCAAGACCATAAAGGCTGTCTTCTATTCCTGCTCGGGCGAGGTTCTCGTCGTCGTGATTCGCGGCGACCTCGAGGTCAACGAGGTCAAGCTCGGCAAGGCGGTCGGGAAGGCAGATCTCAGGCTGGCTACTCCCGAAGAGGTCAAGGATGCGGGGCTGGTGTCGGGCTCGGCGTCTCCCGTTGGGCTCAAGGGCTGCAAGGTGATAGCCGACGACTCGATCGAATTGGGCAGAAACTTCGTGGCCGGCGCCAACAAGCATGACCACCATCTTTTGAATGTCAATTTTCCCCGGGATTTCGCCGTGGATGTGGTGGCGGACATCTCGCTGGCCCGGGAGGGGTACGAGTGCCTCATGTGCCAGGGTCGGCCGATGGTCCAGCGCAGGGGGATTGAGGTGGGCCACGTCTTCAAGCTGGGCACTCAGTATGGCGAGGCGCTGAACGCGCTGTTTTCGACCGAAGAAGGCGGGCAGTTACCCGTGACCATGGGATGCTATGGCATCGGCCTGGGGCGGCTGCTCGCTGCCGCCATCGAGCAGCACCACGATGAACGCGGCATCATATTTCCCGCATCGATTGCCCCTTATCAGGTCCATCTCACTGCGCTGAACTCCAACCGCTCCGAGGTAGCGGAGGCGGCCGACGACTTGGAGGAGCGTTTGGAATCGGCGGGAGTGGAGGTCCTGCATGACGACCGCTCGGAATCGGCGGGGGTAAAGCTTACCGACGCCGACCTGATCGGCCTGCCCGTGCGGGTCGTAGTCAGCCCTCGCAACATCAAACAGGGGGTTGTGGAGATCAAGTCGCGCGATCAGGAGCATTCCGTTACTGTCCCCGATGCAGAGGCGGTAGACCGGGTCAAGACAATGCTCCTTGAAAAGGGCGTTTAGCCGTCTATAAACTTGGCTTTCGTCACTGGTGGGCCCTGTTGCCCTGTGCTAAAATCGCCGAACTTCTTTAGAGAAAGGCATCCGATATGGCATTGCCAGCCAGAATGAAATTCGGAATCTTCATGGCTCCCTTCCACGCACTCGGGGAGAATCCGAACCTGTCGTATCACAGGGACCTAGAGCTGATGGAGTGGCTCGACTACCTTGGCTATGATGAGGCCTGGATCGGTGAACACCACAGTGCCGGCTGGGAGACCATACCCAGCCCCGAGGTGTTCATAGCTGCGGCGCTCGAGCGCACCAGGACCCTGCGGCTCGGCAGCGGGGTGACCAGCCTGCCGTATCACCACCCCCTGATGGTGGCCAACAGGTTCATCCAGCTGGATCACCAGAGCCGGGGGAGGGTGATGCTGGGATGCGGCCCGGGGGCACTGACCGGCGATGCCTACATGATGGGCATAGATGCACCTACCCAGCGCCCCCGGATGCAGGAGGCCGTGGGGATAATCAAGCGCCTCTGGACGGAGACTGAGCCGATCACCTACGAGTCGGACTGGTTCGTTCTTAGGGAGGCCCGCCTGCACCTCCGGCCCTACACTCATCCCCATCCCGAGATTGCGGTGGCCGCGGTGCAGTCGCCATCCGGGATGGTTACCGCGGGGAGACACGGACTGTCCGTGCTCTCTTTGAACGTGGTGGCCGACCGCGGCAAGGGTCCAAAGGCGCAGACCAAGACACTTGGCGATTTCTGGAAGATCGCCGAGGACACCGCCGAAGAGCACGGACAAAAGATGGACCGCGAGAACTGGCGTGTGGTGGTTCACACCCACGTGGCGGAGACGAGGAAAGAGGCGATCGAGCAGGCCCGTGAGCGAGCCGGCTGGTATCAGCGCGACTACTTTGAGAACACCCTGGGCGTGGAGGCGCCCTTCCCGGATCTGCCCAAGGAGAAACTCGTCGACAAGCTGACCGCAGAAGGGGTCTGGGCCGTGGGCACACCGGACGATGTGATCGAGACGATCTACCGCCTCGACGAGCAGACGGGCGGGTTCGGAGGCTTCCTGATCCAGGCGACCGAGTGGGGTACCAGGGAGCAGGTGCGACACAGCTACGAGCTCATCGCCCGCTACGTCATGCCCAGGTTCAAGGGACAGTTGACCGGCGTCGAGGACTCGCAGAAGTGGTACTCGGAGAGCCGTGAGTTCCTCAACGGACTGCGGGTTCAATCGCTCGACCAGGCGCAGGAGAGTTACGATAGGCGCAAGGCCCAGCTCAGCTCTAGGAGCTGACCGACGGTCCGAGAGTCCGATAGTTTGGTAAGCGGCGGGAGACCCTTTCGGGCCTCCCGCCGCTTTTTGTGATGGAGGAAAGGGTTATGGCCGGCAGACTACAGGGAGAGGTCGCGATTGTGACCGGTGGAGGCTCGGGGATCGGAGGAGCGTGTGCGGTCCGCTTCGCGCAGGAGGGGGCGTCAGTACTCGTTGCAGACCTTGACGCCGACCGCTCTGCCGACATCATCAGGGAGATCGAGTCGGCGGGGGGCAGAGCGGCCTACGCGAGGCTGGATGTCCGCCGTGAGAGCGACGCCGCGGAGATGGTGGCCAAGGCCGTGTCCGAGTTCGGCCACGTGGACATCCTGGTTAACAATGTCGGTGGTGGCAAGGGTGATGATCTGATCGGGGAACTCGACGAGGAGACCTGGGATTGGAACTTTGATTTTTGCCTCAAGTCCACCTATTTTTGCACCCGGGCCGCGCTTCCCGAGTTGCTCAAGCGGACCGAGACTCGACCCGACGCGGCGATAATCAACCTGTCGTCCGTAAACGGCATCACGGCGATAGGTTTGCCCGCCTACGCCGCCGCGAAGGCGGGCGTGGTGATGTTCACCCAGAACCTGGCGATCAGGTATGGGCCAAAGGGTGTGAGATCAAACGTCATAGCCCCCGGGACGACCCTTACTGACTTTTGGAAGCCGATCGTTGATTCCGACCCGCAGATGGTGAAGCGACTGGCAGAGCTCTATCCCGTCAGGCGTCTGGGCCGGCCGATCGACATCGCGAATGCGGCCCTGTATCTGGCCTCCCCGGAGGCCTCTTTCGTAAACGGCGTCACACTACCCGTCGACGGTGGCTTTATGGCCGGTACCGACGCCTTCATCAAGGCCGCAACAGGAGATCGGAACCCCCGCGACCTGTGGGGCAAGGAGACCGGCCAGCACCCTGACGATCCCCTGACCGACCTATAGCCATATCCTCGGCCCCGCACGCCTAGACCAGCGCCCTGCGGGCTGGCCATGCCTTTTCAGGGCTGCGTAGTCGAACGGTTCAAGTTGATCAAGTCAGACACTTAGCCGATAATCATCTGCTGGCTTAATATGCATTTAGCATTTTGTTTTGACCGTGCCGTGGGGTCTCCCAAGAGATCAGCGCTGAGGATCGTCCCGTTTGTGATTTTGGTGGCCATGCTGGCGCTGGGAGCATCCTGCGGGCAGGGTGTTTCCGACGACGGACAGTCACCCGCAAGCGCGAACGAGGAGGCAGGCCGAGACCCGGGTGAATTGGTCGTCTACTCAGGTCGCAGCGAGTCTTTGGTTGGCCCATTAATCGATCAATTCGAGAAGGCCACCGGTGTGGCTGTCTCGGTCAAGTACGGCAGCACCGGTGAGATCGCCGCGACCCTTGTCGAAGAGGGTCAGAACACGCCGGCGGACGTCTTTTTTGCCCAGGATCCCGCCGGCCTGGGAGCCGTCGCAGATGCAGGGGTTCTGGCTGTCCTGGACGACTCCATTCTTGACATGGTGCCGGACTGGGCCCGATCGCCCGATGGCCTGTGGGTGGGGATATCCGGTCGTGCGCGGACCGTGGTCTACAACACCGAGAATGTGGATCCTTCCGAGTTGCCCGCCACGCTCGAAGGATTTACCGACCCGGTCTGGAGTGGCCGCATCGGCTGGGCGCCGACCAACGGGTCGTTCCAGGCCATGGTGACGGCGATGCGGGTCAAGTGGGGCGAAGTCAGAACAAGGGACTGGCTCGCTGGAATACAGTCCAACGAAGCCAAGGTCTATCCCGGCAACACCCCCATCGTTGCCGCCACCGCCGCCGGTGAGGTCCACGTGGGATTCGTCAACCACTACTATCTGCACCGCTTCTTGGCCGAAGAAGGCGAGAGCTTCACCGCGCGCAACCACCACCTTGGCGGCGGCGGACCGGGCTCCATGGTCATGGTGGCAGGTGCGGCCATCTTGAGCGATGCTGCCAACGGGAACAACGCCGAGCTGTTCCTTGAGTTCATGCTGTCGACGGTCGCCCAGCAGTACTTCGCAGGTCAGACCCACGAGTATCCGCTGGTCGAGGGCGTGACAATCAGCCGCCTGATTACCTCCGCGGCCGAGATCAACATCCCGGAGATAGACATGGCCGACCTGGTCGACCTCGCCGGTACTCAGGCCATGCTGCGGGATCTTGGGATCACCCCCTAACGGCATAGGAGCCGATGGCAGTCAGCCCCTCGCTGCGTTTCCCCGAGGGTCGGGGCCCCGCCCCCCTGGCGTCGAGGGTGGGCCGCGGGCTGGCCCTGCCCCCGACCTCTCTTCTCGCTCCCGCCCTGCTGGTGGGAGCGGCGATGCTTGTCCCAGTCGCCTATCTTCTGGTCCGCAGCGTGGGCGCCTCAGACGAGGCGTGGGATCTGCTGTTTCGGTCGCGAACCGCAGCCACCTTGGGCCGCACTGCCCTTCTCGTTGTCACTGTGACCGGTTTTTCCGTGCTGATCTCGGTGCCGGTGGCCTGGCTTACGACAAGGACCGACCTGCCCTTCCGCAAAGTGTGGGTCCTCCTGACCGCTCTGCCCCTGGTGATACCGACCTATGTCGGGGCGTACTTGTTCGCCTCGGCCCTGGGCCCCAAGGGCCTGCTCCAGAACATTCTGGAGGTTCCTTTTGGAGTGGACAGGCTGCCGGAGATATACGGGCTACCGGGCGCCACGATGACCTTGGTGCTCCTGAGCTATCCGTACGTGCTCCTCGTCGTAAGGTCGTCGATCGTGAACATGGACCCTTCGATGGAGGAATCGGCGCGCAGTCTCGGCAAGGGACCGATCAGGACCCTCTTGACAGTTACCGTGCCGATGCTGCGGCCAGCGATTGCCGCCGGGTCGCTGCTGGTTGCACTCTACGTCCTGAGCGATTTCGGCGCCGTCTCCCTAATGCGGTACGAGACGTTCACATGGTCGATCTATCAGCAGTACCAGGGCGCGTTCGACCGCTCGATAGCCGCCGTGCTGTCCCTGGTGCTCGTGTGCTTTGCGGTCGCGGTGCTTGTCCTGGAGCAGTGGAGCCGGGGCCGGATTCGCTACCATCGCACCGGGGCGGGCGCGGCTCGTACCGCCAGTGTCGTGCGACTGGGAGGATGGCGCTGGCCGGCGGTCTTTCTCTGCGGCGCCCTGGTGGCTCTGGCACTGGCGTTGCCGGCCTCGGTATTGATGTTCTGGCTGGTCCGCGGCATCGAGGCCTCCGAGACCATCGGCAGTCTGTGGGCCCCGGCCCGCAACTCTCTCTACGGCTCTGGCCTGGCTGCACTGTTCGCGGTGATGCTAGCGCTGCCCGTGGCCACCCTGTCAGTCCGGCACCCCGGCGTGATCTCCCGGGCCGTGGAGAGCGTCAGCTTTGTCGGGTACGCCCTGCCCGGGGTCGTGGTGGCCCTGGCGCTGGTGTTCTTCGGGGCAAACTATGCTCGGCCCGTATACCTGACACCTTGGCTGCTCATATTCGCCTATGTCGTGCTCTTCTTCCCGATCGCGCTCGGCTCGGTCCGCTCGTCCGTCGCACAGGTCAGTCCCTCGCTGGAGGAGGCGTCTCGGTCGCTCGGTCGCTCGGCCCTGCGTACAACCTGGTCGGTGACCTTACCGCTGGTGAGGTCAGGTCTGGTCGCCGGTGCCGCCCTTGTCTTCCTGGTGACCATGAAGGAGTTGCCAGCCACGTTGATACTGGGACCGCTCGACTTTGACACACTTGCGACGGAGGTGTGGTCGGCATCTTCGGAGGCGTTTTTCGCCCGGGCCGCCGCGCCCGCTCTCCTCCTGATTTTGCTCTCCGCCGTCCCGACAGCTGTGCTGGTGCTGCGCTACGGGGGACCGAGGCGATGGTAGATGCGGTGCCGGCCATCGGCTGCCAAGGGGTGTCCAAGTGCTTCGGAGAAACCGTGGCCGTGGATGCGGCCTCACTGGTCGTAAACGCTGGAGAGATCATCGCCGTGCTCGGCCCAAGTGGGTGCGGCAAGACGACCTTGCTCCGGCTGATCGCCGGCCTTGAGGGCACCGACTCCGGAACGATCACCGTCGCCGGAGATCTTGTTTCAAGCCCCGGGTTTCACATTCCGCCGGAGCGACGGCGCGTGGGCATGGTGTTCCAGGACTACGCCCTCTTCCCCCACCTGACCGTGGCGGGGAATATAGGCTTTGGCCTGGGCGGCAGGTCTCGAGCTGATAAGGGTCTGCGCGTCGACGAGATCTTGAGGCTCGTGGGCCTGACCGGATTGGGAGATCGGTATCCGCACCAACTCTCAGGCGGTCAGCAGCAGCGGGTTGCGGTTGGCCGCACCCTGGCCCCACAGCCGTTCGTGGTGCTGCTGGATGAGCCCTTCAGCAACCTTGATGCAGGAATGCGTGCCGGAGTGCGGACCGAGGTGGGGGAGATACTGCGCGATAGGGGGGTGGCCACCGTGATCGTCACGCATGACAGGGAGGAAGCATTTTCTCTGGCCGACAGGGTTGCTGTTATGAATCTCGGTCGGATAGAGCAGATCGATCGACCGGGAGCCATCTTTCGGTCGCCCGCCACCCCTTTCGTTGCACGGATCACGGGTGCCGCCGACTTTCTCAACGGCCGGATCGCCGGGGGAAGGGCGATCACCGAGGTTGGCCGCCTGCAGTTGACAGAGCCCGGGCCCGGTCGCTCCGGCGCGGGTGAGGGAGATGAGGTGATGGTTCTGGTTCGACCAGATGACTTCCTGGTGCTCCCCAACCCCCGGGGTGGATCGAAGGTCTTGGCCCGAGAATACCGCGGCGATGCGGTGATCCTGGTAGTCGAACTCGGCTCGGGTGCGACCGTCAGATGCCGCCAGGGCCCTTACTCCGACCTTGCCAGGGGCACGCTTGTGGACCTTGTGCCGACAAGGTCTGTGCCTTTCGTAGCCTTTTCGATGGACTCTTATGCAGGTCATGAGATTACGACCGACGGTAAGGCCCAAATTAGCCACGAATTACCGGAATAAGTCTTGACTAAGGACAGCCCTTAGTCCACACTAACCCGGTGCATGAGCATGGTATCGGGACGCCTTGGGTCAGACGCATGCGGATGAATGGATTTGCATCGCGGAGCTACAGGCATGGGCGCGGCCGGCCGCTCTCGCTGCCGGCCTGCCTGTTGATCGGCTCGGCCGTGGCGGCTCTGATTGCTCTCACCCTGACCCTTTAGGGCTAGATGCCGGCGGCTATTGCCACGCCGGTCTAGGTCGGGCAGGTCTCCGAGAGGAATGGCCCGATCACCTCTATGAAGCCGGCAGGATTGTCGCCGGGTACCAGGTGACCCGCGCTGGGAACCTCTACTCCTCTGGCATTCGGGATGCTCCGAATCATCTCAGTCATTGAAGCCGTGCTGACGATGTCGCTATCGGCTCCTCGGACGACGAGCGTCGGGCAGCCAATGGCCTTTAGCGCGTCCCATAGCAGCGCCTCTTCCTCCGGCCCCGCCTTGGGCCGAGCTTCCGGACGTCGCATCGCAGAGTCGTATTTCCACGTATATGTCCCGTCCTCCTGGCGCCTGGCGTTTCGTAGCACGCTCCCCAACAGCTGTTCGTCGGTGCGGCCGGGCCTGAAGGCTCGTACGGAGCTGACCATCTCTTCGAGCGATTCGAACGAGTCCCTGCCCTCAACGAATCCCCTCACTCGGCTAGCGCCGGCCGGTTCTACCCTTGGTGCGATATCTACGATCACGAGTGCGCGAACCAGCTGCGGGCGGGATGCGGCGAGGAGGTAGCCGATCGTGCCCCCGAGAGACAGTCCAACTATGGCCACCGGCGCCAGTCCCAATTCTTCTATCACGGCTTCTACGTCCGCGACGTGAGAACTGCGCCTGTAGTCTGCGCTCGGGGACCAGTCCGAGTCCCCGTGGCCCCTCAGGTCCAGCGCGACGACCCGGAATCGGTCGCACAGCGCCAGCGATACGAAGTCGAAGCTGCGTCCGCTCTGGGCGAAACCGTGGAGCAAGAGAACGGACGGACTGGCGGGCGCGCCCCAGTCCGCGTAGTGCAGTCTAAGGCCGCCTGAATCGACAGAGCCTCCGGCGGGAGCTGCCTCTGTCCCGAATGGCACCCCCTGGCGCCGCGCAGCCCGATAAAGGCCGGTGAGGCCGAATTTGTCGCTGTCTGCTGCGGACTCGGTCATCTTTGGGGCTGCGGTTGGGCGCTGCCTGCTCCGGGGCAGGGAGTCAGTTGCCGGGCGGGCCGGCGGCCTTCCGGCCGAGTGTATACGATCGCGTGCCCTCCGAATCGATGGTCAGTATTCCACGCTTGGCCAGAGCAGGTCCCAGCGCAAAGGCGGTAACCAGCGCTCCGCCTATCGTCACCGCGAGCGGTGCCCCGATGAAGTTGGCGATCAGGCCGGCCTGAAGGCCTCCGAGGAGCATCACGCTCCAGCTGATGCCGTAGAGGGCCATGATCCGGCCCCGGAGCCGATCGGGCACAATGGCCTGAAGGGAGGCCATCGCCGTGATCAGGAATGTCGAGGTGAAAAGGCCTGTGCTGAACATCAGGGCTATGGCGAGCGGATACGAGCCGACGTAGCGTGCAGTGAGCGCGAAGGCTGCCAGTGATATTCCGCTCATGGCCGCCCCGCCCACCAGCAGGGCGCCTGAGCCACGGAGGCGACCGCGGGTCGAGATCCAGAGCGTCGCCGAAAGGCTTCCGATCCCTGCGGCAGCGAGCAGCACCCCCTGGCCCTGGGCGCCGACGTCCAGGATGTCGACTGCGAACACCGGCATCAGTATCAGGTAGCCTCCTCCGAAGAAGCTCGAGAACATAACCATGCCAATCAGGAACCTGAAGTCGGGCCGGCTGCGAACGTAGCCGATTCCCTCGGCCAGCTGCCCCGCGGCACTAGCAGGGTCAGCTTCGTGACCGGTCTCGGAGTCCCGCAAGGGTCGCACCCCCATCAGGAGGGACGCCATTATTCCGAAGCCCACCGCGCCGATGACGAACACTGTCGACGTGCTGACGAGAGCAATAAGGAAGCCGGCTGCCGCGGGTGCCCCTATCCGAACGCCCTGCCACACCGAGGCGTTCAGGGCAACCGCGCTCGTAAGCGCCCTGCGTTCCACGAGGCCCGGATAGAATGCCTGCCGGGCCGGGATGTCGAATGCGCTGACCGATCCCGCAGCGACGGCGACGACGAATACATGCCACACGCGCACCGCGCCCGTCGCGTCGAGTAAGGCCATTATCGCCGCCAGACCCGCCAGGATCAGCTGAGAGCCAAATATGATCCCCTTGCGGTTCACACGGTCGGCGTAGACACCCCCCAAGAGCGTGAAGACAAACGCGGGACCGGCGTTGGCAACTCCGATGAGGCCAAGGAACAGGGGCGAGGTGGAGAGCTCGTACGCCAGCCACAGCTGTGCGAAGTAGACCAGGTTGTATCCGGCAACCGACGTGACCGCACCGGTCCAGTATCGTCGATAAGGACGATATCTCAGTGCCGGGGGTATCTTCGACCGGATCCAGGCCCCCTGCTCGGAGGAGTCAGCCTCGCCGGTTGGATGTGCCGACTGCCGGGTCAAAAGGCCCGGCTACTCGACCGTGACTGACTTCGCAAGGTTGCGTGGCTGATCGACGTCACACCCCCGTCGAACGCCGATGTGGTAGGCCAGCAACTGCATCGGCACCGCCATGACCATCGGGCTCAACGCAGATGGCAACGAGGGAAGCGTAACGACGTCACTCGCCGCATCGTCCAGTCCGGGGGCGTCCTCCGTTGTTACGGCCAGCACGCGTCCACCGCGGGCGGACACCTCGTAGACATTGCTGACCATCTTGTCGAATAGCTCGTCGGTTGGCATTAGGGCCACTACTGGCATGCGCCCGTCGACCAGCGATATCGGCCCATGCTTCATCTCCCCGGCGGGGTAGCCCTCGGCATGGATGTAGCTGATCTCCTTTAGCTTGAGGGCTCCCTCCATCGCCAGCGGAAAGTTGAGACCGCGGCCAAGGTACAGAAAGTCATCGTAGTCGCAGTAGCGTTCCGCAAGAGCCTCATATCGATCCTGCTGCTCGAGGACCTCTCCGATCAACCTGGGAAGGTGGGCAAGGTCCGTCACTGTCTGCGGGCCCGCGCCGTTATCCGCAAGGCCTCTGGCACGTGCGATGTGAAGGGCGGTCAGATACAGGGCGGTGAGCGAGCAAACGAAGGTCTTGGTGGCCGCGACGCCGACCTCGGTCCCCGCGCGGATCAGCAGAGTGCCGTCGGCGATTCTGGTCGAGTGAGACCCTTCAGTATTGGTCAGGGTTATCAGCGTGGCCCCCTTCGCCCTCGCCTCTTCCATGGCCGCCAGTGTGTCGGCGGTCTCGCCTGACTGGCAGACGGAGATCACCAGCGTGTTCCTGTCGATGACCGGCTGTCGGTAACGGAACTCGGAGGAGTTGTCCACCTCCGCAGGAAGCTTCGCCAGCGTCTCTATCCACCTGCGCCCTACCATCGCAGCGTGCAGACTGGTCCCCATGCCGATCAATACAACCCTTCGCACCGATCGCAGGTACTCGTCCGAGATAGGTAGTTCCTCGAGGCGGACGATGCCCTCGTCGAAGGACACCCGGCCGTACAGGGTGTTTACCAGCGCCTGGGGTTGTTCGTTTATCTCCTTGAGCATGAAGTGCTTGTAGGAGCCACGGGCCGCCGACACCTTGTCCTCAGGTGCGCGGGTTACCGCCCTGGAGACCGCCGAACCGCCTAGGTCGGTAAAGGTCACGCCGCCGCTGGTAATTACTGCAACCTCGCCCGTCTCCAGATAATAGACCGACCTGGTATGGGGCGAGATGGCCGCGAGGTCGGAGGCCACGAGCGTCTCTCCGTCTCCCGTACCTATCACGAGTCCTCCGGCATGGCCAAGCCTGAGTGCCACCAGGCGGTCGGGCTCGTCGGCGGACATGGCAACCACGGCGTTGGCACCGCGCAGGCGTCCGCCGGCCGTCCTGACAGCCTCTGCCAGGTCCATCCCCTGGGACATGTAGAACTCGATCAGGTGGGGTATGCACTCGGCGTCCGTCTCCGAGGTGAAGGAAAACCCGCATTGGGAAAGTTCGCGGCGAAGCTCGGCGTAGTTTTCGACGATTCCATTCTGGACGGCCACAACCCTGCCACTCCTGCTGCGGTGGGGGTGGGCGTTCGCCTCGGTCGGAGCCCCGTGAGTAGCCCACCGCGTGTGGCCTATGCCGGTCGAACCCGTTGGGCTGACGACGTCCACACGTTTCCGCAGCGCCGAGAGCTTGCCGGCCGCCCGGACGACATGGATCCCGTCTCGTCCGTTGGTAGGCGCAAGGCAGATGCCCGCGCTGTCATAGCCCCGGTACTCAAGGGATGCCAAACCGTCTAGCAGCAGCGGAGTGGCCGATCGATAGCCCGTATAGCCGAAGATCCCGCACATTTCAGTTGGTGGCCGGGCTTCCCGCCGGCGTAGCTCCGTACACCCCGCGGTATTCGGGTGGCAGCAGCATCGCTATGCGCATCATCACCATTTCTGTCAGGGAGCCAAGGACCTCTCTGCTGGGTTTCCCTTCCACGTGGGGCAGGGTGAAGGGTTTGCCTATATTTACCCTGATCCTGGCGTTTGGAAAGAACACCCTGGCCCAGGTACCGAATTTCTCGGTACCCGTTATCCCGACGGGCAGCAGCGGGGCCTGCGAGGCCAGGGCGATGCGGGTTGCCCCGTTTCGCGCCCTGCGCAAACCCTTCGGACTGCGCGTGCCCTCCGGGAACAGGACTAGCGTCCCGTCGCGCTCAAGCAGTTTCATTGCCCAGCGGTAGGCCGCCAGGTCCCCCCCTTGGCGGTTCAGAGGAAAGCCGCCGTAGCTTCTTATGAGCGGTCCCGCTATCGGATTGGTGAACAGTTCCTTCTTGGCCAGGAACCTGGGTCGCCTGGGGATAGCCGCGCCTATAAAGGAAGGATCGGACTGGGACAGGTGATTGGAGACGATTATGAGCGGGCCCCAGGGCGGCACGTTCTCCTTGCCGGTGACCGCCCAGTCGGATAGGGCGCTTACCGCCCTTCGCTGAAGGAAATCGCAGATCGGGTAAAGAATTTCCATTCGAGAGATCAGGAGGCCGCGATTAACCCCTGAATCCTCCCGACTACCTGATCTATCCGGAGGCCGTCGGTTTCGATCCTTACGGCGTCTATGGCGGGCCGGAGAGGGGAGTCCGCGCGCTCGGAGTCAATCTTATCACGCATCTGGATCTCGGCCGTCAGGCGCTCCATGTCGCGAATGTCGCCCTTTCTCCTGAACTCGTCGTATCGGCGCCTCACCCTGATGTGCAAGGATGCCTCAAGAAACACCTTGACCGGAGCGTCGGGCAGGACAACCGTTCCGATGTCGCGCCCCACGACAACGATCCCCAAAGGGTCCTGGGCCGCGATTCGCCTCTGCTGACTCACGAGAGCCCTGCGGACACCGGAAATCGCCGAGACATCCGACACGTTCAGCTCCACCTGCTGCGATCGCATCAGGTCGGTGACATCGGTGCCTTCGACCACGATCCGTTGCTCGCCCTCCTGGAGTTCCACGCGGATGTCCATGTCTTCGGCCAGGTCGCTGAGCGCCTCGACGTCGCCCATGTCGAGTCCACGCTCCACCGCTGCCCAGGTCACTGCCCTGTACATGGTGCCCGTGTCCAGAAAGCGCAGACCCAGACGGCGCGCCAGGGCGCGGCCGACCACTGTCTTGCCGGATGCGACGGGGCCGTCGATGGCTATGTTCAATGGCACGGGTGCATCGTGGGTCCGCAGTGGCTGCGGCACCGCTTGGCGGATCTTGCGTTGATGTAGACTCGGATGCGGGGCTGTATAGGCATGGTGCGTACACAAACGGCGGCCGCCGATCGAGACATAGACCTGCTTGATGATGAAGAGGTCGTCTTCGAGCGTGAGGACGTCGTCCTCACGAACCTTCGGCTCATGGCGAACTGGTCGGGCGGCCGAGCCAGGGACGTGGTTACGGTCAAGGACGTTGACGGGGTTCGCAAACTTGAGGGCGGGCAGGAGAGCCGGCTAGAAGCGGGTCTAAAGGCCCTGGCCATCGGAGCGACGCTGGCAGCCATACAGGTGCCGATAGACACCCTCCTCATAGATTCAGCAAGCGTCCCCAAAGCGGTCAACATAGTCAACACCCTCTTGTTCGTGGCCTGGGCGGTCGGCATCGGTACCGCCGGCTACCTCATACTCACTAGCCTCATCCGCGTTAAACCTCACACATCGCTGCTATTCGTCCGCTTCAGGGGCAAGGACGTGCGCGTGTCCTTCGCGGGCCGCGGGAGTAGGGACGCCGAGGAACTTAGGGCCGCCTTCGAACGTCAGAAGCGCTCCACGCCCTTTTGAGGCAGCCTTCAAGGAACCCAGGGACCTTCCTCTCCTCAGGGGCTGCTAGCCTCTCCCCAGATAGTCTTGCTGGTATGGAAGCACTATGGCCTCAAGAGCAGTGGCGTTGGCCGGCAGGGCTGCCATCGCCAGGGCGATTCCCGCCAGGTCGTCAACAGACATCAGCGGCTCCTGATCCGGGAGTGTTCGTCCCATCTCCGTCAGCGTGTTGCCGGGGTGAAGGCAGCCGGCCGAGATGCCGAAGGCGCGCCCTTCGAGCGCCGTTGACTTGGTGAGTCCGACCAGACCGTGCTTGGAGGTAGTGTAGGGGGCAGAGTTCATCCGCGGCATCTGGGCCGAAATGCTGCCTATATTGATGATCCTGCCGCCACCCTGGCGTTTCATGACCGCCATTGCCGCCCTTGTGCAGAGGAAAACCCCGGTGAGGTTGACGTCGATCACCTTTCGCCAAGCATTAAGGGACAACTCTTCCAGCGGTCCGCCTTCGGCGATGCCCGAGTTGTTAACTAGGATGTCGAGCCTCCCGAAACGGCTGTTCACCGCTTCGAAAAGCGCCTCGACCTGCGCCTCTACGGTAACGTCGGTGGGTACGGCCTCGACCTCCGCGCCCAGGTCCCTGAACTCGGCGGCTGCGGTGGTGAGATGCTCCTTGCGTCTCGACGCGATCACCAGGTGCGCACCCTCTCTGGAGAATGCCCTCCCGATGCCCTTTCCGATGCCAGTCCCCCCTCCGGTGATGAGGGCGACCTTGCCGTCGAGCTGACCCATTGGCTTATCCTCGGCTTTCTCCGATTCCGGCTGGGCCCATGGCTCCCGCCGAGCGACAGTTAAAGGTCCACCCGGGCAAAAGTCAACTCGGGCACAAGGCCGCCTTTCCCGCTATTGAGGGGGGACGGCGCCGGAGCGATATAATCGCAGAGGGGAATGTCTCTGCCGCGAGGCTAGGAACTTCACCAACACGATTCCAGCGATGAGCGGACCAGACTAGGAGTTTAGGGTCAGAATGACATACATCATCACCGAGCCTTGCGTGGACGTTCTCGACCGGGCGTGCGTCGATGTCTGCCCGGTGGACTGCATATATGAGGCTCCGGAGCACAACATGCTGCTGATAAGTCCCGAAGAGTGCATAGACTGCGCTGCCTGCGAGCCGGTTTGTCCGGTGGTGGCGATCTTTGCCGAAGAGGACGTACCTGAGGACCAGGACAAGTATATCGATCTCAACTACGAGTATTTCGGTCAGTCCCGCTAGTCAACCCGGTCTTCCAACCATGGCCGAATTAGGCCATCGTACCGG
Organism: Dehalococcoidia bacterium; assembly: GCA_965207145.1. Lineage (GTDB taxonomy): Bacteria > Chloroflexota > Dehalococcoidia > Lucifugimonadales > UBA2962 > CAUZIR01. Next base: position 3,076,743 of record OZ242262.1, on the reverse strand, counting down.
TGGTTTTCCCACCACTTCGCTGCCCGCCTTGCGGGTCGCAGCACGGCCGTCCCATAGGGCGATTTGAGGTCAAAGATGGTTCAGATCGAATCCACACCAGAGTTCGTAAGCGAAACATACGGCAGGATGAGGGACCGCCTTTCGACGGTGCGTCGAAGGGTGGCGAGGCCCCTTACCTTGTCGGACAAGGTCCTGTTTTCCCACCTTGACGACCCGGAGGCGGCCGACCTGGTACCCGGGGAAAGCTACCTCCTGCTTCGGCCGGACCGGGTTGCGCTGCAAGACGTGCTGGGCCAGACGGTCATGCTCAACTTCATGCAGACGCGCAGGGACAGAGTTGCCGTGCCAACCACGGTGCATTGCGACCATCTGATACAGGCGCGCGTAGAGGGGGTGTCTGACCTTCTCCAGTCCAGGGAGGAAAACGGCGAGGTCTACGATTTCTTGCGTGACGCCTCGGCCAAATACGGGGTCGGCTTTTGGGCACCGGGTGCAGGGATTATCCACCAGGTGGTGCTGGAGAATTACGCTTTCCCGGGGGCGTTGATGATCGGGACCGACTCGCACACACCCAACGCCGGCGGGCTAGGCGCGTGCGCGGTGGGAGTGGGCGGTGCCGACGCCGTGGAGGTGATGGCCGGCCTGCCCTGGGAGTTGCTGTATCCGAAGCATATAGGGGTCAGGCTTACCGGCTCCATGAACGGGTGGACTGCTCCCAAGGACGTGATTCTCTACCTCGCCGGGGAGTTGACAGTTGCAGGCGGGACGAACTCGATTGTCGAGTACTTTGGCCCAGGCGCCCGCTCGATCAGTTGCACGGGCAAGGCGACCATCACCAACATGGGCGCCGAGCTAGGTGCCACCACCTCGATATTCCCCTACGACGAGCGCATGGCGACCTACCTTGCGGCGACTGGCAGGGGCGAACTGGCCAGCCTGGCTCACGACAACCGCGAGATCCTCAGGGCGGACAGGGAGGTGGAGGACCGCCCCGAAGAGTTCTTCGACCAGGTGATCGAGATCGACCTCGCCGGGCTCGAGCCACACGTGTCGGGGCCCCACTCGCCGGACCGCGCAAGGCCTATCTCGAAGCTGGCTGCCGAGGTGGCCGATCCGGCCAACGGCTTTGTCGACGAGATCGACACCGCTCTCATCGGCAGCTGCACCAACTCTTCCTATGAAGACATGAGCCGGGTTGCTGACGTGGCCGAGCAGGCCAGCGCCCGGGGCGCCAGGTGCGACATCGAGTTGATGGTCACCCCGGGCTCCGAGCAGGTCAGGGCCACCATCGAAAGGGACGGACAGCTCGAATCACTGTCCAAGATAGGTGTCACAACCCTGGCCAATGCGTGCGGTCCGTGCATTGGCCAGTGGCGAAGGGAAAGACTACTCGATGGGGTGTCCAACACCATCGTGACCTCCTACAACCGCAACTTTCCAAGGCGAAACGACGGCCGCTCGGAGACCATGAACTTCATTGCGAGCCCTGAGGTCGTCGTCGCCCTCTCGCTAGGCGGCCGCCTCAGCTTCAACCCTCTTACTGATACCCTTGTCGGCGAGGACGGCAACCGGTTCTCCCTCGAGCCCCCTAAGCCCGCTCCTGAGGTTCCTTCGGCCGACTTCGCCCGGGGTAGGCAATACTACTCCGCTCCCCTTGAGGACGGCGCTAGCATCGAGATCACCGTTGACGAAGACAGTGAGCGACTGCAGGTGCTCACACCGTGGGAGCCTTGGGATGGCCAGGACTATGTGGAGCTCCCGGTCTTGCTGAAGACCCGTGGCAAGACCACCACCGACCACATCTCACCGGCGGGCCCGTGGCTTAGGTACAGGGGCCACCTGGAGAAGTTCAGCGACAACATGTTCATGGGTGCGGTCAACGCGTACAGCGGCGAGGCCGGGACCACCTTGGACCAACTCACCGGGGAAACCGGCCGCTCCGTCGCCCAGGTCGCCCGCTCCTACAAGGCCGCTGGCCTGCGCTGGATCGTCATCGGCGATCACAACTACGGCGAGGGGAGCAGTCGGGAGCACGCTGCCCTGTCACCGAGATTGCTGGGGGGTGCGGCGGTCATCGCCCGCAGCTTCGCCAGGATCCACGAGTCGAATCTCAAAAAGCAGGGGCTGCTGGCCCTTACCTTTACTCATCCTTCAGATTACGAGCTGGTGCGCGAGTCGGACCGCATCAGCCTGCTCGGCCTGGCCGACCTGCGGCCCGGCGAGCCGGTCCGCTGTGTCGTTCACCACGACGATGGAACAAATGATGAGATTCAGCTGGGGCACTCTTTCGGTGAGGCCCAGATCGAATGGTTTAGGTCCGGCTCCGCCCTGAATCTACTCGCAGGCTAGGCCGAAGCAAACCCGGCTAGGCAACCGGGATAGGGCCGGGACCGCCGGCTGTCGCTCAGGCGCGAGAGCGGGTCTTGTAGTGGGTCCGCAGGCAACGCGTGCACATCTTGACCTGCTTGCGCTGGCCGTCCACGCCAATGGTCGCCTTGTGAACGTTGGTCCCCCAGCGGCGTCTGGTCCGCCTCTTGGAATGGCTGACGTTGTTGCCAGACATCCGGGTCCTGCTGCAGAAATCACAACGAGCCATGGTTTGCCTTATGCTGTCAGATGGGTAATATGGGCGCGTCCGGAAGCCCGTTTCCCGCATCGTACCGGGGGACGGGCATCCGTGAAATCTTTAACGAAGATACCATAGGGGGCGATGGTCGGCAATGGGTGTTGTCCGCGGGACGGGACCGTTGGACACCTGTAATCAGACCACTGCAGCGGGTTCTTCTCACTCTCCTTCCCGCTGGGTGGACGGGCGCGATCTGGCGGACATGGTCGTTGGGGGACTCGAACTGCTGGAGTCCCACAGCCACATCGTTAACGCCCTGAACGTGTTCCCTGTGCCGGATGGCGACACCGGCACCAACATGTCTCTCACCATGAGAGCGGTGGCCGAGTCTGCCCGCCAGCAGGCCGAGAGTGAGCCACAGGCCGAATCAGTTGCCAGGGCGATGGCCAGACGGGCGCTCATGGAGGCCAGGGGAAACAGCGGGGTGATCCTCTCGCAGTTTTTCCGTGGACTTTCCGAGGGTCTTTCAGGCAGAGACCGCTTTGACGCCAGCCACCTGGCCGGAGCGCTGGAGGCCGCCACCGATCGCTCGTATGGAGCGGTTGGGGAGCCGGTGGAAGGCACCATGCTAACGGTGATTTCCGCCGCCGGCCGTGAGGCGCGTCGATCCGTTGATGCGGGACTGCCGATCCTCGAGACCATGGACCGTGTATGCGATGTGGTTGAAGAGACCGTCGAGGCCACGGAAGGCATGCTCCCTGTCCTAACCGAGGCGGGCGTGGTCGACTCCGGCGGCTTCGGAATTCAACTGATACTGCGGGGAATGGCGATTCGGCTGGGCGGGGGTTCGGTGAGCGGGGTGGAGGTGCCGGTGCCTGGCGGTGGGACTCTGGGTTCCTCAATTGCGCTCAATCAGGCCTTTCTCGATCGGACCGAGCATATCGGCTTCGGCTATTGCACCCAGCTGCTGGTGCGCGCCGACTGCGAGGAAGGAGTCGAGCCCGATCTCGACGAGATCAGGAGCAGGGCCGGTGAGATGGCTTCCTCGGTCGTTGTGGTCGGCGATGCCGATCTGGTGAAGATACATGTCCATACCGAGCAGCCCGACTCGATGGTCGCCTTTGCCCAGACCTTCGGGGAGGTCATAGAACGCAATGTCCAGGACATGGACGAGCAGCGGTCAGAGTTTGCGACGGCACATCGGGTCGGCTCTGCGCAGCAGGAGAACGTTTCGTTGGTCGTTGTTGCGCTGGGAGCCGGCTTTGCCCAGGTGTTTGCCGAACTTGGCTGCACCGAGGTCGTGTCCGGTGGCCCCACGATGAACCCGAGCGTCAAAAACATCGCCGAGGCAATCGATAGGGCTCCGGCGGATGCCGTGATCGTATTGCCGAACGAGGGAAACGTCATAGCGACGGCCGAGCAGGCGGCTGAGATATCCTCAAAGGACGTACTTATCGTACCCACGACCAGCGTCCAACAGGGAGTTGCAGCCGCTCTGGCTTTCGACGCCTCGGCGGACCTGGAGTCGAATTCGGCGGCTATGAGTGAGGCGCCCGGCGAGGTGAGGAGCGCGGGGGTCACCATTGCTACCCGCGACGTAACCCTGCACGGTGTGACGGCGGCGGAGGGCGGCTACATCGGTCTGCTGGACGGAGAGCTCGCGGCGTCCGGGGATTCTCTTTCCGAGGTCCTCGATGCCCTGATGATCGCCGCCGGGATAAGTGGCGACGACCTTGTGACCCTTTTCCCAGGCGAACAGATCTCCGAGTCTGAGTCAGCGGCTGAGATCGGCAGGCTGCAGTCTCGATTTGAGGACGCGGAGTTCGAGTTGGTGGAAGGTGGCCAGCCACACTACCACTACCTGATTTCGATCGAGTGAATCCCGCGTCTGTAGGAGGAGCCCCTGATGGCCGTTAGAGTCGTAGTAGACAGCCTTGCCGATCTGCCGGTCGAGATGGTTGCGCACCATGGAATTGAAGTGGTGCCCCTGACCGTCCGGTTCGGCACCGCCGAGTTCAAGGATGGGGTAGACCTTACGCCGGATGAGTTCTATCTGCGCCTGCAGGCCGGGGACGAGTTTCCCTCCACCGCCGTCCCCGCTGTCGGCGAGTTCGTGGAAATCTACGAGAGAGTGGGGGATGGCTCCGACGGAATAATTTCCATCCACGTGTCGTCAAAGGTCAGCGGCACTTACAACGCCGCTGTCCAGGCCTCCAAGTCAGCGAGTCTGGATTGCCCGATAGAGGTTGTGGACACGCTTCAGGCCTCCATGGGCATCGGCATTCCCGCACTGGTGGCGGCTGCGGCTGCGCAGGAGGGTCAGGACCTGCCAGCCGTCCTTGAGCGGGTACAGGAGGCGCTTTCCCGCGTTACGTGCAATACCCTGCTTGACACGCTGGAATACCTGCAAAAGGGAGGCCGCATCGGCAAGGCGCAGGCGCTAGTGGGTACGCTGCTCAACTTTAAGCCGATGATCGAGGTCGTCGATGGAGTTGTACATCCATACGCCCGCCCGCGTAGCAGGAAGAAGGGAATCGCCCGTCTGATGGACCGTGCCCAGGCGTTGGCTCCCGTCGATCAGGTGGCCGTCCTGTATTCGACGACCCCGGATGAGGCGGCCGAGCTCGCCGAACGATTGGGTGTAATGCTGGGGGTCGATCCCATGGTCTGTCGCTACGGCCCGGGTCTTGGGACGTATGTAGGACCGGGAGCCCTGGGAATAGGAGTCCTCAGTTCGAACAGAACCTGACCGGATGACCCGCGACCCTTCGAGCCGGGGAGCTGCGCGCAGTAGAGACCGGCATGTTGGCCTGACGGTCCTTCGCAAGATCCTGGCGAAGGAGGACGAGGGTGGGTACGAGGATCGTGCGGTAATTGGGGGTCTGGACCGCTTCCTCGGCAGACATGCCGACGAACTGCGATCCTCCCTTGGCGAGATCAGGCCCTACTCCGTCCTAACCTCCGCCGAGCGCCGCAGCTGGGCATTAGAGATTCTGGATCGCATCAGTGCGCTGGGTGTGGAATCGACGACTATCCCTGACCGATCTCACCGGGCAAGATCCAAGCAAGGGAATGCCGATTCGATAGCCAGCCTGAAGATCGCCGGCGGAGTCGGTCGACACGTTGCCCGGCTGCATCGGCTGGGCATCCGGAAGATCGGTGACGCGATCCATCACTTCCCCCATCGTCATAACGATTTCTCCCGCATAAGCAAGGTCTGCGAGCTAGAGCACGGCAAAGAGCAGACCATCGTGGCGACCGTCTGGGAAGCGACCGAGACCAAGCGCGGTGCGCGCCGCGCCTCCACCCAGGCCGTGCTCGGCGACGAAACCGGGAATGTGCGTGCCATATGGTTTGGCCAGGGTTTTTTGGCAAAGACCCTCAAGACGGGAGCGTCGGTGGTCATAAGTGGACCTGTTAAGACCTTCAAGGGCCGACATGTCTTTGAGTCCCCTGAGTACGAGCTGCTGACCGGCCAGGAGGAACTTGTCCACACGGGCAGGCTGGTGCCCGTCTATCCAACTACCGAGGGCCTGCCCCAACGAACCATCCGCCGGATCGTTCGCGCCGCCCTCAAGGCCGGGCTCAAGGACGTGGTGGAAACCCTTCCTGCCGACCTGCGACAGAGGGAGGGCCTGGCGAGCCTGCCCGACGCCATATCCCAGATCCACTACCCGGATACCCAGGCCGACCTTGAAGCGTCCCGACGGCGTCTGGCATTCGAGGAGATGCTCCTGCTCCAACTGGCCGTACTGTCGCGGCGCAGGACATGGAGGGAGGCGGAGGGCGGCGTCCCCCTGATGGCCCGCCGCAGGGGCGGGGGCTACACCGATTCGTTCCTGGCGTCGCTTCCGTTCGAACTTACGGGAGCCCAGCAGCGGGCCATCGAAGAGATAACCCAGGATCTTGTCCAGGTCCGGCCCATGGTCAGGCTACTTCAGGGCGATGTCGGCAGCGGCAAGACCGTCGTGGCTGTGGCTGCCCTCCTGTTCGCTGTCGATTCTGGCCGACAGGGCGCCTTCATGGCACCGACGGAGATCCTTGCCGAGCAGCACTACTTGACCGTGTGCCGTCTCCTTGCGCGGGGAGCACCGGACCTCGATCAAGACGGTGCCCTTGCGCGGATTGAGCTGTCGGCAGGCAGGCAGGTAACGGTCGCCCTCCTCACCGGGAGCACGCGCAAGGCGGTCCGCGATCGCCTGCTTCAAGACATCGCCGAAGGCGAGATCGACATTGTTATAGGCACCCACGTCCTTATCCAGGACTCGGTTGATGTGCCCAACCTGGCCGTGGGCGTCGTCGACGAACAGCATCGTTTCGGGGTCATGCAGCGAGCGGCTCTTGGCTCCGGCGGGTCCAGGCCTCATCTGCTGGCCATGTCGGCGACCCCGATACCACGCTCACTGTCATTGACCGTGTTTGGCGACCTGGATGTTTCCCTCTTAGACGAGATCCCTCCCGGCAGGAAACCGGTCAAGACCCGTCGCGTCGCCGCCGCGCAGCGGTCCGCAGCATACGAGTTCGTCAAGATCGAGCTGGACAAGGGCCACCAGGCGTTCATTGTCTTTCCCCTGGTCGAGGGATCGGAGGCGGTGCAGGCGCGCGCCGCCACCGAGGAGCACGAAAGGCTGTCGCGGGACGTATTCGCCTCCTACCGCCTGGGGCTGCTTCACGGCCGCATGAAGCCTCGTGACAGGGAGGCGGTCTTGCAGCGCTTCTCAGAACGCGAGATCGAGGTCCTGGTCGCGACGTCCGTGATCGAGGTGGGGATCGACTTCCCGAATGCCACTGTCATGGTTATCGACGGTGCGGACCGCTTTGGACTGGCCCAGCTGCATCAGTTTCGGGGCAGGGTAGGCCGTGGGAGCGAGCAGAGCTATTGCCTGCTGCTGTCCGATTCCGAGACGCCGGATGCGGTGGAGAGGCTCAAGGTGCTAGAGACGGTTACGGACGGCTTTCGGCTGGCAGAGGAGGACCTGCGCATTCGGGGTCCCGGAGACTTTCTGGGCACGCGCCAGAGCGGCCTGCCCGACCTGCGGGTGGCCAGCATCATTGACACTGCAACTGCCTCGAAGGCACGGCGCGAAGCTGACCACATGCTCGAGTCCGATCCCGGCATGGACGAGCCCGAGCATGTGGCACTGGGACGGCGGCTCAGGGAGGTTCTGAGCGCCTCAGTAACCGGCGGCGGCTGAGGGGATCGGGCGGTCGGGAGGGCACCCGGCGCGGGCTCGTTTACGCGGGTGTCATGGAATTGACACCCTATTTCGCGTCCCGATATCATCGAATTCCGATGGCCGACTACACCAAGCACGAGGCGGCGGACTGGGCGCGGGAAAACCTGCGGGGTCAGTGGTCCACTCTTGTTACTCCATTCACTGAAGGCGATGAGCTGGACGAAGAGGGCCTGCGGTCGAACGTCCGACACATCCGGGCTCTGGGAACACGCGGCGCCGGCTGCACCTGGGGCATGGGTGAATTCTGGTCCCTGACCCGGGAAGAGAGGCTTACGGTCTACGACATCGTCGCCGACGAGGCCGGAGGGCAATGGCCGATAGCGGCCCACGTGAGTCACACCTCGGTCAAGGAGGTGCTGGCCCTGGCCGACCACGCGCGGGGCGCGGGATTTGATCTCCTGGTACTGGCTGCTCCCTACTTCGTCACAAAGACTGAGGATCAGGTGGTCGAGTTCGTCCGTGCGGTCGCCGACAATACGGATCTTGCGATCATGTTCTACAACTCGCCGCAGTTCGGCATAGTTATGAGCGCTGACGGTCTGGGACGCATATGCGGGATCTCCAATGTCGTCGGCGTCAAGGAGGCAAGCTTCAATCCGGAGATCTCCATCGCCGCCCATCGGACCCTGGGCGAGACGGCGATTATCTCCACCCCGGACGAGTGGGTCCTGTTCAAGGGGCCGGAATTGGGGTTTGAACAGCGGGTGATGTTTGCCAACACGTCGGACTGGCGCTTCGACACGGCCGAGGCCAACCACTACGTGACTTTCATCGAGAGGGCAATGGCCGGGAACGTGGATGGCGACTACTATGATGCCCACATTCGGCCCGTCAAGGAGCTGTCCGACAGGTGGTGGCAGCGGACCGTCGAAAGGCAGAAGGGAGCGCTGCCCGTGCCGATGGTCAAGCACTGGGGCGAGGTCATGGGCATGGCCGGAGGACACGTCAGGGCCCCCCTGTCCGATCTGACCGAGGAAGAGAAGTCCGAGCTCTCCGATGATATCGCCAGGGTGCGTGCCGGCTAGGCGAAACGGCCGGCGTGCCTGTGGGATAGACCCCGAAATGCAGCAGCAGGAGACCTGAGCCGATGATGTTGATGGTTAGCGTCCAGAATCTGCCCGAGGCCCACGAGGCGATGCGGGGTGGAGCGGACATAATCGATGTCAAGAACCTGCAGGAGGCGTTGGTCGGCTCCGCCAAGCCGGGCGTCTTCAAGGCGGTGCGCGAGGCCGTCCCGAATGAGATCCACGCGAGCCTCACTCTCGGGGTTGTTCCCAATCAGGAGGGAACCGTGGCGATGGCAACCTGGGCCGCCGGGCAAATGAATGCCACCTCTGTGAAGGTGGGCTTCATGCAGGCCGATTACGACAAGGCGGTGGAGGTGCTGCTCGCTTCCAAGGAGGCTCTCGAGGGAACCGAGACCAAGCTGATCGGCTCGCTTTTCGCCGACAACGTCCTCTACGAGGGAGGTCTCGATCCTCATCTTATGCCGCGCCTGGCCAGGGACGGGGATTGCGATGGCTGGCTCATAGACACCCTGACCAAGGATGGGCGTAACCTGTTCGACTTTCTTCCGGAGGATGAGCTTACGGAGATGGTGTTTGAGGGCAAGCGCGATGGGATGAGCACCGCCCTGTCGGGACACCTGAAGATGTCAGATCTGGATGAACTGGCAAGGGTGAATCCCGACATCGTGGGCGTGCGTGGCGCAGTCTGTGCCAAGGGAGACCGGGTGGAGGGAGTCCACTGGGAGTCCGTGGCTGAATTCAAGCGGCAGGTCGATCTTCGAAAGTCTGGCCAGGTGCTCGTCCACGACGGCGCGGTCGGCATTCAGGGGACCAACGGTTCCGATGGATGGGTCGTCATCGACGGAACGGGAAAGACCTGCGCCGGGATCTTGGCGGCCCTCCAGGAGCACGTTGCCACCGCTCCGTGGTCGTACGTGGAGGTGATCATACCCGACGTGCTGAACACGTACGACGTCATCGTGTGGACCGAGAGGGGAAACCACACGGTCTTGACTCAGCGCCGGGATGAGAACGGCTCCCTGCGCATGCTCATCCGCCCCTGAGCCGTCGGTGATGCTAACATGAGCGTCAGGGCCCGAAGCCGGCCGGGTCCACATCTGGATTACGGAATCGTGTTACATGGCGTGGACTGAGACCGTAGCGGTAGTCAGGGACATAGCGATCATCGTGCTCACGTTGGTCGCCACGTTTGCGGTGCTAATCGTGTTCGCCAAGGTCACCTCGCTGGTCGATTCCATCAAGCGCATCGTCAGGGGAGTCGAGGACGTCACCTCCACCATCGCATCTACTGTCGGTCCGGCAGGGGCCGGAGCGGGTTTTCTGGCCGGTATTGCGAGGGCGGCGACGGCGTTCTTGGGGGAGTCGGACCGCAGAGATCGGTAATTCGGCTGGGCCTGTCCCATCGGAGAGAGTGGCATGGCTGGTAAAGGAAACGCCGGATCCTTTTTGATCGGCTTCGTCGTAGGGGCCGTAGTCGGGTTGTTGTTGGCACCAAAGCCGGGTGCTGAAACGAGGGCCGACCTGGCGGACTACGGAGAGGTCGTGCGTGAGCGAGCCGAGGAGGTTGCGGCCCGCGTGAGGGAGCGGATGGGGCCGTCGGTCGAATCCATCCGAGAGGCTGTGGCGCCGGTGATCGAGCAGATGGCTGGCGCCGGGACCAAGGACGATCCCCGCTCCTAGGCGCCCAAGGATTCCAGCGACAAGATTTAGGCCCTGTGGCCGTCGGCGCCTCCGAGCCCTATGGTCGGTGGCGTGGGTACGAGCCGAGCACCTTTAGGCTGGTCACCCGCGCGCTTATGCACTCCAGCACGCGCGCCACATTCGCATCCAGACGGTGTCCGTCCAGGTCGAGAAGGAAGAAGTAGCGCCCCAGCTGCAACCTGTTTGGCCGAGACTCGATCTTGGCCATGTTTATCCCCTCTGCCAGCACGCACTCAAGCACCGAGTGCAGGAGGCCGGGAGCGTCCTGATCGAACGTAAAGCACACCGAGGTCTTGTCCTGACCCATCGGGGCGTGGTCGCTGTGGGCCAGCATTACGAACCTGGTCGCATTGTTCGGGCTGTCCTCGATGGCTCGATCCAGGATTTCGGCCCCGTAGATCTGCGCTGCCCTGAGCGTCCCGACGGCGCCTGAGCCCGGTTCCTGAGAAAGGTGGGCAACGGCCGAGGAAGTGCTCAGGGCGGCAATTGGCTCGGCGCCGGGCAGTCGCTCCTCCAGGTATCTGCGGCACTGCGCCAGCGCCTGGGGATGGGAGTAGATCACCCTTATCTCCTCCACCGAGGTGCCCGGAGATGTCAGAAGGTTGTGGTGTATGGGCAGCACCAGTTCGTCGTGGATGAAGAGGTGCGAGTCATGGATCAGAAGGTCCAGCGTGTATGTCACCGCGCCCTCGAGGCTGTTTTCGATGGGGACTACGCCGCCATCCACTTCGCCCGCTTCCACCGCCTGCGCCACCGCCGGTATCGAGGGAAACGGCACGCGTTGGGTCTGAGGGTTGAAGGCGATCGTGGCCTCCTCGGTGAACGAGCCTGCCGGTCCCAGGTATCCGACCTTGGAAAGGTCGATCCTGGGGCCTGGGGAACCCGTCACCAAGCCGGCACGCTCCCGGCCATCAGCTGGGCGGCTCCTTCAACCCACCGGGCTTGTCCTCGACGGCAAACGTCGGCACGCCAACGCGGTGCAGGGGGCCCTTCGGTCGGGGGACGAGAGCGCCGGCCATGCGGCCTCTTGATCCGGGTCTTTGCCCACATAGGTGGCCAGGGCCGACGACCGGGCTGCATCCGACCCTAGGATTCCAGCTCGTCCAGTAACTCGTCGCGGCCGGCGATAACAACCTGATCGCCCGCCTGCAGTCGGTCCTCGCCGTCGGGGTTGAGGGTGACGTCGTCTCCCCGCCGAATGGCCAGGACGACCAGGCCATTACCATCCCGGGGCCCTGAAAAGCCCAGATCGTGGAGGGTCATGTTGTCAAAGTGGTTGGGTATCTTCAGCCGGCTGAGTCCGAAGCTCGGCGCTACCTCAAGGTATTCCTGAACGTTGGGATTGAACAGGTTGTGTGCCATCCGCGTACCCATCTCCGCCTCGGCGTGGATGACCTTGTCAACCCCGATGCGCTCCAGGGTGTTCCCGTGAATCTCGTTGTGCGCCCTCGATACGATGTAAGGGATGCCCAGGGTCTTGAGCAGGACCGAGGTCATGATGCTGGAGACGATGTCCGAACCAATGGCCACCACCGCGGCATCGTAGTCGGTAATACCCAGCTCCTTGAGGACCACCTCGTTTGTGGCGTTTCCGGCCACCGGGTATGTCACCCTGCCCATCATGCGCTGGACCCTCTCCTCGTCGGTGTCCATGGCCAGCACATCATGGCCGATGTTGTATAGGGATGTCGCCAGGTGCGTGCCGAACCTGCCCAGACCTATGACGACGACCTGCTTTTTCATGCCCGTCCCGCCCGGGCCGCCCTTGGCTTCTGCGCGGCTCCCGGGGGCGAATAGCCTAGCCTATTGTAACCTGCTCCCGGGGGTACCTGTAGTGGTCACCCTCGGCGTAACGGGTCATGGCGAGGCCCAGTGCGAGCGGTCCGATCCGCCCTACGATCATCGCCACCACCAGTATCAACTGTCCCCACAATGACAGGTCCCCGGTCACACCGGTCGAAAGGCCAACAGTGCCTAAGGCTGAAACGCTTTCGAACAACAGAGCTATGAAATCGAAGCCGCTCTCGACAGCCGTCAGCAGGAACGCGAAGAAAAAGACGAGAGCGGATGCCACGGCACCGATCACCATCGCCTGCTGGACGATGGTTACCGGGATCTCCCGGCCGAACGCGGTGGCATGGCTGCGACCCCCGAGCGTCGAGATTACGGCCACCAGCACGACCGCGGCGGTGTTGATCTTTATGCCCCCGGCGACCGATGCCGATGCCCCTCCAATGAACATGAGTCCGATGAACAGGAAATTCGTGTGCTGGGCGGTGTTGCCGTAGTCCACGGTCGTAAAGCCCGCCGTACGCCCGCTGATCGACTCAAACACGGAAACCATCAGCTTGTGGGGCACAGAGAGCGCCTGTAGGGTGGGCGGTCTGCTGTATTCGAAGGCGAAGAAGGTCACCGCCCCTAGGAGTATCAGGGCGGCGGTACCGACGAGCACCAGCTTGGTATTCAGGCTCAGCAAGGAAAACCTTCTCAGGGCGACTATGTCGGCCATTACCCACAGGCTGATAGCACCAAGGAAGATCAGCAGGCCTACGGCTACGATCACGGTAACGTCGGTCTGATAGGCGGATAGGCTCGAACTGTCGGGCAGGGCGGTGAATCCCGCTCCGTTGAAGCCGGAAACGGCCGTAAACAGCCCGTGCCCGACGGCATCGAGCGGTTCCATAATCGCGAGGAACCGGAAGGTCAATACGATGAAGCCGAGCAGCTGAATGGCGACGGCGACGGCAACTATTCGGATGGCCAATCCAACCAGTCCGCCGAGTTCGTTAACGGGCAATATCCCCAGGCTTTCCTTCATCAACAGCCTCTGGAACAGCGAGACTCGCCGCCCGAAAAACACGAGCAGGAAGGCCGCGAGTGTCATTATCCCGAGGCCGCCGATGAACATCAGGGCGGTTATGACCGCCTTGCCGTAGAGGGTCCAGTAGGTGCTGGTGTCCTGTACGACCAGGCCGGTTACGGTCACGGCCGACGTCGACGTAAACAGGGCGGTCATGAAGGGGGTCGTACCCTCCCCGTGGTGCGCGAAGGGAGATATGAGAAGCGCCGTCCCCAACGCGATCAAGGCGGCAAAGATGTAGAGAAGGACAAGGGGGGAGCCGAACAGCCGGGATTGGACCCTGGCCTTGGCAACCGTGACCCTGACCGGGCCTATCTCCTCGGCCTGAGGTTGCCGGTCGCCCCGACCTTTTCGTCTAGGTGACCATCCCCTCCGGCGATATTCGCCTGGAGGGCGAGCCTCCCTTTCGTCTTCGGATCGGTCTTTTATGGCGGGTATGCCTGAGATTGGTTGCGGGCTGTGCGCCGGCCGATACGCGCCTGTAACACGGCGTCCTCGGCCCGCCCGTCGGCTCCCGGATTCTAGGTTGTCAAATCCATCCATGTCAACGCGTGTAAACGCGGTGCGGGCGAATCAAGGTCGCAGGTCAGACGCGAGGCAGAGCGCCTATGTCAGAGAGGAAATCGTGGCCGCATTCCGTAAGTCGGAGTCAGGCCCGTTCCCTCCGCCGCATCCAGAGGGCCGCGGTCCGCGCCTTCGTCGGCCTCAAGGCGGGTGCAGTTCTGGGTTCGGGGCCAGGCCACGGTTGCAGGTCCAACGTCAGCCGATGATAGTCTTTTCCGATGCAGCTCAGCTCGGACCGCTCTGCGATTGGCGCAGAAGTTCGTGACCTTGTCGGTGAAATTCACGGATCGCCGCTCCGATGCGTGGTTATCGTGACCGGGGCGGGCTCGGAGGCCCTGTCGAGCCTGCTTGGCGCGCCTGGAGCATCGCGGACTCTGCTTGAGGCTGCAGTTCCCTATTCGAGAGCTGCCCTCTTGGACCTGCTCGGACGCCTGCCGGCTAGCCTGGCTTCGCCTGAGGCGGCTGCGCGGATGGCGGACGCGGCCTACGCTAGGGCTCTTGCGCTGCGCGACGGGGACTACCCGGTGGCTGGCCTGTCATGTGCGGGCGCGATACTCTCAGACCGGCCCAGGCGCGGGTCCCACCGCGCGTATGTGGCGGTCCGTACCGAGGATGGTCGGATATCGTTAGAGGTGGTAATGGTGAAGGGGCTCAGGGATCGCGCAGGAGAGGAAGGGCTCGCCAGCCTCATGCTGCTCCGCGCAGCCGCGCTCGCTGCCGGCCTGAACAGGCGCGTTGACTTGCGGCTCTCACCCGCCGAGCAGCTTGTTGTGAACCACCTGCCCCGGGTCGGCGATCATCCGATCGATCTGCTGATATCCGGTGCAGTAGACTGGGTGCACGTGTCTGAAGACGGCGCTATGGCATGCGAGCGCGGGATCGAGGGCGCTCTCATGCCGGGCTCATTCAATCCGCTTCACCGCGGGCACATCGAACTGAGGGAAGCGGCCCAGAGCGAGCTGGGTATGAATGTCACTTTCGAGCTGTCCATCTCAAATGTGGACAAGCCCACGCTGACCAGGGGCGAGGTCGAAGCCAGGCTGAGAAAGCTCCGGGGAGGGTCTGCGGTGGTCCTTACCAGGGCGAGCAGATTCAGCCAAAAGTCCAGGCTCTTCCCGGGAACAACCTTCGTGGTCGGTTACGACACGGCCGCCCGGATTATAGACGCCTCGTATTATGGCGGGGACGACAAAGAACTCTCGCGGGCGCTCGGCAGAATTCGGGCAACTGGATGCCGGTTCCTGGTTGCCGGCAGGGAAGTCGAGGGCGAGTTTCGATCCCTCAATCACCTGGATGTGCCCGGCGACTTCGGGGAACTGTTCGAACATATGCCTGAATCCGTTTTCCGTTGGGACGTGTCGTCCTCGTTCATTCGTGCGGGATTGGAGCGAGAGGCCAAGTGAGCTTTCGGAATCTTCGTGACTTTCTCTCATTCCTCGAGGAGAGGGGGGAACTGCGGCGTGTAACCGCCGCGGTAAGCGCCGATCTGGAGATCACGGAGATCGTCGACCGCACGGTGCGTGCCGGAGGCCCGGCCGTAATGTTCGAGAACGTGAGCGGCCATGACATGCCGGTGGCCATCAACCTCTTCGGCACCCACCAGAGGATGGCCTGGGCCCTGGGAGTAGACGATGTCGAGGAGATCGCCGGCCGGGTCCGCGACCTGCTTCAAATGGCCCAGAACCCTCCGGCCGGGCTGATGGACAAGGTTGTGGCAGCCGGGCGGCTGCTGGGTCTGGCCAGATCGCAGCCCAAGATCGTCGCGTCCGGTCCATGCCAGGAGGTCGTAGTCACGGGCCAGCAGGTCGATCTGGGCGTCCTGCCGGTCCTGAGGTGTTGGCCCAAAGATGCGGGCCGCTTCATCACCCTGCCTCTGGTGATCAGCCAGGATCCTGAGTCCGGGCACCGGAACGTCGGCACCTACCGGATGCAGGTCTACGACCACAACACCGCGGGCATGCACTGGCAAAGCCACAAGATAGGCGCCAGGCACTTTCGCTCCGGAGAGAGGCGAAACGACGAGCGCCTAGAGGTGGCCGTGGCGCTGGGGGGAGACCCCGCAACCATATGGACAGGCTCTCTCCCCCTGCCACCGGACGTCGACGAATTCGCCGTGTCCGGGTTCATCCGGGGCCTGCCTGTAGAGCTGGTGCGCTGCAAGACGGTCTCGCTGGAGGTGCCGGCGGAGGCGGAGATAGTACTTGAGGGCTACGTCGTACCGGGAGAGTACAGGACGGAGGGGCCGTTTGGAGACCATACCGGCTACTACTCTCTGCCCGAGAAGTACCCTGTTTTTCATGTGACCGCGGTGACTCACAGAAAAGACCCCATCTACCCCGCCACCGTGGTTGGAAGACCGCCGATGGAAGACTTTTATATGGGAAAGGCGGCCGAGCGCATCCTCCTGCCCGCCCTGCAGCTAACGCTGCCCGAGGTGGTCGACATCAACATGCCGGCAGAGGGCGTGTTTCACAACCTGGTCATCGTGTCCATCAAGAAGGAGTATCGCGGACACGCACGCAAGGTCATGCATGCGTTGTGGGGCCTTGGCCTTCTTGCGCTCGCAAAGACCATCATCGTGGTCGACCATGACGTAGACGTTCACGACCTTTCGGAGGTTGCCTGGAGGGTAACGGCCAATATCAATCCGGAGACGGACCTGCTGCTCGTGGAGGGCCCCCTGGATGACCTGGACGTGTCCACTCCGACGTACCGGCATGGGAGCAAGATGGGCATTGATGCCACGGCCAAGGGTGCGATGGACGGTTTCCCCAGACAGTGGCCGGACGACGTCGCAATGACCGAAGAGGTTCGTGGCTTGGTCGACAGGCGATGGGAGGAGTACGGGCTTTGACCGCGCTCTCGCCCCGTGTGGTCGGCGGTCCCGAGCCACTGTCCAGGCGACTTCGGCACCTCCCAGACGCGATCAAGATCCACGAGAGCTTGTTCGCCCTGCCGTTTGCCTACACCGGCATGTTTCTCGCGGCTGACGGCCTGCCCACGTTAGCCCAGTTCCTGTGGATCACCGTTGCTATGGTTGGCGCCAGAACTCTGGGAATGGCGGCAAACCGGCTGATAGACAGGCATATAGATGCCCGCAACCCCCGTGCCGCTGGCCGGCACCTTCCCACTGGCCGCCTCCGTGCCTCCGACATGGCGGCACTGGCCCTGATCGGGTTGGCGGTGCTGACCGTGGCGGCCTGGCGCCTTAACACGCTGGCTCTGGCGTTGGTTCCCGCCGCCGCCGCGTATCTCACCCTCTACCCGTTGACCAAGCGCTTCACATATCTGGCCAACCCGCTGCTGGGTTGGGCGTTGGCGATCGCTCCCGCGGCGGCATGGATTGGTGTGCGCGGTTCTCTGAGCTGGGAACCTGTGGTGCTGTCGGTGGCAGTCGCCATGTGGGCGGGCAGCTTCGACATCATCTATCACGCCCAGGACTTCGAGTTTCACAGGGCCAGTGGCCTGCATTCGGTTGCAGGAAAGTTCGGTGTCCGCCGTGCGTTCGCCGTCGCAAAGGCGATGGACGTTGCGGCCTCCGGTGCTCTGCTGGCCCTGGGCGTGGCCATGGGGCTTTCATGGCCCTTCTACCTGGGCTGGACGGCCGCGGTGGCCGGCCTGTTATACAAGTACGCGCTGGTATCCCCTGGCGACATGTCGCGAATGGGCATGGCCTTCTTCCGAATCAACGCCCTGGTTGCAGCCACGGTTCTGGCAGGCACCGCCGCGGCGGTGTTCGTCTGATGTCTCTGCGAATCGATTCGAAGCCCGTAGTTGTCGGCATGAGTGGCGCCAGCGGGTCGGTACTGGCAAGGGCGACCGTCGAGCTGCTGCTGTCTCGGGGCGTGCCGGTAGTGTCAACGGCCTCTCCGGCGGCTCGCATGGTCTGGACAGAGGAGATGGACGAGTCCTTCGGCGAGGCGATCGAGCGATGGGCCGGCATGGGAGACTTCACCCACTGCGCGATAGGAGACATGCGCGCCTCGATCGCTTCGGGCACCTTTCCCACTGCCGGTATGGCGGTTGTGCCGTGCAGTATGGCCACGGCCGCCGCGATCGCGCACGGGCATGCGGACAACCTTCTCCGCCGGGCGGCCGACGTTACGATCAAGGAGGGCAGGCCGCTGGTGGTGGTGCCAAGGGAGACGCCCCTAAGCGTGATTCACCTCAGGAATCTCGCCGACCTCGCGGCCGCAGGCGCCACAATAATTCCGCCTGAGCCCGCCTTCTACCTGCGACAGCAGACGACCGAGGAGGTCGTCGACTTTGTTGCTCATCGCACGGCCGTGGCACTGGGCGTACTCGAGGACCTGCCCGAGCGAATGCGCTACGCCGGGCCCACCTTCAGCCATTAGAGGGGGATCGATTAACTTGAGACGTTCGGCCGATGTCGGCAGCTACCGGGTGGCTGGATTGAGGGGCCCTGCATGCAGCGCACCTGTGGTCAGGGTGTCATGTGAGCCCGAAATCGATAGGTCGGCCCGGCGATGAGTGCTGGCGACCTAGGTGGGTTCCGCAGGGCGATTGACGGCTACCTCAGACAGCTGGCGCAGGAAGTGCCCCGCCTCAGCGGAGGCGAGGGGCGCACCGTGCTCGGACCGGTGGCGGGACGTACCGAGGTAGAGGATGTGGAGATCGGGCTGGACCGCTATTCGGAGGACCTTCTGCAGCGTTGGCTTGAGGAGTGCGGTGTAGATGTGGAGTTGTACTCCGAGCACAGTCGGCGAAGGATCGGAGGCAGTGGACCGGCCCCCTTCCTGATCACCTGCGACCCGTTCGACGGTTCCGGTCACTTCATGCGAGGGCTGCCCGCCGAGTGGTGGAGCGTGCTTACGGTATGGAGCGAGGCCGAGGGGGCCCCCTCTCCGGTGATGGCGGGAGCGGTGGACATAAACCGCAGGGAGTTGTACATGGCCACCGATTCGGCCGTGACCGTCGAGTCTCTGTACAGCGGCGAGACGAAGGATGTTCGTCCCTCGTCTGCAAGGACGCTATCCGACGAATCGATCATTGCGGCCTACCTGATGAGCCCGAGTTACGTCAGGTACTGGACGAGACGCTCGGCAGGACTGTTGACGATCCTGGACGAGGAAAGCCCCAAGGCCAGGCTGTGGACCGACGGCGGGGCCTGCAGCTATCCGTGGCTGGCCAGGGGCCTGACTCACGCATACGTCATGTACGACGAACCCCGCACCGAGATCGACCCGGGACTGGGATTCGCCAGTGCCTGCGCGCTGGGTGTCTTCTCCGTGTCCGATACGGGAGAGCTGACCGATTACCGCTTTGA
>OZ242262.1:0-3052500 GCA_965207145.1 Dehalococcoidia bacterium | reverse complement strand
CAAAAACCCCACAGTTTCGGTGCCCTGTGGCCTTTCGGCTGATGGACTCCCGGCCAGCCTGCAGCTCATAGGACGTCACTTTGACGAGCAGTCGATCATAGCTCTGGCCGATGCCTATCAGAAGGCGACTGACTGGCATCGCTTGCATCCACCCGGGATGGACGCGGACTGATGCGGACCACCGCGATAGGCGATACGGGCGTGGATCTGACCGAGCTGGGGATAGGGACCGCACCGCATGGCGGTCTGTATTCCGTGGTCACCGAGGAGATGGCCGTCGGCGCGGTGCATGCGGCGCTGGAGGTGGGATGCAACTACATTGATACCGCCCCCCTGTACGGATACGGCCGGGCGGAGATGTACCTTTCCACCGCCCTTTCGGATGTGCCCCCGGACCGCTACGTGGTCTCCACCAAGATAGGTCGGGTTCTGGACCCGATCGACCCGGCCGTGGCCAGGGAGGACAAGTTCTTCCTCAATCCCGCGCCCAACACCTTCCACTGGGACTTCAGCCGAGACGGCGTCCTCCGTTCTCTGGAAGACAGCCTGGACAGGCTCAAGCTGGACCGGGTGGATGTTCTCTACATCCACATGTTCCCTGAGTCATACGACGAAGTGCTGACCACCGCGTACCCGGCCGTGCGCGAGTTGAAGGAAGAGGGCGCCGTCAGGGCCATCGGCGTTGGGATCGACTTCGTCGGCCCGCTGGTCGAGCTCCTCCGGATTGGCGCCGAGTTCGACCTGTTCATGCTTGCCGGCAGGTACACGCTCCTTGAGACCTCCGCCCTCGACGAGCTGCTCCCAATGTGCCAGGAAGCAGGGGTCTTCCTCACCCTAGCCGGCCCCTACAACAGCGGAATCCTGGCCGCCGGGCTGGACGATGAGCTGGTCTCCGGCGCCAAGTACGGCTACGAAGACGCTCCGGCGGACGTCCTTGCGCGTGCGCGGAGGATAAAGGACGTGTGTGACCGGTACCGGGTGCCGCTCAAGGCGGCCGCGCTCCAGTTCGGCACGGCCCATCCGGCGGTCGCGGCGACGGTGCCCGGCGCGCGCAGCCGCCGGGAGGCGATCGAGAACGCAGAGATGGTTGATCTTCCCATACCGGCGGATCTGTGGGCGGAGCTGAAGTCAGAAGGCCTCATCCCTGGCCCTGCTCCCACGCCATCGGGGCCGGGTGATGCTGGAGACAAGGCGAGCGGAACATGAGACTCGACGCAATACCGCTGATCGACAACCACTGCCATCCCATGCACAGGGAGCAGGATCTGGGGCCTGAAGCATACCGCAGCTACTACAGCGAGAGCTCTGATCGGGCAATGATGGCCGGACACGTCCAGCACACAGCCGGCTACATGGCCTCGCTTCGCCTGATGACCGAGCTGCTGGGCATCCCATCCGAAAGCCCGGAGGAGGAGATTCTGTCGGCCCGTTCGGAACTGGGGCTCGAGGGGATAACCCGCCTGACGCTCGACCGCAGCAATACCGGTGCCGTGATCATGGACCACGGCTTCCCGGTGGATGCGGCGCTGAGCTACGATGAGACGGAGGCCGTGCTGGCCGACACCGGCTGTCAGATGCGGCGGGTCTGGCGCCTTGAACTGATCTTCGAGCGCCTCGTCACCGGTTCGGACAGCCTGGGCCAGGTCGTCGACAGCCTGACCGACGAGCTCTCCGATCTGCGTTCGAAGCGGGTGTACGGCCTAAAGAGCGTATCGGCGTATCGGAGCGGGCTCGCCATCCAGCCCACCTCCCGCCAGCAGGCCTCCGCGGCGTTCGAGGCGGACAAGAGAGCCCACGAGGCAGACGGAGGGAGCTACCGGATCGAGAACAAGCCGCTGGAGGACTACCTGACGCTCATCGCGCTCAAGATGGCGTCGGAGCAGGGAATCCCGGTGCAGTTCCACACCGCGTTCGGAGATACCGACGCCGACATGATCGCCGCGAATCCGCTTCAGCTGCGTCCGGTGCTCGAGGATGCCGCCTTCGGCGGTGCCCCCATTGTGATGCTGCACTGCTTTCCCTTCATCCGGGAGGCGGCCTATCTGGCACATGTCTACGGCAACGCCTATTTCGACCTCTCCTACACCGTGCCCGTGTCGGGTCACTACGCTTACAGGGTCTACGAGGACGCTCTGAGCATCGCCCCCTCCACGAAGGTCCTGTACGGATCAGATGCGCCGGGTCTCCCGGACTTTTTCTGGCTGGCCGGCGTTGTGCATCGGCGTGCCCTGGGCAGGGTGCTAGACGGGTGGTTGGCCGACGGCCTGTCAACTGTCCAGGCCGAGTCGGTGGCGCGCAACGTGTCCTATCGCAACGCCGCCGCGCTCTACGAAGTCGACCTGCCCTGAGCAGCTCGGGGTGCGCTCTCTAGAGCCGCGCACCATGCCACCGTCCTGATTCCGCGCCAACAGGCTCGGCCTCAGAGTATTCGATCCGCGACCCGCTATGCTATACTCAATCTTTGCGTCCGTGTGGACGTAGACTGCTTTAGGCCGAATTGGAGACCCTTGGGTGACGGCGACAATTAAGTTGATACCGGGAGGTGGAGTGACCTCCGCAATGGGCTTTCTTGCGGGCGGAACCTATGCCGGCCTCAAGACGCCGGAAGAAGGAGTGCTCGATCTCGGCATACTCTTTTCGGAGCGGCCTGCCGCCCTGGCTGCGACATTCACCACCAATTCCGTCGTTTCTCCGTCGGTGACCCTGAGCAGGTCGCGGGCGAAGTCCGGCAAGGCCCGTGCGGTGGTTGCTAACAGCGGCTGTGCAAACTGCTGCGTTGGAGAGCAGGGGTTGGCCGACGCGACCGAGATGGCCGCCTTGGCTGCCGGCCACCTCGGCGTCGATGCCGGTCAGGTGATGGTGTGCAGCACCGGCGTGATCGGTGTCGAATTGCCAATGGCGCTGATTCGCCAGAACATCGGCAACATTGAACTCGGCGCGGGCGGCGGCGGCGATTTTGCGCGGGCAATAATGACGACAGACACGCGCTCCAAGGAAATCGCCGTGTCATTTCAGTCGGGCGGTTCCGGCGGGCGGAGGATAACCGTGGGGGGCGCGGCCAAGGGCGTCGGTATGATCCATCCCAACATGGCGACCATGCTCTGCTTCGTGTCCACGGATGCCCCGGTGCAGCAGGCGTTCCTGCAGGAGTCGCTCGTGGCCGCAGTCAACGCCTCGTTCAACATGATCGACGTTGACGGCGACCAGAGCACCAACGACACGGTGCTGCTCATGGCCAACGGGGTGGCGGGGGGCGCAGAGATCGCGGAAGGGACGGCGGATGCGGACGACTTCAGGGCCGCGCTGGGTCACGTCTGCACGGAGCTGGCCAAGGAGCTGGTCCGGGACGCCGAGGGGGCGCAGCGGCTGATGGAGGTAGTAGTGCGGGGGGCGGGCTCCCTTAACGATGCGCGCCTGGCGGCCAGGGAGATCGCCGGCTCGATGCTCGTAAAGGCGATGCTCCACGGCAGGGACCCCAACTGGGGCAGGATGATGATGGCCCTGGGAAAGAGTGGGGCAGCGATAGACGAGTCCAGGATCGACATGTTCATAAACGAGATACAGATCGTGCATCAGGGCATGGCTATCTCGTTCTTTAAGGATGCGGTGGTCAGCGCGATGGGCGCGCCGGAAGTGCAGCTGGGCATCGACCTCAACCTAGGCGATGCGACCGCGAGGGCCTGGGGCTGCGACCTTACCGAGGAGTACGTCATCTTCAACTCGGCGTACACGACCTGAGATGCAGCACAGGTTGTCACTTTCCCTGTCCTCCGGAGCCTCCGACGACGCGCACGTGCACGCCGGCGCCGATCCCGACCTGTCCGATCCGAAGTCTGGGTCGGGGACCGGCCCCGTGGTGGTCGTGAAGATCGGCGGAAGTACGCTCGGGACCAATGACACCACCCTTGCCGACATAGTGGACCTTCAGCGCCGGGGGGTCAGGCCGGTGATCGTGCACGGCGGCGGCAAGGTAATCACCGAGTGGCTTGAGCGGCAGGGGATCAGGCCCAGGTTCATACGTGGGCTCAGGGTCACCGACGAACGGACTCTAGACGTCGTGGTAGCCGTCCTGACGGGCCTGGTCAACAAGTCCATAGTGGGAGACATTCTCTCGCTCGGGGGAAGGGCCGTCGGTCTTTCGGGTGTCGACGGTGGCATCCTCCGTGCCGAGAACGATGCGCCCGAGCTGGGGCACGTAGGCAGGGTGATCGCGGTCGACCCATCTACCGTCGTCGATCTGGCCTCGGCCGGCCTCATCCCGGTCGTGGCGCCTGTCGCGCTCAATGCGAGCGCCTCCGGGCCAGGCATGCTGAACGTCAACGCAGACCTTGCGGCCGGGGCGATCGCTGCTGCGCTCGGGGCCGACCGGCTAATCATGCTGACCGACGTGCCGGGGGTACTCGACTCGTCCAGGCGGCTGATACCCAGGCTGACGGAGAGGCAGGCTAGGGGACTGATGGACTCGCGAATCGTAGCCGGGGGCATGATCCCCAAGCTCGAGGCCTGCCTTGCGGCCCTCAGGACCGTGTCCACGGCCCACATCGTCGACGGCCGTATACCGCACGTGCTGCTCGACAGCGCCTGGACAGAGGGTGATCGACAGGGCGGAAGCTCGATCGGCACCCGTGTAGGCTAGGTCCGGCCCCCTGCCGGTCCGCACCGCGCGGCGGGGAATCGACACCCACGTGACTGTGCGGGAATATACTTGCGTTCAAATTGCGATCTGGAGTGTGAACAGATGACCGACTACAGGGCCATGGAGTCCAAGTACTACATGCATGTCGTCAACAGGCAGCCCGTGGTGATCGTGCGCGGCGAGGGGACACGCGTGTGGGACGATCAGGGCAAGGAATATCTTGACTTTACGGCAGGCTGGGCGGTCAACAACGTCGGCCACGCCAACCATGCCATGGCCGAGGCGATTGCCTCCCAGGCGCGTACCCTGCTTCAGACCTCGAACCAGTTCTTCACCGTTCCGCAGCTTGAGCTGGCCGAGGTGCTGGTAGAAAACAGCGTCCTGGACAAGGTCTTTTTCTGCAACAGCGGGGCCGAGGCGAACGAGGGCGCGGTCAAGCTGGCGCGCAAGTGGGGACGCATAAACAAGAACGGCCCGGGAGAGATAATCACGGCAAACAACTCTTTCCACGGGCGAACGATGAACATGGTGGCGGCGACCGCTCAGCCAAAGTACCAGGAGGCGTGGGCGCCGGTGCCGGTTGGATTCGTGCACGTGGACTTTGGAGACCTTGACCAGATCAAGGCGGCCACAGGCGATGACACGGTCGCCGTGATGTTGGAGCCAGTCCAGAGTGAGGGAGGCGTCAATATCCCCGAGCCTGATTACCTCAGCGGGGTGCGGGCCTGGTGCGACGAGAGGGACCTTTTGCTGATCCTGGACGAGGTGACGACCGGGCTGGGTAGGCTGGGCAAGCTGTTCGGATACGAAGCCTTCGATGTAGAGCCCGACGTCGTAACGCTGGCCAAGGGGCTGGGCGGCGGAGTGCCCATCGGCGCATTTCTATGCAACGAGCGGGCCGACGTTCTTGAGCCGGGCGATCACGGTTCGACATTTGGAGGCAACGCCCTTACCTGCGCCGCCGCCAACGCCTCGACCCGCTACCTGATCGACAACAACGTTCCGGAGAACGCGGCCGAGGTGGGTAGCTACCTGATGTCCAGGCTCGATGGGCTGCGTTCCAAGCACGAGATAATCTCCAATGTCAGAGGCATGGGCTGCCTAGTCGGCGTAGAGTTCTCGGCCGATATCGCCGCCTCCCTGCTGCCGTCCTGCAACGACAATGGCCTGCTGCTGAACGTGACCCGGCCCAACCTGGTCCGGTGGCTTCCTCCCCTGACCGTGACCAGGGAGGAGGTTGACGAGGCGGTCGACAGGTTCGAGCGGGCACTCGACGCGTCGAAGGCCTGAGATGCCATGAACTGGAGGGAACTGGCCGACCGCGGGATTACGGTCTTCGGAGGAGCGGTCTCCGGCGGTCTGGACAGCTGCACAGTAACCCACTGGCTGAGCCAACGTGGCGTTGACGTGCAGGCCTTTACGGTCGATCTGGGACAGCCGGACGAGGAGCATCTATCCGCCGTCGCGGATCGAATGCTGGCCTGCGGGGCGTCCAGGGCCGACGTGATCGACGGCAGAGAGGCCCTGGCGGAGGCCGGGCTCAAGGTGTTGCAGGCCCAGGCGCGGTATGAAGGGGGGTACTGGAACACCACAGGCATAGCCCGACCAGTCACCGTCGCCGCCATCGTGCCGGAGCTCCGGGAAAGGGACATCGGCGTGCTGTTCCACGGTGCGACCGGCCGGGGTAACGACCAGGTGCGCTTTCAGATCGGCGCAAACATGCTGGCGCCAGGGTTGCAGGTCTACGCGCCATGGCGCGACCCCGAGTTCGTCGAGGCCTTCCCGGGCAGGCGGCAGATGCTCGACTACTGCGAGGAGAACGCCCTGCCGATAAGGCCGAGGAGCGAGTCGCGGTACTCGACGGACGCCAACTTCCTGGGGCTCACCCACGAGGCGGGGGATCTGGAGGACGTGTCCATTCCTCCGACCTTTGTTGAGCCGGGCATGGGTGTGTTCGCACCGAGCGCGCCGGATGCCGCCGAGTCGGTCCGCGTCCGCTGGGAGGAGGGCAGGCCGGTGGCCATAGGCGGCAGGGGGATGGGCCTTGCCGAGATAATCGCCGAGGCCAACAGCCTGGGTGGCCGGCACGGGGTGGGCATCGGAATTCACACCGTGGAAAACCGGTTCGTCGGAGTCAAGTCCAGGGGCATCTACGAGTCGCCTGGGATGGAGCTTCTGGGACGCTGCTACGAGTATCTTCTCCAGATGATCCTGGACCGGCGGGCGCGCCTTCTGTACGAGCACCTGTCGGCCACGATCTCGACCCAGATATACGAGGGGTACTGGTTCGACGTGGCGACGACCTCTGCGCTCGCCGCTCTTGAGCCGATGACGCGACTGGCCACGGGAGAGATCACGGTGGGACTGTACAAGGGAGCCGTCTCATTCGAGTCTGCCGGCCACGTGCCCCACTCCCTTTACACCGATGACTCGTCCATGGAGGCGGAGGGGGACTACGACCACCTGGATGCCGAGGGATTCCTCAGGGTACACGGTGTTGCTGCCAAGAATTACGGCAGCAGACAGTTCCCCCTGGCCGGAAGGAGGTAGCAATCCGGTGAAGGCGGCTGCATCGGTGGATACCAGGGCCCAGATCGTGGCCCTGGTGCGCGACTTCGCCAGGCGCGACGTCGAGCAGGTGGCGGCACTGCTGGAGCCCGACGACGGATACCCCGCCGAGCTGGTCGACCGCATGGCGGCGCTCGGACTGTTCGGCATCACCATCCCCGAGCGCTACGGCGGCATGGGCCTGGATCACACGACCTTCGCCATCATATTCGAGGAGTTGGCCAAGGCCTGGATGAGTCTGACCGGCCCCATTGGCACGCACCACGTAATGGCTCAGGTCATCGTCGATCACGGCACCAGCGAGCAGAAGGCTCGATTGCTGCCCGCGATGGCCGCGGGCGAGCTGCGCGGCGGGTTGGCGTTAACCGAGCCGGGCGGCGGCTCCGACGTGCAGGCGCTGCAGACGATAGCGACGCGCGACGGCGATGACTATATCGTCACCGGCTCCAAGATGTTCATCACAAACGGACAACACGGAGGGGGCTTTGCGGTACTGGCCAAGACGGACCCCTCCGCCGATCCCCCGCACCGGGGCATGAGCTGCCTGATCGTGGAAAAGCCGACCCAGGGCTTCTCGGTCGGTCGCAAGCTCGACAAGCTCGGTTACAGGGGCGTCGACACCTGCGAGCTCATTTTCGACCGAGCCCGTGTGCCCGCCTCCAATTTGGTCGGAGGCGTAGAAGGCAAGGGCTTCGGGCAGGTCATGTCGGCTCTCGAGAGTGGAAGGATCAACGTGGCGGCCCGCGCCGTGGGAGTTGCACAGGCGGCGTTTGACGCCGCCGCCCGTTACAGCCGACAGCGCGAGACGTTTGGCAAGCCGATATCCGAGCATCAGGCCATCCAGCTTGCGCTCGCGGACATGGGAACGAAGATACAGGCCGCCAGACTCCTCACCCACAGCGCGGCGGAGAAGAAGGACCGCGGCGAGCGGGCGGACCTTGAGTCCGGGATGGCCAAGTACTATTCCAGCGAGATCTGCTCGCAGGTGACCATGGATGCTATGCGGATCCATGGCGGCTACGGCTACATCAAGGACCTGCCGATCGAAAGGTACTACCGGGACGCCCCCCTCATGATTCTGGGGGAGGGCACCAACGAGGTGCTCAGGCTGCTCATCGCTCGACGTTTGCTGGACAGGTATGAGTTATGAATTCCCTTCGAACTAGCCTCAGGCGGGTCCCCGTTCGGCCGCTGGAAGCGAGGCCGGAACCGTGAGCGGGGGAAAGATCATGGACGGGAGGGACTCGTTCGGCGGGTACTTCGAGGATTTCTCCCCGGGCGACGTCTACCGCCACTGGCCCGGTAAGACCATTACCGAGGCGGACAATCACATGTTCTCGCTGCTGACGATGAACACCAACCCGCTGCACATCGACGAGAACTACATGTCGGAGCACCAGCACGGGCGAATTCTGGTCGTCGGACCGCTGGTGATGAGCCTGGTTGTCGGCATGAGCGTGCCCGACACGTCGGGCAGGGCCGTGGCAAACCTCGAGTACGAGTCGGTCAGGCATGATGCCCCCGTGTTCATCGGGGACACGATATACGCCGAGAGCAGGATCCTTGAGACAACGCTCACGAGCCGAGCGGACAGGGGCATTGTCTACATGGAGTCGCGGGGGATTAACCAGCGGGACGAGACCGTGCTCACTCTCAGGCGCAAGTTCCTGGTACCCACCAGGCAGGACGCGGGCTGAGGTCGGCCAGGCCATGGTAGAGGGACCGTCCGACTTTACGGTGTCGATCCACTACGACCGGCGGCTCTACGAGCACGATATCGCCGGGTCGATGGCGCACGTCCGAATGCTGGCCCGGCAGGGCATCATTGATGAGGAGGAAATGGGGCGGATCGTGGACGGGTTGATGGAGATCAGGGAGGAGATCTCGTCGGGCGAATTCCCCTGGAAGCCCGGGCTCGAGGATCTTCACATGAATATCGAGAACCGCCTGGCCGAAAAGATCGGGTCGGCCGCCGGCAAGCTGCACACCGCCAGATCTCGCAATGACCAGATCGCCCTGGACATGCGGATGTACGCTCGACAGGCGATCGCCGGGATACTCGGTGGCCTGCACGGTTTCAGGGAGATCATCGTGGACGCGGCCGAGGCACATGCCGACGTGGTTCTTCCGGGTTACACGCACCTTCAGCGGGGCCAGCCCGTACTCCTCGCCCACCACCTGCTCGCCTACTTTGAGATGCTGGGCAGGGACGTCCAGCGGTTTCAGCGGGCGGCCGAAATGGCGGACTCGATGCCGCTGGGCAGCGGTGCGATTGGGGGTTCCCCCTATCCGCTCGACCGGCGCTCGGTGGCGAGCGAGCTCGGCTTCAGTCGAATCTCCGCCAACAGCATGGACGCAGTGTCGGACAGGGACTTTGTCGTCGACATTCTGGCCGCGTCCGCAACCTGCATGATGCATCTGTCGCGCCTCAGCGAGGAGCTGATCCTCTGGTCATCTGAGGAGTTCGGCTTCGTGCGCCTGGCCGATGCCCACACTACGGGCAGCAGCATGATGCCGCAGAAACGCAACCCCGACTATGCCGAGTTGACCCGCGGGCGGACGGGCAGGGTATACGGCAATTTGATGGCGCTACTCACCACCCTTAAGGGGCTACCCCTGACCTACAACCGTGATCTCCAGGAGGACAAGGAGGGACTGTTCGACAGCGTCGATACGCTGCTGGCCTGTCTCGACGTGTGCGCCGAGATGGTCGCAACGATGACGGTCGACCGCGGAGCCATGAGGGCCGCGGCGGACACTGCGAGTCTGCTCGCGACGGACTTTGCCGACTACCTGGTGGCAAAGCGGATGCCTTTCAGACAGGCGCATGGAGTTGTGGCCTCCATGTCCAGGGATGCCGTCTCGTCTGGCCGGTCGATCAAGGACCTGACCCTGGAGGAGCTTAAAGGCTACTCCGAGCTGTTCGAAGGGGATGTGCTCGGTATAGATGCCGACTCGTCCATCGATGACCGCAAGGTCGAGGGGGGCACCGCGCGGTCTCAGGTGGAGGTGGCCATAGTGACCGCGCGCAGGTCCATAGAGGCAGGGATAGAGGAGTCAACCTCAGCCGTTGGCGGCAGGCATTCCGGGGAGATCGGCGCCTACCTTCGCAGACTCAGGTCGATGGGCTCCGCAGGTCGAGATTCGTGACGGCGGTCAAGGTCGCCCCTTCGGTCCTGTCGGCTGACTTCGGCCGGCTGGGAGAGCAGGTCGCCGAGGCTGCCCGTGGGGGAGCCGACTGGATCCACCTTGACGTAATGGATGGACGTTTCGTTCCCAACCTGACGTTCGGACCGCCGGTCATAGAGGCCCTCAGGTCCTTTACCGACATCCCGTTCGACGTCCACGTGATGGCGCAGGATCCAAGCTCGCTCGTTCCCGCCCTCGTCGACGCGGGAGCAGACTACGTCACCGTCCATGCTGAGGCGGTGGTGCACCTTCATCGAACGGTCGCCCAGATAAAGGATCGGGGTGCCAGGGCGGGTGTTGCCCTCAATCCCGCCACACCGTTCTCGGCCGTGGCAGAGCTGGTTTCCGATGTCGATCTACTGTTGGTCATGAGCGTCAACCCCGGCTTTGGGGGCCAGCAGTTCATATCCGGTTCGCTCGACAAGATAAGGCGTGCGAGGCGCGAGCTGGATGAGGCCGGATCACGCGCCGAGCTGGAGGTGGACGGAGGGGTATCGGCGTCGAACGCGCCGGATGTCTGCAGGGCCGGCGCAACCGTGATAGTTGCAGGATCTGCCGTGTTCAATCACCCGTCGGGCGTAGCGGCAGGGATCGGCGCCATCAGGTCGGCTGCCCGATAGCCCGGGTCCCGTCAGGCGGCCTCCAATTCAGCTAGGCGCCTGCTCCGGAAATCGCACCGCCTAACACTTGTGAAATCGGCCCGGCGACCGGCCGGCTAGATGCGTCCGATGAGGGACCTGAGCAGGGACCATGTACGCTCACGGGACGCCTCGTGGCTGCGCCCCACGGGGAAAATCATTGCGAGAATGTCGGTGGCTCCGGCCTCTGCGTACTCGTGCAGCTGGCGCTCCACCTCGGCCTCGTTGCCGACCACCGCCACATCGGCGGGGCCGTCCGCCCCCTCGATGTCGAGCATTTTTCGGTAACTCGGCAGCCGCGAAAAGCTGGCGAACCGCCTGCCGGCCTGCTCGATCGCCTTTTCCCTGTCGTCGGTGACGGCTATCGGAATGCCGACGCAGATCCTGGGAGCCGGCCTTCCGGACCCCTCGGCCGCGGCGTGAATTCGCGCGACTATGTGCCGCTCCAGGGCACTCTTGCCGACCATCCAGGTCACGGTGCCGTCCGCCAGCCTGCCGGCCACATCGAGCATTCTAGGACCCAGCGCCGAGATCAGGATCGGAAAACGCGCCGCTCCGGCAACCTCGATCTCGCCACGCACCCGATAGTGCTTGCCGACAAATTCCACCGAACCGTTGTCGACGAGCTGCCGCACGACCGAGACGTACTCCTCGGTGTGCTCGGCGATTCGTTCAAACCGCAGCCCGAAATTGCCCTCGATCGTCACCCTGTGGGACGGGCCGATACCGAGGGCAAGCCGGCCGCCCGTTGCAACCTGGGTCGTCAGGGCCTGTTGGGCCATGGTCCACGGATGTCTGGTAAAGCTCGGCACTACCGCTGTCCCCAGTTCGATTCGGTTGGTCCTTCCGCCCACAACGCTTATGGTGGTGAGGGCGTCTTCCATGAAGAGCTGTGCGTACCACGCCCCGTCGAAACCGTCCGATTCGGCTCGCACCGAGGTCTCGACGAGCCCTTCGAGGCCCGGCGTCGGGAATCCCGATCCGATGAATATGGAGATCTTCAATCTTCAGTCCTTTCGGGTATGTTCTCCGCCGGCGGACGCATGGCGGGCCGGGCGGAGGATATAGGATTGGGTAGTGCAAGGCGAGGAGCGGCCGGGTGGGGATGCGAAACCGAGAAAACACGGGGAAGGACCGATGAAGATCCTGGGTATAGAGACTTCGTGTGACGAGACGGCGGTGGCCGTCGTGGAGTCCGGGAGGATTGTCCGCTCCAACGTGGTTGCCTCCCAGGTCGAGCTGCATGCCCGTTTCGGCGGAATCGTCCCGGAGGTCGCCTCCCGTCAGCACATAATTGCGATCACGGGGGTCGTGAGAAAGGCGCTTGAGGATGCTGGAGCGGAGCTCGGGACCATCGACGGAATCGGGGTGACATGCGGGCCCGGGCTTGCGGGATCCCTGCTTGTCGGGGTCAACGCTGCAAAGGGACTGGCGCTTGCTGCCGACCTCCCTCTGTGGGGAATGAACCACCTGGAGGGGCACGTCTATGCCACCTGGCTGGAGGAACGCGATCCCGCCGCCGATCCAGGATTTCCCCTGATGTGCCTGATCGTCTCCGGGGGCCACACCGACCTGGCTCTGATGTCTGCCCACGGCCGCTTTGAGCTGGTCGGGCGAACCCGCGACGATGCGGCCGGGGAGGCCTTTGACAAGGCGGCCAGGCTGCTGGGACTGGGATATCCGGGGGGACCGGCCATACAGGCGGTTGCGGCTCAGGCTCGGGGGACCGAAGAGCCCTTTACGCGTCCGAGGCTGAAGGGCTCACGCGACTTTAGCTACAGCGGGCTCAAGACCGCGGTCCTGCACCGCGCCAGAAAGCGCGGCGTAATCGACGGAGACCCCGAGAGCCGTACATCGGAGCGCGAGAGTATCGTGCGGGAGATCGCGGCAGCCTTTCAGGAAGCTGTAGTCGACTCGCTCGTAGATCGCACCATCGCCGCCGCCGACGAGTTCGGAGCAAGGGGGATCATAGTGTGCGGAGGGGTTGCCGCAAACGCGGCGCTGAGGAAGGAGATGACCTCGCGAGCAAGCCTGCCCGTGCTTATGCCGCGACCGTCACTTTGCACGGACAACGGGGCGATGATCGCGGCGGCGGCCTTCTACTCCACGGAAGGCGATAGGCAGCATGCAGCCAAACTCCAGGAATGGGACATGGACGTCATCCCCGGTCTCGCCGTGGGGGCCTCGCGCGTCAGGAACGTGTAACCCTGTTGGAATATCTGCCGCGGCCCTCGCCCCTGCGCCTGGACCCGGCAGGGAACTGGCCGGAGCTGGCGATCTCGGCCTTGCGTTCGTAGATTCGAGATATGAACTCGTAAACGTCCGCCGTCGCCTTGCCGCCCCGCAGGTCATATCGAAGCTGCTGGCTGTCTTCCGATAGAAGCACCACCACGCCGGTGGCGGGTCTAAATGCCTTGTCTGCAATCAGGTAAACTCCCAACGCGGCGACTGCGATGCCGACCGCGATGGAGGCTACTGGGTGCTCGATCACGCGCCAGAGCAGGAACCCCAGGACGACCGCCAGTGCTCCCCAGACGTACTCGCCGGGCCCGCGCCGCTCCGACTCGACCCTGGCCACCGACACGTCCCTCACGGACACCATCGAGGCATTCCTCTGCCGGGTGCCCACCGAGACGTGAACTATGTGGGACTCGGTCAGAACCAGGGATTCCGGGCCCACGCTCCCGTTGCTCTGGATCCCCCGGCGCAGGTCCAGAGACGCCAGGACCCGCTTGCGGTCGACAAGACCGGCCTCTACGGCAGCAACGTACTCGCCTTCCGAAAGGTCTCCCTTTCCGGGGGTCTGCCTGGCGGGAAAGATGGACCGTCCTTGGCGTCCCATAGGGCACGATGGTACCACGGTGGCCCGTATGTTAATCTCCGTGAAACCCGACGGAGACAGGCATGGAACGTCCCATACTCAAGCCCATCGGCACCCCAGTGGAAGAGCTCGACACGCCCGCCCTCGTCGTCGATCTGGACAGGTTTAGGGCCAATGTCGAGGCGGTGCACTCATTTTTCGCGGGCCGCAGGACCAAGGTCCGCCCGTTCGTCGGTACCCACAGGTGTCCCACTTTGGCCCATCACCAGCTCGCCGTGGATGGACATGCCGGCGGCGTGGCCGCGGGCACAGTGGGCCAGGCCGAGGCCTTCGTGGATGCCGGCATATGGGACGTGATGATCACCGGCAAGGCGGTGACCGCACCAAAGATCGCGGCGCTGTGTGCGCTGGCCGGCCGCGCGACCGTGTCAATCGCCGTCGACAGCGAGGACAACGTATCCGACATCTCCACGGCCGCCGCCGCTAGGGGCGTCGAGGTCGGCCTTCTAGTAGAACTCGATACCGGGCTGGGCTTGACCGGTGTGGCGTCGAGTGACGCCGCCGTCGGCCTGGCCAAGAAGATATCCGAGCTGCCCGGAGTGCAGCTGAAGGGACTGACGTCCTACGCGGGCCCGAGCACGGCGGGCAATGACGGCGCAGCCGCTCTTGAGCGGGTCGTTGAGGCGCGCGAGGCGATGGCGGCGGCAGGTCTTTCGACCGCGACGGTCGCCGTTGGATCGACCGCTGACTACGAGGCCGCAGGGTGTGCGGAAGGCGTTACCGAGGTCGTTGCCGGGACGTATGCGCTGGGCGACGTTAAGTACGAGGGAGTCCGCGGGGATATCGAGCCGGCGGCGATGGTGCTGGGGACGGTGGTCAGCACCCCCGTGGAGGGGGTGGCTGTGGGTGACGCTGGCATGAAGACCAATGGCAATGACACGGGGCTGCCCAGGGCCGCGAACGTGCCCGGGGCCACGGTGACCTACCTGAGCGCCGAGCACTTTAACCTTGACCTGACCGACTCGACCGTGGAGGTCGGTATCGGCGACAAGGTTTGGTTCGTGCCATACGAGATAGGGGTGACCGCCAACCACTTCGACTACATCATGGCCGCCAGGGACGGACGCCTCGAGGGGATTTTCGAGGTCGCCGCCCGCGGCAGGTACCGCTAGGGGCAACAGGAGGCAACGTGGACCTTTACAGACCACCGATCGGCACCCGCATCGACGATCTCGACACGCCGTGCCTGCTTCTGGACCTGGAGGCCCTGGAGCACAACTTTCGGCGCATAGCCGATGTCTACCGTGACACGGACGTAAAGCTCAGGGAACACACCAAGAACGTAAAGAGCCCGCTCGTCGCGCACATGCAGATGCGGATCGGCGGGTCGATGGGGGGCGTGTGCTCTGCCAAGGTCGCGGAGGCCGAGGTGATGGTGGAGGGCGGCATTGGCGACGTGCTGATACCCAACCAGATCGTGACCGCCGACAAGATCAGGCGGGTGGCCGCGCTGTGCAAGCGGGCGCAGGTGACGATCTGCATCGACTCGGAGGAGAACCTCCGTGACATCTCCCAGGTAGCCGCCGAGGAGAACGCCACGGTCGGAGTGGCGATCGAGGTGGACACCAATATGGGCCGGGCCGGGGTCCGCAGCGTCGAGGCCGGAGTCCATCTGGCCAAGGTGGCGAGCGGTCTCCCCGGTGTTCAATTCAGGGGCGTGATGAGCCACTCGGCCATGCGAACCCCTCCCAGGGACGAGAATGAGCGCCGATCAGAGGCCCTCAGGTACTACAGGCAGACGATGGATCTAGCCGATGCCATCAGGGCGGAGGGCATAGACGTGGAGATGGTCTCATCGGGAGAGACGTACTCGTACGACATGGCCCCGGAGGTGCCTGGCATCACCGACGTTGAGGGAGGCATGTACGCCCTCATGAGCACGATCCTGCCCTACATGGAGGGTCACTTCCGCTACGCCGCCAAGGTGTTGGGTACGGTTGTTAGCGCCCCCAGGCCCGGCGTTGCGATTGGGGATATCGGGATGCGGGCGATGGGATGCATGATCGGCCGGGGCGCCCCTGCCATCGAGGGCGGCCCCCCGGGCGTGGCGTTCGGGGAGATGCACGACGAGCTCTGCACGCTCGTCTCCGATGGTGAAATGCCCCTCACGGTGGGAGACAAGTTCCAGCTCAGGAGCCCCCAGCAGGACCTGACCGTCAACCGTTACGACAACTACATCGCCGTGCGAGACGGCGTCGTAGAGCAGGTTATCTCGATACCGGGTCGGGGCTGCCACAACTGATCCGCGGGCTGAGCCTGTCGGCCCGCCCGATGAAGCCGGGTTCCCGCAGCGACCGGGTTGGGCTAGGTGGTTACCGCGGCCGCCTTTAGCCGCGAGACATACTCGTAAGCGGCCGTTGCCGCAAGCGAGCCCTGCGCGGCGGCGGTTATGGTCTGCTTGAGGTCGCCCGAAGCGTCGGTCAGGTCGCCGGCCGCGAGCAGTCCGGGCACGTTAGTCTGCATGTACTTGTCGACTATGACCTCGTCCAGGTCATTGATGCTGGCGCCCAGCTGCACCGCAAGGTCCTTGCGGGGGTCCGCGCCTATCTCGATGAACAGGCCGTCCACCTCGAGGACGTCGCTTCCGCGGTGAGGGCGGTCGAGCCGAATGGCCTGAAGGCCGGTCTCGTCGCTGCCGATCAACTCCACGACATTTGTCTCAAAGACCCGCTCTACGTTATCGGCCTCGTCTAGCTGGCTCAGGTTGACGGCTTCCGGACGGGTGAAACGATCGCGGCGGTAGATTATGAAGACCTTCTCGGCGTACTTGCTGATCAGTACCGCGCCCTTCACGGCGGAATCCCCGCCCCCGACGACGGCGACGGTATTGCCCCGGTGAAGTGGCGCATCACAGGTCGAGCAATAGGACACGCCTCGCCCAGTCCATTCCACCTCGTGCTCAAGCCAAAGGGAGCGCCGCTCGCGACCGATCGCCAGGATCAGGGACCTTCCCCTGTAGGAATCTCCCGATTCGCCCAGGATCTCGAAGCCGTCGGAGGTCTTTCTCGCCTCGATGAGCTTGTCGTCAACGATGGGAACCCCGTACTTTTCGACATGCTCGCGGAACTTGAGCATCAGTTCGAAGCCGTCTATCTCGGGGTATCCGGGGTAGTTTTCGATCAGGCCACCGGTGGCCGTCTCGCCCCCGAACTGAGATCCGACTATCAGAGGCCTTATCTGGTAACGGGCCGCATACATTCCGGCTGAGAAGGCCGCCGCACCCTGTCCCCCGATGACTACGTCAAACGTTTCCCGATTGGCATTCATACCATCTTGTCTCCCGAGCAGGACCGAGATCCTGACACCTTGATTGTATCTCCTGCGACGTTCGGCCGCCGCCTGCCTCCGGGCCGGGGACTGGCGGCACCGGATAAACTTGTTCGATGTCCTTTCAGCAGTGGCTGTTTGCCGCAGGCTACGATCTCTTAAACGCGTCGGTGGAGTGGCGGATAGCGCGCTACAGGCGGGCCACGGCGGGCACTGTCAGTGGTCAGGTGCTCGAGGTCGGTGGCGGAACGGGCTCGAATCTGCGTTTCTTCCCTCCGCAGGCGAGGCTGACATTCCTGGAACCGAACCCCCACATGGCGCGTCGCCTGCGGCGCCGTGCGACCAAACTGGGCCGTCAAATCGACGTCGTTGAGGAAACCGGGGAGCAGATGCCGTTCCCGGATGGAAGCTTCGACACGGTGCTTACGACGCTGGTGCTGTGCTCGGTCGCCGATATCGACGCGGTCGCCGCCGAAATAAGGCGCGTGCTGCGGCCCGGCGGCCGGTTCGTGTTCTACGAGCATGTCGTTGCCAGGGGGAATGCGGGAAGGGCCCTTCAGGCCGGTCTCAACCCGGTGTGGAAGCGTCTCGTGGCCGGATGCCACCTGGACCGGGACGTTGAGGCGGCGGTGAGTCAGGCCGGTTTCACCGCCGTCACGGTGGAGCGCTTCAGCATTCGATTTGGCACCCCTCTGGCGTTCCCCAACGTGGTCGGTGAGGCCTTTGCGTGATGGGGAGCGTTCACCCCGGGGCTGCTGATATCCTTCTCGGTCGGAAACCGGCGACGCCTTGAGGGCGCTGCTCAACGTGACGGCCGGCGCGAGATAGACCTGGGGGAAGATTTGAAAGGAACCATAGCTCTTATCATTGCCGCGGCGGCGGCCCTGGTCGCCGCTTGCTCCAACCAGCCGGTCGACGAGGATCGGCCGCCCGGTGATGCCGGCGGCCAGATCGAGCAGGTGGTCGAGCAGGCGGACTGCGAGACATTCGGGGAATTTGCCCGGCTCGAGACGATAATGGCGAACGAGAGATCATCGCATTCGGCCCTGCTGCTCGAGGATGGCATGGTGCTGGTGGTCGGTGGAAGGGGTAAGGGAGGAGCCCGATGGCCGCGGCTGTTCCCCCATTCCGAGATCTACGATCCGGCGACCGGCCGGTGGAGCCCGTCCGGAGACATGGACCAGGAGCGAGAGTTCTTCACCCTCATCAACCTCGGCGATGGCAGCATCCTGTCGGCGGGTGGAACGGACGTGCAGCTGGAGCCACCCAAGGCGACGGAGGTACGCGACCCGGGGACGGGCGAGTGGTCGGCGTCAGGCAAGATGTCCACCGGCAGGGAGCGCGGTGCGGCGGTGCTGCTGAACGACGGACGCGTTCTGTACACGGGCGGCAAGAACAAGAACCTGCGCGAGCAGAATTCCACGGAGATATTCGATCCGGCCAGCGGCGAGTGGACGGAGGCCGCGCAGATGAGCCAGGCCCGCTCGATTCACACCGCCACTCTCCTCCAGGACGGGAGGGTGCTGGTGGCGGGAGGTGGCAAGCCCGAGGGACCGTTCTTAGCCACCGCCGAGATCTACGACCCCTCGGCGGACACGTGGACACAGGCCGGCTCGATGCGCCTTCCCCGCATCCTTCACACGGCGACCCTCCTGTCCGATGGCCGGGTACTCGTGGCCGGAGGGAAGGGAGAGCCGGTCCCGGACGTTGACTCCCAGCTCCGCCAGACTGCCGAGATCTATGACCCGAAGACCGGGGAGTGGTCGCCCGCCGGGGAGATGGCCGAGGGCAGGGCCGAGCACACGGCTACGGTACTTACTGACGGGCGAGTCCTGGTGATCGGTAGCCTGGGAAACAAGGCCACCGCGGAGATCTACGATCCCGCCACCGACACCTGGTATGACGCCGGCTCGATGGAGGAGACGCGCTACAGGCATACTGCGACTGTCCTTGCCGATGGTAGTGTCCTGGTCGTAGGGGGTCAGAGCACGGATAGCGTGACCATCAACGCGGAGGTCTTTACCCACGGCGCCTTCGCGTCTGAAGGTGCGTGCGCAACTGGTGTCCGCGGCTCCGAATCGACCCTGGTGGGAGTAGAGCCGGCCGAGGCCGTCGCCGAAGAGCAGGCCACGCCAACCCCCGTCGGCGGCTCACGAACCAGCGGCAGGGACGCATCGCAGTTCGCATTCTCAGGAGAGGTCATCGATGCGGTGGATGGCGAGGAGGTCACGGTCGCTTCCCTGGGCACCCTTGTTCGCCTGGATGTGGGCGAGCGCATGGCGAGCCCGTCAAAGGGCGATGGATTGACCGTCACCTTCCTTGAAGTGGTTGAAGACTCGCGCTGTCCGCTCGATGCGGAGTGCCCGAGCGCCGGCCAGGCGACCATCAAGGTCCACATCGCCTGGTTCGGTCAGGACGTCGGGGAACTCTCCCTCACACTTGAGGGCGACCAGGTCGATCCCACGATTGGTACTCCCGGAGGGGCGTACTTCGTTGCTCTCGCCTCTCTGGAACCGCTGCCCGACGCAGAGAGCGCGGGCTCGCTGGACCTTGGCTACAAGGCGGAGATAGCCGTCTTCCAGAAGTGATCCGAGAGCGCAGCCGACCCGGCGGCGGCTCCCGCGACGAGGAACGAGCGTCCCCGGGCGGGGCGC
This sequence comes from Dehalococcoidia bacterium, assembly GCA_965207145.1. Lineage (GTDB taxonomy): Bacteria > Chloroflexota > Dehalococcoidia > Lucifugimonadales > UBA2962 > CAUZIR01. The sequence goes on along the minus strand of OZ242262.1, from coordinate 3,032,667 downwards.
GCTACTGCAACCTGGGTTTTGCGGGGTGGAGGGATGCCGCCCCTTCTTCAGCGCATCAGCGCGGGTGGGTCCAGGTCTCGGACCAGGCGAGGCAGGCTGTGCTGGTCTGGAGGCTACCAAGCATCTCGGGGAATGGACTGCCCGCCGCGGCCTCACCGTTGAGGGTGAGCTGCGCGCGCTCGCAGGGAATTAGGCACGAGTAGACACCGTGGGGGTTACCTTCCATCCCACCCGGGGCCACGCTCAGCATGAACGGCTCACCGATGTCGTACCAGGTCAACACCAGCGATTCATCCAGGGAGTCCACAGATTCAGTCCACCAGTTCACTCCATCGCCCGACTTGCCGAACTCGGAGTCGACCACGGGGATCGATTCGTCCGCGAAGGCCGGGTAGAGCACCGACTCGATCTCCGACTGCAGCCAGCGGGTCATGGCGATGTTGTCGGTGTAGATGCGCACCTCGTTGTCGATGAGATCGCTCTGCAGGAAAAGGACGTGGCCGGGACCCCCGGGGGACCTGAGTATCCGCCAGTGGCTGGCGCGCGTCGTATCGGGGCCTCCCTCCTCATCCTTCAGTCGTATGAATGAATTCTCGCCAGTCAGCAGAATCCTGTTGGGATCGACCGGGTTGACCATCGAATAGCCCCCTTGCTTGATTCGGTAACATCTTACAGGAGTGACCTTGAACGAGATCGACGACGTCAACAAGAGCCGCATCAGTGACCGCGACTATGTATCTAACGTGGTCCTGGAGATGACGGCCGCCATAGAAAGGGACCCGAGGGACAGAAGGGCCTACATGATGCGCGGGAGTCACTATCTGGACGGAGGCAACTTCGAAGAGGCGGTTCGGGACCTGACTATTGCGATCGAGCTGGAGCCTGCCGACCCTATGGCCTACAACAACCGGGGAGTCGCCTACCGCAGGCTCCAGCGACCGGAGGAGGCCATTGCCGACTTTGACAAGGCCATCGAGCTGTCCCCGGAGTATCGGGAGGCCTTCAACAACCGCGGGATGACGCGGTCCGATGCCTACGACTACGAGGCCGCCGTCGCCGACTTCACAACGGCAATCGAGATCGATCCGGGCTACTGGTTCGCCTACAACCACCGCGCGATGGCCAGATGGGCCCTGGGTGACAGGGAGGGGGCGGCTCAGGACTACGAGCGCGTCGCTAGGCTGATCGGTCGCCGCCGGTCCTGACCGACAGGGAGAGTTCTCTCAACCCTGCCCGCCCCGTGCTGACACCCAGAGAGGTGATGTCGAGAGTTAGCCGCCAGGCAGGCGCTGAAGCTGTGTGAGCGCCTCGGACATCCCGACCAGGTCACCCTTTTCGCGGTAGATTTCCACAGCCCTTTCGAGATCCCTGCGGGCCTCTCTGTGGCGGCCTTGGTTGGCCATCATCACGCCCCGGTCGCGCAGCGCCTCGGCGTAGTCGGGCTTTATCTCGATCGCTCTGTCAAAGTCCTCAAGCGCGAGGTCGAACAGGTCCTCGTTGTAGTAGGCGAGCGCCCGGCCGCGGTAGGCAAGGTACAGGTCCGGGTGGATGCGCAAGACGACGTTGTAGCGTCCCACAGCCTCCTTGTACATGCCTGCGTTGAGCAGGCCGACGGCCTGCAGGTAGTCGAAGAGGACGTCCACAGCCGGCCCTTCATTCTCCTCAACGCTGGCCGTCTCATCATCGCCCTCGACCGCAACGTCCCCGGCCGCCTGCCCGGAGTCCGCAGGTGTCTCGGCCGCGACGGGTGAGGGGTCCCCGTCGACGGGGGCCGCCGTCGGAGATTCCGCACCGGTGGCGTCGGTTGACTCGTCAGAACAGGCCACGGTCAGCGCGGCGAGCAGAGCCGCCAGGACGACGATCGCCGCGAGGGCAAGTCGAAGGGCCGGGATAGACCTTGGATGGGAGGGCGCAGTAGTCACCACGTTACTCGAAGGTCCCGCAGCACACGGCCGCTTTCGTACCTGGCGCGGGTCCATGTTTCAGAATAGCACGGCCCATCGCCAGAGAGGCGCAGCCAGCAAGCCTCAGACTACGCGCATGCGGGTGACCCGCGACGGGCGGAACGGGCGGGCTGGGCATTGACAAGGGCGTGCTGCGGACGTTCAATTCAGGCCGCTGGCGGCCGTCTCCGCGGTCCGTCCGTAGGCGCCGGATCTGCCGCGCGGCGGTCTCCGGGAAATGTAATGCGAGCGAAGGAACACGACAGATGATTCGTAGCATCAATGGAAAGACGCCCAGGGTCCACCCCGGGGCCTTCGTCAGCGAATTCGCCTACGTGGTTGGCGATGTGGAGATAGGTGAGGGATCGAGCGTGTGGCCGGGCACCGTTATAAGGGGCGATTCGGGCACGGTCGTGATCGGAAAGAACACCTGCATCCAGGACAACTCGGTTGTCCATGGAGACGCCGACGTTGAGATCGGTGACGATGTCGTGATCGGCCACCGGGTGCTCTGCCACGGGCGCGTGATAGGAGATCGCGTGCTGCTTGGCAACGGGTGCATCGTCAACGACGGCGTGCTGGTTGGCGAAGACAGCCTGGTGGCCTCCGGCGCAATGGTTGTCGATGGGATGGACATACCACCGCGGTCGGTGGTCGCCGGTCTACCCGCCCGCGTCAGGCGCGAGGTCCGCGACGACGATGTGGCCCGCATACGGGGCTACCGAGACATATACGTCCGCAATACCGCCATGTACGGGGCCGAGGGCTTGGGTTCACCACAGCCGACCTAGGACCTGCCCCCGTCGGGGAGGGGCGATAGCCCCTGCTACATCCGCTCCGGCGCGTCGACGCTCATCAGGGTCAGGCACCGTGCCAGGGCGATCCGAGAAGCCTCGACCAGCTTGAGGCGCGCCTTGGTCGTCCCTTCGGATCCGGGCTCTGAGGAGACAACCCTGCACTGCTGATAGAACCAGTGAAACGCCGTCGCCAGCTCGCCCGCGTAGTGCGGGAGGTGGTGCGGCTCCAGCCGCGCCGCCATCAGGTCCACGAGTTCGGGTAGCTCCAGAATCTTGCGTATGAGCGCAAGCTCGGACTCGTGCCCGAGCAAAGAGATGTCCCCGTCCGCGTATTCGATCCCCCTCTCGCCGGCCAATCGAAGGATGCCTGAGATGCGGGCATGCGCATACTGGACGTAGTAGACGGGGTTGTCGGAGGACTCGCGCTTGGCCAGCTCGATGTCGAACTCCATCTGACTGTCGGGGGAGCGGGATAGGAAAAAGAACCGGCAGGCGTCCGCTCCGACCTCGTCGACGAACTCCCGCAGGGTTATGAGCTCGCCCGAGCGCTTCGAGACCTTGACGGCTTCGGTGCCTCGCCTGAGCTTGACCATCTGGGTGATCATGAACTGGAGGCGTGCCGGATCGATGTCCAGTGCAGAGACCACGGCCTTCATGCGCGGTATGTGGCCCTGATGGTCGGCGCCCCACACGTCGACCACCGAGTCAAAGCCCCGCCGCACGAACTTGTCGTAGTGGTATGCAATGTCCGAGGCGAAGTAGGTGGGTTCGCCGCTGGACCTTTCGACCACGTTGTCCTTGTCTTCCCCGAGAGCAGTGGATGTGAACCACAGCGCGCCGTCCCGTCTCGATAGAAGGCCCCTGTCCTCGAGCATCCCCTTTACCGTCTCGTAGCTGCCGTCGTCGTACAGGGAGGTCTCGCTGAACCACACGTCCATCGACACGCGCACCGAATCGAGGTCCTCGCGGATGGACCTCAGCATCTTCTCCAGGCCGAGATAGCGCATCCGGGCTATTGCCAGCTCAGCATCCATCTCACCAAGGCGGTCGCCATGCTCGGTGGCGATCTCCCCGGCCACATCGTCGACATACTCGCCCCTGTAGCCATCCGCAGGTACGGGCACGTTCCTGCCAAGTCCCTGCATGTACCGGGAGTAGACGCTCCGGGCGAAAAGGTCCATCTGGCTTCCCGCGTCGTTGACGTAGTATTCGCGGTCGACGTGGTAGCCGGCAGCCTCGAGTATGGCCGCCAGACCGCTCCCGATGACGGCGCCGCGGGCGTGGCCGATGTGAAGAGGTCCGGTGGGGTTTACGCTTACGAACTCAACCTGCACACGTCGGCCCCCACCGGTGTCGACCCGGCCAAAGGAGTCGCCGACGGCCCGTATCTGATCGACCTGGGAGGTCAGCCAGGTCGGTTCCAGCGCCAGATTGACAAAGCCGGGCTTGGCTACCGAGGCCGAGGCGATCAGGCCGGGCTCGGCGACCCGGGAAGCTATTGCCGACGCGATTGTCATGGGCGGCACGCCCAATCGCTTTGCCATGCGCAGGGCAACATTGGACGCGTAGTCGCCGTGCTCCGGCTTCTGGGGTCGCTCTACAACTACCACTGCCGGATCGGCCGCAGGCTGCGCGGGCAGCTCGCCATCCGCCTGCGCCTGCATAAGGGCCGTGGTGACCAGTCCCGCTATTCGGTCTCGAACGAGCACGCGGGCCGATCCTCCGCCAGAGCTAGCCATTGGATCATTCGACACGGGGCCGTGCGACGTACTTTGCCCGTGCAGCAGAGAGAGTCAATCCACGATCACCCACGGGTCCCCGTCGCCGTGGTCGACTACCTCGCCTATAGCCGCCCATTCGGTCACACCCTCTCTCTCAAGGTTGGCCGCCAGCTCCTCCAGGTTCGCCGGCGCGATCGCAATCAGCAACCCTCCGGAAGTCTGGGCGTCGGCGAGAAGCTGCCTCATCGTGGGATCAACCGCGTCGGCCCACGCGGTTGAGGGATCGACCGACTCCAGGTTGCGGAGCGAGCCGCCAGGCGCGTACCCGGCTTCAGCGAGCTCTCTGGCCCCGGCCAGCAGGGGCACGGCGGCCGACTCGATGCGTCCCGTAAGACCACTGGCCTGTGCCACCTCGCGAAGGTGTCCGACGAGGCCGAAGCCGGTCACGTCGGAGCACGCATGCGCGCGCGATGCGACCATCGCCCGGGAAGCGCCGGCGTTTAGCGCTCTCATGGTGTCCACGGCACCGGAAAGTACCGAAGCGTCGACTGCCTCGGCCTTGCCGGCGGTCGTGATGACGCCGGTGCCGATGGGCTTTGTGAGAACAAGGACATCACCCGACCGGGCCCCGGCATTGGTGATCTGTCGGCCCGGCGTCACCGTGCCCGTCACCGCCAGGCCGTACTTGGGTTCCCTGTCATCCACCGTGTGTCCGCCCACGATCAGCACGCCGGCCTCTCCGGCCTTGGAAGCGCCGCCACTCAGTATCTCGGATAGCACCTCCTTGGGATGGTCGGCCGGGAACGCGACCACGTTAAGCCCTAGGAGGGGAGTGCCTCCCATCGCGTACACGTCGCTGAGGGCGTTGGCAACCGCTATCTCTCCAAAGGAAAACGGATCGTCGACTATGGGCGGGAAAAAGTCGACGGTCTGGACCAGGGCTAGGTCCGGCCGCAGGCGATAGACGGCGGCGTCGTCGCTCGTCGACAAGCCTACTAGCAGGTCGGGATCGCTTACCGGTGGCAGCTGGCGCAGCACCTGCGCCAGGTCTTCAGGACTGAACTTGGACGCTCAACCAGCGCATGAGGCCAGGCTTGTGAGCCGGACAGCGCCGTCTCCGAAGGGATGCATGCGAGTCTTGTTGCTCCTGTGCTAGGGTTCGCCGTCCGCGTCGACGGACATCGGAGACCAGTATAGAATGGACGCCCCTTCGGGGGGATCAAATGGGCGATTACCGGGCCAAAGTGGGAGACGTGGAGATGGTCTCGCTGACCGACGGTCAGGGGGAGGGTGTGGCCACCGACGTCTTTCCGGCAAGTGCGATCGACATCTGGAGGTCGGAGTACCCGGAACTGCTCGACGGTGACCTCATACATCCCCGCTTCGGCTCGGTGGCGCTTCGCTCCTCGGGCAGGCTGGTGGTCATCGACACGGGAATGAACGGCCCCGACGGAGCCCTGCTCGGCGACATGACGGCTAAGGGAATAGATCGGGAAGCCGTCGACCTGGTCGTGACCACTCACCTGCACCCTGATCACGTGGGCTGGAATCTCACTGACGGGAGCCCCACGTTTCCCAATGCTCGATATCTGGTTCCCAAGAGTGACTGGGAATACTGGACCAGCCCCGGCGTGATCGAGAATGCGCCCCACATCACCGAGAGCGTTGTTCCGCTCGATGAGGCGCGCGTGCTCGACCTTATCGATGGCGAATACGATGTGACACCGGAGCTTAAGACCGTTCCCACGCCCGGTCACACGCCGGGCCACATCTCTGTCTCGATCTCCTCGAAGGGACAGCGAGGCTTTGTGCTCGGAGATGTCGCTCACAGCCCCGCGCAGGCGCACTACGCGAACTGGAGCCCCGCGTTCGACGTCGATCCCGACCTTGCTCGCACGACCCGACACAAAGTACTCGACGAGCTGGAGGAGGGGGCCGTGGTCGTGCAATCCGGCCACTTCCCGGCCCCTGGGTACGGCTCGTTCGTGCGCTCGGACGGCCGGCGCATCTGGCAGCCGGCTTAGCGCTAACAGCCCGGGCAAGGGCACACCCATTGGCTCAGAGGCCCCTCTTACGGGGTCGGGCCGGCGTAACCTCCTGCAATTACATCTCGGAACGCTGCCATTCAGTCCTTCCATGACCGTCCCACGAGCGCCGCATGGTTGGAACCTCCGAGACGGACGTGCCTTCAGTGATAATTCCCTACGGATAGATCAGCCACAGGGCCCTGATAGCAAACCTAGATGACTATCACACCCGAGCAGGAACGATACTTGGTACGTGCCAGGGTGGCACGGCTGGCCACGGCTGACGAACGCGGTCGCCCGCACATAGTGCCGGTCTGCTTCACCTACGAGCAGGGCCGCCTTTACACCGCGATCGACCTTAAGCCCAAGGCTGCGTCCCCCACCGGGCTACGGCGGGTAAGGAATATATCTCAGAACCCGCAGGTCGCGCTGCTGATAGATCACTACGAGGAGGAGTGGGACAACCTGTCCTACCTGCTGGTACGGGCTACTGCCTCGGTCGTGGATTGTGAGGACGAGAGGAGGAGGGCCGTGCGGGCCCTCCGGGCGAAATACGAGCAGTACCGGACCCTACTCGGGGATGACGCCCTCGTGATTCGGCTGGTGCCGGCGCAGGTGTCTGCCTGGGCGGCTACCGGCTGCCTCTGAAGGTGTGTCGGTGACCAGATGCCGGAACGAGGCCCATTCGCCGCGGGTGCTCAGCGGTGAGTAGCCCGTGGCCTTAAGACGCATGCCGTTGCTCTTTCTCCCATCCGGTGGGCCTTATCGCTTCCCACTCCGTCCGACGCCGGGGGGAACTTCTAGGTGCCCCTGATGACCCCGCAGGCTAGACGGGTACCGGTATCCGTCTCCTCTTCTCCGTATGCATCCGGATTCTCGTGCACGATGATGGCCGACCCGTCAGCGTCGAAAACGGAATGGCCCGGGCCCATCTCCAAGGTGATACCAGAGGTAAAAAAGTCGGCTCGAGCAGAACCGTCAGAGGCGGCGTAGATGTTGGGCAGGTCGCCGCTGTGTCCCTGACCCGAATCGCCGCCCTTCCAGCTCGAATGGACAAAGCCATGCTCCGTATCAGCCGGGTTGAAGTGGCCGCCGGCGGCACTGAAGTGAGGTGTGCACGAGCCGGTCTCATGGATTATGAACGCGTGGCCGCCCGGGGCCAGCCCCTTCACGTCGGCCATGATCAAGACCCCGGAGGCGGCCTGCCTAAACGTGACGGTTCCCATGTACTCGCCGGCCGGTGATTCCAGAGTGGCCACGGCTGTCAAACCTACCGTGGGCTGGGCCGCTTCACCCGATCTGACGATCAGCAAGGCGACGACGCCGACCACTACGAGGACGAGGACGGCCGCAGGCACCAGGAATATTGCCAGCTCCCGTCTCCCGGTCATCTGGGATCACCTCCTCCGCTAAGTTGTCTTGATGACAACTCAACGTCCCGGCTCCCCTCCGGTGCCGGGGGTCTGGCTTCTATCCATCCACGGGAGATATGCAAGATGTGGGAGCCTCAAGCGATACCTTATATCATAACTCCTGATGCACCTGGTCCGGCTCCATGGAAAGCGGACGGGTTAGAGATCGCGCCCCAGGCCGGCGCTCCAGTCGGCCAGTATGCTGACATCGTGCGGGAAGGGAAGTCCTGGAAGGCCGTACTTGTGGAATCGGCGCACCTCTTGGACGTCGTGCCCGGGCCTTGGCACACCCCCGGTGATGACTCCGTCGAAAACGACCAGGATGATCGGGCTCCCCGCGCGGGAGTAGACGCCGACCAGTCTGGTCAGCTGTACCTCCAGGCCCGTCTCCTCAAGTACCTCCCGCCTCGCCGCGTCCTCGACCGCCTCGCCACGGTCGACATAGCCGGATGGAAAGCTCCATTCACCGAGCGCCGGCTGGACGCCGCGGCGGACCATCAGCACCATGTCCTTCTCGGAGGTGACGACCACCACGGCGACCTTGGGGTCCAGAAAGTATGTGCGACCGCACCGCTCGCAGAAGGGTCGTTCGATGCCCTCCACAAGCTTTCTCGACAGCTCCGCGCCGCACGCCTGACAATAGTTCAAATCGGCTCGCGGGTGGGTCATGCGTTGAGTATAATTGCGCCGCCCAAGTGCCCCGGCATCGGCTGGGGCGATTTTGCGGGCAGCGAGGCTGATCAAAGTGGCGGAACTGAGGCCCAATCGGGCAAAGCGAAAGCTGGAACAGGGCGGAATCGTCTCTGTGGCCCTCGGGCCGATCAATGCCGATCTGATAGAACACCTCTGCCAGCTGGACTTCGATGCCATCTGGCTCGAGGCCGAGCATGGGCCGGTCGACTTTGCCGACATACCCGACCTGACACGAGCGTGCGATCTCTGGGGCAGGACCTCGATAGTCCGGGTGAATCAGATAAACCCGGGCGTCATCTACAGGACATTCGACTCGGGGGCGATGGGAGTGGCGGTCCCGCACGTCAACACCGCCGAGGAGGCAAGGGCGGTGGTCGACGCCGCCAAGTTCGGTCCCATCGGGCACCGCGGCATGTTCACCAGTCGCCAGGGCATAGGCGTTGCGGACTACGTGAAGAAAGCCAATGAGGAGACGATGGTCGTGGTGCTTATCGAGGACATTGTCTCGGTGCGAAACCTGCCGGAGATACTCGAGGTCGATCACATCGACGTGTTCTTCGTGGCTCCCGGGGATCTGGCCCAGAGCATGGGATACGCCGGGGAATACGATCACCCCGAGGTCGTGGCCACTGTGGAGCACTCACTCAGGCAGATCAGCGAGGCGGGTCGGGTCGCCGGGACACTGGTGAGCGACTCGACGGTGGAACACTACATAGGGTTGGGCGCCAGATTCCTCAGCGTCTCGTGGACGCCCTGGCTAACGGCCGGTGCGCAGGCATATCTGGACAGGGTCAAGGCGGCCTCTTCGACCTAGGGTCCAGCCGTTTTACAGGCTCGGCGCTCTCTTTGATTTCCGGGCCCGAATAGCGCTCCTGTCATGACGAGTCTGGCGTCCGGACTTGAGTCCCTGCTGCATCAAGACCGGATGCGGGTCCTTCGAACCTGTGCGGACGTAGCGTCCCGCAGGGGGGTGGATCTGTATCTGGTCGGCGGGGCCGTGCGGGACCTGATAATGGCGCGACTCAGTCCCGATCCCGACCTGGACATGGCGGGACCACGGGTTGACCGACGCTTTGCCGCCGAGCTGGCAGGGGAGCTCGGCGGTCGATTCGTCGCCAGCTCTTTGTTTGGAACTTTCAAGTTGCTTGTGCCCGCCCCCGGCTCGGACCACGGGCCAGCGATGGAGATCGATCTGGTCACCTCCCGATCGGAGACCTACAGCGAGCCGGGCGCACTGCCGCAGATAAGGCCGGGGACGCTCGATCAGGACCTGGCGAGACGGGACTTTTCAATCGGGGCAATGTGCATGGTCATGGCGCCACCTGCGGGATCCCCCCTGTCCTGGGGTGACCTCATAGACCCGTTCTGCGGCAGGGGCGACATCGAGCGCGGGCTCGTGCGGGTCCTTCATCCCGGGAGCTTCATAGACGATCCCACACGCATTTTCCGCGCCGTTAGATATGCGACTCGGCTGGGTTTTGCGATCGAGGAGAGAACGGCCAGCGTGATGGAGGAAGCGCTGCTTTACGTGGACAGGCTTTCCGGCGACAGGGTCCGACACGAGCTCGAGCGCATCTTCGACGAGGCGGAGACCGGCCGCGTCCTGGAACTTGCGGGTCGTCTGGGCGTGTTGGAGGCGGTGTTCCCCGACATGGGGGCCGAGCCCGGCATCTTCTCTCCGGCCCGCTACCCTGAAGGAACCTGGGGATGGGACGAATGGATCGGTCTTCTCGCCTGCTCGGTGCCACAGGGGCGGGCTCGGGCGCTGGCAGAGAGGCTGAACCTGGGCTCCCGGGCAACCGGGGTCATCCTGGACGTGGAGGCGATCAAGGGCATGGATTGGCCTGCCGGAACGGCTCCTGTCAGACCCAGCGGGGTTTACGCGCTCCTTTCCCCGAGGTCCAGGGCCTCGATCAGGGCGTGCGCCGCCGCGACGACGGACGAGGTGCACCGGGAGGCCATGACCAACTATCTGGAGTCTCTTGCGGACACGGCTCCTGAGCTAACGGGCGGAGATCTTCTGGCGATGGGAGTGCCCGAGGGCCCCACCGTCGGGCGATTGCTAAGGGAACTCCTCTACGCCCGGCTGGATGGAGAGGTCACAAGCCTGGAGGAAGAGAGACGGTTCGTCCTCTCGCGAATTAGCCGCTCGTAGTTAGTCCCGCCACTTCGGCCGATCCCCTAGCCGGAAGTGGGCTCGGTCATGCGCGACGGATCCAGGATCCTGTCAAGGTCGGCCTCCGCCAGGTCGGTCTGCTCCCTTGCGACCTCTCGCACCGTCCTCCCGGTCCTTTGCGCCTCCTTTGCGATCGCCGCCGCCGCGTCATAGCCGATGACGGGCACCAGAGTGGTCACGATGGCCAGTCCACGCTCGACCATGTCCGGACCCTTCCGCGTGGCGATCAATCCCTCCACGCACTGGGCGCTGAAGTTGCGCGCCGAAGCGGCCAGCAGCTCGATGGACTGAAGGAGGTTGTGGGCGGCCACCGGCATCATGACGTTGAGCTGAAAGTTGCCCGACTGCCCGGCGATCATCACGGTGGCGTCGTTGCCCATCACCTGCGCGGCCGCCATGCAGACCGACTCGGCGATCACGGGGTTCACCTTTCCCGGCATGATCGAGCTTCCGGGCTGCACCTCCGGCAGCTCGATCTCCCCGATGCCTGCGCGTGGACCCGATCCCAGCCACCGAACGTCGTTGGCGATCTTCGTCAGGCTCACGGCGACTGACCTGAGAGCCCCGCTCATCTCGACCACGCCGTCGAGAGTGCTCTGGGCCTGGAAGTGATTGTCGGACTCGACAACCTCGATTCCCATCGACTCCGACAGCTGGGCACAGACCCTGCGGGCGAATTCGGGATGCGTGTTGACCCCTGTGCCAACGGCGGTGCCGCCCAGCGCGACCTCCGTCAGGCCCGCCGTCGCCGCCCGCACCCGACGGACGCTGCGCTCTACCATTCCGGCATGGCCCAGAAACTCCTGTCCTAGGCGCACGGGCGTAGCGTCCTGCAGGTGTGTTCGGCCGGTCTTGACCACGTCCATGAATTGGAGCGACTTACCGTGCAGGGCTGCTTGGAGGTGCTCGAGCGCCGGGATCAGGTCGTCCACAACCGCCTTTAGGGCCGCGACGTGGATCGCAGTGGGAATGACGTCGTTGGAGGATTGACCAAGGTTCACGTGGTCATTCGGATGGACCGGGTCGCGGGAGCCGAGAACTCCGCCGAGACGCTCGATCGCCCGGTTGGAGATGACCTCGTTCGCGTTCATGTTGGTCGATGTGCCCGAGCCCGTCTGAAAGATGTCGACCACGAACTGGTCGTCCAGATCGCCGGCTATGACGTCGTCGGCGGCAGCGATGATCGCATGGGCCAGGGCAGGATCGAGCAGGTCCAGGTCAAGGTTGACCCGGGCTGCCGCCTTCTTGATCTCTCCGATTGCTCGTATGAACGATCGGGGAAAGCGCAGGTCGCTGATGGGGAAGTTGACGACCGCCCTCATGGTGTTGGCGCCGTAGTAGGCGTCGGCCGGTACCTCGAAGGTACCCATCGAATCTCTCTCGGTCCTGGTCTCGGCGCTCAAATCTTCCTCCTGGATTTTGCGATCACCTTTGCTGTCCTAAGCGAGCGTGTCGGCCAGGAATTTCGCCACCAGGCCGGCGGCCTCATCTTCCCTGCCGGTGAGGGAGTGGTCGGCGCCCGGCACCTCGGCGTAACTCACCGGTCCCATGACCCCGTCGAGCTCGCGCTGCAGTTCCAGGGGGGGCGCGATGCGATCCAGCGAGCCTGCAACGAACATGGTGGACCTTTTCATCTTCGAACCCGCGAGGGAGCGCACGGATGAGACGGGCGGAGCTATCGCCGCGAAGGCCTTGACCGTTCTGAGTCGGCCCATCGCCCCGAGCGCGACCCCGGCCCCGAAGGAATAGCCCGCCACCGCCATCCGTCCACCGTTCACGCCCGGCCAGCGTCTCATGGCGCCAACGGCCGCCACCAGGTCGTCCCGCTCTCCCGGGCCGTTGCTGAACCTGCCCTCCGATCCCTTGACGCCCCGGAAGTTGAATCTCAGTGAGGCAAGTCCGTACCCGTCGACGGCTCTACACACCGCAACCACGAACCGGTTGTCCATGTCTCCGCCCAGCACCGGATGCGGGTGGCACGCCACGACGATTCCCGGGTCCGATGGGCCCCGTTCGGGCATTGAAAGCACGCCCTCGACCGCCATCCCTTTGCTGTAGAACTGGATGGCCGTCTGCCGCATGGCAACGGCCACTATAGCATTTGATTGGGGGGGTTGCTAGAATGGGCCGACTTCCGATCTATCCCACTATACAGGAGAGGAACGGCATGCGCGGCGGATACTCCTCGAGCACCGGACAGGCCAATGAAGGTCCGGGCGACGGCGCCAGGGTCGTCGACCTACGCAGTGATACGGTCACGCATCCCAGCCCCGAAATGAGGCGTGCCATGTTCGAAGCCGAGCTGGGCGACGACGTGTTCGGGGAGGACCCCACCGTCAACCGGCTTGAGGCTAGGGCCGCCGAAATATTCGGCAAGGAGGACGCCACATTTGTGGCCAGCGGGACGATGGGTAACGTCGCGGCGGGGATGGCCCACTGCACCCGCGGCGACGAGATGATAGTGGGCGACAAGTCCCACATGTTCAACGCTGAGGCCGGCGCCCACTCGGCCTTCGGCGGGATCGCCGTTCAGACAGTGCGAAACGACGAGCGGGGGATGATCGACCCCGACGAGGTGAGGGCGAAGATCAGGCCGGATAACATCCACTACCCGCCGACCAGGCTCATCGGCATGGAGAACACCCACAACCAGGCCGGCGGCACCGCACTCACCCCCGAGGAGGTCGGTAGCGTTGCGGCGGTTGCAAAGGAGCACGGCATAAAGTTTCACGTCGACGGTGCGCGCATCTTCAACGCGGCCGTCGCCCTGGAGACGCCGGTGGCAGAGCTGGTCAGGGATGCCGACACGACATCCTTCTGCCTCTCAAAGGGCCTGTCGTGCCCGATAGGTTCCGTGGTCGTCGGCGGCCACGAGGACATAGAGAAGGTACGCAGGTGGCGAAAGGCCCTTGGCGGCGGCATGAGGCAGGTCGGAGTGATCGCCGCCGCCGGGGTGGTCGCCCTCGATTCGATGGTGGAAAGGATGGCCGAAGACCACGCCAACGCGCGCAAGCTGGCCGTAGGACTCAGCGGGATAGACGGCGTCGAATGTGACCCCGACGCCAACCCCACCAACCTCGTTTTCTGCCACGTTTCGGCCAAGAACCCGACCGAGATCCTGAATAAACTGGATGAGAGGGGGGTAAGGGCCCTCTCGCTGCCTGCGGGCTGGAGATTCGTCACCCACTACGGCATAACCTCTGATGACATCGACCACGCCCTCGACGTTATCGACGACACGTTCAGGGAATTCGCCGCCTTCTAGCCCGTTGCAGGAAGCGACTGACCGGCACCTCCGGGGTCGGAGCAGGGCGAAGGAGTCGGGGACCGAGAGGGTCAGGAGGGGAGGACAGATCGAGTGAATTTCGGATTCGACGTCCCCGTCACCGGACCGATGGCCGATCCCGACTCGATCGGCCTGATAGCCCGGGGCGGCGAAGACCTGGGATTTTCCCACGCCTATACCTCCGACCACATAGTCGTACCAACTTCCATTGCCTCGGCGTACCCCTACACGCCCGACGGCTCAGCCCCGTTCGGCGACAGCTTCCTCGAGCTCTTGACGACCCTGAGCTTTCTGGCCGGTGTCACCTCCAGGGTGCGCCTGGTCTCCTCGGTAATGGTGGTGCCCTACAGGGCCGCCGTGCACACGGCCAAGGTTCTCTCCACCATCGATGTGCTTTCGGACGGCCGCCTGACGGTGGGCGTCGGCGTCGGGTGGATGGAGGAAGAGTTCGAGGCCCTCGGGACGCCGCCGTTCGCCGAGCGGGGGCGGGTGACCGACGAGTACCTGGCCGTCTTCAGGGAACTGTGGCGGGCTGAGAACCCCGAGTTCCGGGGCGACTACGTGTCCTTCTCGGACATAGCCTTTGAGCCAAAGCCGGTGCAGGCGCCCCATCCGCCCATATGGATCGGTGGCGAGAGCCCCCCCGCGCTCAGGCGGGCGGCCAGACACGGGGACGGGTGGTACCCGATCAGCTATCGCACCGCGTACCCGATGCACACCCTGGCGGCCTTCAGGGCGTCCCTTGACCGGCTCCATGGCCTGGCGCTGGAGGCGGGCAGGGATCCGTCCGACATCGAGATCACCTACCACGCGGGTGTCTACGATCGGCGCGAGGCCGAAACGCTAGCCGGCGGTGAGCGAAAGGCATTCACCGGCACCGATGGGCAGATAGCGGACGATATCAGGCGTTTTGAGGAGGCGGGCGTAAGCAACGTCTTCTGGACCTTCCCGGGCGAGCGCACGGGGCAGATCCTCGAATGGATGGAGCGCTTCATGTCCGGGGTGGTCAACCGCTAGGTTCGCCGTCTCCCGGCCTCTCCCAGCGGGACCTGTGCCGCCGACCGGCCTCTTTCTCGGCCCCCTGCTCGGAGGGATGGTAGTAGCTCCGCCCCCTCAGTTTAGGGGGAAGGTTTTCCATCGGGCTGAAGTGATCCTCATAGTCGTGTGAGTACCTGTAGCCCTCGCCATACCCCTCGGCCTTCATGAGGCTGCTGACGGGGTTGCGCAGGTGAAGGGGTACCGGCTCGTTGGGTGTCTTGCCCGCATCCTTGAGCGCCTCGTCGATTGCCATGTAGGCGGAGTTGGACTTGGGGGCGGTGGCAAGGTAAACGGTAGCCTCCGCGAGCGGGATTCTCCCCTCGGGCATACCCACGAAGTGGACCGCCTGCTGCGCTGCCACCGCGACGGACAGAGCCTGGGGGTCGGCGAGGCCGATATCCTCGGCCGCGAGGATGACGATTCGCCTGGCGATGAACATCGGGTCCTCGCCCGCGTCTATCATCCTTGCCAGCCAGTAGACCGCCGCGTCCGGGTCCGAGCCTCTGACGGACTTTATGAACGCCGAGATCGTGTCGTAGTGCTGATCTCCCGCCTTGTCGTAGCGGGGCGACCGGCGCTGCATCGTCTGCTCGACGATCTCGAGGGTTACATGCCGGACCCCATCCTCGCCCAGGGGGGCCGAGGTGACCGACAGCTCGAGAGCGTTCAGGGCCACCCGCGCATCCCCGCCCGAAAACGCCACAAGGGCCCTTTTGGCGTCGGCATCAAAGCGCGGGGCAAGGGCCCCGATCCCGCGCTCCGGGTCAGCCGCGGCCCTGGCGAGAATGGTCCCGATCTGCTCGTCGGTCAGGGGCTTCAGCGTGAAGACGCGCGTTCGGGATAGCAGGGGGCCGATCACTTCGAAGGAGGGGTTCTCGGTCGTGGCGCCGATGAGTGTGACCACGCCGGACTCGACGTGCGGCAACACAACGTCCTGCTGGGACTTGTTGAAGCGGTGGATCTCGTCGACGAACAGCAGTGTGGGTTTCTGCTCCATACCGAGTCTTTCACGCGCCTCGCCGATGACCCTGCGAAGGTCCGCCACGCCAGCTCCCACCGCGCTTATCGGCTCGAAGTGCGCCTCGGTCAACCCCGCGATGAGCAGGGCAAGGGTGGTCTTCCCCGAGCCTGGAGGCCCCCACAGGATCATGGACGGCACCTGGTCGGACTCGATGCAGCTTCGGAGCACGTGTCCGGGTCCGACCAGGTGCTCCTGGCCGAAGAACTCCTCGAACGACCTGGGCCGCATCCTCGCCGCGAGCGGTGCCTTGCTCTCTAGCGTCCTGTCGCCCTGGTGCCTAAACAGGTCCATCTGGGGAGGCCGCAGGTCACGTGACGTCAACGAGCGACCTCAGTCCCGCTACGATCGCCGCGTCTTGGTCCGGCGGCACGGTTCGGGGATCGAGGAGCACGCGGCCGTCCTCTATCCGGCCCACGATCGGCAAGGGCAAGTCACGCAGGCGGGAGGCGAGGGCGGCCGGACCGTCGTCGCCCGGATCGATCGAGAGCGACCAGGACGGAAGCGTCTCGCCGGGGAGGCTTCCTCCCCCAATGGTTGACCTGCTCTCGACGACATCGGCGATCCCGGGGGCAGTGTCCTGCCATCGCCTCGCGCGCCTTGCGATCTCGTCCGGCGAGGCGGAGATCATCTTCCAGACGGGTATCTTCTCGGTCGCCTCCCCGCGCAGGTAGTGCAGAAGCGTGGCCGCCAGAGCGGCAAGGCTCATCTTGTCTGCCCTTACGGCCCGCGCCACCGGGTGCCTGGCCAGGCGCTCTACCGCCTGTTGCCTTCCGGCTATCAGGCCGCTCTGGGGTCCTCCCAGCATCTTGTCTCCGGAAAAGAACGCGAGGTCGACTTCGGCGGCGAGGCTCTCCTGGGGCATGGGCTCGTGCGCCAGGCCGTATTCGGAAGTTTCCAGCAGGCAGCCGCTGCCCAGATCGTGGAGCACCGGCAGGCCGTGGCGCCGTCCCAATTCCACGAGCTCGGCGAGTGACGGGGCATGCGTGAAGCCCACGGTGCGAAAGTTGCTCGCATGGACCGCGAGGATCGCCCCCGTCTCGCTCGAAATCGCAGACTCATAGTCCCCGACGTAGGTTCGATTCGTCGTCCCGACCTCCACCAGCCTGGCGCCACTGCTGCGAAGTACGTCGGGTATGCGGAATCCCCCGCCGATCTCGACCGCCTCTCCCCGCGAGACGATCACCTCCTTGCCCGGGGCAATGGCCATCAGACCGAGCAGCAGGGCCGATGCGTTGTTGTTTACGATCAGAGCGGCCTGGGCCCCCGTGACCCGTCGGACCAGGTCTTCCACCACGGCCTGGCGAGAGCCCCTCTTGCCGGTTCCCAGCTCGTATTCCAGGTCGGTGAAGCCGGCGGCGGCCCTGGTGGCCGCCTCCGAGGCGGACTGGCTGAGCGGGGCACGACCGAGGTTGGTGTGCAGCACGACCCCCGTTGCGTTGATGATCCGTGTCGGCCACGACCTCCAGGCGGCCGCGCCGGCGATGACCTCGGCCGCCAGTGTTTGGGTCTCCGGTGCAGGGGCGCCCCCGGCGACCCTGGCCCGCGCACGCCCCAGGCAGTCGCGTACCAGCGCGACGACGGTATCGTGGGACAGGTCGTCGGCGAGGGACTGCACCCGCTCGTCCATCAGAACCCTGTCGACGCTCGGCAGGCCTCGCAGATTGGAACTCACTCCGGGCACAGCCTCCGATGTGGATGTAGACCGGCTCGCCGGTGCCAATGGATTATAGAGGAATCGCGGGCGGGCGCCTTCGGTTGGGTCACCCGGCACATGTCGATCCGGAGCGCCGCTTCCCTGTCCGTCGGCGGCCCGCTCAAATTGACCCCTCAGAACGGCAGTTGCTAGAATTGCAACCCGGCTGTCGGCACCCATGATTGTTATAGGACTCACCGGCGGCATAGGCACGGGCAAGTCCGAGGTGACAAGCGTTCTTGCAGGGCTTGGCGCCTCGGTGTTAGATGCGGATGTCGTCGGTCACGAGGTCTACAGGAAGGGTACCGAGGGACACAGCGCCGTAATAGAGAGGTTTGGGCCGGGCGTCGTCGGGGCCGACGGCGAGATAGACCGGGCCGCTCTGGGAGAGGTCGTTTTCGAAGACCCCGGGGCTCTGGCCGGGCTGAATTCCCTGGTACACCCCAGAATTCGGAAGGCTGTCCACGAAAGGCTCGGTGCCCTGCGGAGGTCAGGCGCGGAGGTGGTCGTCCTTGAGGCTGCGGTCCTGCTCGAGGCCGGCTGGGAGGACATGGTTGACGAGGTCTGGGCGGTCGAGGCTCCCTGGGAGGCCGTGGTGACCCGGCTGAGGCTTCGTTTCGGTGGAGACGAACGGGCAATAGAGGTGCGGGCGGGGGCGCAGATGAAGCAGGAGGACCGCCGTGGGGCGGCAGACGTGACAATACTGAACGACGGCTCCATCGATCGGCTTAGGAGACGAGTCGAGCGGGTGTACAACACGCGGATTGAGTCGGCGCGGGAGCGAACTAGCGACAGATGACCACCACCGAGAAGTCGACAAAGACCCTTTATCGAAGCTACATAATCGAGGAGTACCACCTTGAGGACGAGCCCTACTACGTCCCGATCGGGGACGAGGTCGAGCTCTTCGAGGCGGCCTACGCAGAGCGCATACCCATACTCTTTAAGGGGCCTACCGGCGTCGGCAAGACAAGGTTTGTCGAGTACATGTCCTATCGTCTGGGAAGACCATTGACGAGGATCCGGCAGGGCTCAAAAGACGATGCGAAGGCAGAGGAAAATGGCACGAACCTGCCCCTGGTCACGATAGCCTGCCACGAGGACCTGACCGCCAGCGACCTGGTCGGCCGTTATCTGCTCGAGGGTGACAGCACGGTGTGGATCGATGGCCCTCTGACCAGGGCGGTCAAGGTCGGGGGGATCTGCTACCTGGACGAGATCGTCGAGGCGCGCAAGGACACGACCGTGCTTATCCACCCCCTGACCGACCACAGGAGGCTGCTGCCCGTCGAAAAGCGCGGGGAGCTCCTCGAGGCCGCCGACGGTTTTCTACTGGTGCTCTCGTACAACCCCGGCTACCAGAGCGCCCTTAAGGACCTGAAGCACAGCACGCGCCAGCGATTCGTGGCCATCGAGTTCAACCCGCCTCCCCGCGAGATCGAGGCACAGATCGTCGAGCACGAGTCCGGAGTAGACGCTGACACCGCCCTGCAGCTGGCCAAGCTCGGCGAGAAGGTGCGCAACCTGAGGGAGCACGGCCTGGCCGAGGGCGCCAGCACAAGGCTCCTGATCTACACGGGCAAGCTGATATCGGCCGGAATCGAGCCCCGGAGGGCCTGCCAGGTGGCCGTCAACTGGGCGGTGACCGACGACCACTCGGTGCAGCGCAGCATTGAGGAGGTCATCGCCTCCATATTCGAGTGATGGCCTCCCCGCCAGGGTAATGGACGGGTCCGCCAGGCAGGTGGTCCGGCGCGCGCTGGCCGAACTTGACAGACCCGTCGTCGAGGACACTGGGCTTCAGCCCGCCGGTGTCTTGGCGCTGTTGTATGGACGCGGCGACGAGAGCGTGGTCCTGCTGAGCAAGCGCAGCGAGTCGCTGGCAAGGCACCCCGGGGAGATATCGTTTCCGGGGGGACGATGCGAGTCGGGTGATCGCTCCCTGATGCACACCGCGCTTCGCGAGGCAAGCGAGGAGGTAGGCGTAAGCCCGGAGGATGTGGAGGTTCTCGGCGAGCTTGGGCGATTCACCACCGTAACCGACTACGAGATAAGCTGCTATGTGGGAGCCATCGACCATCCCTACGAGTTCAGGGTGAACAGGGCCGAGGTCGAGAGATTGGTGGAGGTGCCCCTCGGTGCTCTCCTGGACCGGCGAAGCGTCAGGGATGATGTCAGGGTTGTGGACGGAGACCTGGTGGTGCTTCCCTCCTTTGCCTACGATGGCAGCCTGATATTCGGGGCGACGGCGCGGATCCTGGACCGCCTGCTCGACGTACTTTCGACCGGCGGGGCGGGGCAGGGTATCATGCCGGTTGGCTCCGATAGCGCCACCCCGAGACCAGCCCATGAATAGGACCTCCTAATGATCGCCCGAGAAAAGGCCCTTGCCGCTCTCGCCGAGTTCCCCGACGGACTGTGTGCGGAATATGAGCGCGCCCGTCCGGTGATGGACACCGAGCTGAGCCCGGAGCAGGTCGGCAGGTGGTTCGAGACGGGCATACAGATAGCCGGCCAGAGCGCCCACTCCTGGGATGCGGCGGCGCAGTTCTTCCGCGCAAGTCCTGGCGTGATCGCCTCGATGCCGCCGAACTACTTCATGAAGTGGGTGGAATGCGGCCTGTCGCTCTCGGTCGACTCGCCAACGCTGGGCTCGTCCTACTTCGCGGCAGGCCCGCGAACGATGGCCATACTGAGGTCCCGGCACATCGAGGCCTGGACCGATCTCGGAAGGGGCCTTTACAAGGGAACCTGGAAGTCGAGCACCCTGGCCAACAGGTTCTTCGAGAGCAGCCCGGACCTTCTCGACCAACTCACCTTCGAGCAGTTCCAGCGCTTCGTCGGCTTTCTGGACATACTCTCGCGTCACTCCTACGACCTTGCGGCAGAGTGCCTTGCCCTGGGCCAGCGGCTCTTCCCGATCGTCGGGGAGGACAAAGACGCGTTCATATCCCTCTCGCTCACACTGGTCGACACGGGATGGAGGCAGGTAAAGGCCTTCTTCGAGGCGAGCGCCAAGGCCCTTCCGCGGGTTGAGCAGAGCCAGCGCCTGCGCTTTCTGAGAATGTCCGAGGCGCTCCTTGTCTCCGGGGCAACCAACATGCCCAGCACCATGCTGGAGATATCCCAGGCCATGCACGATATCGATCCACGGAGCCACGGCCAAGTCCTGGACATGGCCGAACCCGTGATGGACATACTGCCGACGGCGATGCCGGAGTTCGTAAAGAGCACCCCGAGGGTGCTGGACAGGCTGTCCCTGTACCAGCTGTCGGTCTGGTGCGAGGAGGGCAAGCGAGTCCTGCATCAGAACCGGGACGGCGGGCTGGCGTTCTTCAAGATTGAGTCCGCCCACTCCGAGACGTTCCTCGAGGAGATCTCTTCAGGGGTCGAGTTTTCCCGGATCCAGACGATCGTCGAGATGTACTGCCGCGCTCTGGCGGGCCAGGAGGTGGACCTGGCCGATACGCAGGACCTCGTCGACAAGAACATAGGCTGGGTGTCGTCGGAGTCACCCACCACCGAGGGATCAACAGTCTACCTGCCGTCCCTAGTGGACCGCTACTCCTCAAAGGACGAGAACTTCCTCTGGTTCAAGGTGGTGGCCACCCACCAGGTTGCCCGCATGGAGTTCGGGAGCTTCAGGTTCGAGTTTGAGCGGCCCGCCGCCCGCTTCGAGAACATACGTGTTGAGTTCGAGGAGGCCCGCCGCAAAGGCGCCGACGGCCGGCTCCCGAGCGCGGCGGACCTCCAGAGGTTCTTCGATCTGTTCGACGACCGCCAGCTGGCCCTGGACGTGTTCTCGGTGGTGGAGGACGGGCGCGTGGACGCCAGGGTGAAGGTCGAGTACAGGGGCATAAAAAGGCCGTACGAGAGAGTCCAGGCGGACTCCCTTGAGTCCAGGACGGAGATACGCGATCTTCCCGCCCGCGAGGCGCTGGTGGAGTTTCTGGTCCGTGTCAGCCTTTCCGGCGAGGGGACCATATACGTCCCGTCGGAGCATAAATCTACCGCGCGCCAGATCGCCAAGATCGCCCGCGAGGCCATGACGGACCAGGCGACCGTCGAGGACACGGCGGAGGCCACCCTCCGAATATACGCGCTCCTGGTGCAGGTTGCGAACGAGGAGGTCGACCGCGACGACTGGGATCCCCTGGATGTCGAGGAGGAGCCAGAGTCTGAGAGCCTGACCGACCCGGACGCGATGAACTCGCTCCTGGAGCAGATGGGCGCCGGATCCGATCCGAACGCCGAGCAGTCGGAGGAAGAATACGATTCCCCCAAGCCCGTCGACTACCGCGGGGACTTTAAGCCCGAGCTGACGCAGTTCCTTGAGCGACTTCGCAACCAGAGCCAGGGAGAGGAAGGCGACGATCAGGCCGAGGCGATCACCCAGGAGATGCTGGAGCGGCTGCTTGAGAGCAGCGTGGAGGTGGCACAGGAGTCGCCGGAGGGCGAGGCGCGGTCGCTCACCGACGAGATGACCGAGAACATGCTCAAGGAGGTCGGGCTCCAGAAGCCAGACTCGGCCGAGGGCGGCCAGGGTCCCCTGGTGCACGTGGATGAGTCGGGCGGCGAGCTCGAGGCCGATGAGCCCGAGACGTTCGTATACGACGAATGGGACTTCCGGGCCGAGGACTACAAGCCCAGGTGGTGCGTCGTGCGGCAGAAGAACATGCCCGAGGGCGACGCCACGTACTACACTTCGGTGCTCGGACACTACGGGACGCTCGTCCAGCAGGTCCGGCGCCAGTTCGAGCTGATGGTTCCGGAGATGATGCGCAAGGAGCGCCGCCTCCAGGACGGAGAGGACATCGACATCGACGACGTGATCGAGGCGATGGTCGATATCAACACAGGCTCCAGTCCATCGGAAAAGCTCTACTGGAGGCGCAACAAGGTGCAGCGTGACGTCGCCGTCGTGTTCCTTCTGGACACAAGTGCGTCAACGGCCGAGGCGATCGACGACTCGAAGCGTTCGGCTGACGAGTGGGGCGCGCCCGACGACCCTGTCGAGTACATGCTCTGGCTGCGGTCGCGAAGGGGAGAGGGCGCAAAGCGCTCGTACAAGCGGATCATTGATCTGGAGAAAGAGGCACTGGTGCTGTTGATCAACGCCCTTGAGGCCATCGGGGACACCTATGGCATCTACGGCTTCAGCGGCTACGGCCGAGAGAACGTGGAGTTCTACACGATCAAGGACGTCGATGAGCTGTTCTCGGACAAGATTCGGCGCCGCATCGATCGCATTTCACCGCTCCACGCCACCAGGATGGGTCCCGCGATCCGACACGCGACCGCAAAACTCGAGGAACAGGACGCGCGGACAAAGCTCCTGTTCCTGATAAGCGACGGAAGGCCCCAGGACAGGGGCTACAGCAGGGAGGGCGTGGAGAAGGAATACGCGGTCCATGACACCCGCATGGCCCTGGACGAGGCCCGTGCAAAGGCCGTAAACGCCTTCTGCC
Source organism: Dehalococcoidia bacterium (assembly GCA_965207145.1). Lineage (GTDB taxonomy): Bacteria > Chloroflexota > Dehalococcoidia > Lucifugimonadales > UBA2962 > CAUZIR01. Next base: position 3,009,392 of record OZ242262.1, on the reverse strand, counting down.
TGACGGTGGACCGGAGCGGCCACGACTACCTGAAGACGATGACCCAGGACATGGGTTACGAGGTTCTGGACGACATCTACAGCCTGCCGCACAGGCTGCTGTACCTCTACCGCAAGCTCACCATGTAGCCGGCGCAGCCCGGCCGTGACCGGCCGCCGCGGAACCTACGACAGGACCGGGCTAGCCGTCCTCAGGCAGCTCGTAGTCCTCTCGACGGGGCGGCAGCTCAATGTAGAGGGGGTCGAGGTCAAGGGCGAAGACCGAGTCCACCCAGTCCGCAGGGAGCAGCAGCAGGGGCTGCGAGAGCTCTCCCTCCTCGGTTCGGGCGTAGTATCCGGTGCCGTCCTCGTTCAGCTCCCCGATGCGGTAGATCACGCCGTCGTCGTACTCGGTACCCCGCGACGTCAGGCCGGCGAATCGAAGGTGGATGGCGGTCGATTTCTCGAAGATGCCGTACGGGGTGAAATCGTCCACGTGGTTCCTCAGTACCACCTGCCCGATGGGTCCTTCGAGCAGGGGCACGCCTTCCGCTTGCCAGCGGTCCATCTGCAGACCGACCCACTTCGTGTCCACACCGTGGCGCTGGACCGTCCATTCGCCTTTGCGGATCTTGAACTGCAGCCAGGAGCTGTCGCCCCCGTGGTGCTCTCCCTTTATGATGCTGAGTTCCAGTATGTCGTCGGGATCTCGCTGAACGAACCACTTGGGCAGGGGTGGCTCTCTCACCAGCCGCGACAGGACCTCGCCCCAGGTCGACGTGATCAGAAACAGCTGGTTGAATCCCTCGACCTGGCCGTAGTGGTGCTTTCCGTCCGTGGTCAGATCGCCCAGCAGCACGTTGATGTCGCGGCCGTCCGACAGCCTCACCCTTACCTCCGTCTCCGGGGTGGAGAGCCCGTACTGGGCGGGGTTGTCGATCTGCTCCTGCAGCAGCCTTCTGGACCGGGGACCGGTGAGTATGAGCACCATCCCGCCCCAGCGCTCGCGCCGCGGTGCCACTCCGGGCAGGCCCTCGAACTGCCAGTTGCGCTCCTCGTCGCGAAGGAACCTTACCCTCTCGCCGCGGTGCCTGACATCGATGATGTCGATGTCGGTTTCGGAGACCTGGTAGAACCAGGGCGCGTCAGGCTCCTCCTCCGGAGTCGACCTGAAGGGGTTTACCCAGACCACTACGCCGATGGCAACGCCCACGGCGATCAAGAAGATGGTGACCCGTAAGTTCAACCGGACTCCCCGCTAGCGTCTTCTCCACCAGACCCAGGCCCCCAGAAGGATGAGCAGGGCCGGGGGCAGAAACCAGCTGGACCACTGAATGAAGTCGCGCTCGTTACTTGTAAGTACGAGCTCTCTGACCGGGAAGATCTTTGGCCTGATGGATATCAGGTCGATGTCGTCGGTCGCGTAGTTGACGGAATTGAGGAAAAAGTCGGCATTGTCCCGACTCGTGAAGAACTCGTTGGAGACGAAATCGGAATCCCCGAAGGCGACCAGTTTCGTCAGGGGCATGGAGGAAAGGCATCTTATGGGCGGATCGCCTATCTTGGCGCAGGCCTCCACGACCGAGGCGATGGGATATGGTCCGGGGATGTCCACGGTCGGGTCGGGACGCGGGTTGTCCACATCGTTCTCAAGCCAGCTGGCCTGTGTTGTGAGTGCAAGCGGCACGTAGCGTGTATGCGGGGGGATGTCCTCGGCGGGCAGCGTCGGGCCTACGGCCGTCGCATCGGGGAAGAAAGTGACGTCGATCTGCGCGGTGATGCCAACGCCTGACAGCTCGGTGCTCACGTACTGGCCGTTCGCCCGCTGCACCAGAGGGGTCAGCAACCGGCCGGCTATCGAGCTTCCAGCGTCGGCCAGGGTCTCCACGCTGACCCGTATACCCCACTCGGCGAGCAGGGCCCGGAAGGACGGCGGGCTGTTGGGATCCAGCAGCATGACCATCCTGCCCCCGGCCTTAAGGTAGCCATCCAGGGCGGCATACTCTTCGGGGTCCAGATCCTGCTCGGGTCCGGCAACAACCACCGCGGCCGCGTCGGGCGGCACCGATCTGACCTGAAGGAGATTGAGCGCCTGCACAGCGTAGTTGTCCCTAAGCAGGCCCTCCAGCGCCAGGTCGAATCCGATCGCCTCGATATCCCCGGTCGCGATGTCACGAGTGGCCGACCGCTCCTTGTGACCGGTAAGTATGTACACCTTCTTGCGCTCCACCCCGGTGACCACGAGGACTCCGGTCACAAGCTGCTGCTCGGTGGCCGGAAACACCTGCTGGAAGGTGCCCACCTCCAGGTTCTCTATGACGATGGCGGGAAACTGGGTGACGTTGTAATTCAGGGCGATCGCCCGGCGCAGCTCGGGATCGACGAACCGGTATTCGAAGTTGTTGCTGTTGCGGGCAAACTCGTTGAGGATGTCCCCCACCTGTTGCCGGCGTATGTCGCCCTCGACAAAGAACGCATTCGCCCTAACGGGCACCTCCAGATTGTTGAGTATCTGCACCGTCTGGGGCGCCAGGGTGAAAAAGCGGGTCGCCGTAACGTCGAAACGCTGAAAGTTCCTGAAGAACAGGAAGTTCACAAGGACGATTATGGCGAAGAAGGCCACCGCCATTATCAGTATGTTGGTGCCGTACCTTGCCTGCCGACCGACCAGGAAGATCGCAACGCCGCGGGGAGAGAGCACCAGGGCGCCGAACAGGAGGGCCGCCCCTATTATCAGGACGGTCAGGGAGAATCCCTCTATGTCCTCGATGGACAGGTAAAGGATCCCGCCGGCAACTACGGCGACCACGCCCACGATGGCCGCCACCGTGCTCCAGAAAGAGGTCGACCTTATCTGGGACTTGAGCGCCTCGCCCAGGGTCTCCTCTGCGGGGGCGTGCTTGGAAGGATCGTCAAGCACTAGCGCCACCTCCGGGTCTCTATCGCCCGGACGGAAAGGAACAGGAACACCGCGATCATGCTCAGGTAGTAGACGACGTTGCTGGTGTCCACCACGCCCCGGGCGAAGTCATCGAAGTGGGCCTGGATCGATATTCTCTGGACTATGTCGACCGCGACCCCCTCGAGGCGAAGGCCAAGCAGGTCGATGAAGGTCAGGACCGACAGGCTGCCGATCCCGAGCACCGCCGCCACGATCTGGTTGTTGGTGAGCGACGAGGCGAGCATTCCGATCGCCAGCGCGGCGGCACCGTACAGAATCATGCCGAGGTAGGTCGCCATCACCGGACCGCTGTCCGGCTCACCGAAGGCGTAGATCATAAGGACGTAGTAGAGCGTCATCGCAAGCGTTGCGATCAGGAGCACCACGCTGGCCAGGTACTTGCCCAGCACCACCTCCCAGTCCCGCACCGGCGCCGTGAGCAGCAGCTCCATGGTCCCGAGCTTTTGCTCCTCGGCCAAAAGCCGCATCGTCAGGACGGGGGCAAGGAGGATGAAGAAAGTCGTCGACGGTCCGGCGAAGGAGCGTAGCGCAGCCTCGGGTGTGGGACTGAGCACGTCGAGTACGAACCAGATCCCCGCGTGCAGGACGAACATCGCGCCAACCACGTATGCGGTGGGGGTCTGAAAGTAGATGCGGAGCTCTTTCCAGGCGATTGCCGCCAGGTTGTTCCACGAAGTGACGAGGGTGTTCAACTCTGCTCGGCCCCGCTTGCTTCTTCGGCGACCAGTTCGGCCGCCTCGTCTGTGGTGGTCAGCCGAAGGAAGATCTCCTCCAGCGACATGCCGATGGACTCGAGCCTGAGCAGGCCCCAGCCACCGTCGACGAGGGCGCTCGCAAGGTCGGCCCGGATGTCGGCGCCCTGGGCGGCCTCGATCTCATAGCTCCCGTAGGCTTCTCCCGCGGTCGGGGGCTTTCGCTGCACGGAGGTAACGCCATCGACCCTGCCAACGGCCCTTACGACTTCCCTTGTCGGCCCGAGCACGTCCACCTCGATCCGCTCGACGCCCCTTAAGCGTGTGGCCAGGTTCTCCGGGCGGTCGATGGCGACGATCTGGCCCTCGTGGATGATTATGACCCGCTCGCAGATCGTGCTGACCTCGGGAAGGATGTGGGTGCTTACGATCACGGTTCGGTCGCCGCCCAGGTCCCTGATCAGCTCCCTTGTCTCGACGACCTGGATTGGATCGATTCCAATGGTGGGCTCATCGAGTATGAGCACATCGGGCTCGTGCAGGATCGCCTGGGCCACGCCAACCCTCTGCCGAAAGCCCTTGGAGAGCTTGTATATATAGGTCGTGAAGTACTCCTGGAGCCGGCAGATCTCGATGACGTCGTCGATGCGACGGTTCAGGTTCTCGGGTGCCATGCCCCGGATACGTCCCATGAACGCCAGGTAGTCCTCCACGGACATGTCGCTGTAAAGGGGCACGGTTTCGGGAAGGTAGCCGATGTGGCGCCGCGCCTCCAGCGACTCGGTCACGATGTCATGACCGGCCACCGTGCACCTGCCGTGCGTGGGCGGCACGAAGCCGGTGATGATCTTCATCGTGGTCGACTTGCCCGCACCGTTGGGGCCCAGGAAGCCAAGCACCTCGCCCTGCTCAACGCGGAAGCTGATATCGGTGACGGCAGGAAAGCTGCCGTAGTACTTTGTGACGGAGTCGAGCTCAATCATCGGTCTGGAGCCGTCCTAATAAACGAACTGCCTCCCCATAGGTTACGTTCAGGTATGTTAGCGGGATTCGAGCTTCGGTCCGATGCCGCGTCCAAGGGCGGCACAGCCTGCCCTCGCGGCCGGACGGGATTTTATACTAACACCTTGGACCGTTCAAATAGGAGGATCTGTCTTTGCACCTGGCCATTGATGCCTACGGAGTCGACGCCAAGACCCTTGCCGACGAGGGCCTGATAGCCGATTTCCTCGACAGCTGTCCCGGGACCATAGGCATGACCAAGATCATGGCTCCGCAGGTCTATACGTACAGGGGGAAGGAGCCCAGGGACTGGGGCATTTCCGGCTTCGTGATAATCGCAGAGAGCCACATCTCGGTTCACACCTTCCCTGAGCGCGGATACCTCAGCGTCGACATATTCTCATGCAAGGATTTCGACCGGGTTTTGGCCGAAGATGACGTAAGGTTCCGCTTCGCGGCCTGCGACGTGAGGGTCTGGCTCATGGACCGCGGTGTGGACCATGACAGCCCGCGGAAGATGTACGGGACGATGGTGAGGGAGCGAGCAGGCCTAAGGGAGGGGAGGCGGAAGGCCTGAGCCGGGCCCGAAGACCCGCCCCTGCCAGTGATGGAGAGTCCGGCAAATTTCCTGGGCTACGCACCCGGGGAGGTGGAGCCCGATTCGGCGCGGGCCGTCCTCCTGCCGGTGCCCTATGACGGTACAGCCTCGTATCGGAAGGGAGCCCGCCTCGGTCCGACCGCAATCATCGAGGCATCCCGGCAGCTAGAGGATTTCGACCTGGAGCTGGGCTGCGATCCCTCGGAGCTGGGCATATACACGGCAGCCCCGATCGATCCCGGCGAGGCCGGTCCCGAGGCTTTGGTCGATGAGGTGCAGCGGGCGGTCTCGGCACGGGCCAGGCCGGGTGTCCTGGTCGGCGTACTGGGCGGAGAGCACACCGTTGCCATCGGAGCCGTCCGGGCCATGTCGTCCAGGTTCGAAGGCCTGTCTGTGCTTTTTCTCGATGCCCATGCCGATATGCGGGACGAGTACCAGGGCAGCCGATACAGCCATGCGTGCACGGCCCGCAGGATCGCCGAGATCTGCGACCTGGTTCAGGTGGGGGTCAGGAGTGCAGAGCGGGAAGAGTGGGGCCGGATGCGTTCCCATGAGGTTCCGGTGGTAACCTGGCCGCCCCAAGAGGAAATGGACGTGACCGAGAAGGTCCTCTCGCATCTGGGTGAGGCCGTGTACGTCTCCATCGACCTCGACGTCTTGGACACCTCGGTGATGTCCGCTGTGGGCACGCCCGAGCCGGGCGGCATGCATTGGCATGAGCTCTTGTCCCTGCTCAGGGCGGTGGCGAAAGAGCGCAGGATCGTCGGCTTCGACGTTTCTGAACTTGCCCCCGGCGAGGGTCCGGAGTCCTGCTCGTACACGGCCGCAAAGCTGGTCTACAAGCTCATCGGCTATGCGCTCGTTTGAGCCATAGACCCCTATGCGTCGCGGCGCGCGCGCCGGCATGGTCCGCCGGTCGGCGTGCTAGAATCTAATCCATGAGCGGCTCTTCCGTACCGGCTTTCGATTCCTCGCCGGACGTCATTTACATGGACCACGCGGCCACAACGCCCGTCGACCCCCGCGTTCTGGAGGCGATGATCCCTTACTTCGCCGAGAGCTTCGGCAACCCGTCGAGCATCTACGGACCGGCCCAGCAGGCGCGCAAGGCGATCGACGACGCGCGCCAGAGCGTCGCAGCTGTGCTGGGGGCGAGGGCGAGTGAGGTGGTTTTCACCAGCGGCGGCACAGAGTCGGACAACCTGGCTATCAAGGGCGCGGCGCTCGCGCTGCGGGGAGCCGGAAATCACATCGTCACCTCAAGCATCGAGCACCATGCGGTTCTGCACGCCTGCGAGCAGCTCGAGCAGTATGGGTTCGAGGTCACCTTCGTACCGGTTGACGGCGAAGGGATGGTATCGGCGGCCGATGTCGAAAGCGCCGTGAACGAGAGGACCGTCCTGGTCAGTGTGATGGTTGCCAACAACGAGATAGGCACCATCCAGCCGGTGGCTGAGATAGCCGGGCTGGTCAGGGCAAGGGCTGTCCGCGAGGGTCGAACCATCGTCGTCCACACGGACGCCGTGCAGGGTGCGGGCTACCTCGATCTCAACGTCCGGGCACTCGGGGTCGACATGCTCAGCCTGTCGGCGCACAAGTTCTACGGGCCCAAGGGGGTAGGTGCGCTGTACGTCAAGAGAGGCACGCCGTTCGAGCCGCAGCTGGTTGGAGGCGGTCAGGAAAGGCACCGGCGGTCCGGCACCGAGAACGTCCCGGGCATAGTGGGCCTTGCGGCCGCCCTCGAGCTGGCTGAGCAGCGCCGCCGCACCGGCCTGCACGAGATCAGACGATTGAGGGACCGGGTCATCGAGGGCCTGATGGAGCAGGTCGAAAACGTGCGTTTGAACGGGCATCCAACCGAGAGGCTCGCCAACAACGTCAGCGTGGCCTTCGAGTCGGTGGAGGGCGAGCCGATCCTGCTGGGCCTGGATTTCGCCGGGATATGCGCCTCCAGCGGAAGCGCCTGCTCATCGGCGTCGCTTGAACCATCGCACGTGCTGCTGGCGATCGGCCTCGGCGCCGACCAGGCTCAGGGGAGTCTGAGGATAACACTGGGTCACGAAAACACCGACGAGGATGTAGATGCCCTTCTTGACACACTGCCCGAACTGGTCGCAAGGCTCCGAGCAATGCCGTCTCTGGCCGCGGTGGAATGAATTGCTGAGGCGACGACTGCTGGCGCCGACCCTGCTGGGGCTGCTGCTCGTCATTATCGCCGCCGCGTGCGGTGGCTCTGAGCCCGACGCCTTTGCGGTGCGCGGCCGGACCATGGAGATAGTCTTTGAGAGGCCGGTGGTCGCAAAGAGGGTGTTCTTCACCAATGCCGGCATCTCCTACAAAATCGAGGTTCCCGATCCGAGCACCCGGATCGCGGCGATGAAGGTGACGGTAATAAACCGCCAGATAAACATCACCAAGCTGCGGGTGGGTACGGATTCGGTCCTTATTGGGAACGGCCGGATAGGTGAGCGCCACGGGGCGATAGCGCCGTTCCAGAGGGCCGATACCTACACGGGGGAGATCCCCGAAGGAGAGTCATTCTCACCGCTGTTGTGGGATGATTTCGAGCTGGAGCGAGGGTTCCAGTCCTCGGGCTGGATATTCTTTGAGGTGCCGGTCGGCCTGGAACTGGACACCCTCTGGTGGAGGGCCGCCGACGATATCATCGGCAGGTTCTAGTCGGCGGGACGGGTCCTTGCGCCGACCGTCACGCGGGCGAGGTTTCGGATAGAATGAAGGTTGCGCTCGTAAGGTGCGCCGCCGGCCAGAGCCCTCCCCACGAGGTCAGTCGCCGGGGCGGCCGCGGGATGGGTTCCGGGCCATGCTGAAGCGCGCAGGATGAGCCCGGGTAACCACCAAGGAGAGACGGCGGATGGCAACAAGTAACGTCACTGACAGCACCTTCGACACCGAGGTCCTATCGGTTCAGGAGCCCGTTCTGGTCGATTTCTGGGCCGAGTGGTGCGCGCCCTGCAAGATGATCGCGCCCATCGTGGAGGACCTGTCGAACGAGTACGACGGCAAGTTCAAGTTCGTCAAGCTGAACGTAGACGACAGCCCCGAGACGGCCGCCAAGTATGGCGTCCGGGGCATCCCCACGCTGCTGATCTTCCACGGCGGGCAGCCCGTTGACCAGCTGGTCGGCGCGGTTCCGAAGAACGTGCTGAAGGGCAGGGTGGACAATGCCCTCGAAAAGGCCAACGGCGCGTAGGCTCTCCCGACAGGTGCCGGAGCGTCCGAGGGCATCCGGCTTCCTCCGTTAATCAGGCTGAAGACTCTCGGGGGCGGATGGGTCCCGGTGGGCTCCGTGGTCTTCAAAACCAATGGCCCCGGCCCTTCGGTCGGGGTGGTGGGTTCGACTCCCTCCCGCTCCCGCCACTGATGCGGGCCGACGCCGAATTCCGGTCCGGTAGCCCGGACCCGGGTTTGCAGCTACTGGGCGATCACCCCACCGTCAATAACGAGCTCCGCCCCCGTGATGTAGGAGGCTTCATCCGAGGCCAGGAACAGGATTCCCTCGGCGATCTCTTCCGGTTCCGCGAAGCGTCCGAGGGGAACCTGCGAGGTGCGATCCGCGAATAGCTCCGGGTCGGTGAACAGGGGCGTGGTAAGGGGCGTCTTGGTAAAGCCCGGGTGCACGGAGTTGACGCGGATGCCCTCGCCCGCGTACTGGATCGCGGCCGCCTTGGATATCTGCCGGATCGCTCCCTTTGCGGTCTGGTAGGACGTCACTGTGTTCGCCCCGACGATCCCGTGGATCGAGGATATGTTGATGATCGAGCCGGCCCCGCGCCGCCTCATTTGCGGGATGGAGTGCTTCATGCCCAGCAGGGTGCCCCGCGCGTGCACGCGCAACTCGCGCTCAAGGCCCTCAACCGTGGTGAACTCGACCTTGAGTGCCTCTTCGGCGCTGCTGGGCCCCGAAGGGTCGGAGAAGTCACCGCCGTAGTCGGGGATGCCGATGCCGGCGTTGTTCACGAGCACGTCCAAGCCGCCTTCATTTTCTGCGATGAGGCCGATGGTCGAGCGCCACAGGTCTTCGACCGTAACGTCCAGGTGGACGAAGTGGGCCGCTCCCCCCGACTGGCGGATCTGCTCGGCCGTGCGCTCGCCCATCTCGTCGTCGATGTCGGCTATGTACACCGTGGCTCCTTCCCGGACAAAGGCCCAGGCGGCGGCGCCGCCGATTCCCCTGATCTCGCCGATCAGGCCGGTGGCTCCACCTGTGATAATCGCCACTTTCCCCTTCAGTCGCACGGCGCCAGCCTATCCGGGTCGCCTACCTCGGTCAATGGCCCAGCTTTCGGATGGTCGGGCGCAGCGGTTAAGCTTTTGCCGGACAATATTCGCCGGAGCGAGCCTTGAAATTCGGATTGATGTACGAGACGCAGCGCCCGTCGGACGACGGGGGAGTCGATGAGAAAGCCCTCATCGAAGAGACCCTCGAGCAGTGGGTGCTCGCCGACGAGCTGGGCTACGACTATATATGGCTGGTAGAGCACCACTTCCTTGACACCTTCTCGGTGTCATCGAGCCCGGACATACTGTTCGGCGCCGCCAGCAGGCTCACTAGGCGCATACGGCTGGGCTTCGGTGTCGTGGTGCTTCCCCAGCACCATCCGATAAGGGTCGCCGAGAAGGTGGCCATGGTCGACCAGCTCTCCGACGGCAGGGTCGATTTCGGCACCGGCCGGGGTGGCGCATACGAGCAGACCGGCTTCGAGGTCGATCCAAGGGATACAAGGTCCATGTGGGACGAGGCGATGCAGATGATCCCCCGCATGTGGGGCGATGAGGAGTTCTCGTGGGAGGGCAAGCACTGGAGCGTCCCGCCTCGCAAGGTCATCCCCAAGCCGCTGCAAAAGCCCCATCCACCCATGTGGCTCGCCGGCATGCAGCCCTCCTCGTACCGCATAGCGGCCGACAGGGGCCTGGGGATGCTCTCCCTTTCGACCGGGGCCCCGTCGGAGATGGCACCGTATATCGCTGAATACAAGGAGCGGATCAAGAGCGCAGATCCCCTGGGGGCCGCCGTCAACGATCACTGGGCACACCTGGCGGTCACACACTGCGGGGCCGACAGTGCGGAGGCGCAGAACCTGGCGGTAAGCGCCATGAAGTCCTTTTTCGGACCCGACAGACCGTACACCCAGGGCCAGAACGAAGTGTACAAGCAGCTGGTCAAGGGCTGGGGCGGCATACCGGACCACCTTGAGAACCAGTTCAGGTGGGTGCTCGCCGAGCAGGCAGACGTCGGCGGGGGTGAGTTCTCGATCGAGCGGTCCGCTTTCGAAGAGTTCGACGCGGAAACCCTATGCTCCCGCGGCGTGGTGATAGCCGGCGACCCTCAGGCCTGCATCGAGGGAGTGAGGCGTCACCAGGAGGCCGGAGAGGACCAGGTGCTGCTATTGATGCAGCTCGATACGATCCCGCACGAGAAGGTGGTCTCGTCCATTAGGCTGTTCGCAGAGGAGGTGTTGCCGACGTTCCGGTAGCAGGGTGGCCGCCGGGCCGGACGGGCAGTCTAGTTCGGACCGGCCCGACCGCTGGCTCGCTCGATTATCTTTGCCACGGGCGAGTTGTCTGCGAAGACCTGCCACTCGGCAACCAGGCCGCTTCGTATCACCGCGCGCCAAGCGGCGGGCATCTCCCACCTGTTCTCCTCCATCGGCACGCCGTCGGGCGCATATGTACCCCGGGCCCTTCCAAGGAGCACAACCACGCGGCCATCAGTAAAGGTCCTATCCACCTCCACCGCGTAGTCCGGGAACATCGCAAGGTAGCGCGCCCAGTTCGTTCGCATCTGCTCTCTGCCCGAACGCATCTGACCGAGAGAGTCGACGAAGACATGATCATCCGTCATGAGCTCTGCGATCGCGTCGGGAGAGCGCCGGTTGATCCGCTCGACGAAATCGAGCGCAGTTTCGTCACTGGCAAATTTGGGCCGGGTCATTGCCGGGATCACAACCCCCTTTGCGGGTATGTCTCCGGGATCTTCCTGGCCAAGGAGAGCGCCGCACATAAGGGGTGTAATGTATCAGCCATGCTCGACCTTGCAATCGCTGGGGGAACCGTAGTCGACGGGACCGGGAGCGCGGGATTTCGGGCCGACGTTGGCGTATCGGAAGGCCGCGTCGTCGCCGTCGGCGATCTGGCCGGGGCCAGCGCCAGGTGCCGCATCGAGGCGGCCGGTCTGACCGTCTGTCCCGGCTTCATCGACACCCACACCCACTCGGAGGGCGATCTGCTGACCGACCCGCAGCATGCCTACGGCATCCTTCAGGGGATCACTACCGAGCTTCTGGGGATAGACGGGATGTCCTACGCGCCGCTCTCGCCGGAGAATTATCGAGCCTACAGGAGGTGGCTTGGCGGACTGCTTGGCCATCCTCCCGAGGACCTGGACATGAGCACGGTCACCGCGTTCAGGAGTCACTACGATTGCCGGGTGGCCGTGAACACGGGCTACCTCGTGCCGGCGGCGACGGTTCGGCTCGAGGCGGTAGGATTTCGCGACGTGCCGCTTTCCGGCGAGTCGATGGCCACCGCCAGGCGCCTGGTAACAGAGGGCCTTGGTCAGGGAGCCGTGGGCCTGTCGATGGGAGGAGCTTACTACCCCGGACCGTGGTACACGACAGAGGAACTGGTCGAGCTCTGCGAGGTCGTGGCCGAGCATGACGCGGTCTTCATGTGCGAGCCGCGCCGCGCCAACCCGGCAAGGGCGTTTGCGGGCGGCGGCGTGGAGGAGGCCATCGAAATCGCCAGACGGTCGGGCGCAAAGCTTCACCTTGCGCACTTTCGCACCTCGGCGGAAAACGCCGGGCGCGTCGACGAGCTGATGGAGCCCGTGGACCTTGCGAAGGCCCAGGGCATCGACATTACGCTCGACATATATCCCTATCCGACCGGGGCCTCGATACCGGTCAGCTTCCTTCCGGCGTGGGCCCAGGAGGGCGGACCCGACGAGATCGTCGAGCGCCTCAGGAACCCTGCCCCGAGGGACCGGATCATAGAGCACATCGAGGGCGGATCGGAGATGCCCGCGGTGCTCGAGGACGGGGTCTTGACGTTCGTCCACGGCGCTCCCGGTCTCGAGGGCCTTACCTTCGGCGACGTCGCCGCCATGCGGGGTCAATCGGCGGCCCGCGCGATCTGCGACCTGCTCTGCGAGACCGATCTGGCGATCGGGTGGCTTATCGCCCCGCCCCGCAGCACCGGCCTGTGGCGCCAGGTCAGCCGCGACTGCATGGCCCTACTGGCGCGCGGAGACTACATGGTCTGCTCCGACCACACGCCCGCCGGGTCGATGCCCCATCCGCGGTGCTACGGCGCCTTCCCGCGCATCCTCGGGCGCCTGAGGCGCCAGTTCGGAGACCTCACTGTCGAGCAGGTCGTGCACCGCATGACCTCCCGTCCGGCCGTACGATTCGGCCTGAAGGACAGAGGCGTGATTCGCGAGGGGGCGCATGCGGACCTGGTCGTATTCGATCCCGAGCAGGTGTTCGACACTGCAACGTATGACGATCCCCGCCAGTACCCGGTCGGTATTTCCCACGTGGTCGTGAACGGCCAGCTCGCCGTGGAGAAAGGCCGTCCGACGGGCGTCCTTGCGGGACGGGCGGTGCCCTAGCCATCCCCGGGCGCCGGGGTGGTCAGATTCCCAGCAGGCGGACGGCGTTCTGGCCCAGGATGGCCTCCTTTTCCTCCCGGGACAGCAGTGGAAGGTCCATCATCTTCTGGACGCAGTCGACCGGGTCCCACCACGGAAAGTCGGTGCCCAGCATGACCCTGTCGGAACCTATGTCCCTGATCAGCCGGGCGAACTGCTCTGCGGTTGGGCCCTTGCCGATATCGATCCATTCCATCAACTCGCAGACGTCGTACATGGCCTGCGGGTAAGCCTCGGCAAAGAGCCTGGTTTGATGCCAGGACCCGTTGCCCATGTGAGCCATGATCAGTCGCAGCTCTGGATATCGTTCGTAGACCGGTGCGAACGCCCAGGGATCGCCATACTGGTCCATTACGTGCGAGCTTCCTGAGTGGGCGACGATCCCAAGGCCCATCTCCAGGCAAGCCTCGTATACGGGCCGCATGCGCGGGTCTCCCATGAAAAAGCCCTGGATAACCGAGTGGAGCTTGATGCCGCGGGCCCCATGACGGTCCACAAGATCGCGGAGGTGCGCAACGTTTTCCCCGGGCGTCATCACAGAGGGATCTATGTTGACGTAGGGGAGCAGCCTCGGATGGTCCCTTCCCACCCCGCATGCCCACATGTTCGATTTTCTCAGGCTGGCGGCACTCTCGGCGTTAATGGCGCCGATTTGCCTGCTGCGCTCGCCTTCCGAAAGGCCTTCGGGCAGGGCGGCTATCCGGTCGTGACGAAAAAGCAGCGAAGGCTCGAAGTGGACGAAGATGGCCCGGTCGGCATCTGCCTCGTCCAGCGCCGCGATGCCATCCTCGGGGTCTCCCCCGTACTTGCCGTACTTTGGAAGCCTGCCGCCGGCCTTAAACTCCCACCCGTCGTACATCTCGACGTACTTTCGGCCCTCGGCCTTGGTGGGGTAGAGGTGCATGTGGGTGTCTATGATCAGTGGGTCGGTCATATCGGTAAGCTCCTTCTTCCTCTACTACCAAATCTCGTGCCTAGGGCGACCGGGAAGGTGTCACGGGTCCAGGTCGGCCAGCTGGGGCATCACCTCGGTCTGTAGCAGCGTCAGGGTTCGGCGAAAGCCCTCGGGGTCGTCGGTATGGTCCAGCACCATCGCCAGCAGTACCCCGAAGCCTCCGGAGATTTCGTGCAGCTCCCTTATCTTTGCCGCAACGGTGTCCGGAGAGCCCACGAGCCACGAGTGATCGAGGATGTAGTCCATGGTCACCGCATCGTCCGGCACCGAGTCGTCGTGTTTCATGCTGGCTACGATCGGCTGCGGGCCGGAGGACCAGAACGGGTAGAGGTACTCCTCCCAGGCGCGCCACAGCATTCCCTCCCGCGCCTGCCTGCGGGCCTCCTCGTCCGTGTCCGCTATCCAGACATCCCGCACCACCCTCCACTCCCTGCGCGGCGGCGGCTCGCGACCGGCCTCGGCGGCGCCCTCGGCCATCACCTCCCACTGCGATGCGAGATAGGCTGCCCCAAGGCCGAGCGTAAGGGGTATGTATCCCCGCTCTCCCGCCATCTTCAGCGTTGCCGACCGGGGGCTGCCTGCTGCGACCGCGATAGGGGGGTGGGGCTTTGTGAATGGTGCGCAGTTGATCTTCAGCTTTGCCCAAGAGAGTTCCTCGGGGCTCGGTACCCGCACGTTCCAGAACCTGCCGCGGAACTCCTCGGGTCCCTCGGTCTGCCACAGCAGGAGCATGATGTCCAGGGCCTCGCGGAACATCTCCCGGTGCTCGCCGCCGTCGTAGTCGACGTCGAAGAGGGCGACGTCGCCGGGCAGGCCGCCGGAGCCCACGCCCACCATGAACCTGCCCTGCGCGAGATGGTCTAGATACGCCGCGCGGTGGGCCAGGTCCACCGGGTGATGAAAGGGCAGCAGGTAGACCCCGGTGCCGAGCCTGATCTTCTCCGTCCGCTGTAGGGCCTGGGCGATGATCATCTCGGCCGTGGGCAGCGGCTCCCACTCCGAGGCGAAGTGCTCGCCGATCCAGGCCTCGACATAGCCCAGCTCTTCGCCCAGCTCGATGGCGCCAAGATCCCATCGGTGAGCGTCAAGCTTGGAGCGCTCGGGTGGGTGATTGCCCATGAGCATCAGCCCAGCCTTCAAGGGGTGCCTCCAGCCTAGGGTTGGCGGAAATATAGCACGGTGTTTGCCCGATCGCGGGGACACTCTCGGTCGGTTCCTTGTCCGCTGCGGGAAGGGCGGGCGAGTTATTGACCGAAGTACTACCCGCCAGTAACCTGACTGCCCGTTCGACATTTAGGGGCAGGGGAGTCTTCAGCCATGTTCGATCTTCTGATCAAGGGCGGTCTGGTCCTCGACGGAGCCGGCAACCCGGGCCAGTACGTGGCCGTGGGCGTGCGCGACAACTCGATCGAGGTGCTTCGCGGCGATGTTTCCGATATCGAGTCTGTCCGGACCATAGACGCGTCCGGGAAGGTGGTGAGCCCCGGCTTTATCGATGTGCACGCGCACTCGGCCCTGACCATACTTGCAAATCCGGAGCACATGCCAAAGGTGCACCAGGGTGTGACCACCGAGCTGATCGGCATCGACGGGAACTCCTACGCCCCTTTCCGGGATCCGGAGGATCTCGATCGGATGATCCGGTTGAACTCGGGCCTCGAGGGCGACCCGGAACTGCCGGGCCGCTGGAGGACAGTCTCAGAGTACCTGGACATGTTCGACGGGTCGGTTGCGGTCAACATCGCCTATATCGTGGGCAACTCGCCCCTGAGGGTCGGAGCGATGGGTTGGAAAAACCGGGCCGCCGACCGAAAGCAGATGGAAGACCAGAAGGCGATCCTCCGGGAGGCCATGAGCGAGGGGGCGTTCGGCATATCGACCGGCCTTGACTACGCGCCGGGAAACTACGCCGACACCGACGAGCTGGTCGAGCTCTCCAGTGAGGCGGCCCGGCTCGGTGGCTTCTACCACACGCACGTGCGCTATCGTCTCGGGGACGGGTATCTTGACCCGTTCAGGGAGGCGATTGAGATAGGTCGACGGTCGGGGATCCCGATCCACGTTACCCACCTGTTTCGCCGCAACACCAACCCGGGAGGGCTGGACCAGATACTCGATCTTGTGGAGTCGGCGCGGGGCGAGGGGATGGACGTCACCTTCGATTGCTTTCCCTACCAGTACGGGGGAACGCGCATCCTCATAGTGTTTCCCGACTGGGCGCACGACGGCGGACCGGAAAGACTCAAGCAGGTCCTGGCCTCAGAGGAGGGCAGGGAAAGGCTTCGCAGGGAGATCGCTCCCCGCAGCCAGGGCTGGGACGAGATGTGGCTCACCTACTTCAAGAACCCGGCCAACAAGGTCTATGAGAGCCGGTCGGTCGAGATGGTGGCCGAGATGCGCAAGCAGCACCCGGTGGACGCCCTGTGCGACCTGCTGCTTGAGGAGGATCTCCGGGTCTCGTACTTTGCCGACGCCGTCGACGCCCGCACCATCCCGGACCTTGTGGCGCACCCGCTGTACATGGTCGGAAGCGACGCCCTACTCATCGGCGACTTTCCGCCGCCGATGGGATACGGCTGCTTTCCGTTGATCCTCTCGGAGATAGTGCGCGAGCAGGGCAGGCTGTCGCTCACCGAGGCGATCCGGAAGATGACGTCCTATCCCGCCCTGAGGGTCGGCATACGCGACCGGGGCCTGATAAGGGATGGCCTGAAGGCCGATCTGGTGATCTTCGACGCCGACGAGATACGGGCTCACGCCACTCGCCGGAGGCCAAAGGAGCTTTCGACCGGGGTGGAATACGTTGTGGTCAACGGCGAGGTAGTCATTGACCAGGGGCGGCACACCGGCGCTCTACCAGGACGGGCGATAAGAAAGGGTAGCTGACGAGGCGGGAGCCGGGCCGGGCATCCGGTGAGTGCGGGATCGATTGCACCTCCGCAAAACCTACCGTTATGCTAGCTTCGCCGTGACTAATGAGCAGCTAATGCGCCTGCTGGACAGCCCCCTTTCCTGGGGGCTCGTCGGCTTTTTCCTCGGCTTCGGGGTTGGGGCGACGGCGGCATCCGTCTGGCCCGTGGCTATAGGTCTGCTGGGGTACCTGGTCTACCTCGGCCTCCATGGACCCGCCCGGCCGGGCTCAGAGACCCGGCTGTCCGCGACCGGCCCAGCGCTGCTTGTAACGTGGATGCTCGGCGTCGTGGTCCGCGGCTGGGCATTCTAGGGCTGTCCCATCCCGGTCGACCTGTTCGTAACCTGCGTCGTTGACCGGTTCTGCCCTGAGGTGGGTGAGAGTACGGTCCGGGTCCTTAGGTCCTTCGGGGTCGACGTGCGTTTCCGGGAGGATCAGACCTGCTGCGGGCAGCCGGCCTTTAACTCCGGCTACTGGTCGGAGGCAAAGCCTCTGGCCCGAAGCTTGCTCCGGCTTTTTTCTGACAGCGAGCAGGTTGTAGTGCCGTCCGGCTCGTGCGCGAGCATGATCCGCGTGTTCTACCCGGAGCTGTTCCACGAAGACCCGGAGGAACTTGCTGCCGCCAGGGCCCTTGGACCTCGCGTTTTCGAGCTCTCGGAATACCTAGTCGACGTGGTCGGTGCGCACCGGACTAAGGCACTGGCCCGTTCCGGCAAGGGGAGAAAGGTGACCTACCATGAGGCCTGTCACCTCAGGCGCGAACTCGGCGCGACCACCCAGGCCCGCTCGCTGGTCAGGTCGCTTTCCGGGGTGGACCTGATAGAGATGGACCAGGCCGAGGTATGTTGCGGTTTCGGGGGGACATTCGCGGTCAAGTACGCGGACATCTCGGGCGCGATGCTACGCGACAAGGTTGAACGCATCGAGGCGAGCGGCGCAGATGTCGTAACCGCCTGTGACGCCAGCTGTCTCATGCATATCTCGGGAGGGCTCGAGAAGGCTGGAAAGACCGTTCGCGCGATGCACCTTGCGCAGTTGCTTGACGAGCAGCTTACGGGCGGCGAACGCAACGGGGAGCCCGCCCCACGGTCAGGATGATGTCGCTGCCGGGACGCTCTGATAGCCCGCCTGGGCGGGTCCGCCGTGGGATGAGGCTCGCTTGAGGCCGAACACCAGGGAGTTCAACAAGGGCGCTGCGGTCGCCATCGGCGACGAGAAGATCCAGCGTAGCCTTCTGGGCCTTTACGAGGGCTTTCACAAGTCTCGCGAGACGGCCGCGGCCGACACCCCTGGCTGGGAGGAGTTGCGGGAGCGTGCAAGCCGGGTAAAGACGCATACCATCGAAAACCTGGACCGCTACCTTGAGCTTTTCGAGCAGCGTGTTACCGAGATGGGCGGCATAGTCCGCTTTGCCGCCGACGCAGAGGCGGCCAATCGATACGTCCTGGACCTTGCCAGAGCCAAGGGTGTCCGCACCGTAGTAAAGAGCAAGTCGATGGTCTCAGAGGAGATGGGACTGAACGAGCGGTTAGGTGAGGCCGGCATCGAGTCGGTTGAGACCGACCTAGGCGAGTACGTAATCCAGCTTGCTGAAGAGGCGCCCTTCCACATCGTCGCCCCGGCCATCCACAAGGATCGCCACGACGTGTCCGAGCTGTTTCACCGAAGGCTTGGGACAGAGCGCATCGAGGATATTCAGGAGCTGGGCAGGCAGACGCGCCGCCAGCTCAGGGACAAGTTCATCATCGCCGACATGGGGATAACCGGGGCCAATTTCATGGTGGCCGAGACGGGTACCCTGGTGCTCGTGACAAACGAGGGCAACGGTCGCATGTCGACCTCGATGCCCCGCATCCACGTTGCCCTGGCCGGCATGGAGCGGGTGGTTCCCACGATGGAGGACATGGGAATGTTCCTCAGGCTGCTGATACGGTCGGCCACGGGCCAGCGGATCAGCAGCTACGTCACGCTGGTAAACGGAGTGCGGCGACCCACCGATGAGGACGGCCCGGAGGAGTTCCACATCGTCATCGTCGACAATGGCCGATCCCGTCTGCTGGCAGACCCCGAGCTCCGGGAGGCGCTTAACTGCATCCGTTGCGGGGCATGTCTTAACGCCTGCCCGGTCTACCGGAAGGTGGGCGGTCACTCATACGGCTACGTCTACCCTGGCCCAATCGGCGCAATCGTCACCCCGATGCTCACCGGCCTCGGCGATGCGAAGGATCTACCCTATGCATCGAGTCTCTGCGGGGCGTGCCGGGAGGCTTGCCCGGTCAAGATCAACATCCCTCGCATGCTGCTTACGCTTCGGCGCGACCTTGCGGAGGGTTCAGACTATACGGACCGTCGATCGACTCCCTTGCTTGAGCGAGCGGCGTTCAGGCTGTGGAGGTGGCTGTTCGGCGACAACCGTCTACTTGGCCTGGCGCTGCGAATGGGCCGGCTGATGCAGGTGCCGCTCGTGCGACGCGGTTCGATCCGCTGGTTGCCTTCCCCGCTGTCTGGATGGACGCGGCACCGCACTCTCCGGCCGCTGCCGGCCCGGCCGTTCAGAAGCCGCTGGAGTTCCTACCTGAGGGACGAAGAGTGACTACCGACCGCAGGCAGTTCTTTGGCGGTTTGAGAAGAGCTCTGGGCGCGAACCGAGCGCGGTCCGAAATGTCGGATGCTTGGCCTTCCGACAGCGAAGAGGAGGTGCTGGCAAGGGCGGCCGCCGTCGAACGTGACGCCGCCGAGCGGGCCGGAGAGTTGATCGAACGGCTAGCGTCTTCGGCTCAGGCGGGCGGCTGGATCGTCCATCCAGCGGCAAATCCTGAGGATGCCCTAGGTAAAGTCGTGGACATTGCACGCGGCCTTGGTGTTGAGACTATGGTCCGGTCGGACCACGATGTACTGCGGACGCTGGGAGTCGACGGGCCGCTCGCGAAGGAGGGAATCGAGGTGACGGCCATGGCCTCCGAAGCATCCCAAGGGATAGTCTCCGACTCTCAAGAGGATCGTTCCGCTGTCCCCGGAGAGGGATCGGGCGGCGCAATGAGGGAGATTGCCATAGAGTCCGGCATGGGTTTGACCGGCGCCGACTACGCCGTCGCCGAGACAGGGTCGGTCGTACTGACGGCGGGGCAGGGTGTCAGTCGCATAGTGTCGCTGGTGCCTCCGGTTCATGTCGCCGTCGTTGAGAGAGGCTCGGTGCTGCCGGGGCTTGACGAGTTGTTTACCCTGCTCCGTCGTGACTACGGGCGCGAGAATTGGACGAGCTACGTCAACATCATCTCAGGACCCAGTCGTTCGGCGGACATTGAGTACACCCTTGTGACCGGTGTGCATGGGCCGGGCGAGGTTCACCTAGTCTTGCTGGGCTAGCTTCGTGTACGGCCGTTTGGCGCCAGTACCCGGCGAAGGCGAGCAGACAGAGGACCAAGGTCTTCACCCCGAGGTTTGAGCGCAGAATCTTGAGGATATCCCGCCTAACCTGTTTCCCCTAGCTTGCGATGGCTTGGGGACCCGGTAACGAACCATCGGTGCCCCTAGTGGGCAAACGTGAGTTGTGCAGGCCAAGGGGACGACCCATTACGTGTCGGTCTCGCATGACGCCTAGTTCACCAGGGCTTCAAACGACGAGTCTACTCGACGATTTGACAGACTAGAAACTTTCTAGCTGAGAGCCAGCCCGCAGAGCCCTCATCGCCTCTTCCGTGGTGGTCGCAATCAACCTGTCGGCTTTGGCCAGTGCATCGTCAAGCGACATCGGCTCGGTCGTGATGGAAAATGCGGCGTCGATGCCCTGTTCGTGCACCTTGCGGAAATCGTTGCCGAGAGATCCACAGATGGCTACGACCGGTATCCCGCGGTTGCGTGCCAGCCTGGAAACGCCGATCGGAGCCTTGGAAAAGACGGTCTGAAAATCGATCTGGCCCTCGCCGGTCAGAACCAGGTCCGCCCCCTCCATCTGTGCCTCGAGCCCGACGGCCTCCATGACTATGTCGACCCCCGGTCGCAGCCTTCCGCCGAGGAAGGCCACCATGCCCGCTCCCAGACCGCCGGCGGCTCCGCCTCCGGCCATGTGGTTGATTTCTATGTCGATGTCACGCCTGACGACGTGTGCAAAGTGGCGCAGCGCACGGTCCAGTTCCCTCACATGCTCTGGAGTGGCGCCCTTCTGCGGACCGTAGACGGCCGAAGCCCCCTCGGGTCCGCAAAGTGGATTGCTCACGTCGCAGGCGACCTCGAAGGTTGACTCCCGCGCCCGGGGGTCAAGCCCGGCAGCGTCTATGCGGTCGAGCTTTGCAAGGGCGGCTCCACCGCGGCCTACCTCTGACTTGGAGGCGTTGAGGAGCCTTACCCCGAGGGCCTGAGCCATGCCGGCTCCCGCGTCGTTGGTTGCGCTGCCGCCGATGCCTATGATGAACCGCCGGAAGCCGGCTTGCAGGGCCGCCAGGATGGCCTCGCCCAGACCGTATGTCGTCGCCTTGCGCGCATCGAGCTTGTTGCGGTCCAGCAGCGCAAGTCCGGAGGTGCGGGCCATCTCTATGACCGCGGTCCTGCCATCGCCCATCGCTCCCCACTCGGCCTCCACCTTCTTTCCCATGGGGCCGGTGACTTTCGCGGTCTCCACTCTCCCGCCGGACACCTCGACCATCGTCTCAAGGGTGCCGTCGCCACCGTCGGCGATCGGTACCAGGACGGTCTCGACATCCGGGACAACCCTCCTTATCCCGTCCTCCATTGCGCGGGCGGCACCCAGCGCGGAGATGCTTCCCTTAAATGCCTGTGGCGCTATGACTATCTTCATGGGTCTTGCTCAACTTTAACGCCGGTTAAATCAAAAGGTGAAGGTGGCCCGCCGCTCTAGGCTAATGTCGCGGTCCGTGCCGACCCATGCCCTGGCGGACCTGCCGATTTCAGGGCCGCTTAAGCCGCTCCGATAGGCCCTGCCGATTTCCTTCCAGCCAGGCCATGTTGAGACGAATCTTCTCAAGGCACTGGCGGACGGTGCGCTCGGCGGCGGGCGTCGGATTGTCCGTAAAGAACTGTTCCACTTCGGCGAGGCGGTCGCCCGACGAAAATCCCGACGTTATCTCGACTATGTACATCAGCCCGAAGCCACCCTCACCGTAGCGCCGGTCCACCTCCTGCCAGTTATCCCTCAGGAACTGCCAGGCTAGATCCCTGCCCATCCTGGTTCCCGCGGTGCGCACGATCACTCCGATCGCCTCGTGCGACCTCACTCGATCGGTAAATGAGCGACTCAGCGTCTCGTCGACCAGCTCGGCTTCGGGAAACTGCGTCAGGGCTGAAAGCAGCCTTACCTTCTCCTCCTGAAGCTGCTCTGCCGCGTGAAGGTCCCACATCGTCTCGTAGATGCGCTCGTCCCCGGCTCTTGCCGTAAGGACGAACATCACACTCCTCAGGTCCGCAGGAACACTGGACGGGCGCTCAAGGTAGCGCTCAAACTGCCCGCGCGCCTCGGCAAGGACCTCCTGATCGCCGAATGTGCCCAGAGCCGACAGGACGTTGGCCCGCAGCAGGCTGCTAAGGTGTCCCTCTCCCGCGGCCGGCCTCCAGCCGACCTGTGCATAGATGGGGCCGAGGAGGTCCCTTGCAAAGGCCCTGAACTGCTCGTGGCAGTCCTCACCCTCGATGAGGCTGTCCAGGCTCCCCAGGCTGCCCGTAAGGTTGGCCCAGACTGACTGGTCGGTCTCGCCTCTGTACCGGCGGGCAAGGTCGAGAAAGTCACGGGCATCGAGCATGCCCGCCCTGCACAGGGCGAAGGCGTCGTCTGCGATGCCCAGCCGGTCCGCGGGCGATAGCCCGCCTCTTTCGACCGCGTCCGCAAGGCGCCCGAGCTCCTCGCTCTCGTACATCACGCGGTAAAAGCCAGTGTGGCCGGGGTTCACCTTGAGCCAGCCCGCACCGGCAGGCGTCGAGATCTCGGCCTGGCGTCCCGTCATCAGTTCGGATGCTTGCGGGCCGTCCTGTGTGGCAACCGAGACCGGTATCCGCCAGAGCGTTTCGTCCTCGAGGTCCTCCGCGAGGATGGCCTCGTAGGCAAATCGGCGCTGGGTCACAGACACCGTGGCACCGTCCTTGCCTCGGTCGGCCTCGACCCTGAGGTACGGGTAGCCGGTCTGCCGGGTCCAGCTGTCCATGACATCGCCAACCGGTTGTCCGGAGGCCTGGGCCAGCGCTCCCCACAAATCGGCGGTGGTAGCGTTCGCCAGCTCGTGCCTTCTCAGGTAGAGGTTGATGCCGTCCCTGAAGGGTCCCTCGCCCAGGTAAGCCTCCAGCATGCGGATCACGGAGGCTCCCTTGCTGTAGCTGATGGAGTCGAAAAGCTGGCCGATCTCGGCCGGGTCACCCACCTCCTGCTCGATGGGATGCGAGTTTCTTAGCCCGTCGAGTCTCAACGCCCCCGAGGTCTCCTGGACGAGGAACTGGTTCCACTTCGCCCATTCCGGGTACAGGGCATCGACGGCCTTATCGCCCATCCACGAGGCGAAGCTCTCGTTCAGCCATAGGTCGTTCCACCACGACATCGTCACGAGGTCCCCGAACCACATGTGGGCCATCTCGTGGGCCACGATCTCGGCCACGAGCTGGCGGGTGCCGGAGGAACTGGACTCAGGGTCGACCAGAAGCGCCGGCTCCCGGTACGTGATGCAGCCCCAGTTCTCCATTGCCCCGGCCGCAAAGTCGGGTATGGCCACGTGGTCGAGCTTTGGAAGCGGGTAGGGGATCCCGAAGTAGTCATCAAAGTAGTCCAGGAGGCGCAGCGAAACGTCCAGGGCGAACCTGCCCCGGTCCTCATTTCCACTCGTTGCCCACACGCGCATCAGCGTGCCCGAGCGAGAGCGCTCCGAGACGCAGCTAAAGTCTCCCAACGCGAACGCCAGGAGATATGTCGACATCGGGGGAGTTTCCGCGAAGCGAACGACCTTCTTGCCATCCTCGGTCGCGACCGACTCCTCCGGCATGTTCGAGATGGCGGCAAGGTGCTCTGGAACGACCATCGTCACAGAGAACCTGGCCTTTATCGCCGGCTCGTCCCAGCAGGGAAAGGCGCGCCGCGCGTCGGTCGGCTCGAACTGCGTCGATGCCAGGTGGCATTCCCTTCCGTCACTGTCCACGTAGGCGCTCCGGTAAAAGCCCCTTAGCCGGTCGTTGAGGATGCCGGTAAAGGACATCGAGAGCGTGGCATCGCCTGGCCGAAGCTCGCCCGGAAAGGTGATCGTCACGGTCTCCGCCGCCGGGTCGTAGGACGGGCTGCCCGGAACGGGCTCTCCGTCCCGGCGGCAAAAGACGGCGTCCTTGATCTCGAGTTCTATGGCATTGAGCGTGATCTCGCGGGTCGGGGCGCGCAGCTCGATCGAGATGTCCACATCGCCTTCGAAGGTAAAGGTTGACAGGTCCGGGGTGAGCCGCAGGCCATAGGCGCTCGGCACCGCCACCGCGGGCAGCCTCACGTCCGCAGATCCTGTCGCGTCAGCTGATGCCGGTCGGAACATGGTTGGTCTAGAGGTCCACCCTTCGGGGCGGAACACGCCACCTCTCGGTCTCGACCAGCTGCACTATCTGCTCAACGGCTTGATCCAGTCGGCCTTCCGGGTTGTAGACGACGTGGTCGAAGTCCTCGGCCTCTTTCATCTCGTCCGCCGCCGTCTGTAGCCTCAGGGCCAGCGCCTCCGGGGACTCGGTCAGCCGATCGGTCAGCCTGCGCTCAAGGTCCTCGATGCCCGTCGGCGCAAGGAAGATGGCGAGCGCCTCGGGCGCTTCTTTGCGGATGGTGCGGGCCCCCTGGACATCGGCCTTGATGATGACGTCCTTGCCCGCGGACATCGCATCGCGGACCTGCTGCCTCGGTACCCCGTAGAAATTGCCGTACACCTCGGCCTGCTCGAGAAATTCGTGCCGTAGCGCCCTGAGCACGAACTCCCTCTTGGTAAGGAAGATGTAGTCCACGCCGTCCGTCTCCATCGCGCGCTTTGGCCGGGTCGTTGCCGTAACGGTGAAGTGGAATGGAAGGCCGGACTCGCGCATTCGCTTGAGCACCGCGTCCTTGCCCACGCCCGACGGACCGGACATGATGATCAGCATGGGTGGGCCGGCCTCGCCGGACCCTCTGGATTCCGGGATCTCGTCCGCTCCCGCCGCCGCCCCGCTCAAGCCGCCTCGTCCTCGGATACGCCGCCGCCGGTGACCGCGGACAGCTCGTCCCAGAACCCCGGGTAGGAAACGGAGGCGGCCTCGGCGCCCGCGACGGCGGTCCTTCCGGCTGCGATCGCGCCCGCTATGCCCATGGTCATTGCGATCCGGTGGTCGCCGTGGCCCAGCACGTCGGTGCCCGTAAGGGCCGCGCCGCCCGTGATGACCATGCCGTCGGTCCTTTCCTCAACGCTGGCTCCCATTCGCCGCAGGCCTTCGACGGTGGCGGCGATCCGGTCCGACTCCTTCACCCTGAGCTCGTGGGCATCGCGGATGACGGTTCGGCCCTCGGCGCAGGCCGCGGCGAGCGCCAGGATCGGTATCTCGTCGATCACTCTTGGGATAAGGTCGCCGCCGATCTCCAGGGCCTTGAGCTCGCTCGATTCGACCACCACGTCTGCCGAGGGCTCCCCCGCGTCCTCGTGGATGTTGTCCAGCGTCAGGCGGGCGCCCATCGCCTCTAGCACGTCTATCACCCCGGTGCGTGTGGGGTTGATGCCGACCCTGCTGATGCGCAGCCTTGCGGCCGGGTGGCACGCCGCAAGCACCATCCAGAAGGCGGCGCCGCTGATGTCCCCGGGCACGTGAACATCCATTGCGTAAAGGTCCGACCGGCCCACCGAAATCGCCGGGCCGTCCGATACGACGTCCGCACCCATCGCACCCAGCATGCGCTCTGTGTGGTCCCGGGATGGACTGGGCTCGATGACCGTCGTGCGGCCCCTTGCGTAGAGGCCGGCTATGAGCAGCGCCGACTTTAGCTGTGCGCTGGCGACGGGGAGCGGGTACTCGATGCCCTTTAGTGACCCGCCCCGGATGGCCAGAGGCGCGAGAGCGTCCTGTCCGCGCCCCATGATCCTTGCACCCATCCTGGCCAGGGGCCTTACGATGCGGTCCATCGGCCTGGACCTCAGAGAGCGGTCCCCGGAGATAACGCTGAAAAAGGGCTGGGCCGCCAGAAGACCGGCGACCAGGCGCATAGTCGTCCCACTGTTGCCGGCGTTCAGGACGTGGTCGGGCTCCCGCAGCCCGCTCGGACCCCGACCCCGCACGTAGAAGCAGTCGGTGCAGGACCGCCCGTCGGTGTGGCGGACCCTCTTGATCGAGACCCCCAGACCGCGCAGGCAGCCGAGCATGGCGGTGCGGTCGTCGCCCTCGCAGAAGTTCGAAACGTGGGCGGAGCCGGAGGCCAGGGAGTTGAGGAGCACCGCCCTGTGGGAGATCGATTTGTCGCCGGGCAGTGTAGGGCTTCCCTCCACGCGCTCGGCTCTTCCGATCGTCTTTATCACGATCCGGAAACTACCCTTTCCTGAAGTATTCCCACTGCTTGCGCGACTTGCCGGTCATCTTGCGGTACCTGTCCATAAGGAGGGTCCCGAACATCATCTCGGCCATCGCCTCCCCGGAGCCCTGGCCCTTGTCGCCCCGCACGTCGTCGGGATGCACGGCCCTGGCCTGCCACCTGGCCCTCTGCTCCCATGCGTTGATGTACGAAGTGAAAAGGTCCTCCTTGCCCTCCCTGATCTGGTTGCGGTACCCGTAGAGGCTGGCAATCAGCTGGTCTATCCAGTGGACAAGGTCGTCGGGGTTGATCATGCTGGCGGCGTGGCTCTCCTCCGGGTCGCGTTCGGCCAGCCGGGTCATGTCCCGGAACTGGCCGGAGGCCAGGCGGGACATCTCCGCCCAGGAATTGGAGGACGAGGCGGTCTCCATCAGTGCCGCGGATATGACCGTCGGCAGGGACCCCATCGCGGCGCTGTAAGTGTCGTGCTCGCGTGCATCGAGGAAGAAGGGCAGCGCACCGCAGATCTCCGCGAGGCTCACCACCGTCCGTACCGCCTCGGAGTCGCTGCCCGTATCCGTAACCACGCAGTACTCGGCACCCTTGAGCACTTCGGCCGACGCGTCCCTGACATCGCCCAGGTCCGACCTGGGAACGGGCCTGCCCGCCACGAAGTGAACGCCCCTGGGAAGCAGGGTTCTTGCCCACTCGATGACCGGGGTCTTGATGGGACCGGTGTCGGTTACGACTGTGCCGGTCTCGAGCTCGGTGCCCAGGGCCTCCAGGAGGTCCCGGGTGTGGATCAGCGGGGTGTCCAGGACGACGACTTCCGCTCCCTCGACGGCCCGCCTCGCGCTGTCGTGCGTGCTGTCGGCGGCTCCCATCTTTCGGACTCTGCTGAGCGTGTCTGGGTCGGCCGCCGCCGCGGAGACCTCGAACTGCCCGGGCCTTGCGTTCTTCAGGGCCAGGGCGATGGAGGTGCCCAGCACGTCCGCCCCTATCAGTGCGAGTTTGGTCATCTCTGAGAGAGCCCGAGGATACTACAGGAAATAAGGGGGGCGGAGCCCCGCGCTCCGCCCGACCAAGGTCAAGAGAAGAACAGGCCCTCTAGGCCCCGCCGCACCCGCAGCCTCCGCCTCCACCTCCGCAGCCGCCCCCGCCGTCGTGGCCCGCACCGCCGCCATGGCCTCCCGCATCCCCGCCGCCGCATCCGCATCCTCCGCCGCCGCACGCGCAGCCGGCCACCGGGGCATTGGGGTTGCTGATGACGAAACCGCTGCGCATCAGGCCCTCTACGTAGTCGATACTGGCCCCGTCGATTAGCGGTGCGCTGTCGGCGTCCACGAGCATGCTCACGGAATCGGTCTCGATGACGATGTCATCGTCGCGTGCCGCCTCCTCCACCCCGAGCATGTACTGCAGGCCGCCTCCGGGTCCCGGCATCACCATGACCCTGAGCATATTGCCGGGCTTATCGTGCTCAGAAAGCACCTCTCCCAGCTTGCGGGCTGCCAGGTCGGTCACCTCGATCAGAGGGGTATCAGTGGTCAAGTGCTCACCTCGCCAGGGCTGTATCCAAAGGGGCCTTTCGGGAGCCTTGCGGCCCAAGGCACCCGGCTCGATGGTAGCACCGGGGCATTTGGCCGGTCAACGAGAAGGACAGCCATGGGGCCGTCCGGGCCTAGTCTATTGACCGGCCGATAGACGACGGCTTAAACTTTTCTGGTAGTCGCTCCGCAGGGCGACTGCCGCAAAATCGCAAAAGTCCCCTGGTGGTTATTGCGAGACGGCCCCACCCGTTCCCATCCCGAACACGGCAGTGAAACGTCTCAGCGCCGACGATACTGCACCCGCAAGGGTGTGGGAAAATAGGTCACTGCCAGGGGGTTTTTTTGTGTCTACGGCCGCATTTACAGGTGCCGGGAGCGGCTGTATAATCAGGGCGCCACCCCCGGCAGCTTGTTCGTGCCGTACCGGAAGTAAAGCCCAATGACCTCACCTTTAGACCCCGACTCCCCCAATCACGAGGGAGGCAGCGCGGGCGAAAGCGTCGAAGACATGGGCCAGCTGCTCGAGTCAGTGGACGCCATGAAACCCATCCGACGCGGCGACGTGGTCGAGGGCGTGGTGATGAGCGTGGAGTCCGACGGTCTTCACGTCAACTTTGGTCACAAGTCCGAGGGCTTCGTCCCCACGCGCGAGATGCGGACCGCCAGGTCCAACGAGGACGGACCTCCCAAGGTGGGTGACAGCATCGTCACCGTCGTGATCAGGACCGAGTCCGGCGAGCAGCCCGCCATCCTGTCACTTGACAGGGCGGTGGGTGAAAAGGGCTGGCGGCTGCTGGCCAAGTACGTCGACACGCGCGAGAGCGTAAAGGGCAGGGTCCTGGGCTTTAACCGTGGTGGTGCGATCGTGGAGGTCGAGGGCGTGCACGGCTTTGTCCCGGCCTCCCAGCTGGTCAGCATCTCAAGGGACAGGTTCCGGGACCAGAGCGACGACCGCCGCGAGGGACGCAGGCAGGAGCCGGTAGCCCCCAGCGCTGAAGAGGGCAAGGCCGCCGAGTCCGCCGAGTCCGCGGAGGGGACCGACTCGTCCGAACAGGCCGAGAGCCCGAGGCCCGAGCCCAACACGGACATCGGCAGGGTGCTCGACCTCAAGGTGCTCGAGATAAACCGAAGCAGGAACAGGGCTATCTTCTCGGAGCGCCAGTACGTTGAACAGATCAGGAACGAACGCAAAGCCAAGCTGATCGAGGAGCTCAAGGAGGGAGAGGTCCGCCGGGGCCGCGTGACCGGGATAAGCAGCTTCGGGGCCTTCGTAGACATGGGTGGAGCCGACGGCCTAGTCCATGTCTCCGAGATGTCGTGGGGCCAGGTGGACAGGCCGGACCAGATAGTGTCCCTCGGGCAGGAGCTGGACGTGTACGTGCTCAGGGTGGACCCTGAGAACAAGAAGATAGCGCTCAGCCTGAAGCGGCTGCGGCCCGAGCCGTGGAAGACGATACACGAGAAGCTGGCGGTCCACGATGTGGTCGATGCCACGATCACGAAGCTGACCAATTTCGGAGCCTTCGCCAGGGTGGAGGGCTCCGTCGAGGGGCTGGTACACATCTCCGAGCTGACCGACCGAGTCGTGCAGCATCCGAGAGAAGTGGTCAGGGAAGGTGATAAGGTGAGGCTTAAGGTGCTTCGGATAGAGCCGGAGCGTCGCCGGCTGGGGCTGAGCCTCAAGCAGGCCGACGACGACCTGTTCAGCACCGGCTGGCAGGGCTCTTAGTGTGGCCGTGACGGCGGGGACGTCGGGCGGCGAGCATATGCTCAAGTTCAGGGGCTAGACAACTTATGCCGAGCAGGTTCGAAAAGTTCTCAGAGCGTGCCCGTAGGGTGCTTTCGCTGGCCCAGGAAGAGGCCCAGCGCTTCAACCACAACTACATAGGTACCGAGCACATCCTCCTTGGACTGGTAAGGGAGACCGACGGAGTGGCCGCCAAGGTCCTGTCCAGCCTGGGTGTGGAGCTCAATAAGGTCCGGTCCGCCGTCGAGTTCATAATCGGCCGGGGCGAACGGGCCTCCGGCGGCGATATTGGCCTTACCCCCAGGGCCAAGAAGGTCATCGAGCTGGCGGTGGACGAAGCACGGCGTCTCAACCATCACTACATCGGCACTGAGCATCTGCTCATCGGGCTGATGCGCGAGGGCGAGGGGGTGGCGGCAGGCGTGCTGGAGAGCCTGGGAGTCAACCTGGACAAGGTGCGCGGCGAAACGAACCGCATCCTTACCCAGAGCGCACAGCAGAGGGTCTCCACCGGAGCCGGGGCCAGCTCGTCCGCCGGCGCGCGGTCGGGAACCCGCACCCCGACGCTGGACCAGCTTGGAGTCGACCTTACCGCGGCCGCCCGCTCCGGGAAGCTCGATCCCACGGTGGGCCGGGACCAGGAGATCCAGCGGGTCACCCAGATCCTGAGCAGGCGCACCAAGAACAACCCGGTTCTCGTTGGTGAGCCCGGGGTTGGAAAGACGGCCATCGTCGAGGCCCTGGCACAGCGAATCGCAAAGGACGACGTGCCCAGCACGCTGCACGGGAAGCGGCTGGTCACGCTGGACATGGGCGCCCTGGTCGCGGGCACAAAGTATCGGGGAGAGTTTGAGGAGAGGCTAAAGAAGGTAATTGAGGAGATCAGGGGCGCCTCGAACTGCGTGCTCTTTATCGACGAGGTGCACACGATGGTCGGCGCGGGGGCCGCGGAAGGGGCTGTCGACGCCGCCAATATCCTTAAGCCCTCGCTGGCAAGGGGAGAGCTTCAGGCAATCGGCGCCACTACCCCTGACGACTATCGCAAGTACATAGAGCGCGATCCGGCCCTTGAGCGCCGGTTCCAGCCGGTAAAGGTAGAGCAGCCCAGCTCTGAGGAAACGGTCGAGATACTCCGAGGTATAAGGGGCGCGTACGAGGAGCACCATGGCCTTAAGATCAGTGACGAGGCCCTCGACGTTGCCTCCCAGCTCGCCTCGCGCTACATAGCCGACAGGTTCCTGCCTGACAAGGCGATAGACCTGATCGACGAGGCGGCCTCCAGGGTCCGAATCAGCTATGACTCGCCGCCGATATCGGTCAAGGAGGCAAGGTCTCTCCTGGACAAGGTCCGCAAGGCAAAGGACGAGGCGATCTCCAATCGCGAGTACGAGCTCGCCGCCGAAAAGCGCGAGCACGAGGCCGAGCTCACCGAAAAGCTAGAGGGCCTCGAGAAGGAATGGGAGAGTGAGCGCGGCGCCGATAAGCCCGTCGTCTCGCCCGACAACGTCTCGGAGGTCGTGAGCATGTGGACCGGCATACCGGTTACACGCCTAACCTCCACGGAGACCGAGCGCCTGGTCAACATGGAGGGCAACCTCAGGGAGCAGGTGGTCGGACAGGACGAGGCGATCACCATCGTCTCCAAGGCCGTAAGGCGCGCCCGCGCCGGCCTGAAGAACCCGAAGAGGCCCGTGGGCACCTTCATGTTCCTGGGGCCCACCGGCGTCGGAAAGACTTACCTTGTACAGAAGCTGGCCGAGTTCCTCTTCGGCAGCGAAGAGGCGGTCGTTCGGGTAGACATGTCCGAGTTTATGGAACGCCACGCCGTGGCAAGGCTGGTCGGCGCTCCTCCCGGATACATAGGCTACGACGAGGGGGGCCAGCTGACCGAGGCCGTGCGGCGAAAGTCGTACAGCGTGATCCTGTTGGACGAGATCGAGAAGGCGCATCAGGAGGTCTTCAACATCCTGCTGCAGATCTTCGACGACGGTCACCTCACCGATGCAAAGGGCAGGCGGGTCGACTTCCGCAACACGATCATCGTCATGACCTCCAATATCGGCTCGGATCTGATACGCCAGGACAAGTCCATCGGCTTCTCGCTCAAGACGGAGGGGGAAGAAGAGGAAGAACGTCGCTACACGCGGATGAAGCAGAATGTGCTCGACGAGGTCAAGCGCTTCTTCCGTCCGGAGTTCCTGAACAGGGTTGATGCGCAGCTTGTGTTCCACTCCCTGTCGCGGGAACAGATGACGCAGATCGTCGACCTGATGCTCTTTACCGTGGCCAGCGAACTGCTGCAGAAGGGCATCAACATGGAGGTTACCGACAAGGCCAAGCAATGGCTGGTGGAAAAGGGCTTTGACCCCCAGTTCGGCGCACGTCCCCTTCGGAGGGTCATACAGGATCACGTGGAGGACAAGCTGTCCGACGCGATACTGGGCGGCGAGCTCAGCCCGGGTGACACGGCTGTGGTCGACGTGGAGGATCAGGACGGAGACGAAGGGGGCAGCCTGCTGGTTACTTCGCAGTCGCCGGTCCCCATGGCCTCGAGCTAGCCGGCAATAGCGGCGGGCGCGGGCCAGCACTCGATCACCGAAGCGTCGGCAGAACCCGGGACTCCTGCCCGGCAAAGTTGCTATTCCGCGATTCCCTAACAGCTAGGTCGGGCGGTTAACCCCATGTCAAGGAGAGTCGGCTACTTCCAGTGCCTTGGCGGCGCGAGCGGGGACATGGTCCTTGGCGCGCTCGTCGACTGTGGCCTGCCCGTAAGCAGCCTGCGCGGTGTGGTTTCCGCCCTCGGGATAAGTGGCGTGGATCTGGCTGCCGAGCGAGGTAGCAGGCAGGGTGCATTCGGGACCCGGTTAACAGTCCGTATCGACCGTGGGCTAGATCGAGGCAGGTCGATATCCGAGTTTGTAGACATGGTCCAGGCCTCGGGTCTTCCCGGCGGCGTGGTTGCAACTTCGACCTCGATTCTCCGGAGCCTGGAGCAGGCAGAGGCAAGTGTTCACGGCGTAGAGGCCGATCAGGTTCACCTGCACGAACTGGGCAGCGTGGATACGGTGATCGACGTGACGTGTGCCGTTGCCGGACTGGCCGAACTCGGGGTCGAGGCGTTGTACAGCTCACCCATCCCGACCGGCTCCGGGCTCATAGCTACCAGTCACGGCCAAACGCCGATCCCCGCACCGGCCACCTTGGCTCTGCTGGCGGATGCGAAGGCGCGGACCGTACCGCCTCCGGGCGGCGTTGCCGATTCAGGTGAGATGGTTACTCCCACCGGGGCGGCGATCTTGACTACTCTGGCAACATTCGAACAGCCCTCCATGGCCGTCGAAGTTGCCGGGTACGGCTTGGGCTCGCGCGATCCCCAGGCCTACCCGAACGCACTCGGCCTGTGGCTTGGCCGCGAGACCAGTGCTGCGCGGTCGCTGGTGCTGCTGGAGACGAACATCGATGATGAAAGTCCTCAGGTTCTAGCCCACTCGGTTGAGCGACTCCTGGCACTTGGTGCACGCGACGCCTGGCTGACCGCGGCGCAGATGAAGAAGGGCAGAACCGGGGTCGTTCTCAGCGCCCTGGTCGATCAGGATCTGGAGGAGCGGGCCACGGAGATGATCTTGAAGGAGACGACGACCCTTGGCGTAAGAGCGAGCATGGTTCGTCGACACGAGGCAGGCAGGGAGCAGGTTGTAGTCGACACCCCACTTGGACGCGTGCCCGTCAAGGTCAAGCGATTGAATGGCAGGGTGGTCAACGCAGCGGCGGAATACGAGGCGGCAAGGAGTATCGCGCTTGAGAAGAAGGTGCCGCTGCGACGGGTCATAGAGCTGGCTAGGCGGGCCGCGATGGAACCTCTCGAGGAGGCGGATACGAACCGCTGACCGGCAAATCGGTCCCAAGGTGTACCCTGTGTTGTGGCCCCGGTGGCGCAACTGGCAGCGCAGCTGATTTGTAATCAGCAGGTTAGCGGTTCGAGTCCGCTCCGGGGCTCCGTCTATACTGCGATAAATGGCAAAGCCACCTTTTCTCATTTGCGGGCCAGTAAACAAATGGTAAACAAACCAACGGACCTAGGGACCACGCGTTCCGCAATAGTGTCGCGTCCGCTTACCGATCGAAGGTACTGAAATTGAGGGTCGCAGCGTTCTAGAACGCGGTGCACGCAACTGCGGCTACGAAAGGCAACAAGAATATGGGTGGCTCGCGCCAATGCGCATATCCTGGCGATATCCAGCTACAGCGGCGCATTGGTGCTCCTTCCCCTAAACTGGAATGAGGTTAGATGGGACCGTCGAAAAAATTCGCGGACTTTCTTTCGACTGAAGTTTAGTAAGCTGAGGGTAGGTATAGGGTGGTGGTCCTTCTGCCCCTCGGCATTTCTTGCCCTTGGTGTTAACACTAGGTCTTTCCCTAATCACGGATGGACCGGGATGCCAATGTCAAGGGCACGCGTCGTGCTAGAGCATCTCCTTGCGCATCAATCTTCACCGTCAGAGATCGATTGTTAACGCAGCGATGCGGAGAGCGGTGAGCGCGGCGACGTCTTCGCTCTCTTCGGCATGAGTGAGTGAACGGTATACCTCTCCCGCAAGAGTCTGTTGATCCCTGTGGGGCTCCTGCGCTACACGGTCAAGCAGCCGGCTCACCTCGTTTTGAAGGAGCGGGTGACATTCCCTACCTGCGGCGCACGCCGATGCGAATCTTGCATTGAACGCCTCTTCGTCCCAGGTCAAGCCCGCTTGCTTTCGGCATCGAAGCAATGCGGCCGCGCGTGAAGCTCCAACCAGTTCGGCAACGAAGTAGTCCCATGATTGTTGGTGCGGCGATTTCAAGACCTCGGTGCCGAGTTCTGATGCGATTAAGACAAGGTCGGTCTCATCCGCTACCGAGGATTGCGGAGAGCCGAATCTGATCGCGTTTAGGGGCAATAGGTGGCCGGACGACTCGAAAATAATAAAGGTGCGGAAAGCGAGTTGTTCTGCCATATCTGTTTCCATGCTGTCAGCGAAGAGCGGAGGGGCAGGATCGTCACCCGAGGTCGCTATGTCGTCCTCTACCGGAATGAGGAGTACCCACCAGTCCGTCAGAAATCGAGCAGATTCCGTGTCAGGGTTACTGATTCGTTCTACCTTGAAGTTGGGGGTCAGTGCTTCAAGAGCTTGCTCTAGGGCTTTCCTTTCGGCCTCGTAGCCAGTGGACATAGCCGCTTCGACGAGGCGGTGTGCAACGTCTACCCATGACTCCGCAGGACGTCTACGCAGCGACGTGATACTAGGTCCACTGTGTTCAGCCTGGACAAGCAAAACATTGGCTAGTAGAGACAGCATGGTGTCAATTGACTCGGGCAACGGATCACCGACCGAGGAGAGCTTCGGAAGATTGCCCTCTCGAGACTTCTTGAGACGCTTGACGGCGCTTCTGCACCTGGCGCCAAATCTCCTTTTGTCCAGGTCACTGGGCGATTGATTAGCAGCAATATCTCGAACAACCGTAAGCGCGTCGGTTATGGCATCCCTCGCGCTGGTGCGGTTTTTGGAGTCTTCATCGCTCACTGGTTCCCTGGGGCTGGCATTAAGCTGGTTCATCATGGATGTAATGCGGATCACAGCCTCTCGACGACGCCTGACATTGTGATGGGGGTTGATTAGCCAGGCGATAATGTCGTTCCACATGGCCAGCAGTTGTCTGGAAGTCTCGGCGAGTACCCGAATCGGCTCGGTCCAGTTGCGCGAGGCGAGCAACAATCGCCCAGCTCGAAGGAATTTTGCGTTGATGGCTACTTGTGCTGGACGCGGAAGATTGGCCCGGGGAATCCGCTTATATCCGGCCTCATGATCGCCAACGGAGAAACGGTCACCGCCGGGAGTCAAGACGATGACCTCGGCGATATCCGCTTCCGGACATAGGTCCAAGATCGCCTGGCACGTTTCCACGCTGCGTTCGTGAAGCGTTGCTTCATCCGCTGGAACCAGTAGACGTACAGTTACTACCATGCCGTCTGACTCGTGCTTCAGGAACGTACCGACACAGTCCGGTAGGTCAAGTGCCAAAAGGTGAATTCGTTGGTGCAAGTCGCCAACATCCTCGTCGGTCGGCGCAGGTCCCTCAGTAGGGTTCAGGGACCTCAGAGCCGCGAGAAGGCGGGCTCTCATACTGACCGGGGCATCGCCGAAGTGCGTCCAGATTTCTTTGGTCGGTGCCGACTGCGCGGCAATGGCACCCTCAAGCGACTCGACCCACGCGATGGCTTGTTCGGGGTTTCCTTGAATCGCAATGTTGCGCACCATATCCGGGGACAGATTCTGGAGACACATTTGCCTTAGTGAGGGTGGTCGAGCCGGCAGGGCGGCCGCAATCTCGGTCATGCGCGCAAATCCGGGGTTGATGCCTTTCAGATTGTCGAAACTCACCCCGGCGAAACGGTGCGTATAGGAAAATAGTAGTACCGTCTCCGGGTCTAAGCCGGGTGGCCTAAGACTCTCTATCTCGCGGAGACACTCGCGAGCGTGGCGGTAGGCATCAGCCATCGCCAGGCTAGCTACAAGTATTGCGCCATCCTCCGCGCTTACATTCTGTGAATTGAGAATCCGGGATATTGCCTTGATTGCAGGCGAAAGGTCAGCATTTAGTCGAGCATACTCTTCCACGATACGGCGGGCATCTGTCGCTGAGAGATGCTCGACCAGATTCCCGATGGTCGTTGCAGCGGTCGGGGGTGGGAACTGGTGGAGGTAGTCCCTTGCAATTGCGGAGCGAAGTTCATGCAGGCCTCGCCATCGTGTTCCACCATCCGCAACGAGGACGTGCTCACGTTGAAGAACGGCAAGGGCTGGGCTGAGATCTCTGCCAGGCAACAACTTTTCGAGAACCCCGACAGGAAGGGAAACGCCAACGGAATGGGCAGTTGCCACAAATCTAATAATGTCGCGCTCGGTCGCTTTGCCCTCGACGAGACGTGCTGCCATTTGCTGCTCAATTACCTGTTGTAGCCGACGGCCAGTCAACAGCATGGAGAGGAACTCCATCAAAAGGCCCTCAGATGCCTGAAACGCCTCCTCCGCATCCAGCACGGTGATGACCTGGCGGTCGGCAAGTGTAGCCGCAATGGAATTTGCTAGCGTCTGGTCAAGTACAGGATCGACGATGGTGGTCCGGCCAACGACAAGGCTTGGGCTGTAGTCTTCCTCCCGGCAGGCTCCCAACAGAAGCACACCGGGCTTAGAGATGAACTCGGTTGCAAGAGCAGCCCATCCAACGCTGTCCGGGCGGCCAAGGTTGTCAGCGCACAACAGCAGCGGGAAACTATTGGAGGGCTCTTGAAGTCGAATCCACCTAGATAGGATCGAGACGTCCTCGGGCAGGAGTCGGAGCAAGCGATAGGGGCGCACGTGCCCGGACAGCTCGCGGGCAGTGCGCCACACCAGCGTCGACTTGCCGCTTCCGGAGGGACCTGTCAGCAATGCCGACTTGTCATCCCGGAGTGCAGATATGATCGCCTGGGCGTCGACGGGACGGGGTAAATCCAGGTCGGCGGCAATATGATTCGGCAGAGCGTCCACGCCAGCGAGGAAGTCTTCCACGGAGAGATCGGCACGGACACTGAAGTCCACGGGCTCGACGATCCCAATGCGAACCGCTTCGTCGAGAGCACCGACGTCGACGGTTTCAAGGACTCGCTTTGCGAGTGCATCCAGGTCAGACGGGGAAATCCACTCAGCGTTGTCTGGAGTAGCCGAACGCTGTCGAATCGCAATCTCCGTAATCAATTCCACCAATCGCGCGTATGTCAGCACCGCCACCGACGGGTGAATCTCAAGTGCGAGTGCACAATCCCGACGACTTGCCTCCACCACATCCCATCCTACTTGCAGGATATGCGTTCGTTTGAGAATCTCGTAGGGATCGGCGAAAGCATCTTCGAGTAGTTCAGCGACCCCATCGAGATCTGCCTTATCAAGGCATTGAGAGAGTGTCTGGTCCCAGCCCGTGGCAGACAGGCCTCCACCGAGCGTCGCATTAGTCGCCAAGACAAAGTGGCAGTTGACATCCTGGGCCAACGATGTGCTCTTCGTTTTCATAGCGTCTGCGAGATCCGAGCGTGCGAAGCGGTTGCTTGGGGAGCGCTCCTTGACTTGGACAAGCGCACGGCCTTCGTCTCGAAATTCAATGTCAATGTCCTCAATGCCCTCGGGAGTCGCACGGGTCAATGGCAGTTGGCCAAATCGCGCTTCAATTAGCAGCCTTGCCGTGACCGCCACCTGGAAGCTCACACCTGCAATGTTGTGAGCCCCAGCACGACTCCAGTCCTGCTCACGGGTGCCGGACTGAGCAACTTGGGTGAGCCGCGGGGTTTGCGGCTCTTGTCTACGTCGACGTTTCTTGTTACGAGTCACCGCAGACCCCGACGTACCTTGGCTACCTGTGCCTTCGTATCTCTCGGCGGCGGTTGCATTCTGCGTTCGTTCACCCTCATATCCGCCATTTGGTGAGAGAGATCTCCCAGATCGAGCAGGAACTGCTTGGCCGGTACATAGATCGCACTGCTGAATATGATTCCCACCACCATGCCCGATACTCCGAATGCTAGCCCTCTGTCTCCTCCACGCGGCCTGCGATGCCTACAGGACCGCGTCTGCCGGGGGTCACCTCGACCGCCGTCGGAATCAGCCACTCGGCCCCGGCCTTGGTCGCTCCCTGCATCCGGCCATCGCCGGCCAGTTGACGTACCCTGCGCTCCGACACGCGCAAGCGGACAGCCGCCTCTCGTGCCGTGAGGTTGGCGACATCATCGGTTGGAGCCTCAGGCTCCAACTCGAACTCGACATGACTCGGCTCCTTGAGCGTGCTCATCTCGTGAATTAGGAACCCGATGACATCCCCGTCGTCGTCCGGCCTCTTGAGGATACGCTCGTCGACCGTTGGGGTGAAATACCCCTCTCAGAAAGCCCACAGCATCTCAAGCATGTCCCCTTCGTGGTCGTAGGTAAAAAACACGCTTTTGCTAGTCATGTTCGCTCTCCCTTGATGCTTCTGGCCAGGTAGCCGGTCAGGATGAAGGAATAGTCCGCCTTCCTCTTGATCACAAGGCAGATATAGCGGTTCCTGCCCCGTAGGTCCGGGTAGAGCCGGCAGTAGAGATGGACCGTAGGGCTGGACCTGGATGGCCTCACCACATCCGGGCTGGCGAGGTTCTCGACCAAACGGTGCGCCTCTGCGCAGCGGTCCTATGAGGACATCTTCGGTGCTTGCGGGTATCCCCCCGGAGGTCTTCGTCGAGCCTTTTACTTGTCTGCGTGGGAATGAGCGGCCTCCACGGCTAAGCTTGACCACTAGTTAAGATTGCTTGTACAGCGGCTTGCATGGGTCTTCGCAAGCTGTTGTGGCTCAATTCTCGTTGTCGCAGGTTTTGCCCGGTACTCTGTTGAGTCCTTCCGTGGGCGTTAT
This sequence comes from Dehalococcoidia bacterium, assembly GCA_965207145.1. GTDB lineage: Bacteria > Chloroflexota > Dehalococcoidia > Lucifugimonadales > UBA2962 > CAUZIR01. Next base: position 2,970,391 of record OZ242262.1, on the reverse strand, counting down.
TCCGTCTTCGAGCATGCCTTCCTTGATGGCTTCGCGGATCTCGAAGTCCTCTAGGAGGTAGATTCCGGCTACTTCGAGGAAGTTGATGTCGGTGGACCCGTCGGTTATGTGCTTGGTGCTGATGTGCTGGACCTTGCAGCCGTACTCGATGGCGAGGAGCCGGAGGTTGTGCTTGTAGCGGTTGGCGACGTAGCTGGCTCCGAACGGCGCGTCGTCGGATCCGGCTGTCGCAGTCGATGCGGGTCTTCTGGTCGTCTGCTTTGCTGAGGAACTGTCGTCGACTATGGCTCCGACGGTGCACATGATGGCAAAGAAGAGGATTCCGCCAATGAGGATCACTTTGAGTATTTGAGAATTTTGCCTGTGGAGTTATGCCGGAGCCGAGACGAGCCTGAATAGCTAGTGTGCGGTTGCGGGCGCTAGAACAGGAACGTGGGGTTGCTTCGTCCCTCCACGGCGGCCCGCAAGGCCTGGTTCCTCGTCTCGGCCGTACGCTGAGGCACCAGTGCGTCGGCCTAGGGTGCAAGGCCCACTTTGCAAGGGCATTGTTTGTGTTCCGGTGGATTATGGAGCGGTCCGAAGGTCTCGGGGTTCGCGTAAGCAATTACCGGCTTGGCTTGGGATCCTGCTGTTTTGTGCCCCTGTTGTTGCATTGCGTGGAGCGAACTACGTTGTCGACAATTGTCGTGTGCCTTCTGACTATGAGGAGGTGGCCGGCGAGGTGGGTGTGTTCACGATGGCCGGGCTAGAGGCGGCTGTTGTTGACGAGACGAACAGGGTGAGAGTTGAGGGTGAAGGTTGAACGTGGTCTGAATCCTGTGAAGGTTTCTGAGAGCTTGGCGGCTGCAGCGAGAGGCCATAATCTGAAGATGGCTCGTAAGGGTTTGTTTGGGTACTCGGTTGATGGCCCCGACGATACGATGGAGAGCAGGGTCACAGGAGCTGGCTATCCTTCGGTTTGTGGCTCTAAGGAGAATGTTGCTTATCGTGACGAGCCGTACGCAGGTGGGTCCGCCAGTTGGGCGCAGGGCCTTGTGCGGCAGTGGCATGAGAGTCCGGGTCACCGGGCGAATATGCTTGACCCAAAGATGGTGAAGATTGGAGTAGGAGTGGTGATACTGCGCGGGAACGAGGTTCATGCGACTCAGGATTTTGGTGATTGTTGAGTGGTCTCTAGTCTTTGCGTGAATGTTGCTGCCGGCCCTCGCTCTCGTTGCCAAGATGAATCTTTTCAGCGGTCCTCGCTGGATTGCTGCGGGTGTGCTGTACACTCTGGCGGCCCTGGTGGTTGAGGTCGCAGTGGTCTGAGGCCGTTGCAGGAATCCCGGCCACCGCTGCGAGTGTACGATTAAGAGTGCCGGGGGCTCCGAAATGGATTCTGCTAGGTGTGGTGGCGGAGTGCTGCACTCTGCGCCGGACGGCGGTTCAGTTTCATTGGTTGCGCCGCCAGGGACCACGGGGTGCGGTTTTCTCGAGCGGATATATTTGCCCCGGGCTTCGTTGTCTGCGCTGTTGTGTGATGCGGTTCCTGTTGTGAGTGAAGGGAGAGTCAGTGTTGGAAATTCGTGAGCTCAAGGATGGCAAGTACGAGTTTTTCATGGACGAGCCGATCGAGCCGATGGAGTGGTCCGGAGCGATAATCGAGCCGATGGAATCCGGCTATGTCTTCACGCTCTATTGGGGTTATACCAGTAGGGAGGGCAGGAAGAAGAGTTTCAAGCTGCCGGGGCTAGCTTATCCGGAGTTTTGGGCACCGACCGTAGAGGAGTGTGTCAAGATGGCGGAGGATGCTTTTGCTGATCCGACGAAGCCTCTGCTTGTTTCTATAGAGCAGGCGTTGAAGGAGAAATGATGTGTGCAGGCCGGCAGATTAGGACAGGGCTTTCTGTCTGGTCCTCAACGTGCCGGTGAGGTTGTACCAGTGGTTTGCGGAGCCCCACCTCGGCTCTAGGACCAAGCCGGCGGTGAGCAATGCTAAGGTCTTGCCCGCCCCATATCTGTGCCAGATCAGGCCCCGACACGTCACCTGCTCTACGCAGCGCTAGACGGCGCGACGTTCGTGCTGGCGTTGCACACGTGCTTCCGCGTCTCGCCATCGTCGGTGAAGAAGAGTACCCAGTCAGGCAGTGTGCGCAGGGAGTCCGTCGACTCGGAGAAGGACTGGACAGTGAAGCGGTAGCTCTCCTCTTGGGCCTCTCCGATCTACAGGCCCCTAGATTCACCCGCAGCCCTACAACCTCACGCCAATGCTCTTGTACCGATCTCTGCGCCAGTTTTCCCCTCACTCATATCGCTTGCGTAGCGGCCTCAAGGCGCTGAGCAAGTCTGTCGAAGTCTTCGGGGCACTTCATGCGGATGGCGCCTATCCGGCGAGCTGCTTCCTCTCCTAGTGCCTGCCGACCGCCGCCAGGCGAATCGGATAAGCCACGTCGATCCGCTAGGGGCTCGAAGTATGTCTCCTTGACCTGTGTTTCAGCCCTGACGTCCTTCCAACTCCAATGGGATGGCAAGTCAAGGCCTGCGAGTACCCAAGTCTCGATCTCCTCCCAGGCGTTCTCAGCTAGAAAGGTCTGAGAGTTGCCGAACTCCGCTTCTATGTCTTCCAGTCGCTGTCGCCTGCCTGACATGCCGTCCCGGTCGACGCATAGGATGTATACGTCTGCCGCCCCTTCATACCGCTGAATGATCTCCTCCAAGCGCTCCAGTTTCAGAGCCTCACCAATGCCACCCAGAAGTTCCTGGCAGACGCGGACTCGCACCGGGCGACTGACCATGGTCCCAAAGAGCCGAGACAAAAGCGGCTTGAGGATGTATTGGTCGTTTCGGAAGTCTTCTGGGATGACTAGGACCTTCATCTTCCAGTCTCGCTGTCCACTTCTGCAAAAGCGAGCATGTCTTCCATCCATCCGGTGGAGTGAAGCCTCCCCAGTCTCTGAGACTTGCGCAGTTTCTTTGCGTTGGGCAGGCTGTCGACAGGCCGAATGATAGCGTCGTCACTCTCCTCAAGTCGTGAAACCACCGACATGTCTTTAAAGGTCCTATCGTTGATGAGGCCTAGCACGTCTGGAGAGTGTGTGGTTGTGATCACCTGGATGTCGTTTCGGGCGGTCTGCCTCTCAATCAGGTCGATCAATATGTTCAGCCTCGACGGGTGGATGCCGTTGTCGATCTCTTCGAAGAGGAAGACACCTGCCGGGTTAGGGCTAAGCAGTGCAGCCAGCACGGCAAGGAAGCGCAGTGTGCCATCCGATGCGCTGTATGCTGATATGCTGCGCCCGCCTTGCTCCACGATGCGGAGATGAACCCGGCCGCTAGGATCACGAGGAAACTCAAGGTCGCTGACATCCATTGGGGTGAGTTCCTGTATCCACGAGATCAGCGTTGTCTTGCGTCTGAAGTCCGCACAGATCGACTCCAGCACCGATGGCAGATTCTGGCCTGAGTCGCCCAAAATTGTGGCACCCGGCACGGAAGGCTCGCGCATTCGTTCTGGAGACAGTTCCAGAAAACGCATGTTTCCCAGCATGCCGAGGAGGTCACCTGGCGGACCGTCTGGAAAGATCTGAGCTAAGACCGGTTGAAACGGGGACAATCCGCCGATTTGTTGTCCAGCTATCGGCGGGTCTGCTCGCCACACCCAGTGGTATTGCTCGCGCTTTGGGTCAAGGACATCCTCGTATTCCTCGCTTGTGACGGTTCTGTAGATCGTCGCCGATTCGGTCTTTAGCTCTTCTCTCAGCACCACGAACCCCGACGCCGAATTGAATCCGACCTTTATCAGATAGGTCGTGGCCTGCTCTATCAAGGTTAGTTTCAAGCGGACCGTGAACGATGACGATGCATGCGGGTACGTCTTCCTCAGGCGCGGGACTTCATTCGGTGCGCCGCGAATACCTTCCCACTCCTTCTGGCCGCCCTCGCCATACTTGCCGCCTAGGATGTCCGCCAGCGCGTAGCCGCGGCCTATGCCGTGTAGAAAGCGGAAGGCGTCGCGGATGTTGCTCTTGCCGCTGGCGTTTGCACCCACGATTACGGTAAATGGGCCGACGCGCAGCGTCTCATCGGCGAAATTCTTGAAATTTGTCAGGCGGAGCGAGGTGATCATGAAGTAGCTTCCTACAGGCGGCGCCGCTGGCTTGGGGCCTGCACATCGATGCGCGACGCTAAGCTGTTGCCAATGGCCTAGAGACTAAAACGCTCGTCAGAGTCGGCGTCGGCCAATTCGAGGGGCGATCGGAGTGTCTGACCAAATGGTGCGTTGCGCTGAAGCCCCGCGTGTCGAGGTATTCGTCGACCTTGGGCTGGTCGCTGGCGCGCCACAGGTGCATTCGCTTGTGTACCTGTTCGATGAGAGGGGCCGTGCAACCACCTGCTCCTTCCAGACCCGAGTTGCGACCCTCTCTGCGGTTCCAGGTCTTGAGCTTCAGTCTTGCTCCAGAGCCTTCGATATTTCCCGAATGTCCTGAGCTAGGGTGGCTGGAATTCCCTCGACCTCTATTCATTTACTAGGACGTCGATCTTAGTACCAAGCGCATTGGCAATGCGCGACAAGGCCGAGGGCGAGCCCGGTTTTCGCCCACGCTCAATCTCAGATATGTACCCTGCAGCAACACCCGTCTTCTCGGACAACTCCCTCAGGGTGATGCCCAGGTGGTTTCGAAACGCCAGGATGGGCCCCTTGCCCCTCATAATGTCGAGAGCGACCTCGTGGGGGACACGCACGCCGTCGTCAGCGTCTTGGGCAGCCAGCATGTCCTCAAGCTGACTATTGCGCTCGACGAGAGCCTCATACTCGTTACGGGTTATGGTAATGGTCTCTTCGCTAGTCATAAGCCTCCCTCCTGTGGCGAACTCTCAGGACTGTCAGCGTTGAGGGTTTGCCATGCTGGGTCGAGAAGATAACGCGGTGTTGGCCGACTCTCAATCTTCGGTAGTCGCTGTCAGTCAGCGAGGTCACCTGTCTGGCGAGCGATGCGGGGTTGTCGGCATATTGCTCAATCTTGGCGATGATCCGCTCCCTATCTCGCACGGCGAGACGGCGCATATCTCTAATCGCCCGTGTACCCCACTCGATTCGTAGACCCTCATACACACTGTCTATGTTCTGAGTTAGAGAACAGGCCGTCAAGGGTCAGCACTTGGTTGATGGTGGCAAACGGCGCCCTGAGCTCGTGGCTGACCATCAACAGGAACTCGGCGCGCATCCGCTCCATCTCCCTGACGTCGGCCAGGTCCTGCATACGCTTGCTGGACGACCACATAGTCGCCCCTTTAGGCCAAAGCAAGTGTCCCATCGCAGCTACGCTAGGCATACACTAGGATCCGCTCTTGACAGCTCCGAGGAATCAAGCCACGTGGGGGAAGGATGCCACGAACGCCCTGGATGCATGGCACAGTTACCGCCAATCGATCAGGCCAACAGCCATTCAAGGGTGTCTTCGTTGAAACCATTCAAGTTTAGGTCTGTTCTGCTCCAGTCGGCAAAGCGATAGCGGCCTCGAATATCAATTCCGGAGTCGCCTACTGGAGCTGAATCGAGAATCCTTATCGGTGCCTTTCTATTTCCCATAATTTCTAGATCCGGTTCGAATCCCAAGTAATTGTTAAACAGATAGTACATGGCCTGGCGGGCATACTGGTCAGCCTCTGGTAGGGAATAGCCAACAACGCCAAGTGAAAGATTGAACCCTCCAGATTCCTGCATGCCGAACCAAAAGTCACGTAATGTCGGAGTGTAGATGAGCTTCGTCTGTGACGGTGCCAGTATGAGCGGAGACCAGTCCCAGAAGCCCAGCTTGAGAAGATTCTTGAGATCTAGAACGCGATAGATCTTCGCTAGTGGATCGTCTTTGTCTCTCGGGCCATCAGTCAATCTAGCTGAGTCCACTATGGCATTCTTGCCGAAGACCGGATGTTTCACATCGTAGCGAAGAGCAGATCGTTTCATATACTCCACACTCTTGTCGTAACCCGAGCGATCGCACCAGTCGATAGATCCGTGGAGTTTCAAAACCACAACTTCTCTAACCGACAAATCAACCACATTCCCTTCTGCACCAATTTTGGAAAACCTGTGAGGGAACAGTCTGTAAGGAATTCCTTCCGCTTCGAGAGCCGATTCTAGCAATGTGTCATAGTTGAATGTGAGTATACAATCTGAGCTGTTCAGGTATCGGGCGAACTTGCGATACAGACACGGAGGATTTGTCGGAGTCCGCTTATGAAGTACTTCTGCAATGGCGCACCGAACCATCAGCTGAGACTCGTTCCCTTCGTCACTCCAGGTATCGCTGCCTCTCAAGCCAAGAAAATGCTCGGTATCCAAGAATCCGAGAAAGCTCTCGTAGTTGAGCGAATTGATGTCAATATCCGGCCCCTCACATGCGGTGAGGTATTTGACATATCGACGAAGATCGCGTTCTACATGACTATCACTGCCATATCTGTTTAGCAGCAGACCTCTAACTGCTGTCCACAGCTCCTTTCCAAGCGGTAATCCCGCCGGTTTTGAGAATCCCGCGCCCAAAATGAGAAGACGGAACGTATTTGATTTAGTGCTTATACTCAACCCAGTATCTTGAGGACTACAGTTTTAGTCGATGGGGTGGTGGGACTTACGACGCTGCCATGTTACTTGCTCCATTTGCAGGCGGAGCCTTAGGGTCCACCATACCGCGCCCTGCCACGATGCCCCGTGCTAATAGTCTGATCCCCATTAGAGCAACAGAGGGCCCAACGGATTGAGACGCCCCGCCACCTGCTCGTAGTCTTCTCGCTCGACATTTTGCCTCTAGGGAGCGATGTCGGCGCCGTGAGCAACAGTCCAGCCGAGGCTGGAGAGCCAATCAAGAGCGCCCTGCTCGACTAAGGCTTCGGTGATGGCAGTCAGTTCGTCCAGTCCACGACGTCAACGACTGCCAGAACGGTCATTATCGCTAGGACTATGTGCAGCGCAGCGAACAGGATAGGTATCCATCGTTCAATGGTCGTCACTGCCCGATAGGTCTTTCCTTGCCCTTCCTTCGCCAGATGCCACTCATGCTCATATATAGCCACCGGCAAGTGCTGCTCTAACGCATGAATCACCTTGAACTTGATGCGGTTCAGGTCGGCGTGAGACTTGATGATCAGATACCAGAGCAAGGATACGGGAATCCCCATAACGGGAATAAGCAGCGCCCAGTAGTCCTGCCCGAAATTCGCCGACAGAAGGCTATAGAGGGCTATCAGGGCCGCATTGAGGGCCAGCAGATACCGGCTCGAAGCAATCCGTCGAGCGCTGACGTTCTCCGCTGACTGAACGTAGAGTTTGTACTGCTCCAGCAGGTCTGCCTTCAAGGACCCGCCGTAGGACTCTTCCGTATGACGAATCAAGGCTTCGCGCATCTGGGCATCCATGCCTACCTCGGATTGGCGATAAGTTCCTTCAGCGTGGGCCACCTCCACGGGTGGATTCTCTTCCTCTTGGGCGCCGACTTCGGGCGCGTGCAGGTCTTGTCCCTTCGGCCCTTCAGCAGGAAGTAGGGTTTCCCTGCCTGTTGCACCATAGTCACTTCCGCCTCCACACCCTTCGCCTGGTGCGTATGCTCCCCACAGATGACTATGGTGAGGTCCGCTCTATCGATGAGGTCCCGTACCTTATCCCGCCACTTCTCGTCGAATGGCTTTTTCACTGACCAGTCCGCGATGCTAAACGGTGCATCAGGTCTTCCGGCCTGATCGACCAAATCGCCCCGCAGGTCATTATCATGGTCGTAGTCGAAGCTGATGAATGCGCTCTTGGTAGTCATGGGCATATCCTCTCGGTGGAATCGTCCTTTAGGCCCCTAAACAGCAATAGGATCTAGTTTACAGACAGAGAACTAAGGGATGCCGAGAGACTATCGGATAGAGCGCGATGCCATCATCGAGAGATGGTACGGAGGCAATTCGCAACCCAGGAACCCAAGGCCCAGTAGGAGCTGGGCGGAATCCCCGATCTCTCCCGGAGACTGCCTTGGGATTCCAATGCAAGTCAACTCCCCCTATATGCCCTTGGGTCATTGCATGGTGTGGAGATATTCCCTGAACTCCCAGGGGTACGGCACTCTGACCATTGACGGAAAGCGGGAACTTGCCCACCGGGTTGTCTACAGGCAGACCCGTGGGCATATGCCTGAGCACCGACAGATGAACCACCTCTGCGATCGGCCTTACTGCGTCCAACCTTCTCATCTCTATGCCGGCACCGCACAGGACAATCGCGACGACTCTCAGATCTTCCGCAACGAGGAACTTGCAAATGCGCCCATTGTCCTTCACTGGCCTGAGGCGGGAGACAAGGACAATCCTCTCCTGAACAGGCTCGTCGAGTCCGACCGGTACGATGGCGCGGAACCCTGGGAACCGGTGGAGCATCCGGCACAGAGGCCCCTTGAGGAATTCACCTGTCCGGAGCATGATTTTGCCATCCCGATGTTCGGTGGGATCTCCAAGATCTGCCGAATATGCGAAGTGTCCGAGTTGGACGAAAAGACGATGGACGAGATTGGGGCTCGACTGCTGATCGTGGAGATCTGTCCGGCATCACAGACGACAGACCCCATCTTCGAAAAGATAGTCAGATCCGAATTCGTTGCAGAATCCAACCGGGCAATGCGAAGGACAGCCTATCGCCGAAGTATTCACGGATACGGAGTCGATTCCCATTTCCTGAGGAGTTGTCGATGTGACTACTGCGCCCGTGATCGGATCGTTTTTCGAGGCGCCGTGCAGCCCCTACTGACCAGCGAGGAATCTGACCTTCTCGACATATGTGACCGTCTGCAGCCCGAGATCACAACTGCTCTCGAAGATGCGTCCGCGGAAACGATGGACGCATGTGCCATGGCTATGGGACTAAGCGACAAGCAGGCGAAAGCCCTGAGAACACACTACAGAGCTTGCACCAATACGAGGGTCGAATTGAACGACACGTCGCGAGGCCTGGAGGGCGAGTTGGGCTACCTGCTGCATGCCATCGGAAATTTCTGCACCCGGGAAGACATGCTCGAGGATGAGATGTTCAGGCAGCTGAATCGCCGCTGGAGCTTGTTCCGGCTGAGGAAACAGGACGAAGAACAGGTTCGTCGGATCATCCTGCCGGTCGCAGCAGGTGCGTCCCGCGATGTAGTTCAGGCCTGGGAGCGCGAGGGAGACCAACTGACGAGACCATACCTAGGGAGCAAACCGGACTTTTGCCGCGACATTAAGCGGATGGCACGAACTGCGGCTACCAAGCGCATCCTAGAGCACCTGCGGTACGAGCTTCTTGGCAGGAACAGCTACGTCGAACAGGAGCCACATCCCCACGCAGACTGTGCGGCCAGCATTGTGGAAACGGGACGAGTAGAGCCCTTTTCGGCACCGTTTGAGGAGGGCATGGGATATCGATCAGGTGAGAGGTAGTGCCCCGAGGAACGCCTCCTCCCTGCTAGGGGACTCGAAGACGAAGAGCACGTGGGATGAACGTCCCTCCTAGTCCCGGCCCGCGCAGGCACAGCACTCCGCCAAGACTCCCCAACCAGGATCTGGCCGCCTCCGGCGATCAGTCTGACTCGGCTAGCCGGTCGGTCAACGAGAAAAGGAAGTTAGCGCCAGCGTCGGCTCGCCGAATCGAGGGGAGAGGCACACTGGACGCTCCGCTCATCCTTCGCGGGGCACAGGGTGAACGCCCCCTACTGCATTCTCACGAACGTTATGTTCTTGACTGCTGCATGCTTTAGGCCGATTTGCTGGCGCACCGACGGCGCGCATGGAATAGAGTTGCTAGCATCCCTATAAGACATATACCTAATATCGATATCGTAATTCGGTACGTCCAATCCCAAACGGTTGAAGTCACTGGCGATCCTTCAGCCAAGGAATACATGGAATAGATCACTATTGCCGCCAACGAGACAAACATAAAAGCGCCGATGGCTATACGATAGCTATTCTTGTGCCTACTGCACAAATTCTCAAGTTCAATCGGCTCGTACCGTGAAGACCCAGCTGGTGCGACATTCGTCACAGACCGCAATAGTCGACCTAAGAGTGTGTCTGCGACGTTAGCCGCGGTCTGGACAACCTTGTTGGATCTCCTAAACAACCACGCAAATAGCACCAATATACCGACCAATTCAAGTACGGCAAGCCCATCTTCCGACGATTGCCCAGAGATGCCAATACCCATCACCAAGAACAAGACTACGGCAATTGTCTCTAGGGCGTTAGCCATGAACATTAGGGGGTTGAATTCGTCTGCTACGCGCCGCGCTCTGTTTGCCATGAGGTCCTACCTATTCTGTGAATGTTAGTCCAAATGGTATCCGCCATCTCTCCAGTTTCGTCAGCATTATGGGTGGTGTGACAAATGGTTGACTAACGTGCGTCGCTCCAGTTGGCCTGCCTGCACTGAGCGACGTCGGGGGCTCCAGCGACGAGTCTCGAACGCCTATCAAATAGAGTAGTAGACGAGCATCGCTTCGTCCTTTACATTTTACGCTGTCCACTGCACCTGCTTTGAGCGTGCAAAAGTCGTGCGCCGCCATCAGGAATCCCTTGACATCGCGGATGACCTTGGTCCATCCCGCTGCTTCAGTTGCCCCTCATCTTCACGCCCTGGGTGGTCCGTTCGGGCCGGCTTGGCGAACTCCCGATGGTGGTGGAGATGTCCTCATCGGCTAGGTGGAACTCAAAGCATGAAAGGATCCAGCCCACGGGCAACGACCCTGTTGTCCGTTGGTTGCTCGCCAGCCCGGCGATGCGACTGTCAACTCGTAACGTATGGAGCGAGCCCAGATTCCCCACCTACACCAGACTTCATGGCCAGCCAGACCAATCCAATCTAGCAATGCACCAGGTTACGATAGGCAGGAAGGCGCCCGGGTGTGATCCGAAGCATCCGGAGAGAAACCCGGAGCCAGTCGGCCATCTTCGATCGGTCTTCTGCCTCGGGCTTCCCCAGCCCGCTTAGCTGCAGGCCTACCTGATCACCTCGCTCACGGCCTTCAGGTATGACGACAGCACCGGAGTGACCGGCTGTCGGACGTGGGGACGACTCTCCCGTTCACCTTCTACCCACGCTAATGAAGTCCTCCGAGGAGCAGGCGCTGCAAATCCAGTTCAACCGGCCGTGGATAATCCGAAACGACATGGCCGATCTGTTGGGCGTCCTGGGGCGTGGCTATCGCCGCTCTCGGCAGGGGCGTCGCATACAAGGAAGCCATGGGCCGGTTCACGGTTCCAGCGCGCCGGGCGTCTGCGTTCTAGCGTCCCGCGTCGGTTCCCGACCCCTAGCCGACACAGGTCGTGGCTAAAGCCATGAGCCTCCCTACGCGTGTTCTTTAGTTTTCTGCGTTCCTAACAATTCGGAAACTGGCAATCTGGTAACGAGTCCACCAAACGATCAGCGTCAAGGGGCCTTGATGAGGAAGCTTAGGCTTAACGAGGTGTGTGCTTTCAAATCGTCGTTTGATTCCCCAAAACAGTATAACTAGCCCGCTTGTGACGACAGCGGCTATGACGTTGCCGGCCAGAAGTGCATCCGACGCTGCCCCGAGCAATTCAGGCATGACGACCTTAGAGATTACCAAGGCAATGGCTATGACGATCAATCGACTTGGATTGGTGAAGATGTGGCCGAGCACAATGGCAGCGATAGCTGCGCCGACAAAAGTAAGCCCAAAACTGGCTCCCTGATCGAATGCCCAAGGACACAACAAGACCATACCGACAGCCGTCATCAGAATTGACCGCCAGCCCTGCTCGCTCTGTAGACCTTGTCGCCATCGCCTAGGCGCAGCTTGTATTTCACGAAATGTGCGCTTACTTAGCTTGTACGACAAGAGAAGGATCAAGACTCCAGGTCCTTTCAACGGTTCCAAGATTCGCATACAGACTCGACTTTCTGTCGTCATTGCATTCCCTCGCCTGGTTTGGCGCCGTGCGACCGGTGACCCCATCGGGGATATCCAGAAACATGAGCGCAGCTATGAAGTGCTCTGCGTCATACCCTGAGACGAAGTCGACATGCCGCCTACCGCTGGATAAGTTGGCACTATGGGGGCGTTGAACATTCTGGGCTTATCCTTGCTGTCCGAATCCCCCAGCGTATCGGGCAGACGCCAGTCCATTCTTACACGGTTCGAGTAAGAGTTCCTATTGGTCAACTCTCGTGGTGGGCTCGAGTCGGTTAGTGCCTCATCTGCAGCTCGCAAATGGATTAGACCTGCTGAAGTACAGATAAGGTCACATACATGTACGCTCAGTGGGAGGAAACGCCTACGTCAACGATGTCCCCCGGTTTCTCTTGGCCTCGAATCCCGCGCCGACCAACTCCTTTTGCTTTCTCGGCTCAAGTTTCAGCGTCCAGTCGAATAATCAAGCCGTCGCGGGCTGGAGCTTGCGATCCCGGCGCTTTGGCCTTGTCGGTTGTGCGGTCATGAACACCTCATAGTAGAACAGCGGCCGCGGCGCCTTCCTCGCGATGGCGGATGCCGGGAGCCAGTTCGGCCGTCGAGCGCTGTGCCGCGTGATGGTCGATGCCGACGATCTCTTGCCATTACCTGGAGGAATCTGCGATAGAGCGGGCCTTACAGAAAAGTTGTGCTAAAGGGATCAGCTTGGGTTCCCCGGCCTTCGATTACGCTTGCCATACCAAGCCGACGCAGCACCAAGAACAAAAAAGTGCAATTGCATGAATGGCCGGCTGGCCGAGCCCTGGAGTCAAACACCGCCGGCGCGTACAGCTTCAGGTCGCGTGACCTTACCCGGGTCCCTCTTAGACTGGAGTAGGCCGAGAACAAGTCATTGATCGCTACCCGAATCGGAGACTTCCCACGCACATAAGAGACCTTGTCGGCCGAGTAGCTCTTGATCGTAGTCGTTCCGCGGCCGAGATTACGCATGACTGTGCCGGGCGGAAGATTCGCCACCATACGCCTATGGAATTGGTGTGCTTCGATCATGGCCCGCATCCTACTCGACCTGTCCCCCGAGATGCTGGTCCGGCCGGTCTGAAAGCACCCTCAAGACTAGGCTTCCCTCCAAATGCCTTGAAAGACTGCAGGACACATCAAGCCTCCCGTTATCTCACCTCCGGGAAGGCGGTGCGATCTGATACCAGATCGTTACCGTTTTCGGGGTAAAGATTGAGTAGCTGTTATCGAATTCCAGGGTGTAGAAACCCGCAATTGAGGCCACAAGAGTTCCTTCGCCACGCGGCAGGCGCGCGCTCCCAGCCAAAAGATCTCCTCCTGGACCGAAGACACGGAAACCTATGTCGACGGTAGCGGGATCTCCGACCGTGAATCCATACGAGACTTTGGCATTGGCCATCGCGTGAAGGCCAACCTCCTCGAATTCGCCAGCCTCAATGTGTATCGTCTGGCTCAGTTCATACCAGCCCTCCATCAGAGCAGGGAGATAATCTCTGACCGTGTTGGATGCTATCGCGTAGCCTATGTTCTCTGCCGGTCTGTCGCCAATTTTCTCGGTGCGGCTTGTGCTTACGCCGATCACAGTTCCGATTCTGTTGATGAGCGGGCCACCGCTGCTGCCGGGATTAATTGCCGCGTCCGTCTGAAGCAGTCTTGCACCACCATGCTCCTGCTTCGCTGACACAATACCCCTTGATACAGTGCCCGAGGTTGGTCCTAGCGCCGTAGGCGGAAAGCCCAACGCGGCCACTTCTTCGCCGACCTCGACCTCGCCGGAGTCTGCCAGCTCCAGCCCTCGCACTGATACTGGAGAATCCAGCCTTACAACGGCCAAGTCGAACGCTTCGCTTCGACCAACGACCGTTCCATCCAATCGGTGAGTCTCGTCCTTGATAACGATGACTCTGTTCGAATACCCGACTACATGGGCATTTGTCACAATCCACTCGCCGCTGATGAAGAACCCGGAACCCGACCCGGAACCGTCGCCTGCGAAGATCTGGACGACTGACGGCCTCACTAGGTCAATGACCTGCGCAAGCGTAGGTGAACTCAGGAGCTGAGTTGGAGTAGGTGACGGCCTGGCAGTCGGGGTGGGCGCCGGTAGTGGCGTCGGAGTAGGTGACGGTGTGAACGTCGGGGAGGGCACCGGTAGCGGCGTTGGAGTAGATGATGGCGTGGCAGTTGGGGTGGACCTGGGCAATGGTGTGGAAGTATGCGTCGGTAAGGGCGACGCCACTGAGATCGAAGTCGGCGAAAGGCGGGCGGCGGAGGTCGGTTGAGAAGTTGCGGTAACCGAAAGCATGGCCTGAACGGTCGCCTCAACCTGAGCGCCTATTTCTCGTTCAACTGCCAGTCGCGCTTCGACCGTTGCGTCGATGTCGACTCGCGTCTCCGTGTTGACGCATGCAACCAGCCCAATGGTCACCATCGTGGTAAGCGCTAACAGATGCCTCATTCCAGATGCTCTCACCGGGAGTCGGTTTTCTGTCGCCTGGACATGCCACCCCAACTCGTCCAGAACTTCTGGCCTCGTTTCACTAGATTTGATAAACGTCATCAAACGGCACCGCGTGTGGATCGGATAAGAGCGCTCAAGGTCCCAGGTGAGGGCGTGGACCTCAACAAACTCTATTTCCTGATCCCGCCTTCACTCCGCTGCCGCGTCCCCCGCTGACCGGTCACCCTCATCGCCGTTGCCAAACAGAACCCTGGCTGCGCCTGTAGCAGGCAATCGCCTCTTGGGCCCATGTGTCCACCGGAAACGCCGCGATCTTGTCCAGCGCGAACAGCGCAATACAGTCAGCGGTCTTCCTGCCGATGCCGTAACGACCGTCAGGCGTCGCTTGGCTTCCGCATAGCACCCTGGCGTTGCGTCAGATCCTCAAGGTCCAGTCTGTCGTCGCGAACCCGTTCAGCCGCAGCGATTATCTTTGAGTGACGATCCATACTTGGCTCTAGCTGTGACAGCAGCTCCAAGCTAGCATCCAAAGGCAAGTCCGGCGGACGAAATGAGTGGCGTACTTCGCCTTCTAGCTCCACAGGAGCGGACCTACTAAGTTAAGGCACGGATCAGTTTAGCAAGGCTAATTCCTGGCTGTGTGCTGGCGGGCTTCCCGATTTCGAGGTGGCAGGTCGTCGTCTGCCACCAGCAATCTCGCAACTGCTAGAGCGCAGAATTACAGAGCGTCATCTAGCGACTCATCCGTCAATCGAGTTGCCCGTGCCTAGGCGTGGTGGATTCCTTCTGTCGTCATCAGTCATGTGGATATTGAGTTCATCTATGTTGATGTTGATCGTGACGTTGGATTTGTAGGCGTAGCTGCAAAGCGCATTGATGCGATCTTCGAGTTCACTGCTTAGGCCATCTAGTGGTGGGGGTTGATCGCTAGGTGCACCTAGCCACCTGGAGCGCAGAAAGTGTAGCGCACCGTTTGCGACTATCTGCCAGTTTAGGTTTTGGGCTACGAAGGACTGTGCCAAGCCTACGGGGATAGCGAGCAAAGTACATAGTTCTACAGACTTGTCACTAGTACCAGTAGTCACAATCACGTGGGATCGAGGGGCGGGCTGTCGAAACTCACGGGCGTAGTATTCCTGCCATGCTCTATTGAGTAGTGCCTGCCAAGCGTTCAAGTAGTAAGCCAGTTGACCCCCGGTCAGCTCCTCGAATTCAAGATGCAGCCTTATGGGGTGCGATATGGGGTGGAAGCGTTTTGGTCTGTTCCTCTTGGGCATACTCTCTCAATCCGCGACTATGTACTTTGTGCCCCCCAATGAGGGAGTTGTGTGCTAATTCTGAAGCTTTCTTGTGTCAATCATAGCGTCAGCTATTCTGTACGCTACATCGACCACTTCCTTGAATGACCCATCCCCACCGATCTACTCTTTAGCGTCTGACGGGGAAAGCCTTAGGAGACTCGGAGGTAGCCGAGCTAGACTTCGGCGGACTCTCCGTATTCGTCAATGATCGTGTCGCTCATATGCGAGAGGTGGGGTGCATCACGCAATATGCGGATCGCGCCATAGGAAAGAAAGGAGCACTGGTCGTACAGGGGCCCCCTGTCAAGTAGAGAGAATACGGGCCTCCTGATCTCCCGCAGCACTTTGTCTCGTTTGTCGTCGGGCGCCACTATGTGGAGTCGTATGTCCATATTGGGCTGAAGGGCCAACAGGTCTGCCATTCGCAGTAGTCCTGAATAGATCGCAGTTGTGTGCTCAATCTCGAATGCCCGGGCCATGGACCGTCCCTTGAGCCACAGGACATCAATCTGCTCCACGGTCCTTAGCGTCGTGTCGTCGTAGTTAAGGGGCAGGGCATCCAAGAAGTTCTGGTGGCTATCTGTCGGCACGTGCTCCAGCACCCGAGACCTATCGTTTCTGGGCACCCATATGCGAAAGCCCATCTCAATCCCGATCTGTGCCACCTTCGCTTGAATTTGGATCGATTCCCGACTGGATGTTGCCAGGGTCTGGTCTGCCTGCCCAGGTTGTGTCTCCGCTTCCTCGTCGCCGTCTTCCGGAATCTCCACCTCCACCTCCCCACCAATGGAGCGAACTTTTTTCTTGCTCTTCAGCTGGCGACTGTCCTTGTCGGTAAGTGGATAGGGCCTGGGGTTAACCTGCTGCTCCCTGAGCAGCTCCATCAAATAGCTTCCATCGGCGTCCTCGAACCTATTCATCGAAGTGCGAAAGAACCCTGTCCAATGGGAGAGAGCCCTGTCGTGCCGTCTGGTGATGGACAGGCTGTTCCATACTGCTTCGTCGTGGATAGGTATGGCAGCCTCGGGTTTCAGAATCACCAGAGGCTCAACTCTGAAGCGAACTCTAAACGGGTCAGGGTCATCGAAAATTGGAGCGTCGTCCTCGTAGCTCTTGGACTGAACACCTAGGACTCCGCACCAACGGGACAGACGAGTCAAGTAGCAGATGAAGAGGTCCCCTTCACGAACCCGCTCCCTCGCTAAACGCCGTTGCCGTTCCCTAAACCCGGTGACGGTGGCACCAGCACCACAAAATGCACGCCATGTCTCGGGAGTGAACAAATCCAGGAAACAATTCATATGACTTCCCTATGCATCGAGCATGTGAATCGTCGAGAGGCTGCTGTATCTGACTATAGCCTCCGGCCCGTCGTTGGCCGGGGAGTTGACGAGAGTGGAGACCTCGTAGGACTTCATATCGCCGGGGTTGTAGGGGATCAGTACCTCGTGCAGGAGGTCATGTTCCTGGACATCATGGTCTAACCAGAGGTCCTCATGCTCCCGCTGCAGGATCACGGGCATTCGTTCATGGATGGGACGCAGCAGATCGTTGGCCCTGGTGGTGATGATCGTGCAGGACGTGATTGCTTCGTGCTGCGGGCCGCGCCAGGTGTCCCACAGGCCCGCGAATGCAAAGGGCTCTCCCGACGTCATCGTGATGCGCATGGGACGCTTGCCTGCGCTGGTGCGCTGCCACTCGTAGAACCCGTCGGCCAGGACCAGGCAGCGTCTCCGCCTGAACGCCGTGCGAAAGCTGGGCTTTTCGGCGACCGTTTCGGCCCTGGCGTTGATCATGCGGCTCCCGATCGATGCCTCCCCGGCCCACGACGGGATCAGGCCCCTGCGCATGCGCACCGCGCGCCTCGCCTCGCTCTCTGCCACTACGGTGAGCACGCCCTGGGTGGGCGCTACGTTGTAGCTCGGAGAGTAAGCGACGTCCGCACCGTCGAACCCGAACCGACCTTCAAGCTCGGCTATGCTGGCTATAAGGCTGTATCGACCACACATTCTCTGGGATCCATTCGCATGTGGCGAAGGTTATCCGCCGATCGCATCGCCATCAATGGGTGCGTGTGTCCGGCGATCTCCGCTGCAGGTCACTGCCAGTCGTGGGACGGCGGCATGGCAACGCCCGACCGAACGGCGCGCAGGCCGGTCGCGATCACGTTCGTGGTCCCGTCCCATCTCGACACGCGCCCGGTGACCTCTACGACCTGGCTGCCCAGCTCCCTGCGACGCCTGCCGAACAGGTCCCGCCAGATGATGACCTGAACGTCCCCCGTCTCGTCCTCGATGGTAACGAAGACGGTCCCGTTCCGTCCGCGCGGGTGCTGCCTTGCCACCGGCCAGCCGGCGACCGTGACCCGTACGTCCTCCCCGCACCCCTCGATGTCCCCCGCCGGTAGCACGTCGGGACCGAGATCCCGCCTTACGAACTCCATCAGGTGCCCCCCCGGGTAGATGCCCATCGCGCGGTACTCTCCCATCATCCTCTCTCGCGCCGAAAAGTCCGGGAGCCGCGGCACGCCGTCCTCCATGGAAACGGGCAGGGCGGTCTGGCCGCTGCGGGAGGGCCGGGAGTGCAGCTCCGCCTCCCACAGGCCCTGCCTGCGGTTGGGGGCGATGGCGTCGAACGCCCCCGCCATCACCAGCGACTCGGCGGCCTGCGGCTTCAGCCCAGTGCGGCGCACCAGGTCTCCTGCGGTGACGTAGGGGCCGTGCCGATCCCTCTCATCCGCGATGAGCCCGGCCGACTCCGGGCCGACGTCCCTGATGAGCCTGAGGCCGAGCCGGACCGAGCCATCCTCGGGAGCGCATGCTGCCAGGCTGCGGTTGACGCAGGGATTCAGGAAGGGCACGCCGAAGCGTCGCGCGTCCTGCTTCAGCGTCTCCACTGGGTAAAAGCCCATCGGCTGGTTGTTGACAAGGGAGGCGAAGAACTCGAGCGGGTGGTGTCGCTTTAGCCACGCCGCCTGGTAGGCCGTTATGGCGAAGGCGTGTGAATGGGACTCGGGGAACATGTAGTGGCCGTTGATCTTGGAGAATATCCTCCTTGCCGTATCCTCGGGGACACCGTTGCGTCGGGCGCCCTCTGCGAACCTCTCCCAGTGCATGGCGACGAGGTGATCGTTGTTGGGCCTTGCGAACGAGCGGCGCACCTCGTCGGCCTCCGCCGCGGTCATGCCGGCCACGTCCTCGATGAGCTGGACGACCTGCTCCTGCCAGACGATGATTCCGCAGCCGCGCTCGAGCGCCCGCCTCTCCAGGGGGTGATCGTACTCCCACTTCTCTCCGTGCCTGTAGCGCTCGATGAACCGTGAGACGGCGCTGCCCTGGAGGCCGACGCCGGGCCGGACGAGGGCGACCTGATATGCGAGGTCGAGGAGATTGCGGGACCGCAGACGCTGGGCGATCTTCAGCTGGGCGGGGGACTGGAGAAGGAAAACCCCCTTGGACAGGCCCGCGTTAATCATGTCGTACACGGCCGGGTCCTTCGGGTTTATCCCGCCCAGGTCGGGGCGCCCGCCCTCCCGCGCCTCCACCAGGTCGAGTGCCTCCTCCAGCTGGTCGAGGACGGGCAGGGAGAGGATGTCTATCTTGGCAAAGCCCGCGTCGGTCACGCTGTCCTTGTTCCAGTCCATGATGTATCGCCCGTCGGTGGCCCCGGCCCTGGTGGGGACCATGTCCGGGATGGGAGAGCTGCTCAGGACCATGCCGCCGACGTGCTGGCTAAGCCCCCTCGGGGCATCCATCAGCTGCGGGGCGAGGTCGAGCAGGTCCCGCCAGCCGGGTGCGCCGAGCCTTTGCCTGAACTCGGGGAGCTGCTCCATCTCCCCGCGCAGGTCGGCGGCGGCGTGTGAGTGGAGCCGCCCCGAGAGCATGGACAGGTCCTCGCGGGGCAGACCCAGTGCCTTCCCCAGCTCCTGGATGATGCCCTTTACCCTGTAGGTGGTGATGGCCCCGGTAAGGACGGCGTACTCCGGGCCGAAGTGGCGGTGCACCCGCTCGATGAGCTCGTCCCTCAGGCCCCTGGGAAAGTCCAGGTCGATGTCCGGCAGCGTGGTCATGTCCTCTGAGATGAAGCGCTCAAGCGTCAGGTCCCACTGGAGGGGGTCGACGTGGCTTATGCCGATCAGGTATCCGGCCAGCAGCGCGACGGACGAGCCGCGCCCCCTGCCGGGCGGTCTCTCCTCCACCGGCGTCTCGGGGCCGGCCAGCCCGCGCTCCTCCATGATGCGCCGGGCCAGGAGGGCGATCTCCCTGTACAGGAGCAGGAAGCCGGACAGGTTGAGTCGCTCGATCAGCCGGAACTCCTCCCCGAGACGCCGCTCCACTCGCTCCGGTACCGAGCCGTAGCGCCGCGTGGCGGCCTCGTGGCAGAGACGCCGCAGGTAGCTCTCCGGTGTGTACCCGTCCGGCACGGCGGGGTCGGGCAGGGTGTAGCCGAGATCTGAGGCGAGGTTAAAGCCGCACCGCTCGGCGACACGCAGGGTGTTGGATACGGCCAGCGGACAGTCGGCGAAGAGCCGCCTCATCTCGGCCGGGGTCTTGAGGTGCAGGTGACGGTTGGGCATGAGATGGGGCAGGGCACCGTCGATCGTGGTGTTGAGCCTTGCTGCGACCAGGGCGTTCTGCAGTCTGTGGCGCTCCGGGACGTGGTAGTGGACATCGTTGGTGGCGACGACGGGAACGCCGACCTCCGCGGCGAGCCTGGCCAGCTGTCCGTTGCGGGCCGTGTCCCCCCGAAGGAGGTTCTGCTGGAGCTCGACGTAGACCGAGCCGTGTCCGTACCAGTCCAGGTACCGCCCGAGTAGATCGCGTGCCTGGCTGGTGCGGCCCTCCGCCGCGAGCCGGGAGAGCGGCCCTTCCCGCCCGCCCGTGAGCAGGACGATGCCCTCGTGGTGGTCGGGCAGGTGTGCGGGGTCCAGCCTCGGCTCCCTCCTGTCCGCGGCATTGGCGATGGACATGAGCCGGGAGATGTTGGAGTAACCCTGCCGGGTTCCGGCCAGCAGCGTCAGGCGCGAGCCGTCGGTCAGGGTCAGCTCCCCGCCGGTGATGGGCCTTACGCCAAGGCTGTTGGCGAGCCTTGCGAACTCCAGCGCGCCGCACAGGTTCGTGTCGGTCAGCGCCAGCGCGGGGTAGCCGTGCTCCCCAGCCTTCGCCAGGAGCTCGTGCGTGTGGGAGGCCCCCACTCCGAAGGAGTAGAAGCTCTTGGCGTGAAGCTCGACGTAGCCCGCGGGCACGTGACCCATGCGTTTCGGCACTACCGCCGTCGGGGCGCATCAGGTGGCATGTTAGGGCGGATGGCCCGGACGCTCACCCGGCTGTCCCATCGACCGTGCACGACCTCACCGCTCAGCGGGCGGCCTTCGAGCGTCCCTTCTTCGTCAGGACGATGGTTCGCGCAGCCGAGGGGACCCTAGTCATGTACCCTCGCCTCTCGAGGATTGTCAGGTTGTAGTGGGTCACCGAGCGGCCGGATATGCCGCAGCCCATGGTGATGTCCTCGACGGTCGGCGGGTAAGGGTGGCGGTCGGTGAAATCCTGGACGAACCTAAGGATTCGGACCTGTCGCTCCGAGAGCGCCCGTCTCGCCCGGCAGACCCTGGGCCTGGGCAGTCCATGAGCACGGCGGATCCTGAGGACCTGGCCGGGGCTGAGGCCCAGGCGGCGGGCTATCTCGACCTGCGGGAGGCCCTGGCCGATCAGCTCTGCGACCTCCCTCGCGGGTTCAAGACGTTTCGTTCCCTGGCTTTGCATGGCCATCGACATGTCGCGTGATCGGCGACGCGGAGAAACGTCCGCCTGTGGGAGATTGGCCTTCAGACCATCCCACGGGCTGGAGGCGGTCCCCGGGGCCGACCTGCGACTTACCTCCTCGTAAGGTTGAGTCCGGCGAGACTGCTGAGTGGATGGTATAGAACTGTAGTTCTAACTTTCAACAATCTCCGTAGCCAGACCGCGTGGCTGCCAACGGCATTCGAAAGACGGGAGGACTGATGCTGAGGTGGTGCTTTTCCAAGAGGCAGGTCCGTAAAGGTCACAGGAGGTGTCAAACGTCGGGACAGCCCCCCGACTTCGCCACGGTGACGTATACATCTCGCACTCTTGCAGGTGAGAAGGAGATAGACATGTCGGACAGATTCCTCCCCGGTGTCCCCTGGGACTTGATCGAAGAGATGTTTGCCGGCGCTCCGGGCAATGAGATTGAGAGCGGCAAATTTGATCACCCTGAATCGTCCGCGCGGCTGGCGGCCAATGCCTTCGGTTACTTCGTAAGGCAACCAGGACTGCTGCCTCCGCTTCCCGGCTGCGAGGAAGAAGGTTGGCCGGCGACGAGAGTGGTCCTCGAGGAGACCGTGAACTTCCCCTGGAGGGGAGGACGCCATCCAGTCCTTGACGTACTTGTCGAGACTTCGTCGGCCGTGATCGGAATAGAGTCCAAGCGGTTTGAGCCGTTCAGGCGGGCCAGAGGGCGACCGGCCTTTTCCGAAACATACATGCGACCCGAGTGGGGCGATCGGATGAAGGGCTACCAGTGCATCAGAGATGAGATCCGCAACGAGGAGGGCAGGGCGGTGGGACTCGACTGCGCGCAACTCGTAAAGCACGCGCTGGCGCTGAGGACAAGGGTCCGCAGGGCCGAGACGGCCCGGAGGCCGAGGCCCATCCTGTTCTACGTCTATGCCGAGCCTGGTTGTTGGCCGATGACGAAGGAGCCTGTCCACCCGCAGTCGATTTCAGTCCACCGCAGGCAGGTCCGGGAGTTCGCTGAGCGCGTCGATGGCGATGAAGTCAGATTCGTGCACTGCACGTATCGACAGATGCTGAACAGTTGGAGCGTCCATGGGTCGCCGAAGGTGAGGGGGCACGCGACAGAGGTGCTCAAGGCCTTTTGTCCCTGACGCCCTGACGCGAGGCCTATCCCCGACGGGAGATGCCATGAAACCCGGCGAGTGAGACCTTTGCCGTCCGGATGGCGACTAACGTCAATTCCCGACCGAGAGCTGTCAGCAGGACCGACCGGCGTGGACGCCGGCTTTGCGGGGCGAATACTCCTGGTGGAGCCCGTCTGATCTGGCAGGGCTACGGATAGCCTCAGTGGCGCTGCTGCAGTCCGGGTCCACTCCGGAACCGAACCGTCTCCACCCTGCCGCGCCTCTCGTCGTACTGAGACAGGTGACATGGTACGCGTGTCTCCGCCAGAGCCGTAAGCGCATCTTGCTTGTTGTTCGACCTGTGGGCGTCCTCGCCCTGAATCACGACCAGGATGTTGGCGTGACTAGGGCGACCCGATTCCATGTCGACGAACTTATCGGTTATGGAGGGCACCTCCTGCTTTTTCTTGTTGATCTGATGGCGGAACTGGTCCCTGTTCATCTTGATTCGATTCCCACGCTTCGGGTGGAGTTCGGCCGGGATATAAGAAAGTCCGACCTGGTCCGGCCCAGCTCGTACTCCGTCCGGACCGTCCAACCTCGTGCTTTGCAGGAGACTACTCAGTCGTCAGACGTGCCCCGACAGTCTTGGCTATCGCCTTCAGTTTAGACACCACATCGTCCAAGACTTCGTCGTATTCCACCCCTACTCTGGGATGGATAGGAATCCAACCGTCTTGAGCTTGCAGATTCATTGCGCTTCCCACTTCATCCATGCTCACCTGATTGCTGTCGTAGGCGGCGAGCCATAGAGGAGTGTCCCCGTTCAACGCCCACCGTTCATGGTTAACACCAAACCAAAATGAGCCTTCCACACCAGGGAAGCGGAAATACCTCCCATATCCGTACCACTGCGGCGTTGCCTTTAGCCTCTGGATATCCATCCAACCCTCTGGGACTCCGTGGGCGTCGATGACATCGTCGGCAAGTTGCCTGTACCAAACTGTGCGATGAGCGAGGCTGGGGTTCAGTTCTTCAGAGCGAATCGGCAAGAATGCCTGTGCGTCTTGGACCTGGGCAAGGCCTCGAAGTTGCCGAATATCCGATTTGACGTTATCGCTAGCAGCCAAGGCATCCATCCTGTCTAGCATTCGGACCCAGCTGGTAAGTACCAGTTGTAGCTCTGTTCCAATCAGCTTCGCCCTCCGGCCTCCAGATGCCGAGTCGAGGGGCTCCAAACTCCAGTGCTCTTCGAGTTGCCGCCTTATCTCTCCCCATAGTGTTGGGATTCTGAACTCGGGACAGATGAAGAGGAGCACAGCCGGTCCAGGTTCGCTAAGCTGCTGGGCGTACCCGCTGGCCTGGTCCTTCAGAAGCGCAGCTTGGAATTTCGCCTCGACGAGCAGTCGTTTCACGTGGTTCTTGTCATAGCCAGCCATGTCAGGCCGAGAACCATCTTCGTAGGTCACTTGGGTCTTCACACTGGCGATGGGCTCAATGTCAAGGCCGCCTTCCCGGAGCAGATCATTCAACGCCTGCATGCACTGGGTGGAACTGTTTAGGAGGTAGCCAAGAGCGTCGGTGGCGGCATTCTCGACTTGAATCGTTAGCCTTGGAATCAAATGAGCCATCAACGAGGAACTGCTAGTCATGGAGGTCTCCTTGGATGAATCAATTTCCATAAGCAGGGTTCACCGGGTAGTCCCCCGACTTGCCTGAGTCTCCGGGCTGGACCACGAAGTCCCGTCGGTCTCGGTAGAGCCGTGCCCGATTCAACACGTAATCTTTCCCTGGCTCCAGGTCGTCCCAGTGAGTCATCAGCCAGTACTTATAGTCGCCTATGAATGAGGTTGCGTCAAAGGGTGTGTAAAAGCGATCAGGCGGCGATCCTCTCTTCCTGTTGCTCGATCGCGATCCCGTCCTTGTACCTGGCGCCGAGGTAGACGTCAGCCATCAGTTCCGGCGCCTGCAGGCGCCGGAACCTGTTCTCGGCCACCATCAGCATCTTCCATATGACTGCGATCGCCCGGTCCACCTTCTTATAGCGCCTGGCCGCATCCGTCCGGATGCGCAGCGCAGCGAAGGGCGACTCGACCGGGTTGGTCGTTCTCAGGTGACGCCAGTGCTGTTTGGGGTAGTCGTAGAAGGCCACCATCCTGTCCCAGTCACGCTCGATAGCCTCACGGGCTGCTTCGTAGGAGTGCTCGCCGCACCACCGCGTGAAGACCCGCCTGAGCCGCTCTGCCTCGGCCCGGGTGGGAGCGTACGGCATGCTGCGCAGCATCAGCTTTGCCTGGTCATGCTGACGTTTGGGAAGCTTGTCGAGCACGTTGAGGATCTTGTGGTTCCAGCAGCGCTGCTCTCCCGCCTCCGGGTACACGTTGCCAAGCGCCCCCCAGATCCCCAGATGACCGTCTCCGACCACCAGCCGCGGGCAGCCGAGACCACGGTCCCTCAGGTCCCTGAGCACATCCGACCAGCTCCGTGTGGACTCCCGGTAGCCGGGCACCGCGCTCAGGACCACCTTGCTCCCGTCGCTCAGCGCCGCCACCGCTACCAGGACCGCAGCCTTCTCACGCTCCAGACCCGCCTTCACGTACACGCCGTCCACCCACATGTAGACCACCTCCAGGTCGGAAAGGGACCTTCCCCGCCACTCGGCGAGCTCCGCGTTCCACCTGTCCTTCAGACGCGCGATCGTGCTGGCCGATATCGGAGCGTCCTCGCCCAGCAGTCCTCGCAGCGCCAGGTCGAAGTCACCCTCTGACAGACCGTGCAGGTACAGTTCCGGAAGCAGGTCGTCGACCTGCCGGCTCCTGTTGGCGAACAGGGGAAGAAGCCTGCTCTCGAACCGCTCCTCGGTATCACGTACCCTCGGCCGCCTCACCTGGATCGTCCCAGAACTCAACGTCAGCCTGCGGGGTCTCCCGTGACCGTTGCGGTAGCCGGCGTCCCTATCGGATCCCGACCGGCGCACCGACCTGGCCCTGCCCAGAAACTCGGTGACCTCCTCCTCGAGCATGTCCTGGATCAGACCCTGCATCTGACCTCGCAGCCAGTTCTCCAGATCCCCGAAATCGGGCCTTGACTCAGGTCCTGCTTCAATGCTCTCCTTGAACATGGGCGGTGTACTCCTCTTGGGCTTAAAAGCCCGTCTGGATTCAAAGAGAGGTTACACCGCCTAATCGTTTACACACCTTTTGACGCTACCTCTATGCATACCCGTAGCAATGCCAGCGGCAGGCGTTCCAACGCTCAGACGGTTTGCGGGCACCCGAAAGCATTGACGAAGCCGGGGGCTGATGCTACCTTCAAATCCACTTCTTCCCCGCCCGCTGGATTGTGGCTTCGGCCGTAGTCCCTGGGCGGGTGTTTTTTTGTGCGCACTCTCGTACTAATCGACGGCCAGAATCTCTACCACCTTGCACGGAGGGCTTGGTCCTCCGGATCGTCGTCGAGATATGCTTGGCCGAGCTACGACGTTGAGAAACTGGCACAGGCGCTGGTCTATAGGACTCCTGGTCGCACCCTTGCCGAGATTCGGTTCTACACGGGAAGCCCGGATCCGGCGATCGGACCTTCACAAAGGTTCTGGCACGGCTTCTGGTCAAACAAGATCAGGTATCTGAGGAGCCGGGCGGTGTATGTCTACCGAGGTATGGTGAACGCTGGGGGGCAAGAAAAGGGGGTGGACGTCAGCCTGGCCCTAGATTTGGTAAGAGCGACATACGAGCGAAAGTATGAAGCCGCCATCATCGTGAGCCAGGACTGGGACTTCGGCCCTGCGGTGCGCCTGGCGAAAGAGATCGCCAAAGCTCAAGGGAGGCGGCTCGTGTTCGAGTCCTGCTTTCCGCTCGGCCCCGGCAGCCATTCTCGGAGAGGGGTACCAGGGACGACCTGGATTCCGATAGACCAAGCGACCTACGACGGATGCCACGACCCCAGGGACTACCGGCCAAGGGGGCAATAGTCATTCCTGCTGGTCCGGCAGGACAAGTGGATACGAGCCTAGCCAAACGGGAGGATGCCTTGCAAAAGGTTCGACTCTGGGACGTGATCTCCGATAGTGAGCTACAGGAGATACCAAGCAACGAGATCAACCTTGAGGAAAGATTGGAGGGCTGGCTGGCGAGCGACATCCCGGCGCTCGACCCCAATCTGCTGGTGATCGGTCAGCAGGTCCGTACCGACTTCGGGGGAGTGATTGATCTGCTGTGCCTGGACAGTGCCGGCTATATGTGCGATGGCCGAGCATAGCGAAGAAGGCAGCCACGCCGTTCCGCGTCACCAATGTCTGGACCTCGGCTATGGATATATCTCTGTCGTCAGTCACGTGTCCTCACACTGCGAGATGGGCTATCGCCCAAACCTCGTCGTTCCCTGCGCGCACCGCCTCTACGTGGATTTCTCCAGAGCCGATGGGACCCCCAGAGCTTGTCTCCCAAGCGTGGAGGGCCTCCATTCCCTGTTTCGGCAGCCCCCATGAGTCGTTGAACCCCAGAGTCACTATGCTGGACTCCGGAACCCGCATGTTCGGGTGAAACCTAATCCCCAGGTTTTCCGCCGCTGGGCTGGGTGAGCCACTCCTAACCCTCAGCTTGACTTCCGGGGGGTCTTCAGGAAAGAAGGACATCTGTGGATCGTTCAGCCTTCGTTCTTCGGAGACCTTCAGTCCCTGCCGGCACTGTAGGAACCACGCCGGCGCGGAAATGTGCTGTAGACAGGCGATTGCCGTGGCCTCGCGGCTGGCGTCAGGGGCAATCCGTTGTCTCACGCGATCGATTGCGTCGAAGGTGAGTAGGCCATCCCTCCCGAACTCATCGCGGACTACCGGCTCGAACATTTCGGAGTAGAAGGCGAGTCTGGCGGCAACACGGTCGACCAAGACCTCTTCCGGTTCAGGCCTGTTCGCTTTCGTGTGACGAAAGGCGAAGGACATCTGATCACCCTCAAGCAGGCGATGTACGATCTCGTGCCACTTACTGAAGTACCGGCGGTACTCATGCCACCCTTGACAGTTGATGATCGCCCAATAGGCTTGGTCCCAAGGCTTCCGGTCCAAGCGAAGGAAAGTTACGGCATCCGTGTCCTCACCGAACTCCTTATTCAACACCACGATGGCGGCTTTCTCAACGGGCGTCACCTCGTCCAGGATGGCATCTATGTCGTCCTGTTCGCGTACCTCCGTGATCCTCATATCTAGGGATGTGGCGAACTCCGTCGCGAGGCCGCTCAAGGTCTCGGGTCTGCCGTGTGCTGACACCCAGCTTCGAAGTCGTTCAAGGCAATGTCCAATGATCTTGTCTTCGATGTTGCCGGTTCGCGCTAAGCCCAGCCGACCGGCGACTCGCCTGAGCTCGACTTCGTACAACTCGTCGTCAACCCTGCTCATTCTGTGTCCTCCAGGAACGGACTAACCGCGTCATAGAGAGAGCGCCACTCATCTTTGCTTCTGGTACCTTGGGGTCCGCCCCCGCGGCGGGCGACGATCGAGCGTTCAATCTCGAGAAGCATCATCGTTTGCCTGTAGCCAAGGCCCAGTTCTTGGGCCAACTGACCAAGGCTATGGGGCACTTCGATTGACTGGGGCTCGTACTCCTTTGGTACGGGCTCACCCCTTAGGAGATAGTCCAGTGAGGCGCCCAAGGCATTAGCGACCTGGAGCAACCGTCTGCCGCTGATTCCGGAGCGATCACGCTCAACCTCCCAGAGGAAGCTCTTGGACAGGCCTGATTGATTCGCCAGCCTTTCCAGGGTGAGGCCCTTTTCGCTACGTATGTGGTTGATCCTCTGACCCACAGTGTCCAGTTGAGGCATGCTTCCCCTCGCTTTCGGGCTTGACGTACCGAAATTCCGAACTTATACTTATAACATGGTAGCTCCTAGTTCGGTAATCTGGCCTTCATCCTACTGTGTAAGGTCTTCCTATGCAAACGTACCTGGGGCCGCTCAAACTCGGTTTGCCGGCTGGTTCATGCCGTTCCTGGCGTCAAGCCAATAACGGGAAAGGCTGATGGTAATCCGAGATGCGATGACGGATGGGCACCCGCATGGACTCTGGTGTCCCACGCGGGTGAGGTAATGGTCAGGGCGGTATCTGCCAGGCAACAGGGGGACACCTACCAGGGACGGGCGTTCTGGCTCAAGGCCTGCCGTCTGTTTGAACGTCACACCAAGGTCGTGGGCGTCGGGTGCGAGATCGACGATGTCCCACATTTTGACGATGTCGCGGTCCTCTATTCTGAGCCGATTCTGGACGCCCACGGCGAGCTGATCTCTGCCGACTACTACCAGATCAAGTGGCACGTCGACCAACGTGGCTCCCTCACCTGCGACGCGCTGACTGACCCATCATTCGTGGGTTCCAAGAGCACCTCACTCCTCCAGCGGCTGCATCAGGCCGTGACGACGACATCAGCCAGAAGCGAGTCTGCACGGTTCAACTTCGTAACCACCTGGAATATCCCTGCAGATGACGCTCTCGCAAAGCTGGTGAGTGGCCGCGATGGGGAGTTGCGGCTGGACGTCCTCTTTGGCCGGAGCAACTCCCATCAGGTCTCCTGGCTCGCGGACCTATGGTCACAGCATCTAGATGTGGATCACGAGGAGTTGCGAAGGGTGCTGGCACGCCTGCGACTCTGTGCCAACTCTCACAGCCTCGATCGTTTGACCAGGACGTTGAGCAGCAACATGGAGCGGGTGGGTCTCCGTGCTGTCGACCACGGGAGCCGCGTCGCCCCTTATGACAGCGTGATCGAACGCCTGCTTTCAGAGGGGCGGAAGATGTTTACCGCACCAGAGATTCGGACCATCTGCGAGCAGGAAGGGCTGTGGGCGGGTCTGGACTCGGGCCACGATGCCCCCCTGGTCGGTATCAGGAGTTTCCTCCGTTTTGCCGAGCACATGGAAGATGAGGTTGACAGCCTGCTGGAACTCTCCGACCTATTCGACGGTAGGGAGATCAGTGCGCCCGATCACTGGGATGCCGAGGTCGGCCCCAGGGTCAGCGAGTTCATGGCCAGGTCGGTCGCCCCCCTTAGTCAGTGTCGGCTGCTCCTCTCCACACATAGCTCGATCGCGTTTGCGGCCGGGTACGAACTGGACCCGAAGTCCGGCGCTCAGGTCTCGCTCGTACAGAACACGGCTGGTGGCAGATCGGTCTGGGAGTTCTCGCTCGGGCCCGCGACCGGCCAGACGAGTCCCTGGAGCGTCTCAGAGATCAATGCCAACCCCAAGGGAAGGGATGTGGGGGTCGTCTTGTCAGTGACCCATGATGCATGCTCTGAGGTCCTTCAGTATGTACAGGGTCATATCCCGCAACTGGGCCGATTGCTTATCTTCACCATACGGCCCGAAATTGGCCCAATGGCAGTGAGGGACGGGAGCCATGCGTGGGGCCTTGCGGAAGATGTTGTGAAGACCGTTCGGAAGCGACATCCCAGACACAGTCCCATGACTCCGCTGCATGTATTCGGAGCGGCACCCAATGGACTGGTGTTCTTCTTGGGGCGGCTCGCCCGCAGCCTCGGTTCCATACAACTGTATGAGCATGCCTTTGAGTCAGACTGGCCGACCAGATACCGAAGGTCGCTCTCGCTACCTATCGGATAGAAACGAAGACCCAACAAAGGAGTAGAAGGGATGGACTTGAATAGCTACTTTACGGACTTTCTCAGCAAGATCAGGCCGACGGAAGCGCAGACCAAGGAGTTGCAGGAGGCACATACGCGCCTGCGAGAGAGACTGCTGGCGGACGAATACCTCGGCCCCAAGATTATCAGCGTATTCCTACAAGGGAGTTATCGGAGGTCGACTTCCATTCGCCCCCAGGGGGACGACAAGTTGGACGTGGACTTGGTCGCTGTTACTCGATTCCGCCGGCAGGACTACCCGGTGGCGGACAAAGTGATGGATGAGTTCACCTCCTTCCTGAACAAGCACTACAAGGGCAAGTGGAAGAGGAAGGGGAGGTCGATTGGCATAGAGATGTCGAACGTGAAGCTCGATCTGGTGATCGCTGCGGCACCTTCGGAAGAAAAGGCTTGGTCCTCCGATTTCATCGAAGGATACTTCACGCCCGACGACTGGCCAACGGACTCGTCCCCACTCCCCGATTACCTCTCTGACTTCTTCAAGGACGACTTCAAGGACGAGCCGAAGTGGAAGCAGGAGCCTCTGTACATCCCTGATAGGGACACCCATGAGTGGCAGCGAACCCATCCCCTCGAACAGTACAGATGGACTACCAACAAGAACAGGCGCACGAACGGGCACTACGTCAACATCGTGAGGCTGGTCAAGTGGTGGTGTAGGACGGCGCATCCCGAGCTCGAATACCCTAAGAGCTACCCTCTGGAGCATCTCGTTGGCGACTGCTGCCCGGACGACGTTGAATCCGTGGCACAGGGCTTCACCCTCGTACTCGAGGAGATGGTTTCCAGGTATTCGACGTACGCGGCGACAGGTCTGGTCCCGTTCATCTCAGACCGAGGAGTTCCAGAGCACAACGTCCTGAAGCGGCTTTCTTCGAGTGACTTCTCGAACTTCGTCGACCGGGTCCGAAAGGCCTCCGTCGTTGCACGGAAGGCGCTGGACTCCGACGATCCGTCGGACAGCGGGAAACAGTGGCAGTCGATCTTCGGGCCGAAGTTCCCCTCCCCTCCGGGTGGATCCTCGGCATCGGCGGCTGGAGCCGCTGGAGCTGCAACCGGTGGATTCACACCCCGCCGAGATAGGACGCGCGTTGGAGGGGGAAGATTCGCCTAGCTACCCGCCAGACCCGGTCCCTCACAGAAGCCCTGCGCGTGGGTCGCAGGGCCCTGGAGTCGGTGACCGGCGTCAAGATGATCGGGGACTTCGTATGGCACGAGGACCGAGCGTCCTGGGTTCTTCGATGCAGGATTACCGCGCACGTCGAACCTGGAGGCCTCGTACCTTGTACAACCGACTGGTACCTCCATGTCCGCGCCACCTACCCGTACGGCCAAGTTGTCTTCTATCCGGCAAAGGCCGGTGGAATCACGCTGACATTCAATCACCAGAATCACAATAGCCCAGGGCCCG
Organism: Dehalococcoidia bacterium; assembly: GCA_965207145.1. Classification (GTDB taxonomy): domain Bacteria; phylum Chloroflexota; class Dehalococcoidia; order Lucifugimonadales; family UBA2962; genus CAUZIR01. The sequence continues at coordinate 2,938,747 of OZ242262.1, read as the reverse complement.
ACGGTCTTCCATGGCGATGCGGCCGCCTTTGTGTCGACACCAGCCTGCGCACTCTGGGCCGCCACTCCTACGATATCGAGCCGTTCGACCCTGAATCCCGGCTTGCGTGGCATGTCCAACGAGTGCAGGAGTGGCTGAACTTGGCGTCACGAGGTGAGCTGGTCCAGCCCGGCGATCCGTTCGAGCTACCGCACATCCCATCCTCTTCTGATCAGAAGGTCGTATTCGCCGAGGGACCTGAGAATCTTCCCTTCTGGCAGGGGAAGCACTCACGGAAGGGCTCCGCAAGTGTCCGGACCTTGCAGGAAGACCCTCTCATCCTCGTGGTTGACGATTTTAACGTGGATAGATCAGATGTCGACATTCAGGATCCCTGGAGCAAACCGCTCGGCGAGGAAACCGATCTTGGTGTGAGATGGATCTGGCTTGACCAACTACCGGTAGTCGAGCCGTGGGAGATACCGACCACATGGAGACAGCTCAGATTGTGCTGCAGAGCACAGGGAATCGATCTGGACTCCCTGCTGAGGCCGATAGGCAACAGCCTTCGAGACGGAAGAAGGCATGTGTTACTTGTCGGGTTTCCGATACCCGCCAGAGTTCAGGGACCTGACGTCCAAGCCCACTGGCTCGCCCTGAGCCTCCCGGCCCTGGCCTCCGGGCCGGTTTCTGGGTTTCGGCCTACGGAGGAAGGCTACTGGAGCCGGGACCGATCGCTGGTGTTCGGCGACAACGTGCCTCTCAAATGGCTCGAGACCGAGAACTGGCATCAGGACGAGATAACGGGCAGGGGTAGGATGCATGGGCCGTTCCAGTCGAAGTCGGTCCTCATCATCGGCGGTGGCGCGGTCGGGTCGGTGCTGGCCGAGTTGCTAGTCCGCTCAGGGGTGCAGGACGTGACAATCATGGACCATGACCGCCTAAAGGTCGGCAACCTCGTCAGGCATACGTTGGGAGTTAGCCACCTGGACAAGCCAAAAGCGTCGAGTCTGGCAGGCCGACTCGATGACGCGGCAGTCCATTCGCTTGCATCGGCTATAGACGCTTCCTTCCCCCCGAGGGAGCAGGAAGACTTCAATCGCGTTCTTGATGCCGACGTCGTTATAGATTGTACGGCTGAAGATTCTGTTTTGAAGCATATGAACGAGTTCCCGTGGGACGGACCCATCACCTTCGTGTCAGTGTCGGTCGGATTGAAGGCTAGGCGAGCGTTCACCTATTTGGCCCACGCCAACACGTTCCCTTCTGGCGACTTCGCGAATAGGATGGATCCTTGGCTACGGTCTGAGATTGACGACTACGATGAGGAGTTTCCGCGCGATGGCACCGGATGCTGGCATGCGCTTATGCCAGCACGGATCGACGACATCTGGATGATGACGGGGGCACTGGTGAAGACTATTGAATCTGCTATTGCCGAGCCCCCGAGTGAGCCAACGTTAGTCGTGTTTGAGCAACACTACGAGAGTGGTGTCTTCATTGGGTTTAGCAGAGTATCTGAACCTGACCCAATCGTCTGACCTCACCATGTCCTCTCCCGACGGTCGCTTTCGGCTGCACGTCGGTCGTAGCCAGGTGGAGTTCCTTCTGGCCATGTGTCGCAAGTCGGGCACCCTGGAAACCGGGGGCCTCGTAGTCGGTCGGTACAACGACAAGCACGACACCGCGATTGCGACGCGTTTGTGGGGTCCTCCAAAGGACTCCGTGAGGAGGCCAACGTCCTTCTTCAGGGGAACACACGGCCTGCAGAGGCGGCTCAACTCCCTATGGAGGACCCGGGAGTATTACCTCGGAGAGTGGCACTATCATCCCAATGGAGGAGGTCAACCTAGCACAAGGGACTCAAGGCAGATGATCACGATTGCCGAGTCGATTCAGTACAACACTCCAGAGCCCGTATTGATCGTTGTCGGGGGATCGGACTGGAATGTCGTAGGGTATGTCTTCCCGCGGCACGGCTCGCCAATAAGGCTGACGGCATCGCCGCCAGACCTCTCACAGAAAATCGGAGAGTGTGACATCGGCGTGGAGCTTGCGCAACCCTGAACCGCAACTGCCCAATGTTGGCTAGAGTGCCGGATGCCCCCGATGGACTTACAGACTGCCTAGCCGCATCTCGAAGACGGTGTGGGCTACGGCCCCATGGGGGATCACAGGACGCCCAGCTAGGTCTCCAGGGTGGTTCTGCCTACGGTCAAAATTGGTGGGCCGACGTGGACGGTAGATGGCACCGTCTTTGAAATGTGGCTGGGGGTCGCAGACCGTGCCGAATGATTCAATTTTAGTCACTCTCAATTGGTTTAGGGCAAACCGCACTGCGGAGTTTCCGCTGGGAGGTCCAATTCAAGAGATTCGGCCAGTGAACCTCTTGTCTGCCCTAAAGACCTCTCAATATGATTCAGCCTTGATAGGCAGGGTTCACCGGATAGTCCTCCGGCTTGCCTGTATCTCCGGCCTGAATTACGAAGTCCCGGCGGTCTCGGTAGAGTCGGGCGCGATTCAGCACGTAATCAACACCGGGCTCAAGGTCATCCCAGTGGGTCATCAGCCAGTATTTGTAGTCGCCCATGAACAGGTAGGTGTTACTCATTCGGAAGAAGCGGCAGGCCACTCCCTCCCCGGACTTGAACCGCTCGCAGACTGCCTCCAGTAACTCCTGCTGACCGTCCTTCTCAGATAACACATACTCGTGCGGCCAAGTATCCCGATAGGTTACTGCCTCCCTCCACGGTGCCCGATTAATGAGTTCCATCAACGTCAGCATTGTGACTTTCGCATTGTCTCCTTTACCGGGATTAAGAACTCTGGAGTCAGTAAACCTGCCAGTTGGCCTACCTTCTTCCCGTGGGATACTTAGTTACAAAGCATTCACCAACCCTGCAATACGGTCTCGCAGCTTCTGTCGGCGAGTCTTGTAGTAGCCGGTGAAATCCTTGACCTCTCGGGGAACGTCGCCCAGCAAGTGACGGTCACAGTAATTCTGGCGGGCTTGGGAATCCGGGCAATGCACGTCCAGCCAGTCCGCGGGCAAAGTAGCCCGTTTCTCGTTGTTGACCGAGCGGTCCAGCAACTGGAGATTCGCCACGCGGTCGCACCGATCCCGGAAGACTTCGATTTGCTCATCGGCAACGCATGCGGCCTTCAGCCTGTTGTGGGTAAACCGGCTCTTTGGGAATATGTGGTCAATGTCAGACCCGTCTCTGGACTCCAAGTGAGAAAACAACATGGTCAGCAACGGGAAGATACGCCGGTCCCCCAGCCGCATGTCCGCCAGATCCTCAATTTCCTCCTCGACAAAGTCCAGCGTCTTGCCCCTCTGGGCCATCACTCGCCGGAGTTCACCCGCCGGGAATTCGGACCCGCTTGAATTGCGAATTACGCCCCGCAACGCCGTCAGCAACGTGTCCAGACCGCTGCCCCAAATCCCAGATTCCTTGAGGATGGAACGAGTCAGCCATCCTCGAATGACTTTGCGGTCGTTGAGAAAGCGGTCACTAGTTTCAAAGTCTCGCGGAGTCCCTTTCTTGTAGAGGTAGTAGGCAATGGGTAAGAGCGAGTTGGTGGCCTGGATGGTCCTGCTGTCGAAACCGAAGCTGTCCACCAACTCTACTGTCTCCAGCAACGCCTGACGGATATCCGACCAATTCTTCTCCAAGATTGCCATGTTCTGGTGCGTGAAGTTCTCAACCTTGAACCCGACGCTGGCTATGTCGCTGAGCATCAAGCCCGCTTTCAGGACAAAGTCCGCATTGAACAGCAATCCGGCCCTCACCTTGTTCATGTCATCTACCAGCCCGTGGACCTCGCTCCTGGCGTCAAGGGTGTCCCATTGCGACACCGCGATGCTCAAGAGGAGATTGGAGTAGGAAAGGGGAGTCCCTCCACTGTTGCACCGTATGAATATGTTGAGCACACGCTCAATGTCCTGGCTCTTCTCCTCGTAGTACGCAACGACGGGCTCGACACAAATCGCCTGATGGAGCCGATTCAGCGTGCGGAAGGCCGTACGCTGTCGCTCAGTATCAAGGCCCTGCTCAGATACCCAATCCAACATGTCAGGGGCGGGGTTCTCCGTAGAGAACCCCATGACGTCAGAGACCTTGAACCACAGGCGGGTGTCGTTTACGCCGATGCGGTCCTCATTGACGAACTCAAAGACATAGCGGCTGCCTTCCTCATCAGGGTCCGGGGGTGCCAACAGATCAAGGGCCAGTACCCTCTTGGGGAAGGCGTCCGAGCTGTTCCACCACTTGTAGAGCCCGTCTCAGAAAGGGACTTAGAGAGCGGGACTGTCAGGACATGTGGGAAGAAATCGGCGACTTTGGTCGATTCGCCGCTGCTAGGTCGATGGGGGAGTGGAGGAAAGAAGACGCTGGTTGCCCAGCAGTAGCTCAGGGTGCCATTTGAGGTTGGAGGCCGACATTCGGGTAGGGAAAGCGCCGGGAGCGCCACGCCTTCCAGAGGATGCGGAGGTTGAAAGCTGTGGCCAATATCGTCCACTCAGCCGATACGTTGGCCAGACCGCGCAGCAGGAATCTCCGTGCTCGCTGTTGCTCCTTGATGATCCCGAAGACCGGCTCGACCAGTTGCTTTCTCAGCTCGTATGCTTCTTTGGCAGTGTCGGTAGACATCCACGCGCGGTGACCGCGCAGAATTGCATCGTACCTTCCTATGGTTACGGCGCGACCCCGTTCGGTCTTGGTGCATACCCCGAAGGCGGGGCAGGAACGGCAGATCTTCCAGTGTGCTCGGTATATCCGATTCCTCACTCCGTCCTTCTTGTTAGACCGTTGGATGCGTTCGAAATGAAGCGTTTGTCCCTTGGGACACGTGAAGCTGTCGCTCTGCTCGTCATAGATGAACCTATCCCTGTGGTAAGGACTGTCCGGCGGTGGCAATGACTCCGGCATGGTCACCGCCTGCCCCCTGGCAGCGCACTCCTCCAGGTTGATCCCCGAGTAATATCCGGCGTCGGCCAGGGTCATCGACGCTTTGGACCCCGTAGTCTCCTCAGCCTGCTCCAGCATCGGGGTGAACGACGTGTGATCGTCCGGTTCGTCTACCAGGCCGACAGCCGTGATCAGCATCCCGGTCACTTCCCCTTCCGCCGTGACGGGTGAGACCATTGCCTGGCCGTTGTAGCTGGGCACGATGCCCTGCCGCGTCTTCATCAACCGGGCATCCTTGTCGGTCAGGTTGATGTGCTTGAGGCTTTCCCGGCTCGCCAGGTCCTCCATCGCCTGCTTGACCTGTTCTTTCAGGGCTCTCTTGTCAGCCAACTTTTCCGGCAGATGGGCGGCGGGGGCATCCTCTCCCGCTTCGTTCTGGGCCTCAAGGTCCTCTATCGCCTTGTCCAACCGGTTCAGCAAGCGGCTTCCCCTTTCGGCGTCGTATGTCCTGTCTCTCGTGGCGTTCGCTGCCACTTTCGACCCGTCCACCGCCTGCACCGCCAGGTCCACCAGATCCATCGTCACCGCCGTCCTTACCGTGCGCTTGAACAACTCCCTCATAGCCTGCCGGTGTGCCTTGTAGAACCGCCACAGGGTGTTGTGATCGGGATGCTGCCATCCCGTCAGCCACAGGTACGGTATCTGGTCCCGGCAGGCCGCCTCCAGCTTGCGGCTCGACCGCACTCCGGCCATGAACCCATACAGCCACACGCTCAACAGCGCCCGAGGATGGTAAGCGGGTGCTCCGAGGGGATCGCCGTCTATCTCTACGCCCAACTCCGACCACCCCTCCTTATCCAACGCGTCTACGAACTCGGCGACAAACCGTGCCGGATGATCCAACGGCAACAGCTCATCAAGAGACGGCGGCAACATCCACATCTGCTCTCGATTCATCCCTCGCAGCGGCATCTCCCGACTCCTCTCGATTGGGTCAACTGCAAACTACAACAGCCTCGCTCCAACTTCCAGCAACCAGCGGGCCCGACTTATGAGACAGGCTCTACACGTCTAGGACATCACGCCCGGGCCCGCAATCGTCATGCCCCGGAGGACGGGCCGAGGGAGGCTCCCCCTTCGCGCCATTACATGGGACGTCGCCGATCCGGAGACTCGATTGCAGTCGCGGCGGGACCGCCGCAGACGTGGAGGAGGCGAGTTGCCACTGCAATCGAGATTCGACGCTGCCAGGACAGTCGGTTTGAGACGTCTGGCGGCAGCTTTCGGGGTGCTTGTGCTCACGGCGCTCCTCCTACCGCCCGTCAACGTCGCCCACGCCCAGACCCCGCCTGGCGAGATCGTCCTGGTCAACGCGGCCGACGGTCCGGTCGAGCGCAAGAAGGACGGCCGTTTCGTGGCCAGACCGGTGTTCGACACCAGGCTCGAGGGGCTCTTCTACGGCATCCGTCACCCGGAGACCGGCGACTGGCTGACCGCCGTGTACAGGGTGATGGGCGGGGAAACCGCGCTGGTCGACGGCTGGCAATACGAGTGGGAGTACCCGGCGCTTCCCGAGCAGCCGGACCTCGAGCCCGACCGGGCCTACGTGCTGGTGATGCTCGCGGCGGAGACCCTGCCGGGAGACCCGCAGACGATCAGGGCGCTCGTCCCCGTCTACGAGCCGGGGAGCCTGTGGGAGCGGGTGATCCGCGCGATGGACCCGGGCCGGTGGGCTCGTGCCTTCGCACAGTGGGTGGTGGAGGGCGTGCACGGCACGCTGTGCGCGGTGCTGGAGCGCGCGACCGGGGCGGTTGCCGCCAACTGCGATGGGAGCTGACCGGCTTGGGCGACATCATCACGGGTACCCCGGCGTCGCTCACCTACGACCACGACCTGGTCAGGCAGGTGTGGGCCATCGTCTGGGCGATAACGTCCGGGGCGCTGGTCGTGATCATCGGCTGGATAGGGCTGAGCTTCATCGTTGCCGAGCACCTCGGGAGGCCGCAGGCGGGCTGGAGGGAGATGGTGCCGCGCCTCGTCCTGGGGCTGGTGGCCGCGGCGACGTCGCTGTGGTGGTGCGCGCTGGTGATCGACGTCGCCGATGCGGTGTCGGGATTCATCGCGGCGACGCTCGAGATAACACCCGGCGACCTGCTGCGCTCGTCGCTGGGCACGCTGGTGACGGCGGTGAGCGCCGGGAGCGTGGGCATGGCCCTGCTGCTGGCGTTCCTCTACCTGCTCTACGGGTTCTTTGTCCTGTATGTGCTGGTGCAGTTCGTGGTTCGTCTCGCGCTGATCGACCTGCTGCTTGCGCTGGCGCCGATCGCGTTGGGGCTGTGGATCCTTCCCCACACGGCCGGCTGGGGCCGGCACTGGCTCCGGCTGTTCATGACGACGGTGTTCCAGCAGGCGGTGCAGCTGATCGCGCTGGCGTTCGCGTTCGGGTTCCTGGCGGACTTTGCGGACATCCAGGCGTTCGAGCCGGTGCGGGACCTGGTCTGGAAGCTGCTGCTCTCGCTCGCCTTCGTGTATCTGACGACCCGGGTGCCGAGCCTGATGGGCAATCCCGGGACGTTCGATGCGTGGCTTCACACGCTGTATTTCGGGATGTCGCTGCCTGGCTCGATCGTTCGGTCCGCGCGGTCGATCTCCTCCGTGGCGGGAGGCGTCATGGGGGGCGGTCCAGGCGGAGCCGGGGTGGCTGCCGTTGCCGGCACGGGCATAGCGGCCAGCGCGGTCTCGGCGGTCCGCTCCATGGCCGACATGTCGACGCCCTAGTACGCCGGTGGCGAGGGGGCTGCCCCGAGGAGCGCGGGCGAATGAATGCGATCGCCGGGCTCACCTGCATGAGTCGGAAGACTGCGACGAGAGGAGGGGGAGCCATGTGCGGGTAGGGGCAGGTGAGTCGGAAACGGAAAGAGAGCAATGAGACGCCGGGCGGCGAGGCCGTCCGGGGAGAGGAGAGAAGAGATGGGTGATCTTACGCAGACGATCTCGAACATAGTCGGGATCCTCCTGGGCCTAGTCGGTGCGGTGGGTGTCGGCTTTTTCATCTACGGGGCGTACCTGTATTTGACGGCTTCCGGCGCACCGCACCAGATGGAGCGCGGGAAGAGCGCGATGATGACGGCCCTTTCGGGGATAGTGCTGGCGATGGTCGGTTACGGGGTGGTGGAGCTGGTGATGAACGCCGTGGTCAACCCCGCGGTGGACATCGAGGCGATCCCGGCGCCGGGCACGCCCACGCCGACTCCCACACCCTAGGGAGGTGGCGGCATGACGGAGCATGAAGTTCCAACTCATGTGCAGGCCGAGGACCGGGTTGTCCTGTGGTTCACGTTTCCCCAGATCGTGGCGATGACCGCGGTCTGCGCCCTGGGGTACGGGGTGTACCGGTACGCGCCGGTGGGTCCATCGGAGGTCCGGATGGGCCTTGCGGTGGTGTTCGCGCTGCTGGGGCTGGCGATGGTGGTCGGGAAGGTTGGAGGGCGGCGCCTGCCGGTGGTGCTTGCGGACCTGCTGCGGTTCGGAGTCGGTCCCCGGCGATATGCGGGGCCCGTTTCCGACCTGGTGCGCAGCGAGCCTCCGGCGCCCCCGGTGGCCTCCGAGAAGGAGCGGCGTTCGGAGAGGTGGAGGCGAAGGAGGTGCAGGAGCCGGGCGCGTCGGACCTTCCGACCGCACGGCTGGTTCGGAAAGCGCCGGCAGAGAAGAAGGAGGGACCGCATGCCGTTCCGTTCCGGGCAGTCGGGTGACGGTAGCCGGACCGGCCGGAGGTCACTGCTGCCCGGCAGGCTGCTTGCGAGGCAGGGCGGTCCCGGCCCCGGTGTCGGGATCGCGAGGCGCAGGTGGAGATGGCTGATGGCAGCGGGGGTCGCCGCCCTTTCGGCGGCGGCCCTTGCGGCCATGTCCCTGACGGCTCTCCCTCCGGCCTCGGGACAGGAGCCGGAGTTTGAGGACATTGGTCTCTGGGACCTTGAGAGCGAGATAGATTTCGAGCCCCGCGACCCGGTTCCCGGGCGCAGGCTCTACTACGAGGAGCTGCGTGTCGCCGATGACCGTGCGCACGTGACACTGCGCGCGGCGACGGACCTTGAGATCAGGGTGAGGGCGTTCGGGGGACTTTGGGGAAGGGAACTCCGGTACTGGAGCGCGGCCGCGCTGGTTGAGCGCGGGACCGTCTCCTACTCGCTGCCGCTGGCGGGGGACGAGCCGTCCCTGACCCTCTCCTGGATGGACGGGATCGGACAGGGCGGCGCGGTCACGATCAGGGGAGAGCAGATCCCCCACCCGCTGCCGTCGGCGGACGGCGAGCTGTGCGACCTGGAGGTGAAGTCCCTGGAATGGACGCCCGGGCTGGTGAGGGGGACCGTCCTCTCCGGGTGCGTTGCCCGCATCGACGAGGTGGTGAAGGTGTGGACGGCGGTGGGCCACGACCTGATCGGTGTGGACGCGGTGATCGAGTCGACGGTGACAGCCGTCACCGGGACCCTCACCGTGACCGACGGCGGGTACACGCTGACCGTGCCGTTCGTCCCGGACGGTGAGACGGAGTTCCGTCTTCCGGTGGCGATCGGGGAGACGGTGCGCGACGTGGAGGTCGAAGTGGACCTTGAGGCGACGCTCGAGGTGCCGATGCCGGACATGGTGCGGCTGACGCACCACCCGGCGAGGACCGAGCGCCGCACCGAGAGCGTGAGGCTGTGGCGTCCCGGCACGGGCAGGACCGTGAGCCGGACTGTGGCCGTGTCCCACGGGGACGGGACGACGAGCTCGCACACGATCTCGGCGTACCTGTACGTATCCGGCGCGACGGTGACCAGGAACGTGACGCTCAAGATCGAGCACGAGGATCACGTTCGTGCGGAGGTCGAGACGCAGGCCCCGATAGAGCGCAGGCGGACCGAGACGCTGGTCCTCTCGGCGAGCCTGGGAGCGGACGCCCCGTTCCGCGTGATGGTGTACCCCGATCCGGAGCCGGAGGTTCGTCCGGTCGACCAGAGGCGCGCTACGGCCGCCGAGCTTGAGGACCTGCCCGGATGGCGCTGAGGAGACTCGCGGCCGCGGGGCCGCTCGTCGTGACCGCCCTGGTGTCGATGGCCGCGGAGCCTCCGGGCGATGCGGAGATGATCGCGGCTTTCGACGAAGTTCTGACCGCGATGGCCTATGCGGCCGGAGGTCTCGCGCTGTTCTCGATTGTGTGGGCCGGTTTCGTGCTGATGGCCGAGGGATCCGAGGAGCGGGGCAGAGGCCGGGCGAGGGCGGCGGTCATGGGCTCGATCATCGGCCTTGTGCTGGTGCTGTCTGCAAAGCGCGTGACGTTTGCACTGACCGGGGCCGTCGGCACGGTCCCGTAGGTGAGTAGGAGGCAGTAATGAAGATACCGTTTCGATTGGGTGCGCCTGAGCGACCTTCCGGCGAGGAGGAGCGCCCCGGCCCAGGGGTTGGACCGCCCATGCCTGCGGCTGGCCAAACTCATATGGGTGACCACACGCCCCCGCCTCCGTCTGAGAAGCCGCCGGCAGCTCTGCCGCTGTTCTTCCTGCTCTCGCACCTGGAGGACGACGGCCCGGTGAGGCTCGACGGGGTGAAGGTCGGGGTGTGCGAGGTGCTGGGCCTTGAGCTCGACGGGCCGAAGCTGGGGGCCTTCGCCGGTGCGCTTAACGCGCTCGACTTCCCGCTGCAGCTGCTGGTTCGCCAGCACCCTCCGGGTCTTTCGGGTATGCGCATGAGGCTGCGGGAGACACGGCCCGACGGCCTTCCCGAAAAAACGCGGAAGGCTGCGGAGTCGCTCCACCGGCTGCTGAGGGACCTGGAGACCCGCGACGGCATAGTCGACCGGCGCTTCTACGCGGTGTGCGCGGCGGACCGGCTCGACGACCTGTGCGGCCTGCTGGCTCGCGCAGGGCTTTCGGTGCATCCGCTCAGGAGCCGACAGCTTCGGATGCTGCTGATGGCCTCGGCCCTGGGCGGGTCGCCCCGCGAGATGGACGAGAAGAAACCTGTGGAGATCGAGGCCGGCCGGCGGCACATGCGCATCGGTGATCGCCTGGTCCGTTCGCTGCACCTTGGCCGATGGCCGCGCAGCCTGGCTCCCGGATTCCTGCAGGGCCTGATGGCGGCCGGGGCCCCGATGGACCTTTCGATACACCTGGGGGCCATTCCCGCCGAGCAGGCGACTAGGACGCTGGAGTGGCAGAAGGTGCGCTTCGAGTCGGCCCAGAGCCTGTCGCTCCGGCGCGGCAGGACCATGTCGCCCGAGGCGGAGATCGCGCTGGAGGACGTCACACGCCTGCGTGACGAGGTCCAGCGGGGAAGAGAGCGGCTGTTCCACGCGTCGCTGTCGGTGACATTGCACGCCGCTGATGCCGAATCCCTGAAGGAGATGACCCAGCGTGCGCGGGCTCACTTCGGGGCGACTCTCGGCAAGCTCGACGCGCTCTCGTTCCGCCAGCGCGAGGGACTGGTCTCCGGCCTGCCGCTGGGGCTGAACATGGTGGGGGCCTGGAGAACGCTGGACACCTCGTCGGTGGCAAGGCTGTTTCCGTTCTCGCCGCCGGACATGGACACGCGGAGCGGGACGCTGTACGGCATCGACCTTCGGGCGTGCTCGCCGGTGGTGTACGACCCGTTCGACGGAACGCACATCAACGCGAACACCGCGGTGCTGGCAAGGTCCGGAAGCGGCAAGTCGTTTTCCACCAAGCTCGGGGTGCTGCGCGGGCTGTGCCGGGGCGTGACGGCGTACGTGATCGATCCGGAGGGGGAGTATGCGGACATGGCGCGAGCGGCCGGGGGCCGGGTGTTGTCTCCGGGCGTTCCCGGGCAGGGGATGAACCCGTTCGTGATCGACGGGAGCGACCCCGAGGAGCTGCTCCAGCGCATAGGGAGCCTTCGGCGTCTGATCGAGGTGATGGTGGGAGAGCGCCTTAGCGTTGAGCGCAGGGCGTCGCTCGACCACTCGCTGGCCTCTTACTACGCGCAGCCGAGGGAGAGGACGGGATTCGGGGACTTCCATGCCTTCCTCATGGAGGAGGAGGACGGAGACCGGGATCTGGCGATGCTGCTGCGACCGTTCGCGACGGGGAGCCTTCGGCACCTGCTCTCCGACGGTGGCGACGACCTGCTGGAGAGTGAAGCCCTGGTGACGGTGTTCGACCTGCGGCTGCTGGAGCCCGAGCTTCGGCCCGCCGCCACGATGGTGTGCACCGAGACTGTGTGGGCCGCCGCTGCCCGCGATCCACGGCCGCGCCTGCTGGTGGTCGACGAGGTCTGGTCGATCATGCAGCACCCCGAGGGTGCGGCCTTCATGGTGTCGATGGCAAAGCGGGCCCGCAAGCACCGCCTCGGCCTTCAGTTCATCACGCAGGACGTGCAGGACCTGCTGAGCGAGGACACTTCCCGGGCGATCACGGGCCACTCGGGGAGGGCGCTGCTTCAGAACGCCGCTTTCAAGTTGCTTCTCCAGCAGGACGCGGCGGCGATAGGGACGGTGTGCGATGCGTTCGACCTGCCGGACGAGCTCGGCCGCTGGCTACTGTCATGCCCCCGCGGAGACGGGCTGCTGCTGGCGCGCGGCAACAGGGTCCCCATACGCATAGAGGCGACGGTCGAGGAGAAGGACATCGTCGAGTGGCGTCCGGGCATTCACAGGGAACTAGACGGGTGTGGACCGGCCGTCGGGCCGACCGGAGAGGAGGAGAGCATATGAAGCTGATACCGAAGGGCATATCGTCGGGAGGTAAGAAGAGGGGCCGGTCGCCGGTGCTGCTGGCGATAACGCCGCCCAGGACCGGTGAGCGCACGCTGCTCGGCGTGGAGAACCTGCTCGGCTCGATCGCCGTGCCCGAGCCGTTCTCCCTGGAGATGGCCGGGGACGCCGGCGGGGTCACGCTGATGGCCCGGTGCTTCGACGGGGAGGTGGTGCGCGGGCAGATCGCGGTACGGTATCCGCAGGCCCGGATCGTCGAGGTGCCGGCGCAGGATGACCCGCTCACCCTGCGCGGGGGCGAAAATGCCTGGGAGGTGACTCTGCGGTCGGGCGGACCCGTACATGCGCCGCTGCGCACGTTCCGGGACGAGGACCTGCTCGACGCGGGCTCCGATCCCCTCATGGCGATCATCGGCGCGCTGTCGTCGCTCAACGAGGGGGAGCGGATAGTCTCGAGGCTCCTGCTGCGCTCGCTGGGTCCGGACTGGACGGATGCACACCGGGCCCAGCCACACGGCCCCGGGCCGCAGCAGCCCCGCGCGTCAGAGACTTCGGAGCAGGCGGGCGCCCAGGGTGCCGAGGGGCTGAAGATGGCGGTGCTGGGTCTGGGCGCGCTGGCGGCGCTGAAGGGCTATTTCTGGGTCCGTGACGGCGAGACGTGGAAGGCGGTGCTGCTCGGCCTCGGGGTCGTGGGCGTCCTAGCGCTCGGCGGATGGGCGTGGGCCCGGTGGAAGGGTTCGCGCTCCCACGTTCTTGACCCGCTCCTGGTAAGGGAGAAGACCTCGAGGATCGCGTTCGACGCGGAGGTCCGGGTCACGGTGATCCTGCCGCAGGGAACGGGGCCGCAGCGGGCTGCGGAGCTCCTTGAGCCCGTGGCCGCGGCCTATCGGCACTACGACAATCCCGCCGGGGCCAGGCTGCGGGTGAGCAGGGTACGGCCGGTGCAGCCGGACGCCTCCATGCACCCGGCGGGCCCCGGCCTGTTCGGCTCGCGCAGCATCCTGGGCGTCCGGGAGGCGGCGTCGCTGTGGCACCCGCCGGGCGCGAAGGACGAGACGCCGCTGGTGGCCCGGTCGGGGTCCAGGGTGCTGCTGCCATCCTCCCGGGGCGTCGGCGGTGGGGCGCACGTGGGCGACACCACCTCCGGCAAGCCCCGGGAGATCAGGTTTCCACCCGACCTGCTGCGTCGCCACCACCTGTACGTTGCGCGCACCCGGATGGGCAAGTCGACGCTGATGCGGCACATCGTCGCCCACAAGCTCAGGGAGAAGGCCGAGGGCAGGGACAACGACGCGATCGTCGTCGTCGATCCCCACGCCGACCTCGTGGCGGGACTTCTTGAGCATGTCCCCCCGTCGCTGGCGGGCAGCGTGCGCCTGGTGGACCTGGCCGACCGGACGGCATCGGTCGGAATCAACCTGCTCGACACCCGTGTGTTCGACGACCGCGACCGGACGGCCGACTCGGTGGTGCGTGTTGCGAGGAGCCTGTGGTGGGACCAGTGGGGACCGAGGATGCAGTCGATCCTCGAGCACACCGTGAAGAGCCTTCACGAGGCCAACAGGTCGCGTGCGGCGGACGAGCAGTCCACCATCCTGGACGGTCTGAAGATGGTGTCGGATGAGAGCTTCAAGGACGCGGTCCTCGCGGAGGTGACGGACCCGTACATCCTCCAGTGGTGGGGCAGCGTGTTCGCGAAGTGGAGCAGGGACTACAGCGCCGACTCCCTGGCCCCGGTCCAGACGCGCATCTCCTACTACGCTTCATCAAAGCGGGCCAGGGCGATCCTGGGCCAGCCGCGCTCGACGATCTGCTGCTGAGCCGTCCCGTCTCGGACCGCTGGGTGCGCATCCTCATGCAGCGGCTCGATGGCGTCGCTGTCATATACCGGCTGGCATCGGCGATATCCGGCGTCTGTTTCCCGGTCGATCTGAGGTGGTACAGATCCATGCCGCTGGACGCGGCGGTCTGGCTCCTCTCCGGGAGAACCGTCGGAATCGTGAGGCAGGGACTCACGTCCGGTCGGACTGGGTTCGCCAAGAGGATGTGGCGTCTCAGGGAGGGTCCCGTTCCCGGTACCCTGTTCGTGCTGGTTCCCGACCCGGTGCGCCTGCGGCAGGTTCGAAGACTGATGGCTGGCATGCCGGCTGTGACTTATCTGGCACTCGAGCGCGATGTCGCCACGGCGGGCGCGTCGGACCGGGTGTGGCGAACCGTAACGGGACCGGCGCTGCTGGACCTGCGTACGGCCCTGGGACATGCGGGGCCGGGCAGGAACTGCCCGGCCGAGGAGCCACTGGCCGGAGCCGCCGAGCCGGAGGACGTCGCGGGCAGGCTCGATGAGGAATCGTCCGAGCTCGACGGAGCCATATCCGGACACCTGCTGCTCGCCGTCCTCAGGCCAGCTGAGAAACGCACGCTCGACCTGCTCTGGGACTGGCCGTGGATCTCGTCCTCACACCTCTGCGGCCTGATGGGCGTGGAGGCTGGAAGCATGTCGAAGAACCTCGCCGCCCTGGAGAACCGGCGCTTGGTGGTAAGCGTTCAAGCCCAGGGACGCCGCCGACTCGCCCTGACGGACCGAGGGCTGGCGCTGCTGGCCCGACTGGACCGCACGTCCGTGGGTCATGCACGCAGGCGATGGAGCGCGGAGCCAGCCGAAGCCACGTCTCCCATGGAATGGCGCAGCGTGTCGGGCGCCAGGAGCAGGCAGCTCCTGCGGCACATGGGGCACACCGAGGCCGTGCACTGGTTCTTGGCGGCGCTCTCAAGACAGGCGCACGACGGAGGCTGGGAAGTTGTACAGCTTGACCCGCCACACCGCGCCTCACGGTACTTTCGTTATCGCGGCCGGCTCCACTCGGTACACCCGGACGCCTTCGGGGTTCTCAGAACGGATGGGATGGTCCGGCCGTTCTTCCTGGAGTGGGAGCGCCGGGCGGTGCGCCCGGTGACCATGGCCTCCCGGCTCGCCCCGTACCTTCGCTACTACTCGTCAACGAGACCAGTGGACGATCACGGTGCCGTGCCGTCTGTCCTGCTCGTCTTCGACGAGGAGCTTGCGGCGGGCCAGTTCCTGCGCGTGGCGCGGGAGGAGATGGGGAGAGCGGGTGTCGACTTTCCCCTACGGGTGTCGCACCGGAGCGCGCTCGAGAGAGTAGGTCCGCTGGGGCAGGCGTGGATGGTCACCGAAATCTCAGGGAAGACTCCAGCCCATCACGGTGAAGTAGCATTGTAGTGGCCGTCAATCGGCCATCACCGTGAGGGGGGACGAACTTGAGATTCAGACAGGAATATGAATCCCTCGAGCATGATTTCAAAGAGCAGGTAGAGAGCGACAACAGATGCCTGAGGATAAGGAGCGGTTACGTTCACAACTTCGTCCCAGAGGGGCCTGTAGATTACGTCCTGATTGCAATGGAGCCGTCATCTGGGGTTCCCGGGAAGTCAAGTTCTGTACAAAGTCGAAAGAAGGATCGCAAGGACTCGAAACAGATAGATCGAAACTTTTCGTGGTCAGTTGAGGATTTCATTCTCCACTATTGCATTCGAAAATGGCTGTGTCGTGATGGGGAGACTTATCACCTCACAGACTTGGCGAAGGGAGGAATGAAGACTAGGTTGGCTGGCGTGAAGCGAACGTGCAGGTACGACAGGTGGTACGAGCTCCTGAAAAGAGAACTCCAGTTGTTGAACAAGCAGGAGGGAACCCGGATTATTGCCATAGGCACAGTGGTGTCTGACTACCTTAAAGGCAAGGGCTTGTGCGAGCGTGTGGAGAGGATCCTCCACTATTCTCGCAACGCCGCACCGCATCGAGACAGGGCGATCCGTCAATGGCAAGAGGATTTCCCGGAATTCAGTTGTTCTGTCGACAGGGCCGACTTCAGGTACGCATTCGAACAGACCATCGAGGAGGTGTTGAAGGACGCCGACATGAGCTCGTACGTCGACTGCAGGCCGGAAGGTGGTGGGACCTACAGGCTGACTGAATCCCGAAAGAAGCTCATGTTCCTGTACAAGATGAGGTTTAGCGCGCTGAGGGACAAACCCGAAATCGTGCTCAATCTCTGACATCGATTCATGGGGACGGTGCCGTGGACTCCGGACATCCGTTTCCCCGCTCACTCCCGGGATCAGCTTCCAGGGGGACGACAACTATCCCGTCGTCGAGACGCGCTGAATGCCGGTCGGTGGCGGAATGTCTATCGCTCCAGGGGGCATCCGACCTGCAGCGCCAGGTAGCGGAAACTTGCACCGGCACCCAGATCGGAGTAGTCATTCCAACGCATGGTGTATGACCCCTTCAGATCCAACCCGTCGTCGTCGATCGGACAGCCCTCCTTCGACCAAAGAAGCGGTCCAGTCACCTCCGATCTGCCCTCATGCAGGCGGAAAGAGGCGTCATTGGTAACCCTGGACGGCGGATTCCAGAGGCTGGGCTCGTTGGTCAGGAGAACCGCGAATCCGGTTCGGAACGTCTTGAAGTCGCTGTGCACCAGGTCCTCAAGTCGCTGTAGGTCCTTGAGGAAGCCGTGCCGTGCGACGTCGCCCGCCGCCTGGTCTTTCAGGTGGAAGAATTCTCCGTTGTGACTGACATCCAACTTTCGCGTGAAGTACTTGAGTTCAATGGCAACACGTTCACTGGCAATCCAGATGTCCAGCCGTCGAGCCCGCCCCTTCACGCGATAGGATTTCTCCAAACGCGCGCCGCAGTCCGGGCTCCCCGCGAGGATGTGCCTGAACAGGGCGAGCTGGAAGTCGGCCTCGAAGTGAAAGACCGGCCTGACGTCCGACAGCCCGCTCATAAGGGCATGGATGTTGGGGTTCACCCCCGACCGGGTCGGATGCTGGCTGACCCTGGGCGGCTGTGGTCGGGCCGGCGGCCGGATGATGCGAATCGGACCGACATCGCCTGTCAGACGAACGATCGCGGCTAGGCGAGCCCGCAGAAAGTCCCTGACTGACAGATCATCGTCGTCCTCGTCGTACATCGCCCTCCACCGATCGACGTTGAAGTCGAACACCTGCCGGCTCGGGAATTGTTCGATCGTAGACTCGGCAGCCAGCTTCTCGTAAGCGTGTACCCACTCATCCCGAACGGGATTCACCATGAGGGGAATTATCCCATGTGACCCCGTGGGACCGACGAAGGGGTTGATGTCTCAAGGGCCCCCGGGTCTCGTTCACGGCTCGTGGTTTCCACCGTCGGCCCATGTCCAATATCAGTGTGAAGTTTTGCCAGTCCCGGCTGGTGGCTCTTGAAGGCTGAGAACATCCAACGAGGCCGGCGATGTCCGGTACGTGCCACGGTTCCCCGCCGTTATCCCGGGAGGACATGTTGAGAACAGATGTACTATTCTTCTCTCCGCAATTGGCCGACGCCAGACTCGGAGGGTGAAGGAAATGATGCTGGAAGAGATCAGGCATGGGCTGGTGAACATCGGTGAGAGGATCACTGAGGCCAGGGAGAAGCAGGACCTGACCGTACGTGATTTGGCTGGCTTTACAGGGGTAACCGAGGATGAGGTGCGAAACTGGGGGGCCAGCGATTCGAGGCCCGTGTTGTGGCAGGTGCTGGAGTTGGCCGCGCGCTGCGAGGTGACTCCGGACTGGCTGCTGGGGAGAGATCTGATCGAAGAGGTCTTTGTCGACGAATCCAAGCGGTATTACGTCTGTCTTCGGCCCGGCGCCAACCCATTCGAGATTCCCCTGGACGATCCTGGCCAGTTGACAGACCATAGGGACAATGGCACAAGTGAGGGCAGGTACGGCGTTTGCGCCCCCGCCGCTCAAACCCCGCAGTGCCCCCTCGCGTTCGTTGATGAAACCGTCCCTGTCCAGTCCCCCTGCCATCTCCTCCTGTCGAGCCTGACGGTCGCTGCGAACGGCTAGGGCACCTGTGTATGACTTCAGTCCACTGCCGACGTGACTGGACCGGTCAGGCAACGCATGTGGACCGCTCCAGGGGCCGGCCCTACCGATCGTCCCACCACACGACGCGGTCCTATGATGCCCCCAGGCATCCTGCGTTCCGGCCGGGGTTACCACCCCGGCCGGAACGCAGCCCGGAGGCGCATCGTTCTCAGGTAACATTGGCCGCTGGGTTCGCAGGGCGGGGGGCAGCGCCAACGACGCAGAAGGAGGGCGAAGTGAGAGTTGTGTTGATGATCGCGGCGGTGTTGGCCATCGCTGTCATGGGTTGTCAGGCGGACAACGACGAAGTGACGGCCGGCATGGATCGGATCGAGGGAAGGTTGGCCGCCATTGAGGCCACACAGCAGGACATTGAGGTCCAGCTGGCCGAGATGAAGGCACAGCTGCCGGAGCTGCGCTCGGTCATTGACGAAATAAGCCGGCGCATGGAAGAAGATAGCGACGTCGAAGACCTTGCCGAGTTCTTCATGTCACTGATGATGATGACGATGCCAATGGCCGCGGACACCGGGTATTTAGATTGTGCGGCTCTGGTTGAGGACCATTACTACACGGAGCCGATGGCGCCCGATACCGCGGGTAAGGAGTCCGGGAGCGGTTTGTCGGGAACCACCTGGACCCTGGAAGCCATTGGTGATGCAGGGTCACCGGAGCCGGCATTGGCAGGTGTCGACGTGACCGTCGAGTTCTCAGAGCATGGAAACGAGGTCAGCGGTTGGACCGGCTGCAACTCATACGGTGGAAACTATTATGCAGACGAGTTCATCTTCTTTACGGAAATGCTGTCGTGGACCGAGGCTGGATGCGCTAACCAGCCTGAGGGAGCGATGGAACAGGAAGAACGATTTCTGGATCTGATGGTTGACTGCGAGGGTTTTGAATTAAACGGGTCGCGGCTGACCCTCACCGATGGCGAGGAAGTCATGGTCTTCGTGAGCGCCGGGGGATAGGCTCCGCATGCGGGAGGGCATGTACATGGCACTGATCGTGACCTGCCTTGCGGTGGGGGCGATCTTCACCCTGATCGTCGTCATCCTCGGCTGATGTGCCGTGATTCGGGCAGGCGGGGCGTCTGATCCCTAGGGATGACAACCTGGACGGGACACGCTCAGATTCCCCGGATCTGCGGTTTCGTCTCCTGGAGGATCACCATGGGTCCGGGGGGTCGGACCGCCTCCCCTTGGGCGGGATATCCCGGCGAGGAATTCGCAGAACAGCGGCGGTCCTAGCCGGTGGATCGTGGCGATGATCCGGCCCTACCCGGTGAGACTGGCACGCCCCCGCAGCATGCATTACCGTAGCTGCGGAATGACGGTCTGCCGGGTGACCCGCCAGGCCGGACCCGGGAGGATGCTCCACTGACCGCCACATCCAGTCAGGGCGTGCCGCTGAGCCGGTTCATCTACGAGTTTTCGCCGGACTATGTGGCCGGGTTGATATCCGAGGCGCTTGAGGGCAGGGCCGCGGCTTCCAAGGGTGCTCGCTCCTCGCTCAACTCGGCCATTGGGAACGGTGTCCGGGTCGACGGATTCCGGAATGCGAGCAGGGCCGATCCCGCCCACCTGGCGCCGTATGTACTGGACGCCTTCCGCGATGGCGATGACCGGTTGATCGGCGTCGTCCTGAGGGTATGGACGGAACTCAGGAGAGACCTCTTCGACCTGGTCGCCGCGCACCTGGGTGAGCGGGACATGCCCGTGTCCGGGCCCAACCTGCGGGAGCGGAGCTTTGACGAGACGTGGGCCGCGCAGGCGTGGATGGAGGAGATCGAGGCCGTCCTGGAGTCGAACGAAGGTCTCGTTGAGGACGATGTGGGGTTGATGCTCTGCTACGTGTCCGGCAGGGCGCCGGAGGCGGGCGAATCGGAGGCCGATGTCCGGTCGCCCCGTCTGCGCCAGTGGCTCGACGAACTGAGGGAGTTCCCGCCAGAGGCGCCGGAGTGGGAGGACATCTACGATTTCATAGACATCACGGGTGACATCGCCGCGACGAAGGACGTCGAGCGCGTGCTGAACCTGACGGCGGAGTTCGCCAGGGAACTTTCCGCGGTGGGAAGGGAGTATGAGGCCGAGCTCAGGTACCTGGAGATCGACCTGCTGTCCTGGGCGGAGTCTGCGGCCGGGAGGCCCGGATGTCTGCCCAGGGCGGTTGAGGTGACAAAGTCGCTTGAGGCCAACCTTGCGGAATATCGCTCGGTTTTCCCGCAGGCCGACTCCAGGAAGGAGGAATTGGTGCGGGCTGCCGTGAGGGCGGAGCGCGAGCAGGGGATCCTCGATGTCGTCGGGGAGTGGGACAGGTTGATGGAGGAATTTCCATCGTCCCTCGATTCGCCTCCCGTCGGGGAGGGAGACTTGCCCGAAGACGAGGCACCGGGTTCGTATTCCGACGTCGGCGAGCGGGAGGATGCGCGTCCCGGCGGGGAGACCCCGCCCGAGGCTGCTGGCGGCAAGGGTCAGGGGGGGCCGGAGGCGGTGGAGGAATATGGCAGGCTGGTCGCCGAATGCGAGTCGCTGAGGGCGGAGAACGAGGACCTCAGGCGGACGGGAAAGGCACTTGAGACTGACCGGCGTACCCTTTCCGGGGAGAACAGCGGCCTGAGGGACGAATTGGCGCTGAGCCGCAGCCTGGAGGAGAGTTGGCGACAGGCGTACGTTGACTCGAGGGTGGCCAGGGTGGAGGAGGCGGACGAGCCCCCTCCGGCGAGTGTCAGCGAGGCGATCGCGCGCGCCGAGAAGGTGTTTCCGGACCAGCTTGTGTTCGCCCTTAACTCGAAATCGGACAAGAACAGTGCGTTCCAGAAGCCCGTTGAGGTGTTCGATGCGCTGGCATGGCTGGCGACGGACTACCATCGGCTGAGGAGCAATCCGCCCGGCAAACCGCCGTCTTTTGACAGACTCCTGAAGTTCTCGTGTCTCGGCTGGTCATACAAACCCCACCAGGCGACGTTGACCAAGGAGAAGTTCGACGACTGGTACAGGACCGAGGCAGATGGCAGATCGTACGATCTCGGTGCCCATCTGAGGAAGGGCGCCGACCGCGACCCACAGATGACAATACGCATCGCCTTCGCATGGGACGACGAGCGGGACATGGTCATAGTCGGCTACATCGGCCTGCATCAGAAGAACCGCCTCGACTGATCGAAGGACGCCGGCGGGATTCGGACGTATGCGTCCCGGCCGGGGTTCTCTCGGGTCTGCCCCATCGAGAGTGGGCGTATAAGGGCAGGCATGGATGACGAGCAATTGGGCCGAACGTTGCATTCCGTGGGCAAGCCCTGCTTCGCCAACTATTTCACAGAATTCTCCGGCCCCTCGTTGACAGACAGGGCACTGTCCAGGATGTTGGCGGAACGGGAAGGATGGAGGGAGGTGTCGCCCCTGCACAGGCGCGTATGAGGGGCGCGTCGAATCACCAGGGCGGGGCGAGCCAACGACGCGCTCCTGCTGATGGCCGACTCACCCGGGGTTCCGAGCCGGGTGAGGCTGCGAACTCCCAGCTGCCTGGGAGAATGGTGGCTGGCTCCGTAGGAAGAACCATGGTGAGAGAGCAACCCTAGATCAAGACGGACATCGACCGCCATCAGTGATCCGGGGTTCCTAAGCAGTTTGCAATATAATGCCCGTTGCATTCGCTCAGAGTTCTCCGGGACAAGATTCAGACGGGTCATATCCGGAAGCGTCCTGAAATCTGATGACGACTGTTCGCCAAACTTCCCGGCCCCAGCTGGTTGACACAAGTCGGGACGAAACTTGAACTCCACAACTTTGAAGCGTGGCGCAAATTGAAGATTGGAGGTCGCATCTAACGATGCCACAGTTCACGACGACAACCCTGGAGGAAGCGCAGCGGCTGACGGGTGGGGGCAAGCGGGAAAAGGAGCTTGCCCCGTACCTTGAGAGCGTAAACGGCCTGTCCGCCGGGACCGCAGGCAAGGTGGTCCCATCGGAAGGGGAGAGCCTATCGAGGGTCAGGCGCAGGGTTGGAGACGCCGTCCGCAAGTCTGGCCGGGACATCGAGATCAGGCGAACTGAAGACGCCGTCTATTTCTGGATGAGGGAGGGTCGCCGCAGGGGTCGTCCGAGGTCCCGACGCGAATAGGCCCACCCGCCACCAGGCCTGATGCGTGTGGTCTCCCGGACAGTCAGTCCGGGTGAAGGCAGGGGCCGAGGGGGTATCGGCCCTTGCCGCCGGACGCCTCAGTGAAGGTCCATCGGTTCCTGGAGCTTCAGGACCTCTTCTGGAACCCCGCAGTATTCTGCGACCCGCCCCGCTCGTGTGAAGCCCCGCTCGACCGCCTCATGCACTTCCAGTAATTGACCCGCGGCGCACCTGCCGCCCGGGCGATCCACGGCGTTGATCGCGGTGCCGATTACGGCGCCAAGGTGAAAATCCTTGATTGCATCGAGTTTGGTGGGCTATTCGGGTCGTCACCAAGGAGGCCGAATCGCCTGATTGGGGAGGCCTGTCCGGGTGATGGCTCGGGATCGGCCGAGGGACGCCGCCGACTCGCCCTGACGGACCGCGCTCTGGCGCTGCTGGCCCGGCGGGACCGCACGTCCGTGGGTCACGCACGCAGGCGGTGGAGCGCGGGACCGGCCGACGTCGCGTCTCCCACCGAATGGCGGGGCGTATCGGGCACCAGGAGCAGGCAGCTCCTGCGGCACATTGGGCACACCGAATCCGTTCACCGGCTCATGGCGGCGCTCTAAGGGCAGGCGCTCGACGGCGACTGGGAAGTGGTCCAACTCGACCCTCCGCACCGTGCCTCGCGGTACTTTCGCCATCGCGGTCAGCTTCACTCGGTTCACCCAGACGCTTTCGGTGCGCTCAGAAGGGCCGGGATTGTCCGACCCTTCTTCCTGGAGTGGGAGCGGCGGGCGGTGCGCCCGGCGACCATGGCCTCCCGGCTCGCGCCGTACCTTCGCTACTACGCCTAGCGGAGGCCCATCGACGACCACGGCGCCGTGCCTTCGGTCCTGATGGTTTTCGACGAAGAGCTTGCGGCGGGCCAATTCCTACACGTGGCGCCCGAGGCAATGTGTGAGGCAGGAGTCGAGTTTCCCTTGTGGATCGCTAACCAGAACGCCCTAAAGGAAGGTGGGGCGATGAGGGTCGGCTTGGAAGAGCATCGATTCAGCACAGCCAACCCGGCCCTTTATTCGATCACAATCGGCCCCAGTCCAAATGGACGGAGACTCAAAGGGCATGCAGTCCTTGAGATCAGATTGACTGCAGCTCATCAGGCTAGACGTATATCTCGCGCAGCGTCGGCAGCACGCGTAAAGATCGTCCAAACGGAGAGGGTGGCGGAGGTGGCCAAGTCCCGGACAACCGGGGCCAAGATAAGGTCGTTCTGTGCTGAGATGCGCCTCTCGACCTCATAGAGAAGCTCCTCGTCGAGGCCAACCGAGTCCACCAATAAGGATGCGAACTGGGCTGCACGAGGATCAGGGGTTGACCGACTCATTACTGCTTCCTGAAAGCTTCTAGCGGCGTCGGCATCGCGCCTTATCCGATAGGACATATGACGTGCCAACACATTCTCGTAGTAATACCATCCCATCTCATCTAGCCAACCAAGACTGCGCTCCATTAGCTGGAGGATCTCGGAACTGTCTACTGCAGCACATGCAACGGCAAAATACGTTCGGGGGTGGACGTGAACATCTGTACCACTGTGAATACCAGAGGCATTCGTTGAGATCTTCTGCCAAGCGCCTTGAACCGCTGGGTGTTCCGGAACCAGAACGGCAAGTGCCTCTAGAGCAGGGTTGCCAAAATCATAAGGACCCCTTAGGTCTTTCTCCAAACGGCGTCGTAGTTCTTCCCGTTGCAAGCCGATTCGCTTCGCGTCTGCGACAAGTACACTGACTACGTTCTCGCGGCGGAAACTGACCTCCTGGAAGTGGGAAGCGAGAGCATCAGCTATGGCCTCGGTAGTAGCATGGCTTTGGGTGGCAAACCAGACCAAGACGCCATTCAGTCCCAGCAACTTGGGGTCCTCGGAAACTGCGGTCTCGAGCTCCCTTTGTAGCCCATCATCTTTCGCTGCGACTAAGGCTAGTGCATCCCATACCTCTCTACTCGGCTGCCTTTCTCCCGCGCCCGAAAGACGGGTCATGAGTGTATCGCCAAACTCGGACCGAAGCTCTTTCCATTGAGAGGCTATGAGTTGCAGCAGAGTAAGGTCTGGTCCATCCAACGGATCGGTTAAGAGGATACCTGTGGGGACAGATAAGCCCATCTCTTTCTCTCGTGTCTTCAGCGCTGACCAATTTCCAAGCACGCTCATCCCGACCCAGGCGCCGCGCCTTCGTGCATACATGTCAGGTCCACCACATGAAGCCTGTTCGCCAAGATGAAACAAGGCTTCATTCCAACCCTCATCGTCGACATGTCCGTCTTGTCTGGCTCTCAAGAGGGCTCTGTGATAGGCAAGCGAGGCGATACTCTTATTTGGTCCGGACACTTCGTCTGCCCAACGGCGAGTAAGGCTCATCACCACGTTCGTAGAGATGCCCCGATCCGCCAGATTTCGACATAGTCTGGCTCTCAAGTATGCAGGCAGTGTACGGAGAGTCTTCAATGCGTCTCTCATGAAAGGCCGGACCCTTCCAGGGTCGTCTCGGAAGGCGCGTAGGTACGGTGCGATGGGAAGGCCTTCCACCTCTTCGAGCTCCTTCAGCGCTACCTTAGAGGCCCTGGAAGGGTAGAAAGCTGCCGCGAGATAGTGACGGAAGTCACCATAAAGCGGATCGAGCCTACGAGGCATGAGTTCTAGGGCCTCCGCCGCGATCTCTTCGCTTTGTAGACCACCTGAAATACCTTGCTCTTCACACGCTTGCACTAAGGCGGAGACTAGGAAGTCGTAGCGACTCGTCTGAGGATAATTGTCCTTCGAGAGGCCGCGCATTATCGCAAGCAAGCAGGGGATCACCTCTTCGGTGGATAACGTTGCAGATGCTATGAAAGCAATCTTTGATGCCGAGACAGGGTCACCCAGAAGCACAGACCGGATGGTGGTGTGGACACTCGCATCTTGGCCAAAATACCGGAGAAGCGCCTGGGCGGCCCAATGTGGCCAAGATGAAACTGCCAAGTCCTGTAGGAGAGCCTCCTTCATCAGCGGTCCACGATCAACAGCGGCAAGTCCGAACAACTCTCGATCGCAGATCTCAGTTCCGAACCTACGCAGTCGGTCTTCTATCGCCGCCGATACTCGTCCTCCGTGTAGTGATTCCGGTCCATATGCCAGCGCTAGAAGTAGTTCGCCATCTAGTGTCATCATCCTTTGAACAAGGTCAGGGTATTTCTCGGACCGCAACTGGTTGCACACAATGTCCGCGACCTGATCGTTGTCAGGTAGCGCAGTTAGCGCTATGGGCCAGATCAAATCAGATCGACTGTATTTCCCATGGGCAGATGCCAGACTCTCCACTAGGTCGTTGCGAAACTCCTGCTGGCCACCAGAGGATTCTGTAACCGCAGCGACCAACAGTTCTGGAAGGGGTTCACCTAGGCCGTCTGCTTTGAGGCGACCTAGTAGCCAATCGCGTTCGTGATCAGTCAATTGACGGATCTTCCTTGGACATCCTGACGAAGTCTCGCACAGAACGGTTCGTAGAACGTCCAGAACGTCACAAAGGGCCACGAGCCGTACGTTTGAGTCAGTGTGTCCTCGTGCTCTATTAAGAATTTCCCCAACCAGCGGATCTTCCCTCCATCCGAGCGCCAGTGCTGCTAGAGATGCTGCCTGAGCAAGCCCGGATGGGGGCGCGTTTATCGTCTGTAGCAACTCGCTACGTAAGATTTCGCGTTCTTCTGGGGTACCTAGCCCATTGGTTGAGAATCTAAAGGCGATCGCGACAACGGCTTCAAAAGCTACCCAAGTGTAGGAGTGGTGTATCGCGCCTATGAGCAACTTGCAGATGGTCTGCGATACGTCTTCACTTGGCGATACTTTGGCAATCTGCCGAACCAAATTGCTGGATGGATCTTCAACGCAGAGTGTCCAGCGATCCAAGCATTGACGGACAGCATTACTAGTTGAAGCTCCCTCTAGACCCATAAGAAGGATGTCTAGTAGGCGTGCTCGATGAGTCTCAAACGGATGGGTTTCGATCGCCTCAATGATGTCGGGAGCGTTTTTTTGAATTTCTGGGGCCGGGATGTCATATGGACCAAAAGTGACTTCCGCAAGGATCTCGCGCGCATGTAGGCCCACTGGAGTCTCATTGATACGACCCTTGATCACGTCGAGGGCATCACGCAATTCCGGAGGTCGGCGAAGCATCCAAATGGTTGCCAGGATCACCTCACGCCACCGGAAGTCCCCCAACCTCTCTGCCAAGAGTTCCTTTAATTCGACTGAACTGAGTTGTTCGGTCACGTACTCAGCAGCGAGTTGTTCTTGCAGCATTCCATGGAGAAAGCCCAGTTCCCTCGGTCCCTTTCGGACCAGAATGCCTAGTTCACCTTCTGCTATATCCATCAACTGATCGGCAGCATCTTCAGCATCGGCGGTACCCAAGGCGAGTTGATTAGGGTCTCGCAGGGCTTGAAGGAAATACTCCCGCAGTGCCGGCTCATCGAGGTTTGAGATATCGCCCCTAACCATGCTCTGAAAGGCTACCTTTCCAAGGACTGTTCTCAGTCGGCGATCAGACCACTTGTGCCTTTGCGCAGTCACGGCGGCGGCGGCACGCCTGCTGGAGGGGTGAACTGAGAGTAGAAGTTTGACCGCTTGGTGGTAGACGTCAAACCGCCCAGACGGCAATTTGTTTACGTTAGATAGGTGAAGACCCACCAACAACACTAAGAATAGCGGATTTCCACTGATAGCTCGAAGGTCGGCAGAGTCAACTACTTCCGCTAGGAACAAGTCGACCGACCGCCTTATAACGTCCATAGAGGATCGTTGGTCATCATTATCAACAACAGCACGGAAATAATGGAATGCGAGATCACCCTGTTGCTGTGAAGTCAACGGTGCGATCCGCCTAAAGGTCCAGCCGTGCCCCAACTTCAGCCGGGTGAGTGCATATGGCCTCGCCGACACGATTATGGGCGTGGAGCGCGCTTGCGCGAAGGTTTCCAGGGCCGCTATTGCATACCGCCCAGCTTCTTCGTTGACCCACTCGTCGAGTCCGTCAACGACCAGTAACAGCCGTCCATCACGAAGTGCCGCTTCAACAAGTGGCCAAACTGCGCTGGCGTCGTGTTGATTAAGCCATGCTTTCAAGGCTTGCCCAACGGATGCAGATGCACCGGTCTGGTCTACGACCCGCTGCGTAAAGAAGTGGAATGGCAACCAAACGGGAAGACATTGTCCCCACTTTTCAGCTACTGATCGCCAGGCCGGTTTGGGGCTAAGGAGGTCAAGAACCAGAAATCTCAGGAGTGTGCTCTTGCCAGCGCCCGGATCGCCAACGATGACCTGTCGAGTTTCAGTGCCTATCCACTCATCTGCCAGACGTTGCTCCACGGCGTGAGGGTTCTCTAGCGGGCGTCGATTTTGAAGAAGGGGACGGTCCAACCAAGATCCTTCCTCACGTGCGAACGGTCTCCACGCGGCTGCCTCCGCCAGTACCGCCTGCGGGTCATGTTCACGGGACGCGAATCTGTCCGATCTCACAACGGGTTCCGGTGACGGCGCCGTCTGAGGTGTGGTTGAGACCAAGTAGGGCGTGACGAACCGATCCAAGAGTCGGATCGCAGGGGAATTCCTAGACTGTAAGGCGATAAGACCCGAGTCGGCTACGCCAAATGAAGCTTCATATATTCGGGCGAGTTGACCACGGAGTTCTGATACTTGGCTCGAGTCGAGCCTGCTGCTGAGAGCCTTCGCCTTTGCTACGCCGCAGAACGCCTTCACCCACGGTCGGCCAAAAAAGTCATCGACAATTTCTGGATGTCCCTTTAGCTTCTTAGAGAGATCCTCCTGGTCCCAGACTTCAAACTCTATCGAATGCTTTGCCAGTCGAGCGGTGAGTCTCTCGATCTCGTTACTGAGCGCCGTTGTATTGGCGGAAGCGCCGGTTGCGTAGACAAACTTGCGCGAAACCTCTGCCCAACGCCCAGCCAGGAACTCCTCGACAGTATCGGCGAGCATCGCTTTCGAGACCCTCTTTGTCCGACGCGCCTGAAGGCACACGTAAGGCCGCCGCGGCGGCGTTTCGCCCAAGACCAGTCGATCCCTACCATATAGGTCAATGCCGAATTGGGCCTGACCACGACTTCCATAGAGCCGAGTTGCTGGCGCACTGGCTTTGCCAATCGAGGTCCTCTCTAGCACATGCTCCGACTCTGCCTCCAATTCGAATAGACGGAGACAGAGCCGTTCAAAGTCTTGCCACCTGAGTTCGCCGAAGGGCAGCAGCTGGGAGAGTGTCCTTACGGGTGGTGACAGGCCGCTCGTCGTTGGTGGTACTCGCAACCAAGACGGTGTCTGCGACCATGTTGACGGCTGATCTGGCTCCGCTGTCGAGCCCCTGAACTGTACGTTCTTATCGTCGGTCACTTACTTGTAGTCAACTCGTAGCCTCGGAGCTGTTGACGTGATCCAGTTGTCGATCAATGGATCCTCGGAGACTACAATCAATCCGTACGTCCTACGGTAGAGTCCGATAAAACCTGCTCGTCGCATGAATCGGCCCGTCGGACAAAGATGAGCTACGGAACGATTGTATTCACTATGAGGTTAAACCAGCCTCCTGACCCTAGACGATGATTTGCTTTTCCTTTCCTGGAAGAAGCGCACTCCTGTCCTTGAAAACCGTAAAGAAGTAACCTTGCTTAAAATTGCTATTCCTTGCGCAATATGCCATCGGGACTTGGAACTGCTTGGTGAGATCTCTAAGGATAGACCGCAATTCCTTGCCTTTCATATATTCCGAGTCTTGACGGAATGCGAGAAAATAGAAGGATGCCCACATGATTGCTGCTTCATCAAAATTTACGTTCGATGAAGGCCCGATAATTGAAAGACAGCCTGAGTTGTTCATTATTTCGCGTGCTAGTCGGCGATTCACAACATCACAGGCTGACATGAAAAGACGTCTAGCCGCGAGGTGTGGATTGATCAGAGTAGCCAAGTTCCGAAAATTGATCTCGTCCAGTGTCGTGGCCACCGACCTATTATCGGCGTGGCATGAGAAATGTAGGTAACGATATCTACTCTTCTGGAATAGTCGTAATACCGCCCTTAATTCTATCTCGGTCCTCACATAGTAATAGCGTGGAGATTTACCAGATAGTTGTAGGATCTCTGACAGTGTTTTGCCTTCAAAACGCTTGTTCTCTTCGTCGTCGAAAGTTAGTGATTCTACAATAAACAGTTCTGGCTTTGTATTCATTATCACCTCACCTTTGCTATCACCCAATTTGAGGTCAGAGATCTTCCGAGCAGTGTCCATTGTATATCAGCCTTTTATGGAGCGGGTTGTGAGATTAGCGGAAGGCCGCCAGTCTTGAATCGAGTGGTGTAAAGCAAGCGAAGCACCAGAGCATGCTCGTATATCCCTTGGCGCTCCGAAGGTGGCGAAGCTGGAATATTTTGAAGCCCTCTCGACGGACTAGGTGGCAGGCCAGCGGATTTTCCCTTCGGACCTCGAGCGGCCTTACCATTCCCCAGATCCCGCAGTGGCCCTCGCACTCGTTGCCAAGCCCGTCCCTGTCCGGTCCCGCTCCCATCTCCGCCTGATCGAGCCGCACGGCTTCGGCGAGCGGAATTCTCCGTGGGTGCAGGTACGGCTCCCTGGCGAAGGCGAGCCTGCCGCGCATTATCGTGTCTATCTCGACCGCCTCTGCAAACAACTCGGGCCACCTCTGCATGGTCTCGACCCACCGCTGGCGTGACTGGAAGGGGCAGGCAACGTATGCCGATCTCTCAAGCGGGCGGTCGTACCGGTCCTACCACCAGTCGATGCAGTCCTGACGTGACATGCCGGCCTCGATGAGGGGATAGCGGTTGCGCATCCAGCGCTCGCGCGCGGGGCGGGCGCGGCTGAACTCGTCGGCGGAGATGCCCAGCCAGAGCTCGACGACGGTGCCTGAGGGAACCCTTCGGCGTGGGCGCACTCCGAGGATCTCGCGTATCTTCCTTGTGATCGGTCGGATCTTGCAGTTGGCGGTGCACTGGCGCCGTCCGATACCGTCGCCCTGACCGTCCGGCCCCTGAGGTAGACGGGAATGTCGACGTAGTTGGGAGAGCCGGAGTGGTTGGTCATGGCCCTTACGTCATCGCGGAGGCACCTCCCGTTGTCGACGACGTGCAGGGGGCACGGCAGCTGCCCTCTCAGTCAGTCGAGGTGGGTGTAGATGCTGGGGGGTTCCCACCTGGTGTCGGCGAAGATGGCGCAGTCGGGCATGGTGTCGGACTCGCCGGCGCTTGCCATTAGGGCCAGAACCGTCGACTGGACGCGCCCTCGCCAAGGCTGATCACGGTCAGCGCGGTCACGGGTCTCGCGGCTCCCGCCGGCCCGCCTCCGGCATCAGGATGTGAAGCAGGCCCATCCCGGCGGCCGCGCTGAGGAGGGAGTAGAGGTGTCCGGCGTCGGGGCGGGTGCCGTTCGTCCAGCGCCTGACGAGGCGAGGGTCGGTCCGCAGCATCCGTGCGAATCCCCGTTGCGACAGCCCGGTGGCCTCCCTCAGGGTCTCCAGCCTGCGGGGAAAGTCCGGGGGAAGCTCCTGGCGGTCCCTGACGTAGACCCACCGCTGGCGTCCCATGACCCTAGGCCGCCCCGGGGTGGTCCGGTCCGTCGCCGAACAGCGCGTCCATGCCTCCCGGCACCCGCGCGGCCAGCCTGCACAGGGACGCCATGCCGCGGTCGTTGGGTCGCACGCCCTCGCGCCAGCGCCTGATCCGCTCGTGCCTGACGCCCAGTTCCCTTGCGAACGCGACCCAGGACAGGCCGGTGAGGGACCTCAGCCGGTCGAGCCGGTCGGTGAAGTCCCCCGGCGTTCGGGTATCGAAGGCCCCGGCGTCATTCATTGCCGACGTCCTCCCCGTGTTCCCCGGCCGGGAATATCCGCCCGCCCAGGAGCGCCTCCAGTCCCCCGGGGATGATCAGGGCTAGGCGGCAGAGGGCGAGCATGGCCCCGCCGCAGGGTTCCGCGCCCTGTCGCCACCGCAGGACCTGCCTTGGGTCGACGCCCAGGCAGGTGGAGAATCCCTCCCACGAGAGGCCGGTGGCCTTACGGAGAACCTCGATCCGCCCGGCGAAGTCGGCCGGCATGAGGGCGCCCATCGGGGTGACCGGCAGATCGGAGGGCCGGAGACCGGGATGTATGTTTGTCCCGGGCACTCGTTCTCCGAGGAGGGCGTCAAGGCCTCCGGGAACCGTCGCCGCGAGGCGGCAGACGGCCAGCATGGCCCCGCCGCAGGGCGAGGTGCCCCGGCGCCAGCGAAGGACCTGCCTTGGTTCGACGGCGAGGCGGGACGCGAAGCCCTGCCAAGACAATCCGGCCGCGTCCCTGATGGCTTCGAGTCGCCCCGGGAAGTCGTCGGGCAGGAGGGCGACGCCGGGCGTGAACAGCGCGCGGCGGGACTGCGAATCAGCCTTCATCACAGCGCTCCACGACGAAGATTTCATGGAATGTGACGCCTCCCAGTGCGGCCAGCAGGCGCTGCATCGTCTGAAATGATGGGTTGCGCTTGCGGTTCACCAGCTGCGAGAGGTAGGCCCCGGTGATGCCAGCCCTTCGGGCCAGGTCGTTCTGCGAGATGCCCCGTTTGCGGAGGAGCGCCCAGAGAGAGTCGGAGTTCAGCCAGACCCTGACACGCCGGACCTCAGGCCGCATGGCGCTCCCTGTCATCGAGACGTTCATCGTCCGAACCCCGGCGTGACGTGATGCATCGCGAGGCCAGCGCGTCGTCCAGGTCTCCCCGCAGGTATGAGCGGGCGATGATGCGGGCGAGCTTGCGCAGACCTGCGTCGCGGCATTCCTCCTGCTCTGGTGTCAGCTGTATGTGATCTGCCAGGGTTCAAGTCCTTGTTGCGCCGGTGATCGGGCAGGCCGCTGTTGTGCGGTTGAGCACGCTGGCGGTATACTGGAGCCGGCCAATGGGAACAATAGTTCTAAAGTGTGCTTGAATGTAGCAATGACTGCTAACTTATGGCAATGGCGTACGGGCCATTTATGGCCGTATGGGCCGAAAGTGTTAACAGGGAGTTAGCACCGATTGCGTACAGATGACCATGGATGACGCTGGGCGCGACGGCCGGCAGCTGGGACATCTGCTCCGGGAGCTCCGGGGCGGGATGAGCCTGCGCGAGGTCCATCGCCTCACCGGCATCTCCAGCCCGTACCTGTCGCAGATAGAGAAGGGGCAGCGCACTCCCGGCCCCCGGATCCTCAAGCGCCTTGCTGCTCTGTACGCGGTGGACGTGCACAACCTGCTGAGGCGCGCGGGCCACCTGGACGACGGGGGCGGGGAGCCGGAGGTGGACCAGACTCTGGAGGTCGAACGCGCCTACCGGTACGTTCTCTCCGACCCGCGCTTTCGCATGGGCACCAGGCCCAGCGACCCCCTGTCTGAGGAGGCCAAGCGCTTCATCGTGGAGATGTACGAGGGATTCACGGGCAAGAGGCTGCTCCCGTGAGTGTGACGCTGGACCGGTTCTGCGACCGCCTCATGGGTGAGCCGTCCAACCGCAGGAAGCTCGAGGCGGCCTTTGTGGCCGAGGAGTTCGTGCGGTTCTTCGGTGTTTCGTCGCGTCCCACCCTGGAGGAGATCAAAGTCCTGCTGGAGGAGATCGGCGCCGGAACGGTGGTGGCCAGGCACCTGCCGGGCGGACTGAGGGGAGCGCACATCCGAATGGGTGACGGCGGCTACGTGATCCACCACATTCCCGACGACTGGAGGGGAGCCACCGAGCACACGCTCATGCATGAGACCTACGAGATCATCTACGAGACCCTGTACGGCTCCTACGAAGATCCGGCAACTGCCAGGCGCGTGTGCCGGGAGGCAAACCGGTTCGCCGCGGCCGTGCTGATGCCGGCGGCGAAGTTCGAGGAGTTCGCCGTCGCGACGGGTCTGGACATCCTCTCCCTGCAGAGGCGGTTCCAGTGCTCCTACGCGTCGGTGGCGCTTCGGCTGGGTGAGGTGATGAGCCGCCGTCCGCTGCTGGCGGTGCTCTACGAGAGGAGGGAGAACGGAGATCCCTGGACGTGGTGTCCGGCGCCCGAGGCGAGCGATTTCAGGGCGTCGGTGGTGGTGCGGACGCCGGGGTTCGAGGCACGTGACTCGCGCATGCTGTGCGGTGCGAGGGGCCGCATGCCGCGACGTGGCAACAGTCCTCATCTCGGGTCGATGGCCGCCCGGGTGGCGCTGGCCGGCGGCTCAGGCTACGCGGAGAAGGAGCCCGCGCCCGGCGGTGGAGGTGGGGGCGACTACGCGATGGCGGTCAGGCCGGTGACGTGGTGGGGTCGTGTGGTGAAGGTGGCGCTCGTGGCGGTTCCTTACAGTGACCGGTCGGTCCTTTCGCCCCAGTTGACCGCGATTCCCGCCTCACGACGCGGCCCGACACGCTGATCGGTACGGTTGCTGAGGGACGTTGGCCGGCCTGATTGGTTCGCTGGATCCGGCCCACCGCCAGGCGGCGGACGATGAATGCCGACCGGCATGTGAAGGAGGACCCCGTGACCACGCCACAGGATGATGGAGGTCCGGCCTTTCCGGCCGGTATGAGCATGAGGGACTGGTTCGCCAGCATGTACATGATTGGTGAGGTTGCCCGTGGGAGGCGGATTCGCTTCCACGAGTTCCCTGGCCTGGCGCTCAGGTCCTACGAGGCCGCGGAGGTGATGCTCAGCGAGCGCGAGGGCCGCATTGCCGCGGACGCGGAGACGGGAATACAGCCCCCGGCATGAAGTCGGCCCGGATGCGTCCGGAGACCTGCGGCGTGGGAACTGACCGCCGCATTTGGCCACGCCCTCGATGAACGGAGGCGGTTCACCTGGACTGATAGATGGACACAAGGAGGGAGGACAGATGAGAGAGATTGAAGACGGGACGCCTGTGGCCCTGTACGCAAGGGTGTCGAGCGAACGCCAGGACGTGGATCTGTCGGTGGCCGCGCAACTTGGGGCGCTTAGGAAGTACGCGGTGGAGAAGGGATGCGTCGTTGCGCGTGAGTACGTGGACGAGGCCGAGAGCGGCCTGATCTCCCACAGGCCGCAGTTCAGGAAGATGCTCAACGATGCAAGCCAGCCGGAGACGCCCTTCCGGGAGATCCTCGTGTGGAAGTTCTCGCGCTTCACGCGCAGGCGGGAGCACGCGGTCGCCTTCAAGTCGATGCTGAGGAAGAAGGGTGTGAGGGTGGTCTCCATCACCGAGCCCGCCGACGACTCGCCGACGGGCAAGCTCATGGAGGCGATCATAGAGGGCTTTGACGAATACTACTCGCTGAACATGGGCCAGGACATCAGGCGGGGATTGAGGGAGGCGGCCTCGCGGGGATTCTGGATGACTTCGAGGGCTCCGTACGGATACCGAAAGGTGCGTGTGCAGGATGGGGCGAAGCTGCGGTCGAGGCTGGAGCTTGATCCGCCTGCGGATGCCGTTGTGCGGCGGATATTCGATCTGGCCCTGGAGGGGTGCAGCACTCTCGATATCGCAAAGGTGCTGAACGGCGAGGGCATATCGGGCCCCAGGGAAGCGAAGTGGCAGAAGACCACCGTTCACAAGGTGCTCGGCAACGAGGCATACGCCGGTACGCTCATCTACGGGGTCGGAGCCATGGATGGCAGCGAGCCGGTGCGCGTGGAGGATGCGTTTCCGGCGATCGTAATGAGGGAGGAGTTCGGCCGCGTCGCAAGGAGCCTGAGTTCGAAGGCGCCGTCGCGGGTCCACCCGAGGCGTGCCGCCAGTCCGTACCTGCTGAGCGGACTGGTCAGTTGTCAAACGTGCGGCAAGGCGCTCGTGGCGCATGAGGCGAAGGGAGGCAGATACACGTATTACGTGTGTCACTCTCTGCTGAAGCGGGGCCGTGGAACGTGCAGGACGCCGCGCCTGAATTCGAAGCGCTTCGAGAGACTGATCGTCGACCAGCTCCGCGAGAACATCCTCACAGAGAGCAACATCAGGAAGTTGGTCAGGATGTTGGACGAGGAGATGGATGGTGAGGCGCGGGAACACCGCAGGAAGCTTGAGTCGGTGGAGGCGGAGCTCGCCGATGTGCGCAGGCGGCTCAGTAGGGTCTGGAACCTCGTCGAGACGACTGATCTCGAACCTGCTGAGGCCACCTCCCGGATCAGGGAGCACAGGGAACGTCAGGAGCGGTTGGAACTGGCGGCCGATGAGGCCCGTCGTCGCCTGTCCGGGCGGCGTGTGCTCCTGGACAATGCTGAGACGATCGCCGTGTTTGCCAGGGACATGAGCGAGTACTTGGAGAGCAGCGATCTGACCGAGACGAAATCGTTCATCCGGTCATTCGTAAAGGAGATCGTCGTCAGGCCAGGGAGGGCGACGATCAACTATACGATGCCGATTCCCGGGGACGGAGCCTCCGGGCTGCGGGACGCCTCTGACATCGCCCTCAGGAGCCCAGTTATTAATACAGTGCCGGCATGTGGAGCTGACGGGACTCGAACCCGTGACCCCCTGCTTGCAAAGCAGGTGCTCTCCCAGCTGAGCTACAGCCCCTGGCGACCAGTTGACTCCAGTTTAACCCGTAGTGGTGCGGGAACGCCTGAGGTGACCGAAATGGCGCATGTCCACACTGCGGCGAGGGAATTGGACTGACGCCTTAAGGCCTCTCTGAAGACAGGGCCTCGGCCGTTTCTCCCTGTCGGTGGCCGCGTCCAGTTCGAGTGCGAAACAGAAGGGGCCGGATCGCTCCGGCCCCTGGCCTTAACCGCTGGATAGTGGAAGGAAATGCCTTTCACACCAAAGTGTTTGCGAGTCTTTCAACTCACCCGATCGAAACCTCTCGGCCCGATCATTCGGAGCCCTAAGGCTCCATGGATGCGGTGCATCCAAAAAAACGGTGGGTTTGATGCAGAACGCCTTTGGCGAGATCGGAGAGCTCCCTCTGATCCGGCATTGCCGAGTCGGAGTCATACTCAATCCGGTCGCCGCGGGATGTTCCACCCACCGACCGACCTGGAGTCCCTGCCGGCGCCCGTGAGAGCAACCTGCAGTTCGTCCTACTCCCTAGAAAGGAGGTGATCCAGCCGCACCTTCCGGTACAGCTACCTTGTTACGACTTAGTCCCAGTCACCAACCCCACCCTCGGCGCCTGCCTCCCCAAAGGGTTAGCCCAGCGACTTCAAGTGTTGCCGACTTCCATGACTTGACGGGCGGTGTGTACAAGGCCCGGGAACGTATTCAACGCAGTGTGCTGACCTGCGTTTACTAGCAACTCCGCGTTCATGCAGGCGGGTTTCAGCCTGCAATCCCAACTGAGACCGGCTTTGTGGGATTAGCTCCGGATCGCTCCTTGGCAACCCTCTGTACCGGCCATTGTAGCGTGTGTGTAGCCCAGGACGTAAGAGCCGTGCTGACTTGACGTCGTCCCCACCTTCCTCCCCCTTGTCAGGGGCTGTCTCGCTAGAAAAGGCAACTAACGACAGGGGTTGCGCTCGTTGCGGGACTTAACCCAACACCTCACGGCACGAGCTGACGACAGCCATGCAACATCTGTGCAATGGTTCCCGAAGGAAAAGCCCGGTTTCCCGGGCGGTCCAAGGCATGTCAAGCCCTGGTAAGGTTCTTCGCTTAGCATCGAATTAAACCACACGCTCCGCTGCTTGTGCGGGCCCCCGTCAATTCCTTTGAGTTTTAGCCTTGCGGCCGTACTCCCCAGGCGGAATACTTATCGCGTTAGCTACGACCCAGAGGGGGTCGATACCCCCCAGGCCTAGTATTCATCGTTTAGGGCATGGACTACCCGGGTATCTAATCCGGTTTGCTCCCCATGCTTTCGCGCCTCAGCGTCAGGGGCAGCCCAGAGAGCCGCTTTCGCCACTGGTGTTCCTCCCGGTATCTACGCATTTCACCACTACTCCGGGAATTCCGCTCTCCTCTGCTGTCCTCAAGCCCGCCAGTTTCCCATGACCCCTCCCGGTTAAGCCGGGAGATTTCACATGGGACTTGACGTGCCGCCTACTCGCCCTTTACGCCCAATAAATCCGGACAACGCTCGCCCCCTACGTATTACCGCGGCTGCTGGCACGTAGTTAGCCGGGGCTTATTCGTCAGGTACAGTCCCTTCTCTTCCCTAACAAAAGAGGTTTACAACCCGAAAGCATTCTTCCCTCACGCGGTGTCGCTGCGTCAGGCTTTCGCCCATTGCGCAAGATTCCCTGCTGCTGCCTCCCGTAGGAGTGGGGGCCGTGTCTCAGTCCCCCTCTGCCCGTTCGTGCTCTCACACCGGATACCCGTCTTCGACTTGGTAGGCCATTACCCCACCAACTATCTGATAGGCCGCAAGCCCCTCCAGGAGCGGCCGAAGCCTTTCCTCCAATGGCCGTGGCCAAAGGAGCGTACGGGGTATTAGACCGGATTTCTCCGGCTTGTCCCCCGCTCCAGGGTAGGTCACTTACGTGTTACTCAGCCGTTTGCCACTCTCCGTCCCCGCCGAAGCGGATGGGTTCGTTCGACTTGCATGCATTAAGCGCACCGCCAGCGTTCGTCCTGAGCCAGGATCAAACTCTACGAAACTGACATTTCCTTCCACTATCCAGTTGTTAAGGTGCCCGGTTGCCCGGGGTGACAGAGCCTTTCGGCTCGCCCACAGGACAAGACGACCCTGCCTGCGCAGGGCCGGACACTGAACTATAGCTTCCGTGCCGGCCTTAGTCAAGGCCGGGCCCCACGCCACCGGCCTCGCTTGGCCGATGTGATTGCCGTAAGATAGGTCCGTCTATTGACTGCTGCTACCATTTCCGAACAGCGCTCAGCGAGCGCGCAATTCACCGATGGCGGCAGCGCCAAATTGAGCCGCGGATGGCGGAGCACTCGGCTATCCGAGGGCTCGACGACCAAGGTGGCGATCTCAAGGTCCAGCATACGCAGATGAGCAACGCAAAACCGCAAGGCGGCGATCCCTACGCCCACCCGACACCCAGCCGCCCAGTAGTAATGGGAGTCTCCGGGATGGTCGCTTCGGCCAATCCCCTTTCAACCCTTGCGGGGGTGGCCGTGTTGAGGGAAGGGGGTAACGCCTTTGACGCAGCTGTCGCCGTGGCCTCCACGCTGGGGGTCGTCGAGCCGTACATGTCGGGTGTTGGGGGAATCGGGGTCGCACTTGCCTACGTCGCTGCCGAGGATCGGGTAAGGGCACTAGACTTTTCCGGGCGTGCCCCCCTAGCTGCCCTTCCCGAAGAGTTCACCCAAGAGACCAAGGGCATCGGACCAAGATCCTGTCTGGTGCCAGGTAACGTAGCTGGCTGGCTCACCATGCAGGAGAGCTACGGGACCATGGCCGCCCGGCCGCTGTTCGATACTGCGATCCGCTACGCCGAACACGGCTCACCGGTCACCTTCAACAACCACCGGATGATCGTCGGCAATGCATCCAGGCTCTTGTTGCACCCCCAGACCTCCGGTCTTGTCCTGGGCGCCGATGGCACCCCCCCGGGTCCGGGTGCGAGGCTACGTTTTCCCCAGTTGGCCGCCAGCCTGCGGAGCATAGCGGAGGGCGGTATCGCGGAGTTCTACCGAGGAGATCTGGCGAGACGATTTGTCAGGGGCAACCAGGAGATCGGGGGCCTGATGACCGGCGACGATCTGGCGAGCTACGAGGCGGAGTGGCTGGAGCCGGTGAAGATAAGCTACCGGGGTCTGGAGGTGCTCACCACACCTCCCTCATCGAGCGGCTTTCAGATCCTGCAGACCCTAAAGCTCCTTGAGCACTCCGACATCGATGCACGCGGGCCGCACCATCCCGACACCGTCCACCGGTTCATTGAAGCGGTAAAGCTCGCCGTCTCAGATCGCATCCCCTACGCGGGCGACCCGGCGACGGTGTCGGCGCCACTTGACCGGCTCCTTTCCGACGAGTACGCGGCCGAGCGCTGCATGTCGATCGACATGTCGGCCGCAGGCGCAGTGTCTGGAGAGCACTACTCAGACCAGGTGCCGGCGGGCGCGATTCCCGCTGGACTGTCCCGGGAGATTGAGGGCGGAATGACCACCCACTTTGCCATCGCCGACTCGGCCGGCAACGTCGTGTCGGTCACCCAGACGCTCGGCGGTGCATTTGGATCCGCTGTGGCGATGGGTGATACCGGTATCTTCCCCAACAACATGGGCTATTGGTTCGACCTCGATGAGGGGAGCCCGAACCGGATAGGCCCGGGCAAGAAGGTCGACTTCGTGGTCGCTCCCACCCAGACGTTCGAGGACGGCCGATTCATGTTGAGCATGGGCACGCCAGGCAGTTGGGGAATCCTGCAGACGACGCCCCAGATGCTGGTCAACGTCTTGGACCACGGCATGACCGTGCAGCAGGCCATCGACTCGCCACGGTTCCGCGTGTACGAAGGCACCCGCGTCGAGATGGAGGACAGGTTCCCAACCTCCCTCCGAATCGAGCTTGAGTTGCGAGGCCACCAGGTCGATGTCATCGAGTCGTGGTCCATGAACGTGGGCGGGGCCCAGGCCATCGCCCACGACTCCAGCGCCGGTATCTTCCACGGCGGTGCCGATCCTCGCCGCGACGGCGTGGCCATAGGCCTTTGACGGGCAGGCGGGGTTCCAGGTGAGACCCAGGGTCTTCGTAACCCGCCGCCGCGTTCCCGAAGCGGTCGCCCTGCTGGAGCGCAGCTTCGACGTGCAGGTCTGGCAGGGGGGCACGCCACCGCCCAAGGAAGTGGTCGTCGAGCAGGCAGGCCACTGCGACGCCCTGATGGTTGAGGCCGACGACACCGTCGATGAAGAGGTGCTCGAGGCGGGGAAAGGATCGCTTAAGATCGTCGCCACTCGTGCGGTGGGCATGGACAACATAGACGTGTCGGCAGCGACCTCCCGGGGCATCATCATCGCCAACACCCCCGGTTTGAATGCCGAGTCAACGGCCGATATGACGTTCGCACTCATACTCTCCGTCGCCCGACGCGTCGCGTACGGCGACCGGCGCATACGTGAGGGTGGATGGACCGCATTCGATCAGGTCCCCTACCTGGGAGCGGACGTACACGGTAAGACCCTTGGCATTATTGGCCTTGGAGAGATAGGAGAGACCGTGGCCAAACGCGCCATCGGCTTTGAGATGCGCGTCATTTACAACTCCCGTACACGCAAGAGTGAACAGGAGCTCAGGTACGCTATCGACTACGTTCAGCTTGACGAGCTCTTGTCTGAGGCCGACTTTGTTTCTGTCCACGTCCCCCTCGGCCCAGAGACGCGCCCAATCGTTGGCGCAAGGGAGATCGCCCTTATGAAGCCCACCGCATTCCTCATAAACACCTCGCGAGGCCCCACGGTAGATACCATTGCGCTCACCGATGCCCTGCGGGCCGGGGTCATCGCGGGCGCCGGGCTGGACGTGACCGATCCCGAGCCCATCCCGGCCGGACATCCGCTAGTTGTCATGGACAACGTGGTCATCACCCCTCACATTGGAAGCGCGAGCTCGGCTACGTTCACGGCAATGGGCATGTCCGCCGCGCGCAGCATTGTTGCGGCGCTCAAGGGAGACCCCGTTGCCTCCTGCGCCAATCCCGAGGTGCTGGACTCGTAGCCAGCCCTCACCGGCCAGGCGGGTTGCCGGGCCGAACCCGCTCGGAGATGGGATCGCTGACCGGGGCTGAAGGATTGATGAGCACCATTCCCAGTCTTCAGTGACCACTGCCCGAGACCAAGTTCGATCGCGGCGCACCGTTGTGAAGTATGGTCAGATCGACTCGGTCCTCCTAGCCCGTAACGGACAGGCGCGGCTTCTTTGCAAATGGAGAATCTGGATCTAGCCAGACTCGTGCCGCTGCGGTCGGGCGTCGTGGGCGCCCGGCTGCGCTACGTGCCCAGGGTGACGTCGACCATGGACGAGGCACGCAGGTTGGCGGAGGATGGCGCACACGATGGCCTAGTGGTCGTTGCCGAAGAGCAGACCTTGGGACGGGGCAGATTCGGTAGGGGGTGGGTGTCGAACCCGGGCCAGGACCTTACCTTCTCCGTGGTGCTGTGTCCCACGGCGGACCAGTTGCGCCTGGTCAACATGGCCGCCACCATGGCGGTCCAAGAAACCGCTGTGGCAGCGACCGGACGTCATGCGGCCATCAAGTGGCCCAATGATGTCGTGATGTCCGGGAAGAAGCTGTCGGGCATCCTAGTGGAGAGCGTTACATCTCGGTCCAGTTCACTGGACTTTGCCGTAGTCGGAGTGGGCCTAAACGTCAACCTGCGTCCTGAAGACCATTTTGAGATCAGGGAAATTGCGACCAGTCTGGCTGAGCAGGCGGGGCGGGCACTGGACCGAACCGAGGTCCTCCTGCAGGTCCTGGGCCGTCTGGACGAACTCTACTCCGCAGTTCGCCGTGGGTTAGATCTGGTGGAGACCTGGACCTCGCGCCTTGAGACGATCGGGCGAGAAATAGACGTCAGCTGGCAGGGTCGAAGGGTGTCGGGGAGAGCGTGCGGCGTAGATGCGCAGGGGAACCTGCTGATCCAGACCGATCAGGGCATGACAACCGTTGTCGCCGGGGAGGTCACACTCTCGGAGCCCCCCGCCTGAGCCGGGTCGCCTCCGTCTGACCGGCCTAGCGCGCGAAGGCGACGACTATACGCTGAACAACGAAGATGATGATGATCGCGACCACTGGAGAGAGATCGAGTCCGCCGAAACTGGGAAGCAGCCGGCGGAT
This sequence comes from Dehalococcoidia bacterium, assembly GCA_965207145.1. Lineage (GTDB taxonomy): Bacteria > Chloroflexota > Dehalococcoidia > Lucifugimonadales > UBA2962 > CAUZIR01. Next base: position 2,896,399 of record OZ242262.1, on the reverse strand, counting down.
CGGCGCCAGTATGGGCTCGGTGATTTGGTAGATGACCACCACCAGCGGGTTGGACTGGTCAAGGTTGATCCAGGAGATTATCGATCTGATCAGGATCGCAACGAACAGTATCCAGGCGAGTATGATTACGAACAGCGCTAAGAACGTCAAAGCCTTGTGATCCTGTGCCGCCGCCGTCGTGGGCGGGCCGGCAATCTATCAGCCGTCAACCAGCTCCTTTGAACGCCGGTACGCCGCGGCGACGGCCCCCATCACCGTATGGCGTAGCCTTCCCCTCTCCAGTTCCAACAGCGCGGCGGCCGTCGTCCCGCCGGGGGAGGTAACCATGTTACGCAACTCTGCCGGGTGCGTGCCGGTCTCCTTGGCCATCCGTGCACTGCCCAGGACCGTCTCGATGGCCAGTTGACCGGCCAGATCGCGTGACATACCGATGCTGACCCCGGCATCGACGAGTGCCTCAACGAACGTGAACACGTATGCCGGTCCGCTGGCGCTAAGTGCTGTGGCCATGTCGATCAGGTCCTCGCTCTCGACGTAGACCTCTTCTCCCAGCGTGGCCACCACCGAACGGGCGGCCTCCCGCTGATCGTCGGTCACCTCTGGGGCTGCCGTCCAGACAGAGATGCCTGCGCCGATCTGAGCGGGCGTGTTGGGCATGACCCTTATAACGGCCTGGTGGCCTGTCGCGTCAGCAATTGAGCGCATTCTGGCGCCGGCTACTATGGAGGCGAGCGCCTGACCACTGCTCAGCGCCCTCCCCAAACTGGGAAGGACCGAGCCAAGAGACTGGGGCTTGACCGAGAGAACGACCAGCTCTGCTCCGGCTATCGCCGCCGCATTGTCGGCGTGCACTCTCACCCCGTGCTCATTTAGGAGGGCACTCCGGCGTGCCTCCACCGGCTCGCCCACCGAGATGTCCGAGGGTGCGGCGAGGCTCGAGGACACGATCCCGGTGACAATGGATTCGCACATCCTGCCTCCGCCTACGAACGCGATCTTCATTGGCTCACCACAGAAAGGCTGGCGGGCTCGTGGCGGGGTAGGATTCCGTCGGCAGCCAGGCTGACCGCCACCCTCATCGCCTCAAGCATGTTGGTCGGATCGGCGATTCCCCTGCCGGCTATGTCGAACGCCGTGCCGTGGTCTACCGACGTACGTATGAATGGCAGCCCAAGGTTGACGCTGATGCTCTTGGCCCAGTTAAAGACCTTGATCGCGATGTGGCCTTGATCGTGGTACATGGCCAGTACAGCGTCATAGCGTCCGGCTATCGCTTGGTTGAAGATCGTGTCGGCGGGCACCGGGCCGACTGCATCTATGCCCTCTGACCTCGCGTCCTGAACGGCGGGGGAGATGCGTTTCTCCTCGTCGTCCCCGATCAGCCCTCCGTCGCTGGCATGCGGGTTGAGGGCCGCTACGCCGATCCGCGGTTGCGGGAACCCCCAGCGCTGGAAGTGGTCGTGAGTGAGCCGTATCTTGGCGAGTATGTTCTCTCGAGAGCAGAACTCGACGGCTCTGGCCAGAGACCTGTGCGTGGTCATGTGAACGACCCTTAGTTGCTCGGCGACCAGCATCGTCGCGACCAGCGGCGCATTCGCATAACGCTGCAGGATTTCCATGTGGCCGACGTCCTGATAGCCCGCCAGCCTGCAGGCCTCCTTGTGGATAGGGCCGGTGACCATCGCGTCCACTGCTCCGGTGCTCACCAACTGCGCCGCCAGTAGTACCCATTCGATCGACGCTCGCCCGGCCTGCGCTGACACCTCGCCGGCCGCAACGCCGGCAAGGTCTATGCCGCCAGGATCCAAGACGGTGATAGAACCGCGTTCGAATTCGAGATGGCCAAACTCGGCCGAGGCCTTAACTCCGAATGACGATCCGACTAGTTCGAGGGCCTGGGTGACTGATGGGGAGTCGCCAACCACCACGTACCGTGCCTCGGGAATCTGGCCAGAGTCGGCGAGCGACCTGGCGACGACCTCGGGTCCAATGCCGGCCGGATCGCCCATGGTAATCGCGATGACGGGCGGATGGTCCATGTGGGTGATTATATCCCTGCCCGCACGCCAAAGGCCCGTGGCTCCGCGCGCAAGGCCGCGGGCCTACTCGATCGTCCGAGGCAAGATCTTCAGACGTCTCCCGGGCCTACTCGCACTTGTTGTAGCCGCAGTCCGGGCAGCGCTGGCAACCTTCTTGGAATATGAGAAAGCCGTAGCAATCCGGACAGGTCACCGAACTGGCTACGTCGGCGGTCTTGGCCAATTCCCCATACGTTGCCGCTTGCTCGGCCATCATCCCAAGCTGGACGCCGGAGCCTGATCCGCTTCCGGATGCGATGTCCCGCATCGCCATTTCGGCCCCGTCATGCATGTGCTGGTGCAGCACGAATGCGACCGCGTCGGGGGCGGACCTTACCAGTCGGCCTCCGTCCCAGACCGGATCGCTGGTTATGCCCCGCAGGTGGTTCACGATGGCCTCGGGCTCTATGCCGGACCTGAGCGCCAGAGAGATCAGCCTTGAGATCGCCTCGAGCTGGGCGGACTCGATGCTGCCGGCCTTGCCCAGGGTGGTAAAGACCTCGAAGGGTCGTCCCCGCTCGTCATAGTTGACGGTGACGTATATGTTGCCCTGGCCGGTCCTTACGCGCTCGGTTACCCCGCGCATTACGGCCGGCCGGCTCCTCGCCGACATGGGGGAGCCCTGGGCTTCGGGCTTCCGCTCTTCCATCTGCTCGGTTCCGGCCGTTAGCACCTCGTGCTCGCGGCTGCCGGCCCGGTAGACGGTTATTCCCTTGCACCCCAGCTCCCAGGCGAGCAGATAGGCGGTCCTGACATCCGTCTCGGTGGCCGAGTTCGGGAAGTTGATCGTCTTTGAGATTCCCGAGTCGACGCTTTCCTGGAACGCCCCCTGCATCCGAACGTGGTACTCGGGTGAGATGTCCGATGCGGTCACGAATGTCCGTTTCGCCCAATCCGGGACATCGGAGCGTTCCTGTATTGAGCCCCCGTCGGCCAGATACGCCATCAGGTCTTCCGAGTAGAAGCCGCCGTCCCTTGCGGCCTGCTCAAAGGTGCGGTCCACGTAGATCAGGCTCTCGCCGCCAAGTATGTTGTGCTTGTGGTAGCTCAGGGCGAAGGCGGGTTCGCACCCGGACGAGCAACCGGCGATCATCGAAATCGTACCGGTCGGGGCCACCGTCAGGCGGCAGGCGTTGCGCATCGGCCGGTTCTCTCCCTGCGGGCCGTATTTGCTGCCGTGCCATTCAGGGAAGCTTTGCCGCACGCCAGCCAGTTCCTCCGACATGGCATCGGACTGTTCTCGGATCATCCGCATGACCTTCCGACCGAGCTCCACCCCGTCGGGAGAGTCATATGGGATGCGCAGTTCCATCAGCAGATCCGCAAAGCCCATGATTCCCAGGCCGATTTTCCTGGTCGCCTTGGTCATCTCCTCTATCTTGTAGACGGAGTAGGCGTTGGCATCGATGACGTTGTCCAGAAAGCGAGTAGCGGTCCGCACGACCTGCCGCAGTCGCACGTAGTCGACGGTGGGTCTTCCGTCGATCTCGGTGACGAACCTCGCAAGGTTGATCGAGCCGAGATTGCAGGACTCGTAGGGCAGCAGCGGCTGTTCGCCGCAGGGATTGGTTGCCGTCATGCGGCCGAGATGCAGCGTCGGGTTGTCCCGGTTGACCGCGTCCAGGAATATCATCCCCGGTTCGCCGTTGCGCCAGGCTCCCGCGATTATCTTGGCGAACACCTCGAGGGCGTCCAATGTGCCCACGGCCTCGCCGGTGCGGGGATCGCGCAGAGCGTATTCGGTGCCGTCCCTAACCGCGTTCATGAACTCGTCCGACGCACCTACCGAGATGTTGAAATTGTGGATCCTGCCCTCTTCGGTCTTGCAGGAGATGAACTCGAGGATATCTGGATGATGGACATCCATGACAGCCATGTTCGCTCCGTCCCGCTTGCCTCCCTGGGTGACCAGGGTGGAAACGGACGAGAGATGGTTGAGGACCGCTACGGGTCCGCAGGCCTTTCCGTGGGTTGTTGAGATGCCCGCTCCCTTGGGGCGTATGGGAGAGAGCGAAAAGCCGGTGCCGCCCCCGTACTTTTGGACCATGGCCGCCTCCTTGGCCGTCGTCATGATCCCGTCCATGCTGTCCTCTAGGCCCATCACAAAGCAGGCCGAGAGCGTGCCGGCCCCGGTTCCCGCGTTCATCAGTGTGGGGGAATTGGGAACGAATTCGAGGGTCGCCATTATCGCGTAGAAGTCATCCTCAGCGCGGACCCGGTCCTGCTCCGAGCCGTAAAGCAACTCGGGCTCGGAGATCGCCCTGGCGACCCGTCGGAACATGCCCTCCGGGGATTCGATCGTCTCTCCGGCGTCGTTCTTTCGCAGGTATCGCTTGGCCAGTACCACACGGGCGTTTTCGCTGAGCCTGTCCTCCACGTCCTGCTCGCTGATGGCGACCTGGGTCGTCGACAGTTCCGTGGCTCTGGGTCCGGCCTGAGCTTGCCGTACCACCTCGGTAATGCTCTCCTGCGGCACGCCGAGATCCTCGAGCGCCTTGATCACCTCGCCGACGGCCCCGTCTTCGCCTCTCGCCGACGCGCCGTTGGTAGCGTTCCTATCCGCCATTCACTGCCCCCTTTTCGTATCCCGCGCCTGGCCGGACTATCTCCCGGTCCATGGCTGCGGCCGTTTACGGTCTACCGGGGCGCCGAAACCAGGCGCCCGAACTTGGCAATAGCATTCAGTTGGTTGATCGCAGGCAGGCCCATGTCGGCTCAGCGAGTCGGCTGTGGCCTGCGACGAGGGCGACCTCGTCGCCTGCGCTGCGGTAGGAAGGAGGGCTCGTCCTCCAGGAACGAGAGCTGAGGACTCGGCTCGGGCTGGTGGGCCGGAGGTTCGAGCAGCGCGTCCACCTCAGACTTGAAGTCCTCCAGATCCTTAAAGTCCCTGTATACGCTGGCGTATCTGATGTAGGCGACCCTGTCGACCCCCTTGAGTCGCTCCATGACCAGTTCGCCGATAGCCTGGGAGGGAATCTCGGCCCTACCGGACTCGACCAGGGCCGACTCTATCTCTTCGGCGACCTTGGCGACCGTTCCTATGGGCAGCGGCCTCTTGGCGCAGGCCTTGTTCAGACTGGCCAGAAGCTTGTCCCTGCTGAAGTCCTCCCGCCGCTCGTCCTGCTTGACCACCATGAGCGACCGGGTCTGAACCCGCTCCATGGTGGTGTATCTCCGTTCGCAGATCAGGCACTCCCGGCGACGCCGGATCCCATCTCCCGAGTCCCGAGAATCGATAACCTTAGACCTATTGCCACCACAGTATGTACAGAGCATTTCGCCGTATTTAGGGCACAATCAATCGTGCGGGCAACAAACGCTACCACTACATATAGTGTTTGTCAACGAATTTTTCGAACGATTCCAATACAAGGTTAGGAACTTTGATAGGAGATGGTAGCCGCCGCTTCGGCGGTTGAGATGCGGCTGAATTTGGGGGAGGAGCGCTGTAGAGCCGCGGAGCCTGAGGAGCAAAAAAAGAGCCGGCCCGCGTTGATCACCGGGCCGGCTCTTTCAATGGGCGAGTCCGCTGCAGGGCTAGACCGTTACCTCCGACCTGGCGGCAAGTTCGGATGCCGAATGCGCCCTGGTGATGCGTCGCAGGAACGGCGGGATGTCGATGTCCCTGCTCTCGCCGCTGAGGGCGTCCCTGAGGATCTGGTTGACGCGCTCCCCGTCAGCCACCTCCGACCCGGCGGTCGGGAAGCCGGTCGCCACGACAGTTAGCTTGATCTCGTTCTCCATTTTCAGGTCGGTAGCCATGCCGAATATGATGTTCGCGTCCGGGTCTACCACCCTCTGTATGACCTCTGCGGCCGAGTGCAGTTCGGATAGCTTGAGGTCGCTTCCTCCCGTGATGTTGAACAGCACACCGGTTGCGCCGTCGATCGTAAAGTCCAGTAGCGGGTTGGATATGGCCTGCTGGGCTGCATCTTGGGCCCGGTTCTCGCCGCATCCGAAGCCGATCGACATCCACGCCGGTCCGGCATTTCGCATGATGGTCTGGACATCGGCGAAGTCCAGATTGATTTCTCCGGGCACGGTGACCAGTTCGGCGATCGACTGGACGGCTAGCCGGAGGACGTCGTCGGCTATCCTGAAGGCGTTGCCGGCGGTTACCTCCTCCTCACAGATCACGTGGAGGCGCTCGTTGGGTATGACCAGCAGGGTGTCGACCGTCTCCTTGAGCTTCCTGATCCCATCGTCGGCCTGCTTGGCCCTGCGGATCCCCTCGAAGGCGAACGGCCTTGTCACCACGCCGACCGTCAGGGCGCCGGTCTCCTTAACGATGTCGGCGATAACCGGAGCTGCGCCCGTGCCAGTGCCGCCGCCCATGCCTGCACCCACGAAGACCATGTCCGCGTCGCGGACCGCCTCGTAAATCTCGTCCCTGCTCTCCTCCGCGGCGCGCGCGCCAAGTTCCGGGTCGCCCCCCACTCCTTTGCCACCCGTCAGATCATCCCCTATGGATATCTTCATCGGGACATCGCAGCAAAGCAGCGCCTGCGTGTCGGTGTTGATGACTTGGTACTCGATGCCTGTGATTCGCTCCCGGAACATGCGCGAAACGGCATTCGAACCGCCTCCGCCTACACCCACAACCCGGATCCTGGTGATCCCGTCCGGCTCCCTCTTGGTGACGACCATCTAGCTTCCTCCTGGCTTGTCAGCTCTTCGCGTATTAGTTGCTGGTTAGGCTCGGCTCTGACTATGCCCGGCCGAGGTCCACGGCATCAGTCCGCGGAAATACCGCCCTATCCCCGTTCCTGTCCCGTTCGTCCTGCGCCTTCCGCCACGGCTGCGCCCGTTCCTGCGCGCTGGGAGGCCAGCATCGTGGTGTGAGGAGGCCCAGATGAGTATCCCGACGCCTGTCGCGTGTGCTGGATCCTTGAGGCCCACGTGCGAGCCAGAGTGCATCGGGGATCCAAGCCGCACGGCTCGGCCGAGTTGCCGCTGGAATATAGTCGCGATGCCCGGCAGCTCCGACGCTCCTCCTGTCAGGACGACCCTGGTGGAGCTCATGTAGGCGGCGTCGGCTTCTTCCAGCTTGATGTGGACCATCTTCGCCAGTTCCACAGCCCTCTCGCGGAACAGCTGCGCCAGTTCGCGCGCCGGCACGGTCACCTGGGCCGGCCTGTCGCGGAGGGGAAGGCTCAACGTCAGGGCCGCTTCGACGGCGCCGGGCTCGGCGTGTCCGTGCTCCAGTTTGGCCTGCTCTGCGGCCTCGTATTCGACGTTGTAGGTAATGCATACGTCGTTGGTGAACTGGAAACCACCGACCGGGACCACCCCCGTGTAGCAGAGCCGCCCCCCGCTGAAGACCACCACGTCACTGGTGCCACCGCCGATGTCGATCATCAGGGCGCCCTGTTCTCTCTCCTCCGTGGTAAGCACGGACAGCCCGCTAGCGAGCGGCTCCATTACCAGGGCGTCCACCTCGATGCCCGCGTTCTGGACCGCACGGGTTAGCCTGCCGAGCCGGGTGCGGTCGGCGGTGATCATGTGCGTGTCGACCTCGACCGAGCTGCTGTGCATTCCCACAGGGTTGCGGATACCCTCCTCGCCGTCGACCGTGTAGGAAATCGGCACCGCGTGCACAAGCTGTCGGTTGGATCCCGGTCCGGCGGACCTGCTGGAGACGTCTGCGGCGAGCTCCTCCGGCGTTATCACACCGATCGTGCCGACGCCCCGTATGGGGTCCCTGCGGTTCTCGTACGAGACGTGTGCGCCGGTAACACCCACGTAGGCGGAATGTATGTCGACCCCTGCATCCTCCTCCACACGGTCCAGTGCGGTCCGAACCGCATCGGTCGTCTTGGCCACGTCCTCTACGTTGCCGCGACTGAGGCCCTTGCAGGGGACCGTCGCGTGGGCCAGAACCGTGGGCTCCGCCGAACCGTCTGTGGCGGCGACCAGGGCAAGGATCTTTGTCGTGCCCACATCGATGGCGGTTAAGATCTCCGACTCTTTCATCTCTTTACACTCCGCAGCGCCCGAGGCGCTAAACGTATTGCTCGGCCCTCTCGGCCGGGTTTCGTCCTAGACAGCCAGTCTTTCTGCCACCCTCATCCGCGCGCTGCGGCTCCTAGGGTTTGCACTGATCTCTTGTTGACTTGCCTTAATTACCTTCCTGTTGACCCGCTTCAGCGATGCCCGGTGCCCGCATTCGCAGAGGGCCGCCTCGCGGGGGCATATGCAGTCCCTGCTTTCGACGGCCATAAAGCGCTTGACCAGGCGGTCCTCAAGCGAGTGGTATGCAATCACCGCGAGCCTTCCACCGGGCGCCAGAAGGGCGGATGACTGCTCCAGACCGGACCGCAGGTTGTCCAGTTCACCGTTGACGGACATCCGCAGGGCCTGAAACGTGCGGGTGGCCGGATGGATTCTGCGGCGGCCTCCCCCGAGCGCACCGACCACCACGGCGGCAAGCTCGGTCGTCGTCTCGATCGGCCTTGCAGCCACGATCGCCGATGCGATGCGCCGGGAGCGCGACTCCTCGCCCAGCGAGCGGATCAGCTCTGCCAGTTCGGAAGCGTGAGCCCTGTTGACCAGATCGAAGGCCGTTTGGGCCTGACGACGGTCGAACCGCATGTCGAGCCGTTCCTCTCGCCTGAAGCTGAATCCCCGCTCCGGGCTCTCCAGCTGAAGAGAGGAGACGCCCAGGTCGATGATGATCCCATCCGCCGCCTCGAAGCCGGCTGCGGCGACCAGGCCCCCGACATCCCCGTAGTTCCCCTGCACCAGGGACACCGCCGCCTCGAAGCCGGCCAGCCTAACTCGAGCGGAGCGCAGGGCATCGGCGTCGAGATCGATTCCCAGCAACCTCGGCGGTGGCTCTACCGCCGATAGGATCATCTCCGCGTGACCGCCCTCACCGACAGTGCAATCCACGTACGCGCCGTCCGGACGGACGGCGAGGGCCGAAACAAGTTCTCGACCAAGGACCGGAGTGTGAAATACGGTCAAGTGGGGCGACCCTCCGCCGGGCTCAGGGGCGCCCGCCCGAGGCGCCCGCGAGATCCCACCTGATAACGTGTCGAACCGGCCATACCGGCATTCCACCAGGATTTGTCATGTTAAGATGCACCGGTCATGGGCCCGTCGCAAGACGATCCCGCGCCCGTCGAAGAAAAGTCTTTCAAAGGCGATCCACTCAGACAAGCAGTTTTCGAACGAGTTTAAAACTCTTTTGAAACATCAACCAGTAGATCAAATGTCCGAATCCCGCGACGGACCGCCCCGCCGCCTCGCCATCCTCACAATCAGCGACGCCGGGTCACGGGGAGAGCGCAGCGACGCTTCCGGAGACGCCATCTCGGAGATAATGGCCGGACTGGGCTACTTGGAGACGGACCGGGATATCGTGCCAGACGAGCCGGACCTGATCTCGGATAGGCTGACTGCATGGTGCGACGGGGAAGGGATCGACGTCGTCCTGACCACGGGTGGCACCGGACTCGGTCCCAGAGATGTTACCCCTGAGGCCACCAGGTCGGTGATCGACTACGAAGTACCCGGCATCCCGGAGGCGATAAGGGTGCGAACGGCAGGCCGCACCCGAATGGCCGTCCTGAGCCGTGCGGTCGCCGGCATGAGGAGGGGTTGCCTGGTGATCAACCTGCCAGGAAGCCCGCGGGGAGTGCGCGAAGCGCTTGAGGTCGTTGCGCCGGTCATCGGACATGCGGTCGACATCGCAAGGGGGCGCAGCGGGCACCCCCACCACTGATCAGCCAGCACACTTGCGTTTCCACATCCTCACCCTGTTCCCGTCGATGTTTGACGGGCCGCTGTCGGAAGGGATCCTGGCAAGGGCCATCTCAGGCGGCCTGATCTCCGTGGAGCGACACGACTTTCGCCGCTTTGCCACCGATAGACACGGGACAGTAGACGACTATCCGTTCGGTGGCGGCCCGGGTATGGTACTCAAGCCCGACCCTCTGTTCGCTGCCGTGGATGACCTCAGGGAGAGGGGCGAGGTGGACGATGCAACGCCGGTAGTGCTTCTTACGCCCCAGGGTACGAGGTTTGAGCAGTCCATCGCCGAGGATCTGGTTCGGTCGGAGCGCCTGGTCCTGATCTGCGGGCGCTACGAGGGCGTGGATGAGAGGGTGCGCCAGCATCTGGCCACGCGTGAACTCAGCGTAGGGGACTACGTGATCAGCGGCGGCGAGCTTGCGGCTCTCATCGTCATTGACTCGGTGTCCAGACTCGTCCCAGGGGTGGTGGGCACCGAAGGAGCGACGGAGGACGACTCGCACACCAGTGGACTGCTGCAGTTCCCCCAGTACACCCGTCCGGCCACCTTCAGGGGCTGGTCCGCTCCCGACGTCCTGCTGTCCGGTGATCATGCCCGCGTGGCCGAGTGGCGCAGGCGCGAATCGCTGAGCCGCACGCTGGCCCGCAGGCCGGACATGCTCGGTACTGCCCGCCTGTCCGATGAAGACCGCCGGATGCTGGACGAGCTAGCCGACCGCGGTTAACATGGATTGATCCCCGACCGCCCCCGGTACTCGGCGCGCGGTTCTCGAAGCAAGTACATGGAAGCCCAGCAACTAATAAAGGTCGAGCCCAATCCCAGGGTGGAAGATTTCGGCCCAGGCGACACCGTCCGGGTGAGCGTTCGCGTTACCGAGGGTGGCCGAACGAGGACCCAGGACTTTGAGGGAGTCGTGATACGGCGAAGAGGCGGTGGGCCGAGCGCCACATTCACCGTGCGTCGGGTCACACACGAGATCGGGGTTGAGCGCACCTTCCATCTGCATGCACCCTCTGTAGAGGCCGTCAAGGTCGTCCGGCGAGGCGCCGTCCGACGGGCACGACTCTATTACCTCAGGGGCCGCTACGGGCGCCACGCCCGCATCAAGGAAAAGCGCTAGGCTGGGCGGCGGCACCAGGTCTGGTTGCCCGGCCGTCGCACCAACAAGCCGGGAGTCTTCCTTTCGCCCGCTGGCCGCGGCGCACCTTCCTCTACTCCGTGCCCGGCTCTCCGAACAGCTGCGATATCAGTAGCCCGTCGAGCGCATCCAGCGACGATAGGCTCAAATCGGCCGCAGACAGATCGCACTCGGCGGTTGCCGGGCCGGGGACCGCAATGCACAGCAGGCCGGCCGCCCGTGCCGACTCCAGACCGGTGGGAGAGTCCTCAACCGCAATGCACTTGCGGGGAGACAGGCCCAGAAGTTCCGCCGCCTTAAGGTAGGGCTCCGGGTCGGGCTTGTGCCTCTCCACATCCTGCTCGGTCACCAGCACCATGAAGGTGCCCTCAAGTCGGTGCCTCCCGAGGGCGGTCCTCACGTAGGCGCCATCGCCGGAGCTGACCAGGGCCAAAGGTACGCCGGCAGAGCGCAGCCGCGATAGCGCATCTCGCGCACCCGGCATCAGGCTCAGGTCAGACTCGACCATGCGGGCGAATTCCCTCTGCCGGTCCGCGAAGTAAGAGTCAACGTCCGAAATACCGTAGTGCTCGCAGATGCGTTCGGCCGTCCCACGCACCGTGCCTCCCACGAACCTGGCCTTGTCGGTCAACGTAAACTCGATACCCCGACTCGCCAGCGCCAACCTCTCGGACTCCAGGTGAATAGGCTCGGAGTCGACGATGACGCCGTCGAAGTCAAAGCACGCCGCACCGAGCTGGCGGCCCTTGCCCTGGAAAGAGATGGATCCGGGAAGGGACGTCAAGGTGAAACGTCTCCGGAAGCTGGCACCGGCTGGCGTTTTTCCCAGGGCGCCATCAGGCGGGAGCTAGGGTCAGCATCCTCGCCGGATTGTCCACCAGAACCGTATGTATGTCCTGATCCGACCAGCCACGCGATTTCATCCTGGGAACCACGGACGTCAGAATGTGGTCGAAGTTCCTGCCGCCGTGGGTCGCGTGTCTGGACTTAACGCAAACGTCGTGGGCCATCAGCAGCCGGTCCAGATAGCCGGCGTCCGCGAATGCCTCCAGCTCGTCGATCCGCTCGGCATCGCTGGGGATTGGGCAGCTGAGGGCCGCGCCCAGACTCGTGTCCTCAAAGCCGAAGGTGTCCCACTCAAGGTAGCAACCCGTGGCCGCCAGATCCATCAACGCGTCACGATCCCCTATGTGGTCGAGGTGGCCCATAACGACGCGCTCAGGGTCGGCACCCGCGGCCAAAAGGACTTCCATGATCTCCGGCGGAGAGGCGGGGTGGAAACCGGGATGGATGAGTATGGACGCCCCGGTGCTTCGGGCTGCCCCCGCAGAGGCGCGAAGTACCTTTCGCTCGCTTTCGCCAAGCGGGTAGTTGTTGCCGAGCTCTCCGATGATCCCGCTCCTGACCCCAGTGTTGCCGACACCAATGGTCAGGTCGCGCACGATCCGCTGTCGGATGGACTTCTCGGTTCGCTCGTCCATGTCGTCCGGATGGGACTGAGGGACGTAGTAGCCCGCCCCCATCACGATCGTAACGCCCGTGGCTCTCGATATTCGCGCCAGGGCCAGAGGGTCTCTGGCTATCCCGATGCTGGTCGTGTCCACCACGGTCCCGCCCCCCGCAAGGCGGAAGGACGACAGCTCGCTGATCGCAGCGCGTTCGTCGAGCAGGGTGATCTCGTCCAGGCAGGCGTTCTGATTTCTGGATACGAACCCGAGCCGATCGATGGTCAGCGGCGCATTGACCCACTCGCGCCGGGTGGCCTCCTCTGGCAGCCAGTGGTAACAGCGCATGTCGATCAGCAGGTGCTCGTGTGTGTGGGTCAGGCCGAGTCGGTCCGGCGGAACGGGGCCCAGCACCGTCTGGACGAATCCGGAGGTCATGGGGAGCCTCCAAATGTGAGTAGCCGGGCGGGATTGACGACCAGAACGTCATCGACCTGCCGATCGGTCCATCCCCGGCTTTGCATACGTGGACGCAGGGTCTCAATCACGTGGGAGTAACCTTTTCCTCCTTTTGCCAAACGATGTGACCGCCAGCATACGTCGTGCGAGAACAGGATTCGATCCCCGTATCCCTCCGAAAGCAAGGTCTCTGCCATTTCCAGGCGCTGGGTATCGTTAACTACGAAGTCCGTTGAGGTTGTAGACGCCAGGGACGTGTCCTCGAAGCTTCCGAAGTGATCGAACTGCGCATAGCAGCCCGCTTCCACGATTGATAGCAGTGCCGAGGGCTCGGGATGGCGAAAGCCGAGGTGGCCGATTGCGACCCGTCTTGGATCGGCGCCGCCTACGACCAGCGCATCTATGATCTCTTCTGCGGATCTTGTGTCCGAGCCAGGATGGATGGAAATCGGGGCGCCGGTCGCTTTGCTCGCGGCGGCCCCGGCAGACAGAATCCTTCTCGACGTCTCGGTGAGGGGGTAGGTGCAGCCCAGCTCGCCCAAGATGCCGGCCCTTATGCCGCTGTCGCCGACCCCCGACGTCACCTCGCGGACCATCTCCTCATATAGGGATTCCTCCGTGCGAAGGTGCAGGTCCGCCGGATGGGACAGAGGAATGTAGTATCCGGCGCCCATGACCACGTGCAGTCCTGTCGCGCGAGAGATGCGGGCCAGCGCCAGCGGATCCCGTCCTATGCCGATGCTGGTCACGTCGACAATGGTCCCCCCACCGCAGTTTCTGAATGCGACGGCATCAGCGATGGCCTCGTTCTCGTCGTACAGGCGGAGCTGATCACGGATCCGAAACCAGCGGGACACGGACGCACCGAGGTTGTCCATCGCAATGGGCGCGTTGATGTAGTAGCGTTCGGACGCCTCGTCGGGCTCCACCAGGTAACACTCTACGTCGACCAGCAGGTGCTCGTGGGTCAGGGTCGGTCCTAGACTGTGCGGGTCGACCGCGCCGAGCACCGTCTGGACCATGCCCGCACTAGGCATGGCTCCGCCTCCTCCCCGGCGGCTTGAAGGTCAGGGCCCTGGCCGGATTGGCTACGAAGATCTTGTCGATTAGCTCCTGGGACATGCCCCGCCGCCTCATCCTGGGAACGATGCTGCTGACCATGTGATCGTAGCCCTTTCCGCCGTAGGTCCTGAGGTGGGTCTGGATGCACACGTCGTGGGAGGCTAAGAGCCTGTCCTCTGCGCCCAGCGCCGCCAGGTACTCGAACGTCCCGATTCGGTCCTCGTCGTTTTGGGCGAGGGCCTCTCCCTTGCCGCTGTACTGGAAGGTGGAGTCCTCGAATCCCCCGAAATGGTCGTACTGCAGGTAGCAGCCGGTCGAGGCCAGTTCGGCCAATGCTCCCCGGTCCACCACGGCCATCCCAAGATGACCCATGACGACGCTGCCGGCATCCGCGCCCTCATCGAGGAGGATGCGCATGACCTCCAGCGCTCCCGTATCGTCTAGGGGTGGATGGATCGTCAGGGGGCAGCCTGTGTCGATGCTGGCAGCCGCGGCTGATTTGAGTATGCGCATTTGCAGATCGTCAATCGGTGCAACGATCCCCACCTCGCCTATAACGCCGGATCGTACCCCGGTGCCGTCGACCCCGTTGAGCACGTCCGACACCGTCTCGGCATAGAGATCCTCGTCGCTCTTGTTTTCGGTACCGGACGGATGGGCGAGCGGCACGTAGTACGAGGCCCCCATCACAACGTTCAGGCCGGTAGCCCGCGCCAGCCTCGCCAGCCCGAGCGGATCCCGACCTATGCCGCGGCTGGTGACGTCCACTATGGTGCCCCCGCCGGCCAGCGCGAAATTCTGCGCTTCCTCGAGGGCCAGCCGCTCATCGTGCAACCTGAGCACCTCCCGGTTTACATACTTAAGGCGGTGCATCCATCCGAGACGTTCCATGGTGACGGGCGCGTCTACCCACTGGACGTCGGTGGCGGTTGCGGGCTCGGCGGCGTAGGGAACGAGGGAGCACAGCAGGTGCTCGTGGCTGAGTGTGAACCCGGCGGAGCCCGGCTGGATCGGACCGAGTACGGTTTGTATCTTTCCTGTCGGGGGAGGGCTCAGCTGTCCGGACTCGACCCCCGGCGTCGTCTCTCAAAGTGCCGCGAGGGTCCGCCGATTCTAGGGCTCGCTCTGGTCCCGGTCAACGCGCCGACGGGACACACACGGTACGGAATGAGCAATAGGGGTCTTCCCCGCCCTGACGGGTGTTAGAATTTCGCCGCCGTCTGACCATCCAGATTGGACCGAGGTCTCAGGAGGAATCGATGGGTGAGACCAACGCGCACCCGTTCATACCTAACAGCGCCCCCCGCGCTAGGGCGAGAGCGCTCGAGGCGATCGGGATCTCCAGTGTCGAGGAACTGTACGCCACGGTACCGGACCGTGTCCGCTTCAAGGGGAATATGGATCTGCCCGAGCCGATCCGCTCGGAGGCGGCGCTGCGGCGCCACCTGGAGGAGATCGTTGGCAGAAACCGCAGCGCCGAGGAAAGCCTGAACTTCCTGGGCGCGGGCTGCTGGCAGCACTATGTGCCGGCGGTGTGTGACGAGATTGCCAACCGTAGCGAGTTCGTAACGGCCTACGGCGGCGGACAGTTCGGCGACCACGGTAAGTGGCAGGCGCTCTTTGAATACCAGAGCCTGCTCGGTGACCTGATCGGGATGGACGTCGTCTCTACCCCGACATACGACTGGGGCGCCGCGGCCGGTAGTGCGATCCTGATGGCCTGCAGGTATACGGGACGCAACGAGGTTCTCGTGCCGGCCAGCGTCAGCGCGGACCGTTACTCGCAGCTGTACAACTTCGTCAGGCCGGTAGCCTCCATCGGCAGGGTCCGGATGGACCCGGTCACGGGCCTGATGGACCTTGCCGATCTGGGCGCGAAGGCCTCGGACCGGACCGCGGCCGTCTATTTCGAGAATCCGACCTTCCTTGGTGGCATCGAACTGGGTGCGCCCGATATCGTCGAGGTCGCCAGGGGAGTGGGATCGCTGTCCGTGGTGGGTGTCGATCCGATAACCCTCGGCGTGATAGCGCCACCCGGAGAGTATGGGGCCGACCTTGTGGTCGGCGACATCCAGCCCCTGGGGATACACATGCACGGCGGAGGAGGGCTGGCAGGCTTTATCGCGAGCCGCGACGAGCCCGACATCGTCGCCGAATATAACGCGGTATTAATAAGCGCAGCGCCCGGCGCTGGCGAAGGCGAGGTCGGATTTAGCTACTCCACCTTCGAGCGCACCTCGTACGAAAAAAGGGGCGTCTCGCCCGACTATACCGGGACTACCCAGTGGCTGTGGGGCATCGTTGCCGGCGTCTACCTATCGCTGATGGGTCCGCGTGGCATGCGTGAGCTGGGCGAGACGATAATGCAGCGCTCCGCCTATGCCGCAGAGCGCCTCGGCGAGCTGGATGGGGTGCGAAGCCCGGCGCTGTCAGGCCCGTTCTTTAAGGAGTTCGTCGTCGATTTCTCAGGCTGCGGCCGCTCGGTGGAGGAAATAAACGCTGCGCTGGTCGAGCGCGGCATCTTCGGGGGCTACAACCTGTCGGGGGAATTCCCACAGATGGGGCAGACCGCCCTGTATTGCGTTACGGAGGTTCACGACAGGCCGGAAATCGACAGGCTCGCGGTCGCTCTTTCGGAGGTGCTCAATTGACGGCGTATCCGCGCAATTACCATGCCGCTCGCTGGGATGAGCCCGTCATCAGCGATCTGGGCAGCCCCGGCGAACGCGGTGTCCTGGTGGATGAGGCGGACCCGGCCCTAGTCGATGGCGTCGGAGACCCGCTGGCGGCCGTTCCGGAACGCATGCGCAGGTCGCTGCCGCCGGACCTGCCCGAACTCTCGCAGATACAGGTTCTTCGCCACTACCTGCGGCTGTCCCAGATGACGCTCGGCTTCGACCTGACGCCCGACGCCAGCTCGGGCACCTGCACGATGAAGTACAGCCCGCGGGTGAACGAGCTGGTTGCCCGCAGTCCCCGGATTCGTGATCTGCACCCGCTCCAGGACGATAGGACCCTGCAGGGCATACTCAAGATAGTCCATGATTTCGGCCGGATGATGTGTGAGATTTCAGGCATGGACGAGTACTCCTTTCAGTCCGCTTCCGGCGCCCAGGGCATCTACACCAACGCCTGCATCATCCGCGCCTACCACGAGTCGACCGGGCAGATCGACCGAAGGACGGAGGTGATAACGACGGCTTTCTCTCATCCGGCGGACGCGGCAACGCCCGCAGTTGCGGGATTCAGGGTCATCACGCTGATGCCCGGCCCCGACGGCTATCCGGAGATGGACGCGTTGAAGGCGGTGCTGTCCGACAGGACGGCCGGCTTCATGGTGACCAATCCTGAGGATACGGGGCTCTTTAATCCCCATATGCCGGAAATGGTCGAGGCGGTGCACCGGGCAGGGGGACTCTGCGCATACGATCAGGCCAACGCCAACGGCCTGTTCGGCATAGTCCGGGCGGGTGACACGGGCTTTGACCTGTGCCAGTTCAACCTGCACAAAACATTCTCCGCCCCCCACAGCTCGCAGGGTCAGGGCACCGCCGCCGTGGGTGTCAGGGAGGAACTGGCACGCTTCCTGCCCAGGCCGACGGTCGGGCTGAACGATGGCCGCTACTACTGGGACCACGACCGGCCCGACAGTATCGGGAAGATCAGAGGCTTTAACGGCAACCTGCAGACGGTGCTCAAGTCCTATGGCTGGGTCATGGCACTCGGTGCAGAGGGTCTGCGCACGGTGGCCGAAACGGCGGTCTTAAACAACAACTACCTGGCCACGAAGATCGCAGGCATAAGGGGCGTCGAGCTGCCTTGGGACCCACACGTTCGCAGGCTCGAGCAGGTGCGCTACAGCTGGAAAAAGCTGCACGAGGACACCGGCCTGACGACGTCCGACCTCACGCGCAGGATGGCCGATTTCGGGCTGCAGACCTATATGGAGAGCCACGTTCCTAGGCTCGTTGACGAGCCCATGACCCTCGAGCCCACCGAGTCACTCTCCCTGCAGGAGCTGGACGAATACGTGGCCGCGCTGCAGGCGATCTCGGACGAGGCCTATTCGGATCCGGAGACGCTGAAGGGCGCGCCGTACAGGGCCGCGACCGACCAACTGCCGGCCGAACAGTTCGACGATCCCGAGAAGTGGGCTATGACCTGGCGGGCGTACAGGCGCAAGCGGGCGTCGTAAGGGCGGTGTCTGAGCGGACTTTGGGCATCGGCTTTGCGGCGAGGACTCTTGAACCAAGCCGCAGGTCTTTCCGGCTGGCCGGGAGCGGCCTAAGGCCATAGCTTTGTCAAAAGAGAGGCTCGGCCTGATAGTCAACCCCATAGCGGGCATGGGTGGGCGCGTTGGCCTGAAGGGCACCGACTCGATCGAGATAGTGCGAGAGGCGGTACGACTCGGTGGTCGGCCGGAGGCCCCGCGGCGTGCCGTTATCGCCCTGGAGCAGATCCTGAGGTCGGTAGGCAGCGGACTCGAAATCCTGACCGCGCCGGGCACGATGGGTGAGGATGAGGCGGTAGAGGCGGGTTTCGTGCCCGCAGTGGCCGGGGCGGCGGCGGCGGAAACAACGGCTGAGGACACGGCTCGAGCGGCAAAAGCGATGCAGGAAGCAGGTGTCGCCCTGATCCTGTTCGCCGGCGGCGACGGAACGGCTCGAGACATCCACCGGGCCATCGGTGACACGGTGCCGGTCGTGGGAATACCCGCAGGGGTCAAAATGCACTCGGCCGTCTACGCAACCAGTCCCCGGGCTGCCGCCACCCTGACAGGAAGGTTCCTTCTAGACCCGGATCTGCCGCTGCGTGAGGTGGAGGTGATGGACATCGACGAAGAGGCCTTCCGACAGGGCTCTGTATCGGCGTCGCTCTACGGCTATATGAAGGTCCCTTATATAAGGAGGCTCGTACAGGGTGCGAAGTCTGGTAGCGAACCGAGCGACGAGGCGGCGCTGGCGGCGGTGGCTTACGAGGTCGCAGGCAGAATCGATGGCCAACGCCTCTACATACTCGGCCCGGGCACGACGCTGCGCGCCGTCGCCCGCCAAATGGGAGTGGACAAGACCCTGCTCGGGGTCGACCTGTTCTCGGGAGGCGATTTGACCGACCGTGATGTTACCGCTGGCAGGCTAGAGGAGGCGGTCCGCGGCAATGAACATAGGACCACAATCATCGTGACTCCGATCGGGGGACAGGGTCACATCTTCGGACGCGGCAATCAGCAGATCAGCCCCTCCGTGATCCGGGCCGTGGGAAGGGAGGCGGTCTTGGTCGTGGCCACCACGACCAAGCTTGCGTCACTCAGAGGAAGGCCGCTTCTGGTGGACACGGGTGACCCCGAGGTCGATGACATGCTCAGTGGATACGCTCGCGTGGTAACGGGGATCAAGATGGAGAGCGTATACCGCGTCTCCGCCTAGCCGCGCACCGCCTCGATGAAACGCCCGAGCGCGTCTAGGCGCTGACTGTGGTCTGCGATGCCGGCGCGCATGGTGGTGAACTGGGCATGTGTGATGCCGCCGACGGACCTCCACATGTCCACCTCTTCTGCGGCGCACTCGGGCGTCCGGCCCGCCAGTTCTATGCGCACTTCCACCCCGATCTCTGCCGGGTCGCGACCTGCCTCCCGTGCGGCACCGGCGATCACGGCGAGCCGTTCGCGGCCGGACTCGTCCGGGGAGAAGGGCGGTATGCCGACTCGAGCCGCCGTTCTGCGGGAGGTGTTGGCGAACCAGCCGTCGGCCATGCGGCCGATCCTGCGCAGCACCCGGTCCGCTCCCCCTCCGATCCACACGGGTATGGGGCGCTGGACGGGCGGGGGGTTTATTCCCGCGTCACCAACGCGGTGGTGAACGCCCGCAAAGGTGACAAGGTCGCTGGTCCACATGCGCCTCATCAGTTCTACCTGCTCTTCGATCCTGGCTCCACGTGTGCGGAAGCAGGCGCCCAGCGCCTCGAACTCGACGTCGTTCCACCCCGAGGCCACGCCTAGCCGAAGTCTGCCGCCGCTCAGGATGTCGACGGCCGCCGACTGCTTTGCGACAAGGGCGGTCTGGCGCTGCGGTAGAACGAGCACAGATGTGGCTAGCAGGACGCGCCTAGTGGCGGCCGCGATGTAGCCCATGAGCGCGAAAGGCTCGTGGAACGGATCGGTGTGATCATACATGCCTCCCCACCCCGGTCGACCGGCGCGGCCGGCGCCGAGGACGTGCTCGAAGATGGCGATGTGATCGTAGCCGAGAGACTCAACGGCCTGCGCCCAATCCCGGATTTCGCCGGGATCGGGGCCGATCTCAAACTGGGGGAAGACGGCCCCGATCTTCAACCGACCATCCCGCAGGGGAGCCCGGTCACCTGTAGAAGATCACCCGCTCGGCCGTTTCCCGCATGATCTTTTCCCGGTCCGCGTCGGAGAAGAAGTCGATCCGGTCGCGTACCAGGGAGATCTGCTCCTCATAGGTCTCGTCGATCAGGGCAGGTGGCGCGTCGCTCGCCCACATCAGGCGGTCGGGCCCGAAGGCATCATAGACGCGCCTTATGAGAGGTATGAGGTCCCCATGCGTGTGCTTTTGCTGGCCGAGTGCGTAGAAGGCCGAGACCTTGACGTGCACGTTCTCGTGCCGCGCGAGCGAGCAGAGCGCATCGACCTCGGCCTCGCGTATCGTGCCGCCGGCTCCTATGCGGCCCAGATGGTCGATTACCACGGTTGGCCGTGGGTGGGCGGCGCACATTCGGTCGATCTCTCCCAGGGCGTCGGCGTTAACCAGACAGGAGAGGGTCTGGCCGGTTTCGGCAGCGGCCGAGAACATCGCCTCGTAACCGGGCGTACTGAGCCAGGTGGCCACGACCTCGTCCTCGGGAACGATGCGAAAGCCGGTGATCCCCCTTTTCAGCAGTGACGCCATCGCGTCACCCACGTCAACCGACTCCGGGTCCACGTAGCCGAAGGCCCGAAAGGTGTCTGGCCAGCGCTCGATGGTGTCGATCATGAACTGATTGTCAGTCCCGTAGAAGGACATCTGGACAAGGCCGATGCGGTCTACGTCGTACGGGGCGGCTATGTGGAGCAGCTCTTCGGGTGGGAAGTGCGGTGGATTCGCTTCAACCTTCTCAACGTCGGTACCTCCCGGCACCGGGTAGCGGTCTCTCCTCGGGTATGCGGCGGTGTCGCGGGTCCATATGTGGACGTGTGCGTCTATCCATGCCATTGACGACCTCCGGGCGGTTCATAGCTTCCGCGATGCGCGGGGGCACCGACCGACTGGATTGTACAGGCCTTCCATTCCGCCTCAAGAGTGCGTTAATGCTCCGCCGGCTGCCCGTGACGCTGATGGCTGCCATTTGACGTGCCGATCCCTGTCCACCCGCCAAACCGTCCTTGACTTGACATGACTGATCTTGTAAGGTGCCGGCCAATTCTCGCGCGTTTTGAGGGGGCCGTGCTCCATGTGTCCCGATGATCGCGCGTCACGTGTGCCGCTCGCCGAAGATGGCGACGTGCCAATAATAGGAAGCAGTGGGAGGTTCATAATGCGAAGGTTAGGCTTAGGCTTCATCCTGGCCGCCCTTTCCGCCGTGATCTTTGCGGCCTGCGCAAGCGATCCAGAGATCGTCGAGGTCGAGAAGGTCGTCGAGGTGGTGAAGGAAGTCCAGGTCCCCGTCGAAGTCGAGGTCCCGGTCGAGGTGGAGAGGAAGGAGATCGTCGAGGTCGAGAAGGTGGTGACGGTGGAGGTCGAGACGATCAGGGAAGAGGTTGTTGAGGTCGAGGTGGTGAAGGAGGTCGAAGTCGAGAGGGTCGAGATCCAGACCAAGCTCGAGGTTGCCACTCCCACACCCCCACCCGCTGGCACACCTCGGTTTGGCGGCACCCTCCGAATTGTCTCCCAGGCCAGCATCGCGACACTGGATTCGGTCTGGTCTCCCTTCTACGTAGTCGTGGCGGTGGGTCAGCATCTGTATGAGACCCCGCTCGGCTGGAACTCCGATCTGACTCCCGGTCCGAGGATGGTCGACTCCTGGTCTGTCAGCGACGACGAGAGGGTCTATACCTTCACGCTGCGTGATGGGATGACTTTCCACGACGGGCAGGCCGTCACGTCGGCCGACGTAGTGGCTTCGCTGAAGCGCTGGCTGCCGGGCGGCTCGGCTCGTGCGACACTCATGCGCGACTTCACGGCTGAAGAGCCATTCGTGGCCATCGACGATCTCACCTTTGAGATTCGGATGAACCAGCCTTACGGCGGTGTCATCGCGTCCGTCTCGCCCCCGCACTGGGGTCCGTTCGTAATGCCAGAGCGCATCGCGGGCACGACCGCGGTCACTGAGGGCGCCAACGAGTACATAGGGTCTTCACCCTACAGGCTGGTCCGCTGGGACCAGGGCTACCAGGTGGTGCTGGAGCGCCACGAGGGCTATAAGGCCCGCAGCGAGCCCGCCGACCACATGATCGGCGCCTCCGTTTCTTACCTGGACAAGCTGATATGGCTTGAGGTTCCGGACGAAGAGACCAAGATAGCCGGACTGCAGACCGGTGAGTGGGACGTGGTTGACGGAGCGGCGTTCGACTTCTTCCAGCCGCTGACCGACGATCCCAACATCATCGTTCCCCTCTACAAGCCCGGCCACAGGTCGGCCATGAACATCAGCCCGAACAACCCGCCGTTCGGCAACGAGAGCCTGGTGCTCACCGAAGCCCAGCTCAACGCCCGCAAGGCGGTCCAGGCGACGATCGACATCGAGGCGGTCATGCACTCGCTCGGCGATTCGAACCTGTGGACGCTGTGCCCGGCGATCTACTACTGCGGGACGCCGCTGGAGACGTTCGAGGCAGAGGAGTTCTACCACCAGGCCAACCCGGACCTTGGCAGGGAGCTGCTGGCGGCCTCCGACTACAACGGTGAGACCGTGGTGCTGCTCAACCCCACGGACTACGGCACCATCACCCCCACCGGCGTGGTGCTCAAGGCACAGATGGAGGACATCGGGCTCAACGTGGAGATGCCGGCTCTGGACTGGGCGACCATCGTGGGTCGGTTCGCACAGACCGACACTTACCACATGTTCACCGACTGGTATGTGCACTGGTGCTGCGACGATCCGATCGCATGGCCCAACCGTGACGGCGTGCCCGGCAGGCACCCCGTAAACGAGGAGGGCGTCGAGTTGAGGGTCGCCTACGCCCAGGCCACCAGCCATGAAGAGAGATTTGCCCTGGTGGAATTGATTCAGAGGAACATGTACGAAGAGGTCATAAGCATCCTCCTCGGCCAGTTCTTCAGCATCTACCCGCACACGGCCGATCTCAAGAACTTCGAGGTCAAGGCTATCCCGTTCTACGTGAACACCTGGCTGGAGCGCTAGGAAACGTAATCGGTTGAATCAAGGGCCCCGGGCATCAGCCCGGGGCCCTTTTCTTTTTGTCCAGTGCCAGCCGGGCAGTAGGACGTCCCGCCGTCCTCTGTGTCTGCCCCCGCGGGCGCAAATGCTCCTCGACCCGTCCGTGGCCCTAGCTGAAGGGCGACGGCATGGGATGCGGTTCAGTGACTTGCCTAGACCGGAGCCTGTGCGACAACCTGTCGAGGAATTCCTCTCGTTGTGACGTTTTGCGGTCCTGGGGCTTTCGCGCCATGGGCGCGTCCTGTCAGAGACCCTACAGCTCCCACCGTGGGAGTACGTCGCCGCGCCGAAAGTTATTCCCCCAAGGTCTGTGGTGGTGAACACTCCGTGGTTCTTGTTGGGCGTGCCGCGCCTGCGGGCACGGGCCGCCGTAGAGCTTCAGAGAGTCCAGACGTGGGGGTTGGCACCGTTGAAACGGTTGGGGCGGACGGCACGGTTATAGGCCGGTCGGTTGTTCGCGCAGATCCTCTTCCGTCACCCGGGGATCCCCGGGTGACGGAAGAGCCCGAGCTTCAGCCGCCGCCTCCAGGTGTGGTCAACGTCGCGAGGCAGCTGGCTAACGCCTTGGAGCGGCCGCTGCGGCCAAAGGCCAGTCAGCTGTCTTCGCGGATCCGATTCCGACGGCCGGGGATGCTGGGGCGACCGCGGGGCTCGAGCCTCAGCATCCCAGCGACGTCGGCGTTGCGCGGATCCGGCTAACGCCTTCCTTCGTGGCCGACCGTCTCGCCGCCGACGGTGGCCCAAATGTCGGTCTCGGGATCATAGATCTCGACCGAGTCGGATCGCCCGCCGAACTGGCCGCCATCAAAGCCGCCGGTCACCATCACCGTGCCGTCGTCCAGCAGCGCTGCGGTGTGAAGGTTTCGCGCCAGGTTGAGATTGCCTGCCTCAGACCATGTTCCAGCCGCGACATCGAACTTCTCGGCCAGAGTGAACTCACCGAGCCCTCCGGCGATCAGCACGAACTCTTCGCCGATCAGGGTCGCCGTGTGGTCGGCCCTCGGATGCTGCAGTGTACCGGCAGAAGTCCACGTGTCGGTCTGCGGATCGTAAACCTCGGTCGATGCGATGGGCTCTTTGTCCGCACCGTAGCCGCCGACGACCAGCACCCTGCCATCCGGCAGCAGGGTTGAAGTGTGAGACCGGCGGGCGGTGAGCAGGCTGGCGGCTGTCGACCAGCTGTCGTCCGACGGATCGAAAATGTCCACTTCGGCCACCGCCTGCATCCCGGCCCGCTTGCCTCCGCTCACGAGGACGCGGCCATCCGCCATGCGCGTGGCCCTCAGCCATGCCCGTTTACCGGAGATGCTGCCTCCATCACTCCAGACGTCTGCGGCCGGATCGTACAGCTCGGACGTATCCAGGTAGGTCGCTATCTTGCCGCCGACAACCAGCACCCTGCCGTCCTCCAGCAGGGCCATGTGGTGGTGAACTCGGGCGCCTATCATTTGCGCCGTAACCGTCCATGTACCCGCTACCGGGTCGAAAATCTCGGTAGAGAACAGGTAAGAGATGGGCCCGCGCCCACCGGTAACCAGCACTCGGCCGTCGCCGAGCAGCACGGCCTCGTGGTGTTCGCGGCCCTTGCTCATCGGGGCGGTCGAAATCCAGTCACCCATCTCGGGATCGAAGATCTCGGCAGTCCCTATGGGTGGTCCGGGCATCGACATCGTTCCCGGTCCCTTGCTTCCGGCGATCAGCACCCTGCCGTCATTCAGCTTTGTGGCGGTGTGGTATACACGAGGCTCGGTAAGCCTGCCCGCGGTCTTGGCCTCCAGCTTGGCCAGCTCGTCTTCGGCCGACTTGGATCCGGGGGCCTGCACGAGCACCTGTGGCGATTCGGTATCTTCGCCATCTCCGCCGCATGCCGCCGCCGATAGGGCGAGAGCAACACACAACGTCAACAAGATGCCAGTAGCCAGCTTCGTCATCGGGACCTCCATCGTTCTGGTGCCGGTGGGGATCAGAACGACGCCGCGGAGCGCCAGTACGCCCTCCTGATTCATCGGGGCGGTGGGACCGCCGTGGGTGGCCGGGATTCTAGCAAGCGGCCCTGTACACAGTCAACTTGACATAAGGCTCGGCGACCGGGTGGCCTAGTGGCCGGTATACCGGTGTGCATCGCGCTGCAAGGGGTTGACAGCGTAGGAGTCGAGATGTATCGTACGCCGGTCTTGGCACATGTAGTGCCGCCGTAACCGCGTGTTTCGGCCCCTGCGGGGCGTGCCGCGGCCGCGGTGATAGTGCGGGTTAGACGGAGGAAGATATGAAGCGTTTTGGGATACCTTTGGTCCTTTCCGCGGTCTTGGCGATCGTCGCAGCGGCATGCGCCGGCGAAACCGAGGTTGTGGAGAAGATCGTCGAGGTGCCGGTGGTCGAGGAGAAGATCGTCGAGGTCGAGGTGGAGAAGGTGGTGGAGGTGGAGACCGAGAAGATCGTTGAGGTCGAGGTGGAGAGGGTCATCGAGGTAGAGACCGAGAAGATCCTCGTGGCCACGCCGACACCGGACGTAGGAGTTACGGGACCGCAGTTTGGAGGAGACCTGAGGATAGTGTCCCAGGGCTCGATCAGCACGCTGGACCCGGTGTTCTCACTGTTCTACGTGGTAGCGGCAGTGGGCAACCAGATTTTCGAGGGACTGTACGGCTGGGACGGCAACCTTGAGGCGAAGCCGCGACTGGCGGAGTCGTTCACGACGAACGCCGACGGGACCGAGTACACGTTCAAGGTTCGAGCGGGCGTACCGTTCCACAACGGTGACTCATTCACGGCATCGGACGCGGTGGCGTCGATCAGCCGCTGGAGGGACGCCGGTACGCCGGCAGCGGGAATCGTTCGCCGGTTCACGGACGACGATGCCCTGCAGGTGGTCGACGATTCGACGTTCACATGGACGTTTGATGAGCCCCTGGGTGCAGTGATCTTCATCCTGGGTATACCGCACGGCATGATGCCGATGGTTCCCTCAGAGATGGCGGCGACGCCGTTCACCGAGCCGGTGCCTGAGAACATAGGCACGGGCGCATACAAGTTCGTTGAGTGGCTGCAGGGAGACAGGGTGTCCCTGGAGCGCAACGATGCGTACCAGGCCAGGAGTGAGCCGAGCTCTCCGGGAGCATATGCCGGTGAGAACATTGCCTACCTGAATACGCTGACGTTCCTTGAGATTCCCGACGAGGAGACGAAGATAGCCGGCCTTGAGACCGGTGAGTGGGATGTGGTTGACGGAGCAGCGTTCGACTTCTTCCAGCGTCTGACGGACAACCCGGAGATCGGGGTAGCGCTGTACAAGCCCGGTAACCGCTCGAACGTATACCTGAACCCTCAGATCCCGCCGTTCAGCTACCTCAAGGGTCGGCAGGCCCTGATGACGGGAATCGACGTGGAGGACTTCATGTTCGCGCTCGGTCCCAACGACCTGTGGATCACGTGCCCTGCGCTGTACTGGTGCGGGACTCCGCTGGAGACGGACATAGGAGCGCGGTTCGACGTAGAGCTTGCCGATGGCAGCTCGGCGACGATCGGCTACGACGTCAACAACATGGCACTTGCCCAGCAGCTGCTGAACGAGTCTGACTACGCCGGTGAGACGGCAGTTATCCTGAACCCGACGGACTACGGTACGATCACGCCACTTGGTCCGGTGCTCAAGTCTGTGATGGAGGACATCGGATACGCGGTGGAGATGCCGGCCCTTGACTGGGCGACGGTGACGTCGATGTTCGGCAACACTGACTCCTACAGCCTTGCTACGGACTGGTACTCACACTGGTGCTGCGGCAACCCGATCCAGGACCACCTGATATCGGGCACGCTGGACTTCATCATCCGTGACGAGGACCTGATCAACCTGCAGCTCGAGTTCGTACGCGAGACGGATGCAGGGAAGCGGTTCGAGATCGTGGAGGAGATCCAGTCCCTGAGGTGGTCGAAGGTGACCTCGCTGTCGCTGGGGCAGTTCTTCCCGATCGTGCCTCACACGAGCGACCTCAAGGGGTTTGAGGTGAAGGCCCTGCCGTTCTACGTCAACACCTGGCTGGAGCGCTAGAGCTTTAACCAAAATCGGATAGGGCAAAACGGGGCCCGCGGCCAACATGGCCGCGGGCCCTACTTTTTTGCCCCTTTGTGTGCGAGGCCGCCATGTCACAGGGTGGATATCTTCTGCATGCCCGTCGGCCCGGAGCCAGACACATTTGACAATGGGTAGGCTGATAAGTACCTTATGCTGGAATTCAAGGCACTAAACGTGCGTTGCTTACCTTTGCGTTCTTCTTCCTACAGGGCGCGTGCGTCAAGCTACGGTATTGGTACGGACTAAAAGGAGAAAGATATGAAGCGTTTTGCGATACCTTTGGTCCTTTCCGCGGTCTTGGCGCTCGTCGCAGCAGCTTGCGCGGGCGAAACCGAGGTTGTGGAGAAGATCGTCGAGGTGCCGGTGGTAGAGGAGAAGATCGTCGAGGTCGAGGTGGAGAAGGTGGTGGAGGTAGAGACCGAGAAGATCGTCGAGGTGGAGGTGGAGAGGGTCATCGAGGTGGAGACCGAGAAGATCCTGGTGGCCACGCCGACGCCTGACGTAGGAGTTACGGGACCGCAGTTTGGAGGAGACCTGAGGGTAGTGTCCCAGGGCTCGATCAGCACGCTGGACCCGGTGTTCTCGCTGTTCTACGTGGTTGGCGCCGTTGGGACGCAGATGTACCAGGGACTGTACGGCTGGGACGGCAACCTGCAGGCGCAGCCCCGGACGGCCGAATCGTTCACCTTGAGCGAGGACGGAACCGAGTACACGTTCAAGGTGCGCACCGAGGTGACGTTCCACAACGGTGACACGTTCACGGCAGCGGACGCGGTGGCATCGATCAACCGCTGGAGGGACGCCGGTACGCCGGCAGCGGGTATGGTTCGCCGGTTCACGGATGACGATGCCCTGCAGGCGGTGGACGACTCGACGTTCACCTGGACGTTTAACGAGCCGTTGGGGGCGGTGGTGTTCATCCTGGCAATTCCGGCCGGGCTGATGCCGATGGTGCCCGAAGAGATGGCGGCGACGCCGTTCACCGAGCCGACGCCTGAGAACATAGGCACGGGCGCATACAAGTTCGTTGAGTGGCTGCAGGGAGACAGGGTGGTGCTGGAGCGCCACGACGGGTTCGTGGCCAGGAGCGAGCCGAGCACTCCCGGTGCCTACGCCGGTGAGAACATAGCCTACCTGGACACGGTGACGTTCCTTGAGATTCCCGACGAGGAGACGAAGATAGCGGGCCTTGAGACCGGTGAGTGGGATGTGGTTGACGGAGCAGCGTTCGACTTCTTCCAGCGTCTGACGGACAACCCGGAGATCGGGGTAGCGCTGTACAAGCCCGGTAACCGCTCGAACGTATACCTGAACCCTCAGATCCCGCCGTTCAGCTACCTCAAGGGTCGCCAGGCCCTGATGACGGGAATCGACGTAGAGGACTTCATGTTCGCGCTCGGTCCCAATGACCTGTGGATCACGTGCCCGGCGCTGTACTGGTGCGGTACGCCACTGGAGACGGACATAGGAGCGCGGTTCGACGTAGAGCTCTCTGACGGCAGTACTGCGACGATCGGCTACGACGTCAACAACATGGATGTGGCGCGGCAGCTGCTTGCCGAGTCCGACTACGCGGGTGAGACGACGGTGATTCTGAACCCGACGGACTACGGTACGATCACGCCTCTTGGTCCGGTGCTCAAGTCGGTGATGGAGGACATCGGATACGCGGTGGAGATGCCGGCCCTTGACTGGGCGACGGTGACGTCGATGTTCGGCAACACGGACTCCTACAGTCTTGCTACGGACTGGTACTCGCACTGGTGCTGCGGTAACCCGGTCCAGGACCACCTGATCAGCGGCACGCTGGACTTCATCATCCGTGACGAGGAGCTGATCAACCTGCAGCTGGAGTTCGTGCGCGAGACGGATGCGGCCAAGCGGTTCGAGATCGTGGAGGAGATCCAGACGCAGCGGTGGCGGAAGGTGACCTCGCTGTCGCTGGGGCAGTTCTTCCCGATCGTGCCTCACACGACCGACCTTAAGGGGTTTGAGGTGAAGGCCCTGCCGTTCTACGTCAACACCTGGCTGGAGCGCTAGAGCTTTAACCAAAATCGGATAGGGCAAAACGAGGCCCGCGGCCAACATGGCCGCGGGCCTTTGCTCTTTTGGACATCCCGACCCATCTGGCGCCTGCGCAACTCCCTTTACCGCACAGCGTAGGCGCTGGTAGGCCTATGACCCTGTGCTAAACTGGATTGCCAAGACCCTCTAGCGAATGGCAAACGTTCGTTTCCTGCCGCGCCTGGGGCGTCCATGACAAGCCGAGTGACCACCTCACACCTCGACTCCGCAATCAGGCTGACCGTCCCCACACTGCTCGTCGCGGTGGTGGCCGTTGTGTCTGCCATTGCCTGCTCATCCGCGGCCGCCTCACAGCAGGTAGCAGAGGTTACGATCGGCGACGCTCCCGCCCTGGGGAGGCACATCAACCAGGCGGACATCGACGCGGGCGAGGTCACCCTCGAGGAGCTTGTTGCGCATGGAGAGTTGCTGTTCACCGCGCAGTTCAACACGCTCGACGGGGCCGGCAGGCCAGAGACGACGGGCGTCGGCGACAGCCCGTTCCGGGACAGGCGCGATTTCCCTGACAACTTCAACCGCGTATCAGGTCCCGACGCCAACTCCTGTGCGGCCTGCCACAACATCCCGCGCGTGGGAGGGGCGGGCGACAATGTCACAAACGTGTTCGTAGACGCCGAGAACCACCCGTTCGTCGACTTTTCCGGTGGGGCGGGGGACGGCTTTAGGACAGACCTGACGCTCCAGACGGTTGGGCCCGAGCGAAACTCGGTGAGCCTTTTTGGGTCCGGTCTGATTGAGATGCTCGCAAGGGAGATGACGTTCGACCTTCAGAACACACGCGACCTGGCCCTGCGCGACGCGCGCGAAAGCGGCCAGGAGATCACCAAGAGCCTGTCCACCAAAGGGGTGGACTTTGGTTACATTACGGTCCGACCCGACGGCACGATCGACACTTCCGAGGTGGAGGGCGTGGACAGCGACCTGATCATCAAACCGTTCCATCAAAAGGGCGCCATAGTGTCCCTGCGCGAATTCGCCGTAAAGGGCATGAACAATCACCATGGTATGCAGGCGACCGAGCGGTTCAGGGACGGAATTGATGTCGACGGCGACGGGTACGTCGACGAGCTTACGCGCGGCGATTTGACCGCGCTCGTGGTCTTCATGGCGACGCTCCCAGTGCCGGGGCAGGTCTTATCGGCCGATCCCGCGGCGCGCGCGGCCGCAGAGCGTGGAGAAGAACTGTTCGCAAGCATCGGCTGCAATTCCTGCCATCGCAGCACGCTGCGGCTGGAGAGCCCCTTCTTCACCGAACCGAACCCCTTCAACCCTCCGGGCAAGCTCAAGCTTTCAGACGTGTCCAGACCTCTGTCAATTGACCTTACGGCCGAAGGCCCCGGACCTTTCCTGACCCTGGAGCCGGATGGTACCTTGCTTGTGCCGGCCTTCACCGACCTCAAGCGACATGACATGGGCCCCGCCCTGGACAACGAGGCCGTTCGACAGAATGGCATTGCGACCGAGGAGTGGCTGACCAGAAAGCTCTGGGGCGTCGCCTCCGAGGCGCCGTTCCTGCACCACGGCAGGGCGACGCTCATATCCGAGGCGATCCTGCTGCACGGCGGCGAGGCCGAGGCCCACCGGGCGGCCTACGAGGAACTGAGCCCCGAGGACCAGGCCGCGGTGGTCGAGTTCATCAAGACCCTGCAGATCCTGCCTGAAGACGCGCTGGACGTGGTCGTGGATCCGACCCGTGGCCAGCGCGCCGCCGGTGGGCCGGGAACCGTCGCGATGTCGGTCATGGGCGGCGCGCTGGGCGGGGTGATATTGACGCTGGTGGGCATGGTCGGAATCGCGCTCGCCCGGCGCCGCAAAGGCCACTCGAGCTGATCAGGGCGCCGCACCGTCAACCCCTCAAGGACCGATGAGGGGCTGCCGTGAGCGCTTAGGTGCAATCGGCGAACCCCTCTTCGCCGCAAGCGCCATCTGCCTTATGACGGCCCTCGCTGCATGTGGCGGCGGGTCCGGTAACGATGGGCTGGTCATACGGCCGACCTTCGAGCCGGGCGTCGCCTCCCCGGCAACTCCCGAACCGACTCCATCCGGCAAGGCCGGTGCCGGCGACTCGCCCGCCGGACCATCCCTCGCCGAGCGCGAGCCGGTCACCCCCTTCACCGAGGTCGCGGCGTCGGCCCTTAGTGAAGGGCACGATAACTGGAATGACAGGCCGGGTGCGGTGGTGTTCGACTTTGACCGCGACGGCGATCTGGACATATACATAACTCAGAAGGGGGGCCATCCCAACCGACTCTACGAGAACGACGGCTCGGGCGTGTTCCAGGATGTGGCCGAAGAGGCCGGAGCTGCCCTGACGGACAGTCACAGCACCGGGGCCATGGCGTGCGACCTCGATAACGACGGTTTCCAGGACCTTTACGTCTCGGCATGGGGTGACCCGGAGGACCAGCTCGGATTTCGCTCGCCGCCCGATACCCAGGGCAACACCGACTACCTTCTTCGCAACAACGGCGACGGCAGCTTCACCGACGTTTCCGATTCGGCCTTCGGGGAGGACCGGAATCTGCGGTCGGCCACGTCCATATCCTGCTCAGACGTCGATAACGACGGCTGGCTGGACCTGCTGGTGGCGAATCTGGGCGCGCACGACTTCCGCACGTTCGCCGGGCCGCACCATCCCGGGCACTTCAACCTGCTGTACATGAACAACGGGGACATGACCTTCAGGGAGATCGCGCACGAGGCCGGGGTGGCGGGCGATCAGATCAGGATGCTTGACCCGTCCGGCCAGCCCATACTGTTCACGGACCCAGACACCGGTGAGCAGTTCGAGGGCTGGGATCCTACGAGCCGCGACCGTCTGGGCAACCAGGTCGGAGAGCCGGCTCCGCAGACCCACTCGACTCTCATGTTCGACTTCGACGACGATGGCGACCCGGACCTGTTCGTCGCCGACGACGGGGACACGCTCAAGGTGTTCCGCAACGACACCGTGGGTGGGGATGTGAGGTTCACCGGTGTTGAGGAGGCCTTGGGCCTGGACGTTTCGGGTGCATGGATGGGTTTCGCCCTTGGCGACTATGATGGGGACGTGGACCTTGACGTGTTCGTAACGAACATCGGCTACCACGCGATGATCAGGAGACCGCAGGACACTCCAACCGGATCGTGCCAGTATCTTCAGCGCTTTAGCTGGGGGACCTGCGCAAACTTCCTGTTGCGAAACGACGGTCCGGGTCAATTGGACGGACTGGGCAGATCGGGCATTTTCGTCGAGGCGGGCGGCCAGGTCGACATCCTCAGGAGCCCGGTTCTGGCCCCGGACGCCCTGGACGCCACCAAGATTCATCCATCCCTACCGGTCCCATCCGGTCTTGCCGCCTATGACTTCGGCTTCGGCACCACCTTCTTTGATTTTGACAATGACGGCGACGTCGACCTTTACTGGCTGGGCTCCAACAAAAATAGCGGAGCCGGGCCCGGCGGCGACGTATACCCGGGCGTTGGCCGCCTGTTGCGCAACGACGGAGCCGGGGCATTTGAGGACATCACCGTGAGGGCTCACCTGCTCGACATTTTCGGTGTGGACTACTCGTTGGTCGATCCGGCCGACCCTGGCTTCGATGCCGTGGCACAGCGCATCGCCACCAGGTTCCACGAGAACGGCAAGGGGCTTGCCCACGGCGACTTTAACGGCGACGGGTACGTCGACCTCGTCGGGACTAACAGCAGCGGCACCGTGTGGACCACGGGTGGTCCCGAGAGCCTGGCGAACGCCCCGGGGCCGATCTTTGTGTGGATGAATGGAGGTGGAACCCGCCACTGGATTACGCTCCGGCTCAGGGGCCGAATGGCGATCGACGGCACCGGGAGCAACGCGGACGGCATCGGCGCGCGTGTGCTCCTTACCGCAGAGCCCGAGCCGGGCGCCGGACCAAGGACGCAGATTCGCGAGGTGTACGCTGGTGGCAGCTACCTTTCCCTGGATAGCCTCGACGTGGAATTCGGCCTGGGAATGGATGCGGTCGTGGACGAGATACGCATCCGTTGGCCCAGCGGCACCGAGCAGATCCTCACCGACATCTCCGCAGACAGGGTGTTGGAGGTAGTCGAGCCGGAGGCCGGGGGATGATATACCGCATGGTCCTGATGGTCCTCGTGACCTTGGCGGCTCTCGCCCTGTCCTGCGGAGGTGGTCAGGCCCCTGCAGACGGCGAGGCGGGACAGGCAGAGACCTTCGCCGAGAGCGACGAGGTCGTAGTTAATCGGCTCATGCAATCGGGTCAGCGGTTCCAGCAGCAGGGGGACTTTGCCAGTTCCATAGAGGTACTCGACAGGCTGATACGAATCGACTCCAACAACGCCGAGGCACACTACCACCGTGGAAACGCCAACAGGAGGCTGGGGCAGTTGGAGGAGGCGATAGGGGACTACGGTGCGGCGCTGCGCCTCGACCCTGAAATGGTGGACGCGTACCTGCGCCGCGGCGTCTCCCACGCGAATCTGCGCCGCTTTGCAGAGGCGATCAGGGACTTTGACCAGGTGATCCTGATCGGAGGTCCGGACGCCGCCATGCTGCGAAACAGGGGCCTCGCCTACTACGAACTCGGCCAGTGGGAGAAGGCCATAGAGGATCTGGACATGGCCATCGAGCTCGATCCCGGGCTTGCGGTGGCCTACAACGACCGGGGCCTGTCGTATGTGAAGCTGGGTCTTTACCGGCGGGCCATAGAGGATTTCGACAGGGCGGTCGAGATCAATCCCCAGTTCGCCGTGGCCTTCGACAACCGGGGCAGCGCCTGGCAGGCGCTGGGCAACTTCAACTGGGCTATAGACGACTACGGTCGCGCCCTCGCTATTGACCCGACGTATGCACCTTCGTACAACAACAGGGGCAACGCCCACCGCGGCATGCACGATCACCAGAGTGCGATAAGGGACTATGACGAAGCGATCAGGCTCTCTCCTAGAACGGCCTCCAACTACTTCAACAGGGGCGTGACCTACGGGCTCTTGGGAGACTGGGAGGCGGCGGTGAGGGACTATGGGTTCGCCATCGCTCAGGATCCCCTGTACGCCGACGCCTACTACAACCGGGGAGGGGCACTAGGGAACCTCGGCGATTTTCAGGCCGCGATCGCCGATCTGACCACGGTTGTGACCATTCAACCGGACAGGGCCGAGGCTTACCACAGCCGCTCGCTCGCGCACCTGAATCTGGGCGACGAGATGGCGGCGATCGCAGATCTGGACACGGCGATATCGCTGGACCCTGGTCTGACCGTCGCCTACGGGGACAGGGGCGCAGCCCACGTGCGGGCCGGCGATTTCGAACTGGCCGTGACCGATCTGGACCGGGCAGTTGAGTTGGATCCCGACTATCTTTCGGCGTACGTAAACAGGGGCCTGGCGTCATTCGGGCTGGGTGACTACGAGAGCGCCGTCGCTGATTACACGCATGTGATCGGCATAGACCCTGAGAGGCTGGACGCCTACGCTCACAGGTCTCGGGCCCTCACCATGTTGGGCATGGACGACCTTGCCGCAGGGGACATCGAGTTCCTCGCGGGCCGGGGGGCCGATGTCGAGGCGCTAGCTGCCGAGCTGGCCGAACTGAGGGCGGGCCGCTAGCGCTCCGCCATTGGACTAGCGTATGGCTGCGGCCGGCGCGGAGGCCTTCTCGTTGAGCAGCCGCCCCTCCCAGAAGCGTGAGAGCGCGAATGGGCGGATGGACTTGGGCGTCGTTCCCGTTACGATCAGCTCGGCCATCATCTTGCCCGCCATCGGGGCCGCCTTAAAGCCCCATGTACCCCATCCGCAGGTGAGCAAGAGGCCGTCCAGTCCCTGGATGCGTCCCATGATCGGCGCGTAGTCGGGCGTCATGTCGCACAGTCCGGACCACTGGCGCAGCATCTTGAGGTCGCGAAGTCCCGGGAACAACTTGAGCACGCTTGCGCTAAGGTGGCCGATGGCCTCGAAATCCGACCTCATCGAGTAGGTCTGGTATGGGTTGACCCCGCCGCCCATGACCACCTCGCCCCGATCGGTCTGGTAGACGTAGGCGTGAAGATTGGCCGAGGAGACGGACACATCGATAAACGGCTTTACCGGCTCGGTGACGGCGACGTGTAGCGGATAGGTCACGACCGGGAGATCCACGTCTGCGAGGGCGGCTGTTGTCGAGGCCCAGCCGGCGGTGGCGTTGACGACGATGTCGGCCTCAATGGTCCCTGCAGGGGTGATCACACCGGTTATGCGATCGCCCGACCGGGTCAGTCCCGTGACCTCCGTAAAGGGGCGTATGTGCACCCCTGCGCGGCCAGCGGCACGCGCGTATCCCCAGACCACGGCGTCGTGTCGGATGACGGCCGCCGACGGGTGATAAAGGGCGGCGATTATGGGGAGCATCTTTCCCACCCTAAGGTCAATGGCCGGCACAAGTTCCGCGATTTCGGAGGGCCCGATCATGTGGCTGTCCACGCCCAGGAGTCGGTTGAAATCGGCCCTCGTCCGAAGGCCGTACATGGCCGCCTCGGAATGCGCAAGATCGAGACGTCCCGTCCTGTCGAACATCAGGTTCAGGTCCAGCTCGACCGACAGATCCTCGAAGAGCTTCAGGCTGTCACGGAAAAAGGGGATAGTTTCGGCAGTGTAGTAGTTGGCACGCAGGATGGCCGTGGTCCTCGCACTGCCGCCGCCACCCACATATCCGCGATCGAGGACCGCAACGTCGGTTAGTCCGGATCTGGTCAGGTAGTAGGCTGTCGCCATCCCGTGCACGCCGGCGCCGATGATCACCACGCGGTATCGATCCCGATGCTCGTACTTCGGGAAGAAGTCGTGCATCCTGAGCATCTGGAGGATCAACGGCATTCCTCCAGTGCCGCGAGTGCCTCGGTGCCGACAATGGCCATGCCACGGCCCCTTCCGGCCTCGGCCACCGACTCCCACATGTAGAGACCGTACTCTCGACCGAAGAACAGACGGTACGACGGAAGGGCGCCCAGATCGGAGCGGACGATGAGGGCGTAGACCTCGGCGAGCATCGTCTGGGCACACGCCCCGTCGGGCAATGCCGAAGGGCGGATGTCAAGATCCGCAAGGGATGAGATTACGTGACCGGCTAGCGGGCCCACGAGGCGGAAGGAAGCAAAAGAGGATGTTACGTCAAAGACCGCCGCATCCTGGGCAAGCGCCTCGACCGTCTGACGCAGGTCGTCCCGGCATCCTGCAGGCGCAGTGACCCACGCTTCACCGTCGGCCAGGTGGGCCACCTCCACCTCTACGTCGCCACCCGGGGTGGCTATTGCCGCCTTCGATGCCCTGCCCACCGGAGGGTACGTCCCCAGCCGACCCAGAACTGCCGGGCTATCCGTACCGTGCAGCCGCAGTTTCGAAAGGTGGCTCTGCTCCACCACGCCGACCCGTTCCCTGACGGCCTCGATTTCGTCCCTGTGGTCTGCAAGGCGCAGGGGAACCAGCCAGCCGCCTATTTTGCCCATGACGGCCCCGGCGGCCACCAAGTCCTGGTGGGTGGAAGTCAGGGCCACCGGGGAGCGTCTGGTGGTCATGCCCTTAGACGCTTTCCGTCCGGGTCATAGAATGGCGCCATCCGAATGGTTGCGGCCCACATGTCACTGCCGACCAGTATGTGAACCGGCCTGCCCTCTTGTGCGAGCCTGGCCGTGACCATTGCCAGACCGAAGGGCAGTCCCGTCGTGGGACTGCGTCTTCCGCTGGTCACCCTGCCGACGGGGGTACCGTCGTCGACGATTGCCGCCCCGTCCGGGGGGACCGGGCTGGCCGGATCCATCTCGAAGCCGACCAGGCGATGACGCGGTCCACGCTTGCTTACGTTGCGCAGGCCCGCCCTGCCGACGAAATCCTGCTTGGTCATCCTGACCGCCCATTCCATGCCCAGCTCGATTGGCGTGGAGACCGAGTCGGTGTCTTGGTTGACTATGATGTGGCCCTTCTCGAGCCTAAGTATGCGCTGCGCCTCGAGGCCGAATGCACGTATCCCGTGCTCGCTGCCGGCATCGCATATGGAGTCCCACACGTGCTCTGCATACTCTGCCGGGAAGTGCACCTCCCAGCCGGTTTCTCCCACGAAGCCTATGCGCAGAAGGATCGCCGGCACCCCCGCGACGCTGGCCTGGGCGGCTCGCATGTACCGGAAGGCCTCTGGCGAGAGGTTGGCGTCGGTCAGGCGCCAGAGCGTCTGGCGTGCAAGGGGTCCGGCGACGTTGATTGCCGCCAGGCCCGATGTGACATCGGCCATCTGGACATCCAGGGCTCCCTCGGACTCCATCCACCACTTGCACCATTGCTCGATCATCTCGACGTTGCCGGTGGTGGTTGTCACCAGATACCTGCCATCGTCCAGGCGAGTCACCGTCCCGTCGTCCAGTGCGGTCCCATCCTCCAGACACATCACGCCGTAGCGGACGCGCCCGACCCTCAGGTTCGACATGACGTTGGCATACAGAAAGTCCAGCAGCCTCGGAGCGTCCGTTCCGCGCACGTCCAGCTTCCCCAGGGTGCTGACGTCGATGATGCCGACCCGTTCTCGCACCGCAATGGCCTCGCCGTGAGGGTCTCCGTAACTGTGGGGACGCTGCCATCCTCCGGCGTCGGCCATCCTTGCGCCGAGAGAGAGGTGCCTGTGGTGCAGGGCGGTGGTCTTGACCGGCAGGTGGCCGGGACCTGCCAGTGCACCCAGGGGCACTGGCGCCGACGGAGGACGCATGGTGATGAGGCCCAACCCCGCTACGGAGCTGTCGGTAGTCGCGGCCGCCGTCTCCGAAAAATTCCGCAGGCACATTCCACCCTGGCAGGGGCCCATCGTCGCGGTACTGTAGCGCTTGAGTATCTGGATGTCTCCAAAACCCTCCGCCGTAGCCCGTCTCAGGTCACCAACCGTTACGTCCTCGCAAGGACACACGAAGATCTTGCCCGAGCGCCCGTTGTTTTGGACTTTACTAGGGGCTTGGCAGGGGTCTTGACCGGCAGCACTGGAAGGCTGCGGTAGGCCCATCGCTGCCGCGGCGCCCCGTTGCCTTCCCTCCTCGGCGGCGTCCTGAGGATCCTGGGTCCCTATCAGGCGGCCTGCGAGATATACGCCGTCAGGAGGGTCGGTCGGCACGATGGCCCCCATGCCTGCGTCGTACCTTGTCGCGCAGCCGGCCTGCAGGGCCAGCTGTGCCGTGGGCTGGAGCCTGCCAGCCATGACCAGTAGGTCGCAGCGGATGCCGTTGTTCCGCCCGTCGCTATCGGCGAATACTGCGCCCTTGACCCTGCCGCGACCCGCAGCGCCGACCAGCGATGCACCGGTCTCAACCCTGATCGCCGGTGCAACCGACAGGGGGGCAGTTGTCCCCGAACTTCTGGCATCCAGGATGGCTGCGACCTCGACGCCGGCCTCGGCGAGCTCTGCGGCGGCTTCATATCCGGACTCGTCGAGAGTAGCAACCACTGCGCGTCGGCCCGGAAGGACGCCGTACATGCGCATAAGGCGAAGGGCTCCGGAGGCGAGCATCAGGCCCGGAAGGTCGTTGCCCGGGAACAGGAACGGCACCTCGTGGGCCCCGGTCGCCAGTACTACCCGGCCGGCCCGGACCGTCAGGACCTCGCCCTCGCTTAGCACGGTCACCAGATTGTCGGAATAGAATCCGAAGGCGGTCGAGCCGCTCCAGACCTCGATCAAGGGGTCGGCCAGAAGGGAGGCAAGTGCGTCGGCCTCGGCTGGCCGTCGGCCGGCGCCGATCTTCGGCTGGTCGTCCACGAGCGCTACCCTTGAGCCGCCGCCTGCCGCCGCCGCCGCCGCGGCGGTGCCGGAATCGCCACCGCCGACTACCATGACGTCCACATGCACCGATCGGTGGCCAAAGGCCGGGTGATGGTCGGATTCAGGGTTGATGCTGCCCAATCCCCCGGCCCTTCGGATGATGGGTCTGGCAGCCTCCCAGAGTGCCTTGGGCTTGTGCATCGCCTTGTAGTAAAAGCCCACGGGTAGGACCTTCTCCGCGCTGTCCAGCACCGACATGGCGTCAAGCCCAACCGATGGCCAGACGTTTTGCGACCGGACCACCATCCCATCAACCGCCGGAGTCGTACAGGCGCGTACGTTGGGAGTGCCGTCGACTGTCATCAGGCAGTTGGGACACCGACCGGCCACGCAGAGCAGGCCCCTTGGCCGATGGTATTTAAAGCTGCGGGACATCGTTCTCATTCCGGCCCCGGCAAGCGCCGAGCCGATCGTGTCGCCTGCATAGCCCTCTATGCGATGTCCGTCAAAGGTGAAGCCGATGCTCTGCCCGCGGTCGATATGGAGACCCGGCCCCCGGCCGTTCCTCATCTCGCCGGCCATCTAGCCGCCGGTGTGCCGCTGCTGCGGCCATCGGGATGTCGATACGCTGTTGGAGACGGTGTCGCGCTCTGCGATCAGCCAGCGACGGCATCCGAACTTGTGGTACCACCACTCGTTCTGCTCGCCCGCCACGTTGCGCCGCGAATAGAAGTAGGAGGCCCAGTCCCGCTCAGATGCCTGTGGACTAGGCCGAGAGAGCATCTCTCCACCGAACCTGAACTCCTCGACCGGGCGTGACCCACAGTTGGGGCAGGGGATCAGAAAGGACATGGGACTAGAACATCGTCAGGTATCTATCGATCTCCCACCGGGTGATCTGGCCGTGGTAGGAGCTCCATTCCCCCGATTTGACCCTCATGAACTCGTCGTAGATCGGTCCGAGTGCGTCCTTCACGACCTGGTCTCCGGACAGTTCCTCCAGTGCCTCTGGCAGGGACTGGGGAAGCGTCCTGACGCGTCGCGCCTTGAGCTCGTCTGTGGACAGTTCATACATGTTGCCGGTGTTGGCATCGCCAGGGTCGAGCCCGCGCCGTACGCCGTCCATGCCCGCCGAGACGTATGCGGCGAAAGCCAGGTAGGGATTGCATGCCGAAGAGACGGTGCGGTCCTCCAGGTGGCCGGGCCCGGCGGTGCGGATCATCTGGGTGCGGTTGTTGTCGCCGTAGGTTATGAAGACCGGCGTCCACGTGTATCCGGAGCGAGCGCCGAAGACGGCATGGCCGGTCTGAAGACGCTTGTAGCAGTTGACCGTGGGCGAAGTCACCGCACAGAGGGCCCGCGCATGCTCCAGAGTGCCCCCTATGAAATGAAGGGCCGTCTCCGACAGGCCCAGGCCGTGTCCGTCCGCCTCGCCCTCGAAGACGTTGCTGTCGTCCTCGGCCGCAGCCAAGTGGAAGTGGATGTGGCCGCCGTTTCCGGTTCGATCCGCGAACGGCTTGGGCATGTGAGTGGCCACGGCGCCGTATTTCTTGGCGTACTGGCTGGTCATCATCTTGAAGAAGGTGTAGCGGTCCGCTGTCTCGAGCGCGTCGGCGTAGTGGAAGTTGAGCTCGTACTGACCGTTGGCGTCTTCGTGATCTGCCTGATATGCGTCCCAGCCCAGCGAATTGACTGCCCCCATCAGGTCTCCGAGGTAGTCGAAGACGTTGGAAATCCCCTTGAAGTCGTAGCAGGGCTTGGCCAGGGTGTCCACGCCGTCCGGATCGTGGATCTTGATCGTGCCGTCTCCCTGCCTGGTTACAAGGAAGTGCTCGGGCTCGATGCCGACGTTGAACGCGTAGCCCTCGTCCCGCAGTTCGCTCAAGATGCGCTTCAGGTTCTGGCGCGGGCAGTACGGATGCGGCTCGCCGTCTACGAAGAGATCCGATGCGAACCGCGCCACGCCCGGTCGCCAGGGAAGCGGCGTGTAGGTGTCCAGGTCAATGCGAGCCAGCATGTCGTGGGAGTGAGGCCCCTGCCCCATACCGTCGAGCGCTGCGCCCGCAAAGCCCGCTCCGTCATCGATGATGTCGTCAAGGTGGGCTACGGGCACCATCTTGACCTTTGCGGCGCCGTGGATGTCCACGAACTGGGCGAGAACGAGCTCGACCCCGTCCTCCTGCATGCGCTGCTTTAGTCCTTCACGTGCGTCGGGATCGGAACTGGCCAAGGGTGCTCCTCATATATTGGGGTCCGCCCTAGTCCAGGGGCGGTCTGCGTGCTAGTGCCCCGCCAGCGGCGGCGAGCTGGGCCCCAGCGTGAATGACCGTTGCCTCGTCGAATGGCCGCCCCACGATCTGGACGCCGATGGGCAGACCTTCGGCGCTCCAGCCGAACGGCAGCGAAATCGCCGGCGCGCCGGTCAGGTTGAAGACTGCAGTGCACATAAGCGCAGTCCTGCCGGGCGTGAGCTCGCCATCCACGTCGAGCTCGGCAGAATCATGGGGTGGAGCAGGCACCGCCGTCGCCGGACATAGCAGCAGGTCGAACTCCGAGAAGTACTGCATGAAACCGGAGCGAATGGCTTCACGCGTCGCCAGTGCCGCGACGTGCTGCTGGCCGGTCGGCGCCGGAAGGACCATCCGTCGCTGCATCGACACCGCGAGCTCGTCCTCGCGGCCCTCAATGAGCGGCCGAAGATGCGCCAAGCCCTCCGCCGAGGCGATAGCTCCGGACACCCCTAGCGAGTCGACGTCACGCATGAACGGCAGTTCCACCTCCTCGACGTCGCACCCCAGCGACTCGAGGGCCGCGGCGGCATTGCGCACCGTGTCCTGCACCTGGCCGGCAATGGGAGAGACCGGACCCTGGGTGTAGTAGCCGATGCGTTTCGGCGCGATCGATACGCCGAGATCGGGAGTTCGGGAGGGGGGCATCGGCACGGCGTAGTGGTCGCGCCCGTCCGTGCCCTCGATCACGCTCAGGGCGAGGGCTATGTCCCGGGCGGACCTGGCCATCGGACCGATGTGAGTGTGCTGGAGGAGGGCGTAGGGCAGGTGGCCGGTCATCGGCACGCGGCCGTGGGTGGGCTTGAGGCCGAATATGTTGCAGTACGCGGCCGGAACCCGGATCGAGCCTCCCGAGTCGCTTCCTATGCCCAGTGGTGACATGCCTGTCGCTATGGCAGCAGCCTCTCCGCCGCTGGACCCGCCGCTTGTGCGGTCCTGGCTCCACGGGTTGTTGGTGCGTCCGAATACGCGGTTGTCGGTTTCCCACCACAGCGTGAATTCAGGGGTGTTGGTCTTGCCCAGGAGCACCCCTCCAGCGGCTAGGATTCGGGCCACGACCGGTGCGTCGGTGATCGCCCTGGTCCGGGGAGTGAGGAGCGATCCGCTGGTGGTGGGGTAGCCGGCGACATCTATGCTGTCCTTGATGGTGAACGGCACCCCGTGCAGCGGGCCGAGAGGCTGACCGTCCATCACCGCCTGCTCGGCCTGCCTGGCCCTGTCGAGGGCATCAGCCGCGGTCACGACAACGGCGTTCAGATCGCCGTTCAACTCGTCGATCCGGTCGAAGTGGGCCTGGACGAGTTCGACCGGCGACAGCTCGCCGCAGGCTATGAGTCCGGCCATCTCGGCCGCGTCAAGGTAGGTAAGCGGCTCTCTCAAGTGTTGGTCCGGAAACGAAGTGGGGACGGGGGATAGGGATGTCTCATCG
The DNA here is from genome assembly GCA_965207145.1 of Dehalococcoidia bacterium. Lineage (GTDB taxonomy): Bacteria > Chloroflexota > Dehalococcoidia > Lucifugimonadales > UBA2962 > CAUZIR01. The sequence goes on along the minus strand of OZ242262.1, from coordinate 2,853,440 downwards.
CGGCGTAGAGCCCTATGTATAGTGCTTCGAGAGCTTATCCACCCAAGATATTGCGGGGTATATTACACATCGTGTGATACTACCGCAACAAAAGGGCCCAAACTGAGGCAACGGTCCCCTTAGGAGGGTCGACGTCCTCCTACCTGCAGGGGCCGGACTGCCTCGCCGATAGGAGGGTGTTTACGGGACAGTTAGCGTCTTTAGCGGGAATCGGGAATTCGTTGATCTTTTCGGCCGATAGACTAGGCCTATCACGCAGGACTTCGATGTGCTGGACCAAGGGAAAGGCCGACCGGTCAGGAGACAGGCTGGCCAAGCATCGGGGCGCCCGATCTGGGCGGAAGGATGTGAATCCGTAGATTCTTCAGGTGGGGTTGACACCCCGGCGGGCCGCTGTGTAGTGTACCGGGACACCTATGGCATCGTCTTGGTGCCCATGCCGTTCGCGTACAGTCACTTTCCGAATCGCTCCGCCTAGTCAGTAGTTGGGAGGTAGAGGTGCAAAGGTATCTACTCCAGCGCCTAGTGGCCTCGATACCGGTCCTGTTCATACTGGCGGTGATCATCTTCGCCGTGCTCAGGGTGTCTGGAGGCGATCCAGCCGCCATTATCGCCGGTAAGGATGCGCCCCAGTGGCAGATCGAGGCAATCCGCAAGGACCTAGGACTCGACAGGCCCATAATCGCCCAGCTGGGTATCTACCTGAAGGATATTCTCTCGGGCGACCTGGGCAAGTCGATCAACTCGAAGATTCCCGTGATCAGGCTGATCGAGCAGCGGGTTGTCCCCACGATCTCGATCGCCATCATGACGGAGCTGTTAACGTTACCGATTTCAATACCGCTGGGGGTCCTGGCGGCCTGGAAGGCCAACACCTGGGTCGACAGGTCGATAATGGTATTCAGTTCCCTCGGCTTTTCCATCCCGATCTTCTTCCTTGGGTTCCTCCTTATAAAGGCGTTTGCGCTTGAGCTGTCGTGGTTCCCGGCGGCAGGATACGTGCCTCCAGAGGAGCACTTCGGGCGGTTCCTGCACAGGCTGATCCTGCCGAGCCTTGCGACTGCGATCATCTTCTGGGCGTTCCTTGTGAGGATGACGAGGGCGACGATGATCGAGGTGCTACGCGAGGACTACATCCGCACGGCCAGGGCGAAGGGTCTGGCCGAGGCGAGCGTGCTGATCAGGCACGCGCTAAAGAACGCGGCCCTTCCGATAGTGACGGTCGTCGGCTGGGGGATCGCCGAGCTGTTCGCGGGCATCGTGGTCACCGAGCAGGTCTTCGCGGTGCCGGGCATCGGCCGGCTGATCGTCGACTCGATCGTGCGGCGCGACTACCCGGTTATCCAGGGGGCGATGCTCATAGTGGCAGTCCTGCAGGTAGTTGTGAATCTTCTGACCGACCTCTCGTACGCAGTGTTTGACCCGAGGATCAAGTACTAATGCAGCAGGACATACAGACTCCCCAAACCTTCGTCCCTGCTCCGCCCTCGGTGCAGGACCGGCTGAATACCCTATGGCAGGCGGTCGTGGCCAAGTACAAGTGGACGTGGCGTCGCCACCCGATGTTCATAGTGGGCTTCATCGTCCTTGTGATCATGGGCCTTCTGGCGGTGCTCGCCCCGGTGCTGGGCACGGTGGACCCGACGGCAGTCGACCCCCCCAACCGCCTTAAGGAACCGAGCGGTGAGTACTGGTTCGGGACCGACTTTGTGGGTCGTGATGTGTACTCGCGCGTGATCTACGGTGCACGGATATCGCTTGCGGTGGGCTTTGCGGTCGGTGCCCTGACGGCGCTGAGCGCAGCGATACTGGGCCTGATCGCCGGGTACTTTAACTTTGCGGACCTGATCCTTATGAGGATCATGGACGCGATCATGTCGATACCCAACATATTGCTTGCGATCGCACTGGTGTCGATCGTGGGCGGGAACGTTGCGATAGTGATCTTTGCGATATGGTTCGTGGTGTTCCCACGTGCTGTAAGGGTGGTGCGCTCGTCTGTGCTCAGCCTCCGTGAGGAGGTATACGTGGAGGCGGCGCGCGCCATAGGAGCCCGCACGCCGCGCATATTGTTCCGGCACGTGTTCCCGGGGACGATAGCGCCATTGATGGTGACCGGCACGCTGATCGTTGCCGGAGCGATCCTGACCGAGGCGATCCTGAGCTTCCTTGGTGCGGGCATTGATCCGGAGACGCCGGCGTGGGGCTCGATGATGGCCGACGGTCGCAGGACGATCTCACAGGCCCTGTGGGTAGTTGGGATCCCGGGCGGATTCCTGACGATCACGGTGCTTGCCATCAACGTAATGGGTGACAACCTCAGGGACATGCTCGATCCGAAACTGTCCCGCTCCGAGGGCTGATCTCAGATCCTGATTCGGATGAATGGGCCCGGGCACCCGCCCGGGCCCATGTTTTTGCGATCCTAGGATCTGCATCGGTCTCGTAAACTCGGTACATGACACCAGGTCGACCCTCCAGGTACACATCGGCGATGAGCCTTCGCTCGGCGCGGGTAGCCCTGGCTGCGGCTGTGGTGGTAGGCTGCGCCGCCCTTGCCGCCCTTGCCGCCCTTGCCGCCCTTGCCGCCCTTGCCGCCTTTGCCGCCTGTGGCGATGGCGGCGAACGGCCCGCCACGGTCACTGTGCCCTCGCTCGAGATAGACGTCACGCCGCAGGTGGTCTGTGTGCAGGGCGTGTGCATTGATGCGCAGACCGGTCAGCGGGTGGAAAGTGGTGAAGACAGGATCGATTCGTCCGTCGTGGATGACACCAGGCGGACCGCCGACGGTGCGGAGGTGCTCCGCGGTGAGCCCAAGCGCCTGGCGCCCACGGAAGCGGAGGCCACGACCTCAGAACTGGTCACGCCCTTCACCAACATTTCCGAGGAGGCGATGGGTAACGACTGGCGCATCTGGAACGACCGGCCTGGCGTCGTGATCTTCGATTTTGACCGAGATGGGGATCTCGATTTCTATTTGACGACCGAAGGCGGCAATACAAACAAGCTGTTTCGCAACGACGGGGACGGTGCCTTTACGGACGTGGCACCTGAGGCCGGCGTTGCCGCCAAGAGCAGCCATAGCACCGGCGCGGTGGCCTGCGACCTGGATAATGACGGGTTTCAGGACCTTTATGTGGGGGCATGGGGCGACCCCAAGGACCAGCTTGACTTTCGCTCCTACGGCCCCCAGGACGGCATCGCCGACTCGCTGTTCCGAAACAACGGAGACGGGTCCTTCACAGACGTGACCGAGGAGGCCTTCGGCGATCTGGTCAACATGCGCTCCGCCACCTCCGTCGCATGCGCTGACATCAACCTTGACGGCTACCTGGACATTTTCGTCGGCAACCTGATGGCGCACGACTTTCGCGATTTCGCCTCGGGCAACCACCCCGGCCACTACGACGTGCTCTACCTGAACACCGGAGATATCACATTCACGGAGATAGCGGCAGAGGCGGGGGTCAGGGGCAGGGAGATAGTGATGCGGGATCCGACGGGCAAGCCAATAATGTTCGAGGATCCGGCGACCGGGGAATGGTACGAGGGGTGGGACCCCACCTGGCTAGACGACGCCGGCAACGTGATCGGGGAGCCCACCGCCCAGACGCACGCCGCCTTTTTCTTTGACCACGATGACGACGGAGATCCCGACCTGTGGATCGCGAGCGATGGAGACCGCCTCAAGATCATGCGCAACGACTCGGACGGGTCGGGGGTCAGGTTTACTGAGGTGGCCCACGCAATAGGGATCGACAAGGTGGGAGCATGGATGGGCTTTGCGATCGGCGATATCGATCTGGACGCGGACCTGGACGTCTTTGTCACCAACATCGGGTACCACCCCAACACCCGGCCACCCATGCGCGGCCCAAGCGGCTCTTGCGAATATCACCAGCGCTTCAGCTGGGGAACGTGCCAGCACTACCTTTTGCGAAACGACGGCACCGTCGACATAGAGGGGGTCGGCACCGTCCCACTTCTCTACGACGTCGCGCCGTCGACACGCGTGATACCCAGCCCCTACATGCCGCCCGAATCGCTGGACCCCTCCAGGATCGATCCCCTGCAGCCCGTGCTGTCGGGCCTTGCCGCCTATGATTTCGGTTTTGGCGCGACCTTCTTCGATTTCGACAACGATGGTGACCAGGATCTCTATTGGCTGGGTTCGATCGTCGCCTCCGGGCAGGGTCCGGGAGGAGATGCGTTCCCGGGCGCGGGCCGCCTGATGCGGGGAGACGGAGCGGGAGGCTTTGAGGACGTCACCATCCGCGCCAGGGTGCTCGACGTGCTCGGCGTGCAGTACGATGGCATCGACGATCCCGACTCGATCTTCACCATGAGGAGCCGCAAGATATCCAACCGTTTCCACGAAAACGGCAAGTCTGTGGTGCACGGCGACCTCAACGGCGATGGCTATGTAGACCTGATCGCAACCAACAGCAGCGGTCCCGTATGGGAGGGCAGGGAGAGCACGATCAGTCAGATCCCTGGTCCGGTCTTCATCTGGATAAATGGTGGTGGCACCAATCACTGGATCACGATTCGGCTGACCGGACGCATGGCGATTGACGGTACGGGCAGTAACGCAGACGGCATCGGGGCAAGAGTGTACCTGCGGGCGGAGGGGAGCGACGTGGTTCAGGTGCAGGAGGTCCGAGCTGGCTCGAGCTATCTTTCGATGGACAGCATCGATCTTGAGTTCGGCCTCGGGCAGGCGACCTCGGTCGAAGAGATCGTGATCTACTGGCCCAGCGGAGTGGTGCAGACCATTCGGGACCTCGAGGGCGATCGGATTCACGACATCGTGGAGCCGGCCCGGTGACAGCCAGCCGGGCGTTGCCAGCTGATGTCCCCGGCAGGATGGGGGCATGAGAATAGGATTGATCGGCTGCGGCCATCACGGGCGCACCCGGCTATCCGCGGCGATGGCCCCCATAGAGGGGGTGGAGCTGGTCGCCTGCGCGGATGTGGACGAGGCCGCGGCGGCCCGCACGGCGGTGCAGTGGGGATATTCAGGTGTCCACTCCGACTATCGCCGGATGCTCCAGTGCGAAGGCCTTGACGCTGCAATGGTGTCGCTTCCGCATCACCTCCTGGCCGAAGCCTCGGTGGCCGTCCTCGAATCGGGAGCCGATCTGTTCGTCGAAAAGCCCGCCGGGATAAACGCGGCCGAGGCGGCCCTGATACGCGACGCGGCCGCCGCCGCCGGGGCCAGCGTGATGGTCGGTTACTGCATGCGCTATAACCCGGGACGGATGAGGGCGCGCGAACTGATTCTTGGCGGGGCCGTGGGAGAGCCTGTCCAGACGCTTGCCTGCAAGTCGGCGACGGCGCTTGAGAACTGGCCCTCGCGCATGGAGTTTGGTGGGGGGCAGCTTCGCTGGCACGGCGTGCACATAGTCGATCAGGTGCTCTGGGTGAGCGGCGTTCGCCCGGTCAGGGTGCACGCCGAGACGCGCTGGCACCCGGAGACCGGGGCCGACCGCGACACAGCCTTTACGATCGTGTTCGAGGGCGGCCTGACCGCGAGCGTGACGGTTTCTGCTAGCCTCTCACGGCCATTCGACTTCTTGGAGGTCTTCGGCACGCGTGGAAGGATTAGGAGCGAGTGGCCCTCTGAGATCCTGGACGTGCAGAGCGACGTTGTGGCCGAGTACGAGACCCAGTCAAGGATCACTCCCACGCTCCCCGACTACAACCAGATGTACCGGCTGCAGATGCGGGACTGGGTGGACTCCCTGGCCTCGGGGCGCGAGCCCCCGATACCGGCGCAGGCGGCCGTGGACGTGCTCAGCGTAATCGACGCAGCGTACGAGTCCGCCCGGTCCGGCTCCCCCGCCGCCGTCGGTACCGTTGAGAGATGAGGGGCCCGGTACGCTGAAGGTCACGTCGGTCGTAACGACACCTCTCAACACTGGCCAGTTGCTGGTGAGGGTGTACACGGACCAGGGCCTGATGGGCCTAGGGGAGTGCTACGTCCTGGCCCCCGGCGTCGTAAAGCGATTCATAGACGACCTGCTGGCACCCATCGTTGTCGGAAAGGACCCCACGCTTACGGCAAGGCGCTGGGACGACATGTTCTACGCGACAACGCGCTACGGGCCGATGGGCCTGCAGACGGCGGCGATAGGCGCCATCGACATAGCTCTGTGGGACATCGCGGGCAAGGCCGCCGGCCGGCCCATCCACGAGCTGCTCGGTGGGGCGGCGACGGGGACGATACCGCTATACCTGAGCACAGGAATGGGCTGGGAAAAGAGCCCGGAGCAGATGCTCGAGACGGTCCAGCGCGGCCTTGAGGAGGGTTTCCGCGCCTTCAAGGTTCGCATGGACTGGAACTCCGATCGTATCGACCGCGATCCGCAGGCGGACCTTCTGCGCTTCACGGCCTGCAGGGACTTTCTCCCGGACGAGGTTGCGCTCAGCTTCGACGCGAACAATGGCTATACCGCTTCGACCGCCGTCAAACAGGGCAGGGCGCTCGAGGAGATGGGAGCCGCCCACTTCGAGGAGCCGGTACCCCAGCACGACATGCCCGGTCTAAGGAAGGTGGTGCAGGCGCTGGACCTCCCGGTCTCGTTCGGAGAGCAGCAGCACACGCGCTGGCAGTTTCGCGACCTGATAGAGCTGGCAGATCCGGACATACTCCAGCCCGACGTGGTTCTGGCCGGAGGCATCACCGAGTCGGCACGCATCTACGAGGTGGCAAGGATCCGTGGCAAGGAGGTCATGCCCCACTGCCCGACCGCTGGCATCGCCAGCGCAGCGAGCCTGCATCTGTACAGCACCTTGATCGACGCGGTACGTCCGCACGAGTACTCGGAGGAATTCTCGGGAGACCCCTCAACCATTCTCGCAAGGCCCATCTCCAGGCTCGGCGGGGTGGCAACCCTGCCGGAGGGGCCGGGCCTCGGCATAGAACTGGACGAGGCCGCCGTCGATCGCATGTCGGTCGACGCGTGAGGCGACCCCGGGGCCCTGCGGCGTCCTAGAGGCGGAGGTCGCCAGGAGCGGGATTTATCGATGTGCGCTGGTGGACGACGAATTGCTGTTCGTTGTGAACCACGTCCTCGTCCAGCTCGACCCAGTTGCCCCAGGGATCCTGCAGGTAGACGCTGCGCAGGCCTGCGACTAGCTCGACCGGAGGGTTGTTGACCTTCGCGCCCATGGGCTCTATCCGGGCCAGCACCTCGTCGATGCTCTTGACGTTGAACGACAGGTGTGCCGCTCCGGTGACGTTCCTTCTGTGCTGCTCTGCCGCGTCGCGTTCCTCGGACTTGGGATTGACGTACTCGATTATCTCCAGGGAATGGCCGTCGATTCCGCCCACAAACGCCGCCTTGACCTGAACTTCCCCATAGCCGAGAAGCTGGGACAGCTCTGCACCGCCGGCTTCGACCTGGAACCTGACCGAAAGACCGATCCCATCGCAGTAGAACTCGATGGCCTTCTCAATGTCGGTAACGACGAACCCTGTGTGATTGAGCGTGACTCCCATCTAAGAGGCCTCCCACCTGAGGTTTCGATCCGCTGCCCGTATGCCGCCGTCCGATAGCGACCGAACGGGTCGCGCAACGCCTAAAGACACTACAGACACCTTCCAGTCTGCGCAACCGCCTACGGACCTTGGAGTTCCTCGGCGAAGTTGAACAGTTCGGGCAGCCCCCCGGTGTGTACGAAGAGCGCGGTGTCGCCAGGCCCCAGCACGCCTGTGCGTGCGTGATCGATGAGGCCGGCCATGACCTTGCCCGTGTATACGGGGTCGAGCAGTATCCCCTCGAGTCTAGCCAGCATCCTAATCGCTTCGGCGCAGGCGGGACTCAGCCTTGCGTATCCGGGCCCGACGTAGTCGCCTATCTGGACCACGTCCTCCCAGCCGATGCGCTCCTGGAATCCCAGGTGCCTGAGGGCATTGTTCGACCAGGTGACCATGTCAACGAACGACTCTTCAGGTGTTCCGACCAAAAAGCCGTTCACCTGCCACCCTAGGCCCAGTGCGTTCGAAGCTATCTGGAGGCCGCCCTGCGCTCCGCCGCTCGCGATGTAGACCTTGGCTTCGCCAACCCCCAGGTCATCGAGTTGATCGGCTATCTCCAGAGAAGTGTCCATGTACGAGATCACGGCGGACGAGCGGGACATGTGCTCCCTCAGATGGTTGTAGGGAACCCGGCCCTCATCCCTCAGCCGGCTCTCTATCTCCTCGACGTAACCTGCGACCTCCTCTGTGTCGGTGGTGTCCAGCAGGTGTAGCTCGGCACCGAAGAGGCTCTGGATGAGCAGGTTGCCCTGGAGGGGCCTGCCCGCGCTCCCGGGCGCGATGCACACGTAGTCCATGCCAACTTTCCTGGACGCCGCGCCGATGATGCGCGAGTTGTTGGACATCCAGGCGTTGACGTTTACCGACACGTCGGCGCCCTTTTCCAGGGCGTCGGCCATGCAAAAGTCCATGTGCCTGACCTTGTTGCCCCCGAGGACCAGACCTGTCAGGTCGTCGCGCTTGATCAGCACCCTTACGCCCAACTCACGCGAGAGGTTTTCCGCCTCCTGCAGGGGCGTCGGAATGGCAGCGATGCGAACCCTCGGAAGCCCGTCCAGCAGATCGCGGAGATCGCGCCGGCTCAAGGCCGGCATCTTGAACGGGGTTGGGGTCAACGACCGGGCTGGATCACCGCCAGTATGGCGATCGCCTCATCAGGGTCCAGATCGACTCCGGCGGCCGGCTCGGGCTCAAGAGCAAGGAATACCAGAGAGTAACGACCGAACTTTTGGACCGTCGGCGCGGTTTGGCCGCCTTCGAGCGCGATCTCAGACTCACCCAAGGGGCCGGCCGGCACCCTTAGCTTGACCCGGATCACGGCACGTCCGGGCTCCGCACACGTCTCACCAACGGGGCATCGGGTGTCCTCGACCACCCCGAGGAACTCGACGATAAGGCCGCCTGGACCCAAGGGGCTGCTGATCTCCTGGCCAATGCCCAGTCTTACGGGGGTCGCCAATTCTACGGACGTCTTTCCGATCCCCGGATCGGCATCGACGGGCTCTGCGAACTCAAGGGCGGCCTCATCGATCGCAGGCTCCTCGGTCGGAGTGGGCTCCGGGGTGGGCATGCGGGTTGGCGTCGGATCGGGCAGGGGCGTAGGGCGCTCGCCGGTCGATCCGTCGGCTGTCGGGGACGCGTAGCCGACCGAGGTCAGCACCTCAGCCGAGGCCAGTATGCCCTCGCTTCCTGTGCCACCCATAACAAGGATCCTTCCATCTGTGAGCCTGACCGCACCGTGCCGGTACCGGCCTGTCCTCAGGGAGCCCACGGTACTCCACTCCTGAGTCGAAGGGTCGAATACCTCACTCGAGGCCAGATGTCCGATGCCCCCTGTGACCAGCACCCGCCCGTCGCTAAGCAGGGTGGCAGCGTGCTCTGCGCGGGGCAGTTCCGTTTCCCCCACCGTTTCCCACATGTTCGAGGCCGGATCGTAGATCTCCGCTAGGGTCCTCTTGCCCCTGCCGCCGACCACCAGGACTCTACCGTCTGTCAGCAGCGTGGCCGTGTGAAAGGCCCTGCTGACGGCCAGCGGGGCGGCCAAAGTCCATGTGTCCTCTCCCGGATCGTATACCTCCGCCGTGTTCGAGTAGGAGTCCTCCTCGCCGCCACCTACCACCAGCACCCTACCGTCGGCCAGCAAGGTGGCTGTGTGGTTGACCCTTGCCTCGGACATCGGGGCAGCGGTACTCCACTCGCCGGTGCCCGGGTCGTAGATCTCGCAACTGGCGATCGAGGGGACCAAGCTTTCATCTTCGTCGAAGCCTGCGCCCCCTGTGACCAGGACCCGCCCGTCTCGCAGAGCGATAGCTCCCATCGAATCGCGGGCTGCATTCATGTCTGAGGCTGGCGACCACTCGCCATCGCCGGGGCTCCAGACTTCGACCGAGGCCATCGGCCTGTGGTGTTCGTTCGTGCCGCCGACAGCTAGGACTCGCCCGTCGCTGAGCTGGATGAGAGCTGGAGACCTTCGCTTGTGCTCGAGGGGCCCGGTAAGAGTCCACTCCAGCGTCTTGGGGTCGAGCAATTCGGCGGTCTCGTTGAAGTTGCCGGCCTCGAGACCGCCCAGTCCACGAGCGCGCCCCCCCACCGCAAGCAGCCGCCCGTCTGCCAGACGTATGACGGCAAATCGCTCACGGGAGGACTTAAGGTCCGGCGCGTTATCGAAGTCCCTCGCAGGCTCGAGTGTAGTGGCTGTCGGGGTCTTCTGGACAGCCGGTTCCTCAGGATCGGGGGTGCTGGCTGCTGGGCCGGCGCACGCCAGAGCCACGGCAGCGATCACGCCGACGGCTGCCAGCCGCCAACTCTTGTCCACACAAGCCATCATGCGCAGGCGCTGCTGCACTGGATCCATGGTCGACTCCCCCCGTATGGCATTTCGTCACCGGATCACGCCCGCATTGTAGATGTCGCGGCGCCTACAGTCACGCCTTGGCGGCCGGGACTTTGAGTGCATACGCGCCGGATCTATGAAGGGAGAAACACGCTGCCCGGGGATTCGGGCGCAGTTGCAGGGGGTGCCGAGAAGGCCAGGGCCGGCAGGGCGATCGTTACGGGTGTCGGCAGTCGCCATGCGCCGTCCAGGTGCCCCTTCATTGCAGGATGCTGACGCGCAATTCTGATGGCAGACTCCACCACACTTCACTGTGCCACCGGACTTTGTCCCCATGCTGGGCGCAGCAGCCCAAGACTTGGTCTCCCTGCTCTATATACCCCCTCAGCTCGGTGATCGCCTGCCTCGGCACGTAACCAAGGAGCATCGTCTAGCGTATTCGTTGATATGAGGCATTGCTCAAGACGGATGCTACTGGGAGTTCGCGGCCCGGCAGGAAACACTGCACCCAGGGCGCGAGCAGGGACCGGTCTACGCGACCGCGGCCGCAGACCTCTACGGCAATTCGGCAGCGGACGGATGCAAGATCGGGCACCCTCCGTCGGGCTTGCGTCGGCTCGGAGAACGCGATCAGTTTGCCGCAAGCTTCGGGCCAGTCTGTACGCAGAGAGCGTCCAAGGAGACGGCCCGCTTACAATGGACCGGCGGACTGGCTTTCGCAGCTAGGTATGGGCGATGTTGACCCTGGGACATTCATCCCCCGGTGGCTCAGGCCGATTTGGAATGCGGTCCGCCTCGCCCCCGAGCCGACACATCGGAGCATGCATTCAGCCATACAGTGGTTTTAGAGGGGAGATATTAGACACGTGAGACCGCGATCCGCCAGCTTCGTGACCAGCATCAGGTTTGGACGCCGGATGGTGCTTGGTGCGGCTCTACTGGCGTGCCTGCTAGCTGTCGCTATTTCGGCGGCATGCGGAAACGGAGACCCGGCCGAAACACCGGCGCCAGTGCCCGCGGACACGCCGGCTCCCACGCCTACCTACACGCCTGTGCCGACTGCAATCCCGACCCCGACTCCTGTGCAGGTAGACACACCCACGCCGGCTCCCACGCCTACCGCGACGCCCGTGCCTGCCGACACGCCGACGCCTGCTGCGACTTTGGGGATCGACGACTATGCCATGCAGTGCCGGACGGTCACCGCCGCCCTGGACGCGACACTGGCGGTCGATCCCCTTGCGGCCGGCAGCGGAGGGGACATTACATGGGGGCAGGTCGGAGGGATGTTCGAGGCCGTGTTGAGTGCATACGGCCAACTCAAGCCGCCGCCGGATCTGAAGGCATATCACGAGGCTCAGCTGGGGGTAATCAAGGCCCTGCGCGACAGCGCCGAGGCTCGCCCCGGTTCCGATTCATTCCTTGAGGCAATGTTTACACTGCTCTTCGAGAAGATCCTCCCGACATCGTTCGAGGTAGGCCTTGATCCCGACAAGACCGATGAGGAGAAAGAGGCTCTGCTGATCGAGTTCGTGCAGGGCGAATTCGGGGAGTTCTTCGGCCCGGAGTTCGTGGCGGCAGCCCTGGCCTTGGAGCAGGTCAGGGAAGACCTCCCGCAACAGACCCTAGCGGTCTTGGACGCAGCCGGCTGCTATCTGGCCATCACCCCGTCGCCCGAAGGCCTGGGCGGCCCGTCCATAGACATGGATCAGGGATCCATGTCGGGGCAATCCGACGATCACGCCGACTCATTCGAGCAGGCGACGTTGATATCGGTGGGCGAGCCCGTAGACGCGGGGCTGGACTACACGTTCGACGTCGATTTCTTTGCCTTCCAGGCCGAGGAGGGAGAGTTCTACCAGATAGACGTGGCCCTGGGAACGTTGGCGGACTCCATGGTGATGCTCTATCAGGCCGATCTGTCACAGGACCAGGCCGGCCTGTTTCAGATCACGTATAACGACGACCATGGGGAAGCTACGGGCTCACGTATCGTCTGGATGGCCCCGGCCGCGGGCGAATACTACGTCGAGGTGTCGAGTCCCTTCGGAGATGGCACCGGTTCCTACACCCTGGCGGTTACCGCCGCTGATATCTCCGACGATCATGCCAACTCGTTTGAGAAGGCCACCTCGATAGCTCTTGGTGAGGCCGTCGAGGGCACACTCGACTACGATGGCGACTCAGACGCATTTGCCTTTGAGGCCGTGTCGGCTGAGCTTTACCGCATAGATGTGGCCACGGGGACACTGGCCGGCGCGGCGATGGCGATCGTAGATGCCGACCTACGCGAACTCGTCTACATCGACCACGGGGGCTTTGAGCCGACCCAGTTCGACTGGGAGGCACCCGGCTCGGGCAGGTACTACGTTGTGGTCTCCGGATCGTGGGGAGCGGGAACGGGCTCGTATACTCTTACGGTAGCCAACGTCGAATAAATGGGGTATCCGGCCGGGAGACCCGAAGCGCCGCGTCCCTCCGAGCAAATGCCGTGGACCCGGGGTTACCTGAGCCTGACTGCGGTGCCGTAGGCGAGAATTTCGGACATACCAGAGGCTACGGCGCTGGTCGTGTAGCGTATGTTCACGAGAGCGTCGGCGCCGAGGTCCTCGGCATCCCGGATCATTAACCTCGTTGCATGTTCGCGTGCCTCGCTGAGCATCTCGGTGTAACCGCCTACCTCGCCTCCGACCAGGCTCCTCAGTGCGGCCTGGATGTCGCGGCCTATGTGCTTGGTCCGCACCACGTTGCCCCGAGCAAGGCCCAGGATCTCGTCGATTTCTCGGCCGGGTATGGAGTCAGTGGTGCTGACGATCATGCTATTCCCCCACGCGTGTCCAGCTCGCCTGTAGACGTTCGGGCCAGTTTATCGGAGCGTAGAATCATGCCCAACCCTGCGTCGTATGGAACTCGCCCGGATTCCTGAAACCTTCATGCATGGTGGGCACGGGCTGGGCTCATTACCGAATACGGGGCACGGCCGCGGCGCAGTTGTGATCGGCGGCGCTGGTGTGCGGCGGGTTGATGTTCCTAGAAGGCGTCAGGCGTGAGGGACCAGGCTGGCCAGACGGACCGGGCCGGAGACGATGGTGTCCAAGCGTGTGCCGGACCGGCGATTGACCTTGCTGGGCGAATATGCCCACCATTGAACCGATCGCTCATCGCACCGGTGACCGTGCGCCGGAGACGGGGGTAGCCGTGGAGAAACTCAGAAAGCCGCTCTCTATCGTATTTGGGCTCATGGCCGTCGCCGTGCTGCTGCACTTCGTGCTCAGCGCCTTTTACGAAGACTCGGTGAATGTCGACTCGATGTGGTACGTGTTCAACTGGATAATGGCCGCGGGCATATTACTGGCCCTGGCGGATGTCTACATCGAGAAGAGAGCGCTCAGCGAAGCCGGAATGGCCAGCCAGGTCTGGGTCAACGTGGCGCTCTATGCGGCCGTTGTGCTCGCGATTCTGTTCGCGTGGAACTGGTTCGATGACCTGACCGTTGGCGAAGAGGGTCAGAGCCAGGTTCGCCTGGCCTACTGGGCTGTGATCGACGTCTGGTTCATCGTGCTGATCGGTACCAGGAGCATTTGTCTATGGAAGGCATGAGCCGCGCGCCGTACGCTCAATACGGATCCTGAGGACCGGTGTCGCCCGGTCCGCGTTATCCGCCAGGAGAACCTCCACCAGCATTCGATGCGTGTCTCAGTTGGCAACAGCAACCACAATTCGTCACAAACCGGGTAGCCTTTCCACCGATCTGCTGGTATACCGGACGTAGAGGATCATCGTCGGCAGTAAGTGAGGGCCAAGGTGGCTAACTTCGACTACGATCTGCTCGTCGTGGGCTCAGGCCCCGCCGGTCAGCGTGCGGCCATACAGGCGGCAAAACTGGGTAAGAGTGTTGCGGTCGCTGAGCGCAAGACCGTCGTGGGTGGCGTCTGCATCAACACGGGGGCCATCCCCAGCAAGTCCCTTCGCGAGGCGGTCCTGTACCTGTCGGGGGCCCGTCTCAAGGGCGTTTACGGCGCCTCGTACACCGTCAAGGATCACATTCGCATCGAGGATCTCACATTCCGCACGGACCACGTGGTGCGGAACGAGATAGAGGTCATCCGCGACCAGCTCCACAGAAACGGCGTGCAGCTCATGGCCGCGGGTGCTACCTTCCTCGGTCCCCACGAGCTGAATCTGGACATGGTTGATGGCGGTGCTCAGCGCCGGGTCACGGCGGAAAGGATCGTGATCGCCACCGGCAGCGGATCATATGACGACGGCAAGTCCGGCGTCGACGGCCGGACGGTCCTCCTAGCAGAGCACATCATGGACCTTGACTACCTGCCCAGAACCATGGCGGTCGTTGGGGCTGGAGTGATCGGATGCGAGTATGCCTGCATCTTCGCAGCCCTCGGGGTCAGGGTGACGTTGGTCGACAAGCGCGACCGGGTTCTTCCGTTCGTGGACGGGGAGATAATCGAGTCCCTCAGCTATCAGCTCAGGCAGGAGCGAGCGATCTTGCGGCTCGGCGAGGAGGTGACGGGGATTGAACGTGCCGGAAACGGACAGCGCCCGGGCGTGAGGATCAAGCTGGCCAGCGGCAAGCAGATCGCCGCAGACAAGGTGCTGTATGCGGCGGGTCGAACGGGCGCCACCGACTCCCTGAACCTTAAGGCCGCTGGTATCGGGGCAGACGATAAGGGCAGGTTGAGCGTCAACGAGCACTATCAGACCGATGTGCCGCACATCTACGCCGTGGGGGATGTAATAGGGTTTCCCTCCCTGGCATCCACATCCATGGAGCAGGGCAGATATGCTGCGCTCCACGCCTTTGGACGAGAAGCCCACCATGTGCCCGAGCTGTTTCCCTTCGCCATCTTCACCATACCGGAGATATCGATGGTCGGCCGCACGGAGGAGGAGCTTACCGAGCAGGGGGTGCCTTACGAGGTTGGAAAGGCATACTACCGTGAGATCGCGCGAAGCCACATTATCGGCGACACTTCAGGCCTCCTAAAGCTGATCTTCCACCTTGAGACCAGGAAGCTTCTCGGGGTGCACATAATCGGAGAGGGAGCCAGCGAAATCGTTCATATCGGCCAGGCGGTCCTGACCTTCGGTGGGACGGTCGACTACTTCCTCGATACGGTGTTCAACTATCCGACGCTCGCCGAGTGCTACAAGACGGCGGCCCTGGACGGCCTTAACAGGCTCTAGAGGGATCCGGCTGAAACGCGAGGCCCGGGGGCGGGGGGCCTCCCGAGCACTTTGGGGAACCGCGACGTTCCCGGCATCCACAGGCAGCCCGTCAGTCGCCGAGCAATTCCCCGGTGGACTGCTGGGGAGATGAACTCGCCCATGAATCCTGCAGGCCTATGATGCTCGGCGGAGCTGATCAAGGTGCCAGATCGTATGATGAGGGCATGGACGGGGAGGTCTCTGTGGTGGAGGGCTTGATGGTCGCCAGGAGGTCGCCGGCTCTCACCGAAGAGCTGAGGCGGCTGGTGAGACGGGCCAAGAGCGATGATGTCCTGGCGCCGGTGACCGTCGTTTCCCCTACGCGGTATTCCAGTCTCAGCCTGCGCCAGGAGTTGGGTAGAAGCGACTTTGTCAACGTTCGCTTCACTGACATTCCGGGCATCTCTGACATGCTAGGCGGTCCACACCTGGCTAGGGAGGGGAGGGGGCCGCTGACCGCAGTGCTGGAGAGCGCCCTCCTGCGAGAGGTCATCGATCAGGCTGGCCAGCCCCTGCAACGGGTGAGAGACCATCCGGCTGCCCTGAACAGCCTCCGTACCTCTTTCAGGGAGCTACGAGCTTCGGACGAAGGCGTCCTGCTGGCGCTGGAGCGTAGAGGCGGCCTCAGCGCGGAGACCGTAAGGCTTTACCACCTGTTTCGCAAGAGAACCAGACGCACGTGGTACGACAGAAAAGAGGACCTGACGGAGGCGGCTGCAGGGGTGGTGAGCGTCGGGGGTGCCGCAGCGGGATCGGAACTTGGCCTGATCATCTTCTACCTGCCGCGAAACCCGTCTCCCGCCGAGACGAGGCTGATCAAGGCCCTGGCGCGGCACGGCCGCTGCGTAGTCATGCTTGGAACGACCGGAGACAAGAGGGCCGATGGTCCGTTGCTCACACTTGCCGAGACACTCGGAGCCGCCACTGGCCAGTACGGGGCGGTCGAAGAAAAGGAGGGTCTGCCTGCCCTGCCGCCCGGTGAGACGCGTCTTCACATTGCGCCCAATGCCCACGAGGAGATCAGATGGGTGATCCGCCGCATAATCGAGGGGGCTGAGGAGAAGGGGACTCCCTTCCACAAGATGGCGATTCTTTATCGTGCGGATAATCCCTATGCCACGCTGATTCCGACCGAGCTGAGGCTCGCTGGCGTCCCCGTGGCCGGACCTGACCGTACCACCCTTGGCGAGACCCCCGCGGGTAGAACCCTCGCCGGGTTGCTCAGCCTGTCAGGTGGAGAGCTGGGTAGGGCCGAAGTCATGGCCTGGCTAACCGGGTGCCCGATCAAGGTTCAGGGCACGGGGCGGGCCGGCTTCAGCCCCAGCCGGTGGGACAGGCTTACCAAGAAGGCGGGTATAGTCGGCAGCCTCCGCGAGTGGCGTAGTCGCCTTACGAGCTACGAGAGGTCGCTATTGGAGGAGGCCGACCGCCGCGAGCAAGACGGCGAGACATCGCAGGGTAGGACCGACGGAATGAGGGCAGAGGCGGCGGAGGCGCGCGAGGCACTCTCCTTCGTCGAGAACTTGGCCGAAGCTCTCAAGCCCCCGGAATTCAAAAGGCCGTGGAAGGAACACTGCGGGTGGGCGTTGCGGCTACTGGACACCTACCTGTCGTCGGAGCCCCGGGGGCCCGAGGAGATGGTTGACAGTGACGGCCTCGGCAAGGTGCGCCGTAGGGTGGAGGAGCTGGCGGCAATGGATAAGGTGACGGCCGGAACCGATCTTGGCGAGTTTCGCCGGGCCGTGGAGGACTCCCTCAGTGTCCAGCGGGGACGTCTGGGCCCGACCGGTGAGGGAGTATTCCTGTCCAGCCTGACAGACGCGGCAGGCATGAATTTCGATGCATTGTGGATGGTCGGGTTGATTGAGGGAAGGATGCCACCTGCGGTCCGCCCCGATCCCCTGCTTCCGGAACCCGACCTTCGCGGCTATAGCGGGAGGTCGCGGATAGATCGTCAGGCGGCCGCCGAGCGCTATGACTACCTGTCCGCGCTTGCCGGGTCTACCGCGCGGACCCTGTCGTACCCGGCGGTCGATGCCGCGTCGGAAGCAAAGGCGTATCCCTCGCGCTGGTTCCTGGAGCAGGCGACCGCTCTCGAGGGACGCCCGGTGCACACGAGCGACATTGCAGACCTGAAAGATCGCCACTGGCTGACGGTCGTGGAGTCGGGGATCCACGCCCTGGCGGGTGCGGGGGACGCGGCTCTGGCCGACACCCAAGACTACAATCTGTCTCGTCTCCTGCAGTGGCGGAACTCCGGCAGGTCGCCGGCCCGCCACCCGCTGGCGCTGGACGGTTCGCTCGCCAGGGCGGCCCGAATGGTCCGGAAGCGGAGGCTCCGCAGGCTGACCGAGTTTGACGGCAATCTGTCTTCGTCCGCTGCGACCTCGAGGTTCCGGGAAAAGCTGGATCGGTCGGCGGTTTCGGCCACGAGCCTTGAGAGCTGGGCCGCCTGCCCCTTCCGCTACTTTCTCGGACACGTGCTGCGGCTGGGTACGGTCGAAACGCCCGAGGAGATCATGACCATCAGCGCGCTTGAACGCGGTTCTCTAGTTCACAAGATCCTCGAGAGGTTCATCCGGGACGTGGGGGCTGAGGGGAGTTTGCCAGAGCCGGGCGAGGGATGGAGTATGCAGGCTCGAGACCGCATCATGGGGATCGCCAGGCAGGAGTTCGCTGCTGCGGAGTCGCGAGGCGTTACGGGTAAGCGAATGCTGTGGAAGCTGGAGAAGCAGGACATAGAGGCTGACCTTGACACATTCCTCGAAGAGGACGCTCAGGTGCGCGGAGAACACAGGTCGGCGAGCATCCGGGTAGAGGCTACCTTCGGCTTTGAAGGAGTCCCGCCGGCGGTCATGGAACTGTCCGACGGTACTCGGGTCGGCTTTCGTGGCATGGCCGACCGGCTCGACATAAGCGCCGACGGGTCATCCGTCCTGGTGATCGACTATAAGACGGGCGGCTCACGTTCGTACCGGGAACTTGAGGATGATGTCATCGACCGAGGCAGGCGCCTCCAGCTGGGCATCTACTCCCTTGCAGCGCGCAATATCGAGCCCGCCGCAGGCAGGGTTCGGGCCGCCTACTGGTTCGCCACAGCCCGCGGCGGCTTTCAGTTTGCCCCGCGCGGCTACCTGGACATGGGTGACGAGCGGGCGAGCAGGAGGTTCCGGGAGGGGATCTCGACCATAGTCGAGGGTATTCGACTCGGGCTGTTCCCTGCTAATCCCGGCCGGCGGGACAGGGGAGGAGGCGCCAACTGCAGGTTCTGTGATTTCGATTCGCTCTGCCCGGCTCGCAGGCAGGAAATCTGGGATACGAAGAGAGCCGACCCCATCTTGTCCGGCTATGTGGACCTAGCAGGTGGAGACGAGGAGGCACAGCGGTGACTGCCTCCACGGCCCGATTCGCTCCCGTAGACGAGGAGGCCCGCGGCATCATCGGAGAGCGGTTGGACGAGACACTCTTCGTTGAGGCCAGCGCTGGTACGGGCAAGACACACAGCCTGGTGGAAAGGCTGGTTAACCTTGTGGCCGCAGGCGCGGCGACCCTCGACAGGGTGGCCGCGATCACCTTCACCGAGGCCGCCGCGGCCGAGCTGCGAGACAGGTCTCGGGAGGCGCTGGAAAAGGGTGCAGAAGACCAGTCCCGTAGCGAGCACGAGCGGATCAACTGCCGCCGGGGCGTGGACGACCTGGACCAGGCGGCCATCCAGACCCTCCACGCCTTCGCGGCTTCCCTGCTTCACGAGAGGCCGCTGGAGGCGGGTCTGCCTCCGGGCTTTGAGGTAACCGACGAGATCGCCGCAGGGATAGAGTTTAACGACGCTTGGAAGAAATGGCTGGACGCGGCGCTCGAGGAGGATTCGCCCCTGGCCGGTCACCTTGCACTTGCGCTGTCGCTGGGCATTAAGCTGGGCCAGCTAAGGGAGACGGCCCTCGAGTTCCACCGAAACTACGGTGACCTGCAGGACGCCGCCTTTGACGAGCCGGAACCCCCGGGAGACGGCGCCACCCGCAGGATCTCAGAGGCAGGGTCCGAGCTCGATAGGCTCTGTGAATTCTCCCTCCTCGGCGGCGAAGATCCCCTTTACCGCCACGTAAAGAGCAAGCTGGGTACGATCCGCAGAATGGCGGGGACCCAGTTCGGCTCGCCTACTGCCTATCGTCACCTGCTGCGGGTCCTGCCCCTGAAGTCCACCAGGGGAAGGAGGTCGGACTGGGGACATGACCCTCAGACCGATGCCAACGCCTGTGGGGCCCTGAAGGACCTGCTGAGATTGTTGGACGAGGAGGCACGCGTCCAGGTTGAGGTGGCCAAGAGGGCCGCACTTGGACCCATTCTCGGGGCCATGCGGGATTTCGTTGTCGACTATGCCCGGTGCCGCCGATCGGAGGGACGCGCTGAGTTTCACGACCTGCTCATCTGGGCTCATGAGATGCTCCGCGATGACGTCGAGGTCCGGGATCACTTCCGGCGCCGATTCTCGCACCTTTTGATCGACGAGGCCCAGGACACCGATCCCATACAGGCCGAGATAGCGATGTTCCTGGCCGAACAGGTTCCTGATGGGGCGGCGGAGGAGTCCCGGCCCGCGGTCTGGGATCGGATCACCCCCGTGGGGGGAAAGCTGTTCGTCGTGGGAGATCCCAAGCAGTCCATTTACCGATTTCGCCGTGCTGACGTGGCCCAGATGAGGAGACTTCAGCAACGCATGGAGCAGTCAGGGGGGAGGACGGTAAGCCTGGTACAGAATTTCCGATCACACAGGCCGATCACCGACTGGGTCAACCGGCTCTTCGGAAAGTGGATGGCGAGCGAGGATCGTCAGGGTTTCGTAGGGGGATATGTGCAGACCCACTACGAGGAAATGTCGCCGAGGTGGAGCGGTAATGCAGGCGGAGGCATCGGTCCGCGCGTGTGGGCTCTCGGGGACGTTGGGGTGGAGGGGCCGATGGATACCGTGCGCAGGGAGGAACACAGGGATATCGTCTCCCTACTTGCGCAGATCGTCGACCAGCAGTGGCTGATCCTCGATGCAGAGGCCACCGGGTCGACTGGTAGCGAAGTCTATAGGCCAGCAGCCTATTCGGACATCTGCGTCCTGATCCCGACGCGGACCGGTCTTGCCAGCCTGGAAAGGGAAATTGCGCGCCTGAGAATCCCCTATCGGCTGGAGAGCGCTTCGCTCGTGTTCGAGACCCAGGAGATCCGCGATCTGCTCAACTTTTTGCGGGCCGTAGACGACCCTTCGGACCAAGTGGCAATCGTTGCGGCACTTCGGTCCCCCGCGTTCGGCTGCAGCGACGTGGACCTGCTCCGCCACTACGAGGCCTGCGGGGGCTTTGACTATCTCAGTGTCTCAGCGCCGGGCGGTGCGGGCACAGTGAGCGAGGGAATGGACGTGCTGGCCGAATTCCACCACAGACGGGTCTGGGAGCCCGCGTCTGTCGTGGTCGACCGGTTCATCCGCGAGAGGGGATTGATGGAAGCGGCGGTGGGTCAACCAAGGATGCGTGAGCGGTGGCGGCGGTATCGCTTCATGGTCGAGCAGGCCAGGCAGTTCGCAGAGGTGGGCGGCGGCTCGCTTAGGGCCTTAGTTGATTGGGTTGAGGACCAGATCGAAGAGGGTGCCCGCGTAACGGAGGCGCCGCTGCCGGAGACGGATGAGGAGGCAGTCCGGGTGATGACCGTCCACGGCTCAAAGGGACTTGAGTTTCCGGTCGTGATCCTTACCGGCCTTAACTCGAACCCGAGAGGGCGTAGCCCGGGCGTGCTCATCGACCGGGAGACGGGGAGCGTCGAGGTCGGCATCGGGTCCGGAGCCGATCGTGTGGGCACGGCGGGCTACGAGGTGATGGCGGAGCGCGAAAACCTTATGGCTGCCGCCGAACATGTTCGGCTGATGTACGTGGCTACCACCCGCGCCCGGGATCACCTCGTGGTCAGCCTTAGGCGCCAGGGCAGTCCCAGGGCCCAAGACTCGGCTGCTGCGGTAATCTCGGGCCACATGGCCGAGAGCCCCGAACTCTGGGAGCATGTCAAGCTGTGTCCAAGTGCCGAGGCGGCTCTGGCGTACCCAGACCGAGAACCTGAGGGTACCGCGGTGCAAGAGGAGCATTCCCTAGCGGCCCGCGACCACTGGCAGAGCAAGCGCGAAAAGCTGATAGACAAGATGCGTCGCCCTTCCTCCGTCGCCGCCACGGCGCTGAGAGAAGGCGGCGAAGAGGAAAAGGCTGAACAGGAGACCGACGAGCCCTGGAGGCGGGGCCGGGCAGGTACGGCGCTCGGGAAGGCGGTCCACGCCGTGATGCAATCGATCGATCTGGCCACGGGAGATGGCATCGACGATCAGGCACGTGTGCAAGCCTCGGTCGAAGGCATACCCCATCTTGAGGAAGATATAGCCGTGCTCTGCCGCAGAGCGGTTGCGAGCGAGATCGTTCGCAGAGCGGTTGCGACCGGCCGCCTGTGGCGCGAGGTCCCGGTCGCGGCCGCGGCGGGCGGCGGTTCCCTGTACGGCATTATCGACCTGCTCTTTGAGGAGGGAGACGGGATTGTGGTAGTCGACTACAAGACCGATAGGGTCGACCCGTCGGAGGAATCCGACCCCTCTGTGCCCTATCGACTGCAGGGAGGGGCATATGCCCACGCAGTCCAGAGGGTTACAGGCAAGAGGGTCAAGGAGGTCGTGTTCCTTTACCTGCAGACAGAGGAAGAGGTGAGGCTGGAAGACCTGCCGGGAGCCATGCGGGACGCCGAACGGCGGGCCCAGCAGCGTCTAGCCGTTTAGGCTAGCGGGACTGCGGTCGCCATTGCGACCTTCGAAGACTGTAGGCCTAAGGGGGGTAAAGAACTCACTCCAGATGCTCGGTCGTGATTTTCGGCCGCCCCAGCCGCTCCACCTCAGCTGCCACGAGACTCCTGTGGCACGAGTCGGCCTCGCGCTCGAAACAGGTCACGGCAACGCGCTCTCCGGATGCCGCCCAAACTACGATCTTGTCCAGGGATGCCGACCTGTGGGCAAGGTCGTGTCGACGATACTCAGCGAGTAGCCGCTGCCTGTCCCTGTCGGTCTTTGCAAGGCGCCGCCTTTCGGCGCAGATCCCGAGATCGGGCAGGTGCTCGTAGCGAATACCCATCTGTTCGCAGGCCCAGGTCAGAGCACCCTTTGAGAACCCTCGCTTCCGGCTGACCGCGTTTCTGCGCACATCGCACAGCAGTGTCACCGTCGCCCGGGAGAGCATGCCGAGGAAGTCTTCGATGGACCGTCCCTGGTAGCCGATGGTAAACAGAGGGATCGCCCCGGAGTGTCGTCCAGGTCTGCTGGGGCCGCGTAGGGCACCGACGCCGCGGCCCGGGGCCCCGCCAGCCACCACGCTGTCAGCGGCCCGACATGCCCACCGGACGCTCCTGTGCGCCGCCGCCGAACCTCCCGGCCGGGGGCGGCCACCCTGGGCTTCCGTTGGTGGCTGGCGGCATCGACCTACTACAGGCTTTCAAGCGTTCTGAGCGCGTTGCGGACGTGGCTGGCCATCACTAGCTCGTCGTGGAATACGCCCCTTATTTGCCCGTCTTCGGATATGACGTAGGTAACGCGCGATGTGCCTAGGCCCAGGTGGCGTTCGACGTCGTAGAGGCGGCGTATCTTCCCGGACTTGTCGCTACCAAGCCCGAACGGCGTTTCGCACGCCTCACCGAAGCGCCTTAGCCTGTCAACACCGTCCGTGCTGATGCCCAGGACGATGGCGTTGTGTTCCCTGAATTCGTCGTGGGCCTCCCCAAACTTCTTGGTCTGGACCTTGCATCCATGCGTGAAGGCACGTGGGTAGAAGTACAGTACGACGTTCTTTCCACGCTGCTCGGACAGGCTGAACCTCTCGCCCGACCCGAGGGCGATGGTGAAGTCAGGGGCCGCTTCGCCGACTTTCAGCATGAGCCAGCTAACATTACTACGAACGGGAGGCAGGAAGGGGGATGAAGGTACGGATGTCGCGTAAGTGCGTGGGTGAAGGCCGAGAATCCCACAAGGCTCATCGACCTGCTCGGAGCCGAGTTTCCCCGCAGTACTTTTGGACTGAGACTCCCGCTTCAGCTGGACTTTGCCGGCGGCCGCAGGCAATGAGACGAAGTCCCTGTCCCCTGCTATGATTCGGTCAACCTGCGGGGTCCTTCGAATATCCCTGAGGTGGGCCCGGCCTGGCGCGTTGCGGACCTAAATTCATCGGTCTAGGAGAGGGTTAAGTGCAGTCCAGATCCCCAAGAATCTTAGTCTTGCTCAGCCTGGCCGCGTTCGTGGCACTGCTTGTCGCCATGGCCTGCGGTTCCGGAGACGAACCGACTCCCGTCGTCGAGCCGACGAGGGTCGCCGAGCCGACCGCCACGCCGACCGAGGAGAGCCCGCCGGAGCCTTTCGTGATAGGGGCGATGGACGCGCTGACCGGGGTCGCCGAGTCCTATGGCAATCCCCTGCATCAGGCCAAGCTCCTGGCGGTTGAGGAGATCAACGCCGCCGGAGGCATCAACGGCCGCGAGCTTAAGCTGATCGTAGAGGACTCCAAGTGCAACGCCCAGGACGCCATCACGGCCTACAACAAGCTGACCGATGTCGACGGGGTCAAGATCATACTGGGCACGACCTGCAGCGGGTCTATGCTCGGCGCTGCACCACTGGCCGAAAAGGAAGGCGTCGTCCTGCTTTCAGCATCGGCCACCAGCCCCGATATCGCTCTTGCCGGCGACTACATCTTCCGCACCGCCATCAACGACCTTCGTCTCGGCATCGACACCGGCAACACGCTGTGGGTTGACGGGATGCGCAGGATAGCGACCATCACCGAGGCAACAGACTATGCCGAGGGCACCCGGCGTACCTCGGTAGAACAGTTCGAAAAACTGGGTGGTGAGGTCTTGGCGGCGGAGAGCTACTCGTCTGAGGTTCTTGATTTCCGCAGCCAGTTGACCAAGCTACTGGCCGAGAGCCCCGACGCCCTGCTGCTCGCCGCACAGGGAGAGGTCTCCGCGGGAACCATCATGAGGCAGGCCCGCGAACTCGGCTTCGAAGGCCCGATCTACGCCGAGTCCGTGGCTAGCTCGCCGGATGCCCTTGATATAGCCGGCGACGCCGCGACCGGCATGAAGGCAATAGTGCCTAACCCGGATCTGTCCACCTCCACTGGAAAGGACTTTTTGGCCAAGGTCGAATCACGCTATGGCGTGGTGGCGACGCTGCCATGGTTTCAGGGATCGGCCTACGACGATGTCTATATCGCCGCCGAGTGTCTCAGGCAGACAGGCGATGACCAGGACGCCGATGGTTTCCGGGATTGCCTCTACGGCCTTACCTGGAGCGGAGCAATAGGGGACAACTATAGCTTCGACGAGAACGGCGAGGTTGTAGGGCTCTCCAATGTGGTGATCGAGGTCCTGCCTACCGCCGAGCGTACCGAGGAGAATCTCGGGTACATGGTTCTCGGTCCCGCACCCAGCCCCTGACGCTATCGCCGGGGCGTCGATGGCGGGACCGGCTTTCGCAACAGAGACCAACGACGGCTGCCCGGTGGCCAGCCCGGGCGGAGCTGCGGCTACGCCTGCGTGCCGCAGGATCGGCTAACGTGATCCTTTGACCTGCACGGTCACAATGTCCAGGCCATAGTACTTTTGGTGGTGCACAGAGGACGCGTATTGCCGCAGTAGCCGCAGGGAGATTTCGCCCTCCTTGAGGCCCTCGGTCTCCTCGGCCAGATACGCCAGTCTGTCCTCGAGATTCTCCTCATCGAAGATGGCCATGAACTCCATCTCGACCGCGCCTGCGGTCGGGCGAGCGACGATCATAAGGCGAGGCGCTTGATCGACGGCCCGGTCTTCACCCGTCTGCATCAGGCTGATCAGGGTCTCTTCGGCGGCCGAGCGCAGGCGATCGGTAGATTCCTGGTTCCATCCGATCCTCGATGCGGTGCGCCGAACAAAATCGTCAATCTCGGGCAGCGATGAGATGTCCAGCCTGGACTGAAGCTGCGCCGACTTGCTCGGGTTGGTCAGGTTCAGGAAAAGCGTCATAGCTACCGCGGCAGCGGCGCCGACCAGCATGCCGTTGTCGAGCAAATTGCCCCAGGTTCCTCCCAGCATGTCCGCGAAGATCGTCTGATGCTCAACGCCGGCGCCAAGGGAGAAGGCCACAGCCACCACCATGACCTTGTGAAAGTCGAGACCATCCTGAATGACTGTCCGGACGCCCCCAACGAACAGCAGCCCAGTGGCGATCAGCAGGTAGGCGCCCATCACCGGGTTTGGGATGGTTAGCAGGGCGGCCGGTATCTTGGGAAACAGTGCAAGGATCACCAGTACCGCGCCTATCACGTACCCGACGCTGCGAGCGGCGACGCCCGTTAGATTGGTCAGCGACACGCTGGTAGACGAGTAGACGGTCGTGGGAGGGGTTCCGAAGATGCCTGACAGCAGGATTCCGATCCCGTTGGTGTTTAGCGATCCCTGCACCGATCGGAAATCCGTCACCCTCGGCCTGCGCCTCGAAGCCTGCTGGATGGCGACGCTGTCCCCGATGTTCTTGATCCCGCCGACGAGCGTGATGACCACGAAGACCGGCAAAAGCGCCCAGAATTCCGCACCGAACGCAAGGTCAAAACCGGGGAATCCCCCCTCTGGAACGCCGGCCCATCGCGCGTCGACCACCCTTTGAACCTGGTATGCGCCGAACGCGGCGGCGGCCACGCAGCCGGCTCCTATTCCGATCAGCGGAGACCAGAGCCGCCACGCCCCGGAGACTCGCAGAGCGAGCCCCGTGGCGACAACCAGGGTCACAACCGCGATGATCGGGCCCGAAAATCCCGGCGCCCCCTCAGGTACCTCCGTCACCCTGTCAAGCGCGATCGGGAGGACCGTTACCGCGATCAGCATCAGCACCGTGCCGGAAACCACCGGCGTGATGATCCGGCGCAGCACGGGAAGCCATATGGCCAGCGCCAGATAGAACAGCGATGCGACGACCACCAAGCTTGCCAGCAGGGACGGGCCTCCCTCATTCAGCGCCAGGACTGAGACCGCCACGAAGTTGGGTGTGACTCCCATGATGAGCACATGTCCGGCGCCGAGCCGCCATACCCGGCCCGCCTGCAGGGCCGTAAGCGCGCCTGCGATGATCAGCGCCGCGAAGACCGCCCACGACAGGTAGCTTTCTCCCTGCCCGCCCGCGCTGGCTGTGATCGCCACTACCAGTACCAGCGGAGCCAGGCCGAATATGACGCCCTGAAGGCCGACTCCGATGGAAACGAGCGGCGGACACCGCTCGTCCGGCTCGTATCGAATGGTCTCGTTAGTGCCGGATGATGCCAATATCGCCTCGTGACGAGGAACCGCTCTCGCCGTCTAAGTGCCCCTGACCGCGCTACAACCGGGCTCTTGAGAGTATGTCGTTCATCGAACCGGCCAAGGCTGAAGGACTGCGCCCGATGGAGTGGACCCGCCTGCCGACGCGGTGTTCGCCCGCACGTCGGCGAACGGATTTCAGGCGGTCAGGGCTAGGCCCTCACAACGCGGACCCGGGGACGGCATCTGCCGCCCGTCGGCTCTGTCCGCTTCGGCTGGACCGGTCCAGCGACGCACGTCGCACATGCGTGGTCGGCCGAAGCGTAACATACGATTCCGTACCCGCCTGATGGCCATCCCATCCACAATTCAGATTCCAACGGTAGGGCGGCCCCGTACTTCGGCCGCACACCCTACACCGCCGATTCGTGCCTGGCAAAAGGTCGATAGGCTGCCCTAGGCTCATGCCAGATCCAATGAAGCTCTCGGTCATCGTCCCCGCCTTTAACGAAGAGGCCTACCTCGCCTCGACGCTCGATTCCATCCGTAGGGCTGCGGCAGATCTGGTCGGCCGCGCTGACGCTGACATAGAGACGATCGTCGTCGACAACGGAAGCTCGGACGAAACCGCGACTGTCGCTCACGATGGCGGTGCGAGGGTTGTCCACGAGCCGCTTCAGGGAATCTCGCGGGCACGCAACGCCGGTGCGCGTCACGCGCTGGGGGACGTGCTCGTCTTTGTGGACGCAGACGTGACGCTACCTCAAACGCTTCTGAGCGAAATACACGCGGCGATGAGCGACCCCAATTGCGTCGGGGGCGGGGTGGACGTCGAGCACCGGCCGAACCGGCTTTCAGTCAGGTTGTACCTGCTGGGCTGGCGTCTGCTCGGCCGTCTGATGACGATGGTGCAGGGCGCAACGCAGTTTTCTCGAAGGTGCGCGTTCGAACAGCTGGGTGGCTATGACGAGACAGCGTGGATCGGGGAGGACGTCGACTTTTATTGGCGCCTCAGACGGTTGGCGCGCGCAAGAGGCCGGAGAGTCCAACTCATACGTAATGTGCGAGTGAGGCCGTCAACGCGTCGCTTCGACAACTGGCCGCTCTGGCGGATCCTGCTTTGGACCAATCCCGTCTTCATTGCCCTGCTGCGCCGCACAAAATCGGTCTGGGGAGGGTGGTACTCGCAACCGGTGCGTTAGGCGGCAGCGATCCCGAATCTTGAGGCGGAGATTCCCGGGTGAGGATCCACCGGGCGGTTACCGTGGGCGATGTCGCCGCTGGCAGCTAGGGCTTTCGGCCTGTTGCCTCCCCGAAGGCCAGTGCGCCGCCTGCGCCGTCTTCATCCTTCCAGCGGTCGTGGTCGCTGCGCCATTCGTCGAACTGCTGTTGGGTGGCCAATCCGTACTTTGTCACCGCTTCCATTACCTGAGGCGAGTAGAACCAGTCGGCTATGAAGGCGTGGAGGAAAGCAACGTCCTCAGGGGTTCCGAAGAAATCGAAGGAGCCGGAGGACCGAATGTCCGTGAAACCGGCAGCGAGGAATCTGCCCTTGAGCTCCTTTCCCATCTGGGGGTGGCCGCCGTTTGCAGATAGGAGGCCTGTAAAGGTCGCCCATGCGGCAAGGGTGTGCTCAGAACTGGGCTCGAGGAAACAGGATTCCACGACTACTTCGCGGCTGCAGATGATGCCCCCGGGCCTCAGTACCCTCCTTACCTCCGATAGCACCCTCTCAGTATCCGGAACGTGCATCAGAACGGCATGGCAGTGCGCAACGTCGAACAAGCCATCTTCAAAGGGAAGCTCTGTCACGTCGCCGACATGGAAGGAGGCGTTATCGTGCCCCCCTGCCCGGGCGGCCGCCCGGGCCAGGTCGATCTGTGATTCCTCCATATCTAGGCCGTGGAGCTCGCCGGGATTGACCGCGCTGGCCAGGCCGACGGAGATGGTACCCGGCCCGCAGCCGAAGTCCAATACGCGCATTCCCGGCTCGAGCAGTGGTAGCAGGTGTGCGGCGTGGCTCTCTGCGCTGCGGCGATCCAGAAGCTGCCTGAACTCCTCGCTGTAGCCCATCGTGTAGCTGGCATCTGCCATCTTTCCATCTCCTAACTGCGCTAAAGTGTCACCGAATTGATCCAAATATGTATACCTTGTATCAAATTACATGTCGAACCGGACCGCATGGGATGAGCTTTGCTTGGTGAAAGGTCTGACCATCTGCGGGCGTACGGTCCAATTGCGAGTCTGGGAGGTGCGGCAGGTCGCAGGAAAGCTGCGTCGGCCACCAGGCCGGTCCCGCCTAATCGGTGCCCTAACGTAGGGTATCGGTCAGTGCCCACCTCAGGGCGCCGTCGATTTCCGGGTGTTTGAACTCGAAGCCGCTCGCGCTGAGACGGGAGGGGTCCATCCTGGCACTGGATGTAACGACTTCCGCCAAGTCGCCCTGGACGATCCTGAGCGCGAATTCGGGCACCGCGAAGGCCGCGGGCCGTCCGAGCGCCCTTGCCAACGCTCCGGTGAATTCCGAGTTGGTAACCGGGCTGGGAGAGCTCACGTTGAATGGCCCGGACAGATCGTCGCGCTCCAGTGTCCAGACAATGGCATCTATGGCGTCCGATCGAGTCAGCCAGCTCATGAACTGGGTTCCTGAGCCAAGTCTGCCACCTAGGCCCAGCCTGAAAAAGGGCAGCACCCTGGTCAGCATGCCCCCCGCGGCGGTTAGAACGACGCCGATCCTGAGGTTGACGACCCTTACGTCCGCTGCGGCGGCTGCCGCTGCGGCATCTTCCCACTCCTTGGTACTGCTGGCCATGAAGCCGGTGCCCGGATGGGAGTCCTCGTAGAGCACTTCGCTGCCCCGGTCCCCGTAGTACCCGCCCGCGGATGCGCAGGCAAACACCGATGGAGGCGATTCGAGACTGGCGAGAGTCCCGGCGAGAAGGCGCGTGCTACCGATCCGGCTGTCCCTGATGCGCGCCATCTGTGCCGAAGACCACCGACGATTGGCGATGTTCTCGCCCGCCAGGTGGACGACCGCGTCAAAGCCTTCGATCTCGCGCCGCTCAAGGCTCCCCGCGACAGGGTCCCACAGGATGCCTTGCGCCGTGTCCGGCGACTGCGGTCGCAGCAGTCTTACGACTTCGTTACCGCCAGCCTCGAGAGTCCTCACAAGCATGGAGCCGATCAGGCCGGTCGACCCGGATACCAGCACTTTCATGCGCTGTGAAGCCTGATACCCGTCATTTGCGTCATGAAGCCTCCCGGCAGGTCAGTCTCCCCGATGCCTCCCCGGGCCGTCTCCGACAGCGGCGGTCTCGACCCGAAATCGATTCTGCCCTCAGGCCCCGCGACATCATGCCCGCGGCCGGTCGGAAACAAATGGCGTCAGGCAACGGAAATAGAGCCAAGGAAATCGCGAACTTCCGCGGCGCATTCCTCCGGCTTTTCCAGGGGCAGAAAATGTGTCGTTTCCGGGAGGAAATCGTACTCCACCTCGTCGATATCGCTCAGGTCGAGAGAGGGCAAGTATGAGAAGGGGAGGGTGGGATCAGCCCCGATGACCTTTATCGGGCATCGCAGGGCGCCGAAGTCAACGAGGACCGCGAAGGCCCTGGCATAGTCCACTATCTGAGCCTCGTACTCGCGTGGGCATCGCAGTGTGTAGCCGTCCCCTTCCTCGTCTTGCCTAAGAGTCGTCCTCGCCAACAGTTCGTGAACTCCGGGAACTGCATTCTGAAATACGGGCAGGATCCGCAGCAACTCGGCGAACTGGTCTATGCTCTCGAACCTCGGGGACCGGCTCCGCGCCATCGCGGCGGCCCGCATGGCGGCGGCATCGAATTGCTCGTAGCTGTCGTCCGGTTTGCACAGTGGAGGGTCGAACAGCACCATCGCCGCGTATCCGCTGCCCCGGGCTGGCGACAGCAACGAGGCGAGGCCAGACACGGAATGGAATACGCCGATCGTGGGCTTTTTCCCGTAGTGGGTTTCCGCGGCTTGCGCGACGGCGTCGTGGTCACTGACTAGGGAGGGGAAGTTGTGCTCGCGAAGGGCGCCCACACTGTTCCAGCCGTGATTCCTGAGGTCATAGACTACGAGATCGAAATCATCGGCCAGTAGCGACCAGAATGGGTAGTACAGGTCGATCGCCAGACCGTTGCCGTGACTGAGGATCATCCGCGGGCCGGCAGGATTCCCATGACGCCGCATGACAATGGCGGTTTCGTCGTCGATGCGGACCGTGCGAACGGAGAGCGGTTTAGGCACCTCCCAAACGATATCTGAACCGGTCGCCATGTCTTGGCCTACCTTACCAACTCAGATTGTCAGATGCGCGTTAGACGAATCCGGCTCCGAGCAGGTGGCAGGGCGCCATTCGTGTGCGAGGGCGGCTGCAAACTCACTGTTGCCGAGATCCTCGAGTCGCCAGGTTACATCTGGTAGGTGAGGGAACCGAAACTCGCCCTTGTCTTGACCAACCCGCATGTTCGACGGCACTTGGAATGCGGACACGTCCGTGTGGTGGCCCGTACCGAGAGCCTTGATCAGCGCCTCCTTGATTGTCCAGAGGCGAAAGAACATGTGGACCTTACTGTCTCCGCAGGCATTGGCCAACTCTGAGCGCTCATCGGGTCCGAGCACGTCCGCGATCGGCCCGTCGAGGTCGTGATAATTGGAACGCTCTTCGACATCGATGCCCAGACTTCCCGCCGGTGCAAGGGCGATGAGTCCATGGTCGCCGCTGTGACTTATGTTGAAGCTAATGGCAGCCGGCATCCCTTGAACTAGGGCGAAGGGCTTTCCGTAGGGCGAGAGATCAAAGGCAATGCCCTCGTTTGCGCAGCCCAGCCGCCTGCCGACGACGGTTCGGAGCGCCGCCCGGCTCAAGGCGAACCGACGGCGGGGACCAGGATGCAGATATCTGCGCCACTGGGCCTTTTCTCCACCATCAAGCAGCGAGAGCGCCGCCGTCTCGCGTTCAGCGTCGGCTCTCAGGTCGACGCGGGTTACCTCAACCCCGCTGGTTGTCCTGAAGGGACGCCACCAGTCCTCGGTAATGGACATGGGGGTATTGAGTGTGTGCTGGTTGTCGCTGTGCCCGGTCTACTCTGCGACCGGCCGTACGCCTCAGGTTTCGGCGATCACCCGCTCCGGGCATCCAGGAACTCGATCAACTGCCCAACCGTAGTTAGGCTTGCGCAGTCATCGGGCGTCATGGTGACGTTGAATTCCTGGGCCACGATCTTGCCGAACGCGAAAAATCGAGCGACGACACACCTGAGTCCCTCAGGCTGGCATTCAGATCCAGTGGTCGGCCCAGAGGTCGACCATCAATCTCGAGGTTCTCATCCACCAATTTTCTGATGCGTTCTTCGGTTGATGCCACTATCAGTACTCCAGCGAGGATTGAGCCTAGGATAGCTAGGCCAACAGGGCAGGTCAATCCGGCACCAACCCGGCAATTGGCGGCGGGCGGCCCGTCCAACGACTTGCCGCCTCGAATCCTTCGGCATCGAGGTCGGCCGCAAGCCTTGGAACTGGCAACCCCGGGCCGCCGGTCCGAATACTAGACCCAGTGCCTCCTGCGCTGGAAGGGGTAGCTGGGAAGCGAGATTCGACGCCGAACTTCACCTGAAAACAGTCCAGAGAAGTTGATATCCAACCCGGCTTCATACGCACCCGATACGGTTCTGACGAACTCTTCATCTGGCCCCGCAGGCGCTCCATTGTCGGACGGACTCGCAGTGGCGGAAAGCAGAACAGGTGCTCCCTCGGACTCCGGCCATGCATCGACAATTGTCTGCCCTTGGGTCGCGTCAGGACCGATCTCCACCAGCACGTCCACCCCCAGCCGAGCAAGAGCCTCCCCGGCCTTGGCGAGGTCCTCGGGTCCCTGAGCCTGCCGCCCCCAGTAACCCGCGTCCAGTTCGTCGGCCGACTCGATTACCCGCCCGGTCAAATTGCTGACCAGGGAGACGGATGGAGGAGAAAGCGCAACGTCGGCGAGTGTCGGTTCCAGGCCCTCAAGCCCCGCTCTGGCGTCCCGCTGCCGCAAGCCGTCTTTCAGATCGCCTAGGGCCGACGCGATTCGCAAACCGTTCGCCAGATCGAGAACCCCGGCGGCCTGCGCCGCCGCAAGAGCTCCCGAAATCCCGTGGCCGAGTGCCGCACTGGGGCGAACACCCACGCTCTCCCACTGCGCGGTAAGGGCGCACTGGAGCGCAAAGATGGCCGTATCGAACCACGCCGGATCGTTGAGGTACCGGTCGAGTCCCTTCTGGCCGAGCATAGCCTCCAGCAAGGAGGCATCCCTCTGCTCCCGGACGAGCTCGTCGCACTGGTCCAGCACGGACCGGATCACCGGCTCAGCTCCATAAAGAGCCTCGGCCATGCCTTCCCACTGAGCACCGTTCGAGTACACGAACGCCGTTCTGGGCGGTGAGTGAGGCTCTGACCAGTCACCCTGCGCATCGGCATTGGCCAGAGACCTGAGACCATCTCGCAGATCCTCCACGTTTCGAAAGACCAGGCCCGAACGGCAATCGAAATGGCTGCGCCCGATGCTGGCCGTCCAGGCCATGTCGGACAGGAATTGCCCAGGGCCGTTGTCGCCGCCGCGTTCCCCTGGATGCTCGTCAAGCCACCATAGGTACCGATTCGCCGCGTCCCGAAGGGCCTTCGGGGACTTACCCGATAGGGGCAACAGCCTGGCAGTTCGCCGGGCGGGAAGTCCATCTGGCCCGGGCGAACCGTTGATCGTCTCAGGCGACGAGGCGTCGACTCCCTTGGGGGAGCCGGCCGGCCACGACCCGTCTTCTACGGCTCCTGGGACATCGTCAGATCTCTCGTAACCCTCCAGTACGACGTGGGCGTTGGTACCCGAGAGGCCAAAGGCGTTCACCGCTGACAGGGGAGGGCGGTGAGGAACGGCGGGCCAGTCCGTCATCTCGGAGGTTATGCGCACAGGCAATTCGTCCCAGTCGAAATTCGGGTTCGGATCCCGCAGATGGAGATGGGCCGGAATCTTGCCGCGGTGCATTGCCATGACGGCCTTGATGATGCTGGCGACTCCCGACGCCCACTCCGTATGGCCGATGTTGGTCTTGACCGAGCCCAGGAGCAGAGGTCGCTCTGGCTCCCGCTCTCTGCCGTACACGGAGGCCACCGCGCGCAGTTCTATGGAGTCTCCAAGCTCGGTTCCCGCGCCGTGAGCTTCCAGGTAGTCCACTTCCGCCGGAGCCACGCCTGCTGGCGCCAAGGCCTCCTCGATAACGCGCTCCAGCGCCGGGCCCCTTGGGACCGGAAGGCCAGCGCTGGCCCCGCTCTGGTTTACGGCCGTACCCTTTACCAGTCCCCAGATTCGGTCGCCGTCGGCCTCCGCCTCGCTGAGCCGCTTCAGTACCAGAACACCACATCCCTCGCTGCGCACGAAGCCATCGGCATTCTCGTCGAAGGCATTGCACCGACCGGCGCTCGACAGCAGGCCCATTTCCTTGTGGAACCGGACCAGCGGAATCGAAAGCAGTGTGTTCACACCTCCGGCCAGGGCCAGGTCAATCTCGCCCCGGCGCAGTGCCCCCGCGGCATGGTGCACCGTGGCGAGAGAAGAAGCGCAAGCCATGTCTACGGGCATCGCCGGTCCCTCCAAGCCCAAAACGAAGGCGATACGCCCGGCCGTCATGCTGCCGCTCGTACCGAAGTACAGGTCGTCCTGGCCGCTTGCGGCAATGATGTCCCTGTACTCGCTGCTGCCCATACCGGCATACACGCCGGTGCGGCTACCTTTGAGGCCCCCCGGGTCGATCCCGGCATCTTCCAGGGCCTGCCAGGTAGTCTCCAACAACAGCCTCTGCTGCGGGTCCATCATCCGCGCCTCGATGGGGGAAATACGGAAGAACCTGTTATCGAACTGGTCGATGTCCTCCAGAAAGCCTCCCCGCCGGAAGTCGATGTCCTCCGCCTCAGGATCTCCCACGACGCCCGTCCAGGGGCCCTGACCGCGACGCCCATCGCTTATGGCTTCCCCGCCTGATTCAAGTAAGGACCAGAAGGAAGCCAGGTCCGGGGCGCCCGGGAAGCGGCAGGCCATGCCCACGATGGCTATCGCATCCTCCACCGCGTAAGGGGCGGAAAGGGTGGTTCGTGGCCGGGCGACTACCGGTTCGGAGACGGGCTTGCCGCTTTCGGCGCCCAAGACATCTGCCAGCTCACCCGCCAAGTGGCCGGCCAAAGCTTCCACATTCGGATAGTCGAACACGGCGGTGTTTGACACTACGTATTCGCCGGATAGGGCCCGGTTGAGGCGGTTGCGAAGCTCGACCGACATCAGGGAGTCCATCCCTAGGTCGAAGAAACCGACCGTCTGGGAAGGTGCTTTGGATAGCCTAAGCACCGCCTGCACTTCCTGCTGAAGGAAGGACACGAGCACCTGCCCGTGCTCCGCGGCGGGCGCACCCCTCAGCCGGGAGAGCAGGTCTTCGGACGAGGATGAGTCATCGGTCCTATCGTCGGTGGCCGACGATAGCAGGTCCTTAAGCAGGGCGGGACGATGGTCGACGGCATCTTCGAACACCGACCAGTCCATGGACATCACAACGGATGTCGTGGCGTCTTGGCGGACCAGTCTCTCGAGTGCCCTGATGCCCTGCTGCGGAGTGAACCAACGGCCGCCAAGGGCGGCACGTCGGGACTCGATTCGCTCCCTCTGTTCTGCGGCTTCGCCTATCTCCGACCAGGCACCCCACGCAATGGCCTGTCCGGGGAGCCCCAGTGAGCGACGGTGACCGGCGAGCTGGTCGAGGAACGCGTTGGCTGCGGCATGGTTGGCCTGGCCCGGATTGCCCATGACGCCCACTCGGCTCGAAAAGAGAACGAACATGTCGAGATCTCGGTCCACAGTAGCCTTGTGAAGGTGCCAGGCACCCACGACCTTCGGCCACAGTACCTGCTCGAAGCTTGTCCAGGTCTGGTTGACCAGCGCGGCGTCCGACAGCACGCCCACGCTGTGGATAACGCCGCCCAGCGGGGGGAGCTTTTCGTCCATGCGCTCCAACATCGCGTCGATCGCATCGGTGTCGGTCACGTCCGCCAGCTCGACCTCTACCCTCACCCCACGTTCCCGTAGCGCACCAATGGTCTGTTCAGCCTCCGCATCGGGGTCCCGGCGGCCGTTGAGCACGATCACTCCGGCGCCGCGGTCCGCGAGCCACTCGGCCACGGCACAGCCGATGCCGCCGAGACCTCCCGTGACAAGGTATGTTCGATCCTGCCGCAATTGGCCGTCCGTGAGCGGTGATCTCGTCAGCACGATCTTTCCGAGGTGTCGGGCCGATCGCATGAACGCCAGTGCGGCGCCCGCCTCGGCCAGCGGCCACCTGCTGTGGACGAGCGGCTTTAGCTCCCCTGCCGCAAGCCTCTGCATCACGCCTCGAAGAACCCGTCCCACCCACGCCGGGTCGGTCTTTTTTAGGACGTCCAGCTCGAGAATGGAGTAGGCCACGTCCGGGCGAAGCGCCGCCATCTCCTCCTCGCTCAGAATGTCCCTCCTTGCCAGCTCGACAAACCGACCACCACGCGCAAGGCAGGACAGGCTTGCGTCGATGAAGCCCTCGCTCGTCAGGCTGTTAAGCACGACGTGGACGCCCTCGCCGCCCGTGACCTCAAGGATCTCCTCACCGAAGCTGGTCTGGCGGCTGTCAAATATGTGCTCGACGCCAACTGACCGCAGGTATGCCTGCTTGGGTGCGCTTGCCGTTGCGAATACCTCGGCACCCGCGGCCTGGGCCAGCTGAATTGCCGCCAGTCCCACTCCACCGGCACCGGCATGGATCAGAACGCGTTCACCAGCGTTGAGGCCTGACAGCTCGTAGGAGAGGGCAGCCGACACGAACGCGCTCGGGATCGTGGCCAGGTCCGACGTGGAGGCCCCCGCCGGCGCCGGTGCCACCAGCTCCTCTCGCGTGACCATTTCAGGCGCGAACGCACCAAACCCCAGACCAACCACCCGCTCGCCTGCCGAGACGGTGGACACGTCCGAGCCGACGTCCAGGACGTGGCCGCACATCTCCCTGCCCAGGTCACCGTCCTCGATAAAGCCGAGTGAACGGAAGACGTCCCAGAAGTTCAGACCTGCGGCATCTACCGCGACCAGGACTTCCTTCGGCTCGAGGGATCGGGGGGCAAGCATCTTGACCTGCGGCCTCTCGAACACGCCGTCCCGGTCGGGAACCAGTACCCAGTCCGACTCCTGGGGCAGAGTCGCCCTCTCGCCAGCGGCCTTCGTGCGGACCAGGCGTGCCGCCCGGCGGCGGCCCTGGCGGTATGCGATGTGGTCCTCGTCATCTGGATACAGGAGTTCATTCGCAATGTCAGTCAGAGTCCTCGCCGATCCGGGGTCCACATCGATCATCCGGGGCTGCAGTTCGGTGGTTTCCAGGGTCGCGACCTTGCCCAGACCCCACAGGGTTGAGCCGGCAAGTTCACCGCTGCCCTCACGTTCCAGCACCTGCGCACCGGACGTCAGGAACCACAGGCCCTTTTCTGGTATCGCGCCGGAGTCTGTCACCCCCTGGACGAGAGCCAGGGCGCTCGTGACGACACTCCTTATGTCCTGTGCGATCTCCTCGGTGGAAGCGTCCGTTCCGTGCCCTTCCAGCGCCTGAAGGTGCACGATTCCGCTGAACGGCACATCGCCAGGAAGGCCTTCGATCAGGGTTCTCCATGACTCTCGGCACTCCGCATCCACCGCGCTTCTGGTAACGGAGGGACCCAGGGGAGCAGCCGAACCCTGGCTTTCAGCCAGCACCACCGTCTGGTTCCTCGCTGCCAGCTCGGCTGCGAGTTCCTCTGCAGCATCCCCGCCGCTGGCGGCCAGCACCCACACACCTGGAGGCTCGGTTACCTGTGCGGGACCCTGTGCTACGATCACGCCCTTGTCCAGCATTTCGTGCGAGTACGAGTCGTCAACCCCCAGGACTTCGATCCCCTCGAATCCGGCGTCCCCGAGGGCCTGTCGCCAGACCGAAGGGGTGGCCAGGGCGTGGTGTGGGCGGTAGTCGTCGGCGAACCGCCACCAGCCGTCCAGTTGGCCGAAGGTGAGATCCATCCAGCCCAATCCACGAAGGTTTTCGAGTGCCACCAGCTGACCCGACGGGGCAAGAAGGGCCAGACAGTGCGCCAGGGTCTCCGGCAGATATCGCGTGGCGTGCAGCACGTTGGATGCGATCAGCAGATCGTAGCCGTGGGAATCAAAGCCCTGGGCGATGGGGTCTCTTTCGATGTCCAGCGGCCGGTAGTCGATGCAGCTGCCGCCGTCGCCGAACCTGGCCTCAGCCTCCGAGAAGAACCCCGCGGAGATATCCGTATACGTGTAATCGGACCTGCCTTCGGGAAGCTCCGGAAGCACTGAGGCTGTTGCGGAACCCGTGCCGGCCCCCACCTCGATCACCCTGAGTCTGCGCCCCTCTGGTAGCGCACCCACAAGTGTCTGTACCGCCTCCGCCAGCATCCGGTTCGCCGCGCGGGCAACAGGTGCCTTCAGGTATAGGTCGGCCGCGGTGGGCTCTCCGCTGCTGAACAGTCACGTCAGCGGGTCCGCCTGACCGCGAAGCACATCGGCCAGGGCGACTCCGGAGCGCCGGAAAAGCCCGATCTCGGTCAGGCCATCGGGGTATAGCTCCGTCATGTGGTTGGCGAACTCCTCGAGGTCGTGCGGCATGCTCTCCGGCAGCGGATCCTCCGGGTCCAGGACTACGACAAAGCCATCACCCGTCTCCTCAAGCACTCCCGACCTGGCGAGCATCTCCAGCATGCGCTCAAAGAGCCGGCTGTGCTCCGGCAGCACCCCCAGGCGCTCCCGCAGGTTCTCGGGGTCAACGGCCTCGCCCGCATAGCGCCGCCACCCCAGTTCTTCAAGTGTTGCGAGCGCGCGGGACCGTGACCACCTTTCGAGATCGGCCAGCAGTGCATTCCTGCCCTGAGGGTCGACACCCGCGTCACTGAGATAGCCCGTGAACAACTGTGCACGGGCCGCAGCGGCGTCCGGACTCGGGAAGAAATCTGCGGGAGCCAGTGCCGATTCGAGGGACTTATCACGCCAAACGACCTCGTAGAGCAGATCATCTACTTCCTCGACCACCGATAGCAGCGCCGCCCGCGTGGCCCGCTTCACCGTGTACCCGCTGAGGCCACCGAGGAGGACACCGCTCGCATCGTATATGCGCAACTCAGCGCTCAGGATCTCGGCAGTTGCGGCCCTCTCCGATTCCGTTTCCCCGGAGGC
Organism: Dehalococcoidia bacterium; assembly: GCA_965207145.1. Lineage (GTDB taxonomy): Bacteria > Chloroflexota > Dehalococcoidia > Lucifugimonadales > UBA2962 > CAUZIR01. The sequence continues at coordinate 2,814,233 of OZ242262.1, read as the reverse complement.
GTCGCTCATGCGTACATGGCAGAGCAACCGATCAGGCAGCCGCCTTGTCAGCCACAGTCGCTCCCACCCGAACGGCAAATAAGTCGGCTCTTCAGGGCCGCCTGACATGTTACGAGCCACGCCCACGACCTGAAAGCAACCGTCCAGCAGGAGGGGATGCACATCCAACTCATTTCGCCCCAGGGCATCAGGGAAGCAGACCTCTCCCAACGCCTCGCCCGGGCCGGACCAGACCATGCCTAACGTGCGGAAGGATGGCCCGAGTTGAATTCCGGTGTCGGCCTTGGCGCGGTAATACGCCGGCACATCCGCAGGCGACAGGCGGGCCTTCAAGTCCTCTGGGTCGATCCGCTCAGCAGACTGGGGAGCCGGGGCGCTCGGCGCCACGCGACCCTCCAGATGCAATGTCCATTCCCCTTCAGGCGCCCTGCTGAATACCTGCACTCCGCGTGATGGCGCGGTGCCTGAGGCATCGAGCACGACCTGCATCCTACGCGCCTGTTCGACAGTCTCGTCCTCGGATTCCCTGTCCGAAAAGACCAGGGGACTGTGTATCTGCATATCCTCCACCGCCGCCGCGTTCCCCTCGGCAAGCAGCATCGAAGCCGTCATGGCGCCGTAAAGGGCGCCCGGTGCGATGACCCGATCAAAGACTCGATGGTCCCCGAGCCAGGCCGGATCGGTCGGAAATACCTCGGTTTCGAACGTGATGTCTCCACGCGCGGACTCGTGCCGGACGCCCAGCAGGGGGTGGTCGGAGCTCGCGCGGCGTGGCCTTTGAGTTTCGACCCAGTATCGATCGCGCTGGAACGGATAACCCGGCAGCTGGATCCGGTGCCGGCTCTCCCCCGCGAACAAGCCCTCAAAGGAGACCTGTAGCCCTGCCCTGTAGGCCTCGGCCACCGCATGGACGAAACCGGTTTCGGGCTCGCATGTTTGGCTCTCTTTGGGTGGCCGGCGCAGGCTGGCCAGCACGGCCGGGGTTCCGGGTGTCCGCCGACCGGGGTCAGGTTCCGGCCAGGTCAACATCGCCATCGGTCCCAGAACCGCGTGCGGTCCTATCTCCACCAGCACGTCTACGTCGAGCTTCGCCAGAGCCCTGACACCGCTTGCAAACGCCACCGGCTCACGGGCGTGACGCTTCCAGTAGGACGCGTCCAGAGCCATGTCAGGCTCAACTGCACGACCCGTGAGGTTGCTGATCATGACCAGGCCGGGAAGGGCAATCGACACATCCTCCAGGGCGGCCTCCAGTCGGTCCAAGGCTGGCTCGACCAGGGGGCTGTGGAATGCCCGCTTAGTGTTCAGTCGCCTTGCCCTTATCCCCTCCGATTCGAAGCGCTCGACGATTGCCTCGATGTCTGCTGTTGGTCCGCTGACAACCTGGTGTGCCCCGTTATCACCGGAGATGCAGAGCCAGACTCCGTCGGACTGTGCGTTCGATGACTCTAGGGCCGAGGCCACCTGAGCCGGCGGCGCGAAGACCGCGGCCATGGCACCTTCTTCGGTTCCGGATAGGAGTTCACCCCGCGCTGCGGCGAACCGCATGCCGTCCTCTAGGCTGAACACCCCGGCAGCCTGCGCAGCCGCCAACTCCCCGACGCTGTGCCCCAGTACTACGGCCGGCCGGACTCCCACGCTCGACCACAGGGCCGTCAGGGCACATTCGAGCGCATAGAGGGCCGGCTGCTCCCATGCCGTGTCTCCTAGCTCTCCCTCGCCGCTTTCTCTTCCGAACATCACGTCCAGTAGAGATGCGCCTCTCTCGTGACGGAACACCTCCTCGCAGCGATCCAGCACTGCCCTCGCCACGGGCTCGCTCTCGTAGAGAGCCTGCCCCATCCCGACCCATTGGCTCCCCTGCCCGGTGTAGACGAACGCCACCTTGTTCGCTACCCCAGCCTCCGGAGCGGCGTAGGTGTCCGCCAGTTCATTGAGCTGAACGCGCAGCGACGCGGCATCGCGAAACACGCAGCCCGCCCGCCGATCGAAATGGCTCCGCCCAACGCCTGCCGTCCAAGACATGTCCGACAGTAACTCCTCGGTCAGGTCGCCCCGGTCGGCAAGCTCTTCGGTCCTTTCATCGAGCCACGACAGATATCGACCTGCAAGATCTCGGACCGCCCCGTCCGTCTTGGCCGATAGCGGAAGGAAACGATCCTGGCGCCGATCGGGCGCCTCGGTGGGCGGCTTCGGCTCGGTCACAAACGCCGGCAGGGAAACCGGCACCGTCTGCGCGGGACCAGCCAGTCCATTTCCGGGACCGACCTCTTCCCCCGGGCAGCGATACTCTTCCACCACAAGGTGGGCGTTCGTCCCGGATATTCCAAATGAATTGACGCCGGCAAGCCGTGGCCGCTTGCCCCGCTGCGGCCAATCCGTCATCTCCGTAGTCACCCGCATGGGCAGGCGATCCCAATCGATACGCGGGTTGGGGTCGTTAAAGTGCAGGTGCTTCGGAATCACGCCACACTTGACGGCCATCGCCGCCTTTATCAGTCCTGCGATTCCCGCAGCCGACTCAAGGTGGCCGATGTTGGTCTTGACAGAGCCGATCAGGAGCGGACGGTCAGCCTCACGTCCCGGGCCATAGACGCTGGCGGCGGCTTCGATCTCGATTGGATCTCCCACGGCTGTACCTGTTCCGTGAGCCTCCAGGTAATCTATTTCCGAGGCCGCAACGCCCGCCTCGGAAAGTGCCGTTTCTATCACCTGTTCCAGTGCCGGCGTGTGCGGGACCGTCAGTCCCACGCTGGCACCACCATGATTTACTGCCGCGCCCCTTATAACCGCCCAGATTCGATCGCCGTCGGCCTCGGCCTCGCTCAGGCGTTTGAGGACGACGACACCGCATCCCTCCCCCCGCACGTATCCGTTCGCAGACGCGTCGAACGTCTTGCACTGCCCATCGGGGGATAACATCATCGACTCGGCGCGGAGTTCGTAGACGCGACTGTTCAGGATGGCCTGAACGCCCCCCGCTAGCGCCAGATCCGCCTTACCCTGCTGCAGGTCCGCCACCGCGTCATGTACCGCCACGAGAGCCGAGGCGCAGGCGGCGTCTACGGCCTTCGCCGGTCCCATGAGGCCGAGGACGAAGGAGACCCGCCCGCTGGTTCCGTTCAGGTTGGTGCCGCTGAGGGCGTAGAGGCTTCCGGCAGCTTCGGACGGGTTGATAGAGTCAAGAACGAGCATCCGATACTCGTCGTTGCTGATCCCGGTGTAGACGCCGGTGCGGCTCCCACTGAGCCGGATCGGATCTATCCCGGCGTCCTCCAGGGCCAGCCAGCTCGTCTCCAGCATCATGCGCTGTTGCGGGTCCAGCAGCTCCGCTTCGACTGGCGAGATGCGAAAGAACGCCGCGTCGAACAGATCGATATCTTCGACGAAGGCACCGAAGCGACAGGCCGCGTGTTCGATCCTGGGATCGTCGACAAGATCGGCCAAGCGGCCTGCGCCCGAGCCGGGGACGCCCTCCGTCACCGAGTTCTTACCGTTCAGCAATAGTTGCCAGAAGGTGTCTAGGTCCTCCGCACCGGGAAACCGGCAAGCCATGCCCACGATGGCGACAGGCTCTCGTGTCGGGGAAGGATTCAGTTCCACGTCCCGTGATGAGGCCGGATTCGCAGAGTGGTTGGCATTTTCCTTCGGTGCCATTGGTCCATCCTCCCCTGACCCGCATTCCTATCTGAGAAAACGCTGCCACTAATTGTGACAAGCGACGGCAAATTGATAAAGCGCCTCCGGCCGGATTGTTCGACGCTGGGCGGCAACTCTACAACCGGCCAGCAGGACCCCGGTTCCGGCTGTGTTCCTCGTGTCCCCTCACGACGGAAGGGACGGAGTTTCCCTCATGTGCCTTGTGGTGGGCCTGCCAGCCGATGGACTGCCGTAAAGCTATTACCCTTCTAGGATTCTAGCCCGGCATACCCGGCCCCGCATACAGGCTGGCCGCCGCCGCTGGCATTGGGCCTCAATTCCGTCCTCGGCGAGTCGGGATAAGGATGGGCGCTGCGCCATGGCCCTCTTGAAGGGCGAGTGGCGGGGAGGGTCAGACCTCGTGACCCTGGGCGCTCAGGACAACCATCTCAAGGACCTCATGGCTCGAGATGGAGCCAATGAACTCACCCGTGTCCGGGTCTGTGACCGGGAGGACGGTTAGCGAGTTCTCCGTCATTCGCTGCAGGGCATCCTCCACAAAATCCTCCGAGTTGGCCTGCGGCGTATCCCTGCGAAGCACCCTGCCAAGTGGCGTCTTGTCCCACTCGCCGCGGGGAAGGTATCGCAACATGCTCAGCGACACTATCCCGGCGAACTCGCCCCGCTCGGCAACCACGTAATCGTGCTGTCCCGGCAGGAGCCAACTCTCGGCGAATGTCTTTACCGTTTGAGATGGCTCTGGATGGCCCCGGGAACGATCAAGGATGTCCTTTACCCTTATCCCCTCCAGCGCAAAGCGGTACAGGGAGGGTGGCAAATGCTCTCGGTCCACGACAACTTCAGCGTGCTCGAGCCTCCTTAGCGCAAAGCTGATACCCACGGGAGTAAGGAGCATGTAGCCGAGCATGACCAGTACCAGCAGCGAGAAGATGCCCCTGTCAATCGCGCCTGAGTGCAGCAGAAGGAGCAGCAGTGCGATCTCGGCAACCCCCTTTGCCATAAGGCCCGCCGCCGTTGCGAGGGGAGCTTCTAGCCTGGTGATATAGGCGCTGACAACCACCGCCACGAATTTGCCGGCCAGAGGTACCAGGGCCAAAGCCAGTATGGTTCCTATCGATAGATCGAGAAAGTCCAGACTGAGATGCAGGCCCGCAGACGCGAAGAACAAGGGGACAAATAGTCCCTCTGCGGTTCCCCTCATGCCCGGCATGATGTCGCGTCTTACCTGGTATGGCAGAAGTGAGAGTGCGGCACCAAACAATAGCGCCCCGAGTGACCCATGTAACCCCACCTTTTCAGCTGCCACAACCACCAGCAATAGTCCTCCCAATAGCAGACCAAAAGAAAGCTGAGGCACTCGCAAGAAACGGTGCAGAAGAACTATTAGGCGAGGAAGTATCCGGGTAGACACAAACCACGTCACGATGGCGAACCCAAGAATCTGACCTACGATTGTCAATACATTCGCCCAATCTAAGGTCTGACCGTGTTCCCCTGCCGAGAAATGTTCACTAATCGCAAAGCCCACTACGAACAGGAGTATCAGCTCGGCGATGATTACCGCCGTAAAGATCTGGACGCCCACCGCTTCCCTCAGGCGTCCTTCATCGATCAGCACCTTGGCGACTACGCCGAGACTGGACAGCGACAGCACCCCAGCCAATCCCAGAGCCTGCATGAAGTCAAGGTCCAACTGCAGGTCGAAGATAATGTCGGTGGTGACCGCCAGTGAAACCAGAAGCGATATGACCACGGATAGCGTGGAGGCGACGAAGAGGCGACCTCGTATTGCCGCAAGGAAACCCCTGATGTCCAGCTCTTCCAGGCCAATGAGGAAGAAGAATATGAAGATCCCGATGGCCAGGATGAAATCTACGTCAGGCCCTGACTTGACCAGTCCAGTCACGGGGCCAAGGATCACCCCGGTGGTGGCGAATGCGATGATCGAGTTCAGGCCGAAACGCTTGAATATGCCCTCCATGAGCTTGGCTGCGACGATTAGCAGGCCAATGGAGAAAAGGGCATCGTGTAAGTGCAAACTGAGGTGTCCTCCCCGGCAGTCTATTCGGCGGGACCGCGCTGACTGCGGGCGAGCCGGACTGGAGCGTCCGTCTGTGGTTTGACGAGATTATCCCCGGTTTCTCCGACTCTGTGCAATGTGACAGGGGATTGAGGCGGAGAGAGCGTCAGCGAGCTCGGGCCTGCGGGTGACGGGCGGATTGGTCGGTCTTGTGGAATCACCCTGCCCGAAGAAATGGGATCAGGCCCCGCCGTTCCCCTCCGCAGTCATCATCTGCGCGAGCGTTGCGAGGTCCGGTACAACCAGGTCGGGTACAGAGTCGGTGGGACGCGTTGCACCTCCTCGATCGGGGCGATTTACCCACACGCTGGTGATGCCCAGCCGGTTGGCCGGCCCTATGTCGTGGTACAGGCTCTCGGCGACGTGGACCCACCTTCCCCTTTCGACCTTCATGCGCTCTGACGCCACCTCGAAGTTGCGCGGGTTCGGCTTGTAGCTTTGCACCTGCTGGGAAGTAACAACGCAACTGAACTCTGCGTTCAGCGCATCGGCCGTTTTCGAGAACAGATCGTCGTCGACGTTGGAGATCACGGCGAGCTTATGCCGATCGCTGAGTGCATTCAGGGCGCCCACCGCTTCGGGAAAGACCGGCCACACTGGGAGGGTATCCGCCAGGCACCCCAATTCGGAACCGGTGAACACAATACCGAGTTCCATGCCGATTATTGCCATTACCTCCCGAAGGACTCTTCGGTATTCCAGGTAGTCGTGCGACTCCTGCACCGTGGGTTCCACGTCAGCGAAGAGCGCCAAGATCTCCGATCGCGTCTTGACTATCCCGTGAGGCCGAAGGACCTCTCCGACGGCTGAAGAAATGCCTGTCTCCCAGTCGACGAGGGTGCCGTAGCAGTCAAAGCTTATCCATTGAAAGTGGTCGGGGTCGGTTATGGGATGTTGGCTTTGCATGTCTGACGGGCTGACGGCCATGGAAGGCTGACGCAGTTCACGCACATCTTGCCTGGAAAACCAAGCAGTGGCCAAGAGACCAGGGTGTTGATGTGGCCACCCTGCCGGGGGCGAGAATGCTTCGGCTGCTACAGCCTCAAGACCAAGGCAAGCACATGAGTCAGCTTCGCCTAGCTACAGGTCCGTCCTGAAAGAAACAGCCCCGGGGTGGCTTCCCAATGTAAAGGATTGCCTCAACGTGAACTGGGCTGCGGCCTCTGCTAGCCGCAGCCCAGTTTGAACGTTACCTAGACCTAGAACCAGTTGCCTGGATAAGCAGCCCGAGCCTATCGGTCCAGCCAGGCGTTCGTGTACCAGGCGAGGCCCTTTACGGAAAAGCCATTTACGTCGGCACGGTGCGGGAAGATGCTGAAGAAGTTGCCACCGTAGATCGTGATGACGGACTTATAGGCCTCTTCCTGGATTCTCTCGACAATGCTGAACTTGGTCGGGAAGTCGGTTGCCTGGGCGAACTCTCTCCGCAGACGGGTGATCTTGGGGATCTTCGGCCAGTAGCCGGCCCCGCCGGTGCTGACGACGTCGACTATCGGGTCGCCGCAGCACCAGTGGATGGCCCAGTTGCTGAACCCGTCGTACTCCTCGGTATTGCCGAGCTTGGCGATGACGGTAGACCAGTCGTTAGCCGGCATCTCAATGGTGAAGCCCAACTCCTCCATCTGAGCCTTGAACACGATCCCGACGGGGGTGATCGTCCCGTAGTCGGTCGGATTCAGCCAGGTAATGGTCTCCCCAGCGTAACCCGCTTCCTGCATCAGCTCGCGGGCGAGGTCCTGATCGTTGACGTTGTAGTAGCCCTCGGCACCGAAGTCGGTCTCGTACGGCGCGTTGCAGAAGTAGATGGCCGGGCAAAGCTGCCACAGATCGTTCGGCCCCAGCGAAGCCATCAGGTCCTCGATGTTGACGCCGACCTGTACTGCGCGGCGAAGCACCGTGTTATCGAACGGGGGATGGCTGGGAATGAGGTCCATCTGGGTTCGGTGACCCGGCTTATAGAGCGGGACAACGATATCCGGGTTTTCGACAAGGCGGCTGTAAAAGTCCAGACCCGCCCCATCGACAACATCCCACTCGGCTGTCTCGAGGCCGGCTATCTTGGTTTCCTCATCCGGGATCTCAAGCCAGATCAGCTTGTCCAGATACGCGTGCTGGGTTCCCGTGTAAAGGCTGGTCGGTCGAGAATCTTTGGTGTAATCCTCGAACCTCACGAGCTCTATCTTGTCGCCCTGGTCCCATGAGCTGAACTTGTAGGGGCCGGCGCCGATATATTCCTCCTGTGTCAGTCCCTCAGCCGCGGACTTTTGGGATATCCGCGCCGGTATCACGAACACAGCCGCCCATGGCTTGGCAAGCCCGACGGTAACTCCACCGTACGGCTCGTTGAGGTGGATGCTGAAGGTCAGATCGTCCACGGCGGTTATGGCGGTGTCGGCCACGAATTCGCGCATGAAAGTCGCGGCCGCATCCCAGCTTTCCAGCCACCTGGTAAACGATGGCACGACATCCTGGGCGGTGACCTCTGTGCCGTCGTGGAAGTTGATCCCGTCTCGCAGGGTGAACGTCCAGGTAAGCATGTCATCGCTCACCTCGAACGACTCGACCATTTCCGGCTGGTCGGTAAGGTTTTCGTCCCAGCCGAACGGTGAATCGAAGATGTGGGCTGCGACCGCAATCGTCACGTATGCACCCGTGAAGTTGGGGTCGAGGGTCGCGATGCTTGCCTGCGAGACTATCCGCAGTTCACCACCGAACTTGCCCTCTTCCATGGCGTCCATGGCATCGGGGATCGCCGTGGCCTCCATCGCGACCTCGGGGGTCGGCGTGTCTGCAACGACGGGCTCTGGAGTAGCCGTCGGTGCCGGAGCCTCCTCCTCAACGGCCGGGGCCGTGGTTGGAACCGCCGGCTCGGCGGGTTCCTCCGCTCCTCCGCAGGCGAATGCGGTAAGTGCAATCACCGCGATCCCGACTAGCATGGTCAACCGAAGCTTCATGTCGCACCCCCTAGGATTCAATCCCAGACGCCAGAGACCAGAGTTGTTTTATGTTGAGTTTTTAGCGGACAGAGAGGTACTGAGTTCGGAGGCGGAGCCTAGAGTATGGATAGATGGTTGTCAATTTTGTGCTTTTGTTCACGATTTACGGAATCTAGGGGCAGTCCCTGTCACTCATACGGCCGTCGACCATCTTGGTGCGACAGTAGATAACATCCTCCAAGATGGCGTCCTCAAAGTCGGCATTTTCCAGGGTGGCTCCGGTGAAGTCTGACCCGGTCAGGTCAGCCTTGTAGAAGGACGCTCCCCTGAGGTTGGCATCCTGGAAGTTGGCGCCGCGCACGTTTGCTCCCTCAAAGAACACCCCTTCTAGATTGGAGCCCACGAAGCTTGTGCCCTCAATATTCGCGTCCGAAAAGTCGGCACCTTCGCGGCCCTCTGAAGCGCCGACGTGGCCTACCGAGATCTCGCTGAGGTCCTGCCCATCGAAGCTGGCGCCCGGGCAATCCACCTCCGAGTCCGAGTCGAGGTCGCAGCCTCCCACATCTTTCGGAACGGTGGGGATGGGGGTATGAGTTGGAGCTACTTCAAGCTCAGAAGATCCGCCGGGATCGCCGGTGCAAGACAGGCCGAGGACGAAGACTCCGCCCACCAGCAGAAGCAGCAGCCGGTTAAGAGATATTTCAGCGTATTTCCGCCCGCGATGAACCATCGTTCAGACCTCCATGTATGAACGAATCAGGGACAGTCGCTATTGTTCTTGGTCCCGTCGTACATCTTGGTATTACAGAAAATGGTTCCCTCGAAAAGGGTGTCCTCCAGGTCTGCCTGTTCGAGCGTCGCGTCGGTCAGGTCGGCGCCGCTCAGGTCCGCCTTGTAGAGGAATGAGCGCTTAAGCGAAGCGCCGCGCAGATTGGCGTCTCTCAGGTCGGCACCCGTGAAGTCGACACCGATGAGGCTGGCGTCAGAAAAGTTCGCTCCCATCAGGTTGGCCTCGGAGAAGTCGGCTGCGTCTCGCCCCTCGCTGCCATGCATGGTCTTGTCAACCTCTCCCAGGTCCTGGCCACTGAAATCGGCCCCGGGACATTCCGCTCCCGAGCCTATCTCACAGTCTCCAACCTGCTCGGCGACCTCGGGCACTGGGGTGTTGGTGGGAATCGGCGTGTGGGTGGGGTCCTGTTCAGGGCCTGCCGCAGGCGAGGCTGAGCCACAGGCCAAGACAAAGACGAAGACCCCCAAAAGGAACATGCCGGCAAGGTGCACCCGTCCTAACCGAAGCAGTCCTTTAGCCTTACCGTCCATAGAGGCCACCCCCGCGAACTCACAGGTGCGTACAAGCGGAAAACGGAGAAGTGCCGCGTAGTATACACATGTTCCTCAAGCATCAATCGAGTTCCTTGCTCATGCCGATCTTGGAGGAAATGGGTATCTATGAAGACCCCTGTAGTGCATTTGGGTGCAGTGGCCGATGCCAGCAAAACCTGAACTCAATCAAGACGCTACCGGACGAGACATCCCATGACCGTCCGCCACCGCCTGGTCGCCTTGATCGTTGGCGGAATGTGCCTGTTGACGGGGGTCGGAATAGTCACATCGATTGCCATTTGGCCATCTGAAGAGGGCCCCGAATATATAGGAGGGCAGGCCTTGCGGCCCGCAACGGGCACCACAAGCTACCCCGATTTCTGTGAGGCGTTCTCCCGGGGCTCCAATCCATATCTGGGCGAAAAACCCAGGGATAAGCTCCTTGAGCTCTTGGGGAATTCAGATCGGGGCGACAATGCGCTTCGAGGGGAGTTGTACATCCGTTTAGCGGAAGAGGAATTGAAGTTCGGAGACACTGACGAGGCAATCAGGCTCCTGCAGGCGGTGATATCTGAAGGCGAGGGTGGTGCCCCAGATAGCCAGATCAGAGCGGCCGAGCACGCGCTTGCTGTTGCGAACCTGAGGAAGGGGGAACTGGAAAACTGCCTGCGCCCGGACGGGCGATTCGCCTGCATTCTGCCTCTGGGCGGGCAGGGACATCGCTACCCGGGCGGGGCGGAGGCCGCGATCGACACACTAGAACGCCTGCTGGAAGCGGACGCGAGCGACCTGCGGGCCATGTGGCTCTTTAACATCGCGCACATGAATCTGGGCACCTACCCGGACCAGGTGCCACCCGGCCTCTTGATTCCTCCCTCCGCATTCGGTGAGGAAGGCGGGCTTGCACCATTCACCGAGATAGGTCCGGAAGCCGGCATATTTAGCCTGAACACAGCTGGAGGGGTGATCGTCGACGACTTCGACAACGACGGCCTGTTCGATGTAATCATCTCCACCTGGGACCCCTGCGGTTCGCTCACTTACTTTCACAACGACGGGAATGGCCTGTTTTCGGACTATTCGCTGCAGTCGGGACTTGATCAGCAATTCGGCGGGCTGAACATCGTACAGACCGACTACAACAACGATGGGTGGCTGGACGTGCTGGTCATCCGCGGAGGCTGGATGCAGGGATACGGCCGCATGCCAATGTCCCTGCTTCACAACAACGGCGACAACACCTTTACCGATGTCACCGGCCCATCCGGGCTGGGGAGCCCGGCGATTCCCAGGAACAGCGCTACATGGGCCGATTTTGATCTCGACGGCGACCTCGATCTGTTCGCATGCGGCGAGTCCGAGCCGGACACATGGATAGGCGATCCAAGCAAGGGTGGCAGCGCCATCCGCTACCCCAGCCAGCTATATCGCAACAACGGGGACGGTACGTTTATCGACATCGCGCTCAGCGCCGGGGTCACCAACGATCGCTATTGCAAGGGAAGTGCCTGGGGAGACTATGACAACGACGGAGACCCGGACCTCTACGTCTCGAACTTTCGACACGACAACCGCCTCTACCGAAACCTCGGTGATGGAACGTTCGTGGATGTGGCCCCGGCACTCGGCGCGACGGGGCCCCTTGCGAGCTTTGCAACCTGGTTCTGGGACTTTGACAATAACGGCTGCCTGGACATATTCGTCGCCGGCTACGGGTTCGACATAGAGGACGTTGCGGCCGACCGCTTGGGGCTTGCGAGCGACGGGAGCAGGCCAGCTCTCTACAAGAGCGACTGTGACGGAAACTACAGTGAGGTCGCCGAGACGGCCGGCGTCGCCGATGTGAACCTGACCATGGGTGCCAACTTCGGCGACTTCGACAACGACGGCTTTCTGGACTTTATGCTCGGAACTGGCTTCGTTAGCTATGACTCCCTGGGACCGAACGTAGCCTACCGCAACACCGGCGATGGCTATTTCGAGAACCTGACCAAGACGGCTGGCCTAGGTCATCTTCAGAAAGGGCACGGGATAGGGTTCGCCGATCTGGACAGAGACGGAGACCAGGATATTTTTGTTCAACTCGGTGGTTTCTATCGGGGCGATTCTGCTCTCAGCGCGCTCTATGACAATCCCGGTCACGGAAATCGCTGGATCACGCTTAAGCTGGTTGGGGAAGAGTCCAACCGGGTCGCGATCGGGGCCCGAATCGAGGTTAACTTCAGGGATCCAGACGGTGATCGAAGGGTCTACCTGCAGGTCGATAGTGGGGGAAGCTTTGGATCCTCCAGCCTTGAGCAGGAGATCGGGCTCGGCGGCGCCACCGAGATAATATCTGTGACGGTGAGGTGGCCGTCTGGAAGAACCGAGACTTTCTTGGATCTGCCGCTCGATACACGATTTGTGATATCGGAAGGTCGTGGCGTTAGGGAAGTCGAGTTGCCGAGCTTTGTTCTGGGGTCTCCCTAGCGGATCCTTGGTTGGGAGACAGCTCCTGATGTCATGTCGCGCTGGCCGGCGGATCTGCACCGCAGTTAACGCCTTCAAAACTAGCCGTGCCCCAGCAGTTCTCATCGCACCAACGGAGTTGTGGGCCTTAGGGATTGGAGTGCTCAGGCCCCGCTTCCATCCTAGGCTATGGGGGAACGACTGCCGGAGCGCTTCCGGTCGCGTGCGGGTGCGTGTCGCCCGGCCCGGCGCCGGTCCGGCTGCAATCTTCAAAGGCGGCCACGGCTATCAAAGAGACAACGAACACCACCAATGCCAAAAGGACGCTGTTTGCGATAAGGAACTCCCTGCCGCCTTGGTCAAGAACTGACTGGCCTACTCTTACCGTGAAAGACTGATCTGTCTGCCGAATTCTGTTCCAGCGGCAATGCCCGTGAACCGCGGTAGCGAATGGGGGACAGATGGCAAGACGAAATCACAGTCCTGAGCGGTCGGCAAACATGATGAAGGCACCGCCGCTTAAGGTGATCTAGTCATCACATGAATGATTGACGATCCCGAGGATCTTGCGACAGTGTGGACATGCCACCACGACGATGGTTTCTGCCTGGGCAGAACTATAGGTCGATTTGAAGGACGTGATTTCGCTCTCACAGTGTGGACATTTCATCGCGTCAATCTTGTCCTGAAGGGGCGCGTAGCGGAATTCTCCCAAGGGTGTCCTCTCTGTGCGGTCGCATGAAAGAGTCGGTTGGCTATGGGGATGAGTTTAGCGCTGATTTGAGGCCCGTTGAAGGGTCGACGTCCAGAGACGGCCTAGTGCCGAGCTAGCCCTTTGGTCGAGCCTAGATGGGAGAGCAGGCTAAGGAACCAGGTCAAAGGCTAGATCGACGGCCGGACTTCTGCCTGAACAGATTGAGGCCAACTTATGTAGTGGCTGCCCGACCAGAAAAGAGAGGGTGTGGGCCAGCCTGGACTCGAACCAGGGACCTCAGTCTTATCAGGACTGCGCTCTAACCGACTGAGCTACTGGCCCGACTACCCGGGCGGCGCATCGCGACCGGATAATCGAGTATATAAATGGCTGTTTTGAAGTGTCAACGAGGCGAGGGCGACCTTGGCGGGGTCGTTTGCCAGGCTCTTCAAAGCCGTTGTGCCGGACGAATCCCGAAACGGTGGCCAATCCGTTACTAGACAAATGGTCGGCGGCTCGAATGGATCCACGACTTGGGCTACGACCCGAAATGTTGAGGTGAATCCGGGCGCGCTGTTAACATTCCCGCGTGTTGTTGGTCAGGTTTCTGCGGCCAACGACTAGTGGCCGGGCGGGTGTAACTCAGTGGTAGAGTATCTGCTTCCCAAGCAGAAGGTCGTGGGTTCGAATCCCATCACCCGCTCCGTCTATAGACTGATACACGAATTCTGCGGCAACCGGATTGGGCTCGATGGTAACCGTATGGTAACCGTAATCTGCTTATCGCCGGGAAATGAACACGACCAAGAAACAGCCGCTCGCGGCCGCACGGTGTTCGCCCTTGATTGAAAGAAGTCGCACTCAGATTGCCTTACCTGCCGGCTCGGCCTGTAGGTACCTCGGCTTGAACCGCTGCTGGCGGTCTGGTACTGGCTTCTGGCTTTCGGCCCGATCCTCAGCGAGCTTGTTATCGGCATACTCCCGGGTAGAATCTGGTCCGGGGCTCAGTCAACAAACAGCTAAACGGTTTAACTTTCCGAACCTGAGATTGAAGAATGAATAGTATTTCAACAGGTCTTGCGTCCACGCGTTTGGCAGGAACGTTACGGCCGCTTAGTGATCGGCGGCGGTTGCACAGGGAGTCATAAACGCTTGGCATACGGTCTTTGAAACCGCAGCAGCCGAATAGGACCTTCCGAGAACGCCCGTCCTCGTCTGCCAGCCGGAGAATCGCCGTGACCGGTTTGAGCATCGGGCTTGTCGGAGGTCCTTCACGCGGGCAAGTTCACCGCCAGTCGCATTGAGATACCGATCGAGAATAGACGTGAATGCGGGCCAGCCCGGCCCTTACGTCGGTTGGCTAATTCTCGGAATCTCTCCACGGGATGCGGTCTATCCGACCAGGAATGGGATCCGGTTCGAATCCCCTTAAGTGGGCAATCGGTGACTGAACGTAGAACCTTTCAATACTTGGTATCACTTTAGCTCGTAGCACCACGGACCCGCTGGTAGACTGCCGGAAGTCGAACAGGCAAAGCTGACCGCAGGCGCGAAGGAGAATGATGGAGGGATGCAGGATCGCTATGTAGGAGACGTTGGAGACTTCGGGAAGTATGGGCTGCTGCGCTGGCTGTGCGGTCAAGGCAGTGGCCGCACAGACCTTCGCCTCGGAGTACTTTGGTATCGCTTCGAGGGCAAGGAGAGATCTAACGACGGAGGGCATACGCAGTATATTTGTTGTCCGTCAAGACAGGAGCGTCAACTCCGTAAGTGCGACTCTGAGCTATTCGGAGTCATGAGGGACCTTGTAGTTCACGGCAGGCGCTCAATCTCGGAAGTGGAGGCCGGCGGAGTGTTTCCGCCAGATACGCTTTTCTATAATCGCGGGCTGAGCTTCGAGAATGTTAGGCCGCGGGATGAGCGTGAGGCTATGCGGGCAAGGTGGCTCGAATCCGCGTTGGTCGAGCTCGCTGATGCTGAGGTCATCTTCGCCGATCCTGACAACGGCCTCGAGATCCCCAGCTGCGGACCCCTCAGTGCAAGAGGCCCCAAGTTCGCCTTTTACGGCGATCTAAGTGAGTTCTGGGCACGAGGCCAAAGCCTGATCGTGTACCACCACATTGCACGTACAAACAGAGGCCTCAAGTCGGACGCGACAGAGCAGATCTGTCACCGCCGCGAGGAGTTGGAAAGGGAGCTTGATGGCGTGAAGCCAGTGTCCCTGAGGTTCAGGCGTCGCTCGCCTCGTGTGTACTTCGTTCTACCTGCCAGAGAACACGCAGATGCCTTACACGCGAGTATCGAGGCGTTCTTAGACTCGCCTTGGGGCAAGGGCCTTCCGCCACATTTCGAAGGCGTCGACTGTTAGGGGAAACATTGTCTCTCGCAAGATGAGATGGGCCATCTCCCTGATTCCGGCGAAGTCGGGACATATTCGAACAGGCTTGGGCAGTCGATATGCTCCCTAGGCACCGACTACGCTCCGCTCAGTGTTCGTACGGGTTGTCACCCGTGGGATGCCGCCGGCACGCAACGTGCCCAAATGAGGGGCGATAGAGTGATGTGCCCTAGTCCTTCACTTGTGCTCAGAAAGGGCTGACATTGGTCAAGAATTCTCGCCGCGGGAAGCATGATTCCCAATCGGACGAAGCGCTGCAGCTTGTGGTGAAAGCTACCGCCGAGGTTACGGTCCAGCATTTGGCTTCGCCTTGGCTGAGGGATTTCCTTGCACAAAAGTTCCTATGGCAAACTCTATTCGTCCGAACGATCGAGTCAGCTTCGTCGTTAGCGGGTCGAAATATCAATTCAGATTTGTTCAATACGTACCTCATCCTCGGTTCTCGCTGGTTTTCACATCAAGAGGCCGTCGAATTCCTACTGTCAGTCGGAAGGTACGGTGATTGCATGGTTCTCCTACGGAGCCTCCTTGAAGAGACCGACCTGATGACGTTTTTCGCCTGCTATCCGGACGAGGCGGCGGAATGGAGAGAGCGACTGAGTCGGGCACCCAATTGGTCCGACGACGTATACCGGAAAGGCATCAACAAATATAAGATGTCCAATATCTGGAAGAGGCTTCAGGCGAAGGGCATTGATCCGGCCGCGCAACGCGACTACCCGATCCTGAGTGCTACAGTTCATGCCTCACCTTGGGGCGCTAGGTTCTATGGACGCACCTTGCCTGGAGAGCCGGACCTCCTCTACCTGAGCTTGGCGCCGATCTACGACGCAACTGCCGCCTTTTCAGCATTCTTGGTGCTTCAGGGAGTCTATCCACGGCCCGTTCACGCGTTCCTTGAAATCTGCTCTGCTTCTAGAGCCCCAGAGTCTCAGTGGCGTTCAATAAGAGAGCAGTACGACGCCCTTATCGAGGACTGGAAGACCAAGATGGAATTGGATTCTTGGTTCAGACGTGAAATGGCTAGTGCGGAAGAGAGAGTCTTGGGCGGGGAGGAACCGGATGCGGTACTTACAAGTCTCCGCAGGCGCTTTGAAGAGAGGTACGGGCAGGCTGTCGATGCTGCTGGCGCCGATACACGCTTCCGCGATGTGAGGACCAACGAATGATCGGAAGTTAACGTCTTTTGCGGCGGGGCTTGCGTCAGCGATCTCTGGAGTCACTAGCTCCATGACCAATTCTTCTGCCCCTGGAAAGCAGACCAAGCCCGCTAGGGCTGCAGATCCATTGTTGGTGCCGGTGGCTGCACAATCTTCAAGGAGTACTCCGGAAATATTGGGTCTGCATTCTTAGGCTCAATGCAGTAGTAGTTCAAGTATGCGGCTGAGAGAGGATCGGTTAGCTCGAAGTTGAGTTGCTGCCAGACCGGCTCATTCATATCATCGGCGTTCTCTCTCAACATACTGATATTGGGGGAAGGGTCTTCACCTTGCTCCGACCGTAGATGCCGCGTTGGGACATCAAATGCCTCAACCAGTAGCGGCTGATGCGGCATTTCTTGTAGCTTGAGGAGATCCGGATACTCTTCGACTATCTCGGATGCTCGGCGAAGGTCATATGCTTTGAGCTTTTCAAGCAGGTTGAAGGTGGTCTCGAGCAATTCCGAGCCATAGCGATTGTTCAGGGCGTATCGCACAGCGGTAGTTCTGGAAGGCGACAGGTAGGTACTGCCATGGCGGAAGTTAAAACCTCCATCGGTCACCCGCTGCTGGACGATTTTGCGAACCTCAAGCATGAATGGTTCTTCATACCAATTCCACTCCCTTGCACTTACTAGTTCATCCAACATTTCACGAGTCCGAAACATGACATTCGGATCTTTGGCTCCAAGTCCAAAAGAATGAATGGACGACAGAAATATCTTGCTTGTTCCATGATATAGCGGTACAGGTACTAGCTTCTTTAAGGTCACGTACGCCTTCCTATTGAGAGCTTATCGGAAAGTCGGCAGTGTGCTGCAGGAGAGAGAGGGAGCAGAAGCATGTGTAAGACATCGCCGAATTCCCTCTCCCTCCTGCTTGTAACGCTCTACCTGCGCCTAGACCGAATAGTCCATACTCCAAACGCAAGATATGTTAGAGAACTCAACCAGAACACTCGGATGGTGTGATTGTGAGATCCGACCCAAGTGTCTGGGAATAAGGCACCCCATATCACAACCCAAAACAGAATCGCCAGAAGGCCAAATATTACCGATTGGCAGGCCATATAGAAAAACTTCATGATGCACTCACTCCTAATCAATTCCCATCGACTGGTCGATGGATGGGGATAGATTGGCCTACGGCGCGCGTTGGCGCCGCGTCACGATGAAGGTGGTGCAGGGATTATTCCAGCTGAGGACAGTCGCCAGCGAGGTAGGCAGCCTGGCCAATCTCCGGGTGATTCCATTCTGCGAGACGGAAGCCGGAACTACCTGAGGGACGTGGCAGCCTGAACTGACAGGAGGCCGTCAATGACCACATCCTAGCCAAGTTTAGTATCTTGGAGCACAGCCTGAAGGCCAAGAGGGAAGTGGACGCTCCTACACACTCCCGGGAGGGAAAGAAGCACAGAACCGCGAGGAGGCCAACGACCAGCACCAAGTAGACCTGCAACATTGTGATGGGACCTGCCGCGGCACCGAAGAATTCAAGCATGAACTCACTTCCGGACAGGCCAAGAAGGCTTGCCAATCCACCAACAAGTAGGGTGAACAAGAACATGGTCGCCGGGGGTGCAGCCAATGATGTGACTGCCAGCGACTTCAACGTCTGTCGTATGGCTCTCTGCCCGTCGGTTGGCAGCAACTCGTACATAACCTCAACTGTATCACGCCGCTTCCTTGGGGGATTGATGACCGCCTTCCATGGTCACTGACGGCGTGAGGATCAGCTTCATCCTCACGCCAAAACCTTCACTTTCGCCCATGACATGCCCGTCGTTGGCGACCGATACAGCCTTGCAGATGGCTTACCCCAACCCGGGGCCCGAATTACTCCAATCGCCGGTTGCCGTCGATCGGAGAGAGCTTCAAATTCGGACCGCGTCCGTCTCAGGAGACTCGGGCATTTGGTTCACAAGGCGACCTCTTTGAATATGGCGTGTCGTTCTGGCCTAGGCGGATTGACCCGCAGCGTACACAAGCCACGCGGTTGGACCAACGCTGGCCCACGAACCACGCCTCGGCAGATTCTTCATTATTCGGGAATATGTCAACGAGCTTAGTCAGGGACAGCCCCTTACGGTAGAACTTTCCCGGCACTTTGTGCGGTATCTACCGCAGGCCCTTGAGGAAATCAGCCAACTTGCGCTCAGCTTCAGTCTCTGCCCGCTCTGCGTAGGCGTCGACTCTGGCGTCGGTGCTCTGCTTCATCGCGCGGCGCGTGTGTTCACTAACTTGCCCTGTTGCTATTTGGTATTCGGAGGGTGTCACTGTGCAGACCTCCATTGATTGATAGCAGCACTCTAGCCGCCACGCGCCTCGGTGCCAAGCGATTTGGCTAGGACTGTATATAGTTCTGTTGTCGATGCTCACTCCAGTTGGTGAGGACAAGGGAAATACTATCTGTGCCGCCTAGTGGATCTCCTCCACAAGGGTATTGTTAACGAGGTGTTGTTTGGTGGTGAGGTCACAGAGCGTCTTCCAGGGCTCGTTGAGAGTTGGGTAGAGCGAACCAGGAATGAGCGTAGCCTGGACCGCACCCGTGATTCCAGTGGATTGTTGTTCACTTAGGCGATGGAGGCAGAATGGATTAGTTCTTCAGGGATAGCCCAGTAAATTGCGATGTCAACTAGCAGGTCTAACCTGCCATTTTGCTTGTTGAAGTTACGATTCGGCCGACTGTGAGAAATATCTGACCAATGCCTCTTTGAGACTGGACTGAGGTGCAGTGCCGGTCTTCCGAAAGCGAGTCGTCTCAAATGGATATAATGAGCCCCGAAAAACGGAGCGCCCTGATGTCTCGCATCCGTGGGCGCGATACCGGCATAGAAAGGGCCGTGCAAGGAATGTTGCAGGGCTTGGGACTGAAGTATGAAGAGCAAGTCCGCGAACTTCCGGGAACTCCTGACTTCGTGCTGCGGGATAGGTGTCTTCGGCGGCCGCCAGTGCCTCGGATAGTGCCTTGAGCTCCGTATCGGAGAGCACCCGGTCGCGGGGTGATTCGGCGCTGCGCTCAATGCCGTATACGGGATTGGAATGGCGCGGTCGCAGTTCCCACAACTCGAAAACGTTGAACACAGCGCGGGTCAAACTCAACACCCGATTGCGCGACGTGCGCTGGAGGCCGTCAACCATACGCTCGACGTGTGTCCTCTGCACTTCCGCCACCTTGTGAGAGCCCAGGCTGTGGTAAAGGTGCTTTGACCAGCTACGATAGTGCGTCACAGTCCCGGGTGACATGCGGCCGTTTTCGACACGCCGCGGTATGTGTTCGTCAAAATACCGATCCAATGCCTGTGTAACGGTTGGCGCCTCACGCCGAGCCTTGATCTGCTCAAGCGGATCGATTCCATCATGCCGCGCCCCGTCGAGCATCTTTGCCGCCCGCCTCCGGGCATCAGCAAGGGTTAAATCGCCTGGGACGCCTATTGAGGCCCTTCTCTTGCGCCCATTGAACCAGTAGCTGATCACGAAACGCTTCCGGCCACCGGGGTTGACTTTGAGGCCTAAACACTTCACTGTGCCGTCCCAAAGCAAGTACGGTTTGGCCTTTGGCTTTGCGTCTCGTATCCGGCGTTCCGTTAGCAATTCCCGACTTTCCTCCAAGAATTCTGGTAACCGTATGGTA
Source organism: Dehalococcoidia bacterium (assembly GCA_965207145.1). GTDB lineage: Bacteria > Chloroflexota > Dehalococcoidia > Lucifugimonadales > UBA2962 > CAUZIR01. Next base: position 2,793,862 of record OZ242262.1, on the reverse strand, counting down.
ACCAAGACGACAAAATCTGACGTAAAAGAGGCGAATGCCGCGAGATCGGAAATAAACCTCTAAGCCAGTCTATACAGGTATGCATTAATTGATCGTATACCCTGAGACATACTGGATGCAACTGGTGATTTCGGGATTCCCAAGCAGAAGGTCGTGGGTTCGAATCCCATCACCCGCTCCGTCTATTGACTGATAAAGGGCTTTAGCTGGGTCATTGGTGGACGGGCAAATCACCGGTAGGTCCACCCCAATTCCCCAAACGGAAGCGGGCCGGGTCTTCTGAGGCCGGTTCCACAGGAGGCACGAGGGTTCGTGCATCGTCCACCGCAGGCTAACCGTTGCCTCGGGTGCTTGCACTCCATACCCTTACCTCAACGCCCCGTCTCCTTCATCTGAATCGAGGGCAGAATGGAATTAGCCGAACTTGCGGTGCCCGGGGGAAATGGCCCTAGGTAAGACAGACCTGATCCCCATGTTCCGGTTCTGTCGGCAAAGCAACCGGTAGGAGAAGCGTGGCATATCGCCTGCACTTTCCAGCCCAACTCGTGGGTGACACAATTGGACTAGGCCTGTTCAAACTGCGGCAGCGGATTGGACAGGTATTTTTTTTTGCGCCGATCACAAGGAAGAGCCCCTCTAGAGTCCACGGAATCTTGGGGACGCAGGCAGCGACGGGGAAGCAAGGAGATACATGAGCGGGAGACTTAAGCCGACTGTAGCAGTTCTATTGATAGCCCTGATCGTGGCCGCGTTGTCGGCATGCGGTCGAGAGCCTGCCCCCGTGCCAACCCCCGAACCCACCACCGGGGCGGCGCCGACGGCTACGGGCACTCCCGAGTCCACTCCAGTTCCTGAGCCCACCGTTGCGGCGGCGCCCACGGCCACCCATACCCCTGAGCCTGTGGCCACGGCGACCTCAACGCCGACTCCAACACCAGAGCCCACGGCCACGCCGGTGCCTGCTACCGCCACCCCTGAGCCGAAGCCCTCGGCAACAGCCACCCCTGAATCGACGGCTGACGCTACTCTGGCCTTCGATCCGCTAGTGGTTCGCGGCACCCTTTCCAACGGCCTGAGCTACTACATCAGGCACAACGAGGAGCCGCAGGGCAGGGCCCAGATCTCCCTTGCGGTCAAGGCCGGCTCCGTCCTCGAGACGGACGACCAACGGGGCCTGGCCCATTTCGTTGAGCACATGGCCTTCAACGGTACCGAGCGCTTCGCCAAGCAGGAGATCGTCGAGTACCTCGAGTCCATCGGCAGCTCGTTCGGCCCCGATCTGAACGCCCGCACCGGCTTCGACGACACCCTGTACTTCTTTGAGATTCCCACTGATGACCCCGAGATAACCGAGAGGGCATTCCAGATACTCAGCGACTGGGCATTCTCCATAGCCTTCGACCCCGAAGAGGTTGAGCTCGAGCGCGGCGTGGTGCTGGAGGAGTGGCGCCTCTTCCAGGGGTTCAACTCGCGCCTCCAGCAGAGCTTGCTCAACCTCCTCTTCGGCGACTCGCTCTACGCCAGCCGTGCCCCTATCGGCCTTACGGAGATAATCGAGAACGCTCCGGTGGAAGCCCTGCGAGCCTACTACGAGCGATGGTACAGACCCGACCTGATGGCCGTCGTCGCCGTCGGCGACTTTGACGTAAAGGAGATCGAGGCCAAGATCAAGCAATACTTCGCCCCTCCACCAGAGGGCGAGGCCGCGCAAGAGCGGGCCGCAGCCGGCCAGACCACCGACAGGCCGCGCATCGAGGTTCCGGGACACGAGAATCCGCTCATCGAAGTCTTCACAGACCCCGAGTCGCCCGCTACACAGTTCATTCTCATCCGCAAGCTCGCGCCGGAATCAGGGCAGGATCTGGCCGCGTTCCGGCGCCAAGTGGTGGAGGAGCTCGCGTTCAGGATGCTCAACGCGCGCCTGTCGGAGCGCGGACAGTCCGCCGAACCGCCGTACATCACCGCCACCGCCGGACGCTCCCCATACGTGTATACGCTGGACATCGCCACGTTCTCCGCCTGGGTCGAGACGGACGGCGCCGAGGCCGGCCTCGGCGCCGTGCTAGAGGAGATTCAGCGCGCCCACCAGTACGGATTCACTGAAGGCGAGCTGGAACGCGAGAAGAGCAACCTGCTCAGCTCGGTCGAGAGCCGGTACAAGCAGCGGGCCCAGACTCCCTCCACGGAACTCGCCAACGAATACATCGACCACTTCTTCAGCGGGAAGCCGGTCCCAGGAATCGAGGTCGAGTGGCAGCTCTACCAAGATTTGCTGTCGGAGATCACCCGGGACGAGTTCGAGGATGTGGCGCAGTCCTGGGCGCAGACCGAGGACCTGGCCCTGCTGGTGGTGCGTCCCGAAGAGACCGACGTCGCCGGCGCCGATGACGTGCTCGGTATGGCGCTGCTGACCCAACTCCGGACGGCCCACGCCCTGGAAGTGGAACCCTACGCAGACGACCTCGGCGACGTCCCGCTGCTGGCGGACCTGCCGGAACCGGGAACCATCACCGCCGAGGAGCGCATCGAGTCCATCGACGCCGTGGAGTGGACTCTGTCCAACGGCATCACGGTTTTGGCCAAGCAGACCGACTTTCGCGACGACGAGGTGCTGTTCAGGGCCTTTAGCCCCGGTGGACACTCGCTCGTCACGGACGAAGAGCACCAGTCCGCCCTCTACGCCGCCCAGCTCATCGTTGGCAGCGGCGTGGGTCCGCATGACAAGGTCACCCTGGACAAGCTGCTGGCCGGCAAACGCGTTGAGGTGACCCCGTACATCGAAGAATTGTTCGAGGGCTTCAGCGGCAACGCCTCTCCCGAGGACCTGGAAACCCTGTTCCAGCTCATCACGCTGTACGCCACCGAGCACCGGCTCGACCCGGACTTCTTCGCCAGGTACGGGGCGAGGCTACGAAGCGTCGCCGAGTTCCGCGCCGCCGATCCGGACTCGGTCTTCTTCGACTACGTGAACTCCGTGCTGAGCCAGGGACACCATCGCGGGCGCCCCCTTTCCGTCGACGCGCTGGAGGAGTTGAACATGGAGACGGCCGAGGCCGTGTACTCCGACCGCTTCGCCGACCTCGGCGACGCGACGTTCGTCTTTGTTGGCGCCTTCGACTGGGATATCCTGCGGTCGTTGACAGAGAACTATCTGGCCGCCCTGCCGTCCGCCGGACGGGTCGAAGAATGGCGCGACGTCGGGCTCGACCCGCCCGCAGGCGTTGTGGACGAAGTGGTTCGCAGCGGCCTCGAGGAGCGCAGCAGGACTATTCTCCTGTACGCCGGCGACATGGATTGGAGCCGCCAGGAGGCCCTCACGATTGACGTGACCGGCGAGGTTCTCGGCATCCGGCTGCGCGAGCGGGTGCGCGAGGCGCTCGGCGGCACCTACAGCATCAACGTCAATACCGCCGGCACCCAGGCCCTCCCAGACCCCGAGTACCAGGTGTACGTCCTCTTCGGCAGCGACCCCGACCGCATCGAGGAGCTCCGTGACGAGGTGTTCGACCAGATAGACTGGCTGCAAATGGGCGGCGAGCAGAAGTACCTGGACACCGCCAAGGAGCTGTTCAGGACCAACCGAGAGGAGGACCTGCGGGAAAACAGGTTCTGGATCGATCAGATCAGCGATGCCACAAAGAGGGGTGAGCCGTTCACAGGCATAGTTGGTTTCGATGATCTGCTGGATGGTGTGACCCTGGAAGATGTCGCCGCCGTGGCGCAGCGTTACCTCACCGACGATCGCTACGTGCGGGTGGTGCTATTGCCTGAAGACGGTTAACGGCAATGTAAGCTTGAGGGGATGCTAGTCCCTGGCGATGGCTTGCCGCATTCGGGGAAAAGTGATCCCTTCCCCCAGCTTTAGACGGTATCGATGCCACATTGGCTTCCGGTCCCGTCGCGGTCGGATCGTCGGATGACTGATTCGCCGAGATTCCGTTTGCCTAGGCCGATGGCACGAACGCGATTCCGCCAGCGCATACCACGACTAGCATCCGGCTCCAAAGTCGTCGATGGAGCAGGTGGGCAGCGTGGAACCCAAAGCAAGCACTCAGCCGGCAGCTGCCCTGCAGCGGCGAGTGCGTCCTGAGCGACACCTCCTCTCAGAATCAGTCGTCCTCCCCAGTCCCTTAGCGAATGCGTTGCTATTGCATCGCCCAGCGGGACTCGGCACGTTGCCGCCTCACCGCTGATAGCACCAGGAATGCCCTGTGGGAGGATGGCCTCCCACCAGATGAGTACAGGCCGTTTCCATGGCTCGGAAGGCATTCAATGATGACGTATAGTGCAGCAGCCCGGCTCGAAAATGTCGGCCGCTCGGGTGGTCTCGTAGACCGAATGGCTGAACCTAGCTGGAGCCGCCCAACGAGAGTGAGACAGACAGCTTGAGGTTTGATCCTGGGCATCACCTGAGACGCAGTCTCGCCCAGTTGTCCGTGGGGTGCGACCTGCAAACCATCCGGGGGGATGCCTTTGGAGGCATTACCGCGGCCGTGGTGAGCCTGCCGCTTGCACTGGCCTTCGGTGTGGCTTCCGGACTCGGTGCGGTTGCAGGTCTCTACGGGGCGGTCGCAGTGGGTTTCTTTGCGGCGATATCCGGTGGAACCCGGACCCAGATTTCAGGTCCCACCGGCCCAATGGCCGTGGCGATGGCGGTCGTGATCACCAGCCATGTGACGAGTATCGCGGAGGCATTCACGATCGCCATCATGGCGGGGCTGATACAGATCCTGCTGGGTGTACTGCGAATCGGCCGGTTCGTTGCCTACACGCCCTACTCGGTTATATCCGGTTTCATGTCCGGCATCGGCCTGATCATCATATTGGTTCAGACATTGCCCTTTCTGGGCGCGAGCGTTGCCACGGGAGGGCCGATCGGAGCGGTCCGCGCCTGGCCGGATGCCGTTGGCGATGTCAACCTTGGCGCACTGGCGATTGCGGTCTTTACGCTAGCGTTGGTCGTGGCATGGCCAGGCCGGCTAAGGAGGTTCATGCCCCCCGCGCTTGCGGCGCTCATAGCCGGCACCCTTCTGGGGGTGTTCTGGTTGAGCAACACCCCGGTGATCGGCGCAGTCCCGACCGGCCTGCCTGGACTGCAGTTGCCCGATCTTTCGGGGGGCACGCTGATACGGGCAGTACAGCCGGCGGTAACGATCGCGCTGCTCGGCTCGATCGACACTCTGTTGACCTCGCTGGTAGCCGATTCGATGACGCGCACTCGCCACGAGCCCAACCGCACGCTTCTGGGCCAGGGCGTTGGCAATATGGCCGCCGGGTTCATTGGAGGACTGCCGGGAGCCGGAGCCACAATGGGCACGGTCGTGAACATACGAGCGGGCGGCAGGACGCCCCTTTCCGGCGTGGTGTCGGCGGTGATCCTGCTCGCGCTTGTGCTCGGCCTGGGAAGGTATGTCGAGGCAGTACCGCACGCGGTCCTGGCCGGCATCCTGATGAAGGTCGGCTGGGACATAATCGACTGGCGCTTCGTGACTAGGATCTTCCGAGTTCAGCGGGAACACCTCCTGGTGATGGTTGTGACCCTCGGTTTGACGGTTTTCCTGGACTTGGTCACTGCGGTGACCATAGGCCTCATCGTTGCTGGCATGGCCAGCGCGCGGCAGTTCGAGCGGTTCGAACTTGATAGCGTGGTCTCGGTACCGCTGCTGGATCGGGATTTCCTGTTCCCCGTGAGAGGTGAAAAAGGCGATGAGGATGCTGATAGTGAAGACGAGGAAGGGGACGAATTCTCCGCCCGTGTGGGGCTCGTGGCGCTGAGGGGAACCTTCTCAGTCGCGTCCTCGAACAAGCTGATCAACACGATCAGCGCCGATATTCGGGAGCATGAGGTCGTAGTACTCGACTTTACCGAGACCATTTACATCGACGACAGTGCCGCTCTGGTTGTTGAGCAGCTGATCGATACCGCCATGGAACAGGATACGGCTTGCATAGTCCTCGGGCTGTCCGGGAGACCCGCCGTAACGCTCAATGCGCTCGATGTACTGCGGCGGGTTCCCGTGGGGAACATCGTAGCGACCCCGGACGAGGCGAGGGCTGCCGCCGCAGCGATGCTCAGGTAACCCCCAAACAAGTTCGTTTCCGGGGTCATGGGGCTCCCACTCGATCAGGGCATGGGGACGGATGGGAAGAGGCATGCACCGTCCGGAGCCGTTTATGAGCTTGTAGAGGCAGGCGGAAATGGCTGTGGGGCAGAGCTGCCCGGCGGACAGGGCCTTCTGGTGGATGGGTGTGCTGCACGGCAGACCCCCCTAAATCCAGAGCCCATTTGATACTGCGTCCACTTGCTGCCTCTGGCCACTTGGGCACGAGTGCGGATGGGAAGAGGCAAGCAACGTCCGGAGCGGCTGATGAGCCTATTGAGGCAGGCGGAAGTGGCTACAGGGCAGGGCTGCTCAATGGCCAAAGCCTCCTACAGCATGGGCTTGCCACACGACAAAATCCCTAAGTCCAGCGCCCACTTGATACTGCGTCCACTTGCTGTCTCTGGCCGCTTGGGATTCGGCCCGAACGGGCACAGGATACTGTGCTATTTTAGGGGCGCGGTAGGTATATGGTTACTGGCGGCAGACGCTGTACAAACGAGGCTCCGGCATGGCCCGGCCCGCTGGATGGGCGGGTGGGCCAGTAGTCGATCTTGCACGCTTGAGTCCATTTCGTGTGGATGGGCAATCGCAGAGTGTGGTCGTAGGCATTTGGTGAGTTGAGGACCCTGAAGAGCGTTTACGAAAAGCTGCAAGGAGCGTTCGCCTCGCCGGCTGTGCCCCCGAGTCCGATCCCGGCAGTTGCTATCCCGCAGTACAGTTTTTCGTCCTCAGTTGGTAGCGACCGTCCCGGCTCCGGCGATCACGACGGCCACCAACACGATCACCATGACCACGGAGATCATCACGACCACGGCCATGACCATGGAGGCCACGATCATCATGGCCACGGCCACGGAGGCCACGACCACGCCCACGACCTGAGGGGTGCGAGCCGAAGGAACCTCATAATCGCCCTGACCCTGATCTCGACCTACATGATTGCCGAGGTTGTGGGAGGTGTATTATCGGGTAGCCTGGCCCTCATAGCCGACGCAGGGCACATGCTCACCGACGCCCTCGCCATAGGGATGGCTCTCGTCGCCATGTGGATTGCCGAAAAGACGGCGAGTGCTGAGCGAACTTTCGGCTACGAGCGCACCGAAGTGCTGGCCGCGATGTTCAACACCATCGCCCTTTGGCTGATCGCCGGATGGATTTGCTTCGAGGCATACCATCGGGCTTTCACGGAGGATGTCCATGTCGATGGCCTGCCGGTACTGATTGTCGGCTCAGGCGGCCTTCTGATAAACATCGCAGCCGCGTGGGTACTTCACCGGTCCGCTGGGCACAGCATGAATGTCGAAGGAGCCTTTCAGCACGTCCTAGCCGACCTGATGGGTTCGGTTGGAGTCATAATCTCCGCGGTGCTCATCTTGACACTGGAGTGGAATCTCGCCGACCCGGTCCTGAGCGTCGTCATCGCCCTGCTCATCCTCTGGAGCAGTCGGCACCTGATGTTCACTGTCATGAACGTGCTCCTTGAAGGGACCCCCCAGCACATAGACCCATACAAGCTGTGCCATGAAATCGAAGAGGTCGAGGGCGTAACTCTCATCCACGATGTTCATGTTTGGACCATTACGTCCGGCAGCGAGGCGTTTACCGCGCACGTACTCGTCGATCCTTCGTACGAGGGGGGGCGTGACCTGATCCGCACGCGCATTCAGGACATCATCCATAACCGCTATGGCATAGGGCACGTCACAATTCAGCTGGAACCTACGGCGTCCAGCTGCAAGGAGAGCCACCACGTCGATCACCTCCAGCACACGAGCCGACCAGGCGCAAGCTAGAGCTTTGGAGAATGGGCTGGTCGGTCAGATAGATGCTGAGCCAACGTGGCCGGCCTTTCACATCTTTCATGCTGGTAGACGCGTCGCCAGATTCAGCGCCGGCCGTCAGTGGCGGGCTTAGCCTTAGTCTGGTTGCCCAGGGCCATAGAGTAGGGCATACCCGTCTGAGGCGACCTTGCGTCCGCAGGTTCCCGCAAACGGGAACTCGGGTGCCACGTTCAGACCGGCGGAGAAATCAGGGCTACCTAGTCGTTGCCTTTCCGAAGCGCCCTGCCGGGTAGCGCCCCGGTGTTATCGTTCCGGTCGATCACGATCTCGCCGTTGACAATTACGTATTCAATGCCGACGGCGTAGCGCCTGGGGTTGATCCTGGTCGCCGGCGCTTCCACGCGCCTCGGGTCGAAGACCACAATATCTGCCCTGAAGCCGCTGCGAAGGATGCCCCGGTCTCGGAGCCCAAGGCGCTGGGCAGGGAACGACGTCATCTTGCGGATGGCCTCCGCAAGCCTCAATTGCCGCTCGGCTCTGACGAACTCTGCCAGGACCACCGGGAAGCAGCCGTAGCTTCGCGGATTCGGGTATTCCCCAATGAGTATGGCGTCGCTGGCGATCATTCCCATCGGGTGGGACACGAACGCATGGAGCGTCTGGGCGTTGGTTCCCGCGCCCACCTGCGAAATCCCGAGATTCTCCGAGAGCAGCAGGTCCATCATTGCCTCGACCGGGTCCTGGCCCCTTAGCTCCGCAATCTCGGCTAAGGAATGGCCATCGTAACGTGCGTTCTCCGGGCGGTTGAACGCCGTCAACCATAGCTCGTGCCATGACTCTGTCCTCTCGGTTGGGACGGAGCGAGACCTCAGTTCGCCGGCGATCCGGGACCGTTTCTCCGGGTCGGTCAAGGCATCGATTATTCCTTCCGGCCCTCCCTGCCGCGCCCACATCGGTAGCTGGATGGTCAGTGAGGTGCCGGAGTAGGGGTATGTATAGCAATCGAACGTTACGTCGATGCCGCGCGCCCTGTTGTCCTCAACGAGGTCAAGGTATTCAAGGTGGCTGCCGTCTCCCTGATAGCTCTGGCGGTAGTGGGTCAAGTGCACCGGCGCCCCCGAACGCTCTCCGATCTCTATCGCCTCCTCCCAGGGTGCCAGCCGCCCCTTGGCCTTAAGGCTCGCCCGTGTGTGCGTGTGGTAAAAGCCTCCCATTTCGGCGACCACCGAGCCAAGGGCCACCAGTTCTGAAGTGCTGGCAAAGGAGCCTGGCGGGTAGTCGAGCCCGGTGGATAGACCCCATGCCCCCTCCTCCATCGCCTCTCTTACAACGGACTTCATGTCTTTGATCTGCGAATCTGAGGCGGGCGTGTCATCCCACCCGGCTGCCCAAATCCTGACCGGCGAGTTGCCCAGGATTATCGCGATGTTTATGGCCACCTTTCGGTCGTAGCGAGTGAATTGCTCAGCGACCGTGAGCCAATCGGCAGGCACCGGAGGATAGCCGTTCAGACCCGAGTCCATCCATATGTAGCGATTGAGTTCGTCGACTGTCCTGAACGGAGCGTGGGAGATGCCATCAATGCCGACGAGTTCGGTGGTGACGCCCTGGCGGACCTTGGGATCGTGATTGGGAGCGCCGAGGATCGTCAGCCCGGCGTGAGAGTGAAGGTCTATAAAGCCCGGGCAGATCACCATGCCCGAAGCGTCTATGATCCTGGCCGCCTCAATGCCGTCGGTCCTGCCCCGGAGAATCGTTAGGGTGTCGCCCGATATGGCTATTGTTCCGAGGTAACCCTCGCTTCCCGTGCCGTCAACGATTGTCCCGCCGCTGATAAGTAGATCGAACATTCTTCCTCTCCCGGTCAGGGCGAGTCTACCAAGTTAGCCTGCCCGACCCCACCGGACGCCATCCAGCCGAACTATTTGCCGGCCTTTGTCCGGCTCGAGAAAGCCGGGTTATGCTGGATGCTCCATGAGAATCGTAGTCACGGGCGGTGCGGGATTCATCGGCTCGCACATCGTCGACATTCTGGCCATGCGCGGAGACGAGATCTTGGTCGTCGACAATCTTTCCACAGGCAGGCGATCCAATCTGCCGGAGAGTGTGGAAATTGTGGAACTCCCGGTGGGCCATCCGGAACTTACCGCCGCGCTCACCGATTTCATGCCAGACGCCACTATCCACTGCGCAGCACAGGCCGCAGTGCCGGTTTCCATGCAGCGGCCCGGCTTCGATGCACAGGTGAACATAGTTGACGGCCTCAACGTCATGGCCGCCTCTGTGAAGGCGGATGTTGACCGCTTCGTCTACATCAACACGGGCGGCGCACTTTACGGAGAGCCCGAGCGCCTGCCGTGCAGAGAGGATGATCCCATCCGGCCGATTAGCCCTTACGGCCTGAGCAAGTGGACCCTTGAGGTCTACCTCGAGATGCTGCTGCCTGCGGCTGCGTCGCTGGTGACGCTGCGTCTGGCCAACGTATACGGGCCGCGCCAGGATCCGCACGGAGAGGCCGGCGTCGTCGCCATCTTCGCCGAGCGCATGCTGGAGGGACGAGAACTGAAGATATTCGGCGACGGGGAACAGACCAGGGATTTTGTCTACGTGACCGATGTCGCCCGCTCGGTGGAGGCCGCTCTGGCGTTCGATGGTCGAACCTCGGTGAACATAGGAGCCGGACGGCCGCTTTCGGTCAGGCAGGTCTTTAACGTCTTGGCCGAATTAACGGGGTATGCGTGCGATGCGGTCCATGCGCCCGCCAGGCCGGGGGATGTGCGGCATATCTTCCTGGATGTTCAACGGGCCGGAGACCTGCTGGGTTGGCGGGCCACAACCTCGTTGGAGGAGGGCCTTAAGCTGACGGTAGATCATCTTCGAAACACCGGGGATGCATTGAGGCGCTGACCTTCTTGCCCGGCCCGAGTTGACTGAGTGATTGGCGATACCGATGGTGAGCGGAGGACCTGCCTTCCCGTCTCGAACTGGTTTCTCATTTCGAAAACCGGCGAGCCGCTCGGCCAGACCTACGGCCCGATGCCGAGGGTTGGGGAGCGGCTGGAGCGGCCGGAAGGCCTGGCCGGATGGCTGATAGCGTGCGTGGCAGAGCTCAGGCCGACCTGTTCGTTCAGGCGCTTTCGCGTGACCGTGACTCCGCCCTGAAACGAAGCTAGAACCGGCGCACCGGACGGACCAGGCCTTCCGGCCGGGCCGCTACTCGACGATCCGGTACTGCGGATTGTCGCCCTTCGAGCCCCGCTTCATGCAGTTCATGGTGGGTACGCTGCCAGCGTATTCGACCGAAACATCAAGGCAGCCAGGCGGGTGCGCGGGCGATTCGGTGTATGTGAACCTGATTCGATGCCTATCGATCCCGGAAACGGCGCCGAACGTCTCGATTCGCTTCTGGGCTGTGACCCAGTTCCAGCCTACCCGGGCAAACGCGGCTCTTTCTGCATTCTGCTCGGCCGGGGAGGCCAGGGCGGCCCAGCCCCGATAGCGATCTACCATGGAGCCCAGATCACCCCTGCGGCGAAGGACGTCGGCTGCAAGATCGCTGTCGACGAACGCCCAATAGCGTCCTTCCGGCAGGTCAATAAGCGTGGGCGCGAACCGGTGTCCCCCCGTGTGGCTGGTGCGCCAGACCCTGGTCTTCGTGCCATCAATCAGGGGATCTTCGTCGGCCATCTTGCGCAGCGATTCGTAGATCGGTACGCCATATGATCCGCAGCAGGCATCCCGGTTCCCGTGCGTGCAAATGAGAATCTCGCGGGCCGGGCTTGCGTGTTCCCGCCACTGATCGAATCGCTCGGGGATCGAGCCGTCTTCAAGCAGCGCACAGGCGACCTCGGCAGCCGACTCGCTCGGCACCAGGTACTCCGCCCTGCCGCAACTGGCCAGGACGTCGGCAGGTCTGGAAAAAAGGATCAGCCTCGTTGTGCCGGGGATGGAGTACTCGGGATCGGGGAGCACGCACTGTAGCCGCACCCGCTCACCGCGCGCCTCAAGCTGGCCTAATACCTGTCTCGGTTCGTCCGGAAACGCTCTCGAAAACTCGACCCTGGCCTCCCAGGGAGCCGGCAGTTCGAACACCAGGCACCGTTTCCACGGCGGGGCGCTCCCGACAGGGTCTTCACCTAGCTGGCGGGCCTGCTCGGTACACCTCGGCAGGGTAGGGTCTACGTGCGGGGTCAAGACTCCTTGCTTGCTCCTCGGAGCTCATGCGGCAGGGTCGAAATATACCATCCGGACCTGCGCTGCATGAGGCTGCCCGGGACGTTTAAACTTGACCGGTGCCCGGATGCGCACGGCCCCCGACCGGGGGCGCCAAATCCTCGGGCGGAGGAATTGCCGATGAAGGCCGCCGTTCTATACGAGGCCAACAGACCCTTGGTAGTTGAGGACCTTGACCTTCAGCCGCCCAAGGCGGGGGAGGTCCGGGTGAGGATGGCGGCCAGCGGTCTATGTGCGAGCGACCACCACGTCATGACGGGCACTGGCGTGATCCCCCTGCCCGCAGTGCTGGGACACGAAGGATCGGCGGTCGTCGATGAGGTGGGTCCGGGCGTCACTTCAGTCCGGCCCGGGGACCGGTGCATCTTGTCCTTCGTATCTGACTGCGGCCGCTGCCGGCAATGTCGCACGGGCAATCCGCAGCTATGCGCCACCAACCTGGCGACCGGAGCCTCGCTCTTCGATGGCACGACGCGCCTGAGCAAGGGAGACCTACGGATCTACCAGATGTCCAAGATAGGGGTGTTCGCCGAGATGGGCGTCGTGCCCGAGCAGGCCTGCTTCCCCGTTTCGGATCAGGTTCCCATGGAGGTGGCTGCGCTAATTGGTTGCTGCGTTACCACAGGGGTGGGCGCGGTCATCAACACGCCGGCCGCGCGGCCTGGGGCCTCGGTGGCGGTCTTTGGCTGTGGCGGGGTCGGCCTCAACGTCATCCAGGGCGCGCTCCTGATGGGAGCTTCACGCATCATCGCGGTCGACATTCACGATCACAAGCTTGAGTTCACGTACAAGTTCGGCGCCACCGATGTGGTGAATTCTCGGGAGGTGGACCCGGTCGCCGAGATAAGGCGCCTGACGGGAGGTGGGGTAGATATCGCCCTGGACAGCTTTGGGTCGGCGGCCACGACCACAGCGGCAGTAGACTCGCTGCGCAGCAATGGTACCGCGGTGCTGGTCGGATTGGCTCCGATGGGTGATGCCGCTTCCATCAACATGGTGGACCTGGTCCGCCAGCAAAAGACGCTCGTTGGCAGCTACTACGGGTCGGCAAGCCCGCACCAGACCTTCGCCAAGCTGGTCGACTGGTACCTGGCGGGAAGGCTTAACGTGGAGGAACTGATCACGCGCCGCTACAGCCTCGACGACATCAACGAAGGCTTTGATGCCCTGGCTCGCGGCGAGGACGGCCGCGGCGTGATCATCCACCGGCCCTGACAAGGCCTCTCTCGGCCGTCGGGACAGCTATGGGAGCAGGCCCGGGCAGGGGCTGGCTGATCGTCGCCGTAGTCTTTCTGGGCGCCGGCCTGACGGTAGGGTCGTCCAATTACGCTTTCGGGCTGTTCGTCGAGCCTCTGGAGAACGAGTTCGGCTGGCGCCGCACATACATAAGCGCTTCGCTGTCCTTCATGGCGCTTGGCAGCCTCTTCGGACCGCTGATCGGCCGTCTGATGGACCGACACGGGGCAAGGCCGGTGATGGTGGCCTCGTTGGTCGTCCTCGCCGTCAGTTTCGCCCTGCGCCCCCTGATGACCGACCTCTGGCACTGGTACGTACTTTCCGCCCTGCAGTTCCTGGCCTTCTACGGAGCGGCCATCCTGCCCGCAGGCCGATTGGTGGGTCTGTGGTTCCCTAGGACGCGTGGCCGAGCGATGGCGGCCGCAACCATGGGCAACAACTTCGGCGGCCTGCTGGTGCCACCTCTCGTGGCCGTTGCGATCGGAGCCGACGGGTCCTGGCAAACGGCGTACCTGGGCCTGGGTCTGGCGGCTCTTGCGCTCGCTATCGCAGCTGCGCTGGTCGTTACGGAACCCGGGTCTGGGAAGGCTTCGTCCCGGGCGCGGGGCACCCTGGATCGGAGAGTTGAGTCATCGGTCGGAATCGGGGGTTGGACACCCAGGCAGGCTATGAGGAGCCGGGCGTTCTTTGCGGTTGCGCTGGCGATCATGCTGGGTAACTTCACGTACACGATCATCCTCGGGCACGTCTTTGCGCACATGGAGGTCCGTGAGATATCGGGAACGACAGCCGCCTTGGCCGTGAGCGTTCTGGCGGCGTGCGGGATGGCGGGAAAGCTCGTGCTTGGCTACTTGACCGAAAGGGTGCCCGCCAGGTTCGTCATGATGGTCGCCTTTGGTGGGCAGATCATCGGCATTATCATGATGCTCACGCTGCTGTCTGGTGCAACTATCTGGCTGGCGGTCGGCCTGTTCGGGTTCTTCATGGGGTCTTTCGGGACGCTGTCTCCGCTGCTGGTTCAGGACAGCTTTGGGATCAGGAGTTTCGGTACCATAATGGGCCTGGTCTCGGCGACCACGGTCATATCTTTTGGCCTTGGACCGCTGATAGCGGGTCTGTCGTACGATCTGTCAGGGGGATACGGCCCGGCGTTCATCGCCGCGGCCATGATGTTTGGCCTGGCGTTGGTGGTGCTTACTCAGGCCAGCGCATCACCGCCGCCGGACTCCCGGAGATCCTCGATCGTGGGTGCCAGGGAAGATCCTCGTTAGAAGCTGAGGTGAACATGCACCAGGGCGGTGCCGAAATCGACATGGAGGCCTCCATACGCAGGCTGGAGGCCGAACTTGCAGAACTTTCTGCCAGGATCGAGGCCGACCCGGTCGATGTGAAGTCTCTGTCCAGACGTGGCGTCGTCCTGGGGCAGCTGGTTAAGCCCCAGCAGGCAGTGGAGGACTTTACGCGCCTGCTGGTCATAGACCCGTCCGACTCGGAGGCCTACTACAATAGGGCGATGGCCTACGTCCACCTCAGGCAGCTGTCTCTAGCGATTGAGGACTTTACCAGGGCTGCCGAATTGGACCCATCGAACGTAGACGCGCTGTCCAACAGGGGAATGGCTAACTACGAGGCCAAACATCCCGAACTGGCCGTGCGAGACGCGGAAATGGCGATGGCAATCAAGCCCGACCACGTTCAGGCATATGCCGTGCGTGCCCTCGGGAGGGTCTCCCTCGGCGAGGAGGAGCCCGCCCTGGAGGATCTGGCTAAGGCGGTCGAGCTCGGCTTCGATGCGCACACGCTGGGCATGCTGGTCAAGCAGGCGCGCCTTGCGGCAAGGAGGGTAGGGAATTGACCGCTCGACTATCTGGAAAGGTCGCGATGATCACCGGTGGCGCCAATGGCGTACGTGGGCAGCTGATGGGCTTCGGCGGGGCCTTCGCCTGGATCGCGGCGCGTGAAGGTGCGTCGGTCGTAGTCACCGACGTGGATGAGGAGAGCGGCTCGCTCACCGCCGCCCAGATCAGCGAGACCGGCGCGCCGGCCATGTTCGTACGTCTCGATGTCACCAGCGCCTCCGGATGGCATACGGCGATCGATACAGCAGTTGGGACCTACGGCCGCTTGGACGTGCTTGTAAACGGCGCCGGAGTGCACGCTCTATACGATGTCGAGAGCACCCCGGAGGATGAGTGGAACAGGGCGATGGCCGTGCATGCGACCGGCACGTTCCTGGGCATAAAGTTGGCGGCGCCGGTCATGCGACGCGGAGGGGGAGGCTCCATCATAAACGTGTCGTCCATCGCTGCGATGACCGGAAGCCCCAGCAACACCGCGTACCATGCGGCAAAGGGCGCCATTCTGTCTCTGACCAAGGCGGCGGCGATACAACTGGCGGGGGCCGGTATAAGGGTCAATTCTCTGCACCCCGGGTATGCCGATACGCCCTTTACGGTGGCTCCCTTCTCGGAGCCGGGTGCGTTAGAGCGCAGGCTCAGCAAGGTACCCATGGGCCGACTGGGCACGGCTGAGGAAATAGCAAACGCCGTGCTTTATCTCGCCTCAGACGAGTCGTCGTACGTTACCGGAGCGGAACTGGTGGTGGACGGCGGCTTTCTGGCGCAGTAGCCATCCCCGGCATCGCGGCACCGGTCTGAGCTCCGGGCCTGCCGGACGCGGTAGCCTGCTAGCAGGGTCGCTTAACGGGGGACGACGGGCAAAACTAGGTGCGACTGATGGCTGGCATCGTGCAGGATCGTCTGGGTGGCCTTCTCCGTCCCCCCTCCCTCGCCGACCGGGTCTCCGGTGTTGGGATTGCGATCAAAGCGCGGGAAGTTTGAACTGGAGATGTCCAGGCGGATCTGGTGCCCCTTCTTGAACACGTTGCTCGTCGCCCACAGATCGATGGTGTATTCGTAGACCTGGCCTGGGGCCAATAGCTCTGCGTTCTCCGTTCCGTTCCGGTAGCGCGCCCTGATGATGCCGTCGGTGAGGTTCACAGCCTTCGCCCCGTCCGGGTATACGTCTACGAGCTTGCCGGTGAAGTCTGTGTCCCTGGCGCTAGATGAGGCGTAGAGCTTCACGGTCACCGGCCCTGTGACCTCAAGGTCCTCCGCCAGCGGGGGAGTCGTATAGACGAGTACGTCCTCGCGGCGCTCTATTTCCGTCTGGTCGAAGGCACCTGACCTGCTCGGATTGTCGTAGCAGCACAGGCCTCCTCCCCTCGTCGGGACCGGGAACATCGGGTCGTACACGAATGAGTCCGAGGCGGCTCCGGTCGGAGCTTCGACAATGAGAGTTCCGTCCCCGCTGAGCGAGTTTGCGCGACCGCCGCTATCGAGATAGTACTTAGTTTCGACGGCCCGGCTTAGAGGCCACTCATCCTCGTCGCGCCAGGCGTTTTCGCCCATCACGAATATCCTGACGGGCTTTTCCCCCGCTACGCCATTGTCGATTCCCTTGAGGTGATGATCGAAATAGCGCAGAAGGATGCCGTGCAGATCGATGTTGGCGGAGTAAGCGTTCCAGCCGAAGTATTCCTCGCCCACGGAGGTGCCGGGGAAGGTGGGTAGTGCGCCGGGATGGACCCAGGGACCGATCATCAGGCGCTGTCCGCTGCGGGCCGCCTCTCCATCTCCCATCTCGCGCATCCTCATGTAGTTGCGCAGCGTTCCGCCCATGAAGATGTCGAACCATCCACCGAAATTGAGGGCCGGCACGTCGATCTGAGAGTGGTGCTCCTCGATGCTGACAGCCTTCCAGTACTCGTCGAACTCCGGATGGTCGAGCCATCGGTAGTAGAACTCGCCGATCTCCCTCAGCACGGGCCAGTCCTTGAGGGGCAAATGGCTGTACTCGCTCGTAAGGTCGTCGGCCCTGGCAAGCAGTTCCAACTGCCTGCCTTCGGGCGCGCCGTGATTCCGCATAAGGTTTTCATAGTTGGCGCCGACAAGGTACAAGAGCGCCCAGTTGAGATTGAAATCGAGTTCGAACGCTCCGCCTTGGTAGGTCCAGCCCTCGTGGTAGTTGGAGGCCGTAATGCCCGGAGTGATCGCCTTCAAATGCGGCGGCCGGGCGCAGGCTGCCAGCCATTGGGTGGCGCCCACGTAGGAGCCGCCGAACATGCCGACGTTGCCGTCGCACCAGTCCTGGGCGGCAATCCACTCGATCGTGTCGTAGCCGTCGTTGGCCTCGTTGACGAACGGGTGCCACTCCCCCTCGGACTGGAACCGTCCGCGGCAATCCTGAACGACCACCGCGTAGCCTGAGCGCCCCGCCCTGATTGCATCGAGCGACATCGAATAGGCGAAAGGGGTGGTACGGTCATAGGGGGTCCGCGTTAGCAGGGTGGGGTAGGCGTTCTGATCATCGGGGCGGAACAGGTCCGCATACAGCCTCGTGCCGTCCCGCATCGTTATGGGAATCGACGACTCGAACTTTATCTCGTTGATCTTTGACATGGTCGATCGTTCTCCTCGTCTCCGGTTGCTGGCGAACCGGCCACTCAGACCGAAGGGGTCAGTTCATCAGTCCAACGGCGCCCGGTAAACCCGGGGCCCATTCAGCCCGGCCGGCTGGCAGGAAGGGCGGCGCTGCCCTTCCTGATCGTCCTTGCGGTCACACCAGCGCGGGGCAGATCGTCTCCAACATCAGGTGAGTGACCACGTACGGATCGACGTTCGCGTTGGGCCTGCGGTCCTCTATGTAGCCCTTCTGGTCCCTCGCCACCTGCCAGGGTATCCGGACCGATGCCCCGCGGTCGGACACGCCGTATTTGAACTCGCGGAATGAGCAGGTCTCGTGCAGACCGGTCAAACGCTCCTCGATGGCGTGCCCGTAGTTCTCGATATGCAGGTCGTGCTTTTCCCTGAGCGCCTCAATGCCCAATATGATCGGTTCGTAGGATTCGCGCATGGCCTCCGTGGAGAAGTTGGTATGCGCGCCGGCGCCGTTCCAATCTCCCTTGACGGGCTTGGGGTATAGGGTAGCCGAGACCCCGAAGTCCTCAGCGACCCTGTAAAGGAGCCACCTGGCGACCCATACGTGGTCTGCAACCTCGACAGGTCCGGCCGGGCCGATCTGGAACTCCCACTGTGCGGGCATTACCTCCGCATTGATTCCCGAGATCTCGAGGCCAGCCTCGATGCAGGCCTCCATGTGTCTTTCCACAATGTCGCGGCCAAACACCTCGTCGGCGCCCACACCGCAGTAGTACCCTCCCTGCGGGGCCGGGAAGCCGTTCGTAGGCCATCCCAGCGGGTGGATGCCCTTGAAAAGGGTGTATTCCTGCTCGATGCCGAACCAGGGCTTTTGGGAAGCGTATTTGGCCGCGCTTTCTACGCACTTGCTGCGGCGATTGGATGGGTGGGGAGTCTGGTCCGGATGAAGCACCTCGCACAGCACCAGCCTGTTGTTGCCACCCCTTACGGGGTCATGGCACTCGAAGACGGGGTTGAGCACGCAGTCCGAGTCGCTGCCAACTGCCTGATTTGTGCTAGAGCCGTCGAAACCCCACTGGGGGGGAGACTCGCCTTCGGGGATGATCCTGGTCTTGGAACGCAAGTACTGGGTGGGGGAAGCTCCGTCGATCCAAAGGTATTCAGCCTTGTAAACGCCCATGTGCACACCTACTCTTCTGCGCCGTCAGCACGGCATATTGATACGGCATATTGATCTTGTCGATTCGGCGATTAAGATATCACCCACATGTAGCCTGCGCAACGGCTGGAAGGTTGACCATTTGACGCTGTATACAGGCGCCCAAGAGTTCAAGGAGGCTTCCCCCGCAAGGCCTGTTGAACTTCTGGGCTACGTTACGTACCTGTCGGCCCGCGCACCTAGTGGCCCGAGTGGATTCGAGATTTGACTGCGATGGCGGCTTCATTGCTGCGACCTGACTTTGGCCAAGTCCGCAGGGCGGTCAATTGGCCATCTGGGCAGGCCATAGTGCTCCCTCTGGCCTTGACGATCGTCTTGCTGGCGGCGTGTTCGTCCTCGACGAGCGAGAACCCAGCGGTCGGAAAGCGGATCTTCGCCGCCAACTGCGCGGTTTGCCATGGAACCGAGGGACAGGGTCAACTGGACTGGCACATTCCCAAGGAGGATGGCACGTTGCCCCCGCCGCCCCTCAACGGAAACGGTCACACCTGGCACCATTCGGACGGACTGTTGTACCGAATCGTTAGCCAGGGGGGCCAATTCCAAGAGGACACCGACCTCTCGAGCTTCAGAAGCGCGATGCCGGCATTCGGAGGCCGACTCAGCCGCGAAGAGATAGTCCAGGTGCTCACCTACGTAAAGAGCCTGTGGGGCGATAAGACCAGCCGGGGGTCTTCCATCAAGGAGTGGCAGGCGCTCGCAAGCGAGACCGACCCGTTCCCCAAGTGATGGGGGCAGTTGGCAGACAGGCGGACGACGGCCGCACAGCGCGTTGGTTGGAGACCGCTGGATCGGACCGGGACCGCGTGGCCGATACCAGGTGCCCTGGAGATGAGCAGCCGCTACAGTAGCGAGTGCATCCCCAGCCGCATGTATTCGAAGAGCGAGCCGGGCGGAGTCCAATTCGGAGGTCGGAGTATGAACGGAGAGAACTTGAGTCCTCCGGTCGGCCGCAGAGGCAAGTGTCCTGACACTCTGGCTCCGGATGGGTCGAAAATACGCATACTGCTGGGAACCGCCCAGGCGGCCGAGAGCGCTTCGCTATGCGAAGTGACCGTGGATGCCCGGCAGCGCTCCAGACCGGTCTGGCATCGCAGGGTCGAGGAACTCTGGTACGTGCTGAAGGGAACCGGGAGCGTCTGGCGAAGTCCTCCAGGTAGCGACCCGGACCACACGGTGCCTGTGGAGGTGGGGCCGGGCGATGCGCTGGTCATACCGCCCAGATGGCATTTCCAATTCGCCGCCGGTCCTCAGGCCCTTACCTTCCTCTGCTTTACCTGTCCCCCATGGCCCGGAGCCGATGAAGCCCAGCCAGCACCGTTCGGGGGCCTTGGCCGACCGACGATCTAGCGAATGGCATCTTCGGCCCCCGCTGGGGCCGTCTATGAGACACCGATGCGAGGGAAATCTTCCGGGCACGCCCCCTCAAGGAGCGGCGCGTCAAGGCTCGGGAGCTTTCCTCCCCTCGGGAGAGCGGGTTCCAGCGTGGTTCGCGCTGGGCCAGTGTCCTAAGAGACGAATGCGCCGGCGCGGCCCGCAAGTTCAAGGGCCTTCTCCACGCACACCACGCTGGGACCCCTTTCGACCAGGGTTACCGATGCCTTTTGGCCTGGGTAGAACGCCACGCTACGCTCGCCGTCGACCGCCAGCGTCCCTGAATCCAGAGATACTTCCTGGGGCTCTCCGAATGGCAGTGTCGACCATCGCGCCACCTGGACCGCCTGGAAAGTCCCGGGCGTGATCGGAGCCGACACCACTACACCCCCTTCGCCCAGCCGGATGTGCATGCCCCGACCCGGCTCAGCCGGCAGGCGCGAAGCTATTGAGGCCAGTCCGATGCTGGTGGGGTAGATGCCCGAGACGAATAGCTCGGCGATCTGGTCCGCGTTCCAGATCGCCCGTGCTCCAATGTATTGCTGCCTGGCAACTGCGGCGTCTATCAGGGCGATGTCACGACGCTCGCCGTCAACGGACACCTCCAGCATTGGCCGCGAAAAGGTAACGGCCTGGGGATCCACAGCCCCGGTGGCAACCACGCCGGCCGCAAGCCCGGCCATGGTGCCCTCCACCAGGATCGGGAATACGTTGTTGGTGCCCGTGGAGACCGGTACGAGGGGCACAGACAGTTGTGCCGATGCAACGGCCCGGTTGGTTCCGTCCCCACCGAGGGTCACAATGCAGGCAGCACCCCTGTCTGTCATCGCCTTGGCCGCGAGAATCGAATCTCGCTCTCGCCCCACAATAGGAATGTCTAGGCTCTCCAGATCCATCGCCCCTGCGTGTTCGGAGGCCGCAGCCCTGGTGAGTCCCGCAGAGTCGGGCATGGCTATCACCCTGGCCACCCCGGCGGCGAAAAGTCCGGCTAGTATGCGCTCGACGATATTCACCTTCTCCTCGTCGGGCACGAACCGGCCCTTGGCAACCAGCCGCCTGATGTCTCTGCCCGCGGCGGGGTTCACGATCAGGCCGACAGTCGGCACCAGGCCGTTCATCAGATGGGGAGCCCGGGCGAGCGAGAGACCGCCTCGAGCAGCGAGGACCGCAGGTGGGCACCGGTAACGATTGCAGCAACCCGGGCTCCCTTGAGGTCCTCGCGGTGGCTGTGGCATGCGGCCAGCGTGATGGCGGCGGAGGGCTCCACCATCGTCTGTTCCAAGTCGATCATGCTCCTTACGGCCGGGATCAGGCTTTGCTCTGGCACCAGCCAGACTCCGGCCACCAGATCACCTATTTCCCGGGAGATCGGAACGATCGGTACCCTGACATCCAGACCGTCGGCCTCGGTGCTTGTCAGAGCGGTAGGATCGAACGGCTCGCCGGAGATGGCCATAGCCATGGCCGGCGCCCCCGTCGAGACTAGGCCGATCACCTTCGTATCGGGACTCATCGACCTGAACATCCAGGCTATTCCCTTGATGAGCGAACCGTTGCCGACCGGCACCAGCACCCAGTCCCAGTTCATCTCCGATTCGATGAGCTCGGCCGCTATCGTGGCGGCCCCCAGCGCCATCTCCGGGATGACGCCGTCCTCCCAGAACGCGGCCCCGACCTCCTTCGCGGTACTGCGGGCATGTTCCTTCGCGGCGTCAAAGTCGTCTCCGTGGTGGATTACCGACGCGCCGGTCGCCAGGATGCGCTGCACTTTCGAGGGGTTGGCGCCGATCGGCACCACTATGGTGACGCGGACGCCGCGACGGCGTCCGGCCTCGGCGAGGGCCAGCCCGTAGTTGCCGGCCGAGGCTCCGTAGACGCCTCTGTCGGCAGCTGTCCCGTCCGCCAGCGCCATTGACACCAGTCCGCCCCGGATCTTGAAGGATCCGACGGGCGTGCAGTCCTCCCTCTTGAACCACAGGTCGATTCCTAGCCGTTGGCCGGCAACAGCGGAGGGTAATAGAGGCGTCGGTAGCCAGGGCTCGGCTCTCAGGACCTGTCGCGCTCTTTTGATCTCGTTGTCGTCGATCATCCCCCGAACCTCACTCCCAGCGGGTCCTCTTCAAAATCCACCACCGCAAGGGCTGCCCGCACCGCCTGTTCCAACGCCACGTCGTCGGTTTCGAGGCACTTGACGAGCTCTTGCCTGGCCACCTGACCGCCCAGGTGGCCCAGGGCCGTGGCGGCCGCCTGCTGCACCAGGGTGTCTTCGTCCTTGAGAAGTGGTACGAGATGCGGTGACGACGAACTGCCTCCCAGTCGACCCACCGCGCCCGCAGCCTCATACCTGATCGCCGGCTCGTCAGCACGGAGGGCGTCGATAAGCCTGGGCAGCCACTCCAGATGAACGCTGTTGCCCATTGCGAAGATTGCGCTCTGGCGCATGAGCGGGTTGTCGTCACCCAGGGCGATCTCGATGATCTCGTCTATATCGGTACCCTCGAAGTAACTCGCCGCCTCGATGGCGCGCCTAGTTACCTGCGTCTGTTCTCCGTGGCGCGCGATCGCGTTCATCAGGGCCCGTCGTATCCTTTGTTCGTCCCGATCGATGAGCTTGCCCTCCTGGGCCTTCTCTGCAAACCGGCGCAGTGCCATTGCCCCGGCGGCCCGCACCTCGGGTGAGGAGTCCCTGGACAGCAGGCGGGTGAGGGGACGAATCAGGGTCCTGTCATCACTCTCCCACAGACCCCTTACAGCGGACTCACGCACCGCCGCATCCGGGTCACTCATGCACAGCCTGAACACGTCGGTAAAGTCCAGCTCGACGTTGTCCTCGGCAAGGTCCGTTAGGATACCGAGCAGGTCCAGCTTTCGCAGGACGGGAACGGTGGCCAAGCCAGCGGAGAGCTGATCGATGTCCTCGGCGGACAGACCCGACAAGAGCAGATGACTGGAGTGGTCCAGCGGCTCGTCGCCCCTGACCAGTTCCGCTATGTATTCGGCCAGCGTCATTCGCAGTGGATCCATGTGGGCCCCGAACTGGCTGTGTTAGCCTTTCGTGGCCTGCTTACCTCCGTTGCACGAGGACGACAGCTCCACTTGAACACCTCTTCGCCAAAACCCGGCCGTCGCCGCGCCAAGGCCGCCGACGTGATGGCCCAGTTGGCTCCGGAGTACGGGCCTTTCGAATGGTCGCCCCGATACGATGCGGCCTCCGAGCTCGTATTCACCATCCTTTCCCAGCATACATCGGACATCAACTCAGAGCGTGCCTTTCGCAATCTGATGGCGACCTTCGGGTCGGTTGAGTCGGTCGCGGACGCAGAGGTTGCCGACATAGAGCGAGCCATCAGGTCCGCAGGTCTGTCAAAGACGAAGGCACCAAGAATAAAGCAGGTGCTGGGGATCGTGCGGGAGAAGGTTGGATCTTTCGACCTGAGTTTCCTCGCCGAAATGCCCCTGCCGGAGGCAAAGCAGTGGCTGAAGGACCTGCCCGGCATCGGTCCGAAGACGGCGGCCATAATCCTATGTTTCTCTCTGGGCCTTCCAGCGATGCCGGTCGACACTCACATCTACCGGGTTTCGAGACGGCTCGGCCTGATAGGCCCGAAGGTCAGTGCTGACCGGGCTCACGATCTTCTGGAGCCGATGGTGCTACCCGACCAGGTGTTCGCCTTCCATCTGTACCTGATCAATCACGGTCGCAAGGTCTGCAAAGCTATCAGGCCAAGGTGCGCAGAGTGTGTCCTTGCCTGGGGCTGCAGGTCACGCGCCGGGTTCGAACGCGAGGAGAGGGCGCGCTCAGGCAAAGGCAGAGCGAGCAGGTCGCGCGCGGGCTGAAACGCGCTCAAGATGCGCCCCGACCCTCGTTGTGGACGCGACATCGGACACCGTAACATCAGCTAATGAAGGCAGCGATCATCAACGTCACCGGATACGGGGGGGCTGAGCTCGCCCGTATACTCGACGGCCACCCGGACCTTGAGATCGTTGCCGTTACCGGCCGCAGCGCTGCTGGTAAGCGCCTGGCCGAGGTCTTCCCTCACCTGTCGGGGCTGCAGCTGGTTATCGCCGATGAGCTGCAAGGCGATGCAGACATAGTCTTCTCGGCTCTTCCGCACGCCGCCAGCGCCGAGAAGGTCGTACCACTGATGGAGGCGGGCTCCAGAGTCGTTGATTTCAGCGCCGACTTCCGGCTGAGGAAGTCGGCAGTCTACAGCGAGTGGTACAGGATGGATCACCCGTCGCCGGCTCTCTTGGAGACCGCCGTGTACGGCCTGCCGGAGCTCAGCCGAGAGGATGTGCGCGGCGCCGATCTGGTGGCCAACCCCGGTTGCTACCCCACTGCGGCGATACTGGCCCTGGCCCCCGCCGTCTCCGGGTCGCTCATAGGCGAAGACGTCATCGTGGATGCCAAGTCGGGCGTTTCAGGAGCGGGCAGGGGTCTGTCCCTGAGCACGCACTACTCGGAGGTAAACGAGAGCCTCAGGGCATATTCTGTATCGGGTCATCGCCACATGCCGGAGATCTCCCAGGAACTGGGAAGGATAAATCCGGGCCCGGATCTGCGGCTCACGCTGTTGACCCATCTGGTACCCATGACCAGGGGAATACTCGTCAGCTGCTATGCTCCGCTGAACGAAGACATCGCCGGTGCCGGGACCGCGGCATCATCGAAGATCACCGAGATCTACAACGAGCACTACCAGGATGAACCTTTCGTCGAGGTGGTCAGCGAGCCACCTTCAACCAAGCAGACTCTTGGAAGCAACAGGTGCCTCGTGTACCCGACCGTGGACGCTCGTACTGACCGGTTGGTGGTGATTGCGTGCATCGACAATCTGGTCAAGGGTGCGGCTGGCCAGGCTGTACAAAACGCCAACGTCATGCTGGGCCTGCCCGAGACCTCGGGCCTGGAGCAACTGGCACTCTATCCGTAGAGGGGACGCACCGCGTTCGGACTTATCGGTCTTGTCTCCCTTAGAATGTGAGCTTGAGCGCCCCCATCGTCTAGTGGACTAGGACAGCGGCCTTTCAAGCCGCAAACACGGATTCGAATTCCGTTGGGGGCACGCTCCCAGACCTTCCTCACGGTCGGACGACCGACACATGTCGCCGCCCGCGGGGCCCCTAGAGCACCGCGATCGGATTTACGGGAGAGCCAGTGCCTCCTACCAGTATGAGCGGATTGACGGTGAGCATGAATTCATAGCGATTCACCCTCGCACACTCCTGCGCCAGGGTGGCGAGGGCCGCGCAGTCTATCAGTGCCATTCCATAGGCGTGGATTGCTCCGTGCACCGTCCAGGCGATCCCGTATTCGTTGGGTGACGCGTCCTCCATGTCCCATATCAACATGGCCAGATCGTTGCTCCTGAGGAAGGGCAGGCACGAGGCGTGCAGTCCCGGGTACCGGCTCCCGACCGGATCGCCTCCGTAGTTGCCGTTCGCCTCCTCGTAGGCCTCCCTGCCGCAGTACACCACGGCCGCGTCGCCCGGCGTGAGTTCTATCCCCTGGGCGGCGGCTATGTCCTCTAGCTCCCATCCGTGGACCGGCGAGTCGAGATCGACGTAGGGTTGGCCCCTGTGCCTGGGCACGTCCAGCAGAACGCCCCTGGTCATAATGCCCTCGCTCCACTCCTCGACACCCCCGAAGGTCGCACCGTCGAAGGTCAGCACTTCGTCC
The DNA here is from genome assembly GCA_965207145.1 of Dehalococcoidia bacterium. Classification (GTDB taxonomy): domain Bacteria; phylum Chloroflexota; class Dehalococcoidia; order Lucifugimonadales; family UBA2962; genus CAUZIR01. Next base: position 2,767,793 of record OZ242262.1, on the reverse strand, counting down.
GGGTCTTTGTCCTCCCAAATGCCGTTCTTGTCCCACATGTGGCACAGGGCGTCCAGGTGGGTGACGCTCAGCCCGTGCTGGAAGATCGAGATGTAGTCGAGCGCGGCGCCTCCGTCGTCGATCCAGGGCAACCGCTTCATGTAGAAATCGACCGGCTTGACATTGTCATGGGACGGCTCTACGGCGAGGGGCCGCGCGAGCGAGATGGCCTTGCCACTCCTCACCAGCGAGGCCGCCTCGATGCGCTTTTGGTCGGTGACCAGGTTCACCGCGCCGGCCCCGGGCCTGTCCTTCCACCGTCCCCAGTTGCGTTCGTCCCAGAGGTATGACTCGACCTGTTCACGGGAGGGGATCTTGCGCTCCATGGCTTTAGGCTCCTTCCAGTCGTCCCGCCGGGCGCTCACGGGCCTGCTCCGGCGGATAGTATTCTACGTGGACTGGAATGTTAGAATCTGCGGTGGAGTGTTGAGGATGAGAGTACTTTTGCTGGTCGTATTGGTGATATCCGCTGCGTTGGCGGCCGCAGGGTGCGGCGGCAACGAGGCCGGAGCCGATGAGACCTTCGTCGAAAACGTCGCTGATACCACCCTTAACCCGACGCCGACTCCCGAGGGTGAGCTGGGCGCGACCACCGCGCTGGGAGAGTTCAAGGGCGAGGCCGAGCGCGGCTTTGGTGTTCCGCTAGAGGTAGCTCTGGGCGAGCGTCTGGCCGTGGAAGAGGTCATCAACGTGACCCTGACCTTCATGGAGGTGGTCGAAGACACGCGCTGCCCGGCTGGTCAGACCTGTGACGATCCCGGAAGGGCGGCCATCGTCGTCTCCGTCCTGACCGGCGGCCTCAGCTTGGGCGAGACCGAGTTCTCCCTAGAGGGAGGAGTGGCGGGGGAACCCAGGAAAATGGCGGGTAACCTGTCGATCCAGCTGCTGGACCTCCAGCCGCTGCCAAACGCAGATGGCAGCGAGGTCACCGACTACGTCGCAACCGTTCAGCTGACCCGCTAAACACCCGGCATAGGGAGCGACGCCCTCCCGCAACCTTCGGGCGGTCAGGGCCGGATCTCACGTCCATGCCGACCCTCTCAATGCTCGCCTGTCTGGCGGCGGACCCGACCAAGTCGCGGTGTTTTGCGTTGTAATAGCAGATATGGCCGGTTCGCTCACACCCGCACGCTTCAGGTTGCTTGTGCTCGCCGTGGCTATGTCGGCCGCTGCTATATTCGCCAGCTGCTCCGACGATGAACGGATTGAAGATCGGACCGCCCAGACGGAGACGCCCGGTCTCAACGAGGACCTGTTGCTTGCCGAGGCGGATGAATTCGCTCGCGGGTTCGCCACGGACCCAACTCCAACGCCGACGGCCGTTCCGAGTCCGACGCCTACCCCCACCGCAGAGCCGGTTCCGCCGCCTACTCCGGTCCCGGAGCCAGAGGCACAGGTACTGACAGAAGACCCCGCAGTACCAGGGCCGGAGTTCGGACAGGCGCTGGACCATGCGGCCGACCTGACGGATGGGACGAGCCCGAACCTCGTTGGCCATACGCCGGACGGCTGGCAGGGCCCGATAGTAATCACCTCAGCCACGGGGCGGAGGGGTTCAGGGCCGATCGATGTTTACGGGGAACACTACATCAGCCTGGCGGTCGCCAACGTGGGCGGAGCGGGGGCCGGCAGGGACTTTTTCGTCGATCTGTACTTTGACGAGTACCTCGTACAGCGCTTTCCGGTTCGCGGTTCCCTGGACGCGGGTCGATTCGTCTCATGGACCGACTACGGCCATCTGGGGGAACTGGTGCGGCTCTCGCCCGGGCGACACACGCTTCGAGTGGTGATCGATTCCACTGAGCTGGTGGCAGAGAGTGACGAGATGGACAACGTGTACGAGGTGGCTGTCGACCTCGTTGGCGAGGAACGCGACACACCGCAGGCGCGGCGGTCGGGCAGGGGAGTCAATCTGACTGTATACAGCCCGCTGGAGTGGGGCGTTCCCCTGGTTGCAAGCGCCTACGGGTCTTCACTGCGGATAGACAGGGGACCGTACGAGCCGGTCCATGCGGCACCCAAGGTGCTTATCGGACCACTTTCGGTGCAGGCGGACACATTCGTTGCCTACGGGATAACGAATTCCGGGCACCTGAGCCACCCGGGAGGAGTGCTGGTCGACTTGTACATCGATGACACGCTGATTCTGCGCGACAGGTGGGTCCACATGATCGCCAGGCAGCGTGTATACCGCAGTCCCTGGGGTGGACTGAACAGCGTCGTGAGTCTTGAACCCGGCCGCCATGTCCTGAAGGTGGTGGTTGACCCGAACGACCTCGTGGCCGAGACAGACGAGTCGGACAACGTATTCGTAAGGGAGCTTACCTGGTCCGACGGACCCATCGGCCCTGACAACAACGCTACCAGCGCTCCGCCGGAGGTCGAGGTCCCCGAGGTCATGCTTCTTCCCAACCTGGTGCCCGGTTGGCTGTGGGAATGGGATGGTCCGATCGTGGTGAATTCGGCGGCGGGGACGATCACGGATGGCCCCCTCTCCGTGGATGAGCCCGTCTTCGTTGACCTTGTGGTATTCAATGAGAGCGCAAGGCCCGCGGACCAGGACTTCGTTGTGGACCTGTTCTTCGACGGCGTCAGGGTGAACATAGTGGATCTTCCCGGACCCACTCCGGCAAAGTCCTTCCGAATAGTAAGCGATTGGGATGGGCTCAGCCGGGTGGTACGCATGACCCCGGGGCCGCACGTGTTGAAGATGGTAATCGACCCGGACGACAGGGTCAGGGAGGCCGACGAGACCGACAACGTCTTCGAAAAGCGTTTCGTCATTTCGACCGGTCCCGTCGCCAGTCCGACTCGCATCGTCTACAGCGAGGACGAACTGCGGGAAGCCTTTTCCGGCCTCGCGGATCTCTTGTACAGCGGGGACCCTGTGATGACCGACGATGGTGAGGGGGACGCCGAGAGAGTGCTGCGAGTGGCCGACGCTGGCTTTTTCTTGATTACGGGATCGAGCTTCCGTGACGAGAGAATCAATGCACGCGTCCTCTCAAGACCCGAGTACGTCGCCTGGATCGATGATACGTACCGGGAGCTCTTTGCGGTGGACGACGGCACCAACTACGAGGCGTTGGCCAGGGGCAGGGAGTGGGACAAGAGCATCTCCCTGGCCAAGAAGCAGCGACGATTCGGGGTAATCGACATTGCGGTTGACGGCGACCACCCGTTCGGCGAAGTGCTCAACTCTCTGGTCCACGAATTGGGACACGCCCTCCAGGACCGGCTGAACCCGGAACAGACTGAAGCGGGCAACTCCCTTGAGTTGTCGGCGATACGCGAGGCTCAGGCTCAGCAGCTGGAGAGAGTGTTCTGGCTCGCGGTCGAGGAGTTCACGGGTGAGCGTTACACCAGGTATCCGGACTACGGAGGCTATCGGACCTTCATAGATGTCTCGATATCGGGCGATCTGACCTCTCTCAGGACGTCAGAGCATGCTCTCGGCAGGATGATCCAGTGGATCGCGGTGCTGGCGGACCCGAATCTCTCCAGCCTAAGGCAAGAACTGCTCAACCGGGGCGAACTCAGCGGTTCCTCGGCCTTCGCACTCTACCTGTATCTTGTCTCCCTCGACCCGTCGGTGGCCGTAGATTATCTGGGCGGCCTGATGCCGGCCTTAGGACCCGTGATTCCTAGGATGGCGGCCATCGCCAAGTCCAGGCTAGCTGGCCTCTCATCCCCGCTGGATGAGGGCTCTCCGTACCTGAGGCATGCCGCGCTACTCTCCCCCTAGCCTCCACCTACAGCCCTGACGATCTCCACCTCGTCTCCGTCGGACAGGACCGTCGACCGCAGATCCGACCTCCGCACCACCATCCCGTTGATCGCAACCGCCACCAGCCTGGGCTCGATGCCCAGAAGGTCCAAGAGATCGGTCGCCGTACTTCCCCCCTGAAGCTCGCGCGGCTCGCTGTTAACCCTCAGGCCGATGACTTCATTAGTCGAGCCCAACGCTCTCCTCCGCTCATCCCATCGAGTAGGTGGCGGGCCGCCGATTCGGGCTCGTCACTGTCCCAGATCGCGCTTATGACCGCGACCCCGACCGCGCCAGCGCACACGACGCTCGCCGCATTGGCGGGGCCGATGCCACCTATCCCGATCACCGGCACGTCCGTCGTTCGGCGGGCATGTTCGATCAGCTCTACGCCGGCCGGTGCCACGCCCGGGTGCGAAGCCGTTGGGAAGACGGCGCCGGCCACGAGAAGATCGGTCCCGGCCCGGAGTGCGCGGGTGATCGCCCCGGGCGAGTGCACAGATCTACCGACCATCAGGCCGGCCGGAAGCAGGCCGCGTTCCATCGACTCGCTGGACTCTGGCAGATGGACCCCGTCCGCGCCCGACTCAACCGCAATTTGTGGATAGCCGTTGACGAACAGGAGTGCGGCTCCCCGGGTCGCCCGGCGAAGGCCAATGGCCATGTCCAGAATCTCGCTCAGGTCCCGCTCCTGCCCCCGTACCCTCAACTGAACCAGATTCACACCGCCCCGTACTGCCGATTCGACGACCTCGCCAAGGTGTCCGGCACCGCATCGCTCCGGCGTAACCAGTGCAAGACACGGTCTGGGTATGCTGTCCAAGCGGCTCAGCCCGCAGCGGAGGTCCGCGCGATGTCCCCGGTCGGACTGGACGGAGTTCCGATCGATCTTCGCTCGATCCTTCCCGCCAGGTACGCTCTACGTCCAGCCTCAACGCCGAGCCGGAATGCACTGCCCATCGCCACCGGATCCCCGGCCTGGGCGATCCCGGTGTTTACGAGCACAGCATCCGCCCCTGCCTCAAGGGCTTGGGCCGCCTCCGAGGGGACTGCCAGCCCGGCGTCAACGACCACGGGCACTGCGGCATGCTCAATGATCATCTGGATCTCGTCCATGGTGTGGATGCCTTGGCCTGACCCGATTGCCGAACCCAGTGGCATAACGGTCGCGCAGCCCAGATCCTCCAGCATGCGCGCCAGGACGGGGTCCGCATGTATGTAGGGCAGAACGTCAAAACCCTCGCTGACGAGCTGCCGGGCGGCCTCGAATGTCCCCACCGGGTCGGGCAGCAGGTTTGATCCTTCCGGAATGACCTCGAGTTTCAGCCAGTTGGAGCCCGTCAACTCGCGCGCCAGGTGGGCGGTGAAGACGGCCTCATCTGCTGTACGGCACCCGGCCGTGTTGGGCAGGATGGTGTATCTGTCCCAGTCAAAGAAGTCCAGGATGCTCTTCTCGCCGGGGTTTGACAGGTCAAGGCGCCTGATGGCAACGGTGATTATCTCGGCCCCGGACGCCTCGATGGACGCAACCATCTCTTGTGGGCTTCTGTGCCGGCCCGTGCCGACCATTAGCCTCGAGGCAAAACTCTTGTCGGCGATCGTCAGCGGATCGTCCATATTCTTCCAGCTCACTCCAACTAAGCACCGAGAGCCGCCGGACTGCTCCGGCGGCTCTCGGGCTGAAAGGCATCTATTCGTCTCCCTGCGCTGGCATTATCCAGATCAGGTACGGCGGTCGGCGGCGTGTGGGGCCGCCCTCTCAGCCCGGCCACCCGAGCTCCCGACTGATATGGCGTCTACAGCACCAGAGTATTAGACCGTCTGGGACACGTCAAACCTGCTGTCGTCACCCGCTGTGAACGCGCGGGAACAAATTCGAGCCGGCAATCGTTTCTATACTTGACTACGGTGAACTCGACCGGACCGCATCAGGGTCCGGAGGAGCAGATGGGAGAAAAGCCTTGGGCAGGCGTAGATCAATCGGTAGGGCGTTCTTCGTGGCCACGGTGCTGGCAGTGGCGGTTGCGGCCCCGGGTTGTGTTGGCGACCGGGGGCTAGACTCAGTAACTACGGGGTCCGAGGTGGATTGGCAGTCCACCGAGACATTCGCCCAGGACCCAGGATTTCAGACGGAAGAGCTGGCGGAAGTTGGCATGGAGGTGCTGAGGGAGGTCGAGACGCTTGAGGTCGTGGAGGCGGAGCTTGAGCGGATGGCCGAGCCCGAGGCAATGAGCAAGGTGGCCGCGGCGGCCGACGAGGGAAGCGCCGACCCGGCGGCCTCACCCGATTCGGTCGACAGGGTTATCGTGCGCAGGGTCGACGCATCTCTTGTTGTCGACGATATCCCGGACGCCATCGAGTCTCTGGGAAGACTCGCTTCTTCGCTGGGGGGCTGGGTAATCGACTCCAGCCGCGACTCGGGCAACTTCGGGTTCGTCTCGTTCAGAGTCCCCGCCGACCGCTTGGAAGAGGCAATGGCCAGCGTCCGCGACCTGGCCGTAGCTGTAGAGGCCGAGAACGGCTCCAGCCGAGATGTTACCGATCAATACGTCGATCTCACAGCTCGCCTGAATAACCAACTGGCGACCGAGAAGGCCCTGCTGGATCTGCTCGGCCGCGCAGAGACGGTCAAAGAGGCTCTGGACGTACAGCGCGAACTGTCGGTCGCCAGAGAACAGGTCGAGCGGCTGCAGGGCCAGATAGCGTTGATCGAGCAGACCTCGGCCTATTCCTTGGTCAGCGTGACGCTCAGGCGTGCGCCCACCCAGATGACAGTCGACGCAGGGGACGACATCGCCGGCGCGGTCGGACGGCCGGTGCGCTTTAGGGCCTCGTTCCGGCCGCCGGAGGGCATCGATGACTTCAGAGTGGTCTGGGATTTCGGCGACGGCTCAGAGCCGGTAAGGATTCACCGAACAGCCCCGACGCAGGATGGGGCCGTACGGGTTTCGGCGACCGTGACACACCAGTATGAGGATGACCAGGATTCTCCATACATCGCGGAGGTGAGGATCGAGGGCAGCGGGGATGGGGGCTTGGTTGAGGGAAGCGACGTTCTGATCGTCTCAATCTTCCGCCTACCCAGAATCGAGGTGTTCGCCGGCGAGCCGCAGGTAGTCGAGGCCGGTGAGCCGGTCAAATTCTCAGGCTCCTTCACGCGGCCCACGGAGGTTGCGGACGTGACCTTCGCCTGGGACTTTGGCGACGGCTCCGAACCGGTGAAGGGCTCGCTGGAGCCCGGGGTAACTGCTGTGCTGGCAGAGCACTCCTACCGTGACCACAGGCCGGCCCCGTATCGGGCGACATTGACCGTACGCGGAGAGAGCGAGGCCGGCGCCGTCGAATCGTCCGGCGTCGTCCTGATCAAGGTGGACGAAGCGCCGGGCTGGACGCTGGGAGGCTGGAGTGCCGGCGATACATGGCGGTCAATCATCCGGGCTCTGTCGGGAGTGGGTCAGGTCCTCGTAACGATAGTCTTCTGGCTGGGCATTCTCAGCCCGGTGTGGTTGGCGGCAATAGCCGTTCATGTGTGGCGCCGGCGCCGCGCATCAAGGCTGCCTTAGGTCAGTCCGAACCACCTGTTGATAACTCGTTTAGACTCTCCCTAGACGTCTTGTCCTGCCCATTGGGCCTGCCCGGATTCTCTTCAAACGCGAACGTGATCAGGCATTTCACTGCAACTGGATTCGTCATATCGGGTGGCATGGTGCTATTGCACTGGCATCCCAAAGTTGGCGCGTGGCTTCCCCCGGGCGGGCACATAGAGCCGAACGAAGACCCGGTTGCCGCGGTGCTCAGGGAAGTCCTGGAGGAGACTGGCATAGCGGCCGAGGTAGTCGGGGGACCCCCCGACCTGGGCCTGCGCTATCCCGACCAGCTCGCCCCTCCCGTGACCATCCTGGTCGAGGACATACAAGATCCCGTCGATGGCCCTCACCAGCACATCGACATGATCTATTTTTGCCGGCCGACCGGTCCGCCCGGCCCCCTGAACCCGGGCTGGCGCTGGGTGTCGCGGCGAGATCTGGCCGAAGGCGTTGCGCTTGGAGGTCACGGCGGGGAGCCGCAGCCGCCTCCGCGCGATGTATGCCTGCTGGCCGAGCAGGCGTTCAAGGCAGTTCAGGATTGACCGGCGGGCGGTTGGAGTAAGCCATCAGGCGAAGTTCTGTTCGCTGGCGTCCTGATCGCGGCCTGCGCCGCAGCAAGTCGAGCAACCGGCACCCGATAAGGAGAGCAACTCACGTAGTCGACTCCTGCGCTCTCGAAGAATTCGACCGACGCTGGATCGCCCCCGTGTTCGCCGCAAACGCCCGTCTCTACGTCCCTGCCGGTCCGCCTGACCGCGTCCAGCCCTGCGAGAATCAGGCCGCCGACGCCGCGCCGGTCGATTGTCTGAAACGGGTCGCTCTTAAGCACCCCGTCCTGCAGGTACCTGACCAGGAATTTGCCCTCCGCGTCGTCCCTGCTGAATCCGAAAGCCAGCTGGGTAAGGTCGTTGGTGCCGAAGCTGAAGAACTCGGCCGATTCGGTGAACTGGTCGGCCAGCAGCGCCGCCCGCGGCGTTTCGATCATCGCGCCGATGCGCGGAGCGAAAGGCTCTTCGCCGGCCTCTGCCGCCGCGTCCAGAGCCTCCTCCAGTATCCTGCGGACTGCAATCATTTCGCTGGGATCTGAGACTAGTGGCACCATGATCTCCGGCCGAGGCGACAGCCCCACTGTCCGCACCGCGCGGACTGCTTCAGCGAGTGCGCGTACCTGCATTTTGAATATGTCCGGGTGCAAAATGCCCAGCCTGCATCCCCGCAGCCCCAGCATTGGATTCGCCTCTCGCATCTCCTCCACGGCCGCCAGCAGGTCCTCGCGATCGACGATCTCTCGGCGGGTCGCGCGACGAACTCTCAGGGCGTGCAGTTCCTCCAGCAGTTCGTCGTGCGAGGGAAGGAACTCGTGCAGAGGCGGATCGAGCAACCGGATGACCACCGGCATGTCCCCCATGGCCGTGAGGATCTTCTCGAAGTCACCGGCCTGGATGACCTGAAGCCGGTCCAGGACGTTCCGGTAGCGCCAGGCGTTGAGCTCGTCCTGGGGCCATCTGGCAAAGGCGTTCGCGGCCAAGATCATCTGCCTGACCAGATCCAGACGCTCCGGTTCAAAGAACATGTGCTCGGTGCGGCAAAGGCCCACGCCGTCCGCACCGAACTCCCTGGCCAGCGCGACCTCTGCTTCGGTGTCGGCGTTGGCGCGCACGCCCAGCCGCCGTCGCTGGTCCGCCCAGGCAAGGAGGCGCCGAAGGTGACGCTCTTCGTCTACCCTCGCCTCGACGGTTGCAAGTGCGCCCAGGAACACCTCTCCGGAGGCGCCGTCTATGCTCAGGTCCTGACCCTCCTCGATCGACCTGCCGTCGCAGGTGATCCGGCCGAGGTCCGGCCTGACCTGGATCGCCTCGGTTCCAACCACGCACGGCTTGCCCAGACCCCTTGCGACGACCGCCGCATGGCTGGTGGCGCCTCCCCTCGCCGTCAACACGCCGGCCGCCGCTATGAAGCCGTGCACGTCCTCGGCGCTGGTCTCGGGCCTGACGAGCAGCACGCGTCGTCCTGCGGCGGCCATCTCCACGGCCCGGTCCGCCGTCAGCGCGACCACTCCGGTGACTCCTCCAGGAGAGGCTCCCAGACCGGTCGTGAGCAGGCGGCCGCCGTTTCGGGCAAGCGCCGCCTCGCCCTCGTCCAGCCTTGGGAGCAGAATCTGGTAGACCCTGTCAGCAGGAACGCTCAGAATCGCCCTGTCGCTCGTGAGGATGCCCTCGTCGCACATCTCGACGGCAACACGCACCGCTGCGCGGGCGCTCCGCTTAGCTGTCCGCGTTTGGAGGATGTAAGGACGCCGTCCTTCGACCGTGAATTCAATGTCCTGCGGATCCTCGTAGTGCGCCTCTATTCGCTCTGCGACCTCAACCAGCTCGCTGTATGCCTCTGGCAAGGATTTGGCCATCGCCTCGAGGGGCTGGGGAGTGGCGATCCCCGCCACGACGTCCTCGCCCTGCGAGCGGGCCAGGAACTCGCCGAATATGCGCCGCTCGCCGGTGGCCGGATCGCGGGTGAACAGGACCCCTGAGCAGCTATCGCGATCGGCGTTACCGTAGACCATTGCCATGACGCTTACCGCGGTCCCGAGATCGGCCCCGATGCCGTGGTGTGAGCGGTAATCGACGGCCCTGCGGGACATCCAGCTGCGAAATACTGCCTCGATGGCCGACCTGAGTTGCTCCCCTGGATCGAACGGCACTGGCTGCAGCGCCTCCTCTTCGACTAGGGCGATCATGTGTGCGAGCAGCTCACGCGCCTCCGGCGGGTCGAGCTCTTCGATGCGGCTAACCCCGCCGGCGGCGCGGGCATCAGCCTTCGCAGCCTCGATCGGGTCGGTCGATACGCCCAGGACAACTTCCGCATACATCTCCACAAAGCGCCTGTGAACGTCGAGGGCGAAGGATTCTCCGTAAGAGCTGGCCAGATGTTCGGCAACGTCATCGTTTATCCCGACGTTGAGCACAGTGTCCATCATTCCGGGCATTGAGGCCGCAGCCCCCGAGCGGACCGACACCAGCAGTGGCTTCGGGCCTCCCCCGTAGGCTCGGCCGGCCTGTTGCTCAAGGGCCGTCATCGCCTCGGAAACCTGGTCCCACATTGCGGCCGGGGACTCCCCGTGCCGAAGGTAGTGGCGACAGGCCTTGGTGGTTATCGTAAAGCCCGGGGGAATGGGAAACCCGAGGCGGGTGAGATTGGCAAGCTCGGCTCCCTTGCCGCCGAGCAATTCGCGCCCGGGGCCGTTCGGTTCCGAAAACGAATAGACCCAGGATCGAGGTGTTTGGCGGGTATCGTCTTCGCTCATGAGCCCGTGGAGCCGAGGCAATGTTAGCGAACCGGCGCATCGTGGACAATCGAGGGGTCGATCTGCACTGTATCCTCGTGTTGAGGATCGAAGTATCTCGACCGTATAATCCCGGCGGCCGGCGGCCAACCCCACCCATGAACAGGTCCACCTTGCGCGCCCTTGATCGCGATCTGGACGGTGACGTCGTATTTCCGGGTCACCCAGGCTATGACTCGGCCCGCATGCTGTGGAACGCGATGATAGACAAGCGGCCCTCGGTGATCGTCCGATGTCTGTCTGACTCCGATGTCGCCATGTCCATACGGTTTGCCTCGGAGGCGGGCCTCGCGCTTGCGGTAAGGGGTGGCGGGCACAGCGTGGCCGGCAACTCCTCCTGCGACGGCGGTCTGATAGTGGACCTGTCGCGAATGCGGCAGGTGACCGTCGATCCGCGCTCCCGCAGGGCGCATGTGGCAGGAGGTGCGGTCTGGGCCGATGTCGATGGCCGCTGCTCTGAGCATGGCCTGCACACGACAGGCGGTGTGGTCTCGTCTACGGGAGTGGCGGGCCTCGCGCTCGGGGGCGGGATCGGCTGGCTTTCGAGGCTTTGGGGACACACCTGCGACAACCTCGCCTCGGCCCGCGTTGTCACCGCCTCAGGAGAGGTGGTGACCGCCTCAGAGAGGGAAAACCCGGACCTGCTATGGGGCCTGAGGGGAGGGGGCGGTAACTTCGGGGTGGTAACTCGCTTTGAATTCTCGCTTCATCCGGTCACCACCGTGGTCGGGGGATGGCTAAAGTTCCCTTGGGACCGCGCCCGCGCGGCGCTGGAGACCTACAGAGATGTAATGGCCGAGGCCCCTGATCGCCTGTCGGCAGCCGCGATACTCACTGATGATCGAGACCTCGGACCCGTCGTAGCGCTGGTGCCCTGTTACGTGGGACGGACCGACGACGCCGAGAGATGGATCGACGCCCTGCGCGCGCCCGGACCGCTGTTCGATGACGTCGGGGAAAAGCGCTATGTGGAACACCAGACGATCTACGAAACGCCGCCCCCTCCGCCCATGGGTCACTACTGGAAGTCCAACTTCTTCCGAGAGCTGGACGGCGGTTCGATAGATGCCCTGATTAGCGCCGCCGAGCTGGAATTTAGGCCCGGGCTTGTGATCTCCCTTGAGGTATTGGGAGGCGCCGCTTCGCGTGTCTCGGCGGATGAGGCCGCCTTTGCCCACCGCGCCGAGCTTTACAACTACCTTGCCGACGCTGGCTGGGTCGATCCCACCGATGCCGAAAGGAGCATCGACTGGGCTCGCCGCGCTTCGGCGCTTATGGAGCCGCACCTGTCGCCGGGCAACTATGTCAACTATATGAGTGAGGATGATCAGCCGGACCCGGCCGAGCGCGTTCGACGGGCCTATGGCAGCGTCGGGGGTGCGCGCCTCATCTCCCTGAAGGACAGGTACGACCCTGGCAACGTATTTCGACTCAACCACAACATCCCGCCCTCTGCCGCAGCCACCCACCAGTGACGGGCGGAGGACGGCGTGAGGCCGGGCGGAGGGCGCCCGCGATATGCCCTAACCGGCGGCTAAAGGCATTGAGCACGCGCTTTGCCGGGGGTTAACCTATAGCCCAGCCACGGTAGTGAAACGGTGCACAAATCCGCTGCCCGGCCGGCGACTCGACTGGAGTCGAGATTTTTCTGACAGGCGCGACTCTGCTATGACCAGCACCCGCAAGAGAACCCATGCCTACGACCACGAAGCGGTCGAGGCGAAGTGGCAGAGCCGCTGGGTCGAGTCGGGTATCGACGAGGTGCGCGACGACGATCCGCGGCCGAAGTGGTATGAGCTCACGATGTATCCGTATCCGTCGGGCGATCTACACATCGGCCACTGGTACGCGATGGCCCCGTCCGACGCCCATGCGCGCTTTCGCCGCATGCAGGGCTACAACGTCCTGCACCCGATGGGCTTTGACGCCTTCGGCTTGCCGGCCGAGAACGCGGCCATACAGCGCGGTATACACCCCTACGAGTGGACCATGTCCAACATCGAGAACATGCGCCGGCAACTGCGGTCCATGGGAACGATCTACGACTGGGACCGAGAGGTGGTCACCTGCGATCCCGAGTACTACCGCTGGAACCAGTGGTTCTTCCTGAAATTCCTGGAAAACGACCTGGCCTACCAGGCCTACGCCCCCGCCAACTGGTGCCCGACAGACAACACGGTGCTCGCCAACGAGCAGGTCCTTGACGGAAGGTGCGAGCGCTGCGGAACGGAGGTGACGCAGCGCGACCTCAACCAGTGGTTCTTCCGGATCACCAGGTACGCCGACGAGCTGCTCGACCAGTCCAAGATCGACTGGCCCAACAAGGTCAACGTCATGCAGACGAACTGGATTGGACGCAGCACAGGGGTCAGGATCGGATTCGACATATCCCACCTGGGGCTGGAGCAGGAGAGGATCGAGACGTTCACCACGCGCATCGACACCATCTTCGGAGTGACCTTCATAGTGCTCGCGCCCGAACATCCTCTGGTGGACCAGATCACCACGGCGGGCAGGCGCGCCGAGGTCGGGGCCTATGTTGAGCGCGCTAGACGGCAGAGCGAGATCGAGCGATTGTCGGTTGACAAGCCCAAGACGGGTGTGTTCACCGGCGCCAGCTGCGTGAACCCGCTCAACGGCGAACGTGTGCCGATACTGGTCGGCGACTACGTGCTGATCAGCTATGGAACCGGCATCGTCATGGGGGTGCCGGCCCACGACGAAAGGGACTTCGTGTTTGCCAGGGAATACGATCTGCCCATCCGCGTCGTGGTCGCGCCGCCGGGCTGGGACGGAGAGGAGCTCGAGACCGCCTACGTCGAACCCGGGGTGCAGGTCAACTCGGGACAGTTCGACGGCATGAGAAGCGAGGAGGGGATGGAGAGGATCGCCGACCACGTCGAGGCCAACGGGTGGGGAGGGCGGTCCGTTGTCTATCGCATGCGTGACTGGCTGATCTCCCGCCAGCGGTACTGGGGCACCCCAATACCGGTCATATACTGCGACGAGTGTGGCACCGTGCCCGTGCCCGAGCGAGACCTGCCGGTGCTGTTGCCGCCGGACGCAGAATTTCGCCCAACCGGCGAGTCGCCACTGACCCTGCACCAAAGATTCGTAAACGTGGACTGTCCGAGGTGCGCGGGCCCTGCGAGACGCGAGACCGACACCATGGATACCTTCGTCGACTCGTCCTGGTATTTCCTGCGTTTTGCCAGCCCGCGCTATGCCGAGGGGCCGTTCGACCCGGCGGCCATCGCCGAGTGGAGGCTGGTGGACCAGTACACGGGCGGTGCCGAGCACGCGGTGATGCACTTGCTCTACTCGCGCTTTTTCGTCAGGGCCCTACGTGACCTGGGAATGCTGGACCTCGACGAGCCGTTCGAGCGGCTGTTCAATCAGGGCCACATCACCCACTCGGGCGCACGGATGAGCAAGTCCCGCGGTAACGTCGTCGCCCCGGACGAATACGTAGAGAGGGTGGGCGCCGATGCCATCCGCTGCTACCTGATGTTCCTCGGCCCCTGGGATCAGGGAGGCGACTGGAGCGACTCTGGGATCGGGGGCATGTCGCGCTGGCTGGGGCGCCTATGGAGTCTGTGCACGCTGGATGCGGCCGATCTGGATGATTCTCCCGCCGACCCGGCCGCGGTGCGGGACCTGAACCGTGTCGTCCACAAGACCATCAGGTCGGTAACCGATGATCTTGACGCCTTTAAGTTCAACACCTCCATTGCGGCCCTGATGAAGATGACCAACTCGATGTCCGAGACCTGGGAGGAGCGGAACGTGGATGGCGAGACCTGGCGTGGCGCCGTCGACAACCTGCTGCTGATGGTTGCCCCGCTGGCGCCCCACATATCGGAAGAGCTCTGGGAGCGGGTCGGCAACCCCTATTCGGTCCACACACAGGGCTGGCCCAGCTGGGATCCGGGACTGGCCGCGGACGAGGTGATCACCCTCGTCGTCCAGGTCAACGGCAAGGTCAGGGACAAGATCGAGGCGCCGGCCGACATCACCGAGGACGCTGCCAGGCAGATGGCCCTGGCCTCAAGCAGGGTGCTTGCTCACACCGAGGGCAAGAGTGTCGCCAGGGTAATTTACGTGCCAGGCCGCCTGGTCAACGTGGTCGCGCGCTAGGCGAGGACCGCAGGATCACCGCACGTACCGTGCGGACCCGGGAACCTACCCGTTCGGGGCCGAAGATTCTCCGTATTCCAGGGCGGCGTCGCGGAGCCAGAGAGCAGCGTACTCTGCGAAGCTGCGGCGTACGACCAGCTCGAAGGACGGAGAATCGTCGACGCATCGGATCATCGCGCCCGCTTTCGCAACCAGGGTTTGCGCACAGTCGCCGGGACTGAATACCGCCGGATGGAGATCGAGAGGGCAGCCCTTGGCCAGGACGTCGCGGGCCTTGGGACCGCTCAACGAAATGGTGGTGTAACCGCCGGTCAGGTCGGTCACAGAGGCGTACACGTCTTCTAGAGACGCTTCCAGCGAGTCGATCAGCCAGGCCTGGACGTTGGGGGGCGTAACGACGAGCCACTCGTCCGGCCCCAGCCAGTGAGCGGTCAGAGAGTCCTTGCCGACCGTCCGGTTCGGCTCTGTCGGCAGGTGAAATCCCAGCGCCGACCACGTCGCGCTCGCAAAGTCCCCGTCCCCGGCGTCGCCCCGGAGGTTCAGGTACCCGAGAAACGGGCGCTCGAAGATCAGGACCGCGCCGCCGTCCAGCCCGGGACCGCCCCCAGCAGCGCCACGAAGGTGACCCAGCGGGGATTGCCGACCGGTCCCGTCAGTCGACATTCTGTCTTTGCCCCTCGGGATCATAGAAGCAGGGACCCACGATGCGCGCCGGTATCGCCCGCCCGCCCGCTTGGGGGACGTAAACCAGTTCGCCCTCGCGGGCCCGCCCGGCCTCGACTACCCCCAGGGCGATGGAGCGCCTGAGAATGGGACTAAAGTAGCTGGAGGTGACATGGCCCAGCATCGGGACCGGTGGGCGCGCGGATGGGTCGTCGACTATCTGGCCACCGTCCGGAAGGATCGCCTGGCCGTCCTCGGTGAGCAGGCCCACGAGCTGTTTCCTGTCGTCCCTGGCCAGCTCGTCCATTGCGAGCGAGCGCTTGCCCAGAAAATCCTTGCGCCTGGACAGCATGCGCCCGGCGCCTACATCGACCGGCGTCATGGAGCCGTCCGTGTCCTGGCCCACAATCACATAGCCCTTCTCAGCCCGCAGGACGTGCATCGCCTCGGTACCGAACGGTGTAATTCCGAACTCCTGGCCGGCATCCATGACCGCCTCCCAGACCCGGAGGCCGTAGTTGGCACTGACGTTTACCTCGAATGACAGCTCTCCCGCGAAGCTGATTCGGAAGATGCGGGCGGGAACCTTCGCGAAGGTACCGGAGCGGACCGACATGAAGGGAAACGCCTCAGCTGACAGGTCGACGTCGTCGCAGAGTCTTTCCATAACTCTCCTCGTCAGAGGCCCGTTGATCGAGACGGTCGCCCAGTGGTCGGTTGCCGACGTCAGGTACACCTTCAGGTCCGGCCATTCCGTTTGCAGCCATCGCTCCAGCCATGCCATCACCGCCGCCGCCCCGGAGGTGGTGGTGTGCATCAGGAAGTGATCTTCGGCGAGCCGCGCAGTTACCCCGTCGTCGAGAACCATGCCCTGCTCGTTCAGCATGAACCCGTATCGGCAGCGGCCCACGCGCAGCTGTTTCCAGCCATTGACATAGACGCGGTTGAGAAACTCCGCCGCGTCCGTGCCTCTGATGTCGATCTTGCCGAGGGTGGAGGCGTCGAGGACACCGACCGCCGATCGCACGGCCAGACACTCGCGACCTACTGCGTCATGCATGGACTCGCCGGGTCGCGGATAGTACCAGGGGCGCTTCCACTGGCCGACGTCCTCGAGCTTTGCGCCAGCCCGGACATGCCACTCGTGCATCGCCGTCTTGCGAACCGGATCGAACAGGGGGCCGATGTCGCGACCGGCCATGGCGCCGAATGTCACCGGGGTGTAAGGCTGCCTGAAGGTGGTGATCCCAACTTCCCCGACGGGCTGTCCGAGGATTGTGGAGATCGCGCCAGCCCCGTTTACCGTGCCGGTCCTTCCCTGGTCCGTGCCCATACCCAGGGTGGTGTACCGCTTAACGTGCTCGATCATCCGGTAGCCTTCGCGCGTGGAGATGGCTACGTCGGCAACGGTTACATCCGTCTGAAGATCGACGAAGCTCTTGCTGTCCCTCCCAAAGGGGGTCTTTCCGGGCACGATCCAGCACGCGTCGGTGGGTGATTCGGCGACGTCGGCGACGTCGATGGGTGAAGAGGAGGGCAGGCCGTCTCCGAACCCTGCCGCGCCGGCCGCGGCCGCCCCGGCGGCGAGGCCCTGCACTAGGCACTCGCCGAGGCTGAAGGCACCGTTGCAAGAGCCGGCAGAGCGCTCCGGCTGGGCGGGAGGCCCGGGGACAAAGCATGAGCGCTCGTCGTCGAACCGGGGCCGTCCCCCGGATTGAGAGTGCAGGTTCAGCGTCGGGTTCCAACCCCCCGAGGTCGCCACAAGGTCGCACCTGAGCGTTCGCGGCCTTCCGATGATCGAACCTCGGGAGACACCGCTCACTTCGACGGCCCTTACGCCCCTTGCCCCTCGAACGTCAACCAGCACGTGGCCTGCCAGCACCTCGATCCCCATCGCTCCAACCCTGCCCGGCAGTTCACCTTGGGCCTCGGGCCTGGTGTCGACGACTGCCCGCACGTCAACGCCGGCGTCGGCGAGGTCGAGCGCGGTACGGTACGCGCTGTCGTTATTGGTGAATACGATGGCCCGCCGTCCCGGTAACACACCGAATCTTTTCACGTAGGTCGAAGCCGCAGAGGCAAGCATCACTCCGGGGCGATCGTTGTTTCGAAACACCAGAGGTCTTTCCATGGCCCCCGTCGCGAGCACGACCTGATTTGCCCTGATGCGCCAGATGCGCTGGCGGGGAGCGTATCCGCCGGTCGGTCCAAGGTGATCGGTGACCCTCTCGAGCACCGCCACGAAATTGTGATCGTAGTACCCGAACGCCGTGCTCCGGGAGAGGAGGCGCACCTCGTCCATTGCCCTCAGCTCGCCAACTGCCGACTCGAGCCATTGAGTTGCCGATGCGTCTCCCACGCGGTCTCGGCTAGCCAGCAGGCTGCCGCCGAACTCCGATTGCTCGTCGACAACGATTACCCGGGCACCGGTGCGGCCAGCCTCGAGGGCCGCCGAGAGACCGGCCGGTCCGGATCCGATCACCAGGACGTCACAGTGCGCATGAGTTTTCTCGTAGCGATCGGCGTCCGATTCGCCGGGCGCAACGCCGAGACCTCCCGCCGCTCGCAGCACCCTCTCATACAGGGGCCACATTGACCTGGGCCACATGAAGGTCTTGTAGTAAAAGCCGGGGGGAAGGAAGCGCGAGATCAGACCGTTCACGGAGCGCAGGTCGAAGCCGACCGACGGCCAGCAGTTCACGCTCGCGGCCCGAAGGCCGTCGTAGAGTTCGATCTGGGTTGCGACGTAATTGGGGAGCGTTCGGGCCCCGGTTTCGAGCTGGACCAGGGCGTTCGGCTCGTCTACTCCACTGCCGACGATTCCTCGGGGCCGGTGGTACTTGAAGCTGCGGGCTACAAGGCGAACGTCGTTAGCCAGCAGGGCCGATGCCAGCGTGTCCCCGCGATACCCCTCGTATCTTCCGCCGTTGAACGTGAACTCGACCGGGCGGTCGCGGTCGATGCGTCCGCCGCTCGCGAGCCTGCTGGGCTGGGTCAATCTTCACCTCGCGTGGGCGTCTCCCCGATGCGGTAGACCTCCCTGACATCGTAGGTGACGGTATCGCGCCTTACGTTGAACCAGCGCCTGCAGCCGGAGGCGTGACACCACTGCTCCAGGTGATCGCCCTTGGTGTTGTCCCGATAGAACAGGTAACTGGCCCACTCCTCGTCGCTGACGGTCTCGGGGGGCTCAGGGCGGATGATGTGTGCCTGGCCGCCGTAGTCGAACTCGGACTCGTCTCTCGGTCCGCACCAGGGGCAACTTATAAGTAGCATCTTTCGCGAGCCTTGCCTGTCGGCTAGTGGGCGACGCCGGCCGCCCCGTGCTCATCGATGAGGTGACCGGTCCTGAACCGGTCCAGGGAAAATGGCGCGGCCAGCTCATGGGTGTTTCCGGTCGCCAACTGGTGGGCGAAAACCCATCCAGAGCCCGGGGTCGCCTTGTAGCCGCCTGTTCCCCATCCGCAGTTGAAATAGAGGGCCTCGACCGGGGTTGCACCTATGACCGGGCACGCGTCCGGGCAAACGTCCACGATTCCGCCCCACTGGCGCATCATCCGCAGCCTGCTGAAGATCGGGAACAGTTCGACCAGGGCGGCGATCGCGTGCTCCGGAATACCGAAGCTGCCCCTCTGGCCGTAGCCGTTGTAGGAGTCGAGCCCCGCCCCGGCCAACAGCTCCCCGCGATCGGTCTGACTGACGTAGGCGTGGACGGCGTTCGACATCACCACCGTATGCAGCACCGGCTTTACCGGTTCGCTCACCCAGGCTTGGAGGGGGTGACTCTCGATGGGCAGGCGAAACCCAGCAAGGCCCGCCAGCACACCGGAATTGCCCGCGGTTGCCACGCCGATCCTCTTGGCGCCGATCGGACCCCTAGTGGTCTCCACGCCCGTCACGCGGCCGTTTTGCCGGCGGAACCCTGTGACCTCGCACTGCTGTATGACATCCACGCCGCGCGCGTCCGCTGCACGGGCGAATCCCCAGGCGACGGCATCGTGCCTGGCGGTTCCTCCCCTCGGCTGGTACGAGGCGCCCAGGATCGAGTAGCGTGCGTCGCTGGAGATGTTGATGATCGGGACGATCTCCTTGATTTCCTGCGGGCTCAGTAGCTCGCTGTCGATGCCGTTCAGGCGATTCGCGTGCACGCGCCGGGCGATGTCGCGCATCTCCTGAAGGCTGTGACCCAGGCTGAGCAGCCCGCGCTTGCTGTACATCAAATTGAAATTGAGGTCCCGGCTCAGACCCTCCCACAGCTTCAGGGAGAACTCGTACAGCCGAGCCGCCTCGTCCCACAGGTAGTTGGAGCGGACGACCTCAGTGTTTCTACCCGTGTTCCCACCGCCCACGTAGCCTTTCTCCAGTACGGCCACGTCCGTGATGCCGTGCTCCTTGGCTAGGTAGTAGGCCGTTGCCAGACCGTGCCCGCCCCCGCCGACTATTACGATCTCGTACTCGCCCTTGGGCTCGGGGTGGCGCCACGCCCGTGGCCACTTTTCGTGGTGGCTTAGTCCATTGCGAACAAGGCTGAAGAGCGAGTACTTCACGGGGCCTCGAAGAACAGTCGTAGGGGGTTATCCCTAATCATAGTGCACCGCAACGGTGCCGGCGCCTGGCGCCGCAATATAATACTTGGCTGACTTTTCCAACACCCTATTTACTGGAGCCAAAGAAGTTGAAGTTCAAAGTAGCCGTCCTGCCTGGCGACGGCGTGGGCCCCGAGGTTATCGCCGAGGCTGCCAGGGTCATGGAGTCGGTGGGGAGCCGCTTCGGACACGAGTTCGAGGTTGTCTCGGGACCCATCGGTGGAAATGCAATAGATACCCACGGCACGGCGCTTCCAGCCGAGACGGTCTCTGCCTGCCGCGGCGCCGACGCTATCCTCTTCGGCGCCGTCGGCGGACCAAAATGGGACGATGCGCGGGCCGCAACCAGGCCGGAGGACGGAATACTGGCCATCCGCAAGCAGATGGGCCTGTTCGCCAACATCAGGCCGGTTAAGGCCTACGAGTCGCTTCTCGGTACGAGTCCCCTGAGGCGGGACCTCCTCGAAGGGGTGGACATGGTAATAGTGCGCGAGCTGACCGGCGGGCTGTACTTTGCCAGGCCAAAGAGGCGCTGGACCACGGCTACCGGCCGCCGCGGCGTCGACACGCTGAGGTACACGGAACGGGAGATTGTACGTATCCTGAAGGTAGCATTCGAGCTGGCTCGCGGGCGCCGCAAGAAGGTGACGTCGGTGGACAAGTTCAACGTGTTGGAGACCGGCCGCCTGTGGCGTGAAGTGGCCACGGAGGTGGCAGCAGGCTATCCCGATGTCGAGCTAGAGCACATGCTGGTCGACAACGCCGCCATGCAGATGGTCAGGTCACCTTCCCAGTTCGATGTGCTGGTTGCCGAGAACACCTTCGGAGACATTCTCTCCGACGAGGCATCAGTACTTACCGGATCGATGGGTATGCTGCCCTCGGCCAGCCTGGCTGGCCCTCTTGGAGAACGTGCGCCTAGGGGAAAGGTGAGCCTGTATGAGCCGATTCATGGGAGCGCTCCCGACATCGCCGGCAGGGGGATAGCCAACCCGATCGCCGCGATCTTGAGCATGGCGATGATGCTGAGGCTGTCGCTAAACCTGCCGGAGGAGGCGTCGGCGGTGGAGGCTGCCGTGGACGGCGTGCTGGCCGAAGGCTACAGGACTGCTGACATTGCCTCCGATGATGGGGTGGCTGTGTCCACGGCAGAGATGGGAAGGGTGATAGCGGGATCGCTGTAGCGGCCGCCAGGGCCCTCCTGCGCCGGGGAATCTAACCGGCGCGGGCTCGGTCGTATCCCGGCAGTCAGTCTAGCCTATCCTGCGCGGGCCTCCCATCCCGACAATGGTCTTCCACTCGTCCTCCGTCACGGGGGAGACCGACAGCCGCGAGAGCTTGACCAGCGCCATTTGCGAAAGCTCGGAAGTCGCCTTGATTTGCTGGAGGGTGACCGGGAGACTCATGTCCGAGTCGGCCTTGATGTCTACCATGTACCAGACGGGCTTTTCGGGCGTGCTCCTGGGGTCGGGGTGCTCTGAGGCCGGATCCCAGGCAGTGTCGTCCGGGTAGGCCTCCTTGACAACGACGGCCGTGCCGACTACCGCGGGTGGCTTGCACTGGGAGTGGTAGAACAGGATGCCGTCTCCGACCTTCATGGCCTGCATGTTGTTGCGGGCGGCGTAGTTACGCACCCCGTCCCACTCGGCGGTCATTTCCTCCTCTCCCTTCAGGTCATCGAAGGAATAGGCCGAGGGCTCGGACTTCATTAGCCAATAGCGTGGCATATTCGGGTCCCTTCTGGCGCCAAATGTGGCGGCCCGGCACGATATGGCCGAGGGTATGTTGGCCCCAGTCGTGTGTCAACGGTCCGGCGCTCGCTGACATCGGCCTGATCGAGACCGGAGAGCTGAGCCACTGGTTTGGGGCCGAACTCGGCGACTGGCTAGCCGAGGCCGAGGCGGTCGGCGACCGAGTACTCTTCCGCCAGACCGCGCAAGAGTTCCCAGGTAGTTTCCTCCACCGTTATGCCCTCGACCTTGAGTCGTGCGGAGCGCGCACTCTCCATCTCTCCCGGGTAGTAGATCTCGTCGAAGCCGGCCGCCTTGGGCGTGTCCTTCAGGTAGTCGGCAAACTCAGCGACCTCCCGCTTGAAATCCTCCAGTGGACGGAAGGCCGCCACATCGAAGGCGGCCATGAAGCAGCCGTCGTTGTGCCGGCCCGAGGGATCGTGGCCGAACCCGAGGCCCGTGAGGATTCCGCACAGTATCTCGATCATCACAGAGAGTCCGTAGCCCTTGTGACCCTCGGTACCCCCTAGCGGCAATTGTGCTCCACCGTCGGCCAGATCGTTCGGATCGGTTGTCGGATTGCCGTCTTTATCGACTATCCAACCCTCCGGGATCGAAGTGCCCCTGGCGACGGCAACGGATATCTTGCCTCCGGCCACCGCACTGGTGGCGAAGTCGATGAACATCGGACCGTCCAGATCGCTCGGCACCGCCATGCAGATGGGGTTTGTCCCCAGTCGTCTCCTTCGCCCCCCGAAGGGCACCACGTTCTTTGCCGACCGCCCGGAGTCGGCTGTCATCAGACCGATCAGACCGCGTTCAGCCGCCATCAGCGGGTAGTCGGTCAGGCGGCCCACGTGACTCTGCCGAAAGACTGTTGCCGCGGCAACCCCGCGCTTTCGCGCCTTTTCGATGGTGATGTCCATAGCCCGTTCCGAGACCACGTAACCGAAACCCCAGTGGCCGTCTATCACGGTGGATGCATCGGTTTCGGTCACGATCTCTATGGGCGCGCCCGGGACTATGTGGCCACGGCGTATCCGGTCGATGTAAACGGGAATCTGGATGATGCCGTGTGAGTCGTGTCCCGCGAGGTTCGCGGCGATCGAGTGGCGGGCCACTATCTCCGCTTCCTCGGCGCTGGCCCCGGCCTCACGGAGCAGAACCCGTTCGATTTCCATCAGCCTTTCCGCCGGTACGGTCGGCATCTTTCCACTCCTAAACTCCGGACCGTCGTTCTCGGGGTCCGCGTAATGCCTACGGGAGTTGCGATATCATCGTTTCCCCCGTCGGCGCAAGGATACTTGCCGGCTGGCGGCTTGGACAGGGATGGCCGCACATGACAAGGCGCATAAGAATCACGTCGGGCGAGGTCGCAGTAACCGCGAGGCTCGTCGAAAGCGGGACGGCCGATCTCGTGTGGGACGCCCTGCCGCTGGAGTCCACCGTCAGCACCTGGGGCGATGAGATCTACTTCCGCACGCCGGTCTCAGCAGAGGAGTCTGCCGATTCCCGGGCCGTCCAGGAACTGGGGGCCGTCGCCTACTGGCCTTCGGGCCAGGCACTGTGTTTGTTCTTCGGACCGACGCCCGCCAGCACGGGCGACGAGCCAAGAGCGATCAGCCCCGTCAACCCCGTCGGCATGATCGAGGGAGATGCCCAGGTGCTCAGGTCCGTCAGACAGGGATCGAGCATCCTGGTGGAGCGGGCATGACCGGCTCGTCGCATCCTCGATCATGACGGCCAGCTTCAGCCTTTGGCTGCGGGAATCAGTGTCGGAGCAGTGGGACCGCGAGAAGGCCCATCCCTTCGTTACCGGCATCGGGGACGGCACGCTGCACATCGACTCATTCCGCTACTACATGAGACAGGACTATGTCTTCCTCATCGGCTTTTGCCGTGCGGTCGCCCTGGCCTCAGCCAAGGCCGAGAGACTTGAGGACATGGCCTGGTTCGCCCGGCTTCTGGACGAGACGCTCAATACGGAGATGGCACTGCACGTCTCGTTCTGCGAGGAGTTCGGGATAACGGAGCAAGAGCTACTGGAAACCGATCCCTCGCCAACGACCAAGGCCTACATCGACCACCTCGTGGGCATCGCGTACGGTGGCACCGCCCCGGAGGCCGCGGCGGCCATCCTCCCGTGCTCATGGGGTTACGCCGAGATCGGTCGCACCCTGACGGACCGCGGTCTGCCGGACGGACAGCCCCTCTATCGTCGTTGGATAGAGACCTACGCCTCGTCTGAGTTCGCCGCGCTCGCAGAGTGGCTGCGGTCCTATCTGGACGCCGCATCCGAGGGCATCGGAGAGGATGGAAGGCGCCGCCTGGCAAAGATATTCGAGGTCAGCAGCCGTTACGAGTACATGTTCTGGGACTCGGCATATCGCCAGGAGGAATGGCGCACCTGACTCCGGGCAGCCCGGTCGGGACACTGCCGCGCGAGGGAACCGCAAATGCGCATTTGGTGGGCGAAAAACGCCTTTTCCGGCGGACCGCGTCGCGTTTCAATTGGGGCCTGACGGGGAGGGTTTCGGAGAAGATGCCTAAGAGCAAGAGCAAAAGGCACGTCGAGGCCGAACAGGCCTGCGAGCACTACTGGATAATAGAATCTCCTAACGGACCCACGAGCGCAGGCGTCTGCCAGGTCTGCGGCGAGACGCGCGACTTCGCCAACTACCTTGAGAGTTCGGCGTGGAGCAGCGCCGGGGTCACGCTGCAGCAACTTTCCGAAGCTGAACAGCGTAGGAAGGCGGCATCAGCAGGCAGACGTAAACCCGGCGGGACGTCCGGAAAGCGAGCGGTGACCGGTACCAGGGGCGCCTAGCGGAAAAGGTCGCTTTCCCGATCCCTCAGGAGGGGTCGCACGCCCATCGGATCATCCGGGGGCCCCACCAGCTCTCCCGCGAGCCCGCGAACGATCGCCAGCGGCACGCCCTTCGCCTTGCCCATCACCAGCTCCGCCGCGCCGGCGACTTCGTCGGCAGTGGCCATCTCCGTCACCCTCATCACGCGCCCGAAGACATCCTCAGTGCCCCGGTAGTCGATCAGGGGCCTGAGCCCGGCGATTCCGATGGCGACGTTGGCGTGGCCGGTGCGCCATGGACGGCCGAAGGTGTCGGCGATCACGACCGCGAGCCTCTCGATCCCCGCTAGGGCCCTTACCCTGCCGGCGATCGCCATGGCCGATGCGTCGGGATCCTCCGGCAGCAGCAGGGCCACGTCTCGGCCCGGCACGTTGGACGTGTCGATGCCGGAATTCGCGCACACATGGCCGTGAGACG
The DNA here is from genome assembly GCA_965207145.1 of Dehalococcoidia bacterium. Classification (GTDB taxonomy): domain Bacteria; phylum Chloroflexota; class Dehalococcoidia; order Lucifugimonadales; family UBA2962; genus CAUZIR01. The sequence goes on along the minus strand of OZ242262.1, from coordinate 2,742,661 downwards.
TCTCGGTGATCAGAATGCCGCGCACAGGGTCCTCCCTTATCACCGCCCGGCTCTCCCTGAGCACCAGTTCGACCATTCTGGGGTCCTTGCCGCTTTCGGCGGCGAAGCTTATCGCGCGGTCGGAGGGTTCGATCTCGTGAAGGCTCACCAGTCGGCCCTCCGCCTTGGAGACCACTTTCTGGGCAACGACGAGGACGTCTTCCTCCTCAAAAGGGTCACCCTGCTCAAGGGCGGCCCTTACGAACAGCTCTGGTAGGTCGTCTCCCTTCAGGACCTGCGGGATGCCACCTACGCCGATGATATTGATTCGCTGGGTGACCATGCTGTGCACGCCTGTGAATCGGGGCGCTCGGGTTTATAGCACGATGATTTTCGGGGTGTCAACGCCGGGATCCCCGGTGCTATACTCACCGTCGCCCCGCCGTCTCCGATCCGGCCCGGCGGGTTCCTAGTATGCCCGATTATTTGCCGCCCACGCCGCTTTGCAGGAGCTTGCTGTTCGTGCCCGGCAACCGTGCCGACATGCTCGATAAGGTGCTCGGAATGCGCCCGGACGTGTTCGTTCCGGACATGGAGGACTCGGTACCGGCATCCGAGAAGGGGACGGCCCGAAAATGCGTTTCCGATCACCTCAGTCGTCTCGCCGGGACTGGAAGGCCCGTTTTGCCCAGGATCAACGCACTCGGGTCAGCGTTTATCGACGACGATCTGGCGGCGGTAGTCGGTCCTCACGTATACGGGGTGTCGGTGGGAAAGGTCGGTTCGGTCGCCGAACTGGCCGCCCTCGACGACAAGCTTTCGCGCCTGGAGGCGGGGGCGGGTCTTGAGCCCGGCTCCATTCGGGTTGTGGCATGGCTTGAGACCGCGGCCGGGATCGTTGGGGCCGCCGACATATGCCGGTCTTCGGCTCGTCTCGCAGCGGTCGCCTTCGGGGCAGAGGATCTGACGAACGATATGGAGATGCCACGGCATGTCGACGGAGGGGAGAATCCGGCGCTTGCCTTTGCACGCAGTTCGATCACCCTCGCTGCGCGGGCGGCGGACATACCGGCCTTAGACACTCCCTTCTTCGGTTTCCGGGACCCCGACGGCCTCGAGCGCGACTGCGCCCTCGCGCGGTCTGCCGGTTTTGCCGGGAAGTTCGCCATACACCCCGCCCAGATAGACGTGATCAACAGGGCGTTTTCGCCATCCCCGCAGGAGGTCGAGCGCGCCCTGCGCGAAATAGAGGCATTCGAAGCCGCCGAGCGGGAGGGCAGGGGCTCCACCTCGCTCGACGGTCAGGTCATAGACGTGCCCGTGGTAGAAAGGGCACGCAAGCTGCTGCGCCGGCACCGGGCCGTGCGCTCGGAGGAACGCTGAAATGGCGGAGGACCGCATTCACCTTAAAGGGATGGTGTTTTATGGGCACCATGGTGTCACCCCTGAAGAACAGGCCCTCGGCCAGAGGATCGAGGTGGACCTGGAGGTCGAGGCCGATCTGGAGACGGCGGCCCTTGAGGACGATCCCGAGCAGACCATCGACTACGGCGCGCTCTACCGGATCACTCGTGAGGTCGTTGAGGGGGATCCGGTCCGACTGCTTGAAACCATCGCTCAGCGCGTTGCCGACCGCATCCAGGACGAATACGAAGTGGGCGCCGTGTGGGTCAAGGTAATGAAGCCCGGTGCGCCCATCGATGGCAGCGTCCTTGGATATGCCGCTGTGGAGATCCTCAGGGGGGAGGAAGATGAGGAAGAGGAAGATGAGGAGGAGGACGAGTACGAGGAAGGGCCAGGCTAGGCGATGCTTCTGCTGATCAGCTTTAAGGCAAGGGAAAGCTATACCGAGGATGTCGGAAGGCGCGGTCTTGAGCTGTTCGCTCGCTGGAAGCCGCCCGAGGGCTTTCGGATACTGCACCACTACCTGCGCGCGGACGGCGGAGGCATAGCCATCGTCGAGGCTGAGACGGCGGCAGCGGTGCTCGACTTTACGATGTCATTCGACTTCGAGCACACGTATGAGGTGACTCCCGTCGTTGAGGCCTCGGAGGCGGTGCCGATCTTTAGAAAGATAGAGGACTGGCGCTCCTGAGACGCTCACCCGCTGGTGCCGCAGCCGTACGCTGGCGGCCAACGACCTGTCCAGAGGGTGCCAGGCAGCGCGCGGGCCGCCTGTTAAACTGGTTGGCGCCCCAGGCGGGCGAGCTAGGAGGACCAGCAAATGCCCATAGTCAAGGTCGAGATGTGGCCCGGCAGGACCCGGGACCAGAAGGCCAAGCTGGCGCGCGAGATAACTGACGCCTTCGAGCGCATCGGCACCCCCAGAGAGGCGACCATAGTCGTGTTCGAGGATGTCGAAAAACACAACTGGGCCCAGGCTGGAGCCCTGGCGGACGAGTAATAGATCTCATTGACCGCCCGCTTTCGGCCAGTCTATACTCAGGTCTATAGACAGATATAGCAGAAGGCTGCGAACAGGAATAGTAGGTCTTAGGCACGGCCAAGAGAGCCGGGTGAGCTGTGAACCGGTGCCGCGGGCAGAGATCGAATGGACCTGGGAGCCGCCACCCGAGCCGTGAGGACCGGGGGGAATGCGTCGCTGGATGCTTCTCCCTGTCGACCGGGGTAGGGTAGGACGGGATGGGCTCCGTTACAAATGCCCGGGGCGCTGAGCGCGCCCCTTAGGAGAGTCCCGGCGGCGCGCCGGGAAAACAGGGTGGCACCGCGGCAAGGCCCGTCCCTAGATTTGGGGGCGGGCCTAATTTTTTGTTACTTGGGCCGGGTCATATGAGCAAAGAGAACATACGGGTTTTTTCGGGGATACAGCCGTCGGGCAACATGCAGCTGGGCAACTACCTCGGCGCGGTCAAGGGCTGGGTCGAAGGGCAGGGTCGCGGCGTCAATTTCTTTTGCATCGTCGACCTTCATGCGATCACGGTAAGGCAGGACCCCGAAGAGCTGCGCGAGCAGACGCGATCTCTAGCGGCGATGCTGTTCGCCTGCGGTATCGATCCGTCGCTAAGCACCCTTTTCGTCCAGAGCCATGTCTCGGCCCACGCCGAGCTTGCCTGGATTCTCAACTGCGTCACGCCGGTGGGCTGGCTCGAGCGCATGACCCAGTACAAGGAAAAGGCGCGGAACCGCGAGCGCGTATCCGTGGGCCTGCTCGACTATCCGGTACTGCAGACCGGCGACATTGTCCTGTACGACACCCACGAGGTTCCGGTGGGGGAGGACCAGCGCCAGCACGTAGAGCTGGCCCGGGATATCGCAGAGCGCTTCAACCGCCTCTACGGCGACACGTTCGTCGTGCCCAGGCCCGTAATTTCCCGGATCGCTGCCAAGGTCATGGCCCTGAACGATCCGATGATGAAGATGTCCAAGAGCTTTGCGCACGTCCGCGGCCATGCCGTCCAGATGCTGGACGATCCCGGGGAGATAGAGAGGTCATTTAAGCGAGCCGTGACCGATTCCGGCAACGAAATAAGGTTCTCCGACGACCCGGACAAAGCCGGAGTGAACAACCTGCTCGGGATCTACCAGGTGGTCACCGGGAAAGCCGCAGCGGAGGTAGAGGCCGATTTCGCCGACGCCAGGGGGTACGGCGACCTGAAGGTGCGCGTGGCCGAGGTCGTGATAGACGAGCTTGCGCCGATCCGGGTGCGTCACGCCGAGCTGATGCGTGATCCGGGCGAGCTGGACCGGCTGCTGCGCATCGGTGCGGAGTCGGCAAGCGATTTCGCCGTGCCCAAGCTGGATGCAGTCAAGGAGCGGGTGGGCCTGACCAGCCCCGGCCGGGGCGTGTTGGATTAAGAGATGAACGCCGCCGAATACATTCCGTCGCTTGACGAGGTGCTCGAACTACGGTCCAGGAGGGCCGAGGGTAACCTCGTGCCGATATCCCGCGACATCAGGGCCGACCTTGAGACGCCCGTCTCGGCCTACATGAAGGTTGCCCGCGGCCCATACTCGTTCCTGCTCGAGAGCGTCGAGGGTGGTGAACGCATAGCCCGTTACAGCTTTATCGGCACCGAGCCCTACGATGTCATAAGGACAGGACCGGGACAGCCCCACGGCCGGGTTGATCCGCTCGTGCCGGTGGAGGCCGCTCTCTCTGGCCTCAAGGTCGTGCCCGGATTCGAGTCCACACGGTTTGACGGCGGTGCGGTGGGTTACTTGGCATATGAGGCGGTAAACCACTTCGAGCGTTTGCCCTCGCCCGAACTGGATGTGCTTGGCCTCCCCGAGTCGGTGTTCATGCTCTGCGATACCTACCTTGTCTTCGACCATGTTCGCCACCGAATCCGCATCATCAGCCACGCGAGGCTCGACGGGGATGTCGCCGCCTCATACCGCCGTGCAACGGCCAGGATCGACGAGATAGCGGCGCGGCTCGAGTCGCCCCTGGGCTCCGTATCGGAAGCACCGGCGCGCGTGCGAAAGGGCCGGGCGGTGACGGTCGAGACCCCCGCCGGCTCCGCGGCACTGGACATCGCCGGCGTGCCCGTGACCGCCAACATGAGCCGGGACCACTACGATCACGCCCTGTCCAGGATCAACGAGTACATACGCGCCGGGGACTGCATCCAGGTGGTCTTTGCCCAGCGCTTCAGCGTTGCCGCCGCCGCGCCGCCTCTGGACATCTATCGGGCGCTTCGGGGAATCAACCCGTCGCCGTATATGTTCATTCTGGACCTTGACGGCTTTCAGATCATAGGCTCCTCGCCGGAGATGCTCGTTCGCTGCGTCGACGGCGAGATCGACTACCACCCCATAGCCGGCACCCGCCCTAGGGGGGCGAGCAGGGAGGAGGACGATAGGCTCGCCGCCGAGATGCTTGGCGACGAAAAGGAGCGGGCAGAGCACATCATGCTTGTGGACCTTGGCCGAAACGATGTCGGACGGGTCAGCGCCCCCGGCACCGTCGAGGTCACGCAGCTGATGGACGTGGAGCGATACTCGCACGTCATGCACATCGTCTCGCACGTGAGGGGGCGCCTGCGTCCCGGCATGACCTGCTACGACGCCCTGCGCGCCTGCTTTCCGGCGGGAACCGTATCGGGCGCACCCAAGATAAGGGCGATGGAGATCATCGCCGAGCTCGAGCCGGACAAGCGCGGACCATATGCTGGGGCGGTCGGTTACTTCTCGCTCTCTGGCCACATGGACACGGCCATAGCCCTGCGAACGATGGTGATCAAGGATGGCGTCGCCCACGTGGAGGCGGGCGGGGGCATAGTCGCCGACAGCGACAGCGACGCCGAGTACGAAGAGACCGTCAACAAGGCCAGCGCCGTCATCAGGTCCATATCGGAGGCCGGGCCATGATCCTGCTCATAGACAACTACGACTCATTCACCTACAACATCTACCAGTTCATGTGCGAGTTGGGCGCGGAGGTTGAGGTGCTGCGAAACGACGAGGCGACGATCGAGGAGATCGACCTGATGGCCCCGGAGCGCATCGTCGTGTCCCCCGGACCGAAGACGCCGTCGGAGGCCGGCGTCTCGGTCGACGCCATACGCCACTTCAGTCCCCGGATTCCCGTGCTCGGGGTCTGCCTCGGGCACCAGTGTGTGGGGCAGGCCTTCGGGGGAGCGGTGGTCCCGGCCGGCGAGATAATGCACGGTAAGACCTCGCTCGTGCACCACGACGGCCGGGGAGTGTTTGCCGGACTGCCTAGTCCGTTTCAAGCGATCCGGTACCACTCGCTTGCCATCGACCGCGATTGCCTCCCGGAGGACCTGCAGGTTTCGGCTTGGACCGAGCAGGGAGTGATAATGGGCGTTCGCCACGCCGATCACCCGGTCGAAGGAGTGCAGTTCCACCCCGAGTCGATCAAGACCGAGCACGGCAAGGCACTGCTCAGGAACTTCATTGAGCTTCCCCCTCCTTCGATTGGGTGAACCGATGATCAAGGAGGCGATCGACACCCTCGTTTCAGGGACTGACCTCGGCGGCGAGCAGACGGCCGAAGTCATGGCCGAGATCATGGACGGCACGGCCACGCCGGCGCAGTTCGGCGCCTTTGTAACGGCGCTGCGCCTCAAGGGCGAGACACCGCAGGAGATCGCGGGAATGGCCCGCGTGATGCGTGATCGATCCCTGCGCGTAAATGTCTCCGGCCCCTTGGTCGACACGTGCGGGACCGGAGGCGATTCTTCGGGCTCGTTCAATATATCGACGACCTGTGCCTTCGTCGTTGCCGGAGCCGGCGTTAAGGTCGCAAAGCACGGGAACCGCGCAATGAGCTCGGGCTCGGGCAGCGCAGATGTGCTTGAGGCGCTCGGCGCCAGGGTCGACCTCGGTCCGTCCGGCGTCGAGAGGTGCCTTAACGAGACGGGCTTCGGGTTCATGTTCGCCCAGAGGTTCCATCCATCGATGAAATTCGCCGCGGGCCCTAGGCGCGAGATCGGGATACGCACCGTCTTTAACATACTCGGCCCGCTAACGAACCCCGCCGGCGCGCGCGCGCAGATGATCGGGGTAGCCGACCCCGCGGTCGCCCCGAAGATGGCCCGCGTGCTGGCCCTGCTCGGGTCTGACCGTGCGCTGGTCGTACACGGAGGCGGAGGCCTCGACGAGATTAGCCTTGCCGGAGAGAGTCGCGTTTGGGAGCTCAGACGCGGCGAGGTTCGCGAATACACCGTTGCGGCCGAGGAGATTGGCCTTAGCAATGTTGACGCTGAGTCGATCCGCGTGGACGGCGCCGACCAGAGCGCAACGGTCCTTCGGGGCGTACTTTCCGGTTCGCGCACGCCAGCGCGGCAGGTCGTGCTTGCGAACGCCGCCGCGGCCCTGCTTGCCGCCGATCGCGTCGAATCGCTCAGCGAGGGGGTCGATCTGGCGGCGCGGTCAATTGACTCCGGCAGCGCCGCAGGCGTCATGGAGGCCTTCGTCGACCTGAGCAGGGGCATGGGTTAGGGGACAGCAGATGCCTTCAGCAGACGCCCCGGACATACTCAGGCAGATAGTCAAGGTCAAGTCCCGCGAAGTCGAGCGACTCAAGCGTGCCGTTCCGGCACAAGAGCTAGAGGCGCGGGTGGAGCGCCAGGGGCCCCCCCTCAACATGGCGGGCGCCCTCACCGGGTCCGAAATACGCATTATCGCGGAGATAAAGAAACGCTCCCCGGCCAAGGGCGACCTTCGGACGGACCTGGACGTCGCGGCGCTTGCGGGAGACTACATCGATGGAGGTGCGGCGGCCATCTCCGTCCTCACCAACGCCGATCACTTCGGCGGAAGCGTCGATGACCTGGCAACGGTTGCCGGGGTCGCCCACGGGCGGCAGATCCCGGTTCTGCGCAAGGAGTTCATCTTCGATTCCTACCAGGTGATCGAAGCCAGGGCCTACGGCGCAGATGCCATACTCCTGATAGCGGCCATGCTGGACCCGGATGAGTTGTCCGGCCTGAAGAAACTGGCGGAAGGGATGTGGATGCAGGCTCTCGTCGAGGTGCACGATGAGGCGGAGCTCGATGTGGCGCTCGAGGTCGGCGCTGAGATCATCGGCATCAATAACCGCGACCTGCGCACTTTCGTCACCGACCTTGCGACGACTGAGCGCCTGGCGGGCCGGGTTCCACCCGGAAAGCTCGTCGTCGGAGAGAGTGGGATCCATGGCCGGGAGGATCTTGATCGCATAGCCGCTGCGGGGGCCCACGCCGCTCTCATCGGGGAGTCGCTCGTAGTCGCGGCGGACCCGGTCGCCAAGCTAAGAAGCCTGCTCTCATGACCGTGGTAAAGATTTGCGGCCTGAGGGATCCGGTCACCGCATCGGTCGCCGCCGACGCGGGTGCGGACCTCATTGGCTTCGTGTTCGTCGAGGGTGTCAGGCGCCAGCTCACTCCCGAAGGCGCCGCCGCCGTCATCTTCCGCTACCTCAAGGGACGCCGATGCCCCGGCCCCGATCTGGTCGGTTTGTTTGCGAATCAGCCGCCAAGCTTCGTGAACGAGGTGGCGCGGACCTGTCGCCTGGACTACGTCCAGCTGTGCGGCGACGAGGACCCCGACTACTGGCAGCTCATGGAAGCCGCGGTCATAAGGCAGATCAAGGTGCGATTGGATGAGCCCGGGGCGGACGGCGTCACGGGCCGCTTGATTAAAGATGTGGACCGTGTCTACAAGGCCGGGCACAGACCTATGCTGGATGCGTACGAACCCGGCCAACTAGGCGGCACCGGCTCGACCTTCGATTGGTCGATCGCCAGGGCCGTTGCGGCCAACAGGGATATCATTCTGGCAGGTGGTTTGACACCGGATAACGTCGGGTCTGCGATCGAAACGGTCGAACCTTGGGCTGTAGACGTATCGAGCGGTGTAGAAACCGATGGGGAGAAGGACCACTCCAAGATAAGGGCGTTCCTTGAGGCCGTCCGCGCGGCGGACGGTGCCTTGACACCCTGAGCGGCAGTCGCCTAGCCTGAGCCCCGCACCCGCCCTGCTTGCAGGCATGCCCGCCGGATCCGGCGGGGAGGGACTAAGGAACTTCGGGGGGACACTTGGCTTACGAATTCAACCACGTCCATATCAAGGCCGAGGACCCGGCCGCAGCTGCCGAATGGTATGGAAGAGCGTTCGGCTTTACGGTCGCTAACGACTGGACAAGGGAGTTCGGCGACCGGTTCATCGCCTGCGACACCATCGACGGGGTCCGGGTCAATATCTCCAACGCCCGTACCGGAGAAGCCCTCGGATCGGGTGACCCCGGTGCGCACTACGGCATAGAGCACTTCGGCGTGAACGTCGACGATGTCGATGCCGAGATCGAGCGTTTGGGGGGCCTTGGGGCCGAACTGCTCGAGGGCCCCATCGATGTGGCAGGGGGCCTTCGCATCGCCTTCGTTAGGTGTCCCCAGGACACCAGGGTCGAGCTGCTCCAGCTTCCCGGATAGGGAGGGGCTGACGTCATGGCCAGGCAGGTTTTTTCTCCTGACCCATCAGGTGGCCCCTCCGGTTTCTCGCCCGCCGCCGGCGTGGGCGCAACGGTCTTTGTCTCCGGTCAGGTGGCACTTGACGGGGCGGGGAATCTGGTCGGTGAGGGAGACTGTGGCGCCCAGGCCGAGCAGTGCCTTCGCAACATCGGAGCGGCCCTTGAGGCAGCCGATGCTGCCTGGGACGACGTGGTGAAGCTGACCACGTTCCTGGTGGACGCGTCGGACTATCAGGCATATGCGGACGCCCGGCTGAGGATGTTCTCCGCAGGTGGACCAGCGTCCAGCACCGTGATCGTTGCGGCACTGGTAAGGCCGGAGTTCCTCATTGAGATAGAGGCGGTGGCAATCGTCGCCGATCGGGACTAGGCGCAGCGCGCGATGTCCGGCGACGAGAGATGCATATTCTGCAAGATATCCTGCGGCCAGTTGCCGGGCGAATTCCTGCACCGCGATGAGAGGTGCTTTGTGATCCGGGACATCGCGCCGTCGGCCCGCGTTCACCTGCTGGTGATACCAAACGATCACTTCACCCACCTGGATAACCTGACCGAGGATGCGGAACCGATGGTGGGTCATCTGGCGGCGGTCGCCCACAGGGTTGCCGATGCGGAGGGAGTCGCCGGGTCCGGCTATCGTCTGGTGGTGAACCAGAGGGACGACGCCGGGCAGGTGGTAGACCACCTGCACATGCACGTCCTGGGCGGCGAGAAGCTTGGGAGCATGGTTTAGTGCCGTCCCTAACAGTGCTGGTTGCAAAGCAGTTCAACAACCTGCCGCGCTCGCTGCAGGTGCATATGAACCGCACCCGCATTCTGGCCTCGGAGCTGGCCGAGCGACACGGGGTGCCCGTAGAGCCCAGCGACCTGGCCGCATCGACGCATGACCTGCTGAAGGCGGAGGCGGACCATGTCCTGGTGGAATTGGCGCAAAAGTACGGCGTCAAGATAGGGCCCCTCGAGAGCGAGAGGCCAATGCTCCTTCACGGCCCGGTTGCCGCCGCATGGATGGAGGTCGAGGGCGGTCTTGAGGATGAGAGGGTGATCAATGCCGTCCGCTGGCACACCTTCGGCTGGGAGGAGATGGATGGAGTGGGCAAGGTCGTGTTCGTCGCCGACAAGGTCGAGCCATGGAAGGTGGAAGCGGACCCGGAGCTCGGGCCGATACGCCAGCTCGCCGACTCGGACCTGGACGCGGCGATCATCGCGATCCTGGAAAAGCGAGAAATCGATTTCGCCGCGAAGGGCAGGTCGCCACATCCTCAAAGCCTCGCCCTGCTGGCAAGGCTCAGGGGCTAGCCGATGAGGGCCGCCCTGCTGCGCAGACCGCACGTGCCCGTCGAGATCGAGCAGGTCGACCTCGACCATCCGGGCCCCGGGGAGGTCCGGGTTGGCATGGTTGCCGCCGGCGTCTGTCGCAGCGACCTTCACAGGCTGAGCGGCCACACCATCGTTAAGACGCTGCCGTTCATCCTGGGCCATGAGGGCGCGGGGATCGTTGAGCAGGTGGGGGAGGGTGTGAGCTCCCTGTCCCCCGGGGACCATGTGGTGATGTCGCTGACCGCCCAGTGCGGCCGCTGTCGCAACTGCACCGCCGGCAGGCCCAACCTCTGCGAGTGGCACGCCCTGGGCACGGGGCGCATGCCGGATGGCACGCGCCGATTCAGCCAGGACGGAGAACCTGTCTTCGCAGATCTCGCAGCATTTTCGGAGGAGACTGTGGTAGCCGAGAGCTACCTGGTCAAGGTCAGGGACGACGTTCCGCTGGAGAAGGCGTGCCTTGTGGGCTGCGGCGTAATGACCGGGATAGGCGCCGTCGTCAACAGGGCAAAGGTGGAGCCCGGGGCGACGACGGTCGTTGTTGGTTGCGGAGGCGTCGGACTCAATGTTGTCCAGGGCTGCTCGCTTGCGTCGGCGTCCAAGATCATCGCCGTGGACAAAGTCGATTCCAAGCTAGAGCTTGCCGAGTCGGTGGGAGCGACCCACCTGGTCAACTCGGCAAAGGTCGATGCCCTTGCCGAGATTGATCGCCTGACCGGCGGCGGTGCCGACTACTCGTTCGAGGTCGTCGGCGTCGCTAAGACCCTGAGGCTGGCGTTTTCAGCGATAAGGCCTGGAGGCACCGCCGTTATGGTGGGACTGCCCGCCCAGGAGGCTGAGATCTCGGTACCCGGCCGCGCCCTCTTTTTCGATCGGACGCTCATGGGCACGTTCTACGGAGCCGCTCGTCCTCGACAGGATTTCGAATGGATCCTGGACATGTACATGGAAGGCCGCCTGAAACTGGACGAGCTGGCGACCAACCTGCGCCCTCTGGAAGAGCTCAATGAAGCCTTTGAGGACATGGAGCTTGGCCGGGCCGCCCGCACCGTCCTGACCTTCTGACCGGCGGGGCCCGTGTTATTCGTCCCCGCCCTGACGGAGATCAGCCGTCTGGCCGGACCAGTGATCCCAGCTCCCCGGCGAGGTTGAACAGCAGGGGCAGGCCGCCCGTGTGGAAGAACACCGAGACGTCGCCCGGACCGGTGCGGCCCAACCGAACGTCGTCTATCAGCGCGGCGAAGCCCTTGGCGGTGTAGACAGGATCCAGCAGCAGCCCGTCGGTCCGCGCGGCCATCTCGATCGCCTCCAGACCCGCCTCAGACGGCACGCCGTAACCCTCTCCAACGTAGTCGCTGCGATTGTCGATATCCTTGGCGCCCACCGAGATGTCAATTCCCAGAAAGTCGGCCACCCTGTTCACCCCATCGGCGACCACCTGGGCTGCACCCCCGTCAACGTAGTCGACGGCCGAGCCCACCACGCGTGCGTGGAGGCCGAGCGCCCTCACGGCCAACTCCAGCCCCGGCTGTCCCTTGCCTGTAGAGGTTATGTAAAGGGACAGACGACCCAGGTCGATCCCGTGCTCATCCAGTTGGTCGAGAAGCTCGAGCGTGGCGTCCGCGTAGGCCACGGCCGACGTGATCGGGAACAGAGGGCTGTCGCTGATCACCCAGGGTCTCTTGTCCTCGGCCTCGAGCTCGGCCACGACGCCGTCGATCGCTTCACGCTGGCCAGCAGCGTCGCCGCCGAACACCACCCTTGCGCCGAGCAAGTAGTTGACCAGCAAATTTCCCGTGATCACGTCCGGACGCTGGCCCTTCAGCACCAGTACCGTCTTCAATCCGTGACGGTTGGCGGCGGCGGCCGTTTGGCGGGCCGAGTTCGACAGGACGTCCAGTCCCATGATGACGGTGTCCGCTCCCTTCCCGAGCGCTTCGGCCATGCGGAACTCCAGGTTGCGCACCTTGTTGCCGCCGAGTGCCAGACCCGTCAGGTCGTCACGCTTTACCAGGACGGTTGGCCCTCCGAGTCCCTCGGCAAGGCGCGGCATGTCCTCCAGCGGCGTCGGCAAGAGTGCGAGAGGCACCCTGGGGACCCGGTCGATGCGGTCCTTAAGCTCCTGCCGAGATATAGGGGGCACGGTCAGACTCGCCGACATGTCCGGCTCCGAATCGGGCAACTCGGAGGACCATCGCGGTCCAGATCAGGTGGACCCGGGATTTCCCGATGGCCGATCAGTTGGTTCCGGGGATGCCCAACTGGGCGGCCAGGCGCCTCCGCTGGCGCTCACAATCCCGCAGAGCGGTCTTGAGGCGCTCCTCTTCCGTAACGTCCATGTAGTATCCGATGGCGGCTCGCCGGCTACCGTAGTAGAAGAAGGTAATCCCCCCGACGATCCAGCGAATGTCACCGCTGCGCGTTCGGATCCTGAATTTATATGGGACCTTGCGTCGTCCGCGCAGCATGTCCCTGGCTGCCTTACTGACCTTGTCACGGTCACCGTGGACCACCAAGAACAGCGGGCTCTTGCCGATGAGTTCACCGTGCGGATAGCCGGTGCTCTGCTGAAAGTACAGGTTAGTCAGGCTGAACATCCCGTCTTCGACCACGTACACGCCGACGGGCGAATTGGAGAACATCGACAGGAACATCTGCGAGGCGAGAGAGTCGAAGTCAGAGTAGTCGCGACGTAGCCGGTCCAGGTCCGGCGGCGACTCACCCCCGGAGTTACCCTGGACTGTGCTCATATCCACTCTGTCGGCCTCTTCCATAACGTTCATAACCTTGACGCTAGTTGATTGGCGGGGGACTCTCTTCCGCAATTGCCGGAGTCCTTCAAAGCCCGGCCAGATTCGGCCCTCCTTGCCTAGCCCACCATCCCCGGCTGGATCGTATGCCAGTGTGGGAATATTATCACCCCGATATGGCTACCCTGCACATCGTCGCCACGCCTATAGGCAATCTGGGGGACTTATCGGCCCGGGCGCTGGAGGTCCTGACTTCGGTTGATCTCATAGCGGCGGAGGACACCCGGGTTACCCGGCGTCTGCTGAGCCGCTACGGTATCTCCACGCGGCTCACCAGCTACCATGAGCACAGTCCGGCCTCCAAACTCGAAAGCCTCCTGGAATCGCTGGCGGATGGCGACGTTGCGGTTGTGTGCGACGCCGGCACGCCCGGCATCAGCGACGCCGGGCGCGAGCTGGTGAGTGCCGCGGCGGCCGCCGGGGCTGCAGTGGTCGCCGTGCCCGGCCCCTCCGCGGTCACGTCCGCGGTTTCGGTATCGGGTCTGGCGATCGGCGGGTTTGTATTCCTGGGATTCTTGCCCAGGGCACGGGGCGAACGCCGGGCGCTGCTGGCCGATAGGGCGGGAGAGAGGCTCGCACTGGTCGCGTTCGAGGCCGCCAGGCGCCTGCGTTCGTCATTGACCGACATACTGGATGTGCTGGGAGATCGGCAGATCGCCGTATGCAGGGAGATTACCAAGGTCCACGAGGAGGTGTTTCGCGGACCGATCACGGGGGCGCTGGATCACTTTACTCAGCCCAGGGGCGAACTGACGCTGGTAGTGGAGGGTGCCCGGGACCGCCTCCCGGACCCGGGCGCGCTTGAGGAGGAGGCGGCGCGAATGCTCGCACGGCTGCGATCCGGGGGCACTAGCGGCCGGGACGCCGTTTCCGAGGTCACCCGCGCGACCGGGCTTGCCAAGCGCCGCGTGTACGAGCTTTGGCGAGGCGGATGATACCATTCGAATGTGAGTGGGCTTTCGGCCGCATTGCGGACCGCGGAGTCGCTCAGATCCGCTGATGCCCACGGACGCACCGGAAAAGATTCTCGTAGCCGTCGCCTGGCCCTACGCTAACGGCTCCATCCATGTCGGACACATTGCTGGCACCTACCTTCCGGCCGACATCTTCGCTCGCTATCACCGCAAGAATGGTAATGACGTGCTCATGGTGTCCGGCAGCGACGCCCATGGAACGCCGGTCACGCTCGAGGCGGAGAGACAGGGGATTGATCCTGAGCAGATAGTCGGCAGATACCAGGCCGAGTTCCTGGACAACTGGGAGCGGCTGGGCATCTCCTTCGACCTTTTCACCACCACCCACACCGACAACCACACCGCCGTCTCCCAGGACATCTTCCAGGTTCTCGGGCGAAACGGATACCTGTACGAGGAGTCGATGCTGCTCCCCTACAGCGAGCTGGACGGACGCTTCCTGGCCGATCGCTACGTGGAAGGAACCTGTCCTTACTGCCGCTACGAGAGGGCTAGGGGAGACCAGTGCGAGGACTGCGGTCGCACCCTGGATCCCAAGGACCTGATCGACATCAGGAGCCGCGTGAGCGGCGATGCCCCGGTCTTCCGGGAGACCAGGCACTACTTTTTCAGGCTCTCGGCCTTTCAGCGGCGGCTGGAGGACTGGGTCGACGAGGGCAAGGAACACTGGAGGCCAAACGTTCTGAACTTTACGCGGGGCTTCCTTAAGGGTGGCCTGAAGGACCGTCCCATCACCCGCGATATCGAATGGGGAGTGCCCCTGCCAGCGGACTCGATGGAAGGTGACTCGCCGGATTCGGGCAGGCGGCTCTACGTTTGGTTCGAGGCGGTCATCGGATACCTCTCGGCCTCCAAGGAGTGGGCCCAGCAAAGAGGAGAGCCGGATGCCTGGGAACGCTTTTGGACCGGCGACGCCCGCGCATATCACTTCATGGGCAAGGACAACATAACGTTTCACACGATACTGTGGCCGGCCATGCTGATGGGATACGGGGATTTGAACCTCCCCTATGACGTCCCGGCGAACGAGTACCTGAACATGGAGGGCTTTAAGCTGTCGACCAGCGGCAATTGGGCCGTATGGCTTCCCGACTACCTTGACCGCTACGAGCCCGATCCGCTCAGGTACGTCCTGGCCGCAAACATGCCCGAGGCATCCGATTCGGATTTTTCCTGGCGCGAATACGTCCGGGCCAACAACGACGAGCTGGTGGCCACCTGGGGCAATCTGGTCCACCGCGTGCTCAGCATGACCCACCGCAACTTCGGCGCGGTTCCCGAGCGCTGCGCCGACCGGCAGGACGCGGAAGGGGAGGATCTGCTCAGGGCCGCAAAGGCCCTGCCGGGAGAGGTTGGCTCTGACATCGGCGCAGCACATTTCCGGCGGGGTCTGGAGCGTTCGATGGGCCTTGCGAAGATGGCTAACCGGTACATAGAAAGCCGCAGGCCATGGAGCGCCGTAAAGACCGACCGGCATCACGCGGCGACAACCCTCTGGACGGCGATCTCGGTGATCAATTGCCTCAAGACCACCCTCTATCCGTACCTGCCGTTCAGCTCGCAGAAACTTCATGAGATGCTCGGATTCGGGGATCGGGTCGATGGGCGGACCTGGAGCTGGGACGAGGATGAGATCCAGCCCGGATCGCCAATTGCCGCCCCCCAGCCCCTTTTTGCCAAGCTCGACGAGGCACTCGTCGAGAGCGAGGTGGCCAAGCTTGGCGTCTGACCGACTGGCCGTCTCGACCCCCGACCTGGAGGAGATCTACGAGCCGATATCCGGGAGCCTCGCAAGGGTCGAGGACAGGTTGGCCCGTGTGGGGGATGGCAGGTACATGTACCTGGCCGAGCCGCTGGACCACGTCCTTCAGTCCTTCGGAAAGTTGCTGCGACCGGCGGTCACCCTGATGTCGTCACGCTTCCACCCCAACGACGGTCTCAAGGTAGAGCTGATGGCGGGAGCGGTGGAGCTCCTGCACGTGGCCACCCTGATTCACGACGATACCGTCGACGAGTCGGATCTTCGCAGGGGCAGGGCGACCGTCGCCAGCCTGTGGGGCCGCAACGCCGCGGTGGTCGTCGGCGACTACATCTTCGCCGCCTCCGCCAGCTTCGTGTGCGATACGGAGAACGTGAGGGTCATCCGCCGATTTGCGGAGACCATCATGGAGTTGTCGAAGGGCCAGCTCCATGAGATGGCCAATGCATTCAATCCCGACCAGGACATGAAGGGATACACCGACCGCATATACAGCAAGACGGCGTCGCTGTTCGCCACTGCGGCGGAGTCGGGCGCGGTGCTCAGCGGGGCGGGGGAGGAGTCGGTTCAGGCGCTGCGCAGCTACGGTTGCAATCTGGGAATGGCCTTCCAGGTCGTCGACGACATCCTCGATGTTCAAGGCAGCACCGAGGAAGTGGGCAAACCTGTCGGCAATGACCTGCTGAACGGGGTCGTTACCCTGCCCGTGTTCGCATATCTAAAGGGACATCCCGAAGACAGGTCGGTCGCCGAGTTCTTCGCCAACCCACAGGACCGGACGGTGGCGGAGCGCGTGCTGCGCGCCGCGAGGGCTCCGGAGGTGATCGATGAGGCCTACGCCTTCGCGAGGGAGATGTGCGACCGGGCGCGGCACAGCCTGTCCTCGTTGCCGGATACCGCCGAGCGTCGCTCCCTTTTGAACCTTGTCGATTACGTAATGGCCCGGGACAGGTAGAAGCTGCTCCTTTTCCCTAGCGTATGACCGACATTGGCGTGGCGTTCATGCGGGTGATGACCGATCGCTCGCGGTCGAGCATCTCGGTGACCCTCGGAAGCATCTCGTTCTCCCACCGCTCGTTCTCGTAAATCGCCTTGTAGAGCCGCTCGCGCTCGCTCTCCGACTCGAATCGACGTATCCAGACGTAGTGGTCGGGGTCCTGCTCGTCTACAAAGGATCCGACCACCACCACTCCCCTTGAAATCTGAAACGGGATCACCGTTTCGTCCATGTAGAGGGCCCACTCTTCGCGCTTGCCGGGCTTGCACCAGTACTGCCTTAGCTCAAATAGCATGTCGTTCTCCTGTAATCATCTGTTCTGTCCTCTTTGTCGCCGCGGGCATCCTCTCCTCAACCAGCGTAGAACAGGCCGATACTCGCACCAAGGTACATTGCGATGAGCAGCGCCGCCTCCGGCTTCGCCCAGCGACCCCCCGCCCGGCCCGGCTGGCGCGATCGGTGAAGCAGCGCCCCCACGACCACCGCGGTCATGACTATAGCAATGAATCCGGTAATGGCATGGGAGCGGGAGATGGCGGCCCATATGGTGCCGTCAGTTACGGCCAGCTCATCCGCCGACAGTATGAAGCCCATGTTGAACAGGTTCGATCCAAGGAGGTTGCCCACCGCTAGTGCGGGTGACCCTATGCGCAGCGCGGCCAGGGAAGTGGCCACCTCGGGAAGCGAAGTGCTGATGGCCAGGAACTGCGTTCCGACGAACGACTCTTCCCAGCCCAGGTTGTCGGCCAACCGGTCGCCTGCGTACGAGAGCCAGACGGAGCTTGCGATGACCACCAGGGCCGCGGCCAGGTAGATCCCTACCGCATCCCGGAGACTGGGAGCCTCTTCCTCGACGTCCTCTCCGCCCCGGTCGGACTGTCGCCCCGACTCGACCGGGGCCGGCGCGGAGCCCGAGGCAGGGCTCTCAAGCCTGTAGACGGCGAAAGTGGAGATAGCGAAGAAGGCGAACAGCACGGCGGTGAGCGGGCTGATGTACCAGCCCGCCATCGCGCCCGTCGAGTGGTGAACCAGGGTCGCCACCGATGCGATCAGGATGACAGCCGCGCCTACGCCGGCCACGACCAGCGACGTCCTCGGTACATGGCTCAGCAGAGGGCCATTTCGCCACACAAGGTCGGCGATGCCTATGATGAGTATGTTGACTAGGTTGCTGCCGAAGGCCGCCCCCGCGGCAAGGTCCGGAGAGTCCTGGAGCCCTATTGCGCTGACGCCCGTTCCCAGCTCTGGTAGAGACGTGGCGGTGGCGAGCAGCACCATCCCGACGAAGGTGTGGCCCAGACCCGTCCTCCTCGCGATGGTGTCCGAGGACCGGGTCAGATACCTGGCACTGCCCAGGATCAGGACGGCCGAGGCGAGCAACTGCAGCCACAGTAGGGCGGCCTGCAACGTCTATTCTACCGAGAGTACCCTGAGGAGATTGGTGCCCCCGGGCACGCCTATGGGCAGCCCGGCCACCAGCACCACCTGGGTGCCGGTCGCGACACCCGGGATCTTGGTCGCCTCCTGCTGTACGCGTGCGAAGAAGTCGTCGATATTGCGGATCGGCTCGGTGGTCACAGGGAGCACCCCCCAGTTCAAGGTAAGGGCGCGCTGGGTGCGATCGGAAGGCGTCAAGGCAAGTATCGGCGCTTCGGGCCTGTACTTTGAGACCCTTCCCGCCGTGCTGCCCGACTCGGTAAAGGCAACTATCAACCCCGCGTCGATCTGCCGCGCGGTCTGGCACGCGTTGTAGGCTATAGCGTCGTCGGTCTGACTCTCTAGGTGCTGGCGCTTTTCGACCAGCATCGCCTCGTAAGGAAGCTCCGCTTCCGCCTCGAGCGCCACCTCGGCCATGACCCTGACCGCCTCGACCGCGTAAATGCCGATCGCGGTCTCGCCCGAGAGCATGATGGCGTCGGAGCCGTCGAACACGGCATTGGCAACGTCCGTCACCTCTGCGCGTGTGGGAGAAGGCGAGTTGATCATCGATTCGAGCATCTGCGTGGCCGTGATAACCGTCTTGCCGGCTGCGTTGCAGGAGCGTATCAGTCGCTTCTGTATCATCGGGACCTTGGCCAGAGGGACCTCCACCCCCAGGTCGCCCCGTGCCACCATAATCCCGTCGCTCGCCTCGAGAATCGCCTCAAAGTGGGATACCGCCTCGGAGGTCTCTATCTTGGAAACAACCATTGGCGAGGCGCCCCTTTGGGCAAGGATACTTTTCGCAGCGTCCACATTGGCCGAACTTGTAACGCCGGACAGGGCTACAAAGTCTGCGTGGTGGTCGGCAGCGAACTCTAGGGCCCGCTGGGCCTTAAGGTCTGGAAAGGGCTGCGATGGAGCGACGCCAGGGAGGCTGACGCCCCTTCCCTCCGTCACCAGGCCCAGAGTCAGGGCCTCGCAAAGCACGTCCGGCCCCTCGACCCGAATGACCCTGAGCCGGACCATGCCGTCGGAGATCAGTACGAAGTTGCCGGGACTGGCGTCCCTGTGAATCCCGGGCGGAGAGATACACAGCAGTTCCTGTTCTCCAACGACCTCCCTGCTCGTCAGGATGAGTTGGTCTTCGGGCTTGATGGCGATCCCACCCGACCTGATCGTACCGACCCGGTACTTGGGGCCCGGGACATCCACCATTAGTGCGATGGGAAGCCTCAAATCCCTGGCGACCGAGCGCACCGTCTGGACGGCCCTTGCGTGCTCATCGGGGGAGCCGTGGGCCATGTTGAGCCGCGCCACGCTGGCGCCCGCCCTGACCAGCGCAGTGACGTCGGCATGCGACTCAACCGCCGGCCCGAGAGTGCAGACGATCTTGGTTCTCGGGATTTTGTGGTTGCGATAGGTCGTCACGGGTCGGCTGATCCGACACTAGGCTACTACAGGGTCGTAGCGGGGTCATCAGATCCGGCAGTGACAAAGCCCCGCTCGGTAGGCGGTGCCGTTGGGGTCGTTTAGAATGGCCGCCGATGGACGATCTGACCCGCCTTAACGACCTGCAGGGAGTCGATCTGCATCTGCAGTCGGCGCGCGAGGAACTGGCCGAGGTGAAGCGAAGGCTCACCGATGAAGGCGACCTGCCGAAGATCAGGTATCAGCTCGAGAGGATCGAGACGGTCCTTGAGGATCGCTCCACGAAGGGACGATCTGCGGAGAGGGAAATGGAGCGCCTCGCCGGGGTCGTTAGCAATCTGGAGCGGCGTCTCTACGACGGATCGGTGACCAACCAGCGGGAGTTTGATGCGCTCAGTGACCAACGCGATCATGCGGCCGCCGAGAGAGGTCAGGCCGAGGAGGGACTGCTCGAGCTTATGGTCGAAATGGATGACCTGCAGGGCGCCAGGGAGCGCCATCTGGTGGCCATCGAGAAGATGACCAGGCTCAGAGAGGACGAGGCGTCAAAGCTGCAGGTCCGAGAGACCGAATTGTCCCGGGATATCGCCGATATGGAGGAGGTCAGGCGGCGCAGTGCGGCGGATCTGCCTGCCGGGCTGCTGGCTCGTTATGAGGCCCTGAAGAAGAGCCGGGGCGGTCGGGCGGTCGCCTCCCTCGACGGTCGGGTATGCGGGGTCTGCAGGGTGGAGCTCCCGACAGGGGATCTGGCAAGGGCGAGGGCTGGCCAAGAGCTGGTGCAGTGCAACAGTTGCCGAAGGATCATATTCACCGGGTGAGCACTTCCGGCTCCCGCAGGGGATCTGGATGAGGGCCCTGGGCTACTGCCGGTCAGACGCCTCGGAGATCGAAGCAGGGCGCTTCGATGCCCTCTTCGAGAAGTTCTGCGATGCCAATCTCCACCAACCGCTCCAGACCTTCGTGGACCCGGGCGTGGGCACCGAGCAGTTTGCATCCATGCTCGAGTTCATCCGGCGCTCGGGAAGCGAGTTCCTTGTGGTCGTACCTGACGCCAGACACCTTGGGCGAGATCTTGAGGCTGTGGCACGCTCGCTGGTTGACATAGAGCGCACCGGCTCGACCGTGACCTGCATGGATGACGAGTTTCCGGACCCAGTCCAGAACGCCTTCCAGAGGCTTGGAATAAAGGGGGTCTCCCGGACGCGGAGCATGCGTGTGAGCGAAGCGATGAGGCGAAGGGCATCGCAGGGCAAGGCCCTGGGTCGGCCCCTGTTTGGCTACCGCATCGGAGATGACGGCACCCTCGAGGTGGTGCCCGAGCAGGCTGCCGTAGTCGAGCTAATCTACAGGCTCTACACGTCCGACGGACTCGGCTACCGGCTGATTGCACAGCATCTCAACGAAAGGGGAATCACCACCCGCCGCGGGTCTCCGTGGAACGTGGTCACGGTCAGGGACGTGCTGCGGAATCCCGTCTATACCGGCACTTACAACAGGTTCGGTATGCGCCTGCCCAGGGTGCACGAGGCGATCATCGCACCGGCGACATACAAGCAGGCGCAGGATCGGATGCGCGCCCGCAGGCCAATCGGACGGGTATCGAGATCGGAGCCTTTTCTTCTTTCCGGGCTGGTGACCTGCGCCAGATGCGGCAACAACATGATGGGGGTTACGCGTCGCCAGAAGTGGAAGCGCAAGGATGGCCGCAGGGGCTCGGGGGTCTATCGCTACTACCAGTGCCAGTCCCGGCAGAACCAGGGCCGCTGCGAGTACATTACCTGGCGGGCGTCCCTGCTCGAATCCACCGTGCTAAGCCAGCTCAGGGACAAGATAGCCCGGGGTCTGCTCGAGGCCGAACTTGACGCCGAGAAAAGGGACGAACGCCTCGCGCATATGCGCCGGCGTAGGGGGGAACGAGTCGAGGCGGCGGAGAGGAGGCTGGTGAGCGCGCTCAGGCGAGTGGCGAGAGCCGAGATACCCCTTTATCTGATAGGGGACTATCTCAAGGAGCTGGACTCCCTCAGACGACAGGCCGCGCAGGGTGACGAGGTCGGACCCTCCGGGGCGCTTGCCCGCCTGCACGCCGAACCGGCGCCGGACTTCGACGAATTGAGGTCGCTGATTGAGGACAATGTAGAGCGCATCCTTGTGCGGGACGAGGGCGTCGAAGTTCGCATATAGGCTCGTTTTCTTTCACAAGAACCCAGGCCGCCTCTTATCTCGATCGTCAGACCCGGAGGCTCGCCAGGACCGGCACCACTCTCGGCTGGCACCCGGCCCCAGCTCGTTGAAGGTTGCCGCGGTCCTTGGCGTTGCTGGGGTCTGTTAGAATCGAGACGGGCGCAAGACGGCCGGGCGGCCGCCCTCCGCTGGTCGGAGGGAGGAAAGTCCGAGCTCCATTCGGGCGGGATGCCCGCTAACGGCGGGGCGGGGCGACCCGACGGAAAGTGCCACAGAAACACACCGCCCAGTCCTCCTCGTTTGAGCAGGGTGGGTAAGGGTGAAATGGTGAGGTAAGAGCTCACCGCCCCGGCGGAGACGCCGGGGGCAGGGCAAACCCCATCCGGAGCAAGGCCTAGCAGGGGACATCGGCCGCACCCGTATCTGGGAGCGGTCGGGGTAATAGGGTGCCCGGACCTTCCCCGGGTTGGCCGCTCGACCCCGATGGCAACGTCGGGGCTAGATAGATGGCCGCCGCGCCGTTTGCCCGTGGGAAGAAGCCATTGGCGTAAACCGCAGGCACCTGGCGTACAGAACTCGGCTTACAGGCCGTCTTGCGCCCGCAAAGCCCTCCCGATGACCCGCCAATGTGAACGGGAGGTTCCGGCACGGTCCGCCCGATCGGAACGTTGACCGGCCGATGCGCCGGCCTTAGAATCTGCGCGGCGGGAGGCGGACACAGGAGCGTAGCTCAGTCTGGTCAGAGCATCGGTCTCCAAAACCGAGGGTCGCGGGTTCGAATCCTGCCGCTCCTGCCAGCCGCCGCCGAGTCTCCGAGGCCCAATTACTTTGCTCCAGCTTGAAGGTCGATCCGCCCTTGTGACCGGTGCCGGAAGAGGCATCGGCAGGGCCATAGCGATTGGGCTGGCAGAGCAGGGCGCCTCGCTGCTCGTTACCGACGTCAACCTAGATGCTGTAGAGGGCCTTGCGGGCGAACTCGGCGAAGGTAGGGCGATCGCCCTTCGGGCCGACGTGTCAGACCTGACCGACGTAGACCGCATGGTGGAGCGGTGCGCGACTGCCTATGGCTCGGTCGATATCCTCGTAAACAACGCTGCCGTGACCCGCTTTGCCGACGTGATGCGAATCACGCCGGGTGACTGGGACAACATGCACTCGGTCAACGCCCGGGGCACCTTTTTCACGATGCAGCGGGCGGCGCGCGAGATGATCTCTTCCGGCAGGGGAGGGCGCATCGTGAACATAGCCTCGATAGCGGGCAAGGGATTTTCGGGCACATCCAACGCCGCGTACGCGGCCTCCAAGGGTGCGGTGATCGCCATGACCGCCATAGCGGCCCATCAGCTCGGGCCCCACGGCATCAACGTGAACTCCGTCTGTCCCGGCCTGACGAGGACGCCCCTTGGAGACGACTTGGCCGGACAGGCGGCGAGCCTGTTGGGAATGCCAGAGAAGCAGTTCCGAAAGGAGCGCGAGGCGACCATACCAATAGGAAGGGAGTGCCGGCCCGAAGAGATCGCGGCGATGGTGGCCTTCCTGGTGGGCCCTGGCGGGGACGCCGTCACCGGACAGGCCATCAACGTCGACGGCGGGATACTGAATTTCTAGGGCTTTCGCTGGCCTCAGGCGGCCCCTCAGGGCCGCATGCCGGGATCTATATCTCGGGTCCGGGGAAGGGCCCGAGCGCCTCCTCAAGGTAGGCTCCCACCGCCAGTACGACATCCTCCCTCCACGGGGCGGATATCACCTGTATGCCGAGAGGCAGGCCCTCCGGCGATGTGCCTCCCCTGATGACAAGGGCCGGCCAGCCAGCCAGATTGTAGGCATGGCTGTAGCTGCCGCTCTCGGGGAAGCCGTCGTAGCCATGGTGGTGCAGTGCGGCCGGAACCGGGGCGGCCGGTCCCAGCATCACGTCGTAGCTCTGCATGAAGCCGATCATGCGGCTGCGGTACTCCTCTAAGCTGGCCAGATCGTCCATGAATTCCTTAACGGGTTTTGGCTCAGAGGGCATCATGGAGATCCTGGCCTTCAGGTCAGGATCCATCTCCGGCGATCCGGCCTCCCTGAGGATCGCCCGTGCGACCTGACCTGCGTCCGCTCCCATGATGGAGGCGTGAAGGGCTGGCGTCCCCTCCAGGGCCTGTGGCCGGTCCTCACTCACGGTCTCCACCTCTTGCTCGAGGAGCCCTGCCGCCCGAATCACCGCCTCCTTCAGCTCCTCTGTCGGCATGGCGACGCCGTTAAAGGTGTGAAACGCCACGCGGAGCTGGCCCAGCGAGACACTGTCCGGGTCACCGAGGCCGACCGGGACCGCCGTTGGATCTCGTCCGTCGGGCCCGGCAAGTATAGGGAGGGCAAGCGCCAGATCTCGTACGGACCTGGCCATCGGTCCGGGCTGCGTAACGAGGCTGAACACCCCGGCAAACGGCGGCCAGTGGCCCGTTCTGGGTATCCTGCCGGTGGTGGGCTTAAGGCCGGCTACGCCGCAGCAGTGTGAAGGCCAGCGAATGCTCCCTCCCGCGTCGCTTCCCATCCCGAGCGGGGAGCCTCCGGCCGCTATGATCGCAGCCTCTCCGCCGCTGCTGCCCCCTGGGGTTCGGCCGGTGTCGTATGGGTTCTTTGCCCTGCCGTATACCAGGTTCGAGCTCTCAAAGCCCATGCTGATCTCAGGAAGGTTGGTCTTGCCGAGCACGATCGCCCCGGCTTCTCTCAGTCTGGCGACCACGGTCGCGTCCTGATCGGGCACAAAGTCCTTGCGGCCCAGGGTGCCCCCGGTAGAGACCACCCCCGACATCTCGTAGGCGTCCTTGATCGTAATCGGCACCCCGTGCAGGGGACCTAGGTCCTCGCCCCGCCCCACGGCCTCATCCGCGCGTCGAGCCTCCTCAAGGGCCGACCTGCGGCAGAGAACGACGATGGCGTTGAGCTTCGGGTTTACCTCATCGATGCGGGCCAGGAACGCCCGGACCGTCTCCTCCGAGGACAATCGCCGGGAACGGATGGCCTCGGCGAGTTGCGTTGCCGTTGATCCTGTGATGTCTTGCATTCTCACTTCACCTACTGCCGGAAACGACTCTATTGGAAGGACAAGTCTTGCAGCCTTCCGTAGATCCCCGCAAGGGCGGCCAGCGGAATCGGACGCAGCGGTGGACGGGCCCGCGGCCTGCCGACGACACAGACTGCCGTGCCCGTTCGCGCCGCCACGATCTCGGCCACCGGGTCATCGCAGTAGATTCCCTGGCACAAGCCCATCCCGGCGCGGCTGAGCCGCCTGACCTCAGCCGCTGTTGTGCCGGCCGGCTCGATGGCGGCCGATATGTCCGCGAGCGTCGCGCCGGTGCACCTGCATACGACGACCGACTCCGGTAACGAGTTCCAGTCGGGGATGCGTTCCCGGGCCAATTGCTGGCGGCCGGACGCGATTCTCGCGCCAGTCCTCGCCGCGATCCCGTCCACCGCCTCGGCGGCCAGCCGGTCATGCTCAGGATGAATGAAACCCACGTCAGCGGCCGCCGTGAGCCCCGCGAGCCTCCCCCCGTATATCGCCGAGGCCACATTTCCCACACCTGACGCGTCCCCTGCAATGAATACTCGATGGTCCGAACTCCTCTGATTCAGATCGACCTGCGGAACCCATCCGCCCATCTCCTCCCTGAAGGATGCGCGCGCGCCAAGCAGCGATGCCGCCCGGAAATCCGGGATGCGGTGGGTGGCCAGTATGACCGAGTCTACCTCCATGTCGACGGTCCCGGCCGCGGCCCCGTCTACCGGAGCAATCTTTGCGCGCTCTACTACTCGCTCACCCAGGGCCTCCGAAACCCTGTGGCCGGGAAGGATATCCACTCCTTCTGCCGCTGCCTCTTCAACCAGGACCCGGGACGCCGGAACGCTCTGATCGGCGCAGGCCACCGTAACGGCCTCCGCTCCTCTTCGAAGCAGGGCCGTTGTTACCGTCAGGGCCGCATCGCCGCCCCCGACAACCAGGGCCCTGAGGCCCGGCGAATGGCCCTGGCTGCTCAGCACCGCCATGGCTTCCCTGAGAAGGACCACCCCGGGCATCGTCCAGCCGGGGAAGGGGGTCACACCGTCCGTGCTTCCGGTGGCGACGACCAGACGTCTGGCCCTGACCCGGTGGGCCATTTCTCCTCTGATGAAGGACACATTCAGGTCCCGGTCCACGTCCCATACCGGCGCATTTGCCACCAGCTCTGCACCGGCGTGGCGGGCCGACCGCTCTAGGATTCGCGCGTAGGCCTCGCCTGTCAGCCCGCCGAACATGTCGAAACGATCTCTCAGTTGCCAGGGCTGCAGGGCGATCAGCCCTCCCGTCTCGTGGCCAGCCTCCATCAGGATGACCGATGCCCCGGCCTGGGCCGCCGCGTCCGCGGCGCTCATTCCGGCCGCGCCACCACCGACGACAACCACATCGACCTCAGGACGGGGCATCGGCCTGCGCATCAGTGAATGAATTGAGATGGTGTGGCTCGGCGCCGCCTGGCCGCGGATTAGACACGACTCAGCCTCTCGCGGTTCGCCTTCCAGAAGGCTTTGAAGTCCTCCCCCGGGGGATCGGCCGAGTCGAACCGGGCGGGAGAGTAGGGGGATATGTCGACGATCCTCGCGCTCCCGTCGACCACCAGCTCGGACAGGGCGATGCCGATAACGGGCGATAGCGTGATTCCGCTGTGGGTGACGGCCACATACAGCCCCTCGACGCTAGGGGCTCCGCCGATGATGGACAGCCCGTCGGCCGGCCAGGGCCGCAGGCCGGACCAAAAGCGCATGGCGCGCACGCCGGCAAGAGCGGGGAAAATTCGAATCGCCCGATTGGCCAGGGAGGCCAGGGTCGGCACCTCCGTGTCCCGTGTGTACCCGGCGTTCTCGTAGGTTGAGCCGATGATGACCGAGCCCCAGGCCACCTGCCTGAGCTGCCCGACCGGTATGGGGAGCAGCGGAGCAAGCGGCTCCGTGGTCACGATCTGTCCCCGCTTGGCCATTGCGGGAATTCGCAGCCCCGCCTTCTCGGCAAGAGCGGGTGTGTGGATGCCCGCGGCCATGGCGACGACCGGTGCGGAGACTGGCCCCAGGTCGGTGACGACCCCGGTGACTCTGGACCCCCTAACCAGTATGTCCGTCACGGTCGCTCCCGTCACGATCTGTGCCCCGTGCCTCCGCGCAGCGGCCGCCTGTGCGAGCGTCAGCCTGAAGCTGTTCACACACCCGTCGGCTGCGCAGAATGTCGCCCCTACCACGTGGGGAGACAGGGCGGGGAGCATCTCCCTTGCCTGCCCTGAGTCGAGCGCCTCGACCCTCAGTCCGGGAACCTGGCTCTGGGTCATGGCCACCCGGCGCGCCTCCTCCATCTCCTCCTGGGTCTCGGCCACGATGCCCATGTTGCCGCGACCCTCAAAGCCGATGTCGGCCCCGAGTTCCTCCGACAGGCTCCGGTAGAGCTGGGCGCTGCGAAGGTTCAGTTCCGTGTAGTGGACCGGCGGACCCTTGGAAGACGCGTTGACCAGGGCCACGGTGGTGCCCGTGCAGCCCGAGGCCAGTCCCTTGCGCTCAAGCAGTACGGTGCTGAGGCCCGAGACGGCGAGCCTGTAGCAAATGGATGTGCCCAGCGCTCCCCCGCCGATCACGACGGCGTCCGCCGTCCGGGGTAGATGGCTGGAAGTCACCTCACCACAGTCCCTACGTGGAGATGGAGTATCCGTAGATCGCCAGGACCGAAGGCACGGAGATTGCGCCGCTAGCCGTCGTAGAGCAGGCGACCGTCTACATAGGTCTGCTGAACGACGATCTCCCCTATGTAGTCCGGGTCCACCGCAGTGGGGTCATGGCTGAGAACTACCATGTCCGCCCGCTTTCCGATCTCCAGGGAGCCCACCTCGTGGTCCCTGTTCACGGCGTAGGCGGAACCGTTGGTGTATTGCCTTATCGCCTCGGCGGCGGAGATGGCCTGCTCCGGGAACAGCCTGTCTCCTCCCTTCTGGAGCCGTCGATTGGCCAGGGCTGCGATTCCAATCAGAGGCGGCAGAGGAGCGCACGGGAAGTCGGAGCCGGCGGCGATCATCGCCCCCGAGTCGACTAGGTCCCGGTATGGATAGGCCGGGAGGTCCAGGCCAAATTCGTCAACGACGCCCTGGAACATCTCCCCGATCGAGTACAGGAACGGAGGCTGCAGCGATAGCACTATGGGCATCCCGGCGGCCCTTGGGATCTGGGCGGCCCTTGGGAAGGACATGTGCTCTACCCGGAACCGGAGCAGGTCCGCTCCGCTGACTTCGTCAATCGCCCTCTCAAACGCGTTAAGGCCCTGGTCGATGGCCCTGTCGCCGATGCAGTGTATTGCAACCTGCAGCCCGTTTCTGGCGGCAGCCAGCACAAGCCGGTCGACTTCGTCCTGCGTGTAGTAGATCTCGCCTTCCGGCGTAAGGCTGCCGTCCTTGTGGCACCTGTTCATGCCATACGCAGGGTAGACCGGGTCCATGAACAGCTTCATGATGCCCCCCCTCAGCCGGTCCGAGACGTTGTCCTGGTCGAACTCTCCCCGCGAGGCGCGCTCGGGGGCCTGGAAGAACTGGTCTCCGCCCCTTAGCTGCTGAACGCAGATCGGCAGCTTGCCCTGGGCGTCGGCGATGCGGTACATCTCCGCGCTCGCAGGCATGGTCAGCGCGTCCCCGATGCTGGTGATCCCATGAGACAGGTGTCTCATGGCGTTGTGGTGGACCAGGTCGGCTACCGCGTCTTCGCCGTAGTGCTCGATGTGGGCGCGCATGGACATGTAGTGGACAGGGTCCATGGCCCGCTCCCAGAGAATGCCGTTTAGCCTGCCGTCATCCCCCCTGTTGATCCAGCCCTTGTGCGGGTCGGGCGTTTGATCGTCTATTCCAGCGAGCGCGAGGGCGGCAGAGTTCGCGTAGCAGGCATGGTATGAAAAGTCCATGATGCAGACGGGGTTATTGGGCGCCACCTCGTCAAGGTCCTGCCGGGTGAGCCCGGTGGCGCCTTCGGTGGTCAGGGAGTTGTATCCCAGGCCCCAGACCCACTGGCCCCGGGGAGTTCCGGCCGCCGCGGACGCGATGCTGTCCAGCACGGCCGCCTTGCTGGAGACGGGGGGCATCCGGCAATCGACCATTACCGGCTCGAAGCTGGTCATGGAAAAGTGGTTGTGGGGGTCGATAAAGCCGGGAGTGACCGTGCGCCCCTGAAGGTGCACCACCCGGGTGTTCTCGCCGATCAGCCGTCGAACGTCCTCGCTCGAGCCGATGGCGGAGAGCCTTCCGTCCCGCACGGCCAGTGCCTCGGCGGTCGAGTCCCTTCCGTCCATGGTCAGGATCTTTCCGCCCAGCATCACAAGGTCCATCGATCTCCTCCTCTAAGGCAGGGGTCCGCGTGGGCAGGTCTGAGGCTAAGGAGGCCCGCGAACGCCTGTACGTTGCGGCGCTGCGAGTTTATGTGGCCCGTCTGCCTCAGTCAAGAAAGCGAATTGAGTCACAATAGCTGTTACCGGAAGGGCCCGCGACATGGAAACTGTGGGTTTCATCGGACTGGGCAACATGGGCGGGGGCATGGCGACCAACATCCAGAGGGCGGGCTACGCCATGACCGTTTGCGACCTCCGCGAGGAGGCGATCAAGACTTTCCTGGAAAACGGGGCCCGCCTAGGCGACTCTCCGGCCCAGGTGGCCGCCCTCAGCGACATAACGTTTACCTCCCTGCCCGGACCGCGGGAGGTGGATGAGGTGCCTCTGGGGGCCGAAGGCGTGCTGGAGGGGATAAAGCCGGGGGGAATCTACACGGACCTCTCCAACAGCCGTCCCACCCTGATCCGCCAAATCGAGCCCCGGTTTCGTCAAAAGGGAGCCCACGTGCTGGACGCCCCGGTCAGCGGCGGCAAGGGCGGCGCAGCCAGCGGCAACCTGGCGGTGATGGTGGGCGGCGACCGCGAAATCTACGACCGGATCAAGCCCCTGCTGGACTCCTTTGGCGACAAGGTGCTTTACGCCGGGGCCATCGGCGCCGGCAGCGTGGCCAAGGTGATGCACAACATGATTAGTCACGGCGTGCGTCAGGCCATCGCCGAAGGACTGACCCTGGGGGTCAAGGCCGGTGTCGAGCCCGAGGCCCTGTGGGAGTGCGTGAGGCGCGGCGCGATGGGCCGGATGAGTGGCCTTCACGAGGGAATCCCGAAGACGGTGTTCCGCGGCGAGTTCGATCCCCCGAGTTTTGCCCTGTCCCTGGCGCGAAAGGACATCGCCCTGGCCACCGAGCTGGGAAAGGAATACAACGTGCCCATGCCGGTAGCCAACCTGGCCGAGCAGATTGCCATTCAGGGCATGAACCTCGGCTGGGGCGATCGGGACAGCAGCGTCACCTTCTTGTTACAGGAGGAGCAGGCCGGCGTTGAGGTGCGGGCGCCTCACGTGGACCCGGCCCGAGCGGCTCGGTTTATCAGCACCCACCCGGATTCCGAATGAGACCCGCCGGGATCGGGCTAGAAGCCCTGGAACCACCTTGTGAAATCGGCGGCGCGCTCCGGCGACCCCCCTACCTGAAGCCGGCCTGAGGCTATTCCCTGGGCCACGCTCAAACGCCCGTAGATCAGCAGGATATAGTTCCCGCTGTTGCAGCGGAACACCGCGTCAGCCTGGGCGTCGCCCGCGGGTTCGACCTGGAAGGCGTCGTCGTTGACCACCACGTCCTCGTTGACCGGCGCCGGGCCGGAGACGTCGAAGCGGAACCGGGCCGGCGCCGGCAGACCCAGCCCCCGGCGGAAGCCTATCCTCAGCCAGCGGGGCAGTATGCTCACCAGGCGGGGAAGAGGCTCCTCCCACATTTCGGCAGCCGGATCGGCACCCGCCCGGATATCCCAGCTGTGCAGCGCTAGCTCTTGTAACCGCACGCCCACGAAGTCGCGGACCGGCATCCGCCCGCGGCGGTGGTAGCAGGGCCCGTCCCAGTCTCCAGCCCCTAGCGTAGACAGGACCCCGTCCAGCCGCTCGTACGCTGCCAGGTATTCCTGCAGCAGCTCCGTTCCGGACTCCTGGTAGCGGTCGATGGCGGCTTGACCAATCACCTGGGAGCCCAGCTCTCCTTGGGGCAAGAAGGACTGCCCCGGGGGAGGGTCGGCGTCCCCGGCTAGGGCCCGGGTCAGAGAGCCGGACCACGATTCGCCGCCGACGGTCAGGTGGGCCACCACGTCGCCCACCTTCCAGCCCTCGCACGCGCTATCCTGGGACCAGGCCTGCGGGTCCAGCCCGGACAGGTAGTCGCCCAGCCTCCGGGAACTGGAGTTGATTACGTCGATCATTCCCTGGGGGTCTGACGTGGTCACTGTCCCTCCCTCGATACTCGACCTTCTTAGGTGGGAGCGGCCTGGCGTAAGGTTCTTGGCCACAGGCGGACTGGGCCGCCCTGTTCTTGCGCCGCCCCAGCGGAGCCCAGGGCGGCATGGGGGCATAGTGTATTGACCGGCCAAATCTCTGGAAAGGGCCCGCTGCCTGCGAGCGCGTCCCGAGGATCTTTCGGGATCCCGATGGCTGCGAATTTGTGGGCGTCTTGGCCGGATGGCTATAATCTCCCTAGTAGCCACGACACTGTTGGCGCGCGCAGCCGTCCGGAATGTGGCTCTGATGAGTGCGTGGCAGAGCGCGCCGAGGTGGCGGAATTGGTAGACGCGCAGCGTTGAGGGCGCTGTGGCCGCAAGGCTGTGGGAGTTCGAGTCTCCCCCTCGGCACCAGCCGACTCCCGTTCGCAGGCCCAGGCGGCTTGCCGGGGTCCAGGGGCCGAAAAGCCCGGTGGATTCGGCGACTGCCGGCCCGTCAATATGGGGCGCCGTAGCCAAGTGGACTAAGGCGGAGGTCTGCAAAACCTCTATTCGGCGGTTCGAATCCGCCCGGCGCCTCCACTGACTCTTCCTGCGGAGGTGCGAGTCGATATGCATCGGGATCTCAACGTAGGGAACCGGCCGGCCGGAGAGCGCCAGCAGTAGACGTGTGTGAATCAGATTCGTCCGGTGGCCTCCTTCCCGATTCCGTTGACATGCATGCGATTGGGACGCGTTCCCGAGGTGCCTCATTGAACAGAATCATTGCCGGACTCGCCTTTTTGGCCGTCATTTCCGCCGCCCTGGCGTGCAGCAGTTCGCCAGGATCGTCGCCGGCCGGTCCTTCTGACCCCGCGGGCTCTTCCGGATCGAGCTCCGAGCCCGCAGCTCCTGGTTCCTCCACCCAGGCGTCGTCGGAAGCCATAGCCTCGATGGTCGAGGGCAGGCAGTATCACGCCGTGGTGGTCCTTTCGGACGGGCGTCTGCTGGCGATAGGCGGCAAGGGCATTGCGGCTCAGTCGCACGGCCGCGGCTCCCCTCATCTCTCCACCGTAGAGGTCTTCGACCCCGCCGCCAACGAATGGGTGCGCACCGAGTCGATGAGTCTACCCAGGGAGCGGCCCGCGGCAGTCACCCTCGTTGATGGCAGGGTGGTCGCCGCCGGCGGGGCGACCCTGGACAGGAACAGCACCAACGTCACGGAGATCTGGGACCCGGAGACTGGCCTGTGGGTCAGGGCGGCCTCCATGAACCAGGCCCGGGAGAAGATGCCGGTTGTCTTGCTCGGCGATGGGCGGGTCATGGTCATCGGCGGCGCTGATTCGGAGGCGCAGCGCAGCGCCACCGCCGAGATATTCGATCCGGATTCGGACACCTGGACAGAGGTGGCCCCTATGGCGGAAAGGCGTATCTGGCACACCGCCACTATCTTGGCCGACGGTCGAGTCCTCGTGACAGGTGGAGGCAACCCCGACGGTCCCTTCCTCGCGTCGGCGGAGATCTTCGATCCGGAGACGGGAGAATGGTCATCTGCCGGCAGCATGAACGAGTCGCGCTCTCAGCACACCGCGACGCTGATGGTGGACGGTCGCGTGCTGGTAGTCGGAGGCCGGGGCAAGAGGCAGAGCTCTGAGGTATACGATCCGGAGGCCAACGCGTGGCTTTCGCTGTCGGAGACCAATTCGCCGAGAGCCGAGCACATAGCGGTCGCCCTTCCGGATGGAGGAGTCCTGATCGCCGGAGGATCAGGCAACATCGACTCGATCGAGGTATATGACCCGATCGAGGCCACCTGGACAGAGACGGGCAAGATGGTGCTGAGCCGGTACCGATTCTCGGCGGCCAAGCTCCCGGACGGTCGGGTGGCCCTTGTGGGAGGCCAGGGAAGAGACAAGGTGCTGGCGGAGAGCGAGGCGGTCATCGCTCCGGACTCGGGGCGATCACTTGACGACCTCCTTGAGGCGGCCGCAGCGGCGCGTGCTGAGGCGGCGCAGATGCTTGCCGATTCGACACCAACCCCCGTGCCGACCCCGACCCCAGAACGCCAGCGAGGTGTGACCACGGGGGAGGGGCTGGATATCGAGTTCTCGGATGCCGTTGAGTCCGATCCTTCCGGCTCGACCCAGGTGCCGCTCAACCAGCCTGTCAAACTGACCCTCGGACAGAGCGTGACCAGCCCAGACCCCAGCACGGGCGCCACCGCAACCTTCCTGGAACTGGTGGAGGACGACCGGGAGGCCGGCGGCACGGCGACGGTGAAGGTCGACATGCGGCTCACGGGCTTTGAGCAGGGAGCGACGGACTTGGTTCTGGATCCGGCGCGGCCCGAACTGAGGCTCAAGAAGCTGGGTCGCATCTGGGTGGGAGTGCTCGAGCTGGAGCTGGACGGCGGCGGCAACCCGGTCGCCACGGTGGTTATATTCGTGCCCTAGGGGCTCTCTACACTGCTATGGGCGGCGGGGGCACTTGTCTCCGGCGCCCTGCTTGCCGGGCGAACGCCTGCATCGGCTTCCCTAGGAACGCCCTCCGGGACACCCCCTTATAGGGCCGCCTGAGGCCGCGTAAGCGAGAGTCTCCAGTGACCTCGGACCACGGATGGGCCGGGAGCCGTGACCGGCTGGCGGCGTCGTCGATTGATGGCGAATTGCCGCTTGTGTACCATTTCACACTTGTTTGCTGACTCTTTAACTATCCGGTATCCGAGGGAATATCAATGACGAAACTTGCCGCCGTCCTCGTCGCACTTGTCGCAATGCTCTTAGCGGTCGCTTGCGGAAGCTCACCCGCAGCGGCGCCCGCCGAGCCGGGCGATGCCGGTGACACTTCCGGTACCAGGGCCGAGACACAGGCCCCGGCCGTGGATTCGGACAGGGAGGTCGGGAGCGAGTCGATAGCCTCCATGCTGGAGGGCCGTCAGTACCATGCGATGACGATCCTGGCGGACGGAAGGCTGCTGGTCGTAGCGGGCAAGGGCATCGCCGCCCAGTCGAGTGGTTACGGCTCCGGACACCTGGACACCGCCGAGGTGTTCGACCCCGCCTCAAACGAGTGGCTGCGCACCGGGCAGATGGGACTCTTCAGGGAACTGCCCGCGGCTGTAACCCTGAGCGACGGAAGGGTGCTCGTGACGGGTGGAGCCACCTTGAACAGGAACAGCACGGCGTTCACCGAGATCTGGGACCCGGCGACCGGCAAATGGACTGAAGTGGCTCCGATGAACCAGGCACGCGAGAAGATGCCGGTAGTCTTGCTCGGTGACGGCCGCGTCTTGGCCATTGGCGGGACCGACGATGAGGCCCAGCGTACGGCGACAGCAGAGATATACGACCCTGCGACCGATACCTGGACCGAAGTCGAGTCCATGGCCGATAAGCGCATCTGGCATACCGCCACGGTGCTGCCGGACGGGCGGGTCCTGGTGAGCGGGGGCGGCAATCCCGACGGTCCCTTCTTGAGCTCGGCGGAGCTATTCGATCCGGAGACCGGAACCTGGTCATCGGCCGGCGAGATGAATCAATCCAGGTCGCAGCACACGGCAACGCTGATGGCCGACGGCCGGGTGCTGGTGGTTGGGGGCCGCGGCAAGCGGCAGAGCTCGGAGGTCTACGATCCCGAGATCAACGCTTGGCATTCCCTGGCGCAGACTGCCGCGCCGCGAGCCGAGCACGTCGCGATCGCCCTCCCCGATGGAGGAGTTCTGATCGCGGGAGGATCGGGCAACATCGACTCGGTCGAGGTGTACGATCCGGTGCAGGGCGCGTGGACAGAGGTCGGCACCATGCGCTTTAGCCGATACCGCTTTGTGGCGGCAACACTCCCGGACGGCCGTGTGGCGCTGGTGGGAGGACAGGGTAAGGACAAGCTGCTTGCCGAGAGCGAGGCCTTTACCCCACCGGCCAGCGGGCGCAGCCTGGACGAGCTCCTGGCCGCGGCCGAGAGCGCCCGCCAGGAGGCTTCGCTGGCCATAGCCAGCGCCACGCCGACGCCGGTGCCGACACCGACCCCCGAAAAGGAGCGCCGGTCCACCACCGGCGAGGATCTCGAAATCGAGTTCCCGGAAGCGGTGTCCTCCGAAGCCTCTGGGAGAACTCAGGTGCCCCTTAGCCAGCCCGTAAAGCTCGCCCTGGAGGAGGCGGTGATCAGCCCCGACCCCAGCACGGGCGCCACCGCGACGTTTACGGAGGTGGTCGAAGACAACCGTGCAGATGGAGGAACTGCGACCGTCAGGGTCGACATACGCATGGCGTTCTTCGAGCATGGGGCGACCGACCTAGTGCTTGATCCCGACCAGCCCGGGTTGGGGCTCAAGAAGCTGGGCCGAATCTGGGTGGGCGTGCTCGATCTGGAGCAGGACGCAGCGGGCAATCCCATCGCCACCGTGGTCATATTCGTGCCTTAAGGGCCCAGAATCACTGCCCGCCGTAGATCTCCATGGTCGCCAGCATCCCGTCCTTGCTGGTGCCGCCCATGATGAGCGTGCGGCCGTCATCCAGGCGGATGGCGCCGTGTTTGTACCGGCCGGTCTCAAGTGACTGGCCGGTCGTCCAGGTGCCATCCAGGGGATCGAAGAACTCGCTCGTCGCCAGATAGCCGGTGCCGCCGACGACCATGACGGTGCCGTCGGCTAGCAGCGTCGCGGAGTGTTCGCTGCGCGGGTCCGTAGTCTCGCCTGCCGAACTCCAGGTATCCATTTCAGGGTCGTACAACTCGGCTACCCTGATCTTGCCCTTGCCGCCGACGACCAGTACGCGGCCGTCTTCGAGCAGTGTTGCGGTGTGAAAGGCTCGGCCGCGAGACATCTCTGCCGCCTGCGTCCACTCGTCGACGGCAGGGTCGTATATCTCAGTGGATTTAAGGTAGGGTCCGTCCAGCTTGCCGCCCCCGGTGACCAGCACGCGACCGTCGGCAAGGACGGTGGCGGTGTGATTGGCACGCTCATCCAGCATGGGCGCCACGTCTGACCAGATGCCCGTCTGCGGGTCGTAGGCCTCGGTCTCAGCATT
This sequence comes from Dehalococcoidia bacterium, assembly GCA_965207145.1. Taxonomy (GTDB): domain Bacteria; phylum Chloroflexota; class Dehalococcoidia; order Lucifugimonadales; family UBA2962; genus CAUZIR01. Next base: position 2,706,525 of record OZ242262.1, on the reverse strand, counting down.
TAGTGCGATCAGGTGCCCGTCCTGGTTCTTGCTCGTGCCGCCTATCATCAGGAACCGGCCGTCTGGTAGGACGACCGCCCCCATCAGGTCGTGGGGCCGGTTCATGGCGGGACCCATGCTCCATTCACCGGTGGCGGGGTCCCAAATCTCCGTCGACGCGAGCGGCTCTCGCTGTCCGCTGAGTCCGCCGGCGACCATGACCCGGCCGTCCGGAAGCTCGAATAGCGCAGGGGATCTTCGCTGCTCGCCCATGTCGCTCGTAAAGGTCCACACGGTTTCAGTCGGGTCGAAGACCTCTGCAGTCTCGTTGTAGTTGCCGCTCTGGGCCTGTAGGCCGACGGCCCTGCCACCCACCGCGAGCAGCCGGCCGTCACTCATCTTGACCGTCGTGAATCGCTCCCGACGCGATTTCATGTCAGGACCGCTTGCGAACTCCCCGATCATGGTCCGGTTAGACCGCACCTGGGTCGTGTCTTCGTCGGGGTTCTTTTGCGCGGCGGGTTCACCGCCTGAGCAGCCGACCAGAAGGGCGCCCGACAGGAGGAGGAGGATCACCCCAACGGCCGTCATGCCCCCAAGGGGAACTCGCAAGGGCACGACGGGATAGCGCGGCCGCCGGGTGCCCTGGTGGGTCATCCCGGCGGGTCGCAGACCGGCGTTCAGCCGTACGTCTGGGTTGAGCATTTTCACCCCGGGGATCGAGACAGGTAGGCGTTTCGCCCTCAAAGAGTGGCGAGCCACAGTGGCTCTGAGTCTAAGTGTACCGGTCTGGCGCGGCAACCGGACCTCTATTTCCTAGCCGCCGGCGCGCGTTGGGTTACAATCCGAACCGCCCAGGCCACATGATGGCCAGGAGGACGATATGACTTTGCTGCGAACGCGATTCGGTATTCTGGGTGTGGTTGCCGGGCTTGCCATTCTCTGGGCGGCTGCGTGCGGCGGGGAAGAGCCGGCTCCCACTCCGGCCCCGACGAACACTCCCGCTCCAACCGCGACAGCTATACCTACGCCCGAGCCCACGGCGACCCCCACGCCCGAGCCCACGGCCACTCCCACGCCCGAGCCCACGGCTACTCCTACGCCCGAGGCCATGCCAGAGCCGGAGTCCACCGAGGCGGATCCGACTCCGTCTGCGGAGATGATGGACGAGGATGCGGAGAAGATGTCCGGGGACGCGGAGAAGATGTCCGGGGACGCGGAGATGATGGACGAGGACGCGGACAAGATGGAGGAGGAAGAGGCTCCCCTGGCGACGGACGCCGCCTCTCTTGTCGGATCCTGGAAGGGCGGGATGCTCGCCATGGGACTTCAGATCCCCTTCACCATCGAATTCGCGCTTGAGGGAGATGTGCTGACCGGCCTTATGAGCGTGCCGGCCCAGGGGGTCGAAAATGCACCCCTGACCGATATCACCTTGGAGGCCGGCATGCTCCTCATCAAGGATGAGGAGTCGGGAATGGTCCTGGACGCAGAGTACGACGGCGTGCAGATCAAGGGGACGTTCTCGGTCCAGGACTTCCAGTTCGGATTCACCATGACACGCGCCGAATAGGGAGGAGAAGGTCAGCCAGACCCGGAGGCGATATCCCGAAGGCCTCCGGATCGGTCTGGCTATCCGTAACGCTCGCGCAGGATCCGTGCGGCCTCCACCTGGCGGGTGAGCTTGAGATAACACTCGTCCAGGGGAATGTTGTGGCGTATGTCGGGAGCGAACCCACAGTCCGGGTTCAGGCTCAGCCGCCCGGCGTCGACGTATTTCATGGCCTCCTCGACCCGGCCCACTATGTCCTTGGCGGCTGGAATCGCCTCCGAGCGAGGGTCCAAACATCCCAGTCCTATCAGCCTGTCGTCGGGCAGCTGCTTAAGTATGGACACGCTCCCGGCGACAGGTATCGAGAACTCCATTACGAACTGGTCGACGTTGATCTTGTTTAGTTTGTCTATGATCGGCTCGTATCCACCCTCCCAGTGCCAGCCACGGCTGAGCGAGTTCCACCGGCACATGTGCATACTGATGCGAACTCCATCGATTCCTTCGATCATCTCGTTGATCTTGCTCGCCCCTAGATCCAGGTCGTACTGCCGGTCCCCGTAGACGGGTTCCCGCCTGGGATCCAATAGAACCGCCAGGTCTGGCTCATCGACCTGGATCACGTCCACCCCGGCGTCGCGCAGGGCAAGCACCTCATCGCGCAGTATGGGCACAAGCGCATCGACGAAATCCCCTCTTTCGGGATAGGCGCTCGTCGAGTATTCGGGGTCCCACAGGCGGGCGCCAAGGATGTAGGGCGAAGGTATGCAGACCTTGGTCGCCACGCGACCGCCGGTCCTTCCTAACAGGAATCTGGCCTCTTCGGCCAGCAGACCGGGCCTGACGACCTCAAGGGGTTCTGTGACGAATATCCCGAAGCGTATTCCCGGTCTCGGGTCGACGGAAAAGCCTGTGCACATGTCGGCCACCACATGGGTGTAGGCGTGCCGGCGCCACTCACCGTCGGTTACAAGGTCCAGGCCCGCGGCCTCCTGTACCGCGATCGCGTAGCCGACCGCCGCGTCCATCTGGGCGGTCCGCGCCGCCCTGGCCGACTCCGGTCCCGGGGAAGACGGCAGCATGCCCCGAACCGGCGCGGTGCGCGGGAGACTTCCGACCACGCCGGTCGCGAAGGGGATATCCAGTCTGCTGTTCATTGTTCCTGGCATATGTCTCCTCCTGTCCGCTCCCAACTTAAGAGATCTGCCGACGGTTCGTACCTGCCGAGGTGACCCTATCTTAGCCTTGTCGACGGCACCTACCGGGCCATGCCCGCAATCGACGCTCCCGCTCCCGGGGCGCATCTGGTCATTCTCCCCGAGCAGCGGGCCTGCCGATCATATGGCCTGCCGCGTGGCTGCCACCTTCGGCGACCTGGATTTCTGGGCCCTTGAGCGATTTGGAACAAAATCGCAGCTCGGCACGTCTTAAGCGAAAGGGATTCGCTGCGTGGGTATGCCCCCAGGTCTGACACCGTTCGGCGCGCGACCTTGGGAGGCGACAGTCTTAGGTTAAGGAGAAAAGACATGACAAGGTTTACTTTGCCCGTAGTCCTGTGCGCGGCTGCAGCGATCTTCGCAGCCGCCTGTGCTGGTGATCCCGAGATTTTGGAGAAGATAGTCGAGGTGCCGGTGGTAGAGGAGAAGATAGTCGAGGTCGAGGTTGAGAAGGTGGTGGAAGTGCCAGTGGTAAAGGAGAAGACCGTCGTGGTCGAGGTGATTGTCACGCCGACGCCAGACCTCGGAACGGAGCCGCAGTTTGGCGGGGACCTTCGGGTAGTGTCGCAGGGCTCGATCAGCACACTGGACCCGGTGTTCTCGCTGTTCTACGTGGTGAACGCGGTGGCGACGCAGATCTACGAGGGGCTGTACGGCTGGGACGGCAACCTGCAGGCGCAGCCCCGGCTGGCCGAGTCGTTCACGACGAACGCCGACGGGACCGAGTACACGTTCAAGCTGCGGTCGGGCATCGAATTCCATAGCGGAGAGGCGTTCACGTCGGCTGACGCGATAGCGTCGATCAACCGCTGGAGGGACGCCGGCACGCCGGCAGCGGGCATCGTTCGGCGGTTCACCGATGACGATGCCCTGCAGGTTGTGGACGATACGACGTTCACCTGGACGTTCAACGAGCCGCTGGGGTCCGTGATCTTCATACTTGGTATACCGCACGGCCTGATGCCGATGGTTCCCGAGGAGATGGCGGCGACGCCGTTCACCGAGCCGGTGCCTGAGAACGTGGGCACGGGAGCATACAAGTTCGTTGAGTGGCTGCAGGGAGACAGGGTGGTGCTGGAGCGTAACGACGGGTTCATATCCAGGAGCGAGGAGAGCTCTCCCGGTGCATACGCCGGAGAGAACATAGCGTACCTGGACACGCTGACGTTCCTTGAGATCCCCGACGAGGAGACGAAGATAGCGGGCCTTGAGACCGGTGAGTGGGATGTGGTTGACGGAGCGGCGTTCGACTTCTTCCAGCGTCTTACGGATAACCCTGACATCGGTGTAGCGCTTTACAGGCCGGGCAACCGGTCGAACGTGTACCTGAATCCGCAGATCCCGCCGTTCAGCTACCTCAAGGGTCGGCAGGCCCTGATGACGGGGATCGACGTGGAGGACTTCATGTTCGCGCTCGGTCCCAATGACCTGTGGATCACGTGCCCGGCGCTGTACTGGTGCGGTACGCCACTGGAGACGGACATAGGAGCGCGGTTCGACGTAGAGCTTGCCGATGGCAGCACTGCGACGATCGGCTATGACGTCAACAACATGGCACTTGCTCAGCAGCTGCTGAACGAGTCCGACTACGCGGGTGAGACGGCTGTGATCCTGAACCCGACGGACTACGGTACGATCACGCCGCTGGGTCCGGTGCTCAAGTCGGTGATGGAGGACATCGGGTACGCGGTGGAGATGCCGGCCCTTGACTGGGCGACGGTGACGTCGATGTTCGGCAACACGGACTCCTACAGCCTGGCTACGGACTGGTACTCACACTGGTGCTGCGGAAACCCGATCCAGGACCACCTGATCTCGGGTACGTTGGACTTCATCATCCGTGACGAGGATCTGATCAACCTGCAGCTCGAGTTCGTACGCGAGACGGATGCAGGTAAGCGATTCGAGATCGTCGAGGAGATCCAGACTCTGAGGTGGCGGAAGGTGACGTCGCTGTCGCTGGGGCAGTTCTTCCCGATCGTGCCCCACACAGATGACCTTAAGGGGTTTGAGGTCAAGGCGATCCCGTTCTACGTCAACACGTGGCTGGAGCGCTAGCGCCGCAGCCGAAATCGGATAGGGCGAAACGGGGCCCGCGGCCAACATGGCCGCGGGCCCTACCTATGTCCCAGTTGGGAGGCTGCCTATCCCGGGCCCGACAGCCTGCACATCCTATTGGACTCAAAGCCAACCACACGGCAGGAGTTCGAGCCCATTGCGGGGATGTCTCTTTCCTGATTCAGCCCCGGCGTCCGAAGCCAGTCGACGTTGAGCTCCTGACTTATTCAGGGCGATCGCAATTGAAGACTATCGACGAGAGGCTTGTAAGACGAAGGCTTTTCTTCTGAGCAAGGCGACCAGAACGAAAATCCCGCTAGCGACAAGGGTCATAGCAGGACCTGCGGGCACGTTGAAATGGAAGGAGATGTAGAGACCGGTCACGGAGGCCGTGGTCCCTATGGCCGCGGCCGTCATCATCATCGAGACAAAACGCTTGGTCAGCAAGTACGCCGTGGCGGCGGGTATTACCAGCATCGCCATGACAAGGATAATGCCCGCCGCCTGAATTCCTATCACGATGACGAGGGCGAGCAGCGACATGAGCACGTAATCGGCCAAGCTGGGGCGTGCACCGACCACCTGCGACCCCACAGGGTCGAAGCTGCTGAACATCAGTCGATGGTGAAAAAGGAACAGCCCCAGGATCACCACCCCGGTTATCGCTAGGGATACGTAGATACCGGTCGGAGATATGGCGAGGATCTCTCCCAGGAGCAGGTCTTCTATATTAATGTTAACGGTCGACGCCCTTGCCAGCATGACGAGTCCCACGGCAAACATGGTCGCAAAGAGGATTCCTATGGCGGTATCGGTGCTGAGTCCCGCACGCTGACTCACAAACCTGACCAGCAGGGCGACGGAGATCCCGGTCGGGACCGCGGCTATTGCCGGGTTGATCCCTACGATAAACCCGAACACCATGCCCGGGAGCACGGCGTGGGCGAGCGCGTCCCCTATGAATGCGAGGTTCCTGGTGACGACATATGCGCCAAGCAGAGGGCACATTACGCCCACCAGCACCGAGCCGATCAAGGCTCTCATCATGAAACTGTATTCAAATGGGCCGACAATGAGATCTATCACGTTGCCCGGCTATCGCTCCTCATACGTTGTGAACTGGACGCCGTGGGACCCGTACAACTCGTCCAGGACCTGTGAGGTGAACACCCGGCCGGGAGGGCCGCAGGCGCAAACGTGGCGGTTCAGGCAGAGCACCTCGTCAAAGCGACTGGCAAGATTGGTCAGGTCGTGGGTGGCCAGCAGGATGATGCGTCCCTCGTCACGCAACGTCTTCAGGACCCCGATGAGGTCTTCCTGTGCGCCGGCGTCAACTCCACTGAAGGCCTCATCCAACAGAAGCACGCTTGCTTCCTGGGCTAGGGCTCTGGCCACGAACACCCTCTGTTTCTGACCGCCCGAAAGCTCCGTCATCAGGGACGAGTGATGGTCCCGCAGGCCCACGCGTCCCAGGCACGCCCTCACTAGCTCCCGGTCTCTCTTCCCGGGCCGTCGGAACCATCCCAGCCTGCAGCATCGGCCCATCATTACCACGTCCTGCACGGTCACGGGAAATCGCCAGTTGACGCTCTCACGCTGGGGCACGTAGGCCAATGCCCCGCGACGTTGGTCCACGTGGTTCAGGGTTACTTGCCCGTGACGAACGGGGAGGAGTCCGGCAATTGCATTGAACAGCGTGCTCTTGCCGGCTCCGTTCGGTCCTACCACGCCCATCAGGGTGCCTGCGTTCACGTCGAAGGTTACGTTGCTCAGGGCCGTGTTCCCGCCAAGCTCGACTGTCACGTCCTGAAGCGACATGCTCGCGCCATGTGATTTTGGGCCAAATTTCATTTCAGGGCTCCAACGATGCGCTCCACGTTAGTTCGTACCATGCCAAGGTACGTGTCAGCGCCGCTGCCCTGTTCCCCCAAGTGAGCCCGAATAGAGTTGGACCAATTCTGAACCAGGCCTCTTAAGCCTATTATGCGAGTTAGTATCATTAGAACTTTGGAACCTACTTTTCTGAAGTAGCGAGGTAAGCGCCCATGCAGGCGCTTCGATCTTGACCGTAAGTTTAGCTATATTGATATGTACTATCAATAAATGGATCGATTCGTTTAGGGCTTTGGGCAGTTGGAACAAGGCCTATACTCCCCGGTTCGCGGGGTAATGACGTAAGGCCACATGCTGGTCAGGGTGGTCCGGTCACCGGCGCCGGAGTGTCATCGCTAGCGGCCCTTGGTGACCGCTCGAACCTAGCCTCCCCGACTCCCCCGTCCTGCACCGCACCTGATGAACAAAGAGTGGTGTTGGCGACGACCCCGAGAGGCTGTCTGCTAGGTGGCGCCGCGGCGCGGGACGAGAGTCGACGGGTTACCAGCCGGGGCCTCCCGCCAGATCACCCTCGTAGCTGAGTTCCTCTCCGGACACATGCCGTGTCTCTTTGGCGACCATAGCTGCGAATCCACGCAGGGCGATCCGACGTTACAGGCCAGCGTGGCCCCTGTCCCCAAGATGTGGAAGCGCTTGATGAGGTTGCGGCCTAGGTCCTTGAGGTCAGGCAGCAGCCCCAGCAGGTGATCCCGGAAGTCCGCCCTGGTGCGCAACGAGCTCTGACGCCTTTTTCCCAGGAGCGGCACTTAGGTGCTACGCTTATCCGGTATCGACGTTGCCTGGGGGAGCTACCGCACGCCTAGCTCGGGCGACTTCGACCAAGCTGCAAGGAGCCGCCATCCCTTGAGGATTAGCTAACTGCCACCGCACGCTCGTTCGGAATTCCTGAGCCTCACTCAACAGGTCTTGGGTACCCGGTGAGTTTCCCGCGTTATGGCAGTGTCCACCGGTCTCATCGTGGTGGAAGCCTCAAGTCGCCCGGATGGCTCTAAAGCCCCTCCGACTCCCTGGCCCTCCCGTGGGACATGCCCGAATTGAACCGCAGCCGAGGGTGGAGAATGCTCCAGGTAGTAAACATTTCCAAGCGTTACGGCCCTGAAGTCGTTTTGCAAGATGTCTCAGTCGTAATCAACCCGGGTGAATGCGTAGGCCTCATCGGACCCAACGGTTCCGGCAAGTCGACGCTGCTGCGCATCATCGCCGGTGTGGAGCAGCCAGATAAAGGAGACGTAATTCAGGGTGGTGGCGGATCTTGCGCCATGCTGCCGCAGGGGTTTGAGGCCGATACATCCACTACGCTTGGCAGCGTCGTCCGGCTCGGCCTCGCTGCACATTCGGAGGCGCAGGCCAGGCTCCTGGGGATCGAGAGAGCGATGGTCGAAGCTTCCGGGCCGGATCTGGGTGACCTGATCGAAGAATATGGCCGCGCGGTCGACGAGTTCGAGGTGCGAGGCGGCTACCACATCGAGCAGCGCGTAGCAGCCGTGCTCGAAGGGCTTGGGCTTGGAGCACTTCCCAGGCACACGCCTCTCTCCACCCTGAGCGGCGGTCAACGCACGCGGGCCGGCCTTGCTGGCGTACTGGCCTGCAGTTCCGATGTTTTGCTGCTGGACGAGCCGACCAATCACCTGGACATCGAGGCGCTCGAGTGGCTAGAGTCCTGGCTCTCCTCGTATGAGGGGGCAGCGCTGGTCGCGTCACACGACCGTGCATTCCTGGACAGCGTCGCTCACCGCATCCTGGAGCTTAACGTCGGGGTTTCTGGCCTCACCTCCTATCCGGGCAACTACTCAGACTACCGACTCATCAAGGAGCGGGAACTGGAAAAGCAGACCGCAGCTTGGAAAGATCAGGAAGCGGAAAAGAAAAGGCAGCGGCAGGAAATCGCCCAAAAGAAGCAGGTCGCGCTCCGCACCGAGAACTCCACGACGCACGACTTCTACCGGGCCCGTGCAAAGAAGGTGGCCAGGAGGGCTAAGGCTCAGGAGAGCAGGCTTAAGCGAATGCTCTCGTCCTCCGATCTGGTCGAACGGCCAAAGAAGGCGGCGACGATGAAGCTGGACTTTGGCCGAATGCCACGCGGCGGCTCTCGAGTGTTGATGCTGGAGAATGCGGGCCATTCATTTGGTGGACCCTGGCTGTTCCGGAACGTCGATCTGGTCCTTGAGCACGGTGAGCGCGTCGCGTTGCTGGGTCCGAACGGCTGCGGCAAGTCCACTCTTCTGGAGATGGTGGCTGGGAACATGACTCCGGCGGCAGGCTCGGTGCGGATTGGTGCGAACGTCAAGGTTGGCTACATGCCGCAGGACCAGACTGGCCTGGACTGGTCCATTTCGGCGATGGACATGGTCCGACGGGCGGTCGACGTTACCGAGACGGAAGCGAGGACGATGCTCCATCTGTACCTCTTCGAAAAGGACGAACCGCTGCTTCCCGCGCGCAGCCTGAGCTACGGTCAACGGTCCAGGCTGATGCTTGCAAAGCTCGTGCTTGAGGGCGCTAATTTCCTGGTGCTGGATGAGCCTGTTAACCACCTGGACATCCCCTCGAGGGAGCGGTTCGAGGAGGCCTTGGCAGCATACCCGGGAACGGTTCTGATGACCGTCCACGACCGCGCCCTCATCGACCGCTTTGCCACCGGAATCTGGGCGATGGAAGACGATACCGTGCGCCGATACTCGGACCGCCCCGAACTTGAGAGCCGTAGGTCTGGACGGGCGAAAGCCAGTCTGTAAACTTTGCTGGGGATAGGGACACCATGTCGATTCGATCGTTCGCCGCCGTTCCTCAATGCGAGTCAAGGAAACTCAAATGTATATCGCCCGCGGGAACTTCGATGTCACAACCGAGGCCGAACCGCCATTTATGGAGCAGGACGGCAATAGGCTAAACCATAATGTCGTGCGCAAGGATTTCTCTGGCGACATGACTGGCAAGTCCGAGGCTCACATGGTGGCCGCCTACACCGGCACCCCTGGCTCGGCCGCCTACGTTGCCATCGAGCACTTTGAGGGATCGGTGGGAAGGAAGTCAGGCACCTTCATACTTAAGCACAGCGGCACCATGAGCAATGGCGAAGCTGAACTCTCCGTGACTATCGTTCCAGACTCCGGCACCGCTGAGCTGAAGGGAATTTCGGGGTCTCTGGAGATTGACAGCAGCGCCGGAAGGCACACCTACGCGCTGTCTTATGAACAGCCATGAGTCGTAGGTACCTTGTGATGCCGCGAGGAATCAACGTCGGAAACCGTAACCGGGTGCCGATGGCTGACTTGCGGTCCAGGCTGACCAAAGCCGGTTACGTCGATCCGGTGACGATTCTGCAAAGCGGGAACGTCATCGTTACCAGCGTCTGTGCCGACGTAGCCACACTGTCCTCCTCAATAGAGAAGTTGATGGCGGATGAATTCGGTGTAAAGGTACCCTGCCTGGTTCGAACTGCCGAGCAGGTGGAAGCCGTGCTCGAGCTCAATCCCCTCCGCAGCGTCGCCGACGATGGATCACGCTATCTGGTCAACTTCCTGTCGGAGGAGCCGGCCGCGGAGGCCGTCCGCACTTTCCTTGAAATCAACTGCGAGCCGGAGGTCATCTACGTCAAGGGCTCAGAGGTCTACGTGTGGACACCGGAGGGGGTCAAGGCGATGCGACTGTCGTACTCCTATCTCGAAAAGCACTTCGGCCTAATCGCCACCGCCCGGAACTGGAACACGGTAGAGAAGATAGTAGCGAGGTTCTAGCCAGTCCGTATCCACCCTGCTGGGTTGCGGGTACGTGCCGTCTCGATGCGCTACGCAGGTGACCGCGCCATCACTAACCCAGCCCCGTTGCATCCAGCGACGATCTCAAGCATGCACCCAAGACGCATCCTGGCTATTCGAAGTAGATGTCTTCTTGGAATCGCGTCCATGAATTAAAGACCGGGAACGGGGTAGGCAGTATGTCGTTGGGGTCGTTGAGCCTGAAGGAGATCTTCTCGCTGTCGAAGACTTCACTGATGGAGATCGTGAATCCCTCCGTTTCTATGCAGCCTTCGCACTCGGTGGGCAGAATCTGGATCGATCTCGGTTGGTCAAGACGGATCGTGATCTCGGACCCGTCTCCATGCTTTTCCACGCTGTAGTCGCTAGACGCTATCTCCCACTCCTTCAGGGCCCGGTCGCCTTCCGCGTACTGTGCCCAGATTCTGATCCCATCGAAGAAGTCGATGATGACTGCCTTCCGGGGACTCGCGTCCCTTGAAGGCTCGAACTGGCGGAACGAGCGGTCATACAGTTCCGCCTTGATCTGCGCCTGTTCGACTTCGCTCCCCGTCATATCGACCTTGTCGGGCGGCGGCTCGACCATCACGAGAACCATGTCCACCCTGTCGGGATTTTGGCGGGTGATTACCTCGTAGGCCGTGTCGTTGATGAAGGCGAGTCGGCCGTCGTACTCAATGATCCTGGCGAGGATCGAATAAACATTGCGGGGATCGATATCCTCGCAGCGATATTCGACCGAGAACTCGATGGGGACCTGGCCGGGGCTTGAAATGGTCTGGCTGGCGATGAGCGGGGCCGCGGCGTCCTGATATGACACGTCCCTGAGCTCAACTTCAACCACGGCACCGGGCGTGAGCGCGATCCGCTCGCGGTACGTGACCGTTCCCGTAACCAGGCCCGGACCCTCGCAGGCGGCGACTTCCTCGTCCTCAAGCAAGGTGACGGCGAGGGTGTATGAGCCGGTGCCTTCGGCGCCGACCGCAGCGTAGTAGCTCTCAGACCGGCCCGCCCGCCACTCTAAGGGGATTGGCCCGATGTCCTCGTTGTCCACGAGCAGCTCACCTCGCGAGTCAAAGAGTGCAGCGACAACGCCAAATCGAGGATCCCGGGATTCGATATCGAGCCGGAAGATCATGCCCTCCGAAGCCTCGAACTCGAAAAAGTCCAGGTCCCCCTCATGGCCTACATTGCCCCGTATCTCGTCACCGATGCCGATTCGAGTCGCCTGCTCGAACGAGTCGCCGTGGTCGTCCTCAATTGCGACAACGTCCGGCACGGGAACGTCCGGAGGCGCGTCGATTTCGAGTGGCGAGAAGGCCAGGTAGCAGCCCGAGCCCTCTACAGCCTCCCGTGTCTCTGCCGAGAGGGTTTGCATCGCCTGTTCCTCAGCCAGCAAGGCTGCCACGAACGCCGGTCCGAAGAACTCTCCGAATCTCTTCTGGATGATCCACTCGAACAGCCGCTCATGTTCCTCGGTTAAGTCGGCGCCGAGTCCATGCTCGAGGAGTTCGGGAAAGATCACGTCGGATACCAGGGCCGAGAGATCACCGGAGACTGAGTCCGCGCCCGGACGGGCGCGTGCCGCATCCCGAAGGCTGCGCAGGACATCCAAGTGAGCGTCGTGGTACGCGCTAAGATCGGCCGATGGCCCAAGACCGCCGTAGATCGCAACGGCCCTCTCGAGTGTCCGGGCGAATTCGGCCCAGGTCACGGGCTCGGCGCCCTCTGGCTCCATTAAGTCTATGTCCAGCGACGCGACTAGGTCACGCGTCTCCCCCCTGCAATCCGCCAGGTATTCGTCGGTCCCGACTAAAGCAGTTGGCGACTCCTCGGCTGCGGGGCTAGGTGAGGCTGTGACATCGAGAGTTGGCGTACGCGTAGGCTGAGGCGTGAACGTAGCTGTGGGCTCGGGAGTTGGCGTGTGTGCAGGCACCTGCGTGGAAGTGGATGACGGGGCAACTGTTGCGGTCCCTGCCGGTTCGGTCGGATCCCCTCCACCGCAGGCTGCGGATAGCGCGGTGGCAATCAGCAAAGCCAGCACCGATATCGCGAGCTTCATCGAATGCTTAAACGTCTCGGGCCGGGAGAGGGTAGGGGACGGTGAATTCCGCTCTCATCGCACTTGCCACTTGAGTATCGGGCATCGACGGGAGACCGGGTTAGCAAGAAAGGCTCTGACACCTGATTGGTCAGATCACCTTTGATCCAATGCGCCATTGCCGGCACCGGCTAAGGCCTTGGGTTCCCGGGTCCGAAGCTCTCGCCGAGGATCTCAAGGTCTGCGGTCGGGTATGGATGCCGTCGGCGAGGACGCGATGCGTGAAGGCCACCAGTTCCAGCGTCCAATGAGGGAGACGAGGGCCGGCACGATGAGGGTGCGGGTGATGAAGGTGTCGATCAGCACACCGACGGCCACGCCGAAGCCGAGCTGAAGCAGGTCCTGCAGCGGTAGTGTCATCAGGGCCGAGAATGTGCCAGCGAGGATGAGCCCGGCGGAGGTGATGACCGGGCCGGTGCGCGCGAGTGCGTGGCGCGTTGCGTCCTTGAGCGGCGCTCGCGGCGCCTCCTCCCGGATGCGGGACATCAGATAGATGTTGTAGTCGACGCTGAGGGCGTTCAGGAACACGAACAGGAAGAAAGGCACGGCCGGACCAACCCCCGCGTGCCCCATCAGGAGTACGAAGACCACGACCGCCAGGCCAAGCGTTGCGAAGTACGTGAACGCGATCGTGGCCATCAGGTACAGGGGAGCGATCAGCGAGCGCAGCAGCAGCGCCAGGACGATCCCGATGGCCAGCAGGATGAGGGGGAGCACGACCAGCGAATCCCGGTTGCCGGCTGAGCGTGTGTCGTGCGACTCGGCGGTGTCTCCGCCGACAAGTACGTTTTCGTGGGGCAGGCCGAGCGACTGAGCACTCTGGCGGGCCAGGATTCGTAGTTCGGGCACGGCGTCGAGGGCCTCGCCGGAGAAGGGATTTGCCTTGAGCACGACCTCGATGCGCGCCGCACTTCCGTCCGCCGAGACGAATCGCAGACCGCTTGCCGGCGGTAGCTGCGATGCCGGGGGCCCGGATATACCAAAGGGCCTGCTTGGACCTGAGACATCGGCTACTGCCGGGTGTGCCGCCAGGTCAAGGGCGATCTTGTCGAGCTTTTCCAGCATGTCGGGATTGAGCGCGCGGGCGCCCGGTGGCAGTGAGACGTAGACCCGCGTTGGCGAAAGCACACCTGCCGGAAAGCCCTCCCTGAGCAGTTCGAAGCTCTTGACCGATTCGGTGTTGCTCGGGAGACTCGCAAGCTGGTCGTAGTTGGTTCGGAACGGGATCAGGCCCGCGATTAGCACGGAGAGTCCCACGGCCGTGATGGCCAGCGTCAGCCCCGGTCGCCGCAGGACGACGGCACCCACCCTGCCGTAGACGCTCTGGCGCCAGTCGACCTTCGGGGAGGCTGGGGTTTCTTGGCGGGGCTGCATGGGCCAGAAGGCGCGCCTTCCGAAGATCGTCAGGACCGCCGGGATGAGGGTTACGGCGGCCAGCATCATCAGTGCGACCGCGAGGGCTATAACCGGACCCAGAGCCTGGTATGAACGAAGGGTGGCAAGCCCGAGAGCGGCGCAGGCCACCAGGATGGTCGTTCCCGCCGAGGCGACGGCACCGCCCACGCCCCGCATCGTTTGTCGCATGGCCTCGTGCGGATCGACGTGGCGGGTCAACTCCTCGCGGAAGCGCGCCGAGACGAAGAGCACGTAGTCGGTGCCGGTGCCGAAGAGCACGACCGTCATTATCCCCGTGGTCTGTCCCGAAACCGGCAGGTCGAACTGCTGGGCGAACCAGCCGCCAATGGCGCCGGCGAGCTGGAAAACCAGGCCCACGCCGAGGAGCGGGATGGCCGCCATGATAGGTGAGCGGTAGATGACGATCAGCAGCACGAGCACCAGAAGGACCGTTACCAAAAGGAGCAGCGTATCGATCTGGGTGAAAACCCCGATCAGGTCTACGATGAGGCCGCCGGGTCCCCCGACGGCGATCTCCACGCCTGCCAGTTCGAGGGAAGCGGACTGTTCGCGTATGGCCTCGACCGCGCCGATGAAGCCCTGTTCGGCGGGCTCTCCGGCGATCTCGACGAACACGTACATGGTGGTGCCGTCGGACGAGACCAAGCCGGAGTCCCGGCCCGGGTCCGGGTAGAGGACCTGTACGATGCTCTCCGGGCTCTCGGCACCGGACAGCCACTCCCCAAGCTGTGCGGCAGCCGCAAACGAAGATGGGCCCAGGCCGTCAGGCTCGCGAAATACGATGAGGACAGGCGTCCCGGCTGAGGGGAAGCGATCCCTTGCAAACTCGTAGGCCCTGGTCGCCTCAGCGTCCCTGGGGAGGAAAAGGGCCTGCTCGTTCTCGGTCGCCTCACTGAGCCCGGGGAGTTGGGAGATCAGAAGACCGGCTGCAACGATCCAGACAGCCAGAGTCGCCCACTTTCCGCGCGGGCTGCTCACAAAGTCAGTTACATGGCCGAGCACTATCGTTAGTTGTTCGGGTTTCCGGTCGAGTGGTGGATAACCCTAGAGGATTCTTTGCGTACCCGCGGGGGACAATGGTGGGGGGTAATCTTGGTCCCTGAGCGTACTTCGTCGTCCGATAGCGAGTTCGCCGCGTGGGAAGATCAGGCTAGGCCGCCTGCGAACTCGCGTACCACCGCCAGGAACTTTTCCTGCTCCTCGACGAAGACCACGTGTCCACTGCGCTCGAACATGACGAGCTTCGAACCGGGAACACCCCAGTGGATGCGGGCCGAGCACTGCTCGTAAGGAGTAATGAAGTCGTCGGACCCACACAGCACCAGGGTGGGCACGGCGATCTCGCCGAGTCTGTCCACCACGTTATGCTGGGCGTGGATGTCGATTACGCTCCGGTTGTATGCCGCGGCGGAAAAGTGGGTATTGATACCGAATTGCTTGGCTCCCTCACAGTCCCGGTCGTGGAAGTACAGGCCGCCCACGGCCGCTGCGAGGTCTGCCAAGTCCTCGTCGTTTGCCAAGTGACTGAAAAAGCGCGTTTCGATCGCGGCCACTTCGTCGGGAGTGCCCCTCTTGCGCGCGTTGTCGAGCAGCACATCTAGGTAGTCCCACGCCGCGTAGGCGTTGACGAGGATCAGGCCGTCAAGGTGCTGCTGGTGTCTGAGGGCATAGTGAAGCGCTATGGCCCCGCCGTGGGACTGGCCGAGCAGGGTCATGCGATCGATGCCGAGGTGCTTTCTGAGCGCTTCGGCATCGTCGGCCCATGTGGAGTAGAACACGTCTTCCAGGTCTGGCGGACGCTCTGAGCGACCGTTGCCCCTGTGGTCATAGAGAATGAGCGTGAAGTCTTCGGCGAGGGGGTCAACCCAGGGCCGGAAGTAAGTGTGGTCGAAGCCGAGCCCCCCGTGCATTAGCATGAGCGGCGGGCCGTCGCCGAGCAATTCGTAATAGAGCGTGGTGCCGTTTACGTTAGCAAGCATCCAGATATGCTCCCCGCGTGAGGCCGCCATGCGGCCGTGCGGCATGAAAGATTCGACAATCCTAACAGCAAGCAGCGTAGAGTCCCCGGGACCAACCCGAAGACGAGCGATCAACGGTTCTGGCAGGTGGTCCTGCACGAACGCTTTGGCATTTTCGGGCGCGTGCAACCCATCGCGAGGCGCCACTTCCGGTGGCCCATCACTGGAGTTGGGCTGGTGGGGTGGTTTCCTGACCGCGCAGTCCTACACGGACAGGAAGGCCTGGTTCAGCGTGCAGGGCGTGCCCTCGGTGAGTATGCCAAAAATACACATCAGAACGAATGTTCCTTTGCTTGGTTCAGAAAAGGTGGCAAGCTATCGCTGCATGCCTGTAACATGCGACCGGTGGACGGGAAGGCGGTGCCACACATGGGGGTTGACAGGGTAGCGACAAGAACATACTATCTGCGCAGCGCGAGACAGGGCCCGACGGGCGCCCGTGCCACCGGATCGGAGGGCCGATAGCGCGCTCGTCAAATACAGCCAAAGGCACCCTGTATCACCCGGCACCATGTGAGTCTGGTTTACCGTGGGCCGGGCCATAATGACCAAGGAGGTAGTCGTACATGGCAACGTTGAGGAAGAGTGATCTGACCGCACGGGTCGCCTCTAAATTAGGAGGTTCTAGGGCTCAGGGCGAGGCTGCGCTAAACGCGGTACTCGACAGCATTCAGGAAGCTCTTTCGGCCGGTGATCGTGTCGTCCTGACCGGTTTCGGATCCTTTGAGGTTCGTCAGGTAAAGGCCAGGAGGGTCAGGCCCATACGAGGTGGTCAGGCCGGGTCCCTCATTACGGTGCCGGCCCACAAGCGCGTCGGCTTTACCGCTGGGGCTAACCTCAGCGCCGCCGCCCAGTAGCGCTTATAGCCGATTCGGTTCGCGGGGGGCCGCCTCGCGATCAGAGAGAATTGCAAAGGGCGGGCCGGACGCATCCGGTCCGCCCTCTTGTTTGCGAAATTCCCAGAGTGCGGGCTTTGTCCGATACTCTTGGGAAACTGAGGAGTGCAGACCGCCATGCAGCCTGAACTGATCGTCGATTTCGCCAACCAGGTGGGAGAGGGCCCCCTCTGGCACCCGGATGACGGCAAGCTGTACTGGGTGGACATCCCGCCGGGCAAGATCTACCGGCATGACCCCTCCAGCGGCCAGAGCGACCTCTACGTGCAGGGCCCGACCGGCATAGGTGGATTTACCATCCAGGCCGACGGCACCCTGCTCTGTTTTACGTATGGTCCGGGTGTCGGGGTCGTCGAAGACGGCCGGTTCAGGTGGGTCATCGAGGCGATCCCGGAAGAGCAGGGCCGAAAGTTCAATGACGTTATAGCGGATCCGGTCGGCAGGGTCTTTGCCGGTACCATTGCCAACGAGAGCGGAAGGGGATCGCTATATCGCATGGACCTGGATGGCACGCTGACCGTCGTCGAAGGTGACATAGGCATCTCGAACGGTATGGGTTTCACGCTGGACCACACCCAGATGTACTACACCGACTCCGAGACATACCGCATCGACGTTTTCGACTACGATGTGGACACGGGCCGCCTCGCCAATCGCCGGCCATTTGCCGACGCATCCGAGGGAGGGCTGCCGGACGGCATGACCGTCGATGCCGACGGCTACATCTGGTCGGCGCGCTTCGGTGGTAATGGCATATACCGCTACGCACCGGATGGCTCTTTCGACCGAAAGATAGACGTACCCATGCTCAAGACCACAAGCGTAATTCTCGGCGGGGACGGTCTCACCGATGCATACGTTACGTCTGCCGGCGGCGAGGACAAGCAGTCGGATGGCGAGCACGCGGGTGCGCTGTACCGTCTCGACCTTTCGGGGATCGGCGTAAGAGGCGTAAGCGAATTCCGCTCCCGGATCTCCGTCTAGGGGGTCGCAAGCGCGGATCTGAACTGCCGGGGGGGCGATATGGCGACCACAGACACCGATAGAGCGGTCCACTCAAGCCCGGATCTGCCAGCCGTGGCGTCGGAGATGGCAGAGGCGGCTGCGCGCCTGATCGGGACGCTCTCCCCAGCTCAAAGGGCGCGGGCCCTGTTTTCTGAGGACCACTACGAACGGCTCTACTGGAACTATGCCCCCATGAAATACAGGGGCCTTCCTCTTCTCGACATGGACGCCGACCAAAAGGAGTTGACCTTTGCCTTGGTCGCCACCGGAATGTCGGCCGATGGCGCCGACCGGGCGCGCCGGGTAACGCAGCTGGAGGCGGTCCTTGGAAAGATCGAGGTCGACGCCGGCACGGCGATGTTCGACCGGGACCCGGGCCTTTATTTCCTGCGCCTCTTCGGGGAGCCGGGCTCCGAGGCCTGGAGCTGGAGCCTAAACGGCCACCATGTCTTTTGCGCCTTTACCGTTGTCGAGGGACGAGCGATCGCGTCGACACCCAATTTCCTCGGCTCCAACCCGGCGCTGGTCCCCCACGGTTATCCCGGGGCCAACACCGGCATACTATGGGACACCGACGAAAAGGCACGCGAGCTTCTCTCCTCGCTTGACAGGGCTCAGAGGTCCAAGGCGGTGGTCAGCGAGCTGGCTCCTCTTGACATAATCACTCTCAACTCGCCCATCCTGATCGACGGGTCCGGGTCGGCCCTGCCACCCAGTGGTCTATCGGCTGCGGAAATGAGCAAGGGCCAGCAGGATCGGCTCTGGAACCTGGTTTCAGACTATGTCAACCGGTTGCGCCCCGAGCTGGCCGAGCCCATCCTGGCGGGGCTGCGCGACGATGGATTCGAGAGACTGGACTTCAGCTGGGCCGGGGGTGATCAGCCCGGCGAGGGACGGTACTTCCGTGTACACCGGCTCAGGCCGGGGAGCTTCTTGATCGAGCAGGATAACGTCCAGAACGACGCGAATCACATTCACTCGGTCATGAGGGATGTCGACGAGGATTTTGGCGTCGATCTGCTGCGTCTACACTACGAGGGTTCTCACCTGCCGGCATCCGTCGACCACGGTTAGGAGCCCGGCCTCCGTCCCCGCATCTACCCCTGGTATCTCCCAGTGAGCACGGGGAGGCAGTTCAAGGCGGCCGCTCTCGGCGTCACCCTGGGTTGCCAGCCCAGCGCCAACTCCGACCGCCGCCGCCACGGCTATGGCCGCCGCCAACAGGCCGAGGCGGCCAGAGTCGGATAGCACGGGGGTACCGATGCCGGTGGTTGCCATGACGATCGCTGCCAGCGGCACAACGAACGAAACCATGCGGTCGACCTGAGTGTCGCCGGCTGCCGCGGCGCCGGCCACGACCCCGAACAGAACCAGCCAGACCGCAAAGAAGAGCCGGCGGCGAAAGCCGCTGTCCCTGGCGGTCGCCCACAGTGCGCCTGACAGCAGGCCGGCGACCAGTGAGCCGGCCGTGACGGTGAGGCTGTTGAAGACCACGTCGGTCGGCGAGTGGAGCGGTAGCTGCACAAGCGAGGCGACGATGGCCGCCACTGCCCCGGCGGTCAGCCCGGCGAGCACGGGCCTCCGGATGCTTGCTGCGCTGGATTCGGAGCCGGAGCCGTTATTGGAGGGTTCTGCCGCCATTCGGCTGCGTTACTGCTCTGCCGCTAGCCGATCATTGGGCGCTGCTCGGCTCAAGGGCCAGCAGCACCTCGACCCGGACCTCATCGGCAATCCAGACCACAGACTGCACCTGGGGTACGGGAACCTCCAGCTCGACCCATGTGAACTGGGTTCTGCCCAGCACGAACACCGAGTGTCCATCGTCCCTGGCCTCGATTTCGAACGAAAGGGGGAACTCCTTACCGAGCAGGGTGAGCGTTCCCATCACGCTGGTCGTCACCGTTTCTCCATCGCTGAAGCCGGCCGGAAGGGCGCCGGCGTCGGGAACAGCGAATACGGCCTTAGGATCCGAGCCGAACATCCTGGTTCTCACATATCGGTCGCGAAATCCCTGGTCGCTGGACAGTGTTGAAAGGTCTATCTCGACTGTGAATGCCCCTCCGTCCAACCTCACCTCGCCGGACAGGGCGCTCGTGCGCATCACAGCGTCGTTGGGCACAGCAAGCCTTGCGAGCTGTTCTTCCACTGTGAACGTCGCCTCGGACTCTTCTCCCACGATGAAGACGATCCCGTCCACCTCGCCGGCCAGACGTACTTCGGGCTCCTCGGCGGGTGGGGTCTCCGTGGCTGCGGCGGTCACGTCTCCCGCGGGCGTCGGCGGGGGTGTTGCGGTATCGGCCGGTGCGGTCGAGTCCCCGCACGCCACCGTGAACGCGGCGAATATCGCCAGCAGGCCGATCGCCGATACGTATCTCATATGCATTCGTCCTCTCAAGTGCAAGATCGCGATCTCACTGCAATGGAATCGGGCTCCAAAGATCAAGCGTGCATCCCGTGGCCCCTGGCTCCGGGACAAGGTGCGGGTCTTGCCACGACATCCTGAACACCCGTCGGTTGGAACCGTTAGGTCCCGGGCAGGATAAAGGGTACCCTGTTGGATGGATCAGTTGAACTGCCGTTCAACCTGCGCACATGAGTCCAGAGCAACGCCCCCGCCAATACGACCCGGACTTTTCCAAGAATCCCGCCCCGGGCGACCGGACCGGCCGCGTAAGTGACGAGGGCAACGATGGTGACGGTGACCGGCCCCGCTACCGCCCTTCCGACGAGTACTCCGAGCCCTCCGGCGGGTTCAAGGGCCTTCAGATCGGCTGTGGGGCACTGATCGTCGTCGCCATCGTGCTGGCGGTAGTCCTGCCCCTGGCCGGCACCTTCGGCTCCGGCGGTGGCGACTCGGCCGGCCGCGCCGCATGCGAGCGGTTCGCAGATTTCCTGCTGGATGTATCTGAACGGGAAGTCAGCGACGCCGAATTCATCGAGAGGGTGATGGCGGTGGCCGAAACGGCCGAGGATTCGGAGCCGCCGATCAGGGAAGCTAGCGCGGCCCTCCTAGCCGCCGTCAATTCCGGCGACGTCGAGGCGCTGAGCGGTCACGCAGCCGATCTGGTGCAGGCCTGCGGCGTCGCCGGCTACTGGCGACTCTAGGTTGCCTGAGCCCTGCGGGCGCGGTTAAGTTAGGTAGGCTGACCGTATGGGATTCGCCCGCGACCTTCTTGGTCCGCGCCGGCCCCGCCCATAGCGTTGGCTCCTGAGGCAATGCGAATCGATCGACTCGACGTCTACTACGTGGCCATGCCCCTGATCTCGCCGTGGCGCACGGCGTACGGCTCCGACCACGACATACACTCGGTGCTTGTCAGGGCCACGAGCGGTGAGCACTATGGCTGGTCCGAATCCACGCCGTTTTTCGCGCCCACATACCTGAATGAGAGCGCGGGTTCCGCCTACCACCACATAACCGAGGTCTTCGGTCCCAGGGTTGTGGGCTCCCATTTCGAGACCGCGAACGATCTGAACGAGGCCCTAGACATCTTCAAGGGCAACAGCTTTGCAAAGGCCGCCATCGAGATCGCCTGGTGGACCTTACAGAGCGATCTCACCGGCACTCCTCTGCACGGCCTCTTGGGTGGAGCGGACAGGGAGGTTGCCGCCGGCGCCGACTTCGGGATCCAGGACTCGATCGACGTGCTTTTGGAGGCTATCCAGGGCGCGGTGGATGCCGACTTTCCGAGGATTAAGCTCAAGGCGGCGCCCGGCTGGGACCTGGATATGCTCAGGGCGGTAAGGTCGACCTTCCCCGACACCACATTCCACATAGACTGCAACTCCGGCTATACCCTGGATGATCTTCCGCTGTTTAAACAGATCGACAAGATCGGCCTTGCATTCATCGAGCAGCCCCTTCACTGGAACGATGTGCTGGACCATGCAGAGCTTGCCCGGCAGATAGAAACGCCGCTGTGTCTGGACGAGACCATCCACAGCGTCAAGGCCGCCGAGCAGGCGATAGCGGTGGGGGCGTGCAAGTTCATCAACATCAAGCCCGGCCGCATCGGAGGTCTGCAGAACTCAAGGCGCGTTCACGATATCGCCATGGACGCCGGAATTCCCGTATGGGTGGGTGGCATGCTGGAGAGCGTGCTTGGCGGCGCGATCTGCATCGAGTTGGCCACACTGCCCAACTTCACGTATCCGGGAGACCTGTTCCCCTCCTCGCGCTTTTATGAGCGCGACCTGTGTAGCCCGCCGACGGAGTTGACTGAGCGCAAGACCTTTACGCCGTTCGAAGGTCGCCTTCCGGAGCCCGACCCCGACCAGCTGGAGAGAATGACGGTCCGCAGGGCGACCCTGCTGCCTGACCGTTGAACCCACCAGGACGTATCGCATTTATCGGAGAGCAAGACAGAAATGACCTACGACAGCAGCGACCCGGAAGAGCGCGTGAGACAGGCCCTCGGTGAGTGGGGAATCGACTACGAGATGCTCGATATAGACCCGGACTACGCCGATACTGCGCAGTTTTGCGAGAAGTACGGGTACCCGCCGGACCGAAGCGGCAACACGATACTCGTGGCCTCGAGGAAGGGGCCGCCGCAGTACTGCGCGTGTGTCGTGCTAGCCTCCACCCAGCTTGATGTCAACAAGAGGGTGCGCAAGCTTATGGGGGTGCGCAGGGCTTCGTTCGCGTCCGCCGATCAGACCGTCGAGGTGACCGGGATGATGATCGGCGGGGTGACGCCGTTCGGGCTGCCAGAGGATGTGCCAGTATATGTAGATGAGCCTATAGCCAGCCTGGACTACGTGATCCTGGGCTCGGGCAGCAGGTCATCCAAGGTGAAGATGGCCGGGCGGGAGTTCGGCAAGGTGCCCGGCGCACAGTTCGTGTCCGGCCTGTCAATTCCGCCGAGGACGGAGTGAGTTGTGACGTCGATCAGCGATAGGGCCATGCACCAGCAGTCTGCATCTGGCGAGCCTGCGTCGGGCGGACAGATCGATCCGCTGGCGGGGCGGCGTCCGACATGGGTCGAGATCGACCTCGACCGTCTGGCCGGCAACTACCAGGGAGTCCGTGACCACCTACGTCCCGGGGTCAGGGTGATGGCGGTGGTCAAGGCAAATGCCTATGGACACGGGGCGAACCGCGTTGCCAGCGCGCTGGCAGAGCAGGGGGCCGCGGCATTCGGAGTCGCGATCACGGAGGAGGGCGCGGCCCTCCGACAGGCCGGTATATCGGGGACGATACTGGTTTTCGGCGGCTGCTTTCCCGGCCAGGAGGACACGTTCCTCGAGTTCGATCTCACACCGACCGTATACGACCTGGCGTCTGTCCAGCGTCTCTCGGCCGCCGCGATCGCAAGGAACAGGCCCATCGGCTACCACCTCAAGCTCGACACCGGCATGGGGCGCCATGGCATAGGTCCGGACGACGTCTCGGGCTTCGTCGAGGAGGCTGTCGGCTATCAGGGTGCAAGGCTGGAGGGAGTCTTTTCCCACCTATCTTCCGCCGACGAGGAGGACCTAACCTACACCAGGCTCCAGATATCCAAGTTCGTCGAGGCCGTCGACGCCATTGAGGCCGCGGGCCATCCGCACATCGTAAGGCACGTCGCCAACAGCGCAGGTACGCTTCTGCACAAGGGTTCTTCGTTCGACATGGTCAGGGCCGGACTATCCCTGTACGGCATAGATCCGTCCCCCAGGGGTGGGCCGGTCGAGCTGCTGCCCGTCCTCTCGCTGAAGACACGCATCGCCTTCGTAAAGAGCGTCCCCGAGGGGACCGCCCTGGGTTACAACCGGACCTTCAGGACCTCGCGCCAGTCCCTGATAGCCACGCTGCCGATAGGCTACGCGGACGGGCTCGCCCGGCTCAGCTCGAACCGGGGCCACGTGCTGGTCCGCGGGGCCAGGGCCCCGATCGTCGGAGCGGTGAGCATGGATACCACCCTGGTGGACGTTACCGCCGTGCCGGGCGTGACGCCGGGCGATGAGGTTGTGCTCATAGGCGTCCAGGGAGGGGTCAGCGTGGGTGCAAGGGAGGTCGGGCGCTGGGCCCAGACGATCCCGTACGAGGTGGTCTGCCGCATAAGCCAGAGGGTGCCAAGACTCTACCTGAGCCAGGGCCTCCCAGAGCCCCCCCGAAGATTAGGAGAAGCGTCCGGCTAGTCGCCGCCTTCCCGTGTGTCCGGCAGGGCCTGCTTCTTGGTGGCCGTTCCGAGTTCCTCCCCCGACCTCGCAACGAAGTACAGGCCAAAGGCTGTGGCTACTATGAGGCTGGTGACCGACGCCGTCTGACCGAGTCCCAGACCCATATCCAGGCCGAACCACAGCATGTCGTCGGCGATGAAGCCCCATGCGGCCGGCCCGACTATGGTTCCCAGCCTTCCGGTGAGGCTGTGCAGGCCGAAGAACTGGCCTGCACGCTCCTCGGGAATGAGCTTGAGCAGCAATGGCCGGTCGACCGCCCACGTGCCGGCGACGAGCACGCCGCTGGCCGGCCCAATGATCCAGTACAGTTCGGCGGGCAGGTTCAGCCAGGGTATGGCGACCGTGGCGAACAGGACGACGACCCAGGAGCACAGGACGATTTTCATGGAGCGGAACGGGCCTATCCGGTCCGAGAGCCTGCCCCACATCGAGGCTGCGGCGATGGCCGTCAGGATCCCTATCCCCAGCACTAGGTAGACCTTCGTCTCGCTGAAGCCTATGGTCTTGGTCCCGTAGAGGAAGGCGAATATGGAGGCGGTGTTCACGGCCAGGTAGTACCAGAATCTGCCTATCAGGAATGAGATCAGGCCTGGATATCGACGGGCGCGGCGCATTGCATCCCCGACCCCCGCTACGGCACCGTGGCCTGCCGAAATGCCGCCGTCGCCTCGAAGCTCCCGGGGCCGCTCGCGGAGCAACGTTAGCACCGGCAGCGTCATCACGAGCATTAGAACGCCGATAACCCGAAAGGCCATCACGTAGCCCTGCTCCTCGGCCAGGGTGAGCCCAATCAGCACGGCAAGCAGTGCGCCCAAGTATCCGACCCCTATGCCAAGGCCCCCTATGAAACCGCGGTTTCTCTTCGTGCTCACCTCGACCAGCAGGGCGTTGTAGATGACTATCCCCGTGTGCATGGCGACCAGCGCCACCCCGAACAGCACGAGCGAGGCCTCAAGGGACAGGCTGCCCAGCAGGAATGTCGATGCGATGCCGACCAGCGAGAAGACCGCGAGGAATGGAAGGCGTCTCCTGGCGTTATCCGACATCGCCCCGAAGATCGGTGCCACCAGGAGATTAGCGATCATCGCGCCGGCCACGGTGAAACCGATGGTGGCGTCGTTGCCGCCCATGTCGTTGACGACCCAGAGGGGGAAGAAGATCCCCGTCACACCGGCAAAGAAGATGGTGTTGGAAACGTCGTAGAGGACCCACGAGCCTATCGAGAGCCTGGATGAAAGCGCATGCCCGGAGCGATCTTCGATCGACTCCTTATGTGCGGAAGCTCTCCTAAGTGTCGGCATCGCAATCCTCTGACCGGCTGTGCAGGAGGTGGGGCCGCCCGGCCCCCACATAGCAACACTAGGCAGCAACAAGATAGCGTTGCGGCGTCCAGCGGTCAAATCGCCCTCTGAGTCGCCTCAGGCGGCGGTCTCTAGCTAGGTGAGTTCCTTCTTGGCGGGCCCGGGAGGCGACACCGAATCCAGGGCCTCGCCTGGCTGTTCCGCCGCGCTCTCCCTAGCGTGCCCTATCGTTATGAAGGCCCCGACCGGCAGCAGCAAGAGCCCCGACGCGCTGGCGATGATCAGCGGCAGCCTCAACTCTCCGAACGCCTCCTGCAGGAACCCCGTGAGCATCGGTCCCAGCAACGTGCCGAGGGAAACCGCGGTCATCACCGTTGCCACGGCGACCGGTATGCGGTCCGCCGTAACTCCTCTCAGCTGGAAGGCGACGCTGTAAAGGAGGGGGAAGTAGGCGCCGGACAGCCCGCTGACCGCGGCGAACAGGACCAGCAGAGGGATGCTGCCCGTCAGTGTCATCGCGGCGTAGCCGCCGGTCATCGAGACGCCAATCACCACCAGGATTCTGTTCACCCGCCGGGTGCGCGCAACCACGAAGGCCATGACCAATCCGGAAACGCCGCCCACGGCCAGGTTGATCGCTAGGAGAGCCCCCGACCAGTTCAGTGACACACCGTAGCGGTCCAGCATCAGGGAGGGGAAGAAGCTCAGGAATGCCGACCAGGCCAGCACCGCGCCGGCCATGCCAAGGCAGGCCAAAAGCAGATCCTTGTGAGCCATGGTGGCCCTCAGAGTGGTTGAAGGTGTGGCCGGCTCCCTGTCGCCGGCGGCCTCACCGCCTTGCCTTTGCCTGCGGTGTCGATCTCGACCAAACAGGAGCCAGGCGATCGTGAGCAGCGCGAACAGGGTTCCTGAGACGTAAAAGCTCATTCTCCAGTCGCCGCCGAGGGCACCGAGGATCAGGGGCGTTGCAAGCAGGCCCAGGCCCATCGTCAGGCTGAACACCACGTTCGCCACGCTGTTGACGAAGACGATGCGGTGAGGAGGAAACCACTGGCTTATGAGGGCGGCACCGGGAGGCTCCATGGCCATGAGCACCACACCGAAGCACAACCTCCCGATGAGCAGAACCGCAAAGGCCGGCGACCAGCCCTGCAGCAGTATGAGCAGCGTGCCGAGTGCCAGCGTGGAGGCGATGACGGCCTTCGGGCTGAACCTTGACGTCCACCATCCAAGCGGAATCGCAAGGAACAGGTTGCCCCAGAACGCCGCAGAGCCGAGCAGGCCCTGATGGCCGGGCGACAGGCCCATGTCGTCGGCGATGGACGGCAGCAGGATCCCGATGTTGAAGACTACTACGAATCCGGACAGGGTGGAGGACAGCCACAGGCCGACCACCACCCAGCCGTACCAGGGCCGAGACATCACTCCATGATAAAGCAGCCGGGGTCCGTGGCCGCCCGAGCGGGGCTATGGTGTCAGACGATCTTCCGTGCCCAGAGTGCGCAGTGCTGAAGGTCGTTGTTGTTGATGAAGTACATCAGGCCGCCCAGGGACGTTTCGTCCTCGGCGGGAACCAGCTCCATGCCCTGCGACTGGAGCACGGTGAGTACCCTGCGCTCGTCGAATAGCTGAAAGGACCTGATCTCGTCGTAGTCCGGGTCATGCACGGTCACCGTGCCGTGGCCGCTCTTGAAGACCAGCTGTAGTACTCCCCCCGGCCTAGTGATCCTGGACAGTTCGTGGAGGGTGGTTCGGTAAACGCGCCTCTCACTCAGGTGCTGTATTACCGCGTTGCACATCACGAAGTCGAACGAGTCGTCCGGAAACTGCAGGCGCCGCGACAGGTCGCCGACCCTTACGCGGTCCTCGAGGAAAGGGTGTATGCGCAGTGCCGTCTCCACGTTCTCCTCGACGGCATCGATCCCCGTCACGTCCAGCCCTCGCTTTACGAGCTCGGCGACATCAATGGCCCCGGCGCCGCAGCCGGCGTCCAGGCCCCTGGGTCCAGGGGCCATCTCTACCAGGGAATCTATGAGGGAGTGGTTTCCCTCAAGGAGCGGATGGGACGAGCGGGTCCAGACCCGCTGCACCCTTTCGACCTGGTTGCTGGCATAGCGATCCGCATGCCGGCTGTAGAATTTGTGATAGTCCTCGGCCGGCCGCAGCTTGCGGCCAGCATCCGTCCTCGTGGCCATGGGCTTCCTCCAGCATCGCTTGTGGCCTGATGACCGACCGGGCCACCCAGAGGCCCGGCTGGTCGAAGCGTGCGCCGCCCCTCCGCCAAAGGGGTTACGCGCATGCCATGGGTCCGGGGACGCAAGCCTGGTCAGCTAGTGTTCGGCGGTCAGGCGGAGGAGGGGTGCCCAGGAAGGGACTCGAACCCCCACTCCCTTACGGGAAGCGGATTTTAAGTCCGCCGCGTCTACCATTCCGCCACCTGGGCCTGTCCGCCGACATCCAGCCCCGCCAGCCATCGCGGTCTGATCCGGAATCCGCGGCCATTCTACCAGCTATGGCAAGCTGGCCGGATGTGGCCGATACGCGCCGGACGGACCCCTACGCTCGAAGCAGCTTGGTCAGGCGAGTGCCGGAACCCGGGGGAGCGCCCGCCTCGGTGACGTGTCCAACGTAGATGCTCCCATTCGAGTCGATCGCAAGGCCATGAGGCCAGGCGAAAAGGCCTGTGTTGTCGGCGGTCCCCCAGCGTCCCAGGATGTTCCCATCGAGGTCGAGGACCGTGATGCGGCCCGAGTGCTCGGTCACCACCACCTCGCCGTCCGGGCCCTCGTGGATCTTGCTGGTCATCGAAAAGTCGGTCCACATGTCCAAGTAACCGCCATCGAGGTCATAGATCTGGATCCTGTCGTTGAGGCGATCGCATATCAGAACCCTGTCCCGGGAGTCTATGAAGAGCCCGTGCACTAGGTGGAACTGACCGTGGCCACCCTTGCCGGGCTGTCCCCAACTCTGCTTTAGCGTCCCATCCGGGCCGAACCGGTGGACCCTGCAGTTCGCGTAGCCGTTTGAGACGTACAGGTCGCCGCTGCGTGCCACGCGCACGCCGCTGGGCACGTTGAACGGATGACCGGCCTGCTCGACCGGATGCTTCCATCCGGTCTGCCGTCCCTTCTGCAGGCTGTATCCGGTGTCCGACGGAACACCCCTAGTGCCCATTGTCATCAGCTGAACGCCATCCGGAGAATACTTGATCACCTCGTGCTCGTTTCGGTTCACGAGGTACACGTTTCCGTCCGGGTCGAAGTCGACGCCGTGAACGTTCTCGTAGGTGTGCGGCCAGACCATGATCAGCCCGCCGTCGGGGGCGAACACCATGAGCTCGCCCGTGGGGATGTTGAATACCCAGACGTTGTCGTCCCGGTCGACCGCAACGGCGGCGCACTCGGCGAAGCTACCCTCGTCCGGTGGACTGCCCCAGTCAGTGTCCACCTCGTATCGGAAAGGACCGGCTGCAAGGATCACCCGGCCAGACTCCGGTCGCGCCCGTCGCCGCTGGGATTCTTCATGACGGCCTCTCTCAAGGGTTGACGAGTTCCTCGTGCTCGGACCAGTGTCCGGCGCTAGGCGCGCGCCTTTGCGGCCTCTGGCCGCTGCCGACCCGGAAGTCCTCGGCCGAGTCGAGGGGCTCGTAGCCGAGCACTTCGCGGAAGTGGGACAGGTCCCTGTATCCCCACTTGTTGTTGGAGGTGACAAGGAAGGTATCGAACTTGAGGTCGCCCGGTGCGTTGAGCGCGAGCATGATTGCCTGGACGACGTCCCTGTGGCTGAGGTATATGGAGTAGTCGTCAGCTCCTTCGGGAATCCCCGACGGCTTTACCGTGCCGATTCGAAGGTTGATTACCGACAGGCCGTGCACGTCTGAGAAGTGACGGGCAAGGCCCTCTGCGGCCATCTTCGATACACCGTAGAGCCCGTACGGGTGGAACAGGTTATGGTCCACCGATGCCCAGCTGTCCGGAACGTCTTCGTATCGGCCTTCCTCAAGGGCCCGGTATATGCCCGGCGCCCTGACGACTCCCTTGATGACCGAGCCGCTGCTCGCGTTCACCACCCTCTTTATCCCGGCCAGGCGGCTGGCCTCAAGAACGTTGTAGGTCCCGTTGATGTTGACCGCCATCATCTGGTCCCATTCTGAGTCGGTCAGCACCGCCGACAGGTGAATGACCGCGTCATGGCCGGCAAAGGCCTCCCTGATCGCGTCCAAGTCGGATATGTCGGCCTGTACCGTCCTGACGCCTTCGACCTCGCTGCGGTTGAGCGCCGTAACCTCGTATCCGCCCTCCGCCTCGAGCCGCTCCCTTAGGAGCCCCCCTATCAGGCCGCTCAAACCAGTTACCAAGACCCTTTTGTTAGCCATCGCCTGTGACTCCCAACCTGACTGGGACGCCCTGGTGGTGGTCCGCGTGATCGCCGCTCAGATCAAAGTGCGTGCGGCCGGACGGGCATCCGGGCCAATATATTGACGGGTTGGCGGCCCGGTCAAATTGAGCGGCCGCGTGTTCGGACCGGCTAGAGCGTCCGGCCCACCGCCGCCGCGACCGCTGCGACGTCATCACGCAGCGTGCCAATCTCGGCCGCCGGTATCGACTGGGGACCGTCGCTCAACGCCTCGGCGGGGTTGGGGTGACTCTCGATTATGAGCCCGTCAGCCCCCGCGGCCACCGCGGCCTTCGCCATGGGAATCACGTAGTCCCTGACCCCCGTCCCGTGGCTCGGGTCCGCGATTACCGGCAAATGCGACTCCTTCTTGACCACCTGGATCGCGGTCAGGTCCAGGACGTTGCGGGAGAACTCGTCGTCGAACGATCTTATCCCCCGCTCGCACAGGATCACGTTCGGGTTGCCGGTCTTCAGGATGTATTCGGCCGCCAGCAGCCATTCCTTGATGGTTGCGTGAAACCCGCGCTTGAGCAGCACGGGCTTGCCCGTCTCGGCCACCCGCTCAAGGAGGCGGAACGTGTGCATTGTTCGCGCTCCTATCTGGAGGATGTCGGCGTAGGCCGCAACGTCCTGTACGTCCGCCTCGGACATGACCTCCGTGACGATCTTGAGGCCTGTCCTGTCCCTGGCCTCGGCCAGCAGGCGCAGACCCTCTATGAACAGGCCCTGGAAGCTGTACGGAGAAGTGCGCGGCTTGAACGCGCCTCCGCGAAGCACGGGGAATCCGGCCCCTCTGACCGCCTCCGCCGTCTCCATCAACTGCTCCCGGCTCTCCACGGCGCACGGGCCGACCATCATGATCACCCTGTTACCGCCGATCTTGAGGCCGCCGACGTCCACCACCGTGTCCGAGGGGTGAAACTCGCGGCTCGCCTCCTTGTAAGCCTTCTGGACGCGCAGGAGGCTCTCCACCCCCGCCAGGTCTCCGAGCCCCTCCAGTCGCACATCGCCCGCGGTGTCTCCCCTGACCGCTACGATTGTCTGGCGCTCGCCAAGCGTCAGCGCCGTCTGGTAACCGAGCTCGCGTACACGCGCCTCGACCGCCTCCACCTGTTCCCGACTCGCGTCGGATCGCATGACCACTATCAATTCCGTCCTCCGACAAATGGCTCTTCAGAAAAGGATACGCAGCGCCCGCGGGAACGTCTGCGGCCTATTGCACCTTCGAATCGGCAAAAAACGCCGAATGTAAGGGCCCTCAAGCTTGAGGGCCCTTACACCGCAGACCACGGCGACAGCTACCGGTCTACCCCGGGTAACTCTGCCGGCCGACGCTCCTGCGTCCCCTTTCCCGGAAGATCAGAAGGCCAGCAGGGCGCGGCCGGCAATTCGGCCGTTGGTGAGGTCGTCCATCGCCTCGTTCGCCTGATCCAGCGAGTAGGTGCGCGTGACCAGCTTTTCCAGGGGGAACTTGCCCTCCGCCGAGAGGCGAAGGTACATGGGGAAATCGACGTCCGGGTCCGCCGAGCCGTGGCTTCCACGGAACTGGCGCTGGTGGTAAACGAAGTGCTCGGCGTTTAGCTTGAACTCGGGCTGCGGCCAGCCGATCATCACCGCCATCCCGCCGACGTTGTCGCCGCCCGGCCCGCCGCCACGCACCATCGGCAGGATGGCCTCGTGGGTTGGCACGCTGCCGACCGCGTCAAAGGCGAAATCGGCGCCTATGCCGGTGATCCTCCAGACCTCCTCGACCGGGTCCACTTCCCGCGAGTTGATCGTGTGGGTGGCACCCCAGCCCATCGCGAACTCCAGCTTCTCGTCGGCGATGTCTACGGCTATGACAGGGTATGCCTGCATCAGCGAGGCCATCTTGATCGCCGACAGCCCGACGCCCCCGGCCCCGATGACTACCACGGAGTTCTCGGCCCTGACCTTGGCGGTGTGAAAGACAGCGCCGGCTCCCGTGAGCACCGCGCAGCCCACTATGCTGCTCTCGAGTGTGGCGTACTCTCCCGGTATCTTTACGGCCAGCTGGTCGCTGAGAAGGCAGTCCTCTGCAAAGGTGCCGACCGGTCCCTGGGCCAGCTCGCC
Organism: Dehalococcoidia bacterium; assembly: GCA_965207145.1. Taxonomy (GTDB): domain Bacteria; phylum Chloroflexota; class Dehalococcoidia; order Lucifugimonadales; family UBA2962; genus CAUZIR01. The sequence continues at coordinate 2,674,677 of OZ242262.1, read as the reverse complement.
GCGGAACCTTACGCCGATCGGGCTCAGGCCGTCGATGAAGTCCCTGCCCGGGTATCCGGCACGCGGGACCCAGGTCGTAATGGCGTGATCGCCTTCCTTTAGGTGGGAGACCTCGCTGCCCACGTGAGTGACGACGCCCACGCCTTCGTGGCCGAGCAACTGCGGGCACTGCTCCTTTGGCACGAGCTGGAGCTGGTGCACCTGCGAGAGACAGACACCGGTCGCCGTCTGCTTTACGATCACCTGGTGCGGTCCGGGATCGGGCACCTCCATCTCGTCGATCGCCATGGGTTCGTTCGGGCCGGTCATTACAGCCGCTCGCGTTTTGAGCATGTCTCACTTCTCCTGCGTTTTCCGGGAACGTCGGCGATGGCGCCGCAGCGTCTACGGCCGCACTGCCGCAGCCCTTGGCCGGGGCTCCGGGGCGGCCCGGGCGGGCCGAATCGTAACATACGGGGCCGCCTCGACACCGATGGCCGAATGGCTCTCTTGGACTAGACCTAACCTGTAGCGCTCAGGCCACTGGCTCGGCTATGCTCTGCGACTTGGACCAGGGCCGTTGGGTGGCCTGCGGAGCCTTCGCTCCGAGCGAGAGCGCGGGCCAACAGGTGTGTTCGTGAAACCGTTAGAAGAAATAGGGCTGCAATCGAGATGAGAAGAGCGAGGACGGAGAGGCTGAGCCTGCTGGCGTTTGCCGGCCTGGTGGGGGCGATCCTAGTGGTAGGTGCGGGATCCGCCGCCACCTGCGAGGGGCGCTTTGCGGGTGGCACCGAGGATTTCACCGAGGAGCGACTGGAGACGAGTCTTGTCATTGGCCAGTCGGATGCCAGATACGGGGTGACTCTGGCCGCCCTGGGAGCCTACATTGCCGAGGTGGGATTCGGCTTTCAGGTCGAGACTGTTAAGGTGACCGCCGAAGAGGTGCCCGAGGCGCTTCGCACCGGTCGAGTCGACGTAGTCCTCAACGCGCGGCAGCCTGACAACACTGACTGGTTCGACGATGCCGCCGCGGCCGGCACGATACTTAGCACCGGCCCCAGTTACCTTGAGGATGGATTCTCGTTCAGCGGCGCGACGACGCCGAGGGTGGGCGAAGTAGGCCAGGACCTGCTGGAGACCCTGAGGGAGATGGAGATACCGCTCAAGCGCCTCAGGGAGACCGACACCTGGTTCCATGACAACGGGATCCAGGGAACGCAGAGGGCGGCGATCTATTTCCTGTGGAACTTCAATTACGAAGATAGCTGGAAGGCCTGGATGCCCTGGGACCCGGCGGAGAGGCTGCGAGATGCCACCGAGCGCTTCACGGGCCTGCGTTACCCGGAGGTGTACGAGGGCATCGAATACGACCTCGATCGATTCTCAAGGTCGGGCAGGGAAGAGGAGGGCTGAGCCGGGCGCCGTACCGGCGATCGGAAGAAGTGGCGGGGCGGTTCCAAGGGGGGCAGCGGCTACCAGTTCGAACCGTCGCCCACCCAGGGATGAGCCCGGGCGACCTCCTCGTTCAGGTCGGTGCCCCACCCCGGCCCCGTGGGCGTCTTCATCCTGCCGCCCTCGACCTCCGGAAGTCTGGTCACCAGCTCGTCCTTCCACGGCACGTCGTCCACATCCGTCTCCATGATCCTGACATTTGGCAGGACCGCGCAAAGGCTGGCGCTGATGTAGCTCGACAGATGGCTGTAGAAGTTGTGCGGGGCCACGTTGACCTCGTGGGCTTCGGCCAGATCCCCGATCTTCTTGGACTGTGCAAAGCCGTTCCAGGGCACGTCCACCATGAACACGTCCGCGCAGTGGGCCTGAAAGTAAGGCAGATAACCGCGCATGTGGAACAGGTTCTCCCCGGTGCACAGCTTCGTAGTGGTCGAGTCCTTGATCTGCCTCAGCGCGCCGGGGCTGTAAATGTCGACCTCGAGCCACAGCAGATCAAAGGGCTCAAGCTCCTTTGCGATGCGCATGGCGGCTTCGGGCTTAAAGTTGAAATTGAGATCGAGGTTGATGTCCACGGAGGCGCCCACCGCGTCCCTTAGGGTCCCTATCTGGGTGACGATGTGGTCGAGCAGCCGCCGGTCGATGTCCTGGTCGGTGGTGCCGGGTCCCGCGCCGAATCCTGGAAAGTGCACCGAGGCCGGATCGCCCGGAAAGACGATATTCGTCTTCAGCGCCGTGTAGCCGCGGGCTACGACCTCCTTCCCCAGGTTGGCCAGATCGTCGAAGGTGCGTATGGGAGGGGTGCCGAGCAGCTCGGGGTGAATTGCGCGCGTGCTGCCGCAGTGTGACCAGTAGAGCCGCACATCGTCACGGATTGGTCCGCCGAACATCTCCACGACTGAAATGCCGAGCGCCTTCGCCTTCAGGTCCAGCAGTGCGTTCTCCACGCCCGCCATGGCCTTGGCGGCGATGCCCCCGAAGCTCTGGCGCGTGCGGCGCATCATGTCCCAAAAGCGCATTTCGAACGCACCGGGGTTCGACCCGATCAGCAGGTCGTTCATGTCACGGATGGTTCCGACCACGCCGTGCGGCGAGCGTCCGTCGGAGCATTCACCGTAGCCGATCAGGCCCTCGTCGGACTCTATCTTCACAAAGACCCAGGGCCGCCATCCTGCATCGACGATGAACGTTTCTACGTTGGCGATTTTCATGCGCACCTCGGAGGAGCGGTAGGGTCGGCGGATTGTATATCAGGCACCGAGCCTAGGAGGCCGGATGTTAAACTCCCGCCACCGCTGGGGATGCCCGGCCGCCCTTTGCCAGGAGTGGAATGCAGGAAGATAGAAGCGGACAAGACAGGCGCGACCGCGACCGGGCGGATCGACTGGTACGCTGCTACAGCGGTGCCGTCTACGATGCGATGCGCGAGCTTGGCCTGCCCCCGTCGGTCCTCCCGAGCACCATCCGCCCCATGGACCCGACGAAGGCCCTGGCGGGGCCGGTGTGGACCTGCGAGGGTCGTGTAGATCCCGGAGCAGACGCCGACGCGAGCCTTCTGGGCTGGACCCGCCTGCTCAGCGCGGCTCCCGGCGGATCGGTGGTCGTCTGCCAGCCCAACGATTCGACCATCGCCCACATGGGCGAGCTGTCCGCGGAGGCTCTCATGATCCGCGGGGTCGCGGGCTACCTGGTAGACGGCGGCTGCAGGGATACCGACCTCATAGTTCGCCGGGGATTCCCAGTGTTCGCCCGCTACAGGACCCCGGCCGACGTCGTCGGCAGGTGGATGGTGGAGGCTCTCGGGGAGCCCATCGAGATCGGCGGCGTGGTCATACGCACCGGCGACTTTCTCCTCGCGGACATCGATGGCGCGGTTGTCATCCCCGCCGCCTCGGCGGACGAGGTCATCGGGGAGGCCGAGCGCCTTATGACCACCGAGAGCGAGATGCGCAAGGCGATCATCTCGGGCATGGACCCGAGCGAGGCGTACCTTAGGTTCGGGGTCTTTTAGGCACCCTTAGTCTCGGCGGTATGGGACCGGGAGGTCGGGCACCCCGATAGCGTAGTGTCTAGCTAGCCGCCAAGCTCCGAGGCCGCCGGGATGCCCCCGAGGCCGGTCGCGGCCATGACGCCGTTCACCGCGGCTCTGGCCACGCAGTGGACGACCGCCGTCCCGAGCCTGGTCAGGTCTACCGGGACATCCGTGGTGCCGGTCCCGATGGCAAACAGGGTGTCGCCGTCGAACTGCATGTGCGCCGGCCTGACCGCCAGGGCTATTCCGTCGTGTGCGACCGTCGCCATCCGGCAGGCCTGCTGGGTGGTCAGGTGCGCGTTCGTCGCCACCACCCCGATGGTGGTATTGGTCCCGCTCGACCACTTCGGAGGGTTGTATTCGGCCGAGACTATGAGGCGAAGCGGATCGATCAGGGAGCCGCTCTCGTCCAGGGGTCCGGCGACAAACCGTCCCTCGGACGGATCGAATATCCCTCCAATCGAGTTGGTGACCACCGCCGCACCCACGATCACACCATCGCCCAGGTCCACGGACGCGGTGCCGAACCCACCTTTCATCGCGCGCCTTAGCTCGGTTAACTTGCCGACGGTCGCCCCGGTGCCCGCTCCGACCGTGCCCTCTGGGGAGGCGTCGGTGGACGAATCCCGGCAGGCGCGCAACCCGTCTTCCGGCCCGGGCCTGACCCTGTGCGAGATGAAGCCCAGGTCGAATATCACCGCCCCAGGTACCCGGGGAACGTAGATGCGGCCCAGCCGGTAGCCCTTGCGACGGCCCTCTAGCCATTGCATCACGCCGGAGGCGGCATCCAGGCCGAACACGGTCCCACCCGTCAGCAGGACCGCATGGACGACGGAGTCGACAGAGGTCGGGGACAGCATCGCTATCTCGCGAGAGCCCGGAAATGCGCCCATCACCGAGACCCCACCGACCGCCCCGTCCTCGCACAGGACCACCGAGCACCCGGTGCCGGCCTCTAGGTCGGTGTGGTGACCGACCCCGATACCGTCCACATCGGTGATGCAGTCGTCCGTCCCCGTCACGATCATCAGGCGCCCTATGCTACACTCGCGCCCGCCTTGGGCGCATCATAGACGGCGCCGACGGCACACCCGGGTGGACGTCAGAGTAATCCAGGAGGTCTACGATGTCGCGCGATATGACCGGGATGGTCCAGACCGTGCTTGGGCCGATGGAGCCATCGGAGATGGGCGTAACGCTCACCCACGAGCACATCCTCATCGACCTCACCTGCTACTACGTGCAGCCCGAGGAGGCGAGCCTGCGTTATTACCACGACAGGCCCTTTACCATCGATCTCCTCGGCAGGGCCAGCACCATCTGGTATCTCAATACAGATAACGGCCAGCTCTTCGACGAGGCGGACGCGACTTCCGCTATCAGGCAGTTCATGCTCGCCGGGGGCCGCACCGTGGTCGATGTCACCAATTACGACCTCGGCAGGGACCCGCTGGCGCTTGCGCGCATCTCGCGGGCAACAGGCCTGAATGTCGTCATGGGGGCCGGACACTACGTCCCGGTGGCCCATCCGTCCGACATGGACGGGCGGTCGGAGGACGAGATAGCCGAGCGGATCATCCGGGACGTCACGGTGGGCGTCGGAGATACGGGGATAAGGACCGGCGTGATCGGTGAGCTCGGCAACGTGTGGCCGATCACCGAGAATCAACGAAAGGTCCTGCGCGCCGGCGCCCGCGCCCACGCCGAGACCGGCGCCCCGGTGCTGATCCATCCCGGCCATCACCACGACAGCCACATTCGAATACTCGAGGAGCTGGATCGGGCCGGCTGCCCGCCCGAGCGAGTGATCATGGGACACCTTTGCTGGTCCGCCACGGAGATCGAGCTGGCCCGGCGCATCGCCGAAACGGGCTGCTACCTCGAGTACGACGTGTTCGGCTTCGAGTCGGCCGGCCTCGAGTATCTGGGCGGCTACCTTGACCCCCTCAGCGACGCCCAACGCATAGACCACCTTGAGGACCTCGCTTCCAGGGGCTACAGCGACCGGATTCTCGTCGCCCAGGACGTGTGCATGAAGTGGTTCCGATCCAGCCATGGCGGGAAGGGATACGCTCACATCCTTGAGAACATCGTGCCCCGGATGAAAAAGCGCGGCTGGAGCGACCAACAGCTCGATGACCTGCTGGTTAACAATCCCGCCCGCGCGCTCACCTTCGCCTAGGGATATGCAAAAGGCGGGCGAGGCGGCCGGCGCACCCGGATGAGAGTCAGGGCCGGTCGGCCGCCTTGTGCTCTGAGACGCGGGACATGAAGCGAATCACCGCGGGCAGAGAGAGGTAGCTCAGGTCAAAGGAATCGCCGTGGTCGATTTCGGGCAGCCCGAGGAACTCACCGAGCGAAATGGCCCTTGCCGCCTCCCGGGCCCCGTCGTGGTAAGGGTCCCTCTCGCCGCACACCATGAGGACCGGGGCCCGTATCCGGTCGATGCGGTCCCACACTCCGTGCCATTGCGCCACTCCCTCCATTGTCAGGGCCAGGGATTCCGCGTCGTTCTCATTGGGACCGCGCCTGCCTCCCCTGAGGGACCTTATCCGGCCGCTGCGGAGCGCCCTGACGCTCGATGCGGCCCTGCCCATATCCTCAGCCGTCATGCGGGCCTTCATACCGATCACGACTGCGCTGCCCAGGGCCGGGTGGCGTGAGGCGGCCAACTCCAGGGCCGCCCTGCCGCCCAGGGAGAAGCCCATGAGACCGAAGGTGCCAAAGCCGAGGTGCTCGGCGAGAGCGGCCACGGCCTGGCCGTGCGAGGGGATTAGGTAGCCGTCGAGATCGCCGCCCCGGTCGCTCTTGCCATGGCCCAGGGCGTCCAGAAGAACTACGGTGAACCTGTCGGTCAGGGCATCTGTCCACCCCGCCTCGGTCCACGACGGGCCCGTCTGCCCGAATCCGTGATGCAGAATCCATGGCGGTCCCGCACCCAAGGTGTCGTAGTGGAGCCTGGCCCCCATGTAATTGAAGTGAGGCATGGCGGTCAATTCTAGCCTCCCGGGCTCACGCCTAAGGGCAAATGTAAACTTGTAGTGTTCGCATCGCGGTGACCTGGGCCGCCGTCGTAGTCAAAGCATGGAGGATGTGAGTTGAGCAAGCCCCTGGTGGGAGTGATCATGGGCAGCCGGTCCGATCTGGACACGATGCGCCACGCGGCCGAGGTACTCGCGGAGCTGGAGATTCCCCACGAGGTGCGGATCGTGTCGGCGCACCGGACCCCTGATGCGATGTTCGAGTACGCCAGCGCCGCCGCTGACCGCGGCATCGAGGCGATCATCGCCGGAGCGGGCGGAGCGGCCCACCTGCCCGGCATGACGGCGGCCAAGACGGTGCTGCCGGTCATCGGCGTACCGGTGGAGAGTGCCGCGCTCAGCGGCCTTGACTCCCTGCTGTCGATAGTGCAGATGCCGCGGGGCGTGCCCGTCGCCACGGTCGCCATTGGCCGGCCGGGCGCGGTCAATGCGGGGCTACTTGCCGCTCAGATGCTCGCGACCACTCGTCCTGAACTGAGGGCTCGCCTCGAGGCACGCCGTCGTGCGGCCGCAGAAGAGGTCCTTGCGGACGGCGGCGTCGAGAATCCAGGCTGATGGCGCCCGGCTGGCACAGGCTCCCGCCTTGAAGCCCAGTGCGGGTCCGTCCGAGCGTGGACCGCTGCCTCCCGGCTCCCGAATCGGCATCATTGGCGGTGGACAGCTCGGGCGGATGATTGCGATAGCCGCGGCGCACATGGGCTATCGGGTCAGCGTGCTCGATCCAGACCCTGATTGCCCGGCCGCACAGGTAGCCGATGACTGCATAGCGTCTCCCTATGAGAACCGGGACGCCGCTCGCGCGCTCGCGCAGCGGTCCGATGTCGTCACCTACGAGTTCGAGAACGTCGACGCCGGCGCCATAGACGCAGCGGAGGACCTGGCGCTACTGCACCCATCGAGCAAGGTCCTTCGCGTTGCGCAGGACAGGATCAGCGAGAAGGGGACGCTCAGCGACGCGGGATTCCCGGTGGCCCCCTACCGCCCGGTCGAAATCGCCGATGAACTCGCGAATTCAATTGCATGTGTTGGTCTGCCGGCGGTGCTCAAGACCGCGCGCATGGGCTACGACGGCAAAGGACAGTCCGTCCTCAGATCGGCCGAGGATGCCGGCGCGGCATTCGCGGATCTCGGGGGATCAGGGGAACTCATATTGGAGCAGTTCGTTCCATTCGAAAAGGAGCTATCGGTGATCTGCGCCCGGGACGCGCGGGGCGAGACGAGAGCGTTCCCCTGTGCGGAAAACATCCATGTGAATGGAATCCTGGACGTGTCCATAGCGCCGGCTCGCGTGCCGGAGGCCACGGCCAAGAAGGCCGCCGGCCTTGCGGGCGCAATCGCGGACCGCCTGGGGGTCGTGGGCCTGCTTGCAGTGGAGATGTTCCTGACGGTGGACGGGCGCCTGCTCGTCAACGAACTCGCCCCGAGGCCGCACAACTCCGGGCACTACACCATCGAGGCCTGCGCCACATCGCAGTTCGAACAGCTCGTGCGCATCCTTTGCTACCTTCCGATGGGGGATCCGGCCCTGCCTCGCCCCGCGGTCATGGTCAACCTGCTGGGTGACGTGTGGTTGCAGGCGGGTAATGACCCCGACTTCGCCGGTGCCCTGTCCCTGCCAGGGGTATCGCTGCACCTGTACGGCAAGTCCGAGGTTCGGGCTGGGCGCAAGATGGGCCACATCACGGCCGTCGCGCCGGATGTCGAGGATGCTCTGTCGCTGGCCATCGAGGCCCGAAATATCGCCAGCCGGACCTGAATTCCCTTTGGCCCTGCATGACCGCGTATAAGCGGCTTCTCGCAGGTGCACGGCATACGCGTTGCATGCGGCGCAGAGTCGGCCCTGAGTACGGGCCGCGATGGCTGCGCTGTTATTCTAGGGGGGTGCCAGGTACAAAGATGCAACCGAATCCACCCGCTTGGTATATGGCCTTAGCTGCCTGATTCCGCTCTCTAGAGGATCATCGTGTTGGCTAGCCTCCGTTTCTCAATGATCCGTGTGACCCTGCTGATACCCGTGATTGCGGCGTTGCTCCTGGTTCACCCGGAACTCACCTACGCGTGTAAGTGCGCTACTCCCGGCCCGCCGTCCGAGGAATTGTCGAATTCAGACCTGGTGTTCTCGGGCCGGGTAGTCTCGATACAGAGCATTGACGGGGTGGACGGCGCCGCCCCTGATCCGGAACCGGAGGCTCCGGACTTCGGTGTCTACAGCATCGAGTTCGATGTCGAGACCGTCTGGAAGGGTACCGTCCTCGAAACGATGTACCTGACGACGAACCGCGACAGCGCCAGCTGCGGCTTCACATTTGCCGAAGGCACGTCGTACGTGGTCTACGCCCAGGATGATCTGATCGTTCACCGGTGTAGCCGGACACGCCTGCTCTCTGAGGCCGCACTGGATCTGGACGAGCTAGGCGAGGGGAGTGCGCCCGCTGAGGGCGCGGCAAGCCCCCCGGAGAGCCTGCCCGAATCCGGGTCGGCCGGCTCGGCGGGCGGCGGTGGGTGCGGCCTTTCCCCGGGTAAGGCCGATCTGTCGGGCGTCGCGCTGATGTTTGGAGTCGCCTGTCTCGGGCTGAGGAGAAAGCGCCGGGATCCCTCGTAGCCGCTGGCTGGCTGGGATCGGAGCCCACGCCATCCGTTGGCGCACGGCTCAAGTGACCTTCGCCCGATGCTTGCCGCCTGGGTCCCTGGCGAGCGCTTGCCCCCATTCCGGAGGCTTTCTTGGATTCTTGAGCAGCCTGATAACCTGCTGGTGCACGACCAGAAGCGTGCCTTACCCTTCGCCCGGGGATCTATGAGAAAGGAGCAGGAGACCAATGGCCTCACAGCTGAGCGGCAGGGTCCAAACAGTGCTGGGAACCATAGACCCATCGGAGATGGGGGTGACCATTACTCACGAGCACCTGGTCATCGAGATGGAGGGGAGCTAATCGACAGAACAGGTGGCGCTACTCGTGGCGGGTGGTTCTGGGTGACAAGGTCTAACTTTCGAGACCGGCACCGGTGGCTAGGCGACCCGGCTGAGTAAGCGATAGACGAGTAAGCTTGGCCCAGTGTCTACGATTGCCGAACCCTGTATTGGAGATGCGGTTCGAATACTCTTTAGTGGGCCTATTTTGACGGTAGACAGAACCGTCTTCGAATTGAGGCTGGGCAGTCTGTAAACCCACCGAAACGATGTTGCGTGGTCTCTCTTGGGCTGCCTACCAGCGTTGCGCCTATCGTGGCTTCCAGCATATTCAATGGGGCGCACGCATTCACAATCCCAGCATTTTGCGTCACTCGTGACTGCCTCTCAGCAGGGCGACGAATCCAGCCTGCTCAAAGTCTCGGTCGTAGGCGAGCGCCTCAGTCAGGTCACGTTCTTCCATTATGAGGAAGCTCGCGCAGTCCGTTAGGCTCCAGGTCTGATCCTGGCGTGCCTCGTATCGTCCCACCGCTGTCCAAAACTGGTCCTCAGTAAGCCAGACAACCTCAATGCTTGGTCTGCCACGAAGACTCTTCGCCCATTCAGTTGCACGCTGTCGCATGTACTCGCCACGGGTCGATGCGAAATTGAGTACCTCGACCACAACCATATGGGTCGTGACCAGTTGGTCCGCGATGGATTCTGAGCTCAAGTCGAGTGCGCGGGCGTGAAGGTCGTCTCGGTTGTCGAGTAGTGCGATCCAATATCCACTGTCAGCGAACACCACACGCATTACGGTTCCTTCTTCGGATGACCGTACATGTAGTGTTTGTAGTTGACAGAGCCATCGGTGGGTCGGTCTCGTCCGTCATCCGGGTACTTCTCAATGAGGTGCCTGGCCAACATTGACATGTCTCCGATAGCATTCGCGCCCTTCGCCGCGGCTTGAACGGGAATCTCCTCAATCACCAGGGCCACTTCCGCTCCCTCGGCAATGTCCAAGGGCTCCAGGGGCGTGAGAACGCCGTTGGAGTACTTGGCCTTCACGTTCGCAATCATGACGCTCCCCTCTGACATGGCTACGGCCTTCGGGCAACTCTCAGCGTCCTATGTGTGCTCAAGACCGTTCTGCCCTCATCATACTCCTGATGGCTGCTGATCATCAATGGAAACGCTGCCTTTTCTTGGCCCAAATCCACCGCCTAATTGAATGAGAATACCTCGTTGGAGTCGGCTGCAAAGCTGACTAAGATGGTAAGTGACAATCCCAAACCATCACCAACGAGGTGCAGTTATTATGCAACATGGAGTCCTACCGTTCCAGTACAGGGCAGAGAACCGCATCGGGGGCATGACGGCGCTATCGGGGTTGGCAGTCTACCTGGAGATGGCCGAGGCAATCGGCCTTGGCGAGTCGATCAGACGCCACGTGAGGGTCAGAGAGGGAGGCCAGGGTTGGACGGACCGTCAGATGGTCACCTCACTGACGCTGTTGAACCTGGCGGGCGGCGAAGGGGTGGACGACCTTCGCGTGCTGGAGGCGGACGAGGGCCTTGGCCGGATGTTGGGAAGGGTGGAGACCCACCGGCAGCGAGCTTCGGAGCGCAGGGCGGTGCGCAACCGGTGGCGGCGTGACCGACACCGCTATGTGCCGTCTCCATCGGCGGTGTTCCGGTATCTGAGCCAGTTCCACGACGCATCCCAGGAGGAGGCGAGGCAGCCTCATACGGCGTTCATACCCCAGGCCAACGACGCGCTGGACGGACTTGGGAAGGTCAACGCCGAGATGGTGGGCTTTGTCCAGGGCCACGTCGGGCATAGGCAGGCGACACTGGATATGGACGCGACGCTGGTCGAGACTCACAAGCAGGAGGCGCTCTACTGCTACAAGGGATTCAAAGCCTATCAGCCGCTAACGACATACTGGGCCGAGGCGGACCTGGTCGTCCACTCGGAGTTCAGAGACGGCAACGTTCCTGCGGGATTTGAGCAGCTACGAGTGTTGCGAGACGCGTTGGAGTGCGTACCCGAGGGAGTGGAGCGGGTGATGCTGCGGTCCGACACGGCAGGCTACCAGAACGATCTTCTGGAGTACTGCGCCGAGGGGAGAGACGAACGGTTCGGAGTGATCGAGTTCGCGATTGGGGTACGCGTCACGGACGAGTTCAAGCATGAGGCGGCGCTGGTGGAAGAGAGCGAGTGGCGTCAGTTGCCCCGGATGATGGGGGAGTTCGAGGTGGAGACGGGGCAGGAGTGGGCCGAGGTGGGCTTCATGTCCAGTCGATTAGGTCGCTACAAGGAGGGTCCCGCCTACCGTTTCATAGCCGTCAGAGAACCTCTGAGGCGACCGCCGCTACCGGGCATGGAGAGTGAGTTTGAGCTGTCGGTTCCGGTCATGCAGATGCCGAACCACGGCTGGTACAAGATCAGCGGGATAGTGACGAACCGGGAGCTTCCGGGAGACGAGGTTGTGCGGTGGTACCGTGAGAGATGCGGGAAAGGCGAGGAGGTCCATAGTGTGCTGAAGGAGGACCTGGCGGGCGGGAGACTGCCGTCGGGACAGTTCGGAGCCAACGCAGCGTGGTGGGCGATAACGGTGCTGGCGTTCAACCTGAACTCGGCGGTCAAGCAGTTGGCGCTGGGTGATGAGTGGGTGACCAAGCGGCTCAAGGCGGTGCGCTTCGCTCTGATCGACCTTGCCGGTCGAGTGGTCTACCATGCCAGGAAGCTGCTGATCCGACTGGCGCGAGGTCATCCATCGTTCCCGCTGCTGGTCGGGGCACACCGGAGAATAGCGGCGCTGGCTCACGGCCCTCCCTGAATCTGAGACGGTCCGCGCCACAGCCTATCGGTCAAGCGACGTGGATAACCGTCGTAGGGACGCTGCGTCCTCCTACGAGGCCAAACGGCTCAAAATCGACGCAAAACATCGTAAAGCAGCACCCCAAGACCCTCATACGTCCACCATCGGCCCCGCCAAACCACTGCTAACCCTGTCAGTAGCCAATCGACGCCCCCACCGGCCCAACCGAAAGGTCAGAAAATCAGATTCCTACCTTTAGGCGGTGGATTTGGGTTGGTCGGCGCTATTGACAACATCCGCTTCGGTGGTTTAAGGTAATAGGTGGATAGTAATGATACTATATCTCAATTATCAACGTAATGGTGGCCTTGCCCACTGTCCGTGTCGAGACCGTACCTCGTCAATTGGACGCATACGAAGCTCAATACCAATGATCCGAACGTACTCCACGGTTGGCGACGACAGGGAACAATGATACTAAGACTCAACACGATGGCGGAAACGATAGCTGACGATTGTGATATCAGTCGTCCCGCACGGAGCAAAACCAGTGTAGAAACACGCACCCGTCTTGGGCGCGTGGCAAAGAACAACGAACCAACTCGATCTAGATTTCGAAAGCAAGGAAGCTAGGAGAATCGATGAACAGCTTTACCAACGCATCAATGCCCCTGAAACTCTTCGGCGTCGTCTTGGCGCTGGCCCTAGTAGCGGTGGCCGCCCTGTTGGTCACCCCCACCTCGGCGCAAAGCCCGGACAACACCTACGACGACCCGCAGCCTTGTGGGTTCGGCCAAGGCGCATCCACTGCATTCCAGGCCGAACCGCACGAGAAGACCACCGGCCACTACGCACTCTTTGACGCCTACTGGGAGGATACGGGGCCGGATCAGGCGCAGACCCCAGGGCTGGACCCTGACCAAACCCCTGACAACACCGGCATCCTGCACACCAACGAGTGCCCGCCGCTGTTGACCACCGAAACGCAAGACCTCCAAACCGTAACCACCCTGACCGACTCCGGCGTCGACATCGACGAGCTCATAATCCACGTCGAGAACTCGCGTCAGGCGACTGTGGTGGAGGGCAATCCGGATGATTTCAGCACCCACCATTTGCGTTTGGACCAGTACCCAGGGGTTCGTGACCACGCCAATGTTGGTGAAAAGGTCTGGTGGCTGCGGCTGGACGACCCGGACCTCAGCGGGAACCAGAAATCCGACCTCACCCTCGGATTCTCGACGCACCGATTCGACAAGAAGTACTGGACCAAGATTAGCTACGAGTTCAGGCTCTTGCGCAACCCCGGCATTGCCCCGAGCGAGCATCCCCACCTCCTCGCCTACCGGGCGCGCCAGTCGGGTGTGCCCGGCGCGACCAAGGTCTGGGACAGCGCTGAGGCAGGCATCGCATCCATGGAGATGGCGCCCGGCGAACTCATCAATGACCTACAGTGGGTCTTCACCAAGCCCGGGACCTACGAAATATCTGCTCAACCCGTGGGGTACGTGCGCCAAAAGAATCCTAAGGAACCTACTGACGAGGGTTACGACGAGAACTGGAAGGCGATCAGTGCAAACGTCACCGAGGCCGGCGAGGTGAAAAAGTACGTCATCCAAGTGGGGACTCTCGTCGAGGTGGAGCCGCCACTATTGGGCGTCAGCCGCAGTGTGCCGGAAAACTCCCCGGCCGGGACCAACGTCGGCGACCCGTTCCTGGTCTACTCGGAAGCGAGTGATCTGGGGTACAGCCTCTCCGGCGTCGGCCACGAAAACTTCGTAGCAACGGCCACGACCGACGCGGACCCCTACGGCGTCCAAATCAAGGTGGCCGAGGGGGCCAGCCTGGACTACGAGACCAAGGCCACCTATGACCTCACCTTGGGAGTGACAAACAAGATCGACCACGAGAGCAATCCCGACCCCACCGTAGACGACACCCTGGTGGTGCGGATCAGTTTGGACGATGTCGCCCCCACCGTGAGCCTTGCAGTCGATAATGCCAGCCCGGCGGTGGGTGACACGGTGACCTTTAGGGCGGTGTTCCAACACTTCGAAGAAGTGGGAGAGTATCTGTATGATTTCGACAGTCTGTCGAATTCCGATACCCTCACTGGGCGGGTTACCACCAACAACGCCATTGTGTACACCACCACCCGAAATAGCGCCCTAACGGAAACTTTCACCTTCAGTGCCACTTACGACGTTGATGATGATGGCTCGAACCGACGTGTCATTCACGCCGAGAATGTCACCGTCACCTGGGGCAACCCGTAGTATCGGATGGCGGTTGCTGTGGCCCTTAGGCTTGTAACGCTGTGCCTGTTTGCAGCGCTGGTCGCGATGGCGACCAGTGCTGCCGAGCCCGCTTTTGCTGCCCCTGGCCCCCCGGCGAGCCGAATCTCCCTGGACAGTCTGCCGAAGCCAAGAGGAACCTCAAATGTCTGGTGGGAGCTCTTCGTGCGCAACGATCCAGTCCCCGGTCACCCACCGGCGGCGGCTTATGATGTAGTCGTTCGCATTACCGCCACGGCCAATGGTCAGGAGTACAAGCAGCACACAACTGTTAGCAACCCTTCAGCCGGGTACATTGACAGGGACGCTGGAGAGTGGGTCATCCCCTTTATACCGCCGGGGGGCACCGCTGACGTGATCATTCAGCCCGCAGCATTCTTTCCTCGATTCAATCAGGATACACCAGTCCGCCTGCACGCTGAATTGGTTTCACATCGTTACCTCGCCAGCGAAGCAGGCAGCCAAGGGAGTATTGAAACCGAGGATTGGTATATTAGGAAAGCGAATGCTTATCTTTTTGCATGGCCAGGTGCAGAAGTAGGCGTAAGAGTTAGCAGCCTTAACAACAGGGTTCCAGCGTTAGGTACGCAGACGCAGACCACGTTTGATGTTCGTGCGGCTAATGTACCCTACATTGACCCAGACCCAAGAGTTCTAATAGTACCAAGCAAGCAGATTGACAAAGTATGGGATGTGAAGATCAAGATCGATCTTTCGCCGGGGTTGTCTTTAGCTCCCGGATGGACTGCGCCGACCGGCACATCCTTTGACGCCGAAAGCGGTATCTGGAATGTGGGGTTAATTAGTGGCGCAAATAGTGGTACGACAATGTCTTTGCCGGTACTCCTCGCCGCGGATAACGTTCCCTTGGAGCAGCGGTGCCTGACGGCGACGGTGGTGAGCTCCACACCCGACTTCGAGCTGGACCCGGGGGTGCTGGTGAACGACTTCTCCACCGAGTGCCTGGGCGAAGATCCGATATTGAACGAGGGCGATATTGCTGTTTTCAAGTACGTTTCCTGCGTTGGCCGCACATCTTACCCCTGCACCAGCGATGACACACTGGAATTGGTGGCAAAGCATGAAGCGGCATTCTGGCAGCCTGAAGATGTCATTGTCCAAGTCAGGGACGTCCAGGGAAGGGTTGAGGCGGGATGGAGCACCGGCAAGACGGCAAGGCACCTTGCTTCTGTTCCTTCGATCCCTGGTGTTGGTGTCATCTTCGAAGTCATTGATAGCGGGTACAACGCATACACTTTTGCAATTAGCGACGTGGTGCCAAAACAACGGCCCGGCAAATTTACAGTTGTGGCCGGCAACGAAGGAAACATTACCATCTTGGACGCCGACACAATGCTGTCCGCGGGACCGTACAACCTTAATGAACCAATTCCCGCATTAGTAGTTTTCGGCACTTTGGGCACATATAAGGTAAAGATAACCGTTGGGGCTACCAAGTCGGGGACGGCGTACACCGACAGCGGCGTCTACACCTTCCACGTGGGGCCGATAGCGGAGCTTGCGGTGCGGGACGGCGGTCGCAGCCCACTGGCGGCGCCGGACCAGCAAGCCTACACCATCCTCGCGGCCAACAACGGACCAGACGCGGCTGGGGCCGTGCGGGTAACCCTCACAGGCGTACCCCAGGGCGCGGAGGCCATCGTCAGTGGCAGCACCAAGCGCGTGGACGACGAAGACGTCAGCGGCAGCGATGGAAGGTACGCGCAGGGCGACTGCGTAGACGGATTCTGCGAAGCCACCTGGACCATCGGAAAGATGTCCGTTTCCTCTGGCAGGACCTCCATCGGCAAGATGCCCTTCCCCACGCTGACCCTGATCGCCCCGGACGGCGCGTCCACGTCGGGCATTGAGGCCAGCATCGAAAGCACCGAGCCCTACTCGGTTACCATCGACGGCACGGTCCACTCCACCGCCTACTTCGACTACATCGATGAGAACAACAGCGCTCACATCGCTGCCCGGGCCGGAGCCGGCGGGCCAGTGCCGGGAACGCCACAGGACCTGCAAGCGCAGTTCTACACCGTTCCATTCACGACCGCCCTCGTGTGGTGGACCGAGCTTGAGTCGGTGAACGGCTTCCCTGTGTCCCGCTACGAGGTGTTCACGGAGCGGCCGAATGGTGGAGCCTGCCAGGCGCCGAGTACGGACCAAGCGGGAGAGCGGCTCACGGGAACGACGTACGCGGACCGCCGTGCGAAGGAGGGCGAGCTCACGTGCTACTACGTGCGGGCAGTGAATACTCATAAAGTTCCCGGCTACTGGGCGGGGCCGGTGATGGCGACCGGCGACAGCCCGGACCAGCCGCGGCTGTCGGTGCAGGGAGGCGATCCAGTCGACGAGGGCGACGCCGCCCAATTCACGGTCAGCGCCTCCCCGGCCCCCGCCGCCGGAGACAGTCTCACCTTTGGCTACACGGTGATCCAGCGTGGCGACTACGTAGCCGACAGAGAGTTGGGCCAGAAGCATGCAACCATAGGCAACAGCGGCCGCGCCACCATAACCGTCCTCACCGTGGGGAACGATACCGACGACGCCGACGGGGAGATATTCGTCACCCTGAACAACGGCGAGGGCTACACGGCGTCTTCGGCCCGGTCGGCCAGCGTCGTGGTGAGGGACGACGACAATCCCTCGGTGTCCTTCGCCGACGACCCGGCCACGGCCACCGTGAGCGAGGGGGATGACGCTTACGACGTGGTGGTCAACCTGGTTCCGGCGCCCCACGCCGCCACCACCATCAGGTACCAGATCGGGGGCGTCGCCGAGGCCGGCGAGGATTTCACGATCGGCGGCCTGAGCAACGGCTTTGGGTCGGTCTGGGTCGGGCCCGGGCAAAGCAGCGTTCCCATCCGGGTGCGGCTGAGCGACGACGGCACGAGCGAGGATGATGAGTGGGTGGACATCTACCTGCGCGCGGGAGAGAACTACGACGTGGGAACTCCGTCCCGCTACACGCTGACCATCACCGACAACGACGGCCCCGGGGCGCAGTTCGCCCGGGCCGATAGCGAGGTTGGCGAGTCCGACGGGAGCGTGGGCGTCACCGTCAACCTGGTCCCGGCGCCCACCGAGGACGTGACCATCAACTACACCCTTGGCGGCGGCACGGCCACGCGGGGCACTGACTACAGCATCGAAGGCTTAACCGGCTCTTCCGGGTCGGTGACGGTCTCCGCCGGGATCAACAGCGTCGGCATCCCGGTAACCATCAACCCCGACGGCGACTCCGAGCCCGACGAGACTGTGGTTCTGACGCTGCGGACCAACGCGGACTCGGACTACACCGTCGGGACGACTCGGACGCACACGCTGACCATCCTGGACGACGACCGGCCGCGGGCGGAGTTTGCCTCCGCTGAATCCACCGTCGTCGAGGCGGACACCACGCACCCCGTGACGGTCAATCTCCGCCCTGCCGCGCCCGCGGGCGGCCTGACCCTGAGCTATGGCGTGAGAAGCACGGCCACGCGCAACCGGGACTACCGCGCCTCCGGCACGGTGCAGGTTTCGGAAGACGCCGAGAGCGTTGACATTCCGGTTTCGATCATCCACAACGGCGAAAGCGAGCCGGACGAGACGGTGGAGCTGACGCTGCGGGTCGGCTCGGGAAACAACGTGGGCGAAGAAAGCGTTCATACGCTGACCATCACGGACAACAACCTGCCTATGGTCGCCTTTGAGACGGCGGAGGCCAGCGTGAGTGAGACGGGCCGCACGCACCGGGCGGTCATCACCCTGGACCCGGCGCCCCACGAGGCCATCACCATCGGCTACACCGTTGGTGGCACGTCCACGGAGGGAGTGCACGGCCAGCACGGCCCAGGCGACGACTTCACCATCAGCAACTCCGGGACGGTCACGGTCCCGCGCGGGCGGAACCAGGTCTTCGTGCCGATAACCATCGTCAACGACTCGGACGCCGAGGGCGACGAGACGATTGTGCTGACGCTGGACACAGGCGACGGCTACGCCCTCGATACGTCGGCGAACATCTACGAGCTGACCATCCTGGACGACGACGCGCCGGAGGTATTCTTCACGACGGCCTCGGGCGAGCCGGGCGAGGGCGCCGGCCCACACGTGGTGCGGGTCAGGCTGGACGGGCAGACGGACAATCCGGTGACAGTGGGAGTCAGCGTCAGCTTCCCGCCCAATATCGGCTCTGACAACACCGATGACCACAGCGCCATTCCCGGCAGCGTTACGATTTCGGCGGGGACGCTTGAAACCGAGATTACGGTGACCATCACCGACGACAACCTCAACGAGGCCGACGAGGTGGTCGTCCTGACTCTGGAGCCCGGCACGGGGTACTCCCTGTCGCAGGACAAGCCCACGGAGTACACGCTGACCATCGTGGACAACGACGCGGACGAGAACACCCCGGTGGCCAGTCGCGACCATCCCCATGCCCACGGGCAGGGCTCGACACAATTTGAAGTCTACGAAGGCCATACGCGGATCCCGACGTGGTACGTGACCGGGAACTTCGCGGGGGATGTGATCTTCCAGTACGTCGGCGGAACGGCGACCCTGGACGAGGACTTCCGCTTGTTCCGCATACAGGGTCAGATCGAGAAGGTGGGCGACACCTTCACGGTCCGGTCCCTTGAGTCCCCCCACGACTCCGACAGGGAAGCGGGCCTCCGTTGGGCCAGGTTCACGTTCGACCCGATACGAGACCAGGAGCGGGAAGGCGGCGAGACGGTTATCCTCCGGGTGTTGAACGGCCCAGGCTACACCGTCGAGGAGCCCACCGAGCTCACCATCACCATCATTGACTAGAAGCAACCGGCCGGCGTCCCCACGGGGCCATGGGCTGAAGGCGGCAGTTCGGCTGCCGACCATTGGACGCCAACGCGCCGGTGCTGATGCGGACTTGGTGAAACGCAAAGAGAGCGGGATACATGCCGGTAGAGAGGGAGGCCATCCAATTCGGATAGCCTCCCTCTCTTGTACCTAAGCGGTCGCCGCCCCCGGCCGCATCAGCAGTGCGGAGTAGCCCGGGGCGACCACGTGGTCCACGGACACCTTCCCTGCGCCGTCGTACCCGGCGCGGAAGGCGTACTCCACCTCCGCTCCCCAGGGCACGCGCCCGCCGACGCGGACCGCTCCGCCCCTGGCCGTGCCGTCGCGTCCGCGAGCGCCGTGCACCACCATCCCGCTGCGCTCTCCCTTCTTCCAGCCCAGCACCTTCAAGGCCACGGGCATCACCCGCTCATCGGCCTTCGTCCTCCGGAACAGCGCCCCGTGCAGCTTCCTGAGGACCACGGCTGACGGGGTGCTTCTGCCGTTCATGATCTGGGAGAGGTGGCCGGAGCTGATGCCCGCCCTACGCGCCACCTCGTTCTGGCTGACGTCGAGCTCCTTCATCCGGTCCCAGACGGCCTGTTGGTCGAGGTTGGGACACTGGGCGGACTCGATCTTCGCCCGTCCCCCAAGCATGGCCTCGACCCTGGCCTGGAGCTTCACCCCCATGCTACGGTGCCCTCTGGCCACCTGGCTGAGGTACCCGGCGGACACGCCGACCTTCTCGGCCAGCTCTCTCATGGTCATTCCGAGGGCTCGGGCGGTCTCCCTGATGAAGCTGCTGGCCTCACTCTCGATCACGTCACCCTGGCGGTTGGCGCACTGTGCGGGGGCGACCCTGGCCGCCACCCCAAGCGCCGACTCGATGCTGGCCTGCACCTTGGGTCCCATGTTCCGGCGTCCCCTTGCCACCTGCGTCAGGTAGCCGTAGCTCACTCCCGACCGGTCGGACAGTTCCAGCATGGTGATTCCTATCTCGCGTGCGCGCTCCCGGATGAAGGTACTTTCTGCATCTACCTCGCGGGTCTGTCGGTAGACGATGCCCTGTCCGGGGACCTCTCCCAGCACGGCCATCGCCTTCTCCCGCAGGTTGGGGGTCCAGGGCTTCTTGCCTGTGCCGACCTGGGAGAGGTGGCTTGCGCTGACGCCCATCAGGGCCGCAAGCTCCTTCAGGGTGAGGCCGCGCTTCCTGGCGGCGGCCCTGAGCTCGCTCTCGGGCCTGCCCCTGCGCTCGGCGGGCGCCGCCGCATCCGTCGTGGGTTCCGTGTCCTTGGTCCTATTGGTCCTCGTCGTGGTTGCCGTCGTCATGTCGCTTCTCCTTTCAATGAAGAAGCGGGACGGCCGCCACCCCGTGGGGTGGAGACAGTCCCGCTCGAATTGGTTGTCCCGAATGGCCGGGACTGTCTCCGTGGGTTTTGTGTTGTCGTTGTGGCCGATGGCCGGCTGCGGCGTCCTCCGTGTCGCTGTACTGGGCAGGCTCTACGTGGGGAAGCCGTGCGCGGGCAATGTCAATGCCCGTCGTGAATTGGGCATAGTTCCTCCTGGGTGGGTCAGTGGATGGGTGGTGCGGGACCGGGTCCCGCAAGCAAGGGGGCGGAGCGGACAAGCTCCGACGTGTGAAACGGCGTGGAGAGCCGGGACGAGGGGAGAGCTAGCTAGCGGCGCACTCGGCCCAAGCAAGCAGGTGTAAGAAGGCAGCGCGTCCTCGCCCAGGTTGCAAGAACAACCGCGCCGCCGATGCGACCGAGGAGGGTGCGGAGAGCCGGATCAAGGGCAAGCCTTCGCTAGAGCCTGCCTCGTACTCGATACGAGAGGCTGGAGGCCCCGGAGGCTGCGCCCCGAAACGACCTTGCCGGGCCGCCAGCGCATTCCCAGGACCGCAGCGACCTCCAGCGTCCCGTCGCCGTTGGGAACCAGCGCCGAGGCCCTGCCCGTGCCCTGGCTGTAGAGCACGGCGCCCCGGTCTTCGAACCGCCGCCTGACCATCTGCTTCCACTCGGAGAAGGCCCAGCGGACCTCCCTCGGCGTGGCCCCAGCCACGTTCACGTCTCCCAGCACTGCCAGCGCGTTGTCGATGTCCCCGGCCTGCCTGAGCCGTCGGGCCTCGTGGATGGAGCGGGTTGCGCTCCGCTCAACCGGCTGAGTCTCCGTCTCCCCCGTGAATCCCATCGCCGCGAACACCCGGTCCACCAGTTCCTCCAAGCTGCGCCTGGGCCGCATCGTCTCTGTGGTCTCCATCGTCCAAGTGCCGATTGCTGCCGTTGCCGTCGTCATTACGCACCTCCTTCGTGCCTGTGTGTTGCCTTGAATCCGTTACGCCCGCTTGCGGGCAAAGAAGTAGGGGCCGCCCTCGGAGAGAGCGACCCCTGCGTGTTGTGATGGGTTGTGAGAAGCCCGAAGCCGTCAGCGACGGAACCTCCGCGCCGAACGACGGGGCATGAACCGCCTGAGCAGCAGCCAGCCGATGCCCAGACCGAACAGGTTCAGGAAGAACAGCTCCAGGTCGAGGGTGAGCAGCGGCGCGGCGACGACCAGGGCGACGACCCCGGCCACCACGACCTTCTTCCGCTTCCACCAGGGTTTCTTGGCCTCAGCCCCAACCGCCGCGTCCCTGACCGGCTCGTAGGCCGTCCAGATCGGCAGACCGGTGAGGGCCTCAAGCTCGGTGACTATCACGCCGCGACCGCAGCCCCGTGTGTGGCACCGTACGTCGATGCCGTTGCCGTCGGGTCGCTGCCGAAACGCCAGCCCGTCGGACTTCCCGCCGTGGCACACCGCCGTGCTGGTCCAGAACCAGCCTCTGTCGAAGCTGACGCGATGCGCCAGCAGGTCTGCGATCCGCGCCGCGCTGGGTCCGGTGTACCGTTCCGCCATGCTCGTACCTCCTTCTCCGTTGTCCTGTGTCCTTGATTCGTCCATGTGCGTTACCTCCTTCTGTGTTGTGTGCCGTTGACTCCGTTCCGAAGACGCACCCGGGCCGCCAGCGATGCGAACGCAGGGGAGACCGGGGTGAAAGAAGACGCAGCTCGCCCAAGGTGAAGTCGGTCAGTGGGGAAGAGCTGCGAGACGTGAAGCGGCCAGCCTGCTTGAGACGGCAGACCGGCGCGTGTCGAAGCTGCGACCCAACCGCATGTCGGTTGTGCCGCAGACGTGCTGAACCGGTCGAAGCGACAGACGCGCTTTCGACCAGTTTGCGGGGGGCGATACGCTGAACGCGCACCCGTCCCCTTTTGCCCGACGGATACGGCGATCAACCCCAGCCGTCAGACCTATGCCCTGCGGGTGAGGGACCAACGTCAAACTTCAACCGCCGGACTGAGCCGGGGACGGAGGCCCTTGCGTCAACTCCGTCGAATCGGCCCGCGCTGGTTGCGAAGGACCAACGTCAAACTCCGCATTGCCAGCATTCCCTCTTGGGCGAAGCCCGTGCAACAGGGATCACGCACCCAGGTTTCTGTGGTCGGAAACCTTGGAGAAAGCCAAACAGTGAGGTGATTATCGCCCATCCGCGACGCCGAAAAGACCCCACGCATGCCCCCACCCCGAAAATTGCTTCAAAGTTCACTCCCGCATCCGCAATGCGGAGCATCACGGCGAAGGCCGCGACCACTTCAGTGTCAGAAAGCCCACGACCCGTCCCACGATCTCGCGCCTGGCCAGCGCCTTCTTTGTATCGAAGAGGGCCTTCCTGCGCCAGCTGACCTGGCCGCTGCGGTCGAGGCCGTGCAGGGGCTGCTTCTCCGGTGGCAGCGTCATCCAGTGCTCCTCCAGCAATGCAAGCTCCATCTCCAGCAGCCGCTCCCGCTCCACCAGCCAATCGAAGCCCTTCCCCTCGTTGGGATGGGACTCCTTCAACTCCCGCCACCGGACGATCAGGGACCAGGCGTCTCCGAAGACCTCCTCGTCGTCATCGGCGGGCTCAAGGGTCACCAGATCGGGGTACTCGCGCCGCATCGACGACTTTGACGCAGGACTTCCTTCGCTCACTGACCCTGCATCATCGCCTTCCTGGGAGGGACCGGCGCCGGCGTGACCGGCCCCGGTCGTCTTCGGACTCACTGTGCCCTCCTTTGCCAGAGCCTCCACCGCGCCTTCCACCCTGGACAGCCGCCTGCGCGCCTCCTTGCCCAGCGACTCCATCCCGCTCTCCAACTCCCCCAGGCGCTCCTCCAGGGCGTCGTTGCGCTCTCGCTGGCGGGCCGCCGCAGAACCCACGCCCTCCTGCAAGGCCCGCTCCAGGGCCTCCCGCATCCGCCGCGACAGCCGTCCCGTCTTCGCGCTCTCGGCCACCGTGCGCTGGTCGATCTCCAACACCCGCGCCGCGCCCTTGTACCCCCGCTCCCGCACCAGCTCTTGCAGCAACGTCATGAGCCTCATGTGGTACATGTTCTCCACGTCTCTGCTGTCCTCGATGCCGTGTTCGGTCGTCTTCATGGCAATTTCCTCCTTCTCCGAAAACTCGTTCCAGCTATGAATTCCGCCAAGTCCGTGATTCGCCCGATCTCTCGCCCCGCGTAACGCACCCCCACCTCAAGCGCACTTTTTGGCCGGTTTTGTCATCGGGCCGTCGATTTTGGCCGCGTCATGCACCCCCACCTCAAGCCTCTTTTTGTCATTGGAGACCGGACTCCGCCCTTTCATCAGATTGCTCACCGTTCACCTCCTGTAGAGGGGGTTTTGCCCCTGATTTAGCTACGAAATCACGACTTTGACCACTCAGTCACAAAAGTCCATTTCCTGTACACCCCCAATACTGCACGAAACGGGCCTCCGATAAGAGGGCATGGATGGTGCCACCATGCGTGGGGTCTTTTTCGGCGTTTGATTTGTTCACACTCTCCTGCGGCGGCCCAAACCGATAGGCCGCACGAAACCGCAGAGAGGTGAACGTCTTGGCGCAGAAATCGAAGCTCCGGCCGGCAGGGCGGCTCATTCCGACGGCGATTGCGTTGCTGCTGGCGGCGCTTGTGGCCGTCCCCACCAGCAACCTCGCCCTGGCTCAATCGCCGCCCGCTGGCGACGTCACCCTCGTCAACACCGACAGAGAATTCGTCGAGCGCAAGATGGGCGGCGAGTTCGTCGCACGGCCCCTCTTCGACCGCAAGCTCCAAGACCTCTTCTACGCCGTCAGAGACGCCGACACCGGCGACTGGATATCCGCCATGTACCGGGTCCGGGGCGGAGAGAAGAAACGCTCCGACGGCTGGGAGTACTCCTGGGAGTATCCCAGGCTGGATGAGCAGCCCGACCTCGACCCCGACCGGGCCTACCTGCTGGTCATGCTGGCTCACGCCGAGGACGGCAAACGGGGCGACTTCTACGCCGTCGTCCCCATCCACCAGCCGGGACGCATCTGGGACAAGATTCTGAGTGCCCTCAACCCCTCCCGATGGGCCAGGGCCGCAGCCGGCTGGGTGATCGAGGGAGTCCACGGGACGCTGTGCGGCGTGGTGGAGCGGGCCTCGGGCGAGGACGCCGACAACTGCCGGACGGGGAGCTAGCCCATGAGCGACATCCTCACCGGGACTCCCGCCGACCTCACCTACGCCCACGACCTGGTGCAGCAGGCGTGGATGGTCGTCTGGGCCATCACGTCGGGCGCCCTAATCGTGATCCTGGGCTGGATGGGGCTCTCGCTCATCGTGTCCGAGCACCTCGGAAGGTCTCAGACAGGTTGGCGGGAGATGGTCCCCCGTCTGGTGCTGGGGCTTGTGGCCGCCGCGTCCTCCCTGTGGTGGTGCGCCCTGGTCATCGACGTTGCCGACGCCGTGTCCGGCTTCGTCGCGGTATCTCTGAACGTCACCGCCGGGGACATGCTCCGTTCAACCCTCAAGACTCTGCTCACCGCAGTTCAGGCGGGGAGCGTGGGCATGGCGTTGCTGCTGGCCCTTCTCTACCTGGTCTACGGCTTCTTCGTCCTCTACGTCATCGTGCAGATGATCCTGCGCCTTGCGTTGATCGACATCCTCCTGGCCCTGGCTCCTATAGCCCTGGGGCTGTGGATTCTGCCGCACACGGCGGGCTGGGGGCGGCACTGGCTCAGGCTGTTCATGACGACCACCTTCCAGCAGGCGATCCAGCTCATCGCATTGGCGTTGGGGTTCGGCTTCCTGAACGAGGTGGCCGCCATCGCCGCCTTCGAGCCGGTGCAGGACCTGGTCTGGAAGCTCTTGATGAGTCTGGCCTTCGTCTACATGGCGACCCGGGTGCCGTCCCTTCTTGGCAACGCCGGGACCTTCGACGCCTGGCTCTCCACCCTCTACTTCGGGATGAACCTGCCCGCGTCGATGGTGCGGTCGGCCCGGACCATCGGGCTGATGGCCGGGGGAGCGGCAGGCGGGCCGGGAGGCGTTGCAGCGGGCGCGGTTGCGGCCAGTGCGGGGCTGTCGGCTGCTGCAAGCGGCCTGAACTCGGCGGCTTCGATGGCGACCCCATCGGGCGGTGGAGACGCGGGCGGCGAGGCTCCCAGGAGCGCCAACGAGTGACCTCAACAACAAGGACAACGAAATCACCAAGGCGCGGCAAAGAGTGCGCCGACCAACGCGACGACGGAGGCGGAGCGATGTGCATGTGACGGAGCTGACAGACACCGACCGATAGAGACGAGCGAAAGGCTCGAAGAACGAAGGGAGAAAAACAGATGGAAAACCTGACACAGACCATATCGAACCTGGTGGGCATCCTGCTGGGGATCGTGGGAGTAGTGGGCGTGGGCTTCTTCATCTACGGGGCCTACCTGTACCTGACGGCATCGGGAGCGCCCCACCAGATGGAAAGAGGCAAGAGCGCCATGATGACCGCCCTGGCGGGCATCGTCCTGGCGATGGTGGCCTACGGGGTCGTCGAGCTGGTGATGAACGCGGTGGTGGGCAACCCGGTGGAGATCGACGTGCCCGACCCGGCAACTCCCACGCCGCCCAAGAATAGTTAGTCGGACGGGAAGGAGAGAAAAAGACATGAGAGAACACGAGGTACCGACCCACGTGCAGGCCGAGGACAGGGTGCTGCTGTGGTTCACCTTCCCGCAGATCGTGGCGGTGGTGGCCGTGTGCGCCCTGTCCTACGGCGCATACCGCTACGCACCCGTTGGGCCGTCCGAGGTGAGGATGGGACTCGCCGTACTGTTCGGACTGGCGGGCATCGCCGTCGTCGTGGGAAAGATAGGAGGTCGGCGGCTGCCGCTGGTGGCCGCCGACCTGTTGAAGTACCGGCTTGGGGCGCGGGTCTACGCAGGCCCGGTGTCCGGGCTGGTGCGTCCTGAGTCGCCGGTCACGTTGCAGCCGGTGAAGGGCGGTCCCGGCCCCCTGCGGCTGATGGCTCGTAGGGCCGGAAAGGCCCTCAAGAGGCTGCGCCGCCGCAGGAAGCAGAAGCGCAACGGGGAGAGAAAGCCCTTCCGACCCCACTGCTGGTTCGGCAAGCGCCGTTCCCGCAAGGCGGGCCGCGACAGCCAGGGCCACGGCCCGAAGGGCTGGATAGCGGTCATGGCGGTCGTCGCAGTGGCGATGGCCGCGACCGTCCCCCAGTCGGTCCTTGCCGACGGCCACGAGCCCTGGCGCGACGAGATCGACTTCGAGGTCGTCGAGCCGGTGGAGGGACGGCGGATATTCGTCGAGGCCCTTACCGTCTCCGGCGACCGGGCCGCAGTGACCCTGAGAGCCGCCACCGACCTGGACATCCGGGTGAGAGCCTTTGGCGGCGGCCAGGGCACGGTCCTGCGCTTCTGGGCCTCGGCGACGCTGACAGAGGGGGAGAGCATCGACTACTCGCTGCCCCTCAACGGACCCATGCCCTCCTTCACCGTCTCGTGGGAGGACGCGCTGGGACAGGCTGGGGCGCTCACCGTCGAGAGCGAGCGGATTCCTTACCCGCTTCCGGCAATCGACGGGGAGTTGTGCGACCTGAGCGTGACCTCCCTCGGCTGGACGCCGGGGTCCGTCACCGGCGTCGTCGAGTCCGACTGCGTTGACGCCGTCGAGCACCCGGTCGAGCTTCAGACGGTGGCCGGACACGAGAGCGTCACCGAGACGGCGCTCATGGACGCCGGGGTTACGGCAGTTACGGGAACGGTCGTTGCCACGACGGGAGCATCGACCGCGAACGTCGCATTCGTCCCCGGCGGCGAGACGAGCTTCCGGCTCGCCGTTCCGACAGGCGAGGCGATTCACGCCGTGAGCGTGGACGTGAGCCTTGAGGCGAGCCTACGCATCCCCATCCCTCCGCTGACGACGCTCACCCACCACCCGGAGCGGACGGAGAAGCGCACCGAGACGGTGAGTCTGTGGAGGCCGGGGACGACCCGGACCGTCAGCGAGACGGTCACCGTCACCAACGATGACGGAACTACCACGGAGCACACCGTCTCCGCCACCCTGTCGGTGCCCGGCGAGACGGTGCAGAGGGACGTGACCCTCACCATCGTCCATCCCGAGCACGTCAAGGCTGAGACGACCGACCGAGAACCCCTCACCAGGACAAGGGAAGAGTCGCTATCGCTGGCCTCGGAAATCGGTTCCGACGACGCCTTTGCGGTGCTGATTCTGCCTCAGCCTGAGCCGGAGGACCCGTCCGCCGAGCAGTCGCCCGCAGGCGGTCTTAGCGACTGGTTCCGCCGGTTGGGATGGGAGTGGCCCCCCAGTCAAGCTGAGGGCAGGCTCTGGTGAGACGGGCATGGACGGCAATCGTTCTGGCCGGGGCTGCGCTGGCGACCGTCGGCGCGGCCCCGGCGGAGAAGGAAGCGATGCTGGCCGCCTTCGATGCGGTGCTGACCGCAATGGCCTACGCCGCCGCCGGACTCGCCGTCTTCGCCGTCGTCTGGGCGGGCTTCGTCCTGATGGCCGAGGGCGCAGAGGAGCGGGACGGCGGCAGGGCCAAGATCGCCGTGATCCTGGCCGTCGTCGGCCTGGTGCTGGTGCTGTCCGCCAAGGGCGTCGCCGCGCTGCTGAGCCACGGCGTCATCCCCATTCCAGTCCCCTAGTGAGAAAAGGAAGCGAACGAAGTGAAAGAGTTTTTTCTGAACCTGATGAGAGGGGGAGAGCGGCATCCCTCAGAGGAGGGCGATGTTCAGACGCGCAATGCGAACACCGAAACGAAGACCCGTTCCACGTCGGAGCCGCCCGCGCCGAAACTCCCGCCCGACCTGCCCCTGTTCTTCATGCTGTCGCACGTCGAGGAGGGCGGCCCGGTGCGGCTGGACGGGGTGCAGCTGGGCGTGTGCGAGGTGATGGGGCTGGAGCTTGACGAGCCGAAGCTTGGGGCCTTCGCCGGGGCGCTCAACGCCCTCGACTTCCCCGTGCAGTTGCTCATTCGCCAGCACCCTCCACGTCTTGGCGGGCTGAGGGAGAAGCTGCAAGAGGCCCAGCCCGACGACCTTCCCCAGCAGACCAGAGCCGCCGCCGAGTCGCTGAACCGGCTGCTGACCGACCTGGAGGCCCGGGACGGCATCCTCGACCGGCGCTTCTACGCAACCTGCGAGCACGCCCGCATCGACGAGCTGCGGGGTCTGCTGGCGAGGGCCGGACTCTCCGTGCATCCGCTCAGGGGCAGGCAGCTTCGGATGTTTTTCGTATCGGCAGTCCTGGGCGGGTCTCCAGCCGAGTTCGACGAGGGAGCGAACGCCGAGGTCGAAATCAACCGCAGGGACATGCGCATCGGTGATCGCCTTGTCCGCTCCCTGCATCTGGGCAAGTGGCCCAGGTCATTAGCCCCAGGATTCCTGCAAGGACTGATGGCGGCGGGAGCGCCCATGGACCTGTCCATCCACCTGGGGCCGATCCCCGCCGAGCAGGCGGCCAGGACATTGGAGTGGCAGAAGGTCAGGTTCGAATCGGCGCAGAGTCTCTCGTTCAAGCGTGGCCGCACCATGTCGCCCGAGGCGGAGATCGCCCTGGAGGACGTGACCCGTCTCCGCGACGAGGTGCAGCGGGGCAGGGAGCGGCTGTTTCATTCCTCCTTGTCCGTGACCCTCCACGCCAGGGACGAGGACTCGCTGAAGGAGATGACCCAGCGGGCCAAGGCCCATTTTGCCGCCACTCTCGGCAAGCTCGACAACCTGGCGTTCAGGCAGCGGGAGGGGCTGCTATCGACATTGCCCCTTGCCCTGAACGCCGTGGCCGAGTGGAGGACGCTGGACACGTCGTCCCTGGCCCGACTCTTTCCCTTCTCGCCGCCTGACCTGGACACAAGAAGCGGCACCCTCTACGGCATCGACATGCGGGCCTGCTCCCCGGTGGTCTACGACCCCTGGGACGGCACCCACCTGAACGCCAACACCGCCGTGCTCGCACGTTCGGGGAGCGGCAAGTCCTTTGCGACGAAACTCGGAGTGCTGAGGGGCCTGTGTCGGGGCGTGACGGCGTACGTCATCGACCCGGAGGGGGAGTACGCCGATATGGCCCGCGCGGCGGGAGGACGTGTGCTGTCCCCCGGAGTGCAGGGCCAGGGCATGAACCCCTTCGTCATCGACAGGGGGGACGACGAGGAGCTGTTGCAGCGCATCGGGAGCCTCAGAAGGCTCATCGAGGTGATGGTGGGAGAGAGCCTCGGCGCGGAGCGCAGGGCGTCCCTGGACCATGCCCTGGCGGGCTACTACGCCCAGCACCGCGAACGCACCGGCTTCAGGGACTTTTACAAGTATCTCGAAGGGCAAGCGCCCGACATCGCCCACCTGCTGCGGCCCTTCGCCACCGGCAGCCTGCGCAACCTGCTCTCCGACGAGGGCGACGACCTGCTGGGGAGCGAGGCTCTCGTCACCGTCTTCGACCTGCGTCTCCTCGAACCCGAGCTCCGCCCCGCGGCGGCGATGGTCTGCACCGAGACGGTGTGGGCCGCTGCGGCGCAGAACCCCAAGCCCCGTCTGCTGGTGGTGGATGAGGTGTGGAGCATCATGCAGCACCCCGAAGGAGCCGCCTTCATGGTGAGCATGGCGAAGCGGGCGCGGAAGCACCGGCTAGGGCTCCAGTTCATCACCCAGGACGTGCAGGACCTTCTGTCCGAGGACTCTTCCAGGACCATCACTGGCCATTCGGGAAGGGCGCTGCTGCAAAACGCCGCCTTCAAGCTGCTGTTGCAGCAGGACGCGGCTGCCATAGGAACCGTGGGCGACGCCTTCGACCTGCCCGAAGACCTCCAGAGGTGGCTGCTGTCCTGTCCCCGTGGAGACGGGCTGCTCCTGGCGAAGGGACACCGCTTCCCAGTCCGCATCGAGGCCACGCCGGAGGAGACGGCAGTGATCGAGTGGAGGCCGGGCGGACAGCGATAGGACGGCGAAAACGCAGAAGAGACCCATACATAGGGAGGAGTAACAGAAATGAAACAGAACCCAATACGAAGACTGTTTGGAAGCGACGACAAGAAGCCCGTATTGCTGGCGGTGACGCCGCCAAGGACGGGAGAGCGCACGCTGCTGGGCGTGGAGAACCTGCTCCAATCCATCGCGGTGCCGGAGCCCTTCTCCCTGGAGCTTGCCGGGGACGCCGACGGCGTGACGCTCCTGGCCCGCTGCATCGACGACAAGGTGGTGCGGGGCCAGATCGCCGCCCACTACCCACAGGCCCGCATAGAGAAGGTGCACCCTGGCGATGACCCGCTCAGGCTGGACGATGGCGAGCAGGCGTGGTCGATGACGCTCAGGGCCGACGGCCCCGAGTACGTCCCCCTGCGCACCTTCCTCGACGACGACCTCCTCGACCCCGGCTCAGACCCGCTGATTGCCCTCATGGGCGCGCTGTCGTCCCTCTACGAGGGGGAGCGGATTGTGGCTCAACTCAAGCTGAACTCCCTCGGTCCCGACTGGTCGCAGCACCACATGGAGAAGGCCCACAAACGGCCCGGCCAGGAGCAGCGGGAGCCCTCCTACACCTACCAGACCAAGCCCCTCCAGATGGACGGGGTGACCATGGCCGTGCTCGGCGTCGGCGCTCTCGCCGCCCTCCAGGGCTACCTGTGGGTGCAGGACGGGGAGACGTGGAAAGCCGTGCTGCTGGGCATGGGCGTTGCCCTGGGCCTTACCGCTGGCGGCTGGGCATGGCACCGCTTCAAGAAAGCCCGCAATCGGGTCGATGACCCGTTGCTCATCAAGGAGAAGGTCAGCCGCATCGCCTTCGACGCCGAGATACGGGTCACGGCGATCATGCCGGACGACACGGGGCGCGAGCGGGCGGAGGAGCTCCTCAGAAGGGTTGCCGCCGCCTACCGGCACTTCGACAACCCGGCAGGGGCGAGGTTCAAGGTGAGCAAGGTAAGGCCCGTCGCTCCCGCCCCGGAGAACCTGCATCCCACAGGCGCCGGCCTGTTCGGCAGGCGCAGCGTCCTGGGGGTGCGGGAGGCCGCCTGCCTCTGGCACCCGCCGGGAGCGGGGAACGAGACGCCGTTGGTGGAGCGGTCTGGCGCACGGGCGCTCAGCCCGTCGGCGAAGGGAGTCAGGGGCGGTGCGCTGGTGGGCGACACCACGGCGGGTACCAAGAGGGAGATCAGATTCCCCGACGACCTGCTGCGCCGTCACCACCTCTACGTGGCCCGCACCCGCATGGGCAAGTCCACGCTGATGCACCACGTGGTCGCTCACAAGATGAAGGAGAAGGCGGCGGGCAGGGACGAAGACGCCATCGTCGTCATAGACCCCCACACCGACCTGGTGGCGGGCATCCTCGAACACGTCCCGGAGGAGATAGCCGACAGGGTGAGGCTCATAGACCTGTCCGACGAGACCCGTTCCCCCGGCGTCAATCTGCTGGACACCCGCATATTCGCAGACCGCGACCGCACCGCCGACTCGGTGGTGCGGGTGGCCAAGGGCCTCTGGGACCAGTGGGGGCCGAGGATGCAGTCGATCCTGGAACAGACCGTCAAGACGCTGCACGAGGCCAACGAGCAGATGGAGGCCGAACAGCAGTACACCATCCTCGACGGCCTGAAGCTGCTCTCGGACGATGAGTTCGCCAAGCAGGTGCGCAAGAGGGTCTCCGACCCCTACCTGCTGGAGTGGTGGGCCAGGGACTTCGGCAAGTGGGGCCGCCAGTACAAGGCGGAGGCCCTGGCCCCCGTCCAGACCCGTCTCTCCTACTACGCGTCCTCCAAGCGGGCGAGGGCCATCCTCGGGCAGCGCCGCTCCACCATCGACCTGAGAAGGACCATCCACGACGGCGGCGTGCTGCTGGTCTCCACCTCCCAGGGAACGGTGGGCAGGGACGTGGCCGCCCTGGTGGGCGCGTCGCTCCTGAACCTGGTGGACGCCGTGATACGGGAGCAGGGCAGCCTGTCTCTCAGGGAACGTCGCGGCGCGCTGGTCGTCGTGGACGAGATGCAGTCCATGCCCGGCGTGGACTACGAGTCGATGCTCAGCGAGCTTGGGAAGTTCGGAGCGTCCTTCGTGCTGGCGACCCAGAGCCTGGCCAAGCTGGACGACCTCTCCCGCACCATGCGGGACACCATCCTCGCCAACGTGGGCTGCCTCGCCGTCTTCCAAGTGGCCGGCTCAGACGCCAGGACCCTGGTGTGGGAGCTTGGCAAGGACCGGGTGTCCGAGGACGACATCGTGTCCCTGCCAGTCCATCACTGCTACGTCCGCGCCACCGTGGGCACCGAGCGGATGCCCGCCTTCTCGATGGAGGTGCGCAAGCCTGAGGAAGGAGACCCATCGGTCGCCGACCGCATACGTGCAGCTACGCTAGGCTACACCGTCTCGGCCCGCCAGGGAGACTACGCCGACGCCGAGGGCCACGGGAAGGTGGACGAATTTCACAAAGGCGTCGAGGCATTGGAGCAGGCCGAACGGGAGGAGAACGACGAGCAGGCGACCGAGAACCACACCGACGAAGAGGACGAGGAGGTCGGAGAATGAGACCCGCGGGACTGGAAGCCCACCTCCTCCGCACCCTGGCCGACATGCCCTACCTCAATCGCCGGGAGATGGTCCCGGTCACGGGCCGGTCCAAGGGCGCGGTCCACGAGGCCGTGGAGAGACTTCAGGCAGACGGCCTCTGCGGCTCCGTGCTCCACGCCGTCGATCCCTTTCCACCCTCCCGGAGGTTCCACCTCACCGGGGCGGGGCTGCGCAGGCTTGCAGATGAGGACGGGATGTCGCTTGACGACCTGGTGCGTACACACCCCGTCTCCGCCGAGTGGCGGCGAAGCCTGATGGAGCGCATGGACGCCCTGGCTTCCATATACCACGTCGCATCTCTCGCTTCCGACGTTGCCTACCCCCTGCGTTTCCGCTGGTACCGCTCATCCAAGCTGGACGCGGGTATAGAACTTCCCGACGGCAGGACCGTCGGCATCGTGAGGCAGGGACTCACCGCCGACCGCTCGGTCTTCGCCCAGCGCCTCTGGCGACTGAAGGACGAACCCATGCCCGGAGTCGTCCTCGTCCTCACGACGGACGCCGTCCGTCTCAGGCACGCCCGCAGGATGCTCTCGACCACAGACGTTCCGTCCCTCCTGGCCGTCGAACGCGAGACGGTCATGGCCGACGTAGACGCCCCGATCTGGACTCCGGCCCAGGTCCACGCAGCTGTGAGCCTGCGCTATTCGTTGGACAGGACCGACCCCCGCGGCGCGTTTCCGGGGGAGCCGCAGCCCGGACTGGCGTCGGTCCCCGCAGACCTGCCCGTCATGGGAACGGTAGCCGACATGGCCGACCACATGCTGCCCGTGACGCTCAGACCCGCCGAGAAGCGCGCCCTCGACCTGGTATTCGACTGGCCCTGGATCGCCCTCGGCGAACTCGCCGGTCTGTTGGGCGTCTCGCCCCAGAGGGCTTCCCAGATCGTCAATCCACTGGAGGGCTTCAGCCTCGTCGTCAGGCCCCGCGAAGCGGAGGGACGGCTGGCCCTCACCGACCGGGGACTGGCCCTCCTCGCCCGCAGGGACAGGACCTCGGTGGCGGCGGCGAGGAGGAGGTTGAGCGTCGCCCCGGAGGACGCCAAAGGGCCTTTCGAGTGGCGCAACCTCACCGGCAGCAGGAGCCGCCAGCTTCTCAGGAACATCGAGCACACCGAGGCCGTCCACGTCTTCCTGTCCGCGCTTGCGGCCCAGGCCCGGCACCTGGGCTGGGAGATAGCGCAGCTCGACCCGCCCAGGAGGGCGTCCCGCCACTTCCGCCACGACGAACGGTTGCGCGCCGTCTCCCCCGACGCCTTCGGCGTCCTGCGCAGGGCCGAAGAGACGTGGGCCTTCTTCCTGGAGTGGGAGCGAAGGGCCGTTCGGCCCTCGACGATGGCGACGCGCCTCGCCCCCTATCTGCGCTACTACTCGTCCCACCGTCCCATCGACGACCACGGGGCCAGACCCGCCGTTCTCATCGTCTTCGACGACGACATCGCCGCCACCCACTTCCTGCGCGTGGCGAGGGAGCGGATGCAGGCCAGCCGGGTCACGGTCCCCCTGTGGGTCTCCCACAAAGAAGCCATCGACTCCCTGGGACCGCTGGGACGCGCCTGGCGCACCCCGGTCGCCGCATGGGAGCCGCCCCAGTCCCTGCCGACGGAAGCGAAATGAACGACGCAGGGAGCGGCGCGAAAACTCCCGCTCAATGCCCGATAGGAGATGGAAAGCCGATGCGTTCACCGGATAACGATATAGCGAGAGGCCCCCGGAGGAGCGGAGGACGGAGCGCCGTCCGGCTCGACGCGGCGGCCCTGGGAGACGGCTCACTTCGGTGATCACCTCCCGGAACCGGCCCGCCGGGGTCGATACAGACAGACCCGGTCCCATGTCGAAGTCGGCGCGTGGGGAGCGACCGCCCTCCGGTCGCATCCGCCGCCGGATGCACATGGCCTTGGGAACAACAACCCAAAGCTTTACGACATGGAGGATAGACATGACCAACATCGATCACATCGACGGATGGAGCGAGATGGAGCCCCTTCAGGGCGCCGACATGCCCGAGGACTTCCCCCAGCGGCTCGTGCGCCTCAAGGAGGCCAGCGGCCTCTCCTGGCGCGGCCTGTGCAGGGTCACCGGCATAGACTACAAGCTGCTGCGAAGGTGGCTCAAGGGCTGGGCGCCCAGCGGAGGCTCCATGCTCACCCTGGTCATCTTCGCCAACCGCATCGGATGCCTTCCGATCCTCCTGGGGGAGGAGCTACGGATGACCCACTTCAGGAGCTAGCCGGCACCCCCCGCCGGCGCCCTAACCGGCGCATCGGCGGCGCGGCGGGGTAGGACACCACAACGCCGCCGGGCGCTCGCACCCATCCGTCCGTGCCCGGCGGCCACCCCAATACACCTGTAACGAGAGGCCAGCGGCCCAACGAACCGCCGCTGAGATTAGGCAACATGAAAGACACCAATAGAGAAGATACGAGGAACCGGCAAAAGAAGAGGCCGGGGAGGGATGCTCCCGAGTCATCCTCCGACAGGCCGGTGGAGTCCTATACTCCTCAGCAGCGGAGGACGATACGCAAGGGGCTGCGCATCCTGGCCAAGGTCGCCGTCCGCGCCCACATGCGCAGGAACGCGGCTCACTCAGAGGATGACGGCGAGGGCAGGCGGTGAACGTCCCGCCCAACCTTGTCCCCGGCAGACTCGTTGGAGATGGCCGCGTGAAGCTAGCATCTTGGCATAGCACGAAAGCCGTGCTATTATGTACTTATGATTGTCTCATTCAGAGACGGCGGTACAGAGGACATCTTCAACGGGCAATCCACTCAAGCGGCCCTGCGGGCATGTCCCATGCCGATATGGGGAGTGGCTCATCGAAAGCTTGACCAGATCGATTCCGCCTCCGTTCTGGGAGACCTCAGAATACCTCCCGGCAACCGCCTGGAACGGCTGGCCGGAGATCGAAGCGGGCAACACGGTATTCGCGTCAACGACAGGTATCGAATCTGCTTCACGTGGACACCTGCCGGACCCGCCGACGTCGAAATCACCGACTATCACTGAAGAGGAGAATGAGCATGGTACGCATTCCCACCGATCGAGAGCCTACGCATCCGGGCGAGATGCTTCTGACGGAGTTCCTGCTGCCCCTCGGAATGACTCAGCGCGACCTGTCCAATGCCATTCACGTGCCCTATCAGAGGGTCAACGAAGTCGTCCGAGGGAAGCGGGGGGTCACGCCAAGCACCGCCCTGAGGCTCTCTAGGTTCTTCGGCACTTCGCCCGGCTTTTGGATGAACCTGCAACTCCGTTGGGACCTCTACCACGCCGAGCGTTCCGAGGCTGAACAGATCGAGGGCATCCTTCCGCGTGAAATGGACAGCGCGCTTGGGGAAGACACAGGTTCGATGACGACGATGCCGGGTGTTGCAGGCTAGTAGTGGCCCACGGGAACGACAGGAAACAGGAGGAGGACTCACAGATGAACAATAGAAGCGACTACACCCCCGTGGCCCTCTACGCCAGGGTCTCCAGCGACAGACAGGACGTGGACCTGTCCGTGGCCGCACAGCTGCGGGCGCTCAGGGAATACGCCCAGAAGAACGACTACGTGGTCGTCCGCGAGTACGTGGACGAGGCCGAGAGCGGGCGCGTCGCCGACCGCCCGGAGTTCCGCAAGATGATCGACGAGGCCGCCAAGCCCGAGGCCCCGTTTAGAGAAATCCTTGTCTGGAAATTTAGTAGATTCACCAGAAAGCGCGAGCACGCCGTCGCCTTCAAGTCCATGCTCAGGCGAAAAGGCGTCCGCGTCGTCTCCATCACCGAGCAGGCCGAGGACAACGCCACCGGCAGGCTCCTTGAGGGCATCATCGAGTCCGTCGATGAGTTTTACTCGGAAAATCTTGCGGAAGAGGTTCGCCGTGGGATGCGGGAGGCCGCTTCCAGAGGCTTCTGGGTCGCCAGCAGGACGCCCTACGGCTACAACCGCGTCATGGTGCAGGACGGAGCCAAGAAGCGGCCCACACTGGAGATCGACCCTGACACTGCTCCCGTCGTCAAGCGCATCTTCGACATGGCCGAGTCGGCCACCGGGATGACCGAAATCACCCGCACCCTCAACGGCGAGGGCATCGCCAGCGCCACCGGCAAGCTCTGGTCCAAGAACGGCGTCCACTTCATCCTCAGAAACGAGGTCTACACGGGCACGCTGCTCTGGGGCACTACAGGGAAGGTCAAGTCCGACCCCGTACGCATAGAGAAGGCGTTCCCCGCCGTCGTCTCCAAGGCCCAATTCAACCGCGTCAAGCGGCTCATGCGCTCCCGCGCCCCCAAAAGGAACCACCCCCGCAGGGTGGGAAGCTCCTACCTGCTCAGCGGGCTGGTCAGGTGCAAGTCCTGCAACAGGGCGCTCTCAGGCCAGGACGCCAAGAGCGGCCAGTTCGCCTACTACGTCTGCCAGTCCATCATGAAGCGGGGCAAGAACGCTTGCACGACCCCCAGGCTCAACGCACGACGCTTCGAGGAGATGGTGGTGGAGAGGATACGGGAGAACGTCCTCACCGAGTCCAACATCACCGAACTGGTCAAGATCGTGGACGAGGAGATGGACGGGGTGGCAGCGGAGCAGCGCAAACGGCTGGAGACCATCGAGGCCGAGCTTGATGAGGTCAAGCGCAAGCTGGGCCGCGTCTGGCACCTGGTGGAGAACACCGACCTCGACATGGCCGACGCCTCGGAACGCATCAGGGAGCACCGGGAGCGTCAACAGCGCCTTGAGGACTCGGCGGCCGAGGCCAGGACCATCCTCTCCCAGCGCAGGGAGGTTTTGGACGACGTGGAAACCATCGCCACCTATGCCCAGGACATGAGCGAGTTCCTGAAGGAGAGCGAACTGACCGAGCGCAGGGCCTTCATCGAGTCTTTCGTCAAGGAGATCGTCGTCATGCCCGACAACGCCCTCCTCCGGTACACCATCCCCATGCCTCAGGATGGACCGGTAGGAGGGAGAAACGCCGAGGAGATGGCCCTGAACGGCTCGGTTCTGTCTACCGTCAAAAATGGTGGGCCGGACTTGACAAAATCAAGAACCCAGGCCGATTCGCGAGTCGCCCCGTCGTTGGGCATAGGTATGGTGTACGTCAGCGTGGCCTCGCACCCGGCCACCTCAATACCCTTGATGAAGTTGCGGATGAGCGACTTGCGCTCGGGGAAAGTCCCCTCCTGCAGGAGCTCCCGGAAGTCCGAAACGTACCCCCTGATCTCGTCGGTGGTCGGAAGCTCCACCCTTCGCTGCTCAAGCTGAGCGGAGGCGTCGTCTCGCGCAGCCATCAGTTGCTCCTCGCGGTGCCTGAGCGACAGGATGCGTGGCGACAGGGCCTCCAGCGTGAGATCACTCTTCTCAAGTGCCTCGTAGAGCCTCTCAAGCCGCTGCCCAACGTCTGATAGCTCCGCCTCGATGGCCTCCAGCCTGCCGGAAAGCTCTCCGGCCATGGCGTCGACCTCCTCGGCCACCAGCTGTACGAGCTTCACGATGATCTCCTGGGTGAGGATGCGCTCCCTGATCTTGTCGACGACAAAGTCCTCGACCTTGGGTGCGTTCAGGTAGCGTGAATTGCTGCACGTGCCTGCGCCCTCCCTGAGCAGTGTTCCGCAGACGTAGTAGGCGAACTGACCGCCCTTTGCGCCCTGTCCGATGTAAGGCCTACCGCAGACGCCGCACCTGAGCAGACCGCTGAGCAGGAACCTGCTGCCGACCCTGCCGGGCCTTGTCACCTTTGGCGCTCGCTTTCGCAAAGCTCGCTGCACATCGTCGAATAGCTTCCTCGACACTAGCGCAGGCCAAGCACCCTCAACCCTCACCGGGTCGACGGCCCTCTCGCCCTTTGTCGTTCGGCCCCAGACGGCGGTTCCGGTGTAGGCCTCGTTGGTGAGCAGGTAGTGTAGCCCGCCCTTCAGCCATCGCCTGCCCCTGTTGGTGATTCCCCGGTCGTTGAGTTCCCTGCATATCTCCTTGAGTCCGTTGCCCCGCAGGGAACTCTCGAATATCTCCCTCACCACGGGACCGGTGACCGGATCGACCTCGAGCGTGGGACGCTCCTTAGCCCCGTCGTTTACCTTGACCTTCCTGTATCCGAAGGGGGCCTTTGAGCCGAGGAAGAAGCCGCGTGAGGCGGATTCCCTCATGCCCCTGGTTACGTCCTGGGCGAGATTCTCGCTGTAGAACTCGTCGACGGACTCGATGATGGCCTCCATGAGTTTGCCAGTTGGTGAGTCGTCTGCGTGCTCGGTAATGGAGACGACTCTGATGCCCTTTCGTCTGAGCAGGGATTTGAAGGCGACGGCGTGCTCGCGCTTGCGTGTGAAGCGGGAGAATTTCCAGACCAGGATGACCTCGAAGGGAGCATTGGGCTGGCTGCCCTGCTCGATCATCTCCCTGAACTTTGGTCTGTCTGCGACGCGCCCGCTCTCGGCCTCGTCGACAAACTCTCGTGCGACGGAGTAGCCGTTGGCATTGGCGTAGTCCCTGAGCGCCCTGAGCTGGGCGGACACGGACAGGTCCACGTCCTGCCTGTCGCTGGACACCCTGGCGTAGAGCGCCGCCGGTGCGAGTGGCTGTAGGTGCTTTTTCATGCTGCCCTCCTTGGTCTGTTGGTCTGGTTCATTGAAAGCTGGCCTGGTGGTGACCCTTCAAAATCTCCTTGCCGTCATGCGCCCGTAGCGGGACGTCAATCACTCAGTTTGTGTTTTACCAGAACCGCGCTGACCACTTTGGAGCTTGGCATGAGAATTCTTCGATCATCTGCGTCAAGGACTATGTGCATCAGGGTTATGTCGGTCACGGTCCCAGAGTTTCCGCTGATGGTCACGCTGTCTCCAAGTCCTATGGGCCGACCGATAGCTATGAAGAGTCCAGCCACCAAGTTTCCCATGACGGTCTGGGAGGCAAAGCCGGCGATCAGACCTGCAAAGCTGCCCATTGTCAATGCTGCCACGGCGTTGTCGGTCAAAACGGAAACCACGAAGGAAAATATCAGCCCATATCCAACCAGGCGCACAATGACTCGCTGGGCTCCGGAAGCATCTGATGACATGCGCCTCTGAGTGATGGCGGACACCCACTTGGTGCCGGTCTGCACGACCGAAAGCCCCAACAGGACGACGAAACCGATGGAGAGGTAGTCCTTGTATGGCGCTAGGAAACCGACAGGTCCATCCGTCTCTATTCTGGCAGTGAATGCGAGGAGGGCAAAAAGGCCGATCCCAAGAACGACTGTCAATAGCAACGGCAAAGTTAGCGAAGTAGCAGTAGAGGGCTGACTTGTATGGTCGGACATCGTAGGTTTCGTTTACCTCCTAAGGGGGTGCATCTCGCCCGTAGCCGGACACCCTGGCGTATAGCGCCGCCGGCGTGGGCGGCTGTGGGTGCTTGTTCATGTCATCCTCCGTGACGCTTCCTGTTGCACATGGCGAGAGTGAAGCCTCTTGTTCCGAATGGCTGAGGCACTCACGTTCTGCCGTAGTTAGGGAGGGCTTCGCAGATGAGCCTGCTCACGGTGGCCCCTGCTCGAGCATCTCGTCATGCACCCGACCGCCCTATGACAGACGAATCCACCTCCTTGATCCAACCACATTGGTCAAGGTGGTGCTTGCAGTGGGCGGGGCAATCAGGTAAACCCGCGCACCCCTCCGCCGTAGCTCTTGCACGGTGTCGGCGTGGTCTCCATCAGTCGTAATGAGGAATACAACGGTGCGCCCAGGAGATTGCCCCGCGTCGCTCATCGCTTGGTCGTAAATCTCCTCGTCCCAGTCACCATGGTCCTCCCACACTCGCCACCCTTTCTTCTCTAGCTGGCTCGTAGCAAGTTGGTGAGTAGGGTTAGAGAACGCTTTGAAGAGCGTTCTGCTGGCTTGAGGGACGCGGCGGCGTACCTCTGCCTTGATGAAGGTGTCCCAGTCAGCGACGTTCAAGAGAGACGGGGCTAAGTTCTGGATATCCCAGTAAACAAGAACCGTGTCCCTCACCTGTACAGGCTCTTTCACGGCCTCTTTGACAAAAAACTCTGGCATGATTCCCTCCTCCGCACCTACAGAGTGAATGGCAGCGAGAGACTTGGCGTCCGGGGTCGTCGTGCCCGTCTCCCACCGAGAGAGTGAGTTCTGAGCGATGCCTAACCGATCAGCCATTTGACCTTGTGAGAGGCGCAAACGTTTCCGGAGGGCCACTATGCTCGCCGGACTGAACTTGTAACCTTGAGGCTTCGCCGGAACCACGGAATCAGTCTATGCCATATCAGTAGTATTATCAACAGATCTGATGAATTTGAATTTTGGTACAAATGGCGGGTTGTTGAGTATTGGGGCGAAACTCCAAGGCGAACATAGCCCGACGACATGCGGTCAGCGATCTTCGGAATCGGAAATGGGGCAGACCAAACCGCTGTCACCAGCCCATAGCGTCGGCAGCCGAACAATCTATGCCGATCACGAGGTCAGTCCAGCGTAGCAAGCAACTCGCCAACCGTCCCTTTGGACCGGCCGGCGACTCGCGCGCTGATTGAGAGCGCTGCCAAATTGTGTTGCTCAACGAATTCGTTCGTGTACATCCCTAAGCCAATGCTTCTGGGTCTGTTCGAGAATGAAATCGCGACATCGGGAGCTAGCGGCAGCCATGAGCCCCGTTCTTGCGTGACAGTGATGCCATGACTGCCGATGACGAACTCAGTGGTCGTCGGACTGATTAGCGCTACGTGCAGTCCGCGAGGAGCCAAGAACTCCTTTTCCTTGTCAGCGAGAATTGGATGGTTGCCGGACGCCATACCGGCTCTTGTGTTCTGAGAGATAACCTCGAACACCGCCATCGCTCTAGGGTCCTTCAGGAGAAATTCTCTGGGAGGCAGCCATTGTCCGACCTCCTCGGCCCGTTTGAAATACAGGTCCATGTAGAGTTCATTCTTGTCTTCGCTCAGGCCAACCCTGTCCTGCGATT
This sequence comes from Dehalococcoidia bacterium, assembly GCA_965207145.1. Lineage (GTDB taxonomy): Bacteria > Chloroflexota > Dehalococcoidia > Lucifugimonadales > UBA2962 > CAUZIR01. Next base: position 2,632,534 of record OZ242262.1, on the reverse strand, counting down.
CCCGCGTTCTACGAGCCTGCGCAACGATGACCCGCTTGCAGACTTCCACCGCCTCTTGCGACAGTCCCGGGTCGGTTGGCCCCGCGTCTCTCCACTGTCTCGCAGAGTCAATCAACTCACGGGCAGCGCTGGATGCCTGACTATCGAACTTCTGAAGGATCCTCTCGTCAAGGTCAGACTTCACCTGCTGAGACGTGCCGTCCTGCCGACTCTGATAGCTGGTTCTCGTGTTCGCGTTCTTTCTGACGAACGCGTCTCTGACGTTGACCAGCTTTACTTCGCGAGTGTCCTTGAAACCCATCCACAGCATCTCGTCGTCGTCCCCGCAAAAGTGCTTGGAGAGCCATACGGGCACCTCGTGATGCCTCTTAGATCGCGTCGTCAATGTCGATTGCCCTCCATTAGTGTCTGGCTGACTGTGAACTCATATGGCATTTGCTGTTCCTACGTAACCAATTGCCATGTGAGCAGACCGATGACCACGAGCAGCACGACGGTGATCACGCGCATGATGTTGAGCACCACCTTCGTCTCTCCGTGCTCGGTGATCTCCTTTTGGTGCGCCCACTTTAGTTTCCAGTACGGCTGTTGGCTGGCGGATGCAGCCTGCTTTGCCTCGTCCCGCTCCCGCCTGAGCTCGGACGATCTGCGCTGCAACTCCGATATACCACGCTCCAGCTCCCGCACGGTGCGCTGAAGCACATCCTCCCGGGCGAGGGCCCTGCGCAGCAGCTCATCGTCGCCCAGGTACTCCGGCCCGTGCATCGGCACGTAGACCCGGCGTCCCTCCCGGCGGACCTCGATCTCACCCGTCCTGATCTTCCGGTCCAGGGTCGAGAGAGATATCTCCAGCTCCTCTGCGGCCTCCGCCTTCGTGACCCAGCGGACAGGCTCATCCATGGCCCTTTGCCTCCCTATCGGCTGACACGTCAGCGGCTACAGGGGCGGTACAAAATGTACCCGGGCTCGTCCCTTGCATTAGCGCGGGTTCCCATTTTCGACCCTGACCGGTCAGGCGATACGTCATCCCCGTTTCGCAGGTGGTTTCGGCCCGCAGCGGCTCCCGAAGAACCCCGGAAACCGGGCCGGATGTACCGTTTTGTGCCCCCCGGCCGGCATGAAGGGGAGCGCTGTGTCAGCGCTATCGACGTATCGCCTCGTACGGGACAATCCCCCTCCTACAGGACGAGGACGCATCCGGTGGTAGAGCGAGTCCCACTGGTAGGCGCTGAGTCCGGACAGGGGCAGTCTCGGTGATGCAGGCTCCCACAGCGGGCGCCATGACTTTCCAAGTATTCCCGTGTCGGACAGGGCGGGCAGACAGGACACGAGGATGGGCAACGACATCCGTTTTGTGCGGGCTGCGGTGCGTACGTAGGTGTCCTCCACCTCCCGGGTGTCAACGACGAAGAGCGTGACGGGGAACGGGGGCAGGTCTTCCTCCGGTGCGGGCGACCAGTAGTAGCTCTGGTAGGGGTCAAGACGGGCGAGGACTCCCCTGGGGTGACGGGCACGCAGCTCGTACTCGATGTAGAGGGGGATGCGGATGCCGACGGTGGCCAGCTCCACCACGGCGTCGGGAGCGATGGCAGCCTCGCCCCGTCTGTAGGCCCGGTCTGACCTTGAGGTGGGGACGGACCAGAGCAGCTCGGAACCGGGATCGACCCTGCACTCGGCCTGCAGTTTGGACAGGAACCAGGTGATGCCGTCTGCGTGCTTTGTCTGCCGCGCCCAGGTTTCGATGCGGTGGCCCACGTGACGACGCCTGCCCCGTTTGTCGATGGTGAGCGCTGTGCTCCAGGTTCCCCGCGTGGTCGGGAGCTGTGCGCGGTCCCTGTGGGTGACGTAACGAATTCCCTCGGCGGACAGCGTGTAGCGAATGTCGCCCCGCTTGCCTCGCCGCTCGACAAAGCCCCAGGTGCTCACGAGGCTGTGCATCGTCTGGCTGACCCGTCCATCCGAGACTCCGAGCCAGCGGGCAAGGTGCTCGCGGGAAATCATCGGGTGGTCGGTGATCAGGTCGAGCGTCCGCTTCTCCGAAGATGCGAGGTGCAAGGTGGGCGCATCACGCACCATGCGCTCGGGACGGGGCAGGGACGCCCGCTTACGCTCCGGCGTTTCTGTTCGGAGCCCTCCCCCCGGACTGCCGTGGGAGCTGACTTTCTCCAGGGTGAAGAACCTGCCGCCGAGCAGCCACGTTGGTTCGCACCAGAGACGAAGGTCCCGTCTCTCGAGCGCGTCCCTAGACTCCGCGGCGATGTATGTGTCGTCGATCCGGCGGTCCATGCAGAACCTCGCCGTCTGATGCAGTTCCCAGAAACTTGGAGTCAGGATCAGCACCGCATCGGGACGACGCGTGTAGTGGTATTTCGCTATGGCTCTCAGCCGGTCGTAGAGCGACCGGCGCCGCAGGGCCAGCCCCTGGCGGACGATGCCGAAGCTGCGGCCGTCGTGGAGGATGATCGTGGCATCGAAGCGTCCCCTGCGGTGGAACTCGACGTGCGAACGGAGTCCGTCGATGCCCGGGCAGAGCGATGCGGCCAAGCGGTAGATGGAGGCCACGGCGTCCATCCGGCGGATGAGCAGGGTGAGCCACTGCCGGGACACGGGGTAGGCGCGCACGAAGTCCGAGGGCGTCCCGAAGCCGAGAATCCCGGCGGCCTCGCCGATGCCCTTTGCCGTCAGGTAGTACCGCCTGCTCAACGGCAGGTGCGCGGTGCCGTGGCTCACCCTGCCGACGATGCCGTCGGCCAGCAGGCGGGTCAGCCTGCGGTGGACGGTCGCGTGCGGTCGTCCCAGGATGCCCGCCAGCTCCGCCGAGTCGACGAAGGGCATCCGGCTGAGAGCGTCGAGCAGTTGCCGTTCGGAGATCGTCACAGATGGAGTCTAGCAGAACGTATGAGCGACTTGTCTAATTTCGTCCGTATCGTCGGTTGTGGTCTCGCTGGCTGTTCTGCACAGGGTCTGCGGACCTGTGGATTGGAGATCCTTGCGCCGGGGGTTACCCGGCCACGGCAAGGGCGACCATGACGCTCGTTTGGGCATCGCCTACCCCGGCGCAACGGGAGTGAAATGGCGATTGTTTCTCAGGTCTGGGTGGGTGCCCGGACGGCAGTCGACACGCGATCGGCCCGGCCCCCTGAGGCCGCCCGACGGCTGCTAACGGTCCTTTCGCGAAAGATAGGCGTAGACCCCGAAATGGTCCGATAGCCTGCGCTCTCCGTCGATGTTGTCGATAACGCCCGTGGACTCAGCGGCAAGGTCACCGCTGATGGCGATGTGGTCGACGCTTCTGAGGCCCCTGAGACCAATCGCCGATGTAACTATCGTCGTCCCTTGTGGCATGGCCTGATCAAGAGTCGGCCGGGACGGTGTGGCCCTGTCCGACTCGCTGGTTGAAGTCGCCCATCACGATCAGGGGTCTTGTGGAAATGCTCCCGAGCACTCCGCCAAGGCCCTCAAGGTACTCGCGGTGGTCCTCCCACATCCGGCGCTTCTCGGTCGTCCACCTCACGCGCGATCCGGACCAGGGGATGCAGATGCCGGCGACCGTGACCTCACCCAGCGACGTTTCCGTGGTTCCGGAAACGAACCTGCCCGGCGGCATGCACGACGACCCGAGGTCATCGACCTTCTCCCACGGTCGTTTCGACCACAGCAGAATCTTCCTTCGTCCCTCCTTGACCGGGTACCCGTAGTCCCCCTGCGAGGAGATAGCATGGCCATCTCCTGAAAGCAGACTGATGTCGGTCTCGGTAAGGCAGACGATCTCAGGGTCGTGCATCTCTATGCGCCTGAGGATCTCTGCCGACTTCCGCGAACGGGGCGTGGCCCATTCCACGTTCCAGTTGACCAGCCCTAGTGACAATGCATGTCACCCCGGCGATCCATCAGGTATCGGTCACTTCCTATCGGATATCGCGTCATCGGCAACGTAGGGTTAGTTCGCCGGTTCTGTGCATGCCGTCACCGCGACGGGCTCTTTGCCGATATATTCCAGCACGCCCCTGGTCCAATCGATCGTTCTCTCGGACGTTGTAGGCCCGGGAACGATCTCCACGCGGCGTTCCAGATGGGCGGGGCTGCCCCACCTGGTTACCACGACCCTGTCCGGGCGACTGGTAGAGATGGCTAGGTGGCTCACACTGAAGGATGAACCGGTGCTCGCAAGAACGGTCCGGTCCGGACAGTGGAGGTCGAGTTCGGCCAGCACCCCGCGCTTGAGCTCGAGATCATCTGCCATCGCCTCCACGGCAAAGCCGACCTCACCCATGGCGCCCGCAATAGACGTGCTGGGCACCAGGTGCTGCTGAGCCCGCTCCGCTGCCCGTCGGTCCACCATTCCCTGTTGTTCGAGGCTGCCGAGCTCATTACGGACGTCGTCGAGCGCCCTGTCTAGATTCTCCCGCGACGAGTCGACGATCACGACCCTGAAGCTGCCGAGCGCGAGGGCCAGCGCAATCCATTGCCCCTCATCCTCCACGCCGACCACCGCCGCATCGCCTACCGGCTGTATTCCCCCGTTTGGCATCTACGCTCCCCGCAAGTGTGGTCTCCTAGACGTCAAGAGACCTCGATCTCGATGCGGCAGTGGTCGCTGGGCCCCCAGCTAGCGGGATCGTTCAGAGCGCGCACTCGCACGGAATCGGCCATTCCCTTGGACGCAAAGACGAAGTCCAGCTGGCGGGTGGCGGTGATCGGCCCCCGGCCCCTCGGGTAGTACATGGGGACGTTTCTGCTGTCGGGGGGCAGTTCGTCGGGCCATGGATCGGCCTGCCGCCCGTTGGGCGACTGCGGGCCCACGAATGCGAGTCCCAGCGCATCCATCCTGTCAAGCACCGTCCCGTATCGTCCGGCCCAGTACTCGCTACCGTCCTCCCCATGTCCCCGAAGTATGTTGAGATCGCCGGCAGCCAGGATCCGGTGGCCATCCTGCGTGCTGATGAACGTGGAGAGGTCCGAGACCACGCGGTGGGCCGACGCGTCCGAGACGATCCAACCGATGCCCGTCGAGGCGTGTGGCGCCTCCCACAATGAATACATGGACACGGCCACGAATGGCTCGACCCCGGGGGCCGACACTTGCGCTGCGGTTACGGTCCCGGGACGGCTGACGGCGAACTCACCCCGGCTCGCATCCTCCATTGCCCTGGTGTAATCCATGCCACCTCCACTTGATCGGAGAGCCTTGCTATCGCCGTCCTGCGGGTCCGCCCGGTCCATCCAACGGTTGTCTGGGGAGCGGGATCGACGTCAATCGGTCGGCCTAGCTCCTCCGGTGGGCGATCCGCCTCCTGCAGGAGAGCGACATCGGCGTCCATAGCGATCAGACAGTGCCAGGGATCCGTCCTGCCGTCGATGTTCTAGGAGACGAGCCTAACCGCCAATGAGCCGACCTTCCTGCCGGTGATGTGCATGCGTTTCGAACTTCACGGAACCAGATGGACATCTGGCCTCTCGGCGCTCATGAGGCAAGTTCTGTTCACCCTCTACTCGAATCTATTGATCATTCCAATGCGGCAGCGGACTACCCGACATCCCGTAGCGTCTTCTCGTAGTTTAGCCAGCTGAGGCAGTAAGGAGCGGCTCATCGTACGGGAGGGCCGCAAGAGCGTAGGTGGATCCATGCCAGCTCAAAGGGGCAGTGCTTTGACCCTTTTCACTTGCCCAGCACAAGAACCTTCCAACTGGATAAGGAGTCGAAGGGCAAGTTTGGAGCCTCAGGTAGTTCTCTTACCGTCAGCCCGCCTCAAGTGCGCCGCCCAATACCGCATCGAGCTCCACCCGGAGGTCAATCTCACGTCCCGCGACCGCCTCAAGCGCCGCAACGTCATCCCCGAAGTGGCGACTGGGGCCCGGGTATAAGATGGCTGCGTACTCGATCACTCGCTCACCATTCTCTCCGCGTATTGCGTCACGATATGCATGCATTTTGTCGATGTCTGATTTCTTGGGATGTCCAGTCGGCACCTCAGCATCATTCTCTTCGCTGTCCAGTTTGTACTTTGGATCGAAGACGATCAGTCGTGGCACTGATCCTGGCGCTCGAACATCGAGAACTATGTCGGGGCGTTGGGAAAAGCTCACCGAATGAGGCGACCCGGTCCTACGGAATGTCCGTTCGTGGCTGAGAATTGCTTCGGTCCCACACTCATCATGCCGATACCGGATGAGCGGTTCGTCGCCAGGGAGCACTTCGATGAACAATGCCGCCTGCCGCCGGCGCGAAAGTCGCTGCTCAGCAACTCGGAATCCTTGTTTCCCTGCTACGCGAGTAACGGCATCAATGACCTCAAGCAAACACCAACGCTGATAGAGGTAGGGGAGGTTCCGCAGCGGGGCGTCGAGCGCCTCGTCTTCAAGGTGGACGGCAACGCTTCGGCGGAATTCGACCAATCCGTCTAGAACCGCGCGATACTCCGGTCGATTCAGGAGCACCATAGTTAACACTATGGGAAGATCACGAGGGGTGCTGACCTCGGATATAAAGGCAGCGGACCGCTCGGCGCTACTGAGTTCGGATCTAAGCGCTTCTAGCTGGGCGAGTTCTGCCTCCCGTTCGCCGACTTCCGAGAGGAGGCGTCGGAGCCTGGTAGCGACCTCCCCAACAAAGGTCTTGAGGAGCCGATTTTCATAGACGTCGGCTGTGTGTTCGACTCGTTGGTCGATCAGTCTACGCAGTTTTCGATCTTCAGATACATTGCCAGCTGCGGCGACGGCCAGCGCGAGGCGTGTTGGCTGGGGCCGTCGGACTCTTTCTGCTCGCGTCCAAACGTCTTCGGAGCGAGAGATTCGATGCGGGTCACGCGAGATGCTCAGTAGCGACCGCGCCAATCCAGGTCGCTCTGGGGTACCCAGCACCGCCCGTCGTAAACGTAGGATCTCCTGCGCAAGCGTCGACTGGCCAGGAGGAAGCAATCGCATTCCTTGCAGCGCTCCCAATCGCTGAAGGCCAACAGCAATCGACGCAGGCAGACCCGATTCCAGGGCGTCGACAGTGCGCGAGAGAGCTTCGCTGCTCAATTTCCCCGACCGAATTGTGAACCGCATAGAAGCGGAACCGGACGGGGCTTCAAACTCGATGAGGTAGTTTCCTGGGCCTGATCGGGGCCACTCGACGTTTACCGTGTTACACCATGAGGGAGTCGCCTTTGCGCTTGCGAATAACTCTCCCTGCAGTCTGAGTTGTCCTCGTTGCCACTCCGCCGGATTGACGCATATCTCAAGCGTCGACGGCTCCCATTCGCGGGGAAAGCCCGCTGGCTCACCGGACCCGTCTACGAACCGAAGCTCAGGCGAAGTAACTGGCTGAACCATGATCGTTGAAGCGAGTTCGCATATTGCCTGCCTTCTCGGCACTCAAAGGGAAGCGGTCGGCACACAGTTCGATGAACCTAGTCAAGGATTGCTCGATGCGCGGGTCGATGCCGTGTATTTTGGGGAGAAGCTTCTGGAGCATCTGCTCATCGAGAGCCTCCTCAGTTACGACCCCTAACGCTTCGGCTCCTTCCACATAAGCTTTGATGTCATCGATGACCCTGAACGCGAAAGGTGCGACCTCCTGAAGCGCTTCCCAAGCTGACAGCAGTGGTTCGGCAAGCGGCGAGTCTCCAAGGTGGCGAAGGATAGCCTCGCGTGGTGCTTCAAGCTCAACGAGCTGCGCCCGGTCGTAGACTTTGTCGGCGAACCCGTGGGTGGTCTCATCCACATTCACGGTACCGACAAACTTGAGGTTTGGCGTTAGTTGCACTGCCTCCTCACCGAGTTGGACATCTGCTGTCCCCTGCCTTTGCCTCACTTCTATCTTGGAAAGGAAGGTGGCGAAGTAGTACTCGACTCGCGCGAGGTTCATCTCGTCGAGTATCAGAAAATTGGGAATCGGTTCCCGCTCCTCAGCAACCGCTGAATCCCATTCGAGGGCCGCTTCCCTCAGGAAATTGCTAAATTCCGTGTCGTGATAAACGCCCGAGATTGGGTTCAGATAACCGAGCAGGTCTTCGTTCGTCGTCCAGTTGGGCGCCACCGGCACCAGAAGCTCACACCCACCTACAGCACGTGCATACGCCTGCGCGAGCCATGTCTTCCCAGTCCCTGAGATACCAGACAGAATGACGAATCCACGAGAGCGCAGGGACAGGTGGAAGCGTCGAAGCGTCCGATCATCGATAACTAGCCCTTCGGCTTCGATACTCGACCGAATTGTTTCGAAGCTTGGCTCGGTGTAAGCTGCCGTTGCTTGTCTCTGGGGCCCATCTGCTGTTGCAGCGCCCTTGATCCCTTCTAGCAGAGTTGCTACTCGCCGTTCACCTTCATTGCTCTTCAAACGAGCAATCGTTGTCCGCCCGCCAAGGAAGCCTTTCAGTTCCTCTCCAAAATCGGATCGGTTTACGTCCCTGCGAATCCACTTGACCTCGCGTGTGTGATACCAGTAGCCCTCAACCTCTCGATACTTGTATGGTCCCGTGATGCGACCCAGAGCCACCAGGGAGTGTTGGGCCTTCAAGGGCAAAACCACAATGTCGCCTTCCCTCATTTGCAGCAGGAAAGACGAGAGTTGGCCCGCAGCGATCCTTATGCTGCCATCCTTAGCGGTGGGATCTGCCCGTCTCACCAGTTCCTCCACAGCATCCTTGTCCACAGCTCCTGTCAGGTCAGGCGCACCCCAGTCGACAATCGCCAGGCCATGCCTGAAAACGGCATCTTCGAATTCACCTTTACGGCCTGCGCGTACCAGCCATACCGCTGAGTTCGCTCTGGGCTCTGCGGGTTCGTAGGCACCCCAAGCAAGTTCGTAGAAGGAGTGAATCGGAGAATCGGGCTCCCTAAAGCGCTGCTCTAGCCGGTCTACAAGCTCTAGGTATTTGCTACCCGGAATCGGCATTCGCCTAGACAGGGGGATTCTCAAGGTATCCTTGATGTATCCTTCCGAGCGGCTATCCAAAGACAAGAATCGTTCAGGGCGAGCCCAGAAGAGGCCAATTGTCAGCTTTCGACCGATTCCTTTCCCCTCGAATACTCGGCTGTAAGACTCCAAGAACGACAGCCGGCTGTTTTCGCTGCCAGTGTCAGCCAGTCGTATTGCGTCCTCAAACAAGTGCCACAGAGGACCGACATCCCTGAGATTCCAGAACACCACAGAATTCTGATTGTCCAGAGTGGGTATGCCTCCAAAGGCATCCGGTACTTGTTGGGTGACTCCTAGGAACTGAGCTAGCTCGCTTGCAATAGTCTTGCGATTAGCGGTCGATATACCCCGGTTAAATGTCCCCATGGTGGTGAAGGGACAAATGTCCGGGAGTCCCGTGCTAGGATCAGCCATCGCAACTCTGTCTAGGTAACCAAGGCCGAGATTGTTGCAGACCTCGCGAACCCTGGCGACCAACTGTCTCCGGTCGCTCTTGTGTTCAAGCAGCCTGTCTGCAAATTCCCTGTAGAACTCGACCCAGCCGAACAATCGATCTGATTCCACCTCGTACACCTCATTTGAAACTGACGCACGACCCGACAGTCAAAAGTCATCAAGGGAATGTCGCCCGCGGCGCTTACAGGGGAAGCGTACGCCCTGTTTCGCGAAGTCGCCGCCGACGCTGCTGCGCGTCCGGCATCGCCTTGGACACTAGGCTCCAATAATTCGTCGAGTGGTTCCTATGGGTCAGGTGAGCCAACTCGTGGACAACGACGTACTCCATAAGCACTGGAGGAAGCATAGTGGCCCGCCAGTTGAAGCGGAGCGTTCCATCGGGCGCGCAACTACCCCAGCGTTGGCGCTGGTCGCGCACGAGTATCTGCGGCATACCGCCACGGCCCAATCGGGGCCACCAGCGTTCAACAACGCCCGGCAGCCGCTCGGCAGCCCGATCCCGGTACCAACTGACGACCGCACGGCGAGTCGTCTCGTAGTGGTCGCCTCCTCTCAGGGTCTTTGGCACCGTGATCCGAAAGCGCCAGTGGTCGAAGCGGACTTTAGGAGACCGCACGTCCGCTGTTTCGACGGTCATGCGGAGGTTTCGGCCTAGATACGGCAATGTCTCGCCGCTGACAAAACGCTTGGGCGCGGCTTCTAACATTGCCTCGGAAGCATGGCGAAGTATCCAAGGAGCTCGCTTGCGCACGATGGCCTGCAACTCGCTGTCAGGCGTCGTCATGGGTGCGACAACCTGCACATCGCCGCCGTCCATCGTGATTTGCACCGTTTTCCTGCGCCGTTCGCTGCGGCGCACCTTGTACTTGATCGTCGTGTTGCCAAAGCGAATATGGGCTCGCTCCCTCACTGCCCGCTCCTCCGGCGAGCCAATTCAACAATCCGGTTTGCCAGCCCGTCCAATTGCTCTTCGGTATAGTCGCCGGTGGGCCTAAGCTCTCGTTTGATGTCCCGCCGCATCAGCCGCTTGATCTCAGCGTTAGACTGCCAGTCGACGACGCCGGTGTGACGTAGGATCGCCGCTTCGACTTGCAAGGCGACTGTCTTCATCTCCTGATTGAACCGTGCTAGATATGGGACCTGTTCTTCCCACACGTCTGCTGGGGACGCGACCTCTTGAGGGCGTGCATCTAGCAGTTCGTAGATGGCGAAGGACACGGGAGTCAGGCCGAACTCGGCGGCAATGTCAGCTTCGCTTTGGGCATGATGCCGTAGCAGAGAAAGGCGGCGGCATGCTTCAGCCGAATCTATCAGCCGGTGGCGAAAGTCTTCTATGATGCGTGCAAGCTGCGCCGAGAGCTTCTCGAAGAAAGCAGGATTGTCGGCTAGGCGCTCGTGTATCTGCGCCCTGATCGCGTGTTCCATGATCGAGGCCCGGGCCTCGTCATGGGGAAGGGCGGCAATCTTCTGTTCGAAGTTCTGGTCGAGGATCGACACCGGCCGCATCAACTCCCGCACCTGGGCGCTGATGCGTTCGTCCACGAGCTTCTTCACCTTGGCCCCAATCTCTGTCCAGTCCACGTCGGCGTCCTCGCGAAGGAACTGGGCACGAGCGTAGGCGCGTATCTCTGTGAGCCGCGCCAACCGGTCCGTGTATTCTAGTGCTAGCGGATCGGGAAGGAAGCGGTCCATGAGGCGCGAGAGCCGGCTATAGTCCGCGTTGAATCGCTCGAACAGGTCGGCCTTGAAGTTGCCTTCCGTAGACGCGTCCGGCGCGAAGACGCTGACGCACGCCCATGTGTTGCTCAGGTCACACCCTCCGAAATGCGACTCCACCTGGACCACCGCCGCCTCTATGACGAGCGCCGGGTTCTCATCCATCTCGCTCATCGTGTCTTGCACGTCCGGCCAGTCGAAGGTCGAGAGCGCCTCCTCCAAGTCCCGGGAGATGCCGTGGTAGTCGACGACCAGGCCGTGGGTCTTTTCGGTGGGAACCCCGTCTCGCTGGTGGAAGAAGCGCCGGTTCACCCTGGCAATGGCTTGAAGCAGCCCATGCTCCCGTAGCGCCCTGTCTAGGTACAGCACCTGCTCCACCGGCGCGTCAAAACCCGTCAGCAGCATGTCAACTACGACCAGTGCCTCGGGCTCTCCCTCGGGGTCGACAAAAGCATTGACGACTTGCTCTTGGTCGAGCTCGCGGGCTACCTTAAACTCCGGCCCGTCGTTGGGTCCCGCCGTGATGATGGGATATGCGCGCAGCCCGAAGCTGTTCAGACGCTCGGAGTACCGCAGGGCAGCAGTCCGGCTCGTCGCGACGACCTGCGCCTTAAACCCGTTGGGCCGCACCTTCCCGTTGAAGTGTTCGGCGATGTCTAACGCAATCATCTCGATGCGCCGCTCAGCCTCGGCCACCGTCTCCCTATTGGCGTAGCGGCGGCGAATCTGCGCTTGGACTGCGGGCGGCTCGTCGCCGAACATGGCCTCATACAACCTGTCTAGGGTCTCTGGTCCCTCAATGGCCAACTCGGGCAGACGCGCCTCGTAGAAGATCGGCACCGTCGCGCCATCCGCCACCGACTGCGGGATGGTATAAGCGTCGATGAGGGGACCGAATCGCCCTATGGTGCTGCGCTTGAAATCCTTCTCTATTGGCGTGCCGGTGAAGCCCACGAGGACCGCATTGGGCAGTGCTTTGGACATGCGCCCGCCGAGAATGCCGTATTGCGTGCGGTGCGCTTCGTCCACCATGACGATGACGTTCTCGGAGGCGTTGAGCATGTCGAGCTTGCCTTCTGGGGCCGTCAATGCCTCCTCGAACTTGTGGATAGTCGTCATTGCCGTGCGGCTTCCGCCCTGTCTGAGGACGCTTTGCAGGTCGAGAGGCTCGCGTTGGTCCGGCTTTTGCATCCGGCGGCGCGCCCGACGCTCCGGCGGCTCAGGGCGCGACCGATCAATTCTCTCCGGCGCGGGGAAGCCACAGCGTTCGAAGGTGTTGGCGATCTGGCGGTCCAGTTGTCGGCGATCCGTAACCACCACGATGGTGGGATTGCCTAGGCACGGAGTGCGACGCAGCTTCGTGGCCAGCCATAGCATGGTCAGCGATTTGCCAGACCCCTGCGTGTGCCAGACCACTCCGCCCCGCTCCTCCGGCTTCAATCCCGAAGTGAGGCGGCTCAGGGCTGCGCGGACAGCGCGGTACTGCTGGTAGCGGGGCAGCTTCTTGACCAGCCGTCCCCGCTCCGGCTCGTAGACCACGTAATCGCGCAAGACATCCAGCAGGGTCGCCGGAGACAGCAGGCCGACGATCAGTTGCACCTGCCCCCTAGGTTCGACGTCAAAGCGCTCGCGAACTTCATCCTCGGTGTATGGCAGCGTTGACTTCCACTCGAAGTAGGCATTCTCTGGGGCGCCGTATGTGGCGTAAGCTGCGGAAGCCCCGCAGTGGATCACACACAGCAGGTTGTAGTAGAAGAGATCGAGCGCGCCAGCGCCGTGCCACTCTGGCCCGGCCTCCTGGTAGCGCCGCAGTTGCCGCACCGCTTGGGACTTCCACACATCCAGCAGCGAGGGCGACTTCGCCTCCATCACCACCAATGGGATGCCGTTGACGAACAGCACAAGGTCTGGGATGACCATTCGCTCGTCGTCTTCGGCGTCGTCCCGCTCGTTGCCCCGGCGGACACGGAACTGCGTTGTCACGACGTATTCGTTCAGCCCGCCCACTGGATGATCGAAGTCGAAGAAACGGACTGTACGCGATTCTCTCTCACGTGGCCCGTCCACGCTCAGGGGCATCCCGTAGGTCAGGTACTCGTGGACCGCTTGGTTGCGGGCCATGCCCGTCGCGTCGATGTGCTCTAGGTCGGAGATCACCCGGTCGGCTTGGGCATCGGTCATCCACTCGTTTAGGCGCAGAAGGGCGGCTCGCAGACGTCCCTTTAGCAACACCTCTCTTTCTCCCCCACGTTCCACCGCCAGTTCTGTCCGCGGTACATAGGTCCACCCCAGCTTCTCCAGCAACCGACGCGCTGGGACTTCGGCGTGGTTGAACTCGTTGAGCTTGGCGGGGGTGGTCATCGAGACTTCACCTGGAAGAGTCCAGCAAATGCCGCAGCTTGGGAAGCAGGTCTGGTATGGCGGTCTGAACAATGTCCCACACAACGTCGTCGTCCATGCCTAGGTAGGCGTGGGCAACGCGGTTCCGGGCTCCTATGATGCTCCGCCATTCGATTTCCGGATAGGATTCGCGGACGACCTCAGGGATGTGCGTCGCCGCCTCACCAATCAACTCGATATTGCGCATGGTCGCGTCGTAGGTGCGTCTGTCCGCAAGGAATCCATCTTGGTCGAGGCCGACAGCGTAGGACAGGACGCGTTGTCCAAATTCGATCATGTCCTCCACGTATAGCTTCCAGCCCCGAGCCGCCTCGGCGTCATTAGACATCCACCGCCTCCCGCTCTACGTGAGGACGTATCTCCGGTCGCAGGGCTTTGTCGGTCACTAGATCAACCCGGCGGCCCAGTAGGTCCTCAATATAGAACTGCACACCAAAGTATGATTTCCACCCGGCGGGTCCCCGAAAGCGCACCAGTATGTCCACGTCGCTGGTGTCTGTGTCCTCATCCCGGGCCAAAGAGCCAAACAGAGCGAGTTCGGTGACGCCAAAGCGCTCAGCAAGCACCGGCTTGTGTATTCTCAGCAAGTCGAGGGCTTCATCTCTGTTGATCATTTGCTACAACTCCTCGGTGGTTGTTGAACTCATTGAGTTTGGCAGCCGTGGTCATGCAGCTGACTCTTGCGCCTTGTTCAAAACCTAGTTCTCGGCAAGGGAGTCAGCAACCTGGAACCCCTTATGCGTGACCTCGTACGCTTCACCTTTTCCGCTTCCGCTATAGGGTTCGATAAGCTGATCGATAAGTAGTTCCCTTATGGCGGCTTCCCACTTGGCCAGTGATTTCATATCGCCCATTTCCCCAAAGTGCTTTCCATTAGTCCTAAGGGCGCCACCGGCCGAAGTACTGAGCACAACTATTAGCCGATTCCTGTCCTTCGCTGCTTCAACCAAGAGCTCTTGCGCATCATCCGAGAGTCCCGGAGGCTCAGGAAATGTCGATGGTTTTTCATCAATGTTCGATGAGGCTGGAGGTTCTTCTACGGTGTGGACAATGGATGCCTCAAAATCTCCCGCCCTGTGCCAGTCAGTTCCTTCTAGGTTGACCGGACAGCCTGCCACCTTCAACCGTTGTGCTAATTCCTGACGACGTTGAGAGGAGTTGTCGAGCCGGATCGTATGGCGACCACCGATGTCGCTGAATGGCCGCAAGTCCCCAAGTTCCACAAGAACCGTCCTGTCTTCCGACCTGCCCATCGCCATCCCTGCCTCAAATAGAACGTTTGGCCTTGCTTGACCAGTGAGTTGAGTTTCGTGTGTGGGTTCGCTTTCGGCTCGGTACAGTTCCTTGAGTCTAGCCTCATCATCCGGCGTAAAGAGAACCACGATCGCGTGTGCCCGCGAGAAGGCAGCATCCAATATCTCCCCGATGTAGGGCGACGCCTTTCCCGTTTCGCTTACGGCCTCGGACCATTCCACTGGGTGGAGGTCTAATGCCCTTAGGAATTCGAAGAGGGCATCCCGCGCAGCCATGTTCCTGCCGAAAACGACGAACACTTCGCGGGCGTTTGTCGCGGGCCGCACAACTTTGGTTCCCTCACTTAGCGTCGCAGCGACATGGCCTGGCGGACCATCTATGTACTGCTTTGTGACGTCAACACCGTGCTGGGAGAGAATCGAAGGATCCAGTCGCCCCTTAGTGTCAACGAACCTAATGACATTGCTAGCCCTGTCATTGGCGAGTATTTCTGCATTGACACCGTTCGAGTCGTGTGGAGTTTCGTATATCTGGATGCGGTCTAAATCGGATGAGTTGACGGACTTACCTGCAACTACCATTGGTCTACCAAGTCTGTAAGGTTCCAAGAAGCGCGATTCCAGTTGGTCAGGACCTACATCCAGTTCAATGTAGAGTTTCTGTTTTCCAGACTTGGTTGTTATCCTCACGTGGAAGTATGACAAGGTTCGTCATCCTTACTCTTGGGCTACCCGTACCCGACCCGTCAATAGCGCGTCCGAAGCCGATGCTTTCGAAGCTTGCAATCTCTTCCGCTCCCCACGTCCCCGCTCAAAAGCCGCATCTACGCCATCCAGCACGGCCGCTATGTCCTGCTGCTCCGTAAGGGGTGGGATTGCGACAAGCTGGGGGTGTACGAAGTTCCTATTGAGTGATGGCACACCAGTAGAGGCCGAAAAGCGCTTCAATCCTAAATGGCTGAGGAAGTAGTAAATGTACCTTTCATGGTTTCCATGAAAATCTCGTACATGGAGGGTGGTGTTTAGTGGCCAGTATGGACCCTCCGAATAGTAGACAATACCTATCGTTCCGCTTCGTCCTGTGATGACTCCCGGCCCGCTTTGAAATGCCTTTGAGTGATAGTCCAAGACGCCGTTAGAACCATAAACGGGGATGGCTCCACATAAACGATCCTGGACCGGAAGATCCCTTCCTCTCTGGAGCGTGCATACCTGCCCCAGCCGCGCCACTTTCCAGTTGGCCGGTATCGTACCCACGCTAGGAGTGTCCTTCCACTCCGTGTGCCAGCCGGGGACGCCGCGGGTGAGAAGTTCGTGAAGCAGGGAGTCGCGCAACTGCTCGGTGGCGGCGATGACCGCATCCGTCCGCTCTATCGCATCGTCGATAGAGTCCAACACGGCGGCGATGGCCCGCTGCTCGGTTGGGGGAGGGAGAAGGACGGGGAGATTGCGAGTAGCCTCCAACGTTAACCCGAACCGAGTAATGCCATTTGCTCTCCTGGTAAACTCTCGTGCACACTGTCGGGACGCCAAGGCTCTGGCGAGAAATGGTCCACAGACTGTCCCGTTGTTCGGGCGAGCTAAGCCTAGGTGGTAGCCGCACAGAACCCCACTCATGTCTTCTGTCACGTAGGCGGGAATGCCAATCTCGTCGGCAGTCTCTGAGTCCTTGG
This sequence comes from Dehalococcoidia bacterium, assembly GCA_965207145.1. Taxonomy (GTDB): domain Bacteria; phylum Chloroflexota; class Dehalococcoidia; order Lucifugimonadales; family UBA2962; genus CAUZIR01. The sequence goes on along the minus strand of OZ242262.1, from coordinate 2,616,131 downwards.
TGAATAGAACATCCCCCTTTCTTAGGGCCCATCGCTCACACTCTAGCGGAGTAGCAGTAGCGGCCATGAAGTCCATTCCAGGTCGGATGCGGCGGTTATAGAAGACGTCTGTGTAGTTGCACAATTCGACAGGGTGTTCCCCTTCCACAGTTCTCTTATCGACGCCGCTGAAACCGACCTGTGCCACGTCCCCCAGCCGCACCATGCGCCAGCCGTCAGGGATTGTGCCATTCTCGACTTTGCTTCCCATGGAGCCTGCTCAGTCCTCTTATTCCGCGGTTGGGCGTAGTTCGTGGATGGTCAAGGGAAGTCCTGCCCGCTTTGCTTCCAGCCAGCGTTTGAACGACCTCTGGCTTTCTCCCGAAGGCCAGCCGCCCAGCAGCATCTCGACGCTAATGTCCTCATCGAGATCCGTCCAGTGGATGCCTTCGCCAGCGCCGATGAGTCGCCAATTGTGGCGCTCCTCTGACGTGGCAAGAATGAGCCTGGGACACAAAGACACCGGCACCGACACGGTCCGTCCGTCGGAAAGCTCGGCGGTCAAGCTATCGTCGGTCACCTTGACCTTCATGGCCTCCGGAACACTCACCTTAAGAGTTGAAACGTTCATTCCAAGCCTCCAGAAACGAAATCTGGTTTCTCCTCTACCATCCTCTCGATGCGGGGGTATTTCATGCCGCCTCAAACCGCCTGTCTGCTAAAGCCTGATCGGCTCCAGCCAGAACTTGGCGATGCGGTCATCACGTTCAACGTGAATGTGTGCAAACTCTCCCCTGTCGCTGGTGTAGAAGAAGAACCGGTAGGCCCCTCCCAGTATGACCGGCATGGTCCGCCAAGCCTCCTACCTGGCATAGCCCATCTCCGCCAGCAACTCGTCCATCCTGGCCACCGCCTCATCACGCCGCCGCTCCGCATCTCTCAGTTGAACCAGTGCCTCCTCTACCGGCATGACCTCCACCGGCTCCGTGGTGTCCACGTAGCGGCTGATGTTGAGGTTGAAGTCGTTACTCTGTATCTCCTCGAGATCCGCGACATGGGCGAACCTCTCCACGTCCTCAAACACCTTGTATGAGTCAACAATCTTGCCGATGTGCTCATGGTTGAGATAGTTGCGCGCCTTGCCCTGCCGGAAATAGCCTTCCTGCGCGGCGTTCACAAACAGCACCCTGCCGCGTCGCTCTAGCGGCTTAGCCTTGTTCAGCACGCAGATGGCCACCGGGATACTGGCTCCTGAGAAAAGGTTGGGGGCCAGTCCGATGACCGCATCGAACAGGTCTGCCTCCACGATCCCCCTGCGTATCTTCCTCTCTGCGCCACCTCGGAATAGGATGCCGTGGGGCATCACGACTCCTACCATGCCCTTGCTGTTGCTCACCGACAGCATGTGGAGCAGGAATGCGAGATCTCCCCTGGTCCTGGGCGGAATGGCTCCGTAGCGGTCGAAGCGATGATGGGGGTCGCTAGGCGCGAAATCGTGCCCCCAGTTCTTGAGGCTGAAGGGCGGATTGGCGATGACGCGATCATAGGAGAGGAGCCGTCCTGAAGGGTCGACCAATCCCGGTTCGGCGATTACATCGCCTGCCTCCAAGCGGGCGGCGGAAAGCCCATGTAGCAGCAGGTTGAGCTTGCCAGCAGCCAACGTGCCCAGGTTCCGCTCCTGTCCGTGGAGCACCAAGTTCCGCCGGTCGCCGCCCTGCTCCTGCACGAATTGGGCGGTGTAGATGAGCATTCCCCCCGAGCCAGCCGTGGGGTCGCAGACACGCATCCCCTCACGCGGCTGTAGAAGCTCGATGATGAGGCGCACCACCCCGCGCGGTGTGTAGAACTCGCCCCCCTTCTTTCCTGCGTCGTCGGCAAACCTGTTTATCAGATACTCGTAGGCGTCGCCCAAGACATTGCCCCCTCCGGCCGAGTCCTCTCGCAGGTTCTCGTCTCGCAGATCAAGGCCGCCGAAGTGGTTGAGCAGGCTGCGGATGATCCGCTCCCGGTTAGCAGGGCTGCCAAGTCTTGACTCATCGTTCCAATTTGTGCCAGCCAGCACACCGTCTAGTCTGGGAGTGTTGGCGTCCTCGATGACGTGGCTGGCCGTATTGAGCGTCTCGCCCAGATTCATGGAAGCGCTGGAGATCGCCCTCCACCGGGCCGATTCGGGGACAAAAAACTCGTGCTCATCCCGGTCGTTGAGAGCCACATTGCGAGCAACACCCAGCGCGGCTGCGTTCTCCACCTCCTCGTCGAAGCGGTCGGAGAGTCGCTTCAGAAAGAGGATAGAGAAAATGTAGTTCTTGTAATCGGCGGCGTCGATCTGCCCACGTAGGATGTCGGCAGCCTGCCAAAGCTTTGACTCGAGTTCCTGTCTGGTCAAGGTCATGCGCTTCTCCTTTAAGCTAACTTCGCGGCCCTGTATCCAATCTCATGTACCATCGAGTCGCGAAGCACCTGACGACGTAGTTGGGCCGCCTCGATCGCCGACATATACGCTGCCTCCGACGCTTCCACGAGACGTGCCACTGCTTCGAGTTCGTCGGCTGACGGCACGGGAACCTTGATCGTGCCGAGGCTTCTGGCAGACAGAGACTTGAGGGTAGCGCTGACAGTCGTGTGTCTGGCCACTTGCACCCGGCCATGAGCCGAGGTCAGGAAATACCACAGCCAGTGACCAATTCCGCGTTCCGGTTCTCTGGGCCGTACCACCAACAAGGTTATGCCTGCCACGGTCCTTGACACATCAGGCGGCACAAGCGCGACTTGAACTGACCCGGACCGTGCAGTCACCAGCAGGTCGAATGGTCGCAGCAGATGCCGCTCGGTACGTACTCCATGGACAAGGCCGACCTTCTGGAGGCCATTAAAGTCCAGCCAGCCGTCACTGCGCAAATCGCTGCTCTCGACGATCCGCAACTTCCAATCACCGAGCCTTGCACCGGCTCCGCGCCCCGACCTTGCGAGACCTTGGTAGACATCAGCCAACGCATCGATAGAAGCCATATAGCAATCCTGTCCGTGTTCCACCATTAAGTCAACACGTGTTGTAATGTAATAAGTACAAGGCATACGCTATAGGCTATGATCGCCTTCGATCCTTCCGACATCGCTCACTGGGCAGATAAGCCCGACGCGCCGCATCAGTTGCCGGAGCTCCTACGGCGGCTAGTACTAGCCACCGTCCCCATGTCCTCTTTAGTCCATACGCCAAGCGGCAGTTCGGTATGGCGGCCTGGTTGGGACGGCTTGCTCGTTGTAGAAAACGGAAACGCATGGGTGCCTGATGGCGGTTCTGCTTGGGAGTTGAGTTGCAGTAAGGATCCTAGACGCAAGGCGACCGAAAACTACGAAAAACGTGTGAAGAATTCGAAGGGTGTGGATGTCCCTACCACAAAGTTTGTGTTCGTTACTCCGAGAAGGTGGGACAGTGCGGTTGGTGACAAGGACAAATGGGTCAGCGATCGCCGTGAGGAATGCGAGTGGGCCGATGTTCGGGTGCTGAACGCTGACGATCTGGTGGCATGGCTCCAACAAGCGCCTGCCGTCGCACACTGGTTTGCCCGCCTGATAGGCAAGCTTCCTGCTACTGGAGTCCTCCCACTGGACGAATGGTGGGGAAACTGGTCAATAGTAGCCAATCCTCGAATTTCGCCTCAATTGCTATTGGCAGGCCGCCGAGATCAGGCGGATAGAACGTACAAGTGGCTGCAAGGTCAACCCGATCACTACTACGTGCAAGGCGACACGAAGGACGAGGCCATCGCTTTCCTAGCCGCCTGCGCTCACGCCGATAAGACTCACTTGGGATCAACACTCTTGGCTAGGGCTGTCGTTGTGGAGAATGCCGACGCATGGAGAAGCCTTGAAGGGCATTCATCGCCCCTTATGTTGGTACGTAATTTCCCGGGCGGAAATGTGGCTCCCCAAATAGCCGTCGGAAGGGGGCACCATGTGCTGACTCCGTTGGGTGAGCACGAAGAACCGGGCGGCGCTGGTGTAACACTACCGAGTCTTGGCCAGGACGAGACACTCCAGGAGTTGACAACCATGGGCCTTAGTGATGCGAAGGCCCGTGCGCTTGTCCGAAGCACTGCTCGGCGTCTCCCGGTCATGCGTCGCAGATTGGTTGACGACGCGGGTGGACCAACACTTGACTGGGCCTCATTATCTACGCCCCATTCCCTTGTCTCCCTCATTCTCATCGGCCAATGGAATGGTGATCACGAAGGTGACAAGGCAATCGTCGCTGAGGTCGTGGGGCAACCGTATGAGGAGGTGGAGAGGGACTTGGCGGACTTGATGTTGGTCCCGGATTCTCCCATGACCAAGGTAGGCAACCGATGGCGCCTCACCTCACATGAAGAAGCGTGGCACCTCCTCGCACCGAGATTAACTACATCGGATATAGATCGGTTCGAGCGGGTCGCTACCTCTGTGCTCGGATCGGTTTCTCCCGAGTTCAAGTTACCAGCTGAAGAACGGTACATGGCAAACGTCCATGGGAAGGAGCTTTCCCATAGCCGCACATTACGCGAGGGAATGGCTCGGAGCCTCGCACTAATGGGCACGCAAGCTGATAGCGCAAAGAACGTTGAATGGGTAGGTTACGTTCCGGCCCGAATCGTGTCGGCTGCGCTGGAGCGTGGCAAGGGCTGGCAGACTTGGGCTACGCTCAGCGATAACTTGGCCGAACTCGCCGAGGCGGCGCCCGAAGTCTTTTTGGACACAGTTGAGAGAGATCTTGCCGCCGATCCCAGCCCATTTGAAGACCTCTTTCGCCAGGAAGGCGATGGAGTCTTTGGGGGCACGCCGCACACTGGCCTGCTGTGGGCACTGGAGAGATTGTCGTGGTCACAAGACCACTTTGCGAGAGTCGCGAAATGCCTCGCCCGTCTTGCCGAGATTGATCCCGGTGGGCAGGTTGCTAATAGGCCAGCAGCGAGCCTTCGCGACGTTTTTCTCCCTTGGGTCAGATTCTCGGAAGCTTCGGACGAGCATCGCCTTGAGACTTTGAGGATGCTGCTGGAAACCGTTCCGAAGGAGGGATGGAGGGTTCTTGTAGAGGCGTATCCATCCAATGGTGGAGTCACCAAAAGACATCCGCCATCATGGCGACCGTGGGCTCAGGACGGCTCCCCTGGACCTACTGTGGAAGAGTTTCACGCTTTCGTAGGTCACATGACCAATATGCTGGTCAATGGTGCCGGGACGGAGGCAGATCGATGGGCAGATCTCGTTGGAATCATCTCCAGACTAACTCCCGAAGATAGGAAACGGACAATCGATTTATTGACTCAGCGAGCCGAAATTCTAAGGGAGCATGCCGCAGCGCATAGCCTGTGGGCTAGGCTCAAAGGGGTCTTGCACCAACACCGTAGCTATCCGGATGCGGCGTGGGCAATGGATGCGGATGCACTGGCTTCGCTCGAAGACGTCTTCCATAGACTGACTCCGGTAGACCCAGTTGCGGTCCATGCGCGGCTATTCGACCACTGGCCCGACCTGCCGGAGGGAGAGCCTAACGACTACGAGGCGGCAATTGAACGGATAGCCGCGGCCAGACGGAAGGCAGTCCTCGCTGCCTACGAAAGTGGTGGAGTCCCTGCCATTTTGGACATTGCACAATCGGCCCAAGAACCGCATGAAGTCGGCACGTCTGTTGTCTTCGGCATAGGTCCGGAGTTGGCATTTGACTTGGCGTTGAAGCACTTGGGATCGGCTGTCCCAAGATTGAGAAGCATGGCGTACGGGGGTCTCAGAGCACTTTTCTCACAGCAAGGCTGGAAGACGTTAGATGACGCTATCACCAAGGCCAAAGCCAGCGGTTCTCCGCCACATATGTTGGCGCAAATCTATTTGGTAGCCCCGGCGATACGGGAAACATGGAACCGACTTGATAACGAGAGCCGGGAGGTACGGACTGCGTATTGGGGGTCCATGTGGTGGCCCGACCCCGGAGAGTGGAATGAAGAGGATCTAGCCTTTGTTGTGGAGCAGCTACTCTCGGTCGGGCGGTCTGCCGACGCCGTCAAGTGGTTGGCGCTCGAGCCCCTGCCCTATGAACTCGTGATACAGATTCTTGAGGCCGTGCCGACAGATGTTGAAGCTTCGACAAACCAGGGGCCATATGTCGATCCCTACCGAGTCGCAAGACTCTTTGAGAAACTCGATCAGTCTGAGGTTATCTCAGATGACACGATAGCCAGACTCGAGATTCCTTATCTTGAGATCCTGGATTACGACCGCCCCGAACTCGCTCTGCATCGTTTAGTTGTCAGGGAGCCTTCGCTCTTCGCGGACGTGATTACTTGGGCCTACAAGCGCGCCGATGGCCAGGCCGAAGAATCTGCTGATGACCAGATGCTGCGGCGTCGTGCGACCATTGCTTTCAACGTTCTTTGGAAACTGCGCTTGCTTCCCGGACTGATGGAAGACCGCTCCGTGGATGTCGAAACGCTGTCGACTTGGGTCAACGAGGCACGACGCATTTGCAGGGAGCGTGACCGGTCACACGTAGGCGATGACCAGATCGGTCAGATTCTGGCGAACTCTCCCGTCGGTAAAGACGGAATCTGGCCTTGTGAGCCTGTGCGCGACCTGCTGGATGATCTTGCGTCGCCCGATATCGGGAATGGCTTCACCAACGGCAGGATGAATCTTCGCGGTGTGACGTCGAGGGGAGCATTTGACGGCGGAGGACAGGAAAGGTCGCTCGTGAACAATTATCGTCAGGATGCGGCTAAGATCGGAGCGAAGCAGCCATTCACGGCCCAGTTGCTGCGCCAGCTTGCTGCCAGATACGAAGTGGAGGCTAGACGAGAAGACCAGAAGGCTGAGTGGTCAGACCAGTTCGAGTCATGAGAAATCGTGCCAGAGCCGCTTACCCCCCATGGAAGAAACACCCCACTCCTAACGAGCGAGTGCGCCTTGCTCCCACCCCACCATCAGACCATGCCCTGGGGGGACGTTTTACAGGACCAGCCTGAACATAAACGTGAAGGTTCTTTATTTCATAAAGTTTGGTGGACCGGCAGGACCAATGGATGCGAGCCTCGTTAAACTGGAGGATGCCATGCAAAAGGTTCGACTCTGGGAAGTGATTTCCGACAGTGAGCTGTACGAGATACCAGGCAACGAGATCAACCTCGAGGAAAGATTGGAAGGCTGGCTGGCGAGCGACATCTCGGCACTCGACCCCAATCTGCTGGTGATCGGTAGACAGGTCCGCACCGACTTCGGGGGAATGATAGACCTGCTGTGCCTGGATAATGTCGGCGATACCGTGATAGTCGAACTGAAGAAGGGCCGAACGCCTAGAGAGGTGACCGCCCAGGCGCTGGACTACGCCTCCTGGGTGAAGGACTTATCCTGCGGGCGGCTGACTGACATAGCCGATGAGCATTTTCGCGAATCGGATTCACTCGATGCGGCATTCCAGAAGCAGTTTGAAAAACCGTTGCCTGACGAGCTCAACCTCGATTCTCGCGCTCTGATAGTTGCTGAGTCTATGGACGCCAGTACCGAGAGAATCGTTCGTTACCTATCTAGCTTCGAAGTGCCCATCAATGTGGCAACGGTCCAGCACTTCAAGGACAGAGATGGCAGAAGCCTCTTGGCCCAGATCTACCTAATAGAACTTGAAGAGGCCGAGGCCAAATCCCGATCCACGTCTAGGAGGACATCTCGCCAGACGTTGAACGGCCTTCAGGAAATGGCCAAAGCCAATGGCATAGACAAGTTGTACTCTCGAATGAAAGATGGCGTTCGGGGCATATTCTCAGCCCAGCCCTACACGAACAGGGTCTGGTACAGGCTACGGAGAGATGACGGAGGAATTAGAACGGTCCTCATCGTCAAGGCGGAGCGCGAAAGTGAAGACGGAGGGATGGGCTTCAGCGTGCACGCGGATCGCCTCAAGGGACAATTGGGCATAGATTTTAATGAGCTGCGGACGTGGCTGCCTGCGAACTCTCGTGAACACGATCTGTCTGGATGGGCCGGTAGCTCCGGGGAGGAGAAAAGAGGCGCACGCGGTCTTGTGGGAACCTTCCAAACCACCGAGGAAGTGGACAAGTTTGTAGGTGCACTTAAGAGTGCGACTCGTCTATAAGGCGCTATTGGCCGACGATTCAGAAGCCCACATTTACAATTTCACCTGGCGGCGCGTCGGCTTCTGGATGCCGGAGGGGGAGGCGCAAGGTGAGGGATCTCGCGCCGTTCCCTGAGCGGGAGCGGGCGTGCCTTAATATTCGGAGGATGCGTCGAATCTTAGGCAGCAAGCAAGCCCTTGTAGCCCTTCGATAGGACCTCAGATCAGTCTGGCGACCCCTCGCCAACAAGCATCCACGCTTGCTTAAGGGGTAACTCCGCCTGTACCTCCGCGGATAGCCGCTCGTAGGTGCGATAGATGGCTTTGACTAAGTCACCGCTGTCCCAGAGGCGAACACTAAAGTGTCCAGTCCGTGCTTCCCTGAGAACCACCTTATTGAAGCCGCCCCAACAGACCAACAGCCCCTGCCGTGGATTGAACGTCTGCATAGTTCCTTGAAGTGTCCGGTAGACCGTCACATCTGCGGGGCTGTTCTGCGACTTCACCTGTACGCACAGCCGCGGTTCATCAAGCCCTAGCGAACCCCGTCCAGCTAGGATGTCCACTCCTCCATCGGCGCCGGATGGGGAGGGCTCGGTCACCCAGCCATCCGCAAGTAGGACCGCATTCACAAGTTTGGCAAGAGCATGTCCTGAGAACCTGGTTTGGATGTGGGCCACAATTTGATCGTGGGCGAATTGTGACAGATCCGGCGGCCCTTCGGACTCCTCCGCCATACTTGGCACCTGCCTGGCTTGAGTGTCAATAGACACTGATGGTCCCGGGTCCGGTTTTCCTTCCGCAACTGCGGCCACGCGCTGTTCAGCACTGTTGCGGGAGATTCTGCAGACAGTCATGAACGCGCCCAACGAGTAAAGGAGATCCTGGCCCAAGACCGTTCGAGGGAGGTCCGTTTGTAGCCAGTTCACCGCTCGGGTATGACGGAGTGTGTCGTCCACCCGCCGGTACTCGTACCGTCCTGTGACTCGTCCTATAGCTATCTGCGACGTCAGCTTGCGTGGCAATACACGAGGTCACCCTCCTTCATCACCACGGCGAACGCCCAGAGTTGACCTGCGTAATTGCCCACTGCTCGTGGCTTCGCCGCGGGGAAGGCTTCTGCAACGATCTCTTGGACACCATCGTAGTCAGTTGCAGCCTCGAGCGAGGGGACTTCCTGAAAGCCGATAATCGCGAGATTGCTTTCTAGGGCACGTTCCTCGTCCTCTCCACTTCCACCGGCGCGAGCCAAGTATATTTTTGGCTGCGGGGTCATGTGACACTCCCTTGACAAACGATCTACGAGTTCCTCCAGCAGTGCCTCGCCAGCAACAGGGTAATAGAGACTTGTAAGCTTTGTCGCTATTTCATCGGGGACGCGTTATGCCGTCACTGCAGCAATGGCATGCATAGCCGGCTGGAGGACGAGATGCGCTCAGCCGGCCGTGGGTACGGGGCGAGGCGCAGTGAGCTTGTTCGCCATGGAATCAGTCCGGTCGGCGAATGGATGGTTCTTCTCCGCATGCCGGACGGTGCCGTGGGCAAGGATCGTCATCACCTCACCCCTGCGGCGGTTCCCTCTTGGGCAGGTCGGTGGAGCAGTGCCCAGACCCAACCTCGTGCCCGGGAATCAGGGATCACTCCCCCGAGTCTTGCATTTGGCCAAGCCCCGGAATAGCCAAAACTGCACCCCCAGTATTGTGTGGGAGAGCCGCACGCTGTCAACGGAAGTAGGCCCGAATCTAGGCTCATGCACCCTAAGGGCTAGCGGCTCGCTAGCGACGAGACGGCCACCACATCAACAGGCCAAGGGTCGGTAACCGCCTCACTAGCCCGCGTCTGGCCAGCGCCCTGCACGCGCCATTGAGGTCGCTCCGCTTCTAGTTGAGCTGCCCGGCACGACCGAAACGGCGTAGCGGCCCGGTCTCGGGGGGAAGGGTCATGCCGAATTCGGTCAGAAGCGCCACCTTGGCCTTCTGGCGCCGCTCTTCGTAGGCGAGCCACGGAAGGCTCCGGATAAAGTACGACGTATGCATAAATGTCCGAAGAAAATGTAATCTTTGCTCCGCCGTTCGCACCGTCCGGCATAGTGCAGACTCGATGAGGAGGAGCGGAAATGGCGCTTTCGGGCGACATCCCCAACCGAAACGACCGCCTCATTACCACCCCACAGGTGGCAAGGGCGGTCGAAGCTGCCGAGGTACTCTTCGATGCCGGAGATCCTGGCGCGGTGGACATTTACGAACCGCGCAACTCCCTGGAGGCCAACGCGGCGGTTCGCCGGCTCGGCCAGAGTTTCGAAGAACTCCCAGGAACTATCACGAGGGTACTGGAGGCCGCTAGCGGAAGCGCAGAACTCCTTTCAAGCGACCGACTTCAGGGTCTCGCCGAAATAGTGCAGAACGCCGACGATGCCGGAGCCTCGCAGGTCCGGCTGCTCCTCACTCCGACGGACCTGCTGGTGACCCATGATGGCAAACCTGTCCGCCTTCGTCATGTTCTGGGATTCGCAACGCCTTGGCTCAGCACAAAGAGTGACGATCCCGCCAGCGTTGGCCGGTTCGGAATCGGTCTCATGACCCTCCGCGCGCTTTCGGCAACACTAGAAGTCCATTGTCCTCCTTACCATGTGAGGATCGGCGAGCCTACCATCTCGCCCGTCGACTCTTCCACTCTGCCGCCAGGGTTCCAGAAGGAAGGCTGGACGACGTTGCGCATCCCTGTGAGGGAAGGGTCCATAAGCTCGGAAGAGCTAGTCGCGTGGCTGGATAGGTGGGACGACGCGGCACTGCTGTTCCTTAGACACGTTTCGCGCGTAACCCTGTTAGCTCCCGCAGGGAAACCGATCCGGGAACTCTCGCTGAGACGCACCGACCATGAGGAAGTGGTAGTCGGTGAAACCACCACTGTCGAGACCATATTGCGCCACCATGCAGAGGTTGATGACGGACGTTCTTGGGCAGTCTTCAGCACAGAGGTTGAAAGTCCCAAAGGACTGTCGCGAGCCCGCAAGGCAACTGGGCGCACGACTCCGATTGCGGTGGCACTCCCTCTCAGCCCAGTTCATTCGGGCATGGTCTATGCCGGGCTTCCCGTAGCGGCGACGACTTCCCCGTTGTTCGTGAGCGCTCAGTACGACCCACTCACGAGTCGACTTGACTTTGCCGACAATGAGTGGAACAGGGCGCTCGTACCGCTGGTGGCAAGGCTTTGGTCTCATGCTGCGCTCGATCTCTTCAGCCGGGATCCCAAGGCGGCATGGCTCGCGATGCCCGTAACGAAGACTCCGGAGGGGGAGGACACTAGGTGGTCGGTTGTCAGGCAAATTGAGGAGCAGGCCACAAATCGAGCGAGGTATTGGCTGTCATCCTGCCTGTCGTTCCGTGTACAAGGGAAAGGGCCCATCAGCCTGTCCGAGCTCGCGGTGGAGGCGCGACCGCTTGAGCACATTCTGACTGAAACCGAGACGGCAACACTGGCTGAACTACCGGCAACGCTACCTTCAGAAGTCAGGGACGGCGCTGGTAGATGGAGAACCATACTGGAGGACTGGAGAACCGCCGGGGCGGTCCTTCCTGAGCCAGTGAGTGTAGAGTTGGCGCTCGACCTAATGAGAGACTGGCGCCGTCCCGTGGATTCCACGATTGAGCTAGCCGCCGTCGCCTTGGAACACGATCTCAGCGGGCGCCTTCTCGAGCTGCCATGTGTGATTGCCCATGACGGGCAACGTCTGGTCCCACCATCTGCGAACTCGCCTGACTCCGTCGCGGCAGATGCCACACCACTGGCGCGACAACTCGGCTTGGTCACTCTTCTCCACAGTGCTCATCTGAGTGGCGAAGACGCGGCAGCTAGGGTTCTCGCCTGGCTTGAGGAATCAGGAGCTCTTATCGACGGTTCTGACGACCGTGCAGTGGTTTTCCGTCTCGCCGCCGCCGGCCGGTCCGGCCTCGAGCTTGAAACTCCGCTCACAGACGAACAGGTGCAAGCACTCCGCGATGCCTTCGAGCTTATGGATCCTGCAGATCGGCTGGAAATCGGAGCCGATGTAGGCAGGGCGATATCACTCGAGGCGTACACCTACAATGGGAAACGGCCTTCCATCACGAGCGCTCGCCCAATAGACGCGTACCTGCCACGTGGAATCGATCGGGATCCGGATAGCTTTGCTATTGCGGCCGAGAAAACGTCCGGCCTCTTATGGATAAGCCGCAGATATGCAGGTGTTCTTCGCTCACCTTCTGGTCGCCAAGGAGTAGGAGCCCAGAAATTCCTACGACTTCTCGGCGCCGCTACTGCCCCGCGACTTCGTCCCCACCCACTCTTGGAACGGCGCTTTTCTGGACAACCTGTGGGCCTAAATTGGCGAGTCCACGGAGGTCCCGATGCGGGACAGCAAGAGATGCGAAAACGTGGCGCCACGTACACACTCCAAGACTACGACAGCACTGATCTGAAAGCAGTGGCTGTAGACATCTCACGTGAGAAAAGAAAGAGACAGAGGCGAATTCGCGCAGCCGCGCTTTTGGGCGCGTTGGGCAGGGCGTGGGACCGCCGCCTTAGCGACTTTGCCGAAGTTGAGTCTGCCTACGACTACTTCCAATGGCAGCGAAAGGGCCAAATCCGTGCCTACTGGCTGTGGCAGGTCGGTGATATTGCATGGCTCGATGATGAAAGTGGAACCCCACGTCGACCCGTCGAGTTGCGAGTCCGTACTTCTGGCAATGTTGCAATCTACGGAGACGACTCGCCCGACTATCTGCATAAGGACCTTTACCAGCCCAATCGACAGGTCGTGCTGAGGGCGATCGGGGTCCCGGGTGATCCCAGTCGATCCGAGCTCGTCGACCGTCTGAGGCAGATACGAAACGGCTCAAGTGCAGTAGAAGCCGGACTCTCACCCATGGACCTTCAAAGCGAAGCCGCAATCGTCTACAAAGCGCTTGCGCATGACCTCGTGGCGCCAACGTCTCGCTCGGACCTTAACTCGGACCAACTGCGCAGGGCGTTTCAACAAGGCCAGGGACTACTTTTCACAAACCATGGTTGGCTGCCTCCTAGGAGTGTGCTTACAGGTCCAGGTATATTCCGTGACTATAGGGCGTTCGCTCCGCAGGTTGAGGGCGCCGAGCCGCTCTGGAACGCGCTGAATCTCCGCCAACCCTCGCCGGACGACTGCTTGAGGGTCATCCAAAAGATCGCTCGTAAGCGCAGTGAGCCCGACGGCGAAGACGAGACCATCTTGCTAGAGACGCTACGCGCGCTGGCATCGCATCACCGGAACGGGAATTCCGTACAGCCACGTCGCCTCTCAAGATTGCCGCTGTGGACAAGCAAGGGCTGGGTACGTGATCGGCCCGTGTACGCAGCGGACGACCCCATCTTGGTTAGGGGCTTGGGGAATCAGCTCCCACTCTGGGAACCAGGCGGAGAACTTGAGCAGTTCCAACCGCTGCTGAGCGATCTGCGCGTGGAGATAATCCGAACTGCAGATGCCGAGGTGATCGACCCTGCTCTCGCGGCCGAGGACTTGGAATTAACGGAAATGTTCCAAAAGGCGCTTAGACTGCTGGAGGAGGATCTCGCTCGCAATGACCCAACACTTGCCGCAGCCATACAGGTGCCATGGGAAGCCGTGGGCGAATTCGATGTACGCGTGCACCCGTCACTCTCGTTGCGAATACACGCGACAGGCAAGGAGTATGTCAGCGAGATTGACGCGAAGGTGGACGTTGCCCTTGGCAGCATGTTCATCAGTCGCGGTTCAATTCTTCCACGTGTCGACGGGGGAGGCCGCGCGCTCGCCGAACTGTTCGAAGCGAACACAAGGCGTCTCGCACAAGCGTGGCGCGCTGCCTGTGACAAGTCCGAGGAAGGCATCGAGGCACATCGCGTAGAACTCGCCGGGCAGCGTGATGAGCGCGATCGTGCGCGGATGGAGAAGGAGATAGAAAGCCGTACGTCCTCCTTCCGGGAAATCGCGGCAGCGAATGCTGGTGTCGCTGGGGGGCCTGCGACACGGTCACGGGAAGATATCCGACGTCGACGTGACGCTGGTCCTAAGGCAATTGATCTAGGTCCCCCTCGAACGCTAGTAGACCCGGGTCCGCTAGGGATTGTTGATCCCAGGGGTCGAATTCAAGAGGGGATCAGCCGCGCGGGCCGTCAGAGTCGTCGCAGCAGGGAACTCGTCGAGCCTGCAAAGAACTCGACGGCACGTCACAACAGAACCCCTCTTCGGGGGTACTCGGACAAGGACAGGGAAGATGTAGGGATGGAGTTGGTGCACAAATTGCTAAGCAGCGATCACCAAGAGGTCGTAGACCTTCGCAGCCAGCGTAACGTTGGAGCGGACGCGATTGATAGCTTGAAAAGGTTCTACGAATTGAAAGTCTTTGCAGGTGCTGAACCCGACCAGGTAACTTTGACGAGTTCCGAAGTACAGCGGGCGATGAGCGAGGATAAGTTCTTCCTCATCGTCGTCTCTGGCATCGAGGGCATCGACGCCCGGCCCAAGGTACGCGTGTTCGTCGATCCTCTGAATCAACTGCAAAGGGCGGTCAGTGAGTCCATCACACTGTCGGGAGTCCGTAGCACCGAAAGTCTCGTGTACGAATTTGCCCCCATCGATGGCGAGACGGCTTCTTCCGGCGATGAGGAAGAGTGAGGAGTCCTTAATCTACTTCGATTTGCCGGGCTACTTCCAATTGTAGGTATCCGAGAACCGATGTATGTCAAGACAAAGGATTCAATACTCGCCGGTGTCAGCCCCTCACGTTTGGAGGACCCGGTGGCGACGAGCCTGGGTCGCTGTAGTAGAACCTAGTAGAGGGTGAGATACAGGTCTAGTCCCATAAAAGGGTCTATCCGTTACACCGCAGCAGAGCCGACAGCGGCGGCGATACGCTGTTGTACGTGGCTGAGTCGCATAATCCTTACCACTGCAACGTAGAGTTTCGGGACTTGGCCAAGCCGACTGGCAGAGCCTTGCGGCAGGCCCGGCACGCCGTCAAAGAGCAGTTCAAGCGGAGTAGTCTCGACCGGAAGCCGTAAGCGTGTGCAAGGAGCCGCCTGATGACCGTCACCGACTTGCTCACCCGTGCGAACAAATACACCGCCATGGTTCTTCCACCGGCAACGGCCGGTACCGTCGCCGCACTCATTGCCTATTACGCGATGGAAGTAGGAGGGATCTGGAAGTCGCCGGGCGTCAGTTGGGGCGGCTTCATTCCCGGTTGGCTATTCGGGATATTCTTCACGATACTTGCGGCCGTGTACTTCGCCTACCTCGGCTATCAAAAGGCACGTCAACACCCAGCCACGGCCAACATGGCCGCTATTGCAGGCGCCGTAACCATACTGGCGCTAACGTGGTGGCCAACGCGACAGTGCGACATGGTGGGCGGCGTGGCGGCCGGGCTTACTGCTGCCGGCATGGTGGCCGCTCTGTCAGCGATCATCCTTCTGGCCCGAAAAGTGCTCCAGAATACAGGCGCTGACAGAGACGACAGCAACGACCGGTCTGACGCCAAATCGGATGAAGCGTACGTGGGGATAATCCCATTCGTGCAGATCGCCTTGGCGCTGATAATGGTTCTGGTCGCCTACATGGCGTTGACAAACGAGGACTTATCCGGGTCCCGTACAAAACTACTGGCGTTCGCTGGCATCGGAATCACGGCGGCATCGTCAATATCCCCGAAGCTGAGCTTGAAGACCATTCTGGCCGCGGCCGGGGCAGTCATATCGGTTATTGGGGCATTTATCGAAGCTGACCAGGCTCTTACCGAGAGCAACAACGAGGTCGGGATTTGGACGATATTGATTGTTGCTGGCATAGTCGCAGGCTTGTTGATCAGGGGCCTGCCATTTCGTTACCACATCGCGGTACAGATTCTTGTTGCGCCCGTATTAACCGTGGTGGTGGCGACGTCAATGGCTTCTACAGCAGCTTTGATGCCCGCAGTCTTTATATCGACTGGATGTAACTTGCCAGAGACATGGGGAATGGTGTCGATATTGGTTGCCGCTGCGGCAGGCTTAATCGTCGGCCTTGGAACATTGGTCGGCATAGCCGCTATTGGAATACGTAGCTGGTGGACAATGCGAGCCGCCCGGTCCACCTCTCGCGGATGCCAATCCTAAAAATCCTCCAATTCCCTCTGACAGGTTCCGTTTGAATCCGATGGATTGAGCTTCAAATGAACAAATGAACCGCCAATTCATTACAGGAACCGGCAACGGTGTCAACGGGGGACTACACCTACACCCGGAGCGAAAAACTCAGAGTACGTGACTCACACCATCGGATGCCGCAAGCCGGAGACGCCCACTTGGAGTGCGGAGCGATGCTGAGCGCCAATCGCACCGGCCTTCCCGGATTCCCGCCCCGTAATGGAAGTAGGAACGCCGATAAGGATCTATGCCCTTCCCGACGATTTCCCGCAGCGTCTCAGGAGGTTCGCGGAAGAGTCGGGACAGTCGTGGGCGGAAATGGCCCGGCGCATCGAGACCTATCCTCTCACCATCAGGCGTTGGAGAGACGACGGGGCAAGGCCCAACCAGCGGCATCAGCTAGCGCTGCTGGCCCTGGCGGACTCGATGGGGCTGGGGTATATCTTCACCGACTGGAGAGCCCGGCGCGGCAAGCCCCCCGGAGGGTTCTCAGGCCGATGGGCGGGGGCGGATGCCGCTCGGAGACGGCGGCCAACTCCTGCAGCTTCACCAAAAGTTCACGGACGGCAGAAAGCGAAGCCCTCGCCAATCTGACGAGGGCTTCTTGATGAACTCCGTCCGGCGCCGGATTGACCCGCTGCGCGTCCGCCCGACGGGGTGATCCGCTGGGCTGGCCGCAACGCTGACTACAGCGCCAAGGCAAAGAGGATGGTGAAGGTTCTTGATTTTATCAAGTCTGGTGGCCGTGAAGAACACGAACATCTGCGACGGGCCCTGTTCCTGATCCTCCGGTCGGCCATCTGACAAATGCTCCATGCTGGCATCGCGAATGAACAGGTAGGGCGGAGAGAATGTCGGGGCGAAAGTGCCTAGCTTGCACGGGTTGTGAACGGACCGAAGGGCTCGGCGGTATGGAGGGTTAACGATGACAAGTCTGGACGAAGATCGGGCCATGAATGACCGGCAGGCGGATTTCAGAGAAGAGGAACTACACCTGGAATCTGTCATTGGCACCATTGATGCCACGGTCCAACATAGAAAGGGTTTGGGCCCAGTGTACGCAGGGGATGCAAAGGCCGCAGACATCGTGAAGGAATTGCTGGACGTGCAGCTAGGGAAAATCGAGAGGGTCCGCGACAGGCCCTACTTCGGCAGAATTGACTATTCGGTGGCGCCGGAGAGTGAGATTCGCACCTTGTACATAGGCGACCTCAACGTCGACCACGAGGACCCTCGCTACTTCATAGCCAGCCGCAACGCCCCCATTGCCAGGCTTTACTACAGACCGGTCGACGGCTATTACGAGGTGCAAAAGATCCAAAAGCAAGCCTCCGTGCACCTGAAGCGCACCCTGACGATTGAGGATGCCCGGCTGATCGACTTTGACGACGTTTTGAGGTTGCCTTCAGCTGCGAATGCTGCCCTCTCAACCTCCAACCGGGCATTGGATGAAAGGCTCTCAAGCTCTGGGCGCACTGGGCTTTCGGACGCGGTCGAAACCATCCAGCCCGAGCAATACGAGCAGATAGCCGCGACCCAGAAGCCGGTCTTGATCGTGCAGGGCGCCGCTGGGAGCGGGAAGAGCCTTGTGGGGCTCCACCGAATCGATTTCATCCTGTCTCCCCACAGCTACATCGGCAGCCTTCACCGGCCAACGGCGGAGCGGGTGGTCATGTTCGGGCCATCGCCCGCCTTCTTGAAGTACGTCTCGGGGCTGCTGCCAGGCCTGGGCGTTCGCCGAGTCAGACAGACAACAGTCAGGGACTGGCTGCTAAGCCAATTCTCTTCTCGCGTCACCCTCAGCAGTCGCGACAGGATCTTTGACGACCTGATGAACAATCGCCGAAAGCTCTCGCAGGCCGAGATCGAAGCTCACCAATTTAAGGTCGGGCCAAAGATGAGGAGATTGATCGACAACTACGTGGGTCACCTTAAGAAAAGAATACGAACTCGGATTGATCAGGCTGCACGCCTTGTCATCCCCTGCGATCCCGGCACCCCTCCGATGGAACTGGCCGTCGCCTCGCTCAAGAGCCGGGTTGCCGAATCCTTCAAGGCAAATGCTGAACCCAATCTGGCAAGGGATCACTTGGTGAACGGACTGGCGTGGGAATGGGCGCGGCTCAATCCGCGCCGGCTCAAGACGAGGTCCGAGGTAGTGGCGGAAGCTAGGCGAAAGGTGGATGGCAGCCTGGCGTTCATCTGGCCAAGGCTCGATTTCCGGGTCGAATACGTGGAGTTGGTGTCGTCAGCCGAGAAGGTTATGGCACACGCGAGGAAGGGCGATGTGGACTCATCGGGGGCGGCCGAGATCGTGCGCACAGCTCGTTCTCGCGCCCCCGCGGGGCAGGCACTCAGCGTTACAGATCTGGCGGCGGCCCTATATCTCGATTACGCCATCAATGGTTATGAGAGCGAGAGATTTGAACATGTTGTCGTGGATGAGGCACAGGACGTGTCTCCTTTGGAACTCGTCCTGCTGCAAATGCATTCGGCGAATGGCACCTTCACGATCTTGGGGGATCTTCGACAAAGCGCCCTTCCCTACAAATCAATCAGCACTTGGAACCAGTTCGCCAGCCTGTTCGAACGGGAGAGTGTATCGAGACTCGACAGCCGCCTGACGTACCGCAGCACCAAGCAGATCACGCAGTACGCCAACCGCATCCTCAAGGGACTACCTGAGCGTACGAAAACGCCTGTCCCCCATGGCCGCGGCGGTAGCCGGCCAGAATTGGTCCGTTCCAAGAGCGCCGCCGAGATGAAGATGGCGATCGCCGACTCCGTCCGGAAGTTGACCAGCCTGGACGACGTAAGTTCGATTGCAGTGTTAACGAAGTGGCGGAAGACTGCGGATGATGTCGCTGAAGTGCTGGCGGGTGAGGGGGTCGATAGCTTGAGTGTGCTAACTCAAGGGAGTGTAATAGCCACAGACTTAACCGTGAGCCCAATCATTCTCACAAAGGGCTTGGAGTTCGACGCGGTCATCGTTGCTAATGCGGCCAAGGGTAACTTCAACGAGTCTGACTTTGATCGCATGCTCCTGTATCTCGCATGCACAAGGGCAAGGCATCACCTACAGATTCACTGGTACGGTTCACGTTCCCCTATAGTTCCCGATGTGGCGCGGCTGGCTCTGTAGACACGGCAACGGGACGCGCCCACTGCAAGTACCTGTCGTTCTTGGCGAGTTCATCGTGTCAATGCCGGGGCGGCGCGGGCGAGGCGGACGGCTCGGTGACGGCGACGCTGCAAAGCGGCAACGGCTACACCGCGTCCTCCTCCTAGGGGACGACCTCGGTGGCCGTGGCGGACGACGACGTGCGGACCGAAAACAGCGATACCGTGGCGGTGTCCATCGCGGACTCGGAGAGCGCGGGTCTAGGCCGGTTCCTGTGGTTCGAGGTCTCCCGCAGCGAGACGCCGCAGCAGGACGTCACAGTCACGTTCGTCGCGGAGCCCATAGCCGTCGAGTTCCCGTTGACGGACTACTGCATCCTCCCCTCGGGCGAGGAGCCCGACCCGGACTTCCGGTGCTTCGATCTGCGGTTACGGGAGGAGTATGAGCACGGCAAGGGCGAGTTGACAATCGCCGCAGGCGAAGACGGCGGGGCGATCCACATCTGGATAGACCGGGACACCAAGGTGCAGCCCGGCCAGCCGCATATCTGGGTCGTCATCACCGAGGTGGAAGGGGCGACGGAGGGCACCAGAGACCGCGCGGTCGGCTAGATCGTCGATGAATCGCTCGGCCCAACGCTAGGGCCGGGTACGGTGGCTGACGCAGAAAGGCCGTCCAGCGATTGAAGCGTGACAAGGTCACCCCACTCCACCTCTGCGAAGTCACTACTGGGTACCGCCATCAACATACAAGAGTGGAGATAACTGAAGTGGTAAGGCGCTGGCAGGCGGGAGCGAGTCAGCGCGGCATAGCGGCGGGGACGGGTCTGTCGCGAGTGACGGTCCGGAGGTACATAGAGGCGACGGCGGGTGTGGGCCTGGAGCGTGATGGTCCGGCTCCGGGCGAGGAGCAGTTGACGCGCCTGTCGGCGCTGGGGATCGCGGGACCTAGGAAGGTGGAGACTCCCACTGAGGACGTGCTGGCCCCGTGGGCCGGGCAGATCCATGAGTGGGTGACCGTCGATCGGCTGCAGCTGACCCGTATCCACGAGCTGCTCGGTGGCCGTGGATGCGAGGTGTCCTACACCTCGCTGAGGCGGTTCGTGCGGAAGCGCGGGTGGAGCAGGAGGAGGCCGGTAACGGTCCGCATGGATGGGGGCGAGCCGGGAGAGGTGGCGGAGATGGACTTCGGCCAGCTGGGCCTGATGGATGATCCCGATACCGGCAAACGTCGTGTGGTCTGGGCGCTGATCATCATGACGATGACCGACCTTGCTCCTCTGCTCAGACGCCTCAAGCTCGGGGCAGTCCTTAACACACTGCCCGCGAGGGTGGCGCTGGCTCGCAGAGAACAGCTCGACTACCCTGCCTTCCTGCAGATCATCCTCTCGGACAGGTCAACCGAAGGGACCACCGGCGCCTGCTCGACGCCGCCTTCTCACTCCAGTTCCTCGACCTCAAGCAGCACGTCCTGCTCGTCGGTCCGGTCGGAGTCGGCAAGAGCTTCCTGGCACAGGAACTGGGCTACGCCACCGTAAGGGCCGGTCACACCGTCCGCTTCGTCCACACCGACGACTACCTGCGTGACATGGCACAGGCTAGGGTTGATCGCTCAGAGGAAAAGACCTTCCGCTCCTTCCTCGCTCCCGACCTGCTCATAATCGACGACCTCGGACTGCACAGACTCACCGGACAGCAGTCCACTGACCTGTACGAGCTGATCATCGGCAGGCACAGAAGGTCCAGCCTCGTGATCGATTCCAACAGGGCCGTCGATGAGTGGCTCGGACTGTTCGACGATCCCATCCTCGGCAACAGCGCTCTCGACCGCTTGGCCAACGCCAGCTACCAGATAGTCATAGAGGGAGACAGCTACCGGGAGCGTCTCTCTCCACACAAAACCCTGCTCGAGGGAAAGGAGGTGCTTGACTACCTTAGAATTGGCTGGTACCTAATCCGGATACCGGATACCGGCTCCCGGGGTGGATCAATGACCCTGGCGATCGATCCACAGCAAGGTTCGGAAGGAGACACGAGCGGGGAGCACACCTTCCGGCTATCGAACGGCGCTGACTCCGAGCTGCGCGCCTTCGCGCTGTTGAATGCGGCTGATGACCTCGAACAGGTTGCGGGCGTGGGGAATGCCGGACGGTCCGAAAATCCGCATCAGGCTCTTGGGCGGCTTGCTCGTCAGCGATCCCAGCTCCTCGAATCCCATGGTCGCGTTGATGTAGTCACGCAGCACGATCTTGCCCGCGTCGACGTCGCCGGCAAGAAGACACTCGACGCCTTCCTTCAGCAGGCCCTCTCGAAACGCCGGATCGCGCTCGGCGCGCGCCTGCACAGTCTCCTTGAAATCCCGGGTGAGCGGCATGGTTCACACCTCCTGCTTCTTGCGACGCCTGTACTCCTGCCAGAGATGCCTGGCGTCCTCAATGTCTGTTTGCTGACGCTCCTTGGTCCCACCGCCTAGCAGTACTATCAAGGTGTCACCGTCCCTGCCGAAATAGACCCTGTAACCCGGGCCGGCGTGTATCCGGCGCTCCAGCACTCCACGTCCAACGCTGCCGACGTTGGACAGGTTCCAAGCCTCCATGCGGGCCAGAGCTGTCCTGACTCTGGCCGCCGCCGTAGCGTCAAGACCATCGGACCAACCAGCGAAGGGACTGCGACCACGGCCATCCAAGTCCCAGCTACTCTGGGTTGTGGGCCGCAGGGATCTTTTGGGGTTTCATGTACCATGTACAGGAGTCAAGGAGGCACGGCGATGACTACCGTTCAGGAGAGGGAGCGGATAGACGCGTTGAAGGACTTTGGTCAAGCCACGCGGCGGCTCTACAGTGCCTACGATGATCTGCTTGCCACCTACCCCTACCAGTGGATTGCGGTGAACAAGAACGGCGACGTAGTCGCTAATCATCACGATCGAAAAGGTGTCATCGCTGCATGTGAGACTGCCGGTCATCAGAAGTCTCGGCTTGCCGTCAAGTATCTTGATCCCAATCCGGCCGTCATGATTCTTTGATCCTTGGAGGATTCGACCCAGCTGGTCGGCCTTTCGTGGAGGCTATTGTCCTCGTCGAGCATTTCGGGTTTCAGGACAATGTGGAGTTTCTCGTCGATACTGGAGCGAGCGCCACATGCTTGCATCACCCGGACGCAGAGGACCTGACCCAAAGTCTGCAACGTGCCGATTGGAGAGAGAAGGAGACGTTCACCGGCGTTGGCGGTACTGCGACGTACTTTGCCGTAACTGCCCAAGTCGAATTCGCTGACACGAGTGGAGCGCCAGTCAGATATCCGATCACCTTGTACGTCGCACTTGAGTCTCCGAACTCAGCTAGTAGAATCCCGTCTCTGCTTGGACAAGATGTCCTGCGTCACCAGACATTGGTGCACAGCCCACGTGATTGGCGGCTAAAGCTAGAACCCTAACCGCTCTGCGAAATCTGGAGTGAGAAGTTCATTCGTTGACCCTTCGTCTTTCGTGTCTATTAGTCATCGACTTGGGCGTGATGGCTTACCCGTCCACCCCGATTGATCAGCATCTTGATTGACTATGGCGCCTTGGCTCGTATTGACAATATGAGAGCAGTGGCGGGCATCGCTAAAGCCGCCCATCATGGTCACTGACGGCATAATTCCCATGCCTGATAAGGATCGACTGTATCGAGCTTATGTGCAACGTAGACGGGGATGGGAGTGTCTGGCTCGACCATTTGGGAGTGCGCATTGGCATTGAGTGTCTAGTTGAAGCCGAACCCGACTAGGCCCCCTTGGGAGCTAACCCCACGTTTGTGGGGAAATCGTCGGAGCGATCCTTCTGCCGGTGCTCGACACGGGTCTATCCCCGCATATGCAGGGGAACCATACCGCACCGGATGAGCTTCGAGCGGGGCTGCGGACTATCCCCGCGCCTGCGGGGGAACCCTACGACATCTCGCTTCTGGAGGCGGACGTCCCGGACTATCCCCGCGCCTGCGGGGGAACCAGAGCGCCTGACTGTTAATCAGGAGGTCACAGGGGTCTATCCCCGCGCCTGCGGGGGAACCGTGCCATCGTCCCGCCCAGTCGTGTCCTGGTACGGTCTATCCCCGCGCCTGCGGGGGAACCGATCCGAAGAGCTTCGATTGGGTGTTTGAGACGGTGATGCGGCCCTAGAACTTTAGGCCGCGCCTAGGGCGGATCGGGGCGCTTCGGATCACCCCGGAGACGATGACCGATCCCGGGAAGGCACGCACGATCGCGCGGGCGTAGCGATTCGGGGGGTCGGGGTCGTAGCCTGCACCCGCCACCGCCTCCGCGGCGACGTCGCGTAGCATGGCGGCCGTCACTGCCGCGTCGTCATCGTCGGGTAGATCGACGGTCCATGCGTTCGTCTTCGGGTCCACCGTGGCGGTGAAGGAATCCGCGCCGGACACGATCCGTAGGCGTGTCATCCCCGCACCTTATCACGCTGCCGGAACGCTGCCTGCGGGCCCTCCACATCCACGAAGTGATCGAAGACGTAGACCTCCGGGCACCATCACCGGTCTATCCCCGCGCCTGCGGGGGAACCAAACAGGGAGCCGACCCCGAGAAGCCGTTCAGCGGTCTATCCCCGCGCCTGCGGGGGAACCTGTCCTCGGGGATCACGCTCGCGGGCATGTTCCGGTCTATCCCCGCGCCTGCGGGGGAACCCAACGCCCGTACCAGGTGTTGAGGACCTGCCAGGGTCTATCCCCGCGCCTGCGGGGGAACCAAGAACGCTAGCGTCCCGTCATAGCAGACGCTAGGTCTATCCCCGCGCCTGCGGGGGAACCGAGAGCCTGGCCCTCTCGGGGGATGCCTACGGCGGTCTATCCCCGCGCCTGCGGGGGAACCGATCTCGGGATCCGGACCCCGACTGACGAAGACGGTCTATCCTCGCGCCTGCGGGGGAACCAACACCATGATCTGCTGGAGGTTCTCGAACCTAGGTCTATCCCCGCGCCTGCGGGGGAACCTGCTGGACCCGGATCCGGATCGTATCGGCGGTGGGTCTATCCCCGCGCCTGCGGGGGAACCCGCTCAATGCGGACGCCCTGCCGGCCACGATCCGGTCTATCCCCGCGCCTGCGGGGGAACCGATTCGGTCGCCATCAGGAGTACTCCATTAGTGGGTCTATCCCCGCGCCTGCGGGGGAACCAGTGCCTGTTGCCCGTTTCCTGTCGCCATCGGAGGTCTATCCCCGCGCCTGCGGGGGAACCGGTGGAAGGTTCTTCAGCCATAGGCCGGTCTTCGGTCTATCCCCGCGCCTGCGGGGGAACCCAATCAACACCAGCAGTCGAGCAATCGGATACGGGTCTATCCCCGCGCCTGTGGGGGAACCCGTGCCTCTCATGCAGAACTCCAACGTGCGTAGGGTCTATCCCCGCGCCTGCGGGGGAACCGGTGGCCCGCGAGCCCTGATATGTGCGCAGACCGGTCTATCCCCGCGCCTGCGGGGGAACCTCGGGTGCGGGCTCCTGGATCCAGTCCACGTACGGTCTATCCCCGCGCCTGCGGGGGAACCGTCCCGGTGATCATCGGCTCCACCTAGCGGGTGGGTCTATCCCCGCGCCTGCGGGGGAACCGACGACGTGGTGAAAGAGCTCCCCGACTATCACGGTCTATCCCCGCGCCTGCGGGGGAACCGCGCCTGAACGCCTC
The DNA here is from genome assembly GCA_965207145.1 of Dehalococcoidia bacterium. Lineage (GTDB taxonomy): Bacteria > Chloroflexota > Dehalococcoidia > Lucifugimonadales > UBA2962 > CAUZIR01. The sequence continues at coordinate 2,591,091 of OZ242262.1, read as the reverse complement.
GGCCATACCCCACCAGGAGGTCTATCCCCGCGCCTGCGGGGGAACCGCGATCGAGCGCCCGTAGATCTGGGACCCGAAGGGTCTATCCCCGCGCCTGCGGGGGAACCTCGGCAAACCCCTTCTCGATGTCGATGGCCATCGGTCTATCCCCGCGCCTGCGGGGGAACCTTGAGGTGCCCGGCAATCGGCTGACCCGTGATCGGTCTATCCCCGCGCCTGCGGGGGAACCGAGTCAATGTCCGCCCAGGAGTTTGCCGACCTGGGTCTATCCCCGCGCCTGCGGGGGAACCTGTGCCGCCATGCCTAGGGTTAGCCCAAATCCGGGTCTATCCCCGCGCCTGCGGGGGAACCTTGCACCGTGTGAGGACCGTCTGGGCCTCTCCGGGTCTATCCCCGCGCCTGCGGGGGAACCGATAGACTGCTGATGCCATGACCACCCGCAATCGGTCTATCCCCGCGCCTGCGGGGGAACCCTGCGGCGCCAGCTGCGGCAACACTGAGAAACCGGTCTATCCCCGCGCCTGCGGGGGAACCGTGGCGGGAACCCTCCCCCTATAGACGACGACCGGTCTATCCCCGCGCCTGCGGGGGAACCCTCACCGCACCTCCTGAGCCCCCGACGTTCCGGGGTCTATCCCCGCGCCTGCGGGGGAACCTTCTTTCACCCTGTCGACTGCGGTGAAGATGAGGGTCTATCCCCGCGCCTGCGGGGGAACCGCTCTATCTGGCCGAACCAGAACAACCCTGAGAGGTCTATCCCCGCGCCTGCGGGGGAACCCTATCGAGGATCGAATACCGTTCAGCGCGTCGTGGTCTATCCCCGCGCCTGCGGGGGAACCGGTGTCCGGCGTCCATCGGTATCGCCACACTGGGGTCTATCCCCGCGCCTGCGGGGGAACCCTGGTAAGGCTGACCTCCGTACGAGTCGATCACGGTCTATCCCCGCGCCTGCGGGGGAACCTACTGCTCCAACAGTTCCTTGAGCTCTGCTACGGGTCTATCCCCGCGCCTGCGGGGGAACCAGACAGTCTCAATAAGGGGCCTGCGGTAGATATGGTCTATCCCCGCGCCTGCGGGGGAACCGTTCAGTGGCCTCAAATAGATGTCGTCGTAGTCGGTCTATCCCCGCGCCTGCGGGGGAACCACGTTCTCGCGCGGACCCACAACGAGGATCCACGGTCTATCCCCGCGCCTGCGGGGGAACCCGCTCCACCTGGAGCGCCGTCAGGGTCCCGTTGGGTCTATCCCCGCGCCTGCGGGGGAACCGGATCCAGTCCCGGCAGACCTCACAGAATCGGGGGTCTATCCCCGCGCCTGCGGGGGAACCGTCCCGTCCGCGAGCCAACCCGCGTGGCCGCGCGGTCTATCCCCGCGCCTGCGGGGGAACCGCCTCAATCTGATCTTCGGCTAGCTGGCCCATAGGTCTATCCCCGCGCCTGCGGGGGAACCTCCGGTCGATGATGGGTACATACCGGTTGCGGAGGTCTATCCCCGCGCCTGCGGGGGAACCGCAATCAATGCCGAGGTCGTACCCTGCATATGGGGTCTATCCCCGCGCCTGCGGGGGAACCACCCAGCGGGTCTCGGCTGCCGATTCGCTCCAGGGTCTATCCCCGCGCCTGCGGGGGAACCAGGCCCTCCGGTCTCTGGAATCGCGTCTACTGTGGTCTATCCCCGCGCCTGCGGGGGAACCACCTGCCGGTGCGTCGGGGCCATGATGACGACCGGTCTATCCCCGCGCCTGCGGGGGAACCATAGCCGACAACGTATCGTCCGCCTCCACCGTGGGTCTATCCCCGCGCCTGCGGGGGAACCGTGATTATGCCGGCGTCCAGGTTAGTGGGGGTAGGTCTATCCCCGCGCCTGCGGGGGAACCACCAGTGGAGCTGGCGGTGCCGGAGCCATTAGTGGTCTATCCCCGCGCCTGCGGGGGAACCACCTTCCCGGCCGTGATCCAATCACCCACGATCGGTCTATCCCCGCGCCTGCGGGGGAACCATCTCCTCCACGGACCAAAACCAATTCCACATCGGTCTATCCCCGCGCCTGCGGGGGAACCGGACTTTGAGACCCACGCCGGAGACGTCTTTGAGGTCTATCCCCGCGCCTGCGGGGGAACCGCCGGGACATCAATGTCAGTCTTGGGCTTCCCGGGTCTATCCCCGCGCCTGCGGGGGAACCTGAAGGAGCAGGCCAACAGGAAGGTGCAACACCGGTCTATCCCCGCGCCTGCGGGGGAACCGAAGGTGAACGTCGTTGTCGTGCTGGTTATCCAGGTCTATCCCCGCGCCTGCGGGGGAACCATCTACCAGCTCGACATGTGGTGGCTCCCTGTCGGTCTATCCCCGCGCCTGCGGGGGAACCCGCACCATTTCAAGGACTACCGGTCGGTCCCACGGTCTATCCCCGCGCCTGCGGGGGAACCCGTTCCTTTTCCGCCGTGTATTCCTCCATCACCGGTCTATCCCCGCGCCTGCGGGGGAACCTATCGCACGTTGCGGAACCGCCCGAAACCTGTGGGTCTATCCCCGCGCCTGCGGGGGAACCTGCCGCATGAGTTCCTGTTCTATCTCTGCCCTGGGTCTATCCCCGCGCCTGCGGGGGAACCCCCGGCGGAACCTCGTCTAACAACCCGCTCCAGGGTCTATCCCCGCGCCTGCGGGGGAACCCGTTCCTTGGTCTCTCTGTCACGCCGTGCCCTGGGTCTATCCCCGCGCCTGCGGGGGAACCATTCACACGAGTCAGTACACGATCAACCCGTCGGGTCTATCCCCGCGCCTGCGGGGGAACCATCGTCTCCAGGAGGGTTCTTGAGTATTCCTCAGGTCTATCCCCGCGCCTGCGGGGGAACCGCTGACATACTGGACTACGTCATTTGTGACGGCGGTCTATCCCCGCGCCTGCGGGGGAACCGCTCTATCCTCGTCAGTTCTATTGCTGCGGAGGGGTCTATCCCCGCGCCTGCGGGGGAACCCTCCTTAACTGTTCTGACCTCATGTTATAGATGGGTCTATCCCCGCGCCTGCGGGGGAACCGTTATATCTGTCGAGTGAGTCTGTCAAGTGATCGGTCTATCCCCGCGCCTGCGGGGGAACCCTATACACAGACCCGAACACCCACCAGATATACGGTCTATCCCCGCGCCTGCGGGGGAACCCAGAACCGCCTCATCGACATCAGGTGTCAATCGGGTCTATCCCCGCGCCTGCGGGGGAACCCAACTGGACAGTCCCTAACAACACCGACCCGACGGTCTATCCCCGCGCCTGCGGGGGAACCCTATTACCGTTCAGGCCAGCAGTGGGCAATCAGGGTCTATCCCCGCGCCTGCGGGGGAACCAGGGTAACCAAGGTATTCGTCGGTGCCCTCCTGGGTCTATCCCCGCGCCTGCGGGGGAACCACGCCCGCCTCGTCCTCCTCTATACGCGCGAACGGTCTATCCCCGCGCCTGCGGGGGAACCATATGATGGAGTCCCTTCGTCAGGGTGGTGCTCGGTCTATCCCCGCGCCTGCGGGGGAACCACCGCGCCGAGGCCGACAGGCTAGACAGGGATAGGTCTATCCCCGCGCCTGCGGGGGAACCCCTCTGATCTCTCGGGCGAACAGGCGCTCAAGTGGTCTATCCCCGCGCCTGCGGGGGAACCTGAGTGACGGTGGTGCGCCAGACCGCGACCAACGGTCTATCCCCGCGCCTGCGGGGGAACCGCACGCTCCCGCCGTGCCCTGTTGCGCTTGTACGGTCTATCCCCGCGCCTGCGGGGGAACCTCCGCATCTATGACTGTGTCCATGTCCCTCTCCGGTCTATCCCCGCGCCTGCGGGGGAACCGTCCATTGCTCGGGATAGCCCTGCCCATCCTGCGGTCTATCCCCGCGCCTGCGGGGGAACCCCGTGGACGGTGACGGAGCCGCGAACAAGTCGCGGTCTATCCCCGCGCCTGCGGGGGAACCCTACTTCCACCAGGGGGCCATCGTCTCTCACGAGGTCTATCCCCGCGCCTGCGGGGGAACCAACCGAACACCGTCGTGTGCCCGGTGTGCATGGGGTCTATCCCCGCGCCTGCGGGGGAACCTCAACCCGGATCTGGCTGGACGGCTCCCTCCACGGTCTATCCCCGCGCCTGCGGGGGAACCGCGCAGTGATAGCCGTCGGGCTCGGCCAATAGGGGTCTATCCCCGCGCCTGCGGGGGAACCGCTAGGTCTGTGGTCGCTTGCTGAGGTCTGATCGGTCTATCCCCGCGCCTGCGGGGGAACCCCTGATCGACGCGCTGTTCTCCCTCAAGCAGGGGGTCTATCCCCGCGCCTGCGGGGGAACCTTGTAGCGCTGGGCGACCCTTGCGTAACCCTCAGGTCTATCCCCGCGCCTGCGGGGGAACCTTTGCCAGTGAATGGCTGAACGTACCGTCATTGGGTCTATCCCCGCGCCTGCGGGGGAACCCCCACGTACGGGCGCTCTGACTTGGACATGCAAGGTCTATCCCCGCGCCTGCGGGGGAACCGGACACCCACTATCGGATCATGACTGGACCCTGGGTCTATCCCCGCGCCTGCGGGGGAACCCCCACTTGACAAACTGACTCATCATCTATAACAGGTCTATCCCCGCGCCTGCGGGGGAACCGCCCGCGCCTCGGCGCTGAGGCCGTCCGGCTGCGGTCTATCCCCGCGCCTGCGGGGGAACCGCCCGCGCCTCGGCGCTGAGGCCGTCCGGCTGCGGTCTATCCCCGCGCCTGCGGGGGAACCCCTTACACTACGATAGTATGTATCGCAGTTCGTGATAATCAATTAGCAGGTGTAACTAGCGGTATTTGACCAAGTAGACGCCGTCTGCATCGACGATCTCCTTGGGAGCGTCCCCCAGGGTACGGATTCGTTGTTCGCCTACGGCGTCCGTATCGCGCCAAGTCATCACTATCGAGCCTTGTCCCAGCTGGTAGTACCAATGGGACAGTACTTCCCAGATCCTCTCCCTGACGCCGCCGGTCATTTGAGGAGACGTATATACACCCGGAGCTATTTCCAGCATAGCCGACGCGAGATATCCTCGATATCGGGCCTCCACGTTGACTGTAACGATCACCGTCATGGAACTGCCTCTGGCTTGTCAGGCAGTTCACCTTCCGGGGTTAACAGATCGTCTTGGGGGACGGCGACATCATCAAAGAGCGTCTTTATGCGGTCAATCATCCTGGAAATCACGCGCTCTGTCCGAAGCATCTCTCCGGGAATTATATATCTGAGTGCCGAAAACCCGTTGACTTGAGACCCCTTTCGGCACTATAAGATAGGCATGAAACAGTCAGCACAGGGCCGCAGCTATCGACAGGGAATCAGTCTCAAGAAGCTGTTCCGCAAGTTCCCCAATGATGCCACCGCTGAGGCGTGGTTTGTCAGGCAGCGGTGGCCCAATGGCATAGCCTGCCACTATTGCGGGTCGCTCAGGGTCCAGACCGGAGCCGCGCACAAGTCCATGCCGTTCCGGTGCCGGGAATACAAGGTCTGCGGCAAGCGGTTCAGCGTGCGGACAGGGACCGTCATGGAGGACTCCAAGCTAGGTTTTCAGACGTGGGCCATGGCGATCTACATGGTCGTCACGAACCTCAAGGGTGTCTCCTCCATGAAGCTCCACAGGGACTTGGAGATCACGCAAAAGACCGCGTGGCACCTTGCCCACCGACTCAGGGCGGCCCTTGCGGCCACGACGCCGGACAGCCCATTTGCCGGCCCGGTTGAGGTAGACGAGACCTACATCGGTGGCGAGGAGGGCAACAAACACGCAGACAAGAAACTCCGGCCCGGTGGGGGCACCGGTGGCAAGACCCCGGTGGTCGGAGCAAGGGACCGCGAATCCGGCATGGTGGCCGCAGAGGTCGTGGACTCGACGGACGCGCCTACCCTACAGGGATTCGTGCGGTCCCGGACTGAACCGGGAGCCACGGTCTACACAGACGAGGCCCGCGCCTATGACGGACTCCCGCGCAGGCGCGAGACGGTAAAGCACAGCGTCGGGGAGTACGTCCGCGACATGGCCCACACCAACGGGATCGAGAGCTTTTGGGCCAGCCTCAAGCGCGGTTACGTCGGAACCTTCCACCACATGTCGCCGGAGCACCTGCACCGGTATGTGGCCGAATTCGAGGGGCGGCACAATTCCCGACCCATGGACACCGCCGAACAGATGGCGGCCATCGTCACCGGCGCAGAGGGCAAGCGCCTACGGTATGCCGACCTCATCGCCCACGGTCCCACCGTTCAACCGAGGCTCGTCTAGTGGCCGCCCCGAATTTCACAGACAAGACCGTATGGACCGGGGACAACCTCGACGTGCTCCGGGGGATCAACTCGGAGTGCGTTGACCTGATCTACCTGGACCCGCCGTTCAACTCCAGCCAAGACTATTCCGCACCGGTGGGTAGTAGAGCCGCAGGCGCGGCGTTCAAAGACACTTGGACCCTGAGCGACCTTGACGTGGCATGGATGGGCCTCATAGCCGATGAACAGCCCGCTATAGCTTCTCTACTGTCCACGGCGGCCCAAACACACGGCAAGGGTATGCAGTCCTATCTCTGCATGATGGCTGTCCGGCTACTCGAGATGCGGCGCGTCCTAAAGCCCACAGGCAGCATCTACCTGCACTGTGACGACGCAGCCGGACACTATCTGAAACTGCTTATGGACGCCGTCTTCGGCGCGTCCCGCTATCGGAATCACCTAGTTTGGCGACGAGCGACGGCTCACAACGATAAATACAACTACGGGCGAATCGTCGAGCATATCCTGTACTACGGCAAGACCGCATCGCCCTGCTGGAATTGGGAGGCTGCACACACGCCGAGGACGGATGAGGAGCTGAAGAAGGCATTCCCGATGAATGACACGTTAGGCCCGGTCAGGTTCTCCGACCTGACCGGGCCTAACGTGCGCTACGGGGAATCCGGGGAGCCGTGGCACGGCTACGATGTCTCTGCGAGAGGACGGCACTGGGCACCACCTAGAGATGGTCACTACGCCAAGTACATAGAGGAGCATTTCATTCCCGGATACCGGAACATCGAAGGAACCCATGCCCGCTTGGACGCTTTGGATGCAGCGGGGCTGATCCAACACCCGAAAAAGGGGATATGGCCCGGCCTGAAACGGTATGCGGCAGCGGATCGGGGCTACTCACCGCAGAACCTCATACTGAACCCCATTGGCTTCACCAACTACAACAAGGGATCTGAATGGGTGGGCTACCCGACGCAGAAGCCCTTGGCCCTATTGGAGCGAATCATCGCGGCCTCCAGCAACGAGGGTGACCTCGTGCTCGATCCCTTCGCAGGGTGCGCTACGGCGTGCGTAGCCGCCGAAAAACTGGGAAGAAAATGGGGGGGGGGTGGACCTCTCGGAAAAGGCCGTGGAATTGGTCAATATCCGGCTCCGGGACTTCATGGGAGACCTGTTCCATGACCGGCTGGTTACGGCCCGGACGGACATTCCACAGCGCACCGATATTGACAAGCCAATCAACTACCGGAAAAACAAGCACGTTCTATACGGTCAACAGGAGGGCCGGTGCACCGGGTGTGGGACAGAGTTTCCGTTTCGGATCATGGAGGTCGATCACGTCATACCCCGATCACGGGGCGGAACGGACCACCCTGACAACCTTCAACTACTGTGCAGCCACTGTAACCGGATCAAGGGCGACCGTGACCAAGCCTATCTCAAGGCGCGATTGAAGGAGATGAGCAATGTCTGACAGGGATAAGACCGACACCCCGACAGTACGGCTCAAGCCGTCCAGCTACCAGCCGTCAAAGGCTGAATTGGAGGAGCCGGTCACTGTGCCGGAGGACACGACGCCGGAGGACTTGGCAAGGGCGGTGGTCACTCCGGTCAACGTGGTAGAGGAGGACACGCTTTGACTCGAACAGGTCCAGGTATTCCTCGAACTCCCGCACCTGCTCCGCTAGGACCTGGAACCCTTCGCGTGTCAGAAGCAGGGAGAATTTCGGAGGATCGCCGGACTCCGGGCGCAGCTTTCGGTCAGGCCGGAATCGCAATTCACACCCGTGAGGATGAGGCAGAATCCCCACCACAAGGTTCTGGTACTGGTACTCCATGCCCACAGTATAGTGCCGAAACAGGTCTCAGGGCGAGGAGTTTTCGGCACTCAGGTATATAATTCCCACACTCCCAGACACGGATCCTCGTATAAGAGAGATGTGTGAATTGATATCGTCATGTCCTCAGAACTTCCCATCTTCAATCAGTACTCAGGTGTCAATAGCCGCTAATCCAGTGTTTGTGCTAGGAGAGAACCACGAACTCATTAGTGACTTCTCCGGCGGAAGCTCTACTATCGTGAGAATCCCAATGGATAAGGCACTCCCATGATCAGCACCTCTCACCCCTACTTGCACTACCACCCCTCTGGGGTTGAGTGGCTGGAAGACGTGCCTGAGCACTGGGAAGTTGTACAGCTCGGGAGGATTGGCACCTTCTCCAAAGGCTCAGGAGGAACGAAGGACGACGAGGTTCCCGACGGAATACCCTGTGTCCGGTATGGAGACCTCTACACAACCCACAGGTCCTTCATAAACCAGACACGGACTTACGTTCCGCCTGCGAAGGCAAGCGCCTATACGCCAATACGTAGGGGTGACGTTCTCTTCCCTACGTCAGGAGAGACGATAGAGGAGATTGGCAAATCCGCAGTCAGCTTGATGAACTCTCGGGTTCTCTGCGGGGGAGACTTGATCGTATTCCGGCCCAGCATTCAGATGGAGCCCAAGTTTGCTGGCTACGCCCTAGACTGCCATGCCGCTCAGACCCAGAAGTCTCGAATGGGGAGGGGCATCACCATCATGCACATCTACGGCAGCCAACTCAAGTACCTGTATCTGTCTCTCCCACCCATCTCCGAGCAGCAAGCCATCGTCCGATACCTGGACTACGTGGACCGGCGCATCCGGCGATACGTGGACGCCAAGCGGAAGCTCATTACGCTATTGGAGGAGGAGCGGCAGGTCCTCATAAATCAGGCCGTTACCCGCGGCCTCGACCCCAACATCCGCCTGAAGCCCTCCGGCGTCGAATGGCTGGGGGACGTACCAGAGCATTGGGAGACCGCCCGGTTTTCTCGCCAAATAAGCATCGCCGAAGGGCAAGTTGATCCAACAGTCGAACCATACGCATCAATGCCGCTCATCGCTCCAAGCCACCTTGAGGCTAGGACAGGCCGACTGTTGAATCAGGAGACAGCGTCCGAACAGGGAGCAATCAGCAGCAAGTATCTTTGCCGAGCTGGTGACGTGATATACAGCAAGATTCGTCCTGCGCTGGCAAAGGTAATAGTGGCACCAACCGACTGCTTATGCAGCGCCGACATGTACCCTTTGAGCCCTCGACACTCGCTCCAAGCCAACTATTTGTTCTGGTTGCTACTCTCTGAAGCATTCACAGCTTGGTCGGTTCTAGAATCGGAGAGAGTGGCGATGCCAAAGATCAACCGCGCAACGCTGAATAGCTATCACCTACCCATACCGCCTCTCGACGAACAATCCGCCATCGTCGAGTATCTGGACAAGTCCACCGCCGACATCGACGCCGCCATCTCTCCCGCTCGGCGTCAGGTCGAGTTGGTCGAGGAGTACCGCACCCGGCTAATTGCCGACGTGGTGACTGGCAAGCTGGACGTGCGCGACGCTGCGGCGCAACTACCCGACGAAGCCGAGGACGACGTTCCAATAGGAGAAGGCGGCCCGCAGCAGAACGGCTTCTTCGAAGAACCCCACGACACCGAGAGAGAACCGGCAATCGCAGAGGAGGTGACGACATGATCGACTGGAGCAAATGTCCGGCGGTTGAACAAATCCCAGGCAAGGTCAGCGGGACTTGGGTGTTCAAGGACACCCGACTGCCCCTATACGTCCTCTTCGACAATCTTGCCGGAGGTGCGACCGTATACGACTTCATCGACTGGTTTGGAGGAGTGTCAGAATCCGAGGTGAGTGAGGTTCTGGAGTTCGCAGCAAAGGAACTCCGTGCCGATCTTGTGGTTGCCGATGCGCATCCTGTTCGATAACGGCACGCCTAGACAGCTGCGACCCCGCCTCTTCAACCATGAAGCCGAAGAGGCCAGGGGGCGCGGCTGGGACACCCTGTCGAATGGAGAGCTGTTGGACAGGGCCGAAGAAGCTGGTTTCGATGTCCTACTCACTACCGACCAGAGCCTCCGGTACCAGCAGGACATGTCGAACAGACGAATTGCCGTAGTGGTGCTGATGAACGCCGATTGGAATCGCATATCGCGGCAAACGGAGCGCATTCGCGCAGCCCTGGACGGCATAGATCCAAGCGAAGTGCGGGAAGTCCCCATTCCGATGCGAGACTAGGGATAACGTGACCACGGACACCAGCGAGAGAGGTCTGGAACGTCTCATCTGCGAGGCGATGACGGGCGCTGCCTGCGACCCGTCACAGGGATGCGCGGAAGCCGAGCGGCCTTCCGGCTACGGCGCGGGCTGGACGTGCGGTGACCCTCAGGACTACGACCGCGAGTACTGCCTAGACCTAGCCCAACTCTCCACCTTTCTACGAGACACCCAGCCGGTCGTTGCCGAATCGCTCGGCTTGGATGATGAGAACCCCACACGGCGTAGGTTTCTTGCAAGGTTGCAAGGGGAGGTCACGAAGCGAGGCACCGTCGATGTGCTGCGCAAGGGAATCAAGCACGGACCGTATCTGATCGACCTGATGTACGGCACGCCGTCACCGGGGAACGACAGGGCCGCTATCCTGTACGAGCAGAACCGCTTCAGCGTGACCCGGCAACTGCGCTACAGCAACGACAACACGCGGTTGGCCCTTGACCTGGGCCTGTTCGTCAACGGTCTGCCCGTCGCCACGTTCGAGCTGAAGAACAGCCTGACCAAGCAGACCGTGGACGACGCCGTGGAGCAGTACAAGCGGGACCGCAACCCCAGGGAGCGGCTCTTCGAGCTTGGCCGCTGCCTGGCCCACTTCGCCGTGGACGACCACGAGGTGCAGTTCTGCACCAAGCTTGAAGGAAAGGCGTCCTGGTTCCTGCCCTTCAACAAGGGGTGGAATGACAGCAAGGGCAATCCGCCCAATCCCAGCGGACTCAAGACCGACTACCTGTGGAAGCAGGTGCTCAACCGGGACAGCCTCGTCAACATCATCGAGAACTACGCCCAGATTGTTGAGAGCAAGGACGACAGGACGAGCAAGAAGAAGCGGGAGCAGATATGGCCCCGCTACCACCAGTTGGAGGTGGTGCGGAGCCTGCTGGCCGATGCGTCCGTCAGGGGAGCGGGAGCCAGGTACCTGATCCAGCACTCGGCAGGAAGCGGCAAATCCAACTCCATCGCATGGCTGGCCCACCAGCTCACCGGAATGGAGCGGGACGACGCGCCCATCTTCGACACCGTGGTTGTCGTCACCGACCGCAGGGCGTTGGACAAGCAGATACGGGACACCATCAAGCAGTTCGCCCAGGTCGGTTCCGTCGTGGGCCACGCGCAGAGGTCCGCCAATCTCCGCGAGCTGCTTCAGGGAGGCAAGCGCATCGTCATCTCCACCGTTCAGAAGTTCCCGCAAATCTTGGACGACATCGGCAATGATCACCGGGACCGCAGCTTCGCCATCATCATTGACGAGGCGCACTCCAGCCAGGGCGGGCGCACGGCGGCGAAGATGTCGATGGCCTTGGGGGAACCCGGTAGGGATGATGAGGACGAGACCACCGAAGACAAGATCAACCGCATCATGGAGAGCAAGAAGATGCTGGTCAACGCCAGCTACTTCGCCTTCACCGCGACGCCCAAGAACAAGACCCTGGAGATATTCGGCGCGCCCGTCCCGGAGGGCGGCGCTACGAAGCACGTCCCCTTCCACTCATACACCATGAAGCAGGCCATACAGGAGCGGTTCATCATCGACGTGCTGGCGAACTACACGCCGTGGGACAGCTACTACCGGCTGGTGAAGACGGTGGAGGACGACCCGGAGTTCGACACGAAGCGGGCTGGTCGTAAGCTGCGACGGTACGTGGAGGAGCACCACCACGCCATCCAGCTGAAGGCGAAGGAGATGGTGGAGCACTTTCACAGCAATGTAGCGCAGAAGATCGGCGGACAAGCGCGGGCGATGGTGGTCACCAGCAGCATCCAGAGGGCCATCACTTACCACCTGTCCATCCGGGACTACCTGACGGAGCGCAAGAGCCCCTACAAGGCTATCGTCGCCTTCTCCGGCGAGCCAGAGTACAACGGCGCAAAGGTCACCGAGGCGTCCCTCAACGGGTTCTCGTCGAATCTGATAGAGGAGAGGATTCAGGAGGAGCCGTACCGCTTTCTGGTGTGCGCCGAAAAGTTCCAGACCGGATACGACGAGCCGCTGTTGCACACGATGTACGTGGACAAGCCTCTGTCTGGCGTGAAGGCGGTGCAGACTCTCTCGCGGCTCAACCGTGCGCACCCCAAGAAGCACGACGCATTCGTGCTGGACTTTGCCAACGACGTCGACGCCATCCAGACCGCCTTCGCCGACTACTACCGCACCACCATCCTTTCAGAGGAGACCGACCCCGACCGGCTCCACGACCTGAAGGCGTCCCTGGACGGCTATCAGGTCTATAGCCCAGCTCAGGTGGATGAGCTAGTGGAACTGTACCTGTCCGGGGCCGACCGAGACCGCATTGAACCCACCCTGGACACCTGTGTTGCCGTCTACCGAGAGCAGTTGGACGAGGACGGGCAGGTGGACTTCAAAGGCAAGGCGAAGGCGTTCCTACGGGCCTACGGGTTCCTGTCAGCCATCCTGCCCTACACCAGTGCAGAGTGGGAGAGGCTCTCCATCTTCCTGACTTTCCTCGTTCCCAAGGTGCCCGCTCCAGAGGAGGACGACCTGTCGAAGGGGATTCTGGAAGCCATCGACATGGACAGCTACCGGGTGGAGAAGCAGGCCGTGCAGGCCATCCAGCTGGCTGACGAGGATGCCGAGATTGGCCCGGTGCCCACCGAGGGCGGAGGTCAGAAGCCAGAGCCTGAGATGGACCGCCTGTCCAAAATCATCAGGGAGTTCAACGACCGGTTCGGCAACATCGACTGGGAGGATCGGGACAGAATTGAAAGAGCGATCTTCGAGGAACTGCCCACAATGGTGGGTGGTGATCGGGCATACCAGAACGCCATGGCAAACTCCGACCGGCAGAACGCCCGGATCGAGCATCAGCGGGCGTTGGAACGTGCCGTGACTGCCCTCGCGAACGACTATATTGAGCTGCTCAAACAGTTCAGCGACAACGAGTCCTTCCACCGTTGGTTGTCGGAGATGAACTTCGCCGCCACATACTTAGGACCTGCTGCTCACCCGTCACAGGGATGAGGGAATGTTTGGAAGGATACTGAAAATGCTGGGGGTCAAAACCGCCCCAGCGGTCGTCGAAGAAGCGGCTCCTGGGCAAGTATCCGTCAAGGGACCCGGCGTTGAACTCTCAGTCTCCCTGCCACAACCTGAATTCCCCATTCCAAAGACACATCCCTCACCTCCGATTGTCCTGGACAGCGCAGCCTGCCCTTACTGTGGCGTCATCCAGGAACCGCCCCCGGCCCGTCGCAAGAGATGCCGGGACTGCCAGGAGACGATCTTCACTTGGACTGACCACGAGTCTCGACGCAGGTTTCTCGTGACGCGGGAGCACCACTCCCGTATCCGGCAGGAGGAATGGGACGCCGAATGGAAGGCGCTCAACTCTCAAGTCATCGAGGGGAGCCGTGCCGGGGATTGGCACAGGGTGAAAACGGCTCACTTCAGACAGGCCCTAATGCTCTTCCAGAAGGGCCGTGACCACCAACGACTGGCAGCAGAGTCCCGCAAGTCCGAACTTCGATACTACCAAGCCTTCCCGAGCTATCAGAGTCTGGGCGTCACCCAGATCACATTATTGACAGCGGAACAGGAGTCTTGCGAAGAGTGCGGGTCCCTGCACGGGAAGGTGTTCGAGATCGAGCAAGCGTTAGATGTGATGCCGATTCCCGTGCGCACTTGCCGGACATGGGCGGAGAAGAACGAACATGGAGGTTGGTGTCGATGCAGTTACAACCCAGTTATTCCCGGCAAGTGAACTCCCGTGCTTCCATCAATTGCCAGCCCTGGCTCACCCCTTCGGAGATAGAAGGTGGAATGGACAAGGGGATGAGGATGACCTTCGGAGGCGAAGGCGTCTGCGCACGGATATGGAAGGTATGTGATGAACTGGATTAAGCGAACAGTCACCCTTTCGGCGGTCATGGTCCTTATGGCAGGTCTTCTCTCGTGCGGAGACAGTGCAGAGCCGGTTCGACTGGCCACCGAGGGCGCCTATCATCCCTTCAACTTCATCAACGACGACGGCGAGATTGATGGGCTGGAGCGCGAGCTCGGAGACGAGTTGTGCCGCAGGGCCGAGCTTGAGTGCGAGTGGGTGCTGAACGACTGGGAGGGCATGATCCCCGACCTGGTGGCGGGGGAGTTCGACACCATCATCGCCGGCATGAGCATCACCGACGAGCGCGACATGACCATCGACTTTACCGAGCCCTACTACCCTCCCACTCCCTCCGTCTACCTCGCGGTGGCGGGCGCGGGCGACGAGGCCGTCGAAGGACGGCTCGGAGCCTACGCCAACACCATCTACTCGGACTATTTCACCGAGCAGGGCATGGAGTACACCGAGTTCGGCAGCGAGGATGAACGCATCGAGGCGCTGCTGAACGGCGACATCGACGCGAGCCTCGTGGACCACGGCTACGCCGTGGAGAAGCTCTCGGAGTACGAGGGGCAGTTGGTCGTCGTCGGCCCCTCCGTGCTGCTGGACCGGGGCATCGGCATAGGCGTGCGCAACAACAACGAGTTGCTGGCGAAGCTGAACTCTGCCATAGCGTCGATGAAGGCCGACGGTTCCTTGAACGAACTCATCCTAAAGTGGGTCGGAGAGGACGCGGCGACGTTCGACGAGGTCCCGGCGCCATAGCCGTCCGCACCGCCATCTTCCGCTTCCAACGCCAGGAGTCGCTGATCGATCAAGCGACGCTGCAAGCCGTTGTTCCAATCAGGATGACGCGGGGCCGTTCTTCTGCCCGTCGCCGGGCTGCCGCGCGCCAGCGGGAACCGGGTGAAGGAATCGGGCTGACCGCCTCACAAGCCGACCCGACGCCGGAGCATTCTCCTGGTCCGGTCGCTCTTGAACGGCGGGAAGAAAAACCCCATGAACCGCCCCATCAATCCCTGTTCGAATACGGCCTTCGGATTCGAGAACGCCTGGTAGCCTATGAAGCCGCCCTTGTACCGGCCCATTCCACTGTGCCCCACGCCTCCAAATCCCATGGTCTCGGACCCGGCGTGCAGGATCAGGTCGTTGACCGTCACCCCGCCGCTGGAGGTGCTGCCGATGATCTTGTCGATGGCGCTTCGATCCCTTCCGAAGACATAGAGGGCAAGCGGCTTCTCCCTGCCGTTGACGAACGCTATCGCGTCGTCCAGGGCCGCATACGTGTACACCGACAGTATCGGGCCAAACGCCTCGTTCCGGGACACCTTCAGGTGGTCCTCGGGATTGATGACCAGGGTCAGAGGCAGCTTCCTGGTGGAAGGGTCCGGCACTTTCTCGTTGGCCGGTTTGGACCGGACGACCCGGCAGCCTTGGGCCTCGGCCTCGGTTATGTATCCCACCAGCCTGTCGTAAGCGGCCTGATGTATGACGGAGGTGAACTCGCCGTTGTCCAGAATGGTAGGGTAAGCCTCCCGGTCGGTTTGGACCACCGCGTCGATGAATGCTTCCAGGTGTCTTTCGGGCACAAGCGCGTAATCTCCCGCAATGCACACCTGTCCCGCGTTCATCTGACGCACCCTGGCGATTTTCATGCCGGCCTCGGCGACGTTGGCGTCGTCCAGGATGACGCACGGGGATTTCCCGCCAAGCTCAAGGATCACGGGGGTGAGGTTCTCGGCGGCGGCGGAGAGGATTCTCTTCCCGACCTCCGTGCCTCCCGTGAAGAGCAGCTTGTCCCAGGGCAGGGCGGCAAAGGCTTTCGACACCTCCAGGCCGCCGGTGGCCACGGCCATCTCTTCCGACTTGAAGTGCGCGGCAACCAAGGAACTGATCAGCTCGGCGGCGTGGGGAGCGCTCTCGGAAATTCTGAGCATCACGCTGTTGCCGGCCGCAATGGCGTCGATAGCGGGGTCGAACGCCAGGCCCACCGGCGCGTTGAACGGGGACATGACGCCGACGACTCCCAGGGGTTCGTGCAGAATGTAGGTGCGCTGGCCGGTAAGGCCAAGCAGTCCTGACGGGGTCCTCTCCTTCTTCATCCACTTCTTCAGGTGCGCCTTCGCGTGCCTGGCGTGGGAGAGCTGCGGGTAGATGTCCGCCAGAAACGTCATGTCCGGGTTCCTGATCCCGAAGTCCTTTTCCAGCGCTGCGGAAATCTCTCTCTCGTTGTCCCGGCACAGCCGCTCTATCCGGCTCAGGCGGTCGAGTCTCTGCTCGTAGGATGGAGCGTTGGACGGCGAGGCGCTGGCCTGCTGAAGCTGGAATATCCGGTTCAACTCTTCGAGTTCCCTGGCCTGTTCGTCTGGCATCCGTTTCTCCTGCTCCAACTTGACCTCAATCCACCGAAAGGCTGAATGCGTCGGCGTTGTGAAGGGTTGAGGAATCGCTCGCGGCTTTGGGGATGGCCCCAGACCGCCGCCTCAGGCTCTGTTCCACCCGTGGAAGAACGCAAGGGGGCCGGCAGCATCGCCGCCGGCCCCCTTTTGACGCTTCGCCGATTCAGATGCCCCGGCCTAGTCGTCGTCCACGATGGTCATGGTCCCCACGGCGTCGGGCGTGAAGAAGCTTCCGGGCAGGAACGCCTCCACCGCGAAGTACTCGTCGGGTTCGTCCTCGTTGTCCTGCTCCAGCAACACCTCCGCCGTCAACTCGGTGACGCCCGCCGCGAACACCAGCTCACCCTCCGAAGCCTGGTAATCGGACCTATGCGCCCGGTCGTCCACCCGGTCATAGGCCGGCGCGGTGTACCACCTGATCCTCACCTCCTCGGTGGACGCCGCAGACAGCCGCACCCGGAACGTCAGGACGCCGCCCTCCGTCGCCGAAGCGTCCTCCACGGTCACGCTTATCCCGGGGGCGTCGTCGTTGTCGGCGACGCTGACCGTGGCCGCGCCCTGGGACGACGATACCGTGTAGCCGCTGCCCGCGTCCACCGTGGCCGTGACCGACCCGTCGGCCTCGTCGGCGCTGTCGTCGGTGGTGCCCACGGTGAAGGTGACGCTGCCCGAGGTCGGGATGGTCACCGTGCGCTGGCCCGTGGTCGCCCCGTAGTCCCCGTTCTGGGTGATGGTGACTTTCACGTCCAGGTTCGCCGACGGCGCAGGGCTGGCGCTCACGGTGAAGCTCGCGCTCCCGCCCTCGGTGATGTCGCTGCCGCCGCTGACGCTCACCTCCGGCTTGGGCGCGTCGTCGTTGTCGGCGACGCTGACCGTGGCCGCGCCCTGGGACGACGATACCGTGTAGCCGCTGCCCGCGTCCACCGTGGCCGTGACCGACCCGTCGGCCTCGTCGGCGCTGTCGTCGGTGGTGCCCACGGTGAAGGTGACGCTGCCCGAGGTCGGGATGGTCACCGTGCGCTGGCCCGTGGTCGCCCCGTAGTCCCCGTTCTGGGTGATGGTGACTTTCACGTCCAGGTTGGCCGATGGCGCAGGGCTGGCGCTCACGGTGAAGCTCGCGCTCCCGCCCTCGGTGATCCCGCTGCCGCCGCTGACGCTCACCTCCGGCTTGGGCGCGTCGTCGTCGTCAGAAACCGTGACGGTCGCGGTCTTCGACGTCCCCAGGTCGTAGGCCGCCCCATCCACGAGCGTGGCCGTCACCGAGCCGTCGGCTTCGTCGGCGCTGTCGTCGGTGGTGGCGACGGTGAAGGTGACGCTGCCCGAGGTGGGTATCGTCACCGTGCGCTGGCCCGTGGTCGCCCCGTAGTCCCCGCTCTGGGTGACCGTGACTTTCACGTCCAGATTGGCCGACGGCGCAGGGCTGGCGCTGACGGTGAAACTGGCGCTCCCGCCCTCGGTGATCCCGCTGCCGCCGCTGACGCTGATCTCAGGTGTCGAGCCGTCGTTGTCGGCGACGCTGACCGTGGCCGCGCCCTGGGACGAGGACACCATGTAGCCGCTGTCCGCGTCGACCGTGGCGGTGACGGAGCCGTCGGTTTCGTCCGTGCTGTCGTCGGTGGTGCCGACGGTGAAGGTGACGCTGCCCGAGGTCGGGATGGTCACCATCCGCTGGCCCGTGATCGCCCCGTAGTCTCCGCTCTGGGTGACCGTGACTTTCACGTCCAGGTTGGCCGACGGCGCAGGGCTGGCGCTCACCGTGAAGCTCGCGCTCCCGCCCTCGGTGATACCGCTGCCGCCGCTGACGCTCACCACCGGCTGCCCCCCCAGGCTCTTCAGGTACACGGAGGGCGGCTTGAAGGGACTGTCGGGCCACCTGGCCGCGTTGGCGTGGATTTCCGACTCAGCCATCGGCGTCTCCCCGCTGTCGTAGCCGATCGCTGCAAGCACCCGGTTCCACTTGAGGATGTGTGCGGGGTTGCCCTGCACGGCGGTGTTCTCGGGGTTGTCCCGCACCTGGATCAGGTAGTCCACGACCGTCTGGTAGTCGGTGTAGTCCGGCGTCGCGTCGTCGTTGTCCGAGACGCTGACCGTGGCCGCGTCCTGGGACGACGACACCGTGTAGCCGCTGTCCGCGTCCACCGTGGCGGTGACCGAGCCGTCGGCCTCGTCGGCGCTGTCGTCGGTTGTGCCTACGCTGAACACGACGCTACCCGAGGTGGGTATCGTCACCGTGCGCTGGCCGGTGGTGGCCCCGTAGTCGCCGCTCTGGGAGACCGTGACCTTCACGTCCAGGTTGGCCGCCGGCGCCGGGCTGGCGCTGACGGTGAAGCTGGCGCTCCCGCCCTCGGTGATCCCGCTCCCGCCCGAAATGGTCACCACCGGCTTGGATCCGTCGTCGTCCAGCAGCGTCATGCTGACGCTGGACGGTTCGCCCAGCGTGTAGCCCGCGCCGGCGACGAGCTCCGCGACTATCGTGCCGTCGTCGCGCTCGACGTCATCGGAGTAGGCCGTCACCGTCCACTCGACCGAGCTCTCCCCGGCCGGGATGATCAGCAGTTCGCGCCCCTCGCTGGCGATGACGTCATCGCCGGAACCCATCTGCTCCTTGATGGCGACCTCGACGTGGACCTCCTCCGCCGGCGGCGGATTGGCCGTGATGGTGTAGGTCACGTCGCCGCCCTCGGTCACTCCCAAGGCGTCCCCGGCGATGGTCAGCGTCGGCGGGGTGGAGTCGCTCATCTGCGCCATCTGGTAATCGAGCCCGATCACCTCCACCTCGCCGGTGGGCGCGTTGAACAGGCTGCAATCCACCTTCACGGCTATCTTCCTCGCCGGCCAACCCGTGACGGACTGGAGCTGCACGCAGACCGTGATCGTCTCGCCCGGCACCTCATTGCTGCGGATGGTCACGGGCGTGATGGTGAACCGATACACCGGGTTGCCGGGGTTCGTGTTCCTGTCCGCCACCAGAATGTCCGCCCCCCGCTGTAGGCCGTAGTTGAAGTGTCCGACGTGGTAGGGGTCAGTGTTTCGCGTATCGCCCGCCCAGATGCCGGGATGGAAGGCCGGCGAGCGCCAGGTCACGTAGGTGGGGATCGGCGGCGACAGGCTGTCGTCGCCCTCGATCCGGACCTTGAACGCCGAGAAGTGCTTCCTCGCGTCGCCCACGTCGTTGCGCGTGCCCCCGGCTGCGGTGGTGTCCCAGTAGTAGGCGAGGTTGAAGGCCCAGTAGCGGTTCCCGTCGCCGCCCCTGACCCCGTAGGCTTCCCCGCCCTGGGCGACGTCCGCGGTCAGCGTCCCGCCGTAGGCGCTGCTCACGCTCCGGTCCGACGGCCGGGGCGGCGACTTGGTGTCGATCACCTTGACCCGCACCTGGTCCCAGGTCGCTCTCGACTTCAGGGCGACCTCCCCTGGCGTGCCGGTCGGCTCCCAGTACGTGTCTCCCGGCAGGCTGATCAGATGCTCGATCGTGTACGCCTCGTGGTTCCGGTGGTCGGCGCAGTGGACGTTGAGGCTGACCGTCTGCCAATCGTTCCAGTTGCTTGTGTCGAAGTTGAGGGTGACGCTGCCCCTGCGCTGCACGTAGGTGGTCGGCTCTCCCGCCGGGCGGACGGTGACGCCGCCCTGGTAGGTGTTGGCCGGCCGGTATCCTCCACCGACCCACGGCACCTTGACAAGCTGGGGGTTGTAGGCGCGGACCGTGGCGGGGCCCCACGGATTCCGCGTCAGCCGCACGCGGTAGGTCAGCAGGGCCTCGTCGTGGGTGACTGGCCCGTACTCGGAGACGTCGTTGGCGGCCTGGCCGCAGGCGGCTGGCTCCTCCGCCACCAGCATCTGGCCTAACCGCCTCCCCGCCAGGCCTAAGTCCAGCGTCCCCACGGTGAATTCGCCGTTGAGCTCCAGCCGCGGCGACGGCTCCACCCGGAACACCGGCGAGATGGCGTAGAACGGCAGCAAGTCGGTGCGTGGCGGGAATTGCCCCTGGATGGGGTGTCCGTCGGCGGCGCCCGCGTGGACCAGTGCCCCGGATCCCCCCAGAGCCGAAACGGTGCCGCCGCGGCCGTCCCTAGTGGCGCCGGTGAAGACAGACGACTCTCGCGTGGTCCGGTCGTCGTAGCTGGCGCTGGCCGCGGTCCGCCGGTCCTCCTCGCCCTGGTTCTCCCATCTGTGGCTTGAGCTGCTGCCGAAGAGGTCCGATTGGCGCGCGACTGCCCGAGGGCCGCCCAGCCAGTAGACCGGCACGTCTGGGTGGGCACCCGACTCTATGTGGTCGTACGCATTTACCTGGGTGGCCCCCACCACCTTGAACAGGGAGGCGTAGGGCTTGAGCGCCTCGTGGGCGTTGCCGGCTTGCTCGCCCCGCGCGGAGGCCTGCACGAAGGCGTCGTAGTCGGCGATCTGCGCGGAGTTGGGGTCGCGCGTGCCGGTGGTCACGAACAGCAGCCGGAAGTGCCCGCCGTGCTCGAAGCCCTGGCCTCTCGGCACCAGCGGCCAGGACTCGGGCACCGTGTAGGTGCCGTCGGCGTTGGGCGTGAGCCGCGCCTCCGGTGGGGAGTCATCGTCGACGATCACGATCTCCAGGTGCTCGCTGTTGCCGTCCTGGCCCACCAGGTACGCCGGCCGCTCCGCCGGGTCGGCTTCCAGCGTCAGCCAGAAGCTCTCGTAGTCCTCGGCGTCGGAGTCGTTGGTGACGGTGATGCCCGCCGCGCCCAGGTCCACCCGCGCGAAGCGGGCGCCGGCGGGGATCGTCACGTCCACGCTGCCGCCGGCGTAGTCCTGACCCTCGACCGCGCCCCACTGGCCGCCCCCTTGGTCAGAGGTCGTCAGCCGCACGGTGATCGGCTTGTGCGGCGCCGGGTCGACGTGCAGCACCGGCATCGGATCGGGGTCCGTGGGACCCTCCGGCACGCTCAGGTTGTCCGCGCCGAAGCGCAGCTTGGGCGTGTCGTTGTCCCGCACCCGGGCCGTCGCCCGATTAAAGCCGGCCTCTACGTGATAGCCCTCGCCGGGAAAGACCTCGATCGTGACCGTGCCGTCGTCCTCGCTCACCCGGTCGTCCGTGGTGGGGACGGCAACGGTCGCTGTCTTCCGATTGGAGCATAACGGCGGACATCCCGTCTCAAGGTCAGAGGTCACGTTTATGACCACGTGGCCTTCCGTCTGGGTGATGAAGTCGCCCGTCTGGGTGAGTTTGTAGTGGACGGTCAGCGGATAGCGGACCTTGCCGCTAGACTGGAACGGCCTCACGCTAACAGTGAACACGACGCGCCCGCCCTCGGTTACGGTGGGCAGCGTGACCACGCCGCCGCCGTGGGACACAGTGCCTTTCGCGGACACGCTCACGTCGGCGCGCTCCTCGTTCGGCCGCCCCGGGGGACCGTGGTCATCGTCCACGATGAACACGAAGGCCGCGATGCCGGCGTCATGGTCCAGCCGGTAGCCTCGGTCGGGCTCGAGGGTCACGGTGATCCGGCTGTCCTTCGTCACCTTGTCGTCGTCGGTGATCGGGACTGTTAAGAGCGTGCCTCCGGCGTTCGTTACGGAGATCTCCTTGAAGTCCCCCGCTTCGGCGGTGGCGTTGCCCCGCGACGAGACGTGGTATAAGACGGTGAACGGCACGCTCACCGACCCGCCCTGCGTGGCAGGACGCACCCGCACCCAGAACGACGCGGACGGCGTCACCGGGTCGCCTTCGTCGATCTCCTCAGGGCCAAGACGCTCGATCCACACGTACGGGGCGTTGGCGCTCTGGGCGTCAACCGGTTCGGCCCCCGGCAAGGCCAGCAGTACCGCCGCCACCAGCAGGGGCAGCGCCCAGACGGCGCGCCGGGTCATCGTGGCGACCCTAGAAAATCGGGGGGGGGGTGAAACTCCGCAGCGTGTTCGTCATGTCGTAGAGCCTCCTGTTGCCCGACTTATGCCACGAACCCGTGCGGGCGCTGGATCAAGTATGTTTCTAGCTCAAGTAGATATTTGTCACGAATTAACCAGCATAAAGTATCCGCCAATCTGGACGGAGAAGTCAATACAGGGATGGATGGCGATGGCTGTAGTTCTTCAATAGAGAGGCCATTCCATGAGAGGACTGACATTGACGAAGAAGGAGCAGTCGAGAGAAGAGAGAGGTGCTGAATCGAGTGATCGCAGGAGAGGCGACCGTGGAGCAGGCGGAGGCGCTCGCCAAGTGGCGATGCGGCAGCGAAGCGCCCGAATCACGATAGCCCCTCTGCTCTGCGGCAGAGCCTGCACGTCGGCTCGACATCGTCCTCGGCTATCGCCACCCTCGACGGGTCGTAGGTGTGCAGGTAGCCCGTCGTCAGCCAGCCCGTAGGGGACCTATCGTCCGATACAACGTCCCATTGACAAGCCGCCCGGTAAACCGCCGCTCCTGGTAGCCCTTGAGCCTGTGCGTCCTGAGCTGCCTCATCTGAACACTCCGCCTCACCGTCTCACTTCGTGGCTGCTGGTCACACTCTATCGGATCGAGGGAATCAACCCAATCCCCTAAACGCAAAAAAGGCCGCACACACGGCCTTGGGAAGCGTCTGCCGACCAAACCCCCTAGCGCAACCCGGGCCAGACCCGCAGAAACGCAAAAAGGGCGCATACATGGGCGGTGGGGAAGGATGCCGCACGTGAGCCTGTCTCATAAGTCGGAGAGCTAGTGAGTGAGACCGCGTTAGGAGTACTTTTGAAGCGACATCGGCGAAGGAGAGGTGAAGATGCCGCTTCGGGATATGGATCGAGAGAAGATGTGGCTCCTGCCGCCTTCTCTCGACGAACTGTTGCCGTTAGATCATCCAGCCCGATTTGTGGCTGAGTTCGTGGACGCGCTGGACAGGGAAGGCTGGGCTGAGCTCGGTGTGGAGATAGCCGGCGACCCGATGGGGGCGCCGGCTTACCATCCCCGCGCGTTGTTGAGCGTGTGGCTGTACGGCTTCATGACAAGGGTGCGCTCCTGCCGCAAGTTGGAGGCGGCCTGTCGCGACCAGATACCGTACCTGTGGCTGACAGGGTGGCAGCACCCTGTGTCGATTCTACAGGGATCATCGCCAGACCATGGGGAGCCTGTTCAAGCGCACGGTGCGGACGGCGGTGGCCATGAAGTTGGTGGACCTTGCGGTTCAGGCGGTGGATGGCACAAAGGTGGGAGCGAATGCATCGGACGACAGGACATACAGTGCTGAACAACTCCGCCAGCTATTGGACCGAGTGGAGCGGACGATAAGCGAGCTGGAAGCACAGAATGAAGGTGGGGTAGATTCGGTTGCCGTCCATCTGCCGGAGGAACTGACCGACAAGACAGTATTGAGAGAGAAGGTGAGGCAGGCGATTGACGACTTGGGAGGTCAAGAGCATCCCACGCAGATCAACCTGACCGACAACGACGCCCGAGTGCTGAAGATTAGTCGAGGATACACGCTCGGCTACAACGCCCAGGCTATGGTCTCACCTGTAGCGTCTGATGGAGATGTGACCGGCATGCTGGTAACAGCAGTGGATGTCAGGGATGAACAGAATGACTTTGGGCAGCTGGCTCCGATGGTGGGTCAGGCAGAGGAGACGACGGGGACGAAGGTGCCGATGACCCTGGCGGATGCTGGCTACCTCACCGGGAGGGACCTGGAAGAATGCGCCCGTAGAGGTCAGCGGGTGGTGGTGCCAGACCGATACCAACAGTTGATGAATCAGCCATATCGCAAGGATAGTTTCACCTACGACGAGCACAACGACTGCTATTACTGCCCCAGGGGACAATCCCTCCGCTTCATCCGGACCAAGCCTAGGAGAGGGGTACCGATGCGGTTGTACCGGGCCTATGGGTCAGTCTGTAGGAAGTGTCCAGCCTTCGGAGTCTGTACGAGGGACCGCCGCAAGGGGCGCGTCTTGGAAATAGGACCTCACGACGCAGTGCTACGCCGTCACCGCGCCTGGATGGAGACCACGGAAGCCAAGCAGGCCTATCGCCTGAGACAACAGTTGGTCGAACCCGTCTTCGGGATATTTAAGGAGCAGCTGGGGGCTCGGAGGTTTCTGTTGCGTGGCCTTGCCAGCGTGAAGGCAGAATGGATGGTGCTCGCTATCGCCTTCAACCTCCGCACCCTATGGAAGGCATGGAGGTCGTCCCTATCATGCCCCTCCACTCAAGTGTCCACGACCTAGGGCTTTCCCCACTCTCTGACAGCAACTTCGGTCACTACTCGATCCACACCCCTGATCCAGCATTTGTCTAGCGCCTCCCGGGCTAGGTCGTGAACGTATTCTGGCCGAGACGACATCTCCTCCTCCTCTTTGATGCCGCCTCGGCCACACCTAACACCTTTCTATTCACCACTCCCACTTATGGGATAGGCTCCACGTCGGCATCCTTCCCCCGTGTGTTGCGCTCCAGCCCTAGAACAGCCTCAGCGTCTGCTGCGCTTGCCCCTGCTCCGTCGCGCCCTGGGCGTTTGCGTCCCGGCCCGCCCCCTGCTGACTCCGGTTGTTGCGGCGCTTGGCCGAAGGGAGCTGGGGCATTGGTTCTGTTCCGAAACCTGCCTCGATATCAAGACCCGCGTTGACAAGGACGAAGCGGACGAAAAACGCGGCCGGGCCCTCGGGCTGTTGGCAAGGCTCGTTTTAGGGTGCGGCGTCCTTGTGGTGGTGATTTGGGAATTTGTTTCGTTCTGCAATAGTCCGGGTTTCGATTGAAAGCCGGCGCCCTGGTAATCACCGTCTGCGGGCAATGACATGCTGAGGCGGATCCGCGACTATTTCATCCCACCGCCACCGCCCGAGCTCGCACGCTACCGGACGGTTACGCCGCCGCCGCGCCGGTGGTAGGTGCCGAGCCACAGCAAACCAGGCGTAACCTACACCGTCACCCAGCGGCCGAGGGCCTACCCCGAGCCGGACGCCTGGGAGTGCACCTGCCCGGACCATTACTACCAGGCGCGCCGCCGGGCCAAGGGTGCCGGGTGGCTATGCAAGCACATTCGGCCGATCCGCGACGCCGCTATTATGGGGCAGGGGCAATGACCGGGCCCCGCCTCGATACATCGAAGGGAGACACGTCTTGACAGACAAGATTATGGCCCGGTGGATCGTCGCCGGCGCCCTGGTGGCCATCGGAGTATTGGTAGGCCTCGGGATAGCCTTGGCCGGCCCCGAGACACCGCCGGCAACGTCACCCGTCGGCGTTCTTATGCTGCCGGCGCCGACCGCCACGCCTACCCCGACTCCCACACCCACCCCGACGCCTACACCTACGCCGACTCCCACGCCTACCCCGACGCCTACACCTACGCCGACTCCCACGCCTACCCCGACTCCCGACTGGATCGACGCCGCGACGTTCAGCTGGCCAGAGCCGACACTTGCGCCCCTGGGGCCTGTTCGGGACGATCTCGCCGGGGCCAAGCATGGCGGGCGGACCTTCGGCCCTTCCGACGATCCAGAGTTTCGAGGACTCTTGGCGGACGTCACCATCGAAACCCGGACTATCTCCCTTGCGGCAGGCGAGACGAAATTGACCATCTGGCGAACCGATCCCGACGCCGCGAACACCCGGACTATGGACCACATAGAGCGGGCCGTGCGCACCATCGAGGCATTCATGGGATTCGAATTTCCCAGCCGGGACGCGGCCTATTTGGTTCTGACATCGGACGAAGAACCATGCGGCGGCAGGCATGCCGGCTCACACATTCGACTCAATCTGTGCGGCGGTGGTGAGGCCGACGAATACTTCGTGAGCCGTTACGATCGTATGGGCTCGGGCGGCCTCGGACTTTCTCTATACGCGCTCATTGCCCACGAAACGGCGCATTATTACTGGACCTGGGCCCTAAGTTTCCATGAGCCATCCGGCACTAATCTAGCGTGGGTCCATGAGGGCGCGGCAGAGTGGCTGAGACGCTACTTACTGCGGCCCGTCAACATCAAATGGATCTGCGTGGTCGACGAAGACGGCTTCCAGGGCCTTACTTGCTCGGCCTCGTACTGGCCCGGTGACGATACTTCAGAGTTAGGCCCTGCACCCAATGCCATTGTCATCCCGACGCCGACACCGCCAGCAGCGGACGATGCCACCATCACCGGGACGATAAGGACGGCCAGCGGGCAGCGGCCCCGCAGCGCGGCGGTAAGTATCCGACCGGGGCCGAGTCGATACGAAGGCGAAGTTTGGATCGACGCCCAAGAGGACGGCAGCTTTGAGGGCTACGTGTCCCCCGGGTCATACGTCGTGGGAGTGTCCCTAGTCGTGTCTGTCTTGGATGATGATGGCCCCCACCGCCGCTTTCACAGTGAAAACGTGGGCTACTACGATGGCGCCGGCGGCGTTACCACAGATCCCGCCGAGGCGTTCAGATTGACTGTAGGCGAACGCGCCACCCTAGAGCTCGATATCGAGATCCCGTCTGATATCTCATTCGCGCCTGCCCCGACTCCCACACCTGCCCCGATTCCCACACTTGGGCCCGCGCTTGATCCGACGGTCTGCGATCTGAACATCCCAGAGGTCGAAGCGCTGCCGTTCAGCACGAAGCCCGACATTCCCAAGTGCTGGTATGGCGTCGGTCGGAGATTCTTCGAAGACCTGTACGACGTCATGGAAGAAACCAATTTCCGCCTAGCCTTCCGGCGCCTCTACTTACGCTCACGCGTTGACACAGCACCCCCGGTTTGTAGCGGCGACGGCGGCTCACTTTGCCATGTGCGCGACGCCTTTTTGACCCACGCGGCCGAAGACAACCGGGCAGCGGTCGAGGCCGTTATCAATCGCTGGTACGGGCTGCCGGGATGACCGCCGGGCGCCGAACGCGGCTAACCGAGTCGGTCCAGGAAAAGATCGTCCAGGCCCTCAGCTCCGGACACTACCTGCAGGACGCGGCCAGCGCCGCCGGGATCGCGCCGTCAACCCTCAAATCCTGGCTGGCCGACGCGCGGGCCATCCGCGACGGTGCCGACCGGCCATCCGGGCAGCGGCAGCCCGGGAAAGGTGCATTGCTGGACTTGCTGGACGCGGTAGAGGCCGCCCAACATTCAGCCGCCGAGCTGGGATTGGCGCCGATCCGCAAGGCCGCCGAGAAAGGGGATTGGCGCGCCGGCGCCTGGTTTCTCAAACACCGATTCACGAAGACATGGAGCCAGGCCCCGGACGTTGCACCGCCCCCGCGCGATCCCAATACCCGGACGCTGGTAGATATCGCTCGGGAGCGTGCCGAGGCCGACCGCCGGCCGAAGCAATAGGCCGCCGCTATCGCTGCCCAACTCCTGCAGCTGCCGCGTGGACCTGGTTTGCAGTCTACGACGCGGCGCAGCCCATCAAGGCCCAGCCTATCATCGAGAATGGAGGGATCCATGACTGACAAGATGCTGGCCCGGTGGCTGGTTGCCACCGGGCTATTAGTCGGCCTCGGGATCGTCCTCGCGGCGTGTGGATCCCCACCACCGGCGGCGCCCACACCTACGCCGGGAATTGGGTTGACCCTTCCGGATGATTATTACCCGACGCCAACACCGACGGCGGGGCGTGTCATTGAGGCCAGGCCGACGTCTGTACCGTGGCCTACACCGACGGCAAGGCCAACGGCCCGGCCCTGGCCTACCCCGTGGCCTACACCGACACCCACGCTGGCGCCTACCCCGGCGCCGCCTGATAGTGGACCGCCTCGGGGTCCGGGGCCTCGGCGCTACCGCGTCAAGTTCTTGTGTCTGGAATGTTCAATCGCCGAGCACGTCAAGTGGCGCACTAACATTCTCGATGGCGATGAAATTGTCTCGATTCACTATGCCGATCGGGAGCACCAGGTAGACTTCGGGAGCGAAATCCGATCTGTAGGGCGGCCGAGTCTTGGGGTTTCGATTGAGGATTCCTTTCAACGCTTTGCGGATTTCGTGTCTGATTGCGCGTCGCAGGCGTTTGAGCGATCCCTCACAGGGGAGTTGCTTGACCCCGGACAGGCAGTCACAGACACCCGTCAACATTCTCTGCAGGCCCGTTGGGACGTAACTATCGGTGGAGCCTGGCCTCATTGGGGAATGTGGTGTGTGACAACACCTGCAGATTTCGCAGTCACAATGGACCTGTCTACCTACTGCATCGACCGTGTGTGTAGGTCCTCGTTCTCCGACGGGACGTGGCCGCCAGATACTTAGATACGGTTTACCTGCCCGCACACACTCAAACGCTGCTTGTTCTCGCAATGCCAATGGTCTATCCCGCCAGGGGTGACAGATGGGATGGCCTTTTGACGAAAATCGGCGGCGACGGTATCACCGGTGAGGGCCTCGAAGCGCTATTGAGTCTCGAATGTGTAGGGGAAACACCGTGTGAATTGCCCGATATCGGAGTCACAGTCAAGCCCTTTGCGGGTGTTGGGCAAATTCTGCCCCCGTCCGATTCGGTGTATGAACGGAAGTGAGGCCAGGGCCGGGCGCGGGCCGGGGTATCCAGACACCGGCGCCCCTCGACAGCACCGTCTACGGAGCGGCCAGGGGCCAAGTTGCTATCTCGATATCGACGTATTAGGCGCGCGCTGCGTACATTGGCCGCATTTCCCAATGGGAGCTCGGCATGAGCCACCACCACGTCACCCCGACGGGATGCGCCCCGGACCGCCTAGCCTACGCATCCCCGGAAACCGCCCGCAAGTGGGGCCGCCGGCTGTACGGCGCCCGGGGATACCGCCTGATTCAGTGCGGCGGCGCCGGTGCGGTCTACCCACCTACGCCGAATCCACAGGCCATCAAGGCCGCCGCCGGCGCCCCGGCTTAGAGTGTCCGGAATGTCTGCGAATGACACACCCAGTCCGGCGGCTAGGTCCAGCGCCGACGCCGATACCCTGACGGCGCTTACCGAGGCGGCCATGATGGGCGCCACATGGAAAGACCTGGCCGCGATTGCAGGGGTGACGGCCCGGACCATGCGCCGATGGCGAAATCATGAAGGCGATCCGGACAGCTTCGAGCCCGGCCCCGGCCAGGCGTATCACTCAGACAGCCTCAACCAGACGTTGCACCGCCCCGGCGTGTGGCAGGGTGTGGAGCGAGACTGCAACCGGGCCGCGCCCATCCTGGCCGCCATTGCCGAGGGCCACCGCCTGGGCCGCGCCGAGCTCCTCGACAAGCTCAACCAGGCCGCCGAGGACGCCGGCGGCAACGGCTGGCGCGTCCACATGGCCCTACTGAATCCCCTAGACAACATGAGCGGGCGACGGCGGCGCACAGGTCCAGGACGTCGGCCGACGGATTGGTCATTGCCGAGGCGGTCATGACGGCCAGGGCCATCCCCTCATATCTGGCCCCGATGGCCAGGCAGTCGGCGATCCCCTCGGAGATCCGGATCGTTCGGGCCTCGGCGGGCCCGCCCCCGTGTCGGCCGTAGAGGCTGGGCATGGCCCATACGCGCCAGGTGGCCGGTCCATAGTTGCGCTTGGCCAGCCCGTCGACGTCCGGCGCCGGTCGGCCCTCGGCGGTGACGTATAGCATCTGGGCGGCCCGGCCATTCGGCGCGGTGGGCCATGAGGCTAACCAGTCTTCGAGCGTGGCCAGGGCAGCCACCACGGCGCCGGCGGCGCGGCCCCGGGCCTTGGCCGGCAGCTGCCCGGGCGGGGGCCACCGCAGGCCCTCGGGGATAGGGTAGCCGGGGCGCCACAGGTGGCGGGCAGGGTGCGCGTCCTGGGCTGGGATCGAGGACGCCGAGGCCCATAGCTGGCCCGCATAGCTGGCCGTGCTCGATCCCCGGGAATCGGCGGGATTCTGGCCAGAATGGGCCGATCGGCCCGAAAACGGGGCCGCGGGATCCCCGGAGCCGCGTCTTTTTGGGGCCCCGGGTATCTCGGGCACCCCTGAAAATCCGGCTTTTCCCGTCCTCGGCGCCGCCCCAGACCGCGCGGTAGAGCTCCCCGAAGGTGGCCGCGCACTTGCGGCACCCGGTCAAGACGCCGCTATGCCCATCCTTGACGTGAAAGCGATCCCGGCCACCGCACAGCGGGCAGGGTCCGGCCCATTCCCCGGCGCCGACCTTCCGGAGATTGCCGAGGCGCGCGGCCCAGGCCTCGGCGCCCGGGATCGGGTTAGCGGTGGGTATCCGCCCGGGCGCGCCTCATGGCCTCGATTTGCTTATGCCCTTCGCGGTCCAGGTCGGCGGGCCTGCCGCAGACGATGCAGGAATGGTTATCCTTCCGGACGACAAGCACTTGGCCCCACCATCCGCACGTTGGCGGCGGGCTCATACTCCGAGGGCCCAGGCAGTCCAGGCGGTGGCCCGCTGCAGGTCCGGCATCCAGTCGGCCGCCGTAGGGTCAAAGACGATGGCTCCCCGCAGGGTGACGACCACCCAAGGGGCGGCCAGGTCCTCCGGAATGGGCCTGCCCGGCCACCACAGGGCGGCCCCGGTGGCCCAGGCTACTGCCGAGGCCTCGGGCTGTGTTGCGACGGCCCACCCGGTAAGCGGCTTGCCGGCAGCCCCGAGGACGTGCCAGAGTGAGGCGTAGCGATCCACCCGACAGCCCTCGATGGTGTAGCCGGACCGCCTCGGGATCGGGCCGGCGGTCCAATCCGGGCCGCCCACGGCATCGAAGACGACGGCTCGCAGGCCCTCGATGGTGGCCGGGTCGGCCTCGGCTCCGGAGTGAAAGCGCCCGGTGCCGGTGTAGACGGTCCAGTAATGGATCTCGGGGAAAAGGGTCATTGCCGATCGAGCGGCGCGCCCTGGCCCGGGAGACACGCTTGACAGGTAAACACCAGCTCGCCGATATCCGCCTCGGCCGCCGAGATCGAGGCGTAACGCAACGTCCACGGCTCGCGGCCCCATTTGCGGTGGATCAAATGGCATGGGCCCTCGATCGCGTGAAGCATGGCCCGGATCGGAAATTCGGTCTTCCGGCCCCGGAAGTCATTGGCAATGATCGACTGGCCGCCCGCGCTCCGGCGGGGGAATAGTCTCATTGCCGATCGAGCGGCGCGCCCTGGCCCGGTAGGCACGACTGGCACGTCAACACCAGCTCGCCGATATCCGCCTCGGACGCCGAGATCGAGGCGTAACGCAACGTCCACGGCTCGCGGCCCCATTTGCGGTGGATCAAATGGCATGGGCCCTCGATCGCGTGAAGCATGGCCCGGATCGGAAATTCGGTCTTCCGGCCCCGGAAGTCATTGGCAATGATCGACTGGCCGCCCGCGCTCCGGCGGGGGAATAGTCTCATTGCCGATCGAGCGGCGCGCCCTGGCCCGGGAGACACGCTTGACGGGTAAACACCAGCTCGCCGATATCCGCCTCGGACGCCGAGATCGAGGCGTAACGCAACGTCCATTGCGCGCGGCCCCATTTGCGGTGGATCAAATGGCATGGGCCCTCGATCGCGTGAAGCATGGCCCGGATCGGAAATTCGGTCTTTCGGCCCCGGAAGTCATTAGCAATGATCGGGGGCGCGCCTGGCCCTATCGGAGACTGCAAGGCCAGCGTCGTCGACGGCCACCTGGTAGCGGGTGCGGCGTGCGTGTGACATGCCGATCCCCATCCCCATAACAGCCCGGTCTTCGTGGCCGGGCTCGACGGGTAGACGGTTGTTCATTGGTCAACCTCCGGAACGCATGTGCCAAAAGCCTACCATACCGGGCACGGAATCCCGATTCTGGCCCCCGCAAATGCCCCGGTACAATGTGCTATGACTGCATTTAACATGTGCATTAGACGAGACGTGTCCCGATTCCCTGAAGCCCGCCTGATGTTTCACGACCATCGTCCCAGGAACCTTCGACCTTCCATCACTCGCCTCACCCCGCGTGAGCCGTGGTCCCGGCGGAGGAGGAGACCCTTTCGACGCTCAGGCGCAGGCTGGGAGATGCCGTCCTAAGGTCGGGCCGGGAAATCGAGATAAGGCGAACGCAGGACGCCGTCCATTTCTGGATCAAGGACGGGCGCCGCCGCGTGCGACCGCGGTTCCGCCGCGAATAGAGCCGCCGCCACTCATCCCGGCGTGGGCGGCCTCTAGGGCGGTCAGTCCGGGGGAGGGCAGGGGCCGAGCGACTGCAGGCTCTTGCCGCTGACCGTTACACGCGACCCGCCCTCGGGCATTCCGGCCCGCCGTATGCGTCAGTCCAGGTCCAAGGGCACCTGAAGCCTGAGGACCTCCTCGGGAACGCCGAAGTATTCCGCGACCTGCCACGAGTGGGTGAAGCCCCGCTCGACCACCTCGTCCACGTCCAGCAGCAGCGCGTGCGCGAAGTCCTCGGCCTCGCGCTCGTACTTGTTCGCGATACCGGTGTTCTTGCGAATCCAGAGGTGGTTGCCCGGGTGCATGAGCAGGTGCCCGATCGCATGTGCAACGCACCATCGCTTCCACTCCGGCTCGAACCTGTGGGCGATGCATATGTACTCGCCCATCTTCAACTCCTGGAACCTGCTGTACGGGCGCGGCCAGATCTCAAGCTCCAGGATGTCGGCCACTCCCTGGGCGTCGACGCGGCCGTGGAGCATGAGCATGCGGCGCAGCTCCACGGCCCTTCGTTGCGCACGGTTCATCAGCCACCCCGCTTCTTCCTCCTGCGGCGCTCCCGCACGAAGCGAATGAAGTCCCGTATCTCCTCCAGGTCCTCAGCGGGAAGGCCTGAGACGGCGCCCCTGAAGGAGACGTCGGCCTCCTCGAGAAGCTCGGCCTCGACGACGTCCATGCCGAAGAGGGACTCGGTGCTGACCTCGAACAGGTAGGCGAGCTCAAGCAGGTGGTCGGCGTTGGGTTTCATCTTCCCTGCTTCCCAGCACCAGACGGAGTGGTTGCTGACGCCGACCAGCGCGGCGACCTGCTTCTGGGTCAGTCCGGCCCTTGTCCTGGCCTCCCTGATGCGGGCGCCGATGTCCTTCCACCTGTAGCCTTCGTCCTGCGGTGCGTTGGTGGTCAAGGCAGTCGTCCTGCTGCTGTGGGGAATGTGGTCACCAGAGAAGTATTAGCACAGTAGTTCTTGTGCATGCAGCAATCCTATCATAGAATGGTACTCTAAGTGCACTTAGAGTGCCACGAGGAGTGAAGTTATCGCATGTCGCGCGCCGGCCGATCGGTCGTCCTACTGAAGAGACGGGTCCTGTGGGACCGCCTGGACCTGCTGAACAGGTCGCAGGCCTGGCTGGCGCGCGAGGCGGGAATCAGCCCGAGCTACCTGTCGAGGCTGCTTCGGGACGGGCGTGCGCCGTCCGGCCGAATCCGGCGCCGGCTGCAGCGCGTCCTGGGATTCGGCGGGTTTGACGACCTCTTCGAGCTGGAGCGTCCGGGTTGAAACGGCGCTGGCGCTTTCATCCACCCGCTTCCTGCAGCGGCGGCCTCAGGCTCGAGGACCGCCTCCTCGTCTATGCCACGGCCCAGCTACCGTTGGACTTTCCCCAGCGCCTGTGCAGGCTCAAGGAGATGACCGGTCTGAGCTGGAACCAGTTCTGCGATGTGCTCGGGGTGAGCAGCAAGCAGATGCGCCGGTGGCGGAGGGGAATCGAGCCGTGCGGGGGTGCGATGCTGGCGATCATCTGGGTCGCGTCGCAGGTCTCGGGTGGCCTGGACGTGATCATGGGCGAGGGGTTCGCTTCGTCCTACGAGGCGGCCTGACGGCATGCCCCGCCAGCGCAGGACATACAGGAAGCTGACTCACGTCTTCCCCGAGGAGTTCGGGGAGAGCCTCGTGCGGTTCAAGGAGGCCTCGGGCCTTCCGTGGGGAGAGATCGCTCGGCTGATCGGGACCAACGAGCTGGCGCTGTGGCGGTGGCGGAACGGGGTGCATCCCAACTGGCCGCACCTGCTTGCCCTGCTGGACCTTGCGGAGGGCATGGGTCTGGCTCACACGCTGCCCATACGCAGGGTGCGTCCCCGGTAGGAACTCGCGGCTCCTAACTCCATGCCGCATGGACGGCTGCAGTCGCGGCACGGTCCGCGGCGTCTGGGCCGACGTCCTTTCCCACAGCGCCGCGTGCCAACGGCCGGAAGTCCGGGAGTCTCCCTTCGACCTGTCGGTGTCTCTCCGAGTAGACCGTTCATCGGTGAACGGGCCTAAGGGACCTTATCGCGGGTCTTCCCGGGCGAGACACTTGCTGGACAGAACGGCTGTTCTTCCGCGCGTCCGGGACAGTTCACCTCCGGCGCCGGGCGGTCGGTTATGAGGAGGAAGCGGCGACATGCAGGGTGTGAAGAGGCGGAGCGGAACAAGAATTAAGCGCGGCCGGTCGGCCGAGCCGCGGATCGGGACGGTCACCTTCAATCCGGGCCCCGATGCCGAGGACCGGCTTCGCAGGCTGTTCACCCTTCTGTTGGGCATGGCGAACGAGGCCCGGGAGCGCAGGGAAGGGAAGGGCACACGGTCTGACCACAATGCCGGGGGGAAGGAATGACGGCAACGGAGCCCTCCCTCACGGTCATCAGCTTGGGCGGAGGCGTGCAGTCCTCCGTCATGGCCCTCATGGCGAGCGAGGGAGCGTTTGACAGGATCCCGGACTGCGCCATCTTCGCCGACACCAGGTGGGAGCCCCCCAGCATCTACGAGCACCTGGACTGGCTCGCAAAGCAGATCGGTTTCCCGCTCCATGTGGTGGAC
This sequence comes from Dehalococcoidia bacterium, assembly GCA_965207145.1. Lineage (GTDB taxonomy): Bacteria > Chloroflexota > Dehalococcoidia > Lucifugimonadales > UBA2962 > CAUZIR01. The sequence continues at coordinate 2,555,880 of OZ242262.1, read as the reverse complement.
AACGGTCGCAGCCTGAGGGAAGACGTCAGGTGCCTGACCAACCACTCGGACTCCCTCAACTACATTGACATCCCCGTGTACCTGAAGGGACGCGACGGCGAGGCCGACGGGATAGGAAGGCGGCAGTGCACCACCAACTACAAGGTGAGGCCGATCCGGAGCAGAATCCGCGAGATGCTGGGGGTGGGAAGAGGCCGGAGGGTGCCTGCAGGAACGAGTGTCGAATTGTGGCTCGGCATATCCACCGACGAGGCAGGCCGCATGAGGGACTCGCGTGATAGGTGGATGCGCAACCGGTATCCGTTCATCGAGGCGGGCATGTCGAGACGGGACTGCGTGGACTGGTGGGAGGCGCGTTACGACAGACCGCTTGAGAGATCAGCCTGCGTGGCCTGTCCCTACCAATCACGCAGGAGGTGGGTCGAGACGATGCGCGCAGGTGGCCGGAGCTGTTCTCCGAGGCCGTGGAGATAGATGCGAGCCTGCGTGGAGGGTTGGCCTTTGTGAAGGAACCCTACCTGCATCCCCGCAGGATTCCCCTTGCCGAGGCCGTGATGCGGGATGAGGCGGAGCTCGAGTCAGTCGGACAGGGTGATGGCTTCGGCAACGAGTGCGAGGGGCACTGCGGGGTCTGACCGGACCGGCGGCGCTTTGACCGGGGCCCGGCGTTCTGGCTAAGATGCAGAGAGCAGGTGGCCCGGCGATGCTGTGAACATCCCGGGCCGTGACGCCACCCACCTACACAAGGTGACGCAAACGGGATTGTAATGCTCGCAGACCCGCTTCCGACAGGTGGCGGGTCTTTTTTGTGTAAATGTGGATCGGCAGGAGGCGAGCCTTGGCAGGAAGAGGTACACGGAACGTGGATCTGAATCGTGCGGCGATCTACGCGCGAGTGTCGGACAAGAGCCAGGCGGCGGAGGACAGGACCTCCATCTCGGAGCAGGTCTCCGACATGGAGTCGTACTGCGAACGCAGGGGACTGACCATCGTCTCGCGGTACCAGGAGGTGGGCAGGGGCTGGTCGAAGAAGCGGCCCGAGTTCCAGACGATGCTCGAGGACGCCCGCCAGGGGCGATTCGACACGATCGTGTGCTGGAAATCGGACCGTCTGAGCCGGGGAGTGTACCCGGCGGCGGTGCTAATGGAGGTTGTGGAGGCCTATGGCATCACGATCGAGTCGGTCATGGACTCGATGGACATGAAGTACTTCGGCCTGATGGCGGCTATCGGCAAGATCGAGATAGACAACTTTCGCGAGCGTGCGTCGATGGGGAAACGAGGAGCGGCCAAGCGGGGTCGCATACCCATCGGGGGTTTGCCCTACGGATATCGCAACGGGGAGGACGGGAAGGCCGAATTGGAGGAGAAGGAGGCGGAGGTCGTCCGGCGCATCTTCCGGCAGTACGTGTACGAGGGCGTGGGCACGCGAACGATCGCCCGGATGCTGGAGGAGGACGGGGTGCGTCCTCACCAGGGTGGGAGGTGGTGGCACCAATCTCATGTCTATCGCATCCTGGGGAACGAGACCTACAGGGGCGTGTGGAACTACGGCCAGACGCGTGCGACGAGGACGGATCAGGGCAAGAGGGTTCGTGACCGGCCGCGCGAGACCTGGATCTCGGTGGCGGTGCCGCCGGTGGTGGACGAGGAGACATGGAACCGTGCCCAGAGGCTCAAGAAGGAACGTCTGAGGGGCTCAAGGCGAAACACAAAGGTGTTTTACCTGCTCCAACACATGATGAGGTGCGCCGAGTGCGGAACACTGCTTGGAGCCAGGTCCACATGGACTACGACCAGGACACGCAACGGCAAGAGGCAGCGGCACAGGATGCCGAGCCCCCGCAGGTACTATTGTTGCTACGGCTCGGACCGAGCGGTGAGATGTCGTGAGCGATCGCACATCAGGGCGGAGCGGCTGGAGGGACTGGTGTGGCGCGAGGTGAGCGACGTGCTGAGAAACCCCGAGTTGATCCTGTCCGGCATCGATGTGGTCGACTCGGCGGTGGGCGACGGAATAGCCGAGGAGGCAGCGGGCGTGGAGCGAGAACTCCGGGCGGTCCAAAAACAGGACGACCGGGCTGTGGACCTGTACGTGGCAGGCAGGATAGACGAGCGGCAGTTGGATCGGCAGCGTGGGCAGATCGCCGAAAAGCTTGAGATCCTGCGGTCGAAGCTTGAGAGCGTCCGCGCCCAGGAGGCGACCGCGGCGGACAGGCGACAGGCGAGGGAGAGCGTCATCGCCTGGGCGCATGAGATCGGGGATGATCTGGACGAGCTTGCTCCCGAGGAGCGGAGGAAGATCCTGCTGACGATTGTCGAGGGGATCACTGTGGACCGGCACAACAGGGTGGATATCGCCTTGGCTGTGCCGACTGGTGTGGCGTTGTCGATTGATTCTCAGTCATCGACATGACCGGCTATTCGTTCACACCCGACGAGGCGACCCTGCGGGGCCTGTGGGACCGGCAGTACACGATGGACATGGTTGGAAGCTACCAGCGCATAGTGTGGTTCAACCGGGACGTCATGCAGCTCTACAGCGAGGAGGAGGCACTGAATGAGGTGGAGCGCTTCATGCTCGCCGGTGGTGGGACCGTGGTCGACACGACCAACTGGGACCTTGGGCGCAGCCCGGGAACTCTGGCCCGCATCTCCCGCGCAACGGGGCTGAACGTCGTCATGGGCTGCAGCCACTACGTGCCCCTGCTACGCCCACCGGACATGGACGAGCGAACGGAGGACTCCATATACGATCGCATCGTGGCCGACATCACCGTCGGCGTGGGCGAGACGGGGATCAAGTCGGGGGTGATCGGCGAGGTCGGTAACGTACACCCCCTGGACGACAATCAGCGCAAGGTCTTGCGCGCCTCCGCGCAGGCCCATCTGGACACCGGCGCCCCGATTTCGATACACCCCGGCGGCGTGGACGAATCTCCCATGGCCATTCTGGAGGTGCTTGCCGAGGCGGGTGCCGACCTCACCCGCGTGATCATGGGCCACCTCGATTTTGCCGTCCGCGATAACGCGGTCCTGAAGTCGATCGCCGAGACCGGATGCTTTCTCGAGTACGACACCGTCGGGGCAGAGGACAGCGGCATGAGCTACATGGGTGCAGAGCTCCGGATGCCAACCGACGGCGAGCGGCTCTCGGCCCTAAACTTCCTCGTGGAGGAGGGATACGGAGACCGAGTATTGCTGGCCCAGGACGTGTGCTTTAAGAAGATGCACGTGGCCAGAGGCGGCCATGGCTTTGCGCACATAGTCGAGTCGATCGTCCCGCGCCTGCGAAAGCGCGGCTACACGCAAGACCAAATCGATGGCTTTCTGGTGAGGAACCCCGCCGACGCACTGGCCTTCAGCTAGAACTGCCTGTCCGGGTCGGTGGCCCCAGAGAGGCCACCGGGAAATTCGGTTCGCCTGGCCGCCCAGCGCCTACTCTGCTAGAGCCCCGACCGTCGCGCCTGCTCGACGACAGGCTACCGGCCGGATTGACTCGTCGCCCGACTCCAGCAACTGAACCTGCCCGGAAAGGGTGCATATATGATGCGGCTCAATCACATGGAGGACGGAGCGGATGAACATCTATCAGTGTCTTAGAACCCGGCGCACCGTGCGGGAGTTCAAGTCCGACCCGGTGTCCGACGAGTCTCTGGCCAAACTGCTCAGCGCGGCCCGGTGGTCACCCAGCTCGCGCAACCAGCAGCCCTGGCGCTTTGTTGTCATCCGAGACCGCGACACCCTCGCCAGCATTGGCGAAACGGCTAGCTCCGGCGGTTTCCTGGCCCATGCGCCTCTCGCCATCGCCATCGTGATGGAGGATGCGGACCAGCCGGAAATGGATGCGGGCCGCGCGCTGCAGCAGATGGAGCTCGCTGCTTGGTCGGAGGGGATGGGCACCTGTTTTGTCACACTTTCGGACGACCAGCGTGAGAGCATCGCGGATTTGCTGGGTATACCCATGGATCTGGAACTGATAACCGTCCTGCCGTTCGGCTACCGGCGCGATGACTTTCGGGGTCAGGGCCTTCCCCGCAAGCCGCTGTCCCAGCTGGTCCATGTCGAGCGGTACGGCAATCCCTTCCTGGGCGATGAAGCGACCGCCGCGGACCGGTCATCGTAGCGAGCAGGTCCGGAGGAGGGTCGATGGCCAACACTCCTCGTTGCGCGGAGTCGTGAACATGAGCACCCCTTGCTGCTGCCGTCATCTGAAGATTCCTCCTACGTCACTGGCACCAAGCCGGCGAAAGACGTAGAGTCATAGCTCAGTGGGCGTTGGCAGGCCTCTGGCCGTCCCCGGCCGGTAGCCGGAGACCCAGGAAAGAGGAGCCAAGGAGAGAGACGGTGCTCAGGCTGGGTGGCACTGCATCCCAGGATCATGTAGAGGCGTTCGAAGCGCTGACGGCGATCTTCCGCAAGCGTGGCATCGATATGGACTGGGTCCTGTATTCTGGCTACGACGCCCTGGTTGAAGCCTTCGTTAGCGGCGAGGTGGATATGGCCTGGAACGGCCCCCTCTCGTACGTGAAGATCAGGCGACTGATGAACAACCCGGCCCGTGTGATCGCCATGCGGGACGTGGACGTAGACTTTGTGACCCACTTCATCACGCACCGCGACTCCGAGGTCCGTGCCGTCTCCGACCTTGCCGGCCGGCGGTTCGCGTTCGGCAGCCGCGGTTCCGTCCAGGCCGGGCTGCTTCCCCATCACTATCTCAAGGAGATGGGCATCGACCCAGGATCGGAATTGTCGACCTTCACCTTCCACGGCGATCGGGCGGGCGGCCCCGCCTATGATGAGCAAGACGTAGTCGAGAGGGTGGCGAACGGCACGTATGACGCCGGCGCTGTCAGCGACCTCACCCTCAAAGCGGTACAGGCGCGGCCCGACCAGGCCCCCATTCGAGTCTTCTGGTCTAGCCCGGGATACAGTCACTGCTGTTTCACCGTCCACGGGGATCTGGATCCCGTGCTTCTTGAGGACGTCGAGCGTGCCTTCCTGTCGGTGGATCCTCATGATCCGGACGGCAAGGTCCTTCTTGAGGCTGAGGCTTGCAACAGCATCGTCGCCGGGACGGAGGAGGGCTGGGACGTCGTGGAGAGGGCCGCCGAGGACGAGGGCCTGATTTAGGCCTGATGGACGCCCACTCCATTCAATTGGTGGCAGGGACGTGAGGGAGCCAAACAAACCTTGCTCGCCAAAGAGCCGGCGTCGGCAGCTTTGAAGGCCAAGGTCAACGTTGCCAGCAAGGTCTCAGAGATTGAACACCTGTCCAATCGGCTGACGGCGCAAGCCGACCGTGGCTTCTGATCGCTGCAATTCTGCAGCAAGTATTCCTCGTCTCTGAGACTGGACGGACTAGGTATCGAGCCGTCGGGTCAGCCACAGCTGGCGGCCGCCACCCAGGTCGGTCGCCGGGCCCCCGCCGCACGTGAAGCCCAGACTTTCGTACAAGGAGATCGCCGGGCCGTTGCGCTCGTTGGTGTCGAGCGTTACGAGTGAGCATCCCCGGGCCAGGGCCCTTACCACAGCAGTCTCCACCAGCTTCCCTCCAAGACCGCGGCGCCGGCTCTCCCGCGCCACGAACAGGTCCTCAATGTAGGCCTCACCGCCCGTGGTCCAGATGTCCTTGCGGTAGCGCTGCTGGAGGAAGCCGGCGCACGCTCCGCCCTCGTCGAGGGCCACCAGGTAGTCCGTGTCCGGGTCGTCGATCAGGCCGGCGATCCTCCTTGCGAACTCGGCATGAGAGGGCTGCTGACGCCCCAATTCGCGGCGGAATGCGTCGGCCATGGACGAGATGCACGGTATGTCTGCCTCCGTGCCCAACCTGATGCAAAAGTCTTCTTTCAAGTCAGATTTTGGCCTACTTTCCTCTCCATTAGCCCTGCGGGCGGGCGGCTGTATAATAGCCGACCGCAGGCGGCCTCACCGCCGCCGCGCCAGACTGGAGGAGGGATGGTTGGAGAAGCTCGGGACACACCTTCTACTGGAGCTCGAGGACTGCAGGTCCGATCTCCTGGATGACCTCGAACACATAAAGAGGTCGATGGTCAGCGCCGCTGAGGAGACCGGCGCGACGATCGTCGGCCAGACCTTTCACAAGTTCTCACCCGCGGGCGTTACCGGGGTCGTCGCCATCGCCGAATCGCACCTGTGCATACACACCTGGCCCGAGCGAGGCTACGCCGCAGCAGACATCTTCACCTGCGGTTCCGATTTCGATCCCCAAAGGGCCGCCGAGCTGATAACGGCCAAGCTTGCATGCAAGCGTCCGACCATTCGCGAGATCAGCCGCGGTCCGGTCACCAGCCCGACCCCGGTTTAGTCGCAGATGGACAGGCCGCCAATCGGGCCGGGAGAGCGGTGGCACTTCGAGTACATCACACCCGTGCTCGTACAGGGTGAGCGCGTCGAACGCGTAATTGCGGAGGGGTACTCCCCCTACCAGCACTACCTGATACAGGACACCTCCCTGTTCGGCCGCAGCCTGGTGCTGGATGACAAGACTCAGTCCACCGAGCTCGATGAGTTCGTCTACCACGAGGCCCTGGTGCATCCGGCCATGATCAGCCATCCCGGTCCAAGGACCGTGTTTGTTGCGGGTGGGGGTGAGGGCGCGACCGCGCGCGAGGTGCTCGCCCACCGATCGGTCGAGCGAGTGGTCATGGTCGACATCGACCGGGAGGTGGTGGAGCTGTGCAAGAGGCACCTTCCGGGTCATCACCGCGGCTCCTTCGAAGACCCTCGACTCGAGCTGATTCATGAGGATGCACAAAGGTACCTTGAGACGGTCGAGGACAGGTTCGACATCGCGGTGATCGACGTGCCGGACCCCCTTGAGGCCGGGCCAGCCTACCTGATTTTTACGCGCGAGTTTTATGAGCTCCTGGCAGGCCGTCTCAACCCGGGCGGATTGGTCGTCGCACAGTCCGGCCCCACCGGTCCGGCGTTCCTGGAGCAGTGCTATTCGGCCGTCGCCAATACCATGAGGATGGTCTACCCGTCCGTATACGGCAGCGAGGCGTTCGTGCCGGCCTTTGGCACCACGTGGGGGTTTGTGGTCGCCTCACTGGGTCCCGATCCCACATCTCTGTCAGTGGATGAGATAGACGCACGAATCTGCAGCCGTGTGGTTTCCGACCTCGGCTTCTATGACGGAACCACGCATCTCGGTATTTTCGCCCTCCCCAAGTACCTGCGCGTCGCGATGGAGAAGGAGGAAAGGGTGATCACCAGAGACGCGCCTCTCTACGTACCGTAGCATCCCGTCGCCTCGCATTGCCCCTTCAGTCCCGTCTTGGGTCTCGTACGACTGAGCCGCTACTATAGTTGCGGTGACGCATGCAAACTGACGTTCTAAAGGATCTCAACGAGCTCCAGCGCAAGGCTGCCGAGCACATCCATGGCCCTCTCCTGATCGTCGCGGGGCCCGGCAGCGGGAAGACCCGTGTGATCACTCACCGCATTGCCTACCTGGTGGACACCTGCGGGCTGAGTCCGCGGAGAATCGCCGCCGTGACCTTCACAAACAAGGCGGCCCGAGAGATGCGGCTGCGGCTCACGGGTCTTCTGGGTCAGAGGGCCGAGAATATTACGGCCGCCACTTTCCACTCCTTCTGCGCCATGGTGCTGCGGCGCGACGGGGAGCGAATGGGCCTGGACAGGGACTTTGCCATATACGACGACGCCGACCAGGTGGCGCTGCTTAAGCGAGCCATGACCGATACCGGGGTCGACCCCAAGAACTGGGGAGTTCGCGCCATCCAGTCGGCCATATCGAGCGCAAAGAGCCAGCTGATAGGCTCGTTCGATTTTGCCGAAAGACGCGATTCGTACTTTGACGAGATCGTTCACCGCGTGTACGAGCGATACGATGCTCTGCTCGTTCAGGCGATGGCGGTCGACTTCGACGACATCCTCCTAAGAGCTTACCGTCTGCTGGGTAAGTTCCCGGACGTTGCGGAAAAGTACCAGCAGCGCTATCTGCACTTTCTGGTCGATGAGTTCCAGGACACCAACGTCGCCCAGTACGCAATCGCGCGTCAGATGGCGGCGCTCCACAACAACCTGTGCGTCGTAGGCGATCCGGACCAGTCGATCTACTCCTGGCGCAATGCCGACATTCGCAATCTCCTCAGCTTCAGGCGCGACTTCCCGGGCGCAACCGAGATCACGCTCGATCAGAGCTACAGGTCGACGAAGACGATCCTGGGTGCCGCCCAGAGGGTGATAAGACCCGGTTCGCGGGCAGTGGATAAGAGGCTCTGGACAGAGAACGAGGAAGGCCCACCCGTGGTCGTGGCCGAAGGATACGACGAGCAGGAGGAGGCGCAGAAGGTCCTTCAGGAAGTACAGGCGCTCACCCGCAGCGGGGAATGCCGGCCCGGTGATATCGCCGTCATGTTCAGGGTCAACGCCCAATCCCGCGCGCTGGAAGAGGCGTGCGTTAGGTACGGAGTTCCCTACCAGCTCATAGGGGGCCTTCGCTTCTACCAGCGCCAGGAGATAAAGGACGTAATAGCCTACCTGCGCCTGCTGGCAAACCCCGACGACGACGTGAGCCTTGCCAGGGTAGTCAACGTCCCACAGCGCGGCATCGGCCAGCGTACGCTGGATGAACTGACCAGGATGTCCCGGGACTCTGGGACCTCCATGTGGAGGCAGATAGAGAGCCTCGATCGGGAAACGGCGCAGGGAGTGGCGTCCGCGGCATCGATAGCGTCCCGGCCTGCCAAGGCGCTTATCTCGTTCCGGGAGATGATGATCTCCATTGCGGACGAGGCCAACGAGCTTGACCTGGTTGCCAAGATCGACCTGCTGATGGAAAGGACCGGTTATCGCCGTTACGTCGAGGGCTTGGAGCGCGGCGCAGAGCGTGCCGAGAACCTTGATGAGCTCAGATCGACAGCAAGGGACTTTCTCTATGTGGAGGACGAGGGGATGGAAGGTGACCTGAGTCCGCTCACTGTCTTCCTTGAGAGCGTGTCGCTCGTATCGGACACCGACGATCTGGAGGACCGCGGAGATGCGATCACCCTCATAACCCTCCACCAGGCCAAGGGCCTGGAATTCCCCGTGGTATTCATGGTCGGGATGGAGGAGGGCCTCCTGCCGCACTCCCGATCAATGGAGGACGAAGATCAGATGGAAGAGGAGCGCCGGCTTTGCTACGTTGGCCTGACCCGCGCCCAACGCCGCCTGTACCTGATGCGCGCATTCAGGCGCGGGTTCAGGGGCGGCTTTGGCCCGAACGTCCCGTCGCGCTTCCTCGCCGATATCCCGGCTAATCTCCTGGTCCCCGACGGGGCGTCGAGTCCAAAGGTGAGAGACCGCGTGGGCCGACCTCCGGCAGCCGGCATATCCGGGCATCGACAGGCCGTCGGGGCCCGGACGGGTGAGCGCATCGAGCGGTCCCAGGCTCGCCGCGCCCCGGCCGCGCGTTCAGAGGGCAACGCCGGATCCACCGCGGATCAGCTCAGGACAGGCGACAAGGTAAGACACTCCAAGTTCGGGGAGGGCGTGGTGGTGGCGGTCAAGGCCATACCGTCCGACGTTCAGGTAACCGTCGCGTTCAAGGACGGTCACGGGGTAAAGCGCCTGTTGATGAGCTTTGCACCCCTGGAGAAGCTGGGCTAGGGCGGGTCACACAACCCACGGCGCCGGTGCGGTTTCCGAAGGCCGATGGGGTTCGTCCTTCCGAGAAACCGTGGTCTCGCCCCTCGGGCGTCAGGTGTCCGGACATGCAATAATCGGACGACGTGCCGGGGTGGCGGAACGGTAGACGCGGCGGTCTCAAAAACCGTTGGGCAGAGATGCCCGTGTGGGTTCGAATCCCACCTCCGGCACCTGGCCTCCTGGACGCTCGATGAGAATAAGGACATATGCTGCGGCGGCCCTGGCTATCATCGGCTTGCTCGCATTTGCGGGCGCGGGTGAGGCATCGACAACCCCGGACTCCCAGGGGGCAATCTGTCAGGCCGCCCTTGAGGTGGTGATGGCGACGGACCAGGACGTTTCCGCACGGTACAGTATGGGTAGCGTGCACCCGATATTCCTCAGAGGCAAAGGAAACCGGCCGGACGAATGGGTGATCGACTTCCATCGCCGCGTCGCAGTCCTGGAGGCTTCCTTCAGGCAGGCCGCCGAGGACTGTCCCCATTTCGCTCCCTTCACGGGCCAGTTGCCCGGGCATCTAGTAGTGTCGTTCCGCACATCGATCCGGCAGGACGTGCCTTGATCGAGCGGTCCCCATAGGAGGTGTCGATGACCCGAAGTGCAAACGAGGTGGTGCTGCTTCCAGGACAGGGGCGATCGACCTGGCTGGGTGAGGGGGTCTTCACCGTAAAAGCCGGACCGGAGCCGACGCTGGGCGCCTACTCCCTCTCCGAGCTCACCGAGCCGCCTGGGGAGGGGCCTCCTCTACACAGCCATGCCGATGAGGAGGAGGGGTTCTACGTTCTTGAGGGCGAGGTGGTTCTGCGCGTCGGGGACCAGACCCTGCTGGCGACTGAGGGTGCCTTCGTCTTCGTACCCCGGGACATGCCCCACACCTACCGGGTGGTGGGCGACCGTCCCGCAAGGCTGCTGATCATCATATCGCCGCCCGGATTCGAGGAAGCGTTCTTCGAGGCCGGGGTGACGCCCGAGGGGCCCGGTCTGCCACCGGGCCGTGTGCGATCCCTCTCAGAGGAAGAGTGGCGCGCCCTCGATGCCAAGTACAACCGTACCGTCCTTGGTCCGCCCATAGGACCTGACGAGGTCAGCGGCTAGGCTCACATCCGTCTGCCGGGACGCCGACTAGCAGTCGTCGTTCCTGGTTCCTCCGTCTGGCATCAGGGTGTTGCAGAAGATCGCGCCCTCGAGGTCCGCGTCCCTGAGAAGGGCCCAGGACAGGTTGGCGTTGGTCAGGTTGACGTCCCTCAAGATAGCGTTCTTGAAGTTGACGTTGTTGAGGTAGGCGTCCGTAAGGTCCGCTCCGGTGAGGTCCGCTCCCTCAAGGTCGCCCATCCACAGGTTGACCCCGCTCATGTCCGCGCCCCTCAGGTTGGCTCCTTCGAGCTCCGCCCCATCGTAGAGGCCCGCGGTGCCCCGGTCCGGGGTCAGGGGAGACAGGTCCGCTCCCTCAAAGTCCGCTCCCTCGCAGTCCGTTCCCGGCGCGATGTTGCAGTTGCCGGCCGTGAGCTTTTCCTCGGCGACGACGGTAGCGTTCACCGATGGCCTGTCGATGACCCTGGTCGGCGTCGGCACGGCGGTCGGCACCGCGGTCTGCTCGACGGTGGCCTCAGCCGGCGCCTCGGGGGTTGGCCGTGCCTCAGGCTCGGTTCCGCAGGCCACGGCCAGTGAGAGAAGCGCCACTGCGGCAACCAGGAATGCGACATAGGGGTGTCGGTATGTGGCCGGTCTGTCGATCTTGCTGATCACCGAAGGGCGCTCCAGTAGCGCTTTCCCTCCCCCCGCAAGACGTGGCCGAAACCGGGATGTGGAAAGTGTCCGATCAACGTCATCAGGCCCTGCTCTTCGAGCCACTCGATCGTCTCCCTGCGCGTCCTCGCACCGAGTTTGGGATGCACGTCGTGGCCCGCCAACCGCTCCGGGACATCCAGCTGGACCGGCAGGTGGAAAGCGTCGCCCACGATGAAGGCGCGCTCGGTGCCGGAACTTATCAGCAGGCTCTGGTGCCCCGGCGTGTGCCCGGGCGTGTCGACGGTCGTTACCTCGTCGGTTATCGAGTGCCCACCCGACACGGCCTCGGCGTCGGCCACCGCCATGATGTCCTCGGCGATGGGCCTGGACAGGTGGAATACGTCCGCGGCGTCCTGGGAGTAATCGTCTGCGTGGAGTCCCGATTTGGGAAGCTCGGGGTCGAATATCGAGTCCCAGTCCACCTTCGGCACCACGTATCTGGCGTTCGGAAAGGTCGCTCTGAGCCCGCCCTCGTCCCGCGAGACGTGCCAGCCGATGTGATCGAAGTGAAGGTGGGTTGCGAATACCAGGTCCACGTCCTCGGGGCCGTAGCCGCACTGCTTTCGCATGGTGGGAACGAGGTTTCCCGAAAGGTCCGGAAAGGGCTCGAGCGGCACCGGCCCGATGCCCGTGTCGACAAGGAGTTTTTGCCTATCGGACACGACCAGGTAGGAGCCGAGATTGACACCCTCGCGGTGAGCGCCGGCCTCGTCGACGTACTCGGGGTAGTCCTGCCAGTCCTCCGGCCCGTGGTCGGGGAAGAAGGCCGAAAGTTCCACGGGGTTTGTGGCGTCCGAAAGGGCGATGATCTGAAGATCACCCACCCGTATGTTCTCTCCAGCCAACGTATCGCCTCCTTTCCTCGCGACCCGCCGAAGGTCAGGGCGGGGACCCGAACTCCGGGATCACCTCTTCGTAAAAGGCCTGTATGGCCTCCCAGTCGAACGGCGCCCGCAGCGCAATGTTAAGGCCCTGCGCCCCCGCGTCAACGTACGCACCGATCCGTTCGACCACCTGTTCCGCCGTCCCGAACAGCATGCCGGGTCCCTGGGTTGCCGCCCTGTCGGCGTAGGCCAGATCGAAGTTGGCCCTCTTCCTCTCGGCGTCCGCCGCGGTGGTACCCATGTAGAAGCCCACGTTCACGGTGCGGGTTATGAGTGCCGGGTCGCGGTCCTCCTCATCGCACCATCGCTCAAGGACGTCAACCTTGTGCTCGTACTCCTGCGGGGATATGTAGGGCACGTTCCAGCCGTCTCCGTGCCTTGCCGCCATGTGGAGGGTCCGCCGCTCTCCGCCACCGCAGACCCAGACCGGCAGGTGGCCCCTTACGGGCTTCGGCTCGCAGATAGCGTCTGTGACGGAAAAATGCCATCCCTTGTAGGTCGTCTTGGCGCTCGAGAGCATGCCGCGGACTATGTGCAGAGCCTCCTCCAGCATGTCCATCCGGATGCCTATGGGAGGGAATGGGATTCCATAATCCCGGTACTCGTCCTCCAGCCAGCCGGCACCGAGGCCAAGCTCGAACCGCCCGCCTGAAATATGGTCGATCGTCGCGGCGGCGTTGGCGAGCACGGCCGGGTGCCGATAGCCGACGCACATCGCAAGGGCGCCTATGCGCACGTTGCTCGTTTCCGACGCCAGTGCGCCCAGTGTGGCGACCGCCTCGAAAACGGTGCCCATCCGGTGCGGTGAGGGATCGTCGTAGAAGTGGTCCCAGATCGACACCCAGCCGAAGCCCCTTGAGTCGGCCGTCTTCCACAGCCTGCTGAGCTCCTCGTAGGAGGTGTTCTGCGGGCCGGCATGCATGCCTATGACAAATGCGCTCACTGCTTACACCCAGGTATCTTCACAAACATTTTGTAGCCCGGGCCATATATCCGGCTGCATTGTGTCGGCATCTCCCTTCAACGGAGCCCGTCCGCTTATCCTTCGGACCGCCTCCTCCACCTTCGGAACGAGGGGAGAGGACATTGATGAGGGGATCGGCATGGCACCGAGTGCATCGAAAATAGAGCACAGGCCCTGTGCTGGCAAGTACGGTGACGGTGACGGTGGTCCGCTAAGCCGGGATGACTCGCCGCCGGCTCACCCTGTTCCCTGCTGACACCGACGGTGGCTGCGTCCGAGACCGCTGCCAGCTAGGAATCAGAGTACTGGGTCGGGACTGGACAACCCATGTCGGGGTCACAGTCGTCCTCTGGCTCGGGCCGGGGATCGTCGATGAGGCGAGCGAGAGTGGCGCCGACGACAAGGTCGTCAACCTGGCCAAACGCGCTCAGGCGAATGCGCCCGGCCCTGTCTATGACGACCATGCTGGGGGTGCCCAGCAGCCGACCGCCCCATCGTGATGGGCATGGCTACCCCCTGGTCGTGGGCGTCGACGCCTATGGGGAACGTGATGCGGTACTCGTCAAGGAACGCTTCGAGCGATACAGGAGTCATGGCGCTGTGGTGCTCAAACACGCAGTGGAGCCCGAGCACGGTCACGTCGTCACCGAAGGTCTGCTGGATCCGCTTGGCCTGCGGTAGCCCGTGTGAGACGCACATCGGACAGAGCATCTGGAAGGCCTCGATTACCACCACCTCGCCCAAAAGGCCGGCGAGTGTCACGTTACGGTCGGTATTGAACCAGCGTGTAGTGGCCATCTCGGGGGCAGCAGGGTACGCGGATTGTGTTGTCAATACTGGAACCAATCCTTTGAGTGAGGAGTACAGAAATGGTCCGCATTCCGAACGACCCTGAGCCGACGCATCCGGGCGAGATGCTGCTTGAGGAGTTTCTCGTCGCTTGGCATGACACAAAAGGAGTTGGCAAGCGCGATCCGGGTGCCCTACCAGCGAGCAAATGAAGTCGTGCGTGGAGTCCGTGGGGTTACGCCCAGCACCGCCTAGCGTCTGTCCAGGTTGCTCGGTACGTCGCCGGGTTTCTGGATGAACCTGCAGCTTCGATGGGACCTTTACCGCGCCGAACTCGCCGAGGCGGACCAGATCATGGACATCAGACCACTTGCACCGGCTGAATCACCGTAGTGTTCCACCGGCATCCAGATGGCGGGTAGCGCCTGGAGACGGCCCTGCGCTAGTGGTGGTGGCTCCCGCTTAGAGCCGTCAAAACGCCTGTTTAGACTGACTCAGTGGTGGTGGTGTCCGCTCCCGCCGGGAGCGTCGATGGCTTCCGCTCAGCATCCCGGCTGTCCGGGGTGCCCGCAGCAGAGGCTTTGGCGCCAGACCTTGATCAGCATATTCCGGCAAAACTGCCACAATTTAACGTGCCATGGGCCGGGGGCAGTCCGGATGATCCTCGCCGACCTCTGCAAGGACCTCAGCATCCGGGCGAACATGCCGGGCAGTATAACAATCGGTTACGCAGGCAACATGCGGCAACGATCAGTCTTCGCTGGGCAGGCAAAGAACGGAGCAGATTTGGGAGGCCGGCTGCGCCCGACGCTAGAACAGAGCGATGAGCGCCTCTCGGGGATCTACCGCGCGTATAGGAGAGCGCTCGTAGTCCCTGACGTTCCTGGTGACTATGTGCCGGGCCCCGCACGCACGGGCGGCCGCCACCTGCATCGCGTCCTCAAATTCGGCCATCGGCAGCTCGGCGGCATACCGGATGCCGTCCGTGCCGGTCTCAGCCACCGCCACAAAGCGTGATAACTCGACGATGAAATCGCGGGCGCTCACAATTCCAAGCGACGGCTCTACGATGTAGTAGAGATTCGATACGGAGTGCCAGGCGATGTAAGCGGCCTCCGCTCCATGTTCTATTCGGTCCAGGAGTTCTGAGGCCGGGTCGGAGTGTGGACGCCTGTCGAGTGCGACGTCCACGAGCACGTCGGTGTCCAGAAGCATCATTGCAAGTACTTTTTGGCCAGCGCGTCGTACCGGGAGTCGCCACGCTCTGCCGCCCGGAATTTTCCTCGCCATCGCGAGGAGAAGGACGGACCGTTCTGCCCAGCCATTTCCCTTAGGGACTGCTCTATTAGGGAAGAAAGCGACACGCCAAGGGATCGGGCGTGCCTCTTGGCTGCCGGGAGCAGATCAGCGTCAACGGTTATGGTGAGCTTTTGCTTCATAGTCTCCTCGTGCTCCCTTTCCGTATACTAATTCTCTTATTGAGTATACGTGTATTAGAGACGTCAGCGCCATGTCGGCTGGAGCAAGGCTGGGAAGCCAGGTTCCCTGCCCACCTGGCCCGCTGGGAGATCGATGGGGAGACGGTTGGATTAGCCCGCTGGCGGGCTACCCGTTCAAAGGTCCATGCTCGGGTGACTGGTCGTGCTGCAGGCGACGATGACAGATGCCGCTTCGTCAACCCGCCGGTATGGCTGCACGCCTGTGTTGCGCGACGCCGATCTTCTTTTCCCCTTCGAAAGCCTCGATGTCGTAGGAGAATTTCCTGCCGTCGACCCCGGTCAGACGGACGCTTACGGTGACCGTCTCCCCCAGGGCTGTCGGCGCCAGGTGCCTCAGCCCGTCCACCGCGTAACCAACGGTCGCCATTTCAGGGGCGATCTTGTGGTCGGTCGCGGCGATGCAGGTCAGTTCCATCAGGTTGAGCAGAGATGGCGTGGACAGTACGTCGGCACCGGTCTTGCCGGTGCGATTAATCGTCATCTCCTTGGTGACCTCGTATTCGACGCTGGTCGCATCGCCAGCCTGGACATTCTCAAGCGCCATCCGTATCTCTCCTCAGTGCGGCCAGTGCCACCTCTTTAAGTTCGACCTTGCGTACCTTGCCGGTAGAGGTTCTCGGAAACTCGTCCCGAAAGTCTATCGAGCCGGGCACCTTGAACTTGGACAGCCTGGCCCGGCAGAAATCCATTATCTCGTCCCCGCTCGCGCTGGCTCCCTCGGCGAGCACAACGAATGCGTTGACGGACTCGTCGTACATATCGTCCGGCAGGCCGATGACCGCCGCGTCCTCCACCGCCGGGTGCGACTTGAGCACCGCCTCGACCTCGCCGGCCGAGATGTTCTCCCCCGACCTTCGGATGAGTTCCCTGGCCCGGTCCAGGAAGTGAAAGTATCCGTCGTCGCCCACCCTTACGACATCTCCCGTCCACAGCCACCCATCCCTCAGCGACCTTTCGGTGTTCTCCGGATCGCGAAGGTAGCCCCTCATGATCGTTACGCCCGGAATGCCGCTGACGATGAGTTGGCCCGCCTCTCCGGCCGGCACGTCCCGCCCGTTCTCGTCCACGACGCGGCACTCGTAGCCCATGGCCGGAAGGCCAATGGTGGAGTGATCGCGCCGATAGTTGAGCGGGTTTACCAGAGGTTGCCCCATCGTCTCGGTCATCCCGAAGATCTGCAGCAGTGGAACCCCATAGCGCCTGTCCCACTCATCGTACTGTTCCGGCGTCAGGCTCTGGGCAAAGATGACCAGCCTGAGCCCGCTCAGGGCGTCTGTTTCAAGGGGCTTTTGGGCGAGCACCATCCGCAGCGGCGTCGCAAGCGAGCTGTGGACCGTGCAGCCGTGTTTTGCCGCCTGGCGCATGAGTCTGGAGGCGGAAAAGCGGGACATGACGGCCAGGCTCGCGCCGACCGTGAGCGCGGTCATCACCGAGTAATACTGGGCGTTGCCGTGGAAGAGCGGCAGCGTGACCAGCCAGCGGTCGTCAGGCGTCAGCCCAACGTTCTTAGAGATCTGCTCGCCGAGGAACACGTAGTTGGCATTGGTCACCATGACACCCTTCGGGCGGCTCGTGGTGCCCGACGTGTAGAGGATCGCCACGTCGTCCAGCGGGTCGTGATCGATGCCGGGGGGCCGGTCCGTCTGCCGGCTGCAGAGTTCGCTGAAGTCGACTACGCTCGGCTCACCGGGCCCAGGCGCGCTTGCGGCCTCGTCGGCTGGCAGGCCGCAGACGATGACGTTGCGCACCGAGGGGCAGCGCCGGCGCGCGGCCAGCACGTTGTCCAGCAGGTGCGGGAGGGTCACCGTCGCCACCGCTTTGGAGTGGCCCAGCGGGTAGGCCAGCTCATCCGGGGGGGACAGTGGGTTGGTGGGGACCATGACGGCCCCCAGCTTGGCTGCGGCGAACCAGAAGAAGAGAAACTCGGGCCTGTTGGTCATGTGCAGGTTGATCCGCTCGCCCTTGCGGACCCCCAGCCTCGAGAGGCCGCCTGCGACCCTGTTGACGGTCTGGTTAAAGCTGCCGTAGGTCCAGGAACTGACCTCTCCCAGATCGTCCTCGAATATCAGAAACGTCTTTTCGGCATCGACCCTGGCGCGGTGCTCCAGGGTGCTTGCGACCGTGCGACGGCCGACGATGGTCCTTGCGGCACTGGCGGCGTCCAAGCCGAGCCCCTAGCCGGTCAGCTCCTGTCGGATGATCTTCGTGCCGGCCACCATGGAGTTGAGCTTCAGCACTGTCAACCACCTGGGCACCGTGAAGAAGCCGCAGTCGGGATTGATCCACAGCTTTTCGGCGGGCACGAACTCTAGGAAGCGCCGGATGCGCTCTGCGACATCGTCCGGCGTCTCGACGTAGAAGGATTTGACGTCGATGAGGCCCGCTCCAAGCTCGCGCTCCTCTGCGACCTCTTTCCACAGCCCCACGTCGACCAGCTCCCGATTGGCGAATTCCAGCACCAGTTGGTCGGCCTTGGCATCGAGCAGGGTGGGCCACATCCATGCGTACTCACGCTTTCCCCTGGGCCTTGAGGCGAGGTTGCCGAAGCAGATGTGAAGCGCGGTCTTCGCCTCCACACCCTCGATGCAGGCGTTGAATAGGTCAACCCAGTCCGAAAGCGCCCCGGGGACGATCGCAAACGAGGGTTCGTCCAGCTGGATCAGACGGGCGCCTTCATCGACCAGCCTGCGCAACTCGGAGTTGATTATCGATGCGAATTCGGCTGCCATCGACACCCGGTCCGGATAGACGCTGCCGGGCCTGATGTGCATCGACAGGGTGATCGGACCGGGACAGGTCGCCTTGAGCGGGGTGTCGGCGCGGGATCGGGCGTAGCTGAACTCCTCGACGATCCCTAGGCCGTTCGGCACCTGGACCTTCTCGACCGCCCTGTAGCGCCGGGGGCTGTCGTAGCCGTAGGGGCCCACCGTGCGCAGAAGCGGCTCTTCCACGATGCCGGTAATGCGGTCGTAGAAGTTCTGAACGAACAACCACCGTCTCATCTCGCCGTCGGAGATGATGTCGATGCCGGCCCGCGTCTGGTCAGCCATCGCCAGGTCGACGGCGTCGTTGTAGGCCTCGCGGGTGTCGGTCAGTCCGTATTCCCCGGCCTCGATCCTCTCGATGACCGTGTACAGCCAGCTGGGGAGCGCATGCGAACCGACTACTGTGGTCGGCAATAGGGGCAAACTGGCGTCGGTCATCGCGGTAGGGCTGGGCGCCCCGGCGGGCGCGGTCGGAGTGTAAAGGCGGCGCTCCGGGGTGTCAAAGACCCGGGACGGCCCTCCGCCGCGCGGTCTCGCCCCGCGCAGAGACTGATGGGAACCACGCGGGCCGCCTAGGCACCGGAACCGGCGACATCGGTCTTAAGGGCCGGCGTGCGCCCCTCGTATTCCGCCCACAGGCGCTCAAGGCCTGCCATGCCAAACGCGATGCGCGATCTGGTCTCCTCGGCCCACCGGGGCCCCGACTCGTAGAAGCCGCGGCCACTCTTTGAGCCGAATTCCCCCAGTTCGATCCGCTCCCTGAGGGGTGCGGGAATCTCGCGTGAATCCGAGAGCGTGGGAGCAACCTCCTCGAAGATGCGGCCGACCACGTCCCAGGCAGCCAGCTCGAAGACCTCGAATACTCCTGCGAACGCCCACCTTCGGCCCGTGCCGTACTTGAGCGCGGTATCCACGTCCCCGGGCTCGGCAACGCCGTTCTCGACAAGCCAGAGCGCTTCCCTCAGGAGGGCCAGTTGGAGCCTGTTGAGGATGAAGCCGGGGACCTCCTTAGTCGCGACGATCACCTTCTTGCCCAGTGCCTCCATGAAAGTTCGCGTTACTTCGAGGGTCTCGGGCGAGGTGTCGGGGCCGCCGACGATCTCTAGGAGCGGCACGAAATGCGGAGGATTCGCGTAGTGGGTCACGATGACCCTGTCGGGCCGTCCGGAGTCCGCCGCGTAAAGGCTCGGCCTCAGGCTGGAGGTGTTACTGGCCAGGATCGCGTGGTCGGGAGTGAGGCAGCCCAGGTCGCCGAATACCTGCCTCTTTACCGCCACATCCTCGGCCGCCGCCTCGATGACTAGATCCACGTCCGACACGAGCTCTGCCAGGACCGTTCCCGTCCTTATACGGGCTGGTGCGGCTGCTGCGTCCTTCTCGCTGAGCAGCCCGTACCTGGTGAGCCTGGCCAGCCCGGCCCGCACGTTGTCCATGGCTCCTTCCAGAACATCCTCGGTAAGGTCGTGCAGGCGCACGTCATAGCCGGCCGCGGCGAGTTCAAGGGCGATGCCGTGGCCCATCAGCCCGGCGCCGACCACGGCCACCTTGCGAATCTCACTTGCCTTCATAGAGCCTCCGATCGTTCGTCATGCTACACTCCCGCCCCCCGGGTGAGATGGGCGGAGACGATGAATCCATGAGCACACAGCAGGCGGGCAGGGTCCAGACGGTCACCGGCCTCATCGATCCGGATGACCTGGGAATAACGCTGATGCACGAGCATCTGCTACTCGACGTCGGGGCCTACTTCGACGAGCCTGGCGAGGCCGGCATACGGGCGTGGGTAGACGCACCGCTCACGGTCGACAAGCTGGGCTACATCGCACTCTACTGGCACGTCAACCGAGACAACACGGTCATTCTGGATGAGCGCTTTGCGGCCGATCAGGCCGAAAGGTTCATGCTCGCCGGCGGGCGCACCGTCGTCGATACCACCAACGTCGGACTCGGGCGCGACCCGCTGGCCCTTGCGCGCATTTCCCGCCGCACGGGGCTGAACATAGTCATGGGATCCGGATACTACGTCCGGCTCTTCCATCCCGCCGACATGGCCGAAAGGGACGAGGACAGGATCACCGGGGAGATTGTCCGCGACATCACCGTCGGAGTCGGGCAGACCGGCGTCAGGGCCGGGATCATTGGAGAGGTGGGGAACATGTGGCCGCCGCAGGACAATGAGGTTCGCGCCCTGCGGGCGGCCGCAAGGGCCCAGATCGAGACCGGCGCCGCGATCACCGTCCACCCGGGGTTCGACCCCCAGTCGCCCCCGTCGATCCTCGATGAGCTCGGCCGAGCCGGAGCCGATCTGAGCCGGGTCGTGATGGGACACCTGGATACCTTCCACGACCGGGGACTGCTGGCCGAGCTGGCGGCCTCGGGCTGCTACCTTCAGTGGGACACATACGGCAACGAAGAGACGTTGTTCGGGGAGGTGGGCAGCGGCAGCGGGTCCGCGCTGGATATGCCCAGCGACGAACAGCGCCTCGATGCGCTGGAGTTCGTCGCTGGCCTCGGGTACCTGGACCGGGTACTGATATCCCAGGACGTGTTCCTAAAGTGCATGACCGTCGCCTACGGCTCCAAGGGCTACGGCCACATCGTCACCAACATCCTTCCCAGGCTTCTGGCGCGCGGCTGGGATGGCCAACAGGTCGAGGCGCTGATGGTTGCCAATCCCCGCAGGCTGCTGACGCTCGTCTAGCGCCGCGGTCCGGACGCGGACCTCCACCGGCCCTCGCCACGCCCCCTCGGGATGATCGGACGAGGACCGATGAAGTCTATGCTCCGCCGCGCGTCAGGATTCCGAGTTTCCGCAGGCGATGATCCGGCATCCGGTGATGCCCAGAGTCAGGGGAACGATCACGTCGACGGCCGCCCAGATGATCCAGGCCTGATGATTGCCGTCCAGACTGTCCGCCCCGTCCGCCAGGAGGGAGAACCAGTTGTGCAGGAAGAGTATCGACACCGCGGCGGTCAGGAAGAACGCCGCATTGACCTCAAGGTACCTGCGCGTGACCGCCCCGCCGGAATCGCCCCCGTCCACCTCGCGCTTTTGCATGTAGTTGAAGATCAGCGCGATCGCGAGGCCTATCACCATCAGGATGTCTAGCACGTACCAGACCTGGAGTACGTCGAACGACTCGTCCAGGAAGGGGTTGATGATGAAATACACCGCTACCACGGCGCCGATGCCGGCCATCAGCGCCCCGATGAGTCTCATTGCAGCGTTCATAGCATCTCCTTTCACGGTTGACCGGCGGCCTCCCGTCGCCCGGGCGTCGGCAGGCCAATTACGGTCGCGGGGCACCGTTGCCCCAACATCTTCCGGTGGAGTATGACATACCCGCTGCATGTGGTGTTGGCCGAGGGTTTCGGGAGCAGAGACCGGACCGGTCGCGGCCGTCAATTTCCCGCCGATGGAGCCGCGATCGATCCACGTGTTTGGAAGATGTTCCGGGCGCGAGGTCAACTAGGTCACCGACCTGCGGGAATTATCGCCGCAAACCGGCGGCGACATGGCTCAGGTCCAGAGGACCGGACTGCTCCGGCGGCGCGTGCCATCGGCGTCCGTAGCCTGCGGGCGCCTTGACATGGGTGGAGTTTCGAAGCTACGATGGGGCCCGAGCCGAGGTAGCTCAGTTGGTAGAGCACAGCACTGAAAATGCTGGTGTCGCCAGTTCGATTCTGGCCCTCGGCACGTCGCAAGCCGACGGTCTAGCGGAAGTGGCTCAGTGGTAGAGCATCACCTTGCCAAGGTGAGGGTCGCGGGTTCGAATCCCGTCTTCCGCTCCGGCCCCCTCAGCCGCTTGCAAGGTCGGCGATCACAGCCCGCCAGACCTCCGGGTTCCCGCTGCGATATCCGGCGCGATAGGTGATCACCCCGTCCGCGCCGATCGCCAGCTTGAAGGCCTGGGTGGTTATCCGAAGGTCCGCCAGCATGCCCGGACCGGCCACGGTCACGGGCCAGGGCTGCCCCTGACCGTCCCTGTATGCGACCAGATCGCCGATCGGCTCGCTCGGGTCCTGTCCGACGACTATGAAGTCGACCGAATCGGCGTATTCGGGGTAGATTGACTTGAGCTCAGAGAGGTCCTTTCGGCAGACCGGGCACCAGGTGGCCATGAAGTAGATGAACACCGGCCGGCCCGCCGACAGAATTTCCTCGGACGTGCTAACCGTGCCGTCCTCGAGAGTGATGGAGAAATCGAGCACCGTCTCGCCCACGTCCCTTCCGACCTTGAGGGTCAGCTCCTGGCCGGCGCCCGTGTCCACGTCCAGCTCCATGGTCTGGCCGGGGTGGTCGGCCAAGGCATCGGAATCGGCCTTGGCCGCTGGCGCCGTCGCGTCGGGCGCGGCTACTGATCCGTCCGTGCCACAGGCCGCTGCTGCGAGCAGAATCGCGGCGAACATGGCTGTCAGCACCCTGGCTATCACTTCTAAGCTCCTATCGAAAGAGAGTCTGTGTCGCGCCGGCCTGCGCTTCTGTCTGGACGCGCCCGGTTTGTGATGGCGATCGCCTACCCGCTAGGGGACGTCAGCCCTTGGAGAGATCTGTGATTACGCCTCGCCAAACGTCGGGGTTTCCATTTCCAAATCCGGCCCGGTAGGTGATCACCCCGCCGGAGTCGAAGGCCAGCTTAAAGGCCTGGGACGTGATCCGGAGATCCGCCAGCATGCGCGGCCCCGCCAGCGCGACCGGCCAGGACTGGCCCTGACCGTCCCTGTAGGCGACGAGTTCCCCGAGGGGCTCGCTCGGGTCCTGTCCTACAACTATGAAGTCGACCTCATCGGCGTATTCGGGATATATCGCCTGAAGCTCCGTGAGGTCCTTGCGGCAGACCGGGCACCAGGTGGTGAAAAAGTAGATGAATACCGGTCGGCCCGTCGACAGGAGATCTTGGGTCGTGCGGATCGTCCCGTCCTCGAGCGAGATCGAGAACTCTAGCACCCTTTCGCCCACGTCCCTTCCCACCTTCACAGTCTCCTTGTCCCTGGGCTCCGGCTCCTCCTCGACCGTCTCCATGATCTGGTCGGAGCCGCCGTCATGGGTGTCCTCGACCGTCTCCACGATCGGGTCGGAGCTGTCGACGTCGGTGTCCTCGACTGTCACCACAGCCTGTTCGGAGCTGTCGTCGGTGTCCTCGACCGTTTCCATGGCCTGTTCGGAGCTGTCGTCGCCGGCGTCCTTTTCGATCTCCATGGCCTGATGGGATGTGTCGTCGCCGGCGTCCTTTTCGATCTCCATGGCCTGGTCGGAGTGGTCGACATCGGTGTCCTTGTCGATCTCGGTGGCCTGATCGGGGTGATCGGGCTCGGCGTCCTTTTCGATCTCCATGGCCTGATCGGGGTGATCGGGCTCGGCGTCCTTGTCGATCTCGGTGGCCTGATCGAGGTGATCGGGTTCGGCGTCCTTGTCCATCCCGGAGGCCCGCTCTGAATGGTCGGCCTCGGGGTCTATATCCATCTCCTCGGCCTGATCGGAGCTGTCGGCGGCGACCTGCGGTCCGGTGGTTTTGGTTGTGGACGTCGCGGCAGGCTCAGGCTCTGCGACAATGTCTCCGGGGGACTGATCTGAGCCGCAGGCCACGGCTGAGACCAGGATGATGCCCAAGAGAACTGCTGCAGCCTTTGCTACCGTGGACATAGACACAGATATTTTAGCCTCCTGACCGTGCTAAACGACCGAAACGGCGATACGTTAGGGGGCGGTCGATGGAGGCGAAGAGCCCTTGTCGCGGGGGTCTTGGTCTTGCTTCTGGCCGCCCTTTTCGGGACGCTCGCCTGGGGTCTTGCCAATCGATCCCCGGTCACTGGGCGCAGCGGAATCACCCGCGTGTCCAAGGACGTGCCCACCTTCGTGCTGGAGACATTCGATGGCGACCGTCTCGACCTCGCAGGGCAGATAGGCCGTCCCATTGTGATCAACTTCTGGGCCTCGTGGTGCGTACCGTGCCGGAGAGAGGCCGTGACCCTAGAGGGGGCATGGCGCGCCTCGCAGGGCACGGACGTCCTGTTTGTGGGCGTGGATATCGACGATACCGAGGCCGACGCCAGGGCCTTCGTTGAGGAGTTCGGGGTCAGTTATCCCAACGGACTCGACCCGGACGGAGAGATCACGGTCGACTTTGGAGTAATAGGGCTCCCGGTCACGTTCTTCGTAAGCAGGGAAGGAGTTATCGAGCGGCGCTGGGTGGGCGAGATATCCGGTGTGCAGCTCGCCCTCTGGCTGGACGATCTGGTCGCCGGCCGGCCCGCCGACGAGAGGTTCGGTGAGAACCGGGAAGCGTTCTATGAGATCGGGGACAGTTCGGAATGATTCCCGGCCGCGCGAATCGGCGTCTTGGTAAGGGCCAGTTCCGCTGCAGGGTCAGGGGCGCTCCTTCCACGCCTGCGAAGGTGAGTGCGCCCGCGGGCTGCCCGCCTGCGGTACCATTTTACCGATAGGGGAAGGCGGCGGCGGGTCCCTTAGGCGCGCAGAAAGGTGAGGCAGGATGTTCACTGCTATCGCGGCGGTCAGGATAAAGTCCGGGATGCGGGACGAATTCGTCCGGTTGATTGAGCCCAATGCCCGGGGCGCGGCCTCGGAGCCGGGCTGCATTCGGTTCGACCTGATACAGGATCGATCGGATGACCACCTGGTGTGGTTCGTCGAGTACTACCACAGCGAAGAGGATTTCCGCATCCACCAGCAGACGCCGCATTTCCTGGAGTGGCACCCGCACCTTGTCCGCATGCTCGATAGCGTGGTCCCCAACACCGAGTCGCTCGGCGACTCGATCTATCCGCCAGAGGGCGGATGGGAAGGTCAGGATTAGTCAGGGGTGATCGGATACCGCAAATCAGGGGAAGGGCGGGCGCTTGAAGGATATTCCCAAGATCTACACGCTGGGTCTATTGGTCCTGCTGGTGTTCCTGGTGTTCGTCGGGATGTACGCCCTGTCTGATAGCGCCCTGGATAGAGCGGCGGCCACCGAGGCGACCTTGGGCCTCGGGGGAGGCGATGGAGACTGGGTCGGAGACCTGTCGGCCGACGACTTTGCCTGGTACGAAGACACCGCCATCTTCATCTGCCCGCTCCACTGACATGGTCATACGAGATGCACATGTGGCCGGACGCTTCCGCGACCAGGCGGCAATAGTCACCGGGGCGGCGACCGGAATAGGCTACGGCGTGGCCCGTCGGCTGGGCGCCGAGGGAGCCGGGGTGGTGATCGTCGACGTCGACGGCGAGCTGGGACAACAGTCGGTCGCCGAACTGGCCGCCCGAGGCATTGACGCAAGGCTCGTCGTGGGCGACGTGGGGGATGAGAGCATCGCAGAACAGGCGGTGGAGACGGCACTCGGGGCGTGGGGTCGGCTGGACGTGCTGGTGAACAACGCCGGCATAACCGGCGATCCGGGCGTCATCTGGGAGCTGCCAGTGGGCGAGATGGACCGCGTCTACCGGACCAACCTGAGGGCCACTTACCTCTTCACGCAAAAGGCCGTGCCGGCCATGCTCAGGCGCGACTATGGGCGGATCGTCAACATCGCCTCGATAGCGGGTAAGGAAGGCAATCCGAACATGGTTCCGTATTCGGCGACCAAGGCCGCCGTGATAGGCCTTACCAAGTCGGTCGGCAAGGAGCTTGCGGGTACGGGCGTCAGGGTGAACTGCATAACGCCGGCGGTGGTGCAGACCCGGATCCTGGATCAGACATCCCCGGAGATGGTGGAATACATGGTGTCCAAGATCCCGATGGGGCGGACCGGTGAGATCGACGAGATCTCGGCCCTGGTGGCATGGGTTGCCTCCGAGGAGTGCACCTTCACCACAGGAGCCGTCTTCGACATATCGGGAGGCCGCGCGACCTATTAATTTGACGGTGTTACCGGAGCGCGCTTACAGTACTGGCCAATTGCCGATTGGTCCCAGCACACCGACAGCGAGGAGGAGTCATGGGTGTAATAGACGATAAGTATGAGGCCAAATTCGCCAGGTCCCGACAGTGGTACGAGAGGGGCCAGAACGCCTTCGCCGGAGGGGTGACCCACCAGTCGAGGTTCACCGCGCCTTACCCCACCTACTACGAGTCGGCCTCCGGCCCCTTCAAGTACGACGTTGATGGAAACGAGATCATCGACTACGTGATGGGCAACGGCAGCCTCCTTCTCGGTCACAGCCCCAAGGGCGTCGTCGATGCCGTCAGGAAGCAGATCGACAGGGGAACGCATCTCGGCGGCGCGACCACGCACGAGACGCTCTATGCCGAGGCGGTAAAGCGCAACATGCCCAAGCTCGAGACCGTGCGCTTCACGTCGGCGGGCACCGAGTCAACCCTGCTTGCGATGAGGATCGCACGGGCCTACTCGGGCAAAGAGAAGATCATCAAGTTCTACGAGCACTTCCACGGCTGGCAGGACTACGCCACGATCGACTCTGGCCAGTCGATCGGCGGGGTCCCCAAGGCCGTCCTCGATAGCGTGATCGTCGTCCAGGCGGACGTTAAGGAGGTGGATAGGGTGCTGTCGGCGCGCAGCGACGTTGCGGGCGTCATAGTCGAGTGCAACGGCGCCCATTTCGGCACCTTCCCGCTGCAGAACCCGAAGTTCTTGCATGACCTTCAGGATGTCTGCCGCAAACACGACGTCGTGTTCATCATGGACGAGGTGATAACCGGATTCCGGCTCTCGAAGGGTGGGGCCCAGGAGCGCTGGGACCTGGACCCTGACATCACCACGATGGCCAAGATTATGGCGGGTGGGCAGCCGGGAGCGGCGGTCGGTGGCAAGAGGCACATCATGGACGTGATGGCCATGACCGGCGATCCGGTCCACGACTCGACCAAGCGTGTCGCCCAGGGAGGCACCTACAACGCGCAGCCTATAACCTCAGCGGCTGGAATCGCCCAGCTCGACGAGATCTGGAATACGGACGCGGTCGCCATGGCCGATGCGGCGGCCAAGCGACTGAAGGACGGCATCAACGAGGCGTTCACGCGCAATGAGATGATGGGCGGCGCGCACGGCATCTCATCGCTCGTTCAGGTCAACATGTGCTCTGACTGCAACTGCGACCGCGGCCTGTGCACGATGCCCTACCGGGAGATCTACAGGTCCATGCCTCCCGAAAGAACCCGGGCGCTCAGGCGCGCGGTCCTGGTCAACGGCGCCGACGGCATGGACTGGAACGGTATGTGCTTTGTCGTCTCGTCCGCGCATACCGACGAGGTGGTAGACCGCACGATCGATGGCTTCGACCAGGCACTGAAGGACCTGCGGGCCGACGGCTACGCCTAGGGATTCCTGCGCCGATAGCGGGCCGGGACGACCCTCCGGATAGGTTCTGATGGCCCCCGCCGTGCCGGTTAGCACCGGGGCGGCGGGGGCCTGTCATATCTGGTCGGGCTCCGGTCGGCCGGCCGGACAACCGGTGGCCGCTTCAGGGTCCTGATCGGTTTGGACTGTTGGGCGGCTCTCGATTCTCCGCCCGCCCGGGGAGTCTACCCCCCGCCGTCCTCGAAAAAGTCCAGGTCGATCGCGAAGGCGGAGGCCAGCATCAGAAGGGCGAAGTCCCCATCCATCTCTTGGCTGTTGAGCTCGAGCCTGAAGGTGTCGGCGTCCGTGAACATCTCTTTGGCAAGTCCGCTCCACTGCTTGGTGACCCGGGCGACCTCCCTCTCCTGCCTGTAGATCATGAAGGTCTTGGGCCTGAGCAGCGGCCCGCGGATCTCGGCGACCGGCCTCCCGCCCGACCCCTCGATCGTCAGTTTCCGGGAAGGGAATGAGAAGCGACGCTGCAGGGAGCCGACTTGCCGGCCGGCTCCGTCGCTGACGTGCAGATGGGAGAAGAACCAGTAGAAGCTGCGGCTGGCCGTTAGGACTTCGTTTCCATCCGGATCCGTGACGTGGAGTATGAGGGGCCTGTGGCCCTTGAGGAAAATGCGGCTGATCGTGCTCGACTCCTCCTGAGCGTGCAGCAGCGGATCCCCCTGCTCCGTCATGACCGTGTACCTGTTGGCTGTTTCGAAGCCAGTGATCGCCTCAAGTCGTTCGACTTTCTGCCTGATCATCAGCTCCGAATAGTTGGTCAGGTCGATCGGCATGGTCACCTCCTGCTGCTGGTTGAGCGCTCCTGGCCAGTATCCCGCTTCGATGCCCTTAGCTTACCGTTATGCGGGACTTTCCATATTAGCGATGTTCGCCGCGTGCCTGCCATAGGGCTTTTGCATCAGGATTTTGGCCGGGTCTATCCGGCCTAGCCGAACGCCTTTGGGGCAAGGTTGACCGTACTCCTTGCCTGCGCTACCGGCCTCCCCGATCCTGCGTTGGCGGGCAAGCTACGAATTGGCCGCCGAAGCTAGTAACCTCCACTGTTGCCCTTGAGATCGGAGGCAGAGCAACCTAACTTAGGGGAATGACCAAAGCCTGAGGGGAGCAGTGTGCCATGAAAGGCGTCTTTCCGATCCTCTACACCCCATTTGACGACGACGGACGTGTCGACTGGGATGATCTTGCGGCCGAGGCCGAGTGGCTCGTCGCTGCCGGCGTAGATGGGCTCGGCCTTGCGATCGGCAGCGAGGTATTCAAGCTGTCCGATTCCGAGAGAGATCGGGCGCTGAAGGTGGTCGTCGAGCAGGTGAGCGGCCGCGCCGATGTCGTCATGCACGCCGGCGCACCCGGAACCGACGTGGCGGCCGCGTATGCGAGTCGGGCCGCCGAGCTCGGCGCTGACGCCCTTATGGTGACCCCGCCGTCCTTTCTGCCCGTGTCGGCGGACGTAATTGTCGAGCACTATCGCCGGGTTGCCGAGTCCGCGCACCTGCCCATCTTCATCCAGGACATCTGGACGATGCCCATTCCTCCGGCGGTCGCCGTTCGCATCGCTAGGGAGGTCCCGCTGGCCCGATACGCGAAGGCGGAGACCCCTCCTACTCCGGATAGAACTGCGGAGCTCAAGGCGCTCGGGGGAGAGGATGTGACGGTTTTCGGTGGCCTTGGCGGTGTTAGCTACATCCCTGAGCTCCGCAGGGGCGCGGTGGGCACGATGCCCGGTCCGCCGGTGCCGGAGGCCTTTGTAAGCGCATGGAAGCTCTGGCAGGCAGGCGACGAGTCCGGCGCGGAGGCGGAGATGGAGCGCGTGGCCCCCCTGCTCGCCCTTTTGATGCGGTCGATCGATGGCTCCTATCACCTGACAAAGGAGATCCTGAGGATGCGCGGGGTGATCCGGTCGACGGGCGTGCGCATGCCGACAGAGAGGCCGGACCGCCTGGCTTTCGAAGAGACCGCGCGGCTCCTGGACCGGCTGGGGATGATCGACCGGCAGTAGCTCGCCGTCGCCCCTGTCTAGGTGGAGCGGCCGGCGAGGCGAAGGGTTCCTCCAGCCCTAACGCCGCCTGAAGGTCGGCGGCGCTGGTGCAGGAGGGCCGAGAGCACCGTGGCCGCAAGGGCCATGCCGAGCGCCACGGCGAAGGCCCCATCGTAGCTGCCGAAGTGATCGAAGAACCGGGCGCCGACGTATGCGCCCACGCCCCCCGCGACCTGGTGGATCATCGAAACGATTCCGGTCACGGTGCCAAGGTATCGCCGGCCGAATATCTGGCCGGCGAAAATGACGGCCAGCGGCGCGGTGATCAGGAAAGTCGAGCCGTACAGCAGTGCGAAAGCGACGATGCTGGGCGTAGTCTGGTTGATCATGATGAAGGCGAAGATGGCGGTCCGCACGACAAAGCACAGTACCGACGGGACGGCCGGCCCGAAGCGATCCGACAGGTAGCCCGACAGCATCACCCCCGCCAGTGCCATCAGGCCCATGAGTGCAAGAACGTTGCCGGCCAGAAGGTCCCCCACGTCATGATCGATGGCGAACGCCACCACGTGCGTCGAGACGAAGAAGTCCTGAAAGCCGCACATTGAAAACATGCCGATCAGCAGCCACATGTGGCGTGACCGGGCTAGGTCCGATAGGCGTCCCACGGGTGCCACGGGCTGCTCGGCATCGGCAGGATCGGTGACAGCCGTTCCGCGGGGCTCATCGCCATCCCCCGATGTGTCCGGGGTCCGGGATCGAGCAAACAACAGAACCAGGGGAACGACTATCAGCAGGTTGGCCGCTCCCAGCACCGCGTACGAGGTGCGCCATCCGATGGACGAGAGCAGGGAGGCCAGTACCGCGATTATGATCAGCTGGCCGACGGCCATGCCGGCGATGGCGGCCGAGTTGGCTACACCTCGAGCCGCGCTCCACCACCGCGTCACCATGACGCTGACCGTCGGAATCGACGAGCCAGCGTTGCCCAGAGCGAAGACGACCCCGTACAGGACGAACACCTGCCAGTGGGCCGTTACGCCCCACATGAGGCCCGTGCCGATGGCCACAAGCGTGACGGAGCCCGCGAGTATGAGCCGAAGGTTCCACCGGTCCACGATGCGACCGACGAAGGGCATCGCCAGCGCGGAGACCACCATAAAGGTGGTGAGAGCCAGGGACAGGGACGACCTGCTCCAGCCCAGGTCCTCGGACATGGGCACGAGAAGCAGTCCGAATGCGAACACGGCCCCGCCGCCGAAGAACAGGACGGTAAAGCCCGTTCCCAGGATTACCCAACTGGGAGGAACTCTTCTTAGCGCGAATCGACGGGCGACTTTAGGCCTCGGCTCGGGCGCCCTCCAGTCTCATCGCACCGCGGGCGGGGAGAGGGGCCGGGGGCAGCCTAGCAGCGCTCCCCGAGGCGGTCAAACCACGCGCCCGGCAGCATGCACGGCCGAGACTCGGGCCGAGGCCTGCCGGCCGCGATTGCAGCCTTCCTTGACAGCCTGTTGGGGCTCGATACAATCAGGCGCGCCCCGGTGCGTCGCACGTTAACGCGCTGTCACGTCCTGCGATGAGATGGCGGGGTAGGGTCGGCGGATAGAAGGGGTTTACTTCGGGTACATCAGGTGAGCGGGCAACAACTCATAGAGAAAACGAGGGCCGGCGGTGTCGTGTACGGCTCGATGGTCACCGCGGGCAGGAGTCCCCAGTGGGCGTCTCCCGTGGCCGATCTGGGCCTGGACTACGTGATAATCGATACCGAGCACACCCCGCGAGGGCGCACGGACGTTGCCGACTACATCGCCGCGCTGCCCCCCGATGGGCCGGCGCCGATCATAAGGGTGCCCGTTCCCGCTTCCCACTACGTCACCATGGCCATCGACGCCGGCTCCCACGGAGTCCTTGCCCCCTACTGCGAGACCGTCGAGGAGGTCCGAGAGGTCGTGGGGGCCGCCAAGTGGAGGCCGCTCAAGGGCGCGCTGCTGCGCAGGGTGGTCGAGGAGGGCATCTTTCCGAGCGATGCGACGCGAAGGTACCTTGAGGACCTTAACCGCAACTCGGTGTGCATCATCGGCATCGAGAGCGTGCCGGCCGTCGAGGCTCTGCCCACTCTGCTTGAGGTAAGAGGCGTAGACGCGGTCTTTGTCGGACCCAATGACCTCACTGTGACCCTTGGCATCCCTGACCAGTATGACCACCCGGACTACGAGGCCGCCCTGAGGAGAATCATCCAGGTAAGTACCGAGAGGGGCGTCCCGGTGATGATCCACCACCAGACGGTCGACCTGACGACGAAGTGGCTCGGGGAGGGCGCACGATTTGTTCTGCACTCCAGCGACGCGCGGCAGATGCACGCCGGCTACCGCTCCGACTTCTCGAAGATCATGGCGGCGGGCTCGGAGATCACCGGGGAGGCCGCCGTGGAAATGGGCGAGTCTCGGGAGGTCGTCTGATGGCCGGGAAACTGGCGTCCATTTTCAGGAAGGCGGTTTAGTCACATGGACCTGACCATCGTCGCCGGACCGTTCGGTGGAGTGACCGAGGGCCCGGCCTGGGACGGACAGCTGTTGCTGTTCACGCACATCCCGACAAGCCGCATCCTCTCCTACGACCCGGCGACCCGCTTGACCTCGATCCACCGCACCGGCACGAACTGTTGCAACGGCACCATGTTCGACGGTGAGGGTGCTTACTTCGGCTGCGAGGGAGGCGCGCGCAGGGTCGTCCGATACGACGGGGACCAGGCGACGGTGCTCTCCGATTCGTTCGAGGGCAGCAGGTACAACATCCCCAACGACCTGGCCATCGACGATCAAGGCCGCATCTGGTTCACCGATCCGTTCTACGAGGGCGCCGGAGGGGGGTGGTCCGAGGACCGCTCGGAGATGGACCTCGATCACGAGTCCGTCTACCGGCTCGACCCCGCAGGTGACGGCAGCTACTCGGCGAGCCGCGTGACCTTCGACACGACCCGCCCGAACGGCCTGCTCTTCAATCTCGATCACTCGATCCTTTACGTAGCGCAGAGCGGGCGAAGGCCCGATGAGAAGCGGCAGCTCCGGGCCTACCCCGTAGGTGCCGACGGCACCCTCGGAGCGGGGGAGGTGCTGCACGAGTTCGGCGACTGGCGCGGCATCGACGGGATGGTACTCGATACCGACGGCAACGTATGGGCGACTGCCGGCACCTCGGCCGGCGGCCCCGGTCCGAGCGTGTACGTTTTCTCCCCGGGCGGTGACGTGATCGAAAGGCACCACATGCCGGTGGACAACCCGACGAACTGCACCTTCGCCGGCCCCGACCTGAGCGAGCTGTACGTGACCTCGGCCGACGGATACCTTCTGTGGGGCAGGACCGAGGTGCAGGGGCGGCTCTGGTTCCCGACCTCGGCGGGGTAGGGCAGGGCATGGCTGATTCGATCCGGGTGGGAATCGTCGGGGCCGGGGCAAACACGCGCCTTCGGCACATCCCGGGCTTTCAGGCGATCGACGGGGTGGAGGTGGTCTCGGTGTGCAACCGCTCCGAGGCCTCGAGCCGCCGGGCCGCTGAGGAATTCGGCATA
This sequence comes from Dehalococcoidia bacterium, assembly GCA_965207145.1. Lineage (GTDB taxonomy): Bacteria > Chloroflexota > Dehalococcoidia > Lucifugimonadales > UBA2962 > CAUZIR01. The sequence goes on along the minus strand of OZ242262.1, from coordinate 2,522,658 downwards.
CCCGGAATCCACGAGCACTGGACCGACCTGGTGGAGGACCCCGGCATCGACGCCGTGTGCATCGGGACATGGCCGTATATGCACATGACCGTCACCCTCGCATGCCTGGAGGCGGGTAAGCACGTGCTGACCGAGGCCAGGATGGCGATGGATGCCGAGGAGGCCAGGACCATGCTGGAGGCCTCGCGCCAGAGGCCTGACCTGGTTACCCAGGTGGTGCCATCGCCGTTCACCTTCGCCGTGGACCGAACGGTGATCAGGCTGGTCGCCGATGGATATCTCGGCGATCTCCTGGCCGTGGACCTTACGAGCCACACAGGGGGATTCGTCGAGCGTGAGTCGCCGATGCACTGGCGCTACGACCGGGACCTTTCCGGCCACAACGTGATGCTCATGGGCATCTGGTACGAGGCCATCATGCGGTGGATCGGCCCGGCAACCTCCGTTACGGCGATTGGACGAACAAACGTGGGAACCAGGAGGGATTCGGCGGGGGTCGCCCATGCCATATCCATACCGGACCACGTGGAGATACTCGCCGAGTTCGCCTCGGGGCCGGTCGGGCGTCTCCGGTTCTCGTCCGTCACCGGCCACGCCCCGGGCGACCGGATTTGGCTTTACGGGTCGGAGGGGACCATCAGGGTGGAAACCGCGGGGGCGCTCGACGCTGATGGACTCCACATGGAGCGGGTGACCCTTTCGGGCGGGCGCGCCAGCGACGGAGGCCTCTCGCCGATAGAGGTGCCCGGGGACGAACGCGGTGACTGGCGCGTCGAGGACGAGTTCATAGGAGCCATCCGGGGCCAGGAGCCGGTCAGGCTGACCACCTTCGAGGACGGCGTTAAGTACATGGAGTTCACCGAGGCCGTCCACCTCTCCTCAAGGGAACGCACCACGATCAATCTACCCCTATAGGCTCCCGGCGCGGGGTGGGCCGAAGCGGGGTCCGGCGCCGCCCCTAGGAGGTCACATTTGACACTGGACGCAGCGACCATACGCGGGGAGATACCCGCGGTGGCGAAGATGGTGTACCTGACCACCGGTTGGTCTGGTCCGTCTCCTACCTACGTGGTCGAGGCGATCGAAGAGCGCCTAAGGTACGAGAGCTACAACGGTCCCACCTCACCCGAGGTGCTGGAGTCGGGCCGCCAGATCCGCGAGAGCTCGAAGCGGGCGGCCGCGCGGCTGTTTGGCGCCACCCCCGAGGAGATCCTCCTCACGGAGAACACCACCGAGGGCGTCAACGTCGTCGTCAACGGCCTTTCGTTCAGTCCGGGCGACGAGGTCGTAGTCTGCGACCTTGAGCACCCCTCTGTGCTGCTGCCGGCCTACAGCCTCAAGGCGACCCGGGGGGTGGAGGTCAAGATCGTGAGCCCGGCCCCGAACGCCTCAGGCGAGGAGGTGGCCCGCCTGTACGGTGAGGCGATCGGGCCGAGGACCCGGCTGGTGATGCTCAGTCACGTTCAGTACTCGTCCGGGCTCAGGATGCCGGTCGCCGAGATCGCGGCGATGGCGCACGAGGTCGGGGCAATGGTGCTGGTCGACGGCGCGCAGGGCCCTGGCCACGTCGCCCTCGACATGGTCGAGCTGGGCGCCGACTTTTACGCCTCGCCCGGTCAGAAGTGGCTGCTCGGCCCGGACCAGACGGGCGCGCTCTTCGTGCGGCGCGAGCTCATAGCCGAGCTTCGCCCGGCGCGGGTGGGCTTCGGGTTCGCCGAATCGTTCGACCAGACCGGGGACTTTAAGGAGAGGGGCGACGACATAGAAAAGTTCATGGTCTCGACGACGAGCGCCCCGCTGCGGGCCGGCTATCTCGCGGCGGTCGAAAGGGTGCTCGATCTCGGCATGGAGGCCATAGAGGCCCGACAGCTGGCCCTGGCGGCGCGCCTCAAGGAGCGCCTTTCGGAGACGCCCGGCGTACGTGTCCTCTCGCCCCTCGAGGGCCCCGAGTGCTCGGCCCTTACCACCTTCGCGGTGGAGGGCAGGCCCGCGGCGGATGTGACCGCGCGGCTCTGGGAGACGGATAGGAAGATCCTTGTGCGTTCGATCAGCTACCCGTCGGGAGTGCGGGCGTCGACGTCCTTCTTCAACACGGAGGAAGAGGTGGAGATACTGGCCGATGCGGTGGGGGCCCTTTCGGTCTAGGTGCGGGAGCCACGCAAACGAGGCACGGGGACCGAGCGGCGGCGGTAGTTCTCCTCTAGGCGGCCCTGTCCCTCTCTTCCGGACGCATCCCTTCCATCGCCTCAGCCCACCTCCTGAGACGTCGCCTGTTGATCAGGCTGGCCAGATCGCGGCACAGGTCGCAAACCTGCCCGACGCCGGGAGTCGCAACCAGTTTGCCAGACCTACCGCAAAGCTGGCACTGTGGTTTCATGCTGAACCCCCTCTCATTTCATTATCTCAAGATCGCCTCTGAGCCGCTGGCGACCTGCGGCCCCGGCTGATCTGTCCGGCCCCTGCGGATATGTACGCAGCCGACCTTCACGTCCACTCAAGGTTCGCATTCAACACCAGCAAGAGCCTCGATCTCGCCGAGCTGAGCCGCTGGGCGCGCCTTAAGGGGATCGACCTGCTGTCGACCGGGGACTTTACGCATCCGGCCTGGCTAACAGAGATCTCCGGGGAGCTGACCCCCCTCGGCAACGGGCTGTACGAGTGCGGCGGCGTCAGGTTCGTGCTGGGCACGGAGGTGAGCTTGGTCTGCCGGCTCGGCGGCCGCAGCAGGCGGGTACACCTGCTCGTCTTCGCGCCTTCGCTTGAGGCCGCCGCCCGCGCGAGCGCCGGGTTGTCCGCCTACGGTCGGATGGATGCCGACGGGCGCCCGACGCTACGCATATCGCCGCGCGATCTTTGCCACAGGCTTTACGACATCGACCCCCGGTGCTTTGTGATAGCCGCCCACCTGTGGACGCCCTGGTTCGGGGCCTACGGGCAAAGGTCGGGATTTGACTCCCTTGAGGAGTGCTTCGGGGACGCGACGCCACTGGTACCCGCCGTTGAGACGGGCCTATCCGCAGATCCTGCCATGGCCTGGGGCGTGCCGTCGCTCGACGACGTGGCGCTAGTGTCCTTCTCAGACGCCCACTCGGCCCCCAACCTGGGAAGGGAATTGACCGTTCTACTGGGAGAGTTGAGCTACGAGGGACTGCTCGACTCGCTCCGGGGCCGGAGGATCGCCCTAACGATCGAGTACCACCCGGCGGAGGGCAAGTATCACCATACGGGTCACCGCAAATGCGGCTACCGGACCGCCTACGCCGACGATCCCGGTGCCCTCTGTCCGGTGTGCGGGCGCAAACTCACGGTCGGGGTCCTTCAGAGGGTGGAGGAGCTGACCGGCCGGTCGGTGCGGACGTGGACCGATGAGAGCGGTCTCACACATGGCGACACCGGCAGGCCTCCTTTTCGCCACCTGGTGGGGTTGAGAGGAGTGGTTTCCGAGGCGCTTGGCGTGGGGCCGAACTCGGCGCGGGTTCTGGCCCAGTACCTTCGGCTGGTCGAGGAGTTTGGCGGGGAACTGGCGGTGCTCCTGGACGCTGCGCTTGGCGAAGTCGCCGAGGTCGGCAACGAGCGAATCGCCGAGGGCGTGGGCAGGGTTCGATCGGGCCGGAAGCTGGCGATCGAACCAGGTTATGACGGCGTGTACGGGAGCGTGCGGGTCTGGCCGGAGCAGGAGGTTTAGAATCGGGCCCGGCTGGTATAATCCGGCCACCTTTTCACGGGCCTGTGCACACCGAAGCTAGTCCGCGTAAGAGGGGGGGATGACGATGGCCAAGCAGACCATTCGGCTGGAGCCGGTTACTCGCGACGACGTCGGTAGGATAAGACAGTGGCTCGATGATGACGAGGTCGCCGAGAGCTGGTTCGGCCGCTACTCTTACGGTGACCCCGCACACCTTGGCTACGACCCTTCCGAGGTGGCCTCCGCAGAGGATGATGACTGGCAGGAGATGTTCGACAACCCCGATCACCGCATCCTGTCCGTGAGGACCGAGTCGGGGGACCACATAGGAGAGGTTCACGTCGCGATCGAGGAGACCCTCGGCGACGGACAGCTGTCCATCCTCATCGGGCGCAAGGACCTGTGGAACAAGGGCTACGGCACCTCGGCCGCGTCGGCCGCCCTCGACGCCTGCTTTAACGACTGGGGTCTTTACCGGGTATGGGTAGACGTGCCCGAGTACAACGAGGCGGCCCGCAAGATGTTCGAGCACCTCGGATTCGTGCACGAGGGGACCCTGCGAAAGAGCAGGCCGCACGAGGGCGCGCGCTTCGACTCGGTGGTCATGGGCATCCTTGCCGCAGAGTATGCCACGCATGAGCATCCGGCGGGCGTGCACGTAGTCTAGGCCCTGCCGCCTCCGGTGCTTCGGCACCCGGGGCGTCTACTTTTCCCGGTCCCGCCCGGGCCCCCTGCCGGCCAGCCCGGCGAGTCGCCTTGTGAGCACCGCCCGGCGGCGCCGGTACTCCTCCTCGTCCATGCCCACCTCGCGGCGTCTGCGATCAAGGTCGGCGACCATGGCGATCACCAGCTCGCGCTCGTCGGGAGGCGCCGTCCTGCCGCCCGACGGGACCCGCCCCAAGCGGCGGTTGCGCCACAGCACGAACCCGACCGCGGCGGCCGCGAGCACGCCCAGCGCCACCGGGGCCGCCAGCTCCCAGCGCACGGTCTGGATGGTGTTGGCGACCCGGTCGCCAAAGCCCGGAACGGGAAGGTCGGTGAGCGTGAATCCCAGGTCGTGGCCCCTGGGTACGCCCGCGACCTCGAGGACGTTGTAGGGCTGGCCCCCGATGTCGATTTCGCCGGGCTCCCCGATGGACACGTCGATAAGGCCGGCCACTTGGCTCGGTATCACCACCCGGAGCAGATCGGCGCCGTACCGGAGGTTTCGCCAGAATAGATGGCTGGCCCCGGAGTACGGGAACTCGTACGAGTAGAGCACCTCGTGCGTTCCCGGGGGGACACTCGCCGAGACGCCGAAGCCCCGGTCGACCTGGAACACGTCCGCCACCAGCAGGCTGGTGTCCACTCGCAGGTCGCGGGTCCGTTCGGGCAGCCCGAAGCGGATTATCTGCATGGGCTCGGGCCCGGGCACATAGGTAAGGTCCGAGGCGTTGACGAGGCGCACGATCTCAAGAACCGAGAGGGTCTGAGTCACGGGATCCGCGGTCTCGATCAGCAGAGATACCAGCGTGGCGCTGAGCACCTCGTCGCTGCGTATGGGCTCGTAGATCGCCAGCTCCACCGGCCCGGGCTCGCCTTGGGACAGGTCGATATTCACCCCGTAAAGGGCTCCCTTGTATATGACAGAGACGCCATAGGCGATGTCAGGGTCGAAGACGATGTCGGAAAAGGCGAACCCCCCGTCCGGGCCTGCCGGGGTGCGGGTCTCGTTGAGCATCTCGACGGAGTTTTGGTGAAATACCACCGACAGCCCTTCCACCGGATCGCCGCCCTCGGTGCCGTTGATCACCCGACCCTGGATCGTCATGGAGCCTGCCTGAGCCTGTGCGGAAGCCGGCTGCGCCCCGGCGATCCCGATGGCCAGCGAGGACGCCCCGATCAGCGCGAATATGATCGCGGCCTGCAGGCGCAGCCGGCCCCCGGGGCCCCGTCTCGGCGCCGGACTCACGTTCGCCGCTTCAGACACTTGCCCTCGCCGCCGGTCCGGGCCCCGAGCGCCCTCTTCCTGGCCTGGTCGACCTCCGCCTTCATGCGGGCGAGGAGCTCTTCCTGCTGCTGGTCCTCAAGGTCCATCGCCTTCATCACGAGCGCGGCCTCGGTCGTGTACTGCTCCCTGAGCCAGCGGTAGTCCTCATCGCTCAGGTTGCCTATGGACAGCTCGAGCTCTGCGGCCTTAAGGCCCGCAAGTGCGCTCTCCCAGCGCCGCGTGAGTTCTGCGGTAACGCTGGATTCATCGTCGTCGAACTCGTCTGAGCCGAGCCTCCTTGCGAGCGGATACAGGACGATTACGGCTGGCACCAGTGCGATTAGCACGGCGATCAGGACTAGCAAGGATCAGACATCCCGGCGCCCGAATTGGCCGGCGGGCGCTCAGGCGCCCGCCGGCTGGCTGCCCCTGGGCATGCGCGCCGATGCCGGGGAGGGCTGGCGCTGGGGAGAAAGGGCAAAGATCGCCCCGAGGGCCATGACCGGGCCGGACAACCACATCCACCAGACCAGCGGGTTAACGTGGATGCGAAAGACCGCACCGCCATCGTCGGAGAGCTCCGATGGGATCACGTAGAAGTCCTCAAGGGGCGTGGATCTGATGGAAGCGCGCGTTGCTGCGATGCGAAGTTCCGGGTAGAAGGTGCGGGTCGGCTCCATGATCCCGGCGTATTCGTCTCCGACGTGCAGCTCGAAGCGGGCGATCTGCTCCTCCCTGTCGGGGAACAGCAGTCGGTCCGAGTCGATGTAGGTGATGGTGTACTGCTCGATGGTGAGCGACTGACCGGGACTGAGGGCCACGTCGCGCTGGATGCCATAGAAGGAGGAGGCGACCGCCCCGATCGCCAGCATGAGTATGCCAAGGTGGACTATGTACCCGCCGTACCTCGGCCTGTTGCTGGCGATGAGTCGCCCGAAGGCCGTCCAGACCGGCTCTCCACGCCGGGCCCGCGAGCGCGTGCCCCGCAGCCACTCGTTAAGGATCGCTGCGGCCGCCACCGCGCACAGTGCGATCGCAAGGGCCGCCACGGGCTGTCGGACCCCGAGCGCGGCCACGACCGCCCCCGTCACCGCGCCCGCAGCAAGCGGCACGGCGAGCGCCCGGGCCAGGTTGCGGATCGTGGCCCGCCTCCACGGGAACAGCGGCCCGACCCCCATGAGCACTATGATGCCGAGCAGCACCGGGCCGGCGGTGCGATTGTAGAACGGCTCGCCGACGGTGACGGTGTTGTTATCGACCGCCTCGGAAAAAATGGGGAAGATCGTGCCCCACAGCGTTATCGCCGCGACCACCAGGAACAGAATGTTCTGCAGCAGGAACATGGCCTCGCGCGACAGCATTGACTGGAGGCGCCCGCGGCTCCTGAGCGTGTCCATGCGCCAGAAGAAGGCGGCCAGCGACCCAAGCAACGTGACGCCCATGAACATCAGAAACAGCCATCCCATCGTCGACTGGGCGAAGGAGTGTACGGAGGGCACCGGGCCTCCGCGATTGATGAACATGCCCATCTGGGCGAGCGTGAAGGCGAGGATGATGATGACAACGTTCCACATCCGGAACATCCCCTGTCGCCGCTGGACCATGATCGAGTGGATGAACGCAGTCATCGCAAGCCAGGGCATGAGGGCTGAGTTCTCGACCGGGTCCCATGCCCAGTAGCCGCCCCACCCCAGGATCGTGTAGGCCCACCAGGCCCCGAGGAGCAGCCCGAGCGTCAGGATCAGCCAGGAGATCATTCCCCAGATTCGGCCCAGATCGACCCACTCGTCGCGCCCGCCGCGCCCGGCGAGCATCGCGCCCATGGCGATGCTGAACGGGATCGCCACCGCCACAAGCCCCGTCATCTGGACGGGCGGGTGAATGAACATGCCGAAGTGGATCAGCAGCGGGTTGATGCCCGCCCCGTCAGGCGGCGTTGCCGGCAGGCGCTCGAGCGGGTTGGCCAGGAACACGATAATGCCGAGGAAGAACGTAAGTACAAGCGCCATGATGCCGATGGCCATGGGCGTCGTGTGCGGCAGGCTCCGGCGAATCGTGAGCGCGGCGATGGCTGCCAGTATCGAGAAGACCAGGGCGATGAAAAGGAGCGAGCCGGCATTGCCCGCATAGAGGGCTACCCACGTGTAGACCTGTGGCATCGCAAGGCTGGAGTTCTCCGCCACGTACCGCACGGAGAAGTCGTTGGTGACGAAGGCGTACATCAGCGCCGCGGTCGACAGGGCGAGGATGACGGGGATCGAGTACAGACCGCGCCTTGCGCTTACCGCTAGCTCCGGCACCCGCCTCAGCCCCGCCGCGAGCGAGGCGACAGCCACGTAGGCGGCCACGACGAAGCCGACCGAGAGGGCGATGTTCCCGGCGTCAACTACCATCTATAGCCCTCTGACCCGTGACTTGCCTGGCTCGCATGTGCAGGTCATTGCCGCGAATCTGGGTCGCCCAGGAGGCGGTCGATCCTCTCGGCGTAGCGGCGGTACTCATCGTCGGTAAGCTCGGTGCCCGACAGGACTTCGGCGGGCTCGCGCCCTCGCCTCATCGAGCGGATTGCAAACGCTGCGGCCGCAGCAGCAGCGGCGACGGCCACGGGGGGCAGGATCCATATGAGCAGCGAAAAGCCCCGCGCCGGGGGCGAGAGCAGCACACTGTCGCCGTAGGATTCGACGAAATGGTCCTTGATCTGCTGCTCGGTCCAGCCTTGGCCGAGCCTGTCCAAAACGATGCCGCGCATCCTCTCGGCGAGCGGGTTCTGCGACTGGTCGATCGATTCGCCCGGGCAGACCGGGCACATGACCGTCTGGTTGATCCGTTGGGCCCTGCTCTCCAGGCTGTCCGGGTCCTCCCACCTCGAGCAGGCCGCCACGGCGAGTACAACGCAGATCGCTAGGACCAGCGGTAGGGATGCCGCGCCCGCCGGGATCCGGGGCCCTGCGGCCCTCCACTGTGAAATCTTTCGCATATCCGATAATTCTAGACTACCGACTGCCATATACTGCCCCTTTCTTCCCGGGGGATCCGATCCCTGCTCAGGGCCCGTAGTTTGACCGCACTGCGCCGCTGGCAATATCGTTCCGCCGGAGCTAACTGGCAATCGGAAGAGGATGAACCGGAAAGAGCATCGCGCCGAGCAGGGGGATTCGGTTCCCGGCGAGGCCGGCAGGGCAAGGCCCAGGCTGCGCGCCCTGGACCCCAAGCTCATTGAGCATCAGGGCAGGGACTTTCTCTACCTTCGAGATCCGTTGTCGCTGTCCGACGACAACGTCCTAGTTCCATCCCCGCTCGTCCCGCTCCTGGCTCTCTGCGACGGGACGCGTGACCTCGCGGGCCTTCGGTCCGCGTTCGCGCTCCGGACCGGTATCGAGATGGGGGACGGGCACCTTATCGGCCTGATCGAGCGTCTGGACTCGGCGCTTTTGCTGGAGGGGCCCAAGTTCGATGCGGCTGCCGCGCATGCGCTCGGAAAGTATCGGTCGGCCCCTTACCGAATACCCTTCCACGCCGGCGCTGTCTACCCGGAGGGGCCCGCCGAGCTCAGGGAGATGCTAGCCCGTTTCTGCGAGGCTGCCCCTGCGGCATCGGTCGGTGGTGCAGGTGGCCGGCTGGTGGGCATGCTCAGCCCCCACATTGACTTTGCAAGGGGAGGGCGCACATACGCTCAGACATGGCAGGCCGCGGCGGCCGACCTGGACGGCATCGAGCGTGCAATCGTGCTGGGCACCGATCACATGGGCGGGCCGGCGACCCTTACCCTGACGGGCCAGAACTATTCGACCCCCCTGGGAACGCTCGCGACCGACGTAGAGGTGGTCGGGCGGCTTGCCGGGGTCCTGGGGGTCGATGAGGCCTACCGGGAGGAGTTGCATCACCGGAGCGAGCACTCCATCGAGCTTGCGAGCGTGTGGATGCACAGCTTCCTGGAGTCGCGGGAGCCGCGGCTAGTACCCATCCTGTGCGGCTCGTTCTCGGGATTTGTCGCCGGGAATGGCCACCCGAAGGATAGCCTTGTCCTGGACCGGGCGATCGATGTCCTTGCCGCCGCGGCCGCAGAGCGGCAGACCTTGCTGATCGCCGCTGCTGATCTTGCCCACGTCGGACCTGTGTTCGGCGACGCCGCACCGGTCGGTTCCGCCGCGCGGCACGGCCTTGAGCTGCACGACCAGGAGTCGCTGGCGGCGGTCTGCGCGGGCGAGGCCGCCGGCTTTCTGGACCTTTCGATCAGGGAGGAAGACAGGCGCCGGATTTGTGGCCTGTCGCCTATATACCTGATGCTGGAGGTGCTGAGACGGGCCCACGGCGCCCCGACCTCCGGACTTGCCATGGGCTACGACCAGTGCCCCGCCGACGAGGACGGGGGCTCGCTCGTTTCGATCGCGGGGGCGCTGCTGTATGCCTAGGCTCTAGGCTAGGTCAGCGCGTTGAGAGCGGCCCCGTCGGCGTGCGAGTCGAAGAGATCGAACATGCGGGCCAGCTTATCGGGGTGATCGAACCGGGCCGACTCCACGATCGTCCCCAGGGCCTCCATGGTGGATATGGTGTCCTGGTCGACCACGACGAGGCACGTCTCCTCCTCCTGCGCCTCGTAGAGCACGTACTCGATCGGCTCGATGCCGTTTGTCAGCACGAGCGCCTTGGTCGGGGTGGCGAGCGCGGACATCTGCAGGTCGGGCCTGTCTCCACGGATGACGACCGCCTTGTCCGTACGGGTCTCAAAGTAGCGGGTGCCCTCGTCCATCATCCACCCGCCCACGAGGAAGTGCTCGACCAGTTCGTCCGCGCCCTCATCCTCACCCAGCAGGAAGCGGCCATCAAGGTGGGCCGCGATCTCCCTTACGGCTACGCCGAGCAGGCGGCGATCCTCAGGAATCACGCCGAGAACGCGCGTTCCGGCCGTCTCGACCTCCTCGGTGAGGGCGGCCGCCTCGGTCCCCATATAGGTGCCCCGGCAGTTAAAGAGCACACCGGCCAGCCGGTCGCCGTAGGGCGCGGTCCGCTCAGCGACGTCGGTCGCGCTCATGCCGTGGCGGTGGCGGACCACCACCAGGACTTCCGCGTCCAGCGCCTCGGCGAGCCTTGCGCCATCCTGAGGGCTTAGGTCCGAGGACGCCTCGACTGCCACCGAGTCCGACTCAAGGGAGGCGACGGCCTCAGCCGCTGCTTTAAGCTCGCCCTCGGAAAGGTCCCCGTCCGGCAAGGCTGCCGGCCAGCTGCCGGCCGCGGTGCCCACGAGTCGCTCGAAGATGAGGGTGTCGGACCGGGGTCCCAGTTCGTCCTGGGCCCCGAAAGGCTTGATCGCTGCAGCGCTCCTGCCCGCGGCGGCGGCTCTGCGGGCGAGCGTTGCGGCAACGGAGGTCTTACCCTCACCGCGCCCGGCGGATACGACAAGCAAATTGCCCATAGGGCCAAGAGTATAGCGGCTGGCCGGCGATTTGACGCCATCCGATTCGGCCCGTGGCGAGCCGTGCGGCATGTCGATCGGTCGGGCGGCTGCTAAGATCGCGAAAGCTCGGCTCAAGGAGGACTACCGATGACCGAAGAGATGTTGGGCAAGACCGCGCTGGTCACCGGTGCTGGCTCGGGCATCGGGCGGGCGACCGCCCTTGAGTTTGCCTCCCGCGGTGCCAGCGTCGTGGTCGCCGACGTAAGCGGCGATGCCGCCGAGGACACGGCCAAGCGGATCCGCGAGGCGGGCGGGGAGGCGGCTTCTGTGCGCGCCGACGTATCGGTCGACGCCGAAGTGGAGGCCATGGTTGCCTTTGCGGACCGGGAGTTCGGCGGCCTTGACTACGCCTTTAACAACGCGGGCATCGCCGGGCCCATGGCGACCACTGTTAGTTACGAGGAGGAGGACTGGGACCGGGTCATCGCGGTGAATCTCAAGGGTGTGTGGCTGTGCATGAGGCGCGAGATCCCCCGGATGCTCAACAGGGGAGGGGGCTCCATCGTGAACACCGCCTCGATAGCCGGCCTCGTCGGGGGGGCGTCGGCCGCCTACAACGCCTCCAAGCACGGCGTAATAGGCATGACCAAGCAGGCGGCCATCGAGTACTCGTCTCGGGGCGTAAGGGTGAACGCAGTCTGCCCGAGCATCATCCTGACGCCGATGATAGAGGGAGTGTTCGACACCCGTCCGGAGCTTGAGCGCAAGTGGCTGGACAGGGAGCCCATCGGGCGCTTCGCGCCACCAGAGGAGGTAGCCACCGCGGTGGTGTGGCTGTGCTCGCCGGGGGCCTCGTACGTGACCGGACATTCGCTGCCGGTTGACGGCGGTTGGCTGGCCTGCTAGCTAAGCCCCTGGCCGGGCGAAGGCGGGACCCAAAGGCCCGTCAGAAGGTCTCCGCGTCCTCGTCGAACCACCTTTTGATCAGGGCGTTGAGGGAGCCGTCCTTCTTCATCTCGTCTATGGCCCTGTCCAGCCGGTCCTTCAGCCACTTGTCGTCCTCCCGCACGCCCACCCCGATGCCCGAGTCGAGTGGCACCTCGGGGCCGACGAAGATCAGTTCGTCCCCGTATTCGGCAATGGTGTCCTCGGCGAACTCACGGTCGACGAGGGCGGCGTCGGCCTCGCCGCCAAGGACGGCGTTAGCGAGCTCTTCGGCCAGGTCGTACTCAAGCAGCGTCACGCCGGTCCCGGCAAGGTAATCGGCGTGGATGGTGGCGACCTGGGCGGCCACCCTGCCGTCGATCACCTCCGCGCCGGAGCCGGCCAGCGCGATGAAGACCGACGGCGTGGGCGGAACGTACGGCTGGCTAAAGTCTATGACCTCGTCCCGCTCCGCCGTGATACTCATCCCCGCCATGATGGTGTCGTAGTCGCCCTCGACCAGGTTGGGTATGATCGAGTCCCATTCGTTGGTGACCCAGGTGCACTCAAGATCCGCCCTGCGGCACAGTTCGTCTCCTAGCTCCCGCTCGAACCCGTCCACCTCCCCCTCGTCATTGATGAAGTTGTACGGCGGATAGGCGCCCTCAGTACCCATCCTTACGGCGTTGGGGTCGTCACCGCACGCAAAGCCAGCGACGATGACTAGGGCGGCTAGAAGGACCAATCTGACCATGTTCGCGCGCACCTCGATTGACCGCCGTCATGCGTGACTCCTCAGTATCAGTTGACATGCCGACCGGTCCGGGCTGCGGTTGATTCTACAGCCAGTATGGTCTCCGTGCCCGAGACGAGCGTGCGTATGGGCCGATCCGGCAGGTCATCGGCCAGACCGGACCTAGAGCGTGGATCCGGGCTCGTGGTCTGCGGCCAGTTTCAACGGGCAATTCCGCAATTGGCACCGTAGCTAGATCTTACTGATCTGCAAGCTCGCTCCAGCTGCGGACAAATTCTTTCTGGGCGGGTGTCTCCGGGGAATCCCAATCCCAGTAGAGGACGGCCTTATCCATGCTCTTCCACCATCTGTTCACCTGCCTCAGGGCGTCGTCCCCCGAACTGCCGTGGCGGACCAGCCAGCAGCCGACGACGGTCCCCGTCCTCCCGACCCCGCCCCAGCAGTGGACGTATACTCCTCTGCCGTCACCCAGAGCCGCGTCGATCTCATCGAGTATGGCGGTCATCTGTGCCCTGGTCCGGGGGATACTCCGGTCGCGGATCGGGTGTCGCGTCCAGCCCGTGCTGAGTCCATGGCCGCCGGCCAAATCCTCGGCCAGTTGAGCGTAAGGCTCCAGTCCATCCCGCGGCTCGGTCAGATCGATGAAATGGTCTATGCCCTGGCTGAGCAGCCTGCCCACGACCCTTGCCGCTCTGGCGGGATCCCTGTCGCCGGGGTACTCGCCCGCCGCGAACCGGCCCTTGATGACCCAGTAGCCGTTGTCGAAGGGGCGTGAAGGGCTTTCTTGCTCGCTGGTATTCATCGGCAGATTTGGACGATTTGCTCCGGATTGGCCTGACACGCCGTCGGAGTCAGCACCCGGCGCGTCAGGCCGAGCAATTCAACAAGGCTCATTTCCGCCTGTACATCCTCAAAGACGTTCCAGCTGGCCATCGATTTTGAGGGCCTTTTGGTTTTGATTGGAGGGCTCTTGTGTCTCTTGGCCGTGCGAGGGCATAACTTCGCTCCATAGCCGCGATCATACTTTCATCCTCTCGGTAGGTCACTACGTCCGCTCTGCGGCTCAGCCAAGGGGCGCGGTGGTCTTCGTGGCGAAGGCCGCCGGGCCGAGCCTCCCCTGGCATACCAGTTCAGGATTCGATCGCGGCACCGCCGGACTCGCGGACAAGCGCCTCGTACGCGCTCACCATCGCCTCGGTGTCACGTGCGCAGTAGGTGAGCAGCGATTCCCTGATCCTCGCCACATCGGGCGGCGGTAAGTCACCAGTGAGCAGGTGAGCGTAGGCGGCCGATGCTGCGAGTCCGTCCGCTATGTCGAGATCGTCGTAGGCGAGGTCCGGGACCAGCACGGGCGCTACCGACTTGATCGAAAAGCTCCCGTGGAACCCCGGGCTGTAGTAGGTGTCCCTGACGATCTGATGGAGATCGACCAGCCTTTCGATCAGGTCCAGCAGCGGAGCCTGGTACTCGGGAAACTCACCGGCAAGCTGCCGCAGAACCCTGGCCTCATATCCGGAATAGGCGACGATTGACCCGGTGGCCGGGACGGCCTCGAGCAGGCTCATGATAAGTCCCTCACGAGGGTCTTCGGAATCGCCGTGCAGGTATTGTCTGTGGGTCAGCGATCCATCGGCACCTCGCACGTGCAGCGACCACTGGAATGGGATCAACTGGTAGGGTCTGGTCCCTTCGAAGAGAGGGATGGCAGGCATGATCGTTTCAAAGTCAAGGAATGACATCGGGAACTTGATCTGGGACAGTCTCGTTGCCAGGTTGGGGTCGACGTAGGCCGTCCCGGAGACCACGCTGTCCCGGACCCGGCGCTGAAGACCGGTCAGGCCGTCGGTATCGGACGGGATGCTGCCAACGTCGCGAATACCAAGATCCTTGAGCCGTTCTTCGTCGCCCTGCGACAGCCGGGGCAGTTCCGTAATCGGATGCTCCGGATCATCGGCATGGCAGTGTCCAAAGAACGGGCACCGGTAGGGAGACTTGCAGTGACGGCCCGTTTCGATGTCCGGCGTGTCGGCCCCCCGGAGGACGTTCCACATTCCGGCGAGACTTTCGGGTGCGACATCCGCCAGGTAGTCCCTGGCCACGTCCGTAACGTCTTCGAGGTGAAAGAGGCGCTCGAGGTCGTGGTCCCCTCCCTGATACACGTAGCCGGTGTCGATATGCATGAGGTGGACGTGCCGAACGGGCACACCGGCTCCCTCGACTACGTGTAGCTGGATGGAGACGTCGGGGAGGTGCTCGCGCTCCTTGAAGCGGGTGGACGACTTGACCTCGATGAGGTCGAATGCTGTGCCGCCTTCGGCCCTGGCCAGGATGTCGACCCTGGTTCTGATTCCCTCGAAAGAGAAGGCCGCCTCATATAGGGCCGGAACGGATGCGTCGGAAAGCAATGCCTGGGTGGACCTCTCCGCCCTGAGTTGCTCGAAGTACTTCTCCTCGATGAGGTTTCCGCCGGGAAACCGCTGCCTCGCCAGTTCGCCCACGACGTGCCCGATGTCAAAGACAGCCTGCTGGCTCGGGTCGACCGGATCGGCAAGGTGACGATGATGCACATCCAGGTACAGGCGCTTAAGGCACTGGAGCCCGGCCATGAACCTGGACTTGGAAAGTCGTGGCGGATGAGTTGTGGTCATTCCTGCTGCCGAGATATCCGAAGGATTTGCTGCCAGTTCATTTCGCTGCCGAGACTTTAGATCAGCCGCTGCCTTCGACCTGTACGGTGACTATATCGACACCGTGGCACTTCTAGTGACGCACTGCAGCGGCGTGGTGCCGCAATAGCCTCAGAGACAGATCATCGACGGATGGTGTTAGGGCCTCGTCGGTCAGATACGCCAGGTGATCCTCCATGTTCTCATGTCGCGTGATGGCGACGAACTCCGGCTCCACCATCGTCCCCTGCGGCCGCGCGCCGATTATCAGACGGGGATGCTCCGGGCCTTTGGCATCGTCTCCACGGGCCTGAAGGCTGGCGCGCGTCTCCTCGCCGCCGGCGCGCAGTCGCAGCGTTGATGCCTCGCTCCAGCCGACCCTAGCTAGCGTCTTCGGCCCGGGCGGCCTTGGCCGGTCGCGCCGATGCCCTCCTTCATTCCGCGTCGGTGAATCGCGGCATCACCCTCGTTGCGAAGTTCTCGAGGTTTCTCAGGGCCTTGCGCAGAGGGATTCCCATGTGGGAGAACTCGACGAGAAGATGGTCCAGGTGGCATACCTCGCGCAGTTCCTCGATCTTCTCCACCACGTTCTCCGCGGACCCCACTAGCAGGGTGCGCGGCTCCAAGAAATCCCAGTCGAGCCTTACCTCGGGCTCCAATACCTCTTCTGGGTTCGTGAATACCTGCCTGCCCCGAAACGGGTCATTGAAGACGAACGAGGACATGATCCCCTCCTCAGCATCCCGGCGGGCCTCCTCCATCGAGGAGGCCACGTACGTTGAGCGCATCACCGCCTGGTCCTCCCCAACGGCAAACGGCCTGCCCTCAAGTTCGGTCCTGACCCGGGTGTAGAGCTCCATTCGCTGCCTGATCCTCAGGGCGGGAGGCTGCCAGTAGCACGCCTTCAGCCCCAGCTCCGCAGCAGTCGTTACCGAGCGGTCGGTGGATACGGTCATCCACAGCGGCGGGTGCGGATCCTGGTAGGGCCTCGGCGTCACCCGCAGCCTGGTGACCTTCTCTCCTTCTTGCCAGGCGGGGTTCGACGGATACAGCGGGTGGGAGAACACGGTGTCCTCTGCGGGAAAGCGATAGTTGATCCCCTGGTACGAGAAGTACTCGCTGGTCCAGATTCCCCGCACGATCTCGATCGTCTCCCTGAACAGATCCCTGTTCTCTTTGTCCCTGCGCGGGTCGGCGTTGGGATGGAACTGGGGACCTTCGTACGGCCAGACTCCCCTTCCGAACCCGGCCTCAACGCGCCCCCGGGTCATGATGTCCAGGATCGCAAGGTCCTCTGCAAGCCGTATCGGATGCCACCACGGGGCTATGTTGGCCATCTGCCCGATACGGATCCTGGACGTGCGCGCCGCCAGGTCCGCCCCGAGCAGGATCGGGTTCGGCAGGTCGCCCACACCGTAGGGCCCGAAGTGGTGCTCTCCGAGCCACATGGTTTCAAAGCCGAGCTCCTCGGCCAGGATAGTCTGCTGCCTGAGGTTGTCCATCAGGCCGACGGCGGTGGTGGCCTCTCCCGCAGAGGCCGCAACGGTCGTAAAGACGTCAAATCTCATTTCCTATAACCTCCACCTCGGACAGGAGGGAAGTGGCATCGATCCATCTGAACCGCTGCCAGCCCGCGGGACAGCGGGGCGGGAGCTTGGCTCGCCAGCCGGACCACTGACTCACAGAGAGATTACAACGCCCGACCCCCTGCGCACCCTATATGGCTACCCCCTTAGTATTAGAACGAACTCCATGGCTTCAAGACAGAACCGGGGTCTCATCCAGACCGTGCTGGGACCCGTCCAACGATCGGAGCTCGGGCCCACCACGACCCATGAGCACGTCTATTCGGACTTTTCGTTCATGCTTCGTCCCGCCCAGGACACACCGTCCGAGGAACTGGCCGAGGCACCCATAGAGCTGGGGAACCTGGGCTGGATACGGCGTAACTACTACAGCAACCGCTCTAATCTCCAGCTCATAGACCTGGATTCCATCACCAGAGAGGTCAGGGCGTACGGGAAGGTCCACGGCGGGGCGATCGTGGATGCGACCACCGCTAGCATCGGGCGCAGACCCGATGCGCTGGCCCGGATTTCCGGCGAGACGGGTGTGCATATCATCATGGGAGCCGGCTTCTACGTGGACGCAGTCCATCCGGCCGACATGGGTGAGCGGAGCGTGGATGACCTGGCTTGGGAGATTGCCTCCGACATCACGGTCGGCGTCGGGGAGACCGGCATCAGGGCGGGAATAATCGGAGAGGTGGGCTGTACCTGGCCCCTGACCGTGAACGAGCGTAGGTCGCTTGCGGCGTCGGCGATCGCGCAGCGGGAAACGGGTGCCGCGATACTGATTCACCCGGGGCGTCACCCGGAAGCCCCCGCCGAGATACTGGACCTCTTGAGCGGTGCCGGCGCGGACATATCCCGCGTGATAATGGGGCACCTGGACCGCACCGTGTTCGAGCTGGGCTCCCTAAGGGCCATCGCCGAGACGGGCTGTTATTTGGAGTGGGACCTGTTCGGAAACGAGGGGTCCTACTACCCCCTCGCCGAGATCGACATGCCCAGCGACGCCCAGAGGCTGGACCTGATAAGGGACATCGCCGATGCGGGCTACTGCGACAGGGTCGTCATAGGTCAGGACATCTGCACAAAACACCGGCTCAAGGAATATGGTGGGCACGGGTACGGCCACATCCTCGAGAGCATCGTGCCAAAGATGCGGCGCAAGGGATTCTCGGAAGATGAGGTTCGAGCGATTACGGTCGACAACCCGGCCAGGATACTCGCCTTGGCATGACCTTTCTCCTGGTGTTGATTTCCGGGTAGGCGGCCATCGCGTTTCGCTACTAGGTCGTGGATACCCGGGATGTGGATCCAGTCGATTGCCGCTGAGGTAGGACCATGAAATGCCCTTGGGCAATCCACCCCATCGGGGGTTGACCGCAGCCACCATGCTCGCCAGCCGGCTAGCGAACTACTACCCGGGCGTGGACCGGTCTTCGGCGGCGCGGGGCCCACTAAGCCCGAGCGCTGGCAGCAGTCCCGCCAGGAGCAGCACGGCCGAGATGCGGAAGAAATCCTGGAACAACGCCACGCTAGCGTCCGAGACACTGCTCTGGTAAAGATCGAGCTGCGCCTCGTATTCGGCGCCGGACAGCTCCGCCGAAGGCAGCGGAATCGCCAGGCCCATCGTCGCGGTCTGGAACTCGCCCACACCCCAGGCGGCCAGCGCCGCCATGCCGAAGGTCATGCCCAGCATTCGCGCAGTCGTCACGAGCGAGGCGGACGTTGCCTGGTACTCAGCCGACGCCGCGTCCATCGCCGTTACGAAGACCGGCGCGATTACTAGGCCGAAGCCGAACCCGGCCAACGAAAGGTGCAGGGTCATGCCCGGGTCCGCTATGTCGATGGTCCACCCGGTCATCAGGAACAGGCCCAGAGCGCCGATGCCGAGCCCAAACACGGTAACCCCCCGTTCGCCGAGCCTGTAGGTCAGGAAGCCGCCCACAAGGGCGCCGATGGGCATGGCCCCCGTCATGCGCATCAGGCGCAGTCCTCCCTCCAGCGGGCTCTGGCCCAGCACCGTGTTGGCCATCAGCGGCACGGTGACCATCGCCATGATGAGCGACGCCCCCACGAGCAACTTGACCACGAAGGCCGCCATGGCCTGTCGGGAGCGGAAGAACTCCGGTGGCAGCAGAGGACTCGGCGACCTTCCCTGCACCCAGACCAGCAGGCCGACGATGACGGCGCCCGCGCCACCCAGCGCGTATGGCAGCGGTGAGGATACGTCGAAGGTCTCCTCCTGGGCCGTCGCGAACACGAGGAGCGACAGGCCCGCCACGAGCAACGCGCCGCCCATGTAGTCCATGCGCACGTTGGGCATGCGGACCACGGGAAAGCCTCTGAGCAGCCAGATCAGGACGATCGCCTGCGGGATGTCCAGCCAGAACACCCAGCGCCAGCCCAGGAGGTTCGTTACGACGCCGCCGTAGAGCGGACCCAGCACCATTCCGGCCTCTGCGCAAGCCCCGATGACGCCGACGGCGATCGCCCGCCGCTTGCCGGGGAACGCCTGCACCGCCATCGCCATGCCGACCGGGATGGTCGCCCCGCCCCCGATCGCCTGAACGGTCCGCGCGGCGATGAGCCACTCGAGGTTCGGCGCGAGCGCCGCCCCCAGCGAGCCTACGCCGAAGACGACCAGCGAGATCTGGTAGAGGCGACCGTGGCCATGGACATCGGCGAGACGCGCGGTAACGGGGATGGCGGCCGTGAACCCCAGAAGGTACGCGGTGATGATCCATGCCGCCTGGTCCAGCTCCGTCGGCGGGACCTTGAGGTCCGGCATGACCTCCGGGAGCACCGTGACCACCACCGTGTGGTCCAGCGCCGCCGTCAGCACCGCCCCGCTGACGATGACTATGGGCAGCCAGGCCCGCAGTTCGGAGGCCGATTTGCCTCCCATAGCCGGTTAGCTTACGGAACCTGCGCGGAGTCGAAGTTGCGGAAGGAGAGCACGCGTATCACCGGCTCCTCGTCGTCCGGAAGGAGCCTGCCGGTGATGCGCACCTTCCGCGTAAGGTCATCGGTGCCCACCCATACCTCGATGTCCTGGGACAGACCGGCGTCCGCCCCCGGGATGAGGGGCTGGATGGCGGCCCCGGTTATGGACCCGGCGATCACCCTGCTGGCCACACCGTCGACGGTTTCGTCCCCGGCATGCGTCGGTTCCTTGATGGCCCCCAGGATGCCGGAAAGGGTGCTTCCGAGATTGTGCAGGTTGAACGGTAGTTCGCTGGTACCGACCGGGACCGGGTTGCCCGACAGCGGGTCCGACATGGTGGCGTCTTCGCCTTCGATGACTATGCTCATTTCGATGTAGGAGTTTATGAGGGAGACCAGGGCCTCAACGTCCACTGTGGCCTGGTCCGGGCCCTCCACCGTGCCCTCGGCCTTCTGCAGGACTATCCCTGAGAACAGCGGCGTAACTCCCTCCTCGTGGCTGAGCGTAAAGTCCAGCGACGTCACCTGTTCGATGCGTTCTGCGGCCTCATCCAGAAGGTCCTGCGGGCTGGGCTGATCCTCCGGTGCCGGCGACCCGCAGGACGCCAGCACGCCGAGCATCAGCGCCGGCAATAGCAGCACGAGGAACCCAACGTACGCTCGCCGTCGACCCATATGAACCATCGCCCTTTCCTACGCGCCAGGGAATGTGTCGTGGGCGCGGCCAGCGGAGTTTACCAAACGACCCCAAGAATCCCCGGGCCAGTCCGGTGGACAGCAGTTGCAGCAGCCGCTATCAGGCCCCGGAGGCGCAGCGGACGCTGCACTCCTGGACGCGGTTCGTGGGCGCAGAGTCAACTCACGCAGGCCTGCAAGGCAACCGGTGCAGCCATCGCCTTCGTAAGTTGGCTGCGGCGGCCTGTCCGCCCGTGCGGACCCGTCCTGCGTTACGGCCTTGCTTACACCCCGCCCTCGGGTAGGTGCGGTCTGCTGTTTACGGCCGGAACCCCGCTGTTGGATTTGGGAACCGCCGCTCAGCCCGGAGCCGACGCGGGCTCCACGCTCAAGCGGGATCTAAGGTAGGTGGGACGTGTTCGTCGCTACCACCTTGGGCCGCGGCCACCACCACCACCGAATCCCCTGTTCTCGGTCCGCGGCCGGGCCTCGTTGACCTTGACCTGGCGACCCTTGATCTCCCTGCCGTCCAGTTCCCGGATGGCCTTCTGCGCGCTTTCGTTATCGCGCATTTCCACAAAGCCGAAGCCCCTGGACTGGCCCGTGTAACGGTCCATTATCACGTCCGCGGAGGCGACCTCTCCGTAAGCGGAGAACGCCCCTCTCAGGTCATCATCCGTGACGTCGTGTACCAAATTTCCAACATAGATTCTCATACCGAACTCCCTCGGCGTGGTTTTCCTACAAGCAAAGCGGGGGTCGGCAAGAGGCCTGTCAAACGGAGACTGATGAGGTCAGCAGATGACCCGCGAAACTGGAAGGTAAGTTCCATTTTAGCAGGTCAGCGCGGTTCGCACCTACTGCGACCATGTTCGCGGGCCGTGTCAGGCATGGCGCCGCTCCGCCTGACATCAGCGTTGGTGCCATCACTCCGTCTCAATTCCCACTTGGACGTGCAACGGAGGCGCCGGAGCCTGCGGGAGGGCTGTGGAACGGTGGAGGGTGGCGGCGTGCGGGGACGTTTACGGCACGGGGCCTGCCAATCCCTCGCTTGTGCCGTCTCCTTCTCCCGCCAGCGCCGTGTAGGGATGACAGAGAAGGGCTCCGTCGATGGGAGAGACGCTGACGTGCGCCCGAACTTTGAAGACCGAGGCGAGCACGTCCTCCCGGATGACCGAGGCGGGCGGGCCCTCCTCGACGACCCGGCCGCCGTCCAGAACCACCAGGCGCTCTGCGTACTGGGACGCCTGGTTCAGGTCGTGGAGCACCATGACCACGGTCATGCCGTGCTCCCGGTTCAGCGCCCGGATGAGTTTGAGCACCTGGATCTGATGGTTGATGTCCAGGAAGGTCGTCGGCTCGTCCAAGAGAAGGATGCGCGGCTCCTGCGCCAGGGCAAGCGCGATCCAGACCCGCTGGCGCTCGCCCCCGGAGAGACTGTCCAGCAGGCGGTGGCGGAAGCGGTAGGAGGACGTGAGCTCCAGCGCCCGCTCGACCGCCGCGCGGTCCCTGTCCGTACGCATCCGGAGCGGGCCGGTGTGCGGATACCGGCCCTGCTCGACCAGCTCCTGGACCGTCATCCCCGGAACGGCGCCAGGCGACTGCGGCAGCGTCGCGATCTGCCGCGCCACTTGGCCGGGGGACATTTTGGCGATGGCTGCGCCGTCCAGCAGCACCGAGCCCGTCTCGGGGCGCAGGAGGCGGGCCAGGGTGCGGAGCAGAGTGGACTTTCCTGACCCGTTGGGACCGATGATGGCGGTCACGGTCCCCCGCGGAATCGAGAGCGTCACCTCGCTGAGTACCGGGCTCCCTCCCAGGTGTACGGAGATGAGCCGGGCGTCCAGGACGACGGCGTCCCGCTTCACCGGCCCGCCCCCCGGCGAAGGATATAGAGGAAGAACGGCGCCCCGATGAGCGCCATGACCGCCCCCACAGGCAGACCAGGCCGCTGGACCGTCGAGGGGAAGGGCGGGCGTATGGTGATCCCCTGGGAGACGATGTCCGCCCCTATGAACAGGACCGCCCCGGCCACGGCGGCCACCGGCAGCAGGCGGCGGGCATCCTCCCCGGTCAGCCACCGCGCGATGTGCGGGGCCACAAGGCCCAGAAAGCCGACCGCTCCCACCGCGGAGATCGCCGCCGCGGTGAGCAGGGAGGCAAGGCAGAACAGAGCGGTACGCGTCGCGTTGACCCGCATCCCCCTCGCGGCGGCCACGGCGTCCCCGAGGACAAGGACATTCAGTGGCCGGGCGGCCAGCAGCGTCAGCGGCAGCGCCGCCACCGCCCACGGCCACAGCTGTTCCCAGTGAACCCAGACCCGGCCGTTGAGCGATCCGATGATCCAGGGGAGAATGCCTCCCACGCCGGCCTGGGCGCGCAGCATGATGAACGCGGTCACCGACGACAGGATGGCGGTGACCAGGACACCGCTGAGCACCATGCGCAGCGGATGGATCCCGCCCCGCCAGCTAAGGGCGAATACCATCACGCCCGCGCCCATGCACCCGAGCAGCACCACCAGGGGCATGAATCGCCCGGGGTGCGGGAGTCCCCCGATGCCCACTGTCCAAAGGACCGCCAAGAGGATTCCCCCGGCCGTAACGCCTGTGATGCCGGGCTCTGCCAGGTTGTTGCGCATTACGACCTGCAGGACCGCCCCGGCGGACCCGAGAAGCGCCCCGGCAACGATGGCGATGAGCGACCTCGGAAGCCGCAGGTCCCAGACCACGGTCCGGTGAAGGTCCTCGGCCTGCCATCCCAGGAGCGAGGTCAGCACCTCGCTCGGCCCGAGGCGCACCGTGCCCGTGCTCAGGTGCACGACGAACAGCACGCCGATGAGCGCCAGACCCACAGCGAGCAGCACGGGGAATCGCCTGGCCCCCCAGGTGCGCCCGTCCACCTCGCCCGCCGGACCACTACTCGCTCTGATGGTCACCCCCTAGGATCCTGTCCCTGAGCAACACCAACAGGACCGGCCCGCCCACAACCGCCGTCCACAGGCCCACGGGCGTCTCGGCGGGGGCGATGAGGAGCTTGGCCCCGACGTCCGCCATCGCGAGGAGCGCGGCGCCCGTGAGCGCGGAGAAGGCCAGCACCCTGCGCGGGTCCTCGCTGCGCAGGGCCCGCCGGGATAGGTGCGGGGCAAGGAGCCCTATCCATCCGATGGGGCCGGTGACGGCCACGACCGCTGCCACGAGCCCGGCTCCGAGCATGAGGACCAGCGTCCGTACGCGCCCGACGCCCATCCCCAGCGACCGCGCCGCATGGTCGCCCAGGCGGAGCGTGTTCAGCGGCCGGGCGAGCAAAAGGCCCAGGGGCAGGCAGACCGCCACCCACGGCGCGACGATCCAGACATGCTCCCACGTTCTGTTCGCCAGGCTGCCTAACAGGAAGAAGAACAGGACTAGGACCGACCCGCTGGTCCCCGCCAGGCTGATCAGGGCGATGATGCACGCATTGATCAGAACCGTCACCGCGACGCCGACGAGCACGACCTGAAGGGGACTCCGCGCCCCCCTGGCCGCGATGATCACCACGGCCCCGGCGAGCAGGCCACCGGCGAGCGCCACCCAGGGATGCAGCACCAGTAGCAGTGGGACCTGAAAGAGTGTGACGATCGCGATGGCAAGGGAGGCCCCCGAGGCCACCCCCAGCAGCTCAGGGGCCGCCAGCGGATTCCTCAGGCCGTCCTGCATCATCGCGCCCGCAAGGCCCAGCGCCGCCCCGCTGATGATGGCGAGCACCACCCTTGGAGCACGAAGCTCTCGGACGGCCAGCTGGGCCAGGCGCTCGGCCTCGTCCCCCCGGAGGATGCCCCACGCTTCCGGAATCGAGAGCGCGGGTATGCCCTTTGCAAGGGAGAGCGAGGCCGCGGCGGCGATGCACAGGAGCAGGCCCGTGGCAATCAGGACGAGCCTTACCGGCTCCCACCGAGTGCTCACGGGCCTGCCGCCTCCGCCTGGCTAGTCTGATCCAGGCGCCCTAGTTACCGAACACGTCCGGGTAGAGAAGGGGCATCGCTTCATCCAGCACCAGGCCCAGGGATCGAGTCCCGCGACCCGTGCTCCAGAGTCCGAAACTCACCTCGTAGACCTGGCCACTCTGGACCGCCTTGAGTTCGCCCCACAGGGGGTTGGCAGCGAGTTGCTCGCCCAGCGGCGGCGGCTCGAAACCCGGGAAGGAGATGGTCTGGATGAAGATCACGTCCGGGTCGACGCTCAGCACGCCCTCAAGGGAGAACTGTATGCCGCCCGAGGCGTGCCCGCCCTGGTCCAGGGGAGGGTTGGGCCAGGGGTAGCCGACCACCTCCGACAGAAGTCCGCCGACCAGCGCGCCCTCCGTGTCGATGCCGAAATTGACGTCCGAGCCCCACATCACCAGCGCGGTGCGGTTCCCGGGCGAGCGCGACCTGTAGTCCTCCAGCTTGCTCAGGAAGCGCTGGACCGCCTCCTCGGCCTCGGCCGTACGGCCCATCGCCGCCCCGATATCCCTGAGGTAGTGGATGGAGTCCTCGTAGGTCATCGGGTTGACGATGAACAGCGGGGCGATGGGCCGCAGGGCCTCCCGCAGCCCGTCGTGGACCCCCACCAGTCCGATCACCAGGTCCGGCTCGGCGGCGGCGATGTCCTCGAGGTTGGGCTCAAAGAACGAACCGCCGATCAGCCGGAACTCGTCCGCCCTTGCGCCGAAGAACCGCGGGTCGAAAGAGAGCGGGTCGTTGACCGCCACCGGCTCCAGACCCAGTTCGGCCATAATGTCCGGGCAGATCTCCGTGAGGCACGCCACCCGTACGGGCCGCGTCTCAAAGGTCAGGCTCTCCCCCGTGCCATCCGTCAGCGTGATGGCGGTGGGCTCCTCCGCGGGGGCAGTCGGGTCGCCGAACACGTCCGGGTAGAGAAGGGGCATCGCCTCATCCAGCACCAGGCCCAGGGATCGAGTCCCGCGACCCGTGCTCCAGAGTCCGAAACTCACCTCGTAGACCTGGCCACTCTGGACCGCCTTGAGTTCGCCCCACAGGGGGTTGGCAGCGAGTTGCTCGCCCAGCGGCGGCGGCTCGAAACCCGGGAAGGAGATGGTCTGGATGAAGATCACGTCCGGGTCGACGCTCAGCACGCCCTCAAGGGAGAACTGTATGCCGCCCGAGGCGTGCCCGCCCTGGTCCAGGGGAGGGTTGGGCCAGGGGTAGCCGACCACCTCCGACAGAAGTCCGCCGACCAGCGCGCCCTCCGTGTCGATGCCGAAATTGACGTCCGAGCCCCACATCACCAGCGCGGTGCGGTTCCCGGGCGAGCGCGACCTGTAGTCCTCCAGCTTGCTCAGGAAGCGCTGGACCGCCTCCTCGGCCTCGGCCGTACGGCCCATCGCTACCCCGATATCCCTGAGGTAGTGGATGGAGTCCTCGTAGGTCATCGGGTTGACGATGAACAGCGGGGCGATGGGCCGTAGGGCCTCCCGCAGCCCGTCGTGGACCCCCACCAGTCCGATCACCAGGTCCGGCTCGGCGGCGGCGATGTCCTCGAGGTTGGGCTCAAAGAACGAGCCGCCGATCAGCCGGAACTCGTCCGCCCTTGCGCCGAAGAACCGCGGGTCGAAAGAGAGCGGGTCGTTGACCGCCACCGGCTCCAGACCCAGTTCGGCCATGATGTCAGGGCAGATCTCCGTGAGGCACACCACCCGTACGGGCCGCGTCTCAAAGGTCAGGCTCTCCCCCGTGCCATCCGTCAGCGTGATGGAGGCGGGCTCTTCCGCGGGGGGCGTCGCCGTGGGGGTGGCCGACGTTGCGCGGGGCGTCGCTGTGGGGGCAGTCGGCTGCGGAGTCGCCGTCGGCGTTGGCGCCTCGACGTCCTCCTGATCGATGGCCGCGGACGTGGCACGTGGCCGTCGGCGTTTGCGCCACGACATCCTCTTCATGGACGTCTACGGGCGACGCCGTCGGCGCTGGCGCCTCGCTGTCCGCCTGGGAGACGGCTGCGGGCGTATTGGTGGCCGTCGGCTGTGGTGTCGGCTCCGGCGTCGATGTCGAGCAACCCGCCGCCGCCAGCAGCAGCAGAACTAGGCCTACGATTGCATACTTCATGATGTCTCTCTCCTAGGTGCTTGGTTGATGGTGCGGCCGCGGGACCGGAACGAGAGGGAGCCGGTCCCGCGACGCTGTCACGATTCGATCACTGATGGTCACGTTGAAATGGCCCTCCGCTGGAAGGCGACGAGGCCCGCGTATACGCCGCCCGCGGCGAGCAGGGCGTCATGTGGGCCGGCCTCCACGGTGCGCCCCTTCTCAAGGACGATGATGCGGTCCGCGCTGCGGATGGTGGACAGGCGGTGCGCGATGACTAAGGAGGTACGGCCGGCGCGGACGCGGGCCATCGCCTCTCGGAGGAGACGCTCGTTCTCGGAGTCCAGGTTGGAGACGGCCTCGTCCATCACCAGGATGGGAGAGTCCTTCAGGAGCGCCCGCGCGATGGCGATGCGCTGTCGCTGACCCCCGGACATCTGGACCCCCCTCTCGCCGGCGTTGGTCTCATAGCCCCGGGGCATCCGCTTGATGAACTCATGCGCAAGAGCGGCCCTTGCGGCCTCTTCCACGTCCGCGTCCGGGGCATCCGGGCGCGCAAGGCGGATGTTCTCGCGGATGGTCATGTTGAACAGGTAGACGTCCTGCGGCACCCAGGCGATGAGCCCGCGCAGGTCGCTCTGTGGGAACGCCCGCACGTCATGCCCTCCGATGGTGATGGCGCCGTCGGTGACGTCCCAGAACCGCATGAGCAGATGAATGCAGGTGGACTTGCCCGCGCCGGAGTGCCCCACGAGGGCCACGCTCTCGCCCGGCTCCACGGAGAAGCTCGCTCCGTTCAGCGCTGCGGGCAGCCCTGGGGCGTAGCAAAAGCTCACGGTCCCGAACTCGATGCGGGGCTCCACCGGAACCGGGACCGGGGCCGCCGTCGCATCCCGCACCGGGGCGGGCGCGTTCAGCACGGCGAACACCCGGTCGGCCGCCGCGAAGACAACGCCTAGGCTCTCTGCGACGCCGGTGATGTTGGTCACCGGTCCGAAGATGAAGATGGCCAGGATGACAACTACCGGATAGAGCGCGGGCGAGAGGGAGCCGGAAGACACCAGGTAAGCCGCGGCGATGACGATGCTCACCATGCCCAGCGTGATGAGCACGGACGTGACCGCCTGCTCTCCACCCGCCCTGCGCCCGTGGGCCACCTGCGCTCCTACCAGTTTCTGGCTGCTCTGGAGCAGCCCGTCCAGGAAGCGCCGTCCCTGCCCGAAGGCGACGACCTCGCGGAGTCCCTGAACGCCGTCCACCACCTCGGCGTTCAGAGAGCCTAGGTTCTCTCGCAGCCTCCGGCCCTGGGCGGCTGCCCGCCTGCGCATCCAGAAAGGAACGGTCGCCACCGCCAGGGTCGCCGGGAGCAGTACCAGAGGAAGCAGCCAGTGCATCGCCGCTAGAGTGACGAGCGCCCCCAATGGCACCACGACCGCCACGATGAACGTCCCCACCGTGTGGGCGTAGAACCACTCGATGGTGTCCACGTCGGCCATCGCCGCGGCGGACAGGTCGCCGGAACGACGTTCTAGAAGGTAGCCTGGCGCCAGACGGTCCAGCGCCTGGTAAAGCCAGATGCGCAGCTCGGCCAGAATGCGGTAGGCCAGGTCGTGCGCCAGCCACATCTCCGCCCAGGCAGCCACCGCCCTGCCGGCCACGACGCCGGCCAGCACAAAGGCGCTTAGGTAGAGCGCGTCGGCAGCCGCTCCCGTCGCCACCCTTCCCACCATGAACGCACCGATCCCGGCGGCGGCAATCATCAGGCCGTGGTTGAGGATGCCCGTGAGCACGGTGATTCCCATTAGCCAGTAGTAGGGACGCAGGATGCGGAGCAGCTGCCAGCACCCGGACCCCCGTATGCCGCTGAATGGAGCGAACTCCCGCTGGCCGGGGCGATTGCCCGCAAGGGTGCTCACATGGCCTCCTGCTGGGCAAGGACGAGGCCGGCATACGCGCCGCGCCGCTCCATCAGCTCCTGGTGACGGCCGGTCTCAACCACCCGCCCCTCGTCCAAGACCGCGATGCGGTCTGCGTGGACGACGGAGGAGAACCGGTGGGCGATGGTGATGGTCGTACGCCCCCGGGCGAGCCGTTTAAGCGCGTCACGGATCGCGCTCTCGCTGACGCCGTCCAGGCTGGAGGTCGCCTCGTCTAGGATGAGGATGGGGGCATCCTTCAGCAGCGCCCGCGCGATGGCAATGCGCTGACGCTCACCCCCGGAGAGCTTCGCTCCCCGTTCTCCGACCACGGTCTGATAACCGTGGGGAAGTGCGGTGATGAACTCGTGAGCGTTGGCCGCACGCGCCGCTGCTTCGAGCTCCCCCGGGGAGGCTCCGGGCCTCCCGAGCCGCAGGTTGTCCTCCACCGTCCGGTGAAAGAGGAAAGAGGTAGGTGTCCTGGGACACGACGGCGATGAGGCCGCGCAGCGTTTCCAGGGGGTAGTCGCGGATGTCGATGCCCCCAATCTCCACGCGCCCCTGCTGGGGGTCGAAAAAACGCAGCAAGAGCGCAGCCACGGTGCTCTTACCGGCCCCCGACTGACCAACGAGGCCAAGGCTATGGCCTGCGTCCACGCCCAGAGACAGGCCGTCGAGCGCTGGCGCGCTATCCGGGTGGTAGGCGAAGGTGACGTTCACGAAGGCGATGGACCTAGGCGTGCCCAAGGGTTCGGGGCGCGTCGGCGCGGACTCACGTTCGGCCACCTCGGGCTTTGCGTCCAGGAGTGCGAAGATGCCCGTGGAGGCGGAAACGCCCATGTATCCCTTGTGCCAGTAGGAGTCCAGTTCAACCAGCGGACGGAAGCACTCCCCCGTAAGGAACAACACCACCAGGAGTCCCGTCAGGCTCAGCGCCCCGTCCGCCACCTGGAAAGCTCCCAGCGCGACGGCCATCGCCACGCCTGCGCTCATCGCCAGCCCAACGACGCCGTTGCGGATCATGGAGATGGAAAGTTGCGCCATCGTTGCCCGGTATAGCGCGAGCGCGGCGTCCTGGAGGACGCGCCCCCGGCGCCCGCTGGCGTTGAGCGCCTTGAGCGTAACCATTCCCTGCATGCTGTCCACGAACTGGGAGTTGAGGTCCGTGTACGCGCGCCAGTGCCGCTGGCCGTATTCGCCGAGCAGGCCGTCCCACAGGCGCGGCACCAGAGGAACGGACAACACGCACACCAGCACGACCACGCCCACCAGAGGGCTTAGGACGAAGATGTACGCCACCACAGCCAGGGGCACGGCCACCGCGACAATGGACTGTGGCAGGTAGTAGCCCATGTAGGCCTCCAGGGCCTCCACACCGTCCACGAGGGTGGACTGTACCGTTCCCGTCCGCGTCCGCTCCATGTACCCGGGGCCGAGGGCAAGAAGCGCGCGGTAGAGCCGCTGGCGCAGGGCCACCTTCACTTCCGCGGCGGTAAGCATGGAACTCATCTCCCGCCACCGGAGCAGCACCGCGCGAAGCGCCGCCAGCGCAGCGACGACGCCCGCGAGGGCGAGCGCCCCCGTCCACGGCTCGCCGGCCAGGATGCGGTTGACCACCAGGGCTACGACCACACCCTGCGCGACGAATGTACCGGAGATTGCCAACCCCAGCGCCACGGTGAGGGCGATTCGGGTGCGCGCGCCCTCCGTCAGCGCGAGCATGTTTCGATGAACCATCATCCCCGGTGCCGTCTTCCCGCGGCCTTCCCAGAGGCAGGGCGGCTCTCCAAGTCGGCACTGGAGAATGCCTCCTTGCCGGTCCCATACTCGTAGGTCCACCTCCCTACGCCGGGCCTGCAGATGATCCAGATGTCCGAGGAGAGATCGACGTCTCGGTCGTTCAGGCCGAGATCGCCGGAATGGCTGTCAACAATGGGGGCATCTCCGATGTATAGGGGCGTCTCTACCCCAAGGGCACCCCGGCAACCGCGGTTGGTGACGGTTAGGGTGGAAGTGCCGCAGGCTTCGCTCGCCTCTTTGGCAATTTCCAGGTCGACCCACGCCTGCACCTTCCGTGCCCGGGAGGCGTTCGAGCTCAACACTTCGCTTCCGTGATCTATAAGTAGATACTCCGTCTCAGTATTAACTACGTATTGCCCGCATCTATTGAATAGATGGGAAATCCAGTACTGATACTAAGACCCAATAAGATGTCGATTTTATCTCCCACAACATGCATGTCAACGTGCGTGGAACAGCCATCGCCGGTAGGTGGTTCCGACCGGATGTGCAGAACGATCACGCCGGGCACGGCCTCGGGATAGGCGGTCGGCTCCGAACAGCCACCGCCCACCCTGAGATTGACCATGGCCAGGATGACCTTGACGCGGGTTGACGATGGTGCGGTGAGCTCGGACGGGAGCCGAGGCTCTTGCTCACTGGACAAGCACCCCGATACAAGCGGGTGGACATTGCCTAACAAACCTGGATGGGCGGGCACAAGAACCGGTCCCTCGTCTGCGTGCTCATTCCTTCTTGGTCCCATGCTCTGGAAGGGCCCTGCCGCCCGGATGGATGTGTTTGTGCTGGCACCGGCAAAACCATTAGAATGCCGTCGTTAGCTGGCCAAGAGCGCCTGCCGCACCGAGTAGAGAGGTTGATCGTTAGGAAGCTGATTCACGTTCGGAGGGAAGATGGACATGATTAGGCGGTTGACAGACCCTAGACCCTTACTGGCCACATTTGCCGTGCTCTTGCTGGGCCTGGTCACGGCCATGGCGTGCGGTGCAGGTGAGACGGAGGTGGTGGAGGTGCCTGGCGAGACGGTGGTGGTGGAGAAGGTGGTGGAGGTGGAGGTGCCTGGCGAGACGGTGGTGGTGGAGAAGGAGGTTGTCAGGGAGGTGGAGGTAGCTGGTGAGACGGTGGTGGTGGAGAAGGTGGTTGAGGTGGAGGTACCGGGCGAGACGGTGGTGGTGGAGAAGGTGGTGGAGGTAGAGGTGCCGGGTGAGACGGTCGTGGTGGAGGTGGAGAAGGTGCAGGTGGAGGAGAAGATCATAAAGGAGAGGGAGATCATCACGACGGAGCCCAAGTACGGCGGCACCCTGCGTGTGGTGGCCCAGGGCAGCTTCTCCTCTCTGGATCCGCTCCCATTGCCCGCGGTCATCAGCGTGCACACCTCCGTGCACGTCTATGAGCATCTGTTCGCGTGGGACTTTAACCTGAACCCTCAGCCACAGCTGGTGGACACGTGGAGCATCAGCGACGACAACATGACCTACACGTTCACGCTGCGGGACGGGATCACCTTCCACAACGGTGACACCGTGACCTCCGACGACGTGATAGCGTCCATCAACCGCTGGCTGCCTGCGCCCTCGGTCAAGAACACCGCGGGCTTTATCAGCGAGGCGGTCAAGGTGGACGACCTCACCTTTGTGATAAACCTGAATGAACCCTTCGGCGGACTGGTGATCGGACTGGGCACATCCCCCCACCTGTCGCCTCAGATCTGGCCCGAGGACATCGCCAACAGCGCCCCGTTCTCTGAGCCGATTACCGAGTGGATAGGCACGGGGCCGTACGAGTTCGAAACCTGGGAGCCGGGCAACAAGCTGTCGATCGTTCGCTATGATGGCTTCATCTCCCGGCCCGAGCCGGAGAACTTCCTGGCCGGCGGCAAGCGAGCGTACCTGGACCGAATTGAATGGGTTGAGATTCCCAACGACGAGACCAAGTACGCCGGCCTTGAGACCGGCCAGTGGGACATAGTTGACGGCATAAGCCTCGACTTCGCCTCGCGCATAAGGGGCAACGACGACATAGGCCTCGTCGTCACCAAGCCCGGCAACCAGTCGGAGGTGTGGGCGAAGGGCAGCTTCGCTCCCACGGACAACAAGCTCGTCAGGCAGGCCATCCTGGCCGCCGTCGACGCCGAGTCCATGATGGCCTCACTGGGCGACCCGGAACTCTGGATACTCTGCTCGTCGGTCTTCTTCTGCGGAACCCCGTGGGAGAGCACCGTGTCCGAGGAGCTTTACAACCAGAACAACCCCGAGAGGGCGGCGGAGCTACTGGCCGAGGCGGGCTACGCGGGCGAGACGATCGTGATCCTGAACTCCTCCGACCACCCGCAGCTCAACCCCTTGGGAATCGTCCTCAAGCCATCGCTTGAGGCCGCGGGGATGACCGTCGAGATGCCGGGTATGGACCTGGCCACAGTCATCTCGAGACTGGGTGCCAACGACTGGAACCTGTTTACCAACTTCTGCCCGGCCTCTACCTGCGCGCAGCCGGACATCAGCCCGGTCAACAACCTGAGCGAGACGCTCTGGGGCTGGCCCGGGTATCCGGACCTCGTTGCCGAATTCATCAGGGCCCCGAACCTGGACGCCAAGAAGGCCGTCGTAGACAGGATGCAGGCCGCAGCCTACGAGGATGCGTACAACATCGTCCTCGGGCAGTTCTTCCCGATGCTTCCCCATCAGATACGGGTGGCGAACCTGAAGCCGACGGCCTTCCCCACGTATTACAACGTGTGGCTGGACTAGAAGGGGTCCGAATCGCTTAGGCTATACACGCAGACCAAACGCTGCCGGGACCGGCAGCTCGGGCCAGGCCGCAAGGGAGGCGCGCGCAGCCTCCCCTGTGGCTTGGCTCGCTAGTGCCCCCCACTGCCTCGGGGAGGCTCGCGCCGGTGGACCGGCAACCCTTTAGCTGAACGAGAAGCGGGCTCACGGAAAGTGACACCGTCGGACGGGCCGACGGGAGCAGTGGCGACCGTGCCACGCTTGATGGACCGCTAGCGCACCTGCGGGGAGCGGCGAACAGATGCAGGCATACATCCTTCGGCGCCTTCTTGCGGCGATACCGGTCATCTTCGTGGTGCTGCTGTTCACCTTCCTACTGCTGCGTCTCACCCCGGGAGACCCGGCGCGAATCATGGCGGGCCCGCTGGCCCCTGAAGAGCAGATCCAGGCCATCCGGGAGTCGCTGGGGCTGGACAGACCGATGATCGTCCAGCTGGGGATCTTCCTCAAGGATATCTTCCAGGGCGATTTCGGCGAATCCATCGCATCCAAGCATCCGGTGACCGAGCTGCTCGGGGCCAGGATCCTGCCCTCCGTGTCACTCACCATCCTCACAGAGTTGATCGCCGTCGGGCTCGGCGTTCCTCTGGGGGTGCTCGCCGCGTGGAAGGCCAATAGCTGGCTCGACCGTGGGGCGATGCTGTTCTCCACGCTGGGGTACTCGATGCCCCTGTTCTTCCTGGGGTTCCTGCTCATCCTCGGCCTGGCGGTCAGGCTGCCCCTCTTCCCCGTGGCCGGGTTCGTCCATCCCGGCGACGGTGTGGACGATTTCCTGCGCTCGATCTTCCTGCCGTCGCTGGCCACGGGCTTGGTGCTCATGGCCCTGATAACTAGGATGACGCGGGCCAGCATGCTGGAGGTCCTTGGGGAGGACTACGTCCGGACAGCCAGGGCCAAGGGGCTGCCCGAAACGAGCGTCCTTTTGCGGCACGCCCTTAGGAACTCGGCGCTGCCCATCCTGACCGTCATCGGGCTGGGGTTCGCGGGCTTGCTGGCGGGAGTGGTTGTCACCGAGGTCGTCTTCGCCATTCCGGGCATCGGCCGGCTCACCGTGACCGCCATGCTGCAAAGAGACTACCCGGTCATCCAAGCCGCGATCATACTGGTGTCGGGGATATATCTGCTCGTCAACCTCGTGGTCGACCTCTCCTATGCCCTGTTTGACCCGAGGATCAGGTACTGATGCAGCATCAAGCTCCAACCCGTGCGACACCGGCGGCCCCGGTCATCGCTTCAAAGAAGGGGAGCCTTTTCAGGGGCGCGGCGCGGCTCACTCGCAGGAAGCCAACGATGGTCGCGGGGGTTGCGGTCGTCGTCCTGATGGCGCTGATTGCGATCTTTGGGAATTTCCTCTTTACCGTCGACCCGAACAAGCTGGCCGTCGTCGACCGTCTGCAGTCCCCCTCCTCCTCATACTGGTTTGGCACAGACCTTGTGGGGCGTGATGTCTACAGCCGGACGATATTCGGATCAAGGGTCTCGCTCATGGTGGGTTTCTCGGTGGCCCTGATCAGCTCGGCGCTGGGGGCGATCATAGGGCTGCTGGCCGGCTACTACCGGCGGGTGGACGCTGTGGTCATGCGGGTGATGGACGGAATCATGGCCATTCCAGTCATCATCCTGGCCCTGGCCCTGGTGGCCCTGATAGGCGGAAGCGTGAAGATCGTCATCATGGTGCTGCCGGTGGCCTATACGCCGGCGGTCACGCGGGTGGTCAGGGCGTCGGTCCTCAGCCTGCGCAACGAGGTCTACGTCGATGCGGCCCTTGCCCTGGGTGCTTCGCCGCTCAGGATAATATCCGCCCACATCCTTCCCAACACCCTGGTGCCCCTCATCGTCCTGGCCAGCCTGGTGGCTGCCGACGCAGTACTGGTGGAGGCGGTGCTGAGCTTCCTTGGGGCCGGAGCTCCGCCCGATACCCCCAGCTGGGGAGGCATCATGGCCGAGGGGAGCAAGAACATAAAAGGGGCGGCGTGGGTGATACTGTTCCCGGGCGCCTTTCTCACGCTGACGGTCCTTGGCATCAACTTAGCCGGAGACGGCCTGCGGGACATACTGGACCCCAAGCTCAGGCGCACGATTTAGGCGAAAGCGGCGTCCGCAGCCTTCGCCCGGACCGCGTCCACGTGGGCGCCCCGTGCCGTGTCGGTGCGCCCCGCCCCCGTATTCCGCGCCCACTGTCATGTTGGCGTCGAGGCTCGTCGACCTCCGAAGGAGCGGCGCAGGGAGTTCCTTAGCCGCGAGGACGGCAGCCCGGGCCGGCAAGACCTCGTCACGACTCGGCCGCGAGCCGCCTCCGAGCAGCCGGGCAGTTGCATCCCGTCCACTGCATAGTCTGAGGGGCAGTCCGGATACTGTAGGACCATCAGCCGACCATGTAAGATTGCACCGCCGGCCGGCTCTATTCGTCGACGTTCCAGCCTGACCGGAATCGGAGGAGCAGGTCAGGGAGATGACAATTGCAGTATGCTTTCATTGATGGCATTATGCGGTCATGGCAGTACAGATCACGATAAGAGGTGTCCCCGAGGAAGTACGCGACGAGCTTGCTGTGCGCGCAGCGCTTAAGCGCCAGTCCATGCAGGAGTTCTTGCGCGGAGAGTTGGAGCGAATCGCCTCGCGTCCATCCATGGCTACTTGGCTCCAAGGAGTTCGCGACCGCAAGACAGTGGCCGAAACCAGGGTGCAGCCTTCCCGAATCCTTCACGCCCGTGACGCAGACCGGAAGTGACGACGGTCGTCGACGCGTCCGTGCTGGTCGCGGCGCTGGTCGACTCGGGCCTCGAGGGCAAGTGGGCGGAGTCGGCACTTGGTGAAGGCGATCTGGCCGGTCCGGAGCTAGCTCTAGCTGAGGCCAGCAACATCCTACGCCGTCTGGAACGGGCGGGTCATATATCCCGCATTGAGGCCACTACATCCCATGGCGACCTCCTGCGGCTCGACATAGAGTTGTTTCCCTTCGCCCCCTTCGCTGAGCGGGTATGGGCGTTGCGTGGAAACCTGACCAGCTACGATGCATGGTACGTTGCACTGGCCGAGGCGCTGGATTGTCCCCTGGCAACGCTCGACCGAAAGCTCAGGCGCGCCAGCGGCCCCACCTGCGAGTTCATCGCTCCACCCCGGTCCCGTGGGTAAGGCCAATGATCATCGCCCATCGGGCTGCGAAGTCACGACGACACGGGTCGCCATGGGCTGTACCTTCAAACATGGCTAAACAAGAGAGGGCAATGTGTCTGGTACGGGTGCATGAAGGCGACGCTTGAAATCTAGGACGAATTGCTGGAACGTGCCGGGCGGCACGCAAAGCAGACCGCACGCACATTGAGCGCCATAGCGGAAGAAGGCTTCAGGCAGGTGGTGTCCGGCTCCGCCCGTCGCGAGCCGTAAAGGCTGCCCGACCACAGCGTGGGCGAGGCGGGAGGTAGAGACCCGCTCCAGATCTACTCCTGGTATGGCCTTCGAGGGGTGGTCTACCGAGAGCCCCGTTCCCGATGATCGCCGTCTACACGAACCCGCTCGTGTAGACTCGCTGGCCGCGTTGCTACGAGTTCATCGGCGTCGCGACCAACCCTCGCGGGAGCTATGTGACCCTCAGCACCCAGATCTGGTGCTCCACCTCGGGCTCACCGATGGGCATTGCGCGCTGGGGGATCGTCGCCTCGATCACCGCTGCTTTGCCCGCTGCCTGGAGGTCGGCGTGCTCTTTGCGGAAGCCATTGGCCTCGTAAGTGTCGGGGCGCAGGGAATAGACGACGTAGCCACCTGGTCTGACGACGCGCGCAAGTTCACCGAGGCCTCTGGCCGGGACGTGTCCTACTGTAAAGACTCCCACACTCACAGCAGCGTCAAAGCTGTTGGTCTCGTATGCCAAGGGCTCACCCATAACCATCTGGTCGTAGCTCTCGTACGCTTCGGTCTTCCTTGCCTCGGCCAGCATGCCTTCGGAGAGGTCCATGGCGACAATGGAACTGTAGCCATTCTCCTTTAACGCCCTGCCGACCAGGCCCGTACCGGCACCCGCGTCAAGTACCCGAGCGCCGGTAGGCACGTACCTGATGAAGACGTCGACAGCCAACTGTGGCCCCGACCAGCCGAAGTCCTTTTCCAGGTCATGCTCGTAGGCCGACGCCCACTGGTCGTATCTGGCCCGCAGTTCGCCGATGTCCTTGGAGGAATAGACCCACTGGACTATGTTCTGTTCGGTCACGGCCAGCCTTCCGTTACAGGTCCACGTCTGGGTTTACCCAGGAGCCTAACGGCCGGATCCAGGGACAGTGATCTCCAGTCAGCTGGATAACTTCCTACT
The DNA here is from genome assembly GCA_965207145.1 of Dehalococcoidia bacterium. Taxonomy (GTDB): domain Bacteria; phylum Chloroflexota; class Dehalococcoidia; order Lucifugimonadales; family UBA2962; genus CAUZIR01. The sequence goes on along the minus strand of OZ242262.1, from coordinate 2,485,213 downwards.
GCCCTCCGTGCAGACGGCACAGTAGACGTCGCAGCGCATGGGGGTGTGCAACACTCTATACCGGGTTCAGGACAAGCAGGGTATCAAGACGAAACAGGAACTTGAGATCTGGGCTGTGCGAAAGGGCGTGCTGGATTATGCAGACGTGGGTCGCTGACTTGCAGCTAACGCCGGCCCGGCGTTTATCTGTGGCTGGCAGAACCGAGCGGTTCCTCGACGAGTCGGTGGCCTACCGGGGCCCGGGCTTCCTCAGCGACCTTCGCCCCGACCCGGGCCCCGGTCTGCATCGCTAGAAGCCAGGCTTTCCGCTCGCCGGGCTATGGCCTCAATCAGTCCTCCAAAGATCCAGGCGTGGAAGGGGTACAGCGCGTACCAGTAGAACAGGCCGGCAAGACCCCTTGGCTGAAACACCGCCGTCTGCACCAGGTGTGCCGTCCCGCCGTCGGCCCCTTCTATCTCGAACTGTAGCCACGCGCTCCCGGGAAGCTTCATCTCCGCCCTCAGGCGGACCAGGCGGTCGGTCTCCAGTGCCTCCACCCGCCAGAAATCAACCGCGTCGCCCACGCGCAGTTCATCGGGATGGCGCCGCCCCCTGCGCAGACCGGCACCTCCCAGGAGCCTGTCCAGCATCCCGCGCAGCCTCCATGACCAGTTCGCAAAGTACCATCCGCGGTCTGCCCCGATGCCGGTCAGCACCCGGTAGACGGTCTGCGGTGCGGCGCTGACCGCACGCTGGCGGCGCTCGATGATCATCCCCTCGCGGGCCGCGACCTGCACAGGCTCCGCTGGCGACCCGGCGGTGTGAGCGGCATCGCTCCAGGACGTGTCTATTCGTCCCCGCTGAAGGTCCGTAATGACGCTGTCGATGGCCGAGGCGTAGTCCGTCGGCCTAAGGTCGGGAAAGAGCGAACGGGCGAGATCGTTGGTCACGGTGACCTCGTTGCGCAGCCCTTCGACGAGCGGCGCGGCGATACCGGCGGGGATGGGTGTCACCCAGTGAACCCAGTAGGAGGAGAGGCGGGGAGTGAGGACCGGGACCGGGATCATCAGGCGTTTGAGTCCCCTGGCCTCCGCATAGCCGAGCATCAGCCCGCGGTAGGTGGTGGTTTCACTGCCTCCGATCTCGATGGTTCGGCCGCTGCTGCAAGGCGTATCCAGCGCGGAGACGAGGTAATCCAGAAGGTCATCGACTGCGATTGGCTGGATGCGGGAGTATATCCAGCGGGGGCAGATCATCACCGGGAGGCGCTCTACCAGATGCCGGATTATCTCGAAGGATATGCTGCCCGATCCGACGATCACCGCGGCCCGGAATTCGGTAACCGGAACGCCCCCTTCCTTCAGCGCCCGTCCCGACTGCTGCCGCGAGAGCAGGTGAGGGGAGAGGTTAGAGCCTGGGTCCCCGAGGCCGCCCAGATAAATGATGCGCTCTACGCCGGCCTCGCTGGCGGCCCGGCCGAAGGCCCGCGCGAGCCGTATGTCCATTTCGCCAAATCCCGGGCCGGCGGACATGCTGTGGATCAGGTAGTAGGCTGTGCTAGCGCCGCTCAGCGCGCGGGACAAGGCTTCCGGATCCAGCGCGTCGCCGACGACCACGTCGACATTCCCTGCCCATTCGCGTGAAAGCGCCCGGGTGCGGCTGCGGACCAGGACGCGGACCTGGTGCCCTTTCCCTATCAGCCTAGGTACCAGCCGCCCACCTATGTACCCGGTGGCCCCGGTGACAAGGATGGTTCTTGGTTCGACCACCTGGCCGCTCTTCTCGTGAGGCGAAGCTGGCCTGCCGGGGTACGCGGACTGCTCATTCATCTCAAAGACCTTCCACCTTGCCTCCACTAACGTTCAAAGATCCCGATTAGTCAGGCACGTTCCTGGAAGAGTTTCCACCCGACCCTTGATTGGGCGCGGCATTCCGCATCGGGCCAAGTGATAGGGCGGCCCGTCGCGCTGTCTCTAAATCGCCGGGGATCGGCTCAGTCTGAACCGAGCAGGTCATCAGGAAAAGGACATGATGACCGACATATTTCTGCGACATTTCACCCCCATCGTGTGTGCCACGGATTCTTCACGAGGGAGGTGGAAGGACGATGATGATAGTGATAAGGAAGCTGAAGTCAAAGGCCCTTGTTGTGGTCGGGGTCTTGCTTGCGGGGATCTTGTGCGCGGCGATGGTGGTCGGCTGCACCGGCGGCAATGGAATCGGATCCGGCCGCGACTCCGAGGGCGCAACGGCAGGCCAGGGCACCTCCGTGCGAGAAGCTGGCGGGGAACATGCCGTCGTGGGTGGAGGCGGCGAAGGCGTTGGTGAGCACGGTGGCGCTGAATCAGGCGGTGAAGGCGGCGGCGAGGCAAGTGGGTCCGGCAGCGAGGAGGGGAGCGGAGCCAATCTGGGCCCGGACGAGACCTTTGACGTGGTTCGCGGAGGCGCCCGCTTGATCCTGAATTACGACGCTGCGAGCAGCTCGTTCAGGGGCACGGTGGAGAACACCACCAACAGTGTACTGACCCAGGTCAGGATCGAGGTGCATCTGTCGAATGGGACGGAGCTCGGACCGACGACTCCTGTGGACCTGGCTCCGGGTCAGGTGGTCGCTGTCGATCTACCCTCGACGCAGGCTTCGTTCAGCGGATGGATAGCCCATGCGGAGGTTGGAGGCGGGGCCGAAGGAAACCAGTCCGTTGCTGAGGCCGCTGGTGAGCACGGCGGCGTTGGCGAGGGGAGCGGCGGTGAGTCCGTCGGTGAAGGTGGTGGCGAGGCTGGGGCGTCCGGCAGCGAGGAGGGGAGTGGTGCCAACCTGGCCCCAGACGAGACCTTCGACATGGTGCGGAGCGGCGCCCGCTTGATCCTGAGCTACGATGCCGGGAGCAACTCGTTCAGGGGCACGGTGGAGAACACCACCAACAGCGTACTGACCCAAGTCAGAATCGAAGTGCACCTGTCAAACGGGACGGAGCTCGGACCGACGACTCCGGTGGACTTGGCACCGGGACAGGTTATGGCAGTTGATCTGCCGTCTGTGCAGGCCTCGTTCAGCGGATGGATAGCCCATGCGGAGGTTGGCGGTGGGGCCGAGGGAGGCCAGTCCGGCGGTGAGGCCGCTGGGGAGCACGGAGGCGGTGGCGAGGGAAGCGGCGTTGAGTCAGGCGGTGAAGGCGGTGGTACAGGTGCCGAGGCTGGAGAAGCCGCCATGTCGAGCCCGGTCATTCCACTGGACCAGACGTGGGACGGCGTCCTGGGAGGACTGGCCTTATCAGCCAGGTACGACGCTGCAACCCGTACTGTGCAGGCCGCGGTACGCAATACGCTCTCTCAGACGCTCTGTTACGTGCAGGCCGAGCCTCACCTAAAGTCGGGCATCAGGACGGTGGGCGAGCTAGGTCCGGACGAGCTGGGTGACCTGAGCCCGGGGCAGGTGGCGACATCCAGTCTGGCGGTCGCCGCTGAACCGACGCTCGCGGGAGTCTCCTACGATGGGTATGTCGTCCATCTGGAGGTGTTCGACTGCGGCGGGCCCGGTCCCATGCCCCATGCGGGAGGCGAAGGCGCTGAAGGCGGCGCAGGTGAGGGAGCCGGCGGCGAGGGTCACGGTCCTGGCGGCGAGGGTACAGGCGGTGAGGGTGGCGGTGAAGGTCCGGTCGGAGGCGAGGAGGGCGGCGGCGCCAACCTGGCTCCGGACGAGACCTTCGACATGGTTCGCGCGGGCGCACAGCTTATCCTGAGCTACGATGCCGGGAGCAACTCGTTCAGGGGCACGGTGGAGAACACCACCAATAGCGTCCTTGCCCGCGTACGGATCGAAGTGCATCTTTCGAACGGTACTGAGCTCGGTCCGACGACCCCGATGGACCTGGCTCCGGGCCAGATGGTCGAGATCAACCTGCCGTCCACGCAGGCTTCTTTCACCGGATGGATAGCCCATGCAGAGGTTGGTGGAGGCGAGGGAAGCCAGTCTGGTGGCGAGGCCGGTGGTGAGCATGGCGGCGGGGAATCTGGAGGCGAACACGGCACCGGCGGCGAAGGGCGCGGAGGCGGCTAGGATCTAACGAATTCGGCCAAAGGGGATGTTGGGTTCTCGGTGGATGTAATCTGACGGGGGGACTGTCACGCAGATGGACGCGGTGCCCGATCGGGCACCGCGTCCAAGGCGGTTCTCTGAGGACTGTTCATGAGCGGTAGAGTACTGATAATCGAAGACGATACGAGGATCGCAAACTGGGTCAGGGTCTACTTCGAGCGCGCCGGGTTCTCTGCCGAGATCGCTCATGACGGTCAAACCGGTCTGCATCTGGCCCGAGACCTGACTCCGGATCTGATAATCCTGGACCTGATGCTGCCCCGCCTCGATGGCGTGGAGTTGTGCAGGATCCTGCGTCGCGAATCGGAGGTTCCCATAATCATGTTGACGGCGAGGGAAACCCCCGCCGAGCGAATCCTGGGACTGGACACCGGAGCCGACGATTACGTCGTCAAGCCATTCGATCCCGATGAGGTCGTTGCGCGCGCGCAGGCCGTGCTTCGGCGTGTCAGGGACAGGGTCCAGCACGTCCTCACGCAGGGCGACATCACCCTGAACGAGTCCACACGAAGCGTAACCGTGGGTGAAGAGACCGTGACATTGAGCCAGGCGCAGATCGCCCTTCTATCGACTTTCATGCGCCATCCCAACCAGGTGCTTTCCCGCGAGCAACTGATCCTGCTGACCTTCAACCACGAGTTTCATGGCTACGACCGTGCAATCGACAGCCAGGTCGCCCGCCTGCGAAGGCAGATCAGCAGGGGCGGCCGGCAGCCGATTCAGACCGTCTACGGCGCCGGCTACAGGTTCGTGGTGGAGGGCGAATGATGGCGCTTCGCTGGAAGATCATGGGGGCGATCGTCCTCGTGGTAGTACTGACCGTGCTGGTCAGCGTCGGTGTCGGGTATTACGCGGCGCAGGCACGTCTGGGCGTGTTCGTCGAGGAGATCGGCGATGATGAGGCGAGCCAGCTGGCCGGGGTCCTGAGCCGGGAGTACACGGCTTCCGGCGGTTGGGGAACGCTGGACAGGGTGCTCTCTGAGTCCGGATACATCTACGCAGGTGTTTCGCAGGGAGAGCGATCCGAGGGAGATGGAGCAGAACACTCCGAATCATCCCACCGGGATCCGGTGAGAGTGGTCATCACCGGATCCGACGGACGAGTGGTCAGGGACAATTCCTCCGAGCTGGTGTCAGGTGCCACCGCTCCGGAACTGGACGGCCACAGCGCGCCGGTATTCGACCAGACAACCAACCAGACCGTAGGCAACGTCTACGTGGATGTGAACCGCGAGCTCTTGTCGACCGAGTCGCGCGGATTTCTGAGCGCGCTCCTGTACATCACCCTGATAGGCGGCTCGCTGACGGCCGGCGTTGCCGTACTGCTGGCCGCCTGGCTGGCAAGGCGCATCACGGCGCCCGTGTCGGCATTGACGGAGGCGACCCAGGCGGTCGCACAGGGCGACTCTACCCGGCTGCCGGTCAGGTCGACGGATGAGCTGGGACTGATGAGCGCGGCGTTCAACAGGATGAGCTCCGCCCTGGAAACCCAGCGCGAGCTTCGTAGGAGATTAATAAACGACGTCTCCCATGAGCTGAACACCCCTCTGAGCGTCATCCGCCTTGAGGCGAAAGGGTTGCGAGATGGACTTCAGGCGCCTGAGAGCGCCTCCGACCACATCATCCAGGAGGTGGACAGGCTCGGCGGCATCGTAAGCGACCTGGACTGGCTTGCGGAGACGGACCAGGGCGAGTCGAGACTCACGCTCGAAACGAGTTCGGTCCACGAACTTCTCGCGAGGGAGGTGGAACGGTGGCAGCCGCAATCCCAAGCCCGGCAGGTTGGACTTTCGCTGCGGGCGTCCGATGGCCTCCCGGACATGGACCTCGACCGGATGCGCATGAGTCAGGCACTGGGAAACGTCATCGGCAATGCCATCCGCTGCACCGAGGCCGGGGGAAACGTTGTAGTCCGGGCGGATCTCGATAGTGACGGGAAGCTGGCCATCTCGATCGTCGATGACGGGATCGGGATCGGCGAAGAAGACCTTCCCCACCTCTTCGACCGCTTCTACCGCACCGATTCATCTCGTATTCGAGGGATTGGTGGCTCAGGCTTGGGACTGGCCATTGCCCGGGCCATAGTCGAAACGCACGGGGGCACGATTGCGGTAGCCAGCGACGGGCTCGAAAAAGGCGCCACGGTGACTATTCGCCTTCCCGTCGGGGGTTTGGCGTCTCGCCCGCGGCAATGACGTGCGCGGCAAGGCCGGTAGCTACGGTGATGGAATAGCGACGAATGTCGCGGAGAATTCCGACATGTGGGTCGCCTCGATCAAACTGATTGTCACTCAGGCCTCAGAGACGATTCGCAGCCCACGGCAACTCAATTGCCCGGGGAATCGGAATGTGCCTGGTCGGGGTCTGAAACCAGGACAATCGAGTTAAGGACTCTTATCACCTCGGTTACGAGAAAGGTGATGAATGACATGCCCAAGGGCATGGTGATGGTGGCAAGGCCAATCCAACCTACTTCCTCAAAACCGCTCGCCGAGTGCATAGCCCTCGCGGTGAGCGCAAGGGCAATGCAAAACAGCGTCGCGCTCATTACGTAGCCGATAAAGATTGCGTCTAGTCTGATGTTGAACTGCATCACATGCTCCTTCTAGTCCACATGCTCATCGTCAGCTTTCAGATAGGGCGATGAGTGACTGTCTCTCCAGGCCTGCCGATCAAGCCCGATCTGGTGCCGGCCTACTCTGTGATCATCCATCAGCTTGACGCAGGGCTCGCCGAGCGGCGTTCCTGCGTCGCTTCCATTCGCCGGGTGCATTCCGGCACGTAGCCGCGCATTGACATGTGCCCTATTTGTACCTGTCCCATACGCGAGCGATCCTTCGCTCTCTGCGTTTGGCAGAACGTATGCGCATCCAGCGGATAAGGGCAGTCAGGTAGCGAAGCACTACCATTTCAGGTGCCGGCCCTTTCCCCGGAGGCAGATGAAGCAGCAGTAAACCTCCCCGCCTATCGCCTCTATAGCCGCCTCTATGGAGGGATATACCTCGCTGCTCTTGTGGGGTTCGCCCGTCAGCCGTGCATAGTGGCCGCAGCACGTTTGATGGAGCACGGCGTCCATCGGCACGAGGCTTTTTCGACCCTGCATGATGGTGGCAACTATCTTCATTGGCCTTGCCGCAGGCGTCGCGCTTTTTCTTTCTCCAACCGACGCTGGTTGTCTCGCCATTCGAGTATCCGCCCGTATATGCCCAGCACCACAACGCCGACTATTAGCGTCGCGGCCAGGGCTTCGATTGGGCTCAATTTGCACCTACTGACTGACACCGGCGCATCGACGGCCACCCGAAGATCAACGGCCCGGGTACCTGTGTCACCTGGTGCATGAGGCTGTAGTCAACACATCAATGCGGCTCGTCCACCTTGCGGAAGGTTGCCGGGGATGTCGTCTCCCCTAACCGCCTTGGGGGTCGCTCAGACCCTTCCATCTGCCTTGATAGGGCTCCACTTCAGTTCCGGGAACCGATTCCGCCTGCAATCGCACAACGTCCCCCTTTAACGGAATGCGAACATGACCGAGAAGGCGAAGATCATGCCTAGGAGCACCATGGCGCCTATGACAGCAACGATCCTGCGGTCGTTGCTAGAATGCACAGCTACAGTCCCGTGCAGCAGCCTGAACCAAGGCCTGACGGCCGCCGGAGTCTCTCCACCACCTGGCACCGTCATTGTTGATGGGCAGGTGCCGTCTACCCGGGTCACAGGTTTCCGCGCACATAAGGCAATGGCGCCCTCCGTTGTCGACGTGGAGATGGGGCATCACTTCCTTTTTCGAACCTCGAACAGGAGCAGGGCGAACGCATACAACACGATGCCCGTCACGAGCAGCAAACCCATCTTCTTCCGCCTTGTTCTCATGGGGGTGCATTGCCCTGACCGCGCACGCCAACGTCGGCCAGCTTAAGAGCGTCTACCAGATCGCGCTCCTTAGAAAGGCGGCACTGGCTTGCCACCGAGGTGAAATTCGAAAATCCCCCTGAGTTTCTGCTGACCCTCTCTCTTCTCTGTTGATTCGCCTCCCACGCCGTCGCCCGTCGCTTAGCCTGAGCCACTTGCGTCCGAGAGGCAACGTGCGTGTTGGAGACACACAGCGTGCCCGATTCCCACGCCACGTACCCGGAACTGCATTGCGAGGGTTAAGTGATTTCAGCAAGTCATTGACCCGAATGCGCCCGCAATAATAGCGGCCGCGTGTATATTGTTCGTATGATTCGGTGCAAAAATCGTATGAGTTTGGATGTATTTCTGCTTCGGAAGGAGAGGGTATTGCTGCTCAGGAGGTGTGAGTCTTGAATCCGCCCGTATCTCGATCTACCGAAGGGAGGTGCCCGGAGCACCGTGCCGTGGTCACGCGTCGGGGCTGAAGAATGAACCGGTCAGGAGTGCGCGACGCGGAGGTGGCTGAGCTGCGGCAGCGGTTGTCGCTGCTGGCCGAGGCGAGCATTCGCATCAACGAGAGCCTCGAACTCGACGCGGTGCTGCAGGGTGTTCTGGACTCGGCCCGGTCGCTGACTGGAGCCCGGTACGGGGTCTTCACACTTCTCGGCGATGGCGGACAGGTGCAGGATTTTCTATCCTCGGGAATGACCGCCGAGCAGGCGGGACAGCTCTGGGAGATGCCGAACGGCAGGCAGGTGTTCGAGTACCTGGGCAGGATATCCGACCCGCTTAGAGTCCGGGACCTGCTCGGTCACATCAGGTCGAAGGGAATCCAGGTGTTCCGCCCGCCCCTCCCGGTAGAGCCACCCGTCTCTTTCCTCGCTTCGCCGGTCCTGCACCGGGGCGAGCATGTGGCGAACGTCTATCTTGCAGCAAAGGAGGGCGGAGGAGAGTTCACCCGTGAAGACGAGGAGACGCTGGTGATGTTCGCCTCCCAGGCAGCGCTGGTCATCGCCAACGCCCGCAGGCACCGCGAAGAGCAGAAGGCGAGGGCCGACCTTGAGACCCTTATCAATACCTCTCCCGTGGGAGTCGTGGTCTTTGATGCGAGGACGGGAGCCCCTGTTTCGATTAACACGGAGGCCCGGAGGATCGTCGACAGCCTTCGGGAGCCGGACCAGTCGCCGGAGCAACTGCTCGACGTGTTGTCGTACGTGCGGGCGGACGGGCGGGAGATTTCACTCACGGAATTCCCGATGGCCGAACTGCTGAGCGCGGGGGAGACGGTCCGGGCCGAGGAGATCGTCATGCGCGTGCCCGACGGCCGGAGCGTCAGCGCGCTCATCAACGCCACGCCAATCCACTCCGAGGAAGGCGAGCTCGAGTCGTTCGTCATGACCATGCAGGACATGACGCCGATGGAGGAGCTTGAGCGTATGCGTGCCGAGTTCCTGGGCATGGTCAGCCACGAACTGAGGACTCCGCTATCGTCCATTAAGGGTTCGGCCGACACCCTCCTTGAGGCCGCACCCGAGCTGGACCCCGCGGAGATGACCCAGTTCTTCCGGATAATCCGCGACCAGTCAGACCAGATGAGGCACCTGATCGGAGATCTCCTGGACGTGGCGCGGATAGAGACCGGCGCGTTATCGGTCAATCCAGGCCCCGCCGGTCTTGCCGACATGGTGGACGAGGCCAGGCGCCGTTTCCTTGGCGCGGGGGGCCGTGAGAACCTGCAGGTAAACCTTCCTCCCGAGCTTCCCCCGGTTATGGCCGACCGGCGGCGCGTCGTCCAGGTGCTGACCAACCTTCTTTCCAATGCTGCGAGGTACTCGCCTGAAGGATCACCCATCCGGATCGCCGCAGAGCGCGGCGACGTCCATGTTTCCGTCTAGGTGACCGACGAGGGAAGAGGCCTTTCGTCCGATCATCTGCCCCACCTGTTCAGAAAGTTCTCGAGGCTAGATGAGGTGGAACGCAGAAGCGGCACTGCCGGATCGGGCCTCGGACTTGCGATCTGCAAGGGGATAGTGGAGGCGCACGGAGGCCGAATCTGGGCGCAGAGCGAAGGACCCGGACTGGGGGCCCGATTCACCTTCACGATCCCGGTGGTCGAAGGGGAAGGCGTCGTCGAAATGGCGAAGTCCCCCGCAGCTGCCGCACGGCAGCGAAGCTCGGTGAGGGACCGGGTGCGCGTGCTCGCTGTGGATGACGATCCGCAGGCGCTCAGGTACGTCCGCAGCGCCCTGTCGAAGGAAGGCTACGCGCCGATCGTGACCGGGGATCCTGAGGAGGTGCCCCGGCTCATGGACGAGGAAAGGCCGCACCTTGTACTACTTGACTTGATGCTCCCGGGTACCGACGGCATCGAGCTCATGAAGGACATCCTGAGGTCGGCCGATGTGCCGGTCATCTTCGTATCCGTGTACGGCCAGGAGGAGGTCGTTGCCAGGGCCTTCGACATGGGCGCTGCCGACTACGTCGTAAAGCCCTTCTCACCGACTGAGCTGGCTGCCAGGATCAGGGCGGCTCTCCGCAGGCGTGCAGCGCCTCATATGGTCGAACCTTCACACCCCCTTTCGGCGGGAGACCTGCATATTGACTACGCGGAGCGGAGTGTGACCGTCTCCGGACATCCCGTGCAGTTGACTGCGACCGAGTACGCCGTGCTGTACGAGCTCTCGGTGAACCTCGGCCGCGTCATGACCCATGACCACCTGCTGCAGCTGGTCTGGGGACCACACAGAACTGGAGAACCGTGGCTGCTTCGGGACGTGGTCAAGAGGCTTCGCCGTAAGCTTGGCGACGATGCGAACGACCCTTCCTACATCTTGACCGAACCGCGCGTGGGGTACCGCATGGCGAAGATCGAAGGACATCTGCAGCAATCCGGGGCAACCCGAGTCCGGCCGGGAGCTTAGTGAAGCACCGGCATCGAGACGCAATGAGCGCCGGGATGCGGATCAGATCGGCATGAATCTGCTCAGCGGCTGGCGGATTGAGATTCTGGTTGCCGCAGCGTTGCTTTGCGCCGCGCTTCTGACGATGGTTGCCTGCGGAGATGATGCGGACGCTCGCGGAGCGAGCACGCTGGACCAGGTTCTCGATCGAGGTTACCTGGTATGCGGCATCAAGGCCGACACGCCCGGGTTCGGGGTGCTGAAGCCGGACGGAACCGCGGAGGGCAACGACGTGGAGTACTGTTATGCCCTCGCTGCGGCCGTCTTTGGGGATTCGACCAAGGTCGAGTTCAAGGCCGCAACGGCGGCCAACCGCTTCGAACTGCTCGCCGCAAGCGAGATCGACGCGCTCATACGCACGACCAGCTGGACGGCCAGTCGCGACGCCGACCTGAATATGGCCTTCGTCACCACGACCTTCTATGACGGTGCCGCCATCATGGTAAGGGCGGACTCTGGCATAACCAGCGCCAGCCAGCTCGGTGGTGCCACCATCTGCATCGTTGACGGCACCAGCACCCAGGGAGCCGTCTCCGATTACTTCTCCGAGAAGGGGATTACGTACGAGGAGTTGACCTTCCAGGCCAATCCCGAGCTTCGCGCGGCCTTCATAAGCGATCAGTGCGACGCTTGGTCCTCGGACAAGTCCCAGCTGGGCAGCCACCAGTTCGCTTTGAAGACGGACGATGCCATCGACGCCGTCGTTTTGCCGGAAACTCTGTCCAAGGAGCCGATCGGACCCAGCGTGAGGGACAACGACTCGGTGTGGGAGGACTTGGTCCGCTGGGTCGTAAACGGCATGATCATCGCCGAAGAGCAGGGCGTTACGCGTGAGAACGTCAGGCTGATGGCGGCGGATCCGCCGAACAACACGGTTGCGCGGCTGCTGGGAGTCGGTTTCGATGGCGGCGCCCCGAGCAACCTCGGGATAGGCCACGGCAAGATACCGGGTACGTTTATGCAGGACGTGATCCGGCAGGTGGGCAACTACGGAGAAGTCTACGAACGGACGCTTGAGCGAGTGGGCCTTGCGCGAGCAGGCTCCCTCAACGCATCTTACCTGGACGGTGGGTTGATCTACGCTCCTCCAATGCGCTGAACGTGGCCTGCCGATTCCAATGGCGACCGGCAACCGGCCCGAGGCAGATTCGCTGCCTGTCCCGAGGATCAAGTGCACGCACTGGCCTTGCCATACGTACGAACGGGTCGAACCGGCGTCGCCAGTCAAATGGGCGTTTTACCCGTTAGGGGCCGAGCCTCGGTCCCTCAGTGGCATCCCTGGAGCTGCGCAACGTTGGCAGGCGTAACGTCCATCTGAGTTCCGCCACATTCTCCTGCCGGTCGGCCAGGCTGAGACTCCAGTGGAATACTAGAGGTAACGACATTGATGACTTCTAAATGCAGGTTCTTTTGGGCGATTGTTGCGGTAACCCTGGCGGCGGCACTCCTGCCGTTACTGGCCGCATGTCGAGGATCAGACACGGTGGTGATAGCCACCGTGGACAATTACCATCCATTCGTCTTTGTCAACGATGAAGGCGAGATTGATGGCCTGGAGCGCGAACTGGGAGACGAGCTGTGCCGGCGCGCCGATCTTGAGTGTGAGTGGGTACTGAACGATTGGGAGGCCATGATTCCCGACCTGGTGGCGGAAAAATTCGACGCGATTCTCGCCGGCATGAGCATCACCGCCAAGCGGGAGGACATGATCGACTTCACAGAAGCGTACTACCCGCCAACCCCCTCGGTGTACGTGGCAAGAGCTGGAGCGGGCGACGGGGCCGTCCAGGGCACGATCGGATCGGGGGCGAACAACATATATTCGGACTACCTGACGGAACAGGGCCGGGCGTATGTGGCCTTTGACGACTCGACGGATCCGGTCGAAGCGGTGCTCAGCGGCAAGGTGGATGTCATCCTGGTGGACCACGGGTATGGCGTAAAGAAGCTCGCCGAACACGAGGGTGAGCTGGAGATCGTGGGGCCGTCCGTGCTGCTGGACCGCGGCCTCGGCATTGGCGTCCGCATGGGCAGTGAACTGAAGGGAAGGCTCGATGAGGCCCTGGCGTCGATGAAGGATGATGGCACCCTGAATGCCATTATCGTCAGGTGGGTGGGGCAGGACGCGTCTACTTTCGAGTGATGCGAACAGGGCTGGGAAGACCCGGCGGTGGTCCATAGCTCGCTGTCCGACATCTGACACCGACGCGCCTCGCGGCTGTTCTCCGTTACGGGCTCCGACAGGGAACTTTGCGGCGCAGTCTGGCGTCTTTTCGATATGGAGGGATGACACCTGGTTCCGCCGGATGCAGCGAGGAAAACGGAGGTGAAGCCTAAGCCAGCGTCCGCTGCCGCTCTGGTCGCCCTGCTGTTGCTTGCTTCCTGTGCGGCCTGCGGCAACGACGGCGACGATGACCTTGAAGACCATAGGGTTCCGGCGACAGGTCTAGAAATGTCCACGCCCCAGGCGACGGACGACCAGGCCGCTCCTGTGGATTTCCCGCGCCATGACGCACCGCTGGGAACCGACAGGGGAGGAGAATACTTCGCGGGGCAGCTTGTCCTCAGTGAAGGCTGCCTGCGCGCTGAAGCGCCCTCTTACGACGCTGCCAACCCCCGGTCATCCTTCTTGCTCATCTGGCCCGGGGCGTTCACCATCGAAGCGGACTCCGGGACGGTTCGGATAGTCGACGGGCTTGGCCGGGTAGCCGCGCAGGTCGGAGACCATGTCCGGCTCAGCCGGTCTGCCGTGACCTATCAGCAGGCCATGGATCAGGGGTTGGTAGAGGGGTTGTCCGATGACTGCGCGGGGCCCTATCTCCTAGTGGGTGACGAGGTTACCGCCTTCGATCCAAATAGCGAAGCGACCGAGCTTCGGTTGTCAGACCCGGATGTCCTGCTCCTAAGGGAGAGGACCGTAATGGGGTTCCCGGCCCTCATGCAAGCGTTGGGCCTAGGAGAGCTGGTCCTTGACGGGCCGTGCCTTCGCCTGGGAGACAGTTCCACCACGATAATCTGGCCCGCCGGGTTCACACCTGATGTCGACCGCGGGGTGGTCCAGGTCCGCAACGGGGCTGGTCGAGTCATAGCTACGGTTGGGGATGAAATAGCCGCGGGCGGAGGATACCGCACCCTTGATGACGGCGCCTGTTCAGGAGAAGTGTTTATTGCCAACCAAATCAAGGTCTTGCCGGATGTCGAGGTCTACTTCCCCAGGCAGGATGGGACCCTGACGGCGGACCGGGAGACAGAGCGCTATGCAGGAGAGTTGGTACTGGACGGGAAATGTCTGATCGTCGATTCTCCCCTTCGCCTCAGGGACCGCACCTATGGGCCGGTTTCTCCTCTCCTCATCTGGCCGAGTACTTTTTCTCTGAGCGTGGAGGACGGGGAGATTGACATACTCGACGCAACAGGGCGCGTCGTCGCACGCATCGGAGACGAGGTCATCTTCAGCGCCTTTAGTCTCTCCTATCAGCGGGCCATGGAGCATGGGGGGCTGGCGGAGATATCGCCGGCTTGTTCGGGTGCCCTTTGGGCCGTGGGAGAGGAGTTCAGCGCGTCGGCTCCCGACGCGCCATGAAGGGGCCTCGGCCCAATATAGTGGCCGCAGCCGCGCCCGACGGGCGGACAGGTGCCTCAGGTCATACCCGGACATGGAGGGCCCGCCGACCGACTACCTGGCAATCAGCAGGCAAACGGTCCGCTACGACACCAGGAATCTCAGGCACGAGGTGGATGCCGCCACTAAGCTCGAGGCTGAGGTAGAGGGTGTGCGGCTGGGCTGATGGGCACCCCGGACAGAGCCGTCCGCTAGATGCCCGCTCCGGCGTCTGGGGGGGCCATCCGGTAGCCTACCCCGGGCACGGTGAACAGGAGCTTGGGATCCGACGCATCGTCGCCGAGCTTGCGGCGCAGCCTCTTTACGATTGTGCGCACCGGCCCCGAGCCGGCGGGCTTGCTCAGGCTCCAGACTCGTCGCAGCAGCTGACCGTGGGTCATCACCCGGCCGGCGCTCAGAGATAGCTCGGTGAGCATCCGGTACTCGGTTGAGGTGAGCCTAACGGAGCCTCCTGCGACGGTCACCGTCCGCCTGCCGTAGTCGATGGCCAAATCGCCGAAAACGTAGGTTCCTGAGGTGTCCCCCAGGCTGCCGGCGGACCCGCGCCTGAGGGCCGCCCTGATTCTTGCCGAGAGCTCGGCGGGAGAAAAGGGCTTTGCCACGTAGTCCGCCGCCCCCATGTCAAGCGCCCTTGCGATGACCTCATCGTGTCCATGGGCCGAAAGGATGATCACCGGAACGGCGGCGTTGGCCATGATGTCCTGCATCATCTCGATACCGTCGCCGCCGGGAAGAACCAGCTCCAGGAAGACCAGTCGCGGCCTGTGCTCCTTGAGAAGCCGAAAGACATCACCCGGGTCCCCGGTTACCAGCGGGCGGTAGCCGGCCTGGGTGAGCGCGCTGCGGAGGCGCTCAGCCGCCTCCGGGTCGTCGTCGATTGCCAGGATGGATGGCCGTGTGTCTTCGTCTCCGAGGACGCTAGGGCGGGCGCGGGTCGACGGCGGGGCCTGGTCCATTTTCGCTTTCCTGCCGGCACATCGATCCCAGGAACCGGGGCTGGTCTCACCGGTTCAGAATCCTTATCGCCGCCGGGTTAGTATTGTTGCTCCCGCCGGTGAAGCCGTAACGCCCATAGGTCCGTTCGGATTCGGCAACGGCCGGAAACTGGGCCTCGCGTCGGAGAAGCGCACGAGGCGGGCGAAAACGATACCAGACCGTCTCTATGAGTAGCGTATCAATCGGTGCCTTTCTCAAATGATTTGATGTATAAAGCTGTCTGGTTCGTGGCAATAGGACCAAGCCTAATCCTGTAGGGAGCGTTTGGTCCGGTCGGACCGGCGGGCCCGCGAGGTCGACACGCTTCGACGCTGACCGATCGGTCTATGCCAGCCTCCTAGTACTCGCAACAAGCTGACGCTCCGCCTATGATTTCGCCGTGCGGTCGAGCAACGCCGGACAGGGAGGCCGAATATAGCGCGCCTGAACGATCACATCCGCTACGAGCCGGACCAGAGGTGCCCACCTCTGCTGTCGGTTGGTGTCGCCCTCCAGGGCGTCATGTTAGCCCTGGCGAACACAGTGTTGTTTGTGACCGTAATGGCCCGGGCGGGCGACCAGGGTGAGGATTACCTGTCATGGGCGATATTCTCAGCGCTGGCAATCGGCGGGATCGTCACCGCCCTGCAGGCGGGTCGTGTCGGACGGCTTGGAGCGGGGCACGTGCTGATGACTGGCGCCGGCCCCCATTTCATAGGGGTCTGCGTCCTCGCAATGGCGTTGGGTGGCCTACCCATGCTCGCCAGCCTCATCGTGTTGTCGTCGCTGATTCAGTTCGCACTGGCCCAGTGGCTCCCGATGCTGAGGCGTGTCATCACGCCGGTCGTCTCCGGCACGGCACTCATGCTGATAGCGGTCACTGTTATGTCAATCGCGATCGACAGGCTGAGAGAGGTGCCCGAGGGAGCGCCGCCAGCCGCGGGTCCGGTTGTCGCCGTGGTGACGCTGGCAGTCGCCGTGATGCTGGCCATGCGTGGCTCCGGGATATGGCGGCTGTGGGCTCCGCTCATCGGTATAGTCACGGGATGCGTGGCCGCCGCATTGTTAGGGCTGTACGACCCCGGACGGGTAGTCGATGCGCAGTGGCTCTATAAGCCGGCTGTCGCGGCTTGGCCGGGATTCGACCTGGGGGCGGGCGCGGAGTTCTGGACCCTCCTTCCGGCCTTTCTGATCGTGAGCCTTGTAGTCGCCATCAAGATGAGCAGCGATGGCGTCGTCATTCAACGGGTCTCAAGAGTCAGACCGCAGGCGACGGACTTTCGGCTCGTCCAGGCCGCCGTTAATACCAACGGGCTGGGCACGCTGCTGGCCGGCATTGCAGGGACGCTGCCCACGATCGTCTATACGCCGTCGGTCGTGACGCTCACCACTCTCACCGGCGTTGCAGCTCGTAGCGTTGGATATGCAATCGGTGTCATCTTGCTCGTGCTGGCGTTCCTGCCCAAGGTGGCGTCCGTTCTCCTGACTATCCCCAGTCCCGTGATGGGGGCGTTCCTGCTGATGATAATGGGCCTCCTGTTCGTGGAAGGCATGAGGATGGTCCTCCAGGACGGTATAGATCATCGAAAGGCTCTGGTCGTGGGAGTGGCCCTCTCGATCGGAGTGGGACTGGAGAGCCAGAACATCCTCGCAGACCTGCTGGGTAGGACCTGGGGTGCATCGCTCGGAAACGGTCTGACCGTCGGGATACTGGCGGCGATTCTGATGACCCTGTTCATCGAGCTGACCAGCCCGCGGCACACGCGTCTTGAGACCAGGCTGGACATATCCGCTCTACCGAAGATCGACGCGTTCCTCCTCGGGCTCGCGTCCAGGATCGGGTGGAACGACGCCTCGACTCAACGGTTGCGCGCCGCAGGCGAGGAGACGCTGTCGAGTCTTCTGCGAACCGGCGACGACGGTGGGACCGAAGTTGTACCGCGCCTGATAGTCGTCGCGCGCCCTGGCGAGGCCGTGGAACTGGAGTTTCTGGCCGTCTTCGACGATGAGAACCTCGAAGACCGCCTGGCGCATCTGAGCGAACAGGCCGAGGTTCCGGAGGAACACGAGATATCCTTCTGGCTGCTAAGGCACTATGCGTCTTCCGTGCGCCACCGTAAGTATCATGGCATCGATGTCGTTACTGTGCAGGTGGAAGGCTCAAGATAGCCCGCTAAACTGTCACACTTTAGGAAGAAGCCACACCTATGAGACGTAAGAGAGGAGAGCTTGCATGGCAGGATACGTGTTAGTACATGATGAGATTCAGGATCAGACCCTCTTTTCCGAGTTCCGCCAACGTGTTGCCGCGACCATAGAGGCTTACGGGGGGAGATACCTGATTCGCGGCGGAGCGATTGAGGTCGTGGATGGCGACTGGGTGCCTGACCGCATCGTCGTGGTGGAGTTTGACAGCGTCGAGCAGGCGAGGGCCTGGCTGACCTCTCCCGAATACGCGGAGATCAGGGAAATTCGCATGAGGGCCGCCAATGCCAGCGTGATCATCGTCGAGGGCGTCTAGCCGGTCCCGCCCGGGCTGGCGCATAAGGCGGGCCGACTCAACCTCCTGTTCCCTCCATGGACTGGATGAGAAGCGAGGTCGCAGGTTGATGCCGCACTGCTCGTCCTAATCGCTGGTCTTCGGCCCCTGGCCTCTCGTCGTGTGAGCGCGGCATCGGCCCAGAACCGCCAGGGCCGTTTTCCTCCACCACTGGTGCAGGGGATTGTCACGCTCGGCCTTCGGAAGTTCGACTGACCGAACGCACGCCGAGGGGTCGAGCTGAGTCTGGTCTGATGCCGGACCGGGGGACAGGTCGAATGTTTGCCTCAGGCGATGATCGAGACCGTTGAAAGGGCCCTGAGGCCCAGCGCACGATCACCTTCGAGCCGGGCCCCTGATTCGATATCGCCCCTGGTCAGGCTCTTGGTAAACAGCTTCCATGCGTCGATCTCGCTGATCGTTACGTGGGCATCGGACGCCGAGGAGTCGTCCCTGCCTAGAACCCACGCACATTGGGTGCGGACGATCAGCCAGGTTCCGCCGGAGGGGCCGGAGACGGTGATCCGGACGACGGAGCCGACGCGAGCGTCGACATCCGAATATGCCCTCGGTAGGCCGTGCACGAACGTCGCGATGGCAGGGGCGAACCAGCGGCGGTCGGTGAGGAGAGGCCTGCCTGCGGCCATGCGGATCTGCTGCTGGTGGTGCCATCTCTCGGTGTATTCACGGGCGATGTGAAGCCACATGGGCGCCGGCGTTGCACCTGCCCAGCTGACCGTGGGCCCGGCGAGAAGCGGATCGAGGGAGGCCAGGTACCGGTTGACCTGCCCGCCGGTGGATCTGATGAGATCCACGAGCAGGCGGGGACTCACGCCCCTCATCGATCTGACCCAGCGCTCGTTGTGGTCGTTGAGCGCGGCCACCAGGTCGTCCCAGTCGCCCGCATCTATGAGAGCCAACCCGTGGCCGTCACGTCCCATCGAAAGCTGGCCGACCTCGACCCCGAGAACGTGGCTGGCCAGGTCATGGACGCTCCAGCCGGGGCAGGGTGTCGGAAGATCCCACTCCTCGACGGAGAGTGATTCCAGGACCTTTAGCAGTTCCCCAAGGAGACCCGGGAACAGGCCTGTAACCTCAAGTGGTTCGATCTCTCGCATCTCTCTTGCGGCCCGGACACTATTCCCGGCTAAGGGGATCTCCCATCCCGAAGGGACCAGAGGTGGATCTTCCTCTCGGCCAGGATGCTGACGCCTAGCCGAGCACCGTCGGGAGGAACGCTCCGCAGGGTTCGGCATATGCGCCGAAAGTCATCAGGTTTACCGGGTGCCTGATTCGAAAGCCCCGGGACAGGCACCAGGCCAGCAGATCGGAGTTCCTTGTGGGAACGACAAAGCCAGGCGAGCCGATGGTATCGGAGCCGGCTATCAGGTCCTTGACATCGGTCCAGCTCCTTGCCACCGCGTGGCCCTCATATCCAAAGCCCGTGGTGTATCCGGTGAGCTGACCATCTCGCTCAACCACCCTGGCTATGCCCTTTGAGACGGCCTCGCGGATCTCGACGCTCCGGTCAAAATGGAGCACGTCTGTGCACAGGGCGGCGCATGCCTCGATATCGACATCGGTGGCCGCTCTCCCCGTCTCCCCTCCGAGCGGCGATCCGCTCATCACGATCAGGGGCTCCCTTACGACATAGCCCATCTTCGCGTAGAGGGCCAGCGAGACGACGTTGTATCCGTCCTGGACCAGTCGGATGCCAGAGGCTCCTCGCTCCTCCGCCCGCCTGTGCGCCTCCCGCATGAGCCTTGCGCCCAGTCCATGATTCTGGCTCGCCGGACTGACCGCCACCGGACCCAGGCCGGAGAACTCTGTTCGCTCGTCCAGGAAATTGCATCCGACCAGCCTCCCTCCACTATCGGCCATCCAGGAGCGGAAGGAAGGGTGACAGAGGATTCCGGCGACCCACGAGGCGGCCACCTGCGGCGATCCGAATTCGCGCTGAAAGCCATGGCTGTCGGCCAGATGGCCGAACGTCTCGTGGAGAAGCTCGCCGCAGGCTGCCGCATCATCCGGTCTTCCCGGCCTTATCGTTACGTCTGAAATAGTCATCCGATCTCCCGGTCCACGATTTGCCTGCAGCCTGCCGGCCCGCCTATCTGAGAATCCTTTACGACGATACACCTCTCGCTCTCCCTCCCACTACAGGAGTTCGGTCGGCTTTCGGTCACCGGCGCCTGAAACCATCCTGCCAGCAGAATCCATAAGGGAGCTCGGGGCTCTAACATGGTTACTGGTGCAAGTGATGGGGGCAGCTCAGTTGGCGCGAAGATGACGGACATTCACCCCGCAATCGCCTACGAACCCGGCGTCGTACCCGAACCGCTGGACGGGCCGGCCAACCCGATCCGGTTTCTCCTTCTGCTGCGCGACAACCAGCTGTCCGTGTTCAGCCGTGAATCGTTCGTCGCCGAATTCCTTCAGGCGCGGATTCTTTTCCAGAACTTTGTCCTCGTCAATGAACCCGCTTTCATCGAGCACATCCTGCTGACCAACCACAACAACTATGTCAAGAGTCGGCTCACTCGCCAGATCCTGAGACCGGTTCTGGGCAACGGCCTGCTGATCAGCGAAGGTGAGTCCTGGCGCCGCCAGCGCCGGATCATGGCCCCCGCCTTCCATCGCCAGCGGGTAGCGCAGGCGGCCGACGTGGTCATACGTCGAGCACGGCAGCGCGTCAAGCGGTGGAGGGCGGCGCATGAGTCTGGACAGAGCTTCGACATCAGCCACGAGATGATGTCCCTCACGATGGAGATCGTCGCCGAGGCGCTGTTCTCCAGCGACATCGCCGACTCTATCGACGAACTGGACCGGGCGGTGAAGACACTGATCGCGTCCTTGGGCACACCGAGTCCGCTCGACATTCTGGGCTTTCCCGAATGGTTTCCGAGGTGGCGCCCGCATCGGGCCCGGGAGGCGCTCGCCCGACTCGACAGGACTATATACGACATCATTGCCATGCGGCGCGCTGCCCGGCAAGTGCCGGGTGACCTGCTGGATCTGCTGCTTTCAGCCCGTGACGAGGAGACTGGCGATGGGATGACCGATACGCAGCTCCGTGACGAGGTGATCACGTTCTTTGCCGCCGGGCACGAGACGACGGCGCAGGCGCTTACGTGGACCCTGTACCTGCTGTCGCGACATCCCGGGATCGAACGCACGCTGCATGGAGAGGTGGACCGTGTGCTGGGGGAGCGGGAGGCGACGTTCGACGACCTGGAGGCGCTGCCCTACACGCGTATGGTCATCGAGGAGGCGATGCGTCTATTTCCGCCGGTGTTCTCTCTCAGTCGCGTGGCACTCTCGGACGATCAGTTCGGTGAGCACGCGATTCGCAGAGGCAGCGTGGTCACGATCAGCCCATACCTCACCCACCGCAATCCGCGACTCTGGAAGGATCCGCTTCGCTTTGATCCCCAGCGATTCACATCCGATCGGATCAAGGCGCGCCATCGATTCGCGTACCTGCCTTTCGGCGGTGGCCCCCGCATCTGCATCGGCAGGGGCTTTGCCATGGCGGAGGCGTGCCTGGTGCTCGCCACCGTCGCACGGGCCTACCGTCTGCGCATGGCGTCGGGACACAAGGTCGAAGCGCGCGGCAGGGTAACCCTACGCCCGCGTCACGGTCTTCGCATGACGCTGGAGCGGCGCTGATCTCCCTCAGTGCCGAAAGGCTGCCTCCGATACACCTGGGAAAGATCCTGGGATAGGAGTTTCTCTTACCTATGCAAGTCACCCGACACCGACTGGCCAGGGCCATCGGCATGGATGCGCGACGGAGGTTAATGGGGCATCGCAGAAGTCGGCGCCGTCACGGTCTCCCAGCAGGTAGGAGCAGCCTGCAATTTCGTTGACGCCGGGGCCCGGTTCGGCTAAGTTCTGCTCATACCCTCTGAAAGGAGCGTGGGAATGGAACAGGCTGCATCCGTCCTTACGTCCTTCGCCTGGGTAATTTTCGGGTTGGCCATCGCCGCGTTGTCTTGGCTCTACAGAGACAAGGTGACGGTGCCCCGGATGGTGGCTAGGCGCTGGGCCGAGACCAAGGTCATGGGATCCGGACGCATCTCCGAAGAGGACATCAGGGTGCTGGCGAGCATGAACTCTCCGCTCCTAGACGATGCCCTAGCCTTGCGCTTCGCCCAAACCGAACGGGAACAGGGCTCCTCCGACTGATCCTCCGTCCGGGACGGTCCGAGACCTCTGCCCGCAGTTCTTCAGGCACAGGTTCCTTCAGCGCGACATGGGTGCCCCGTCCCTTGCCTCTCAGTAGATCGAGTGGGTCAGCGTCCACCCGACTGAGGCGCAGGCGCGCACCTAACCTGCGACCGCCGCGAGGATGGCATGCCGGTGCATTGGAGATTCTAGATCATTAGCGCGTGAGCGGATCATGCCCGCGGCCTTCTGGCGGACGGCCAGACATGGTGCTGGGCCAGCGACAAGGCGGCTAGATCTAGCCGTGGCCCCGGGGTTCTCCTCCACGGTCCCTCTTAAGCTATGGGATTCACCGCCCTCAACAAGGGTGACGGAACGGTCCATGCCATAGGGGGCCTTCAACATGGCCACACCACCGGATCGGTCAGCGTCGGCACAGACACGCATCGTGGCGGGTCCGAGGTGCCCCGTGCTACGCTACCGCCCGATCCCGGCTTTATGCCTATGGAGGAGGGGCCGCGATGCCGCTCACCAGAGACGACCTGCTGTCCGTCTACCGGACGATGAAGACCATCCGGGTCTTTGAAGAGAGGCTGCACGAGGAGTTCGCCACCGGCGAGATCCCGGGCTTCGTGCATCTCTATGCCGGCGAGGAGGCCTGCGCCACCGGCGTCTGCATAAACCTTAAGGAAGGCGACAAGATCGCGTCCACGCACCGCGGCCACGGTCACTGCATCGCCAAGGGCGTTGACGTGCGCGCCATGATGGCCGAGATCTACGGCAAGAGGACCGGGGTCTGCCACGGCAAGGGCGGCTCCATGCACATCGCCGACCTGGACAAGGGCATGATGGGTGCCAACGGCATCGTCGGAGGCGGACCTCCCCTGATCTGCGGTGCGGCCCTTGCGGCCAAGGTGCAGGGCACCGACAACGTCGCGGTGGCCTTCGTCGGAGACGGTGGGTCGAACCAGGGCACCACGCTCGAGAGCCTGAACCTGGCCCAGGTCTGGAAGCTGCCGGCCATATTCGTCGCCGAGAACAACGGGTACGCCGAGGCCACGTCCCGGGACTACGCCGTCGGCGCCGACAGCATCGCGGGCAGGGCCGCAGCATTCGGCATGCCCGCCCTCACGGTGGACGGACACGACTTTTTCGCCGTGTACGAGGCGGTCGGCGAGGCGGTGGCCAGGGCCCGTCGAGGCGAGGGGCCCGCCTTCATAGAGTGCGAAGTCAACCGCTACTTCGGCCACTTCGAGGGCGATGCCCAGACCTACCGCAGGCCCGACGAGGCACAGAAGATACGCGAGAGCAGGGACTGCATCGCCGGCTTTGTCGCCGCCGTCGTCGGCGCCCGACAGGTCGATCAGGACGAGCTCGCCGCGATCGATGGGGAGGTCGCAGATCTCATAGAGTCCGCGGTCGAGGCGGCCAAGTCCGACCCAAAGCCTGCGGCCGAGGACCTGCTGACCGACGTCTACGTCAGCTACTAGGCCAGCCGGACCCAGACAGGAGGAAGCGAATGGCCAGGACGATCACCTACCAGGAGGCCATCAACGAGGCCCTAGACCAGGAGATGGCCCGTGATCCCTCCGTCATCGTGATGGGCGAGGATGTCGCCGGCGGCTCCGGGGCCGAAGGCGAGATGGACGCCTGGGGAGGGCCGCTCGGGGTCACCAAGGGCCTGTACTCAAAGCACGGCGAGCGGGTCATGGACACCCCTATCACCGAGTCCGCGTTCATCGGCGCCGCTGTGGGGGCGGCCGCCTCCGGTCTTCGCCCGGTGGCCGAGCTCATGTTCAACGACTTCATGGGAGTGTGCTTCGACCAGATCTTTAACCAGGCCGCCAAGTTCAGGTACATGTTCGGCGGCAAGGCCGAGACCCCGGTGGTGATACGCACCATGTATGGTGCCGGCATCCGTGCCGCCGCCCAGCACTCCCAGACCCTGTACAGCATCTTTACCCACATTCCGGGCCTGAAGTGCGTCGTCCCGGCGTCTCCGTACGACGCCAAGGGCCTGCTCATAGCCTCCATCAGGGACGACGACCCGATCATGTTCTTCGAGCACAAGGCCCTCTACCAGATGAAGGGAGAGGTGCCTGCTGAGTCGTACGCCATTCCCCTGGGTGAAGCAAACGTCGTCCGTGACGGCGGAGATGTCTCCATAATCGCGATCGGACAGATGGTGCACACGGCCGTGGAGGCCGCGGGCCAGCTGGCAGTAGACGGCATACAGTGCGAGGTGGTCGATCCCCGCACCACCTCACCGCTGGACGACGAGACCATCCTTGAGAGCGTGGAGAAGACCGGCCGGGTCGTGGTGGTGGACGAGGCCTCTCCGAGATGCAGCGTGGCCACCGACATCTCCGCCCTGATCGCTCAGGAGGCATTCGGTGACCTCGAGGCCCCGATCAAACTGGTGACCGCACCGCACACCCCGGTTCCCTTCAGCGATTCTCTGGAGGACCTGTACAAGCCGGACGCGGCCAAGATTGAGTCGGCCGTACGAGAGGTTGCCGGCTACGACGCATGACCCGGGACAGACTCTCAAGGCTGACGATGCCCAAGTGGGGCCTGACCATGACTCAGGGCCTGGTCACCCGCTGGCTGGTTGACGAGGGCGATGAGGTGGCCGCGGGCGACGAGATCGTTGAGATCGAGACCGAGAAGATCGCCAGCGCCGCCGAGGCACCGGCGGCAGGCGTCATGCGCCGCAGGGTGGCCCGGGAGGGTGACCAGGTTCCCGTGGCGGGGCTGCTCGGGGTGATCGCCGGCCGGGAGGTCCCGGACGAGGAGATAGACGAATTCGTCGAGTCCTTTCTCGGCTCATTCGTGCCGGACCAGGCCACTGAAGAAGGCCCGGTGCCGCAGACCGTGGACCTGGCCGGTCGCGCGTTGCGGTACCTTCGGCATGGCGATGGCGGCGAGCCGATCGTGCTCTTGCACGGGTTCGGAGGTGACCTGAACAACTGGCTGTTTAATCACGAGGCACTGGCCGCTGAACGGGCCGTCTACGCCATCGACCTGCCCGGGCACGGAGGCTCTTCAAAGGACGTCTCCGGTGGGGGCGCAGGCGTCCTGGCGGATAGCGTGACCGGGCTCGCCTCGGCGCTTGGTATGTCCCGGGTCCATCTGGTCGGTCACTCGCTGGGCGGTGCGGTAGCGCTGGAGGCGGCGCTTTCCCATCCCGGTCTGGTGGGCTCGATTACCCTGGTCGCAAGCGCCGGTCTGGGAAGCGAGATCAATTTCAATTATGTCAACGGCTTCATCGAGTCGGCGCGGAGACGGCAGCTAAAGCCATACCTGGAGGAGCTGTTCGGCGACCCCTCGCTGGTCACCCGTCAGCTCGTTGACGACGTCCTGAAGTTCAAGAGGTTGGACGGGGTCGACGGGGCGCTCCGTGCGATCGCGGCCGGCTTTACCTCCAACGGTGAGCAGAAGCTCACATACAGGGACGCCCTCGACAGTTTGGACGCCCCTATCCAGGTGATTTGGGGCACCGAAGACCGCATTATCCCGGCATCCCATGCCGATGGCCTGCCTGAGCATGTGGCGGTGCATAGGATCGACGGTGCCGGCCACATGGCCATGATGGAAGCTCCATCGGAGGTAAACTGGGCCATAGCCGGGTTCACGACATAGGGGCCTTAACCGACGATCTTGCCCACGTGCGATCGTACTGCCGAAGATGACGACCTCGGTGCCCGGTCCTTCGCGTCCCGTATCGACGGGGTCAAGGTATTTAGGCGTCGGCCGCCCTACGTTAGGCAATGCCGGAGCGGCCCGCAGGGTTGTCCATCCATGCCCCGGCTAGAAGACGGGGCGAGTGATCTCCCGTGGTGTAAGCCTGGTCGGGACGTGGCGATCTCCGGGATAAGGTTCTCGCTATCGTCGATAGGCGGAGCGGGAGACCGGGATCGAACCGGCGACAGCCTGCTTGGAAGGCAGGGACTCTACCACTGAGCTACTCCCGCTTGGAACCTATCTTATCCCACCGCCACATGGTCGAAGAACTCAGGTAGTTCCGCACTTGTCCGTCCCAGCGACCACTCTCTCAACCGCGGCCGGTCACGTAACGGCTGCCCTGACAGCATCTCCCACCTGTGCTGTGGTCGCACTCCCGCCGAGATCCGGCGTGAGCGTTGCGCCGCCTGCAAGGACGCTCAGCGCGGCCGCCTCGACCGCGCCCGAGGCTGCGTCTTCGCCCAGGTGACTAAGCATCATCGCCCCGGACAGGATAGCCGCGATCGGGTTTGCAATGCCCTTTCCGGCGATGTCTGGCGCGCTGCCGTGCACAGGCTCGAACATCGAAGGGAAACGGCGCTCAGGGTCGATGTTGCCGCTGGCTGAGAGGCCGATGCTGCCAGTGATGGCACCCCCTATGTCCGTAAGGATGTCCCCGAACAGGTTGGACCCGACGACCACGTCGAAGCTCTCCGGCCGACGTATGAACTCCATGCACGCAGCGTCTACGAGCAACGACTCTGTTTCGATGCCGGGGTATCCGGCGGCGACTGCCTCGAACGCGTCGTCCCATACGACCATGCCATAGCCCTGCGCGTTAGACTTGGTGATCGAGGTGACACGCCCTTTGCCCTTCCTGCGTTCGGCCAGTTCGAAGGCGAAGCGGATGACCCGCTCACAGCCCTGCCTCGTGAATACCGCGGTCTGGATGCCGACCTCCTCGGGAAAGCCCCGGTACTGAAAGCCCCCGACGTTCGCATACTCGCCCTCGGTGTTCTCGCGTATGACGATCATGTCGATGTCTCCAGGGGCGTATCCGGAGAGGGGCGAGCTGGCGCCGGGATGAAGGACCGCCGGGCGCAGGCAGACGTATTGGTCGAAGGCCCTGCGAATGGGAAGCAGCAGGCCGTTGAGGGTGATGTGATCCTGCAGGTCGGGATGGCCGACGGCTCCTAGGTAGATCGCATCGAACTCGGCCAGCGTGGAAATGCCGTCGTCCGGCATCATGGCGCCGTTTCGAAAGTACCAATCGCTCCCCCAGGGAAGCTCAGTGTATGAGAGGCTAGCCCCGTGGATTTTGCACGCGGCATCCAGAACCCTGATTCCCTGTTCCACCACGTCGACCCCGATGCCGTCTCCGGGGATGACGGCTATCCTGTGCGTTTCCAACTGTGCGACCTCCGTAGCCTCTGTTCCCTCTATGATGGCCCGTCGACCCATGGTGCGCCACGTTCCGAAGGTCCCAGGTCCCGGGAATGCATGGTCGGGGTGGTCATCTACTTGCCTGCAAGCCGGTATATCTTTTCGTCGAAGGACAGGATGTAAAGTTCGCCCGACTCGTCGAGCCCGAAGGAGGATATCCTGAGCTCGGAGTCGATGAGCTCAAGGTGCTCTGAGACGACGGTCCCATCATATCGCAGCGCCCAGATCCGCCCGCTGCAAAAGTCCCCGTATACGTAGGCTCCTCTGAGAGAGGGCAGGCGAGAGCCCCTGTAGACGTATCCGCCCGTGATAGAGCAGCCGTCCTCGCGCCCGTACTGGACAACCGGCCGCACCAGTCCCTCGATACTGCATCCTGTGGAAGGCGAAAAGCAGGAGTTTCCCTCCATAACGTTCCAGCCGTAGTTGCCCCCCGGCTCGATCAGGTCTACCTCCTCGTATTGGTTCTGGCCCACGTCGGCGACCCACAGGTCACCTGTCTCAAGGTCGAACGAGAATCGCCACGGATTGCGCAACCCGTACGCCCATATCTCCGGCCGCGACCCGTCCCCGGCCGCGAGGAACGGGTTGTCCAAGGGGATCCCGTATCCCCCGCGCTCGCCGACGGTCCCAACATCTATGCGGAGGATAGAACCTAGAAGAGTCGACCTGTCCTGTCCGTTACCGAAAGGGTCGCCGGCTCTTCCGCCGTCGCCGAGACCGACGTAAAGGTAACCGTCGGGGCCAAAGGCGACCTGGCCGCCGTTGTGGTTGCTGAAGGGCTGGGGTATCTCGAGCAGTACCAGCTCGCTTGCCGGGTCCGCTGTGGTGGAACCTGGCGGCACGGAAAAGCGCGAGAGCACCGATCTTCGGGGGTCTGCAGCCGAGTAGTAAACATAAAAATGCCCGTTTTCGGCGTATTTCGGATCGAAGGCAAGCCCGAGCAGTCCCTCCTCGTTCCCCTTGTCGCTTACCCGGTGCCGGATGTCCAGGAATGTGTCGGCTGAGGCCGCGTCCGGATCGTTCTGAAAGAACATCACGACCCCAGGCTGCAGCGTCACAAAGAGCGTGCCGCTGCCATCCCCTGCGTGCGTCAGGTAGGTCATCCGGGCAAAGGACAGGGAGGGGAAGACGCGCTCCACCTCGATCATCTCCAGGGGTTGTACTCCCGGTGGCCCGATCGGCGCCACAGGGGAGGGCGAGGAGGTGGCGGGGGCTTCGAGAGCCTCGCCCGCGCAGGCCGCCGCGGTAAGCAGTGTGAAGAGGCAGATGAGGAGCGACGCGGCAGGGGCGGGCAGGGCCCTAGGGTCAATCACAGTCCCCCCTGCGAACTCATGATGCGTCCGGGTGAAACGTTGGTACCATGTGGCATCGTCAAAAGGAGCATTCTGGCTGGTGTGCGGTCATCTGGCCGGGCACCCCGAGAGTTTAAAGGCATGCAGCGGCCAGGTGGCGGGGAAGCGGAAGCTAAGTAATCGGCAATCAAACTCCAGCGGAGGTAACAGATGAAGGCAGCAGCACTGCACGAGTACGGACAGCCTATGACGGTCGAGGAGATCGACCTGGACGACCCGCAGGACTCCGAGGTGATGGTGAGGGTTGCCGCCTCCGGCGTCTGCCACTCCGACTACGTCTTCGTTGCCGGTAAGCCTTTCTTCGAGTCGCCAAGGCCCATCGTACTGGGCCACGAGGGCGCCGGGGTCGTGGAGAAGGTGGGCGATAAGGTCACCATAGTAGAGCCCGGGGACCACGTTGTGCTGTCGTGGATATACGCGTGCGGCGTTTGCCGCTACTGTGTCGTCGGAAGGCCGAACATCTGCGACTTCGGCCGCGGTCCCGTAATCGGCCAGGGGTACCTCTCAGACGGGACCACCCGCATGCGGAAGGGCGATACGACTTACCATCACTTCCTGGGCATCTCCACCATGGCACAGTACACGGTGTGCGACGAAAAGAGCGTCGTTAAGGTGCAAAGCGAAGTGCCGCTCGATAAGGCCGCGCTGGTCGGCTGTGCGGTGATGACCGGCGTGGGCGCGGTCATCAACACGGCCAAGCCATGCCCGGGGGAAAGCGTCGCGGTATTCGGCGCCGGGGGCGTCGGCATAAGTGTCATCCAGGGCGCTGTGCTCTCGGGTGCCAACCCGATCATCGCGGTCGACAACCGCAAAGAAAAGCTAGAGGGAGCACTGAAGTTCGGTGCCACCCACACGGTGGACGCCTCCGAAGTCGATCCCATCGAGGCGATCCAGGACATCACATACATTGGAGCCGACTACACCTTCGAGGCGATCGGGAACGTAGACGTGATGCGACAGGCCTGGGACGCGACGGCCAAGGGGGGCACCGAGGTCGTTATCGGCGGAGCGGGCATGGGTGACGAGGTCTCGCTACCGGCGCTGGACTTTCCGTTCACCGAGAAGGTGATCAGGGGCACCGGGTACGGCGGGGCGCGCATGAGTGTGGACATTCCCAGGCTCCTGGACCTGTACATGGCGGGCCGGCTAAACCTTGACGACATGGTTACGACCACCTACAGCCTTGAGGGCGTGAATGATGCTTTCAGCGACCTTCGGGCCGGGAAGAACCTGCGCGGCGTCCTTATCATGTAGCCTGCGGCCGGCCGCAGACCGCTAGAGCCCGAAGCTTTCGCGGGCCTGATCGACGATGTATCGGCTGATCGTGAGCGAAGAGGTGGCTCCGGGTGAGGGCGCGCTCAGCACGTGTATGGCGCGCGGTCCTTGGACTATGGAAAAGTCCTGGAGCAGCCGACCCGAGCGGTCGACCGCCTGGGCCCTGACGCCCGATCCCGGCTCGGTAAGGTCGCCCTTCTCTATGTCCGGGACGAGGCGCTGAAGCGACCTGAGGAACACCGACTTTAGGAGAGAGCGGTACTGCTCTGAGACGCCGGTCTTCCAATGGGTCGCCGACATGCGCCAAAAGCCCGCAAAGCCAAGCGTTCCCAGCGCATCCCTGAGGCTGAAGGAGAGCTTGGAGTAGCCCTCCCGCGACAGGGCGAGCACGGCGTTCGGGCCTGCCTCGACGCCGCCCCCGATGCGGCGGGTGAAGTGGACCCCGAGGAAAGGCATCGACGGGTCGGGGACCGGGTAAATGAGCCCCCTTACGAGGTCCTGCCGGTCCTCCCGCAGCGAGAAGTACTCCCCCCTAAAGGGCACTATGCGCACCCCGGCGTCCGTCGACATCAGATTCGCCACCCTGTCCGCGTAAAGGCCCGCGCAGTTGATCACGTGCCTTGCGCCGATGTCGCCTTTGTTCGTCAGCAGCCTTATCGCTCCATTGTCGGGTGTCGCCCCGGTAAGGGCCGTTCCGAGCGAAAGCTCTCCCCCCGCCGAGGTGTAGTCCCGGGAGTAGGACGCCGACACCTGCGAAAAGTCGATTATGCCTGTGTTAGGAGAGAAGATCGCACTCACCCCCGCTGCGTGCGGCTCGATCTCCCTTAGCCGCTCAGCCCCGACCAGTTCGAGGCCCTCGGCACCGTTCGCGGTCCCGCGGCGGTGTAGCTCTGCAAGGCGCGGCACCTCGGTCTCGTCTACAGCTACGACCAGCTTTCCGCACATGCGGTATGGGATGCCGCGCTCATCACAGTAGCGCCTCAGCTCGCGCCCGCCCGAAGCGCAGAAGTTCGCCTTCTGTGAGCCCGGCGCATAGTAGATGCCCGCGTGGATCACCCCGCTGTTGTGGCCGGTCTGGTGAAGCGCTATGGTCGGCTCCTTTTCGAGCACGACCGTTCTGAGCTCCGGCATCTCGTTTGCCAGCCGCATCGCCGTTGCGAGGCCGATTATCCCGGCCCCGATCACCGCAACGTCGTAGCTGTCCCTCTCCATCTGCCCTCTTTCTCCGTGTGATATGTCGTTATGCTAACCTCCGTCAGTCATGGCTGACAGGTACGATGCGGTCATAGTGGGCGCGGGCCATAACGGCCTTGTGACGGCCGGGTACCTCGCCGGCGCCGGGCTTTCCGTGCTCGTGCTGGAGCGAAGGGACCTGGTCGGCGGGGCATGCGTCACAGAGGAGCTCTTCCCGGGATTCCGGGTCTCGTCTTGCTCGTACATCTGCCACCTGCTCCAGAGGAAGGTGGTCGACGAGCTGGACCTTCCAGGCCACGGCCTTCGCATTCACACAGTCGACCCATACCGCTTTCAGCCGTTCCCCGATGGCCGGTACATGCTCACCTGGCAGGATCCGGGGCGGACCAGACAGGAGGTGGCGCGCATTGACCGTGCGGACGCGAGGGCCTACCCGGCCTTCTACGAGTTCTTGCGCCGGGCCGCGGGCATAATCCACCGCCACTTCCTATCGCCTCCTCCGAGCCTGGACGAGCTCGTCGCAGAGTGCGAGGGGACTCAGGACGAGGCTGTTCTAAACCGCATGCTCACCGGCAACCTGGTGGACCTTGTCACAGAGCATTTCAGGTCGGACCTTGTGAGGGCGACCTTCCTGGATGCCGAGGACGCCGGCAACCCGAGGGCGCCCGGGAGCATTCTCGCACTTGCCTACAACATGGTAGATCTCCACACAGCGCCGGACCTCCTGGGAATACCGCACGGGGGCATGGGCGGCATAACGCAGGCCATGGCAGCGTCCGCCGAGGCCCGCGGGGCTGAGATCCGGACCTGCATCGAGGTGGATAGGATCGTCGTAAGGGACGGCCGTGCCGCCGGAGTGGCCCTTTCGGACGGGACGGTGATCGAGGGCGGGGTGATCATCTCAAACGCCGATCCCAAGCGCACCTTCGGATCTCTTGTTGATCCGCACGGGAATATCGATGAATACCAGCGTTCGCTGAGCGCGATGTCGACCAATGCCGGGTATCTCAAGTTTCACTGCGCGCTGTCCGCTCTTCCGGACTTTTCCCGCTACATCGGTGACAGGCCGGATCTTGACGAAACGACGCTCGCGCAGGTCAGGCTCAGTCCGTCGATTGAGAGCTTTGAGCTGTCCTGGAGGCAGGCCCGCTCGGGTGTGCCCGCGGACGAGCCGGTGATGCACATTCAGATACCCTCGGTGTACGACGGCTCGCTCGTCGAAGAGCAGGGGCGGCACGTGATGTCGGTCTGGGCCCTGTACGCTCCCGTCAGGCCCAGCAGGGGCACCTGGGACGAGCTGCGCGAGCCGGTGGGCGAGCGCCTGATCGACACCATCGGTAACTATGCCCCCGGCTTCAGGGACCTTGTGATCGACTGGAGCTTGTTCACGCCCGCCGACCTCGAGGAGCGAATGTACCTTACGGACGGCAACATTCGGCACCTTGATATGGTCGCGGGCCAGATGTTCTCCGACAGGCTCGGTTACGAGACCCCGATCGAGGATCTGTATCTGTGCGGCGCCGGCACGCACCCGGGCGGCGAGGTGACCGGCGCACCCGGCCACAATGCGGCCATGACGGTGCTTCGTGCCCTTGAGGTGACGGGCGCGGCCTGAGCGGTCCGCCCGGCCGGATTCGGGCTAGTCGCCCGAGGCGAAACCGAGCAGGTTGAGGATGATCAGGAACGTATTCAGCACGTTCAGGTAGAGGCCGATGCTGCCCATCACGGCCACTTGTGATGCGGCCCTGTCGTCTCCGCGCATTGCTGCCTGCTGGGCTAACTGCTTCATCTGTCTGGTCTCCCAGACCGTGAGCGCGAGGAACAGCGGCAAGAGCAGCAGGTTGATCAGGAGGAACAGCCCGCTCGATTGGATGAGCAGGACGTTTATCAGGCTTATCACGATCATGCCGATTAGGCCGAACATCAGCATCGGCCCCAGGCGCGATAGGTCTCTCTTGGTGGTGAGGCCAATGAGGCTCATGGCAACGAACAAACCGCCGGTCAGCAGGAACGCTACCCCGATCGACTTTGCCGTGAACGCGATCAGGATCGGCGACAGGAACAGGCCCTCGAAAGCGGTGAAGGCCAGGTACAGCCCGGTCCCAAGGGCCAGGTTACCGCTCTGCACGGCCCTGCTCGCACCTATGAGCGTTCCGAATATGACGGCGATGGAGGCGAGCATCCCGATCCAGCCGAACCCAAAGATGACCTCGCCTATGCCGACAAGGTCGCCAATCCATATGGCGGCGGCGGTGGTGACGACCCCGAGCGCGACCAGCCCGAACATGCGGGTTATCGCGTCCGTGTAGATCGCGTTTGCTCGGTCTCTGCCGTAGGAGATGGTGTACTGCTGGGTCGCCATCTAAGAGATTCTCCTGTTCGGTACGTGCATCCGTATCAGTCTATGTTACGAAAAACCCCCCGGCAAAATTAACTCTGAGCCCGGTCGATTTGGGGCGATCTTCCGTGCGGGAGTGACCGGTCCCGGGGCGCATTCGTAATGGTGAGTCCTGGGATACGGCGGTTACAATGCGCTCGCGCCAGTTCAGCCTTAAGGAAAGATGGCCCCGTGGTGGGAGACTCTGAATCGATGACAGCCGGACCGGACCCTTGACCGAGATCGTTGCGCACGACGACGCGTACCTGCGGGAACTTGAATCCGTCGTCCAGGCCGTGCGGGCAGAGGGGGTGGTCCTTGATCGGACGGTCTTTTACCCAGGCGGCGGTGGCCAGCCGCCGGATACTGGCGTCCTGGCCTCGGGCGACGCGGAGTATCGGGTGGATGGCCTGCGGCGCATCGATGGCGCGCTGGTCCACCTGATCGACGGGCAGGCCCCGGCCGAGGGCCAGACCGTGCGCGGCGCCGTCGATTGGGAGCGGCGCTACCAACTGATGCGCACGCACACGGCCCTTCACATCCTGTGCGGCGTGATCTGGCGGGACTTCGGTGTCCTGGTAACCGGCGGGAACATGCAGCCGCTCAAGGCGCGCATGGACTTTGAACTGCCGCATATGTCATCGGACTTTGCGGACCGGGTCGAACAGTCCATCAACGAGGAGGTAGCCGCAGAGCGCGACATCGCGATCGGGGAGCTTGCCCGCGAGGAGGCGATGCAGGTTCCGGACCTGATCAGGACCAAGATCAACCTCCTGCCGCCCCAGATAAAGGTGGTGCGGACAGTGGAGATCGTCGGCCTCGACCTCCAGGCCGACGGCGGCACCCACGTGGCCAACACCCGCGAGGTGGGCCGCATAAGAGTCGTCGGGCACGAGAGCAAGGGCAGGGGAAACAAGCGGCTGAGGATCGCCCTTGACCCCTAGCCGAACCTCACAGGAGAGCGGACCTTGAGCGATCTGGACTTTGAAAAGCTGCTGGCGAGCGACGCGCCCCCGGCCCGGCCCCGGGACGAACTGCCCAGGGGCAAGTACGACTTCGCCATCGCGTACCCGGACCCCGGCTCGCTCCCGCTATCCGGCCTGCTCGACTCCCTGCGCGGGGCGCTTGAGGAAGAGGGTGCGGGACTGGCACTGTACCCGGACGTACAGGGTTATGAGCCGCTTCGCCGGTATGTCGCGGAAAAGCTGCACCGCGATCGGGGCATGACGGTCGATCCCGAGGCCGTGGTCCTTGGGGACGGCTCCAGCCAGCACATCAGCCAGGTGATCGGCATGCTGGTCGAGCCCGGCGACGTGGTCGTGGCGGAGGATTTTTTCTACACCGGGACGCTTACGACGATGAGGATGAACGGTGCGGACGTTCGCGGCGTTGCCTGCGACGGCGGCGGGATGATTCCCGAAGCGCTGGATGAGGTGCTGACCCAGGCCAGCGACGAGGGCCGAGGCGCCAAGCTGATATACACAATCCCCACGTTCCAGAACCCCCAGGGATGGACGATGCCGCTCGAGCGGCGAAGGGCGATGCTGGAGGTCTCGCGGTCGCACGGGGTCCCGATATTCGAGGATGACTGCTACGTCGACCTTCGCTATGGCGGGGAGAACGTGCCGGCGATCCACTCACTCGATCCTATGGGGCAGGTCATGTATGTCGCCTCGTTCTCAAAGACGATCGCGCCCGGTGTGCGCATGGGCTACTTCGTCGGTCCCGAGGAGATCGTCGGTCGCATGAGGATGATTCGAAAGACGGGCGGGAGTGGTGTCAACCAGCTCGCCGCCCTGGCGATCGAGCGCTACGCCCGCAAAGGCCTGGACGGGCATATCGAGGAGATCAACTCCATCCAGAGACAGAGGCGCGACGCGATGACCGCAGCGCTGGGCGAGAACTTCGGGGACCGCGCCGAATGGAGCAGTCCCGACGGGGGCCTCTACCTTTGGCTGAGGATGCCGGAGGGATCGGACATCGCATCGCTCAGCGGGCAGGCCCTCGCGGCAGGTGTCGGCTACCAGGCCGGCCCGATGTTCGCCCCCGACGGGGTCTCCGGGAGGAACTGCGCGAGGCTCTGCTTCGGCTACAACACGCCCGAGGAGATCCACGAGGGCATAGCCCGCATGGCCAGGGTCTTCGCCGAGGGCGGGTGCCTTC
Source organism: Dehalococcoidia bacterium (assembly GCA_965207145.1). Lineage (GTDB taxonomy): Bacteria > Chloroflexota > Dehalococcoidia > Lucifugimonadales > UBA2962 > CAUZIR01. Next base: position 2,449,453 of record OZ242262.1, on the reverse strand, counting down.
CCGACTAGCGGCCCTCCGTGTCTAGTTGGCGCTGAAGCGGCCCCTGAGCTCGCTTGAGACCCGGGACTTTAGCTCGCCGATCTGTGTGTCCAGGAGCTCGGCCTCCGCGCTGAGGCGTTCGCCGGTGGTCACAGCCTCCAGCAGGCGCTGCTTGCCCGCAAGGTCTACCCGAAGCAGCTTGGGAACGTAGTAGGAGAGGCGCTCGGGCCCGTCCGGCAGCGTTCTGCGTCCGGCCCATCCGCCCCCCAGGCCCATTACCAGGTTGAGAAACTCTCCGGCCCTCTCGCGTACCTTCGCGGCGAGTATTGCCAGGTCGCCGTCCCCCGGCACGTCGACGATCGCCTCTATCTCCCCGCTCGGGTAGGGGTCGTCGTCGTGCCGCTCGATGAGCCGAAAGCGCTGCTCTCCCTGGGCCGAGACGAAGAAGCGGCCCTCGCCGATCTCGTTGACCTGGATGATCTTTGCGATCGTCCCAACCGCGTGGGTGACGGCCCTGCCCCCCACCTCGGCGCCGGTCTTGATCAGCACCACCCCGAAGCGCCGGTCGCCGTCCATGCAGTCCTTCAGCATGCGCTGGTAGCGCGGCTCGAAGATCTGAAGGGGCATGGCGTTTCCCGGGAACAGAACGGTGTTCAGGGGGAAGAGCGGGAGCTGTCTGTGAGTGGCCATGGCGTGAGAGACTGGGAGCCGGGTTACCCTACAAGTTTACAGCGGCCCGATCTGAAGCCCGTGGGTCGATTGACACTCCGGATCGGCCGTTGCTAGGATCGTGTGGGTCGCGGGCCAGTCTACGCCCGCGATTTATCATGTTGGCGGCCCCTGAGAGACGCGTTCGTTGCCATTCGTAGAGTCCCTGTTCTGTAGAGAGTGCGGCCGCCACTACCCGGTCGAGCCCGAGCACGTGTGCGAGTTCTGCTTCGGACCGCTCGAGGTCGGCTACGACTACGAGGCGATCGCCGGGGCCGTCTCAAGGCAGAGCATCGAGGCCGGACCCCTGTCGATCTGGCGCTACCAGGACCTGCTTCCGACCTCGCGCGAATCCGGCATAGACATGGGCACGGGCTTCACCCCGCTCACCCGGGCTGACAACCTGGGCCGCGCGCTCGGCCTTAACAACCTTTACATAAAGAACGACAGCACCAACCCCACCTTCTCCTTTAAGGACCGTGTGGTCTCGGTGGCGACCAACAAGGCCCTGGAGTTCGAGTTCGAGACTCTCGCCTGCGCGTCTACCGGAAACCTCGCAGGAGCCGTCTCGGCCCACGGCGCAAAATCTGGCATGGACACCATGGTGTTCTTCCCCTCCGACCTTGAGAAGGGCAAGATCCTCGGGGCCGCCATATATGGTGCGACCCTGGTCGCGGTCGACGGGACGTACGACCAGGTAAACCGGCTGTGCAGCGAGCTTGCCGACAACCACAGGTGGGCGTTCGTTAATGTCAACATGCGCCCCTTCTACGCAGAGGGCAGCAAGACCCTGGGCTACGAGGTGGCGGAGCAGCTAGGCTGGCGCCCGCCCGATCGGTGCATAGTGCCTGCAGCCTCCGGCTCCCTGTTCACCAAGATCTGGAAGGGCCTTAAGGAGTTGTCCGACCTCGGCCTGATAGGACAGGTGCGCACCAGGATGCATCTGGCCCAGGCTGAGGGGTGCGCGCCGATCGTCGATGCGTATGAGCAGGACAGCTTTCACGTAAAGCCGGTCCGGCCCGATACCGTCGCCAAATCCCTGGCCATAGGCAACCCGGCCGACGGCTACTACTCGCTCAGGACCGTCGCGGACTCTGAGGGCTCTGCTGTGATGGCTCCCGAGGAGGAGATCGTAGAGGCGATACAGCTCCTTGCAGAGACCGAGGGCATCTTCACGGAGACCGCGGGAGGCGTCGTCATCTCCGGGCTAAGGAATATCGCCCGCGCGGGTATAATCGATCCCGACGAGGTGGTGGTCGCGTTCATCACAGGGAACGGCCTCAAGACCCAGGAGGCGGTGGAGCGGGTCGTGGACCCAGTCTGCACCGAGCCGGACTACGAGGCGTTCCAGACTGCGCTGGCCGCCAGGGAGTCGAGGTCCTGATATGGCTATGTCACGGGTCAAATTCACCTACGAGCAGGAGATGATCAAGCAGCCGATCATCTATGATCTGGGCCGAAGGTTCGAGATCGTCACCAACATCCGCCGCGCCGACGTGCGCGAGGACATGGGATGGGTGGTGCTTGAGCTGGAGGGCGACGAAGAGGAGATAAGGAAGGGCCTTGAGTGGGTCGTTGAGAGCGGGGTCCGGGTGGACCCGATCTCAGGCGACGTGGTCGAGGGCTGAGGGAGAGGTAGCTAGAAGATGAGCGTGGACGTACGGATACCCGCACCGCTTAGGCGGGTCACCAACGGTGTCGACAAGGTCTCGGTGGAGGGAAGCAGCGTGGCCTCGGTCATCGATGCGCTCGATGCCGAGTTTCCGGGGATAAAGGGTCGTCTCTGTGACGAGTCCGGGCAGCTGCGAAACTTCGTTAACGTCTACGTAAACGGCGAGGACGTGCGCTTTGAGGATGGCCTTAACACCGCGACCAAGCCTGGCGACGAGGTATCCATAGTCCCCGCGGTGGCCGGGGGGAGTTGACCCCGGGTCTTCCCCTCTTCCAAGATTCACTCAGGGCTAAGGCTAGCGCCCCTATCTCGGCCCGAGCGGGCCAGGCCCTGCGACGCGCGCCAGCGCTCCTTTTGATCGCGCCTTATTCCCTCGTCGGTGGGCACGTAGTGAGCCATGAACTCATCGCGGAACGAGGCCGCATCGCCCCTTACGATCGCCTCCCTCAATTGCTCCATCAGCCGCAGCACAAAGCGCAGGTTGTGGATCGAGGCGAGCCTTAGCCCGAGCAACTCCCTTGCCCGGATCAGGTGGCTGAGATACGCGGCTGTGAAGTTGGCGCAGGTGTAGCAGTCGCAGTCCTCTTGGAGCGGTGCAGCCATGGACCGGTACCGGCTCGCCTCAATGTTGATTCTCCCCTCGGGGGTGTACAGGGAGCCGTTTCGCGCGACCCGGGTCGGCAGCACGCAGTCAAACATGTCGATACCCCGGATGACGCATTCGACCAGGTCCTCTGGTGAACCCACGCCCATCAGGTATCGCGGCCGTCCAGCGGGAAGATCTGCCGCGGTCTCCGCCGTTACGCGGTACATGTCCGCCTTGGGCTCTCCGACGCTAAGGCCGCCGATCGCGTATCCGTCAAATCCGATATCCGTGATCTCCTCGGAGCTGCGGCGGCGAAGATCGCGGTCCGTGCCTCCCTGTACGATGCCGAACAGCGCCTGGTCGGCCCTGGTGCGCGCTGCAGCCGAGCGGGCGGCCCAGAGAGTGGTCCGCTCAACCGCTTCTGTGAGCGTGTCGCGGCCTGCCGGCAGGGCGGCGCACCAGTCAAGGACCATCGCGATGTCCGAGCCCAACCTCTCCTGGTGCCCTACTACGCTTTCCGGCGTGAAGGTGTGGACCGACCCGTCTATGTGCGAGGTGAAGACGATGCCGTCCTCGGTTATCTTTCGCAGGCGCTCCAGACTGAACCCCTGAAAGCCCCCCGAGTCCGTGAGGATGGGCCCGTCCCAGGCCATCAGGCCGTGAAGGCCGCCGTGCTCCTCGACGACCTCAAGCCCGGGCCGGAGGTAGAGGTGATAGGTGTTGCCGAGAATAAGGCCCGCACCGGCAGCCTGAAGGTCGGCCGGGTCCAGCGCCTTTACCGTTCCCTGGGTGCCCACCGCCATGAACGCCGGGGTGAGCACGTCCCCGTGGGGAGTGCTCAGGCGGCCCGCCCGGGCGGGTCCGTCGTCGGCCTCGACGGCGAAACTTGCTGGGCCTTTCAGAAAGGAACCTACGGGGCGACAACGCCGCGTATGGCGTCGTCGACGATGGAGTCGGCCACATCGGTGCGTACTACGGCCCTGCCGATTCCCTCCAGGAGCACCCAGCGGACGAGGCCGTGGCTGACTTTCTTGTCGGACAGCATCGCCAACCGAAGGGCGCCGGCGTCGACCCCGGGAGCCGTGGTGGGAAGCCCGTAAGACTCGAGGAGGCGGCGCTGGCGCTCAAGCTCGCCCGGACTGAGCATGCCCAGATCCCCTGCGATGCGGCCGGCTGCCATCATGCCGACGCTCACCGCCTCTCCGTGCAGGAACCGATCGTAGCCGGTAACCGACTCAAGGGCGTGGCCCAGGGTGTGCCCGTAGTTAAGCAGAATGCGCCGCCCCAGCGTCTCGTGCTCATCGCTGGAAACGACTTTGGCCTTTATCGCCACGCTCTCCCTTATCGCTCCGGTCGCCCGATCAGGCTCAAGCTCAACCATGGCCGCAGATTGCGTCTCCAGCTTGGTGAGCAGGTCTCCCTCGAACGCGAGGGCGTGCTTGATGACCTCCGCCCATCCCTCGGTGCGGGTACGCTCCGGCAAGGTCCTTAGGGTAGCCACGTCGGACAGGACGAACCGGGGTTGATGAAAGGCCCCGACAAGGTTCTTTCCCTGGGGAAGATCGACGCCGGTCTTTCCGCCGACCGAGGCATCCACCATCGCCAGCAATGTCGTGGGCACCTGTGCGAAGGGCAGACCGCGAAGGTAGGTGGCCGCAACGTATCCGGCAAGGTCGCCGACGACCCCGCCTCCGACGGCGACGATCATGTGCCCTCGCTCCGCGCGCCTGCCGGCAAGCCAGCGGTAGACGAGCTCGACCGTCCGAAGGGACTTGTGGGCCTCGCCCATCTGGAAGGTAAATATGTGCGCGGCGATTCCCGCGGACTCGAGCGATGCCTGCGCCCGTCTCGCGTGGCGGCTTGAGCCCTCGTCCGCGATCACATAGGCGACATCGGGCCCGACCAGTCGGCCCGCAATCTCCCCGATGGAGGCGAGCATGTCCCAGCCCACCCACACCGGGTAGTCGCCGGAGGACGTGCGCACGATCGCTGCGAGGTCGGCATCGTCTTCGGCTCCGCGATGCGGATCTTCCCCCGAGTTCAGCATCCTGAACGCCCTTACCACCTCGTCTGCGGACGCCTGCGGGGTGAGGTTGTCCGTGTGCACAGTCCAGTCCGAAAGGGCGTAAAGCGGCTGGCGCTCTGCCTTGAGGTCGCTCACCTCACGGGCCTTGTGCCCGGGGTCGATCATAGGCCGCACGGGGGCGGCGTCCTGGGCTGAGACCCGCTTTCTTATGGTCTCGGGTCTGGCCTCAAGGCACACGGTGAACCCCGAATCTGCCATGAGCCGCCGGTTTCGTTCGGCCGTGACGATGCCCCCGCCGGTGGACACGACCTGTTGCTCGTCCCCGGCCACCTGGGAAAGCGCGGCGTGCTCGAACTCCCGAAAGCCCTCCTCGCCGGACTCTGCGAAGATGGAATCGATCTCTGAGCCTGCGATGCTGGCTATCACCTCGTCCGTGTCGACGAAGGTCCATCCAAGCGCGAGTGCCGCGAGACGGCCCACGGTGCTCTTTCCGGAGCCGGAAAAACCGACCAGGTAGAGGTTGCGCTTCACCCGTGCACCGTCAGCGCGCGCTCGCCTGCCGCGAGCATCACCTCGACCGGTGCATCCCGGCCCGTCCAGAGTTCAAAGGCCGCTGCCCCCTGGAAGATGAGCATCGGCAGCCCCCCGAGGACGCGTGCGCCGCGCGCGAGCGCGACACGCATGAGCGGAGTTTCAGGCGGGCTGTAGACGATGTCGTTTACCAGTGACCCGGCGGGGATGAGGTCTGGCTCGATCGGACAGTCGCCCGCCCGCTCGCCGCTGCTCATCCCGACCGACGTTGAGTTAACAATCAGGTCGGCTCCTGCGGCCGGGCCCGCAAGGTCCGAAGGGTCCAGCGAGACTGCAACCGCGCCGCCGTTAAGGTCGGCGGCGAGAGTCTCCGCCCTCGCGCGGGTGCGGTTGGCGATGGTCAGCGAAGCGGCGCCCTCGCCCAGCAGCGCGTGGCCTATCGCCTTGGCCGCCCCGCCCGCCCCGATGAGCAGGATGCTGCGTCCTTTCGCGCTAAAGCCCGAGCACCTTCCAAGGGCGGTGATGAAGCCATCGCAGTCGGTGTTGTGACCGACCATCCGCCCGCTGACGTTTACGATGCAGTTAACCGCCCCGATCGCCGCGGCCCCCGGGCTAAGCTCGTCCATGAGGGCGGCGACGGTCTCCTTGTGGGGGATAGTCACCGATGCGCCCATGAACTCGGGGGTACGCATGCGGTCGACAAGCGCGGGCAGATCCGACGGGAGGGTCTCCCAGACCTCGAACCGAGCGTCGATTCCCAGGTGGTCGAGCGCTGCCTGGTGAACCGGCGGCGATATCGAGTGGGAGAGGGGGTATCCGATCACCCCGAGCCTGTGGGTCACGCTCCGAGTCTACAGGTTCGGGGAGCGTGTCGGCTGCCGGCGACGGCGCGGGGTGGAGTTTAGCCTGTCCAGAAAGCGCTGGAGGATGATCGCCGCGGCGGCCGCATCGACGGAAGCCTTGTCCCTTGAGGGCCTCTTGCCAGCCGCGCGGAGCATCGCCTCGGCCTCTACGGAGGACATGCGCTCGTCCTGCGTGCGCACCGGCACATGCGACTGGCCCGAGAGCGACCTTACAAAGTCGGCGGTGCGCTGAGCCTGCGGACCGGTCTCGCCGGACATGGATGTGGGCATGCCGACCACTATTTCAAGCGCCCCGGACTCCGAGGCGAACCTGACGATGGCATCGACGTCCGCAGAATGGCTCCTTCGCCTCAGCGTCGCTACGGGCGAGGCCAGCAGACCGAGCGGGTCGCTCTTTGCCAGCCCGATCCTCTTGTCCCCTAGATCGACGCCGACGTAGACGCGGCTGACCGTGGCCATGTGAGGGCGGTGCCGGACCTAGCCCGAAAGCGCCTTGCGGACCAGGCCCTCGACCTCCGCAAGGGAGTCGTCCAGCTTGCCCGCCAGCTTGCCGCCGGCTTGGGCCACATCAGGCCTGCCTCCTCCGCCACCCTGCATGACTCTGGCCGCCCCCTTTGCGATAGCCGAGGCGTCGACGCCCCTTTCCACGAGGTCCGAGGTGACCATTGCTACCAGTTGGGGCCGGTCCTTGACCACCGCGCCGAGGACGACGATGCCGCTGCCCAGCTTGCTCCGCAGCCAGTCGCCGACCTCTCGAAGCCCGTCCATGTCCGCGGCGCTTGCCCGCACTGATATGACCGGCACTCCGTCCACGTCCACACGGGCGTCGAGCAGGCCCTCGGCCGCCTGCAGGGCGCTGCGGCGCTCGGCCACCTCGGCCTGGCGGCGCAGCCGCTCGTTTTCCTCCATCAGCCGGCGCACTCGCTCCTCGATATCGCCGGCACCTACCTGCAGGGCGTGGGCGAGCCTGTCCTCGCGACCGAAGCGGTCCCAGACGGTGCGCTCTGCGGCCCTGCCGCTCACGGCCTCGAGCCTGCGGATCCCGGAGCCGATGCTCTGCTCGGACAGGACGTAGACGGTCCCAATCTCGCCGGTCGCCTTCACATGGGTGCCGCCGCAAACCTCGAAGCTGAAGGTCGCCCCGTTCGCGATCTCGACAAGGCGCACCTTCTGCTCGTACTTGTCTCCGAAGAAGGCGAGGGCCCCCCGTTCGATGGCATGGGTGTAGTCGTCCTCGCTGGACTGGACGCGGGCGTTTGACCGGACCTTCTCGTTGACCAGCCGCTGGACCAGCTCCATCTCGTCGCGCTCGACCGCCTTGGGGTGGGTAAAGTCAAAGCGCAGCCGGTCCGGGGCGACCAGGGAGCCCGCCTGGCGCACGTGCGTGCCCAGGACCTGCCTGAGCGCGGCGTGGACCAGATGCGTAGCGGTGTGATTGCGGGCGGTGTCCTCCCGGCGAACCGGGTGCACGTAGGCACTGACCGTCTGCCCGAGCGAGACTGTGCCCTCGGTGACCTCTCCGAAATGGACGACAAGCCCGGGCATCACCGTCTGGGTGTCGCGTATCCGAAGCTCCCCGTCCGGTCCCGATACCTCGCCGGCGTCGCCTATCTGCCCTCCTCCCTCCGGGTAGAACGGGGTTTCCCGCAGGACAATCTCGATCTCCTGGCCCTTGCAGACGGTGGCGGCGACGTCGTCCTCTGCGATCAGCCCGACCACCACGGTCTCTGCGGCCAGCTGCCTGTATCCCAGGAAATCGGTCGAGCCGACGGCAAGGCTCTCATAGAGCCTGATCCTGGACCTGTCTCCTCCGAACTTGCCCGCGGCCCGGCCCCGCTCGCGCTGCGCCTCCATCTCCGCCTCGAACCCGGCAAGATCCACCGTTGCCCCCCTCTCGCGCGCTATCTCAGACGTTATCTCAAGGGGAAAGCCATAGGTGTCCCAAAGCTTGAATGCGAGCTCTCCGGGAAGGAGAGAGCCGTTTTCCTCAAGGCCGTCATGCAGGATCGCATAGCCCTGCTGGAAGACCTGCTGGAAACGTTCCTCTTCCAGACCGAGCACGGTCTTTACGAAGTTCTCGTGCAGCCTGAGCTCAGGGTAGGCCGGTCCCATCTTTCCTACTACGACGTCGGCGATCTCGCCCAGGAAGCTCTGGTCTAGTCCGAGCCGGCGACCGAATCTGATCGCCCTTCGAACGATCCTGCGAAGCACGTAGCCGCGCCCTTCGTTGCCGGGTACGACGCCGTCCGCTATCAGGAACGTCGCGCTGCGGGCGTGCTCAGCGACGATCCGCATCGCCACATCGGTCCTGGACTGGGCGTCGCCCCCTCCTTCTCTTCCGTAACGATGTCCTGACAGTTCCTCCACCTTCTCGATCAGCGGCCGGAACAGATCGGTGTCGTAGATGTCCCTAGCCCCCTGCAGGACGACCGTCAGACGCTCAAGGCCCATGCCGGTGTCTACACTGGGGGCGGGCAGGGGAGTGCGGTTGCCGTCGAGGTGGTGGTAGAACTGCATGAACACCAGGTTCCACAGTTCAACGTACCGGGTGCATGACTCACCCGTACCGGAGACCGGATTGGTACAATTGGGCCCGCAATCCGGCTGACGGCAGCCGGCCTGCGGCCCGGAGTCGTAGTGAAGTTCGCTGCACGGACCGCAAGGTCCCTCGTCGCCTGCGGGTCCCCACCAGTTGTCCTCGTCGCCGAAGCGGTAGATCTTCTCGCGTGGTATGCCCGCGGCAACCCACAGTTCCTCCGCCTCGTCATCGGTGGTGTGGATGGTGATGGCGAACTTTTCTTTGGGCAGGTCCATCTTCGTATCCAGGCACTCCAGCCCGAACTCGATTGCGCCCTCCTTGAAGTAGTCGCCGATGCTGAAGTTTCCCAGCATCTCGAACAATGTCAGGTGGGTGGAGTCGCCCACCTCGTCAACATCGACGGCCCGGAAAGACTTTTGAGACGATGCCAGCCGCCTGTTCGGAGGCTCCGTCTCACCCGCAAAGTAGGGCTTGAACTGCACCATGCCGGCGGTGGTCAACAGCAGCGTCGGGTCGCCGACCGGTATCAGGGACGAACTGGCCACGCGCAGGTGACCTTTGTCCTCGAAGTAGGAGAGAAACGACTCCCGTATCTGTTCGCTTGTGGGTCTGCTCACTGTGGATTCCATGGACTCGAATGTCACCATTCTACGGTCTCGACGCCAGTCGGATACGGAGGGAGGGCACGGAATTCCAACTCCCAAGGACGATAGGTCCTTGGGCTAAGGCGACTGCCAGTCCATCGATTTGGGCAACCGCAACCCGTTTCGATTCTTCGTTCCGCGGCGGCAAAGCCGGTTACGAGGGGGGCCAATCGACCTCGGCTGCAGCGTTATGGACCAGTTACCAGACAAAGCTAAGTCCGGTGAATACAGGTCGTCAACGGAACTGAAGTGCGGGGTAACCGGAGGCCGCTTGCCTCGGGCTCGACCGTACCTGCGGTGACTTTCGCTATCTAACGGACTTAACATACCGAGAACCTGTCGGCCTGCCGAACCCCAGTCGACCAAGCGTTAAGTGATGCTTACGCACCAAAATCACGACATAGGAACTCTTCAATACGTCGCATCGCTTTAGCTCACGGTGCTAAGGGCCCGTTGGTGGACAGGAGCAATAGTTACGGGAGAGAGACGCTATCTCTCACTTGCAGCCGCCCCCGGATCTTTCAGCAGAATTGATGATGTCTCTGCCCTGGCTCACACTGGCGTCAAGTGCTGTAGGGAGCGCCTCCAGGCTCGGGTTACTCATAACCGCTCCGATGCACTCCTGGCTCCCGCCAACGTAGGTGTCGTACAGGTCAATGTCGGTCGCAACGCACCAGGCCCGATCCTCCGGCCACCATATGTTTGGGGAGTGCCGCCGGAAAGGCCGATCTCCGGCAAGAAATGCCATGATGGAGTCGACGGGACCGCGGAACAGCAGGTAGTCTCGTCCCGGCGCTCTTACCCTGGCATTGGCCTTGTAAAGGCGGGTGTCGATGTTCCCGTAGCCCTCCCAGAGGCAGAAATAGCAACTGTCAGGAGTTGCGGTGAAGCTCCTGAGCGTCTGAACAAGGGCACGGCATTCCGCTTCAGGGATTGATCCGACCCGCGGATGGGAACCCCATGGCGGGTCCTCGTACATGACGCCGGAGTCTTCACTCAGCCCCGCGATGCGCTCGAACTGCATCAGGGGATGGACGGTTCTTCCCGTCCAAGAAGCCACCGTAGACCATCGGACCGGTTGCGCCTCGTCACCGTCCAGATAGGCTGGATGAAGTAACCGGGCATACGCAGCGAACCCATCTGGAAGCAAGGACCTCAGCGTGCCGAAGTTCGACAGACTCTCCTCCACCCACCCGGCCTCCGATAGGTCCTCGGAGAAGTCCACACCATCGGGGGCAAGCTTCGTCTGCCGGATGGGGATGGGCCCTCCCGGGGTGTACATAACCATCTTGGACGGCCCGGCGCCTTTCGTTGGGAACACCCAGCGCGACGCCAGCGTACGAAGCCATGACAGCATGCTGAATCTCATGCTCAGGCTCTCAGAGTTCGAGATGGTCGATGGCCATCATCGCATAGTGGAACGGAGGACAGGGGCGGTTCGCTTGCCTTCCACAAAGAGCTTGGACACCTTCCACATCTAGGCCGTCCCCTCCTGCTGCCCAAGACCGGTGCGGAGTTCCTGGTCGAGGTCTTCAGCCACCGTTACTAGAGAGGGCCGGTCCCTGTCACCATCAACCTGACTGCAGGATCGATTCAAGAGCTGGTGGCCCTAAAGCAGCTACTGGTATCAGGAACTCATGCGGGTCAGAGAGATGCGCCCTCATTCGCCACCACTTCCCCCCGAGGCATGCGATAGCCGACGCGGGGCTCGGTGAAGATGTAGCGGGGATGGCCCGCTTTGTCGCCCAGTTTGCCTCGCAACCGGGTCACTATGGTGCGGACCAGCCCCGTATCTCCGGAGTGGCTCATGCCCCAGACCCGCAGCAGCAGCTGGTCGTGTGTCAGCACCATTCCCGCATGGGCCGAGAGTTCGTAGAGCACTGCGTACTCGGTTGCGGTGACGTCTACCTTACGTCCAGCGAGAGCAACCCGGCGTTCGGCGTAGTCAATGCTCAGATCTCCCAGCAGATAGGGCCTCGGCTGAGCCGCCCGTCCCAACCCGGCCCGTTGGCGCATCGCCGCCCTTATCCTCGCCGACAGCTCAGAGGGGGAGAAGGGCTTGACCACATAGTCGACGGCCCCCATGTCCAACGCCTTGATCACCAGCTCTTCCTGCCCGTAGGCGGAGACGAAGATCACTGGCACGTCGGTTGATGCCAGGACTTCCCGCATCAGGCCGATGCCGTCGCAACCGGGCAGCATCAGGTCCATCAGCACCAGGTGGGGACGCTCCTCCTGCATCAGGCGGGGTACCTCCGCCGGGTCGCCCGTGACCACCGGGTGGTAGCCCGTCCGCGCCAGAGCCTCGCGGATTTGCCGCAGAGCCTCGGGGTCGTCGTCCACTGCAAGGACTCGCGTCAGTTGTCGCGCCGCGCGGCGGGAGATGGATGCGGCGACTTCGGTCGACGCTGGCTCCGTTGCCGGAATGGTGAAGGTGAAGCAGGCGCCCTGGCCTGGCCCCTCGCTTTCGGCCCGGATGCGGCCGCCGTGAGCCTCCACGATCCCCTTGCAGATGGACAGGCCAAGCCCCGACCTCGCAGGGTCGCGCCTTCTCTCGGAGCCGTCGATGAGGGTGAACTTGCGAAAGAGGTTGGGCAACGCCTCGGCGGGGATTCCCTGTCCTCTATCGGACACGGAGATCGCCACGTGCGCGCCCTGCCTCCGGGCACTCACCCCGATGGGCGATTCTTCAGCCGAATGCCTGGCCGCGTTGGACAGTAGGTTGCCCAATGCCTGTACTATGCGCTGCCGGTCCGCCATCGCCTGGGGCAGCTGGGGCTCGAAGGTGACGTCTAACCTGTGTCGGCCGCCGCCGCGCTCGAAGCTATTCCGGGCGTCGTCCACCAGGACGGCCACATCCAACGGTTCCGGGGATATCGACAACGTGCCAGTCTCGATGCGCGCCACGTCCAGCAGGTCGCTGATCATGCCCCGCATCTGGTCGGCTTGGTCGACGATGATCCGGAAGAACTGGCGCATCTCGGCCGCACCCAGGGCCGGGCCTTCGTCCAGCAGGGTTGTGGCCGAGCCCCGGATGGAGGTCAGCGGCAGGCGGAGCTCGTGGCTGACCATGCCTAGGAACTCGGATCTCAGCCGCGCCAGTTGCGCCACGCGTGTCAGGTCTTGCATGGTGACGACGACCGACTCCACTTCGCCCTCCTCCGACCGGATGGCCGTGGCGTTGATCAGGGTGGTCACCGACCTCCCGTCGGGCAGCTCGACGGAGATCTCCTCAGCCCGCACCGTCTCTCCGGAGCTCAGCGCCTCGGTCAAGGGGAGTTCCTCCAATGACACCGTCCGCCCGTCGGCCCGCCTGAAGGTGAGGACGCTCAGCATACGCTCCACAGACCCATCGGGAGTGAGCAGGTCCCCAACTATGCGTCTCGCCTCCCTATTCAACGATTTCACCGTCCCGCTGGCGACGTCGAAGACCACCACGCCCACCGGAGCGGTGTCCATCAGCGTCTCCAGGTCGGCCCTGGCCCGCCGCTCGTCCCGGTGCCGCCGGGCGTTGGCTATGACCAGCGCTGCCTGGGAGGCGAACATCACCAGCGTTTCCTCGTCCTCCCGGCTAAACTCCCCGCCCGTATCTCTCTCTGCCACGAAGATGTGGCCGACGCGCCTTCCCATATGAAGGACCGGCGCTGCTAGGAGGGGTAGCGAGGGGCCGACCTCCACGGGAGGCTGCAGCTCGGGAAGGCCCTGGCACCTGATGTGGCCCAGCATGTCGGCCAGCCGGAGGGGTCCCTCGGTCATGGTGAGCAGCTCGAAGAACCGCATCCCGTCCGCCAGGTCCCACATCCCCTGGGCCTCCTCGGCGGTAAGCCCTGACGAAAGGAAGTCCTCTATCCGCCCAGAGTCGTCCAGCAGGACGAAGGCCCCGTAGCTGGCCCCAGTCAGTGACCGGGCGCTGTCCAGCACCCCCTGCAGCACTGTGTCCACGTCCAGACTCTCGTTGATGCGCAGGCTGGCCTCGCATAGCCGTGACAATCGGTCCCCTTGCGCTAGGGCTTCCGAGTCTGGTCCGCCGGTTACCTCGATCTCCCCACCTCCTTCTCAGTACCTGGGGGTGCCAGCAGGACTCGATTCTAACTGGAGACGACTATTGAAACAAAACTGACACAATGATTCGCCCTAAATTACACGGTAGTTAAATGTTGCCGTGTGATAGTACCTAGGAGACATGACTGTTAGCGGACGCGCGTGGCTTGGTTTGCAGGGCGCGACAGGCACCGGCAATTGAAGAATCGCCATCCTCAGTTATGAGAGTAATCAGCTTTGTGATTGTGACGTCCCATCTGAAGACATCCGTCCGACCCGCCTTTTTCCGCAGGAGATTCGGGGATCTGAGCGGATGTTGAGGTCCACCTCGAGGGGGATGCCTAACAGTTCGCGACAAGGGTCGTCAGCCTTGAGACGAATGTTGTGGTCCTCTTGACGAAGGTCGATGCTGTCAACTTGCCGGTCGCCGGACTCAGCGCCAGGGTGGATCATGCTCGACTTGCTCGATACGCACATTCAGTTCAACGAGACAGTAGCCAACGCGCTGGAATTGTTGACTACGCCGAGGTGCCGCGAAGACATCGCGCGTGACATCAACGATCAGGTCTGATTTCCCCCGGGGTCTCTGTCCCGACTCGTTATCAGAATCCCGTATGTCGTAAATACTCACCTCTCAGGGACAGAGACCCCTTCACCTCAGGGCTTTGGGCTTGATCACGCTCAAGGTCGTTTGCTCTTCAGGTCGGGGGGAAACAAGGCAGGCGGATTCTGAACTTAACGATAGTGGATCACCTAAGCGGGATTTGGTTCGCCTAATGCGCTGGCCACTAGACCGCAGGCGAAGCTTGCTGGTAGCCGCCGTTGCGGCGGCCGTAATCTCGCTGCTGATCCTCTATCTCCTGGGCACGATCCTGCTCACCCTTGGCCTGAGCGTCGTACTCGCCTTCATCTTGCTCGGCCCCGTTCGCCTCATCGAGCGTGCTATGCCCTGGAGAGAGCGACGCCCGGCTTTGAGCCGAAAGCTGGCCATCGGCATCATCTACGCCATTGCCATAGCGGCCATAGCCGGAACGCTGGCCCTGCTCATTCCGGCGATTGTCGAAGACAGCCAGCGGTTCGCCCAGGAATTGCCCGATCTTTTTGCAAGGGTCCGCGCAAGCCTGGAAGACCTCATAGGCAGATACACGGAGCAGATTCCGGAGAACGTCAAGGACCGGATACAGGAGTTTCTGGACAGCGCCGGCGGCCTCATCGGCAACGTCGCTGTGGATTTTGTAAAGGGCACGTTTAGCACTCTGGCCAGTTCGTTCTCCATCATCCTTGGTCTGGCCGCTACGCCCGTGATGGTTTACGGACTTCTGAAGGACTCTGAGCGCATCAGAGACGGTCTCTTCGCTCCGTTCCCAACCGACCTGAAGCCTTATGTCAGGGAATTGTTCGGCATCGCCGGCGGAACGCTGGGCAGCTACATTCGGGGCCAGCTTACGCTCGGTCTCATAATCGGCGTGTCCCTGAAGCTGATGGGAGTGCCCTATGCCTTCGTACTTGGCCTTGCGGCGGGCCTCACCCAGCTAGTGCCCATCGTAGGACCATGGATAGGCGCTCTGTTCGGCCTGCTTGTCACCCTTGCCGTCGCCCCTGAGAAGCTTTTGTGGGTGGCCTTGTTCTACGTGGGCGTACAACTGTTTTCAAACATGTTCATCGAGGGGCGGGTGCAGAGCAACGCCCTTCGCATTCATCCCGTTTGGCTGACAGTGATCATCGTGGTCGCCGGCAAGTACTTCGGAATATGGGGAATCATCATTGGCCCCCCAATAGTCGCCATCATCAGGGACATGGCCGTGTGGCTGTCAAACGAATGGAACAGAGAGGAAGGGGCAAATGACGAAGCGCAAGAGTGCATTTAGGCCAGCGGCCCTGCTCTCAGGTAAGCGCCGCGTTCATCGGCTGCGGAGACTCCGAGCCCCGAACGACCGCTCAGGGGCACGCGAGGAACGTGCGAGCAAGCCGATCTCGAGGACTACGGCCAGGGCAGTTCGCTTTTCCTCAACAAGACACACGCCAGTCTCGTGCGTTTCGACCAAGGGAACTATGCGAAAGAGCTGCATGGCTTTCCCGAGGCCCGGATAAATGTCCTTAAGGTCGTTGTCGGATCGCTATGCGTCTTGGACATGGCGAAGCCAATGCAGGGACGGGGCGCGTCCTACGAAGAACGCAATCACGAGCGGGTGAGCGAGCTAGACGAGGAGAAGAGTCGATTGGAACTGGGGTTGTTAGGGGAAGGAAGCAAGAAGGACGAGCAGGAATTAGACGAGGAATTGCAACATGCCGAAGATGCCCTAAGTGGCAGCAACCGCAAGCTACTGGCCAACTCGGATCGCCTGCAATGCGCCTCCTGAGACTATTGCTGCACCCCGTCACCCTGCTCTTGGTCGCGGCCGTGCTCTTCTACCTCGGCCTTGGCATTGGCCTTCAGAAGAGCGCGACGTTGGCCTATGTCGTCTGGGGGGTAGCCGTGTGCGTCTTGCTGATCGTCGTTGCCAGGTTACTGCGCATCGGTCTCAGACCGTGAGTCGATTCACCGACTCTGTCATCGCGGCCCTTCTCGTACTCTGCATGCTGGGACTCCTGGGCGTCGTCCTCTTGGAAGTCGCCTAGTGGGGCTGGTGGTCGTTCTGGCCGTGCTCGCCGGCACGTGTTTCTACATAGGCCTGCTGAACCTGAGCGAGGACGTCTTGCTGGGCATCGTCATGTGGGGACTGTCGGTAGCCTTGATGGCATCGGCCATCCGTGTCTGGATAAGGGGAGGTTAGGGTTGCGAGAAGTCAAGGGCGGAGGTGGTTGTCAACGCCGCCTCTCGAAACATGCCTGCAGATTTCTCGAGGCTCCCGCAGATACCCGATTGCATTGCGTCGACTTGCGCTCGATCGTTGCCTATGCGCGGACCTCCGCCGAATGGCGATGTGGATCGGATGGACGATGAGGACATCGGGCTGCTTAGCCAAGATTCCCATCCCGCCCAAATGCTGCTAGGAGAGCCGTGCCTAGGTGGCGGGGTTCGCGAGAGCGCACAGTAACGGAGGTCACTTTGAATGGACAGGCTATTGAAAGAACTGGGGCCGGATGAGCAAAAGGGCAGCAAGCCCCGCTGCCACTGGTTGACGCATGGTGCACCCGAAGAAGTAGCCGGTCGGCTCAGCGCGCTTGCCGAGCCGTGGGGATTCGTGTCGGCAGAAGATTCTTGGATGCCGGAGGGATTCTGCCAGGCGGAAGAAGCGCAGATGGACAAGGCTTGGAGATTGCTCCCGCCTGTTCAGGAACGTGAAGCTCTGCGTAAATGGTGGCTGGCGGTCCCGGGGGGAAACGTTCGAACGCCGACGTGGGACATCGCCAGCACCCTGACTATCGACGGGCGCAAGGGGTTTCTCCTGGTGGAGGCAAAGGCGCACACCGGAGAACTCAAGACGGAGGACAGAGTCAAGGCGGGGCCCGCCAACCTTGAGCGAATCGCCCGGTGTATAAAGGAAGCGAACTCCTCGCTGTCCGTCTGGACAGGCCACACTTGGGCCCTGTCACATGAGCATTACTATCAGATGGCCAACCGCTTTGCCTGGTCATGGAAGCTGACGCAGCTCGGCTATCCCGTGGTGCTCGTCTACCTGGGATTCCTTGGGGCAGATGAGATGCGCGAGGGCAGGGATCAGGTGCCCTTCGCATGCCATGCCGACTGGAAAGACCTCGTTAAGTACCGCAGCAAGAAACTGTTTCCCGCGGCGGTCTGGGACCGCCGATGGTGGGTCGGCGATCAGCCTTTCATCCCGCGCGTCTGTTCAATGACGATCCGCCACGACGGGCCGATTAAGGAGGAGTGAAGAGGGATTGGCTGATGCGGGGCCCTGCCCTAGTGTCGGGCCACAAGTTCAGCTTCTTTGCCCTCAGCCGAGACTACATGCGCTAGGAGTGTGCAGGCGTACATCAAAAGGAATGAGGGGATGAGGAGCTGCTTCGTCATGGACGCTGAAATCATCGACACCGAGGCGTACTCCGAGCTCGCCGGGAAGGTCCCTGCGGCCGTCGCTGCGCATGGTGGACGAATCCTCGTTCGGACCAGCAGCACTGAGGCAATTCAGAGCGACTGAATGCCGAAGCGCTTCGTTACCCTGGAGTTCGACAGCCTCAATGCGGCAAAGGGGGTACATCGGCTCAGCCGAGTACGCAGCCCTGGACGACGTTCGCCGTCGGGCGACGAAGGCCAACATTCTGATCGTAGAAGGAAGCGATTCGCAGGCGCGAGTCTGGGCCCGCTTGATTCGCAGATGAAGGGTCGGTAACTCCAGCTTTAGCCTCCACTCGACTGCCGAGGGTGTAATTGAGATCGAAGCCATTGATCGGAAAGCTGGCCTAGCCAGCAATCCCGGGAGGCTGCGGTATCGGCCCCCTAGAGTCTGCTTAGGGCTACACCGCCGCGGCAATCCTTTCTTAATGGTGGAAGGAGTCTGGATATGGCTAGAGGTTATGGCTACAGGGGTGGTGGTGTCCGGCGCAATTCCGGTGGAAGGGGGAGCGCTCGCCGGAATTCCGGGGGTGGAGGCGCTGGTCCAAGCAAGGGGCGCATCAGGTCGGGGAAGGCGGTCCAGTATTCGATCAAGGACCGCCGGGGCAACACCAAGTACGTGGGCACAACTAACAATCCCAGGCGCCGCTCGGCCGAACACCGCAAGAGCGGCAAACTCGGTCACGGGGACAGGCTGGTCGTGGAGACCAAGCCCATATCCCGAAAGTCCGCCGAAAGCGTCGAGCGGGGCAAGCTTGCCTCGTTCCGCAAGAGGCACGGACTTAACCCCAGACACAACACCACAAGCGATGGCAGGTTCCACAGGCGACCCAAGAAGCCAATGTAGACTTGACGTGCCGCTAGACCTCCGGCTCAGACACCTTCCTCCTCCCCACGGCCTTGCGCCGCCCCCAGACATCGTCACCTATTTCACTTTCAACTAGGTTTCCGGCTAGTGGCCGCCCTATCTTCCGATAGAGAGCCGTATGGCCGCATTCGCAGGAGTGGAATTGGAGGAAGGTACTGCCTCATTCTGCTATGCTGCGCGCCGCTGGCCTAGGGGCCGCGTAGCAGGTTTACACGGAGGGCTTTATGGTGAACAGCGACTCCCAGAATGAAGCGGGTAGATCCGACTATCCGGTGCAGTTTTCTGTCGACTACCAGGAATCGAGCAACCGGCTGTCGGTCTTGCCGCGAATAATTCTGGCCATACCAATCCTCGTGTTGTCCGCGTTCATAGGCGGCTTTTTCGACATGGGAGACCCGGAACTTAACGAGGCGCTCATGCCCATCTATGCTGGCGGGTTCTTGGTCTTCGGACCCCTGCTGATGATCCTGTTCCGCAAAAAGTATCCGAAGTGGTGGTTCAACTGGAATCTGGAGCTCAGCCGGTTTGCCGCGAGGATAGAGGCATACGTGTTGCTGCTACGTGACGAGTATCCGTCCACGGACGAAGAGCAGTCCGTGCACCTGCACATTGAATATCCAAACGCCGAGAGTGATCTGAACCGGTTCCTGCCGATCGTAAAATGGCTACTGGCTATTCCTCACTACATTGCTCTCGCCGTTCTTGTGGTCGTGGCAATCCTGGTCACCATACTGGCCTGGGTGTTGATCCTGGTAACGGGCCGATACCCGCGGGGGTTGTTCGATTTCGTCGTGGGCGTGATGCGGTGGGGCTATCGTGTGGGCGCTTACGCCTTCCTGATGACGACAGACCGGTATCCTCCCTTCCGGTTGAGCAACTAGGGGAACGAACGGCTCCCCGTCAGTGCGTAGGGGAAGGGCGGCGTCTCATCGCCCCGGAGATAGGGTTCGCTGGACACTCGCGCCAAGCGCCATTTCCGGACCATGTGAACGGGAAGGCTGACGCGTCGGCCGATATCATCCTGCGCCACATTCGGCGTTAGGCCGCACGACTCGGACTATCCAGCCTGCAGGTGGCATAAGAATTGGGGGGAGCGGGTCGCTCTCGCGGCGCGCCGGTCACGGGTCGACGCACTCTTGCCTGACGAACTCTAACCCTCTTTGGCAAGTCGATTCGTAGCCCTTGGGCCGACTAAGCCTCCGGGATACGGCGCCAGATGTGGGTCCTGTCCTACGCACTCGACTACATGGAAGGGACTTGGCGAAGTGCCGTTCGGCTGAATGGCCTCTTGACTCCTGGACCGAAGGTCTCACCTGTGAACTCTGACAGCCCCCGCACCGGGCCCGGGAGGATCTCCGCCTTCCTGAGGAGGAAGGGGTTTGGCTGAGACGGGCTAGATTTCCACGCTATTCCCGCTGTCCATCCATTCCGCGTAAGAGCCGTCGTAGAGGCGGACGTCGTATCCGGCCTGCTGCATAGAGAGGTAGGCCAGCGAGGCTCGGACTCCGCTCCTGCAGTAGGCCACCACAGGGTCGCAAGGAGTGATACTCGCGGCTGCCAGCCGCTGGCGAAGCAGACCTGGCTCAATGAGAAGCCTCCCATCGGCGCCGGCCAGTTCCGAGTGGGGAAGATTTACGGCGCCGGGAATGTGCCCTGGGCGATGGTCCATTTCTGCTTGTCCGAGAAACTCCTCCGGGGAGCGGATATCCAACAGTCTCGTAGCGCCGGAATCGGCCACCTCGTTCATGGTGGCTCGCACGGACGGGTTGAGGCACACCGAGAAGAGTTTCGGCTCGGTTGGGACGGGCTTGTACAGAACCTCCCGGCCCTGGTCCTTCCAGGCGTCGTAGAGCAAGTCCATGACGTGAACGTCGCCGCGGCCTAGGTATTCCAGGACCCACGCTGCCATGGCTGCATTGCGGCCATCCCGATGGTCGTAGAGCACCGGGGACACGCCGTCGCCCAGCCCTGCCTTGCCAAAGACGGCGGCAAGCTGCTCCGGCTGGCCGAGACGCCCGTCCGGGCACTGCAGCTCCCTTAAGGGAACGCTGACCGCCCCTCTCAGGTGGCCCATTAGGTATTGCATGGCCGAGCGGGGGTCAACTATCAGGTATCCCGGCCGGCCGATGTGATCAGAGACCCAATCCGCCGAAACGAATGTGGCCACTAACCGACCATTTCAAAGTCGGTCTCGACCGAGGTCGGGTTGGCTACCGACTGCGTGACCGGGGAGCCCTCCACCGCCAGACGCCAGATTCCTCGCAGGGTCTCCTCGTCTGCGTCGGCGCGCACGAAGCACTTGGCCGAAATCCTCCCGTAACCCGGGTTTCCCTCGTCCGCGACCCCGGCCCACTTGCGGATGTTGTCGAAATACCCTTCGACGGCCACCTCCAGGTCAAGGACGCGAACTCCCTGCCTAGTGGCGTTGACCACGAAGCCCACGGTCATACAGCTGCCGATGGCCGACAGCAACTGCTCGTGGGCGCTGGCGGCGACGTCGGTGGCGGTCAGGTCGCCTGGCTCGTCCATGTCAACCTGATGGTTACGCATGTAGGCGCGCGCCCGCATCCCGTCCTGCCAGACCACTCGCGACTTCCAGGGTCCGGTTACCGCATCAAAGACGTCCGGGTCCCTAAAGGAATCCAGGACTTCGACCAGTTTCTCCCGAGGCAGTCCGTTAAGGTCTCTTTCTTCTGCCAATTCCAACTCCTTTGGTCTTATCCGGTGAAATCCCGAATTCTGCCGTTACCGATACTCCGCCCTGAGCTGTTCTGCGGCCCGGGCGATCACCTGCATTTTCCTGGAGGCGATCTCGTGGGTGTTGACGTTTCTTTCGGCGAAGGTACCGAAGCCGCAGTCCGGGTTGAGGTAGATTTTGTCCCGGTCGAAGTACTGAAGGAGCTCCTTGACCCGGGCGACGATCTGCTCCTGAGGTTCGATGTCGTCGGTCCGAGGATTCACCACTCCGAAGCCGATTTCCTGCTTGTTATCGTATTCCTTGAAAACGTCCATCTCGCCCGCCCGGGGCGTGGCGCACTCCAGCACCAGCTGATCGATGTTCATCTGTGTAAGGTAGGGCAGCATAGGCCCGTAGTTGCCGGTAAGCAGCACGTCTTCCCGCCGGCTCCAGTTGCCGCGGCAGACGTGGACCCCGGTCCTGATTCCGCTGATTCCTTCCGTGGTGTGGTTCATCAGGCGAACCGCGAATTCCAGTTCGTCAGTCGGATCCCGGCGGTTGGGCAGGGCAGCGCACATGAAGGTCTCGCTGCTCTCCTCGCCGAACACCACCTGGCTGAGGATGGGCTCATCCAACTGAACGAAGTCGCAGCCCCCGTCGCGCAAAGAGATTATCTCTTCTCGGAGGATGGCCACCACGTCGGCGGCCAAGTCTTCGGGATCGGGATAAACCCGGTCGGAGAGACCTTCGAACCAGCTGGAGCGGGTCAGCATATAGGGACCGGGTAGGGGAATCTTGATTTGCCGATCAGTGTGCTCCCGCATGAAGGCCAGTTCATCGAGAGCCAGTCCCTGACGCTTCCCAATGCGGTCAACCACGATGGGGCTCTTGATTGCAAAAGACGGAACGTCCAAGGCCCGCAGCATCTCTTCCATCCGGGCCCGATCCCGGGAATAGTCCAGTAGCTCCGAAACCTTCATCAGCCGCATGCCCGTCAGCTTGTCCACGGCAAAGGAGTAGAAGTTGTCCCGGCGCTGCTCCCCGTCGCTTACGATGTCCACCCCTGCCGCTTCCTGTGCCCGGATGCAGGCCAGGACTTCGCCGTCGGCCACGGAGTTGAAATCATCCAGGGAGATCTCGCCCGTTTCTTTGCGACGCAGGGCCCGAACCAGATCGGTGGAGCGGGGCCAGCTTCCAACGACCGTTACGGGGAACAAGGGGACGTCCGCCATTCAGTTTCCTCCTGGATTTGGACGTTTTGAAGGTCGTGAGGCCTGCCTTCCCAGCCTGCCGCAGTGTATCCCACGCCGCAAGCCGGGAGGTGATGCAACCCATCGCTGACAAGGTGACATCAAGTACGTAGGCGCTACGGGCAGAACCCGCCGCCGAGCAGCCGAATACCGCGATCCGGTTAGAGGGTCTCCAGGCTGGGCCTCGCTCTACTCGCCCTGCCAATCTCATTGAAACAATCAGGCTGAAAATCTCCCAGTCCAGCGGCCTACCAAACTAGTGATGAGAATCCTGGCATTGAGTACCAGGAGGGCCCCTAGAGCACAGTCCGCTACAACCCGTATCATGCAGTAGCACTTCGTGGTCTGAGCCTGCGGGGGCATACGAGATGCCTGTCGATACGCTTCCGAGACATGCCCAAGCTGTCGTCATTGGCGCGGGGATCGCCGGGTGCAGCGTGGCGTATCATCTGGCCGAGCTCGGCTGGCGGGACATCGTCGTAGTCGACCAGGGTGCGCTGTTTGAGACGGGCGGCTCCACGTCGCACGCTCCGGGCCTCGTATTCCAGATCAATCCCTCAAGGACCATGACGAGGTTCGCGAGCTACACGGTCGACCTGTGGTCGCAAATGGAGCTCGACGGTGTTCCATGTGCCAAGGCGGTCGGCAGCCTGGAGGTGGCCTGGACGCCCGAGCGGCTGGCAGACCTAAGGAGGAAGGTCGGGCTCGGCCTGAGCTGGGGTGTCGAGGCCCATGTCCTTGGCGCTGCCGAGACGAGGGACCTGTTCCCCATGGTTTCGGAGCGCATACTGGGTTCGCTCTACGTCCCCTCGGATGTCCACACGAGGGCGATAAGGCCGGCCGAGGCGATGGCGCGCAGCGCCCAGCGCAAAGGCGCCAGATTCTACGGCAACGTGGAGGTTACGGGCTTCGGAATCGCAAATGGGCGCGTCACCGCTGTTCACACCACGGGCGGAAATATTGAAACGGACCTGATGGTATCCGCCGTCGGCATCTGGGCGCCCAGGCTGTGCGCTCTTGCCGGCGTCCCGATTCCGCTTTCGCCGATGCAGCACATCTACGCTGTTACCACGCCCTTGCCCGGGCTGTCGGGTGCGGCCGATGAGATATCCATGCCGTTCCTTCGGCACCAGGACAGGTCCATGTACTTTAGGCAGGAGAACGAGGCGATCGGCATAGGCTCATACCGCCACGAACCCCTGCTCGTTGAGTCCGAGGAGATCCCTCGCTACGGACAGGACTGCACCGCTCCGGCCGAGATGCCCTTTACGCCGGGTCATTTCAAGGCCGCGATGACGGCGGCACGGGAGGTGATCCCGGGCGTTTCGGGTGCCGGGTTGACGCGTAGGTTCAACGGCCTGTTCTCTTTCACCGTCGACGGCTTTCCCGTGCTCGGCGAATCGCCCCTGGTGCGGGGATTCTGGTCGGCGCAGGCGGTGTGGATAACGCACGCCGGGGGCGTCGGCAGGGCCGTCGCCGAGTGGATCGTGGGCGGCGAGCCGGCCGTCGATCTCCGCGAGTGCGATATCCGACGCTTCCACCCCCACGCCCTTGGCCGACCGTATGTCCGGGCCCGCGCCTCCCGGCAATATCGCGAGGTGTACGACATCATCCACCCCCTCCAGCAGGCGGATGAGCCGCGAAACATAAGGCTCACGCCATTTTTCGGCAGGCAGAAAGAGCTCGGCGCCGTTTTCTTTGAGGATGCGGGATGGGAGCGTCCCCGCTGGTACGAAGCAAACCGGGATCTACTCGATTCCGTCACCGCCGCCGGACGGCCTCGCACGGGATGGGCCGCGCGGGAATGGTCGCCGACGGTCGCAGCAGAGCACGTGGCCACCCGGGAGCGCGTGGCCCTGTTCGACCTCACCCCGTTCGCCAAGTTCGAGTTGACCGGCCCCGGCGCGCTCGCGGCCCTGCAGCGACTGGCGTCAAACCAGATGGACAGGCCAGTCGGGTCGATCACGTATACGTCGATGCTCACTCCCAGCGGCGGAATAAAGTGCGACCTGACGGTCACGCGGCTTGCCGTGGAGCGATTCCTTGTGGTCACCGGCGGAGCGATGGGGCTGCACGACCTTGAGTGGATCCGGTCGCACCTACCGAACGACCGCTCGGTCAGCGTGGCCGACATCTCGACCGATCTCTGCTGCATAGGCCTTTGGGGGCCCAGGGCCCGCGACCTGCTCAGCGCCGTCTGCGAGGATGACCTGAGCAACGGTGCGTTTCCATATCTGACCGCAAAGGACGTAAGCGTGGGAGAGGTTCCGGCGCTGGCGCTGCGGATCTCCTACGTCGGCGAGCTGGGCTGGGAGATCTACGCCCCCACAGAGCAGGGGCTGCGACTCTGGGACACGCTCTGGCAGGCGGGCAGGCCGCTTGGCCTCATCGCCGCCGGCGGTGGCGCCTTCGACTCGCTGCGCTTGGAGAAGGGGTACCGCCTGTGGGGAAGCGACATCCACACCGAGTTCAACCCCTTCGAGGCGGGCATAGGGTTTGCGGTGAAGATGGGCAAGGGAGACTTCATCGGCAGGGAGGCCCTCGGCGAATCGCGGGAGCAGGGCCTTACGCGCAGGTTGCGGTGCATGACCTTCGACGATCGGAACATGGTGGTCGTCGGCAGCGAGCCGATCCTGGACGGTGATCGGGTGCTCGGCTACGTGACCAGTGCCAACTACGGACACTCCATAGACCGCGGCATCGCCTACGGCTATCTGCCGCTTGCCTACGCGGAGCCCGGAACGAAGGTCGAGATCCTCTACTTTGGCGATCGCCACCGGGCTACTGTGGCGAGTGAGCCACTCTTCGACCCGGAGGGCAGGCGGATGAAAGCCTAGCCAGCCCTGACCTTTCGCCCCCTAGGAACGAAGCGGAATCGGTAATAGAGTCCCATTCGAATGGAGGTGTCCAGATGGCTGCCAGCCTGACAATCGACGGTCTGAAGCGACGCAGGGTGCCGATCAATCTCCGGCAGAGCGGGAACAGCGATGCCCGGATGCTTATATCCACCCGCATCAGGAAGTCCCCCTGGTGGCACCTGTCCAAGGAGGCGGGATGCTGGGCATATACGACCTATAACCACATGTACCACCCTCGCGCGTACTTTAGTCCCGAGGATGGAGGACTGTTGGGCGAGTACAGGTACCTCACCCAGCACGTCAGCATGTGGGACGTCGCGGTCGAGCGCCAGATACAGATCAAGGGTCCGGACGCCGCCGATTTTGTGGACCTTCTCATTACTCGTGACGTCCATACCCTGTTGCCGACGATGCAGGCGCGCTACGTGATCCTTTGCAACCAGCACGGAGGCATCATCAACGATCCGGTACTCTTGCGCGTGGCCGATGACGAGTTCTGGCTGAGCATCTCCGATTCCGATGTCCTTCTCTGGGCGCAGGGGGTCAACGCCTTCGCCCGGCACAACGTCGAGATCAACGAGATCGACGTCTCACCACTGCAGATACAGGGGCCCAAGTCAGCATCGCTGATGGAGAAGATGTTCGGCTCCCATCTCAGGAAGATCCCTTACTACGGCCTGATCCATGAGACCCTGAACGACCGCGCCGTGACGATCTCCCGCACGGGTTTCTCGGCCGAGGTGGGCTTCGAGATCTACCTGCACGATGCCACGCTATACGCCGACGACATCTGGCCTTACATCCTCGAGCAGGGTGGCGAGTTCGGCCTGCGGGTGATCGCCCCCAGCCACATCCGCCGCCTGGAAGCCGGGATCCTCTCCTACGGCCAGGACATGGACATAGAGAACAACCCCTATGAGGTCCGGCTCGGCTGGCAGGTCGACCTTGGCAAGCGAAGCTTCATAGGAAAAGACGCATTGGCCAGGATCAAGGCTGAGGGCGTCACGCAGCGCCTGGTTGGCCTGAAGATGGGAGGAGACCCGATAACCTGGTACAACGAGGCCTTTTACCCGGTCAAGGACGCCCAGACCGACGAAGACGTCGGCTACGTCACCAGTGCATTCTGGTCGCCAAACCTGGATTCGAATATCGCCCTAGCGGTCATGCCCCGCTCCCACTGGAATCGGGGCACAAGGGTCAAGGTGCAACTGCCACCGGATGGAATCGTTGACGCCGAGGTGGTCCAGGTCCCATTTGTGGATCCGTCCAAGGAGCGCCCCAAGACGGCTCTCTGAGGCGAACCGTTTACGGAGGTGTAGCCAGCGCGGCGTTGGGGGAACACGATTACATGGCCAGAGAGGGCGGGACGGAACTAAAGATTCGGGCCTACCGCGAATCCGACCAGGATGACGTCGTAGCCTTATGGCGCGAGTGTGGACTGGTGGTTCCCTGGAACGATCCAGTCAAGGACATCTGCAGAAAGCTGGGCATCCAGCGTCAGTTGTTTCTCGTTGGGACGCTGCATTCGGAGCTGGTTGCGACCGTGATGGCCGGTTACGAGGGCCATCGTGGTTGGGTCAACTACCTGGCGGTCGCTACTGAGTACCGAAAGCGAGGCTTCGCTCGCTGTCTGTTGGGCGAAGCGGAGGAACTTCTGAGGGACATGGGCTGTCCCAAGATCAATCTGCAGGTCAGAAGTTCGAACGTTGATGTGGTTGAGTTCTACAGGGGCATTGGATATTCGGTGGATGATGTCGTGAGTATGGGCAAGCGCCTGGAGCAAGATTGAGAAGGCGCCAGATAAGGCATATGAGAAGCTCGGTGACATCAGGAAAGTGCCGCTACTCGTCGGCGACCCGCTGGAAGCCGTTGCATAGCTATGGGTAGAGATCTTTCGCCGGGGGGCCGACGGCAAGCGCAATGACATCTGTCGATATGGTCATGTCGTCTGGCAAGGGCATCACGTTCATGTACCGCGCCGGCGGCATCGCAGTGCACGAGGAGCGCCTGCTTGTCGAGAAGAATCTCGAGCACGGATTCTGTTTTGCCCCCGGCGGTCGTGTGGAGTTCGGTGAGAACGCCGTCGATGCGCTGACAAGGGAAGTCAAGGAGGAACTGGGCGAAGAGGTGACGGTAGGGCGACTCGTCGTCGTCGCGGACAACCTATTCGAGTTGGATGGCGTCAGATATCAGGAGATCGTTCTGTACTTCATGATCGAGTTCGCCCATGGGGCTGAAGTTCTGCACCGGCAAGGTCCATTTGAAGGGAGAGAGTTGGGCACAACGTTCCAGTGGGTGCGACTGGATGACTTAGAGCAGGCCGGCCTCTTTCCGGTCTTCCTGCGAGAACGCGTGAGGGCAATTCCCCAGGTTCCAGAGTACGTCGCCTACGCTGAAGCTGATTTTCCCCGGGACCCGGAGGTGGACCCTGCGATCCGCATCGTCCCGTACGATCCGACATGGCCCCAGCTCTTTTCGGCGGAGGCGGCGAAGATCCGCGGTGTACTAGGTGACACGGCGATCGACATTCACCATGTAGGATCGACAGCGGTTCGGGGACTTCGGTCAAAGCCCATCGTGGACATTCTCGTCACCGTCGCAGACATAGCTGACTTACCGTCATACCGGGACCCTCTTCAGCGGATCGGGTACGCCTTTAACTATTACGCTGAGATTCCCGACTTTCATTTTTTTGGCAGGCCACGCCAGAGGCCCCGTCGCTACCACGTACATGTGTGCGAGGCAGGCAGCGTTCACGAGGGGCGCCACCTGGCCATGCGGGACTATCTGATGGCCCATCCTGAGGAGGCTCGCCAGTACGGATCGATCAAGGCAGAAGCTGCGGCGTCATACCCGGGAGACCGGATTGCGTACATGAATGCAAAGGGCCCCTGGGTGAACAGTCTGGAGAGCCGGGCTCTAGCCTGGTGTGGTGAACAGGGTTGACCCCGGGCCGGAGCCGCGGCCAGGCCACCAGGTTGAGACTAGTTGGCGTAGGCAATAGCGGACTCCCCTCCGTCTAGCACGATGACCTGGCCGGTCATCCAATCGGAGGCGGGGCTTGCCAGGTAGACGGCCAGCAGGCCCAGATCGCGCGCGTCGGTAAGGCGTCCCAGCGGAAGCGATGCAATCCGTAGCTCGGCGATCGCCGGGTCTTTGAATCCCGGTTCGGTCATCTCGGTCCTGAACCAGCCCGGGCTGATGGCGTTGACGTTCACGTTATATGCGCCCCATTCCAGGGCCAGCACCTTGGTCAGCATCTGCACAGCCGCCTTGCTGGGTCCGTAGGCGGCCTCGTATGGAAAGGCCAGATTGGCGCTGGTACTGGCAACATTAATCACCTTGCCAGATCTGCGCTCAATCATCTGCGGGGCCACCGCCCGGGCCATGTAGAACGCGCCCTCAAGGTTCGTGCCGATGATGCGGCGAAAGTCTGCGTCGCTCATTCGCTGGTCCGAGGGCCAGCGCCAGTCGACGTTCTCCGGGGGATCGGGGACGGGTACGGTCGGTCCCACGGTGACCTCTCCGGCGTTGTTTACGAGTACGTCGATCTTGCCGAGCCGTTCGGTAGCCTCCAAGACAGTGCTGTCGACCTGGGCGGAGTCGGCGACGTCGCAGACCAGGGCTAGCGCGGTGCCGCCTCCGGCCTCAATCTCGGCTGCAACGGCCTCGACCTGGTGTGCGGACCGGGCGGTGACCACGACCTCGGCGCCGGCTTCGGCGAAAACGAGTGCTATGGCGCGGCCGAGTCCCCTTCCACCTCCGGTGACCAGGGCCGTCCTTCCTGCCAAACTGAATTCGGGAAACATCTTCTCCGGGGCGTGAGCGGGTGAACCGCGGCTAAGGGCCCGAGTCACCCATACTGAGTCCTATCCGGCAGTATCCTGTCGGGCGACTCGTAGGGGCCGAGGGTTCCGTCGAGTCACAGGCCGGGCTTATGGAGATCATTGGAGGAGAGTTTACAGTGACCCGGTCCGGTTGTGCCGTAACATGTGCTGTGTCGGCCTCTGGGCTCAAGAGTCGGGGGACAGAGCGGCGTGGATTGTCTGCTGGCTAAGATTCGGCGGTCGGCGCTGGCGGGTAACCGGTGATTTTCTTTGGCGATGAACCCGTCGGGACTGTTATGGACAGATGGCTCACTTGACAGCACGAAAGATCGGAAGGCCGTAGATGCGCATCACACACACCAGCGTTTTCGTTAGCGACCAGGCCCGGGCGGAGGAGTTCTACACGGAGTCGCTCGGCTTCGTGAAGAAGCAGGATGTCCCCGTCGGAGAATACCGGTGGCTTACCGTTGTTTCTCCCGATGACCCGGATGGGACCGAGCTTTTGCTTGAACCAAACGACAACCCGGTATCGCAGGCATATCAGAAGGGGATCTTCGAGCAGAGCATCCCTGCGGCATCCTTCGGAGTCTCGGACATCCGTGCCGAACATGAGAGGCTGAAATCGCTGGGCGTGGCATTTGCGATGGAGCCCACAGAGGTGGCCGGCGTCACGATCGCCCGCTTCGAAGACACCTGCGGCAACCTGATCCAGATAGTAGAGACGTAGCCGAGTCCAACCACACGGTCCCGAAACCGCCGCCGCTGGGAGAACGAGCAGCAGCGAGACCACTCGCTGCCTGAAACGCTGCGTTGCCCGTGAGATGTTCCCTGCTCTCCAGAACTCCGCCTCGACGGTTCGCCGCGCAGATCGGCGAATACGGGAGCATCAAAGCAATTGCTAGATGAGGACGGATGAGGGCCATACTGTCGGTCAACGGATACGCGTGTAGAGGTGGGGAGATCTTGGGAATAGAGGAGCGCCCTGCGGTCCGGATCCCACCCAATCTCTGAATCCGCCACGAGGTGCTGGACATGACTCTGAATAGCATTCGTCGCTCCCTGGGAAGCCATATCCGCGGGTCTCTCATCAGCGGGCTGCTGTTGCTTCTGCCGATCGCCTTGACCTACCTGATCATCCGCTTCGTGTTCGACTTGGCGGACGGCGTCCTCCGCCCCTGGATCGAGTGGATCGTACGGCAGTTTGGCTTCGATCTGACGCTACCGGGCCCGGGAATCGTAGCGGCGGTGATCGTGATCTACCTGATAGGAGCTCTGGTTTCGTTCAGGCTAGGCAGGTCAGTGGTGGACTGGGCCCGCGCGTCGCTGCTGCGGATACCGTTTGTCGGAACGATCTATTCGGCGAACCGCCAGTTGGTCGAGTCGTTTTCCGGCACCAGCGTGACCGGCTTTAAGAGGGTGGTGCTGGTCCAGTTCCCGAGGGCCGACTCGTGGAGCCTGGGCTTTCTGACGGGGATCACGGACGCCGATGGTGTGGAAAGGCTGATCATGACCTACGTTCCCACAGCTCCGCTGCCGAACTCAGGGTTCGTGGTGCTCATGCCTCCGAAGGACGTGCTGGACACAGACCTTACGGTCCCCGAAGCGATGCAGCTCATATTCTCAGGTGGGATCGTGTCGCCCAGGACGATCAGGACCAGAGAGATAGACGTGGCTGAGGTCGAAAGGCAAATAAGTCAGACGGAACTTCCTGCGAAGGCGATAACGAAAGCAGTGGGTAAGAGCGTGTCTGCCGCCGCGTCCGGCGCTACCAGGCTCTCGGTGGGGAAGCTAAGGCGAACGTCGGCCCGAGCCGTGCGTGATGCGGAACACAGCTCCGGGGCCGTGGCCCGCGATGCCATGATAGGGGCCGTCGAGGCTGTAAGCGAAGCTGGCCCGCACTCGATAGACCGTGTAAGGGATGCGACGAAGGGGGTGGTACTTGGTGTAGGGGAAGCTACCGGGATGACCACGCGTGTTCTTCGCGACGCGGTTTCCGGGGCGATACAGGCCGCAAGAGGACGAGACACACAGGGCGCGACATTGCAGGGCGCTGCGGCGGGCACCGTGGAGGCTGCTTCCTCCGTGGGCATCCCAACTGATCAGGCCGTAACCGAGATCTCCAGGGCGACTATGGATGCCCTCGGGGACAGTGATGAGGACCTCATCAAGGGCGGTAAGGCCACGATGAAGGGGGTCATCGCAGGTGCTGGAACTGCGAGGGAGAACGTGCTCGCTGCAGCCCGACACACTGCCTATGCGTTGGTCTCCAACGCCGCCAGGATTGGGTTGAGGGATCTGGGCGCCCTGGCCACGGCGCTGGCCGAGGCGGCAGTGGAGGCGCGCGTGGAGTCATCCATAGATCCGGTGAGGCTGCAGAACGCTGTTGCCAGGGGTTCTGTTGATGCGGCGGTCGAAGCGGGCGAGACCGCCGGTGAGGCAGTCCGGTCCGCCATGGCCGGCAGGCTTGGAGGCGAGCTTGCCGATTGGTCCTTGGAGCGCGATGGCACCGAGTGACGCAGGATCGGTGCGGCACTGAGCAAAGCGGCGGGCGATCTCTGACCCCACAAAACCCACATCAGAGAGTGATAGCCCCCGGCATCCCATCGAGAAAGGCCAGGGACTAAAGAATCAGGCTGAGCGAGGCGGTTGCGATGCCCAGGAAAAGCAGGAAGCCGAACACGTCGGTAACGGTCGTCACAACAACCGCTGAGGCTACGGCGGGATCCACTCCGGCCCGCCTGAGCATCAAGGGGACGGCGGCACCGACGGAGCCCGCGATTATCATGTTGCCCAGCATCGCAACGCCCAGAACGAGCGCCAGCCCCAGGTTCTGCTTCCAGAGTATCGCCACCGCCGCTACCAGAACGCCAAGCCACACCCCGTGAAGGAGGCCCAGCATGGCCTCCCTTGCCAGTAGGCGCTGCGCGGCGACTCCGACAAGTTCACCGAGTGCGATCGACCGAACTATCAGCGTCAGGGTCTGCGTGCCACCGATCCCTCCCTGCCCGGCGACCACCGGGAGGAATGCCGCGAGCACGACAACCTGGGCGAGGGTAGACTCGAAGAGGGAGACCGTGGCCGCAGCCAGAAATGTCGTTGCCAGGTTGACGGTCAGCCAGGGAAGCCTAGTTCGCACCGAGTCCGATAGTGGCCCGTCCAGGGTCTCGCCCGCGACGCTCGCCACCTGCAGCATCTGTCGCGTGTCCTGCTCCACCGCCGCGCTGAGCAGGGCCTCGGCCAGGATGACACCGATGAGGCTGCCGCCCTCGACGACCGGGAGTTCCGAGAGGTTGTAGTGGAGCCGAAGTCGGGCGCACTCGTCGGCGGCAACGTCCGCGGTAACCGTCGCCACGAGCGAGACTGCCATGTCCCGCACTGGAGTCTGGTCGTCCGCCAGCGCTAGGTCGACCATCGCGACCTGGCCAGCAAGCTGCCCTGATTCGTCAATTGCATAGACGTGAGAGAACCTGTGCCTGCCCTCCCCCAGGTCCCCGAGGCTCTTGCGGGCTCCACCGGCTTGGCCGTCGATTCGGACTGTTGGAAACTGCACGACCATGAGCGATCCTGCGGTGTCCGGGGTTTGGGCGAGGAGATCTGTGTCCTGCAGCGGTTGTTCGAGGGTTTCGGCTACCTCTCTAGCCCTGGGGATGGGAAGCCGCTGCAGCGCCTGAAGGGCCTGCTGGGGATGAACCTGCCTGAGTACCAACGAAAGGGTCCGGGAGCCGAGCCGCGCGCCGAACCGGCTGGCCTGGATCGGGTTCATCTGTCTGAGCATCCAGGCGACGGTCTCGGGGGCCATCAGGCGGATCATCGCATCCCTGCTGGCCGGAGGAAGGCCGGCGACGATGCTAGCTATGTCGGCAGGGTGAAGCTGTCGGATTCGGTTCCAGGCAATGTGATGATCGCCCGCCCTGATCAGCTCCTGCACCGCCCCGGCCAGTTCGGCGGCCTGGTCAAGGGAGATGGCCTTCGGCTGTTGAATGCCGGCTTCGGGGGTCCGCGGGTGGTCGGAGGGGGTGAATCCAGTCTTCATAGCTTGAACCTTGGAATGTCCTTGCTCACAGGATGTATGGAACGAATCATGCTGATCGGCGTGACCACATCTTAGTCTTGCCGACTATGCGCTCTCGCGCACACCTGCGGGCAGAATAGGAGGCGTAAGCTGTAGGTTAACGACGACCTGATCAAAACTCAGTGGGCGGAGGCAGAGTAAGTCATGGAAACCGTTGTGATCACGGGGAGCTCAGGCACCATCGGGGGTGTGCTCGCGCCGGCTCTGGCAGGCCGCTATCGCGTGCTGGGAGTGGACACCCTCCCCTCGGAAACGGTGGAGACCACGCTCGTGAACATGGTCGACCTAGAGGCGGTGACCGAGGCGTTTGCGGGAGCGGACGTGGTGATCGATCTTGCGGCCAACGCCGATCAGTTCGCCAACTGGGAGGACGTTTACCGCAACAATTTTGCCGCTACCAGAAATGCGATCGAGGCGGCCCACAGGGTCGGCGCAAGGCGGCTCCTCTTCGCCAGCTCCAATCATGCCGTCGGAAACTTTGAGCTCGATTCGCCCTACCGCCAGATCGTTGCCGGGCGGTACGAGGGTCTCTCACCCGGCAGGTTTCCCCTGGTGGGAATTGACGTCCCGATCCGTCCGGACGGCCCCTACGGCATCGGCAAGGCGCTTGGTGAAGCGGTCGGGCGCTACTATTCGGACGTTCACGGCCTGTCCGTGCACTGCCTTCGGATCGGCACGGTAAATCGCCAGGACCGCCCACTTACGGTGAGGAACCTCGCCACATTCCTGTTCCACAAGGACCTCGTCCAGTTGGTGGAGCGCTGCATAGAGGCCCCGCGCGAGGTGGCCTTCGGCATCTACTACGGTGTGTCGAACAACACCTGGCGCTTCTGGGACCTTGACGGCGCGGAGAAGGAGATCGGCTACCGTCCCACAGAGGACGCCGAGCGTTACAGGGCCGACTTTAGCTAAGGCGCTTGGGTCCGTCCTAGCGGGCGTCGAGGGTCTTTATCTTGTTGAGCCGGCGCACGTACTTTTCCTCGGGTATGAACCGTGCGGCAAGGAACGCAGCGACGATCTCGCGCGCTATCTCGCCGCCGACGATCCGAGCGCCCAGGCAAAGCACGTTCATCTCGTCGTGCTCCACCCCCTGGTGGGCCGAGTAGGTATCGTGGCACACGGAGGCGCGCACGCCCCTGATCTTGTTGGCGGTTATCGAGGCGCCCACGCCGCTGCCGCAGATCATCACGCCCCGCTCCGATCTACCCTCGGCGACGTTGAGGGCGACGGCCTCGGCGAAGTCCGGGTAGTCGTCCAGGGGGTCAAAGTGGTGGGCTCCCACGTCGACGAGTTCGTAGCCAAGCTCCTGTATGTGGGCCGCTAGCTCTGCTTTGAGGGGAAAGCCCCCGTGGTCGGCGCCGATCGTCACTCGCATCGTTCGAGTGTAGCGGCGCCCTCCTATCGGGGCAAACCCCGCGCCCGGCCGTGAGCCCGAGTCCGCCCGGCCACTATGATGTTTCCATGCTAGAGGTTGTTGGCCGTCTTCAGAGGGACCGGCACCGGATTGGTCGTCTCATCGACGAGCAGGGCGGCGGAGAACGGTACGCGGCCTCG
Source organism: Dehalococcoidia bacterium (assembly GCA_965207145.1). Classification (GTDB taxonomy): domain Bacteria; phylum Chloroflexota; class Dehalococcoidia; order Lucifugimonadales; family UBA2962; genus CAUZIR01. Next base: position 2,414,743 of record OZ242262.1, on the reverse strand, counting down.
CTCTACCTGACGTCCGACACTTGCAGGCAGGCCTTGGCCGACGACCGGCCCGCCTCTCTGCCGAAGATCAGGCATAGCCTGGTCGAGACCCTCCGCGCATCGCGGCCCGGCGAGACAGGACTGTGCATCTTCTCCGGGGCGGAGTCCACGCTTTCGGTTCTCCCGCCCTTCCCGGTGGAACGAGACGAGGAGCATGACGGGTTTGCGCCGGGGCCGCTGATGGACCTGCTGGTCCGCGACCGCACCGTGCTCGTCATTCTCATACGACTCGGCCACTACTCGATCGGCGTGCTTGAGGGCGAACGCGTACTCGCCTCAAAGTCCGGGACCCGGTACGTAAAGAGTCGACACCGGGCCGGTGGATCTTCACAGCGCCGCTTTGAGCGAAGCAGGGAGAGACTCGTGCGGGAGTTCTACGATCGCGTGTGCAGGACCACGGACGATCTGCTCGACAAGACCGGTTCGGCAGGGGACGTAGAGTTCGTCATGTACGGAGGAGAGGGCGGGACCGTTCGGGGGTTTAGGGACAGGTGCGACCTTCCCCGCCTCGTAAGGCTACGGTCGCTATCCAGGCTGCTAGACGTACACCGGCCGGGCCATGCCGCCATGCAGTTGATAGGCAGGCAGGTCTACTCCAGCACCCTGCTGTTCCTGGAAAGTGCCTCCGGATAGGTCTTCGCTCCGCCCGGCCCCGTGGCCGCTACTGGGCGGTGTATCCTCCGTCGACTATGAGAGGCGCGCCGGTGACGAACGATGACTCGTCGCTTGCCAGGAACAGTGCGCAGGCCGCTATCTCCTCGGGCCTTGCGAGCCGGCCGATGGGATGAAGATCGATCAGCGCCGAAAGGACCTTCGGGTCGGAGGTGAGCTTCTCTGTGAACGGGGTGTCGACAAAGCCCGGGTTTATGCAGTTCACCCGGATGCCCCTGGGCGCAAGCTCCACCGCCAGGTTCCTGGTCAGCTGAAGGACGCCGCCCTTTGAGGGGTTGTAGGGTGACAGTCCGGCGCCGACCCCTCGCGCGTATCCCACCAGGCCCATGACCGACGACAGGTTGACTATCGATCCGCCGCCTCGGCGCTCCATGGCGGGTATCGCGTGGCGGCACGCGAGGTAAGTGCCCTTAAGGTTCACCTCTATGACCGCGTCCCAGACCTCCTCTTCCGACTTTCCGGCAAGGGAGCCTATCCGCGGGTTCAGCCCCGCGCTGTTTACCAGGATATCGAGACCGCCGAAGCGCTCTTCGGCGAACTGAACTGACGCGGCAACGGCGCCGGAGGAAGTGACGTCCACGGACAGCCCCTCGGCCCTTCCTCCCTGGGCTCTTACTTCGCCCGCCGTCCGGGCCGCCTCGTCCTGGCTGAGGTCGGTTACCAGAACACTGGCCCCATGGCGGCCGAACAATAGGCCGGTAGCGCGACCGATGCCGGAGGCTCCTCCGGTGATGATCGCAGTCTTGCCGCTGAGCCTGTTTTCCATCGGTCTGAACTCCCGTCGGGCGGGCACCACGGGCGCCTATCTGCGGATCGCCTGCAGCCCGTCCTCGGCGGGCTGTCCACGCGGCCGCGGCCCGGTAAACGGGCTAATGATATCTCAAAATTCATTGAACTCTTTCTTAGACAAGTTAGAAAATTTTTGGATGGTCAGATCGCCGGGTAGAAAGGATCCAAGCCATAGGCGCCTCTGAGCAACTCACCCTCATCCGCGACTTCGCGATCATAATGGCCGTCGCCGGGGGTGCCGTTGTCGTCTTCAAGCGTCTTCGCCAGCCCTCTATCCTCGGCTATCTTCTGGCCGGCATCCTCGTCGGTCCCTTCACCTTCCCCAATCCTCCCGTTACCAACATAGAGATCGTCAGGCTCCTTGCCGATCTCGGCCTGGTGCTGCTGCTTTTTGCGGTCGGAATGGAGTTCGGGTGGCGGCGGATCCGCCAGGTCGGCCTTGGGGTTCTACTGATCGGCAGCATCGAGATGCTGGTGATGGTCTCGATCGGATATCAGCTCGGCCGGCTGCTGGGCTGGACGCCGGTCGAGGCGATCTACCTGGGCTCGGCGATGGCGATCTCCAGCTCGGCGATACTGATCAAGGTGCTCCGCGACTCCGGCAAGCTGACGACCCGGGCCGGCAAACTGATCGTGGGCCTGCTGGTCGTCGAAGACTTCGTCGCCGTCATCCTTCTGACCCTGCTCTCGGGCCTTGCGACCTCAGGTGCCACGAGCTTCGGCGACGTCGGTCCGCTGGTGCTAAAACTGGTCCTTTTCACCGTGGCCTCGGTGGCTCTTGGGGCGGTCTTCGTGCCTCGCCTGCTCTCGTACATCCAGAAGTTCGAGTCCCCCGAGACCCTGGTCCTGGCCGCCCTAGCCCTGTGCTTTGCACTGGCGCTGATCGGGGAAGAGCTCGGCCTGTCGGCCGCCGCTGGCGCGTTCCTGATCGGCGCGGTGATAGGGGACACAGCCCAATCGGAGCAGATGACCCGGACGATCTCGCCCATAAGGGACATGTTCGGGGCGCTTTTCTTCGTGTCGATAGGCATGCTGATCAACGTTCACGTGATCGGCGATCACATTGTGCCCGCGGTCGTGATTGCAGGCGTGTTCATCGCCGGCAAGGTCGTCGTCAACACCTTCGGAGCGTTCATTGCGGGCCAGCCCGACAGGGTGCCGATCCAGTTTGGAATGCGGACCCCCCAGGTCGGTGAGTTCTCGCTCGCCATGGTCAAGGTCGGCGTCGAGAGTCAGACGATCGGCGCCTTCATGTACCAGGTGCTTGCGGCCGTCACCGCGATAACGTCCCTGTTCTACCCGTACATAGTAAGGTCCGCCGACCGTGTCGCGGACCTTTTGCAGCGTCGGTCTCCGGAAGGACTTCGCAGATCGCTGTCCGGATTCACGATCGGCGCCTTGGAACTAGGGGGCACCCTTACCCCCGGCTTCAGGCAGCGGGTCAGGGGACCGGCCCTCTCGGTGCTGGTCAACTTCCTTATCGTCGTGGTGATCTTGGCACTGGGCGCCTTGATGGTCGGGCTGTCGTCCGATATCGCACGGCCGCTGGGCATCTCCGAGGGAGTGGTTGCCAAGACCGTCGCATTCGCGGCCCTGGCGCTCAGCTTCCCGTCCTCCGTGGCGATCTGGCGCGGCCTGGAGCGGCTCACCGAGCAGGCTGCAACGTACCTGATCCTTCGCGACAGGGCTCCAAGGATGCGCGTTCAGGCCGTCGCCAAGAACCTTGTACGCGACTCGGTGATGATCCTGGTCATCTTCGTTGCTGGCCTGTGGGTGATCCCGTTCGTTGCGCGCCTTCTCTCCCTGGGCCCCCTCGAGGTCCCGCTGCCCTTCATGGTCGTTGCCGCGCTGGTCTACGTCGCGATCCGGTTCCTGCGGCAGGTGCACCGCCATCTGGTCGAGTCTTTCAGCAAGACCTTCCTCGGCGGACATCTCCCGGGCGCCGAGGCCACCCAGGGCGGTGTCGATAGATCGGAAGGGCACGCCACCAGCCTCCGTCCGGCGGTTACCGTGCGCTCAGAGTACGCCCCGGCCGTTCCACCCGAGGCCGAGCCCGCTGGTGATTCCCTTGCGGCCACCGCCAAGACAGTGACGATCGCAGACGCCGAGGTAAGCGCCCTGACGGTCGTCGAGAACGACCCGTCGCCGTATGCGTCGCGCCTGGGAAGGGCACCCATAGTATGGGAGTTCAAGAAGGCGTCTGAGGTGGACGGCTTCTTTCTGATAACCCTGCGCTTTCGCAAGGCCTCCGCACCCTCGTGGGATCACGGTGAAGAGGACATCTACGTCGACGCCGGGGGACGTGTGAGGGTTCGGCAGATCAGGTCTTGGCCGAAGAGCTTGAGTCCCGCATTCTCCCCACACATGTTCTATGGAGGAGCCGCGGTGCTGATCGCAGTGGTGCTGGCGGCCGGCGCGCTGTACCTTTTGCGCTAGGTACCGTCAGCTGTGGAAAACTTCGGGAAAAGAGCTCCTTCCATCGTCATCGTCGGTGGCGGCGTGATGGGGTGCTCGACCCTCTATCACCTCGCCGACCTAGGCGTCACCGATACGCTCCTCCTCGAGCAGGACTCCCTGGCGTCCGGCTCTACCTCGCGCACCCAGGGCGTGCTCCGCATGCACTACTCGAACCGGGTCACGGCCCAGATGGCGTGGGACAGCCTGGCAACCTACCGGGAGTTCGACCAGCGCGTCGGCTCGCCATCGGGCTATGTCCAGACCGGATACGTCCTTGCGGTACCGGCCGAGTACGGCGGGGCTCTTCGCCGCAACGTCGCGATGCAGACGGCGCTGGGAATCGATACCTCTGAGGTCGATCCCGACCGCCTGTCCGGCCTGGCGCCCTCTGTCAGGACACGGGACGGGGAGGCCTATGCATTCGAGCCTCTTTCCGGCTATGCGGACGCTCACCTCGTTACCAGCGGGTACGCGCGACGCGCAGAGGAGCTCGGCGCGACCGTCCGGGTGGGGGGGCGCGTGGACGGGGTGATCGTCGAGGGCTCAAGGGTCGTCGGGGTAAGGGTCGATGGCGAGATCGTCCCGACCGGGGCCGTTCTCGTTGCGGCAGGTCCGTGGTCCGGGCCCCTCCTCGCGGGGTTGGGCGTGGAGATCAGCCTTTCGACCATTCGGCACCAGGTGCTTGCGGTCACGCGGGACCGGGACCTTACCCATCCCGCAATCGGCGACGTGGTGGGGGACTTTTCCGGCAGGATGGACGCCCCCGGCCTCTCGCTGGTAGCAGTGGGAGAGGAAAGTGATTCGGCCGGCCCGGACCACTACAACCGCGGCGTCGACCAGTCCTACATCGAGGCGGGCCTCCGGGCCATGGCGGAGAGGGTGACCGGCATGGAGAATGCCGGCTACGTTCGGGGCTGGTCGGGTCTGTTCACGGTGACCGAGGACTGGCATCCGGTCATCGACCGCGTGGAGGGAATCGACGGCCTGTACTGCGCGGTGGGCTTCTCCGGGCACGGTTTCAAGATGGCGCCAGCGATCGGTCGCGCCATGGCCGAGATCATCGTCGGAAGCGGTCAGACCATCGACGTTCGTCCCCTCAGGCTAGGGCGCTTCGCCGATGGCGACCTGCTCGGTTCCAGCTATCCGCTGAAAGTCTTGGCCTAGCCTGACGGTCCGCCCAGCCGGGACTCGCCACGGGCAGTGCCCGGCGGTATGCTGTCCGCCGTTACGATTGCCTCCACCCGTAGGCAGGGGAACGGAACGAACCTTTAGGGAAGCGAGTTAGGGGCAGCGCTATGGCAGACCTAGTTATGTTGGGCGGACGAATCCTGACGATGGACACCGCGGGGAGCAGGGCAGAGGCCCTGGCCGTTAAGGGCGGGAAGATTGTCGCTGTGGGCTCGAGCGAGGAGATGGCCGGGATGGTGGGAGATGGCACCAGGGTTGTCCGTCTAAATGGCAGGGCGGTCACGCCCGGCTTCATAGATCCGCACAATCACTTTTCCATGACGACGTTCGAGCCGGTGTCCTGCGACCTACGCACCCCGCCGCTTCGTTCAAAGCGCGAGGCGCTCGAGGCCGTCGCGGCCACGGCTGCCATAACGCCCACCGGCCAGTGGATCTGGGGACAGGCCTACAACGCCCGGAGCCTAAAGGGAACCGGTCCTCTAACCAGGTACGACCTCGACGAGGCGGGCGGGGATCATCCGGTGTGCGTCATGGACGACTCCTACCATGCCCTCTACGCGAACTCGGCCGCCCTTGCCCTTGCGGGCATCGATCGCGAGGCGCCGGACCCTGCCGGGGGAGTGATCGAGCGAGACGATTCGGGCGAGCCCACGGGTTTCCTACAGGAGCGGGCGATGGATGTCGTGCACCGGACCACGATGCGCTCGTTCATCGAGGTGTACGGGGAGGAAGCGGTCGGCGACCTGGTCCAGCACAACGCGAGGCGCCATCTGTCCCACGGTGTCACCAGCCTGGGCGACGCCCAGACCATGCCCGAGAGCGCGCAGATGTACCGGCTCGCCGACGCCCAGGGCAAGCTCCCCATCTGCGTCCGCCAGATCAGGGGAGGGGACACCTTCTTCGGCGCGCCGAGCAGGCCGGCTGCGGGCGAGTTCCTCGAGGACGACGTATCAGACCGCCTCAGGGGAGGGGCGGTGAAGCTGTTCATGGACCCGGTCTATCCAAACTTCGGGTTCTTCCGGTGCCACTCTGACGGGGCGGTCACCCCGGAGGGCGAGGTCTATTACGAGCAGGATGAGGCCGACGAACTGGTCCTTTCGGCCGTGCGAAACGGTCTGCAGGTGGCCATTCACTGCATAGCCAACCGGGCGATCGAGCAGGGCCTCAACTCGTTCGAGAGGGCCCTAAGGGAGGTGCCGGGCGCCGCGGACCTTCGCCTGAGGATCGACCACTTCATGTTCCCAACGATGGCGCAGATCAAGAGGGCGGCCGAGATGCCCATCGTCATCTCCCAGCAGCCGGCCTTCCTCTACAACATAGGTCACATGTTTGAAGAGGGAGTGCGCGAGTACAACATCGATGCCGAGGCTGAGCCCATCGCGGCAATGGTCGAGGCCGGCGCGACGATAGCCGCCGGGTCGGACTTTCCTTGCGCCTCCATTGCGCCGCTGGATGGGATGGCCGCGGCAGTGAGCCGCAGGCACGTTAGCGGGCGGCAGATCGCCCCAGACCAGGCTATCTCCGCCGAAGAGTGCATCAGGCACTACACCAATGGATCGTCATACGCCATTTTCCGGGACCACGAGGTGGGATCGCTAGAGGTGGGTAAGCGCGCGGACATGGTCGTGCTCAGCCATGACCCCACAGGCTCTCATCCCGATCACATAAGGGACATAGCGGTTGAGCAGACATACGTGGACGGAACCCTCGCATACGAGGCCTAGGCCCGAGGGCTGAAGCGGAGTCGACCGGAGGAGCCATGTCCGAATTGATGGTCTACATTAACGGCGAGTACGTGCCGGAGTCGCGGGCGGGGGTGTCCATATACGACCGCGGCTACATGTTCGCCGACCTTGTAACGGAGTCGACCCGGACCTTCGGCATGCGGCCGTTCAAGCTGCCCGAGCACCTTGACCGGCTCTACTACTCGATGAAGGCCACCGAGATCGACGCCGGTATGACCAAGGCGGAGATGGAGACGGCGACGCTCCGGATGCTCGAGATCAACCGCGACATGTTCGGCCCAGGGGAGGACGCCTGGATCGTGCACAACATCTCGCGCGGCGTGTACAGGTACAAGAGCGCGCCGGAATCGGGACCGGGTCCAGCAACGGTCGTCATCCACTGCTTTCCGATAGACTTCCCGTCGTTCGCGCGCCTTTACACCGAGGGTGTGCACGCGATCACGCCCTCGGTTAGGCAGATAACGCCCGAGTCGCTCGACCCGAAGATCAAGCACCGCAGTCGCATGGCCGGCCAACTGGCAGACCTTGAGGTGGCGCGCACCGATCCCGACGCAATGGCAGTGCTGCTGGACCGGGACGGAAACCTGACCGAGAACACGGGCGGGAACTTTTTCATCGTCCGGGACGGCACGGTCATGACCCCGACCGACCGCAGCATCCTTGAGGGGGTGAGCAGGGCGACCGTGCTGGAATTGTGCGCCCAGCTTGGCATACCCCACAGCCAGGAGGTGCTCCAGCCCTACCATGTGCTGGTCGCCGACGAGGCGTTTCTTACCAGCACTCCCTACAGCGTGCTCCCGGTGACCCGCTTTAACGGCAAACCGGTCGGTTCAGGGCGTCCGGGGCCCGTTACGGCCCGGCTTCTGGGCGCATGGAGCGAACTGGTAGGTGTCGACATCGTTGACCAGGCACTCCAGGCGGCCCTCAACCGACCCTAATCGCCCGGCCCCGATGCCTCTCTAGTCTTCGACCTCCAGGATCACCTCAATCTCGACGGGTATGTTGCCCGGCAGGTTTGCCATGCCGACCGCCGATCGTGCGTGGCGGCCCTTGTCTCCGAGCACCTCAACCATCAGGTCGGAGCAGCCGTTGGCGACCTGCGGATGCTCGGTGAAATCGCCCGTCGAATTGACCATCGAAAGGAGCTTAACTATCCGCTTTACGCGATCTAGGTCCCCATCCACGGCCTGCTTCATGCGCGCGAGCATGTTGATGCCCACGAGGCGGGCGGCCGCGTATCCCTCTTCCGTCCCCAGGTCCTGCCCCAGCTTGCCGTTCGGTGTGTTGCCGTCTTCGGCAGCCGCAGGGCCAAGGCCGGACAGGTAGATCAGGTTGCCGGTGCGGACGCTGGGCACGTAGTTGGCCACCGGCGCCTGTGGGTCGGGCAGGGTGATTCCGAGTTCTGCTATGCGATCGTCTATCTTTCCCAAAAGGAAACCTCCGGTCGTGCTGTTGCTATCGGGATGGTGCCAGTTGTGTCTGCCTGGTCACTCGAAGGCCAGTATGGCCGCCGGGTTACCAGTCGTTATGTCAGAGACCTCTTCGGCCGAAAAGCCCCGCTGCTTCATCCGTGGGACGATGTTCTCAAGGATGTGCTGGTAGCCGTGGCCACCGTACCTTACCAGCCTGTGCTTGGTGCAGATGTCCTGGGCGACCAGCAGCTTTTTGCCGAAGCCGTTCTCCACCAGAAGTTGCAGCTTATCCATCCGCTGGACGTCGTTGGGCATGTAGGCGCCGGGCAGCGGGTAGTGCGATGACTCGCTGCCGAAAAGGTCGTACTCCATGTAGCAGCCGCTCTTTGCCAGCTCTAGCGTCTCGGCGTCGTCGAACACCGTGCGGTCTAGGTGCCCCATGATTACCCTGTCTATGTTGGCCCCCGCCTCGGCGAGGATATCGAGGATCTCCCGGGGAGCCGAGGAGTCCCGGCCGGGGTGAATCAGGATCGGGGCCCCGGTTTCCTGCTGTGCGGTCGCCGCGGCGCGCAGCACTTTTCTCTCGTTGTCCGTGAGGGGAAACGAGCAGCCGATCTCACCTATGATGCCGGCCCGGACACCGGTGTCGCCCACCCCCTCGGTAAGCTCGGTCACCATCTGGTCGGCCAGCTCTGCCTCGGTCCGATCGCCCATCTCCTCCGGGTGGACCTGGTCGATGTACCAGCCGGCGCCCATAACGACGTTGAGGTCGGTCGCGCGAGAGATGCGCGCAAGGGCCAGCGGGTCTCGCCCTATCCCGAGGGTCGTGGCATCCACGATGGTGCCGCCTCCCTCCAGGCGGTAGTACATCGCCTCTTCCACGGCCGCCTTCTCGTCGATCAGCAGCAGGTTGTCGTAGTTGGAGGTCCAGTTGTAGCGGACCCATCCGAGGTTTTCCAGCGAGAGCTTCTGGTGCGCCAGGAACTTCCTGGAGGCCTCCTCCGGCTCGACGAACATGGTCGTGAACTCGATGAGCAGGTGCTCATGGGTCATCGTCGGGCCCAGAGTCGCCGGGTCCACGGCGCCGGTCACGGTCTGGACCAGGCCTGAAATCTCGGATTTGGCCAATGGATATCCTCCTTGTCTACTGCCCGGCCGCCCTAACCAAGGGACGGGGCCGGCGGGCCAAGGCTAGCAATCGCAAAATCAGAGCGTCAAGGTGCGCCCGGCGGCGGACATGTCGACGGGGGCCGTGCTACGCCCCGATCGGAAGGCGACTTTACTATGGCGCCCCGTCCCGCCACTCGGCGGTCGCCCTGCCCAGTCGGTTCGCCTGGTCCACGATGTCGAGCCCGACCTGCTCGGACCACGCAGCCAAGAGCCTCGAGGTCACCGGTCCTGGCACCCCGCCGCCTGATATATCGCGGTTGTCTACCACGGAGACGGGGAGCAAGCAGAACGGCGTCGAGCACAGGAAGGCCTCGTCGGCGGTGTACACGTCGTAGGGCTGCAGGTCTTCCTCGACCACGGGTATGTCGAGCGTCGCGGCGAGCTCTCCGATCGCCAGCCTGGACACGCCCTGGAGGATCGCCGTGTCGCGCGGGGTACGGATAGTCCCGCCGCTCACGATGGCGAAGTTGGACCCGACGCTCTCTGTGACGTTGCCGTCCATGTCGAGCATGATTGGAAAGGCCTGCGGATCGACGTCGGCGGCCTCAAGGTCTGCCATCACGTAGCTGAGTCGGGAAAAGTGCTTTACCTTCGGGTCGAGTTGCTGGGGCGAGAGGCTGCGGGACCTGGTGATCACGCCCCGGGCTCCATGCGAGTACATGGGCCCGTAGGACGCAAAGTCGATGGGGTCGATGAAGACCGAGACGCTGGGTTGTCCCGCATCCTTGATCCTGTATCCGGTACCCCGGGTGACGATCGGGGAGATCATGTAGTCGTCGCCAAACTCGCGCCTCACCGGCTCGTTGCGGTCGACGACGTCCTGTATGAGCCTTCCGAGGGCAGCCATCGAAAGGCCCGGGTCGATGCGGACGTACTTTAGCGTCCTCTCGAAGCGCTCAAGGTGCTCGCTGAGCCTGTAGAGGCGGCCCTCGAACGTGCGAAGGGTGTCGTAGACGACGTCGCCAAGCTTAAAACCCCGGTCGAGCATCGATATCTGCGCACGGTCACGAGGGTAGTACTCGCCGTTCAGCCATATCTCGTAGGTCGGGCCCATCGGGTTCCTATCCGTCGACCACTATTGCGTCCCCGGGACGCACTTTCCCGTCGGCAACTATCCTCCCGAGCACGCCGCGTCTGCCGGCGATATCCTCGCGCAGCCCGGGCCGGGCCTCGTCCATCTGCGAGCACGGGTCGCAGTCTCCGGTGATCTCCACCACCGCCGACTCGCCCAGCCTTACGCGCATGCCGCGCCGAAGGCTCGATATGTCAAGGCCGGTGGTGGTCACGTTCTCGCGGGTGACGGCGGGGTCGATCCCGAACTCGGTCTGGGTCTCAGAGTCCATGATCAGCACCTGCCTAAATCGCGTGCGGCCGGCGTGCCGGTCACCTTCGATGCCGTGCCCGGCCCGGAACTCCGCCTGCGTCAGCACGGTCATCGGCTGTCGCCTGACCGGTGAAACCTGCACCTGCGCAACGGTACCTCTTGAATCGTCCATTTCAACACCTCCGCGGGCGTGCTAGAGACGGCTGAGCCGCTAGATTACGGCACCGCCGGCGCGGCCACAAGCGCCGGCACTCCCAAAGCGGCCCGGCTCCGCTTATCATTAGCCCGATCCTGGCAGGGGGCGTGCTATGACTACCGCGGTAAAGCTTGGACAGGGAGTACATACGTACCTGAACGACACCGAGTGGGCAAGGCCCCCGGCCGACGTCGGGTGGAACGAGATCGCCGGCGTGGCGATCGGCTCCGACGATCGGGTCTACGTGTTTGCCAGGGGCGATCACCCGGTGATCGTCTTTGAGAGCGACGGCACATTCGTTACGAGCTGGGGCCAGGGGCTATTCGCCAATCCCCATGCGATCACCCTGGGTCCAGACAATACCTTCTACACGACCGACCACTTCGGGCACGTAATCAGGCAGGTGACCGCCGACGGAGAGGTGCTCATGACCATAGGCGAACCCGGGGTCGCGACCGCCCCGCACTCCGGGAGCCCGTTTAATATGCCGACGGATGTCGCCGTCGACCCGGGCACGGGGGACCTGCTAATAAGCGATGGATACAAGAACTCGGCCGTCCATCGTTTTTCCGCCGATGGAGAGCACATCATGAGCTGGGGCGGTCCGGGCGTGGACCCGGGCGAGTTCTCGATCCCGCACAACATAGCCGTGGACTCCGACGGATTCGTCTACGTAGCCGACCGCGAGAACCACCGGATACAGGTGTTCGACGGCCGGGGCAATTTCCAGGCCCAGTACAACAACGTGCACCGCCCATGCACCATCAGGATAGGCAGCGACGGTCTCCTGTATGTGGGCGAGCTGGGCTTCGGCATGACCGTCAACCGCGAGGTGCCGAACATAGGCCCCCGCATGAGCGTGCTGACAAAATCCGGCGAGAGGGTCGCAAAGGTCGGTCACCTGGGATTCGGCCTGGATCCGGGCCAGATGACTGCGCCACACGCCCTGGCGGTCGACGGTCGCGGCGACGTCTACCTGGGGGAGGTGGCAGCGACGGCAAGCAGGGGCTGGATAGATGAGTCCGCCGAGATCCTCAGCCTTCGCAAGCTGGTAAGGGTGGCGGACTGAGGGGTGCCGGCGAGCCCGGAAGCCCCAGAGGAGCTGATTCGATGACAACAGCCGAAAAGACCCGGATAAGGGCCCCTGAGACCATCGCCGAAATGGCGGATGCGGCGAGGGCCTTTCTTGCAGCACTCGATCCCGCGAGACTGGAGCGGGCCGTCTACCCCTTCGATGCCCATGAGCGCGGGAACTGGCACTACATCCCCAAGGCCCGAAATGGCCTGCCCAGGCGCGAGATGGACGGGGCGCAGCTGGAGGCCGCCGAGGCGCTGGTAAGGGCGAGCGCCAGCGAGTCGGGGGCGGCAAAGGCGCTGGCGATAATGGAGAACGAGGCCGTACTCGGTGAGATAGAGGCGTCGGTAGGCGAGCTCTGGCACGATCGCGACCCGGGCCTTTACTTTTTCACCGTGTTCGGAGATCCGGACGGCGATGGGCCCTGGGGATGGCGGGTGGAGGGCCACCACGTCTCCCTGAACTACTCGGTCTTCGGCGACGAGCTGATCGCGGTTACGCCTTCATTCTTCGGCTGCAATCGCGCAGAGGTGCTACACGGCCCGCACAAGGGACAGCGCCTGCTCCCGGACGAGGAGGAGTTGGGCCGCGCGCTCCTGGTCTCCCTGGACGAGCGACTGCGCCACAGGGCGGTCATATACCCGGTGACGCCCAGAGAGTTTTTCACCCGGGCCAGCCGCCGCGTGGAGATCAAAGCGCCGCTGGGCGTGCCCGCCTCTATGATGACCTCCGACCAGCGGGACCGGCTGATGCGCCTGATACGCGTCTATACGGAGCGAAAGCCCGCCGATATCGCAGGGCAGGCGCTGCGGAAGATAGAGTCCGAGGGCATAGAGAATATAGTCTTCGGGTGGGCTGGCAGTGCGTTTCGGTTCCAGCCCCACTACTACCGCCTGCACGGGCCTGCGTTCTTCGTCGAGTACGACAACACCCAGGACAACGCGAACCACATCCACTCGGTGTGGCGCGACATTGAGGGGGACTTCGGCCGCGACCTGCTGGCCGAGCACTACGCCGGCTTCCACTAGGGGCGCAGCTTAGGCGCTATGGAGTGGCGGGCAGGGCTTCTTCCGGTATCAGATAGCTGTCCAGCGGGAGCATGAAGCTGTCTACGACCGGGCCTTCCACGATGAACACGTCAGCTCGCGCGGTGTTCTTTGCGTAGTAGCTGCCGTCCTCCCTACGGATGAACAGGATCCGCTGCGTGGGTATCTGCGATCCCTCCTTGGCCTTGACCAGAAGCGATGCGTCTGGGACATCGAAATTGAGCCCCTCGGCCTCCTCCTCGGATGCGAATCCCGAAGCCACCAGTACCTGAAGGGCGCGGACCAGTGCCTCGGCGGTGAACGGGTTGGCCGGCTGGGGTCCCTCCGGCAGAAGGACCAGCGGGAACTGACCCGAGGCGTCGATCTCGAAGGCATCATCGCCCTGCCGCGGGAAGCGTATGGTCACGCGGTCGAGCGTCTCGTACGCCACGCTGATGATCACCGGGTTCCTCCACCCGTCGGGGTCCGGATCGAACAGGTCTTCGAACTGGCAGTTCACCGCGTACACGAGGTCACCGTCACCCCTCCGAAGGAAGCACTGACGCACGTCCGGCGACCACCGGCCGATCGTGAATTTCTCCTGGACGGCCTGCCCGAGGAAGAAGATGATCTCGGTGCCCTGCCGCGGATCCACGCCCATGCGCTCGTGGTTGGCCGGATTGCTCGAGACGAGCTGGGCGCCCTCGAACTCGTCCACCACGCTCCACATCTGGTCCAGCTTGGGCTGGAAGGCCGGATGGGTTCCGATGGTCCACGCATCGCCCCTCCTGACCAGGATCGCCTCGGACGTAGTGGTCCGGATGGTCACACGGTCGATCACGTCCCTCTGAACGGGCAAGAGACCCGACAGGGTTTCATCGCCGCCGCCCGCCGAGACCAGGCGCACTATGACGCCCGCAATGGCTAGGGCGATCAGCGCCAGGAGAACGTAGCCTACCTGCCCGCTCTTCACTGTTGATCGCCCCCTTCTTCGTAGCGTCTCTGGGTGAACTGGCGCCTGCGCACAAAGAGCACGGCTCCCACCAGCACCAGCAGCACCGGGACTCCGGCGATGTTGACGTACTGGACGGCACTTTTGTGCGCGCTGGAGGTAAACAGCAGGTCACGTGACGTGACCACCTTGGACCGGATGCTCGCGAGGGACTCCTCCTGGGCCAGCCAGTCAACCCAGTTCAGGGCTAGCACTATATTCTCAGGGGTCCTGCTGGCGATGGAGTCGGTGATCCAGTCGGAATCGCCGACGACGACCATGCGGAAATTGCTCTCGCCTGCCGCCGGCCTGATCGCCGTGCCCGTTACGCCGACCGCGAGCAGGTGCTTTCCGAACTCTTCGCTCTCCACTCCGTACGCAGACAGGTCGGGCTGGGGGTTGATGTCCTGGTACTGCCAGCGAAGGACGCCGAACTCCGTCGTCTGGACCAAGTGGATGAAGCGGTCGACCTCCCTCTTCTCCGGGTTATCGACCAGTTCTATCGACGCCGCCCACGGCAAGAGGACGGTCTCGGTGTTGCCCGAGATCTTGGACTCCACGGTGGGCGCCTTTATCCAGAACGGGTACTGCAAGAGCACGTTGCCCACCTGGGTTGTAAAGGAGAGCGTCTCATTGGACTCCAGGTCGATGACGATGTTCTCGTGCACGAACACGCCGTACTTGAGGATGAAGTCATTCAGTGTGTTGGGGTTGGGCAGGGCAATGAAGCGATTGGGGTCCGCCGCCGTGGTGTCGACCAGGAACAGCGCCTTGCCGCCCCGCTCGAAGAACTCTTCCAGCTGGACCTGCTCCGGCCCGGGAACCGGCTCGGTGGGGCCGGCGACAATGAGCACGTCGACGTCCGAAAGGTCCAGCCTGCCCTCGGCGTCGGCCCGGATATCTACGACGTCGTACTGTTCTACGAGCTGGGCGTTGAAAAAGCGCAGCTCCGCATCGCGCGCCTTCTCTCCGTGTCCGGTCAGAAAGCCGACCGTCTTCTTGTCTCGGCGCACCATCTTGTTTGCCAGGGTGGCCACCCTGTACTCGAGGCCGTCCACCGAGTCAACGAACCGGATGATCTCGCGCCTGTCCGTGTAGCTCAGGGTCATGCCCAAAAAGCCGACCTTGACCTGCAGCTCGTCCTGGCCCTGGATGTTGAACTGCACGGGGGGCACACCCGCGATGCGCGCCTCCTCCTGCGACTCATCGTCCCTGTCGGGCGTGTGCCTGACCACCCTTACCAGGTCAGACTGGCGGTCCAGGTCTCCCAGGAATCCCTCGATGTCTCGGCTTGCTCCGGCGAGCTGCACCGGCGGGTCGCTGGAGGCATAGAAGTTGATTGTCAGCAGGTCGTCCAGCCCGTCGACGAGCTCTTTGGTCGCCGGGCTGAGGGTGAAGAGCTTGTCCTCGGTCAGGTCCCAGCGTCCGCCTATCGACGCCCCGAACCAGCCGGCGAGAATGCAGCCCAGGATGAGCCCGGCCACGCCCAGCCTAAGGTTCTTGTACAGCTGGGTCTGGTGGCTGAGCGTGCGGCCCCTGAGCATCAGGTAGCTGCACGAGAAAAACAGCGCCGTCAGGGCCACGAAATAGATGATGTCCCGCAGGTCGATCACGCCGCGGGCGATGTTTCCAAAGTGGGTTATCGGGCTCAGGTCCTGTAGCAGCACCGCCGCAGAGGAGGGCAGGGTGAGCGTCACGAACGACAGGCCGATGACGATCAGCACGACGTTTATGAACAGGGCGACTATGAACGCGACTATCTGGTTGCGCGTGAGGCTGGATGTGAAAAGGCCAATGGCGACCAGCGCCGCCGCGAAGAATATGGCGC
The DNA here is from genome assembly GCA_965207145.1 of Dehalococcoidia bacterium. Classification (GTDB taxonomy): domain Bacteria; phylum Chloroflexota; class Dehalococcoidia; order Lucifugimonadales; family UBA2962; genus CAUZIR01. The sequence goes on along the minus strand of OZ242262.1, from coordinate 2,398,832 downwards.
CTATGTACTGCGCCGCCGAAGCCCCGCCGTCCAGGTCACCGGCCGTCTCCATCAGGATGGGAATGCCGATGGTAAGGACGATGCCGACCGTAACGAAGGCCAGTCCCGCCGTGAACTTCGCGCCGAGCACAGTCCAGGTGCGAAGCGGCTGGGTCAGCAGCAGCTCGAGCGTCCCGTCCCGCAGCTCCTCGGCCAGCAGCCTCATGGTCGCGGCCGGCACGAACACCGCCAGGACGAAGGGCATAACATCGAACAGGCCCCGCAGCGACGCCTCGCCGCTGGAGAACGTGGCGCGGAAGTGGAACCAGGAAAGGACCGCGACGAAGATCACCAGCAGCACGTAGCCGGTGGGCTGGTCGAAGTAGCCCTTCAGATCCTTCCGGATCAGGGCCGTGAAGGTCCTTGTGTAGTCGCGCAAGAACGCGATGGCGGCCGTCATGCGCCCCTGGATGCTCCGCCCGCCTCGCCGCCGTCCTGAGCCGCGGCCCCGTCCTGTTCGCGGCCCTTGGTAAGGGCGTGGAACACGTCCTGAAGCTTGGCCTCCGACTCCCTCAGCTCCCACAGCACCCAGTCGCGGCGCTTGGCCAGCCGAAAGACCTCGGGTCTCGGGTCGTCCTCGCCGGTAAACGACAGGTTAAAGCGCTTGCGCTCGCCGATGTCCTCCTCGCGCTCAAGGTCGGCCAGCTCCGGAAGCCGCTCAAGGTGTCTCTGGACGTCCCGGCCCTGGATCTCGACGACGATTGCCCAAGTGCCGCGCACGCGCTGGGAAATGGATGCTACCGGGTCGTCAGCGATGAGCTTTCCGCGGTCTATGACCAGCAACCGGTCGCATGTGCCCTCGATCTCGCCGAGGACGTGCGTGCTGAGAAGCACCGTTCGCTCCGTTCCGAGCGTGCGGATAAGGTCGCGCATCGACAGGCGCTGGTTGGGGTCGAGACCCTCCGTGGGCTCGTCCATGATCAGGATCTCCGGACGGTGGAGGATGGCGGCAGCAAGGCCCGTGCGCTGTCGGTAGCCCTTGGACAGGAAGCTGACCGGCAGGTAGTAGACCTCCTTAAGGCCCACCTCGTCGACCGTGGTATCGATGTTGCGGCTGCGCTCTGCGGTCGACAGGCCCCGCAGGTCGGCGACGAAGTTAAGGTACTCGTGTACTAGCAGATCGCCGTAGAGCGGATTGTTCTCCGGCAGATAGCCGATCTGCTTGCGCGTCTCTATGTCGGAATCCTGGGTATCGATGCCCGTGATCCGAACTGTGCCCACGTCGGGGGTGTAGTAGGAGGCGAGCATCCGCATGGTCGTCGTCTTTCCGGCGCCGTTGGGCCCCAGGAATCCCACCACCTCCCCGCGCCCGATCTGGAAGGACACGTCGTCGACTGCCTTTCGGGTGCCGAATATCTTCGTGGCGTGGTCGACCTCGATTGTCGGGTTGTCTCCGGCCTTGCCGGTTCGCTGTCTAGTGGCCATGTTCTGTCATCCGTGCCCCGCAAACCGGGAGGTCAGGGAGCCGCAGGGAGCCCCGGGCCTGCTGTCGGCAGATGGGCAAGCGTATCTGCGAAGACCTTTATCGAGAGCGCTCAGAAGCCCATCCCGCCCATGTCGGCCCCCGGCGGCATCCCGCCGGGCATGCCTCCTGGCATCCCGCCCGGCATACCCCCGGGCATACCCGGGGCGGCCGGCCCCTTGGGCTCGGGAAGGTCCGAGATAAGTGACTCCGTCGTGAGTATCATCGAGGCGACGCTGGCCCCGTTCTCAAGGGCCGTCTTGGTCACCTTGACCGGGTCCACGATCCCCATCTCTATGAGGTCTCCGAAGGTGTTGGTCTCGGCATCGAATCCGTAGTTCCCCTCGCCGTCCTTGATGGCCGCGAGGATTACCTCGCCGGAGAGCCCGGCATTGTCCGCGATGAGCGTTACCGGCTTCTCCACCGCCCGCGCGACCACCTTTACGCCGGTCAACTCGTCCCCGGTGGCGTCCGTCGCGCTCAGGACGCTGTCGGCCAGGCGAATCAGCGTCGCTCCCCCGCCGGCAACGATCCCTTCCTCGCTGGCCGCCCTGGTGGCGGCGAGCGCATCCTCCATGCGCTGCTTGCGCTCCTTGAGCTCGACCTCGGTGGAGGCGCCCACGTTGATGACCGCGACCCCGCCGCTGAGCTTGGCCGCTCTCTCCTGAAGCTTTTCCCGGTCGTAGTCCGAGGTGGTCTCCTCGGCCTGCCGCTTTATCTGCTCGATCCGGCCCCTGATCGCGGCCGGGTCGCCCGCGCCCTCGACGAAGGTGGTGTCCTCCTTGACCGCAACCGCCCTGCGGGCGCGCCCCAGGTCCTCGACCGTCGCCGATTGAATCTCCCGGCCGCTCTCCTTGCTTATCAGTGTGGCCCCGAAAAGTATCGAGAGATCCTCGAGTATGGCCTTTCGCCTATCGCCGAACGCGGGGGCCTTGACGGCAAGACAGCTGAGGTTGCCCCTGAGCTTGTTTACCACCAGGGTCGCAAGGGCCTCCTTGTCGACGTCCTCGGCGATAACGACCAGGTTCTTGCTGACCGGCGCCAGCTTTTCCAGCAGCGGGATCAGCTCCGCCGCCGTGGAGATCTTCTCTGTGGTCAGCAGTATGTAGGGACTTGAGATCTCGGCCCGCATGCCCTCTGCGTCCGTGACGAAGTACGGGGAGATGTAGCCGCGGTCCACCCGCATGCCCTCCACGTGCTCGACGTCGTAGCCGACTCCCTTTCCCTCCTCCACGGTTATGATCCCGTCTTGGCCGACCTGGTCGACCACATCGGCGAGCAGGGAACCCATCTCCTCCTCGTGCGCCGAAAGGGTGGCTATCTGCGCGATCTGATCGCGCCCCCTGACGGGGGTGGCCACCTCGTCCAGCCTCCTCTTGATCTCGGTCACCGCCTGCTCCATCCCGCGCTTTATGGCCATGGGATCGGCGCCGGCGGCCACGTTCCTAAAGCCCTCGTGGACCATCGCCTGAGCCAGGACGGTCGCGGTGGTCGTGCCGTCCCCCGCCACGTCGTTGGTCTTGCGGGCCGCGTCCTGAAGGAGCCTCGCCCCCATGTTCTCGAACGCGTCGGGAAGCTCTATCTCCCTGGCGATCGAAACCCCGTCACTGTAGACGCGGGGCGCGCCGAATCCCCGGTCAAGGACGACGTTTCGCCCCGCCGGCCCCAGGGTGACGCCGACCGTCTTAGCAAGCGTGTCGATTCCCTTCACAAGGTGCTCTCGGGCATCCTCTCGGAATTGAAACTGCTTAGCCGCCATTCATTAATCCTCCAAGAACCTGCTGGTTGCCAATACTATCTCTGCTCAGATCGATCTTCGGACACTATGCTTCATCCAGTGCTTTAACGATATTTCCGGGTGACATGGGTAGTACCGGCACCCGGACCCCTACCGCATCGAAGATGGCGTTGGAGATGGCGGGCAGGGGAGGAACTATCGATGACTCCCCGACCCCCCTTGCCCCGTATGGATGCCCGGGGTTCGGAACCTCCACGATCACCGTGTCTATCATCGGCACGTCCCACGACGTGGGCATGCGGTAGTCCAGGAGGGATGGATTCTGCAGCCTGCCGTCTTCGCCATAGACGTACTCCTCGTGCAGCGCCCAGCCTACCCCCTGCACCGTGCCGCCCTGCATCTGCCCCTCCACGTAGCTGGGGTGTATGGCCTTGCCGGCGTCCTGGACCGCGGTGTACCTGAGGATCTCCGTCTTGCCGGTCTCGGCGTCCACCTCGAGGTCCACCAGGTTCGCAGCGAATGATCCCGCCCAGCCACCGGGGTGAATGTTGCCCCTGCCGCTGATCGGACCGCCGGTGGCGTGGAGCATAGCCGCTAGCTCCGGCAGCGACATTCTCAACTCGGTGTCCGTCTTGTGGAAGGCGGCGCCGTCCTCGAAATCGACCTCGAACTCGGGAACGCCCCAAATCCTGGCCGCCCTCTCGATCAACTGGCGCCTTACGTCAAGGCCCGCTTCGTGCGCCGCCCAGCCGCTCTTGTGTGAGGCGCTGCTGCCCGCGCTGGGTCCGGTGTACCCGGCCGTGTCTGTGTCCCCGACGATCGGGTTTATCACGTCCAGCCCGATGCCCAGGACCTCCCCGAACTGCTGGGCGATGGATGCACGGGTCCCGCCTATATCCACCGATCCGGTAACGAGCTTTACCGTTCCGTCTGCGGCCAGGCTGGCCAGCACCGTCGCCTCTCCGGACATGTTCCCGCTGTACCCCATGGCAAAGCCACGGCCGACCTTTAGGCCGGGGCTCGAGGGCTCCGGGAGAGGGGACCGGTAGTGATCGTGGCCCATGATGGCCTCGGCGACCTCTACCATGCCGATCGCCGGGTAGACGGTACCGTCGGCGCGGCGCGAGCCCTCGCGGGCGGCGTTGAGCAGCCGCAGTTCGACCGGGTCGATCCCGAGCTCCCTTGCCAGGTCGTCTATCGCCGTCTCTGCTGCGAGGGCCGCATTGGGCGTGCCCGGGGCCCGGTAGGCACCGGTCTTGGGCTTGTTGACGACGACGTCGTAACCGTCGATCAGGATGTTGTCGATGTCGTAGGAGGCGAAGACCGTGTTGCAGGCGTTCTCGACGAAGGAACCGGGGTAGGCGCCCGCCTCGAAAGCAAGGTACACATGGCCGGCGGTTATCCGCCCGTCCCGGGTCGCCCCGACCCTGGCACGCACGATGCCGCCGCAGGTCGGCCCGGTCGCCTCCAGCACCTCGGCCCGGTCCAGCGTCATCTTCACCGGCCTGTCGGTCTTTCGCGACAGCACCGCGGCGATGGGCTCAAGGTAGGCCGGTATCTTGCCCCCGAACCCACCCCCTATCTCCATGGGTATGACCGTCACCTCGGAGACCGACAGCCCTGTCAGCTCGGCGACGTCGTGCCGAAGGCCGAAGTGGCCCTGGTTGCTGCACCAGACCGTAAGGTGTCCGTCCTCTGACCAGATCGCGGTCACGTTCTGGGGCTCGATGTATCCCTGGTGCACCGTCTGGGTGCGGTACTCGCGCTCGATGATGACGTCGGCGTCGGCAAATCCCCCCTCGATGTCGCCGTGGGCGAAGTGGGTGTGGGAAACGATGTTGGTTCCGGCGAACTCGCCGCCCCGCTCGACCGGGGTCACGGGCCGCTCGTGGAGGACCGGCGCGCCGGGCGCCAGGGCCGCGTCGATGTCCATGACGGCGTCGAGCACCTCGTACTCGACATCTATCAGCGAGAGGGCCTCCTGCGCCGCGTGGGGGCTGGTGGCCGCCAGCCCGACGACGGGGTGGCCTACGTACAGGACCTTATCGCCCGCTAGGACGTTGTTGCTCATGTAGCCGAAGTTGCTCTGGATGCCGTCGACGTCCGCGCGTATCCGGTCCTCGGCCGGGGCAAGGTCAGAGCTTACGGCCACGGCCCGCACCTCGGGGTGCGCCACGGCCCGGGACGTGTCTATCGAGAGTATGCGGGCATGCGGGTGGGGACTGCGCAGGATCTTTCCGTGGAGCATCCCGCCCATCATGACGTCGGCTCCGTAACGGGCCCTCCCGGTCACCTTGTCCGTGCCGTCCGGCCGAACGGGCCTTTTGCCCACGATCTTGAATTCCCTTGTGGACAGCACGATGTTGCTCTTGGACGTCATGTTACTGGCCTCGGTGCGTGATCTAGGCTGACCTAAAGGCGATCACCAGCACTATCGCGACGGCCGGTATTACGATCATCCAGAGGATCCGCCTAGGATTGAGCTTCATAGCGGGAGCCATCATTATATGCAAGGTGCCGGGCCAACGCCGCTAGGGGCCGAGGCCGGTGATCGATGACATTCAAGCTGATCGCGCTCGACATAGACGGAACAATCAGGGGGGCCGATCACCCGATTGCCGGACGGACCACCCGGGCACTGGGCCGCGTACGCGACCTGGGCGCCGTGGTCACGATCGCGACCGGCCGCTCGTTCCGCTCGGCGGTCGAGGCGACAAGCGAGCTGGATCTTGAGGCCCCGATCGCATCCTTCCAGGGCGCGCACCTTGCCGATCCCAGGACCGGGCGTGTGCTCTGGCATCGCCCTCTGACGGAAGGACTGACCATGCGCGCGCTAGACAGCCTCAACGGCTGGGATGGGGGCGTGATGGCCTTTATCGGCGATGAGGTGTACGTAAGCCATCTCACCGACTGGTCCGCGGCCTACGGCGACAGGCAGGCTGTCCGCGTCCGGGAGGTGGGAAGCCTTGAGCGGGTGGCCGAGATGTGCCCAACGCGCCTCGTTGTCGTCGGCGATGAGGACCGCATCGAACGCCTGGAATCGGACCTGATCGGCAGGTTCGGCGACGAACTGCACGTAACGCGCTCGCTGCCCTATTTCTGCGAGATCCTGCATCCGGCCGGGGGCAAGCACCGTGCCCTAGAGGCGCTGTGCGCCAGGCTGGGCGTTGCGCGGGAGGACACGCTGGCCTTTGGCAACGGGTACAACGACGTGCACATGCTCAGATGGGCGGGTCTCGGGGTCGCGGTCGAGGGAGCCGTAGCGCCCGCGGTCGATGCGGCCGACAGGATCTGTCCCTCGGTCGAGCAGCAGGGGCCCGCCCAGGTCCTAGAGGAGCTGATGTCGGACGGCCTGATCGGGTGAGGGGTCCCCGGGCCCGCTGAGGGTCGCGAATCCGTGCCTGAGACCTCCCGCGCCAGCATCCTGGTGCTCGGCGGCATCAACATCAACCTGATCGCCACGGCGGACAGGATCCCTCTGCCAGGCGAAACGGTGACCGGCGACCTTTTCTACACGACGCCCGGTGGCAAGGGCGCCAACCAGGCCGTCGCCGCAGCGCGCATGGGGGCGAGGGTCAAGATGGTCGGCAGGGTCGGCAGGGACGCCTTCGGGCCCGGCCTCATCGAAGATCTTAGAACCGAGGGAATCGACGTTTCGGCCGTTGCCGAGGACGCAGGTGCCGCCTCGGGCGTTGCGGTTATCCTGCTCGACGGCGAGCGCCAGAACTACATCGTTCAGGTAAGGGGAGCAAATCTGGCGGCCGGGGAGGCTGAGGTTGCCGCTGTCGTCGAAGCTCTGGGGGCCGCAGACGCCTTGATGCTGCAACTGGAGATGCCCTTCGATGTATCACTACGGGCCGCTGAGGCGGCGCGCAGGGCGGGCGTGCCGGTCATATGGGATCCTGCGCCGCCTAGCCCGGACATGGAGCGGGCGATCGACTTGGTGGACGTGATCGCACCCAACCAGAGTGAGGCGCAGTTCCTCACCGGGGTAGAGGTCACCGGGCCGGGGACGGCCGAGGCGGCGGCCCACATGCTACTGGACCGCGGGGTGCCCACGGTGGTGATCAAGATGGCGGAAACTGGCGCCTACTACGCAACGGCGAAAGAGTCCGGCTTTGTGCCGGCCTTCAGGGTCGATGTGGTCGACTCCGTTGCTGCCGGCGATGCGTTCGGCGGGGCTCTCGCAGTTTCAATTGCCGAGGGACGAAACCTGCGCCAGGCGGTTGAGCGAGGGTGTGCGGCCGGAGCCCTTGCCGTGACCCGTCCGGGTGCCCAGGCCGCCATGCCCTCCCGGCAGGAAGTGGAGCGGCTGGCCTCGACCCTCGGCAGCTAGGGGCCTTCGCTAGGCCTCCGCGCTGCGCTCGGTCTCCAGCAGTTCGATCTGCCGGTCGATCGTGCCCATCTCGGCGAACGCCTCTCGAACGAGATGGAACGAGCGCTGAAGGTACAGGTCGGCCAGTTGCGCGCCCCGATCGTCCGCCGCCTTGACAGCCGCCACCATCTTCGGCACGTGGAGATCGTCCGGTAGGTGGCGGGACAGGAGGTCGATCTCGTCCTCCGTCTCGCGGATCAGACTCTCCTCACTGCCGTCGATGGCGTACCTGAGCCGCCCGATCAGTTTGGTGAGCTCGCCGAGCCGGTCGCTCTCGCTCATTAGGCCGTAGAGAACCTCGTTGATGCCGACCTCCGCCGGCCTCTCCTCGGTCTCTCCCGGGTCGATGACCCTGGCCGAGCTCGACTCCGAATACGCCTGCGCGTAGCTCTGGAGCAGGTCGTTGACGGTGAACATCGCTGACGAGACATCGTCGGTGCCCACGGCGCCGCCGAAGAGGATGTCGTCGTCGCGCAGGCCCGCCAGCTCGTCCAGGTAGCCTCGATTCGGGACCTTCTCAGGCGACGGAGGAAACGCGAAGGCCGACAGGTCCTTGGGTCCGAGTTCGCCCATCTGGTTCATAAGGAACGGAGGGACGTACTTGGTCACATCCACCTTGATCGGCAGGACGATCAGGTACGTCGCCCATACCTCTTCGGGAGCGTCCGAGGAGGTGAAGTAAACGAGGGCGTGCCCCTTGGGGTTGGCGACGTCGCCCCTCTCGAAGATAAGGTCCATGTAAGGCTCCAAGTATTAAGTAGGCCACGGCGGGCCCCGGTTCGCAAGGCATGGAGGCTGGCTGGCCTATAATCGGATGGATGCTTTACCGTGCGCTCGCACGGCCGTTACTGTTCGCTCTACCGGCCGAAACGGCTCACACTGTTGTCGAAACAGCCCTGGGGGCGACACCGCTCTGGCGCATGGCCGCGCCCGTCCTCGGCCGGGATTCCCCGCGGCTTCGCACCGTCCTGTGCGGCCTTGAGCTGTCGAGCCCCATAGGCCTTGCGGCGGGCTTTGACAAGAGCTTCTCGGTATCCGGGGCGCTCGCCCACCTGGGTTTCGGCTACCTTTCAGCCGGCACCGTCACCCTCGAGCCGCGCGATGGCAATCCAGGGCCCAGGCTGGTCCGAGACCCCGGCAGGCGGGCACTGGTCAACTCTATGGGATTTCCCAACCCCGGGTCCGAGCGGGCCGCGCGAAGGCTACGGCAGTACGCCGCGCCGCCGCCGCTGGTCGCGAGCGTTTCCGGCACCGGCGTAGAAGAGGTCGTCGCCTGCCACCGCAGGGTCGAGTCGCACGCGGCGGCGGTCGAGATCAACATCAGCTCGCCGAACACCGCCGGCCTGCGGGCGTTCCACGACCCTGCCGCACTGGCCGACCTACTTTCTGCGGTCGGGGAGGGGAAGCGAAGGCCCCTGTTCGTTAAGCTCCCGGTCTATCTGGACTCTGCGGACGGCCGAAGCGCCGCCATGGCACTTGTACGCGCGTGCGCGAATGGCGGGGTCGACGGGCTGACCGTGGCGAACTCGAGGCCCGTAAGCGACGACCGGCTCGCGGTGGGTTCAGGGGGCCTGAGCGGTGGACCTCTCCTCGGAGAAACGCTGCGCATGGTAAGGGAGGTCCGGGCCGAGTTGGGAGACGGCATCGCCATCAACGCCTGCGGCGGGATATTCGACGGTGGCCACGCCGTCAAGGCCCTTGCCGCGGGGGCAAGCACCGTTCAGATATACACGGCCCTCGTGTACCGGGGCCCGGCTGCGGTCGGTGCGATAAAGCGGGAGATGCTGGCCGCGATGGATGCGGCCGGGGCCGAGGACCTGGCTGCACTTTCCAAGAGGTCTTAGGACCGCCGGGAAGTAGGGGCCCCGCTAGTTCCGGGACAGGGCGCGGCGAAGGTGCGCAAGCGAGAGGTTGCCGCCGCTCTGGACGAGCACGACCGTCTTTCCGGCAAGGCTCTCCCTGATGCTGATCGCCCCGGCGAGGGCCGCAGCGCCGGCATGTTCGGCTAGGTTGCGGGTGTGCTCGATCCATAGCACGACGGCGCGCTCGATCTCGTTGTCACTGACCAGCACGAAGTCGTCCAGCAGATCGCGCATGATCTCTACGGTGTACTCAAAGCCGACGCCTGTGGCCAGGCCCTCGGCGATCGTACCCATGTCCAGCGTCGCCATCTCGCCCGTGCGCCAGGACTGGTGGGCGGCGGGGGCGTCGGAGGACTGAACGCCTATCACCTTGACGTCGGGCTTGATGGACTTTGCGGCGATGGCCGTTCCACAGACCCCGCTGCCCGCCCCCACGGGCACCAGGATCGCGTCGACGCCGGGCAGGTCGTCCATAATCTCAAGGCCGTAGGTGCCGACGCCCTCCACCAGGTCAGGCTCGTTCGCCGAGTGGATGTATAAAAAGCCCTCCTCTCTGGACAAACGCTCGACCTCTCCGCGCGATTCGTCGAAGTCGCGTCCGTGAATGCGAACGTCTCCCCCAAGGGCCCTCATCGAGGCCACCTTGCCCGGGTTCGCGCCCTCCGGCACGACGATGACGGCGTGGACCCCGAACAGTCCGGCCGCATACGCGATCGACTGGCCGTGATTGCCGGTCGAGGCGGTCACCACGCCGCGCAGGCGCTGCTCTGCGGGCAGCTTGAGTATGTAGTTGACGCCGCCCCTCATCTTGAACGCGCCCAGGCGCTGGTGATTCTCGTGCTTGACGTACACCTCGGCTCCGCCCACCAGGTCGTCCAAGGCAAGGTACCTGTGGAGCGGGGTGCGCGTGATGTAGGGAAGGATGCGCTCGTGGGCGCTGCGAATGTCGTGGAGGGTGGGTCTTCTGAGCAAGTTAACGCCGCCGGTTGGGTGGGTCTACCCGAGGGGCTCCCCGCCTTGCGCGGGGGATGCCACAGGGCCCACTGAGTATAATCGAAGGCCCATGACCATCCGCGTTCTCAGGCCCGACGTTGCAGCCAAGATCGCGGCCGGTGAGGTCATCGAGCGCCCGGCGTCCGTCGTAAAGGAGTTGATCGAAAATTCCCTTGACGCCGGGGCGGGCAGGATCGCGGTGGACATCGCCGACGGCGGCACCGAGACCATCCGCGTCCTCGACGACGGGCGCGGCATTCCCGCTGGCGAGGTGGAGCTTGCGTTCCGCCGCTTCGCCACCAGCAAGGTGACGATACTGGCGGACCTTGAGGCAATACGGTCCCTGGGGTTCAGGGGCGAGGCCCTGGCCAGCATTGCCGCCGTCTCCCGCGTTGTGCTTGTAACGAAGACGGGCTCAGCGGAGGCCGCCACGGAGATCGAGGTCGAAGAGGGGAGGGTCGTAAGGGTCGGCCCCGCCGGGGCGGCCGACGGGACCTCCGTCTCGGTCAGGGAGCTGTTCGCCAGCTTTCCGGCAAGGCGAAAGTTCCTGTCCTCGGCCTCGGCGGAGGCCTCCCGAGTAAGGACGCTGGTCCAGCGCTACGCCCTGGCCTATCCAGCCGTAGCGTTCGAGCTGACGGTCGACGGCAAGAAGTCCGTATCCACCTCCGGGTCGGGCGCCCTGCTGGACGCGGTGGCCCAGGTCTACACGCCCGCCGTCGCGGCTGAGATGATTCCCGTCGAGGGCGTCCGTCCCGGCGAAATCTCCGTCACCGGGCTGGCCGGAGCGCCGACCGTGAGCCGTTCGACCCGGGCACACATCAGCCTGTTCGTCAACGGTCGCTGGATACAGTCGGGCAGCCTCGGGCACGCGGTCGAGCAGGCCTACCACGGGTTCATGGGAGACCGGCGTCATCCCGTGGTGGTGCTGAACATCCAAATCGACCCGGCGGATCTGGACGTAAATGTTCACCCTGCCAAGGTCGAGGTGAGATTTCGCCGCGCTCGCGAGGTCTTCGGGGAGGTGCAACGCGCGGTGCGAGAGGCCCTGACGCAGCAGGCTCCGGTGCCTCAAATGAGGGCCCGCGAGGGCCGCGCTCCGGTCACCATGGAGCGCTCGGGAGCGATGTGGACCTCCACCCTTACCAGGACTGAGGGACCGGCCGAGCACGCGGCCCGAGCCGCTGCAACCGGGGCGCAGGGGAGGGCGCTCCAGGCGCCGATGGCCTCAGTTCTGCCTGCGATGCGCGTGCTGGGCCAGTCGCAGCTGACCTATATCGTCGCCGAGGGACCGGACGGGGTTTACCTGTTCGACCAGCACGCGGCCCACGAGCGGGTGCTCTACGAGAGGATAGCAGCCGAGTCCGGTGCCGCAGTCTCACAGGCGCTCCTGGTGCCGGTGGAAATCGACCTGTCGGACCTTGAGCCCGGGATCGGGGACGCGCTCGTATCGGCCGGGGAGATCCTGGCCGATGCGGGATTCGAAATCGAGCCGTTCGGTCCCATGGCCTACCGGCTGATGGCTCTCCCTGCCGCCATGGGAGTCGATGATCCCGCGGGCGGTCTCATCGAGGCGCTGCGGGACATGGGCAGGTCCACCGGCGCCGCCGACCGGCGCGAGAGCCTTGTGCGTCGCATCGCCTGCCACGGCTCGGTGAGGGCGGGCATGAAGATGTCCAGAGAGGAGATGGAGGAGCTGATCCGCCTGCTTGAGGCGTGCGCAAATCCCCATTCCTGCCCGCATGGGCGCCCGACCACGATACACCTCAGCGAGGCCAGGTTGGAGCGCGAGTTCGGCCGTTCCTAGGGGACCCATAGGTCCTGTCCCCGCCGGCGAGGGCGGCTAGTAGTAGCGCAGCCAGACGTACAGGCCGGAGATCACCAGGGTCACCGCGCCGATAACGATCCCGTACCTGAGGAACCGGAAAAAGCTGATGGGGTGACCGAGCGTGCGCGCCATCGTGACCACGACGACGTTCGCGGACGCGCCTACGATGGTCAGGTTGCCCCCAAGATCTGCGCCCAGCGTCAGGGCCCACCACAGGGGGTTGACCTCCCCGTTCGGGTTCTCGCCTACGATCTGCCCCACCACGTGGATCATCGTGGCGGTGAACGGGATGTTGTCGATGATCGCCGACACGCCGCCGCCGATGTACAGCATCAGAAGCGACAGGTTGCGCTCCTCGCCTCCGGCGAGATCGACCATCCACTCCTGAAGCGTGTCTATCACCCCGGCCTCGACCATTCCCCCGACCAGGATGAAAAGGCCGGTAAAGAATGCAAAGGTGTTCCACTCGACGTCCCTTAGGATCTCCCCGGGCTCAAGGCCCGAGACCATCAGCAGGAGTCCAGCCCCGGCCAGGGCCACAAAGGCGGGGCTCACCCCGATCAGCTCATGGGTGAAGAATGCCACCACCGTGAGCCCGAACACGACCAGGCTCTTGATCAGCAGGTTCCGGTCCCTGATCGCCCCGTTGGGCGCTGCCGCCATCACCTCCATCCTCCTGTCCTCCGGCACCCGCAGGTCGTTTCTGAAAAACAGGTATAGCAGCGCGATCAGTGCCACCATCGACAGCGCCGAGACCGGGATCATGTTCAGGGTGAATTCCAGAAAGCCGATGTCCGCCGCGCTGGCGACGATGATGTTCGGCGGATCGCCGACGATGGTGGCGGTGCCCCCTATGTTGGATGCGAATACCTCGCCCAGCAGGAAGGGCACGGGATCGAGGCTCAGGCTGCGGCACAGGTTCATGGTGATGGGCACCATGATTACGACCGTCGTGACGTTGTCCAGGAGCGCGGACCCGACGGCGGTGATCATGACCAGCAGCACCATCAGGCCGAAGCCGTTGCAGTTGACCAGTTGGGCGCCTCGCCTCGCCGCCCAGTCGAATGCGCCAGTCCGGGAGATGATGCTGGCTAGGACCATCATCCCGGCCAGAAGGACGATCACCTCAAGGTCTATATGGTGGAAGGCCTGCTCGGGGGTGAGGACCCGTGCGAAGACCATCACCGCGGCGCCGACCACCGCGATGACGGCGTGTGGGATTCTACCGACCGCGATAGCTAGATAGGCGATCCCGAAGATTACCGCGGCCGTTATCATCAAGCAGAGTATTCTACAGCCCTTGCGGCCGTTTCAGGGAGTCCGGCGGCCACAGTCGGGCGCGGTCGCTGATATAATTTCCCTTGCTTGGCCGGAGCCGCAGGCGACCGGCCGAGACCGGGGAGGCCGGTTGGCCGCCCCTCCATACTCGAACACGTGCAAAAGGCCCGCGGTGGCTGTCCTTCCCATCATCAAGTTCCCGGACAAGACCCTCCGTCAACGCGCGCGCAAGGTCAAGACGATCGACCGCTCCATAGTTCGGCTCGCCAGCGACATGATCGAAACCATGGACGATGCCAACGGGGTCGGTCTGGCCGCCAACCAGGTCGGCGTGCTGAGGCGGGTCATCGTGGTCAGGCTCCCCGAGGATGAGGAGGCGCGGGTCTACGTGAACCCGGAGATCGTCCACCGGGAGGGGGAGAGGCTGGTTGAGGAGGGCTGCCTTAGCGTGCCCGGCTTGATAGGGACGGTTACCCGGTCCATCTGGGTCCGGTTCCGCGGCCTCGACCTAGATTCGAAGCTGGTGCGCCTTAGGGCTGAGACCCTTCTCGCACAGGTGCTCGAGCACGAGGTGGATCACCTCAACGGCATTCTCTACATGGACCACCTGGCGGCCCACGAGACCCTCAGGCCCATCGAGGAGGAGGCTGAAGATGCCGGGCCGGCAGGCGAGCCTGTGCACTCTGGCTCCAGCGCGCTTCGAGTCTCCCGCGGGGCCGCACACGAGGTGGTGGCGGCTGACTAACGGTTTGATTACACCCATCGCATCCTTGGATTGCGATCCGGCTGAGGCAAGGCCTCGCGGCAGCATCGCTCACGGCGGTCGCGGGGCCACACCGGAGCAGGGCTCGCTGTTGACGCTCGACCTGTTCGATCCCCGGCTCCAGTTGATCGCTTCCCATCTGCAGGGCCGTGACGCAGATGCCTACGTGTTTGGCGGGGCAGTACGCGATGCCCTGCTAGGCCAGGCCAGCAGCGATCTTGACCTGTCGGTCTCCGCCCCGGTCGTTGGGGTCGGGCGAGAGCTGGCAGATCTGCTCGGTGGGACCTACTTCGACCTGGACGCGGCTCGAGGTATCGGGCGGGTGACCGTCGCCGGACCCGGGGCGCTTACCGTAGACCTGACCGGGGGCCTTGCCGCAGGGGACATAGACCGGCACCTGAGAACCAGGGACTACACCATCGATGCCATGGCCGTCAGCATTCGCGAGTTGGCCCTCGGAGGGGGTGCGGTGATCGACCCGGTCGGCGGGCTGATCGACCTGAGGTCAGGGATGGTTCGTGCCGTTTCGCCCTCGGCGCTGGAAGACGACCCGATAAGGCTGCTGAGGGGACCGCGCCTTGCGGCCACCATGGGCCTAACCCTGGAGTCCAGCACGGCTGGCTGGATACGCGAGCAGGCCAGTCTGCTTGTTCGGGTCGCACCCGAGAGGGTGCGCGATGAACTGCTTAAACTGCTTTCCGCGCGCGGCGTCACGGAATCACTGAGGGGCCTCGATGACCTGGGCCTGCTGACCGCCGTAGTGCCCGAGCTGGAGCAGGCAAGGGGAGTCGTCCAGCCCCCCGAGCACCATTACGACGTTCTCGACCACTGCATTGAGACCCCCGGGGCCCTTGAGCTGATCCTCGATGGGCCGCGCGACGGAGCCGTCACTGGCAGCGTCCCGGAATTCGGGGGGATGGAGGAGTATTTCGGACGGCCGTTTGCCGACGGTGCGGACAGGGCCACTATCCTGCGGCTGACCTGCCTTCTGCACGATATCGCCAAGGCGGCGACCAGGACCGTGGAGCCGAGCGGCCGAATTCGGTTCCTAGGGCATGGACCGCAGGGAGCCGCGGTGTGCCGCGATCTCATGGAGCGCCTGCGATTCAGTCGCAGGTCGATAAGGTATGTGTCCACGGCGGTCGAGCACCATCTTCGACCGGGCCAGGCCGCCCCGGCCGGCGAGCTCCCCTCGGCCAGGGCGATATACCGCTACCGCCGCGACCTGGGGGACCTGGCGGTGGACGTGCTCTACCTGAACATGGCCGACTACATCGCCGCCAAGGGGCCCCCGATGTTCGAGCCGGGCTACGATCTCTCGGACTGGGAGCGCCACTGCTCGGCGGTCAGGACCCTGCTCAAGGGGGACGACGGCCAGAGGTCGGGGACGCGGTCGAGGGCGGCGCTGCTGGACGGTAACGATATTATGGCCGAGCTTTGTCTTGAGCCCGGACCCATGGTGGGCGAGCTGCTCGAGATGGTCGATGAGGCGAGGGCGGCCGGCGAGGTCGAGAGCCGGGCGGATGCCCTGAACCTGGTCCGGAGCGCCCTTGAGTCGGGGCGCGTCGGCCCGAAGAGCATGCCTCGTTAGGCACTGGCGGAGAGATAGTTGCGCAGGTACTCAAAGACCCTCCTAGTGATCGCGGTTCTGGTGCTGATCGCCGGGCTTACCCTGGGATTCCAGACGATCGAGATCCGGGGTTTCCAGCGCACCGGCGACAATCCCCTGGGCCTCAAGCTCGGACTCGATCTCCAGGGCGGAAGCCACCTGGTATACGAGGCCGCGCTCACCGATGCCAGCGGTCAGCGCATCCAGCCGACGGGCGAGCAGATGAACTCCCTCAGACAGATCATCGAGCGGAGGGTCAACCAGACCGGCCTCGGGGAGCCGGTCATCCAGACGCTCGGCGAGGACCGCCTCCTGATTCAGCTGCCGGGCGTGGGCGATCCGGGAAGGGCCAAGTCCATAATCGGCGAGACAGCGCGACTGGAGTTCAAGCACCGCCAGCTCGACGTACCCGTTCCGGTAGAGCTCAGTGAGCAGAGCATCGTGTCGGTGACCATCGACGCGTTCCCCGAGCCCGCCGCCGAGGAGGAGACGGGCGAACCCGGGGAGACCGAAGAGGCGCCCGTGTCCGAAGAGGCCGGGGACACTGCCGACACCGGCCAGGTCGAGGCAGTGGCCGGGGAAGGGGAGTCCGAAGACGTTTCCGAGGACGAGATGATGGCCGGGTCCGAGGAGGCCGAGGCGATGGCGGGCCCCGAAGAGACCGGGGAGGTCGCCGCCTCCGTAGAGGCGGAGGATGCTGCCGGCACCGGGGACGAAGAGGCGATGGTCGGGGAGGAGGACGCGGCCCCCGAACCGGCGGTCCTTCTGGTCGGGTTCACCGACGAGGCCGCCGCAATCTTCGACCAGATCGTAGAGCGAATGTTGCAGTCGGCCATCACCTTCTTCTCGGGAGGTGGATCGCAGCCGAACCGGATCCAGGTCGACATAGACGGAGACGAGTTCCGAACGCTCACCCTCCAGGCCGGCGGGGTCACCAGGATCGAGGAGACGAACGTGTTTGCGTTCGCGCTGCTGAATGCAACCGGCCAGCCGCTGGCCCCGACGATCGAAGAGACCAGGGCCATCTTCGGAGAAAGCCCCTCGGTGAGCTTCATCGAGGTCTACGGGGCGTTCGACGAGGAGATCGGGCTGACCGGAGACGACCTTGCAAGGGCCTATGCGGGGACCCACCAGACGACCGGCCAGCCCATCGTTAACATCGAGTTCAACGCGCGGGGCGCCCGCAGCTTCGGCGAGCTGACGCAACTGATCATCAACACCGACGACCGCATCGCCATTTTCCTGGACGACGAGGAGCTGATCGCCCCCGCTGTGGACCAGGTGATCACCGGTGGCGCGGCCTTCATCCGGGGCGACTTCACGCCCGAGAGGGCCCAGGACATAGCCCAGCTCCTTGAGGCCGGACGCCTGCCGATTCCCATCGAGCTCGTGCAGGAGCGGGACGTGGACGCGATACTGGGGGCCGACTCCCTCAGAAAGAGCGTCGTCGCCGGCCTGGTTGGACTGGCGCTGGTGCTGGTCTTCATGGCCGCCTACTACAGGGTCCCCGGCCTGATCGCGGCGGTGGCCCTGATCATTTACGGCGCGATCGTGCTCGCCGTCTTCAAGCTGATCCCGGTCACCCTGACCCTGTCCGGAGTTGCCGCGGCGATCCTGTCGGTGGGCATGGCGGTGGACGCGAACATCCTCATATTCGAGCGAATGAAGGACGAGCTGCGCGCCGGAAGGACGCTGCTCACCTCCATAAACATAGGCTTCAATCGCGCGTGGCCGGCGATCAGGGACGGCAATGTCTCGACGCTGATCACCTGCGCGATCCTGTTCTGGTTCGCCGACACGCTCGGAGCCTCGGTGGTGCAGGGCTTTGCGGCCACCCTCGCGATCGGCGTGCTCATAAGCATGTTCTCGGCGATAGTCGTCAGCAGGACGCTGCTGAGGCTGCTGGCAACGACCGGCATATCGGATCGGGCAAGCTGGTTCACGCCGGTGGGCAAGAGGTTCCTGCCCGAGGGAACCCGCTAGGGACGAGAGGTCATCTTGGATATCGTTGGCAAAAGGGGCTGGCTCTTTCTCGTATCGGCGATACTGCTCGTGCCGGGGATAGTCTTTCTGATCATGGCCCCCGGCCTGCGGCCGGGCATCGACTTTACCGGCGGCAGCACGATCACCATAGAGTTCGTCGATCCGGTGGAGCAGCAGGATCTGCGCGACGCGCTCGCCGCGCTACAGGTCGACGACGCCACGGTCCAGAACTTCGGCGACAACGTCTACTTCATCCGCACCAAGGAGCTTTCCGAGACCGAAAAGGATGATCTGACCACGAGCCTTGAGGCCGCCATCTCGCCCGGTGGCTCAAACGTCCTGGCCTTCGACCTGGTTTCACCCGTCGTGGCCCAGGAGACGGTGATAGCCGCCTTCTGGGCGGTGTTTGCCGCTGCGATCGGCATATTCCTCTACGTGTGGTGGGCCTTCCGCAATGTCCCGAGCCCGTTCAGGTACGGCGCGGCCGCGATAGTGGCCCTGATCCACGATGCGGGCGTGATCCTGGGTATATTCGCCATCCTGGGCGTCGTGGCCGACGTCGAGGTGAACACGATGTTCCTGATCGCGCTGCTGACGGTGATCGGGTTCAGCGTTAACGACACCATCGTCGTGTTCGACAGGCTCAGGGAGAACATAGTCGCCGCTCCGACCAGGAGCCTTACGGCCAACATCAACCTGTCGATCTCGGAGACCCTTGGCAGGTCCATCAACACGAGCCTGACGCTGCTGTTCACGCTGCTGGCGCTGATGCTCTTCGGCGGACCCACGCTGCGGGCCTTCCTGCTGGTGCTGCTGATCGGCGTCCTTGTCGGAACGTACAGCTCGATAGCCGTCGCCACGCAGACCCTGGCGGTCTGGGAGCAGAGGGATATCCCGAGGCTGTACCGGCGCCTGAGGGGCCGCGCCTAGGAGCCCTCCATCCGGGAGGCGATGCCCTCCACGGTGGTCCAAAGGTCCCTTGACTCGTCAAGTGTCTCGGGGGTCTCGTCGGCGAAGGCGCTCTGTCCGACTATCCTGTAGACGTCGGCCGCAGCGTCGTGAAAGCCCGGCGGCAGGGCCACCGATTCGAAGGTCGCTGCGATCTCCTCCATCTCCCCGACCCAGCGCCGGGCCTTGACCGTAAGGGCCGGGATCTCGCGCCTCATGCGCTCTAGCCCGGCCGACTGACTCTCGCTCAGTTCCCTGTCCAGCTCTTCGGACACCCCCAGTCGAATGGCCATCGTCAGCACGCCGACCGAGAGCGCGCTGGTTCCCTTGGTGAAACCCGCATAGCACATCTTGATCGCCGAGGCGGCCCCGGTGGGGGCTCCCATGTTCCTTACGACTATTCCTTGGCCATCCAGGTCATCCATCTGGTGAGCGTAGGGCCCGCAGGTGTAAAAGCGCGGGGGCGAGCCCTTGCCCGGCGGCGGCCCTATTATCGAGGCGTCGATGTACCGGCTCCCCGCTCCCGCGATCGCCGACTCGATCCTGGCGCTCGTGGCGGGGGACACGGCATTGCAGTCCGCGAACGTAACGGTGGTGCCGGTGGCCCGGGTGGCCGCAGCGACCCTGCCGGCAAGCGCCTCGGCCTCCGACGGCACAAGGATGGACATCACCAGGTCGGCCTGCTCGACCAGGTCTTGGAGCCGGGAGACATCCGCTATGCCCGCCGCCGCGCTCAGCCCGCGGGTCCGCTCGCTTCGGCCGGCAAGGCAGGTCACGACCCGGTAGCCCGCGGCACCGAGCTCCCTCCCCACCGCATGGCCCATGTCTCCCGGGCTGAGAATCGCTATCGTCTGCGGCACCGTGGGCCTCCTGTCTGCTCTGGTCTGTCGGGGCCTAGATTAGCCTGCATGTCCGTATAATCAAAGCCGTGCCAATGAAGATAGGGGCGCACGTCTCGGCGGCGGGAGGGGCCGACAAGGCCATCGATAACGCGCTGGAGATCGGCGCGGAAAGCATACAGATATTCGCCTCATCGCCCCGGACCTGGTCCTTCAGGGCACAAAAGCAGGGCGCGGTTGCGGCCTTCCGGGAAAGAACGCGGCAGACCGGAGTGGGCCCCGCCTTCCTTCACGGGAGCTACCTGATCAACCTGGGCGGCGACCCGGAACTGGCCGAAAAGTCGGTCGCGTCCCTGACCAGCCACATGAACGCCGCCTCAGAACTGGGGGCCAGCGGCGTCATCTTTCACTCCGGCAGCCACAAGGGCAGGGGATTCGAAGGCGTCTTGGACCAGGCGGTAAGGTGCCTGTTGCGGGTCCTTGATGACACGTCCGACGAGACCTGGCTGATCATCGAGAACAGCGCAGGGGCCGGCAACCATATCGGCGCCACCTTCTCCGAGATCGGCCGCATGATCGACGAGGCGGGCAGCGATCGCGTGAAGGTGTGTCTGGACACCCAGCACGCCTTCGCCGCCGGGTACCGCATCGCGGACCGGGACGGCCTTAACGAAGCGGTCGAAGAGTTCGATGAGGCGATAGGCTTCGGCAGGCTGGTGGCGGTCCATGCCAACGACTCCAAGACCGAACTGGGCTCCGGGGTGGACCGTCACGAGAACATCGGGCATGGCCACATAGGAGAACACGGTTTCGCCAACATCATGTCCCACCCGGCCTTTGCTGAAGTCCCCTTCCTGCTGGAGGTTCCAGGGATCGAGGGAGGCGGCCCCGACAGGATCAACGTGGATGCACTCAAGTCCATAAGGGACAGGGCGTCGAGCTGATGCCGGTGTCCAGGACCACCCAATCGCCGCCCGGCAGGGACGGGTAAGCCCGGCGATGAGCCCGGACAGCGCCGATCGCACGTCGATCGCTCCCGTAGAAAGGACCCAGGACGGCGGCGTGATACGCGCGGCAGTCCTAGGGGCCAACGACGGGTTGGTGTCCAACTTCAGCCTGGTCATGGGTGTCGCCGGCGGCGTGGGCAACGCCGATTTCGTGGTCATTGCGGGTGTGGCGGGCCTGCTGGCCGGGGCCTTCTCGATGGCCGCCGGCGAGTACGTTTCGATGCGCTCTCAGCGCGAGATTTACGAGCACCAGATCCGTCTTGCCGAGCGCAGGCTGGATGAGCAACCGGGCGAGAATGCCGAGGAGATAGCCCTGATATACGAGGCCAAGGGCCTGCCTCGCGAAGAGGCCAGGAGCGTGGCCGGCCACATAATGGGCAACACCAGGCTGGCCCTCGATACCATCGCGAGGGAGCGGCTCGGCCTGAACCCGGACGACCTGGGCTCGCCCTGGGGAGCGGCCGTTAGTTCCTTCGTTTCATTCTCGGCCGGGGCGGTGCTGCCCATCCTCCCTTACCTGGCCGGGGCAGGTGGTCTGGCGTTCATCCTGAGCGCCGTCGTAAGCGCCGCGGGCCTGCTCGTCGTGGGTGGTGCTGTGGCCGTGGCCTCTGGCCGTGGCGTAGTGTGGGGCGGGCTCAGGATGCTACTAATCGGGGGCGCCGCGGCCGCGGTGACATTCGGCATAGGCACGCTGATAGGGGTGGGGGTGCTCGATTGAAGGACCCTAGGGCCACGCTGCCGGTGGTCGAAGACATGGAGGAATGGGCCGAGCGCTTCGAGGGCCGCTGGCTCGACCATGTAAGACGCAAGGTGCTCGGGGTGCCTGGCGCCGAACCGGACTGGAGCCTGTATGAGGGGCCGCGGAACCGGATCGCGCCTGCCGGACGCGCCGTGCGTCTTTCCGAGTCCCGGCTGATTCTGGTCTCATCCGCCGGCGCCTCTCTGAGGTCGCGCAGCGAGCCGTTCGATGCCGAGAACGTGCTCGGCGATCCGACCCTGCGCCTCATCCCGATGACTGCGCCGTTGTCCGATGTCCGATTCGACCACACCCACTATGACCACAGTCCGGTTTCGGTGGACCCCCAGGTTCAGCTTCCGCTCCGACACCTGGAGGGGATGGCCGCCGATGGAAAGATTGGCGGGCTGGCCGAAAATGTGGTGAGTTTCAGTGGCTATCAGCCGGACGTAAGGGCCGTGGCCGACCTGGTCGCACCCGGGGTGCTGGCTGCCGCAAGGGCGGAGAAGGCGGATGCCGCCCTGCTTGTACCTGCCTGACCCATCTGCTGTCAGTCCGTCGGGCTGGTCGCAAGGCTACTTGAGCAGGGGGGAATCGCAACTACCCTCACGAGCGCCGTCCCGGGCATGACCAGGCGAACGGCCCCTCCCCGTGCCACGTTCACGAGGCTAAAGACGGGAAGCATGCTTGGAGCCCCGGGCGACCGGGCCCAGCAGACGCGCGTGCTTGAGGCCACGCTCTCTCTGCTGGAGCAGGACGCGCCACTGCCTCCCGTAAAGCTGGAGGAGTCGTGCTGACCGGACTGGTCCTCTACCACGGGATCGACTCGGGGGCCGAGCTTGCCGGATACGCGCGGGCGGCCGAGCAAGCGGGCTTCGATTCGATCTGGGTCACGGAGCGGTACTTTCACGAGGAAACTTTCTCCTTGCTCGGTCATCTCGCGGCATCGACCGATCGGATGGCCCTGGGCGTCGGAGTCGTAAACCCGTTTACCCGCCATCCGGCCCTCCTTGCGATGGCCGCGGCCACCGTCGACCGTCTCAGTGGAGGGCGCATGGTGTTGGGTCTCGGGCGCAGCGATGAATGGCTTATCAGGGACCGGCTTGGGCTTTCATACGAGAGATCCCTGGGCGATCTTGAGCGGGCGGCGCGGACCGTGAGGAACCTGCTGTCGGGACAGGCGGTCCAATTGGGCGACGGTACAGATCCAATCCGTCTCGCGGTACCGCCGGTCCAGCGTCCCCCGAGGATATTCTTGGCCGCTATAGGGCCCAGGGCGCTGCGCCTGGCAGGGGCGATCGCGGACGGGGTGATTCTTAACGCCTACAGTCCGGTGGGGTACGTTAAGTGGGCCGTTGGCGAGATCCGCCTCTCCGCAGAGCGGGCGGGCCGAGATCCGGACGAGGTGGAGATCACCTGCATGATCGTCGTGCGACTCACCGACGACCCGGAGCCTCTCATGCCCGGGCTCAGGCGGCGGATCGCAAGGCTGCTGGCCGAACCGGGGATGGGCCAGTTGCTGCTGGGCCGCGCCGGCCTCGATTCGGGGATCGTCGATTCAGTGGTGGCACTGGACGCCGCAGGGCGATTGGCGGAGGCGGCCGCCCTGATCCCGGACGAACTGGTCGACCGTCTGTACGCTATTGGTAGCGCCGGCGAATGTCTCCGGAGGCTAAACGAGTACAGACGCGCCGGGGTCACGCACCCTCTTGTGCTCCCCCGTCTGGAGGATCTTGGGATGGTGACCCGGGAGCTGGGCCCGAAGATGGCTTAGGCGGGGTCGGGTCGGCTTCCTGCTACGGGCCCGCCTTGCCCCTCCTAAGCGCTCGCCCGGGGTGGGCGCCAGTGTGCTGGCCGTGGTCGACGACGACCTCGCCGTTGACTATCACGTAGTCGACTCCAAGGGAGAACTGCTTTGGATCGAAACGGGTCGCAGGGGCTGATATCCCCTCGTAGTCGAACACCACGATATCCGCCCTGAAGCCATCGCGCAGCAGGCCCCGGTCGGGGATGTCCAGCCTTTGGGCCGCATATGAGCTCATCTTGCGGATCGCCTCAGGCAGGGAGATGCGGCCCTCCTCCCGGACGTACTTGGCGATGATGACGGGGAACGTCCCGTAGGCCATGGCCGGAGGATAGTCCCCCAGCAGCAGGGCGTCGCTCCCGATCATCTGGAGCGGGTGCTGGACGAACAGGGGCAGTGTCTCTGCGTCGATTGCCTCAGCGTGGAAGGATACCTGCAGGTCCTCGTCCAGGCACAGATCGAACAGCGCCTCGATGGGATCGGTGCCCATCATCTCACCGGCCTGGGTGAGCGTCTTGCCTTCGAACTGCTGGTTGTGCGGCTTCTTAAAGTAGGTGATCATCAGCGTATCCCAGCCGCCCCGATGCCTTGCGAACCCGGAATGCATCTCCCGCTTCATCAGCGTTCGCGTCTCCGGATCGCGCAGTGCCTCCATTATTTTCTCCGGCCCCCCGTCGGCGGCCCACTGGGGCAGGAAGTAGATCAGCCGGGTGCCTCCGTGGGAGTAGGGAAAGCAGTCGAAAGTGACATCCATCCCCTCCTTGTACCTAGCGCTCTCGACAAGGTCCAGGATCGGTCGAGCGCCCTTGAAGTCTCCCTGTCCGGCCGGCAGCAGATGCGTGATGTGGACCGGCGAACCGCTGCGCCGGCCGATCTCCAAGGCCTCGCGTTTCGGATCGAGGTAGCCGTCGCCGAGCGGGAAACGCTCATGCGTGTGATAGAACCCGCCCATATCGGCGACGATCTCTGAGAGCTCAACCAGTTCGTCTGTATCCGCGTAGCTGCCCGGCGGGTAGTCAAGGCCGGTTGACATGCCGAAAGCCCCCTCCTCCATGCTCTCGCGGAGCAGGCCTTTCTGGCGGTCCATCTCCCCGGCGCTTGGTCTGCGGTTCCCCCAGCCCATGGCACCGACGCGCAGAGGCGAGTTGCCTACGATGTAGGCCACGTTCACCGACACCTTGCGATCGTACATGTCCAGGTACTCGGGTATGGTCGACCAGTAGCCCGGCAGATCGGGCGATCCCTCGAGGCCAGAGTTAATCTGGATCATGCGCTTAAGGTCCTCAAGGTCTGCGAACGGAGCATAAGAGTTGCCGTCTATTCCCAGCAGCTCTGTGGTGATCCCCTGATGCACCTTAGGTAGGTGGTCAGGGTCAGCGAGGATCATCAGGGCGGAGTGAGCGTGGACGTCGATGAAGCCCGGGCTGACCACTCGTCCGGTAGCGTCGATCCTCTTGGCCGCAGCCACCTCCGATACGTCGCCGCGCAGTACCGAGACGGTATTGTCCTTGACACCTATGGCGCCGAAAAAGCCCGCGCTTCCGGTCCCGTCTACGATCATTCCGTTCTCGATCAAAAGGTCTAGCATGGGTCTTGCCTCCTTGCTAAGGGCCGTAGCCCTGATCGTCCGACGCACGCACCGCCTGGCTCTGCCAAAGATTACTACGACATGCCGAATCGGGTCGGAACCGCCCGCCTGCCATTTGCTCCTGAGAGAAGCGCTCCATGCCTTCTGTGATTTCGGATACGGACTCTCCCCGGAAGAGTACCTGGATCTGCCGTACGCCAGCCTCTTCGAAGCGCCCGATATCCGAGGCCACGGCATCCACGCTGCCGGTGAACATCTGGCGCGAGCCGTCGGCCGCCAGCACCTTCCGGCCGGGATGGAACATCATCTCGGCGTCCAGTATCACGTCCATGGCGTCCGGGTCGCGCCCCTCGGCCTCCATGAGATCGCGCAGGCGCGAAAGCGACTCGCTTAGGCCGTCCACCGATCCGATCGCCGGAGGCCTGGGATGGGCGAACGGGTACCACCCGTTGGCCAGCCTCGCGGTTCTTCGCAGGGCCGGCCCGCTCTCTCCCCCCATCCAGATGGGCGGGTGCGGCCGCTGGATCGGCTTGGGCCTAGAGGAGATGCCGGAGAAACTGACCCAGTTCCCAGCGAACTCGGGATGATCTTCGGTCCACAGCTCGACGAATGCGCGCAGGTATTCTTCGGTAACCGCCCCCCGCCGCTCGAACGAAGGTGCACCAAGGGCCTCGAACTCCTCCCTCATCCATCCCGCCCCGGCTCCCAGTATCAGCCTCCCCTTGGACAGGACGTCGATCGAGGCCAGGGCCTTTGCGGTGTGCACCGCGGGGCGGTACGGCACCACCATGACGGAGGTGAGCAGCCTTATGGTCCGGGTGCGGGCGGCGACGAACGCCATCACCGTCAGCTGGTCAAGGTACTCGACATCGGTTGAGCCAAACAGCGTTCCCGGGTACCGTCCCTTCTCGTTGTAAGGATAGTCGGACCTGATCGACCTCGGTATGACAACGTGATCGCTGACGGAGACGAACTCAAATCCTAGCTCCTCGCCCCTCCGCGCGATCAGCCCCATGGACTCCGGTTTGGCCAGCGGACCGCGCGTCGGCAGGGGGAAGCCGAATTTCATCTGCGTTCCGTCCTCAAGATGTCTGGTTGCCCGGGAATGCTAGCTTCACAGGCCCCTACCGGCTGGTGGTGCCGAACCTCTTCGGGGCGGGGTCCCAGGGATTCCATGTGCCCACCTTGGGAGCGATATCCTCTCCCGACACGTTGCGCTGGTACGCCTCGTCGGAGATCGCATTGACCTCCTTCAGGATGTCTTCGGGAAGTTCATCGTTCGCCGATCGCGCTGCCGCCTCCACCTCCCCTTCCGTGCGAAATCCCACCAGTGCCGTCGTCACCTCGGGCCGGCTCAGCACCCAGCCCACCGCGAGGTCCGGAAGTGTCATGCCCGCCGCGGCCGCGATTTCGCCCAGTCGCCGCGCGGTGCGAACATTGTCGTCAAAGTAGCCCGCTCTGAAGAACGGCATCCCGAAAGCGTTCTGGGTGGCGCGCCAGTCCCAGTCTTCGAATACCGTGTCCTCGGTCATCGTCCCGGTAAGCAGCCCGTGTGCCAGGGAACCGTAGGCCATCAGGCCGATGCCGTGGTCCCTGCAGAAGTCAAGCACTCCGCGTTCTACGCGTCGTTCGAAGATCGAGTAGCCGGCCTGGTCGGCAACGATGTCAAGGTGTTTGAGGCATTCGCTCATCATTGCCGGCATGAAGTTGGAAACGCCCGCATAGCGGATCTTGCCCTGGTCTCGCAGCTCGGAAAGGGCCTCCATGGTCTCCGAGAACGGAGTCTCGGGATCAGGCCAGTGAATCAGCATCAGGTCTATGTAGTCCGTGCCCAGCCTGCGCAGGCTCTCCTCGCATCCGGCTGCGACTGACTCCCGCGTGCCATCCCGGTACAGCCTCTTTTCAACCGGGTCCCAGGAGAGGCCGCACTTTGTGACGATGACCACATCCTGGCGGTGCGAAGCCAGGGCCTTACCCATTAGCTCTTCAGAGCGCCCCAGGCCGTAACCGGCCGCGTTGTCAAAGCAGTTGATCCCCAGCTCGACCGCCCGCTCAACGGCGCGTACTGTCTCCGAGTCATCGGTGGTGCCGTACTGGGTGCCTCCCATCGGCCAGCCGCCAAACCCCAGCGCGGACACGCGCAGTTCTGAGTTGCCAAAATTCCGATACCTCAAGCTGTCCCCCGATCCTTTCGGCTAGTCTCTTGTCAGCGGCCCGCGTCCACTATTCTCCCACCAGAGGCCGGACATTCTCCGTGAACCGCTGCATCTGTTCGAGGGTGGCGTTCGGGGAGGTTCTGTCTACCTCGAAGCCGAACATCACGCATCTCACCCCGCTCTCCTTGTAAGTCCGGATGTCGGAGGCAATCTGCTCTGCGTTGCCGGTAAACACGCGTCTTCCGCCGTCCCTTCCCACGTGCTCCTTTGAGTCGTCGTAGATGTTAATGGCGAATGCAACGTCGATCGTGTCCGGGTCGCGGCCCTCGCCCTCTGCGACCTGTCTCATGTGGGCCACTCCGTTTGCGAATCGTTCGGGCGTATCGAGCGGATTTCGCGGGTTGTCGATTATGGGAAACCAGGCGTCGCCGACCCTCGCCGTTCTGCGCAGCGCGGGCAGGCTCTCGCCGCCCACCCAGATGGGCGGATGAGGCTTCTGGAGAGGCTTGGGCTCGAATGCGATATCCGAGTATGACGCAAACCTTCCAGCGTAGGATGGCTGATCCTCCGTCCACAGGTTCTTAAAGATGCGTATGTATTCCTCGGTCACCGAGCCCCTCTGCTCGTACGGCGGTCGGTTGAGCGCCTCGAACTCCTCGCGCATCCATCCGGCCCCGCAGCCCACTATCACGCGGCCTTCGGAAAGAACGTCCGCGGTTGCCAGTATCTTCGCGGTGTGCACAGGTTCGCGGTAGGGTACGACCATCACCGAGGTGAGCAGCTTTACGGTCGACGTCCGGGCTGCGAGGAAGCTGAGCACGGTCAGTTGCTCAAGGTAATCGCCCGTGTCCCCGAACTCGTTGAACTGGCCCGTGTCCGTATAGGGGTATTGAGAATCTATGGACAGGGGCATGACTACGTGGTCGTTTACCCACATCACCTCAAACCCCAGGTTTTCTCCCGTCTCTGCGAGAAGAGACAGGTTCTCAGGGTTCGCGAAGATGCCCTGGGCCAGTGCACCGAAAGCGTACTGCATTCTTTCTCCTCTTCCCTCCAACCGGGTGACTCTAGCTCCCTAGTAGCTGCGGAACCACTCCAAAGTCTCGCTGATGGCCTCCGCGTGCGGCGTCGTGGCGGCACCAAACGTGGCCTCGTACATGGAATGATCCGACACGAACGGACTCTGGAATTGGTACAGCTTCTCGCGCCTTGCCCGTCGAACCTGCCGGCTCAGAATCCCCATGAGCCGAAGCGAAGTTGACCCGAGCGCCCTCAGTCTCAGCCCGTGGCCCGCTTCCCTGTAGGCCATCTCCAGGAACTGCCTGGTCGAGATGGTCTCCGCACTGGGAACGTGCCACACTTTCCCGTCCGCCTCATCGCTATCGCCGAGAGTCGCAAGCGCGCGGGCGAAGTCGCGGCTGAACGTGTAGGTGTGCGGCATGTCGGGGTCTCCCAGGACGGTGGCCGGTCGGCCTTCCAGCGCCGCCCGAAATACCGTGGAGCCCATAACCGAGACTATGACGCCAGGGCCGAACACGTCCGAGGATCTTCCGATTACCGCCCGGACCTCGCCCTTGGTGTGGGCGGCGATCAGCCGCTGCTCAAGCTCCGCTCTGGTGCGTCCGGACTCTCTGTTCGCAAAATCGTAGCGGGTCCTCTCGGACATGAGCCCCGATAAGCAATCGTACATGGCCAGGCTGTCGGCCAGGACCAACTTCGCCCCTTCCTTCGCGCAGGCGGACGCCACCGCGTGGTTGGTCGGTGGAAATACGCAGTTGTAGACGATCGATGCCCCGGCGCAGGCAGCCGCCGCGCCAGCTGAAACCGACACGTCGGCAATGACCACCTCGATGCCATCGGGAGGGTCGTGAAACTGCGTTCTCGTGACCGACCGCACCCTGCTCCCTCGTTTGAGCCGCTCTTCAACGAGTGCCCGACCGACCGACCCGCTACCCCCCAGAACGACATGAAGTTGCTCGCTCAATAGTCCTCCACCCGGGCGAACCGACTCGTTCGGCCCTGCCGGAACGCACCTTCCCAGCGTTGGCGCGTATCGTAGCAAAACCATGTCTGATAGAACCCGCACGATCACCCAGCTCAAACGGCTCGACGTGGGAGACGGGATAGTCCTGCGGCCGGTCCGGCTCTATAACGGCGAGGAGATTTATGCCGCCGTAGTGGACAATCGGAGCTCCCTGATCCGGTGGCTGCCCTGGGTGGATGGGGTGAGGGGCCTGCCCGATGTTCGGGACTTCATACGAAGGTCGATGGACGAGCAGGCCGGCGGAATCGCGGTGCAGCTGGGCATCTGGAAGGACGCCAGCTTCATCGGCATGGTTGGCCTGCATGGCGTTGACTGGGCGAACCGCCGTACCTCGATGGGATACTGGCTCGCCGAACACGAGCGGGGCAGGGGAGTGATGACAGCCAGCACTCGGACGCTGGTCGACTTCGCGATCAATGATCTCGAGCTTAACCGGGTGGAGATCAGGTGCGGGGTCGACAACGCCGCCAGCCGGGCGATCGCCGAGCGGCTCGGCTTTGAGCTGGAGGGGACTGCTCGCCAGGACATGCTCCTTAACGGACGCTATGTCGATCTTGTAATCTATGCGGTGCTCGCCTGTGAGTGGCGGCGCGGATAAGCTCAGGGGGAAGCGCTTAGGGGCGAGATGGAGGCTAATTTGAGGCGTCTACTTATCCTGGCCGCAATTCTCGGACTCGCCGCGCTAGTTGCTGGCTGCAGCGGGGATGAGCCCGCCGCACCAACCTCGCCTGCGGAGGAGGCCGCAGAGGCACCGGCCGGTGAGGATACCGCCACCGAGGCAGCCCCGGATCCGGAGCCCTCAGCCTCCATAGGCTCGTTTACCGAGGCCGGGCGCATGACCGACGCCCGCATGGACCACGTTACCGTCCTACTGGGCGACGGCCGCATCCTCACCGTTGGCGGCCGTGGCCGCGGTGCGACGATCCGTCCCCCGAGACTTGAGAGGGCCGAGCTGTACGATCCGGCAACCGGCGAGTGGACTCCAGTGGGCGAGATGTCCGCCAAGCGCGAGGTGTTCTGCGGGGTCGCCCTTAACGACGGCCGGGGGATGATATTCGGGGGTGCCGACGAACGCAGGGAGGCGCTCAAGACCACGGAGATCCTGGATCCGGCGACGGGCGAGTGGACGAAGGGACCGAAGATGAGCAAGGGCAGGTGGAAGCACTCGTGCCTGCTTCTCAGTGACGGTCGCGTCATGATCGCCTCGGGGAGCGACATCGGCTTCCAGGAGGAGGTGGACATCTACGATCCTTCCACCGGAGAGATCGAGGCCACCGGCGAAATGGCAGAGGGGCGCGCGCGGTTTACGCTGACCGAGCTCCCGGACGGCCGTGTGCTTGCCGCCGGAGGCGGTAAGGACGAGGGTCCATACATGGCCAGCGTGGAGATATGGGACCCGGAGACCGGGGAATGGTCGGCTGCGGCCCCCATGAACGAGGAACGCGCTTCACATAGCGCCACGCTTCTGGGCGACGGCACGGTCCTCGTGGTCGGAGGTCGGGGCCGGCTAGCGACCGCCGAGCTATATGACCCAGAGACCGATACCTGGACCGCCGCCGCCGGCCTTACGGAGGGCAGGACCGATCACACCGCCAGCCTGCTGCCCGATGGCCGCGTGCTCATTGCTGGAGGGGTCAGCTCAATAGCCCTGTCAGAGATTTACGATCCCGCTACCGGGCAGTGGACAGACGGCCCCACCATGATCCAGGGTCGCCACCAGCACACCGCCACCGTCATGGCCGACGGCCGCATTATGATGGTGGGCGGACAGGCGCAGAGCGGTGACCGCCGCGAACTCAGTAACCTGCCGGAGATATACAACCCCTAGGGACCGTCTGGGATCACCGGAAGGATGAGCCGGGACGGGTGTGCGCCGTCGTGGTATACGGTCTGGTGCGCGGTCTCTAGCTCTGCGTCGAGGCCGAACGGATTTCCCGTATTGGGGTTGCGGTCAAAGCGCGGGAAGTTTGAACTGGACACGTCGAGCCGGATGCGGTGACCCGCCCGGAACACGTTGCTGGTCACCCACAGATCAACGGTGAACTCGTAGATTTCGCCCGGCGCCAGCATCTCCTGCCGATTGGTCCCGTTGCGGTATCGTCCCCGCAGGATGCCGTCGGTCAGGTTGATCGCACGACCGTCTGGGAACACGTCGACGAGCTTGGCCGTAAAGTCGGTGTCGCGACAGTCCGTCGAGGCGAACAGCTTTAGCACCACCGGACCGGTCACCTCTAGATCGTGCTCGAGGGGTTCGCTCGTGTAAACGAGCACGTCCGACCTGGCCTCGATCTCCCGCTGGTCATAGGCGCCCCACGGAACCAGGTGAGGATCGCAGCAGTTCCCGCCCCCGCGGGTCGGCACGGGGAACATCGGGTCATAGGTGTACGAGTCGGACGGGGCGGTGGGCTGCGAGCCGCCATCTTGCCCCGGGCTCAGGCGCGAGAGCGACCCGTCTCCTGCGGCCGAGTTCGCGCCGCCATCGCTGTGCAGGTAGAAGGGCGTGTACTCCGTTCTTTCAAGGGGCCACCGATCCTCATCCCGCCACCGGTTTATCCCCATGACGAAGATCCTGAGGGGAGCCTCCCGGTCCGCCCCGTTCTCAATTCCCTTCAGCCAGCGGTCGAACCACGCCAGCTCAACCTCGCGCAGTTCCAGCTGGGAGGCGGTACCGAAATCGACGTCCCCGGCCACCGTCATATTGCTGGCCGAGTGTATCCACGGACCCATGATGGCCCGCTGGTTGGCCCGAGCCTCGGACGAACCTCCATGATCCCTCATTCCGTTAAAGAGGTTGAGGGTGCCGGCCGGATAAAGGTCGTACCAGCCCCCTATCTGGAGGGCCGGAACCTTAACGCCCTCCAGCCTGTGCAGCACGTTTCGGTCGATCCAGTACTTCCCGAAGTCCGGGTTGTCGACCCAGTCCGTGAAATCAGGTATGTCCTTGCCCGCCGCCGCCGGAATATCCCTCACCGGCAGTGTATGCAAGAGGCGTTCCCAGTCGTAGTCGTCGATTCCCTGCATCGTGCGCGCGTCGGTGCGAAACGACCAGGTCGAGTTTACGCCCAGTTGGAAAGCGCCGCCCTGATAGTGGGGCGCCTCGTGCAGGTCGCCCCCCATGACCTTGGGCACGATGCACTTCAGGTACCGGCTTCCCATGGACGCGGCCTGCCACTGGACGTATCCCAGGTAGGAGGGTCCCGCCATCCCGACGTTGCCGTCGCACCAGGGCTGGGAGCCGACCCATTCGACCGTGGCGTGGCCGTCGTCGAACTCGTTGACCCAACGCCTGAACTCACCCTGTGAGTCGTACCTGCCCCGCACGTCCTGGCAGACTACCGCATAGCCGTTCTGGGCGAAGAAATTGGCGCGGTCGATGAGGTATTCCATCTGCCCGTTGTACGGCGTCCGGTAGAGGACGGCGGGGTAGGGCCCTTCGCCATCCGTGGGAAGATATATGTCGGCCGACAGCCTTACCCCGTCGTCCATGGGCACGGCCACGTCGTAGAGCACCCTTACGCCCGCGGGCCTGTGCGCGCTCCCGCAAGGTGATCCCTGTTCTACGTTCATTGCATTCCTCCTTCGTTTCCGACCGATCCGGCGATGTCCGCCATCACTGGCCGGCGCTTAACGCATTCCTGTCGATTGCAGCGGTGAGGGACTTGACCGCGTGGGCCGAATGGTCCGTGAGCCTGACATGGACAAGCCGCCTTCCCAGCTGCTCCAGAGCACACAGATCCCCCAACGAAACGGCGTCGGTGACCTCTCCAAGTGAGTATGGCTCACCCGGGATCGCAGCGTCTCTGTGGTGGGGAGCCGTAAGGACAAGGAAGATGCCGGTCGCCGGTCCACCCTTGTGCAGTTGGCCCGTGGAATGCAGGTAACCCGGTCCGTGGCCAAGCGTAGTGGCGAGTCGATAGCGGAGTACCGCCCTCTCCCTCAGTTCTCGCAGGGCGCCCTCTACGCCTCCGTCGGCCGGAAGGAAGGCCAGTATGCCGAGGTAATCGCCATCGCGACGGGAGGCGAGCAGGCGTGCTAGCTCCCCGGCGCCCTGTTCAATCGGATGGGCGCCTGCTGTAAGGTCCAGCCCGCCATGGAGGCTTCCCAGCGTGTCCCTTGTACGGTCCTTCGACATCTGTACATCCGGCTGGTCGAAGGGGTTCACACCTATCACCGCCGCGGCGACCGCTACCGCAAGCTCCCACCTGAAGAACTCGGCTCCCAACTCCTGCCTGCTCTGCATCCGCAGGACGATCACGGGATGACCCCTGTCGCTCAGTTCGCCTATGGCCTGGTCGGTCGAATCATTCTCGTCTCCATCCAGGCGAAGGTAAACAAAGAGCCTGTCGTCGCCGTACAGATCGGGGTCGACCGGGGGTTCCCCCGCGACGGGAATGATGCCCTTGCCGTCCTTGCCGAGGCTCTCGGCTACCAACTGCACCACCCAGAGGCTAAACCCGAACATCCCTGGCGAGGTGACCAGCGTAAGTTTGTCCCAGCCCGCAAGGGACATCTCGCCGATCGCAGCGCCCAGACTCGCAGCCGGATTGGCGTTCGGCGACACGCCCGGTCCGCAGAGCCGGCGCATCCTTGTGCCCTCCTGGACCAGCGACTCCACGCTTATCCCTAGCAGGGCCGTGGGTACGAGCCCAAAGTGAGTAAGCGCCGAGAACCTGCCTCCGATCGTCGGGTCGCCGAGAAAGACCTTGCCAAATCCCTGGTCCCGGGCAAGGTCGACGAGCGGCGTACCGGGGTCCGTGATCGCCGCGAACCTGCGGCCGGCCGGGCCGGCTCCCAGGGCCGTGTCCATAGCGTCCCTGAGCACCCTGTAGAGCATCAGGGGCTCGATCGTCGTGCCCGATTTTGACGAGAGGATCACCATGGACCTTGCGAGATCAATCTGATCCAGTACCGGAAGTACCACCGACGGGAGAGTGGATTCGACCGGGATCATCTCCGGGTAACCTGGGCGGGCGGGGAGCGTCCTTCCGATCGCCCTTGCGGCACGGCTGGAGCCGCCCATACCCAGCAGCACGATGTGCTCGATACCCTCGGCGATCACATCGGCGGCGAACTGCCTTACTTCGTCCAGCCTGGGCCTTATCCACCGGTCCGCCGAGAGCCAGCCGAGCCTATCGGCGACGCCCTCCAGATCGGGGCTCCAGACGGTATGGTCCCGACCCCAGATGCGCTCAAGCGTGCGCTCGCCCGCCAAGCAGGCGAGTGTCCGGTCGACGGAGGCCTGCCCGGCCACTAGGTTCCGCGAGAAACCGGGCCGACGCCCCTATCCGCCTGCCCGTCGATGCGCCCGTCCTCAAGTATTGCCAGTGGCGACCGCCCCGGGGCGATCTGAGCCATGGCTAGGAAAGTCCGAGCTGGCTATTCATGGAGGACAGGTCGAAGTAGGTGTGATCATTGACGATCTTGCCTTCGTCGCTAAGGACCAGCATCGAAAGACCCTTAATCTCGAACCGTCTTCCGGTCGGGGCGATTTCGTCTTCTCCCTCGCCCATCGGTCCGGTGTTGGTTCCCGTCATGATCCAGTGGTGCGCGTTGCAGTAGCCCTCAGAGAAATCGTGCAGGAACTCCTCAAGGTGAACATCCGGAAAGGACCGAAACAGCGCCCTGTACCTGTCCGGAATCTCGTCGCCATCGGTGACCGGATCGGCGGAACCTGGACCGGTCCAGTTGATCTGATCGGCGTAGTAGCCTCTCAGAGCGTCCGCATCGTGGCGGTTAAAGTCCTGGCGATATGCCTCGTTAAAGTCCCGTATCTCATCTGGAGACAGCATACTTCCTCCTTCGCCTACCGCCCGGTCAGGCCGCTAAAGCGCTACCGGACGGACGCCAGTATTCTATGGGGATCACGGTATGCGGGGAAGAGAACCTAGGGCGGGCCATGCCGGGAAACAGGTCATCCGTCTCGACCGCGATCGGCCCGGCCTAAGTATCCGCCGCCGCTAGCTGGCACAATTGTCTGGCCGGCGCCGGTCGGAGCGGGCCTGCCATCCAGACGCGAATCGACGGCAAGGCGAATAACGGACCAGGACATGCGACCGTTATACCTACAAGCCACTCGAAAAGGATCCGACACATGGAAGGAATGATCGAATGGCGTCACGTCAGTCGGGACGCAACTAGCAACGCGATGAGCCGCACGGAGATCCAGGAGCTGAACCTCAGGGTCGAGCAGGAGGGGCTCTTCCTGAGGGACCTGATGGCCGAGGTGGGAAAGCAGGTCGTGGGGCAGACGGAGATGGTCGAAAGGGTGCTCGTTGCCCTGCTTACCGGCGGCCACATTCTCCTCGAGGGCGTTCCCGGCCTTGCCAAGACGCTCATGGTAAAGACCCTCGCCGAGGCCATAAACGCCGGATTCTCCCGGATCCAGTTCACGCCGGACCTCCTGCCGGCCGATTTGCTCGGAACCCAGATCTACAGCCCGAAGACGAGCGAGTTCAGCATCCACCGCGGTCCGATATTCGCCAACATCGTATTGGCCGACGAGGTCAACCGCGCGCCGGCCAAGGTCCAGAGCGCACTCCTTGAGGCAATGCAGGAGCGACAGGTCACTATAGCCGATCAGACCTTCTCTCTGGATGACCCCTTCCTCGTACTGGCCACCCAGAACCCGATCGAGCACGAGGGCACTTACCCGCTCCCGGAGGCCCAGGTCGACCGTTTCATGCTGAAGGTGGTCGTCGACTATCCTTCCCGGGCCGAGGAGAGGCGGATCGTGGACCTGATGGCGGTCGGTGAGCCTGAGCAGGTCCGCCCGGCCGTGGACGCCGACTCGATACTGCGGGCGCGGGAGGCCGTGCGCCGCATTTACGTCGACGAACGCATCACCGAGTACGTCCTAGACCTGGTCCTGGCGACACGCGACCCGGAGGAACATGGGATATCCGACCTGGGCGGGCTCATCGCCTACGGCGCATCTCCCCGGGCCAGCATTTACCTGGTCACCGCCGCACGAGCGTACGCGTTCCTGCGGGGCAGGGGATACGTGATCCCCGACGATGTAAAGCAGGTCGCCCTCGACGTTCTCAGGCACCGGGTGATCACCACCTATGAGGCCGAGGCCACGGACGTTGACGGAACGAGCATCGTTCGGCGCATCCTCGATACCGTCGAGGTGCCGTAGCCGAACAGATGCTCCCCGCAGACCTGGTAAAGACGGCCCGCCAGATCGAGATACGAACGCGCAGGCTCGTCGACGAGTCCTTTGCAGGCCACTACCAGTCCACCTTCCGCGGACAGGGAATCGAGTTCAGCGAGGTACGTCCCTACCAGTCGGGAGATGACGTTCGAACCATCGACTGGAACGTGACGGCGCGGATGGGCAGTCCCTACGTAAAGCGCTTCGTCGAGGAGCGGGAACTCAGCGTCGTGATCGCCGTCGACGCCAGCGGCTCGGGCGATATAGGCACGGTCGATCGCCTCAAGCGCGAGCTGGCGGTGGAGCTGGCGGCGGTGCTCTCCTTTGCGGCAACGACCAGCAACGATCGCGTGGGGCTGGCCCTGTTCACCGACGAGATAGAGCAGTTCGTGCCTCCCCGAAAGGGCAGAAAGCATGTCATGCGGCTGGTTGCCGATCTGCTCTCTTTTGCTCCGGCTGGCAGGGGGACCGATATTGGCGGGGCGCTGGACTACCTCACCGCCGTCAGCAAGCGTCGGAGCGTCATCTTCCTGGTCTCTGACTTTCTCGTCCCGGCCGATAGCTATGACCGGCAGCTCAAGATCGCCTCGCGTAAGCACGACGTGGTTGCGGTGGACCTACACGACCCGCTCGATAGTGCACTGCCCGAGATCGGTCTTGTGATGCTGGAGGACGCAGAGACCGGCGAGACCGCGCTAGTGAACACATCAGACCCCCGGTGGCGGCGGGAGCTGGGCCAAAGACTCGAGGCCGCCGGTGACGGCCGACGCAGCGCGTTCAGGTCCGCGGGCGTGGACCACATCGCCGCCACTACGGGTCGAGACTACGTTCCCGGACTGATCGATTTCTTCGTGAGGAGGGCCCGCCGCGCCGGCCGGACACGCCGCACGGCGGCCCCCGTTTCCGCGGCGAAGCGGTGAGCGTCTCATCGGTAGGGCACCCCCGCAGAGCGCTCTTACCCGGGGCTCTGGGAGCCGGATTGCTCGTGGCACTTGCTCTGCTGATGTTCGGGCCCGGCGTTGCGAGGGCGCAGGGACCTGTCGAGGCGGAGATCTCCGTCTCGCCGGACGAAGCGGTCATTGGCGATGTCCTCAGGGTGACAGCCTCGGTTACTCACCCCTCCGGCCACACCGTCGGCCCCCTCAAGCTCGAGGACACTTGGGGTCCGTTTGAGGTAAGGGCCCTGCGGGCCCCGACGACCGTCGCCAACGACGACGGGTCGGAGACCACCACGGTCACCTTCGAGGCGCAGGTCTTTGCCCTCGGCGTCCTGACTACCCCCGAACTCCGCCTCACCGTTGAGTCGCCCACGGGGGTCCAGGGCATAGCGGTGGCGGCCCCGGTCACCGTCGAGATCGTCTCCGTGCTCCGGGATAACGAGCTTCGCGACATAAGGTCCCAGGCACAGCTGCCCGGCCCGAGAACCGGCCTGCTAGCGGGTCTTACTATCGGCGGCCTCGCTATCGTGGCGATTACGTTTTTCGCCTACTCGCGAGCGAGCCGAAAGCGCAGTCCGCTCACGTTAGGCCGATCCGGAAGATTGCGGTCGTCGTACGAGTGGGCCATCTCAGAGCTGTCAGCGATGAGCCATCTCGACCTTGATGAGGCGGAAGACCTAAAGCGGTACTACACGCAGGTCTCTGAGATCCTGCGCCGCTACCTCGATGCCGAATTCGGAATGGAGACCATCGAGAGCACGACGGCTGAGGTGTCCCGGCAGGTGAGGAGGAGCGCGCTTGAGTGGAAGCTCGGTCACAGGGTGCTTTCCATCCTTATTGTAGCCGACCTGGTCAAGTTTGCCCGCTACCGGCCGACCCCCGTCGAGGTGGAGACCCTCGTGCCGGACACCGTGGAGATCATAAATGACCTGCACCGCGAATCCGCCAAGTCCATGCCCGAGCGGGGCTCGGCCAAGGTGGACGCGAGGTGAGCTTTTCATTCGCCTCTCCAGAGGTCCTGATAGCGCTACTGGCGTTGCCCGTGCTGACCGCCGCGAGCTGGGTGTACGCGAGCCGGCTTCGCAAGCCGGCCGTCAGATACCCCAGCCTCAGCCTTGCGCCGTCGGGGAGGCGCCGGTCATGGCGTATCTACTCCGGCCACATCCTGCTGGCCCTGCGGCTGGCGGCGCTGGCGCTGCTGATTGTGGCCCTTGCCCGCCCTCAGACCGGCAGCGCACGCGAGATCGTTAGGGGGGAGGGCGTGGACATCGCGCTCGCGCTGGACATCTCAGGCAGCATGGGAGCGCGGGACCTGGGTCCGGGCGGCCGCATCGAGGCCGCAAAGTCCGCCATCTCAGACTTTGTAGCCGAGCGCGAGCATGACCGTATCGGCCTAGTGGTCTTCGCGGAGGAGGCTTTCCTGCAGGCGCCGCCCACGCTTGATCATGGGGTGCTGCTGAGCCTTACGGAGCGGGTGGGATTGGCCAAGTCAGTGGGCGTGAGGGACGGTACGGCGATAGGCATGGGCCTGGCAACGGCTGCGACCATGCTCAAGGACTCGGACGTGGAGAGCAAGGTGATAGTCCTGCTGACCGACGGGGTGAACAACGCCGGAGCAATCGACCCGCTCACGGCCGCCGCCGCCGCCGAGGCGCTGGACATAAGGGTCTACACCATCGGCGTCGGGCGGCCTTCGGCGTTCGACTTCAGCGGACTGGGAGGCAGTGCCGACCTTGATGAGGACACCCTGCGCGAGATCGCCGGCCTCACCGGCGGCAGGTACTACAGGGCCGTGGACCCGGAGGGACTGGCCCGGATCTACGACGAGATCAGCCAGCTGGAAAAGTCGGAGATTGAGACGCTGACCTTCAGCAACAAGAGGGAATGGGCCGGCTGGATCATGATCCCGGCGCTGGTGCTCCTGATCGGGGAGCTCGGGCTGCGGCGAACCCTGTTGAGGACACTGCCCTAGCCATGTCGTTCGGTCATCCCCTGCTGCTGATTGCCCTACTTGCGATTCCGGCCGCGGCGGCCCTGGTCGCCTGGGCGGCCAGGCGGCGGCGGCACGCGCTGGCCACGTTGGCCGAACCTCACCTGATAGACGGCCTGCTAGCCGGCATAAGTGGTGCCGGCAGGCGGTGGCGCCTGGGTCTGTGGGCGGTTGCGGTCGCTTTCCTGGTCCTCGCAATGGCCAGACCCCAGTGGGGAGAGCGAGAGGTGCTGGTCGAGCAGGAGGGCGTTCAGATCATGGTGGCCCTGGACGTGTCGGCCAGCATGCTTGCCCAGGACGTTAAACCGGACCGCCTGGCACGGGCAAAGCTGGAGGTGATCGATCTGATGGATCGGTTGGATGGTGACGAAGTCGGACTGGTGCTGTTCTCCGGAGCCGCGTTCGTTCAGCTTCCCCTCACTTCCGACTATTTGACCGCAAGGCGCTTTTTGGACGCCGCCAGTACGGAGTCTATATCGCGCCCGGGCACTGTCATTGGGCTGGCCATCCAGATGGCGTCGACCGCATTCGACATGGAGCGCGAGGGCGCGAAGGTGATCCTGCTGATGACCGATGGCGAGGACTCCGAAACCGATCCCGTGGCGGCTGCCCGCGAGGCCGAAAGCCAGGGTATAACCATCTTCGCCGTCGGCTTCGGTTCATCGGACGGCCATCCGGTGCCAGAACTGGACAGGTACGGCAATGTGGTAGGCCAAAAGACCGACAGTCGGGGGAACCGGGTTCTGTCTCGCCTGGATGAGGCGACCCTCAGGGGCGTCGCCGAGGCCGGTGGCGGCAGCTATCTGGGACCGGGAGGGGCAGCGCCGGCGATAGCATCTGAGATCGACGACCTGCAGGCCGCAAGTCTCGAGAGCCGGGTGGAGACACAGCACATCGAGAGATTCCAGATCTTCCTGGCGATCGCGGTTCTGGCCCTGATCGCAGCGGAGCTGATACCTGAATCGACACTCGGTGGGACCCCGCGGGCGGTGAGGAATTGGATCCGACGTTGAAATCGAGCTGGGTCTGCCTCGGGCCCGAGGGCGGCCTGGGGAAGATGCGCGCCGCAGGGACGGTTCGGCGGATGAAGTTGCCGGTCTCCGGAACCCTCCGTGGATTGCTGGTGCTTTCAATAGGGATAGGGGCGGCGCTCTCGGTTCTCTCGGCGGCGTCCTGCGCGTCGCCTCAGAGCGAACTGGTTGGCCAGGGCAACCGGGCCTTTGAGCAGGGCGATTTTGATACCGCAACGCAGAGATACCAGCGAGCGGAGGTCGAGGCGCCGGATATCTCGGAGCCGTACTACAACGCGGGGAACTCGCTGCTGCGCCAGGACAGGGCTGACGATGCCGCAAGGCACCTTGAGCAGGCCCTCAGGAACGCCGGCCACGAGTTCGGCGCGGATGCTGCGTTCAATCTCGGGAACGCCTATTTTGAGTCCGGGGACTACGCCGCGGCGGCACAGGCCTATGCCGACAGCCTCAGACGTGCCCCAGAGGAGATAGACGCAAAGCACAACCTTGAGCTCGCCCTCCAGAGGTTGGAACAGGATCAGGTCGAGACGGAGGAGGCTCCGGAGCCGGAAGAGCAGGGTGAGGGCGAAGATGAAGATCAGCCAGACCCTCAGGAGCAGCCGGAGGAAGACCAGTCCGGTGACGAGACAGAGTCCTCGCTGCCCCAGCAGCAGGAAGTGCTAACAGAAGAGCAGGCTCACAGGTTGCTGGAAGCCCTGTCCCAGGACGCAGAGACCCTGGAGCAGCGCCTGCAGTTCGGCACCGGCCGGTCGCTCGATCCCGCACAGGACTGGTAGCGTGAAAGCCCTGGCGGCAGTGGCCGCACTCCTCCTAACCCTCACGGCCGTTGCGCCGCTCTCCGCACAGGCGCCCTCGGTTACGGCCGAAGTGGACAAGAGCGCAGTTACGACCGACGATGTGATCACGTTGTCGATCATGGTCGAGGGCGGCAACCAGGCTTCCCAGCCACAACTTCCGTTGCTCGACGGGCTCGTGGTGCTGGGAACCAGTTCTGTCTCGCAGGTATCGATCACGAACGGCAAGATGGTTTCCAGCTTCCTGTTCGAGTACCGACTTGCGGCCACACGGACCGGCAAGATTACCATCGAGCCGATCTCCATAGGGGTGGACGGCGTTGAGCATCTGACCAGACCCATAGAGATCGACGTCTCCCAGGGAACCGGCAGCCTGGCCGTACCCACCCCTGCTCCCGATTTCGACTTCGGCAGCGGTGCGGGCTCAGCATC
Source organism: Dehalococcoidia bacterium (assembly GCA_965207145.1). GTDB lineage: Bacteria > Chloroflexota > Dehalococcoidia > Lucifugimonadales > UBA2962 > CAUZIR01. The sequence continues at coordinate 2,357,445 of OZ242262.1, read as the reverse complement.
ACTGACGGGTCAGGACCACTTCTTGGAGGCGGGCGTGGACGATCCGGCTCCCTACCTCGGTGAGCAGGTTACGTATTTTCGCAAGTACTATCGGGCCCGCGATGGCGTGGGTGTACCACGCCTGATTCGCCGTTCCTACAACCCGCCCACCTTCGACGGGTTCTGGCACCTTGATCTGAGCGACGAGGGTCGATACGAGACCAGCGCCGCCGGAAGGCGCTACGAGGTCTTCGAAGAGCGCACGGTACTGTTCCCGTCCCTTGTCGGCGAGCTGACCATAGACCCGGCCTCCATGAGGGTCTCGGAGGGTCTGGGCAGGTCACAGCAGGTGTTGGTCACCGAGCCCGTAGTGGTAAACGTTAGGCCACTGCCCCAAGGAGCCCCCGCCGGGTTCGACGGCGCAGTGGGCGACTACAGCATCGAGGCATCGGTCGACTCCGACAGGCTGTCCGGCGGCGAGCCGGCCACCCTGACCATCACCATCAGGGGAGCCGGCAACATCGATGCACTCCCGGCCCCTAATGTTCCGGCCTCAGGCGATTGGCGGGTCTTCACCCAGGGCTCGGACTCCAGCTCGCAGGTTTTCCGCGGGGTGCTGAGGGGCAGCAAGGCCTTCGAGTTCCTTCTCCTGCCGAACGACGACGGAGCGCTGCAGATTCCATCCTTTACGTACGTCTATTTCGATCCCGACAATGAGGCCTACGTGACCCTGTCAACCGACCCCATCAGGGTCGAGATAGAGCCCGGTTCCGTGGACAGGGCGGCCGTCGACCGGGCCCTGATCGATGCGGAGGGCGAGCAGGCCCAGGATGCCACGCCGGCCGCCGAGAGTTGGACTCTCAAGCCGCTCGATGGCCCCATATCAACGCAGGGCAGGGGGTTTGCCGGCACGGCATGGTACTTAGCCCTGTTCGCTCTTCCGGCACTGTTGATCCTCGCCATCGAGACGGTTCGCCGTCGCGGCGCGCTGTCCGCCGCATTTCGCGTGGTGAAGGGGCGGGGTGAGCCTCCCCCGACCGGGTCCGGCGCGCACACTATGCATCCGGATCGGCGGCTTGCCGAATTCCTGTCGGCCAGGCTGGGTCAGTCCGTCGCCGGGTGGGGGAGCGACCGGCTTGCCCGCGAGCTCGTGACCCGGGGGGTGGATGCAGGCCTGTTGTCCGAGGTATTCGAGGTGATCGAATTCAGCAACGCCGCCCGATTCGCCCCACCGATCATGCGCCCTGGGGGACCGGTCGGCGAATCGAGCGTCGAGGACATCATCGGTCGTCTCGACAGGGCGCTCGAATGATTGGCCGCCTCGTCCTGATCCTCGTGACCGCCGCCGCCGCGAGCCTGATGGTCACCGCCAGCACATCGGCCCAGGATGCCGACCTCAGCGATCTGGCGCGGGCCGGTGTCGAACTCTACGAGATACAGGACTACGACGGTGCCGTGCAGGTATTCGAGCAGGCGGTCGTCATGGGCGCGAGAGACCCCGTTCTCTACTACGATCTCGCCGTTGCGTACATGAGGACGGGGCGCCCGGCCCTTGCCGTCCTGAACTATCGCAGATCGCTTGCGCTTGACCCGTCCGATCCGGATGCAGCATCGGGGCTAAAGGAGGCCCGGTCGGCCCTTGATGGCGTCCGGCCACCACCGGCTCCTATTCTCGAACGCGTGTCCGCCTCGGTGATGGGAGCAGTGCCGGCTCCACTGATCGCCGTCGCCGCAGTGGTGGCCTCCCTCCTGGTGGCGGTGCTCTGGGGCGCATTCGGGATGGCCCGCAGACGCCGTCTTCGCTTAGCAGCTGCCTACACAGCCGTCGTTCTCGTGCTGGTCGCTGCCTTCGCGGCTACCATGGTCTTTTCGCATGCGGGCCGAGACGACGGGGATGCGGTCCTGCCAAGGGCGACCGCGCTCTACAGCGGTCCCGGACCCGGTTACGTTGAGCTGCTCACCGTGCCGGCGGGGGCCGAGGTCAGCGTAGTGAACCGGCGTGAGGACTGGGTTCGCCTGCGTCTCCCGCCGGGCGACTACGGTGACGATGTTCAGGGCTGGGCCAGGGCGATGGCGATCGAGCTTGTCCTGAACTAGCGCCCGCTCTATAGGCCGCGCACAGGCCTGTGCTGAATAGACACCGGCCCCGGCCTCACGGCGCCAGCAGCACCTTTATGTCCGTGGACGGGTTCATCAGCCGCTCAAAGGTCGACTGCAGATCATCCAGGCCTATGATCGCCCCTTCGGCCATAAGGGGCTCTACCCTCACCAGGCCCTTGGCTATCAGTTCGAGCCCTATCCTCCAGTCGTCCGGCTCGTAGATGAAGCTGGTCGTGAAGTTGATCTCCCTTGCGATCCAGTCGACCGGGTTCAGTGCCGTCGCCTCCCAGGCCAATGAGACCAGGGTCACGTTGCCGCCCATGCGCACCGTGCGGAGGGCATCGTCCAGGGTACCGCGGGCGGCCGCGCATTCGAATGCGACGTCAGGACCTTTCCCGCCTGTCAGGTCCGCGAAGGCCTGCTCTACGTCGGTCTCTGTGGGGTCTATGACTGAATCCGCCCCGAGAGCGCGGGCCGCCGCGGAGCGCGCCGGAGCGGGCTCCGCGACCAGCACTCTCGATGCTCCCGCCGCCCGGGCCACCTGCATAGTGAACAGTCCGATTGGGCCCGCTCCCAGGACGGCGACTGAGTCGCCGACCTTGAGGGACGACCGGCGCACCGCATGGACTGCGGTCGCCAGAGGCTCGGACATCGCCGCCGCCTCGTCGGACACCCCCTCCGGAATCGGGATTGGCCTCCAGGCCTCCATCTCCACGTATTCCGCATAGCCCCTGGCCCACATGGGCTCACGGCCGGGCGCCATCGTGCGGTAGTTGAATCTGGGGTCCGAGCTGAAAGGATCCACGTAGCCCCTGGGCGGCTCGCCGCCGCCGCCGATCACGCTGTCACCCACTTCCCACTGCTCCACTCCCTCCCCCAGGGCCGCGACCGTTCCGCAGTATTCGTGTCCCATCTGCGAACCTGCGGGGGTGACGTCGTACATGAACGTGTGCACGTCCGTTCCGCAAATGCCGCAGTACTTGACCTTGACCAGCACGTTACCCGGCGCGGGTTCGGGGACCGGGATATCCCGGATCTCGAATCGCCTGCCGCCGGTGTAGATCGCCGCTCTCATGTACTCACCTCTCTGGCCGCGTACTCCGATGGCCGTCCAGCAACCCTGGCTCCGTCATGATCGCCCCTTGTAGCCTGATACCAATTCCTGATCATTCGCATCCACCTGTCGCGGCGATGAATCTGGCAGTCGCCGGAAGGTCAGGCCCTGCGATAGATCGCACCCCTCTTTCTGACCGACTCAAGAAGCGACAAGTCGCCCCGCTCGATGGGATGTCCGGAGGGCTGCGGGGGCCGTCCATCATCCCCGAGCAAACCCAGTATCTTGCGATCGGTGTAGTACCCGCCGTAGGTGTGTTTGATCAGCGCCGAGAAGAACTCCGGGGCGGTGACTTCGACGTCTCGGAGAACCTCATCCCTTGAGCTATCGGGTAGATCCGTGAACGGAGCCCCCCGGTCCAGTGAATCGGAACTGATCTGCTCTAGGCCCCTGGCGAACAATGCAGCCAGATCAATATCCTTTGCAAGTTCTCTCTGGACGAATGTGGCGACGCCCGCCTCGCCCGCGCCGGGCATGATGCCCGATCTCGGGATGATGCGGTCGAGCACCGCGACCAGAACTGTGAAACCCGTCGCGTCCATGGCTTCGCCCTGCCGGGACGGGTAGGATTCGTTCGCCATAAGCTGCGGAGGCCGGTAGACGGGAATGATAACAGGGGGATCAGGCTCGGGGCTCGGCGATGGCGTGCTTGCCCTTGCTGGCCTTGGAATCGTCCGCCCCCGGCCGCTTGATCGACGCCAGGACCGCACCGAACAGCAGAACGAAGACGACCATCAGCGTCGCGGTCCTGAAGCCACCTAGGTAGGCACTGCGCACCTCAGCATCGGACAGCAGGCCGATAGCGGCGGGCAGGGCCAGCGCCAGTACACCGGCGGCGGCGGTCGCCCCGATCGCGTGCCCCAACTCCCTGGTGGTCTCAAGCATCCCGGAGGCCACTCCCCGGTGCTTGGTCGGCAGCGAGTTCATGATAGTTGCGTTGTTGATCGGGTTGAACATATTCGTGCCTATCGCGATCGGCAGCATCAGCAGAGGCAGCGCCCAAAAGCCCACGTGGGGAGCCACCATACCCAGTGTCAGAAAGCCGGCGGCGATCGAGGCCATGGTCGCCGGCCGAAGCCACCTCGGCCGGTGCTTGTCGTATACCCACCCGGCGACCATTGGCATGAACAGACCCAGTGTCTGACTCGGCAAAAGTACCACCGTCACCCACAGAGGTTCCCTGCCGAATCCCTCCTCCACCAGAATTGGCACCAGGGTGAAGGTGGCCAGCATGGAGGCATGGTAGGTAACGTTCGTCGTTAGGCTCAATGAGAATGCGCCGACCTTGAAGTGACGCATGTCCACGACCGGGTTGCGCACGGAGCGCTCAACGAACACGAAGGTAACAAGGATGAGAAGTGCGGCGATGTGCATCGGCAGGTGGTAGGTCAGCCCGTCCTCGGATATGAACGACGCCTCGCCTCCGTGTAGGTGACTTCCCGAGAGAATCAGCACGATCGCACCCGCCGCAAGAAGCGTGCTGCCGAGCCAGTCGATCCCGCCCTTGGCCGCCTCCTTAGATTGGCTGATTGGGGATTCGTTCCTGGCTCGGGACAGCAGGGGGAGAGTTGCCACAAGGGCCGCCAGCCCGAGCGGCACGAAGGTCAGGAACACCGGACGCCAACCCACGAACTGGAGCATCAAGCCGAAGATCGCCAGACCCGTCAGGGTGCCCAGGCGCGCCCCGATGATGGGTACCGCGAAGGCCCGACCTCTCTTTCCAGGTGGGAACGCCCCCGCAAGGATGGCGTTGGCATTGCCCATGATCATCGCAGAGCCCAGTCCGGCGATTGCGCGGAACGCCAGCACCTGCCACAGGTCATTTGAGATCGCGACCAGCCCTGAAGCCGCCGCGAGCGCAACGACTCCGAAGAAGAAGACCGGCTCGTGACCGAGGCGGTCGCCCAGTCGCGCAGCGATCATCACGAAGCTGCCCAGCATAAGCAGGTAGATAACTACCATGAGGGCAACGTCGTCGATGCTCGCGCCGAATTGCTCGGAAAGGGTCGGCAGTGCGATCGCCACGGGCAGGCTCGATATCTGCACCAGCAGGTAGCCCGCCGTGACGGCCACCAGCACCTCGCGGTGCCTCCGGGTCACGAGAAGTGGTCTTAGGACGGTGAGGATGGGGAAGGCCTTTCGCGGGTCATTTTAAGGGTAGAATGAGTCATTGGGAGAGGTGGCAGAGTGGTCGAATGCGCTCCCCTGCTAAGGGAGTAGCCGGTGATGAGCTGGCTCGCGGGTTCGAATCCCGCCCTCTCCGCCATCTATCCGGATCGGCTTCGCGCCATCGTTGCCGACGAACGCGCTGGGACTTCAGGCGCCCGAAAGGCGATGCCGGCCGCTTCCAGGAAGGTGGGCGGCTAGCAGTCCGTATTGTTCGTCTCGCCTTTGGGCATGATGGTGTTGCAGAAGATGGCCCCCTCGAAGTTGGCGCCCCTTACGTCGGCGAACGTGAGGTTGGCGTCGGTCAGATCGGCGTCCTTCAGCGAGGCATCCTTGAGGCTGGCGCTCCTTAGCTGCGCGCCCCTCAGATTGGCACCAGTTAGATCGGCTCCCTCAAGGGAACCCTGGAACATGCTCACACCGCTCAGGTCCGCGTTGCGCAGGTTCGCATCCGCGAGGTCGACCGGGTCGAAGTTCTGCCAGCCGGCGTCCCCGGGGTCAAGGTCGGCGTCCCCGAAGTCGGCTCCCTCGCACTGCGCACCGGGACCGATCTCGCAGTTGCCGGCAACGGTCTTGCGCAGAGCCTCGGCGGTTGCGGCCGAGGTTACGCTGTCGATTTCGGATCCAGTCTGCTCGACCACGGTGGGTGACTTTGCGCCGTCGGGCTCTGGCGAGGGCTCGGGGGGATCTCCTCCTCCGCACGCAGAGAGTGCCAAGAACGCCACCGCCGGAATCACAACGTGCGCCAGTCTCATCTGACCTAGAACAACGTCTTCGGTTCTAGCCCCAGGTAGAAGGCACCGGCGGTATCGTAGTGGGTCAAGCGTCCCTGGACCTGCTGGGTGATGACCTGAGTATCCTGCAGACGCCGCTGGATCGGGTTGCTCTCGAAGATCCCGTCCGAGCCTGCCACGTCGTAGGCGACTGAGGCGACCTGCACCCCGGTGCGGATGGCGTGGGTGGCGGCCAGCCTCAGGCGAAGCCGCTCCTCCGCCTCCAGGCAGTTGTGATTTGTAGCGCCATCCCACACCGCAGTGACAGCCTCCGCCAGGAAGGCCCTGGCAGATCTCCAGAGGGCCTCCGCCTGTCCGATCTGTCGCTGCGTCGTCGATGTGTGCATGAGCACCGAGGTACGCATCACCGGAGTCTTGGCGCGCGCAATGACCATGGCGGCATCGAGAGCCGATCTCGAAGCTCCGAGGGCGACCGTGGCGAAACCGGCCGCGAACATCAAAACCGTTGGGATCACGTACAGCGAGCCGCCACGGAGCGGAGCCCCGTCCACCTGGTAAGACCTGTCGGCCGAGACGAACAGGTCCTTCGCCTGGAAGCTAAAGCTCCCAGTGCCCCTGAGTCCGTTCACCTGCCAATTGTCGAGTACGTCGACCTGGTCTCTTGGTATCAGCAGAATGATGCCGCGCTCATAGTCGATTGCAGGTCGCCCCTGCTCGCTCGATTCGGTCAAGGGAGCGAGGGCGGCAACCCACGTTGAATGGCGTATGCCGCTGCTGAAATTCCATCGCCCGGTGACGCGGTATCCGCCGGGTGCAGGAACTGCGCACGTTGAGGCGATGGGCGGGCCGTTGCTCACCACCGCGAGCGGGTCGGCCCAGATCTCTAGGGCAGTCTCCTCGGCCATCCGCACGGCGTTGGTAGCAAAAACGTTGTTCTGGTTAACGCACCATGCGGTGCTCGCGTCGGCCCTGGCGAATACCTCCACTACCTTCAGGTAGCTCGGGAAGTCCAGCTCTGCCCCCCCGATCGATCGGGGCACAAGGAGCCTGAACAGGCCTTCTCGGGCCATATCTGCCGCCAGCTGAACCGGCAGTCGGCGTTCCCTGTCTATTTCGCCCGCAGCCTCGGCAACGCGGCTCGCCATCCCCTCGGAAACACCGAGGTAGTGACCGATTCCCAATTCCGATATCGCCATTAATGGGGCCTCCCGCATTAATCAAACGCCGGTAGACGCCTACCTTACCCTAGTCCCAGATGTTCTCTAAGTTATCGAGAGCGACCCTGCCCTCCAAGGGGCACGGGCGGGCGATCTAGGACCTGAAACACCCGCTGCCCCTCCACTATCCGGATGTGCGAGTCGAGCGGCACCCCGGAGAAGTGGTCCACCTGCCCCGTTGCGGGCCACCTGACGCTCAATCGGGCTACTCCGGTGGAGTCTCCCAGGCCGATCTCCTGCTGAAGGCTCGAGCCGCCAAAGCTTCCCCCCGAACCGACGAGCGAGTGGATCACGCGCGTCGCTCCGTCCTCCATCTTCACCTCGACCGCGATGCGAGCGCCGATGGCCGATCTCGCAGACCTCGTGCCCTGGAGCGTCACAGTAAGCCACCTGTTGCCGTGACCGGGATTGCGGTAGAGGGAGTCCGAGAAAGCGTCGCCCGGGTAGAAGCCCCCCGTCTGCACGTAAATGTCCAGGTCGCCATCTCGGTCGAGATCGCCGAAAGCGACGCCGTGGCCCTTCTGCAGATGCCCGAGACCGGCTGCAAAGCTCACGTCGACGAATCTCTCGCCTCCGTGGTTCAGGTACGCCACGTTCGTGGTGACTGCCTCAAAATCGATCGAGCCGGTTCCAAGCAGCATGTCAGGGAAACCGTCGCCGTCCAGGTCCCCGTAATTGGCACCCATGACCAGGACCGGCGCATCCAGTCCGGTCCTGGCGGTCACGTCATCGAAGCCGCCGGAGCCATCGTTGCTGTAAAGCCGTGGCCTGGCCCGGTCACCGTAGTTGCCTCCGAAAAAGCGGGAGGCATAGGCCCGTATATCCTCGTCGAAACCGGCGACGTAGATATCGAGGTCGCCGTCATTGTCGTAGTCCCACCACCAGGCCGCAAAGCTGCTCAGTGGCCCCTCAACCCCCAGTTCTGTCGCCACGTCTACGAATGTGCCATCGCCTACCGCCCTGTACAGCCGATTCGGCTGATCGTAGTTGGAGACGTACAGGTCGGCGAGGCCGTCCCCGTCGAAGTCTCCCCAGGCCGCCCCCTTACAGTAGCGATCGTTGGTGACTCCGGCCCGCTCAGCCACATCCTCAAAGGTGCCGTCTCCGCTGTTGCGGAACAACTGGCTCAGTGATGGGCCCCAGACGACCTCTCTATCGACACCGGTGTCATAGGTAGAAGGTTCCCTGCAGAGGAACAGATCGAGGTGGCCATCGTTGTCATAGTCCCCCCAGACTCCCACCTGTCCTGGCCGAGCCGGCTTGGCCAGGCCGGCCGCGTGCGTGACATCCGTAAAGTGGCCACCCTCGTTGCGGAGCAGGGATACCCTCATCTCTCCATCCGAGATGAGCCATCCCCCTCGTAGCACTAGCAGGTCGACCCATCCGTCGTTGTCATAGTCGGCCTGAACGAGGTTCAGCCCGCCGAGTTGTCCTGAAAGGCCCGAAGAATCTGTGGCGTCGGTGAATCTTCCGTCGCCTCCGTTGAGATAAAGCCGGAGTCCGACGCAGGGGTGCCAGGAAGAAGCGACCACGTCGAGAAGACCGTCTCCGTCAAAGTCCTCAATTACGGCGCCACCTGCAAGCGTGAGATCGTAGATCCCCGCAGCGGGCGCGACCTCTTCGAACCGTCCCACCAAGCCTTCCCTAGGTGACGCAAATAGATCCGCGAGCAGAGGCTCAGGAACGCCGTCGGGGTATGAGCCAAGCGTCATATGGGCCACATTGACCAGCCACTTTGCGGCCGTGTCGGTGGGCCTGATGTCCAAGAGTAGGCGAAGCGTTTCCAGCGCAGCTTCAGAGCCCGTTCTATCCGAATGCGAAGTTGGACCATCCAACGGCAAAATGCAGGTGTACCGACCTTCCTCGGAGGTGCAGTTTGCCTGCTCCCCTAGCTTGAGATAGACGACGGACAGTGCCCAGAGAAGGGAGGACGCCGTCTCACCGATTGGATCGGTCTGGGCCGATAGGGCGTCACGGAGCAGACGGGCAGCGGATGTAGGGTCGCCGGCCTGAAGGTGCTCTGCGGATAGTAGTAGAGCCAGTTCCGCAAGTAGAGCCGGGTCCGACGGATGGGAAAGCTCGGCGACCTCGCTGAGGCGGGATCGGAGCTGGGTTCCCAGGTAAGGATTGTCGCCACCGGTTACGGCATCGCAATAGCCCTGTAGCTCTGCGAGTGCGTCCTCCTGGGATGCCCTCAAGGTATCGGGAAAAGTCGAATCTTGGTCGATCGGTCGGGCGCACGTCATAGTCAGCAGCCCGACGATCAGGAGCACGGTGGCAACGAGCACACTGCGCATCACCGGAATCCGGGTGAGTTGCCAATAGTGGGCCAAGGCTCGACTATCCCTTCGAGCTCACCTGAGCGTAAAGGGATCTTAAGTCATGCTGGAGAGTTGCTCGATCGAGAGGCCTCACCCATATGGTGATAGGGGATGGATGGTCGGGGCCGTCTATCCGCCCCTGGCGATCGCTGGCCCTCTAGGCAGTCGCCGCAATTTCAGGTTGGGGCTCCGCACCATTGGCCGACCCTTCCCCTTCCGTGGAAATGAGGCCGATGACCTGCGCGACTACCCCCTCAGCATCCAGCTGTAGACGGCGTCTCTGGTCAGTCGCCGTTCCTTGTTCGATGAATGAGTCCGGCATGCCTATGCGATGAACCGATACATCCTGCAATCCGGCCTCCGATAGGGCCTCTAGTACAGCCGAGCCGAACCCTCCGGCCAGCACATTCTCTTCCACGGTCACGATCCTGCGAACCTTACGCGCCGTATCGAGCAAGAGATCGACATCGAGGGGTTTGGCAAAGAGAGCGTTGACCACGGCGCATTCGACGCCCCGCTCAGACAGCATTTCCGCCGCCTGAAGGGCCGCGGCCACGGACCTGCCCAGCCCAAATATGGCCACGTCGCTACCCTCCCTCAAGATCGATCCCTTACCGATCGGTAGCTCCTTGAGATCCTGGTCGAGTGGCGTGCCGAGGGCGGCACCCCTGGCGATTCGGATGGCGAAGGGTCCCTTGTGTCTGTACGCCGTATAGACGAGATGCTGTAGTTCGTTCTCGTCCATAGGCGCGGCCACCACAGCATTGGGAAGACAGCGCAGGTACGAGATATCGAACGCGCCGTGATGGGTCTTTCCGTCCTCTCCGACGATGCCCGCGCGATCGGCGATCAAAGTCACGGGCAGGTTCTGTAGACAGACGTCGTGCACTACCTGATCAAACGCCCGTTGGAGGAATGTGGAGTAGATCGAAACGACGGGATTCAATCCGGCAGAGGCCATGCCCGCCGCCATGCTGACGGCATGCTGCTCGGCGATGCCAACGTCAAAGACCCTGTCCGGAAACTCGCTGCGGACCTCCACAAGCCCCGTTCCCTCCAGCATTGCCGCACTTATGCCGACTATGGATTCGTCCTCCCCCATCAGGCGCTTGAGCGTCTGTGCGAAGACCTTCGAGTAGGTGGGTGCTCCAGATCCTGCTCCCAGCGGCGAACTCGGCTGGTGAAACTTTACGGGGTCGTGCTCGGCGGGCTCGTAGCCATGGCCCTTGTGGGTAACCACGTGGACCAAGGGCACCTTTCCTGTTGGCATCCTAGCCTGACCGAGTGTCTCCTCGAGCTGCTTAAAATCGTGACCGTCCACAGGCCCCAGATACTGGAACCCCATCTCGGTCCAGAACATCGTCGGTACTATGAAACCCGACAAGCCGTCATTGAACCTCTTGACCAGCCGATAGATTGCCTCACCTGTTGGCACCCTCTTGGAAAGCTTCTTCACACGTTTGACTGCCACGTGATATTCGGGGTGGCTAATCACGCGTTTTCTCCAGTTGGTCAAAAAGCCAATATTCTCAGATATTGACATGCCATTATCGTTGAGAATTACGACAAATTTCTCTGGATTAATGTGGACTATATTGTTGAGCGCCTCGAAGCTTGAGCCGGAGGTCATTGCACCATCGCCAACAACGGCTATGGTCCAGGAATCTTTCTTTAACTTAGCGGCGGCTTCCGCCACGCCAAGGCCGATCGAGAGACCTGTTCCGGCGTGCCCGGCGCAAAGCGTGTCATGAGGGCTCTCGCTCGGTTCACCGAATCCGGAGATCCCGCCTTCCAGCCGAATGTCCTTGAACTCGTTTCGCCGCCCGGTCACGAGCTTGTGCGTGTAGAGCTGGTTGGTCGTATCCCAAACAATGTGATCCTTTGGGCTGTCAAACACCCGGTGCAAAGCTAGCGTCAGTTCGACTACGCCAAGGTTTGAGGCCAGATGGCCGCCACGCTCGGTGATCACGGAGATGATCGTGTCCCGCGCGTCCTGCGCAACCTGAGCCAGCTGTCTATGCGTCAGTGCCTTGAGGTCACTTGGCGCGTCGATCCTGTCCAAAAGACGGCCGGGCATGTGGGAACTCCTCGTGGGTTGTTGGCTGGAAAGCCAAAGTCACCAAAGCTGATGACGCTTTGAAAGATCGTGGTAACGTAGGCGACAGGTGAGGCCCTGTCAAGCTTTGAAACGGGCCTGTTTTCGCCTAAAGGGCCGTTCGCGTTGGCCTAGTCAAACTGCCTCCAAGCCTGCATCGACCCCCCAGTTAAGCCAGGCTGCCAAAAGCCAATGGTGAGGTGTTGCCTAAATGGGCTGTCGGCAGATAGCTCTTCACCGACAACTTTGATCTCGGGCGGACACAGCGACCTCCTTGATCATGGAGAACCATGGATGGCGGAGCGAATTCGGTTCAGGGGAACGCTGCTGAGGCCCTGCCCAGGTCTATGCAGGGGCAGCAGTAGCGGGCCCTAGATTGGCGGGCGGAGGATCGGCGCGCCACGGGCCGGCTTGCCCCCCATGGGCAAGCCGGCCGTTAGCGTGACGAGTCCAGGGTTACTCTGTGGGCCAGCCCTTCGGCGTCTCGTTGGATGCCAGCGCAGAGTCGATTGCTGCTGCGGCTTCAGCCGTAACCCATGCTGACCAGATGTCGCGCCTTCCGTTCAGCCACCACAAGGCGGCGTCATTGACGCTGGCATCCGGGTTATCGACCTGCCAGGCTACAACTTCCTTATATACGTCGATATTGAAATCCCAGGCTCGCAGGAACTCCACGACGTCCGGAGCTCTTTCCAACAGGTCCGGTCGTACGGCCACCAGGATTGTCGCGTCCTGGTATCCGCACGCCTTGGTGGTCATCCAGCACTCGTCGCTGTAGGCGGGCTCCTCGAGGCGAACGAGATCGAGGAGCAGGGCCGGATCGTTGGTACCCCACTGGTAGCCGAGCCAGGGCTCTTCCTTTTCGTATGCGCCGTACAGATCTGCGTTCGCCGCAGCCCCGTCTCCGGGGTTGACGACGTGAACGTGCTCAGCCAGGCCATAGGCCTCTATCTGCGCCGCGTTTACCTCCTCACAGGCCCAGCCTATGACGCAGGAGACCAGGCGCGCTTTACCGCCGGTCTCAGCGGTCGCGAACAACGCCTTGAACTTTTCGTCCTTCAGGTCCTCGATGCTATCCAGGTCCGGATACTCCTCCGCAAGATAACGCGGGATGACAAACGCCGACTGCCAGTCTTTGCCCAGGCTCTCTCCAAGGGCGACGACTTCACCTGCAGCTTCAGCCTCATTCCAGGCCTCCTCCTGGTTTGGCAGCCAGATTTCCAAGGTCACGTCGGTATCGCCCCTGCGCAGTCCCTGGAACAAGGGCAGCGTGGCGCCGAAGACAACACCAGTCTCATAGCCGTAGCCGAATTCAACGAGGTACTGTGCGACCCGGTTCTGCACCTGGGCGCTGGTCCAGTTCAAATCGCTGAAGACGATTGGCTCTCCCTTATCGACCTCTTCCATCTGCGGAGCAGCGGTAGGCTCGCTGGGCGGCGAGGTTGGTTCGCTCGTCGGAGCGGGAGCTGGCTCGCTGTCTGCACAGGCCGCCATTCCAGCAAACGCCAGAAGCGCAGCTATTGTCACGACTACGGCAGCCGATCTGGGAAAACGCATAAACCCTCCAAAACACATGACAGTGATATACGCAGGAATCTTCGCGGCTATCTTAGCTGGCCATAACTACGCTGTCAAGTAACAGACATTAAGAAACAGTTTTCCAATCAACAACGCTATAAATAAACGCCCAAGTAATTGGAATCTATTGTTCGCAAAAGACTATCACTTTACTTGTGACAATGAATTGCGACAAAAGTGCTCATATACTACACCTGAAACGACGGTACTATAGACCGCGAAAACATCTATCCTGCACTTATCGTCTCTCTCCTACTGCCCGCAATCGCCTGGGTCATGCGATCCATTATTATCGCCAGGAACACGATCGCCAGTCCCGCGAGCAGACCGTTACCCGGCTCGTTTTTCTGCAGCGCGCGATTTACGTTGTCGCCCAAGCCTCCGGCGGCGACCAGGCTGGCAATCGTAACCATGGCCAGCGCCATCATGGTGGTCTGATTTATCCCCGCCATGATCGTGGGCAGTGCCATGGGGACCTGAACCTTGGTGAGCACCTGCCACGGCGAGGCCCCAAATGAACGGGCGGCCTGTACCGTGTCGGCAGACACCTGCCTTATGCCCAGATTGGTCAGCCGGATTACGGGAGGGACCGCATAGATTATCGTAGCGAAGATCCCGGCGGGCTTGCCCAGGCCGAAAAAGAGTATGCCCGGTAGAAGGTAGACGAAACTGGGCATGGTCTGCATACCGTCCAGGATGGGTCGCATGAGGTTGTTGGCCAGATTGTTCCGTGCACCGAGTACGCCGAGCGGAAGTCCCACGGCCACCGCTACAGCGACTGCGACAACCATCAGCGCAACCGTATCCATGGTGTTCGCCCAAAGGTCCATAAAGCCGATGAACAGTAGCGCGAGCGCCGTAAACAGCAGGAGGCTCCATTTTCCGATCGCAAAAGCCAGTAACGCCAGACCGATCACGATTACCGGCCAAGGCATCCACTTGAGTGCCCCCTCGATGCGGATCAGGGCGAAGGTGACGGCAGTACTGAGCCCGTCGAACACCCAGGCACCCTCCGTGGTCATCCATTGGACGGCATCGTCGATGCCTTTGCTGGTCACGTCCCTTACGGTCCTGTCCAGGGTCACGAGACCGTCGCTGGAGGTCTGACTGGAAACCGTTGTGGGGAAGCCCATTTCAGCACCCCAGACCAAGACGCTAACAAGCAGCGCAAGCGCGACGATGGCAAACCCGATTGGCCAGCGATAGGCGCGAATCGCCTTCCCTAAGGACACCGATATCGTGCGCTGCCATGCAACTCGCAGGTCGTCTTGAATGTCGTAAAGCTGGGCCACGAAATCCTCCTATCGAATGGCGGACATGCCTTCTAGCAGAGTACCCCTGTCAATTTCGCCCAACAGTCGACCGCCGTCGCCGACCACTGCAATGGGCTCTTCCGTCTGGGCGGCCAGGGGAATGATGTCTTCGATGTGGGTCTGCCTGTCTGTGGTTGTCGCAGTTACGATCTCGGCCTTGCCCAATGAGGCCTCAGCCTTGCCAACCAGCCCGTTGACCGCATTAGCGGTAACTATTCCCTTGAACACGTAGTCGCTGGCAACCAAGAAGGCTTTATCGACGCCATGAGCCCGCATCGCCTGCAGGGCCACTTCGGGGCTCTGTTCATCTCGCAGAACCAGGCTGGGCCTTTTCATAATGGACGCGACCTGGATGAATTTGGCTCTGGAGACATCTCTGACGAATTCGGCAACATAGTCATCCCTCGGAAGGGCGACGATCTCATCGGGCGAGCCTTCCTGGACGATTCCTCCATCGCGCATGATCGCGATTCTGTCTCCGAGCTTCAGTGCCTCGTTTAGGTCATGAGTGATGAATACGATCGTCTTGCGAAGCTCCGATTGAAGCGAGATCAACTCGTCCTGCATTTCCCTTCTTATCAGAGGGTCGAGGCCGCTGAATGGCTCATCCATCAGCAGGACCTCAGGATTCACCGCCAGGGCCCTAGCAAGTCCGACCCTTTGCTGCATGCCTCCGCTCATCTCCCTGGGGTAGTAGCCCTCCCAGCCCTTGAGCCCTACCGTCTCTATGGCCTCCTCGGCCGCCTTGTACCTGTCAGGCCTATCCACACCACGAATCTCCAGACCGTATGCGACGTTGTCGAGCACGCGACGGTGAGGAAGAAGAGCATAGTGCTGAAAGACCATGGCAATCTTTGTGCGCCGAAACAGCATCAATTGCTCCGGCGAGAAATCCAAGATGTCTTCGCCGTCGAAGCGGATCCGTCCTTTGGTGGCCAAAATGAGCCGGATTAGGCACCGAACGAGGGTGGATTTTCCGCTGCCGGAAAGTCCCATGACGACGAAAATCTGTCCTGGATCTACGGTGAACGAGACGTCTCGAAGTGCTACTACCAGCCCCAGCTCATCCCTGACTTCTGAATTGCTCTTGGAAAGATATTTCTCTTGCAGGGCCCTCTCCGGTCTATTGCCGAAGACCTTCCATATGCCGTCCACCTCTATCTGATGTTCGCCATCGCCCATGTGGTGATCTACTCCCCGATATGCTAGGCAAATCTCGATGTCACCGTAAGACCCTTGCGAGATTGTCGAAAAGCGTCCAGCTTGGCCAGCCGGACCTGACAAATATAGGCCGTCTCGCTAGATCAAGGCTTGCGCCCAGTCAATGTCTGTGCAGTAAGGCAGGTTAACGTTTCCTTACCCAACCTCCCTACTGCAGTACACGAGCTTACATCTTACGGACGAGGTTTGTAGGGGCCGAGACTGGACACCTGCGCAGCGTAGAGCGGACCACGACGGCTACAATCGACCCCGCCTGGATGGCACATGCCCGAAATCAGGACCCTCCATATGGGCACCGGGACTGGTATTGCCATCCGCTGCAACTCCGGCGTCACTCGGAGTGTCAGACAGGCTGCGGAGAGGGCCATCGCTGTGAGCGCTGCCCTCGTCGGCGGAACTTTCGGATCGGCCAATCGGTGAATCGGAGGACTCGATTGGGACTTTCGTACCGTTCTCAGCGTTTCTGAGCAACCCCCATGCTCCCCAGGCAAGCCTGAGAACAAACTCGAGAACGACTACGCCGACCAGGTAGTAGATCACTGTTTCCCAACGGACCGCGGCTTCGCGTATGCCCTCGGCGGATTCCGACAGTCCTAGCAGGGAACTGTCGATCAGCATGATCCCCAGGAGTGCGAGCGGCAAGATCTTGGCGACGTCAGTTGCAAGGGACGCACTGTAGTATGAGCACACGCGGATCGCGGCAACTACCCCCATGGCGGCCAGCATGATGCTCTCTATGGATCGGTCGCTATTCATCAAGTACAGCAGGCCGGCCATCACCACGAACCAGAAGAAGATAAGGGTCGGAAACAATATCAAGCTCACGACTATGTTGAAGATCACAGCGATGATCTTCCTGAGCAGAGGGCGCCTAGCCTGATTGTGCTTGCTGAGGTCTAGTTTGAGGATCTCTTTTCTCGCAAGAAATCTGTAGAAATGGAAGACTAGGAATCCATAAATTGCTACCCCCACGGCGAACAACGCCAATGGCCTGAGAGCGGAGTAGGCATCGGCGATATTGAGGTTCAATTCAGGCATTATCATCACTAAACTCCGGAAGTGGCGATCGCATCCAACACTAACCCGCATGCAAGCATAGCGACTAGGTGAAACAGGTAGAGCCTGCGGGCATTGTCACAGCAATGTGCAACGGGCCATGCGTTAACACCAATTGCCGGACGAATGCCGAGTGCGGAGGCCGTGCACCCTGCATGGCCGGTGAAGGTTCACCCTGAGGAGGTCGCAACGAGGGGCGGCTGCCTGGTGGCCCAAGGGTCCTCCCGTGGCGGCCGGATCCCATTGGATGCACCATGCCAGTCCGGCAGCTGCATGTGGGTGGAGAGACGGCTAATTCTGACTACCGGGTCCCGGGTGGGCCCACGCGTACCGTAATGATGTCGCCATCGTGATACTGCTGATGCTTTACTGAGGAGGCGTAGCGCCGAAGCAGCTGCAGCGAGAGTTCCTGCTCCGGAACAGTCTCAGTGTCATGCAGTTGGAGCTGCCGAATCCTGTCTTCGAGGTTCTCGTCGTTCCCGCCGCCTATGAACTCGAGGTCTGCGACGGGTCCGTCGCTCGACGCAAGAACGACCAACTGCCTGGCTTCCTTCTCCTCCTCGTCCTCATCGTCCAAGTCTAGACTCAGTTCCAGGTCGAGTGGAGCCAGCGTCAGCAAAGTCTCCTCGGCAACGGCGCTCAGACGCTCCTTCATCTCGGTATCCCACCCCCTGCGGGAAGCGAACTTGTCGATAAACTCATTCAGTTCTGGAAGTACCTCGGCGTCAAGTCGGGACCGAAACCGCATGCGGCGCGGGCGGGTCACTTCCAGGAACAGGATCATGGCGATCGCCGCGAATCCTCCGGTCGTTATGCCGCTCTTGATGAGGGCCCCCAGGACGGCGCCGAGATTCGGGAGGTTGAACAAGCTGAACTGGAATGCCGCACCTATCCAGAACGAAATCCCAGCTACGACAACCTTCTGCCTGTCCTGTTCGGTCTGGATGACCGTCCTGGCCCCGTCGACAAAGAGGATCCCGGTAATCAGGATGAGATAGCCCGTCATCACCGGTCCCGGGATGGTGCTCAGCAGCCCTGATACCTTTGGCAGGAAGGCCACAAGGATGAACATGCATCCGATGCAGTAACCGACTCTGCGGGCCGCTACCCCGGTTATCTGGGTAAATGAGACTGCGCCTGGATTGATAATCAGTGGCACCGCACCCGCCAGACCCGCCAAGAGATTGCCCACACCCGTACCCGCGAGCGCTCCCTGGACACCTCTAAAGTCGATGGCACGGTCCTCACGCGAAGATGCCCGCTGCTGTGAAATGGCCTCGCCGTTCACCTGTATCGATATGATCACGCCCAGGAACAGAAACGCCGGGAGCAGCGTCCAAAACGAGAGACCGAAGTCGACTCCCAATCCCGGCCACTCGGTCGGAAGACCCACCCATGGCGCCTGCGCCACCCTTTCGAAGGAATAGATTCCCAGGGCTCCGGCGACCACGCATCCGATTACTATCCCAACAACCGGCGCCCACAAGCGCAGCGTTGGCGTGCCCCTGAGGGTCAGGGCGGCAACGACGACGAGGGTGGCCAGTGCCGTCAGCGGCGCCGCCACGGGTTCTACCTCTGATGCCTCGTCCAGCAGGCCGAACACCACGGACGCCAAGGTTATGGACAGGATCATCATCACCGTGCCCCCTACGGTCGGCGTGACTATTCGCCTGAGTATGAACAGCCACTTGGAGATGATTATCTGGGCCACGGCGGCCACTATGATCAGAGCGGTTAGAGTTGCCGGTCCACCATCGACAACTGCGGTGATGCAAAAGGGGATGGAAAAGGCGGCAGTAAACAGGGGTAGCACGGTGCCGGATCCAATCGGCCCGAGTCGCCGCACCTGCAGCAGGGTGGCAAGGCCGACCACAAGCAGTGAGGCAAAGACCACCCATGTCAGGTAAGCATCGTCCCGGCCGGATGCCCTCGCCACAACCACCGGCGTTACCAGCAAGGTGGCGGATGCGATCAGGCTGAACTGGAAACCGAATCCCAGGGAGGCCAGGAGAGGCGGGCTTTCCTGTGGCTCGTAGCGGGGGTTCTGAGAAGCTGGTGCCGTCGTTGGAATTGCCTTCCCGATCTGATTATTTGACGGCTATAGCCTAACCGAAGATGGGACTGCGGAGCCTGAAACCGCGTCGGTCGCGCAGCAGGCAGCCTTCGAGTGACCCTCGTATTGCTCCCCTAGGTTCGCGCCAAAAGCCCCCTGAGCGTAATCGGCAAGTTTGCGATCGACAGGCTACGAACATGCCCAATGCCAGACGCCTGTGAAGTAGTCCACGACAATCCACGACCAAAGGAGAGGGAGAAAGGTGGGCCAAAGCGTACCGATTTGCGAACTTTTCGGTGGGAGGTGACCCTGTGAGTGCCTGTCCCGCACTCACGGTCGTCTCCCATTGTCCCGGTCAGGACCGTTTTGTTCATGCGCTGGTGCCACAGAATCGGATAGGAACTCGGCCAGGACCTGGCCATGCAGGTACGTGAAGTAGGTAGGAAACGCCTCGCCGATCAGGTTGCGGATTAGGTAGAGCGTTCGATTCTCCTTTGCGAGCGTCCAGTCGTAGAACCGAGGGATAGTCTGAAGGTCGCCACATTCCAGGATGCTTAGCACTCTGTTCTCCCACGGGTGAACCTTGAAGTCACTCCCTATGTGGCTTGAGTTGGTGGTGATCGTGTACGCGGGCCTCTCGGGTCTCATGCGTCGGTAGCTGGAACTGAAACCGTTGATCAAGGCAGGCTGCCCGTTTCGCTCAACGTAGGGCCGATTGCGCATGACCTCCCCGCAATAGGGGCAGAGTATGAATTCAGACGGGACCTCATGCCTCCCGCACGACGGGCACTCGTCGTTCTCGAAGGCGCTCCGCCCCGAATTCGGGGGTATCTGGCTGACCTGTATGTATCGGTCGGCCCCATATGACGGTACGAAGTGGAGCCAATGTTCCCCGCGCGCCGCTTCTTCGGACTTGGCATCCAACTGATCGTATTCCATCAATTGCAGCCATTGCCGAATGCTCACCCATGGCAAAGCACCGTTGGATGGACGCTCAGAATGGGTTGGATACGGCAGCGGCGCCCCCTCGCTGGACGATGTACTCGCCAGACATGGTTCGTCCTTGTGTATGGCGACCACCAGCGCACGCTTTCTGACCTGGGGAATGCCATAATCGGCGACGTTCACCACCTCCGGGAACACTTCATAGTCAGTAAGGTGGTTGCGGATATGATCAATCACCGTGCCATCAGCACCCGCGTACGTCACGTTTAGTGTCAACACGGGGCGAACATTCTCAGCGACAATTACTTTAGGCTTTAGTCTCCGGGCAACGGGAATCACTTCCAGCATCAGCCGGTTCTTCGCTTCTAGCTCTTGCGCCCTGGGACTCCGCCGCTTGCCTCTGCTGGGGTTAGAGCTGCTCATGCCCTGGCAAGGTGGTGTGGCTACCAGCAAGTCGAGTTGCTGGGACGTGGCCCGATGGTAGGCAGTTACGATTTCATCCACACTGCCACGGACATCCCGTGTAAGCCAGGTGGAATTGGGGAAGTTGGCGGCACCGATGGCGGCGCGCTTTTCTTCGGCCTCGACCTGCACTACAAACCGGAATCCGGCCATCTCGTAACCTAGGTCGCTCAGCCCGGCCCCGGAGAACAGAGAAACGGCGGTCAGGGGCCGTTCAGATTCTGGCCTATCCCCCAACACGAAGTCTCGAATCGCGCTGCCGGTGGGTGCTGCCTGGATCAATGAGACCAGTCGGTTGACAGTTTCCGAGAGTACCGGCTTCGTGTCGATGTCGTGCTCTGGGATGCGAAGCACCGTCCAGCCTTCGCCTTCAAGTGCGGCCGTGACTCGGCGGTCCCGCTCCACGTTGCCTGCGATCTTGTTCACCCAGAATTCGTCAGTCAACCCCTTGTGCTTGCCACATTGAGGGCAGCCGTGCCAGAAGCAACCGTCAACAAAGATGACTATCCGCTTGCCAGGAAGCACCATGTCAGGATTACCGCGAAGCCTTATACCCTTGACGGACTTGTACCCCTCATGCGTAAAGTACCGGACTCCTTGACGCCATAGTGCCGAAGCTAAGGTCCGCTCAGGGCCGGTTCGTCCCCGATTGTGTGCCATAGCCCTGTAGCGTTGGGAGGGCTTCATCACGTCCGTAGACAAAGGCTATTCCCCCTCCGTCGATAGCTCCGGTAGCTGCCCCTGCATTTCTCCGACCACCTTGAGAAAGTCTTCATGGCGTCGGCTAGTGGATTCCAATAGGTCGTGCCAGGTTTTATGAGAAATGTCTGGGTCAGTGCGAATACTGTTGGCTCTGAGTGCGTCTACATTCAATGAGTCACAGACTATCGTCAAATGAGCTGTCGGAAATGACGCCCTTACCGCGGCTGTCTCGCTGATGAACTGTCTCACCGCGGTCAGATATCCAAATGCCCTATCAAATTCCTCGTCCGTCAGCGAGTGCTGGGGCCGTTTGATTTCTACGACTTCCAGTCTGCCCTCATGGTTGAGCATCACAAAATCAGGTTGCTTGTTTGGATTGCCGATGGTTGAGGTGACTATCTCTTTACCGTACTCGGCCAGATACCAAGACTGGAAGTTAGTTCGCGTTGATGCCAGAGACTGATTGAAGCTCAACGGCGTCCAGTCGGGATGGAGTATCCAGGGTGCGGTCTCTATGAGCTTCTGCAACTGTTTCTCAACGGTGGAAGGACTGGACACTAGCCGCCGCAGTTGCTCAACCGCTCCGACCCTCTCTTGGGCGACTTGGCCAAGAGAATACATCTCGACCAATCTGGCTCTCTCGAACAGGTCGAGAATCACATCAGTGGCTCCGTCCGCTTGGGAGGCTACTTCATCCAAAGTGGTTAGCAGCGTTGTGTGAGGGCCTATGGCATAGGCCAACCGCACCATGCGATCTCTGTAGTTGGAATTCTTGATGGCGTCCCTGTCCGCCCGCGCTACTAGTGACCTTGCGGCCCTAAGTACCGACTCTCGTATAGCCCTATCTGTCGGATGTGCTGCCCTGAGGCGCTCGTCCAACCTAGACTCTTCAAGAAATAGGTCCCAGGCACGCTGACCTGTACTTGCTTCCGCCTTAGCAGCAAGCTCCTTGAGGAGGTCTCTCCCCCACTCACGCAACGGAGCTCCCAGGTCAGAGTTCCAAATGATGTCCTGCCTGTCAGTTCGGATGAAATCTTCATCCTCGTCTAGCCATTCGGCGTGGATGGCTCCCGTCAGATAGCTTCTCATCTTGAACTCGCCGGTGAAGCCGGTCTTGATGTCGAAGTCTCTAGTCTGAGCGACTATCTTTCCTCTAGCGTAGAGGCGGACCCCAGCCATCACCTCGTCCTTGTAAGGGTCTTTCGCGTAGCCAACCCATCCAGACACAGCCAGGGGCTGGCCGTCGACTTTGACCGGCCTGTCGTCCACTTCGATCCGAGCGCCGGGCAAGGTGTCTACGTTTAGAGTTCCAAGGTCGATTGGATCCTCTTCTCCGGTAGTGTCCTCCAACCGGACACTCCAGTTAGTCTGGCTAAGTCCAAATCTAGCGGCTAACTGGCGATCTAGCTCTTCTCTCGTAGGAACACGTCTGCGGTCGAAACGCCTCAGAATCAGCTTTGTACCGGTAGAGTCGTCGTAGGTCCCGTCTCGCGTACCCGGGGTCGGGTGATAGGGCAAGACATTCCCATGTTGGTCAGTCTTCTCGTTCAAAATCTCGTCTAGATCAAGAATCAGGTTGGAGACCGCGTAGCCATGTCCTGTCTTGGCTCCCCCGGCAGTTATGACTTCAACCTCGTGGCAGATGCCGAAGGGCGCTAGCTTGCCAATGCCCTTTCTGCCCATGACCCGGCGATTGTGCTTGGGCGTTCGATCACTCCGAGTATTCCTCCGGTTGTACCCAACGTTCAGGTAAAACTCGTTTACCTCGTGTGCGGTCATCCCGCTGCCATTGTCTTCGATTACAATTTCGAAGCCCTGATCTTCGATAAGCCTTTGGACCTTCCGGGCTAGGTACTGACCAAAAGGCAACGTAATTCTGACCTTCTCAGCATCCGCGTCGTAGGCGTTCGCTATCAATTCGGCTAGGACGGCCGACACCCTGTCGTACATCTGAATGCCCAGCTTGTCGATAGTAAGCCGGGAAATCCTCATGGTGTATTTATTGGACGTTTGCAGCATGACGAGTCCCCCAATCTGTGGTGTTCACAAGGCTGAGTCCAATCTCTGCCCCATGCAGTTGAACTGTCCTCGCCCCCATCTCCACCAGATTCGCGTTCGCCGGACTGTCCAGCGTGAGCAGGGGCTTACCCGAGTCAGCGAGCTTGCGGGTAAAGGCTTCAGTCTTACTTCCAGGCGCTGCGTGAGCGATGAAGACTCGCTGGGCGAGGTCGGCCACCAGGTCATTGCGTTGGGCGGCGAGCGCCGCGGTCGGGCGTCTGGCTGTGGACGGGGAGGGCGACAGGACCAGCAGGCGGCCGTCGTCCAGGGCGGGGCGCCAATTGCGAGGGATGCGCATGTTGTCGATGCCGCGGGCCGGACAGACGACAACCGGCTGCTCGCCCCTCAGCAGCAGACGCAGGCATTCGCGCTCCATCGGCGTTTGGAAGCCTCCTATGACTGGGACGCCGGCATCGCGCATGGCCCTGGCAAGGTCGTAGGTCTTCAGGATGAGGTCGCCGGGGCAGCGATTGGAGCAGAACAGAGCCGTAAGCGGCTCGTCGAGCAGGCTGAGATTGCCCTTCGACTTGACTTCCGGTAGTAGTTCCACGTTCATCATGCCACGCCGTCTTACTTAGTTCCCTATGCACAACAGGGTGTTGAACGCTGCCCTGGTCTTGCAAGGATTGACCTTGCCCCGCATCTGCCCAAAGTACGTTGAGGCCCGCTTGCGAGGTACGGAATCTGCTGAGCCAAGATACTCGTCCACGTATCTCGACTGCCCAGTGGAATCTTTGATCGGACTCTTCACCGCATCCATAGAGTGCCCCAATAGGTGAATGAGCATGTTCTTCGGGTCTAGGGGGCCTTGATAGCCCTTGAACGCGTCGATTGCCAGGGACTCCATGTGGTAGCCACTGATCTTCCTGCTGGGACGGCTGATGAAGCAGTCCGCCATCGCCTTGGCAAGTTTGATTACCGGAACTACTCTGCCGTTCCTCGCCGTGTTGACTTTGGCGAGCTTCCTGGCAAAGTCATCAGGCCGCGCCACGTTGCTCCACTGGTTGCTCCCCGGGTCGGCAATCCGAACGCCGCCAGTACTGGTCCGTATGGCTGGCAGTATCTGAATCTCGGTCTCGTCGGAGTAGCTAACCGTCACCGCCAGATTGCCCGCGCTTACAGTATTCTGCCGAAGCCGATCCTGGATGGTCTGCCGTACGTACTCTATGGCTCTTGCAGAAGGCTGATTTACAAGCGAAGACTGGTTCACTATCAGAAGGGCGTCGACATCGCTGAGGCCGGTCACGTAAGTGCCCTTCCGCACAGAACCACCGAACATGGTCTGCACGACCTCCCCCTTCTGCCTGAGGAACCCACACAAGCTCTCCAGACGCTGAGTGACGGTCTGTGTGTTCCTGCGGGTGTACTTTGCAAGTAATGCCTCGCAGTACTCATTGAATCTATCGTCTGGCACGGGTCACGCCTCCGCCTCGACCAGATCGTCCAATACGACAACGGGCAAGCCATGGACCCGGCGAAAGTCGGTGTCGTTGGTGATGAAGGCGGTGCAGCCAGCGCGCAGAGCGGTCGCGGCGTGAAGCGCGTCAGGCGTCTTCAACCCCGTACTGGCGCGGATGCGTGCCGCGTCCTCCCACAGTTCGCGCGTGGCTGGGACCAGGCTAACCTCATGTGCATCGAACATTGACCGGAGCAGCATCTCGACAACCTCGTCACGCTCCCGTAACGGCTTGACAAGTGTTTCCAACACCGTGATGTCACTGCTCGCAACATCGAAGTCACCGGCCCTGGCCTGCTGCCACACGGGTTCGAGCAACGTGCGGTAAGGCTCGACACGCTCCACGCTGTAAATGAAGCCATTGGCGTCGAGGTAAACAGGACCGTGCGTAGGCAGGGTCAGCGGTCCCACGATGCTCTCTCTTCCTTGATATAGTCGTCGACTTCCTTCGCGCTCTTGAAGAGGCGATGCCCCGGCGCCTCAGCCAGGA
Organism: Dehalococcoidia bacterium; assembly: GCA_965207145.1. Taxonomy (GTDB): domain Bacteria; phylum Chloroflexota; class Dehalococcoidia; order Lucifugimonadales; family UBA2962; genus CAUZIR01. Next base: position 2,332,385 of record OZ242262.1, on the reverse strand, counting down.
TGTCGACTACGGATCGCCGTTCGGCAGACGAGGAGCGCGTCACCACCACGTCGACCGACTGCCCCGCCTCCAACTCTGGGCTGGCAACCTCCACCTTGCCCCCCGGTTGCACCGTCGTTCTTATATGTAGTGCCCTTTGCATGGCTTCGCCTCCTTACAGACGAGTGTCCAGTTCTTATCTTCCATGCTGTCTCATCACAGCTTGTGCAGCCTCTTCAAGGCCGGGATATAGAGATTCCCTCGTCACCCCAAGCAGATGCAATTCACGTAGAAGGTTCGACTTGGCCTTGGCCGGGATCCTGAACCTATGGTGTCTGTATATGGGAATGTCACTATTCCATGCCAGTATGTGGAACGGCTCGAAACGTTGATGAAAGGCCGAAACAAGAAATGCCGCCGACTGAGCTCTTACCCGTTCAAGGTACTGTTCAGGCTCCACAACGAACACCTTATAGAAGTCCCGTGGGTCTATTCTCTCCTTGAAATGCGGCTTCTCTCGCCCTATGTTGTGATAAAGGCGCGTCAATGCGTCGTAATACATACTGTAGATACCGATAGGTGCCTTTCGTCCTATCATCTGCATTTCTTCTCGAATTGTTTGCTCACGCTTTCCCAAGAGCAATAGTTGCTCGGCCAAAGGGAGCTTGGCAAAATTAGTGATAACGCTAACTGAGTCGCTGTCAAACGGCTTAACCAACCCTTGCGGCACATTGAAGACATGAAGCACCCCATCTTCACCAGCGAAGCTGCGTTGACGGGGAGTGTCGTCACAAGCAGAGAATAGGGCTACAAGCGGATTGCGAGTTACATCGAGCAATCGAGTCCTGAGTCCAAAATGCTGAGCGAGTACCCATTCAGACAGAGCTGACCTCAGATGACTGAACTCTTCCGGTCTGCGCGACATGAGATCAAGCAGCACTTCTCCTTCTCTACCACGTACGTCTAGTTCATCATCTGAAGGAGGTCTCGTTGCTGACGGCCTGAGTTCCCAAGTGGCAAGCGCTTCTCCACGGAAGTACAGAATAGGCATTTGGGTGTCTTCGTCGGCATTTGACGAATTGTGGCACCTTACAACTGAATCCGCTACTGTTATCAATTCGCCAACCCCTGCCACCCCATCCACCAACTGCGAAGATATCGAGGCATCCAACCCAGAACTCTGATAGAGAGAAGCCTTCCAGAGTTCAGTGCATGTGAGGTTTGCTGAAGTAAGAGAAGCGCCTACCATGTTGGCATTCTCTACATGTGCACTAACCAGATTAGCACCAGTGAAATCGGCTTGACTAAAGATGCCATCATCCAGGTGGGCGCCGCTAAGATTGGCCCCGCTGAAGTTGGCGCCGCCAGCCTTGGCTCCGTTGAGCTTTGCCACCAAGAGGATAGCTTCTGAGAAATTGGCCAATGCAGGTGTTGCACCGCGAAGATCAGCGCTTGCGAGACTAGACCCTTGTAGCCTAGCGTCCTGTAGGTCAGCGTTCGAAAGATTGAGTCCACTCAGGTTTGCATTGCGCATGAGCGCGTTCCTCAGGTTTATCCCTTCCAGTGATGTGCCGAGATAGATTTCGCTGTGCTTGTAGGAGGACCCCTGAAAGATCGCGGGAATATTGGCACCGTCAAAGTCAGGCCAGAAATCGCTTTGCTCTCGCCTTGCGTTCCAAGCCGTGACGCCTTCAAGTAGCCAGGTGATGTGCTGTGAGTTGGCCATCGGTCCCTACCTCACCCCTCCCGCTCCATGCAGCACTTGTTGCCGTAGTCGCCTACCTTACTCATTCCCTTCGTCCTCAAAGGAAGTTCTCACCACCAATGTGTGCTCTAACTCAATCTCCTCCCAAAGGTCGCCTAAACCCAAGGCGTCGAGCCAAACCTTGTCCGACTTGTCCGTGACCTGCCGACACCTGGCGAGATTGTAGTTGCCTATGTTCTTGCCAGCGTTCAGCTTGAACACCACGTTTTCATTCATCGCGCTTTCCAAGTCCGGTAAGAGGGCGATCAACTGGTTCCTCTGGTTGTCGGAAAGCTGGCCCGGTCCGATGGGAGCACTAACAAAGTTGCTCAGTGTCAGATGAAAGTCATCCCCAATCGCAATCCACCAGACGAAAGCCAACTTGCCATTCAAGAAGAGCATGGACGCGTCCCGAACGCTGGCATCCCGAAAAGTGCCTGCTCCATACCCGGTTTGTGGGATGAGGTTGTTGCCTGCGTCATACACAGGCGGCTGGTCTACACAGAACGTCAGCCAGTTGTAGGCGGTTTGCTTGAAGTGAAGGTGGTGCCCCTGGCGCGACGGGGTGAGCTCGTTCTGGAGTCGATAGCCACTACCCTCCAACAGTGACTCGAATTCCTGTAGGAGACGGGAACTGCTCAGCTTTGGAATCAACCCACCGAACGCTGACGGGGAAAACGGGGCATACGCCAAGCCGTCGAACAGGATCGGACGCTGAGAGTCGAACCATCTGTGAAGCCGCGTCGTGAAGCTGCGCTTCGGCGACCTTGACGCCTTACGGGCCAAGTAGATTGTGTTCCTCACCCGTGTATCGAAACTGAACAGTGCGGCGGGGATTCGCCCAAAAGACGAAAACCAGAGCGAATCGCACTCCTCGTACAGATGAGAGCGCAGGCTGGCGAATCCCGAGCTGAATGCAAGGCTCAGTGGCACAATCATGCTTGTCCGTCCGTCGACCCGGCAAACGTTCACGCTTCGCTCAACTACCGTGGCGTAGATGTCGGGGCAACCCTCTGTTCTAAATCCCTTCGTGATTTACGACTCTGCCACCTTCTTCCTGGATACGTATGGCGGATTGCCGATCACTACGTCAAAGCCGCCCTTACTCATGATCCCGTAGAAATCAACGAACCAATGGAAGGGTTGGTGGCTTGCACGCCAGGCGTCGAAGGCTCCGGCTCTCTCGGGACTGATGCCGTACTCGGCGGCTAGGAGGCGGTCCAACTCGCTCGCCAGCTTACTGAGCTGCCCGCGCAGGTCGGCTTTGTGTTCCGCGGTGACGTGAGAGTCGTCGTCGAACATAGTCTGCTGCCACCGGAACTGGTTGAAAGCCGCGCTCGCAATCTCAGCCTCCTCATTGATGCGGTCGAGGGTTGCTTGGTCTTCGGGAAACACCTGCCGGTGCTGTCCGTTAGGCATGACCGTCATGGCCTCTCGCACGGCGTCGAGGGACGTAAAGCCGATCAGGGTGTTGCCGGCGCGGACGTTGAAGTCGATGTCCGGCAACGGCTCTATCTGGTCGTAGGTCTCCAGCTGGGCGACCAACTTCAGGAAGAGGCGCAGCTTACAGATCTCAACGGCCTCTTCCATGATGTCGACGCCGTAGAGATTGTTCAGGACGATGGACTTGAGGATGAAATAGGGCTCGCTGGGGTGCTTGTCCACCTGTGCCAAGACATCTTTGAAGTTGCTGAGGAATTTGGGGCTGCGCTTGCGCTCAGACCTTTCGGCGTCGTCCAGGAATCCCCGCATTCCCTCCAGGCAGGCGGTGTAGAGAGGTTCCAAAATGTTGAGGGCGGCGAAGAGGAATGCGCCGGAACCGCATGTGGGGTCTAAGACCGAGATACCGATATGAGTACGATCCTGGTTGCCGTAGAGCGCGTGCCAGAAGGCACTCAACAGGTCCGAGCCTCCGCCCTGTGCGATGACGTCCCCGGCGAATTGCTCGATGTCAAGATTCAACGTGATGAGGTCGTTGATCTCCTGCACGTCTCCTGACGCGAGCTTGTCCCTGACTTCCTGATAGCGCTGACGGCGGGCAACGACCTCCCGCCACGTCTCGGTGGGCAGGGCGTAGTCGTCTGGCGCAGGGGCATTCCAGCCACCGCGCTTGGACACGTCGTCGATGCCGGCGGCAATGTCTTCGGGCAGGTCGAAGGACACTTCAAGGCGTTTGGGGTCTTGCGGCTGCCGGGCGTTCCACGCGATGCCGTGGCCGACGGCGGGGTAGATGTATCGGTCCGGGTCGTCCCGCAGCAGACGCCATACGCCGCCATCCGGCCCGAAGGCCACAGGACACTCCTTCCTGGCTGCGTCGAATAGGAATGGGATCACCGTGTTGCGGGAGATATAGCCGGTGATGTCCTCCTTGGTGTAGTAGGCGCCCATCTGCTTCTGGTTGACGTACTTCTCGAAGATGTAGCCGAGCACGTCGGGGTTGATCTCGTTGTCCTCCCGGTATGGCCGCTCGTCCAGGTGCCAGCGGTAGCCGTCGAAAAAGTCGAAGACCCGCTCGAACGCCTTGTCGGGGATGGAGATGTCCGGGTTGTCTCGCTCCAGGTCGTGTACGTCGAAGAGGCCGCCATTGAGGAAGGGCACCCTGCCAAGAAGGGCGGCCAGGTCAGGAGCGCGTTGGGCTTCGGGCTGGCAGAGACCCTCATGGAACAGCCGCAGGAGGAAGAGGCGGTAGAACTGCTGGAAGCGTCCACCGCCGCTCTGCTCCTGGACCATCTTCAGGCGGTTGCGCAGGTAGTCGTGGTCCTCGTCTAGGAAGCCCTGCTTCTGGACGAAGTAGACGAACATCATGCGGTTGAGCATGAGGGAGGCATACCAGTCACGGTCGCCCTGGGCCGTGATCCCATCAATGAAGTTCCCGAATGTCTTCAACTCTTTCTGGAACCGTTCGTAGAAGCGCTTGGTAATCTTCTCGACATCTAATGCCGCCCGGACCCGAGAGGCGATAAGGGCAATGTTCAGCGACGGCTCTTCATCCAAGGAGACGAACAAAGGCTGAAGGCGTTGGAGTAGGTGGTCTCCGCTTGCGCCCGTAGTAACGGCGTACTCGCGGCAGGCGGCAGGCTTACCGCTTTCTCGCCTGACCCACTGCCAGACCTGCGCCTTACGGCCCGGGTCGGTGAAGATGATGAGGTGCTCGAATGTGCGCTTGGCAACCTCGCTCTCAATCTTGCGTCGGACCGGGTACTGGGGGACGTTGTTGTCGACGCTGGAATCGCACTCGTAGACTGCGAACCCCGCTTTCTCCGCAATTGGGTTGATCGTGTAGTCCCGGTCGTTGACTCGGACGACGAACGGCTCCGTGGGGTAGTGGTCCCATCCCAGCCCTTCGACGAAGAGACGCGGGAAGTCGAAAGCCCGTAGATGGGGGCGTAGCTCTTCAATCGGGACTGGCATCAGGAGTCGCCCTCCGTATCGAATAGGCCCAGGGAGCAGATGATCTGAGGCTCCTGGGCATCGACGGCAGCGTCCCCCGTCAGGCAGAGTCTGTCCTCCTCACGCAGCGACATGACGATTTCGGCCAACTGGTCGTCGGAGACGCCGCTTCGGAGCTGCCGGTTCAGGGTGTCCACTGCCGACGGGCGCAGAGGATAGCGGTAGATGTCGTCGATGGCCTTGTGAAGTGCTTCTACGTCAAACAACTGACCCTTGATGGCGTCGGCGTGGGCTTTCAGGCGAGTGTAGGTGCGGAAGCGAGCGCCGGAGGGCCGTCCAAGCTGGCCTCCGACTCGCTTCTCCTCCCTGACGACGTGCCTGACGCCCTCGGCAACAAGCTCGTGGTGGCTCTCGTGGTGAGGCTGAGCCGGGGTGTCAGGCTTGCACTCGGCGGCGGAGAGAATTTCAAGCTGCGACTCGGTGATGCTCTGTCCATCGCGGTCCACGTAGGCCAGGGCGTCGTTGCCATCGACGGTGCGCATGAACACGAGCACGCCTTCGGGCCGTTGAGCGATGGGCGCGTGCTCACGCGAGGAGAAGACGACGTCCGGCAAGTCGGCCACGGCCTTCTCCAGTCGCGGGTCTGAGCCGATGGCGTTCTTCCATATCTGGTAGGCGTGGGACGCCAAGTCTACGTCGCCCTCCGGGTCGCCGTCCAAGATGCCAGCTCGCTCGTGGTACAGGTTGAGGATGGCCTGATCGTCGTCTTCGTCCTCGAAGAACGCCTCGTCTGCGCCGACCACTTCGGCGTTCTCCCTGAGCCGCTCCCGGACCCGTCCGCGCAGGTCGATGATGCGTTCGACGCCCTCCGCCGGTAGGAAGGAGTGGCAGAGAATCTCCTCCGCCTTCTGTCCGATGCGGTCGACGCGGCCAGCACGCTGGATGAGACGGATGATTGCCCAGGGCAGGTCGTAATTCACAACTACGTGGGAGTCCTGGAGGTTCTGGCCCTCGCTCAGCACGTCGGTGGCGACCAGGACGCGAAGCTCCCTCTCAGGTTTGCTCTGGCCCGGCCGCTGGTTACTGTCCGGGCTGAATCGCCATGCCGAGTCCGTGGGGTCGGCGGAACTGCCGGTGACTCCTGCCATGTCCGCAACTCCTCTCTTCTTGAGCTGCGCTTCCAGGTAGTAAACGGTGTCGGCGAATTGAGAGAACACCAGCACCTTCCGGTCTGGGAATGTCTTCGTCAGCAGTGAATTGAGCGCGTCGAGCTTTGCGTCCTTGGCGGGGTCCCACTCTCCGTAGGTCTGGAGTATGTCCAGGAGCGCGTTGGAGTCCGAAAGAAGCTCGCTTTCAAGGGAACCTTTGAATAGATCGGCGCGGAGCCACTTGAATCGGCGACTGTAGCGGCCCTCGTACTCAGCGTAAATCTGGGCAGCCCTCGCCTCGAAGTCGGAGGTAGTCCAAGCGCTGCCGGTCTTCTCGACCGCTTCCTCCTGATCGTCGTCATCAGGGTCGAAGAGAGCGCCCTTCGCCTGGTCCGCGTCCTCGTCGGTGAATCGCGAGTCCAGCATCTCGGCATCCTGCGTGCCAAGCGGCAAAGGGAGGCCGTTCCTGATGGCGTGGAGGAAGACGTAGTTGCGGAGCACGTGACGCTCGACCGATTGCAGGAAGGCCGCGCCACTGCTCTCCAGGCGTTTGAACAGGTTGGTGCGGCAGAATCCGATGAGCCGCTTGCCAGCCCGCGAAAGGTCGTCGATCTGACCCTCCTCTTTCTTGCTGGGTGGTGTCTCCAGGTTATTGAGCACGTAGTTACCCAGGCCGTACCTGGGCAGATGCAGGTGTTTCACTATGTCGACCACCTTCGGCGAGTACAGCTTGGCGTATTGGTCATCGGGGTTGGAGTCGTCGATGGCGAACTTGACTGTCTTAGGTACGCGCGTAGGGAAGAAAGAGCGGGTCCCGTCCTCGTAGGTGAGGAACTTACGGCGAGTCTCCTGGTCCGTCTCGGCATAGTTGTCCTGGATGAAGCTACGGGTGCGGCGCACCAGGTAGAGGCGCATCAGGTCTCGCCAGTCGTCGGCGTACTCGCTGAAGTCGAAGGCTGCCAACGTGCGGAGTCCAGCCTGGTGGCGCCGGACGAACTCCACCTCGCCCAACTCACGCAGGAGTCGTTCGGGGCGGATGCCCAGGTCCTGGTCTTCCTCCACGAAGATGCGGAGTTGGCTGGACAAATCCAAGTACGTCTTGTTGTAGGGCGTGGCCGATAGAAGGATGCACTTGCTCTCGTTGGCTCGAACGTACTCTTGGATGGCTCTGTAGCGGCGGCCCTCGCGGTTACGGAGGTTGTGGCTCTCGTCGATGACGACAAGGCGGTAACGGCGCAAGGTGGGCAATTCGCCGAGCACCCGGCTCAGGGATAGCACTCTGGCCCGAAGCTGGTACTGGTACACGTAGTTTTCCCACATCGGGACGAGGTTCTTCGGGCAGATGATGAGGGTCTCCAACCCGTAGTCGTCCTCGAAGATGCGAGCGACGGCGGTGGCCATAAGCGTCTTGCCAAGTCCCACCACGTCCCCAATGAGAACCCCGTTGCGCTTGTTCAGGTGATGGGCCGCAATCTTGACCGCTGCGGCCTGGAAGTCGAAGAGCCGGTCGCCGAAAACCTTGGGAATCCTGAACTCGGCGAGGCCGGCGCGAGCTTCGTGGGAGAGGTGATAGGCCATTTTCAGGTAGACGTGGTAGGGAGGTATCAGGGTCTCCCGCGCCCAGCTCTCTTCGATGATCTGGAGCAGCTCGTCTGTGATGTCCACGCAGAAGCGGTCGTTCCACCTGTCCTCAAACCACTGCTTGAGCTTCACCGTTGCGTCCTGGTCAAGCACGTCCACGTTCAACTCGCCCTGTGCCGACAGACCAGCGAAGGTCAGGTTGCTGCTTCCCAGGTAGCCCACGATGGGGTTGATGGGATCGTTGCGAAACATGAGGTAGAGCTTCGCGTGTAGCGGGTGACGGAGAAAGAGCTTGACTACGACCTTCTTGGCGCGAAGCTGCGCGGCCAGTTGTCGCAAGGTCCTTTCGTCGGCATTGGTAGGAGCGCCGATGGTGAGCTGCTGGCGAAGCTGTTCGGCCAACTGGACTCTCAGACGGTGCGCCGTCTGGTTGTCCATGCCCGAGGGCCTATCGATTAGACTCAGGGCATCCCGTAGGTCTTCGTGCGGAAGTCTCTGCATCCCGATGAGTACGCGACACGGCCCGTCACCGTCGCTCCAGCCATCTACCTGCGGCGCAAGCCCGCCCCAACCGCGCAGGTTGAAATAGCCTACGCAGAAGTCTGCTCTGGAAGAGAGCTTCAGAGTCTCCTGCAACGCAGGCAGGAGATTTGAGCCAGACGCTAAGTTGTCAAAGATACGCGGCATGAACGTTTACCCGTTATCCGGCCTTGGTTCAGTTTCGTCCTGCGAACTTGATGAGTCTACTGCCTGGTTGCCACCCCCTGCCTTCACCCACTCGTCTACTTCAGAAAGCCGAAAGCGTAGGAGTCGCCCCACCTTGCGTGCTGGAAAGTCCTTCGAGTCAACCCAACGATAGATGGAGTCTTTTCCTACGCTCAGGTGGGCAGCCACGTCGGCGATACCGACCCAACCTTCTTCAGACGCCATGTCCTGCTAACTCCTTACAATGAAAACCTACAACTTACGATGAAAGTATAGGTTTACGGGTATCTGCCGTCAATCCACTGCGATTTGGAGACTCTCAGGGAAGGGCATAGGATTCGGGCAACAAAAAAAGGGCCGCATACACGGACGAACGGTCCGCCTGAAACGCAAAAAAGCCGAATACATGGACGTGCCGGGGGAGGACACCACCATTCGGCGTCCTCCCCCTTTTGCGTGTCGGCCTAGCGTCCCGCGCCGACCGGCTCTGACTCCCGCTCCTGTTCCACCGCCCACTCGAAGAGCGATAGCGACGGGGCCTGGGCCTTGCGGCCCTTCGGCTTCTCCGGCTCCTCGGCCATGAACTCAGCCCAGGAGAACAGCGTCTGCTGCGGCTCTTCGGCCTCCTCGTGGTGATCGTTGCCATTGCTCCCGTATCCAGTACGGGGCAGGCTGTTGGCGGGCGCGTACCCGTTCACAGGAACCAACTCGACGGTCGGCCCGACGCCGAACAGGTCGTCGTGACCGTTGCCATTGGCGTGGTGTCCGTTGCCGTTGCCCCCGATGGTCTCCGGCTCGACCTCGACGACCTTCCAGCCGTCGTCCACCAGCAGCTCCTCGGCGGTGGCCTCGGCGTTTCGCGCCTGGGCGAAGACCTCCTCCACCGTCTCGGCGTCGGAGTCCTCCTCGCCGCTGACGATCTTCCGGGCCAACGCCATCATCAGGTCGTCGCCATCGTCCCCGAATGCGGCCAGCCCGTCCTCCGGCAGCTCGCCCTCGACGGCGAGGGAGCTTTGCAGCTTTTTCGCCACCAGCTTCAGGGCGTCGGCCTGTAGGGTGTTCTTGTAGGACATGAACACCACCTTCACCGGCCTCGTCTGCCCGATGCGCCAGGACCGTCGGGAAGCCTGACGCATAACATAAACCGAATAATCAACCTCCCCCCAAACCAGGGTTGGGAAGTCGATGAGGTCGAGGCCGGTCTGCACCAGCCTGGGATGGCAGATGAGGACATCCAGCCCCTGCTTCACCCTATCCGCGATCCACGCCTCCCGCTTATTTGGCGCCACCGCGTCGGCCTTCATCACCGCCACCCGGAAACCGTGACGGGTGAGGATGTCGTCCATCCGCCCCGTGATGTCCCGGGTCCCTGTGTGGGTGACGTAGACCAGCACCCTGCGCCCCGCCATCCGCTCGGCGGCCACCAGGTCGATGAGTGCCTTCTCCTTCGGATAGAGTTTGTCCTCGGCCAGCGGCGGCACCTGGACGATGACGTCGCCCGACCTGGGGTCGAAGACCGTCTCGCCCCTCGTGCACCCGTCTGGGTAGGCCAAGAGCGTCTGCAAGTATGTGGCGAGCAGCCGCTTGGAGCCGGACTTGAGGGCCTCGGCCAACTCCTTGCGCAGTTCCTCGAACACCGTGTTGTAGGCCGTGCGCTGGGAGTAGCCTGTGGCGTCCTCCTCCGTGTCCATAGATGACAGGAGTATCTGCTCCTCGTAGTCCGGCAGACCCGACGCCACGTCGGAGAGGCGCAGGAACACGGTGTTGCCGATGAGGTGGAAGAGGGCTGACGGGGCGAGCCCCGGCCGCTCCCTGACCACCTTGCGGAACTTCTTGCGCCTGCTGTTGCGCCCGTCCTCCGTGGACTCGTCGTCGGGCTTGCCGATGGAGTGCTCGACGAAGCCGTACCGCTCGATCCAGCGCCCCTCCTCGGAGCGCTCGAACTCCGTCCTGATCTCAGGTGAAAACCTGTAGAGCAAGTGAAACAGCGTCGAGCTGTAGCCGCCGGTAAGCGTTCCCGTGAGCGTGAGGGACTTGCCGCAGGCGTCGGCGAGGACGCCCGCGGCGATGCCTTGGGCGGAGCCGCGCCCCTTGAACTCGTGGATTTCGTCCCCTATCAGCAGGTCGAAGAACCCCCTCATGTGGTTCTTCACGTAGTCGGCGAGGGGATACCTCTTGGGGCCGGACTTGTCCGCCTGCCAGAGGGGAGAGCGGCAGTCCGGGCAGACGTGCCGCCTGCGGTTTAGGTCGGCGTCGGTCAGGGGCACGCCATCCTTGTCCGTTATCTGCGCCGTGCAGTCGGGGCAGCAGGGAACTCGGAAGGGCTCCCCCGTCTCCTCGTCCCGCACCAGCCTGCCCCTGGAGGTTGCCCACCGCATTGTGACGGCGGCCTGCCAGCGGTAGGACAGTTTCGCCTTTTCTCTCGACATCACCGCGAACAGCGGGCCGGAGCCGATGGAGAGACGCAGCCGCTCCAGGTCGGTGATGGACTCGACGATGGCGGCGCGGGCGAGGGGAACGGTCTGCTCCACCTCCCGCTTCCACTTGGGCACGAGATGGGGAGGGCACAAGATCAACACCCGCTCGAAGCCCGCCATGTACGCGGCGGCTGCGCCAATGAACGTTTTCCCTGTTCCCATTTCGCCGACGACGTTGGTGCCCTGGTGGGCCTCTAGGGAGAGGGCCGCTCCCCTGATGGCGTCGGCCTGCGCCCCCAGGGGTGAGCGGAGCAGGCGGGGGAGCGTGCCGCCGTTCTCCGAGGGCCGGTAGAGCGGCGGGTAGGACGCCACCACCCGCTGGGCGATGGCGTCGCGGTACGTGTCGATGAACTCTCCGAGATTCATGTCGTGTCTCCTTCCTTATATAGGGTGTGTGTCCGATAGGTGAAGCGAGGCTCGGGGCCTCGTTAGGTGCGGCTCGATGGCGAGCCGTCTAAGCTGCCCTGCGAGAGCTTCTGTGGGCGGATTCGGCGGCCCTGGCGTCCTCGTAGCACCGGCCCGACAGGTGGTATGCCTTCACCGGGGAGGAGACCACCCTTCCGTGGTCGTCGATGTCCACCGAGGCGGTCTGCATGGCCGGTTTGCCGGGGAGGATGGGCTGCCCGCAGCGGCAGCAGGATTCCATCGTCATGGTCGTCTGCATCGTTCACCTTCCCTTCCTTATCTATAGTGCGTGTCGCGTCCGAAACGAGACGAGGCCCCGCCGTCCCGTGACAGGACGAAGCGGGGCCTCGTGGTGTGCGGCTCGGTGTGAGCCGTCTACGCGGCGATCTCGACGATCTCGCCGTCGCCCAGGTCCAGGGAGACGACGGTGGTCACCAGCCGCTCGCGGTAGACCTCCTTTTCCGGCGTATCCTCGACCATCACCATCTCCTTGGAAGTCTTGCCCTTGACGAGGATGCGCCTGCCCTCCGATTCGAGGACGAGGTTGTCGAGGAAGCCCGCCGCCACCAGCATCGCCATATGCCCGCGCCTGAGAGGCATCAGCGGCCTGGTGCGGTTGTCCTTCGCGGGCCAGAGCGAGTCGGTGATCTCCGTGCTGGCCCACAGCCCCGACCGCCTTGCCTCGGCAGCGGCCGCCACGGGATCGACGGTGCGGGTGGTGAACAGGATGTCGCCGCTTGGCGACGTGGCCGGGGTGTACTCCGGGTAAGAGTAGGAGTCCCGCTGTGGGCGCAGCGGCTCCGGCTCCCCCAGCGCCCACTCCATCACCATGCTCTCGGCGACAGCGTCGGGAACGGGGTCCGCCTTTCTGTACCCCACCAGCACGACCTGGTCGAACAGCTCCCGCTCAGGGACCGGGAACGACCAGCACCGCATCCGACCGTAGTGGGTGGACAGGTAGCGTGCCGAGTAGGAGAGGCGCTGCCTGGGCACGATGAACACCAGCAGGCCGCTCTCGGCCAAGTAGCGCGTGCAATGGGTCAGGAAGGCGTGTTCGACGCGCTTGTCTTCCGAGTCCCAATCGTATGGCGGATTGATTAGCGCGAGGCCGAAGGCCCCGTTGGCTATCGACGTGGCGAACAGGTCGGATGCCAGGGTGTGGTGGAGCCGCTTCTCGGCCTCCTCCGCCCGGTCGCGGTGCAGTTCCACGCCGTAGGTCTGGATGGGGATGGCGTTGGGCCGGTCGAGGCGTTCGGCCAGCCTCTGGAGGGCGTCCCCGGCCCCGCAGCAGGGGTCGAGGATGCGCAGGGTCTCCCGTTCCCTGTAGTAGTAGCCGGTGGGGGTGTGGATCAGATCGGCTATCAGGTCCACCACCCTCTCGGGGGTGGGGTAGTAGCCGCCCTTTGCCAAAGCTGCAAGTCTCATGTCTCTTCTCCTTTCTGTTCCGTTGCCGCTCTCAGGCGGCGATTCCGATGTCCTTGTGGCCGTTCTTTGCCAGACCGACCACCTCTCCTATGGCCAGGTTGCGCTGGAAGCACAGGACCTGGTGTGTCCCGATGCTCTCGGCACAGTGGACACAGTAGGCTGTGATGAGTTCGGCGCGGTTGGCGACGGTCATGCGCCGCACCAGCACCGAGCCGCCGTCCGGCAGGTTGTGCCTGTAGAGCGTGACCGAGGGGTCGCGCCGCTCCGCCTCGGTAGCCGGTCTGTAGAAATGCGGCTGACCCGACGAGACCAGGTGCTGCGAACCGTCGTGGGGACAGTAGCGGCAGGTCTTCCCGTCGGGGCAGAACCGCTCCCAAGCCCCGCCGTTGCGCTGGCCCCGCCGCTTGCTGTTGCGCTTGGCCCTCCTAAGCGTCCTGTCCATCGCTCCCCTCCTCCGGCAGGGTGAGGCTGCCCGACGCCACCGCTTGGGACAGGTCTTCGCGGAGCTTGTCGGACTTGGGGGAGCACCTGTAGGCCGAAACACCCACGCTTTGCAGCGGGACTATCTCGCCCTCTTGTATGCCCCTCTGCCAGAGCCAGTCGGCCCAGGTGCCGTGCAGGGGCAGCGGGCTGCGCCGGTCGAGGAAGCGGTGGTGGAGCGCCGGAGCCTCCTCCTCGGACTGGGCCAGCAGGAGGAAGGAGTCCTTCTCGTAGCTGAACTCTGCGGTCTTGGTGTAGACGAGGGCGTGCCAAGCGCCCGATCCGCGAAGCCGGGCGATCTTGGTCGTCCACGTCCCCACCGTCTCGTATGGCACCTGGCAGCGCTGAAAGCCTCCGCTCAGCGCCATTCCGTCCGCCCCCTTGATGATGTGGGCCGTGTCGGGGGGCTGCTTGAGGAGGGACGCCCAGATGGCCTTGAGCGCGGTCTGGGAGCCGACCATCGAGACGAACCAGAGGCCGTCGGTGCGGTCGTCGCGGGCGAAGGCGTCGGCGGTGGCGCTGAAGCCTGCGGCGGAGATGGTGTAGAGGTCGTCGGGGTCTATGGTGTGGGTTGCGAGCATGGTTAGGTCTCCTTTGCTGTGAGGGTTGAGTCGATGCGCGGGGCGAGTCCCCGCGTGGGGGGGCCGGACGGTTCGGGAGCGTCCGGTCAGGGCATCAGCCCCTTTTCTTTGAGGCTGACAAAGCTCTTGCCGCCTATGACCACGTGGTCGAGGAGCTCGATGCCCAGGAGCTTGCCCGCCTTGGCCAGGTCCCTGGTGATGGACACGTCCTCAGGGCTGGGAGACGGGTCCGTTGAAGGGTGGTTGTGGGCAATAATCACGGCTGGCAGGGACTCGACCACAGCGGCTCGGAACACCTCGGCCGCCCTCACCACCGACGAAAACACGTTCCCCTGGTATACCGTGCGCTGGCCCAGCACCCGGTTCCTTCGGTCCAGCAGCAGGACCCTGAGCTGCTCCTGAGCGAGGGCTGACATCTCCTTCCCCAGCAGGTCGTGCACGTCTTGGGGGGTGTTGATGGAGGGCAGGTCTGCCTTTGTGCGCTCCGGCTGGGTCTCGACCTCGTAGCGCATCGCCAGCTCCCCCAGCAGGCTCAGGTTGCTGCGCAGGGCCGCGAGCAGCGCCTGTCCCTCCGGGTTGGAACCTGGAGCCTCCGTAGGCTTGACGTTCTTCTTCCTGGTCATGTCGGACTCCTTGCTGTAGATTCGGACAAAGAGAGCGGGGCCGCCCTCCGGTAGATGGAGAGCGGCCCCGTGGTGCGCCCGGTTGAGCGGGCGCCGGTATGCCGGTTGCGGACTGGACGAGCTAGAAGGGGGAGTCCTCCTCGCCCTCGTCGCCCGTCCCGTTGCCGTTGTTGGAGTCGAGGAAGACGACCTCCTGGGTGTGGACCTCGGTCTTGGAGCGGCGCTGGCCGTCCTCCGTCTCCCACGAGTTCTGGACGAGGCGTCCGGCGACGTAGACCCGCTGGCCCTTGCCGACGAACTGGTTCACGGCCTCGGCGCTCTTGCCCCAAACCACGACGTTGTGCCAGTCGGCGGTCGTCTCCCCGTCCTGGCGGCGGCGGTCCGTCGCCAGCCGCAGGGTGGTGATCGCCGTGCCGTTCGGCGTGTACTTCATCTCGGGCTCGGTGCCCACTCTGCCCAACAGTTCCACCTTGTTGATGGTGCGTGCCATTTCGATTTCCTCCTGTTTGTGATGTGGCGCGGCCAGTGCCGCGCCCTGCTGATATGAGAGCGGGGCCGTCCCCCGTAGTTGGGGAAGACGGCCCCGTCCCGCGCTCCCGCCAGGGGAAGCGTCTTGCCAAACTCGCTCTAGCGCGACTCTCTCCTGATCTCGCCGATGGTCTTCGGCTGCCAGTAGAGGTCGCGTTCCACGGCGGGGACGGCGCCAAACACCGTCGCCTCTGCCAGCTCGTCGAGCGAGAAGTACCCCAACTCCGTCTCAAACCCCTGGACGAGGCCGAAGCACTCTCCCGTCTCCGGGTCCATCTCGGTGATGTACCAGGTCCAGTTGCCAAACGGCGAGAACAGCTTGGCGGGGGCGAGAACCGTGTCGTAGTCCTTCGCGTTCTCGTTGGCGTAGATGGCGGGGATGGTGTCCCCCACCTCCTTCGTCATCAGCGCGTGTCCGCGGACGCCGCTGTGGTTGTCCTGCCACATCGTGGCGGTTCCGGTTGCGTTGCTCATGGTCTCTCCTTTTCTGTGGGTTGGTTGTGACTCGGCGGGGCCGTCCAGGTAGAGGGAAGCAGGCCCCGTCTTGCGCTCTTCGATGGGAGCGTCTAGCTGACCCGCACGTACTCCGACTCGCTTTCGGTCACCACTTCCGCCCGGACCTCCGGGGCGAGAAGTTCGTTCAAGCGGCGATAGTTGGTGGAGTAGCGTGTCGTGTGCACCAGGCTCACCGTCCGTCCGTTGACGGTGACCTTGGCGTCGCCCCTCCGGCGCATCCACGCCTTCAAGGTGTCCAGCGCGGCTCTCTTGGCCTTCTCAGGCTCCCTTATTGCGTCCTGAGCCTCCGTGTAGGCCGCCACCGCGTCCCGTGCCTCTTCGTCCGTCACCTCCCGTTCGTCAATCTCTTCCTCCGCATCGACCTCTGCCATCCCCGGCAGGCAGACGTCTAGGAAGGCGCAGCTTCGGCACTGCCAGGAGTCGGCTGGGAAGTCCCGGTCCGGCAGAACGTCGGGGTCCGGCCCGTTCTGAACGTGGTGCGCCGCGAGCTCGCCGAGCCAGGCGCAGGCGTCCTGGAGGGCCTTCTCCAGCCGGTCGGCGGGAATCAACTCCCAGTCCCACGTCCTGCTGCCTGTGTCCATCGTGGCGATCACGGCATCCCGAAGGTCGTCGAACACGCCCAGTGAGTAGAAGGCGGCCTGGGCCACCGCCGCGGGATGGCTGCGCTCCGCCCCCAGGGTCTGCCATCGCCGGAACGCCTCAGGCCCCCTGGTCTTGACCTCGACCACCATCTCCTTCCCGTAGGCGGGAGCGTCCGATGCGCCCCCAAAGAGGAGCGTCTGGACCTCAGTCGCCGCCTCGTCTGGGGGAAGTGGCATCCGCACCGCGCCGTCCGGGTGTCCGGTGACCAGCAGACCGGGGCCGACACGCACCGCCACCTGCTGCGGGTTCTGGGGGTCGGCGGGAGAGACCTTCCAGCCCGCCCACTCCATCGCCCGAACCACCACCGGCTCCAGGGCGTTGCCTGCCTCCATCGCCACGAGCGACTCGTCGCTGGGGGGATTCGTCGGCGTATGGTCCGTGGCGGCGTACCAGAGGGCGCGGCGGCAGCTCTGGGCCGACGAGGCCCGGATGACAAGCTCGCCGTCGTGGTTGAATTGCGCCGCAGGGCGTGAGAAGACCTCCGCCCTGTCAGTGGTCATCGTTGTCATGGCTATTAACTCCTTATTTCCTGTAGATGAGAGGCGGGGCTTGTTCACGCCGCCTTATGCTCGGCTTCCTGCGCCTCCTCCCGTTCCTCCTTCGCCCTCAGGTGGGACTTGAGGACGTGGGCAATGCCATCGCCGAGGCCGTGGACGGGCACGCTTCTGCCGTCGCCCAACTGGTTCCAGAACGGGGCCATTTCTTGGATGCCCTGAATTTGGTCAATCACCTCCTCCAGCGGGGTTCCCCGTCGCAGGTGGAGGGAGATGAGGCGGCAGGCGAGTTCCGTCACCCCGTGCTGGAAACTTCCTCCTTTTCCGAGGAAACCAAAGACCTCGAAGGGCTCGCCGTCGTCGTCCACGGAGACGGTGATGAACAGGCTCCCAAGCTCGGTTTGCAGCTTCGTGGTGGTGCTGGGCAGGCTGCGGGGTCTGGCCCGTGTTGCCGGGGTCATGGCTTCACCCCGGCTGGCTGGCAGAGCGGGCGCGTCCCGCCGCACTCGACGGCCTCCATCCGCCCGTACCTGCCCACGGTGTCCGGGTCGTTGGCGAATGACTCGGCCTCCAAGCGGGTGTCGAAACGTCCGAATGGCTCTGCCCCGTGCCCGTTCCGGTAGGTGGTGGTGTGGTAGTGGATTCCCGGCGGACAGTTGCGGATGAAGGGAAGCGCGGGACTGTAGCGGTCGAAGTAGCCCGCAACCGTGAGGGCCATCTCTCGGTCCCCGTCGTCGCCCAGGCCCAGTAGCGTCCTCACTATCGGCTCCTCGCAGTCCTCCTCGGCGAAGGTCGCCGTCATCATCGCGTTGCGGACGGCGGCGGGAAGCTCGTACCACCGCCTGCGGCTGAGCTTCAACCCGCCGTGGCTGGGCGTGGAGACCCGCAGCACTCCATCGGCCAGCTCCTCAATGTCGTGCGTCCAGCCCCAGGGCGTGTAGGTCAAGGTCGTCGTCACCATTTCGTCTTCTCCTTCCTGTAATGCGAGAGCGGGGCCGCCCCAGAAGGAGACGAACCCCGCTCGAATCCGTGTGCCGATGCGCTTAACGGTTAGGCGGTTTGCGCCTGCTTCTCCCGGAGCTTGTCGGCGGCGGCCTCCACCAGCTGCCCGATCTCATCCGCCGTCAGGTCGTCGAGGTCCTTGCCCATCTGCCTCTGGACGGCGGCTCGCACCTGCGCCTCGTCGAAGCCCTGCTTCCCGGCCAACTCCATGAGCTGCTTGCGCAGGGTCTTGACCTGGGAGTCGTTCCGTCCGGCCTGAGTCCGCGCCCCGTTGCGCCGATTGGCATGCGCCTGAGCGGGAGCGCGCTCCGACCTGGGGGCGTTGACCACCGGCGGCTGCTCTCCGTAGAGGCCGTTGCCGAAGCGGTCTCCGAAGCTGCGGAGCGCCCGCTTCATGCCGTCGGTGACGCACCCCTTTATGGCCGTCTCATGGCCGTCCGCCGTCTCGTCCGTCACGGCGTGGAAGCCGATGTCGGTGCGGGGAGGCGCGCCCGGGACGGTGACCCGTACCGGGGCGGTGTAGGCGTTGAACACCTTCACCTCACCCGTCTGGGCATCGACCGTCTCAATGCGGCGCAGGCCGACGTTCTCGACCAGCTCGAACCCCCACCCGCCGAAGCCGAAGACCCTGTTGGCCTCGTCGATGGCGGTATGGCCCTCGATGTAGGAGAAGGTCCTGCCGCCGCGCCCCTTGCGCTGGGAGACCAGCGTGGCGTCCAGGGGCTGGCTCAGAGCATTGGTGACGGCGGGTGCAAGCCCGTCCCAGAGCAACTCGTGCTCGGCGACGATTGCGGCGTCGGGCTTGTGCCCGTTGCCGTTGACCGAGACGAGGCCGTTGCCCGTCCCGTTGGGGTGGTGTCCGTTGTTGTTGCCGTTGGACATCTTGTGTCTCCTTCCTTGTTGTGTGTCCTGTAGCGGATGAACCGATGCGGATTCCCTGCGGAAGCCGTGAGCGGGCGAGGCCCGTCGTGAATTGGGCATAGGTCCTCCTGGGTAGTCAGGGTGGGAATGGGGATCAAGCGGGAGCGAGTCCCGCAAGCAAGTCGGGCCGAGGAGGCCCGGTAGAGGGAAGCGAGAGGGGGAGTGGTGGGAGGTTAGCGGGCGGAGCGGGCCGCCCGTGCAAGCAAGCGGAGGAAGACCGTGCGCCCCTGGGGAAGTGAAGCAAGCTCGGCCACGTCGCCGACGCCCTGGGGAAGGGTGACGGCGGCGGCCCTCCTGTCAAGCAAGCCCACAAGCCTCTCGGTGGCCTCAAGACCCGCCTCGTCGTTGTCGAAGGCGAGGAAGACCCTGGGGCAGCCTCGGAGGGCCGACGCCACTCGCTCAACCCCCTGGGTGCCCAGGGCAGCGACGGCTGGGACACCCCAGGCCGCAAGGGCAAGCCAGTCGAAGACGCCCTCGGCCACCACGACCCAAGGTGGAGCGGGGCCGAGCCGCCCAAGTCCAAGCACCGGCTTGGGGCCGGGCAATGCCTGGAACCTTGGTGTCCGGTCGGGATCGACGGCCCGTCCCACGAGCCAGCGGACAAGCCCGCCGGAGAGTTCTGGAACGACCACCATCCCGGCGAACCGCTCCGAACCACGCTCGGTGAACAGGCCAGAGCCCCGAATCCGCCGCTCCGAGAAGCCAGCCGACTCAAGGGTCTCCCGCAAGCCAAGCCCCGGCGAGTAGCCGAGGCCAAGCCACACGGCGGCGTCAGGGCCGATGTCCCGCGAGGTAAGGTAGTCAAGCCCGGCGGGGTTGCGCCGGAGCTGCCCGGAGTAGAACCGCGCCGCCGCCGTCAGCAAGCCCGGGTCCCTGGGCGGCAATGGCGCAACCCTGGGACGCCGAGCCCCAGCCGGACGTGGCGCAACCCCCGCAGCAGGCCCAGGGCTGCCTTCAAGCCGTGCAATCGCCTCCGGCAGGCTCAGGTGTTCAACACGCTGGATGAAGTCCAGCACGTCTCCGCCGAGGCCACAGCCGAAGCAGTACCACTTTTCCGAGTCGGCGTACACCGTGAAGCTCCCCTCAACCTCGTCGTGAAAGGGGCAGACGCCCTGGCGGACCCTGCCCCTTCCCCTGAGACGGACGCCCGACGCTTCCACCGTGTCGCCCAGGGGGTGACGGGCCTTGAGCGCGGGGATGTCCACGTTGGCCGTAACCATCACGCACCCCCGTTCAGCGGCCGCAAACCCCGCAGGCTGCGACCCGACACGACCTTGCCGACCCGCCAGCGCATCCCCAGGACCGCAGCGACCTCCAGCGTCCCGCCGCCAGAGGGCACCAGGGCGGCGGCCTGTCCGGTGCCCTGGGTGTAGAGCACCGGCTTCTGACCCCCGAACCGCCGCTTCACCAGTTGCGTCCACTCCGAGAAGGCCCAGCGAGCCTCCCGCTTCTCCACCCTCGCCATATCCATGCCGGCGAGGATGCCCAGGGCGCCGTCGATGTCCCCCGCCTGCCTGAGCCGCCGCGCCTCGTGGATGCTCCGGGTCGCGCTCGGTCCTGCCGTCTCGGTCTCTTCCCCGAATCCCATCGCTGCGAAGAGCCGGTCCACCAGCTCTTCGAGACTGCGCCGGGGCCTGTCCACCGTGTCCATCGTCCGATTGCCTGCTGTCAAAGTCGCCGTCGTCATTACGCACCTCCTTAGTGCTTCAGCTTGTGTGTTGCCGTCATCTGCGCCCGCTTGCGGGCAAAGAAAGAGGGGCCGTCCTCGCGGGAGGACGACCCCTTGCGTTTTGGGATGGGTTGTGAGAGGCCCGGAGGCCCCGTGGTCAGCGTCGGAACCTCCGCACCGGAGGCCGCCGCAGGAATCGCCTGAGCAGAAGCCAGCCGATGCCCAGCCCGACGAGGTTGAGGAAGACCATCTCGCCGTCGCCGGTGATGAGCGGCGCCGCAATCACCAGCGTGACGATCCCGGCCACCACGACGTTCTTGCGCTTCCACCAGGGCCGCTTCGCCTCAGGGTTGACCGCCGCAACGACCGGCTCATAGGCCGTCCAGATGGGCAAGCCCGTCAGGACCTCCAACTCAGTGACGATCACGCCCTTCGAGCAGCCACCGGTGTGACAGCGCACGTCTATGCCCTCGCCGTCCGGCCTCTGTCTGAACGCCAGCCCGTCCGACTTCCCGCCGTGGCAGATAGCCGTCGTCGTCCAGAACCACCCTCGTTGGTAGCTCACCCTATGCGAGAGCAGGTCTGCGATCCGCCTCGCGCTGGGTCCCGTGTAACGCTCCGTCATGCTCGTTCCTCCTTCCGTTGCCTGTGATTCGTCCATGCCGTCTTCGACCTCCTTTCGATGCTCGATGCCGTTGAATTCCGTGAAAAACACGCAGCTCGGCCCAGGGTCACATCACGGGGAAGCGAACCGGGGAACTGGGGTGAGATGGGATGCGACCGTCCTGACATTCATCCGCAGGACGGCATGCGTTGAAGCTGCGACCCAACCGCGTGACGGTTGCGCCGCAGACATGAGGAACTGGCCGGGACGCGGGGCGCACCTCGGCCAGAGTCTGCACCGTACTCGCTACGGTGGTGTCCCGTGTTTCGAACCGGCATCGGGGGAGCAACGGCTCGACCCCTCCACTGGCTCACGCAGCGGGAAAGGCGCTTGTCCCACCGGGCAGCCATCGGGAGAGCAAGGCTCAATCCCTCCGGTCTGACCCCTGGGCGGCTGTTCGGAGAGCGAAGGCTCGATCCTATGCAGCCGGTCCCGGATTCGGGGACGGGAACCCTCCAGGTTTCTCGGCACGAAACGCTGAAAAAGCCAGAAACTGCGTCAATTATCGCCCCACTCGACCGGCGTTGGAAAGGCTTCGGAGGGGGTTTCGGGCCAGCTCAACGCAGATCACTTGCTGCGATGTGACAACCTAGCCGCATCTCTGCGACAACCTAGCGCCACCACAGCCACGGGATGACCCAGCGCAACCACTTTCGCCTTCGCAGCGCCTTCCGCGTGTCGGCCAGTGCCCTCCAACGGTGGGTGGTCTGTCCCTTGCGCCCGAAGCCCCGCAGTGGCTGGGTCTCCGGGGGCAGGGTCAACCCGTGCTTCTCCAGCATCGCCAGCTCCATCACCAGCAGACGCTCCTCCGTCTTCAGCCACGATAGGCTCTTCCCCCTGTGCGGGTGGTCGGCCCGCAGGCTGCGCCACTTCTGCACCAGCGGCCACGCATCGCCGTACACCTCCGGGTCGTCCTCAGCAGCCTCCTCGGTGACCACCTCCGGGTTCACGCGCCGCTGCCTTGTCCGCCTCGGCGCATGTCCCTCGTTCACTGACGGACCGGGGGCCGCTGCGGTGCTCTCCGCATCAGCGCCATCAGCCTTTTCCTCGGCAGCGTCCGGCGTCTCCGCTTCCTTCTTCACCTTCTCGCCCCCGACTCGCTGTTCGGCCCTTGCGCCGCCCACACCCCGCAACTCTTCGAGGCCGGCCTCCAGGGCCGTCACTCGTCCTTCCAGCGCCCCGACCGACTCCCGCAATCGCCCCACTTCGGGGTCGTCGCCCGTCCCCAACAGCCGCTCCAGCGCATCGCCCACCCGCCCTGTGATCTCGCCGGACTCCTCCGCCTTGACCAGGGTGCGGTAGGCGACGCCCAGCAGTTCCGCCGCCTCCATCCGGCCCTCCTCCCGCACCAGTTCCCGCAGGAACCCGCGCAGCCTGAGCCGACGCAGCTTCTCAATGTCCTGGGCCTCATCACCCGGCGTCTCGTCCACCGGCGACTCCTCGCCCTGCACCTCGTCCGACTTCGCCTCAGCCTCCTCTGTCTCCCCGGCCTGCACACCGTTCACTTGCGTCTCATCCATGCGTTCAACCCTCCTCGTTATCACGTCCTATAGGGGTGCGTCCGGTAGGGGATTCTCGCCCCCGAACCGGTCCCTCCAGCAGGTTGCTTGCTCCGATGTGGCTGTCTTGCCGACTTGCATTTCTGCAACTCGGCCGGAATCCGTGGAACACGCCCCGACCAAACATCGCTTGCTCACTTGCCAACCTCCCCTCCTTTTCCTTCGATTTCGGCTTGGAAACGCCCCCGACTTGCATTTCTGCAACTGACGCTAATCCCTGTACACCCCCATGACATCACAGGGGCTTCCGGATGGGCAGGCCCCGTGAGGGGGGCTTGTGCGCAAGCCCCCCTCACGCACCATTCCTAAGACGTTTTCGCCTCCCCAGACTCGATGGCAGACATCACAACCCCATCGACAACGGAGGCGATTACATGGCGGTCCCACCGACCATCCGGCGGACCCTTAGCAGATCCAGGAGGCTGATCCCCCTGGCCATCGCGCTGTTCTTGGCGGCGCTGGTGGCCATACCCACGAGCAACCTCGCCCTGGCCCAGTCGCCGCCCGCAGGCGACATCGCCCTGGTCAACGAGGACCGGGAGTTCGTCGAGCGCAAGAAGGGCGGCGAGTTCGTCGCCAGGCCCCTCTTCGACCGCAGGCTCCAAGACCTCTTCTACGCCGTCCGCGACGCCGACACCGGCGACTGGATATCCGCCATGTACCGGGTCAGGGGCGGCGAGAAGAAGCGCTCCGACGGCTGGGAGTACTCCTGGGAGTATCCCAAGCTTGACGAGCAGCCCGACCTCGACCCCGACAGGGCCTACCTGCTGGTCATGCTGGCTCACGCCGAGGACGGCAAGCGAGGAGACTTCTACGCCGTCGTCCCCATCCACCAGCCGGGGCGCATCTGGGACAAGATTCTGAGTGCCCTCAATCCCTCCCGCTGGGCCAGGGCCTTCGCCGGATGGGTGATTGAGGGAGTCCACGGGACGCTGTGCGGGGTGGTGGAGCGGGCCTCGGGCGAGGATGCCGCCAACTGCCGGGACGGGAACTAGCCCATGAGCGACATCCTCACCGGCACTCCTCCCGACCTCACCTACGCACATGACCTGGTTCAGCAGGCGTGGATGGTCGTCTGGGCCATTACGTCGGGCGCACTGGTGGTCATCCTTGGCTGGATGGGCCTCTCGCTCATCGTGTCAGAGCACCTCGGAAGGTCTCAGACAGGTTGGCGGGAGATGGTTCCCCGGCTGGTGCTGGGACTCGTCGCCGCAGCGTCCTCCCTGTGGTGGTGCGCGCTGGTCATCGACATGGCTGACGCTGTGTCTGGCTTCGTCGCGGTATCACTAAACGTCACCGCCGAGGACATGCTCCGGTCCACCCTCAAGACGCTGCTCACCGCCGTGAACGCCGGGAGCGTGGGCATGGCGTTGCTGCTGGCCCTCCTCTACCTGGTCTATGGCTTCTTCGTCCTCTACGTCATCGTGCAGATGATCCTGCGCCTTGCGTTGATCGACATCCTGCTGGCGTTGGCCCCCATAGCCCTGGGGCTGTGGATTCTGCCACACACGGCGGGCTGGGGCCGTCATTGGCTCCGGCTCTTCATGACGACGGTGTTCCAGCAGGCCGTCCAGCTCATCGCGTTGGCGTTGGGGTTCGGGTTCCTGAACGAGGTCGCCCTCATCGCCGCCTTCGAGCCGGTGCAGGACCTGGTGTGGAAGCTCTTGATGAGTCTGGCCTTCGTCTACATGGCGACCCGGGTGCCGTCCCTTCTTGGCAACGCCGGGACCTTCGACAGCTGGCTCTCGATGCTCTACTTCGGCATGAACCTGCCCGCATCGATGGTGCGGTCGGCCCGGGTCATGGGCCTGATGGCAGGGGGAGCCGCCGGAGGTCCGGCAGGGGTGACCGTGGGAGCGGTTGCGGCCAGCGCGGGTCTGTCGGCTGCGGCGAGCGGCCTGAACTCTGCGGCCTCGATGGCGACCCCATCGGGCGGCGGGGATATGGGCGGCGACTCCCCCAGGAGCGCCAACGAGTGATCTCAAACCCAACGACAACCAACCGAACGCGGGTGCGGTTCGCGTCAATCGCCGAGACGAAGGAGGTGGGACCGATGTGCCAGTAGGCGAGCGGAAAGAGCAGAAGCGAGACAGACGAACAAAGACTCCAAAACAGAGTCCGAGAGGAGAAAGAACGAAATGGAAAACCTGACACAGACCATTAGCAACCTGGTGGCCATCCTACTGGGGGTCGTGGGAGTGGTGGGTGTGGGCTTCTTCATCTATGGGGCCTACATGTACCTCACGGCGTCGGGAGCACCCCACCAGATGGAGCGGGGCAAGAGCGCCATGATGACCGCCCTCGCGGGCATCGTCCTGGCGATGGTGGCCTATGGCGTCGTCGAGCTGGTCATGAACGCGGTCGTCGGCTCCCCGGTAGACCCAACCCTGCCCGACCCCACGCCCGTCGCCGAAGAGTAGATCGAAGGCAAGGAGAACAACCATGAGAGAACACGAGGTACCGACCCACGTGCAGGCCGAGGACCGGGTGCTACTGTGGTTCACCTTCCCGCAGATCGTGGCGATGACGGCGGTGTGCGCTCTGTCCTACGGCGCATACCGCTACGCCCCTGTGGGGCCGAACGAGGTGAGGATGGGCATTGCCGTCCTCATGGGCCTCGTCGGAGTCGCCACGATCGTGGGGAAGATAGGCGGTCGGCGGCTGCCGTTGGTAGCCGCCGACCTGCTCAAGTACAAGCTGGGAGCGAGGGCCTATGCCGGGCCTGTGTCCCAGCTGGTGCGCAACGAGCCGCCCGCGCCGGCGCAGCCGGTGAGGAGCGGCCCCGGCCCGTTGAGCCTAATGGCGAAGAAGTCGAAGCGCGTCCTCCGCAGACTGCGCAAGCTGCGGAACAGGCGCAAGGACCGACGCAACAGTCGGATGCCCTTCCGTCCCCACCGCTGGTTCCGCAAGGCCCGGAGGACGAACAGGGACGACATCAACAGCAACGGGACTGGGAACGAGGGGCGCAAGGCCAGCCAGCGGAAGAAGCTCCCGAAGAACTTCATGGCAGTCGTAGCCGCCGTCGCAGTGGCGGCGGCCACGGTCATCCCCCAGTCGGCCCTTGCCGACGGCCACGAACCCTGGCGTGACGAGATCGACTTCGAGGTCGAAGAGCCGGTGGAGGGGCGTCGGATATTCGTCGAGGGTCTCACCGTCTCCGGCGACCGGGCCGCAGTGAAGCTCAGGGCGGCGACGGACCTGGACATCCGGGTGCGGGCCTTCGGCGGCAGCCAGGGCACGTCCCTGCGCTTCTGGGGATCGGCGTCCCTAGACGAGGGAGAGGCCATCGATTACTCCCTGCCCCTGCACGGCCCCACGTCGTCGTCCATCACGGTGTCCTGGCAGGACACCGTGGGGCAGGCCGGTGCGCTCACCTGGGAGCACGACCGCATCCCGTACCCGCTCCCCGAAGTCGAGGGAGAGCTGTGCGACCTGCGCATGACCTCCCTGGGCTGGACGTCGGGAGCCATCAAGGGCGTCATCGAGTCCGAGTGCGTGTCCAACATCAAGCACTCGGTTGAGCTACAGACGGTGGCCGGGCACGAGAGCGTCACCGAGACGACCCTCATGGACGCAGGGGTGACGGCAGTCACCGGCACGCTCTCAGCAACCACAGGAGAATCGACCGCCAGCGTTCCCTTCGTCCCCGGTGGCGAGACGAGTTTCAGTCTGGACGTTCCGACCGGGGAGGCCCTTCACGCCGTGAGTGTGGAGGTGAGCATTGAGGCGAGCCTGAGCATCCCCATCCCTCCGCTGACGACACTCACCCACCATCCTGAGCGGACGGAAGAGCGCACCGAGACGGTGAGCCTGTGGCGGCCGGGGGCGAGCGACACCGACAGTGACAGCCAGACCATCACCGTCACCCACGACGACGGCACCACGACGGAGCACACCGTCTCCGCATACGCCTACGCCCACGTGCCCGGCACGACGATCGACAAGGAGGTCACACTCACCATCATCCACCCCGAGCACGTCAAGGCTGAGGTGGTGGAGCGGGAGCCACTCAGCCGGATCCGAGACGAGACGCTGGACATGGCCTCCGCCGTCGGCTCGGACGACTCCTACGAGGTCCTGGTCGTGCAGGAGACGGAGCCCGAGGACCCGCCCGCCGAGCAGACGCCCGGCGGGGACCTCAGCGACTGGTTCCGAAGACTGGGATGGGAGTGGCCGTGGTGAGGCGTCTATGGACGGCAGTCTTCCTGGCCGGGGCTGCGCTGGCGACCACCGGCGCGGCCCCGGCCGAGGAGCGGGCGATGCTCGCTGCCTTCGACGCAGTGCTGACCGCAATGGCCTACGCCGCCGCCGGGCTCGCCGTCTTCGCCATCGTCTGGGCGGGGTTCGTCCTGATGGCAGAGGGCGCGGAGGAACGGGGAGGCGGCAGAGCCAAGACCGCCGTGGTCATGGCAGTCGTCGGCCTTGTGCTGGTGCTGCTGGCCAAGGCCGTCGCCGCACTGCTGCGCAGCGGCATCGTCCCGTTCCCCACCCCCTAAGCGCAAAGGAGAGAACCGAGTTGAGAAAGTTGCTTGACAAGATCACGAAGCGCGGAGCGGTGGAGTCCGTCGCTCCGCAGGACATCGAGGGGGCTGATACGACGTCGGCCTCTCCATCAAGCGAACCACAGGCTCCGATCCCCAAGCCGCCGCCCGAGCTGCCGCTCTTCTTCATGGTCTCGCACCTGGACGACGACGGCCCTGTTCGGCTGGATGGGGTGAAGCTGGGCGTGTGCGAGGTGATGGGGCTGGAGATCGACGAGCCGAAGCTGGGGGCCTTCGCCGGGGCGCTGAACGCCCTCGACTTCCCCGTGCAACTCCTCATCCGCCAGCACCCGCCCCGTCTGGGCGGGCTGAGAGAGAAGCTGCAACAGGCCCAGCCCGCTGACCTTCCCCCGCAGACGAGGAAGGCCGCCGAGTCACTCGGCAGACTCCTGACCGAGCTTGAGACCCGGGACGGCATCCTCGACCGGCGCTTCTACGCCGTGTGCGAGCACGCCCGCATCGACGAACTGCGGGGCCTGTTGGCGCGGGCCGGACTGTCCGTCCATCCCTACACCGGCAGGCGGCTGCGGATGCTGATGCTGGCCTCGGCCCTGGGAGGCACACCCACCGACATGGACGAGAGTGAGGAGGTCGAGGTGCAGGTCAACCGCAGGGACATGGGCGTCGGAGACCGGCTGGTGCGCTCCCTGCACCTGGGCAAGTGGCCCAGGTCGCTTGCACCCGGATTTCTCCAAGGGCTGATGGCGGCGGGAGCGCCCATGGACCTGTCCATACACCTGGGGCCAATTCCGGCGGAACAGGCGGCTCGCACCTTGGAGTGGCAGAAGGTGCGCTTCGAGTCGGCCCAGTCCCTGTCCTTCAAGCGGGGCCGCACCATGTCGCCGGAGGCGGAGATCGCCCTGGAGGACGTGACCCGGCTCCGCGACGAGGTGCAGCGCGGGCGGGAGCGTCTCTTTCACTCCTCTTTGTCCGTGACCCTCCATGCGAAGGACGAGGCGTCGCTGAAGGAGATGACCCAGCGGGCCAAGGCCCACTTCGCCGCCACTTTGGGCAAGCTCGACAACCTGGCCTTCAGGCAGAGGGAGGGGCTGCTATCCACCCTGCCCCTGGGACTGAACGCCGTGGCCGAGTGGCGGACCCTGGACACATCCAGTCTTGCCAGGCTCTTCCCCTTCTCGCCGCCGGACCTGGACACCCGCAGCGGCACCCTCTACGGCATCGACATGCGGGCCTGCTCCCCCGTGGTCTACGACCCCTGGGACGGCACGCACCTAAACGCGAACACGGCCGTCCTCGCAAGATCGGGCAGCGGCAAGTCCTTTGCCACCAAGCTCGGCGTGCTCAGGGGACTGACGCGCGGCGTCACCGCCTACGTCATCGACCCCGAGGGCGAGTACGCCGACATGGCGAGGGCGGCGGGAGGCAGGGTCCTCTCGCCCGGCGTTGAGGGCCAGGGCATGAACCCCTTCGTCATAGACAAGGGAGACCAGGAGGAGCTGCTCCAGCGCATCGGCAGTCTCAGAAGGCTCATCGAGGTGATGGTGGGTGAGAGCCTTGGCGCGGAGCGCAGAGCCTCCCTCGACCACGCCCTGGCGGGCTACTACGCCCAGCACCGCGAACGCACCGGCTTCCGGGATTTCTACAAGTACCTCGAAGGAGAAGCCCCGGACATAGCGCACCTGCTCAGGCCCTTCGCCACCGGCAGCCTGCGCAACCTCCTCTCCGACGAGGGAGACGACCTGCTGGGGAGGGAAGCCCTCGTCACCGTCTTCGACCTTCGGCTGCTGGAGCCGGAGTTGCGTCCCGCCGCCGCGATGGTCTGCACCGAGACCGTGTGGGCGGCGGCCGCCCAGGACCCCAAGCCCCGCCTGCTGGTGGTGGACGAGGTGTGGAGCATCATGCAGCACCCCGAGGGTGCGGCCTTCATGGTCAGCATGGCCAAGCGAGCCAGGAAGCACCGCCTGGGGTTGCAGTTCATCACCCAGGACGTGCAGGACCTACTCTCCGAGGATTCATCACGAACGATCACCGGCCACTCCGGGCGGGCGCTGCTTCAGAACGCCGCCTTCAAACTGCTGTTGCAACAGGACGCGGCGGCGATAGGAACCGTGGGCGACGCCTTCGACCTGCCCGAAGACCTCCAGCGGTGGCTGCTGTCCTGCCCCCGTGGAGACGGGCTGCTTCTGGCGAAAGGGCACCGCTTCCCCGTCCGCATCGAGGCCACGCCGGAGGAGACGGAGGTGATTGAGTGGAGACCGGGCGGTCACAGATAGAGCGTTAACCGCAAAGAAAACCGGCCCGATGGAGGGCCAGGGAAAGAGAGGACGTGACGTGACGAGCGACGGACGCCGAAATGACGAAACGAGTCCACGGGATTACGAACCCACTCACGACCCCAATAGAGAAAGGAAGAGAGCCATGAAACTGAATCCGATGAACTGGTTGACGAACGATGAGGGGAACAAGAAACCCGCGCTGCTGGCGGTGACGCCGCCCCGAAGCGGGGAGCGCACCCTGCTGGGCGTGGAGAACATGCTGAGCTCCATCGCCGTCCCCGAACCCTTTTCCCTGGAACTGGCCGGTGACTCAGACGGAGTGACCCTCCTGGCCCGCTGCCTGGACGACCAAGTGGTGCGGGGCCAGATCGCCGCCCGCTACCCCCAGGCCCAGATACGGGAGATTTCCACCGAGGACGACCCGCTGCGCCTGGACGAGGGAGAGCAGGCGTGGAGCATGACTCTACGGGCCGACGGCCCCGAGTACGTGCCGCTCCGGGTCTTTCGGGACGACGACCTGCTCGACCCAGGCTCTGACCCCCTCATCGCCCTCATGGGCGCACTCTCGAGCCTGAACGAGGGAGAGCGGGTCGTGGCGCAGATGAAGCTGCGCTCCCTCGGTCCAGACTGGTCGCAGAGCCACCTGGAGAAGGCCCACAAGCGGCCCGTGGAGGAGCGACGGGACCCCTCCTATTCCTACCAGACGCGGCCCCTTCAGACCGACGGGGTGACCATGGCCATCCTGGGTGTGGCAGCCTTGGCGGCCCTGCGGGGCTACCTGTGGGTGCAGGCGGGCGAGACCTGGAAGACGGTGCTCATGGGCATCGGCGTCAGCGCCGCGCTCATCGCCGGGGGTTGGCTGTGGCACCGCATCAAGAAGGCCAGGAAGCGCGTCTACGACCCGCTGCTGATCAAGGAGAAGGTCTCCCGCATCGCCTTCGACGCAGAGATACAGGTGACGGCCGTCCTGCCGGACGACGCTAGGCCCCAGCGGGCGAGGGAGATCCTTGAGCCGGTGTCGGCGGCCTACCGCCACTACGACAACCCCGCCGGCGCGCGCTTCAAGGTCGGCAGGATACGGCCCGCCGTGCCCGACCCATCGCTTCTCCACCCGTCCGGCCCTGGGCTCTTCGGCAAACGCAGCGTCTTCGGCGTTCGCGAGGCGTCCTGCCTCTGGCACCCGCCGGGAGCGCGGGACGAGACGCCCCTGGTGGCCCGCTCCGGGGCGAAGGTACTGCTGCCCACCGCCCGCAGCGTCAGTGGCGGCGCTCACGTCGGCGACACGGTGACCGGAGCTCCTAGGAAGATTCACTTCCCCGCCGACCTGCTGAGACGCCACCACCTCTACGTGGCCCGCACCCGCATGGGGAAGTCCACCCTGATGCAGCACATCGTCCGCCACAAGATGGAGGAGAAGGCTGCGGGCAGGGACGGCGACGCCATCGTCGTCGTCGATCCCCACGCCGACCTGGTGGGCGGACTTCTGGAGCACGTGCCGGAGTCCCTCGTGGACAAGGTGCGGCTCATCGACCTGGCCGACGAGCGGGGAGCGCCCGGCATCAACCTGCTGGACGCCCGCATCTTCTCCGACCGGGACCGCACCGCCGATTCCGTCGTGCGCATCTGCAAGGGGCTGTGGGACCAGTGGGGGCCGAGGATGCAGGCCATCCTGGAACAGACGGTCAAGAGCCTCCACGAGGCCAATGCAAGCCGGGGGGAGGACGAGCAGTACACCATCCTCGACGGTCTGCGCATCCTCTCCGACGACGACTTCAAGGCCGAGGTGACGGCCAAGGTGAACGACCCCTTCCTGCTTCAGTGGTGGGCCAGGGACTTCGCCGGATGGCGGCGGGACACCAAGGCCGACGCCCTGGCCCCGGTGCAGACCCGCCTCTCCTACTACGCATCCTCCAAGCGGGCCAGGGCCATCCTGGGGCAGTCCCGCTCCACCATCGACATGCGGCGGGTCATCCGGGAGGGCGGCATCCTCTTCGTTTCAACCGCCCAGGGCGAGGCGGGAAGGGACGTGGCCGCCCTGGTGGGCGCGTCCCTCCTCAACCTCGTGGACGCCGTGATCCGGGAGCAGGGAAGCCTGCCCATCGAGCAGAGGCGCGGCGCGCTGGTCGTCGTGGACGAGATGCAGTCCATGCCCGGAGTGGACTACGAGTCGATGCTCAGCGAGCTTGGCAAGTTCGGGGCCAGCTTCGTCCTGGCAACCCAGAGCCTGGCGAAGCTGGACGACCTCTCCCGCACCATGCGGGACACCCTTCTGGCAAACGTGGGATGCCTGGCTGTCTTCCAGATTGCCGGGGCGGACGCCCGACAGATGGTGTGGGAACTGGGCAAAGACCGGGTGAGCGAGGACGACATCACCTCCCTGCCGGTGCACCAGTGCTACGTGCGCGCCACCGTGGGGGCCGAGCGCATGGACGCCTTCTCGATGAAGGTGGCAAGGCCGGAGGGGGGCGACCCGGAGGTGGCCGAGCGCATCCGCGCCGAGGCTGGGAGCTACATCACGACGGGGTGGGACATCGACGAGAACGACGCCGACCTGCGGGACCTGGTGAACAAGTACCGGGAGGAGCTGGAGAAGCTCAGGCAGGCGCAGCAGTCCAGGGAGGCGCAGGGGTCTCAGGACACCCAGGCGTCGGAGGGCGGCGGCGCGTCCGAGGAGCCGAAGCGGGGCAACGTGCGCACCAAGCGCGGCCGTAACCCCACAGACTCTCCATCTGAGACTGCGGACGGGGAGCGCGAGGAATGAGGCCCTTGGACGGCGAGCTGCTGCGGCTGCTTGCGGACATGCCCTTCCTCGACCGGCTGGAGGCGACCGTCGTCTCGGGATGGTCCCGGGGCGGCGTCTACGGGGTCTTCCGTAGGCTGGAGGACGCGGGGCTGACCGCCCCCGTCCCCCACGCCACCGATCTCACCGCGCCCACCCGCAGGTTCCATCTCACCGGCGCCGGTCTGCGCCTCCTGGCCGGGGAGGAGGGCCTCTCGGTGGACGCCCTCCTCCGCTCCCGTCCCATATCGAACCAGTGGCGTCGGCTGCTTCTGGAGCGGCTCGACGCCGTGGCCGTCATCTATCGCCTGGCTGCCGCCGTCTCCGACATACACCACCCCATTCGCTTCCGCTGGTATCGGGCGATGCCCATGGACGCGGCCATCGTCCTACCCGGAGGGCGCACCATCGCCGTCGTCCGACAGGGACGCACCGCCGACAGGACGGGTTTCTCCAAGCGGCTGAGGCGGCTCAGGGAGGGACCGCGCTTCGGCGGAGTTCTTCTACTGGCACCCGACGAGACCAGCCTGCGCTACGCCCGCAGGCGGTTGGCCGGAGCACAGGCCACGACCGCACTCGCCCTGGAACGGGATGCGGCGGCGGGAGCCGCCGGCGACCGGGTGTGGCGACTGCCTTCGCTCAACGCCTCCATCGACCTGCGCGCCGCCATAGACCGTATGGGGAAGGGCGGCGCTCTTCCCGGCGAACGGTCGCTGTCGCGGGTCTCCCTCCCGGAGGACCTTTTCCCGGACGTCCCGGGCCGCTCCGTCCCCGACCACATGCTGCCCGCGCTGCTGAAGCCCGCCGAAAAGCGTCTCCTGGACGCGCTCTCCGACTGGCCCTGGATCGCCCTGGACGACCTGGCCGGACTGCTGGGTCTCGTTCGCAGCCGCGCCTATGAGATCGCCGCGGCACTGCAAGGGTTCGGCCTGGTCACCCGAGTCCCCGCCGGGGGGCGACGGCTCACCCTCACCGATCAGGGGCTGGCGATGCTGGCCCGCAGGGACCGCACCGCCGTCGGCGGGGCCAGAAAGCGGTGGAGCGCGGCTCCCGACGACGCAGGTGACTGGCGCAGCGTCTCCGGCAGGCGAAGCCGACAGCTCCTGCGCAACATGGAGCACACCGCTGCCGTCCACGGCTTCATCGCTGGCATGGCGCGCCAGGCCCGCGAACTGGGTTGGGAGACGGACCAACTCGACCCGCCCGCGAGTGCCTCGAGATACTTCCGCTACTTCGGCGGGATGCGCTCCATTCACCCCGACGCCTTCGGCATCCTGCGGCGGGGAAACGCCGTCCGGCCCTTCTTCCTGGAGTGGGAGCGACGTGCGGTGCGGCCCGTCACGATGGCGACACGGCTGGCCCCCTACCTTCGCTACTACTCCACCCACCGGCCCCTTGACGACCACGGAGCCCCGCCCGTCGTCCTCGTCGTCTTCGACGACGACATCGCCCAGACCCACTTCCTGAGGGTGGCGCAGGAGGAGATGGCCCGTCTGAGGACGGCCGTGCCCCTGCTGGCCTCCCACCGGAGCATCTTGGAGCGTGAGGGGCCTCTGGGGCGGGCATGGCTCGTCCCCGGCGGCTTCCAGCCGGTGAGTCCGCTTCCGCAGCATGAACATCAGCGCGAGACGGGAGAACCAGCGCCATGAGACTGTACTACATCGACGAGTCCGAGGGTCCCCGCTGCTACGTCCGAACCGCCCTTGGCGTGGACTCCGAGCGTTGGAACGACCTGCACGCCCGCGTCCAAACCTGGCGGACGGAGCTGCAAGACCGCTACGGCGTGCCCGTCGAACGGGAGCTTCACGCCTGCGATCTGCTGGCCGGGCGGGGCAAGCTGGCCCGAATCGACGGCGCAGACCGCAGGCTCGCTCCGGAGCGCGGGGCTGAAATCTTCTCCGGGGGGCTGCGCGTCATCGAGGACGCAGCCCGTGAAATCGGGGGAGTGGAGGTCGTCAACGTCTGTCTACGCAAGGCCGAGGTCATGGCCTATGAGCGGGCCAGCCTCGACCGGCTGCTCAACCGCATCAACTCCTCCGTCGCAGCGGAAGGCCGCCATGCCTTCCTCATCTTCGACGAGGGCAGGGAGGAGATGGTGGCCCGCCTCTACCAGAGGCTCAGGCGTCTCAACCCCATCCCCAGCAGATACGAGAAGTGGGAGGGCGGAGGGCGGACGAAGGACATCCCCATAGAGAGGGTGATCGGCGGCCCTTCCTTCCGAAGCTCCCAGGCCGACGAATTGCTACAGATGGCCGACCTCATCGCCCACGCCCTCCTCAAGCAGGAGGAGGAGCCGACCTCCAGGGTGAAGCGCCTGGGCATCGACCGGGCCTTTGGCATCCTCGATCGCTCCCTCAACCGCAGAGCTTCGAAGCGAGACCCCCAGGGAGTCGTCAGAAGATGACGAGAAGAGGGACGAAGAGGCCGGAAAGAAAGGAAGGCCGGGCGGGTCGATCCCGCCCGGCCTTCTGGTTCGATGGGGAACCCCGGCACTGACTTCCCCTTGCGTATCGTTTTACCGTCTCACCCTCTCTTCGTCAGCCTCGTCGTCGCCGTCCGTCATCAGGGCGTAGCCGCCGGGGACATCGCGGGCAAGCTCCATGATGGCGAGGTAGTGGGCCGCCGAGGGCCTCCCTCCCCTGCGCCACTTCAGTGCGCCCCGGTCCGTCACGCCGACAAGCTCGGCCATCCGCTTCCACGAGACGCCGGCCATCTCCTTCAACCGCTCCAGCCGCTGCGGGAAGTCCTCCGGCCACGGCGGCGGGCGATACTCCTCGATCCGGTTCCGTTCCTCAGTGGTCATGGTCATTCCTCCTTCTGGTTTGAAGATCATGTTTGCGTCCCTGGGCTGATGACCGTCAGGCAGTGCATTGCAGAAGCGCATCCAGGTCAACCGCCTCGG
Organism: Dehalococcoidia bacterium; assembly: GCA_965207145.1. GTDB lineage: Bacteria > Chloroflexota > Dehalococcoidia > Lucifugimonadales > UBA2962 > CAUZIR01. Next base: position 2,297,393 of record OZ242262.1, on the reverse strand, counting down.
GCATGTCCCGGTCGGGGCACATCAGGATGCCGTCCCGCAGCCCCATCTCCCCCGCAAGGGTCAGGAGCAGGAAGAGGTGGGCGGAGCTGGGGGCCACGCCCCTCGTCCACCACTGCCTGAGCTGGTAGGGACTGATGCTCAGGAGACGTGCCAGCGCCTTGGTGCTCAGCCCGCTCGCCTCCTTGAACCGCAACAGCCGGTCGGGGAAGTCCTCCGGGAAGTCGAACTCGACGGGCCTGTGGACCCGCTGCTGCACTCCCACGTCTCTACTCCTCGCCTTCGTCGGTCGGGTCGGCCTCATCGAGCAGGAACGCCTCCCTGAAGCCCGCGCCCTCCGACAGGGCCTTCAATACGTGCGGCTCCGGCAGCACGATGTACACCCCCAGCAGCATGTGGACCCCACCGGGAAACTCGGAGGCCAGCGTCAGAAGAGCGAACAGCCCGTCCCCGCTGGGCCTCGTGCCGCGCCGCCAGCGTCGGAGCTGGCGCGGGTCCACGCCCATGCACGCGGCCATAGCGTCCCAGGTGAGGTAGCTGGCCTCCTTGAAATGCTCAAGACGCTCGGCGAAGTCCTCGGGCAGGAAGGTCCCGCCGAGGAGAAGATCGGGCGGCGGAAGGGCGACGGGCCTCACTCCACCACCTCCAGGATGAACAGGTCGTCGAAGTTGGGGACTTCCAGAACCTCCTGAAGGCGCTTGCGCACTTCGGCGGAGGGGGAGCGGGTCCCGGTCATGAGCTGGGAGAGGTAGCCGGAGGTGATGCCGAGCATGGCCGCCAACCGGTTCTGGGTGATGTTGAGCCGGTTGAGACGCTCCCACACCACGCGGGGGTTGAGCTTCACCCGGCAGGCCGGTTGTCTGCGCTTCACGACGCACCCTCACTCCGGGCTGGCTCACCACCGTCGGCCAACCGGCCATTGGCGGCAGCGGAGCCGTTGCGGTAGAGGCCGGGGTTGGCCAGGTAGTGGCGCGCTATGATGCGGGCCAGCATCCGCAGGCCCTCGATGCGCCGCCGCTCCTGTGCCCTGGTGAGCTTTGCCTTGCTACTCACGATGCGTCTCCCGAAACCCTCTCTCTCGGTGTCCGGCACGCCGTATGGGGGTGTCCCTTTGGGGCGCCGTTGATGTATACTTACAACGGATTTAGAATAAGTGTACGAGTCATCATTAGTGTATCAATACGATGTACAGCAGGACAAGGGCCAAAGGGCAGTAAGTCCCTGTAACTTGACAAATCACTTGCTCTGATGTAACAATATAGCCGTGTCGCAATCTGGTTTCATAAAGTGATACACAGCGATACGGCAGGGAGAGCCAGAATGGACGAGATGGACGACGGCAGGGACCTGGGGCAGGACGAAGAGATCGGGCCGCTCCTCAAGCGGTTGCGGGGGGAGCACAGCCTCCGCGACGTGCAGCGGCTCACCGGCGTCTCCAGCTCCTACCTCTCCCTGGTGGAGCGGGGAGAGCGCAGGCCCGGCGTCAATCTCATCAACAAGCTCGCCGTCCTCTACGGGGTGGACGTCAACGAGCTGCTGCACCGGGCCAGGCGACTCGGCGGCGCAGACCCCAGGGACGACGAACCGTTGGAGGTCGAGCGGGCCTACCAGTACGTGCTGGCCGACCCCCAGTTCCGCGTCGGCACCCGGCCCGACGGCCCCCTCTCCATAAAGGCCAAGCGATTCATCGTCGAGATGTACGAACGCTTCACCGGAAAGAGGCTGCTGGAATGAACGGGACGAGAGTGGACTTCTGCCAAGACCTTCTCGACGACGCCCTGGAACGGGGGATGGACCCCGAGGGCGTCGCCGCCCGCTTCGTGCGCTACTTCAACGTGTCGGGCCATCCCACCGTGCCCGAGCTGACCGTCCTGCTGAATGAGGCCGGGTTCGGCACGGTGACGGGCAGGTGCCTGGAGACCATGAAGGGCATCCACTACAGTGCGCCGGGAGGGAGCTACGACATCCACTACCGCGAGGACCTGTGGGAGGGGTCCAAAGAGCACACCGTCCTCCACGAGACCTACGAGATCATCGACGAGACCCTATGCGACCTCTACTCCGGCTCCGTGCCAATGCGCAGGGTGTGCTGGCAGGCCGACCGGTTCGCCGCAGCCGCGTTGATGCCCCCGGACGTTTTCGCCCCCTTCGCCGAGGCGTCGGGGTTCGACGTGGTGGCCCTTCAGGAGATGTACCAGCGCGCCTATTCGTCCGTCGCCATCCGCCTTGCAGAGGTGATGCGTCATCAGCCCCTCCTCGCCGTCCTGTACGAGCGCAGGGAGAAGGGAGACCCGCGCTTGTGGCCCCCGACAGCCACGCTCGATGACTTCACCGCGAAGGTGGTGGCGCGGACCCCGGGGTTCAGGATCAGGATGCAGAGACGGCCCCTGTCCTACCTCCGGGGGCTGCTGCCGCGCAGGGGCGCGCCACCTGCGCCGGGGTCGGTGACCGAGCGGGTGATCCTCACCGGCAGGCCCGTCTACGTGGAGCGGGTGAGCGGCTACGACCTTTGGCGGAACGACGACGTGACGCTGGCCGCCAGGCCCGTCATCTGGTACGGACGAGTAGCCAAGATAGCCCTCGTCGCCGTGCCCCACCGGGACCGCTCGGTGCTGGCCCCGCAGCTGGGCCATGCCTGCTTCGAGCGCATCTCCCATGCCCACCAGGTGCTCTAGAGGAGCGGGTTGGCGCAGACGGGAGCGGCTACAGCGGCTGCGCTCCCGCACGACTACAGAGCAGGAATGAACAGGAAGGAGAAACCAATGAACGACCGACTCGACATGACCCCCGTTGCCCTATACGCCAGGGTCTCCAGCGACCGTCAGGACGTGGATCTGTCCGTGGCAGCCCAGCTCAGGGCGCTCAGGGACTACGCCGAGAAGAACGGCTACCTCGTCGTGCGGGAGTATGTGGACGAGGCCGAGAGCGGACGCATCGCCGACCGGCCCCAGTTCCGCAAGATGCTGGACGAGGCCGAAAAGTCCGAGGCTCCATTCAAAGAGATCTTGGTTTGGAAATTTTCGAGGTTCACCCGCAAGCGCGAGCACGCCGTCGCCTTCAAGTCGAAGCTGAGGCGCAAGGGTATCCGCGTCGTCTCCATCACCGAGCACGCTGACGACTCGGCAACCGGCAGGCTCATGGAGGCGATAATCGAGTCTGTAGATGAATTCTATAGCGAAAATCTGGCCGACGAGGTTAGGCGGGGGATGAGAGAGGCCGCTTCCAGAGGCTTCTGGGTCACCAGCTACGCCCCCTACGGCTACAGGAGAGTCATGGTCCAGGACGGTGTCAAGAAGCGCCCGAAGCTGGAGTTGAATCCTCCCGCCGACGCCGTGGTCCGGCGCATCTTCGACATGGCCCTAAAGGGCAAGAGCATCCTCGACATCACCAAGACCCTCAACGCAGAGGGCATCCCAACCATGAACGGCAAGAAGTGGCTCAAAACCACCGTCCACACCATGCTGGACAACGAAGCCTACACGGGAGCCGTGGTGTGGGGAATCAGCTCCGGGGACGGCCAGCCGCCCGTAAGGGTGGAGGACGCCCACCCCGCAATCATCTCCAAGCGAGAGTTCCAGCGAGTGAAGAGGCTGCTCGGCTCCCGCGCCCCGAAGCGGGCGAATCCCCGCCGGGCGTCCAGCCCCTACCTGCTGAGCGGCATCCTCAAGTGCGAGACCTGCGGCAGGGCCATGTCCGCTGCCGAGGCGAAGAGCGGCAGGTACACCTACTACGTATGCCAGTCCCTGATGAAGCGGGGCAGCGGCACCTGCAAGACCCCCAGGCTCAACGCCAAGAAGATCGAGAAGACCATCGTCGATGAGCTTCGCGCCAACATCCTCACCGAGTCCAACATCAGAGACCTCGTAAAGCTCCTGGACGAAGAGATGGACGGAGCGGCCCGGGAGCACCGTCAGAAGCTGGAGAGCATCGAGACGGAGCTTGAGGAGGTGAAGAAGCAACTGGGCCGCGTCTGGCACTTCATATCGAAGAGCGACAGCGTAGACATCGCCGCCGCCTCGGACCACATCGTGGAGTTGCGGGAGCGCAAGGAGAGTCTGGAGAGCGCCTCAGACGAGGCACGGGCGGTGTTGGCTGAGCGGCGGCAGTATCTGGACAGCGCCGACACAATCGCCACCTTTGCCGAGGAGATGGGCGAGTTTCTCGCGACCAGCGAGTTGACCGAGACCAAAGCCTTCGTCCACTCCTTCGTCAAGGAGATCGAGGTCAAGCCCGGACGAGCGGCAATCATCTACTCCATACCCACGCCGGAAGACAGTCCAATGGGTGGTGCGGACTCCGCTGAAGTCGCCCTCAAAGGCGGAGTTCGCAAATCGGTACGTCATGGTGGGCCTGAGTTGACGATAGGCAGAACCATTTTCGAATTGTGGATGGGTGATCCAACTTCACTCCGGCGATCCTGACACCCACGTTAGTATATTACCTAGCCGCCCCACGGCCAGCGCAAGGGGGGCCTGCGACATTGCCGCAGGCCCCCCTTGCATCCTCTTGCCGGTCCGGCCGGGCCGGACTAGTCGTCGTCTATGATCGTCATGGTTCCCACGGCGTCGGGCGGGTAGAGGGTCCCGGGCAGGTACGCCTCCACCACGAAGTACTCGTCCGGCTCCTCATCGTCGTCGTATTCCAGCCACACCTCCGCCGTCAGCTCCGTCACCCCCGGCGCAAACACCAGCTCACCCTCCGTGTACTGATAGTCGGTCATGTGCGCCCGGTCGTCCAGCAGGTGGTACGCAGGCGCGGTGTTCCATCTGATCCTGATCTCCTCGGTGGACGCCTCGGACAGCCGCACCCGGAACTCCAGCACGTCGCCCTCCACCGCCGACGCGGCCTCGACGGTGACGGTTATCTCCACCTCCGGCGCGGCATCGTCGTTGTCGGCCACGCCGACCGTGGCCGCGCCCTGGGTCGAGGACACGGTGTAGCCGCTGCCCGCGTTCACCGTGGCCGTCACCGACCCGTCGGTCTCGTCTGCGTCGTCGTCCGTGGTGCCGACGGTGAGGGTGACGCTGCCCGTGGTGGGGACGGTCACCGTGCGCTTCCCCGTGGTCGCGCCGTAGTCGCCGCTCTGGGACACCGTGACGCTCACGTCGAGATTCGCGGTCGGGGCCGGGCTGGCCGTCACCGTGAAGGTGGCGTCGCCGCCCTCGGTCACCCCGCTGCCCGCGCTGACGCTCACCACCGGCGTGGGGGCGGCGTCGTTGTCGGACACGCCGACCGTGGCCGCGCCCTGGGACGAGGACACCGTGTAGCCGCTGCCGGCGTTCACCGTCGCCGTCACCGACCCGTCGGTCTCGTCTGCGTCGTCGTCCGTGGTGCCGACGGTGAGGGTGACGCTGCCCGTGGTGGGGACGGTCACCGTGCGCCGGCCCGTGGTCGCGCCGTAGTCGCCGCTCTGGGACACCGTGACGCTCACGTCCAGGTTGGACGCCGGGGCCGGGCTGGCCGTCACCGTGAAGGTGGCGTCTCCGCCCTCGGTAACCCCGCTGCCAGCGGTGATACTCACCACCGGCGTGGGGGCGTCGTCGTTGTCGGACACGGCCACCGTGGCCGCGCCCTGGGACGAGGACACCGTGTAGCCGCTGCCGGCGTTCACCGTGGCCGTCACCGAGCCGTCGGTTTCGTCAGTACTGTCGTCCGTGGTGCCCACGGTGATGGTGACGCTGCCCGTGGTGGGTATCGTCACCGTCCGCTGGCCCGTGGTCGCGCCGTAGTCGCCGCTCTGGGAGACCGTGAGGCTCACCGCCAGGTTGGACGAAGGGGCCGGGCTGGCCGTCACCGTGAAGGTGGCGTCGCCGCCCTCGGTCACCCCGCTGCCAGCGGTGATACTCACCACCGGCGTGGGGGCGGCGTCGTTGTCGGCAACGCCGACCGTGGCCGCGCCCTGGGACGAGGACACCGTGTAGCCGCTGCCGGCGTTCACCGTGGCCGTCACCGAGCCGTCGGTCTCGTCGGCATTGTCGTCCGTGGTGCCCACGGTGAGGGTGACGCTGCCCGTGGTGGGTATCGTCACCGTCCGCTGGCCCGTGGTCGCGCCGTAGTCGCCGCTCTGCGACACCGTGACGCTCACGTCCAGGTTGGACGAAGGCGCCGGGCTGGCCGTCACCGTGAAGGTGGCGTCGCCGCCCTCGGTGATGCCGCTGCCAGCGGTGATACTCACCTCAGGCGTGGGCGGCGGCGGCGGCGTTTGCGTTGACGCCGCTTCCAGCGCCGTCAACTCGGTCACCACCTCGTCCCAGACGGGACTGCTGTGTTTGTCCGCCATCTCCTGGGCCTCGGACGCCGTCATCGGGCCGCCCGTGACGCCGGTGCCGTCGTGCTCGCCGAAGGCGACGAGCACCCGGTTCCAGCGGTTCACGTGGGCCGTCCCGTGCTGCGTCTGCGACGCCAGCTCCCTGACCTTCGCGATCACGTCCGGGTCCACCGTGTAGCCCGTCTGCTCCTCAACGACCGGGTCGTCGTTGTCTGCGACGTCGGCCGTCTCCGACGACGGCGCGCCCACCGTGTAGTCGCTGCCCGCGTTCAGCGTCAGCGTGACCGAGCCGTCCGGCTCGTCCAACTCGTCGTCCGTGGTGGTTATGGTCACCGTGGCGCTGCCCGACGTTGGGATGGTGACGCTGACGGGCAGCGTCCCGTACCCGAAGTCGCCGGTCGTGGCGACCGTCACGCTCACCGCCAGATCCGCAGCCGGGGCCGGGCTGGCCGTCACCGTGAAGGTGACCGACTCGCCCTCCGTGCCGCCGGCGGCGCCGCTGACGCTCACCACCGGCGTGGAGGCGTCGTCGTTGTCGGACACGGCCACCGTGGCCGCGCCCTGGGACGACGACACCGTGTAGCCGCTGCCCGCGTTCACCGTGGCCGTCACCGAGCCGTCGGTCTCGTCGGTAGTATCGTCCGTGGTGCCCACGGTGAGGGTGACGCTGCCCGTGGTGGGTATCGTCACCGTCCGCTGGCCCGTGGCCGCGCCGTAGTCGCCGCTCTGCGAGACCGTGACGCTCACGTCGAGATTCGCGGTCGGGGCCGGGCTGGCCGTCACCGTGAAGACGGCGTCGCCGCCCTCGGTCACCCCGCTGCCCGCGGTGACGCTCACCTCGGGCGTGGGCGGCGGCGGCGGCGTCTGTGCCGCGGCCGCTTCCAGGGCGGTCAGCTCGACGACCACCAGGTCCCACACCGGGCTGCTGTGATTGTCGGCCATGTCCTGGGCCTCGGCCGCCGTCATCGGGCCGCCGGTGACGCCGGCCCCGTCGTGCTCGCCGAAGGCCAGCAGCACCCGGTTCCAGCGGTTCACGTGGGCCGCGCCGTGCTGCGTCTGCGACGCCAGCTCCTTGACCCTGGCGATCGTTCCCTGGTTGACCGTGTAGCCGCCGTCGTCGTCGGACACGACCACGACGGCCGTCCCCTGGGACGAGGACACCCGGTAGTCGAGGTTGGCGCTGGCGTCGACGGTGACCGTGACCGATCCGTCGGGCTCGTCCACCTCGTCGTTGGTGGTGGCCACCGTCAGCGTGGCGTAGCCCGCCGTCGGGATGGTCACCGTCCGATGTTCCATGGATATCCCGGAGTCGTCGCTCTGCGACACCGTGACGCTCACGTCTAGGTCCGCCGCCGGGGCCGGGTTGGCGCTGACCGTGAAGGTCGCGTCCCCGCCCTCGGTCACGTCGCCGTCGGCGGTCACGCTGATCAGCGGCACGGACGTGTTGGGCGCGGGCGTCTCGAAGTCCACCGTGAAGGTCTTCGGCGTCGCGCCGGCGGCCAGGGTCCGCACGGTGATCTTGTCCAGCTGGGTCGTCCCGTGAAGGACGGAGACCACGTAATGCGACTGCGGGTCGAGGCCGGTGAGCTGGTGCTCGGTGGCGGTGGTCGTGACTTCCGTCAGGACCGGAATGCCCGTGAAGCTCTCGTGCCAGACGACCAGGTAGGACGCGCCGTCTCCCTGGGGCTTCCAGGCGACGGTCGCCGTGGTGTCGGAGACGCGCTTGAGCTGGACCGGCGGCGGCGGCGGCAGGTCGTTGTTGGCGATGTAGACCGAGGCGTAGCTCCTGAACCTGTTCAGCCGGTAGCCCTCGCCGAACTGCACCGTCGCGCCGAGCATCCCGTTGGAGCCCCAACCGGTGTCGTCGACGGTGGGGATGGTGAACGAGACGCTGCCGCCGGTGGGCACGTTGACCGTGCGCTCGCCCAGGTGCTGGGCGGCGACCACGGAGCCGGGGCCGGCCACGCCCACCCTGACGTCCAGCGGCGCGTCGGGCGCGGGGTTCACGGTGACCGTGTAGACCGCGTCCTCGCCCTCGGTGATCGTCCCGCCGGCGGCGCTGATCGACACCTCGGGCACCCGCTCCACGATCACCGACGTGGGCTCCGCCTCCACGGGCGAGCCCGCCGCAAGGGTGGTGAAGCGGATCACCGGGCTGGCGGTGCTCAGCTGCGTCGCGCCGTGGTCGGCGTAGTAGACCACCGCCCGGTACTCGGTGTCCGGCTCCAGGTGGCGGATGTTCCAGGCCGGGTCGTTGGGCTCGGCCCCGAACCAGGCCTCGTCGGCCGGGACGCCGGGGAAGGGCGACGTGGTGGACCAGTAGCGCACCTCGTAGCCCTCGGCGCCGACCACCTGCGGCCAGCTGAGGTCTATGCCCGTGTCCGACAGGTTGGCGTAGCTCAGGTCGCCCACGCGCTCCACCACCGGGTCCGGCAGGTCGCCCAGCAGCCGCTGGCAGCCCACGCAGGAGCCCAGCGTGCGGTGGAAGCTGAAGCTGTCGGTGCGCACCGTCTTCGGCGGCGTCTCCGTCGAGATCTGGTTGTCGCTGCGCTCGTACAGCTTGTAGCCCTCGACCTGGAAGGTCACGTTGCCGACCACGTTGGCGCCGACGTGGATGTCGACCTGGACCGGCGTGCGGCTGACCGTGACCGAGCCGGCGCTGACGGCAGAGTCAGTTCTGAAGGTGTGCAGGTGCGATGCGGCGGGGCTGGTGAACCAGACCCGGTGGGACCGGAAGTACTCCGACGTGCCGCTCCGCAACAGCGGCCTGGCGAAGTCGGCGCTGATGGAGAAGCGCTTGTCCTGGTCCGCCGGCGGGTCGTTCTTCGTCCGCACCCAGAAGTAGTGCGCCTTGCGCCCCGTGTTCAGCGAGGCCGGGAAGGCCAGATTGAGCCCGCCGTCCTCGATGGACGTCCAGGTGGTCCCGTCGTCGATGGAGAACTCCAGGGTCTGCTCCCACTCGTCGTCGTCCCTGATGATGAGCGGCACGCGCACCTCGGGGTAGTCGAAGCCTCCCACCTGGTACAGCACGCCATTTTCATAGAAGTTGTGGCCGACGGCGTGGGGCCGGTGGATCAGGAACGTCCCGTGGTCGAAGGCGTCGCTGTCCTGCCCCGCGGCGAGGCTCACCGGACGCCACTTGTTGGCGTCGCTCTCGTAGACGGACTGCGACGAGAAGGGGCAGCCGTCGTGCCGGTCCAGCAGCGGGCCGGCGGTGCTGCCGTAGCCGAAATGAATCCCATCCCGGCCAAGCCCTTCGACGATGGGGTCGCCCAGGTTGTAGGGGCTTCTACTCCCGGTGTGGCACATCAGCCGGTCCCGGTCCGGTTTGCCCGGCCCGATGTAGCCCCCGAAGTGGCTGAGCGGCTCACCCACCTGGCTGGCGACGTAGAAGTGCCGGCGCTCGTGGGGGTCCACCGCCTGCCACTGGTAGGTCACCGCCGGGCCGCCCTCGGTCAGCGTGATCGTCGGCGGCGGGTCGTGCCTGTTGTAGTTGGCGATCACCCAGCCCGTGTCGCAGTCGTTGCCCGACACCGTGCCCGCGCAGGTGCGGAACTGCACGAAGGCGTCGGCGGCCCCCAGGTTCAGGCCGATCTTGAGCGCCTCGGAGTGGGTGCTCCAGGAGACGGCGGGGTTGGGGTAGAGCGACCAGGAACTGTGGCCGTCGCCGATGCTCCAGCCCTCGGGCAGGCGCAGGCCCTGCAGGCGCTCGGAGTTCGACGCGGTGGCGCGAAGGGCGTACGTGCTGTTGGGCTGCACGGACGCGTCGTATACGTACACCCAGTAGGTGGTGTTCGGCTCCAGCCGCAGCCCCGAACCGTCGTTGCCCTGGTAGGTGAAGGTGAAGGTCTGGTCGGCGCTGCCCACCGGCATGGAGGGGCGCGCCAGGTCGGCGAGGACGTCGGCGGCGGTGCTGCCCGGCGAGCCGCCGGAGCCGGCCCAGATCTGTACCCGCAGATCACGGGCGGCGTCGGAGTCGCCGATCTCGGCAAACTCGACGTCGACGCTGTTGAGGCGGTAGTGGCCGCCGTTCCTGCCCGTCGTGAACGACTGCGCGCGGTCACGTACGGTACTGGCAGTCGTCACGGTCAACGCCGCGCCGTCGGCCTGGCCCAGGTTGGACATCACCGCCGGCTCACCGGGCGGCGCGTTCACCGGCGTGGGCTCCACCCGGAACAGGGGCGAGATGCCGTAGAACGCGTGGTCCTGGGTGCTGGCGATGGTGTTGTAGCTGATGGGGCCGGTGTCCGCGTCGGTGGTCGAGAACCGTCCCCGCCGGGCGTTGCTGGCGCCCAGAGGGTTCGCCTCCTTCGCACCGTCGGTCCTGGTGCCGGTCCACGGCCAGTCGTTCGAGGTGCTCCTCTCGCCGCTCTCGAAGCGCCGGTCCGCCATCGCCCAGTTCTCCCAGGTGTCGGACCAGAAGCCGGCGTTGTTCGCCGCGACGCGCTCGCCGTTCAGCCACCAGACCTCCGCGTCCGTGTGCCCGGCGTTGTTGGGGTTGGTCCGGGTGTGGTCCCGGGCGTCCACCGCGGCGGTGGAGCCCACCACCCGGAAGTGGTCGGCGTAGCGCCGGATGGCGGCGTGCCCGTCGCGGGCCGCCTCCCGCACGTGGGCGTCGTAGACGCCGATGTCGGCGGCGGTGGCGTCGCGGTGGTCTTCGGTCATGAACAGCAGCCGGAACGTCTCGCCCGCGCCCAGACCGAGCGGCTTCAGCGGCCAGTCCAGGGGCACGGTGTAGGAACCGTCCGCGTGGGGCAGCAGCCGGCCGTTGACTCCCATCGACAGAGTGGAGCCGCCGACCAGGGTGATCCAGTTGCCGCCCCCCTGCGCGCGGATGCGAGCGTCGTTGTTGATGCTCCAGCCGGGCGCCGCGCCCTCGTCCTCGGAGTTGCTCTGCGTGAACTTCACCTGGCTGTTGCCTTCCGTGAGCCCGGCTGCGTCCAGCACGACCCAGTAGCGGGTGTCCGCCTCGAGCGCGACGCCCGGGTGCGTGAAGCTGTACGTGCCGGCCTGCCGGTTCACCCAGGCGGGATTGGCCAGGGTCCCCACGACCGTGCCGGGAGCCCCGTTGGCACCTTTGTGGACGGTGACCGTCAGCTTGGAACCGAAGTCCTCGGTGGACCGCCTGAAGGCCACGTCCACGCTGGTCAGGGTGTACCCCGAGGGGTTGCCGCCGGTGTCGAAACCCTGCGCCAGGTCCACGTGCAGGCCCTGCACCAGGCCGCTCGACTGGCCGGTGTTCTTCACCAGCGCCGGGTCGTCGTCCCGCACCCGGACCGTCGCCGTCCCCAGCGACGTGGCGAGGTCGTAGTCCGACCCGTCCACCAGCGTCACCGTGACCGAGCCGTGGGCTTCGTCCACGTCGTCGTTGGTGGTGGCGATCTCCAGCGTCGCCGACCCGGTGGCCGGGATGGTGACGCTGGTGGGCAGGGTCCCGTACCCGAAGTCCCCGGTCGTGGTCACCGTCACGCTCACCGGCAGGTCTGCCGTGGGCGCCGGGACCGCCCTCAGCGTGAAGCTGGCGCTGACGCCCTCGGTGACGGCGCCGCCGCCAAGGATGCTCACCCTCGACGGCCGCGGCTTGCTGACGCCGTCGAGGCTGATCTTCAGTGACGATACGTTGGGGGTCCACGCGCCCGTCGAGGAAGCCGTTCTCGTCCCGGCGCCGTCGGCGATGCTCCAGCCGGCCAGGCCCCCGCCGTCCTCGGCGTCCGAACCCGTCAGGCGTACCCTCGAAGAACTCTGGCCAGCGTCCATGTCGATCACGAGGAAGTAGGTGGCGCTCCCCTCAAGGTCGATGCCCGCGCTGCTGGTGAAGGTCAGCGTCTGGTCCGAGGTGGAGGCGGGGAAGCTGGCGGGGTTGGTCAGCGTCCCCAGCGAGCTGCCCGGAGACCCGCCGGAGGCGGCGTGGATGCTGGCGGTCAGCGCCGAGGAGCTGAAGGCGCTGTCGATGGTGGAGAACTCCACGTCGACGCTGTGCAGGGTGTAGCCGAAGCTGTTGGAGCCGGTGGTGAAGGCCTGGTGGAAGTCATTGCCCAGAAATGAGGTGCCTCCGTCCGCCTGGCCGGTGTTGGCGACGAAGGTCTCCGTCTCGACGGTCTCGACGGCCGTGCCGTGGATGGTCATCTTGCGGGACTGGCTGAACGAGGTCCAGGCGCCCGAGGTGTTCCAGGTCCGGTAGTGGCCGTCGTCGGCGATGGTCCAGCCGTCCGCGCCGCCGGCGTCCTCGGCGTCCGACGCGGTGTTCTGGATGGTGTTGGCGCCGGGCAACAGGACCAGGGTGACGTCCAGCACCGCCCAGTACGTGGTGTTCGCCGCGAGCGCCACGCCCGAGTGCGTGAAGCTGTTCGTGCCCGCGGCGATCGTGCCGGGCTTGGTCAGGGTGGCGACCACCGCGCCCGGCGCTCCGCCGCTGTCGCTTCTGATCTCGGCAGTCAGCTTCCCCGCCAGCGCGCCGTCGTTGATTTGCGGAAACGAGAAGTCGACGCCCGTCAGGGTGTACCCGCCGGCGTTGGCGCCCGTCGTGAACGCCTGCGCGTGGTCGTGCTGTACGAAATTGCCGGTGCCGCCGTTCGCCTGCCCGAAGTTGCTCACCAGGAAAGGCTTGCTGACGCCGCCGAGGCTGAGTTTCAGTGATGACGCGCTGGTGATCCATGCGGCTGTTGAGGAAAATGAAAATGCTCTAAACAAAGCGCCGTCGCCGATGCTCCAGCCGGCCAACTGTCCGCTGTCCTCGCTGTCCGAAGTCGTGACGCGTATATTCGAGAAAGGCTCATCACTGCTGATATCGAACATCACGAAGTACGTGGTGTTCGCCTCAAGGTCGATGCCCGTGCTCGTGAAGGTCAGCGTCTGGTCCGAACTGGAGACGGGAAAGCTGGCGGGGTTGGTCAGGGTCCCGAGGGAGCTGCCCGGAGACCCGCCGGAGTCGGCGTGAATGCTGGCGGTGAGGGATGAAGAGCTGAAGCCGCTGGCGATAGTGGCGAATTCCACGCCGACGCTGGTCAGGCTGTAGCCCGCGCTGCTGCTGCCGGTCGTGAACGCCTGGGCGTAATCATTGCCCAGAGATACACTGGTTCCGTCTAACTGGCCGGTGTTGGCGACGAAGGTCTGCGGTGTCTGCGCGTTAGCCTGCTCCGCCGGCGTCGCCGCGAACACCACCGCCAGCAGCGCGAGGGCGAGAAGCGCAATCCCAGGGCGCCTCATGAGAGAGAACCCCCACGAAATGCGGGGGGGTAGAAGGCGTTTACGATGCGACCTGGTGAGGTCGCACCTCTCAACGGTGATATATTCTCCCTGTCCTTAGTCATCTCTGTGCCCCCCTGGTTTTACTGTATTTTCTCAATCGTCAGGCCAGCCGGAGGTTTACCCTCCCTGGCCGCGAAGCCGCTCCTCCAACTCCCGTATACGGGCTTCGGCGGCCTCGGCGCGGGACTCGGCGGCGGAACGACCTTCCCTTTCGGCCTCGGCGCGGGCTTGCTCTGTGTCGGCGCGGGACTCGGCGGCCGCTCGCGCCTGCCGCTCGTCTTCCAGGCTGGCGATGGGACGTCCCGTGGTAGGATCGTAGAACAGCAGCTCACCATCCGACCATCGCAGATTCAGGCCCAACACGGCACTGTATCCTTGGAGGACTCCATCGGACACGGTCTCTATCGGTATGGGTTCGTACCGGCCATCAACCAGCCGGTCACCGGCCAACCTCGCCCCGTGATACTCTCCCGTCTCGTCGAAGCGCCAGTACTCGGGTATGCCCAAACGGGCATAGTCCACCCGTTTGGCCCCCACGTCCATTGCTCCGGTGCTCTCCGACGCCACCTCAAGCACGAAGTCCGGCGGCTTCCCCTGCTCCGAGACGATGTACCCGTTGCTCCGGCGATACACCTCGGGATCAACACCAAAGGCCACCAAGAGGTCGGGGCGCCGGGCGCGGGCCTTGTTGTACTCCGGCCTGGCGACTATCCAGCGGTCCGCCTCCACCAAGGTGGTCTCCGGGTTGCCCAGATGCACTGCCAAGGCGTGGGAGTAGCCGTACTTGAAGAGCTGGTCGTACTGCGTCATCTCATCCGGTTCCCGCTGCGGCGGGTCGGGCAGCCGGAAGCCGCCTTGCACTTCTGCGGTTTTGGTGAATGTGTCTGGCGTCGTCATATCTCACCCGACAATCGGCCCGGAGCCTGCGCCATCTCCAACCGACACCGGCGCATCCACTCCGAGGCTCCTCCAACAGAGCGTTCTTCTACGAGTTGCATTCTACCACCTCCGTCCATCGCTTGGAAAGAGCCGAGTCCACCGCGGACTGTCCGCGGACTGGCCGATCTGCTGGCCGACGGCGAAGGGCGCCTTGAGCTACTTCAGTCGGCTACCCCCATCGCAGACCCAGGGTGAGTGCTCGCCTCAGCCAGCGCAGCCGCCTTGCTTTCGCCAAGGCCGCTGCCAGCGCCTCCTTCCGCCACCGCAGGTGGTCTTCCCTGCGCGATGCGTCCAGGGGTTCGGTCTCCGGCGGCAGCGTCAGGCCGTAGTCGCTGAGCATGGCGATCTCCAGCTCCCACCGGCGCACCGCAGCCTTCGCCCGTTCAACCCGGCCGCCCGAAGCCTCACCGACACTCCTCAGCCCTCGCCATTCCGCCACCAACGGGGCAGCCGCCCCGAAGGCGTGCCCTTCGTCCGGCTGTTCCTCCAACGTGACCACACCGGCGTCGGGAAGGCCGTGCTCCCGTCTGGGAGGCCGCCACTCCCTGCGCCGACCATCGCCATCACCGACCGGATCAGGCTTGCTCGGCTCCCGTTTCTCTTCCTCCGCCCCGTCCTCCGATCCTCCAACATTGCGTTGCAACTCTGTCAGCTGCTTCGCCTGGGCCTCGACGGTCTCCACCAGTGCTCCATACGCTTCCTCCATCGCCGCCACCCGTTCTTCCAGCGCCGTTATCCTCGCTACAATGTCACCGGCAATGTCACCGGTGTCACCGTGCTGCTTAACGCCGCAGACATCCAAAGTCCACGTCCGATACCTACTTCTGCCCTGCGCATCCGCCGCGATACGTGACGAGACTCATGGCAGGTCACCATCGTGCGGTAGTTCACCCCCAGGGCCTCCGCAGCAGCCACCTTGCCCCGGTCATTCACCAGAGCGTCCAGCAGGTCCGGTAGGGACTCTCCGGTAGGGCTCTTCACGCCGTCGCCTGAACCCTTCGCAGCATCCCACGAACCGGCTCATCGTGGTCAACCACGTGGGCGAGACCACATGGGAAACCACAATGAAGTGCAATACAATCAGTACAATAGACTTAGCACCGACCCGCAGTAAAACTGCTCGATGGATTCCCTTCGCTTCGCCCTGGTTCCCCTTCATTCAGATACGAATGTCACCCAGATTGTATTCTGCAATGTACTCCGACTCTCCTTACAGCCCTCCCAGGGCGAAAACCTCCCATGGGCGATTGTAGTCTGACGCATCAGCCCATGAACGACGGCCCGCCGATTCTCCGTTGCCGCCGCCGACTCGAGGGCTCCGGTCCCGCCTCGCAATACGCTCGCAGGCCCTGATGCATCAGGCTGCGCAATGACCGCCGTTTCCGTTCCGAACCCTTCCAATAGGGGTTGTCCCAGCAGCCTTGCTGGGACAACTTGCAGACGCGACCGGTCACGCATCTCCGCTACCGCCCTCCAATGTACAATCCGTTGCAGAACTGACCCATCAGGCCGTTTTCGCCGCCGGGTCACACACCCCGGCTCCACTCGTCTCTCAGCTACGATTCCCACCTACAGCCGCCCGGCCACTACGTCCCACACACGGACGCTGAAGACTGCGCAACATGCTGCAACTTGTCCCACCGAGCCGTCCCCAGGACTTCCTATAGGGGACAAAAGGGCATTCCCACTACTTATTGTGTCAGCCCCCAACAGCTCCCAAAAGTACAATTCGTTGCAGAACCGGCGGGATGACGGAGACCTCGCCGATCACCACCTCTTCGACTCCTTCGACGCTCTCGATGGGTTGACCGGTCACCACATCACGACCTGGACAAGGGATGCGCCAGCGTCTTCAGGGAGACGAAAACGCGCCTCCACAGGCCGATCCACTCGACGTCACGCACCCCCACCTCAAGCGCACTTTTTGTCCGCTTTTGTCGTCGGACCGCCGATTTGGGCCGCGTCATGCACCCCCACCGCAAGCCTCTTTTTGTCATCGGAGACCGAACTGGGGACTTTCATCAAAGTGTTCACTGATTATTCCGATAGGGAGCCGATTTTCGCCTGTTTCAGCTTTGCCAAGACCCGTTTGATGCGTCACCGACAAAACTCAAACTCCTGTACAGAGCCCGTCTCAGAAAGGGACTTAGAGAGCGGGACTGTCAGGACATGTGGGAAGAAATCGGCGACTTTGGTCGATTCGCCGCTGCTAGGTCGATGGGGGAGTGGAGGAAAGAAGACGCTGGTTGCCCAGCAGTAGCTCAGGGTGCCATTTGAGGTTGGAGGCCGACATTCGGGTAGGGAAAGCGCCGGGAGCGCCACGCCTTCCAGAGGATGCGGAGGTTGAAAGCTGTGGCCAATATCGTCCACTCAGCCGATACGTTGGCCAGACCGCGCAGCAGGAATCTCCGTGCTCGCTGTTGCTCCTTGATGATCCCGAAGACCGGCTCGACCAGTTGCTTTCTCAGCTCGTATGCTTCTTTGGCAGTGTCGGTAGACATCCACGCGCGGTGACCGCGCAGAATTGCATCGTACCTTCCTATGGTTACGGCGCGACCCCGTTCGGTCTTGGTGCATACCCCGAAGGCGGGGCAGGAACGGCAGATCTTCCAGTGTGCTCGGTATATCCGATTCCTCACTCCGTCCTTCTTGTTAGACCGTTGGATGCGTTCGAAATGAAGCGTTTGTCCCTTGGGACACGTGAAGCTGTCGCTCTGCTCGTCATAGATGAACCTATCCCTGTGGTAAGGACTGTCCGGCGGTGGCAATGACTCCGGCATGGTCACCGCCTGCCCCCTGGCAGCGCACTCCTCCAGGTTGATCCCCGAGTAATATCCGGCGTCGGCCAGGGTCATCGACGCTTTGGACCCCGTAGTCTCCTCAGCCTGCTCCAGCATCGGGGTGAACGACGTGTGATCGTCCGGTTCGTCTACCAGGCCGACAGCCGTGATCAGCATCCCGGTCACTTCCCCTTCCGCCGTGACGGGTGAGACCATTGCCTGGCCGTTGTAGCTGGGCACGATGCCCTGCCGCGTCTTCATCAACCGGGCATCCTTGTCGGTCAGGTTGATGTGCTTGAGGCTTTCCCGGCTCGCCAGGTCCTCCATCGCCTGCTTGACCTGTTCTTTCAGGGCTCTCTTGTCAGCCAACTTTTCCGGCAGATGGGCGGCGGGGGCATCCTCTCCCGCTTCGTTCTGGGCCTCAAGGTCCTCTATCGCCTTGTCCAACCGGTTCAGCAAGCGGCTTCCCCTTTCGGCGTCGTATGTCCTGTCTCTCGTGGCGTTCGCTGCCACTTTCGACCCGTCCACCGCCTGCACCGCCAGGTCCACCAGATCCATCGTCACCGCCGTCCTTACCGTGCGCTTGAACAACTCCCTCATAGCCTGCCGGTGTGCCTTGTAGAACCGCCACAGGGTGTTGTGATCGGGATGCTGCCATCCCGTCAGCCACAGGTACGGTATCTGGTCCCGGCAGGCCGCCTCCAGCTTGCGGCTCGACCGCACTCCGGCCATGAACCCATACAGCCACACGCTCAACAGCGCCCGAGGATGGTAAGCGGGTGCTCCGAGGGGATCGCCGTCTATCTCTACGCCCAACTCCGACCACCCCTCCTTATCCAACGCGTCTACGAACTCGGCGACAAACCGTGCCGGATGATCCAACGGCAACAGCTCATCAAGAGACGGCGGCAACATCCACATCTGCTCTCGATTCATCCCTCGCAGCGGCATCTCCCGACTCCTCTCGATTGGGTCAACTGCAAACTACAACAGCCTCGCTCCAACTTCCAGCAACCAGCGGGCCCGACTTATGAGACAGGCTCTACACCCCTCGGACTGCGCCGACGCCCTCGATTTTTGCAGACCCCGGAAGGGGTCCCCATGCGTGCCCCCGCCTCGGTCCTTGCGTAGGGGTCACTAACTCACTATAATGCATATGGACATTCAGCCCCGACTCAGGGGGCGGCCGGGACGAAGGAGACGCGACATGGCCCTAGACCGCAGGGACAGGCAGCTGGAGATGGTGCTCAGGGGCAAGTACCAGCGGCTGTACACCTACCTCAGCAGCCTTCAGCACCAGGAGTGGAGGACCACCTTCGGCGAGGTCGAGGCGGTCATGGGATTCGAGCTTCCTCCGTCGGCGCGGCTGCACCGGCCCTGGTGGGGCAACCAGCGGGGTGGCAACGGCCACAGCCACGCCCTCGCCTGGAGCGTCGCCGGATGGGAGACGGCGGAGGTGGACATGGAGGCCGAGACGCTAGTGTTCCGGCGAACGCAGCCCACGTCCGTGCCCCGGCTGCCCTTAGACGTGGCGTGGCCCGTCCACCCCACCGCCGTGTGGCCGGAGGGCCTGAGTCTCAGGCGCGAAGACCTGTACGAGGAGCGGGTGTAGAACCGGCCATGTTCATCGACACCAACGTGCTGGTGAAGGCCCGCATCCCCGCCGCGCCGGACCACGACGCGGCCAGGGCAGGCCTGGAACGGGCCTTTGCAGAGCCTGGGCCGCTGCGGGTCAGCCGACAGGTGATAAGGGAGTACCTGGCCGTCGTCACCCGTCCGCAGACGTGGACGGCGGGCATCAGCCGCGCGGAAGCCTTCGACGACGTGAGCAGGCTGCTGGGCAGCTTCGAGATACTGGAGGACGGCCCCTCGGTCACCGCCGCGCTGGTGGGGCTGTGCAACGAGGTCATGGTGGGCGGACGACAGATTCACGACGCCAACATCGTGGCGACCATGCTGGCCCACGGCGAGCGTCGCCTGTTGACGTTCAACGGGGCGGACTTTCGCCGGTACGGCGACCGCATCGAGCTGGTGGACGGCTAGCGGAATCTACTTGAGCACAACCGAATCAAGGAGGACGAGCATGAATAACCACACAGAGGCCCCGACCCCCGTGGCCCTGTACGCCAGGGTCTCCAGTGATCGGCAGGACGTGGACCTGTCCGTCGCCGCCCAGCTGCGGGCTTTGCGCGACCACGCCGAAAAGAACGGCTACGTCGTGGCGAGGGAGTACATCGATGAGGCCGAGAGCGGACGCATCGCCGACAGGCCGGAGTTCCGCAAGATGCTGGACGAGGCCAGCAAGCCGGAGGCCCCGTTTGCGGAGATTTTGGTGTGGAAGTTTTCGAGGTTCACCCGCAAGCGGGAACACGCCGTTGCCTTCAAGTCCATGCTCCGGCGCAAAGGCGTCCGCGTCGTCTCCATCACCGAGCACGCCGACGACTCCGCCACCGGCAGGCTCATGGAGGCCATCATCGAGTCGGTGGACGAATTCTATAGCGAAAATCTTGCCGAAGAGGTTCGGCGAGGGATGCGAGAGGCGGCATCTCGCGGCTTCTGGGTCGCCAGCCGGGTGCCCTACGGCTACGGCAAGCGCATGGTGCAGGACGGAGCCAAGAAGCGCCCCACCCTGGATCTGGACCCCGCCACCGCTCCCGTGGTGCAGCGCATCTTCGACATGGCCGAGTCGGGAAGGGGCATCCTGGACATCGCCCAGACCCTCAACACAGAGGGCATCGCCAACCCCACGGGCAGGCTCTGGTCCAAGAACGGCGTCCACATCATCCTCCGCAACGAAGCCTACACGGGAACTCTTCTCTGGGGCGTAGGTGGGAAGGGCAAGGATGAGCCGGTAAGGGTGGACAAGGCGTTTCCCGGAATCATCTCCAAGGCCCAGTTCAAGAGAGTGAACAGGCGGATGCGCTCCCGCGCTCCCAGGAAGACCCATCCCCGCCGTGTGGGGAGTTCCTACCTGCTCAGCGGGATGGTCAGATGCAGGACGTGCGACGGGGCGCTCAGCGGCCAGGACGCCAAGAGCGGGAAGTACGCCTACTACGTCTGCCAGTCCATCATGAAGCGGGGCAGGCACGCCTGCGAGACTCCCAGGCTAAACGCACGGCGCTTCGAGGAGATGGTGGTGGGGAAGATACGGGAGAACGTGCTCACCGAGTCCAACATCCGGGAGCTGGTGAAGCTGGTGAACGAGGAGATGGACGGCATCGCCAAAGAGCAGCGCCAGAAACTGGAGACCGTCGAGGCAGAGCTAGAGGACGTGAAGCGCAGGCTGGGACGGCTCTACGACCTGGCCGAGACCACGGACCTGGACATCGAGGACTTCAAGCCCCGCATCAGAGACCACAGGGAGCGGCAGGAGAAGCTGGAGGCGTCGGCAACGGAGGCCAGGGCCATGCTCTCCCAGCGCAGGGAGGTGCTGGACGACGTGGAGACCATCACGGCCTACGCCCTTGACCTGAGCGTGTTCCTCAAGGAGAGCGAGTTGACGGAGCGCAGGGCCTTCATCGAGTCCTTCGTGAAGGAGATCGTGGTGATGCCGGGGAACGCGCTGCTGCGCTACTCCATACCTATGCCGGAGGATGCTCCTATAGGGGGAAGAGACGCCGAGGAGGTGGCTCTCCACGCCCCGGTTCTGTCTACCGTCAAGTATGGTGGGCCCGCTGGGATTCGAACCCAGGACTCCCGGATTAAAAGTCCGGAGCTCTGACCAACTGAGCTACAGGCCCGACGCCATGCGATGGAATTATTTTAGGTGGCCCTCCAAAGGCGGTACAAGGCGAGGTCCGACGCCCGAAACTAGCGGAAAGAAAACAGTCTTTCCAGGTGGGCGGGGGGCCAGTAAGTGACCCAGGCTCTTCCGATGATGTTTTCCTCCGGCACCACCCCCCAGGAACGGGAATCGTCGCTGGCGCCGCGGTTATCACCGAGCACGAAGTACGAGTCGGGTGGCACCTTGAAAGGATCCATCGAACCGCGGTCTGACAAGGTGACATAGGGTTCATCCAAGGCCTGTCCGTTGACAAAGACGGTTCCCTTCGCGATCTCCACGGTGTCGCCCGGGACGCCTACTACCCGCTTGACGAAATTGCGGGTCGGCTCGTCGGGAAACCGAAATATGACGACCTCGCCCGTTTGCGGTGGATGGACAAGATAACCATCGTCTCCACCGAGCAACGGTACCTGCCAGTAGACCATCTTGTTCACCAGCAGGTACTCGCCCTCAGCCAGCGTCGGGACCATGCTCGATCCCTCTACCCGGTAGGGCTGAACGCTGACCTGCAGGGCTAGGTACACTACGAGTGCCAACAGCACCGTTTCTATGATTTCTCTTATCACCGCTCTCATCGGTCTATCTCGGGGTTAGTGAAATACTGCTCGACGTTCGCAAGCCCGGGAGTGCACGCGCAGCGGCACGGGACGGATCATCAAAATTATACGTTGCCGCCTCGCCCCGCCTGCCGTCCCAATAGGTCCTCGATTGTCCGGTTGGCCAGTTGGATAACTCCATCGCAATAGAGCCGGCCGATTCAGAGCTAGTCACACGGAGTGTCAGGGGCGATATATCTGCCTTCAACCAGATCGTGGACCGCTACCAGTCACACGTCTACAACGTTGCCGCACGTACCCTGGGCAACCGCTCTGCCGCTGAAGACGTCACGCAGGAGACCTTCATATCGGCATACAAAGCGATCCCGGGCTTCCGGGGTGGCAGTTTGCGAGCCTGGCTCCTGCGGATCGCCAGGAACCAGTGCTTCGACCACCTTCGCTCGATCAAGCGCAGGCCTGAGAGCTCGCTGGAGGAGGCATTTGAGGATACGGGCTTTACCCAGCCCGCATCAGCCGATTCGCTCCCTGAGACGCAGGTACTTGGCGCGGAATTGGGACGCGCCATAGGCAGAGCAATTCACTCCCTGCCCCCGGATCAGCGAATCACGCTTGTGATGATCGATGTACAGGGTCTGAGCTACGAGGAAACGGCCGAAGCGTTCGGGGTGTCGATAGGCACGGTCAAGTCGCGTCTAAGTCGAGCCAGGTCGAAGGTGCGGGATCTACTGGCCCGTGAGACGGAACTTTTGCCGGAGCAATTCCGTCGCGTGTAGGTGAAGGGTAGAGATTTGTTCGACATCTTTGGAATAAGACACCGCAGGCTCAAGCTCCAGCTGTCGGCCTACCTGGACGGGCAGGTCAGCGCCGCTGAAGCAGAGAGAATCAGGGAACACCTCGAAATCTGCGGCGAGTGTCGAGCCGAAGTGGAATCCATGCAGTCCACCGTGGACCTGCTGCGCTCCCTTCCCCAGATGCAGGTTCCGCGTTCTTTCCGGTTGACCGAAGTTCCGCGGAGGACGACGGGCTTCAGGTACCAGCGGCCCGTCCTGATGGCATTGGCCTCGGCGGCCGTGGTCGTGGTGGTGGTGCTCGTGGTCGATCTAGCAAGTTTCGGCGCGGGCGAAACCGAGGTTGTGGAGAAGATCGTCGAGGTGCCGGTGGTAGAAGAGAAGGTATTCGAGGTCCAGGTGGAGAAGGTGGTGGAGGTCGAGACCCAGAAGATCGTCGAGGTCGAGGTGGAGAAGGTGGTGGAGGTGGAGAAGATCGTCGAGGTCGAGGTTGAGAGGGTTATCGAGGTAGAGACCGAGAAGATCCTCGTGGCCACGCCGACACCGGACGTAGGAGTTACGGAGCCGCAGTTTGGCGGGGACCTTCGGGTAGTGTCGCAGGGCTCGATCAGCACACTGGACCCGGTGTTCTCGCTGTTCTACGTGGTGAACGCGGTGGCGACGCAGATCTACGAGGGACTGTACGGCTGGGACGGCAACCTGCAGGCGCAGCCCCGGCTGGCCGAGTCGTTCACGACGAACGCCGACGGGACCGAGTACACGTTCAAGCTGCGGTCGGGCATCGAGTTCCATAGCGGAGAGGCGTTCACGTCTGCGGATGCGATAGCGTCGATCAACCGCTGGAGGGACGCCGGCACGCCGGCGGCGGGCATCGTTCGGCGGTTCACCGACGACGATGCCCTGCAGGTTGTGGACGATACGACGTTCACCTGGACGTTCAACGAGCCGTTGGGGTCCGTGATCTTCATCCTGGGTATACCGCACGGTTTGATGCCGATGGTTCCCGAGGAGATGGCGGCGACGCCGTTCACCGAGCCGGTGCCTGAGAACGTGGGCACGGGAGCATACAAGTTCGTTGAGTGGCTGCAGGGAGACAGGGTGGTGCTGGAGCGTAACGACGGGTTCATATCCAGGAGCGAGGAGAGCTCTCCCGGTGCATACGCCGGAGAGAACATAGCGTACCTGGACACGCTGACGTTCCTTGAGATCCCCGACGAGGAGACGAAGATAGCGGGCCTTGAGACCGGTGAGTGGGATGTGGTTGACGGAGCGGCGTTCGACTTCTTCCAGAGGCTTACAGACAACCCTGACATCGGTGTAGCGCTTTACAGGCCGGGCAACCGGTCGAACGTGTACCTGAACCCGCAGATCCCGCCGTTCAGCTACCTCAAGGGTCGGCAGGCCCTGATGACGGGGATCGACGTGGAGGACTTCATGTTCGCGCTTGGTCCCAATGACCTGTGGATCACGTGCCCGGCGCTGTACTGGTGCGGGACTCCGTTGGAGACGGACATAGGAGCTCGGTTCGACGTAGAGCTTGCCGATGGCAGCACGGCGACGATCGGCTATGACGTCAACAACATGGCACTTGCTCAGCAGCTGCTGAACGAGTCGGACTACGCCGGTGAGACGGCGGTGATCCTGAACCCGACGGACTACGGTACGATCACGCCGCTGGGTCCGGTGCTCAAGTCGGTGATGGAGGACATCGGGTACGCAGTGGAGATGCCGGCTCTTGACTGGGCGACGGTGACGTCGATGTTCGGCAACACGGACTCCTACAGCCTGGCTACGGACTGGTACTCGCACTGGTGCTGCGGTAACCCGATCCAGGACCACCTGATCTCGGGTACGTTGGACTTCATCATCCGTGACGAGGACCTGATCAACCTGCAGCTCGAGTTCGTACGCGAGACGGATGCAGGTAAGCGATTCGAGATCGTCGAGGAGATCCAGACTCTGAGGTGGCGGAAGGTGACGTCGCTGTCGCTGGGGCAGTTCTTCCCGATCGTGCCTCACACGAGCGACCTTAAGGGGTTTGAGGTGAAGGCGATCCCGTTCTACGTCAACACGTGGCTGGAGCGCTAGCGCCGCAGCCGCGGCTCAAGAGGCAATCGAGCGCCACGGTCCCGGGCATGAGAACAGCTTTCCTACACCTGATGAGCTGAATTGCTGGGCCCAATTGGCCGTTGCTAGAATGCCTGCCTGGAGGCTGGATGGTACTGAGCGACCGGACGATATGGGAGGAGATAAAGGGTGGGCGCATAGTCGTCGACCCGCTCTCAGAGGGCAACGTTCAGCCCGCCAGCGTAGATGTCCGTCTAGACAGGCGTCTTCTGGTATTCGGCAAAACCCGCCGCTCGCGCATAGACGTGCGGGAGGATATGACCGACCTGACCCAGGCGGAGGAGATAGGTGACGATGAGCCGTATCTGCTCCACCCTGGAGCATTCGTCCTGGCGAGCACGCTGGAATACATCGAGATACCTGATGACATCGTTGCCCGCCTCGAAAGCAAAAGCTCCCTGAATCGGCTTGGACTATCCATCAGCTCCAACTCCGGGTATGTCGACCCGGGATGGAAGGGGAACCTAACCTTCGGGCTGAGTAACGCCGCCACAATTCCGATAACCCTGTACTACGGCATGTCCATAGGCCAGATCTCGTTCCTGCGACTATCAACCTCTGCATCGAACGTCTACGGCTCCCCGGCGCTACGTAGCAAGTACCAGGGACAGACTGCCCCGACACCGAGCATGATGTTTCGCAATTTCCCGGGCGGTGGCGGGACGACCGGGTCTCCCTAGCCCGAATCGACCGAGATGACTCACATGCACCGGGCGCTCGAACTGGCTCGACGCTCCCTTGGATCGGTCAGCCCGAATCCCGCCGTAGGAGCGGTGGTCGTCAACCGAGGGAAGGTCGTCGGCGAGGGCCACACCCAGCCGCCAGGGGGCGATCATGCAGAGGTAATAGCCCTGCGTCAGGCGGGTGACCTGACCCTCGGCGCCGAACTGTTCATCACTCTGGAACCGTGCAGCCGGCACGGGCGCACGCCACCGTGCATCGATGCGATAACTGCGGCGGGAATTGCGAGGGTTCACGTTGGCGCCATTGATCCCAATCCCGCCGAGGACGGGAGGGGGCTGAGCCGTCTGCGCGAGGCCGGGATAGAGGTGATGGTGGCATCCGACCCTTCAGAGTCCCTGGCTGCATCCCGGTTGATCGGCGCTTACCGAAAGCACTCGACGACCGGCACACCCTTCGTCACATCCAAGTTCGCAATGAGCCTCGATGGCAAGATCGCAGACCGCGCTGGGCGTTCTAAGTGGATCACCGGCGAATCGGCCAGGGTTCGCGCCCACGAATTGCGTGCCGAATCAGATGCGATCCTGGTGGGCATCGGCACCGTCATCGCCGACGATCCCCGCCTCACCGCACGGGACACGGCCGGGCGCCCGAAAAGACGTCAGCCGCTCAGGGTGATCGTCGACAGCAATGGCAGGGTTCCGCTGGATTCAACTGTGGTGTCTGGCGAAGGACGCACTTTGATAGCCTGCATAGAAATGGGGGAGCCAGCGAGGTCGACACTTGCCTCCCGCGGAGTCGAGGTGGAGGTCCTGCCGGATCGTCACGGCCGCGTGGACCTTGATGCCTTGCTGAAACTGCTCGGCTCTCGGGGCGTCACTTCGGTTCTGGTGGAGGGTGGAGGCCAGGTTGCCGGTTCTTTCTTCGACGGGGGCCTGGTGGACAGGGTCGCCGCGTTCATTGCCCCGGTGATCGTCGGCGGCCAAGGTGCACCTGGACCAGTTGGGGGTAGTGGAGTGGCCGACATCGCCGGCGCCCTTAAACTGGGAGACTTAAGCTGGGAGAAAGTTGGCGATGACCTTCTCGTGGTCGGCTATCCGATATAGGCAATGTTTACCGGAATAGTTGAAACGAAGGGACGGGTGATATCTGCCAGCGAAGGCGGCCTGCGGATATCAGCCCCGGAGTTTGACGATCTTGTCATGGGCGGGAGCGTCAGCGTCAACGGAGCCTGCCTTTCGGTAACCGGGCTCGTTGAGGACGAGTTTACAGTCGATGTGGTGCAGGAGACCCTACGCCGTACCAATCTCGGCAGCCTGAGGCCGGGCTCTTGGGTAAATCTCGAGCGTCCGGTTTTCGCCAACGGCCGATTGGACGGCCACATCGTGCAGGGTCATGTTGACGGCACGGCCAGCGTTGTGGGCATCACCGAGGAAGGCAATTCCAAGCTCATCGAAATGAGATTGCCTCACCGTCTGGCCCGCTACATGGTGGAGAAGGGATTCGTAGCCGTGGACGGTGTGAGCCTGACGATTGTAGACTGTGGCGAAAATTGGCTCTCGGTAGCGATCATACCGATCACGGGCACGGTGACCACCCTGGGCGACAGGGAGGTCGGCGACGATGTCAATATCGAGGTCGACATCCTGGCAAAGTACGTAGAACGCTTGGCCGCGAAGACACCCTGATCCACCGCGCCTCCTCAAGGGAGGATCCCCAGTTCCCAGTCCTCCTGATCCGCGATTACGATTGCCTGAGGAATTACAGCATGCAGGTTCAACAGTGCCACTAGAGACAGTCCGCCAAGCCGTCGATGACATAAGGGCCGGCAGGATGGTCATCATCGTGGACGATGAGGACCGCGAAAACGAAGGTGACTTGGCCATGGCTGCCTCCGCGGTGACGCCGGAGGCCGTCAACTTCATGGCCATGCATGGTCGCGGCCTGATCTGCGTCCCCCTGGTGTCCGAGCGACTGGAGCAGCTCAGGCTGCCACTGATGGTCCAGGACAACACCGCCCGGCTGGGCACGGCCTTTACCGTCTCTGTGGATGTCCTGAAGGGAGCTACAACCGGAATATCGGCCCAGGATCGGGCCGCCACGATCAGAGCGCTCGTTGACCGGTCCACGCAACCGGAAGACCTTGGAAGGCCGGGGCACGTTTTCCCTCTCAGGTACATGGAGGGCGGGGTCCTGGTGCGCGCGGGACAGACCGAGGCAATCGTCGACCTGTCCCGCATGGCCGGCCTGGGAGAGGCCGGCGTGATCTGCGAGATCATGGCCGAGGATGGAACCATGGCACGCATGCCGCAGCTGGAGACCTTTGCGGCCGCACATGGCCTCACGATCGTCTCGGTGGCCGACGTAATAGCCTATCGACGGTCCACCGAGAGGATGATCGAGAGGGTCGCCGAGGCGCGTCTTCCCACCAGGTACGGAAAGTTCTCCGCGATCTCATACAGGAGCACTGTCGACCCCGATGAGCATGTCGCTCTGGTCCGTGGCCAGGTGGATTCCCATGAGCCGGTGCTGGTACGCGTGCACTCAGAGTGCCTCACCGGAGACGTGTTCGGTAGCCTAAGGTGTGACTGCGGTGACCAGGCACGGCTGGCCATGGAGGCCATCGACCGCGAGGGTTCTGGCGTATTCCTCTACATGAGGCAAGAGGGTAGGGGTATCGGCATACACAACAAGCTAAAGGCGTACTCCCTGCAGGACAACGGCATGGATACGGTCGATGCCAACATCTCGCTTGGCCTGCCTGTGGACCTGAGACATTACGGCGTGGGAGCCCAGATCCTAGTCGATCTCGGTGTCCGAAAGCTTCGGTTGCTCACCAACAACCCGAGGAAGGTTGTCGGGCTAGAAAGTCATGGGCTCGAACTCGTTGAGAGAGTGCCGATCGAGGCACAGGCGACCGATGAGAACCGCCGATACCTGACGGCCAAGCGTGAGCGGTTGGGTCACATACTGAAGGCCCTGGATACGGCCTCAATCGACGAAGATTGAGCGCGGACGACCCTTTCGGGGATGTACCGTCTCTCCCGAGCGGTGCTGGATTACGGATAGGCATCGTCGTCTCCCGCTATAACCGGTCCATCAGCACGCGGCTGCTTGCCGGCGCCCGCAGCGCCCTTGCCGAGTGCGGGGTAACCGAAGAGGCCATCGATGTGGTCTCCGTGCCCGGCGCCCTTGAGATTCCCGTGGTGGCCAAGGGCATGATCGAATCGCGCGGCGTCGATGCCGTGGTCGCCCTGGGCTGCGTGATCAGGGGAGAGACTACCCACTACGAGTCGGTAGCCAACGGAGCCGCGAACGGGATTGCTAGGGTCGCCGTCGATTCCGGAGTTCCCGTAACGAACGGCATACTTACCACCGAGAACCTCAAACAGGCCAATTCCAGGTCAGGGGGAAGTCGAGGCGATGCTGGTCGCAACGCCGCTCTGGCGGCCGTCGAAGCGGCGGGACTCCTGAGAAGCCTTGAATCGGATGCCT
Source organism: Dehalococcoidia bacterium (assembly GCA_965207145.1). Taxonomy (GTDB): domain Bacteria; phylum Chloroflexota; class Dehalococcoidia; order Lucifugimonadales; family UBA2962; genus CAUZIR01. The sequence goes on along the minus strand of OZ242262.1, from coordinate 2,268,729 downwards.
AGGACGATGCCCGCGAGCTAGGGCACGAAATGGCCTCGACGGTAACCGCATTGGTCGAAAAGATGCTCGCCGGCGACAGGCGCGCACTGTCCAGACTTCTGACATCGCTCGAGCGTGAACCTTCGGCCATCGCCTCTATTATGGCCTCGGTCCACGCCAAGACCGGCCAAGCCTATGTTGTTGGAGTAACAGGACCACCCGGCGCCGGAAAGAGCACGGTTGTAGACACTCTGGCCACCGCACTGCGGGCGATTGACCAAACGGTTGGTGTCGTCGCAGTAGACCCGACAAGCACCTTTACCGGAGGCGCGGTACTTGGGGACCGCATACGCATGGCCGAACATCACGCAGACCGTGGCGTGTTCGTCCGAAGCCTGTCCACGAGGGGAGCGCATGGCGGACTCTCGAGGGTCGCCAGGGCGTCGGTCAGACTGCTCGATGCGTTCGGACTCGGTTACGTCTTTCTCGAGTCCGTGGGGGTTGGGCAGACCGAGTTGGACGTTGTCAAGGCCTCAGACTCCGTCCTGGTGGTCCTCGTGCCCGAGGCTGGAGACTCGGTGCAGGTCATGAAGGCTGGACTGATGGAGATTGGGGACATCTACGTCATAAACAAGGCGGACCGGGAAGGGGCCCACCGTCTGGCCGCCGCGGTGAAGTCGGAGGTCAGGGCCAAAGCGAGAAAAGGCACGTGGACCCCTCCGGTACTCATGACGGAAGCGAGGAGCGCGGAAGGGATTCCCGATTTGGTAGCGGCTATAGAGCGGCACAAGGCGTACCTGCTGAAGAGCACGGAACTGGCTGAGAGACGTTCTAACTGTCGGAGGGCCGAACTGGTGGATGCCATGAGAGGGGTCGTAGAGGCCGCCATGGCCGATCTAGATTTGGAATGCCTTCTGGGAGATCTGGCCGATAGGGTGGCATGCGGTCAAATCGACCCCTACAGCGCCGCCGCGCAGGCCCTTTCGGCCGATTCAGTTTCGCTGGGCTTTTCAGAGGCTGTCAGACGCGTGACGGCGGGAGACCGGGGTCCGTGTCGGGACGACTAGGAGCGGTCCGCTTTCGCACTCGATTTGGGACCCAAAAGCACCTGTCAGGCTCGCTCGCCACCTTCGGAAGCGCTGCCAATAGCCATCAATATCCTTTGATGGGCTGAGGGCAGTTTGGTAAAATCCGGTTTCACGGTGGGGATTCGTCTAATGGTAGGACGACAGACTCTGGATCTGTAAGTCGAGGTTCGAATCCTCGATCCCCAGCCACCGTGCTGGCCAAGCGTGGCGCGTTCGTCTAGTGGCCAAGGACACCGCCCTCTCAAGGCGGAGATCACGGGTTCGAATCCCGTACGCGCTACCACCGCTGACAACTCTCGAGACAAGTTCTTCCCCAAGCCTCTTGCGCGAGTGTGGTTAGCCGCACCTCTTGCGGCGAGCGCCAAGCAAAACATGTCAACCCTGTGCTCCATCCTTCCAGCAAAGGCCTGCGTCCAAGGACGGAATTCCAATGGTGGTGCCTAGCTGACATCGGTGCTTGGCATCGACGCCGCCTGGACTGACCACAGCCCGAGTGGTGTCGCACTCATCAGGGCTGGCCGTAATGGGCTCTGGAAGTTCGTTGCCCTCGCCCCCAGCTACGACTCCTTCGTCGAGCTTGCCGCAGGAAACCCCGTTCAATGGCGAGAGCCGACGGCGACTCCGTGCTCCGATCCCCAAGAGATCCTCGGGGCCGCCGAAAGGTTACTGGGAGGGGAGCGTGTCACCGTCGTGTCGGTGGATATGCCCCTTTCGAACGTAGACATCACAGGACGCAGGGAAGCTGACAATGCCATCTCCAGGGCATTCGGAGGGAGCGGATGCGGCACCCATTCGCCTACTCACGACAGGCCCGGGAATGTCTCAAGGGATTTTCACCGATCGCTCTCCCGCCTCGGCTACAGCCTCGCCGTGCGAGGACAGAGGACAGACTCCCTCATAGAGGTCTATCCCGCGCCCGCGCTCCTGCGCCTGCTGGGTCGTGACTATAGGGTCCCGTATAAGGTCACAAGGACGCTGAGGTACTGGCCTGATCTTGGACGGCAAGAAAGGGCTAGGCGACTCATCAGGGAGTTCAGGTGCATCCATGAAGGCCTGTCCAAGGTGATCGAAGGGATCCCAGCATTCCTGCCGAAGTTGCCTTATTCGGGCACGCTCAGCTCCCTGAAGCGATACGAGGATGCCCTCGATTCGCTGGTTTGCGCATGGGTGGGAGCCAGATACCTTGAGAGGCGTGCCGAGGCATTCGGAGACGACGATGCAGCCATCTGGGTGCCAGCAGGCGCGGCGGATCCCGCGTGAAGTCGTGTCCTGCAGAGACGGTTATATGATTCCGGTGGCTGCGTCCCTTTGTTGAGGGCGCGTCCAGGTGGAGACACTCATCGGGTGGAGGTCCAAAGGGGATCTCCGTTCAGACCGTCCCGCGCAGGGAGCGGTAACACGATCCGAGCAACCAGTCGCCTAGTTCACTCGGGAGGTCGAGCATATGCCAGATGAACGGAAGTTGGATGGCAGGGTAGCGGTCGTCAGCGGCGGTGGTGGCGGCATAGGCCGGGCGATTTGCCTTGCGCTGGCCGAGGGCGGAGCCTGCGTCATCGCAGCGGACATAGACGATGTCTCCGGCAAAGCCACCGTATCAGACGTGGAGAGAGCGGGGGGGCAAGGGATATTCCAGACGCTTGATGTGACCGATGAGCGATCCTGGCAGGGCCTATACGAGATGGTGGGGGCCCGATTTGGCCGTTTGGATGTGCTCGTGAACAACGCGGGAATCTTCCTGCTCAGGCACATCGATGAGACGACGGATCAGGAGTGGGACCGGGTCATGGCGGTGAACGCCAAGAGCGTGTTCCTCGGCACCAAGCATGCCGTTCCGCTGATGCGAGAGCAGGGGCGGGGCTCAATCATAAACATCTCGTCGGCCTCGGGGATTACGGGGAGCCCCTTCGAAGGCGCCTACACCGCCTCCAAGGGCGCGGTGCGGCTCTTTACCAAGTCGGCCGCGCTCAGATTCGCAAGAGACGGGATACGCGTAAACTCGCTCCACCCCGCAACGGTCGACACCGGCATGGTCGACGTCCTCTGGGACTCAGACCCGAACATGAAGGCAAATGTGCTCAAGGCCGTCCCGCTGGGTCGCCTTGGCAGGCCGGAAGAGATTGCCCGTACGGTCCTCTTCCTCGCCTCCGACGACTCGTCATTCATGACGGGCAGCGAAGTGATAGTCGACGGCGGCATGACGGCCGTTTAGGCCGGGCGGGCACTGCACGCCACTTTCGCTCGAGCTCTCTACATCACCACCAGGGGTACCAGCATCTCCTCCTCGGTGAGGCCGGAGTGATACCCGACATGCGGCGCACCTCTTGCGATGCGGGTCCGCTCGTATAGCAGGACATCCGCCCCGCACGAGATGGCGATGAATGTGCCCAGCCGGCGGCGTGTTTCACAGGAGAGGCGTCCCGGACCGAATAGCTCCATCTCCTCCGCATCCTCGACCTTAACCAGGAGGAACCGGTCTCCAAATCTGTCGCGGAAAGAGGTTTCGAATTCGGATTCCCTGTACCTATGAACGTCAAAATAGACGACCCGGCTGTCCCCTGAGGGTTCCCGACTCAGCGGCCTGATTAGCGAATCTCCAGCGGAGATCGAGTGGATCTGATCGGCGCTGGCGTCTAGGCCGCCATGGTCAGAGGTTAGAACGATTCTGGCTCGGCCCTGCACCTTTTGAGCCAGCTCATTGATGAGGTCGACGACTGAACGGGCCGCTTGGAGGGTTCGAGGGTCTGAGAATCCGACCTCATGCCCGGCTGCGTCGACGTGTGGCAGGTAAAGGTAGGTGTAGGTGGGGCCCGTCGAGCGCCGAACCCTGGACGCTATGACATCTATCGCCTCGGCAAACGAGCGGTAGCCCTGCCGAGGCGTACCTCCGGTCACGTACATGGAAAAGGTACTGTCCATGATCGTCTCCGGCAGCAAAGAAAGTGCCTGGCTATGGACGCTCGCGAAAACCGATGGAACCGGGAATGCCTCTGCCACCGAGAGACCGAGTTCGGCCAACGGAGTTCCGTCGGCCGACCGCACGAAGGGGATGATGGTTCCGACCGTATCAATGTGGGGCATGTAGGTGTACCAGCCAACCGCGCCATGCCTGCCCGGCCATTCTCCCGTTGCGAGCGAGGTAAATGCTGCGGCCGTGGTGGATGGAAATACGGTGCGGATCGTGGAGGCTCGTTTCGTCTGCGTCACGCCTCCCTCATCAAGGGACTCCAGCAAACCCGCTCCGAATCCATCGGCCGCCACGAAGACCACGTGGTCGGTCGACCCTATCATCCGGACGATGGCCTCTGATCCGGCGGTGGTCATTTGGCGCTGGCTCCCGGCCAGATTGGCAATCGCATTGGCCAGGTCCACGATGTTCAGCTTGTCTTCGGCCGGCCTGATGAGGAGACCGTTCCGAAAATACTGCTCAAGCCTGTGGGCGTCGCTCACGGAATCCTCGGTTGACCCATTTGCTAAAGCGTGGAAGACCGACCTGTCTCACGGAGCCGCGGCCTTCGCACAGGATGGGAATTGCCATTGGCCCACGCCCCGAAAGGGGAATAAACATCAAGTCGCGAAGGCGGTGGGAAGCCGAACCTGGCTCCGTTTAGCGGCCGGTGGCGTGAGACTCGCGCCGGGGATCGGCTCCCGCCCAGAGGAAGCCTGATTCGTGGTCCTTTGCCACCACGGTGGGGCAGCCCGCCGCGAATGCGAGTTCTCCCCAGTTCTGGACGGTATGTCCCCTTTCCGTCAGCCCGGAGAAGACGGTGGCACCGACACCGGATTCCGCCCTTACCGTGCCCGGCATGTAGGTGTGGGGTTCCATGGTATCCGGGTGACTGAAGCTGGAGACTCGCGGCGCCTCGACGGCCTGCTGGACATCCATGCCAAACTCGAAGCGGTTGAGCAGAACCTGCACCATGGCTTGGACCTGCGAGTCGGCACCCGGCGTCCCGATGGTCATCGCGAAACGTCCGTTCCTGAAGACCAGGGCGGGATTGGGAGTGAGACGCGGCCGCTTCCAGGGTGCTATATGCGCAGGAACCTCCGGATCTGTGAAGCTCTGGATGCCCCGGCCGCTCGGGGGAATGCCAAGGCCGGGCACCACTGGCGACCACATGTACGTGTCGCTGGTCGTCGAGGCGAATACATTGCCCCGGGCATCGATCGCGGCGACGTGTCCCGTATCGCCTTCGGGGGGACCAACGTCCGAGGCCGATGCTTCCGGGTTCGGGGTTCTGGAACCTGCTGAAAGGGCCTGACCAAGGTTCCCCGGAGGAGGCATCTCCGGCCACGCACGCGGCCCGACCATCTCCCTTCGCGCGGCCGCGTACTCTTCGGAAAGCAGTGCACTCTTGGGTACTTCCACGAATTCGGGATCGCCATAAAAGTGGTGCCGATCCGAAAAGACAAGCTTGATTGCCTCGAGCAAAGTGTGGAGGTAGGGGGTGGAGTTGTGACCCATCCCGGCCAGATCGTATCCCTCCAGAATCTTGAGGATCTGCGGCACGGCCGGTCCCTGGCACCAGAAGTCGCACACGAACAGGCTCAGGTCCTTGTAGCCGGCCTCGATGGGGCGCTCAACTGTCACGCTAAAGTCCCTCATGTCGTCCATGGTCAGGATGCCGCCATTTTCCTCCACGAAGCGAGTCATCGTTTCCGCGGGCGCACCGGTGTAGAAATAGTCCCTTGCCGCCCTGATGGCGCTGGCCCTGCCATTACCCGACGCGGAGCCTTCGACCTCCACCAGTTCCCTGTAGAGACGTCCCAGATCCGGGTTGGAAAGCCGCTCTCCCATCTGCAGGAGCCTGCCCTCGGGCATCAGTATGCTGGCCGCGTCCGGCCACTCGCCAAGAAAGTCCAGGGACTCGGCCCTGTTGACCATGTAGCGATAGCTGTCGGTGGCCGGAAACCCGCTCTCAGCCAGCCGGATGGAGGGGTCGAGCACCTCCTTAAGCGTCATCGTCCCGAATGAGGCAAGGGCGGTCATCCATGCGTCCGGTGCGGCCGGTACCACCACCGGGCTGATCCCGTTCGGTATCGCATCTCCCCAGCGCCTGCGGTGCTCCTTCAGGGTGTGGGCCTTGGGCCAACGGCCCACGCCGCTTATGGTGAAGAACTCGTCCCGGTCCGCCATGTACACGATGATCGGGGCGACGCCCCCGAAGCTCGTAAGGTAGGGCATCACCGTGTTCATCGCTATGCCCGCGGCCACGCCGGCGTCTATGGCATTGCCGCCCAGCTCGAGCATGCGATTACCGGCCGCAGTAGAAAGGAAATGTGCCGTCGACACGGCATGTTCAGTGCCGATGAATGCCGGTCTGCTGCTGGAGATAGCTCGGTAACTCATGTGCTCACCTGCGAGTGGTTGTTCGTGGTGTGGTAGCGGCGCTGTTTTCGGGTGCCAAGGATACGGCAGTAACGAGTGTACTAGGCGATCAGGGCGCTGAGGTTCTGAATCGCCAGAGTGCTACAGCTAGGAAGACCAGCGCGAAGGCGACCAAAGCAACCATCTCAGAGATTACGTCGCCTGCGGTGGCACCAAACAGCATCAGCTTATTGAAGGCCTGATTCGCCCAGCCATGCGGGGTGAGCCTGGCCAGGGTCTGCATCCACTCGGGCATTATGAACAGGGGCCACCATGAGCCCCCTATCGGCGCCAGTATCAGCGATACGAGCACCGCGGCCGAATCAACCCCGCGTCTCGTCGTGACCAGCGACGCCAGCATCACCGCGAACGCCGAAGAGGCGACGACCATCAGCAGCGAGACGGCCACCACGGTCGACGGCGACGCCCCCAGATCGAGGCGGAAGGCGAGTATGCCAACTACCCACAGGACGGCCAGCTGCATGAGCCCGCGGTAGATCGACGCCAGGACCTTACCGGCGATGATCGCCTGCCTTCTCACGCCCTGTGAGGCGAGGCGCTCAAGGGTATTGCTCTCGCGTTCCCGGGCTATCTCCTGCGCGCCCATGGCGGCCGCGAAGAAGACGAACATCACGAGGTAGCCGGGCAGGGTGAAGTGGCTGGCGTTGAACGGCCTGACGTCACCTACCTGCTCGAACTCAAAGACGACCTCGTCTGAGACGCGGGCGACCAAAGAGGCGTCTAGCCCGACTGGCGATCCCCCTGCCTCGCCGCTGAGTCTTATCAGGGCCTGTCCCATCACCTGGTTGAGGCTGACCAGCCCGGCGATGGACGTTGCGACTCCTTCCAGGGCCACCGCAGTGTCCGGATGCTCCGATAGGGTGACCACGTCTATGGAGCTCTGCTGGCCGGAGACCACCGAGGTGGAGAAATCGGCAGGAAAGGCGATGAAGCCCTGTATCTCCTCTTTCTCGAGAGAATCGACCGCCTCGGCATAGGACACCTCAAGGAACCGGCCGTCGGGATCGGCGACCATCGAGTCGACGATGCTTCTTGCAAATCCGCCCTGGTCCTGGGTCGCGACAGTGAAGACCAGCTGCTCGTCATCGGTGCCCACTCCTCGCAGGGCCAGAGTGAAGCCGATGATGAACAGGAACGGGAAGATGAAGGCAAATGCGACAGCAAACCGGTTGGACAGGAAGATCTTCGTATCCTTGGCCGCCATCAGCAGCGCCTGGACGCCGATCCTGATCATCTGGCCGATGCCTTAAAGCCCCATCTGGCTATCGCCAGCGCGACTATGGTGGTCCCGGCCACGACAGCCGCCTCCAGTCCCTGATTACCCAGCGACTCGCCACCGGAGATCATTCCATCGATCGCGTCAATGGCGTAGCGGTTGAGTGTGATCCGGCTGAGGATGTCGAGCGCACCGCCGCTGGTCGGAAAGAAAGTTCCGCCGAACACCGTCATGAACATAGTTACGACCACGCTGGCCCAGATCGCTTGGTCCCGGTTGGTCGCAAGTGCACCGATTGCAAGGCCAATGGCACTGACGGCGGAGGAGACCAGGAGGCAGAAGACGAGGACCTGAAAATACTGTCCGGGTCCCGCGACCTGCAGGACCACAAAGCCCAGCGACAGCAGCACAAGGGTCTGGACCGTTGCGCGAAGGAGGCCGGCGATGAACTTGCCGGCGAACAGCTGTCCCAGTGTCAGACGCGTGGTCGCCAATCGCTCGAGCGTGCCGATTCGCCGGTCTTCGACGATCGTCTGCGATCCGAGGGTGACGGCGAACATCAGGAACATGACCAAAATGCCTGGCAGCAGGCGGTCGACGAACTCTTCACTGCCTCCCACCGCGCGTGATCTGACAGTGATGGCGGGCCGCGCACGGCTCTCGGCAAGCACGTCACCAAACGCCTCGTCTACCCTCGCCTCCGGGATCGCCTGATCCGAGAAGGCTGCCCTCACTGCCGATCTCGCCGCGAGTTCTGAAACCGTCTGCTGGGTTACGGTCCGGACGATGCTGGTTGCAATCTGTCCCTCCTGGCCCCCGTTGCCCCTGCGCCGGGCCGTGACAGCCGGCCGGTCGCCGCTGGCGACCGCCTCGCTGAATCCGGCGGGGAATACCACCACGCTGAGGACCGCGGAACGCTTAAGCTTGGCGACGGCGTCGTCCTCATCGAGCACCTCGACGCGCAGGCCATCGACCGTTCGGAGTTGCGAGAGGATTTCGGAGGTCACCGCACCACCATCGGAGTCGACGATGTGCACGGTGCCGTTGAAGGAATTCCCTCCGCTGAAGGTCATGTACATCAGCGCGAACAGGGCGATCGGCAGCGCTATTCCAAAGGCCAGTTCAGCGCGGTCGGCCAGGTAGCGGCGCAGCTCCAGCAGGCCAACGAAGAGCGGTCTGGTCAAGGGGCCGGGCTAGTCGCGCAGACTGCGGCCAGTCAGCCTGAGGAAGACCTCCTCAAGGGTGACCGTGGCGGGATCGCCGAGATCGGACTTAAGGTCGTCGGGTGAGCCGAGGGCGATCAGCCTGCCTCCGTCCATTACCGCGATCCGGTCGCACAGGCGGTCGGCCTCTTCCATGTAGTGAGTGGTGTACAGGACCGTCATGCCCTCGTCGCGCAGGCGAAGCACGGTCTCGAAGATGTGGTTGCGGGACTGGGGGTCAATGCCAACCGTTGGTTCATCCAGGAACAGCAGCTTTGGCCTGGCCATGAGCGCAATGGCGATATTGACCCTTCTCTTCATACCCCCCGAGAAGTGCTCTACCCGGTCGCGCGCGCGATCGCTCAGGCCCACGAGAGCGAGGACCTCGCCGGCCGTGCGCCTGGCATCCGACCCGCTAAGACCCGCCATGCGACCGAAGAACACCAGGTTGTCCGAGGCTGATAGCTCGGGGTACAGGGCCAGTTCCTGCGGACACACGCCGATCAACCCGCGCACGCGCCCCTGTTCTCCGGCGATCGAGTGGCCGCCAATCTTGACGTCGCCCTCGTCCGGGGAGAGGACTGTCGAGAGGATGCGGATTATCGTTGTCTTGCCGGCTCCATTAGGCCCCAGCAGACCAAAGATCTCGCGCTCGGCGATCCCGAAGGAAACACCGTCCACCGCCCGAACATCCCCGAACGCCTTGCTCAGGCCGCTGGCAATCAGGTAACTGCCGTTGTCTCTACCCAATGTGCCGACACGACCTTCGAAAAGTCCTCACGGCTCCCACATTAACCTCTGCCAGGCACGCGCTCAATCGACTCACATCAGCCACTCTATGAGCATAGCTGCCATGCCGAGCGAGATGAGTGCGCCGATCACGTCGGTAGCAGTGGTAACCACCGTAGCCGACGCCAGCGCCGGATCGACTCCGGCCCGGCGGAGCCCCAGCGGGACCAGGGCTCCAAATGTGCCCCCTATGATCATCGTTCCCAGGGTCGCAACTCCGATTACCACGCCCAGGGCGGCGTTGCCCTTCCAGAGGCCGAGCAGGACACCGAGGGCAAGGCCTATCGCAGCCCCGTGAAGGATCCCGAGCCACGCCTCGCGCCCGGCGAGCCTCAGGGCGTGCCTGGGCTCTACGTCACCCAGGGTTATCGCCCTGACAACCAGGGTCATGGTCTGTACGCCGCTCATCCCGCCCTGACCCATCACCACCGGGACAAAGGCGGCAAGCACGGCAAAGCGCGTGATGGTTGACTCGAACACCCCTATGACGACCGCGGCGAGCAGCACCGTTGCCAGGTTGACATACAGCCACGGCAGACGATGCCTGACGGAGGACCTGAGCGATCCGAAGACCCGCTCGTCACCGAGCCCGGCGAGTCTGTATATGTCCTCCGTCGCCTCCTGAACGACAACGTCCACGAGGTCGTCGTCCCTTATGACTCCCACGAGCCTCCTGTCCCCGTCCACGACGGCGAGCCGGTCAAGGTCGTACCGGCTCATCAGCCGGGCGCACTCCTCCTGGTCGGTCTCCACACCTACCGAATAGACGCGCTCGTCCATCAGATCGCCTACCCGGAATGCCGGCCTCCCGAGCGCCAGCTCACCAATCCCGATGCGACCGGCCAGGTTCCCATCCCCGTCGGTGACGAAGACGGTCCCTGCATCGGACAGGTCGGGTTCGGCAAGCCGGAGGGCGTCCAGGGCGTTTGCGACGGTCGAATCCCGGTCGACCGATACGTAGCGCGTCGTCATGTGTCCGCCGGCCGTCTCGTCACCGTACTCGAGCAGGTACTCGACGTCCTGAGAGGCCTCCATCGCCTCCAGGGTCGGTTCCGACACCTCGTCCGGCAGTCCCCGTAGCACATCGGCGGCGACGTCGGGGCTCGCTTCGTCCAGCACGTCGGCGAGCGTCTCGGTGGGTATGTCCTCGGTGAACTCGATCGCTATACCGGGATCGAGCTTCTCAATTACGTCGGCCGCGGCCTCAGGCCCCAGGGCCCACAGGAGCATCCTCCGCGTTTCCGGATCCAGCTCCCCTAGCAGATCCCCCTGGTCGGAAGGATGTAGCTCGGCGAAAAGGGACAGGACGCGGCGAAAGTCCCCGACGTCAAGGGCGGCCCTCACCTCACCGGCGATTCCGTGACCTGAGTCGACAGACATCCGATCGACGCCGTTTCCCGGTTGCTGCATGGTCATGCCTGTCGCCGCGTCTGAATAGCCATCCGTTGGGTTAGAATGCGCCCACAAAATGGTACACCGGCCCGCCGCAAAGCGCTCTTGGCGCGGCGCTGCTGAAGCCAGCATCTTGAGCGGGCCTGCCTGGCCCGGCAGGCGCCGCGCGATCCGCTGGCGGGGCCCCGGGCCCGGACTCTCTAAACCTCCGGAGGTCTACGACATGGGTGAGAGTGAGCGGTTATACGAAAGAGACCGAAAGAGCATATCGACGGCGACCAAGGTGCGCTACAGTCCGATGGTCATCGAGCGAGGTGAAGGCTCGAGGCTGATAGATGCGGACGGTCGCCGGTATCTAGATTTCGGCGCCGGCTGGGCGCTGACACACCTCGGCTACGACAGCCAGCAGGTGCGGCAGGCCGTGTTGGACCAGCTTGATAAGACCATGTTCGCCGGGATCGTGTCCGCCGTGAGCAGGCCGGCGGTCGACCTGGCCGAGCAGCTGATCGACCTCATGAGAGGGGACTTCGAAAAGAAGGCCTGGTTCGGCCTGAGCGGATCTGACGCTGCCGAGGCTGCTCAGCGAATGGCGCTGGCCTCCACCGGCCGCAGGCGCATAGTCTCGTTCATCGGCGGAATGCACGGCACCAATGACGCGGGCATCGGTCTTTCGGGCCTGCCCGGCGGGTCCGGCTTCGCCTTCGGACCACACGTACTCAAGGCTCCGTTTCCGGATCCCTACCGGCCGCCGTTTCCGGATGGGGGGGGTGATCTCTCAGCCCGGTGCTTGGACTATCTCGAGAACTATCTGTTCAAGACCATATGTCCACCTGAAGACACGGCGGCCGTATTCGTCGAGACGGTTCAGAGCGACAGCGGGGACGTGGTCCCTCCTCCTGATTTCCTACCCAAGCTGCGCGACCTATGCGACAGGCACGGCCTCCTGCTGGTAGTCGACGACATCAAGGTCGGTCTTGGTCGCACCGGCCGCATGTTCTCCCACGAGAACTTCGACGTGGATGCCGATCTCCTCCTTCTGGGCAAGTCCCTCGGCGGAGGGCTTCCGCTCAGCGCGATAGTGGGGCGGGCAGATGTCCTGGACAGCGGGTTCGCCGGTTTCACCACCTCCGGCAACGCCGCCTGCTGCGCAGCGGGTCTGGCCACCGTCAAAGAGGTAATACGTCTGGACCTGCCGCAGCGCTCGGCTGAGAACGGAGATTACCTGCAGTCCAGGCTCAAGCAGGTCCTGGGAGGGTACGAGATCGTCGGAGACGTCCGGGGACTGGGCATGATCCAGGGCATCGATCTGGTCACGGACAGATCGACCAGGGAGCCAAACAGGGACGCGGCCGCCAAGATCACGTACCGGGCCTGGGAACTGGGCCTGGTGTTCTACTACGCGGGCAGCTTCGGCAACGTCCTTGAAATCACGCCTCCACTGATCCTGACCAAAGAGGAGATAGACGAAGGCGTCGCCATACTGGACCAGGCCTTCAGGGACTATCTCGAAGGAGCCGTTCCCGACGAGGCAGTCGCGGAATTCGCGGGATGGTTCGGCTGAACAATCCACTGATCGGATACCTGTTGGTGGGTGCGGGCCTGCTCGTGATAGTGGTCCTCGTGCTGGTGCTCGTCCTGGTGTGAGGATCGAGATCGGCCGACCTTCGCCGGAATACACTGGCAGAGTGTCTCGCCGATCCAGATTGGGTCCGCGGATGGGGCGTTCGCCATTCCCCCTGGCGCCGTTTGACCGGCTATTGCGGCGCTGCTAGGCTGCGGCGATCCCGCTTGCCGTCTGCAGGCCCAGGAGGACTAGACATGGCTGAACCGGCAACGCTTAGATCCGAAGTTGAAGCTATCGCCGCGAGTTTCTCCGGCAGGGTGAGCGTTTCGGCAAACAACCTGACCACCGGGGAACGGCTGGATATCCGAGAGGCAGAGGTGTTTCCCGCGCTCAGCGCCATCAAGCTGGGGATCATGGCGGAGTTGTTTTTCCAGATGGAGGAGGGGGCGATCGCTCTCACCGACAAGGTCGTGGTCAGACAGTCCGACCTGCGCGGAGGCACCGGAGTGTTCCGCGAGTTCGACACACCCTTTGAGATCACGGTCAAGGACGTCTGCATGATGATGATCGTGGTGAGCGACAATACCTGCACCTGGCTGCTGAGCGACATGCTGGGCAAGGATCAGATCAACGGCAGGATGAGGTCGCTGGGCATGAACGAGTACTCGCTAAACTCCGACCTTGGGCCGGACACGTTCGACGAGATGCAGGGCAAGGACATTGACGCCTACTCCGAGTGTTCGGCACGGGATTTCACCAACCTGGTGACGCGCATCGCGAAGGGCGAATTGGTCTCGGAATCGGCGTCTGAGCAGATGCTTGACATCATGGGCCGCTGCCAGCACATCGAGTGGCTCGGACGATATCTGCCCCTCAACCAGTTTCCCGCGGAGGCAGGGGTTACACCTTCGATCAAGCTGTACAACAAGCTGGGGGCTTACCTGCACGGTCGATGTGATACCGGTCTGATCGCCACCCCGGACGCCAGGTATGTGATCACCGTGATGACCGCGGACAGCTCCGACCCCAGTCTGCTGCTGAGTCCCCACGAGGGAAGCCGAATGATCGGTCGAATTTCAAGGGCGATCTTTGACGCCTGGGTGGCGCAATAGCGTCACAGCCGCATCGCCAACGGACCCGCCGGGCGACAGCCTCCTACAGGCGGCGCTTCAGCTTCGGGTCCAGTATGTCGCGCAGGCCGTCGCCAGCCAGGCTGATCCCGAGCACGGTGAGGGTTAGGAAGATGCCCGGGAACACGATGATCCAGATTGCCCTGGTCAAAAAGTGCTGGGCGCCTGCCATGATGTTGCCCCAGCTGGGTACCTCTTCGGGGGGACCTGCGCCCAAAAAGCTCAGGTAGGCCTCCAGCAGCACGGCCGCAGACGCAACGAAGGTGGCGTGCACTATGAGCGGGGCGACGATGTTGGGCAGGATGTGGCGGAAGATGATGCGCGGAGGACGAGCTCCTATCGAGCGCGAGGCCTCGATGTATGTCTGCTCGCGGATGCTCAGCACCGCGGAGCGGACGATGCGGGTGGCGATGGGCGTCTCGGTGACGCTGAGGGCGATGATGACGTTTTCTATGCTTCCGCCCAGAAGCGCCATCAGGGCGATGGCCAGGATGACCGAGGGTATCGACATCAGGCCGTCCATGAACCTCATGACCACCATGTCGACCCGCCGGTAGTATCCGGCGAGCATGCCGATTATGGCCCCGGAGCCGATTGCTATGGCGGCTACCGAGACCGAGACCATAAGGGATATGCGGGCACCGTATATCGTTCGGCTGAAGACGTCCCTGCCTATGTTGTCAGTGCCGAACCAGTATTCCCCCCCGGGCGTCGTGAAACGCACGAGCGGGTCGGGCAGGGAAGGGTCGGAAGTGAATAGTACCGGCGCGAATATGGCGCACAGGGCGGCCAGGAACACGATGAACATGCCCAGCGCCATGTTCGGGTAGCGGCGCGCGGTGTATCCCACACCGCGGATTCTGTCCCGCAGGGTTGGCGCAGCCTGCTCCGCCCAGGAAGAGGCGATGGCCGAGGTCGATTGGGCCATCCGCTACCTGTACCTTATCCTCGGATCGAACACCGCGTACGACAGGTCAATGAGCAGGTTCACCGTTGCAATGATGGCGGCGAAGATGAGCACCGTGCCCTGTATCACCGGGTAATCGCGGTGGCTCAGCGCATTTACCAGCAGCCTCCCCAAGCCCGGTATGGCGAACACGTTCTCGGTGACCACGACGCCCCCGAGCAGAAGGGCCAGCGTGATTCCTATCACGGTGATGATGGGCAGGATGGCGTTTCGAAGCGCGTGGGCAAGCAGAACCTTCGAGTCGGCCAGGCCCTTGGAACGCGCGGTGCGAATGTAGTCCTCGTTGAGGACCTCCAGCATGGTCGCGCGCGTCATCCGCGCTATCAGCGCCATAACCACGAGTCCGGTGGCCAGCATTGGCAGGACCAGTCGATAGAAGAATTGCCCAATGTTCTCCGATGGCGCCACGTAACCCGCGGCCGGGAACCAATCGGCCTTGACCGCGAACAGCCAGATAAGCATGAACCCCAGCCAGAACAGCGGGATCGAGTATCCCACCGTAGAGAAGATCATCACGCCTCGGTCGATCCACGTATTCGCCTTCCACGCGGCAATGATTCCCAGCGGTATGGCGAGCACGACGGCAAAGGCCTGAGTGAGCAGGGCCAGCGAGAACGTCGGAACGATTCGCGTGGCGATCATCTCGGTGACCGCGGTACGCCCGAACAGAGATTCACCCAGGTCACCCTGGAACAGGTTCTTGAACCAGATGCCAAGCTGTACGGGAAGCGGCCTGTTCAGGCCCAACTGCTCCCGGATGGCCTCGTATTTCTCCTCGGTAGCGTGAGTCCCGACGATGAGTGCAGCGGGGTCTCCGGGTGCGAACCGAATCAGGGCGAATACGATTAGTGCCACGACCAGCAGCACCGGTATCATCGCCAGGATCCTATGTAGGACGTACGCGGTCATCTTTCGCTAGCCACAGTACCGGCACCTGAGGCCACCCGCTTGGGAGCCTCACTTCGCATCCCAGCCTCGCAAATACGTGCCGGGGGTGGAACGGCTGGCCGTCCCACCCCCGGTATCAAGAGCTAAGCAGCCCTATGAGATGCCTGCTCTACCTCTCCAGCCAAACGTTCACGTAGACCGGGAACACCGCAACGTCGAAGTTCTTAAGGTCTGTAGTGAACGGGTAGATTGACGCCCACTGCGCTCCCACCACGTGGGGCGCGGAGTCGTACAGCGCGAGCTGGATCTCTCCTATGATCTCAAGCTGCTTTGCCGGATCGGGCTCGAACGCGTACTGGAGGCGAAGCTCCTTGGTTCGCTCGACCTCGGGGTCGTCACCGAAATTGCCGAAGTAGAGGGTTCCGGCAACCATCGGGTCGGCGATGGGATCGGGCGAGGCCCACTGCACCCACCAGTCAGTGATGGCATCCCAGTCGGGATCGGGCAGCCGCGAAAGCAGCGTCGCCCAGTCCATGGAGGGCATCTCAACCGTAATGCCCAGCTCCTCGAAGGCGGGCTTGAGCACCTGGCCCATCGGCGTGATCGTTGCATAGTCGTTGGGGTTCATGAGCAGGAAGGTCTCGCCGTCATAACCGGACTCTGCGACCAGCCTCTTGCCCTTCTCGACATCGTTCTCGTTGTAGAACTCTTCGCCCACGCGGCTGTCCAGCGGTGTGCCGCATCTGTAGCGGGCGGGGCATAGTGACCACAGGTCCCGTGGGCCGATGGCGGCCGCCATGGCCTCGATGTCAACCGCCGCCTGAATCCCCTGGCGCAGCTTCTTGAGGTTCGCCGGAGGCGAGGTCACGTTGAAGTCAAAGGTCCAGAAGTGGCGCTCGTACTTGGCAACTCCGAGGTTCGGGTCCTGGCTCAGGTCGGCGAAGAAGTCCAGACCGGCACCATCCACAACATCCCACTCACCGGTCTTGAGGCCGGCGATCTTGGTCTCTTCGGCGGGTACCTCCAGCCACTCGATCCTGTCCAGATAGGCAATCTTGCCGCCTGCCAGGTAGCTGCCCGGCTCGTCCCTGGGCACATACTCGTCGAAGCGCTCGACGGCGAGCTTGTCCCCGCGGACCCACTCGGCGAGCTTGTAGGGGCCGGTACCTATGGCGTTCTCCTCGCCGTGGTCCTCTTGGGCCGCGTACCCGGAGGCCACCCTCTCCGGCCAGATGTTCTGCAGCGGCCAGGGTGCGGCCAGTCCGGTGATGACGACGCCGATCGGGCCCTGGAAGGTCATCGAGAAGGTCTTATCGTCGATCTTCCTCAGGCTATCCGGCCTTACGGGGCTCTCGCCTTCCCCTGGCTCGACATAGCCAGCCAACTGGGAGCGGAGGAACTCTCCGGCCGCAGTCGTCTGCCACATTCGCCACAGCGAAGGAATTACGTCGTCGGAGGTTACGCCGCCGCCGTCATGGAACTTGAGCCCATCTCGCAGGGTGAACGTGTAGGTCGTGCCCGCATCGTCCACTTCCCAGGAACTGACCATCTGAGGCTGCGGGTTAAAGTCTGCGTCGCGCTCAAAGAGGCGCTCCCAGATGTGCCCGCTGACCACAGTGATCACGTAGGCTCCGGAGAACGAGGTGTCCAGGGACTCGGTGCTGGCCTGTGCAACGACTCTCAGCGTGCCGCCGAACCGATCGTCCTTGGCGACCATGTCGCCGACCATCATCATGGAGTCGTCGCTGATCGCCGTGGCCTCGACCATGACTTCAGCATCCTTCTCCATGGCATCTTCTTCCATGGCGTCCTTTTCCATGGCGTCATCTGCCATGGCGGCATCAGTCTCGCTGGGTGCAGGCGCCTCTTCCTCTTCGCTGCTGCATGCGACAACAAACAGCGACAGGACCAGGACAACCAAGAGCGAGAGCAGTAATCGCCCTCTCATATGCATGCCTCCCTACCGTAGCTTTTTCGGTACCGATGCAAAGGTTGAACGAACGCGCCCCTTTACCGGCCCGCTGGTGCCCGGCTTTTTAGCACAGCGGGGGGTTCCGTGTCAACCCGAACGGAATGCCCGGAACCAGTCTGGACAGGCGTTCCCGGCAGCCATCAAGCGTCCACTTGAGCCCCTGAACGCTGCCTCATGCCAGGTGGGATCCCTCTAGTATCCTGAACCGGAGAATTCCTTCCCCAGGGGTGTAGCTGAGCACTTTGGCCTGTTGGTGCGAATACCACTACGGTCTATGCATGGTCCGCGAGGCAGCCCCCCTTGGCATGTCGGGCATCGGCTGGCGGCTGTGAGCCAGTCCGTGAATCTAGACCTGCGGGGCGCCCTTGCCGAACTCGGAGGTCCCGTTTTGCGGGTTCTGATAGGGGTTGGCTGCGCCGTGGCCATTACTTCACTTGTCTCCTGCTCGGCCGGGATGGACCCAGCTGCTCCGCAGCGAGCGGACGCCATAGATACGGAGTCCGCAGGGGGCGAGGCCACGCCCGGGGTGCATCCCGTCAGGTCGGAACTCAGGCTGCTTGACGACGAGCCTACCGGCTTCCTCAAGGCGGTGGCGTCGACCTGGGAAACTGACTTTGAGATCCATACGGTCCCATACGCGGAGATCAAGGCGGGCGGGCCACCGAGAGACGGCATACCTCCGATCGATCGACCCGTGTTCGCCGCCGCGAGCGAGGCACCCGATTACCTGGTGGATGAGGAGCCGGTGCTTGTGGTTGAGCTGGGCGACGAGCAGCGTGCATACCCGCTGTCGATCCTGATCCTGCATGAAATCGTCAATGACGTCGTAGGGGGTGAGCCCGTGGCTGTCACCTACTGTCCGCTCTGTAACACCGGGTTGGTGTTCAAGCGGACCGTGAATGGGCAGGTGCTGCGATTCGGCACCACGGGTCTCTTGCGCAACTCGAACCTGATCATGTGGGACGACGCAACGGAGTCATGGTGGCAGCAGGCGACCGCAGAGGCGATAGTCGGTGAGTTCACGGGGCAGTTCCTCGATTTGATCCCCGTCCAGATCGTGTCCTGGGACGCCTTCAGGGACACCTTTGAGGGGGGTGTGGTGCTCACCAGGGATACCGGTTTCGTTAGGTCTTACGATCTCCCACCCTACGGGGGATATGACGCATCTCTGGATATCATCACCGAGTTCAGCGACGGGTCGCTTTCTCCAATCGAGCGGGTTGTGTCCATAGTCATTGGCGACAAGAGCGTGGCTTATCCCTTCACCGCGCTGGAGGAGATCCCGATAGTTCACGACAGGTTCGAGGGCCGCGATCTCGTCATCTTCTACGTCGGCGGCACCCTTTCGCCATTCCCCAAGCGACCGATCTTCGATATTGGCCTGATCGGGTCGGTAGTCGCCGGTGGCGATAGCGTCGAGATCGATCCGTCGACCGTAGAGCGACGGTCCGTGGGGGCGACTGCTGTCTTCGAACCGTTCGTAGACGGGGAGAGGCTGACATTCATCGATCGCGACGGCGTGATAACCGACCGGGAGACCAGTTCGGCATGGAACATCTTCGGGGAGGCAGTTTCCGGGGACCTGGCCGGCTCGCGCCTAACGCCGATCGTGCACGGCAACCACTTCTGGTTCGCACAGCAGTCGTTCTTCCCTGACACCGTCCTTCGCACGCGGGAGGAGCTTGCCGGTTACTAGCTGCAGGCGACCGGCCCCGAGCCAGCTTGCGAGCCGAGCAGGCACGTCCCGCCGGCCGCACTGGTGCTTCTTCTAACTGGCGAAGGCGACCCTTAGGAGTTCGACTTCGAAGGGCTGGCAGGTTTGCTAATATTCCGCCAACCGTCCGCACGCCATCCGGCGTAAGGGAGAGGAGACCTGAGAGATGCAGGAAATCAAGGGCGCCGTCCTATACGAGTACAACGAGCCTGTCGCAGTCGAGGACATGGAGCTGGGAGATCCCGGCAGCGGAGAGGTGCTGGTCGAGATGGCGGCAAGCGGCGTCTGCCACTCTGACTGGCACGTAGTCAAGGGCGAATGGTGGGACATACCTACCCCGGTAATACTCGGGCACGAAGGGGCAGGGATAGTCAGATCTGTTGGAGCAGGCGTCACCAATGTGTCTGAAGGCGATCACGTGATCCTCTCCTGGATGCCAAGTTGTGGGCTGTGCGAGGCGTGCCAGATCGGCCGGCCTAACGTCTGCTATTCCCAGCCGAGGAGCCAGTCGACGGCCCACGTCCCCCGGACCGAGCAAGATGTGCCGTTCCTTAGCGGCCTAGGGACGATGAGTTCCCATGCGATCGTCAGCGAGATGTCGGCCGTGCCCATCGACAAGTCGATGCCGTTCCCCCAGGCATCGCTCGTCGGATGCGGTGTTACGACCGGTGTGGGCGCGGCGATCAACACGGCCCAGGTCCAGCCCGGCTCCACCGTCGCGGTTTTCGGGGCAGGGGGCGTGGGCCTCAGCGTGATACAGGGCGCGGCGATCGCCGGGGCAACGACGATAATCTCCGTCGATCTGCTCGACAACAAGCTCGAGATGGCAAAGCAGTTCGGCGCCACACACACCGTCAATGCAGGTCAGGGCGATCCGGTCGAGGCCATCAGGGACCTTACCGACGGTCTGGGCGTGCACTACGCATTTGAGGCTATCGGCCTTGTGGCCGAGCCTTTCATCCAGGCCATACACGCGACCCGAAGCCGGGGTATGACCATATGGGTGGGTCACGCGCCGCTCGAGACGTCCGTGACCCTGGACGCGAGAGATTTGATGTGGGAAAAGACGGTGATCGGGTCCATGTACGGCAGCGCTCGCCCGCACATCGACTTCCCGAGGCTCATCGCCCTTTACCAGTCCGGCAAGCTGAAGCTGGATGAGTTGATCACAAGGAGCTTTCCTGTGGAGGATGTCAACGAGGCGTTCAAGGTGCTGGGTGAGGGCAAGGTTGCCCGCAGCGTCCTGACCTTCGGCTAACCGTTGAAATTCGGCACCTGGGTCTTTCCCGTCAGTCCTGAACTGGACGATGACGGGGCGGCGATAGACGAGGCTCTGCGAGAAGTCGAGCTGGCCGAGGAGGCCAATTTCCACTCGGTATGGCTGGCTGAGCACCACTTTGACGGCGCGGCCGCATACGCCGATCCGGTGGTTTTCGCCGCCGCCATAGCCGCACGCACAACTAGGATCAAGATCGGGTTCGCGGTGGTGGAGACCGCGCTGCACCATCCGGCGCGACTGGCCGCACAATGCGCCCTCCTAGACCACCTGAGCAAAGGCCGGTTGATCGTCGGCATCGGCAGGGGATCGGTAGCCAACCACTACGAATACCGTGGATTCGGCGTCAACCTGGAGATGGGTTTCGGTGCGGTCTCCGAGATGGAGGAGATACTGATTCGGGCCTGGACCGAGACGGGCATCGTTCACGAGGGCGAGTACTGGCAGCTCGAGTTCCCGATCCTCAGGCCGCAGCCCTACACCAAGCCGCATCCTCCGATCATCAGGTCCGGGATCAGCGATAGGACCATCAGAGAGATGGCCCGCGCCTGCCGCCCGCTGCTAATGGGAGGCGTAGATGTAACGGGGATGAAGGAGCGCCTGGATCTGTACCGGGCCACGGCTCTGGAGGCCGGCCACTCGGAGGAAGACGTACAGGGTGCGATTGACGAGATCTGGTTCACATCGGACGCTCTGGTCGCCGACAGCTACGGGGAGGCACGGGCAATCGTCGAAAAGCACCTGGTCATCGAGCAGGATCATTTCATGGACGCCAGGATGCGCTTCAACTCCAGCGAGTGGGTCGACTCTGACGAAGGCCGTAAGTGGCTCACGAAACTGACAATCGATGACGGCTTCATCTACGGTACCCCCGAGCAGGCGTCGGAGAAGATAGCCGAGATCCGCGATGCTGGCGTGCGCAACCTGATGCTCAAGGTCAACGCCGGCCACATGCCTCCGCAGGTGGTAGAGCGTTCAATTCGGCTGCTTGGCAGCGAGGTCCTGCCGGTCTTTACCTAGGGATGCGATCCTGACCACCGCCTGACGTACAGGCCGAGTTGTGCACCCCCGATAACGTGCAAATGAGCGTGTTCCTGGGTCTGCAGAGCATCGTCTCCAAAGTTTGACAGGAGGCGATATCCGTTCGGGGCTAGTTCGCGTCCGAAACGGACCGCTAGTTCGCCTACCTTCCCCAAAAGAGCGGTGTCCCGCCACATGTCCGCCTGGGTTCGGTGGGTTAGAGGCGTGACCAGGAGCATAACGGGCACCCAGTCGAGCTTGTTGTCGAAGACCACAACATCTTTGTCCTCATAGCGAATGTTGCCCGGCGAACGTCGGGCGATCACCTCGCAGAAGATGCAGAATTTCTCGAGGCCACCGGAGGCAGAGTGGCAGCCGGTGTCAGGTCGCTTCAACGACCTTACCGGCCCCCCGTCACTTGCCACGGTTCTCAAGGTCCAGAAAACGCGCCCGCCCCGTACTGCGCCGCGGTTCCTCCCTGCGGCCCTTACCCCGGTAGTCCGGAGCGCTCATCGACACGACTTGTGCGACCGCCTTGTCGTTGGCCCGCGAGCGGACTGGACCCAGATCTTTCTCGAAACTGCTGAGGGTCGTGATCACCGTCGGTAGCTTGCGGTTGTGACGATGAACGATGATCTGATACAGCTTCTCCTCCGCCCACGATCCGACGCGCTCTTGACCGAGGCCGTCGAGAATCAGCAATTCGGCGTTGCGCACCTGTTCGAAGACTTGGTCGTATCTGACCGGGCTGGATGGATCGAACGCGCCCCTCAGGTGGTCCAGCAGGTCAGGCACGAAGGCGAAAAATACCTGGTGTCCGCGGTCCAGACAGTCCGCGGCTACTGCGACCGCCAGATGAGTCTTGCCCACTCCGGTCGGCCCCCACAGGGTGAGCCAACCCTTGAGCAAGGATGCGTAGGCTCGCGCGGTCTCAAGGGCATCTTCCAGCCGTTCCCGCTCCGCGGGTTCCGCATTGTTGCCCCGGGCGTCAAAGCTCTCAAATGTCATCCTCTCAAGCAATTCGGCTGGCACAGCTCCAAGGCCGGGCACGGCCGGGCGTCCCTTGAGGGAGAGGATGCGGGACAGATCAGGGTCTTCCATCCGGGCCCTAAGGTAAGGGTCGAGCTTGCTCATCTCGGTCGAGGTCGTAAATGCGGTGGGCAACTCTGCATTAAACCGGTGATTTACGATCTGCTGCAGCTTTTCCAGCCCCCAAGGACTGTATGTCGTTCCTCCAACGTCGTCCAAGACAAGAAATGGTGTGGCGCGCACCCTTTCAAACAGCTCCGTGTAGGTTATTTCGCTGGTTGGCCCGAAGCTCGACCTCAGGTGGTCCATCAGATCCGGGATGTCCATAAAGAGCGCCACATGGCCGCGCTCGATGAGGCGGTTGGCAATCGCAGCGGCCAGCCGTGTCTTGCCCGAGCCATGCGGACCCACCAAGACGAGCCACCCGCGTGGAGAATCGGCAAATTGGAACGCGCTTTCCCGGGCCTTCTGAAAGAGTGAATCGGCCACCGGGTCGGATCTCTGTGGCGACGTGAGGGAATCGAAGGTGAACCTGGACAGTTGACCCAGGTTGCTGTAGCGCAGCAGGCGTTGATTGCCTTCTTTCCTGAACCGGCCCTCCTGGCATTCGCACGTCTGTGCCGACCCGAAATCGGGGTTCGATACAGGCACATCGACCGTGTACCAACCGAGACCTCCGCATCGGTCACAGCGGGAATGAATCTGTTGCGAGTCCGTGCCGGCGGAGCCATCAATGTCGACAGCCCGCTGCCCTTCAAGATCCTTCAATACGTCCCCGAGATTCTCCAAGAGCGCCTCTCCCCCTTGACGTGCGGCCTAGTGTGCTACCGCGGTCACCGCTGGCCCTGGCCCACAGTTCCCTAAAGGTGCGGGGCTGACTGCCGGTGGCCCATCCTCACACATACTCTGGCGAAGCCGCTCGACGCTCCAGGCTCTGGAACTTGACCAGGTCACTCTGGAAAAGGAGACGTACGGTCCCTGTCGGCCCGTTGCGGTGCTTGGCCACGTTTATCTCGGCTATATTCTCCGGGTAGGGTAGGGAAGCTTCCCGCCGCTCCCATTCCTCTCGGCTCGTATATTTGTCCTCGCGGTATATGAATGCCACTACGTCCGCATCCTGCTCTATGCTGCCGCTCTCCCTCAAGTCCGAAAGGATCGGCCTGTGGGACGGCCGGTGCTCCGGAGCTCTGCTGAGCTGAGAGAGGGCCAGCACTGGAATCTCCAGATCCCGGGCCAAGGCCTTGAGTGACCGTGATATGTCACCCAGTTCCTGAGTGCGATTGTCGCCGCGCCTAGAGCCTTCACTCATCAGTTGCATGTAGTCGACTATGACCAGATCCAGGCCCTGTTCAGCCTGGAGACGGCGGGCCTTGCCTCTCATGTCGATGGAGCCCTGGATCGGAGTGTCGTCGACGAACACCGGCAGTTCGGACAGGACCCCGATGCCATCGAGGACCCGCTTTTCCTCCGCGTCGCTGAGCAAGCCGAGCCGCAGCCTGTAGCTGTCCACGTTTGCCTCTCCGGCCAGAAGCCTGACCCCAATTTGCTCCGCGCTCATCTCCAAGCTGAAGATGCCCACGCGCGAACCGTACCCGGCGGCCTGACGGGCTATGTTGAATGCCAGGCTGCTCTTGCCCAAGCTCGGTCGCGCCGCCAGGACGATCAGGTCAGAGCGCTGCATGCCGTTGCCGAGCAGTCTGTCCAGGTCCGCGAAACCGGTCTGGACTGGGGCGAGCGCGGCATCCCCGAGGTCCAGGTTGGCTGTCTGCTCCATGTAGGAATCCAGGATTGCACGCACATGCTGAAAGTCCCCCGTGCTCCGGCCGGATCTGACCCCGTAGAGGAGTGACTCCGCCCGGCTCAGCGTGGCGTCCACGTCGGACGAGCCCTCGTAACCGATGGCTGCGATCTCGCCGGATATAGTGATCAACTGGCGCATCACCGAGGTCCGCTGAACTATTCGACCGTAATGCTCGATGTGTACCGAGGTCGGGACGGAGCTCACAAGGTGTCCCAAGTAGGAGGGTCCGCCGACATCGTCGAGCCGGTCCCCCAGCGACAGCTCATGGGCCAGGGTGACCTGGTTGATCGCCTCGCCACGGTCGAACAGTGCCTGGGCGGCCTCGAAGCAATGCCGCGTTCTGGAGTTGTAGAAGTCGTCGGGCCTCAGGAACGAGGAGACCTTGGTAAGCGCCTGCGGGTCGATCAGGATTGAGCCGACGACCGATTCCTCGGCGTCTGAGTCATGCGGAAGGAGACGCTCCGCGTATACGATGGCGGGCCTCCGTCAGGACTCGGCTTGTTGTTCGTCGGCCTCGCCTAGGACCTCGGGTTGAGCCTCTGCCACCGACACCTGCGCATCCTCCGGCTGGGCTGCGGCTTCGGTAGCCCCGAACTCCGTCGCGGTCTCCACCGGACCGTCGGCTTGGGCAGCAACGGCGGCCTCCATCTCGGCCAGGTACTCGTCAGGGGTTGTTCCCAGGGGATGGACGAGGATGTCCACCTCCGCCTGCACCTCGGCGTGAAGTCTGACGCTGGCCGTGTAGCTACCGAGCTCCCTTACCGAGTCCGGAACGGTTACCGACTTACGATCAATCTGCTTTCCCGTCAGTTCGGTCAGTCGGGATGCCACGATTGCGTTCGTCACAGAGCCGTACAGACGGCCTCCCGAACCGGCCCGCATCTCGACATCGACGCGCGCGTCCCTAAGCTCCTCGCCCAGGGCCCTCATGTCGTTTAGCCTCTTGAGGCGGTCCCTCTCTGCCTGTTGGGCCAGCTTCTCGATCCGCTGAAGAGCGTCGTGCGTTGCGGGCACGGCCAGACTCTTTGGAATCAGGTAGTTGCGGGCGAACCCGTTCTTTACCTCCTTTACGTCACCTCCCTTGGCAACGCCCTCGACATCCTCGAGGAAAACCACTCTCATCAGGAATCTGCCTCTAAAGTATTCCGGAGTCCACGAGCCGCAGCCTGGATCCCAGGCCCGCGGCCGACAACCAGTGCCAGCGGAGCTAACTCCCTATGTCGCAATGCGTTCTGGCTCCGAGAGACTCAGGATAACCCAGCACACGATGGTAAGTCGAGACGGCTACCGGGCCGGCGGCGAGGGCACTCGAATACGGCATCCAGCCGTCCATTTAGCCGTTGACAGCCGATTTTGTACAGGGCTAGACTAGGCTTTTAGGACCGTAGCAGGCGACAGCCTGAACAGTAGATCTGCCCCCCAATGGCGGGGCTCTAATCGGAGTTACGATTGCTGAAGATACGTCTAAAGCGTGTTGGAGCGAAGAAACAACCCAGCTATCGAATCGTCGTCGCTGACGCAAAAGCCACCCGAGACGGTGCTTTCGTCGAGCAGGTTGGCCACTATGATCCCAAGACGGATCCGCCGACGATAGTCTTGGATCGCGAACGGGCCGAGGAGTGGATAGGGAAGGGAGCCCAGCCCACGGATTCGGTCTCCCGCCTCCTAAAAACCCACGCGTCGCAGCAGACGGAAGAATAGCTCGCCAGGAGCGGACTATGAAGGATCTGGTCGAGTACATCGTAAGATCCATAGCCTCAAAGCCGGACGAGGTTCGGGTCATAGAGGAGGAAGAGGAGGATGGAGGGAGACTACTCCTGCGCCTTGAGGTTTCGCCCGACGACAAGGGCAAGGTAATAGGCCGTCAGGGGAGGGTTGCCCAGTCCATCAGAACCCTCCTTAGGGTTGCCGCCATTAAGCGCGGTACCCGGGCCGTACTGGAAATAGTCTGAAGCGTTCCCGCAAGGGGAGCCTTCAGTTGAGGTCTCGACGGTCCCCGACCCTGCGATGATCGCTCGCTCAGGTGAGTAGATCCCTTTCTCTGGCGCTGATCTGACGCCTGCACGATGACAGAAGAACGTGTGGCGGTAGGGAGAATACTGGGGCCCTGGGGCATCAGGGGCGAAGTCAGGATAGAACACTTCGCCCAGTCCCCCGATCGATTCGTACCCGGCACCCGGGTGTTTGCGGGCGATGTCCCGCTGACAGTGGAGCGGAGCCGACCGCACAAGGGCTATGTGGTCGCGAAATTGCAGGGGGTCTCTGACCGTGGAGAGGCCGACGGCATGAGGGGCGCCGAACTCACCGTGGAGGCGGCGGCGCTGCCGCCGACACCGGTTGATTCCTACTACCAGTTCCAGTTGATCGGACTTACCGCATCTACGACAGGGTCCGAGACCCTCGGCAAGGTGTCCCAAGTGCTGGAGACCGGAGCGAACGACGTCTACGTGGTCGACTGCGCGGACGGCAGACAGATTCTCCTGCCGGCTGTAAAGGATGTCATTGTGGAGATCGACCTGGCCCACGGTCTCATGGTGGTAGACCCGCCCAGCGAGTTATGATCGAGCAGAGGATCTGAGATGGCCGGTCATTCCAAGTGGGCACAGATCAAGCATGCCAAGGCGGTCACAGATGCGCGGCGCGGCAAGCTGTTCACCAAGCTGGCAAAGGAGATCATCGTCGTCGCCCGAGAAGGCGGCGGCGACCCGGACGCGAATTTCCGACTGCGCATGGCGATCCAGCGTGCAAAGGACGCCAACATGCCCGCCGACACTATAACAAGAGCCGTCAGCCGCGGCGTTGGCGGGGGAGGTGAGGGCGACAACGTGTCCGAGGTTCGCTACGAGGGCTACGGTCCCGGAGGGACGGCCATCCTGCTCGAAGCGCTGACGGACAACCGCAAGCGCACCGTGTCGGCAGTCCGATCCACCTTTACGAAGGCGGGCGGCAGCATGGCGGAGGTCGGTTCGGTTGCCTGGCAGTTCGATCAGCGCGGCGTGGTCGTCGTCGAGGCGGATGCCGAATCCATCGAGGAACTCGCGTTTGCCGCCATAGACGCCGGAGCTGACGATTTCGAGGCTGACGAATCCACCATTGAGATTCATTCGCCAGTCGAGGCCCTGGAGACAATCAGACAGTCCATGGCCGAGTGCAACGCCGTGATCGTCTCCTCGCAGCTGGCCATGCTGCCCAAGAATCTGGTGACACTGGACGAAAGCACGGCCAAGAGGACGCTCCGGCTTCTCGATCAGCTGGAGGAGCTGGACGACGTTCAGCGGGTATATTCCAACGGTGATTTCCCCGCACAGGTCTTGGCCGAATATGGCGCCGAATCCTGACGAAACGACGGTCCCGCGTATCCGGGGCTGCGCCTTCGGTCGACCACGAAGTCCCCATAACTCCGCCCCGTGACTGTCCTTTGGCTGAACGTAGCGATCATTCTGATCTGAGGGTTCTTGGAATCGACCCCGGCACCGTGCACATGGGCGTCGGGCTAGTGGACTCACTTGGAGAAGACGTTACCCACATCGCCTCTGCCACACTCACCCCCCGCTCGGGAGCCACCCTGTCGGACCGGCTGGCGACCATCTTCTCAGAGCTGGAAATCCTGCTGGATGAGTGGGGTCCCGACGCGGTCGCCATCGAGCAGCCATTTGCCGGCAAGAACGTACGCTCCGCCCTGGCCATCGGGCAGGCACAGGCCATAGCCATGCTGGCGGGCGCGAGGAGGGGCCTGCCTGTGACCACGTATTCGCCCACCCAGGTCAAGCAGGCGGTGACCGACTACGGGGGGGCCTCCAAGGAGCAGGTAAGAGATATGGTGCAGATCATCCTCCAGCTCGCTGACCAGCCTGAGACGACCGATGCCGCTGACGCCCTCGCCGTCGCCCTCTGTCACATCAACGCCCATCGGGCCGAGGGGCTGGAGCTGAAGGGCTGAAGGCGGGCGGAGTGGTCAGGTTGGCGAGTACGATGACCGGGGAGCCATGATCACGGCAATTGAGGGAAAGGTGGCCAGGATCGGCGTCGACTGGGTCGACGTGGACCTTGGCGCCGTATGCGTGAGGGTCAATGTACCGACGTCGACGGTCCCCGGTATCGGGCCTGCCGGAGCACGCGTGCGGCTGTTCACCTCGCTTCAGGTTAGGGAGGACAGCGTTACCCTCTACGGTTTCACGTCCGACGATTCCAGGATCAGCTTCGAATCCCTGCTGGGCATAACCGGCGTCGGGCCCCGGTTGGCCCTCAGCGTGCTGTCCATGTTCACATCCCAGGACTTGGCGACGGCCGTCGCCACCGAGGATATTGCGGCCTTCAGCCGGGTTCCGGGCGTCGGCAAGAAGACCGCCGGGAGGATCGTCCTCGAGCTGAAGGGCCAGCTGGCTCGCGAATGGGAAGTGTCAGCAGGCGTGGAGGGGGCGCCGCAGGTGATCGAGGCGCTGACCGCCCTGGGCTACTCGCTTGCCGAAGCAAGGGAAGCGATCTCCTCGTTGCCCCATGATCCGGACCTGACGACCGAGGAGCGCGTTCGCGCGGCGCTTGAGCGACTCTCGGCGGGTTAGGGCTCTCGTCCCGGCTCCCAGAACGACTGGGCTAATGTCCCTTCCGGCCCCCCCGAATCAGCTACCGGGCGATCCCCCTTTGCGGGGGGGCTCCGTTCGGCCCGATGAGTGGCCGTCCCCTCATAGGCTTACGACAGGGCGTCGTGACGCCCCGCCTGTACAATCAAGCTGAAATGTCCCGCTTTGAGATCGTTTCTGACTTGCGCCCAACGGGCGATCAGCCGCAGGCGATCGAGGCCCTGGCGGAGGGTATTGACCGGGCGCTGCGCCATCAGACGCTTCTCGGGGTAACGGGCAGCGGTAAGACCTTCACGATGGCCAACGTCGTCGAGAAGGTCCAGAGGCCCACCCTGGTCCTGGCGCACAACAAGACCCTGGCCGCCCAGCTTGCCATCGAGTTTCGCGAATTCTTCCCGAACAACGCCGTCGAGTACTTCGTCAGCTACTACGACTACTATCAGCCCGAAGCCTACCTGCCGCGCACCGACACGTATATCGAGAAGGACGCCGATATCAACGAGCAGCTCGACAAGCTCCGCCACGCGGCCACCCGGGCCCTGCTGACAAGGCGCGACGTGCTGATAGTCGCTTCGGTCTCGTGCATCTTCGGACTGGGATCTCCGGAGGAGTATCAGAGCTTCGTCGCCTACGTGCGTAAGGGGGAGGCCAAGAATCGCGGCAAACTCATCCGCCAACTGGTGGATATGCAGTATGAGCGCAACGACTTCGACCTCGGTCGCGGCAAGTTCCGAGTTCGCGGAGACACACTGGAGCTTTTGCCCGCCTACGAGGAGGGAGTGGGCGTGCGCATAGAGTTCTGGGGAGACGAGGTCGATCGCATCGTCCAGCTGGATCCGTTGACAGGCGAGGTGCTTGATGATCGCGACGACATAGAGATCTACCCGGCCAAGCACTTCGTGACCTCCCACGACAGGCTCATCGCCGCCATAGAGGGTGTCGAAGCCGAACTCGAGGAGCAGCTCTCTGTCCTTAAGGCCTGCGGAAAACTCCTTGAGGCGCAGCGACTTGAATCCAGGACCAAGTACGACATGGAGATGCTCCGGGAAACCGGCTACTGCGCCGGGGTAGAGAACTACTCTCGCCACCTCGCGGCAAGGGCCGCGGGCAGCACCCCGTACACGCTCCTCGATTATTTCCCAGACGACTTTTTAATATTCGTCGACGAGTCCCACATGACCCTTCCCCAGGTCAGGGCGATGTACGGCGGCGACCGCTCGCGCAAGGAAGTGCTGGTCGAGTACGGTTTCAGGCTGCCGTCGGCGCTGGACAATCGGCCACTCAATTTCGGGGAGTTCGAGGAGCGAGTGAACCAGAGCATCTACGTATCGGCGACTCCCGGACCCTACGAGTACGAGCACAGCCAGCGCATAGTCGAACAGGTCATAAGGCCGACCGGTCTCACGGATCCGGTGATCGAGGTCAAGCCCACCAAGGGTCAGATAGACGATCTCCTGCAGCAGATACACACGCGCGTCGACAGGGGCGAGAGATGCCTAGTAACCACCCTCACCAAGCGCATGTCCGAAGAGCTGGCCGACTACCTGCGTGAGGTGGGGATCCGCACGCATCACATGCACTCCGAGATCGACACCCTGGAGCGCAGCGAGATCCTGCGTGACCTGAGGCTGGGCATCTACGACGTAGTAGTGGGCATAAACCT
Organism: Dehalococcoidia bacterium; assembly: GCA_965207145.1. Classification (GTDB taxonomy): domain Bacteria; phylum Chloroflexota; class Dehalococcoidia; order Lucifugimonadales; family UBA2962; genus CAUZIR01. Next base: position 2,238,073 of record OZ242262.1, on the reverse strand, counting down.
GCTCAGGGAGGGGCTCGATCTCCCAGAGGTCAGCCTCGTGGCGATTCTGGACGCGGACAAGGAGGGTTACCTTCGGTCCCAAACCTCTCTGGTTCAGACGGTCGGGAGGGCCGCGCGCCACGTCGACGGACACGTCGTCATGTACGCGGACAGAGTTACCGACTCGATGAAGCGGGCAATAGACGAGACCGAACGCCGGCGGGCGACCCAGGAGGCCTACAACAGGGAGCATGGCATAACACCTCAGGGCATACGCAAGGCCGTCAGGGATATCACCGAGAGGGTGAGAGAAGTGGCGGAGACCCGCGCGCCCGAGGTCACCGGCGCAGACCTGCCCAAAGCGGACATCCTGAGGCTGATCAAGGATCTAGAGTCCGAGATGAAGAAGGCGGCAAAGAACCTTGAGTTCGAGAGGGCCGCGCTGCTCAGGGATCAGGTAATAGACCTGCGCAAGGTCATGGTCGACGGCTAGTGGCGAAGGGCGATGTTCTTATCATCGTGGCTACCTCGTGTGACGCCCGTATGACGGATGGGCACCCAGACCCACGACCCCCAATGTTGGATCGGCAGTGCCGATCGACAGGATGACCGCGGCTTAGATCTGGAGACCGCAGGGATTGTGGGCAGCGTCCCACTTACATCTCGCTGCACCCCGGCCAAGAGGTGTGCACACGGGGAGGGTCCGACAAGAGGGTCATTGTGCCGGGGGCCGCTATGCTAATGGGCAGGGGACGAGGGCGGTGGACGGTCGGCCGGATGCCTGATCTGACCGGCAAGGTCGTGATCGTGACCGGTGCCAGCAGCGGAATCGGGCTGGAGGCCGCACGGCGATTCTCCAGGAGCGGTGCAGACACGATCCTTGCATGCCGATCCGAGGGACGCGGAAGGCGTGCACTTCTGGGGATCAAATCGGAGCAACCGGGCGCGAGAGTCCGCCTTATGGAACTCGATCTTGGCAGCCTTCAGTCGATCGAGCGGTTCGCCCGCGAATTTAGCGAATGCAACTCACACCTGGATGTGCTCGTCAACAATGCCGGGATCATGGCGGTTCCGTACTCTCGGACCGCGGACGGTTTCGAAAGCCAGATGGGCACTAACCATCTGGGACACTTCGCCCTGACTGGACGTCTGCTCGACACTCTGGTCAGCACTCCGAGAGCCCGTGTAGTAACGGTCAGTAGCAACGCCCATCGCATGGCGCAGATCGACTTTGACAACCTGCTCTACGAGAAAGGCGGATACTCGGCGTGGGGGGCTTACTTTCGTTCAAAGCTAGCGAACCTGCTGTTCACCTATGAACTGCGGCGCCGGTTCGAGCACGCAGGAGTCGATACCCTAGCCCTTGCCGCGCACCCCGGAAGCGTGGCAACGAACCTTGGTGCCCATTTCTTCAGGCGCCGGTGGCTGAGGCCCCTGCGCGCACTCATTCACGGCCTGCTCCAGAACCCGGGGATGGGAGCCCTGCCCATCCTTCGCGCGTCTGTCGACCCGGCGGCCCGGGGTGGACAGTACTTTGGACCAGATGGCCTGCTGGGCCAGCGCGGGTTCCCGGTCGTGGTCGCCTCGACGCCCGCTTCCCATGACCGGCGGGCTGCCCACAGTCTCTGGCAAGCATCCGAGAGGCTCACGGGCGTTAAGTACCTGAGTGTATAGGCCCGGACAAATCTACTGACGGCCCCGAACGCAAGACTCGATTCTGCCACTGCAGCCAGCCTACTGGTAGGCCTCCTTGGCTCGGGGGCTGAAAGGACGAGCCGTGAGCGACTCATCCGGGACAGGCGGCGGGCCCCAGAGTCGCAACAGACGGCACTAATTGCAGCTAGTTCAGATTGACACCCGTTTTCCGGCAACCCTAGAATGATTTTTCACCGCTGGGCCCATAGATCCCTAGGCGAACACGTCCGGACGCGAGCTAGGTCGAGACGGACAGGTCGACCCACCTGCCTGGCAAGGAGCATCGATGGCGAGTACGGCAACCATAACCAAGGAAGAGGTGATCGAGGCCCTTAGAGACGTCTACGACCCGGAGATTCCGATCAACGTCGTCGATTTGGGCTTGATCTATGACTGTCAGGTCGATGGTGGAGACATCGACATAAAGATGACGCTGACCTTCGCAGGCTGCGGAATGGGCCCCTACATCGCCCAGCAGGCCGAATGGCGAGTGGCCGAGATTGAGGGCGTTGACGACGTTAATGTCGAATTGGTCTACGATCCCCCTTGGACCCCGGACATGATCTCCGACGAGGGCAAGATGGAACTGGGGCTGGACTAGACTGGCCGGCAGCCGCTAGGAGGGGGCCCACGGAGGCCCCCTTTTTGTTGCAACTCGCTGGATATCATTGGATGTGGATGGTGGCCACCTAACCATGACGCAGAGACCGACGCCGTCCCCGGCATCGAACCCTCAGGCCAGAGCACGACTGGAGTCGATGAAGCGCCAGTTCGCGCAGCGGCGTGCGATCACAGATGCGCTCAAGGGCATCGGGCATACCATAGGCGTCTACAGTGGCAAGGGTGGGGTCGGCAAGACGACCGTCGCGGTCAACCTGGCCGTTACCCTCGCCCAGGGCGGTGACCGGGTAGGGCTACTAGACGTGGATATCGACTGTCCCAATGTGGTGCGGGCCATGAAGGTGTTCGAGCCGCCCGAGATGGACCAGTCCAAGAAGCTCTTGCCTCCCGAACGATTCGGCGTCCGCGTGATGTCGATGGGCTTTTTCCAGAAGAAAGAGGACGAGGCGATCATCTGGCGCGGACCTATGGTCCACAACGCCATAAACCAGCTGCTTCAGTCCACTACCTGGGGAGAACTGGACTACCTGCTGGTAGACCTTCCGCCGGGTACATCGGATGCCCCGCTGACCGTGATGCAGACCCTGCAGCTGGACGGCTTCGTGGTCGTGACAACCCCCCAGGAGCTCGCCGTCGTAGACGCCCGGCGTTCCATTAACATGATCAGGACCCTCAAGGTCAAAGTGCTGGGTGTCGTTGAGAACTTTGCGGGCGATGTGTTCGGCTCGGGAGGCGGCGAGAGCCTGGCTGAGGAACTCGATCTACCCTTCCTGGGCAGGTTCAGTCTCAGTCCCGATTATCGGCAGACTCACAAGCCGACCGTCCTGCTCAGCGACGATGTGATGCGCGAGTACACCGCCGTGGCGGAGGCCCTCAAGGAAGGATTGTCCGGACAGACGCCGGGGGTAAACTGAGCCCGTCGTCCATCTCTCCGGGGTCGAGAAGGCCCCGGAAGCACGGCATCTTACTTTGATTTAACAATGGCCGGGACGCCTCTCTGAGGTGAAACAGCCGTGGAGAGAGGATTTGCGCCGATCTACACTACTCGGCCGAGCCGGTTCTACCTCCCAGGATTCCCGCGAGGCGGCGCCGGGCATTTGCGCCCGGAAACTGCACAAGTCCTATCCTTCCGGCGATGGGCTAACGCTCCCGGTGCTGGAGGATGTCTCCGTGGAAGTGTCTCCGGGGGAGTTCGTCGCCGTGATCGGACCCAGCGGATGCGGCAAGACGACGCTCCTTAAGATCCTGGGAGGGCTGGTGGATGCCGAAGCGGGGACCGTCCAGATAGGGGACGCAGAGCCCAGGGTCGCGAGGGCGGGCAAATCGATCGGTTACGTGTTTCAGGACCCTGCGCTGCTTCCATGGCGTACTGTCCTTGAGAACATCAGGCTGCCGATCGAGCTCAACCCGGGTCCAGCCGACAGGCCGAGCCGCGCCGCAGAGGTGATGGAGTCAGTCGGTCTGGGGGATTTCGGCTCCTACTATCCCCATCAACTCTCCGGAGGAATGAGGCAGAGGGTCGCGCTGGCGCGGGCTTTCGCCTTCGACCCAGAGGTGCTGCTGATGGATGAGCCATTCGGCTCGCTGGACGAAATCACAAGAGAGTCGATGCGCTACGAACTGTTGGGACTCTGGGAGGCCACGGACAAGACGGTCGTCTTCATTACCCACAGCGTGGCAGAGGCAGCACTGCTCGCAGACAGGGTGCTCGTGATGAGCGCGAGACCGGGCCGGATTCTCAACGAGATTCAGGTGGAGTTCCAACGGCCCAGGGACGCCGAAATCGAGCAGTCCGTGCGCTTCCTCGAGCTGTGCTCCAGCATCCGCGAATCCCTGTCCATGGGCGTCGCGATATAGGAAATGGAAGGCTCAGTAACCGGCTCCCGGAGGGGGCAAGAACGCGCATCGGTCCGCCTGGCCCTCGGGCGATGGAAGGACGTGCTCGGTGTGGGCGCCTACCTGCTGCCGCCGGCGATCGCCCTGGCGCTGGCCGCGGCGGTCTGGGAGCTATGGGTGCGCATCGGCGGCGTAGCAGAGTATCTGGTGCCCGCTCCTTCCGCAATCCTGTCCGACCTGTTCGTCGACATAGAGTACTTCGCCTTCCACGGCGCCATCACCCTGGGTGAATCCCTCGGGGGATTCGCGATGGGCGCCACGGTGGCGATCACCGGCGCCATCATAATGTCCCAGTCCCGCGCCCTGGAGAGAAGCCTGTTGCCGCTGGCCGTCCTGGTAAAGGTCACGCCCATCGTGGCGGTCGCGCCCCTGTTCGTGATCTGGTTCGGATTCGGCTCATTCCCCAAGATCCTCGTGGCCTCGCTGATCACGTTCTTCCCTGTGCTGGTAAACACGCTGGCGGGACTGCGCTCGGCCAGCCCCGAGGCACTTGACCTCTTCAAGTCGCTGGATGCTTCAAACGCCGAGGTGCTTTGGAAGCTGAGGGGGTTCAGTGCGCTGCCGTACATGTTCGCCGCGTTCAGGATCGCCGTGCCTCTATCGGTGATCGGCGCGGTGGTAGGGGAGTGGTTCACCGGGGACCGGGGCCTTGGCAGCGTGATCATCGTGGCTCATAACGACCTGAACATGCCCAGGCTGTTCGCCTCCGTGGTGGTGCTGGCCGTGATCGGCATATCGCTCACGGCGCTCACCTGGTACGGCGAGAAGCGCATACTGTTCTGGCACGAGAGCGAGCGAGCCGTCTAGCGACTCCCTTCGGACAGCCTGGGCCCACCCGTCGGGGTCCTGCTCTATCTGCCGATCAGCCTGACTTCCGATCCGCGGATCGTGTGATCGCACTGGGTGCAAAAGTAGCGGACTTCCACCGTGTTTCCGCACTTCTGGTGAACCAGGTACCGCTCGTCCGACAGGTGTCTGGCGCCCCACGCGGCAAGCGCGCCCGCGACGACTCCAAGCTCGTGGCCTTTGCGCGTGAGCCTGTACTCCGCCCTCAGCGGATGGTCGCTGTAGACTTGGCGCTCAACTATCCCATTCCGCTCGAGGCGCTGAAGACGGTCCGAGAGGATGTTGCTGGCGATACCGGCCACCGACGCCTTGAGCTGCGAGAACCGCGTGTTACCGCGCAGCAGGTCGCGGAGGACCGCCAACGTCCACTTGTCGCCTACCAGGTCTAGGGCCTTGGTTACCGGATCGCTACGCCTTAGCGTGGCGCGCATAACTCCTCCGATGGGCTGTTGACTTAATGACCTAGGGTACTAAACTACCATTTAGTTGCAACTCGCTATCTACTCGAGTGCAACCGGGCAAACTTCAGACTGCAGTGAACCGATGATGAACACACCCCATTCCGGTCTCCTCGGGCGCCTACCCAGCGAGCAATCCCGACTGAACCTGAAGTTGCCTCTTTCCGCGCTGGTCCTGCTGGTGTCGATCGTCCTGGTCGCCTGCTCCGGCGGGCAGGAGCCTGCCGAGGTGCGCCAGGTGGTGTTCATGGCCGGCTTTAAGCCACAGGCGAATCTCCCGTTCGTAGCCGCATACGTGGCCCAGGAGAACGGCTATTTCGCAGAGCAGGGTCTGGAAGTCGATATACGGCACGCATCCACGGGAGAGCACCTTAAGCTGCTGCTCTCCGGCGATGTCCACTTCACCACGGCCGCGGCCACTTCCGTGCTCAAGCGCCGGTCCGACCCGGGGGCACCGATCGTCGCCATCGCCCTGTTCGGCCAGAAGGGTGAGCAGGGCTACATGGCACTGGCCGACAGCGGAATCCGGGACCTGGCCGACTGGGAAGGCAAGATTTTCGGCTACAAGATCTCGGTGCCTCCTGACTACCTGGCCATGATCAAGTCCGAGGGCGTCAACCGCTCCAGGATCCAGGAGGTCCGCGTAGGCTTTGATCCCAGAGTACTGACCGAAGGGCAGGTCGACGTTCTGGCCGTTTTCAAGTCCAATGAACCCGACACCGTCAGGCGACTGGGCTTCGATGTGGTCGTCTGGGATCCCGCCGACTTTGGCGTCCCGACCATGGGCCTGACATACATAACGCTTTCGGAGACCGCAGAATCCGACCCGGACCTTGTAACCAGGTTCCTCAGGGCGACGATGAAGGGACTGGAGTACGCCCTGAACAACCCGGACGAAACCGTGGACATCGTCATGAAGTTCGCGCCGGAAGAAAACCCCGAGCATCAGGCGTTCATGCTCAGGACCGAGCTTGAGGACGCCGTCGGTGATGCAACGCGAAGGGCCGGTCTAGGAGCGATGACGGATGCCCAGTGGAAGGCCCTGTACGATCACCTCCTCGAGTTCGAGGCCATTCCCCAGCCGTTCGACTACCAGGCTGCATTCACCACCCGATTCCTGGAAGAGATCTACGACGGCGCTTCGCTGAACTGGCCCTGAGCGTTAACTATGGTCAGCAGAGGACCGGCCGGGCCGGGGAGAACGCAACCCAGGCCCGTTCGCCGTACGTACGGGTCGTCAGGCCTGCGGATCGGATACATAGACTGGGGCGGGAAGAGCCCGAGCCAGATGCTGCTCATCCATGACCTGGGTGACTCTCCCAGAACCTGGGACCTGCTTGCCCCGGGGTTTCGCGCATCCCACCACGTATACGCCGTGGAGCTGCGAGGACACGGAGGGGCCGACCGTCCGCCCGCCGCCGAGTATCGCTTCGAAGATATCTACTCTGACATCTCCACGTTCACTAAAGAGATCGGGTTAAAGGGAGCCGTGGTCATAGGTCACGGCGCAGGGTCCAGGCTCGCGGCCAGGCTCGCGGCTGACCTGCCCGACGCCGTTTCCTCCCTCGCAATCTGCGACCTTGAGGCACGGGAGGACCAAGCCGAGAGCGAATGGGCATCGTTCGACGAGATGGTGGGCTACCTTAAGCGACAGAGACCGGGCGCCGCCGATTCGGTGCTCGACCGGCAGGGACGGAGCCTGAGTGGTGGTGGCCTGGACGGCGGCCGCTCCTTTAAGCACGACTCGGCCGCCTACCCGGCCTACATGGCGTCCGCCGACGAACTCTGGGCCGATTGGAGTCGCATCGGCTGCCCGACGCTTGTGCTGAGAGGGCGGCTCAGCCGGGACCTGACCCATGGTGAGGCCGTGGACATCGCAGAGAGCCTCGGCCGGCGCAGGCTGGCAGAGATCGAGGGCACAGGACGCTGGCTGCACCAGGAAATGCCGGGCGCTTTCGAGGAGACCCTCCGCTGGTTCCTCGGCTCACCGCCGCACTAGCCTGACCCGGCGCCCCTGGTTCGTGCACTACCTCCCGCGGAATCGGGGTGCGCGTTTATCCATGAACGCATCGACCCCCTCGCGGTGATCCATGGTCCGTCGTGACAGTGCCTGGGCGCAGCCCGCCAGCCGCATGCTCTCTTCCAGGTCCACCTCCAGGGAGACATGCGCCAGCCGCTTGATAAGCGACATCGAGTAGGTCGCCCCGCCGGACAGGCGCCGCGCCAGCTCCGTTGCGACGCCAACCAGATCCTCGTGAAGGGTCACTCTCGACACCAGGCCCATGCGAAACGCCTCGTCGGCGGTGATCGCGTCGCCCGTGTATTGCAGTAGGAGAGCGTTGCCCATGCCTATCATCCGCGGAAGGTGCCAGCACGACCCGTCCGCCGGTATCAGACCCATCTTGACGAACCCCTCGCTGAACGTCGCCTTCTCCGATGCCAGGCGGATGTCGCAGCCCAGTGCCACCCCCATTCCAAGGCCGACGGCGGGGCCGTTCACGGCCGCTATAGACGGCTTGCGCAGACGATGGAGTCGCAGCGGCAGCAGGCGAACAGCATCCATCTCCTCCACCTCACCCGAATCTTCTTCGCCCGGCTCCGCGGCGGCCTCCGCCAGCTCGGTCCAGGCATCAGGTCCCGGGGGCCTGGACGGCACACGTTCCAGGTTGGCCTCTGACATCCGTCGCACGTTGGCGCCCGAGCAAAAGGCGGGATCCCTGCCGGTGACGAGCAGGACGCGCAGATCCGAAGCTCCCTCGAAGCGGTCTATCTCGGCCGAGAGTTCGGCCGCCATCTCGGCACTCATCGAGTTGCGGGTAGCCGGATCGCTCAGGATGAGCGTGAGCACCCCACTCGACTCTCTGACCTCAACATTGTCACGTCTACTGACCAGACCCTACCTCCTTCCCGGGATGCAAGGGCCACACGGCTTGCGGAAAACGAAGGCTCCAGGATTGCGATCGGCCGGACCTGTCCCGAGGGCCCGGCTGCGCACCTGGGGACGATCAGGCAGCGAGGACTTTTTCGGTCATGCAGTCGAAAAAGCGGCCTAGCAGGGACTTTGATACGCCTGACAGAAGGCGCTGGCCAACCCTCGCGATAACCCCGCTCACCTGGACCTGTCCGTCTACCTCCACCTCGGTCGCCCCTTCGATCTCGGTCAGCTTCACCAGGCCTTCGCCCTTGATGGTGCCGGCCGAACCCTTTCCCTGGACCGTCATGCGGAACGATTCCGGGCTGTTGACCTCGGAAAGATCCACCGTCGCCTGGTACTTGCCCCTGACGGCCCCGATCCCCACGTTCATGGTGACCTGATAGCTTCCCTCGCCAGTAGCCTCGAATGACTCGCATCCCGGTATGCAGCCCCTCAGCGCGGACGCTGACAGCAAGGTGTCAAAGACCTTCTGGCGACCGGCCGGGATCGTGTGCAGCGACTGAACTCTCAAGGTGCAGCGTAATCTAACACAGCCCCGCTGCGAGCCCTTTAGACACGAGGCACCCGGCGTTGGCGGGGCAGCTGGGCCCTGCGCTCATCGAATCGCAATGACGGACTCTGCGATCTCTATCAGCCCGCCAACGTCGATCCAGCTGTTGCGCCTTGTATTGGCCGAGAGCATGGCCCACCGCACGTCTCCCGGGCTTGCCTGGTAAGAAAAGTAGAGCGTCAGGCGACCGTTGTAGTCCCATTGCGCGGTGTAGGAGGCGAGGAGCTGGACGGTGTCCTCGTCCCATTCTCCCTTCATCAGGTACGCAAGCTCGCCTGAAACGACCACCCTGACCACCGCGTCCTCCGGTGGCGAGAAGATGCCGGGCTCGTCCACATGCTCGGGTGAGGGGGTGAAGAAGGCGGGATAGAACAGGGCGAGCCTCAGCTGACCTCTCTCAAAGAAGGTGGTGGCCATGGCTCGTCTGGGAAAATCGACGAGGCGGGCCTTCGTAAGCTCAAAGTGCGGCGGCAGCCGGGAGGGGACCAGGGCGTAGCCGAGGCCGCTGGAGATCTCCTTTAGACCCGACGCAGCAGCCGCCACGTCGGTCGCCTCCTCCGAATGGATGAACCGCGGGACGGTGGCCTCAGGACGGGGGTCGACCGATTGCGACCGGATGCCGTCCTCCGCTCCGTTGGCGGCTGCGCCGCGGGTGGGAGCCGGGTCCGGCGAGACCGCTTGCGGCTCGGGACGCGCCGAGTCTTCGCATATCGCTCCGCCCAGAACGGCCAGGATCAATGCCGCCGCCACGAGTGACCGGGCGAGATCGTCTCCGAATTGGGCCCGCTTGAATCGGTTCGTCGCGTGCATCATGCCGCCCGGTGACGACGATCAGGGCCGCCGTGACCGCTGTGGTAGGTCAAATAATTCCCTGTTATAATCCGCCCTGCTTTTGGGTCCGGGGCGCCTGTGGGCGCCCGCAAATGGCCGGCCGGGGAGGGCGTCTATGGGCAAGACAATCACCGTTACAGTCAACGGGGAGAAACACACCAGCGATATCCAGCCTCGCCTGCTCTTATCCAGCTACCTCAGGGAGGTCCTGAACCTGACCGGCACACACGTCGGCTGCGACACCAGCCAGTGTGGCGCCTGCACCGTGATACTAAACGGCAGCAGTGTCAAGTCCTGCACCGTCTTCGCAGTACAGGCGGACGGGGCCGAGGTGACGACCGTAGAGGGACTGGAGAGAGACGGTCAGCTTCACGCGGTTCAGGAGGGCTTCTGGGAAGAGCATGGCCTGCAGTGCGGATTCTGCACCCCGGGCATGATCATGTCCTCTGTCGCCCTGCTTGAGAGCAACGCCGATCCCTCCGAGGAGGAGATCAGGCATGCGCTCGCCGGCAACCTGTGCCGTTGCACCGGATATCACAACATTGTGAAAGCGGTCCGGTACGCGGCCGAAAAGGCGAACTCCTGATTCGCTCCCGGCCAGCACGGACACCCTGAACCCAAACCCGATCTCCGATTTCCTGGGATTAAGAGCGGGAGAACAAGATGACCACCTCAGCCTTTGAATACTACGCCCCCTCCACCGTCGCCGACGCCATCGGCCTGCTCGAAGACCACGGCGACTCTGCCAAGCTTCTCGCCGGCGGCCACAGCCTGGTGCCGATTATGAAGCTGCGGCTTGCAGAGCCCGAGGTGCTGATCGACCTGGGTCAAATAGAAGCATTGTCCGGTGTCACCGACTCGGGCGATGGTCTTTCGATAGGACCAATGACGACCTACAACCAGCTGATGACCTCCGAACTCATTTGCTCGAAGGTGGCGGTCCTTGCCGAGGCGGCCGGCCTGGTGGCGGACGTGCAGGTTCGGAACCGGGGAACGATCGGTGGGAGTGTCTCTCACGCCGACCCGGCGGGGGACATGCCGGGCGTGGTGGTCGCCCTGAGAGCAGAGTTCGAGGCCACGTCGTCAAGTGGAACCCGCACGATTGCGGCCGATGACATGTTCGTCGACCTGCTCACTACCGCGCTCAATGCAAACGAGATTCTTACTGACATAAGAATAAAGGCGATCCCGGCAGGTACGGGCGCCGCATACGAGAAGATAGCCAACAAGGCTTCGCGCTACGCCATTGTGGGTGTGTGTGCCGTCGTCTCGGTCGAAGACGGGGTTTGCACGGCCGCCCGGGTCGGCGTTACCGGCACGGGGCCGAAGGCAGTGCGAGCGGGCGCATCCGAATCGGCGCTGGTTGGGTCCGCCCTGAGCGCCGATTCGATTCGCGGGGCCGCCTCAGTGGCCGCGGACGATATTGACCCGCTGTCGGACGTTCACGCATCGGGCGACTACCGCATTCACCTGACCAGGGTGGCTGCCGAACGAGCCATCTCCAAAGCGGTCTCCCGGGCGGGCTAGTCCGTCCCCGGGCCGCAGCCAAATACCGCAGATACTGGACGCCACCCGCTCGGGGTGGCGTCTTGCATATGGGGGAGGAAATGAGCAACAGCCGGACAGGTCACGCGGTTCTCTTCGAGTCCGGGATCGAGCTGCCTATGAGAGACGGAACGGTTACGTATGCAGACGTGTTCCGTCCCGACACTGACGGCAGATTCGCGGCGCTGCTAACGCGCACGCCGTATGACCGAACCTCCAGCGAGAACATAAGCGCACCGATCCACGCGGTCCAGGCCGCACGGCAGGGATATGCGGTAGTGATACAGGACGTGCGGGGCAGGTATGCATCTGAAGGAGAGTTCAGGCCGCTCCACCAGGAGATCGGAGACGGATACGACTCGGTCGAGTGGGTGGCGAGTCAGGCGTGGTGCAGTGGTAAGGTCGGCATGTACGGCATCTCCTACGGAGGCGCCACGCAGTGGCTCGCGGCCCTGGGAACTCCTCCATCCCTTGCTGCCATAGCGCCGGGCTACACGGCGACCGATTACCACGACGGCTGGGCATGGCAGGGTGGGGCCTTCGAACTCGGGTTCAATCTGACATGGTCAACGGGGGCTCTGACCCATGCGATGTGGCCCACCCTCCGCGACAGACTGAAGCTGTCGGCCGAAGATGAAGAGCGCTTCCTGTCCACCAAGGACTCCCTGGGGCAGGCCTTTGAGCGCATGCCTCTGACCGATCAGCCGCACCTGCGGGGCCTGGCCGACTATTACTGGGACTGGCTTGATCATCCCGAGTACGACGCGTACTGGAGCGAGGTCTGCATCGAGGACAGGCTGGGCGAGGTGAAGGTGCCGACGTTCAGCTACGGAGGATGGTACGACCTGTTCATGGCTGGCACCATAAGGGGCTATACGGGCATGTGCCGGGCCGCACAGTCGCCGCAGCTGCGAGACGCCCACCGCCTGCTCGTCGGCCCGTGGGTGCACCTGAGAAACTGCCCGGGCAACGTCGGCGCCTACGACTTCGGCACACGGGCCGCGGCATATCATCTGGGACTTGAGAGCCGTCTCCTCAGCTTCTTCGATCACCACCTGCGAGGCGGTCCGGCACCCGAGGAGGGGCCGGTGGAGATATTCGCGATGGGCGAGAACCGGTGGCGGACCTATGATCAGTGGCCGCCGCCTGGGGCGAAGGAAACCAGTCTGTATCTGCACAGCGAGGGGAGGGCGGCGACCTGCATGGACGACGGTACCCTGAGCTTTGAGGCGCCGGGCGAAGAGCACCCCGATGCCTATGTCTACAACCCAGCCGACCCTGCACCGACGGTTGGGGGCGGACTTTGCTGCGACACCGCCTGGATGAAGTGGGGGCCTTACGACCAAAGACAGGTAGAAGAGCGCCCCGATGTGCTGGTATTTTCGTCGGCGCCGCTTCAGCGGGATCTTGAGATCACCGGTTGGGTGCGGGCCAGGATCTTCGCGTCCACCTCGGCGGCCGACACCGACTTTACGGCGAAGCTGGTCGATGTCTCGCCTGACGGCGATGCGAGGAACCTTACCGATGGAATAATCAGGGCTCGATTTCGAAATGGCCGGGGCCCCGGCCAGCCCATTGCTACGGGCGAGGTGATCGAGTATGACATCGACATGTGGGCGACCAGCAATGTTTTCCGCTCCGGCCACAGAATCCGGCTGGAGATATCCAGCTCAAACTTTCCGCGATTCGACCGCAACCCGAACACTGGCGGAGAAATCTCCTCCGAATGCCGCATGATTCCCGCGCTCCAGACCGTCTATCACGACGCCGACCACCCTTCGCACCTGACGGTGTCGATCGTCGGGAGCTAGCGAAGCCTCCGATCACCGGTCAGGGCGCGCTCGCGCGGGCCGGGGAGTCGATAAGGCCGGTTGCGAGGAGATCAAGGCGCATGGACGACAGGGCCGATGGCCGCAGCGGATTGGCCAGCTACCTCAAGGCATCGCTGCTGGCGACCGACGCGGCGACCGCATGCCTGATGGAACGTTTCCGGCAGGCCGATTCGGCCGTCGCGGGCATGGACCTGGCCTCCTGGGAGAAGGCGCCTGGGGATCTGGTCACCGAGGCGGACATGGCCTCTGACGAGGCCATCAAAGCGGTGCTCGGCAGGCCCGAAACACCCGGCGACATTTACTCGGAGGAAGGCTTTGTGGACCGCGGCGGCGGTGATCGGTTCTGGCTCGTCGACCCGCTGTGCGGTACCCGACTGTACGCCTCGGGCCTGGGGCTGTTTGGCGTCAGCATAGCGCTGATCGGGCCGGGGAACAGCCTGGATCTGGGGGTGATCGCACTGCCCCCGCTGAAGGAGCGAGTTGCCGCCGTGAGGGGCCGGGGGATCACGCGCAACGGCAGACCCTGGCGCAGCGAGGCTCCCGGCGGCCGGCTGTCGGAGGTTCTGGTAGGGGTGGCTGCCGGACGCTTTACGGATGAGATCGGGCGGAGCCTTGGCTGGGCATCGAGGGCGGCGGGCCTGCTATCCCTGGGATCGGCCCCGCACGGCCTGTTCCAGCTGGCCGCGGGCAGGCTTGGGGCACAGGTCTTCTACAACGCGGGCGTAGAGCACGTTGCAGCAGGCGCGGCGGTCTGCGCAGAGCTTGGAATCGCGATCACGGACGAGCGGGGAGCCCCGCTCACCTGGAAGCCGGGCGCTGTCTTCCCGGTAGCGGTCTGCGCATGGCCGTCAGTGCATCAGCAGGTACTGGAGGCCATCGCCGCCTACTAGCTCTCGCCGTAGGCCTCGACCTCCATTTCGAGCTTGCGGAGCTCCTCCTCCGGGACGACCCCCATCTCGACTTTGGCCGCGCGCACCTGGCGGTCTATCTCCGCGACGATCTCCGGGTTGGCGAGAGTTGTGGTATCACCCGGATCCATGAAATTGGAGATCGCAGCGACAACCCTGCGCATGATCTTGCCCGACCTGGTCTTGGGAAGGTCGTCGGCAACCCAGACATGGGTGGGACGGGCGATCGGTCCGATCATCTCAGTTATCTTCTTCTTGACCAGGACCTCAACGTCCGAGCCATCAAAGCCAGGCTGGAGCGAGACATACAGCTCCGGCACCCGACCCTTGAGCTCGTCGTACGCGGGTACCGCAGCAGCCTCGCTGACCGCCTCTACGGTAAGGGCCGCCGATTCGAGCTCCTTGGTGCCCAGTCTGTGGCCGGCCACGTTTATCACGTCGTCGACCCTGCCGAGGATGCGGATGTAGCCGTCCTCTGACATCGTGGCACCATCGCCGGTCACATATGGCCAGTCGCGCCAGTCCTTGCTATCTTGCTTGGCGAACTTGGCAAAGTATGTCTCGATGAAACGGTCAGGGTCGCCGTAGATCGTCTGCATCCTGCCCGGCCAAGGATTGGCGATGCAGATGTTGCCGGCACTGCCGGGCTCAACAGGCCGACCATCATCGCTTAGCACAATCGGTACGATGCCGAGGGCGCCAGGCCCGCAGCTGCCTGGCTTCATGCCCTGAAGGGCCGGCAGGGTGGTGCCGATAAAGCCGCCGGTCTCAGTCTGCCACCAGGTATCGACGATGACGGCCTCTCCCTTGCCGATCTTCTCGTAGTACCAGCGCCAGACCTCCGGCTCTATGGGCTCTCCGACGGTGGTCATGTGCTTGAAGTGGAAGTTGTACTTGGCCGGCTCATCCGGCCCAACCTTGCGAAGCATGCGTATGGCGGTCGGGGCGGTGTGGAAGATGTTGACGTCCAGCTGCTCTGCGATGCGCCACGGGCGACCGGCGTCCGGGTAATTGGGCGCGCCCTCATACACGACCGTGGTGGCTGCCACGGCGAGCGGCCCATAGACGATGTAGGAGTGGCCGGTTATCCAGCCTATGTCTGCCATGCACCAGTAGACGTCCTCCGGATGTATATCCTGGTAATACTTGGTCGTCCCGGCCACGTAGGACATGTAGCCGCCGGTGGAGTGCTGGCAGCCCTTGGGCTTTGCGGTGGTGCCCGAGGTGTACATGATGAACAGTGGAGCCTCCGAGGGCAGTGACACGGGGTCGACGCGCTCGCCCTTATGGCTTGCCAGCAGGTCGTCGACGAAGTAGTCACGGCCATCGACCATGGGGGTTTCCGACCTGAACTGTCCTGGGTACCGGCGCCAGACGAGCACCTTCTCCACGGTGTGGCCTTCGTCGGCCGCGTGCTGTACTGCGATATCCGCCTTGCCCTTGTGGTCGATCAGCCTGCCGGCCCGCCAGTACGCATCCGAGGTGATCAACACGCGGCTCTGAGAGTCGACGATTCGGTCGCCGCAGGCCCCTCCGGAAAAGCCGCCGAAGACCTGAGAATGAACGATGCCCAGCCTCGCACAGGCGAGCATGGTTATCGGAAGCTCGGGCACCATCGGCATGTGCAGGGTGACCCGATCCCCTGCCTTGAGGCCCGCCTCTCGCAGCACGGCCGCGAACTCGTTCACCCTGACCCAGAGCTCCTGGTAGGTAACCACCTCGTGTCGTTCGTCTTCCGGCTCCGGCACGAATATGAGCGCCGCCTTGTTGCGATGCTCCGCTAGGTGGCGGTCAACGCAGTTATAGGAGGCGTTGAGCCGTCCGCCGACCCACCAGTTGTAGAAGGGCGGATTGGACGTGTCGACGGTGGTGTGCCAGTACTGGTCCCAGTCGAGCAGTTCTGCGTACTCGCGGAAACAGTCGGGCCAGTTCTCCGCGCTGAAGCGCTCAAAGGCCGCCGGGTCGGCCATGTTGGCCTGGGCTATGAAGCCGGGCAGGGGCTGTATCAGTTCCTCTTCCTGCCAGTGGACGGCTATCTCGGATTCTCTGACTTTATCGGTCTCAGTGGCCACTTTCTTGTCCCCTTGCGCTCTTGGCGGTCGCCGTCGATTTTAGCCCGACATTATAATTGCCTGCCCGGGAGGCCCGCTTGACATACAACACCCTCTTGGTCGAGTCCGCTCAGGGCGTCGCGACCGTCACCCTCAACAGGCCCCAAGTGCTCAACGCCATGAACGAGGAGCTGAGTTCGGAGCTTGCCGCCGCGGTTTCGGAATTGGATGCATCAGAAGAGGTGCGGGCGATCATATTCACCGGAAGCGGCGACCGGGCCTTTTCTGCTGGCGCCGACATACACGAGATGGCCGAGCGGGTGGCGGGACAGGAATCCGGCCTCCCTCCCATGACCAGGGAACAGGAGCTGCGCGACTGGTCAATCGCGTCGATACGGACACCGACGATCGGCGCCATCAACGGTCTAGCCTACGGCGGCGGAGCCGTCATGGCCTCGAGCTTCGACATCAGGGTCGGCTGCGAGCACAGTAGCTTTCGCTTCCTTGCCGCGTCTTACGGGCGAGTCAACGCCACCTGGTCGCTGCCGATGCAGATAGGGTGGCCGGCCGCCAAGGAGCTGCTGTTCACCGCGCGCGTGGTCGAGGCCGATGAGGCGTACCGCATGGGCCTGCTCAACCGGCTTGTTACCTCTTCTCAGCTCATGGAAGCCAGCCTGGAAATCGCAACGCAGATAGCCGCCAACGACCCCCGCATGGTGGCGGGCATAAAGGGCCTGCTCATCGACGGGGTAGGGTCGGGCTGGCAGGAGATGTTCGAATCGGAGATGCAACAAAGGCAGGGAGCCCTAAGGCCGACGCCCGTGCGCGAAGGCTTCAGGGACTTCCTGTCCCGTAGGGGTAGGGGAGGTATGGACTCGTGACACGCACCCCAGAAGATACGCCATCGGGGGCCCGGGGCTGATGGCCGGGCCGCTGGCCGGGCTGCGGCTGCTCGACCTGGGTCGATACCAGGCGGGTCCGCGCTGTGCGTTGATGTTCGCCCGGATGGGCGCTGAGGTAATCAAGGTGGAGGCGCCCACCGGTGATGAGAGCCGAAAGAACTCGCCCCGGGTTAGAGGGCAGAGCGCCTACTGGGTCCAGTACAACTCGGGAAAGAAGAGCCTGGCGGTCAACCTGCGGACCGACGAGGGCAAGGACATCCTGAGGGACCTGGTTCGGGTCTCTGACTTTTTCCTCCAGAATTTTCGACCGGGCACGATAGATGCAATGGGCTTCGGGTATGAGGACCTCAGACGCCTGAACCGGGGCATCATCATGATCAACGTCTCCGCCTACGGGCAGTACGGTCCCTACAGCGACAGGGTGGGATTCGACCCCATTGGCCAGGCCCTGGGCGGCATGATGACTACAAACGGCTGGCCAGGCGGCCCCCCCGTCCGGACAAACTTCCCGTTGATCGACAGGATCACGGCCCTGCACGCCGCGATAGGCGCTCTTGCAGCTCTGAGGGAACGAGAGATCGCGGGCGAGGGCCAGTCCATAGACGTATGCCTTGCAGACACGGGATTCACCGTAAACGAGATACCGATCTCGGCTTATCTCGGGGACGGGCAGGAATTCGAGAGGGAGGGCAACGGCGCCGGGCTCACCAACGCCTACCGTACCCGCGACGGCTGGGCATTCATCGCGGCCACTAACAGGGCGATGTTCGAGCGGCTGTGCGGGGCGCTCGGCAGACCGGAATGGGTGGATGACCCCCGGTTCGCCACCCGCCAGGACAGGAGAGAAAACGCCGCAACGCTGGAGGCCGAGCTCGAGAGCTGGTTCGGCGGCCGGGGGACGGACGAGGCGGTCAAGTGCCTCTCGGAATACAGCGTGCCGTGCGCACCTATCAACGATACGGCCGCCGCCGCCGCAGACCCTCACCTGGCCCAGAGGGAGGCCATGGTCGAGGTGCCCGATCCGCAGGCGGGGACGATGTGGGTCACCGGCAAGGTGATCAAGTTCAGCCGCACTCCGATGGAGGTGGGGTCCGCCCCGGCCGTCGGAGAGCATACTGCCGAGATCCTCGGCGAGACCCTGGGCTACAGCGCCGAACGCCTGCAGGCCCTTATGGCCTCCGGCATAGTAGCGTCCTCAGGCCCTGGGGCAGCGCCGCCTCACGAGCGCGGCTGAGGCCGTATGACCGGATGGCAGGGGGGAAGGTGAGGGTGAGCGTGGTGCTCTTCGCCGGGTACCGCGAGGCGGTCGGATCGTCCTCGGTCGGCATCGAGCTCGACGAGGGCGCCACGGTAGGAGACCTCGCGCATGCCATGTGCGGACTGTTCCCGGATCTGCCCAGAGACCACAGCCGCATCGTCGCGGCGGTCAACGAAGAATACCAACACCACAACTTTCAACTGAGGGACGGGGACGAGGTCGCGCTGATTCCGCCCGTTTCGGGGGGAGGCACCGGTGGCGCCCTCTAGCGCGCCGAGCATCTTCATCACGGATGGCCCTCTCGATCCGGCCGGGCTGACGGACCGGGTCCGCACCGGCGGCAGCGGGGCGGTGGTTACCTTCCTCGGGACTACACGCAACCACAACGCCGGCAGGCGGGTGACGATGCTCGAGTACGAGGCCTATCGCCCGATGGCGGACAAGATGCTGGCCCGGGTGGCATCGGAGATGACCGAGCGCTGGGACCTTGGCAACGTGGCGATCGGTCATCGCCTGGGGCGCGTGGACATAGGCGAGATCAGTCTGGTGGTCGCCTCCTCGGCCGCGCACCGGCAGGCCGCGTTCGAGGCCTGCCAGTACGCGGTCGAACGAATCAAGCAGATCGTGCCCATCTGGAAGAAGGAGCACTTCGAGGGCGGGGAGGTCTGGATAGGCTCCCAGGACGGGCGGGAGTTCTCACCACTCGGCTAGGGCAGGGGCGCCGGGCATCCACCCATCTGGGCCCTGCACCGCACACTATCGCGGTTGCGGGCCGTGAATCGGCCCGCGTATCAGCGAAATTGTGAAACTTTTACCAATCCTTCGTCCTTCGGATGCGAGGTGACGGGCGGGATCGATGAAAAGGGCGTTCCTAACTCATATTCGTAACGAATAACGTTTCTAGAGGGCAGATAGTGTGGTTTTTCACAAGCATCTACTTTGAATCATGCATGTTTCTTTGCTATATTGACATCGAGTAGGGAGCCGCTTCGCCCCGGCCTCGGGTCGCTATCCGGAGGTCGAATCTACCCCCAATGCCGAGCCGAACGCCAGTGAAAAGCTATCACGTCTGGACCGTCGGTTGCCAAATGAACAAGGCCGACTCCGAACGCCTTGAGAGTGCTATGGGCCAGATGGGCCTGGCGCCCGCATCAAGGGCCGAAGACGCCGACGTCATCGTCCTTAACAGCTGCGTCGTACGCCAGAGCGCGGAGGACCGCGTCATCGGCAACCTCACGCGCCTCAAGCCCGTGAGAAATGCGCGACCGCATCGCATACTTGCCCTGATGGGCTGCATGGTCGGTCCCAGGGCCGAACAGCTGCGAGACCGATTCCCCTACGTCGACGTGTTCATGCGTCCCCAGCAGTTCGATCCCCTGATAGAGCTGCTCGGCGAGCGGCTGGGCATCGACCCGGAGGGCTGTGTCGGCCCGCTCGTGGCCAGGCCGGCGGTGGCCACCTACGTTCCCATAATCCATGGATGTGACAAGTTCTGCACCTTCTGCATCATTCCTTACCGCAGGGGCAGGGAGGTTAGCCGTCCGATCGCCGAGCTGGTAAGGGAAGCCGAGATGCTCGTTAAGCGAGGGGTCAAGGAGATCACCCTTCTCGGCCAGAACGTCGACTCATACGGCCATGACCTGCCCGGGGCCCCGGACCTGGCGGACCTGCTCACAGAGGTAAACGAGGTAGAGGGCCTTGAGCGCGTGCGCTTTCTCACCTCCCATCCCAACGACATGAGCGACCGGATAATCGATGCCGTGGCCGACCTTGAGAAGGTCTGCGAGCACATAAATCTCCCCGTGCAGGCAGGTGACGACGAAGTCCTTGAGCGCATGCGCCGCGGCTACACCCGTGAAGATTACCTGCGAAAGGTCGAGAGAATTCGCGACCGCATACCCAACGCGACGATGAGCACCGACGTCATTGTCGGCTTTTGCGGCGAGAGCGACCGGCAGTTCCAGCGGACCTTCGAACTTCTCAAGGAGGTCAGATTCGACAAGGTGCACGCCGCCGCCTACTCGACCAGGGAGGGGACCATAGCGGCGCGAAGGATGGAGGACGACGTTCCCGCGGAGGAAAAGAAGCGTCGCCTGACGGAGCTAGAGACCCTGCAGGAAGGCATCGCAGCGGAGTTGAACGCCGCCTTCCTCGGGCGGACCGAGCAGGTGCTCGTCGAGCAGGTCCGCGGCGGCAGGGCGACCGGACGCAATCGAAACGACAAGCTGGTGCACTTCGACGCCGACAGTCCCGATGAACTAGTCGGGCACGAGATCGACGTGCGCATCGACAAGACTGGACCCTGGGCACTGGTGGGTACCGCGCAGATGGCCGGGGCCGGCGCTCGTGGGCCGGCAATCGCCTAGCTAGAGGGGGAGAAGATGGCCACCCTAATCGAGGAGAAGTTGAGGGATCGGGCGCTTCCGGTAACGGAGATAGAACAGTCCGCATTCTGCCAAAGTAGCCCCCAGCTGCGATCGGAGACCCTCGAGGCCGAGTTCAAGGCCGGAGTCCGCTGGCAGCGCATTCCATCTGAATATCTCCGCATCGAGCCCGCGGAGCTGTCCGCACGTATCCGCGCGGCCAAGGCACGTCTGTCGGATCGCCTGCTGATTCTGGGCCACCACTATCAGAGGGACGATGTCATCGAGTTCGCCGACTTCAGGGGCGATTCGTTCAACCTGTCTCGCCAGGCGACGGAGCGCGAGGACGTCGAGTACATCGTCTTTTGTGGGGTCCACTTCATGGCGGAGACCGCCGATGTCCTGACCGAGAGGGACGTATCGGTGATCCTGCCGAACATGACCGCCGGATGCTCGATGGCCGACATGGCACAGCTCGATGACGTCCTCGATTGCTGGGACGACCTTACGGAAGTGCTGGGGGCCTACGGCGGCGTAGTCCCAATCACATACATGAACTCGACCGCCGGGATAAAGGCGCTGTGCGGCGCCAACGGCGGGATCGTATGCACGTCCTCCAATGCTCCGGCCACATTCCGATGGGCGCTAGAGAGGGGGGAGCGGATTCTCTTCCTGCCCGACCAGCACCTGGGACGGAACACGGCGATCAGGTCCGGGATCGGATTGGAGGAGATGGTCGTGTGGGACCCTTACAGGCCTTTCGGGGGCCACAGCCCGGACGCCCTGAGGCGGGCGCGCATGATCCTGTGGAAGGGGCACTGCTCCGTACACACGCGCTTTACCGTCGAGCAGATAGCCTACGCCAGAGAGCGTCAGCCGGAGGTCAAGATACTGGTCCATCCCGAGTGCACCAAGGATGTGGTTGACGCAGCCGATTTCAATGGCTCCACGGAATTCATACTACGGACCATAAGGGAGTCGCCCCCCGGGACCGTGTGGGGGGTGGGCACCGAGATCAGCATGGTCAACCGGTTGGCCGCAGAGCACCCGGACAAGACGATATTCTGCCTGGACCCCGTGGTATGTCCCTGCTCGACAATGTACCGGATACACCCCGCCTACCTGCTTTGGGTGCTGGACGGTCTGAATGAGGGTGTTGTCGTAAATCAGATCAGGGTTGGCGACGAAACCCGGGCACACGCTCGTATAGCCCTAGACCGAATGCTGAGCGTCGTCTAGCGCCGCGAGCCTGGTCCCGCCCCTCCGATCGACCGGGGCCCGACGAGCAAAATGCCCAGAGCCCCCCGGCTTGATGCCGATGCGCAATGAGTAGGCTACCGCCGCCGCTCGTCAGGAGGATCGTCGAGGCCGCCGTCGCAGAGGATCTCTGCGGCGGCGATATTACCACCGATGCACTGATGCACCCCGATGGCAGGATCAGGGCCGTTGTGGAAGCCAGGGCGGCAGGGGTGATCTGCGGCGGGCGCATTGCACAGACGGTCTTTGAGGTCATTGACCCCGACGTCGTTACCCGATTGCCGTTTTCCGATGGCAGCCGCGTCGAGCGTGACAGCGTGGTACTGGACCTTGAGGGATCCTCAGCGTCCATCCTCGGCGGCGAGAGGACTGCGCTCAACTTCCTTCAGCACCTTAGCGGCATCGCGACCCTTGCCGCCCGCTACGTTGAGGCGGTGGCGGGTACCGGGGCGGTGATCGTCGACACACGCAAGACCGTGCCCGGGCTTCGGGCGCTGCAAAAGTACGCGGTCGCCGCCGGGGGCGCTCGCAACCACCGGACATCGGCTGGCGACGGGATACTTATCAAGGACAATCACATAGGCGTGCTGAGTGCCCGGGGTGAGGGGTTGAGTGAAATAGTAGCTAGGGCCCGGTCGGCCGGACGTCACTCGGTTCGGGTCGAGGTGGAAGTGGAGAACCTGGACCAGCTCCGTGAGGCGCTCAAGGGGGGCGCCGACGTCGTCATGCTGGACAACATGGATGTCGAGACGTTGCGGGAGGCGGTCGCAATGGCCGGAGGCAGCGTGGTCCTCGAAGCTTCCGGCGGTGTCGGTCTGGAAAACGTGCGGGCCATAGCCGAAACCGGGGTCGACTTCATATCCGTCGGTGCCCTTACGCACTCGGCGCCCGCGCTGGACATGAGCCTGCGTGTGCTGTGATGCGTCGGCACGCGGACGGGCGGTGAATTGAGGCTCCTTGCCGCCGTAGCCGTGACCGCGGGCGGCCTGATCGCTATAGGAGTGGTCGCGGCCGTCGACAGTCCCTCCGAAGCCCAGATACTTCCACCCGACCCCGTAATCGACCGGGTCGCCTACGTCACGCCTGAGGGGGAGATCTGGACCGTCGTCCCCGACGGATCGTCCCGGAGCCGGGTGAGCCCGGCGGACGATGGTTTCTATACCTGGCCGACGTGGTCGCCGGATGGCCGGACCATCGTCTTTTCGGCCGTCTTCGGAGACAGCGTGGAGAATGTGCGGGTCGAACTTCTGGAGGCCGACCTTGCTGAGGGAACCGTGAGCAGCTTGCACTCCGGTGCCACGGGCTTTGTGGGCCTTCTGGCCGAGGACGTTGTCCACTATCCGATCTGGTCGCCGGACGGGTCACATCTTGCCTTCATCGCCGGACGTGAGGATGGCCTTGCGCTCTTGCTCGACGACCGCGGCGACGATGCTTCACCCCGGGAGATTCTGGGTGACGGACCGCTCTGGCTGAGCTGGTCGTTCGACTCGCGGTACCTGCTGGCCCACCGCGCGCAGGACAATATCCTCATAGACGTCGGATCCGGTGGCACGGTTGACGGGTACATGATGACCAGGGTGGACTCCCTGGCAGAGCGGTATCGGGTATCGGCCTGGTCTCCCATCGACACCCACTTTGCCTACGTGGAAAGGGACGGGGGAGGTGACCACGTGATCATCATCGCGACTCCAGAAGGGGCCAGGACCAGGGTCGATCGCGCCCCGGTAATCCACTCGGCCCTGTCCTGGTCTCCCGATGGGCGCCACCTGGCCGTGCACGGAACCAGTGGCATCACGACCTACCTGGGTCAGCAGGTGATCCTGGGCGAGGGCTTCAGGCTCTACGATGCGGACGGGTCGTCCGCCGATCTGGGGGTGGGTGACCTGATGATAGCGATGTTCTGGTCCCCCGAGGGATCCAGGATCGCCTACGTCACGGCACCCGACGCACGGGGCACACTCTCATGGCGCCTGTACGATGTGGCCACGAACGAGTCCAAGCTACTGGCGGAGTTCATCCCTTCAGGACCGCAGCTCGTCCTGTTTTCGTTCTTCGATCAGTACGCGCTCTCCCACTCGCCCTGGACGAGCGACGGACGACGCCTGGTCTTTTCCGGGAGGCTGTGGAGAGGGGTGGTCTCGGCCTCACAGGCCTCCGGTTCCCAGGTCATCGTATTGCCCGTGGACATACCTGCGGCAGCGATCCCGATAGCCGACGGCGTCCTGGCCTTTCCATCCCCACGTTAGGCATCCGATCACATGGCCTCCGGCAGCCGTCTAGCTCCTTCTGGGCCTGCGCCGATCGGTTGAGTCGAGCCAGATGGTGACGGGGCCATCATTGTCCAGCGATACCATCATGTGGGCCTGGAACACCCCAGTCTCAACTACCAGGCCCGTCTGCCTGAACATCTCGACGGTGGCTCGAAAGAGCTCATCTGCCCGGTCAGGAGGGGCGGCATCGCCGAAGCTGGGACGCCGCCCCTTGCGGGTGTCTCCATAGAGCGTGAACTGGGATATCAGAAGCAGGTCGGCTCCCACCTCCAGGGCCGAACGGTCGAACCTGCCGTCCTCGTCGGGAAAGATGCGCAGGTTCACGGACTTTTCGACAATGTGTCTCGCGTCCTGCTCATCATCGAGCCGGGAGACGCCTATCAGGAGGACCAGGCCCCGGTCGATTCTACCGACGGTACGCCCGTCCACGTCCACGGAGGCTTTGGACACGCGCTGGATGAGCGCGCGCACTTCAGTCGCCGGACTTGGTTCCGGCCTTCTCCTTGGCGGCGCTCTTGGCCGGAGCTTCCGCCTTGGCACCGTCCTTAGACGAGGACTTGTCGGCCTTTGCGGATTCGCCGTCCTCCTTGCTCTGGGTCGACGTTGAAGACGAGCCCTTCTTGCCGTAGTCGTTCACGTACCAGCCCGAGCCCTTGAACACTATGGGCACCGCACTGAACTTGCGCGACGAAAGACTGCCACATACCGGGCAATCGGCGACCGGCTCGGATACAAAGCTCTGCTTCAGCTCAAAGCTGTGCCCGGCCTCGCATTCATAGTCGTATCTGGGCAACGAAGGGTCTCCGAAGGATCTGAGTGGCCCGGCTCGGTCGGATGCTAGCAATCGCGCGTTCAGACTGCCAAGCCACTCCCGAATTTAGCATTCGTCCAAAACCAGTGTCAATTTGCCCGGCGGCCTCAGGCCAGATTTCGTTCGATGCCGTCGTTCCACGCCGACGCGAGCTCCCCAACCGGCATGGGTTTAAACGGTCCAAGACGAATGACCTCCCCGCCCACAGTGCCCAGGTGCACAAAGGGCACACCTTCCTCGGTCGCCACCCTGGATGCGCAGGACAGACCATCCGCGGCGGTTGAAACTACGATCAGGGACTGCGGCTCGCCGAACAGGGCGGCGTCCCATCGGTCCGGCAGATCAGCCGAAAGGACCAGTCCGACCTCACCCAGTATGCAGCACTCGGCCAGCGCCACCCCGAGCCCGCCCTCGGAAACGTCGTGGGCAGATCGGGCGATCCCCTCCCTCACTAGGCGCCTGCAGGTACGCTGCACCGCCACCTCCAACGCCAGGTCTATTCGCGGGTTGCCTGCAACCAGTCCGTGAATCCTCTCAAGGTATTCGCTGCCAGCGAGAAGCGAGGTGTCTCCACTCAGTACCTCGGCCCCCAGCAGGATCACTGCATCGCCCTGTTCGACGAAACCTATCCCGGCCCGCATCGTGACATCTTCCAGAACGCCCAGGGCGCCGATGACGGTCGTCGGGTAGATCGCCTTTCCCGCAGACTCGTTGTACAGGCTCACGTTTCCGCTGACGACAGGCAGCCCGAGCGTCCGGGCTGCGTCCGCCAGGCCCCGGACCGACTCCTCCAGCTGATAGTAGACTTCGGGGCGCTCAGGGTTCCCAAAGTTCAGGCAGTCCGTCAGCGCAATCGGATCGCCGCCCACGCAGGACACGTTGCGACATGCCTCGGCAACCGCGATAGCGCCTCCGGCGTAGGGATTCAGGAAACCCAGACGTCCATTGCCGTCCGTCGCCACCGCTAGGCCGCGTCCGGTTCCAGCGAGGCGCAGGACTGCGGCATCTCCCTTCCCAGGCTCGACGACCGTGTTTATCTGAACGTGATGGTCGTATTGCCGGTAGACCCATCGCCTGCTGGCGACATTCGGTGAGGCCAGCATCCGCAGCAGCACGGACCCAGGGTCCCCATCCGGCATGGGAACCCGCCCGAGATCCCGCGACTGGAGTCGGTCGAGCCAATCGGGCTTGACACCGGTGAGCCGGTACGACGGAGGGTCGATGAGTGGCGCGACCGGGACGTTCGCCGCCTCGGTGCCGGCGTCGGAAACCCTGATCATCGCGTCGCCGGTGACGGTGCCGATCAATGTGACATCGAGATCCCAGCGACCGAATACACGCCGAACGGCCTCGACCTGGTCGGGTCTTGCGACCACGAGCATGCGCTCCTGCGACTCTGAGAGCATGACCTCGTAGGGGGTCATTCCTGAATCCCTGCGGGGCACGACGGAGACGTCGAGGGACAGGCCGCGACCGCTCTTGCCCGCCGACTCCACCGTGGCGCTCGTCAGGCCCGCCGCGCCCAGGTCCTGGAGCCCGACGAACTCTCCCGATTCCACGAGCTCCAGGCATGCCTCGATCAGCACCTTTTCGAGAAACGGGTTGCCCACCTGGACGGTTGGACGTAGCTCCTCCCTTGCCTCCTCGAATGTCTGCGAAGCGAGCCCGGACGCGCCGTGGATACCATCGCGTCCGGTATCCGCACCTACCAGCAAAAGCACATTGCCCGGGTCCCCAGCCACTGCGCGAGCCATCTTGGCTGGATCCAGAACCCCCACGCACATGGCGTTGACCAGGGGATTAAACCGGTAGGCCTCGGAGAAGAAGACCTCGCCCCCGACATCGGGAACGCCGATGCAGTTTCCGTATCCTGAGATGCCCGCCACCACGCCCTCGAACAGCCTGCGGCTCTCGGCATCCTCCAGCGGTCCAAAGCGCAGCGAGTTGAGCAGTGCCATGGGTCGCGCACCCATTGCGAGTATGTCCCTCACGATCCCGCCGACCCCCGTCGCCGCCCCCTCGTAAGGCTCAATCGCCGACGGGTGGTTGTGCGACTCGATCTTCATCACCACTGCTATGCCGTTCCCGAGATCGATTGCGCCGGCGTTTTCGACCCCGGGAGCGACCAGAAGCCGGTCACTTTCGGTCGGGAGCGTTCTCAGGAGCGGCCTCGAGTGCTTGTACCCGCAGTGTTCGCTCCACAACGAGCCGAACAGTCCCAGCTCAAGGTCGTTCGGCTCACGGCCGAGCCGGTCCACGATGGCCCCGTACTCGGCCTCGGAGATTGCAAGCGCCTCTAGCTTTGCCTTATCCAAAGACACTCATCCCAGTGCTACTGAAACGACCCCGCCCACCACGAGCAGGCCACCAAGCCAGGTCCTCCAGGTCACCCTCTCCATTCGGTTGATGAACAGGTACGACAGGACTATCGCAACGAGCGGATAGGCGCCGGTGACGGGCGTGGCCACGACCACTGGGGCCGTTCCTATCGCCAGGAAAAAGAAAGTGACGCCAACCGAAGCTGCTGCGCCAGCCATCCCGACCATGACCCATGCACGGAGGGGCGTCCCTGACGCATCGCGGCGAACGTGGCCGATGAAAGGCACGCCCACAATGACCGCACCGAAGAGCAGGGAAAAGGCGCTGGTCGTGATTGGCGATGCGTAGTTCGCGATGACGTGAGCACCAATCACCGCCCCGACAGCGTACCCGATCGCCGATAGCAGGGCCGCCCCGTATCCGGCCGCGGTACGACCGGCACCAAGACGGTGTATCGGCACGCCCATCACGCGCCGGTGCCACGGGGTTTCACCGTCTTGCCGGGCGGCGTGCCGCCATCGTCGACCACCTCACGCCTGCCGCTCAGGATGACACCCACGCCGATGATTATCAGCACGGTACCTGCCAGTATCGGCGCGCTGAGCTTCTCTCCCAGCAACCACACCGCGAGTCCGGCCGAGAAGAGGGGAGAGGTACCTATGATGATCGAGGCCCTGGAAGCGCCAACCAACCGAACACCCGTAAAGTTGAACAACCGCCCCACAAGATATGACATTGCGGCGTTGAGCAGGATCAGGCCAAACGCCACCGCGCTCAGTGAAGCGATCTCACCTGCGTCCACGGACAGGGCGACCACCAGCGTGACCAGCGCGCTGATGATCAGCGAGGCGACGGTTGCGGTGGTGGGCCTGACATGCCTCATCCCCAGGCGCGCGAAGACCGCGACGGCACCGAACCCAAGCGCTGATACGAGTGCCAGTCCAACGCCAGAGGCGTGATCCATCAGGCCCGCCGGGGGGCGAGGGAGTCTACAAGCGACCTGAATATGGGCAGGCCGCCGGTTGCGCCGAGAATTTCCTCGCAGGCCTTCTCGGGATGGGGCATCATGCCAAGCACGTTACCCTCCTCGTTCAGGATCCCGGCTATATTGCGGACCGATCCGTTGGGATTGGCGATCTCGGTGAGCGAGCCATCAGGCTCGCAGTAGCGAAAGGCCACCCGGCCCTCGGTCTCCAGCCGGTCGAGCGTCTCAACGTCGGCGAAATAGTTGCCCTCGCCGTGTGAGATCGGCATACGTATCACCGAGCCGGGCGACACCGAGCAGGTGAACGGACTGGCCGCGGTCTCCACTCGGAGATCAACCCACTGGCACCGGAACTGCAGGTGGTCGTTACGCATTAGTACGCCGGGAAGCAGGCCCGCCTCGCACAGCACCTGAAAACCGTTGCAGATGCCTATCACCAGGCCTCCCGCATCGGCGAAGCGCGCCACCGATCCCATCACCGGTGACAGCCGGGCGATCGCACCGGCCCGCAGGTAATCGCCGTACGAAAACCCACCCGGGAGGACCAGGCAGTCATACGAAGAAAGGTCGGTATCACGGTGCCATACGTATTCGACCTGGACCTTGAGCACGTCGTCGAGCACCCTGAAACAGTCCCGCTCGCTCCAGGTACCGGGAAAGACGACGATTCCCAGCTTCACCTTGCCTCCACTCCCATTCGCTCAAGCTTGGAAATGGCTTCCTTAACGGAGACCAGGGTGCGATCTCTACCCAGCAACTCCATTGATTCGAACAGCGGCGGCGAGACGCGCTGGCCAGTCGTCGCGATTCTTAGCGAGCCAAGCAGCTGCCCCAACTTGAGGCCCAGGTCACCGGCCAGACCGCGGAGCCTTGGCTCGATTGCCCCCGCCTCGAAGGGCTCGGTCTCCGACAGAACCGTCCAGGCCCGTCTAAGGGCCTGGAGAGTCCCTTCGGCGTCCATCCTCTTTTGCACAAGGTCAGCCCCCTCGTAGCTCAGCTTGCTGGAGAAAAGGAAGCGCATCAGTGGAGCGGCATCCGAGAGCCTCTTGATGCGCTCCTGTATCAACGGCACTACGCCCAGCAGGGTTGCCCGGTCGGGCTCGCGGTCAAATCCGTGCGGGGCCGTTTGAGACCAGTACTTCACCAGTTCGTCCGCAAGGTCGGTGGGACTGGATTCGCGGATATAGAGTCCGTTCATCCAGTCCAGTTTCTCGACGTTGAAGATAGCCGGAGACCTGGACACTCTCTCGATGGAGAAGTGCTTCGTCAGTTCCCCTCGCGTGAAGATCTCGGTCCTGTCATCGAGGGACCAGCCGAGCAGGGACAGGAAGTTGACCATGGCGTCGGGAAGGTAGCCACCTCTGCGAAACTCGGCAACCGAGGTTGCGCCGTGGCGCTTGCTCAGCTTGGACCTGTCCGGCGCCAGTATCACCGGAACGTGGGCGAAGAGCGGCTTTGGAAAGCCCAGCGCCTCGTACAGCAGCCAGTGCCTCGGGAATGAGGGAAGCCATTCATCGGCCCTCATGACGTGGCTGATCTTCATCGCGTGATCGTCGACGACGTTGGCAAGGTGGTAGGTGGGAAACCCGTCTGACTTCAGCATGACGAAGTCGTCCATAAGATCGTTGCCGAACTTGACCTCGCCCCTGATGAGGTCCGAAACGACCGTCTGGCCGCTCTGAGGCGCGGCGAATCTCACGACAGGCGGTTGATCCCCGTCCAGTGCCCTTGCCAGCTCGTCCGGGTTGAGCCCTCTGCAGCGCCGGTCGTATGCCGGAGGCCTCCCGGCCGCGCGTTGTTCCTCCCGCATCTTCTCCAGCCGACCGGACGGGCAAAAGCAGTAGTACCCGTGACCCGACGACAGCAGCCGGTTGACAGCGACCTTGTAGTCGCCGCGCTCCATGCGCTCCGACTGGAAGTAGGGTCCGTAGAGGCCGCCGATGTCCGGGCCCTCGTCCCAGTCCAGCCCCAGCCAGCTGAGCGACTCGAGGACCGATTGGACCGCACCCTCGGTCAGGCGCGCACGATCAGTGTCCTCTATGCGCACAAGAAATGAGCCGCCCCGTCCCCTGGCGAAAAGCCAGGCGAAGACCGCGGTGCGGATGTTGCCTACGTGCGGCTCGCCGGTGGGGCTCGGCGCGAAACGGACCCTAACCTGGGCGGTCATTCGGGGCCTGTCATCTCAGCCCGAGAGTTTAGCACCTCGGACAGGTATCGAATCAGGTCTCCGGGCAGGGGAGAGGTCAGCTCGATCTTCCTGCCATCGACGGGGTGCCAAAAGCCTATCGCCGAGGCGTGCAAGAAATGCCTTTCCAAATGCGGGTCGGCCGATCCGTAAACTGCATCACCGACCACCGGGTGGCCTATCGAATCGAAGTGGACCCGGATCTGATGGGTGCGACCGGTCCTCGGCCTGGCCTCCACGAGCGTGCTGTCGTCGAAACGGCGGGTAACTGCGTAATGGGTTGAGGCCGGGCGTCCGGTACTGACGACCGCCATTTTCTGGCGATGGCTCGGATTGCGGGCGATCGGCGCCTCTATGATGGCCTCGTCCAGGCGCGGCGAGCCGCTGACAAGGGCCGTGTACATCTTTTCAACCCTGCGCTTGGCGAATTGGCCGGACAGGTCGGCGTGCGCCCGGGCAGTCTTAGCCACGACAATCAGGCCGGATGTGTCGGCATCGAGGCGGTGTATTATCCCGGGCCTAGCCGTCTGGCCCACGTCCGACACTTCGGGCCATCGGGCGAGAAGTGCATTTGCCAGAGTGTCTCCGTGGTGGCCCGGACCAGGGTGAACCGGCATGCCCGCTGGCTTGTCTATGACCAGCAGATCATCGTCCTCGTAGACCAGGGTCAAGGGCACGTCCCAGACGGCCATATCCGATGGTTCCGTCCGGCCCGGGAGCACGGTCACAACCTGGCCCGGTTTGAGCCTCAGTGATGGCTTGGCACCCGCAGAGCCATCGACCAGCACGAGGCCGCGCTCGATCATTGAGCGGGCACGGGACCTGGACAGGTCCCGCACCGCGACAGACACGAACAGGTCCAGTCGCGAGTCGTGTTCGGTCTCTGGTACGCGAAGGTCGACCGGTTCCGTCAATCGGCCCGGTCGCCAGACCCGCTTGCCAGCGAGCCGTCAGGGTCGCGCTCGGGGCTCGCCTTCCTGTCCCTAGCCGGGGTGAAGGTCATGAACAGGATGAGGATAAAGATGCCCACGGTTATGGACGCGTCGGCGACGTTGAAGATAGGCCACCTGCCCACATCGAAGAAGTCAGTGACACGTCCCATGGCCAGCCTGTCGATCAGATTGCCGAAGGCGCCTCCCAGCAGCAGCCCTATCGCAAGCCGCGTCACGGGGCCGAGCGTCCGCTGGCTGCGGTAGAAGTAGATGAGGAACGCTATGGCCAGAACGGATATGACGGTCAGGACAAGCGTGGCGTTGGGGAACAGCCCGAAGATCGTGCCGGAGTTCGTGTGGTAGGTGAGTCGGAAAAAGCCTTCGGCCGGTATCGACTGGCCGATCGTCATGTTCCCCCTGACCAGGAACTTGGTGAGCTGATCCAGGCCAATCACCACCGCCAGCGTGGTCAGAAGTATCCAATCGCGATGGATCGCCAGATGGCCCCGAAGGCCTCCGGACTCGGCTTTAGGGTCGGTATGCGTAAGGAAGTTCACGGTAAAGCGGCGGCTTGGTTCTTCGTCCAACCGATTTAAAGATAGCACTTTGACCGACGGCTTTTGGTGACCGGCGACCGCTCGGCAATGCCGTCTGCGATACGAAGGGCCAGCGCCTGCATCGTCGAGGTGGGATTCACACCGCCCGCGGTCACAAATATCGATCCGTCTATCACGTACAGGTTATCGACCTCGTGAGCACGGCCCCAGGGGTTCACCACCGAGCTGTCCGGATCGGTTCCCATGCGGGCCGTCCCCATCAGATGCCACCCTGAATACGGGAACGGATTGGTGACGATCGTCTCTTGCGCGCCCGCCGCCCGCAGTACCTTTGCCGCCCTTTGGACTCCATGCTCCATTAGCCTTCGGCTGTTCTCGCTGAGGCTGTACCGGACCCTTGGTGCCGGGATGCCGCTGCCGTCCGTGAGTTCAGGGTCGATGTCCACGCGGTTGTGCGGCTCCGGGAGATCCTCCCCGATGACGGCAATCGTCGCGGTCCTCAGGTGCCTTGCGGCAAAGACGTCGTGGTGTCGCTTACCCCAGGGCACCAGGTGGTCTCCGGCGCCGCCAAGGGCGGTGTGTAGGGGCACTCCGCTCCGACCGACCTGCAGGATGTATCCGCGAAGAAAACCGCGCGCCCTGTCCGTCTCGTAGAACTGCTGGCTGACGATGGAGCATCCCACCGGCCCCGTATGCCCGTTCAGGACGTCGTCGAACACCCCGGTGACGGTCGCATAGGGGTGGAACATGAGGTTACGTCCCAATTGCCCGCTACCGTTTGCCAGTCCGTCCGGGTGCGTCGCTGAGGCCGAGTTCAGGAGCAGTCTCGGCGTTCCTATGCCGTTACAGGCAAGCACGACCACAGCGGCCCCGATCACCCCTTCCACACCGGATAGGTCGCGATACTCGACCCCGGTCGCGCGTCCGTCGACCTCCAAGACGCGGCTAGCGCGGACACTGGTCAGAATCCTTGCCCCAGCGGCAATGGCCTTCGGCCAGTAGGTGACATCGGCGCTCGAGCGCGACCGGTTGGAGCAACCCAGATTGCATGGACCGCAGTTGTTGCAGGCATCTCGACCGTCGTATGGCCTGGTGAGAATGGCGCTGTCGGCCGGCCACCAGTGCCAGCCAAGTCGGTCGAATCCCCTCGCAACCGCGTTCCCCAGGGCTCCCAGGGGTATGGGTGGAGCCAGCCTGGGCGACTTTGGGGGATAGGCCGGGTCGCCATCGAGTCCGGCAACACCGTTGATGCGATCGTTCAGATCGTAGTAGGGCTCAAGGTCTGCGTAGCTGATCGGCCAGTCGTCGGCCACTCCATCGAGCGTTCTCACCCTGAAGTCTGATGGATGCAGCCTGGGGAAGTGCGCGCTCCAGTGGATGGTACTGCCCCCGACCGCGTTGTACATCGAGATGGACACGGGTGAGGCCTCGGCGTTTACCGGGTAGTCAGATGCCAGCCTGCGCACGTTGGGATCAAGGTGAAAGTCGGTCCCGAAGTGCAGCGGCCAACCCTCGTAGCTCGCAGGATAGGCGGACGGATCCACCCATGCACCCTGCTCAAGGCACGTGACCTTGAATCCACGGGTGGCAAGCCTCCATGACAGAGCCGCGCCCGTGGCCCCGGCGCCAACCACCACTACGTCGACGGTGCGGTCCAACTCCAATCTACGCCGGCCGGTTCGGCGCTACGCCCGCCTCTCCTCGCTGTGCTCTGAAAGCGCCTCGGCAAACGCCCCTGCTACCGCCTCCCTCGGTCGCCTGAGCACAGTCGCGTTAACGTGCAGGTCGACGGTATCCGATCCGTTCTCCGGGTAGATGAACACGCCCCGCCGGGCCAGCGACTCGGCCAGGCGCACAGGACTCGTCGGCTCCCCTATGTGCAGGGGAAATATGTTGGAGCCATGTTCGAAGGGGGCAATCGATAGGCCCGGGAGACGGTTGATGTCAGAAAACAGGTCCTGGGCCCTGCTCATCGCAGAGGCAAACACCTCTTCGAAGCCGGCAAGGCCCCTCAGTGCCAGGGCGGCAACGAGTCCTGCCTGGGCCAGGCCGCCCCCGAACATTCGCCGATCGTGGTACATGCCCTCGATGAACTCTCCACCACCGGCCAGGATTCCTCCGAACGGCGCTCCAAGATACTTGTAGAGGGACACGTACACCGTGTCGAAGAGCCCTGCATAGTCTGCCACGTCGCGGCCCGTGGCCGCCGCCATCATGAATATGCGCGCCCCGTCGAGGTGGGAAGGTATGCCGATCGAGCGGCAGAGGTCCGTAATCAAGACCAGATCGTCCCATGGGACCACCTGTCCCGACCTGCGGCGCACCGGGGTCTCGACCATGACGGCCGAGATTGGATTCAGCACCCGGCCGGTCACCGACGTGCGGAACGCCTCATCCAAGTCGGAGGCGGTGAATCCCGTCCTTCCGGGCGCCAGAGGCACCAGGTTGATGCCGCTAAGACGCTGAACCGAGTCGCCAGTGTCATTGAAGAGATGACTCTGCTCCTGGACCGCAGCCCGTCCACCGGTACCGCAGTGGCGACGCAGCGCCAGGTGGTTGGCGAGCGTACCGGTAGGCATGAAGATCGCGCGCTCCTTGCCCAGCCGGTCGGCAATCGCCTCCTCGAGCCGGGCCACCGAGCCCCCCCGTGAGAAATCGTCCTCCTCGAATCCGGGGCCTGCCGCTATCTCGTTGAGGCGCCTTATCTGGTCGACTGCCGTTCTCGGCTCGCCGTCGCCCCTGAAGACAACGGACTCTGGGTCTTCGGGTCGGGGTGTAAGTGGAATCGTGCTGGCCTCTTGCTGATCAGATCGTGCAGGCCGCGATGTTAAGGACGGACCGATGCAGTGTCAATTTGCATCCAGGGGCTGTATCGCTGTTACCCTGAGCAAGTCATGACAGGGTTCGTCTTCAGGTGTAGCTCCTGCGAAGCCGAGCACGAGCCCGGACCTGACGCGCTGCGTTGCCGTGACAGCGGTGCACCGCTGTCCGTCGACTACGGACCGGACGGGCCCCTACAGCGGTCGAGGTCAGGTTCTCCTCTGCCACTCGGGCAGCCCGAGTCGATGATCTCTCTAGGCGAGGGTGACACGCCTGTTGTAGAGCTTGAACGCCTTTCCTCCGACCTGGGTCTCGGCTCACTGGTAGCAAAGCTGGAGTCATCCAATCCGACCGGCTCGTTCAAGGATCGAGGAACGGCGGTGATGGTGAGCGCGCTTGCCGAGCAGGGGGTTGAGGGCATCGTCGAGGATTCCTCCGGTAACGCCGGGGCCTCTGTCGCCGCCTACGCCGCAAGAGCCGGGATGCGTGCACACGTTTTTGTTCCGGACTCTGCCCCCGAGGGAAAAGTCTCGCAGATCAAGGTGTTCGGAGCCCGGGTCCACCGAATTCCAGGACCTCGGGAGAGGGCTGCTGAGGCCGCCCTGAAACTCGTGGCGGAGACGGACCTCGCATACGCGTCACACAACATGAGCCCGTTCTTCATCGAGGGCACCAAGTCCTGCGCCTACGAGATGATCGGCCAACTCGGAGCCCGACTCCCCGAGCACGTCGTAGTTCCTGTAGGCAATGGGTCCCTGTTCATCGCATTTCATCTTGCACTCACCGAGCTAAGTGGTGAGACGGGAGCCTGCTATCTGCCCAGGCTGCATGCCGTACAGTCGGCCGCCGTGATGCCGATCGTCGCCGCCCGTTCAGGCCAGGAGTGGACGCCGAAGCCGACAGCATCGACCGTCGCCGGAGGGATAGCCTCTGCGGCCCCTCCGAGGATGGGTCAGATCATGCGGGCTCTTGCCGATTCCGGCGGCTCCGCATTGGCGGTAGGGGATGACGACATACTGCGCTGGAGAGAGCTGCTGGCCAGACGGGAGGGCATATTCGCAGAGCCCACATCCGCAGCTGCATTCGCGGGTCTAGAGCGCCTGGTTCAGAGGGGTGAAATCGGGATTGGCGACAGGGTGCTGGTGCCGGTGACCGGCGCAGGCCTCAAAGATCCCTAGACGGCAGCCAGCGCCTTCCTGAAGCCGGGTATTGAACCCCTCAGCGTCTCGTCATCGACGCAGTACGAGATCCTGAAGTGCCCCGGGAATCCGAAGCCCCGGCCAGGTACAACCAGGACCCCCTGGTTCCTCAGCTCATCGGTGAACCTGACTTCATCGTCGATCGGAGAGCGGGGGAACAGGTAGAAGGCGCCCTGAGGCTTTACAACCTCGTACCCGAGGCCGGTCAGCTCACCCCAGATGAAGTCTCGCTTGGCCTGGTAACGGGCCACGTCCACAGTTGCCGTCTGAAGTCCGGCTACCAGGCGTTGCATCAGGGCGGGGGCGTTAACGAAGCCCAGCGTTCGATTGCAGAAGACTAGCCCATCAACCAAGTCGCCTCGACCCGCATAACCGGGATGGACCGCTATGTACCCGATGCGCTCTCCGGCCAGTCCCAGATCCTTTGAGTGGGATGTCGCCACAATGGTGCGCTCGTAAGAGGAGAATACGTGTGGATACTCCAGGCCGTCGTACAGGATGCGGCGATACGGCTCGTCGCTGACCAGGAATATCTCCGTACCGTGGCGCAGCTCAGTGTTGCGTATCGCTTCCGCAATACGGTCGAGCACCGCGCGCGGATACACAACGCCGGTGGGGTTGTTGGGGGAGTTGACGAGCACTATCCTCGTGCGTTCCCCCAGGGCCTCCAGCAGTGACTCCATGTCAGGCAGGAACCGATCGTCCGGCTCTACGACGCGACAGAGACCGCCGTGATTGTCGGCATAGAAAAAGTACTCCACAAAGTAGGGAGAAAAGACGACCACCTCGTCGCCCGGGTCTAGCAGCGCCTTCATCACCACGTTGAGGGCACCGCCGGCTCCGCAGGTCATTACGACCTGGTCGCCGGTAAACGGCAGGCCCGTCTCTGTCGCAAGTGACGCCGCGACCGCCGACCGCGTCTGCGGGTAACCGGCGTTGGACATGTACCGATGCATGCCGGGCTCCGGGCTGGCAGCCAGACGCCGCAGTTCCGAGACGAACTCTTCGGGCGGCTCCTCCACTGGATTGCCGAGAGAAAGATCGAAGACGTTCGCGGCCCCGAGTCGCTCCCTGAGGGCAGCTCCCTCCTCGAACATGCGACGGATCCAGGAACCCTGCTCCATGGCCCGCTGAATTTTCCTAGAAACAGCCAAGAGTTAACCCCGTCCCGTGGTGCCACTGTGGGTGGCCCCGGGGGGACCTTAGGCCAGAGGAACTAGGCAGTCAAACGCCGAACGGAGGCCGGGGAAGCTCCGCTGGCAAGAGGGACCGGCAGGGAGGAGCCGCGCAACGGTCGCCGTGTCGGGATTGCCGGGCTTCCGGGGTGGGTGCTAGGGTGGAGCTACGGGCCCGTAGCTCAGAGGTCAGAGCGGTCGGCTCATAACCGATTGGTCGTAGGTTCGATCCCTACCGGGCCCACCCTCTAACTCCCAGAGCCCGCGGCAACTAGAGCGCTTTCGGCATCTATAACGTGAAGAGGTGCGCATCCCCCTGTTCTCGCCATGATCTTCCCCTGAATTGGCAACCCGATGTTCGAACTAGCCCCGTTCCGAGGTGGAGCAAATGGTCGAGGGTAGTCATCCGCAGGCCGACGGGACTCGCGAAGTCCTTAGCACAGCGGCGGCGCGCGAGGCGGACTAAAATACCAAGAACTCGGTAGCCAAGATCACCAGGCCATGGGTCTGCTAACGCACCTTGGGGATGAGGGATCAGGAACGAGGCGATGGCAGTTCAAAACATTAGTCTCGTGAGAGCAGAGCCGAACTCGACTGGAGAGGTTAAGTCTCTTCCATCGACCGCCCACCACATCTCCGACTGAGGCTGCACGGGACCTGGAAGTGGCGATCCAATGCTACTGATATTCGGAGGCCTTCCCGCAGTGGGGAAAACGGAAATTGCTACCGGGCTGGCACGGGAAATTGGGGCAGTTCATCTTCGCATCGATTCCATAGAGCAGGCACTGCGCCGCTGCAATATAACGATCACGGGGCCCGAGGGGTACGTGGCCGCCTACGCGATTGCCGAGGATAACCTTAGAGTGGGCCGCAGCGTAATAGCCGATTCGGTGAACCCCGTTGAGGTAACCCGCGCCGAATGGCGGAGAGTCGCACAGCGAGCAGGCAAACGTTACATCGACATAGAGATCGTCTGTTCCGATCAGGTGGAGCACCGTCAAAGGGTGGAGTCACGGCTGCCTGACATCGCCGGACAGACATTGCCCACCTGGCAGCAGGTCCGGGACCGGGAGTACGACCCCTGGGCGGCCAGTATCGTCCTAGACACGTCGGGACAGCATCCCAGCGTGAGGGTTTCGGAACTGCTCAGAATGCTGGAGCCCCTTATTCGAAAGGACCGGGACATTGGTAATGCAGGGAAGTGAGGAGGATCGTACGGCCAGCTTGGTCGGGGTCGAGGACTGGTGCGCTGCGCACGAGAGCATCCTTGCGGGTCATCCAGGTGGCTCAAAGACCCCTGCCAGTCGTCCTGCACATCCCCGCCAAAGCACGTTGAGAGGAAGGCGTCATGAGACAAGATACCGGACCGGTTGGAGCACTGACTAACGTCGGCATTGACGTTGCCGACCTGGAGCGTGCTGAGACCTTCTACGCGGCGCTGCTAGGAGTCAGGCGAGCATCGACGTGGGAGCAGTACTTGATCTTTGAACCTCTACCCAACGGCCTGACGCTCTATTTGCAGCGTGTCCCGGAGGAGAAGACAAGCAAGAGCCGCGTACATATAGACCTGACGGTCTCCGACGTGCCAGCGGCTCTGGCCAGAGTAGCGGCTCTCGGGGGCAGGCCGATACGGGACTTTGTTGAGCCAGGCGATGACCTTGCCGTAGTCGCCGACCCAGACGGCAACGAATTCTGCTTGGTGAGAGGTTAGAGTCAACCCCGCAAAGTTCATCGGCGCCATCGAGGGGATCGCCGACTCCCGCCCGCATGCTCCTTAATCGGACCCGCAGATTATGGCGGTTTCGCGCCTGAGGCGACGTGGACCACCAGAGGCCGATCCGATCTTGCCGAAAGCGGCATGGTCGACCTCGCGGGCCGCCATCCACCGAGAGATGCAACGTAAAATGAATGCGGATGTCTGTTCGCATTCACATTAGCGATGCTCGGCATTTCGGGTTCTGTGAAAGGTTCCGGCGAACCGAGGAGCAAAGGACGTCGGCGCATGGCCTTGCCGGGTCGGTGCCGCCAAGCCCTCTAAGCGGCCCGGGGAGGATCTCGCACCATCGCAATCCGAAGCAGGTAAGGCTTTGTTAGAGCGCAGATGAGAGACGGCGTATACCCGGAGCTGGTTGGCAAGGTAGCCATAGTCACCGGGTCTACGAGGGGAATCGGTAAGTCTGTGGCCCTGAAGCTGGCCGGTCACGGTTGTCGGGTGTTGGTAAACGGCACCAATGGCGAACTCGGCGACGCGGTCGTCGGAGAAATAAACGACTCGGGTGGGGAAGCGATCTTCGTAGCGGCCGATGTAACGGACCCGGTGCAGGCGTCCAACCTAGTCGAGGTGGCCGTCCAACGCTACGGCCGCCTTGACCTGGCCTGCAACAATGCCGGCCACGAGGGGATGGGGCCCATTACTCATACTTACCCGGAGGACCTGTGGGACGCGACCGTCGGGCTCAATCTCACCGGTACGTTCCTGTGCATGAAGTACCAGCTCGAGCAGATGTTAACGCAGGCCTTGGCCGGTCCCGGCGTCGATTCGAGGGGGGCAATCGTAAACATGTCCTCGATCGCCGGGTTGGTAGGTGGCGCATCGCCAGCCTACAACGCCAGCAAGCATGGCATCATCGGACTTACGCGCCATGCCGGCATCGCCTATGCGCCCCTCGGGGTACGAGTAAACGCCATTTGCCCCGCGGTAACGAAGACCTCGATGATCGAGCGCTTCCAAGAGGAGGACCCGGAGCTGGTCACCCGGTGGAGGCAGGCTCATCCGATAGGCAGGTTCGCAGAGCCGGGTGAAGTGGCCGATGTCGTCGCGTGGTTGATGTCGGAACGTTCGTCTTTCGTGGTGGGAGCCGCGATCCCCGTGGATGGTGGATGGACGGCGCAATGAGGCGGGAGGGAGGAGCATTTGACGGCAGGGTGGCGCTGGTGACGGGGGCCACTGCGGGCATCGGCGAGGCCACCGCGATCGCCTTCGCTCGGCAGGGAGCGCAGGTCGTGGTGGCGGGCTTGGACCAACGACGCGGCGAACAAGTGGCGGGCAGAATATGTGACGAAGGTGGCGAGGCCCTGTTTTTCCGCGGGGACGTGTCGGACGCGGCTCAGGTTCAGGCCATGGTCGGCGCCACGGTAGCCGCATACGGCAGGCTCGACATAGGCTTTAACAATGCGGGTATCTCGGGCGACGGGCCGCATCTACTGCACGAGTACGGGATCGCCGAGTGGCGGCGCACGATGGAGGTAAACGTAAAGGGCGTGTGGCTGTGCATGAAGTACGAACTCGTGCAGATGCTCTCCCAGGATCGGCGTGGATCGCCGCGGGGGGTGATAGTCAACATGTCA
Source organism: Dehalococcoidia bacterium (assembly GCA_965207145.1). GTDB lineage: Bacteria > Chloroflexota > Dehalococcoidia > Lucifugimonadales > UBA2962 > CAUZIR01. Next base: position 2,197,545 of record OZ242262.1, on the reverse strand, counting down.
TCGATCGCGGGACTGGTGGCCAGCGCTTCGGCCGCCTACACGGCAAGCAAGCATGCAGTCATCGGCCTGACAAAGAGCGCGGCCCTGATCTACGCCGATCAGGGCATCCGGATCAATTCCGTCTGCCCGGCGAGCATACACACGCCCATGTTTGACCGCTACGCACGGCAGACCCCGGATCAGGTGGAGGTCTGGAAGGCATCACACCCGGTCGGTAGGATCGGCCGTCCCGAGGAAGTGGCCGATGCGGTGCTGTGGCTGAGTTCGGACGGGTCTCAATTCGTGACCGGCTCATCCCTAGTTGTCGACGGCGGATGGACGGCTCAGTAGGAACCCTTCCGAGGCATATGCTGGTAAGGAAGAAAGCCCCCGTTGCAAGAGCAACGGGGGCCACGAGGAGGAGCCAGTGCTATGCCTACGGGTCCCTTAGAGAAAGGCGGTAAGGGTTGGGCACTGGCGGCGACAAACGTAACATATGCTGTGGAGTTAATCAACAGTAACCACAACATGGTGGGGTTTTATCTTGCATCAGACGAATAAAAAAGCGACCGCGATTTCGGCTCGAACGGTGCTTGCTGCCCTTGTCGCCCTTGTCGCGTTGGCCTGCTCTCCGTCTGCTGCCACGCCTGCCACCGAGACCACACCGACCGCTCCGGCGGGGGCCACACCTGTGCCCACCGCGACCATCATTGTCCAGGAGCTCCAGGTCCTCCAGCTTGTCGTGGCGGTCACCGACCTGGCGGTCGGACCGGGAAACCGGATCGCCTTTGCGCTCATCGGGTCAGACGGTCCGGTACGGGTTCCCACAGCCGCCGTCCAACTCGTGTTCCTTGGAGGTGGAGGCGGGCAGAGCAGCCAGGTGGCGGCCGTGTTCCGTCCCTGGCCGGTCGAGCCCGGGGGCATATACTCGGCCCTCATCCACTTCGAGCGGGCCGGCCTGTGGGGAATGGAGGCGAGGGTGTTCCTGCCCGGAGGCGGGACGGGCGTCGGCCGCGCACAGCTATCGGTGGCAACAGCCAGCTCGGCTCCCGGCCTCGGGACGCGTCCTCCGGCTAGCCGCAACAAGACCAGCGCCAACTTCGCCGATCCATCTGATCCCGAGGAGCTGGCCACGATCACCAGCTCGAGCGAACCGGACCCCGATCTCTACAGGCTCACCATTGCAGAGGCTCTCGATAGCGGCAGTCCTACGGTCGTGTCTTTCGCCACCCCGGCCTATTGCCGGACGGCGACCTGCGGCCCCCAGGTGGAGGTGATCACCGCCCTAAAGGACAGCTTTGCCGACCGGGCCAACTTCATCCACATCGAGGTGTACGAAAACCCCCACCAGCTCGCAGATCTGTCCCGCGCACGGCTGGTGCCTCAGATGGCGGAGTGGGGACTGCTGTCCGAGCCGTTCACCTTCGTCCTAGACCGGGACGGACGGGTGGCGGCCAAGTTCGAGGGATTCGTTAACGAGGACGAGCTCGGCGCAGCACTCAGTGCCGTGCTCGATTCCTAGACGATGGGTATGCACAAGCCTGCTCAGCACGGCATGGCACTCTGCCGCGCCGTCACCGTCCTGGCCACGATCTCTCTCGCCGTCTTCACCACTACCACTGCGGCTGCACAGTCGCCGGGAGGAGCGGAAGAGTTGGCTCGTGGTATCTACAGGCTCGCCGATGAGGTGTACGAAGTCACCGTCCAAGTGCTTCCCTCAAGGCCGGCAGCCGGAACCGTGCATTTCGTTGTCACGCCAAGGAGCGCGGGAACTGGTTCGGCGGTGACGGATGCTACTGTCCTGATCGTTATCGACGACGAAACGGGTGAGCCCACCTACCAGTCGCTCGCGCTAAACACGCCGGACCAGCCGAACCAGTACCGAGCCAACCTTCTGATCAAGCGGGCGGGTGAGTGGACCGTCAGGGTCAACATGGATGCCGGAGACCACCAGACCGAACTGAGCCTGCCCCTAGAGGTTGTTGACCGGAGCATAACCGGGGGTCTTGCCGGAACAATAGCCTTCTTCGTGGTCCTCGCCGTCCTGGTCTCCGGTGTCGCCTATATAGTTATGGCGTCCCGGAGTCGTCGACGCAGGCGGGCGTCACAGAGCTAGCGACAGTCGGTAGACTGGACGCGGCCGGTCTGCGGTCACCCCTCACGGATAGTCTTCCAGCCCAACTATGATCAGCCTTCCCGCCTCTCGGCGGAAGGCAACCTCCACCCTCTCTCCGGCGAGCATGTGCTGGCGCAGGTGAGAAGGGCTGAAATGGCCGAACGTGCCGGAGCCTTCGAACTCCCACCTTGTGCCGTCATCGTCGATGAGTTCCATCGACCTCAGCTCGAGCACCCCTTCGCTCTGTACGTCCACGATCAGGCCATTCACCCTCTCGGTCTTGACGCACGCAGCGCCCCCCAAAAGGACGGTTGCCGCGATCGCAACTACGGCCACCAACCATCGCTTCGAGACCACCTTCCGATTATCTAGGTGGCACATCAGCACGGCAATTGGCGCGGCCGCCGGATATCGTCTCGAGGTCCTTGCGATGACAGGGAAGGCAACCAATTTCACATCGGGAACTGGCCCGCCCAAACTCGGCCAAAAGGGTGCGCCACACAGGGTGTTCTCATTGAACTTTTTGACTAATATTGTACTTTTCCGGAACACCCGAGCGCATCCGTTAGACCTGCTCGGTGTCCATGCCGGCTGGAGGATACAAATGGCCGTCAAAGCGTCGTTGGCAGTCTGCCTTGTGATCATTTTGGGCATGGTCGGTTCTTTCGCCGCCAGATCTGCCCATGCCGTAGAGCCAGCTACCGGCGATGCGATGACGATCGTGATCGCTCATGGAGCCGGCCTCGACGAGCGCGCCGGCGGAGCCGGGATGGTCGGCTCGCTCGTTGCCCTGCTGGCGGTGCTCGAGCCGGAACGTCCGATCGCCTTCATAGATGCAGAGCGCCCCTCTCAGGTATTCGGTCCGCTTGCTCCATCGAGCAGCCAGTTCGGCGAGCTAGCATCGGCCATAAGCTCGGAGTTGGCCTCAGGCTCTGGTGCGAATGGGGACCTGTTCTCGGCTGTCGCCGAGGCGGGAACACTGTTAGGGCTAGAGCGGGCAGGCACCGGCAGCACCATCTATCTCCTGATGGGCGGCAACGCGGGCGAGAGCGTAGCGTCGCTACCGGGCCGTCTGGCCCCCTTGGTCCTGAGGCTTACTGACCAGGGATTCCGAATGCAGGTCATCTCTATCTCGGACGGTGGAGCCGGATCGACCAACCTAGCTGAACTCTCGGCGTTGACCGGACACTCGGTGCTCGACGCGTCTTCCCCTGAGGCAATGCGAAACCTGGTACACCTGCTCGCGGTGCGGTCGGGTTACGGGATGGACGTGCTTGGCGATTTCACTAGAAGCCAGGGGCAACTCCTGTACGTCCCGGTCGACGTCGCCCCCGGTGCGCTCGACCTGAGGCTGGTGGTTCTGAAGGACCATGAGGGCGGGCTAATCCGGCTGCTCGACCCGAGTGGCGCGGAGGCTGCCCAGACCGCCGCAGCGGCGCTGGATTCGCCCTATTTCGCCTCGTGGAACATAGCCGAGCCGGCCGCCGGAAGGTGGCAACTGGAGGCGGGAGGACTCGGTGGCGCGGTGACCGTATGGGGCGCTCAGGCGAACGGGATAGCACTCATGCTCGAGACCGTGGGTCCCGTGCCGCTCGGCGAACCCGTAGACCTTGTCGCCCGGGCAGTCCCCGGGGCAGCCGTCGGCGCCACGACCGAGATGTTCGCCCATGTGACGGCGCCGGACGGTGGCACCATCACCTACCTGCTCAGGGACGATGGTCTCTTCCCCGACGCGGAAGCTGGAGACAAGTATTTCTCGGGATCGGCGGCGCCCCTCATCGAGCGCGGAGACTACGAGGTGGTATTGGAGCTGGCCTGGGAAGGAGCCGCCTTCAGCGTCAAGTCCCAGCACTCGCTTCGTAGCCAGCCGTTCCCCTCGCTGCACGTCGAAAGCCTGACCGAGGACGACCTCGTAGCCGGCGAGCGCACCCTCGTCGCCGTGGCGTCGGTCACCGTTGATGGGCAGCCATACCCGGTTTCGCTATCGTCCATCAACTGGGAGTTGTCCGGAGTCACTGAGTCCGGGAAGGTGGAATTGGTCCCCCGCGAGGTGTCTTCCTCTGGCGAGGGTTGGGTCTTCGATGTTTTCGCAACACTCGATGAACCCGTTCACTCGGCACTGACCTTGAGCCTCGACATCGAATATGCGGGCAGTCTGCACGTCGACACGGCCGACTACCTCGTTTTAAGCGTACCCGCCCCACCGGAGCCTGCAGCCCCGCAGCCCGTGGCAGTCGAGGTGCCACAGGTGGTGACGACCGAAGATACTTCGGGGTTCCCCTGGTGGACCCTGACCTTCCCGGCCGTGGCCCTTGCGGCGCTGGCCGGGCTGTGGATCCGATGGATCGCCGCAAGCCCGCCAGCCGGCTATCTGTATGACGATAATCGCCAGCGACTCGTCGACTTTTCTTCGCTCAGGCGCGGGACGCTAGCGCGGATACTACGCAGGAACCGGGTCTCAGGCCGCGAACTGGGGCTGCCGGGCCTGGACACAGTTTCGTTCGTGTTTGAGCGGGGCAGGGTTTTGATTCGGGCCGACCGGCCATCAACCAGCATCAGGATCGAAGGAAATCCGCTGTTCGGCGAGGCCGCGCTCGGATCCCGAAGCTGGATAGGTGCCGACGGCAGGGCATACAGCTTCCTGTCAGCGGCGGTCTCATAGAGACGAACGGTAGCTGCCACATGTGATGCCCCCGGGAGACCACCGGGGGCATCATCAATCCGTCATTCGACGGACATCACAACCGACTCTATCTTGTCTCCAGGAGAGGTCGCGGTCTGGGGATTGCGAGGAGTCATGTTGATGACAACGTCCAGACCGGAGGTCACCCGGCCAAACACCGAGTGGCAGGACTTGCCTGGCTGAGCGCAATCGTCTCTTGGGGATCCGTCGGGGAGCACTCCATCCAGGTGAGGCTGTGGAGTATGGATGATGAAGAACTGGCTGCCGTTTGTGGCCTTTCCGCTTCGTATCCCTGCATTGGCCATGGACACCATGCCAGGAGCATCGTGCCGGGCGTCGGGATGGAACTCGTTCTCAAAGGTGTATCCCGGACCGCCCGTACCCGTACCGGTCGGATCCCCCGCCTGAGACATGAAACCGGGAATGACCCGGTGGAAGGTCGTACCGTCAAAATAGCCCTTCTCGGCGAGGCTGACGAAGCTGTTGACCGTGATAGGGGCCTTGTCGGCGAACAGTTCGATCACGAATGTGTCGCCACCCTCCATCGTGAACGTTGCGATGTAGGTCTTTGACGCGTCTATGGTCATTGATGGTGGTCCGGAGGAGGTATCCATTTGCTCTGAGGCGGACGACGAGGCGGGAGTGTCGCCGCCACCGCCGCAGGATGCGGCAAGGGCTGCGAGTACCACCATCGTAGCTGCCACGGGGATGATCCTAGCTTTCGTGAACATAAGTCAAGGCGGCTCCAGAGTGGATGCTAGCCGGCCCATTCTACAGCCTTCGGTTTCCGCCCGCCGCACCTAGTAGCCCAGCGCGCCATAGCAGGCTCCCGCTATGGCATCGGCGTCTATGCCGTACTCCCTGTACAGGTCAGTAGGACTTCCCGACTGTCCGAAACTGGTCACCCCCAGCGGAAACGCTCTCTGATTCAAGGCACCGCCAAGCCACGCCAAAGCCTGGGGATGTCCGTCGATGACCGTCACCAGAGGTGCCGAGCGCTCCGACGGCGATACGAGCTCGTCCCATATCGGGTCATCGACAACGCCATCCATGTGCTGAGTGACCCGTTCGACCATGGCCTGATACCGGCGATACAGTGGTCCCGGGCCGGTCACGTTGATCACGTTGGCGTACACACCCTCCCCGAGCAGGGCATCGCTTGCCCTGACCGCTTCGGGCACTATGGCGCCGCAGGCGAATACGTGAACGACGTTCTCGGCGGGATTGTAGCCCTCAAGGCCGGAGCGATCGATCAGACGGTACCCTCCCTCGATGACGCGCCGCCGCAGATCCCCCATGGCTCCCGATCCAGATGGAACGGGCAACAAGCTCTGGTCTATTTTGAGTGTGGTGAGCCGCAGGTATGTGGACTCCTTCCTGAGGCGGATCTGCTCCAACGCATGTAACAGCACCCACTCCACCTCAAGGCCAAAGCAGGGCTCGTAGTAGGAGACTTCTGGAAGACCGATCCCGATGGCCGGGGTGTTGATGGACTGGTGCGCGCCTCCCTCAGGACCCAGGGTTATTCCGGACGGCGTGCCAACGAAGATGAATCGGCCACCCGCATAGACGCTGTAGAACAGCGCGTCGAGGCCGCGACGAATGAACGGGTCGTACAGTGTGCCTATGGGGAACAATGTCTCGCCCAGCATCTCCTGAGACAGGCCGAGCTGGCCGAGCATCATGAACAGATTGTTCTCCGATATCCCGAGCTCTATGTGCTGACCGTGAGGCGTCTCCTCCCAGCGCAGGGCGCGCTGAACGTCCTGGGGCAGCGGCCCGGTCTCACGCTCCGTCCACACGCCGACCTTGTTAATCCATCCACCCAGATTCGTCGAGCTGGCCACGTCAGGGCTGACGGTAACCAGACGATCAGTGATGCCCTCGACCCCCCGCGATATCTCTGTGAGCACCAGTCCAAATATCTGCTGAGTAGACATTGAACCCCGGTAACTGCGATCGAATCCGGCGGGGACTCTAGGAAGTTCAGGAGGCTCAAGGTCGACCTGCTCCTTCAGCCGGTCGCGAGCACGCGCGAGCACGGCTCCCTCCGATGTGGAAAAGTCGATGCCAGGCCACTCCTCGTCGATTAACAGCTCGGAGCGCAATTGATCCATCTGCTGGTCGCTGAGTATCACGGAGTGGTTTTGGGGATCTCCGACCGACGGTAGCATCCAGCCCTTAAGGGTGTAGGCGAAAACGACGCTCGGACCATCGGCCGAGTCAGCCTCGGTGAAAGCCTCACGCAGCTTGGAGAAGTCGTGGCCTCCTAGGTTGCGCACCAGTTGCTGCAGGTCACCGTCGTCCCAGTCAGACAGGAATCCTGCCAGATCCTCGGGGTGTCGGCTCGTGCGCGGTAGCCACTCCCGCAGCTCCTTTGGCTGCACGCGCAGCAGGCGCTGGTACAGCTCGTTGGACATCTCGTCGATCGCCTCGCGCAGCAGTTCACCCTTCGGCATTGCGAAGGCAGCCTCCAGCCGGTTTCCATACTTGGCATTGACCACGGTCCAGCCATTGGCTGCGAACATGCTTCCCCAGGCCCCTACTCGGATGCCCGGTATCACTCGATCGAGGCTCTGCCGGTTCAGGTCCACCACCCAGACCACATCGTCCAGGTGCGCCATCGCCGGCTCGGCGATGGCCTCCCAGACGGATCCTTCGTCGAGCTCCGCATCACCGACCAGGCTTATGTAACGACCGACCCTTCCGTCGTCATGGCTCCATCCTTTGAGATCCGAATGGGTGCGCGTATAGCGGTCTACGAGGGATGCAAAATTTGGGGCCACCGGCCCCAGCCCCACAGAGCCGGTCGAGAAATCTACCCCGTCGGGATCCTTGGTGCGGCTCGGGTAGGCCTGCAGTCCATGAAGGTCCCGCAGGGTTGGAAGGTAGCTGCCGTCCAGGTTGCCAAGCAGGTACTGGATCGCGTGGTAAACGGGAGAGGCGTGCGGCTTTACCGAGATTCGGTCGCCGGCGCGCATGAAGTCAAAGTAGAGCGACGTCATGATCGTCGCTACCGAGGCGCTGGAGGCCTGGTGCCCCCCAACCTTGAGATCATCCCTGGCCGGGCGCACGTGGTTGGCGTGGTAGACGATATTGACCGCCAGCCACAGGACCTTTCTCTGTATGCGTTCCAGGACCGCGTCGCGGTCTTCGCTCACCCCAGGTGCTCCTTCGCCCAGTCCAGACCCTCCACCGTGCCGGCCGCGGGCCTGTACTCGCAGCCCACAAAGCCCTCGTAGCCGAGCCGATCGAGGTGCCTGAGCAGGAACGGGTAGTTGATCTCCCCGGTCCCCGGCTCGTGCCGTCCAGGATTGTCGGCGATCTGGACGTGACCTATGAGTCCGAAGTTGTGCTCGATCGTGCGTGCGAGATCACCCTCCATGATCTGCATGTGGTATGCGTCGTACTGGATGAGCAGATTGTCCGATCCGACCTGTTCTACAACACCCCGAGCCTGAGAAGTGTTCGTAAGGAAAAAGCCCGGTATGTCGATGGTGTTGATCGGCTCTGTTACCAGTCTGATGCCTTGACCTGACAGCTCCTCCGCCGCAAAAGCCAGATTCTCCACCAGCGTTGCCGTGTGCCGTCCGGGGTCGGAACCGGCGGGGGCGATGCCGGCGAGGGCGTTAACGGTCTTGCAGCCGAGTGCGGACGCGTATTCCACGGCTAGGCCGACACCTTCCCTGAACTCTTCGGTGCGCTCGGGCAGGCAGGCAAGGCCCCTGTCACCGGCGGCCCAGTCGCCTGCCGGCAGGTTGAACAGGGCCTGGCTCAGCCCGTTAGCCTCCAGGCGACCGGCAAGTTCCGTGGGCGAGTACTCGTATGGGAAAAGGTACTCGACGGCCGTGAATCCGGCAGCGGCAGCGGCCTTGAACCGGTCCAGGAAACCGAATTCACCGAAGAGCATGGAAAGGTTGGCGGCCAGTCTCATCAGAAGGCGTCCGGTGAGGCCGCTACCTGAGCCAGGTCTGCTCGCGTGTAGGTGCCGAGGCTGCGAAAGTCACGGTCCGTGTAGCTGCTGATCCAGTGAAGCGAGACCCTGAACGCGTCCCGGTAGCGCCTGTCCATCTCGTCGTCGAGCACCCCAGCCTCGCCGCGCAGTCTGAGGATGTCCTCGAGCTGTTCGGAAAGCAGCCCCTTTACCAGCGCGTAATCGTGCCTTTGCCCTGTCTCCGAGTCCGGCGCCGATTGGATGATGCGCTGGGCGATCTGGGCGGTGGACATGCGGCCCGTCGCCAGATCCTCCATGAGAGCGGGGTGCACACCGGGCCTGCCCTCCAGGCTATCTATTCCCTTGGCGCCACGGCCCGCCAGCCAGCCCTCCACGTACTCGATCAGCATGCGGGCGTTCCTGCGGGTTCCGTCAACGGTAACCGGCCCATCGGGCACCTCGATCCGGACCGGGTAGTTGTCGGGGTCGGCCATCTCAGGGGTCGGCCGCCAGCCGGTCGCGTACCACTCCTTGAACGGGTCGGCTGCGGTCTTCATGTGGAATATATGGGCCACCCATCCCCTCAGGAATCCCTGCCTGGCCTCCCACTCCTTGTCCGCCCGTATGGACGCTCCTGCCGCCTCGTTGACCTCCGGATCACGAGAGGGCAGTGGCGTTGCCATCCCGCCGATGGCGACCGCATCGTGCTTTAGGCAGATTGCCACCAGGCGCCTGAAGATGTTCCCGATAAATGGCGTCGTCTTTATGTCGACCCCGAACCTGTCGGGCCACACCGAGCCGGGATCGTCCATGACGTATTCGAAGATGCTGGCCTTGAGGTCCCAACGGGCAGCGTTCAGGCCCGCGCCGTAGGGACCCAGGGCATGCAAGGCCTCCTCCATTTGAAAAACCAGAGGCAGCGATTCGACCAGGGCTATCGCCTTGATAGAGCCCTCGGGCAGCCCGATCAGCTCTCGAGATGCATCGAACAGATCCCGGTACCAGGCTGCCTCCTGTGCCGACTCCAGCTTGGGCACGTAGAAATATATGCCCTGACCCCTTTCTGCCTGGGCCTTGCCCGCGTAAAAAAGAGTGAGGGCGGTGCCGAGTATCGCGGCCGGAACTGGCCTGCCATCGATGGTCACGTCCGGCTCGTCCAGGTGCAGGCCGCGCTCGCGGTGCATGAAAAACGGCAGGTCGCCGGGCTGAAGGGTATAGTGCCTGTCCCGCGCCTCGTCCGTGTGGCTGAGCGTCCGCTCGACGGCTCCCAGACGGTTCAATGCGGAGTTCACCGTGTCGATGAGCCTGTGACCCCCTGCGTCCTCGTCATCATCGAGGTCTCCCTCGGCGCGAATTCCTTCTTGGCCCGGGTTAAGGGCATTGATTAGCATCGGAGCTATAGAGGCCGGGCCAGAAATCTCTATGCCCGGCTTCCTCAGCTCATCCGGCATCGATTCCACGCGCCAGTCCGTAGAAGTTGCCTCCGATGGGGGCAAGAGACCCGGTTGTTGACCATCAAGAGCGCTGCGCAGCACCCGGTCGCGGCGATCCCGCAGCCCGCTCACCCGGGGTCCCAGCCGGTCAACCAATTCCAGCAGGTACTGGTTGAAAGCTGGGGTGAATAGCCGGTCGGCCCCGTCGACTGGAGCGTACCTGAGCCTGCCTGATGACATAGAGGATTGCCTGCCTGTTCGAAGTGAGATAACGGCGAGTGTAGCATAGGCCCCACCGGCGCCCCAGACGTGCGCCGGGAGGGGCAGGCGACCCGGCAAACAGGTCGGCAGACCCGGCCGGAGAAGGGCTGCCCGCCTGTCTTAGGAAGTAACGTCAGGCTAAGGAGGGGACCGGACCACCATGCTGGAAGGCAAGAGAGTTCTAATAACTGGCGCGCGTCGCGGCATTGGATCAGCGATAGCTGTCGCAATGGCCCGTCGCGGCGCTGGTGTCGGTATAAACGACATCGAAGAAGATGAGGCGGCAGTTGAGACGCTTCGTCGCATAAAGGACGAGGGTGGCAGGGCATCGTGGCATCTGGCCGACATCGGCGACCGTTCCCAGGTCAAGTCCATGTTTGATGACTTTATCGACGAGCACGGCGGCATCGATGTCCTGGTTAACAACGCGGTCGCACCGATAGAGAAACCCTTTCTGGAGGTGACCGAGGAAGATTTCGACTTTCAGATAGATAACGGCCTTAAGGGATATTTCATGTGCAGCCAGCAGGCGGCAAGCGCGATGATCCGCCAGGGGAGCGGGGGCCGAATCGTAAGCCTGAGCAGCGTGCAGGCGTTCCGCTCATGGCCCGATCAGGTCGTGTATGGCTCGATCAAGGCCGCGGTGTCGCGGATGACCCTGGGCATGGCGTGGGAGCTGTCCGGACGCGGCATCACCTGCAACGCCGTCGCTCCCGGCTATATAGACAGCCGGGAGCTGGCACAGGAGGAAGAGGCGGGCAGGGGAGATTCCGCCCCCTATGCCCGGGAGACGAAGCCGTGGGTGCCGGCCCGCCGCATCGGGCTGCCGACGGACATCGCCGAGGTAGTGGTCTTCCTGGCCTCAGACATGGCGGTATACGTCAATGGTCAGACCATCGTGGTCGACGGCGGATTCCTTACCGGTGGCACGCCTCAGGGAGAAGGAAAGTGAAACGCCCAAATCGAAATGCCTCGCCACAGAGGTGCCCGGGCGTGATACGCTCCCGCCACGGCCGCATCCGGCTACTCGGCCGGAGGAACTGCGGCAAGCTCGCACAATCGGTCTCTAACGGGAGCAAGTACCGTGGCTGAACTGTCCAGGGAACAAGTTCTCGCGCTGGCCCGGGCCGTCGGCGTCGATCTCGACGACTCGGAGTTGACCGAGGTCGCCCACCACGTCAGTGCCGTGCTGGCAGCGATGGATGCCATCGATGAGCCAGGCCTGCACGTTGTGGAGCCGATGCCAATGCCGATGAACTGGCCGCCCGCCGACGGGAGATACTAGTCGTGGACGGGCGGTCCATCGGACGCCTCGCGGCGGCAGAGCTCGGCCGAATGATCGGGCGGGGCGAGGTCTCTCCTACGGAAGCGGTCAGCTCCTACCTGGACAGGGTGGACCGCCTCAACGGACAGCTCGGGGCGATGACCCTGGTCGGTCGCGAGGAGGCGCTCGGGGAAGCCTCCGAGCGAGAGAGGGAACTGGCCTCTGGCCTGAGCCGCGGTCCCTTGCACGGCGTGCCGGTCGGGATCAAGGAGCAGATCGACGTCCGTGGATGGCCGACGACCGGCGGTTCTACCATCTTGCGCGAGGCGGTCGCCGAACGAGACGCCACGGTGACCTCGCGCCTGAGAGAGGCCGGAGCGATCATTTTAGGCAAGCTCAACATGACTGAGCTTGCAATCGCCGAGACGATTGAATTCCCCTACGGCACACCTATGAACCCCTGGAACCCGGATCGCAGCCCCGGCTCGTCAAGCGCCGGCTCCGGACCGGCTATGGCTGCTTCCCTTTGCGCCGCAACACTTGGCGGAGACACGGGCGGCTCGATCCGAATTCCCGCCGCCTACTGTGGCATCGTCGGGCTGAGGCCAACGTTCGGGCGCGTCAGCCGTGCGGGTGCCCTGGCCGCGTGCTGGTCGATGGACACGATCGGGCCGATGACCCGCACCGTCGAAGACGCCGCACTGGTGCTCAAGGCGATAGCCGGGCCGGATCCAAGGGATGGGTGGGCCGCCGACTTGCCGGTGCCCGACTACGCAAGGAGCCTGGATGCCGGCGTTAAGGGCCTGAAGATGGCCGTGATATCAGACCTCATGGACCCCGAACTGGTGGACCCGGAGGTCATCTCAGCGGTAACCGAGGCCGCGCACCTGTTCGAGACCATGGGAGCTTCGGTCCACGAGGTATCGCTGCCGATGGTGGAACACGCCGGTCCGATTCACTGGACGCTGTGCTATGTCGAGTTCGGTCAGGTCAACCGGGAAACCATCAGAAACAGGGCGAACGAGCTGACGCACATGGTGCGCATAGCGGTTACGGCCGGCAGCCTGATTCCCGGGGTGACCTACTACAAGGCACTCCAGCTCCGCGAGATGCTTCGGCGTCAGATCCTTAAGGCGCTGGAGCGATATGACGTGCTGGTCTGCCCGACCATGTCGACCGGGGCCCCACCGCGGGCGCCCGACGTCTATACCCGCTCTTCAGCCCAGGTCATGGAGGGCCTTACCGGCCCCGTAAGACTCACCGCGCCATTCAGCCACGCTGGAGTGCCGGCGCTCTCGGTGCCCTGCGGCCTTACATCCGAGCGACTTCCGATCGGGCTCCAACTGGTGGGAAGGCCCTTTGAAGAGGAGGTGGTCTTCAGGGCAGGCCGCTCATACGAGGCCCAGACAGGCTGGCGCGAGACTAATCCCCCGGTCTTCTAGCAGTCATGAGGCTTCTGTACCGAGGTTGCATCGGGTTGGAGAACCTGCTTCTCAGGATCACCGCCAGGGAGTGGACTGTGGAAGGAAGGGACAATGTACCCTCTAAGGGCCGGCTGATCGTGGTCCCAAATCACCTCAGCTACGCCGATCCCTCCATGGTCGCCACAGCGCTCACGCGTCCGGTCAGGTTCCTGGCGAAGGATACGCTATTCGAGAATCCGGTCTCGCGCTGGTTCCTTTCCACATACGGAGCTTTTCCACTTAGTCGCGGGTCGATCGACGTGCGAGCCTATCGATGGGCCCGCTCGGTTCTCGAGGCGGACGAGGCGTTAGTGCTATTCCCTGAGGGCACGCGGGGTGTGGGAGGACTAGGACACGGACAGGCGGGCGTTGCGAGATTGGCCCTCGCCACGGGTTCACCGCTGCTGCCCGTAGGTGTTACCGGCACTGCACACATGGGACCGTGGTGGCGCGTGCTCTGCCCGACCGGTCGGATCAGGGTCAACATCGGGGAACCCTTCTCCCTGCCCGAAATGGAGGGACCCCCTGCCAAGCGCACCGTCAACCTGCTCACCGAGGAGATCATGAGCCGCATTGCCGACCTTCTCCCAGAATCCTACCGGGGCATATACGCTGGATCGGTGGTAGACGCTGCCGCAGGTGTCGCCCGGAAGACCTAGCGAGGGTACAGCGGGCCCACCGTGCATGCAGACGCGAGCTCCGCCGGGCTTCCCGCTAGAACTCGACTATGGCGCGGCCCAGGATCTGCCCGGCCCTGAGGGCGTCGCAGGCTACGTTAATGTCATCGAGTTTGTAGCGTCTCGTTACGAGCTTTTCTAGCGGGAATTTCCCCTCCCTGTGGAGCCTTAGGAACAGGTCGAAGTCGCGTACCGGGTAGGTGGCACCCATGCTTCCTCGAAACTGGCGATGGCCCCGCACGAACAGGTTCGGGTCGATCGTCATCTCCGGTCCCGGTATCCCCACGAGAACCGCGATTCCTCCCAGGTTGTCTGCACCGGGGCCGCCGGCTCTGACCGACGCGAGAATCTGCTCGGTGGTGGCCCTGACCCCGATTGTGTCGAAAGAGAAGTCGGCTCCACCACCCGTAAGTTCGACGACCGCCTCCACGGGATCGCAATGCGTCGCGTTCACGAGGTGGGTGGCACCGAACTGTCTTGCGAACTCGAGCTTCCCGTCGTCAAGGTCAACTGCTATCACCGGGTAGGCCTCCAGGATGGCCGCCATCTGCACTGCGGACAGCCCCACCCCGCCTACCCCGAAAACGGCCACAGAGTCCCCGGGGCGAACTGTGGCGGTGTTCTTAACGGCTCCGGCTCCCGTCAGCACAGCACATCCGACTATGCAGCCGACGTCCATGGGGTCGCCGTCGCTCATGGGCACCACGTATCTGCCAAGCGCGATCACATCCTCCGACCATGCATGCACGACGACTTCGTCGACCGGAACGCCCCTGTAGGTGATGCCCGGCCTGGGTTGCTCTGGAATCCCTCGTACAGGCTCCATTGACACCCAGGTCACGATCACCCTGTCTCCTTCTGACACGTGGGATACCCCCGATCCGATGTGGCTGACGAAGCCGGTCGCCTCGTGTCCGAGTATCGATGGCGTGGGGATCGTGGGGTCTGCGATCTGGTGCAGTTGGGAGTGGCACACGCCGGTAGCCGCAAGCTTCACTATGACCTGATCCGGGCGTGGATCGGGTACGTCAACCTCGTCCACGACCAAGGGCCCGCCGGTCTGCACGTGGATCGCCGCCTTTGTCTTCATATGTGCCTCCGCTCGGAGTCGACTGAATGGCCCCTAGCGTATGAAGAGGCTAAAGGGCGGTCAAGCCGATGCTACGCCGGCCTGATAATCTGATATGCTTTAGGCGCCTTCCGGCTGGCGGGTTACGGTATTGCCGCCTTCGTCACTCTCTGGACGCGCCTCAACGAGGCTCTCGCTTTGCCCAAGGGAATTTCTAGTTGCTAGGAGTGTTGGTTTGAGGATTTATGTAGGAAATCTGGCTCAGGGCGTTACCGACGAGGTCCTGAAGTCCACGTTTACGCCGCATGGCGAGGTCGCATCCGCCGAGGTGATTACCGACCGCTACACTGGCCTTTCGCGCGGATTTGGATTCGTCGAGATGAGAGACAACTCGCAGGCCGAGGCGGCAATCCGAGGCCTAGACGGCAGTGCGGTGCACGGCCAGAACATAAAGGTCAACCAGGCCCGGCCGAGACGCGAACACAGCGACCGAGGCCCGCGCTGGTAGTTAACTGAGACCGCTGGTCGCATGCCGCCTCGGCTTCTCCAATTAACGGAGACCGGGGCGGTTTTCTTTTGGACAGGCTGTTCGGCCCCAGAACGCCGATCATCGGATCGATTGCAACGCGGCCTCCGGCCTCCGCGGCGCTGCGCACGGCCGACCGGTCATTTGACTCACCGGGCGCTTCTCGAACGGGGTAACAGGACCGATCGGCTATTCTTGGGGGCAACTGCGTAGCCGCTACAGGACACGCCCAAGGTGCTCTAGCCGACAAATGAGAGAACGCCTCGCACAACTCGATGCGCTGGTACCGTACCTGATCGTATTTTCAACCAGCGCCTGCACGCTGATCCTGGAAATAGTCGCCGGCAGAATTCTCGCGCCCGTGATCGGGGTATCGCTCTACACCTGGACCAGCATCATCGGCGTGGTGCTGGCAGGGATTAGTGCGGGCAACTACCTCGGCGGTCTCACGGCGGACCGATTTCCCTCCCGCCGGACACTGGGCCTAATACTGGTAGGCGGGGGCATCTTTACGGTCATCATCCTCCCGCTGATACAGACCGTAGCCGAGGAATTCATACCCCTGCCGATCATTCTGCGGATCGTTCTCCTAACCGCGGTGCTCTTCCTCCCGGTGAGCCTGATACTCGGCATGGTTACTCCTGTGGTGATAAAGCTACACCTCCGGGAGCTTGCCAAGACCGGCAATGTCGTAGGCCGGTTCTACGCGGTATCTACCGCCGGATCCATTCTCGGCGTGTTTCTCACCGGCTTCGTGTTCATCCAGTGGATAGGTACGAGACCAATCGTCCTTGCGGTCGCGATATTTCTCTTCGCATTGGCGCTGCTGTTCGGCGATCTGTGGAAGATGCGCTTCAAGGTTGCAGCCCTGCTGTCCGTGGGCGTAATTGCCGTCGCCGCGAGCCTCAGCTTTACGCAGGGGTGGGTGGACTCCAATTGCCAGAAGGAGAGCAACTACTTTTGCATAAAGGTTAGAGAGCGAGAAATAAGCGGTCACAGGGTGCGGACCCTCGCCCTGGACCAACTGCTACACAGCTATGTGGCCATGGACGATCCGACCTTCCTGGTCTACGGATACGAGAAGGTTACGGCCGACTTCGTCGCCCTCCAGCACGACCGCAGTGAGCGCCTTGCCACGCTGTTCATTGGAGGCGGCGGATACACCATGCCCCGCCTCATAGAGGTGTCATACCCTGGATCCATAATCGAGGTGATAGAGATAGACCCGGCCGTCACGGAGGTAGCTCACGTCTACCTGGGGCTGCCTCGGGACACGTCTATCGTCACCTACAACCTCGACGCTCGCATGAAGATACCCGACCTCCCGGCCGGAAGATACGACATGGTCGTGGGCGACGCCTTCAACGATTTTTCAGTCCCGTACCACCTGACTACCCTGGAGTTCAATGAACGCGTCAAGGAGCTACTAAAGCCCGGTGGTCTATTCATCGTCAACATCGTGGACAATCTCAACACGGGCCGGTTCCTTCGCGCCTACGTAAACACCCTCTCACGCACCTTTCGGCACGTTTACGTTCTGCGCGACGACGATCTATGGGAGAACGATCCACGGCACAACGTAACCTACGTCGTCATTGGTACCGACGATGCGGTCACATCCGTGGACCTGGCCCGGGCCCGGGCCAACGAGGCCGCCGGCCGAGGCGAGCCGGTGAGTCGCTTCATGCCTGCCGAAGTGTTCGACCGCTGGTACCGCCGCGAGACCCCGATTTTGCTCACCGACGGCTTCGTGCCGGTCGACCAGCTCATCGCCCATCTCTACTTGCGCAGCCGGTAGTGCGTGCGCTGTCAGAACTCGGAAGGGACGGGAAGAATCCAGCCGTACTATCTGGAGTAATATCTGCTGAACGCCAATCTGGACGGGAGGAACGCTCATGGCTGAGACGTTGGACCTGGTCGCTTATCCGGACCTAGATAGCAGGGTGGAGGCTCTCGAACGAGACGGCGTTGTCTATCTGCCGGGACTTCTTGATGCTGAGGAGGTCGCCGAGATTCGCCGACACATGGAGTCCCTCACTCCGTCTGAGGATGGATATGACAGGGACAGCGCCAGGGACTGCGACGACTTCTTCCAAAAGCACATAAGCAACTGCTTTAACCGCGATCCCTTCTTCCTCAATTACCTCGACAAGCCCGGGGTCATAGAAGTGTGGGAAAGGGTGCACGGTCCCGATTGTCACGCCATAGCCATGACGTCTTGGATCACCGGGCCTGGCCGACCCGACCAGGAGCTACACGCCGACTGGCAACCCTATACCCTGCCCGGCGACGTGATGGCGGACGAGCGCGTACGCATGCCCATCTTCATCTCAACTGTCCACTTCTATCTCGACGACCTGTACGAGGAGCTGGGACCAACCAAAGTCATACCGGGGAGCCACCGGGCGGGAAGGGCGCCCAACGGCGATACCGAATGGAATGGAATCACCGAAAAGAGCATGATGGTGCGGTCAGGCGACGCAACCATCCATCGCTGCGAGGTCTGGCACCGCGGCAGCGCAAACCACAGCCAGCAAAGGCGGTACCTGCTGCAGGTCGCATGCGCTGACCGCATGATCGCCCAGCACTTTCCGCCCTATCTGAACAAGTTCCAGTTCGACGAGGAGATCCTGGCCCAGGCAACTCCGCGGCAGCGGCGCATGCTCGGCGACCACCGCCGCATGAACTTCGACTAGGCGGGCAGCAAACAGGCCGGCCAACTAGTGGTCGTCGAGTTCTCCCGTAGCGTATGCTGCGGCCCTCGCCTCGAGCTCGGTCGAAGTGACCAGACCGCGGTCCACAACCAGACTCTCAAGGGCGCGGACCCAGCGTTGATAATAGGCGGCCGGCTTTTCGTCCTTTTCGTCGGCCACTGTTTCCTCAACGAGCCTGTCTCGAAACTCTGTCCATCTATAGATGCCGCCTTCGGTCATCGCGACGGCCAGACCAAAGGCGCGGCCCTCCCACGGTTCCTCAAAGACAAGCTCACCATTTCTCCGGGGCAGTGCCTCGCTCCCCGTCATGCTGGATATCGCGGTATCGGTGGCCTTACTCATGGCTATGCCTCGGGTTCCTCTACCTATGCAGCTGCAGTATCGAAACCTGCGATGCCCACCCCGATCATAGAATCGCGAGTTACGAGTCCAGCGAGCTCTTCCTCCGTCAGTTCGTCCGTCCCGCTAGGGCGCTGCGGCAGCACCATGTAACGAATCGTCGCAGTGCTATCCCACACCCGTATCTCCTTTGACTCATCGACTTCGAGTCCGAAGTCCCGCAGCACCGCACGGGGTTCGCTGACTACGCGAGAGCGGTAAGCGGCGTCCTTGTACCAGGTAGGTGGTAGACCGAGCACCGGCCACGGGTAGCACGAGCACAGCGTGCAGACCACGACGTTGTGCAAACTTGCCGTGCTCTCGACCACAACGATCTCTGCCCCCTCTGCGCCGCCGAATCCCAGTTCTGCAATCGCCTCGGTTCCGTTTTCCAGCAAGCGTCGCTTGTATCCGGGATCGACCCACGCCCGCGCCACGACCTTGGCACCGTTCAGCGGGCCGATGTCCTGTTCATACATGCGCACGATCTCGTCGATGGCATCAGTAGTGACGAGACCCTTCTCGACGAGAAGCGACTCAAGTGCCTTGGTGCGCAGTGACGAGTATGATTCGGGCTCCGCATGGTCATCGCCGTCGTGGACTTCGCTCATCAGACCTTCCTTTCCCCGCTCGCTGTATCGACGGCCTCGAGGTAGCTTTCCCACATGTCGATGTACACGGCCGTGCCGGGCTCTGCCGACACACCCCACAGCTCGAGACCTTCAAACCTGACGCTGTAGAGTTGCTGCACCGGCGCTTGTTCGTCCGCCGGAGATTCGTCGGGAAAGTCGTAGGCAGCAAAGACCAGTGCTATGGACCCTCGCTTGCCCTGTGCGTATCCGGGCAGCCGCGTGTGTCCGCCATGCTCGATTCTGCGGGTCCGGACAATGTCTCCCACGGCGAATGACGGCGGTGCAGCAGGCTCTTTGCGAACCTGGCGCTGACGGTACATTCCCTGCCGCACACGTTCGGTGAGCTCCGGATCGAAAACCCTCGTCGGACCCGCATCCGGATTCTGACGAAAGTAATCGGTTTTCGCCGACAGTTCGCTTGGGCTCAGCACCCCACGCTCTATCAACCCCCGCTCCAGCCCCATCATCCATCGGTGGTAGTAGCCGGACATGTAATCATCCGGATCAAGGCTCTCCAGAATGGGACGCGACAAGGCGTCTCTTACTGAAGTGACAAGCCCGAACACCCGGCCCTCCCATTCTTCATGGAAGACAGGTTCGTCCCGCTCGGGTTCAACGGGACCGTATCCCGGTACCCCACCCATATCGTGTATGCCAGTGATGCTAATTGGTCTGCTCCGGACCGACCCCAATGGAGCCACTGAACTCCGAACTGGTCCCATTCTAAACCTGCTCGCACCTTAGCTGTATTGCCGATCTTCAGCGTTCGGCATCGCCGCGCAGAACATCCGACGAAACACCCTTCATCCTTCTTCCGACTCTCTCGCCGGCCTCTATCAACAGGTGCCAGCAACCGTCTATGCGCACTGCCAGAGTCCGCTTCTGCGGCACCTCGCTTGTCCGGTGACACTATGCAGACATCCTCCGCAGTATCTTTTTTACAGCGCCAATTCTTGTTACAGTCCGTTCACCTGCTTGACTCCCTGGTCAAATTACACGGCGCCGCGGAAGAGAGCAGAGGTCTTCGGACCGGGGACCACCAGATTGATACTCACCGCCAACGTAAATCGTGAACAGCGGAGACTCTAAGATGTCCGATGTCCAGCGGCCCCTATTGGCCCACCTTCTGCGCAGGGCCGGGTTCGGGGCCTCCCCCGAAGATCTGGCAAGGTACGACGGACGATCCTATGAGGATGTCGTAGAGGAGTTGATTCACCCCGATCGGGTGTCCGACCTGGACGATGACATCCTTTCCCGGTACATGCCGCACACCGCCAGGGCCGCAGATGCCACGGTCGAATGGAACGCCAGGTGGATGTACCGAATGATCAACTCGCCGCGCCCGCTGGAAGAAAAGATGACGCTCTTTTGGCACCAAGTGTTCGCCACCGGCTGGACCAAGAGCGAGCACACTCCCACCATGATCGCCCAGATCCAGATGTTCCGGGAGTTCGGGCTGGCAAACCTGCGTAGGATTCTCGTCGAGCTATCAAAGGATCCGGCGATGATCTACTGGCTCGATAACTGCGAGAACCACGCAGGTTCAATCAACGAGAACTACGGCCGGGAGCTACTTGAGCTGTTCTCGATGGGAATAGGGAACTACACCGAGACAGACATAAAGAACGTGGCGCGGGCCTTTACCGGGTGGACCTTTGAGCAGCCCCTGCCCCTTTACCCCTACGGTCACTACGGCAGCGGGTTCGCATACCGGCCCGACGATCATGACGACGGGGAAAAGACCTTTCTCGGACACTCCGGCAACTTTAATGGCGAAGACATCATCGAGATCATCGTCAAGCAGGAAGCCACCGCAAGGTTCATTTCCCGTCACCTGTACAACTTTTTCGTTGCCGATGAACCCCAGGTGCCGTCCTGGAGTATTGAGCAACCACGCGCCCCGGCAGCCATAGATACCCTGGTAGCGGCGTATCAGCGGTCGGACGCCGACATGCGGTCGGTAATGCGCACGCTGCTGAACTCGGACTTCTTCAAGGCAGCCCTGCATAAGCGGGTGAAGTCGCCCGCCGAATACGTGGCCGGCGTCCTTAAGCTGTCCGGAGATTTCCGCCTGCCGGAACCCGGCCTCGAGGAAGCCGAGGCCACGATGTCGGCCATGGGTCAGCGCCTCATGGATCCGCCCACCGTTGAAGGCTGGCACACCGGCAAGGAGTGGATCGATGGAGGGACGCTAACCGAGCGCGTCAACTACGCCGTGGACGTCGTCAACGATGAGCACAAGTCGGGCACCCGCTACATCGTGGATACCATCGCGGCCTCGGGAGGGCCGGTGCCTGCGGGGCAGTTCGTAGACTCTATAGAAGAACTGTCGGGCTACGTGGGACTTTCCCCGGAAACCCGTGCCGAGCTCGTGGGCCTGGCCGACAGGGACGGTGACCTGACCTTTGGGAGCGAGTCCGAGCGAACTAGGAGCGAATCGAGGATTCGGGAGATGCTGACTCTCGTCGTCGCGACGAGGGAGTACCAATTCGCCTGATCCTCAGGAGAAGTCCATCCATGAAACAAGACCGCAACGGACAACAGAAGGACCCGGTCCTGGTGATCATCCAGCTCTCGGGAGGCAACGACTTCATGAACACGGTAATCCCGTACACGAACGGGATTTACCACGACGTCCGGCCGCTGGTGGGCATACCGGAGGACAGGGTCCTGCCGATCAACAACGAATTGGCCTTCCATCCGTCGGCAGGTCCCTTGAGAGACATGTACAAGGCGGGGAATGTCGCCATCGTTCAAGGAATCGGATACGAGAATTCGAGCCGCTCCCACTTCCGGGCAATGGACATATGGCACACCTGCGAGCCAAACACCATTGCAACCGAGGGCTGGCTGGCGAAGGTGATCAGGGAGCTCGATCCAAGGGGCGAGAACCCTCTGACGGGCGTGAGCTTTGGACGGGGCCTTCCCCGCGCGATGGCGGCGCCGGGCGTGACCGCGACCTCGGTGGGCAACCTGGACAACTACGGCCTGATGACGGGTATCGAACGTCACCAGGAGCGCGAGCGTCGACTGGAGGCTTTCAAGCGCGTCTACGCCCCCGCCACCGGCACAGGCGTGGTGATGGACTATCTGGCACAGACCGGACAGGACGTGCTGAGGGGCGCGGACATGATCTCCGTGGCGCCGCAGAGGTATTCTTCCAGCATCGAATATGCGGACAACCCGATTGCCCGGGGACTGCGCGACGTAGCCAGGGTTCACACTGCCGGCCTGGGCACTCGCATCTTCTACACGCAGCACGGCGGATACGACCACCATGCCCAGGAGGTGCCGGTACACGCAAGGCTGTTGGCTGAGCTGTCCGGCGCCATAGGCGATTTTCTGGACGACCTGCGGGAGCACGAATCCGCCGAGGAGGTGGCGATACTGGTGTTCACCGAGTTCGGGCGCAGGATCCAAGACAATGGCAGCGGCACTGACCATGGTTCCGGCGGAGGCGCCTTCATCATCGGAGAAAACGTGAATGGAGGCCTGTACTCCCAGTATCCGTCCATCGAGCGGGAGGACTGGCTAAACGACGAGGACATGCGCCACACCGTCGACTTCAGAGGCATCTACGGGACCCTTCTGGAGCAATGGATGGGTATAGAACCATCGGAGATAGTCAACGGCGAGTTCGAACAGATCCAGCCGTTCCGAAAGACCTTGATTGAGGCCTAGACGGCGCAGGGTGAAAACATGGTTTCCGACGGGCGAGCGGTTCAGGTAACGGACGGTCACGGCGAAGGACGGCCTTACGCCTTGCTGAGGGCAGGCTACCCGTACCACGCTACGCTCGGCATGCGCCGGGTGACCCAGAATCCCGTCGACATCGCATTCGGGGACGGTGGGATGCTGTTCGTGCTGTGCAGACAGCGAGATATCGGCAATAACATCCGCCGAATCAACTGGGACGACGAAGATCTCGGAACTTTCGGCAGCGGTCACCTGGAATGGCCTGTCACCCTCCTCAGGGACCGCGACGGTCTGTTCTACGTTTCCGACGAGGCCACGCATTCGGTGGTCATGTTCGGCCCGGACGAAGAGTTCATCTCGGCGTGGGGAACCCGAGGATCCGGACCCGGACAGTTTGAACGACCCTCGGGAATGGCATTCGATGCGCAGGAAGACCTTTACGTCTCCGACACGTTGAACCACCGCATCCAGAAACTCACGAAGCACGGTCACTATATCTCTGAGTTTGGTTCCTTCGGGGAGGGAGAAGGCCAGCTCAACATGCCCTGGGGCATTGCCGTAGACGACGAAGGAATGATCCTGGTCTCCGACTGGAGAAACGACCGCGTGCAGCGTTTCACCCCCGAAGGGGAGTTTGTCATGTCGTTCGGGAGTTCGGGCTCGGGCAACGGTGAGTTCAACCGCCCCTCAGGCGTGGAAGTGGACATGCACGGCGACATCTACGTGGCAGACCGCGGCAATCACCGAATCCAGCTGTTCGATCCCGGCGGCAGATACGTCTGGCAGTTCACCGGTGATGCGACGCTTTCGAAGATCGGCAGGATATACATACAGAACAACGTCGCCGCTCTGAGGGCACGGGAGACCGTAAGCACCGAGCAGGAAAGAAGGTTCCTATCGCCCGCGGCGGTGCGCATCGGGCCCGACGGGCTTATGTACGCTCCCGATTTCGGACGTCACAGGGTGCAGGTGTACAAGAAGGAGGCTTACCCGCTGTCAGAAGGACAGATCGAACCTCCGAGAAAGTCTCCTACTCTCTTCACCGTTTGATCTGTCTGCCCCATGCCTTACCCACAGGCTAGCGAAGCAAGCCAGTTGGGGCCTCGTCGCTCCCTTACATCAAGGCTAAGCCGGTCCCTGAATTCATGCCCATAATGCTCGGCTTCGCCAGCCAGCGTCGGCAGCTGCTCGATGCCGAGCTTGAACGAATCGCAGAGGAGCTACCCCCATTGGGAGTGCATCGGGCCTACCTGACGGGCGACGTGGCCAGAGGGAGAATAGAGCCTGATACAGAGCTTGAACTAGTGCTGGTCCAGGACACGGCCGAGCCCTTCCATCGCAGGGCGGATTTCTTCGTGAGCCATTTACGGCCTTCGGTTGGTACCCGCTTCCTTGTCTATAGTCCGGATGAATTCACCGGGCTAGGGAGCATAGACCCGGTGCTGTTGGAGGCAAAGATGCACGGGGAGGTCATATTTGGAGAGTGAGCATTCTGCGGGCGCCCCGGATTTCGGCAGGGCACGCAGGTGGATTACGCAATCTCAGCACGACCTTGAAGACGCGGAGATGGCCGCTAGGGCCGGGCGCCATGCCCTCGCATGCTTCATGTGCCACCAATCCGCGCACAAGGCCGTTACCGCGTATCTGTATTCAAGAGGAGCCGAGAGCATCTGGGGGAACTCGCTTGCCGACCTTTGCCAAGACGCTATGGTTCTCGATCCGTCCTTCGACTTCATAAGGTCCGTGGCTATCCTGCTCGACAAGCATTACCTGGGTGCCAGATACCCATCCGCTATACCAGGAGGCGTACCCGCCGAATCCTATGAGGCTATCGATTCCGAGCGTGCGCTAGAGGTGGCGAATGACGTGCAAGCATTTGTCAGAGAGCGATTCGCCCAGCTCGACCCGGCGAAGGAAGGTTGACATAGTGATCGGTCTAGTCAACCCGCGGGGTGCTGGCACGGCCGCGAGTCCTAAGGCAGATTGGAAGCAGCTTTATCTGAGGCGGTTACTGCCGAAACGCGGCAGACGGCCGTCACATATCTAGAGCCCAGAGTTCCTCTGAGAAGACCACCTCGCCGTCGTAGATCCTGCGTATGTCGGCAAGGCCCTTTTGCATCGGTCCGTGGCCCGAGAGATTCGGACCAACGTGAACCAAGACCAGCTTGCCCACACCCGCCTCCTGAGCCATACGCGCAGCTCCGGTGGTGCCGCACTGCCTCGGGGCCTCGCCGTTGCGATCCATCTCTTCCTGGTCGTCCCAGCACATGCATAGCATTGTGTCAGCCCCTGCGGCCAGTTCTACCACCGACTGGCACGGCTCTGTGTCTCCCGTGAACACGACGCTGCCCTCCGGGCTATCAAGCCGATAGGCGATCGAGTCCAGGTACGGCTGGGCGTGTTCTGCCCTGGCCCCGGTCATCTCCCAATCTGACCCGGAATATATCCTGCCCGGGCGAACGTCCCTTGCCAGAACTTCGGGCGGCCTACGGGGCAGCACGCCTCCACGGTTGACGAATACCTGCTGGCTCGAGGGGTGGTTAACGCGGGCCTTCCAGTCATGAGCGAACACGCCGTCTTCGCCTATTAGTCCCTCGGTGATACTTTCGGTGGGACTGGGTCCGAAGACCTGCAGCCTGTTCTCCCTGCCGATGCTCTGATCCCAGCGGGTCAGCAGAAAGCAAGGATAGTCAACGTCGTGATCGAAGTGATGGTGGGTAAAGAACAGGTAGTCGATGTCTGTGGGCCACAGGCCGGCCTTGATCAACTTGTGGGTGGCCGCCGGGCCGCAGTCGACCATGATCTGTTCGTTGCAGACCTCCACGACATAAGAAGAACCGAACCTCGTAGGCGTGGGAGTCGGGGTGCCTGCCCCGAGGACATGTATTCGAGCCATGGTCAGTTTCCCCCTAAAGCAGCCCTGCGGGCGAGACTCAGGTAAGTCTAGCAACCCGCATACTCGGGGCCGGGCATATTCCAGCCCCCGATGCCCTTCTACGGGATCGGGTTTTGGCAGAAGGTGTCGAATACGTCACCTGGACTGAGCCGGGGCCTGCTCGCGGGGTTCAGGTTGAGTCGCGGGAGTAGGTCGCGGCGACGAGGCCTTTCCATCACTGAACCGATCGAAGTTAAGATTCACCAACGCGCCGCGGCACAGTTGGCTGCCCAGAAGACGTCAGAACTCGTTAACCGGGCTTCAGGAGAAGGAAAGGGCGGCCCTCCACCAACGAGCGTTGGCCGCGCGATCGGTTACGGCTTTGTGCCCACTCTCTGTTAAATCGCCCGCTGGACTGCACAGGCATGATGGGACAGGAACACATTAAGAGAAGAGTCAGCATGAAACAGAGCGATTCAGATGGCGAATCAGGTCGACCGGACGGGGAGTCCCTTTGGGAATTCGTCAAATCTAAAGGAATGGGTCGTCGCCAGTTCTTGCGCCTGATGATGGCCGGGGGCGCAGCTGCGATCCTCGCAGCCTGCATGGATACGGAGCCGTCCGCCAGTCCACCCGCGCAGCCGCAAGTTGGCACCGATCTGGCCTCAGATTCTCCCTGGTTCAAGGACGCTGGACCGTTCATAAGGCATGACACCAAGAGCCTGGAGGCCCGGCTGGAGAACATGCAGGGC
Source organism: Dehalococcoidia bacterium (assembly GCA_965207145.1). GTDB lineage: Bacteria > Chloroflexota > Dehalococcoidia > Lucifugimonadales > UBA2962 > CAUZIR01. The sequence goes on along the minus strand of OZ242262.1, from coordinate 2,171,093 downwards.
CTGATCACGCCCAACCGTTTCTTCTTCGTACGAAACAACTCGCATAGCCTGGAAATCGACTCCTCGGCGTGGCGGCTCCAAGTGGAGGGCGATGCGGTGGCAGAGCCTGCTGAGCTGACCTACGGGCACATCTTGAGACTGCCGGGCCGCACCATCACTTCGTACCTAGAGTGCGCGGGCAATCACCGGGCAATGTTTGACCTCGTAAGGGGGCGGAAGGCGTCCGGAACACAGTGGAAGACGGGAGGCGTCAGCAACGGAGAATGGGTGGGAGTATCCCTGAGGGACGTGCTGACCCTGGCCGGCATCCGCCCGGACGCCGTCAGCGTGCTGCTGGTGGGATTGGACACCGAATCGCCAGAAGGCGGCTTTCGTTACGTACTACCGGCGGACAAGGCTATGCATCCGGATACGCTACTCGCCTATGCGCTCAACGGTGAGACGCTGCCCAAAGATCACGGCTACCCCCTCCGAGCGCTCGTCCCGGGCTGGGTCGGCAGTGCCAACATAAAGTGGCTCGGGCAAATCGTCGTTTCTTCCAAGCAGATCTGGACGCGAAACAACACCTCCTCATACGTTCTGGTAGGTGATCAATACCCGCCAGAGGGCGAGTCGCTGGGCAAGCCTGTAACCGAACAGGTCGTAAAGAGTGCGCTGGCCCTGCCCTGGCCGGCGGCGCTTACAGCGGGGTCCCACCGGATCCACGGCTACGCTCACTCCCCGGCAGGCATGATCTCGCGCGTGGAATGGAGCATTGACTCCGGACGCACATGGCGAGAAGCTGAGCTATCTGGTCAGCAACACGACCACTCGTGGGAGCGCTTTGAGTTCGTATGGGACGCTGAGCAAGGCGAGCAAAAGATCATGACGCGTGCTACGGACATCGTCGGCAACACTCAGCCCAGCAAGGTTCCCCACAACGAAATGGGATATTTGTTCAACGAACCGGTGCCCCATCCGATAAGCGTCACGTAGTCCAAGTCAATCGTCTGGTGTCCGGGCCGATCTCCCCTCAAGGTCAATCGAAGGCGAAAGGCGGAGGGCCTCATAGCAGTCCGGCCGTGTGGATCCGGGCCAGCAGAAGAGTGCGCGAGCCGAAGCCGAATGGCGACAATGGTGGCGGGCGCTGAGGTAGGCTAAGAGAGGCGAACGCGGGCGGCACGCTCCGGGAGCCATTTACCCTGTTATCTCCTTGCAGGGTAAGCGCAAAACCCTGGATTACCTGCGGAACCTTCCTGAGTATGGATCTCTGTGCCCCAGGGCCGTATGCATGCTCCCTGAAAGGGTCGCCAGGCTCAACACGACCCTTGATCAGGTCGATCGCGGACATGGGCCAGTCCTGAGCTGAGTTCATATGGACACTGGCCCCTACCTGTGTCTGGAGACCTCTCGAACCGCGCCTTTTGGAAACCGCCTAAGCCAGCCACTACGTATATTCAAATAAGACTGTCGCCCAGAAATGGTGCTCAAAATGGCTAGCGACCGGGAAGATAACATCGGATTTCGCAAGGCGACTCATCTGAGCGTCGAGACCGAAATGGAGGAGGGGATCCTAACAGCCAAGGTCTCCGGCCGCATTGACAGTAAACGTGCCCCGGAATTCGAAACCGCACTGCAGGAGATCATCGAGGGCGCGGATCGGGCCATAGTAGTCGACCTCGGAGGCGTCACCTTCATAGGCAGCACTGGCCTCAGGACATTGCTGAACGCAGCGACGGTGTTGCGGGAGAGGGGCACGGCTTTTGCGGTTTGTTGCCCATCCGGTCCGTTACGGGGGATCTTCAGGCTCAGCGGCATGGATCGCGTGATTCCTGTGGCTACCTCCCGCGTGGATGCGAAGAGGATTACAGCATCCTGAGGGGGACCGAAATAGCAGCCAGGGGACACGTGGAGTCGGCTTACCCGAAGGCCACAGCAGAACAGGCCTAGATCGAAGAGGTATGGACGCCGGGACATTGCCGGTTTGGCAATGTCAGCATCCGCAGGTTCCTGCAGGTTGCCCCTCGGAAGCGCCGCCCCAGGTCTTCGTCGAGCCCTTCCGCCTCGGCGGTAAGAGAGCCTTCCTGGGCATAGAGCCCGGAATAACTACAGTCCGCTCTTCCCCTGAGCAGCGTGCTCCAGCATCTCCCGGGCTGCCTGTGAGACGCTTGCTCCACCACCCAGCATCCCGGCGATCTCCTCTTCCCGTTCCTCCACGCCCAACGGATCCGCTCCCGAGAACGTGCGTCCGGCCTGGACGGCCTTGCCTACGCGGAAGTGGGTGTCCGCCCACACGGCTATCTGAGGCAGGTGTGTGACGCAGAGCACCTGCGCCACTCTCCCCACCGTCCAGAGTTTTCTCCCCACGACGTCTCCCGCGCGGCTCCCGATACCCGCGTCTATCTCGTCGTAAACCACCGAAGGTGCACCTGATGCAGCCTGTAGCACGCTATTGAGGGCCAGCATCATCCGCGAAGTCTCACCCCCGGACGCTATTTTCGCGAGCGGACGCGGCTCTTCCCCGGGGTTCGTGTGTGCCATAAATGTGACCCGGTCGATGCCACTTGAAGAAGGTGCATACCGCCGTCCTGAAGGGGAGGGCAGCCCGTCGTCAGCCTCCTGTTGCTCAACGGCGACGATGAATGTCGCTCGCTCGAGTCCCACCTCCCGGAGCTCGGCGCCAATCGCGTCGCTTAACGCTGCTGCGGCCCGCCTGCGTCCCAGCGACAGTTCAGTTGTGAGCGAGCCCGCCTTCCGCAGTGCCTCGGCCAGCACACGGTCAAGTTCCTGGTTTCGCACGTTGGCCGATTCGATGAGCTCCAGTTGGGCGCGGGCTTGGTCTGCGAACAGGAGTACTTCGGACTCAGAGCTGCCGTACTTACGCTTCAGGTGTCGCAGCAACTCGATCCGTTCCTCAATCTCTGCCAACCTTGCGGGATTGGCCTCGACCGTCTCGGCAAGGTTCCTCACCTCTCGAGCGGCTTCGACGAGTTGATCGATTGCGGATTCCAGCGCAGTGACCTGTACACCCAGCACCTGGGCTGTACCCGGAGAGCGGCGCAGGGATTTCAGTGCCTCAGAAGCGAGGTCCGCGGCATTGCGATCGCCTTCGCTCAATGCGTGGTAGGCGGCGGCGCAGGCCGCGCGCACACTCTCGGCGTGGTCCAAAATGTTCCGCTCCAGCAGCAGCATCTCTTCCTCGCCGTCCAGCGGAGCGGCTGCCTCGATCTCGTTTACCTGAAACGCGAGCAGGTCGCGGTGTTGTTCGGCGGCTCGCATCGCGCTCTCGGCGTCATCGAGTTCACTCCGCAGGCTGCGCACCTGCTCGACCGCATCCTCTGCGGCACTACGCTGATCTTCCAGATCTCCGAATCCGTCTAGCGCCCGCAGCTGCATGCTCTGGTCGAGCAGCGACAGGTGCGATCCCTGTCCGTGGATGTCTACCAGCGTTCGCCCCACGCTCCGCAGCACGCTGGCAGGTACTGCACGCCCGTTCAGGCGAGAAGTCGTACGTCCTTTCCTCTGGACTTCGCGGTACAAGGCGACCACTCCATCCTCGCCGTCTATATCGACTCCGAGATCGGAAAGCTCGTTCTGAGTATGTGGCTGATCGCCAATGGCGAAGACAGCCTCAACGCTCGTAGAGTCCGCCCCGCGCCTCATCATTGCCCGGTCCGTAGCGCCCCCCAGCACGAACACCAATGCGTCCATAAGCAGTGACTTGCCCGCCCCCGTCTCCCCGGTGATGACATTTAGCCCCGGCCCGAACGCAAGGTGCGTCGCCTCAATCACGGCGAGATTGCGGACGGTTAGCTCAGCCAGCATCTGCCGTCCCTGTGGACTGTAAATCTCATCTCCGGTCGCATCCGAATACTAGTACCCTAGCGCAAAATATGCGGAACGACAGATGCCGAGGAGAGAAAACGGGCGGCTCGGCAGGGAGAAGAGTCCGCTGGACAACTTCTGCGATCCGTTCAATCTTCGGGTCCGCCAGGCAGTGGAGCCCCGCCCGTCTCCGGATGTGCCAGGAGTTGCAAAGGGGCAAGGGCAGGACACGCAAATCTGAGGAGATCCATGCTTACACTCAGTGAGTTGCTCGACCAGGCAGATGACCTGGCAGGCGAGATCGTCGAACTGGAGCAGGCGCTCGTGCGCATTCCGTCAGTGAATACTGGTGTCATGCCCACTGGCAACGAGACCCTGGTGGCCGAGTATGTCAGGGACTGGCTGGCTAACGAGGGGATAGACTCCGAGATACTGGCCCGCGATCCTGAAAGGGGCAATATCGTCGCGGTCTACCCCGGCGAATCGCCCCGCGCCCGTCTGATGTTTATGTCCCACACCGACGTTGTGCCAGTGGAAGAGGAGGGCAAGTGGACGCATGACCCGTTCGGTGCGGAGATATCCGGCGGACGCGTGTACGGGCGCGGCGCTTCGGACTGCAAGGCACTGCTCTCGTCGCAGCTCATGGCGATGGCCATCCTCAAGCGAAACCGCGTGCAACTGCGACATGGTCTGCGTTTGGTGAGCGGGGCAGACGAAGAGCATGGAGGTCGTTGGGGCTTCGGATGGCTCGCGGAAAACCACCCGGAGGCTCTGGAGTCGGATTTTGCCGTCAATGAAGGAGGAGGGACGCCGATCGAGTTCGGCAACGCACTGATATATGACCTGGGCACCGGGGAGAAGGGACGGCTTGAAATCCACATTCGTTTTAGGGGGAACAGCGCCCACGCATCGGTGCCGTGGATGGGCAGCAACGCCAGCTACGCTCTTGCCCGAGGTCTTCAGGCCATCCAGCAGTACGAGCCCGAACTTGACACCTCTCTGCCCGTTTTCGAGCATCTATCAGAATTTGCCATTGAAGAGGAGGCCTCGCCACAGAACATCGACGCCATCATCGACCAGGCCAGTGCAAGGTCGCCCCGACTCGGCTCCATGCTGCGGGCACTGTCTCGCATGACTTTGACCCCCACGATGATCAAAGGGGGAATAAAGTCGAACAGCGTGCCAGAAGTGTTTGAATTGACCTGCGACGTGCGAACCCTGCCGTTTCAAGACGAGGCCTACGTGCGGTCGCAGTTGGACATGGTGCTAGGGGGCATCGAAAACGTGGAGTACGACATCGACTATATGTCTGTCCCCAACTCCTCACCATTTGAGACGGACTTGGCGGAGGCAATAGTGCGGTCTCAAGCGCTCAGCGTGCAAAGGGATGACCTTCGGTTGGTCCCGGCCGTAAGCAACGGCTTCACGGATTCACGCTTCACCCGCAATCTCGGCATAGTCACCTACGGTTTTACTGGCGCCCATCCTGCTGACGACCCGCAACTCAGCCGGGAGCATGGCACCGATGAGTCCGTGGGAATCGCCACCCTTGTCAGCTCAACGCGTTGCATGCTGGCACTGGCATGGGACTTGTGCGGGGCGCAGTGAGACCGCAGAGGCGGGATGCATCGTTTGGGTTTCCCGGCACCATCGGCCGCAGACGTCGCGACTGCATGTGCGGCCCTGCTCCGAATCTCAGCTAGGGACTTGTCTCCTCTACGGTCGACTCGCCTAGCCTCAGGGGAGCACCTCGATCTCCATGCTGGCCGATTCCTCGCGGAACCATTTGATCGCAGCTCTCTTCGCTTCCGGGTAAGTCAACTCCTGCGGAGACCACCACACGGGTCCATCCGGGTTGTCGACATCGCCGAACAGCCAGATTCCGCGCCCGCGGGGCAAGAATCCATGTGTTTCTACGTATCGGCGTGTTGAGACTCGCATCTGCTCGCCGCGCGGTACGATCGCCTACGCACTCGTCTATTTCAACCCGCCGTGCGGCGGTTTGCACAGCCGGACAGCTAATGTCCCTGAGCTGACGACGTCGCGTAGTCGCCCTGGTGCTGAGCTATCCCCTGAGTTCACAAATTCGATGCGTTTCTTGAGCCGCACCATGTAGCGGGTCCCCAAATGCACGAGCGATGTCCTCACCGGCTATGCCTTAGCGGGGGCACTTCCACTCTAAATTCATCTATCCCGATTTCGTCCACCAAATGCCTCTCCTGCAGTCTTCGCATGCGGTCGTCATAGACATCCCGCATCGCGCTCACAGTTGCAAGCAACTCACCCAGACTTACTGGAAGATCAGCAAGGGTGGTGATCCAAGCTCCGCCCGATCACCCCCAGCACCGATGGTGACGGCTAGAATCGCCTTCAGGTAGGCGTTTGCAACCAGCTAGAGGGGAGAATGTGATTGGTGTACCCGCAGACATGGCGACAATCTTCCCGAATAGATCTTCCTCCTACAACTGGCATCCAGCAGCCGGCAAGGCTACTTCCTTTGAGTTGAGATTCGATCATTCGCCAACTTGCCTGCCGTCGCCTTCGCGTGGCTGAGGATTTCGAGCTGTGTCGCCGAGCCTGCTGAGGGCTCCCTTCCAGAAGGTTCGCTGCAATTCGACGGCGCCCTTATCAGGGAGCTTGATCTGCTGGACCACTACCTGGCATCGGGCCTCATCCTTCGGGTAAAAGTGGACGGACAGATCGCTACCGGCACCACCCGTCTCAAGGCGCATGGAGGTGTTGGGGCTGGCCTTCCTTACCTTCATCACTGCGCCTAGCCATGCGAAACGCCGCCGCTCATCCTCCCAGGCCGCGAACAATTCCTCTGCGGGCGCAGGGAGCGTCCTGCTTACGCTCACCTGATAACCGCGGGAGGCCTGGTTCACCTCGCGAAGGCCCCGCTCTCGTTCGAACTCCACGGCTATCGTCTGGGCCCACCAGTGGGAAGCATCGTATCGTTCCCTCACTAGTCGGGCGATCCGTGCATGCTCCATCCGTGCGGCGCCCTCCTCATCGAGAATGGCAAACCACTCTCCCCATTGCTTGCCGGTTGCGGCGCAAACCGCTTCGTCACTCGCTCTCGAGGATCGCATGCTCATGTTTACCGTTCCAATCTGAATTTCAAGCCACGATTCTTACTCGCCCCACACCTCTGACGCAGCGGATAGTCACGCCCCCGCTCACCGAGGAGACTGAGCGATCGTCCAGCGAAAGTAGCTCACCACTCGGAGCAGCACTCGACCAAGTGCCCCCGAGGCCTGGCCAATGCTGAAGACCGTTGATCGCGTGAAGAGGACTAGGACACAATTCTTGCGCAGTCGTTCGACCCGAAAACGGATATTACTGAGTATCAAACGACCGCCGAGAAACCCCCGTCCAGGTTGATCGCGCACCCGGTGATGTAGCTGGCCCTCTCCGACGCCAAGTAAGCGATGAGATCCGCCGCCTCCTGAGTCTCGCCTATGCGACCGAGAGGTACGCTCCTCTCGAGAACACCGAACAACGCTTCAAGCGAGGTGCCTTTCGCCAGCGGCGTACTCTGCATCTGCGCGCTCTTTACGTGGCCGATACAGACTGTGTTGACGAGGATGTTGTCAGCGGCAAGGTCGTAGGACATCGCCTTGGTCAGGGCGATGCCAGCCGCTCTGCTCACCGACGTCGGCACGGAGCCGGGCGAAGGAGCCTTGCCAAGAGGAGTCGTGATGTTGATGATCCGACCCCCACCCCTTTTTCTCATCAGCGGCACTGCCAGGCGGGAGCATCTCACGGCCGCCATGAGCTTCAGATCAAGGTCCCCGTACCACTGCTCGTCCGTCATATCCATGAAATGGCCCGACATGTGGCGGCCCGCATTGTTCAGGAGAATGTCGAGCACACCAAACTGGTCCTCAACGACGCTGAAAAGGTGGTCGATCTGCTCGGGCACGGTCACGTCTGTCGGAACAGCTATCACCTCCCCACCGGTATCCTCCCTGATCTCAGACGCCGCCCGCTCAAGCACATCCCTGCGACGAGCACAAATCACCACACTTGCGCCCTCTGCTGCCAATGTCGCCGCGCTGAAGCGGCCTATCCCCTCGCTGCCGCCAGTAACAACAGCGGTCTTGCCCTTGAGTTCTAGCTTCACTCGTATCCTCCCTTTCCGGTCTTTCACACTTTGGGATTGTCTAAACCTTAAGCGCTTGTCAAGTCACATGCCCGTCCCAGACCCGCGAGCGGCCGTCGGCTACATGATGGCCACAACGATTTCGGTCCACGGCGACGCAGCGGCTGCACGCAGCAAGCCAGGTCGGACCCCTGGCGGCAGGGTCATGACCTCGGCGTCAATTTCGTACCTTTGCCGGCTTGCTCTGATCGGCATGTCGACTGACCCACTTCGGGCACATAATCTAAGCTGGTACTACGTGATCCCAGTTTATCCTTGGCAACGGATTCAGCCATCATCGACGGAGTCGCCTAGAAGTGGCGCAGTTCGATTCCCATCGCAGTGCCTGTTACGTTGCACAAAGAGATGGCGAGGCCGTAGGAATTTGACTGCGGATAAAACCCCCGCTTAGCTCCTGACCGTTGCCCGCAAAAAGTCCGGAGACTGGCGCGGTCGCGTAGATTGGCCAGCATTTGCAAGCCTATAGACGTCTATTCATCGCATGGCTCTTCGTGCCGATGCATCTGCTGTTGTTCCGCCTCTCTGGCGGCCGCCTCCTGAACTGCCTGGAAGGTGAAGGAGTGCTCATCCTCGTGACGAAGGGGCGAAAGACCGGCAAACTCCGCTCTTCGCCCCTGATGTACTTCCAATTCGAAGGATCAGACGAGCTAATCGTCGTCGCATCCAACTATGGGCAGGACCACCACCCCTCTTGGTACTCAAACATCGCTGCCGACCCGAACGTCACCGTCCAGACTGACGGCGATCGCCACGCCGCCAAGGCCCGGATAGCCCGAAAAGAAGAACGCACCGCGATATTCGACAAGGTCGTCGAGGCGAATCCCCGATTCGCCACCTACCGCGCCAGCACCGCCCGCCAGATCCCCGTCGTCGCGCTCCGCCGCACCCAATCGATCACTTGATAGGCAATCGTTGATCTGCCGACGATCCATGGTGCCGAGATACCCAAGTGGCAGGATCTGAAGCCGTCCTTAACCTGTCGACCGCGCGGCCCTGGCAGCGGGTCTGGAGGCCATGCCTTGACGGCAAGAAAGGGATTGGAGGCGAGTCGGAGGAGGGTAGGGGGCCCTCTGAACTCCGCGGTATCTTCCAATGCCTTCTACCAGTGCGATAGTTAACTGGCCTCGAGTCCTTACCGGCGGAACCCTTGTTGGCTAGCTCCTTCAGCATTGAAGATGTCAGTGGTGCCTGGCGCACACCTCTAGGAGAGTGAATGGATGTCGAGACGGGACGATGAATCAGCGGGTTTGGCACATGACTGTCCGGAAGCAATGAACAACGTTACGGACGACGTAAAGGCACGGATCAACCGCCTCCTGGAAACATTCGATTCCGCAGGCCGCAGGATGATGGGATATCCGGGCAACCTAGACTTCGACTATTCCGCGTTGCTCCCGTTCCTCCGGTACTCGGGCAACAACATTGGAGATCCATTTCACCAAACCAACAACGACAGCAATACCCACGAGATCGAACGGGAGGTCATCGGAAGTTTCGCGGAACTGATGCGACTCCCGCGTGACCAGGCGTGGGGGTACGTCACATCGGGCGGCACCGAGGGCAACATGTACGGGCTCTATCTGGCACGCGAGACGCTCCCGGAGGGAATCGTCTACATGTCCCAGGACACTCACTACAGCGTGGTGAAGATCCTCCGGCTCCTCCAGACTCTAAGCCTAATGATCAAGAGCCAGGACAGCGGCGAGATCGACTACGACGACCTGCGAGAAACGATACGGATCAACCGTGATGTGCCGGTCATATTCATCGCAAACATCGGCACGACCATGAAGGGTGCGGTGGACGATGTGCACAGAGTGCGCGAAATACTCGCCGACCTGAGCGTTTCAAACTACTACATCCACGCTGACGCCGCCCTGAGCGGGATGATTCTGCCCTTCGTGGATGAGCCGCAGCCGTACGGGTTTGACGCAGGGATCGACAGTGTCGCGGTGAGCGGTCACAAAATGATCGGTGCACCGGTACCCTGCGGCGTAGTCTTGACACGCAGGCAGTACGTTTCGCGCATCGCCCGCTCAATCGAGTATATCGGCACTCTGGATACGACAATCGCAGGTTCGCGGAGCGCATTCGCGCCTCTGATGATCTGGTACGCATTCCAGCGACACGGCTTGGAGGGGTTCAAAGCAATAGTGGCGAGATGCCTTGCTGTAGCCGAATACGCGGAGCGGCGGTTCAACGAAGTGGGCATACCCGCATGGCGCAACAGGAACTCGGTTACGGTGGTCTTTCCCAGGCCGTCGGACGAGATAGTTCGCAAATGGCAGATCGCGCCCTTCCAAGACATAGCACACATAATCACGATGCCACATGTCACCGAGGAGCTTGTTGACGCGTTGGTCGATGATCTTGCGAACGGCCATCACCGGGAGGGTTGAGAGTTGAACAGAATAATCGTCATGGCGAAGAGCGAGGTTGGCGTGATTGCGGATATGACCGAGCCGCTCGCCCAAGCAGGAGTGAATATCCTGACGCTCAACACCGATAGCGTCGGGGAAACCGACATAGTCATCATCGCCACGGATGACAACGACACCGCGCTGCAGGCCCTGACGGCGGCTGGATTCCGGGCGGTCATGGACGACACGTTGATTATCCGCCTGCGAGACGAGCCAGGAGCTCTGGCGAGGGTTGCTAAGAAGTTCAAGGACGCCGGAATAAACATCCAGAGCCTGCACATTTTCGACAGGCACGCAGGCTACGCTATGGTGGGGGTGTCCCCGGCAGACCGCGGATTGGCAGAGAAGATTGTCGGCAAGGATGCAGTCGTTTAGGCGGTAAACACACCTGTCCTCAAGCCCTAACCCCTCCCGAATGTCTCGGTGCCAAGCCAAGATGGTTGCGGGAAGTGCTGGGATGCGCACGGCCTGCAATACCGCACTGACCACACTTGGAGACTGGCCAAGGTGGCGGCAATCGGGACCTACACAGTCGCCTGGGTAGACTGGCACGATTGGGGGAACCCAACAGATCGGCTACATCCGGCTTCTATAGGCCTGGCTAGGTACCTATGAGATGTTGGTGGCTACGCTCTTTAGCGAGATTACGGGATCAGACGGGACCAGGATCTCATCCTCAAAGCCTCGGGCCAACATCTCGAAGTAGAGGATTCTGCGCGGGGGGTTTCAGGTCAGGGGTCGCGGAGGTCACCCAGTGGGGATCGAAGATAGTCGCATCCAAGGCTACCGTCTCCGCCAGAGCGACTCTAGCTCGGGCCAGCCTCGACAGTTCGCTGCACAAGCTAGGGATCAAGGCAACCAAAACCAGGTGCTGGTTGCCAATCCGGTCTGAATCGGCCGTATAGTTCGGGTTCTGCGGTTGGTCTTGATCTGACTACGAAAGAAAGGCACGTCGACGTCTTTGACCCGCTTCGGTGTTGAATACCGCTGGACGGGGTGTTGTACTAAGGGTCGGCGTATGCGAACCACTTGAGTGAGGGCGACGGAAGCCCAATCAGTCGCGCCTAGGCTATTTTGAACCAGCCGGCACCGTTCCAGGTCGCGCTAACGCATCGGTCTGTACAAGACACGGAAGGAACCACAGCAAGATGCTCGAAGTTGTTGAGATCAAAGGACCCGCGCTACTTCTGCAAGCTCGGGGACGCATCAACAGTCGCACTGCTCTAGCCTTCGAGACAGCCGCCAGGCGTGCCTTCGCCGGCACCGACCAAGACGTCATCATCGACGCCTCGCAGGTCACATATCTCAGCACCGCTGGCCTACGCGCTTTTCTACGTCTGTGGCAGCAGCTCAGGAAAGAGAACCGCAGCCTCCACGTCTGCTCCCTCAAGCCACACATTCACCACGTCTTCAAGATAATCGGATTCGACAGGTTCATCCCCATCGAGGCGGATAGCGTTGCGGCATTGGCAGCCGTAGAAGACCGAACGCAGGGCAAGTCGTAGCACCGCAGTGGTAGATCGAGGCCGGGAAGAGATGTATCGCGTTCTGGCCAAGGGATGTAACTTAGCCTGACCAGGACCGGTCCCATGGTCGCTTCGCGTAGATCCAGCGGGGCCTTCACCTTTCCGGACTGACCATCGAGACTGGCAAGCGATCAAGGGTCCATTTGCCGATTCCTCGGGATCGGACGGGGACTCGAGAGCCAGCGCCCCTCCCATCTGGAGTAGTGACGGGGAGGCCTTGCGGCGAATTGCTAGGCATGGCGAGGGCGAACAACATCAGAGCCTTCACCGGTCGGCGATTTGGGCGGGAGCCGATTAAGGCAAATCGCAGGGCCCAGTTGCCGACGAGCTAAGGTCGACGCTGCAATCTCAGAGCCTTGATGAGGGAAATTCCACGCACTAGGTTTCGGGACGTTACAGTTTGAGTACTCAGATGCTTGGATCGCAACAACAATTGGAAAAGTCCAGGGAGGGAATCAATTGACACCATCGGACGGCGCCCGGATCAAGGAACTCGTGCGAGACAGGTATGCGGATCTCGCGAGGGAATCGGCCTCGGGGTCCAAGGGCTGCGAAAGTGCCTGCTGCGCAGATGACGGTCCGAGCCAGAGCCCAATCTCGGCACTTTATCGTCCGGAGGAGACCGGCGGCCTGCCGACCGAGGCTCTAGCCGCCTCCGCAGGCTGCGGCAACCCCCATGCGATTGAAACGCTTCAGCCCGGGGAGACCGTTGTGGATTTTGGCAGTGGCGGCGGCATTGACTGCTTCATCGCAGCCAGAGCGGTAGGTACAAAGGGCAGTGTGGTGGGCATCGACATGACCGAGGACATGGTCGAGCTGGCCAGGAGCAACGCCAAGCGGCTCGGATTGCGAAATGTTGAGTTTCATCTCTCTGAAATGGAACACACACCTCTGGAAGACGGAACAGTTGATGCAATCATCTCCAACTGCGTGATAAATCTGGCCCCGGACAAAGACAAGGTCTTCCGCGAAGCCTACCGCATACTCAAAATGGGAGGCAGGTTGATGGTGTCAGATCTTGTTAGGGTCGGAGAAATACCTGAGGAAGAGGCGGACGACGACGCAAACTGGGTGGAGTGCCTGGCCGGGACCGAGATGAAGGACGTCTATCTCCGCCGCATGGAAGCCGCCGGATTCACGGACGTTCAGGTCGTCTCGTCGGCGCCCTGGAGTGAGCAGGGATGGCGCTCAAACATCCACAGCATCAACGTAAAGGCGGTCAAGTCCGTATAGGGTCGTCAAGGTAAGGCGAAGGATTCCAAGGGAGAGGCAGTGAATCCCGTTGCCCGAGATGCATTTTTCGTTCTTTCGGTGGAGCTAACCAGCAGAGTCAGGCAACTGCTCTTGTGACAAAAGCCAGTCAACCAGAGCATCTATGAATGAATCGCCGTAGTCAGGGGCATGGCTACTGCCCTCGCCCTTCCAAAGCTCGATTTCGATTCCCTCGGCGCAGCCCGCTTCCAAGCGGAACGCATGGGTTTCGGAGCCCGGCACGTACCGGTCCAGATCGAAGACTCCATAAGGTTGGGCGTGTTCGGACCACTCGCAGCCGGCCCGTCGGCTCCAGCGCCTTAGCATGTCATGAGCCCCAGCGTAGAATGCCGGTTCGCCTCCCTCCTGGACCGTCTCGCCCTCGTCACCCTCAAACAGGATCACGCGGTCTGCGGTGCCGTGAATGTGTAACACCGAAACGGGCTGTGCATCCTCGCAACTGGAGTCGTCGACGTAGCTCGTACCGGCTAGGCTGGCCACCGCACGAAGGCCTGGAAGGCCCTTGCAGGCGATGTGGTAGGACATAAACCCGCCGTTGGAGTATCCGAAAAAATACACGGCTCCGAAATCCCAGACCTCTCTCACGCTTGTTACCAGATCCGTCAGGTAAGAGACGTCATCCTCTCCTGTCTTTCCGTATTGGCAGCATCGGTCGGTGGGATTCCAGGAGCGGTTCCCCTCGGCGTCGAACGTCCCGTTGGGCAGCAGCAAACCGAATCCGTCGGTGCTCACTCGCTCGTGCAGGGGCAGATAGGCGGCATGGTCGGCGGAATTTCCACCGTAGCCATGGAGGGACACAATTAAAGGCGTCTCTCCCTCCACGAATTCCAGGGGTGCCACAAGGACTGTGCGGTCTTCCCTCTCGGCGTGCTCGATGAAATGGACCTCACCTCCCGAGTCCTCAGCGACTCTTGCGATCCATTCCAGAGCGGCGTCCTCTGGAACCGAAGGAGGTCCATCCTTGTCCCTGGACCACTGCTCTTTTACGGGCACGAGCGACTCCAGGTTGGAGATGGACCCTTCAAGCTCCTGAACGCGGGCGTCCAGCGTGCGAGTCTCCTCCTCCACCTCGCGCAGACGTTCTTCCCAGGCCGAATTCCCGTCTCCACCAGTGCATGAGGGTAGAGCGGCGGCCAGCAGGATGCAGACCGCCGCAGTCCCGAGGCATCGCAGGGAACCGGCGCCCAATTGCCTTGCGGCGACGATCGTACCGGCGGTCAGGTTCGTCAACGATCTGCCGCTCTTCGCCTTGCCGAAGTGGGGTTCGTAGTCACGGACAGTCGGGGCGGTGCCACCCTTTCCCTGTTTGTACTTTAAGAGCCTACTGAGATTGACGGGAATCAAGAGTGCTCTCGGGCTAGCCTTCGGCAGCGAGCTTGGATGCGCGTTCTTCCTAAGAGTCCAATCTCGGCGATCGTTCTGACATGGATGGCCTCCGAATGAAGGGACTTCGTGTCTCCCCGGCACCGGTCAGAGAAGGGATCGCAGTTCTAGACCGAAACCTCTCATGAGTTCCTCCGCCCTTCCAACGGTCAGTTACCAGCCTCATTGATGGCACCTGGCGTGGGGTTACTGACCGTCCGGAACTTTCCAGTCGCGTCCGGCACTCTTGCAAAGCTCTCACCCTCGCCGGCCTGACCTTCGTCCCAATCGACCTCGTCCACCAGGATGCCGTCCGCAGTCCAGATGCCCAGTTCTTCGTCTCCACCCAGTGCAAAACCCGGCCAGCCACCCTTGTCGAGCTCAATGTGCATGTACTCGCCCGGCAATAGCACCAGTTCGGAGGGGAAGGCGACCCGCTTGGCGGCGTTGTTGAGGTCGTCGGCCACCAGGAAGCCGGCCAGCGCGATTGCTTCGCTTGTGGCGTTGTACAACTCGAACCAGTCCAATGGATCGCCCTTGGCAGCAACCTCGTTTATGACCAGGCCGGGATAGGCTGCCGTCGACGCGCCGCTGCCCTCGTTCTCCTCGGGATGTGTCAGACTCTCCCCGAAGTAACCGAGGAACCTACCCACAATGGTCGCCCCGGGCTCCGTGCCAGCCACAGACAGCTCAAGGGTGCCTGCGGTGAAAGGGGAGAAGCTGTCCGGTGCGGCTGCCCCGGGAGGTATGGTCCACACACCGCCTGCTATTACATCCTCGCCGACTACCAGCTTGGCGCCTCCGCTGAGCCGGGACAGGGGCAGCACGACGGTCAGTCCCCTGACTGTGCCGTCCGGATAGACTCCAAACATAGCTATCGACGCCAGCTTGCCCACACCGGGCAAGATAGCCTGTTCCTCAGGGCTGGCATGGCCGGCGAGCACAGCCATTCCTTCCGAGGACTCTTCACCCTCGTTGACAAGCATGCGGGTCACCAACCCCTCCTCTAGAGGGCTTGCGCTCATATTGCTTCCCCACGTGGTCTCGAAACTAAGTTCCAGGGTGCCCGATTCCACGGGCGAATCGGCCAGCTGGGGCTCCGGCCAGTCCGGCGGTTCCGGAGTAATATCGGCTAGGATTTCTCCCCTGCGCTTGAGTACGAACTTTTGAACCCGTCCGGTGTCATGCGCTGCCGATGCTCTGGTTTCGGGTAAGGCGTGTTGCTGGACGATGGCAGCCATTTCGTCCACGCTTTTAAGCAACTCCTCTTCTTTCCAGACGGTGTCCAGCAGCTCTTTCAAGCGGACTAGGTACTTTGACCGCCATTCGGCATTGCTATAGAGGCGGTTGGGGATGGCCGAGAGGGCCAGCACAGACGGAGGGGGATCACTTATGTCATCGAAGGGATTGGGGTCGTCTTTGAGGTGGAAGGTGTCGTCCACGCCCCAGGGAATAAACACGAAGCGGCCGTCGGGTTCCCGGTAGAACTGGTAGTTGTTGCGGTTGCCCGAATAGCCATCCCAGTGGCCCACCAGCACCTCCGTGGCCCAGAATGATAGGAACCGGTCCAGGTCGACGCCCTGGGCCAATGCCGCGAGACCTGCATCCGACGCGTCCCTGAGGGCATCCACCACCGCGTCAATGTCCGACCAGTCGTCGGCGCCTTCGTTTGTCTTCTTCTCTAGGGTGCCCCGAAAGTCGGCGGTAAAATCGCTCACAGTTCCTTCGTACAGGTTGCCCTCGCCGCTACCAAAATGGCGAGCAAGGAACGGCCTTTTGATCTCTTCAACGTGAACGTAGAGTCCCAACTCCGTTCCGTTAACCGTTACCGTAGCGAAGTTGCAGCGGGGCGAAGGCAAACCTGCGGCTTCGAAGATCTGGTACGCCAGGCAGGTGTTGACCATCGAGGCGTCCTGGATGCTGTTGTTCAGGGTCATCCGCTCAATGACGCCGCCCAGAGTCTGGCCATCCACATACTTGTCGAACCTGAGCTTTAGCGCCGGCTTGGTGTCACTCTGGGATCCCAGGAAGCCCTTCTTGCGCACGCCTACGTTCCGATAGGTCTCGCCGTCCACGGTTACCGTGCCCGGAAACCACGTGTAGATGTTGGCGAAGGGACGAGAGAGGCCATGCTCCTCTATTTCCGCCATCACGCCTTCGAATGTGCGGGTCTGGTGGCGCAGGGTTTCCCAATCCTCGAGCGCGATCTCGATCTCTATGTCCAGTACCCGGTCGAGGTCGAAGTAGGCGTCGAAAGGGTCGCCGGCTGCGACGGGAGTCGGTGTCGGAGGAGCGACGGTGGCGGTAGCAGTTGGCGCGGGAGCAGGGGTGGGGATGGGGATAGGTGATGGCAACGGCGTAGGGTCAGTGGCCGGCGTGGACGTCGAGGCTATGGTGGGCACGGCTGTAGAGGTAGGAGCAGGGAGAGGTGTGGCATCCTGCCCGCACGCCGCAGCCAAGATCATCAGAGCAGCAATGATCAAGGCAGCAGTTACAACCGGTAATGCTCGCAAGGATTGTGTTGGCCTACGAGTCTGGCTGACGGCGAATTTCGATCCTTCTGTCATTTCAACCCATTCGGGGGCAATTGCAAATTGGGCTGACACTCGATGAAGATCAACGGCGCAGAGAAATCGTTAAACGCACCGCTCCACGAGCCCATCGAACAGGATTCATGCGAAGGAGTCGCTACCTTATCGATCTCGGCCCCTATCGATTCCGGGACTAAGGTCCAGCCGGTTGATCCACATAGTGTCGCGGCCAGTGGGAGTTTCGCGATCCTACCTAGTGGCCAGATCTGCCTCCGTCATCGTCAACTGTGCCACAAAGCACCGGATTTGTTCGCAGTATCCATGGCTTTATCTGCCGGCGCTATTCATCGAAGAGGGTGGCGATGTTTCCGCCCAGGATCTTGCCCATTTCATCCCGGGGAATGAAGTCCGAGTAGTCCCGCAGGTACGTGAGGGACTGGCGGTAGGTGGCGTGGCGCTCAACGTTCGGCATATCGGAACCCCAACACAAGCGGTCTGGGCCAAGGCGCTCGTAGTACTCGCGGATGACCGGCCGAAGCTCATGGAATGGGTAGTCAAAGACAGCACCTTGAAAGATGGGGAACAGCAATTCGCAAATGAGGTTGGGCGCATCGATGGCCTGCCACGCCGCGTCAGGGACGCTAACCTTGCCGCCGTTCATGAATCGGGCCAATGAGAGACCGTGCGTCAGGACGCAAGGAATGTCAGGATAGACCTGCAGCCAGCGCCAGAAGGCGGCAAGCTGGGACAAATAGGATTCCTGGCCGGGAACCGCACTCGTCACGTTCCAGAAAACGGGAATGCCCAGAGATCGTACGCGCTCCCAGAACGGGAAGAAGGCCGGATCATGGACAGCTATGTGACGGCGGTGCATCTCCAGAGAACCCGTGTTGAACCAGAGCGCGTGAAGCCCCAGATCGTTGATGGCCGAATCCAGGGAACGGATTTCTGCGGGATCGTCGACCTTCCACTCGTCCAATAGAGCGAGGCCCCAGAACCGGCCCGGATACCGCTGGACGGACGCGGCAATGTACTCGTTCAAGCGACCGTACAGGTGTCCGCTCTGTATCACTGCCCGGTCTATACCGACGTAGTCCATTTGTGCAATAAGGAATTCGGCCGTGGACTCTAGATCGCGCATATGCGGCGGGAAATACTGTTTGAGATAGTGGACGCCGTCGTATGTCCACACGAATTTGCCGTATCCACCAGACCGAAAGTCGACCTCGTACATGGCGTCTAGAGCTACGTCCTGGCCATCGAAGAGCGTCTGCGCCGTGATGGGCACGTTGTCGGAGACGCGACGCGTGGGCTGATGGTGAGTCATGATCGTGTGCTGGACGTATCGCATGTGCTCGGCAACCGATAGGTGCCCTGAGGCACCTCCCATTGGTGGGAAGATGTGCGCATGGGAATCGACGATCATGTGGGCATCCTAATGTGGACTTGACTCTCGTCTCCGGTACTGAACTACGTCAAACTGCGCGCGCTATGTCAGCCACGGCCCTCGGATTTCCCTGGATCCGCCATCCAGAGGCATTTGGCAGGGCAGGGGACCGCGACGTGGAACTCTCACGCAAGCGGCGAGAGATATCGCCCGAGTCAGAGTTGTAAGACTGCACTGCTTTCCATGCGCGAGTGGAGATTTGAGGCGTGCGCGTAAGGTGTTGCCAGGGACCTCAAGAACCGACTCTGCAAGCATACGAGCGCCCGGCGTTGACCGGGCGCTCCAGGCCGCTACACTCATTCGCCCTCGAAATCTTCGCCCGTCCGAGGGACGATTTCAAAGTCGAGTTTTCGGAGGGAGATGGGCTGGACCTGAAAACTGGCCTGCAAATCGCCCGGCCAGGCGTCAGACTCGGCGCCGATAGCGGTGGTGTTCTCAGCATTCCCAGATTGGCGGAGTTTGCGAATGTGACAGCGGGCCACATGGGTCCCCCGTACCAGTCCAACCTATTCGGAGACCTTAATCAGTAGTTTGCCGAAGTTGGCCCCGTGCATTAGGCCGACAAATGCTCTCGGAGCGTTTTCGAAGCCCTCAATAACGTCCTCCCTGTACTTGATCGCTCCATCTCTTACCCAGGCGGCCAGTCTTGCACGTGCCTCCTCATATCGGTCCGCATAGCTGAATACCAGGAACCCCTCCATTCGCGCCTGGTTCATTAGCAGGTAGCGCAGGCCGCGAGGTCCGAATTGGACTTGCGCAAGGTTGTACTGCGAAATCTGACCGCATATGACGACCCGCGCTCGATAACGGATTTGGCGCATGACGGCGTCTGTCACTTCGCCGCCAACGTTGTCGAAGTACAGATCCACCCCGTCAGGGCATGCCGAACGCAGGGAGGCCTCAACATCCTGAGTCTTATAGTTGATACCGGCGTCAAAGCCCAATTCGTCCACTATGTAGGCAACCTTCTCGTCGCTACCGGCCGTTCCGATGACCGTGCATCCCATCAGCAGGGCGATTTGGCCTACTACCGCGCCCACCGCACCCGAAGCCGCAGACACGACCACGACGTCACCGGGCCTGACCCGTCCAACTTCAAGAAGGCCGAAGTAGGCAGTCAGGCCGGGCATGCCCAGTACCCCTAGAGCGGTAGAAACGGGAGCGAGCGAAGCGTCTACCTTCCGTGCCTGTTGCGCGTTGACGACTCCACAGTCCTTCCAGCCGAGCGGAGCTTCGACTATGTCACCCCGCAAGAATCCCGCCGCGCGACTCTCGACCACCCGGCCCACAACTGTGCCTTCCATGACGCCCCCGATTGCGACCGGCTCAGCGTATGAACGCGCCGCCGCCATGCGTCCTCGCATGTAGGGATCAAGAGACAGCCACACGGTCTGTACCAGCAGCTCGTTCGAATCAGGGTCCCTGACTGGAGATTCAACCAGGGCGAAGTTCTCCATAGCAGGGAAGCCTTCGGGGCGGGACGCCAGTGTCCATTCCCTGCTGAGGCCTTCAAGCATTGCCTAGCTCCTAGCTATCGACTCGAAGATAGCGAACTCTTGCCTAAGGTCGGAGATGGGATTGACCCTGTGCCGGACTGACAAAAATGGCTAGTCCCACAAAGCGTTGGGTAAGGGCAGCCCCCGCGACCAAGACAGTCAGATGGCCCTACGAATGGGGCAGATCCATAAGGAAGAGGGGAATCCCTATGCCCCCTGCCTGCTAGTGTTTGGACAGACATGTTCTGAAACGACCTTTCCTCAAGTGAGCGTCCATCTGGCACGTAAGGACCCTTGGCCAAGGCGCGCCTAGGCAAACACCGACGAGGTCTGCACCGAAGATGCCCCGAGCAGGACCCCGACCCTCGAGCAGGGTAGTCCGGTCTTTCGGCTTTCTCAAGACCCGAGTCTAGGGTCCTCCTATTGGACGGGTAAGGCGCTTCTGCTAATTCCGCCGCCGATGGCAAAGATGCCCGTGGCGTTGTAGCCTCCAATGGCGACCACGCCCACTGCGTTTACTCCGCCTATTGCCACCACACCCATGGCGTTGACCCCGCCTATCGCAACGAACCCCATGGCGTTTACGGGGCCGATCGAGACCAAGCCCATGGCGTTGACGAGGCTTACCGCGACGAGCCCGATGGAGTTCCAACCCCCCGCCGCCACGACGCCAAGAGCATTCTCACCTACAGCCAAGTTGTCGATCGTGATCCATTTCCTGATGCCTTCAGCTGACTGTTCCATGTTCACCTCCGTCGGCAATCTTACCCCCGTGCGTTGCCGCGGAAAAATCGGGTTTGCAGTCCCTCTATCTGGCACTGTCAGTCCTGGCCGCACGATGCACCAGCGATAGTTGGCAAGTGCAGTCTCGCACCATCCGCGAACTCTGAGGTGGGGCCTAGGCGGGCCTCTGTACCAGGAATCTCCAGGCGCCGTGGCTCCAGGTCGAAAAAGGGCGCCTCCCAGGCTAGGAGAGCGTGGCTGAAAAACCCACTCACAGCCGATAGGACCTCGACCTGAGCTAATCTGTTTTCGCCTCCAGGAGGACACGATCGGGAGGCGCAAACGAGTATCCCCATCCCATAGTTCGCACTCGCGGTGGTGGACGGTTATGTCCTAGGCAGTCTCGGCGCCGTGGAATGATCAACGTCGGCCGGTCGGATGAGCCAGGCCAGCCCTCCCTACGGCGATATGCCTGCTCACTTCAAGCGTGGTGGGCCTGAGTGGACGGTAGATGTCACCGTATCCGAGGTGTGGCCGGGAGGCCTGAGGCGGCCTAGGTGATGGGTCCAAGCCCTCTTGAGTGGTCAGCGTGTCCTGTACTGCGGGCCCTTCGGCGAGAGGTATCGTTTCGGCCGAAGCAACGCGAAGCTGGGTGACGGAGTGCTCTACCGACTCCAATCTTGGTCAGCATCTCCGTTGCCGTCAGGCTGGTCGTGCGGTCTCCCGTACCGGTCACTATCGCATGGGCGATTCGCGAAAGGCCACCGACATGCTACGTCGCATTCACCCTGTCGAATAGGTCCAGTGCCGGCTGCGCTGGGGGAGGTGTTAGCAGCGTGGCTCCTATGGACGACGCCATCGAGATGACAAAAGCGGGTGTTGCAGGCTGGATGTCCCACATGCCGCCCGGGCCGCCGCTCAGGAACTGCCACAGCGTCGCCGCCAGGACCCCGGTCACTACCGCTGTCCCTGCGCCCCATGCGTTGAATCTGCGCCAATACAAGCCAAGAACCATCACCGGCCCGAACGCAGCCCCCATCCCTCCCCACGCATAGCTCACCAGGTCGAAAACGGAGTCTGGGAAAAAGATCGACAGCATCGCCGCGACTATGCCTATGACCAGCAGCATCCCCCGGCCCATCCACACCCGGGCGTTCGCCGCCAACCCCATGCTCACCCTCTTGAGCACTGGCATGTCCTCTGTCGCAATCGCCGATGCCAGCAGAAGCTGCGAGTCGGCCGTACTCATTACCGCCGCGATGACCGCAGTGAGCAGCGCCCCCAGCACCACCGGGTGGAAGAAGACCTCAGAGACCACAAAATAGACTCGCTCCGAATCTGCGACCGCCCCCAGCATGCCGGCTTCAGACAGGGCGGGGCGTGCAAGAACACCAACGGCAAAGGCCAACAGGTACACGGTCACCAACCACATGACGGCCATGTTGCGCCCCTGAGCGATCCTGTCCTCGCGCTCAATCGCCATGAACCGCTGCAGTATCCTGTGTGCCCCCAGCCCACCGATCACCCATCCCAGCGCCGAAAGTGCGAAGCTCAGCGTTACGAACGAGCCGTCCGCGAGAGTGAAGAGGTTAAAGAATCCAATGCCCTCAGACCCAGCGTGCGACAGCGGTTGCTCCGTCACCAAGAGCATAGTGACCACCAGCACACCCAGGCTCACGAGCATCAACAACGCCTGCGATACATCCGTCCTGGAGACCGCCATGAATCCACCGATCAACGTGTACGTCGCAACCGCAAGGAACGTTAAGAAGACGCCCGCAGTCAGGTCGAGTCCAAATATCTCCTCCAGCAGCTTTGACCCACCAACGAGCCCGGAGCTCACGTAGAAGATGACGAACAGAATGGTGGCCAGCCCGGAAACGGACCGGAGCATTCCCGTCGCATCTCCAAACCGACGCTCCATGAACTCCGGAATGGTGACCGCGTCGTCCGCCGCTATGGTGAATCGCCGCAGGCGTTTGGCCAACAGCGTCCAGCTCAGCCAGACACCGATCGCCGCGCAGACCGGCACCCACAACTCTACGAGCCCTCCCGTAAAGGCCAGTGCAGGCAGCGCCAGCATTGTCCACGCGCTCGTCGTTGACGACCCGGTACTCAGCGCCGCCGTAAAGCTGCTCAGTCGTCGCCCGCCAAGCGTGTAGTCCGCCATGTTCCGTATCCGGCGAGCCCCCACGACCGCAATGCCGACCAGCATGCCGAAATAAACGGCGAAGCAGAATATCACCCAGACGTTGGCCAAGCGCTATTCGCCTCTACGCCGGTCTACACTCTGCGTTAGCAGCGTGTCTGGCTCTTGGAACACCCATACTGGACTCCAGCACCTCCGCTCGCACGCACCGCGCCGCCGACGAGTAAGGCTGTCAACAATAGCGTGCTCGTCCAAGCCTTGTCACAGATCCAGAGCGAACGTCAGGTTGAGAGTTCTTGATTCTGTCCAGTTGGGTGGGCGGGTTTCACTTCGTGGGTTCCCAGTAGTCTTCCGGTAGCCCATCCCCTTTCTGGTAGGGGAGTATGTCATGAGACTTGTTTAGGTCGAAGAAGCTTACACTGAGCGCTTCTTTGCCCTCGGTGTCGCTAAAGACAACACTCTTTAGCGTATACGCCTGGTCGTATGAGGCCGTTACCGTGCCGAACGACGGGTCTCCTTGAGTTACCACATATCCGTCTGCACTTTGCTCAAAGCTCGAGGTCGGCAGGACTGAGAACGTGAGACCCCAGAAATACAGCTGCAAGATGTCTTCGAGCGGCCCCGCATCGGAGTTCTCGGGTATGAAGTACCACTTGCCTGCATCGAGGTCATTTAGATATATGTCGAAGCTGTTGTGAGTTAGGACTTCGATCGAACGCTCGACAGGCCTGGTCATCCTTACTCGCGCGAACATCTGGCTTTCGGAGTCTGTAGTTACCCACCCCTCAACGTCGGCAGCAATCAGGTATCCGCTCTCTGTGAAGCGGTCGTCGGTCACGTTGAAAGTCGCCCTGTAAGAGATGGATTTGAAGCTGTCCGTGAAGTCCGACATTCTTTCCAAGTCTTCATCTGTAGGTGTCGGGGCGGGCGCTGGGGTTACGGGAATCGCGGACGGGGTCGGTGCCACGGACGAGCCTGGCGTTGGGGTTGAGGTAGGAACTGCTGTCGGGAAGGGGTTGACCGAAGCGGCAGTTGGGACATCGTAAGCGCCGGGAGTACTGGTAGCTGCAGGGCTGGGATGCGGGGTGCTGGTTGTCGTAGGGGCGACGTAGGAGACTTTGGTCGGTTCGTCGCCTGTTTGCCAACAGGCTGTTGCGCCCACAGACAATATCAGTAGGGCGCAAACGATACGGCTCAATGTCTGTCTCCTATGTTTTCGGCTCTAACGTTTCCGACACCTTCCGGTTGCTGCCC
This sequence comes from Dehalococcoidia bacterium, assembly GCA_965207145.1. Lineage (GTDB taxonomy): Bacteria > Chloroflexota > Dehalococcoidia > Lucifugimonadales > UBA2962 > CAUZIR01. The sequence goes on along the minus strand of OZ242262.1, from coordinate 2,146,944 downwards.
GACTGCCACCGGCGTATCACTTCCGCTGTCCCAATGCTCCACCCGTCCTTGTAGGCCTATCAATCGATCGCAACCCAATGCGTTAACAGGTGACGCCCAGCTCCTCCACGATGTCAGACAGATGCTCCCTTGGGTAGATCGGTTGAGCCTCCTTAGTCGCGGACGTCATTCTTTAGCCCCGGCGACCACCGGCCCGAGCCACGCATGAACGGCGCAGGTCGGTCACCGCCGCGATGATCAGTATGAACGCCGCCGGTAGGTACAGGAGGCCGAAAGAAAAGAACCCCAGCGCGCAGAACCCCAGGAATGCGACAGAGATTGTCCAAAGGAGTAGCCTGCGTCCGGTCTGCCCGGGGCAGGTTTGCATGACGGCTATCAACACAACACCGCTCAGCAGGACGGGCATGATCGGCACCCAGATCACGTGTAGACCGTTTGTCTCGATGAAAGTGGCGCTGACCCGTGTCGTCCCCTCAGTCGTTATCGACACACCTTGGTACGCCGGCCCGAGCATCAGCCAGAAACTGGCTGCCCAGGACAATAGGTGGGCTGTCCACGCCGTTATAACGGTAACTATCAGCACGCCTCGCAGCCCTCATGGTCTGGTCGCTCCCCACAACCTCCGGGCATGTGGCTAGCATTGATGGTGTCTCCACCCTGGCTCACACTGGCGTCAAGTGTTGTACGGAGCGACTCCAGAGCCGGGTTGCTCAGAATCGCTCCGATACACTCCTGGCTCCCGCCGACGTAGGTGTCGTACAGGTCAATGTCGGTCGCAACGCACCAAGCACGGTCCTTCGGCCACCATATGTTTGGGGAATGACGACGAGAAGGCCGATCTCCGGAGACAAATGCCATGATGGAGTCGACGCGACCACGGAACAGCAGGTAGTCTCGCCCCGGCGCTCTCACTCTGGCATTGGCCTTGTAATGGCCGGTGTCGATGTACCCGTAGCCCTCCCAGAGGCAGAAGTAGCAAATGTCGGGAGTTGCCGTGAAGCCCCTGAGCGTCTGGGCAAGGGCACGGCATTCCGCTTCGGGGATTGATCCGACCCGCGGATGGGAACCCCAAGGCGGGTCTTGGTACATGACGCCGGAGTCTTCACTCAGCCCCGCGATGCGCTCGAACTGCATCAGGGGATGGACGGTTCTTCCCGTCCACGAGGCCACGGTAGACCATCGGACCGGTCGCTCCTCGTCACCGTCCAGATAGGCCGCCGGAACAGGCCAGTACGATGTTGCTGTAGGGCTCGTGCCAGTTCTTCTGGATTCGCAGCCGGTCCCTATCAGCAACTGGGATCACATGCTCCGCCGTTAGCATCAGCCAGTGCTCGTAGCTATCAACTAGACTCATCTCGCAATAGGCGCAAGAGGTCTGGCCGCGCTCTACCAGTCAGTGCCCGTACTTTCGCCGAGCTATGGTGCCCTTCCGTTTCGGCAGAACCGTGTCGCCCTCTTCCGGGTAGTCGTCGACAGTCTCATTCAAATGTCGCCCGAGCTGCCACCGAGTCCGTATTGGCTACGGCCGTCACGTGCAGTTGACGTCCTATTGCTCCCAGTGCGGCGTCCATCATGTCCAGCCGCGACCCGTGCTGAATGTCCAGCACCCGATCTACCTGAGGCAGATACCACCCAAGGCGGCGGGCCAACTCCGCCTTGCCTACGCCCTGGTCTCTCATACCCTGATACAACATTAACTTCACTGAAACCAGGGTCGGCAGCACTGCGTAGGTGTTGCCCTGCGACGGCGTGGGAATCTCCTTGCGGTCATGTATGCGGGCGGCTATCGCTTCTTCCAGGGCGTGGACGGCACGGGCGGTGGCCTCCTGGCGGTCTTCTCCAAAGGTAGTCAACTCAGGAAAGTCGGGAGAGCTCACCAAGAGAGTTCCGTCATCGTCTTTAAGCACTATCGGATAGGCAAGCATCATTCCAACCCCAAGTCTTTCTTGATCTTCGCCACGAGTGCCCGCCCCAGCTCCCTGCCGCCTCCATGCATCGGAAGCTGGCTGGTGCGGTCTCCGAGCCTTACGGTGAGATGTCCGCTTCCACCCTTGTGAGTGTGAAAGGTGCAGCCCTGGCTCTTCAGCCACCGTCGGAACTCCCGTGCGTTAATCCCCTCACATGGTGAACAACACTTATGTTGTTGTCAACGTATGTGTTGTCCTTAGCAGTGCAGGCACGGTCTCCAATGGGATTCGACCTGCGAACGCGTTGAGGGTGAGGCGAAAATTCGTAATCCGGGCCGATGGGCCGTCCATGGAATCCTCCGTTGGCATATTCCCCAGTCTCTCCACTACCTGCAATGTCGGCCTTCAGACTCGTCTACGAACGTAACAGGGTAGGGGACTTATCGCTCCTCACGAGGACGGTCACCTAAGCCAACAAACATTTACCGGGATCCCGATGCGAGTGGTCGTCGGAGGGAGCAATTGTCTGCATCCTCAAGTCAGCCCTGGTGATGTGGGATGGCTGAGTCTTGTTCCAACTCAGCGACCTACGGCGTTCGGCATCGGCGCCTTGGTGGAGCCTGGTTTGCCCAGTATTGCGACCATTGCGCATGCTCACACGTACCAACTGCTTCTGTAGCCAATCAGTCAATTGGGCATTGCGACCTGTAGCAAAGCCTTTTGGGTGGGAAGACAGGGACGCCCAAATGGTCGAACTCACCACTCAGACCCACTTCAAACCACGAACGCCTAGTTACAGCGGTAGAGGATTCATAGGGGTCGAATGGACTGCAAGAGCTTGAGTAAGAGCTCCAATGTGGCGGATAGCTCAGGAACGCCTAGCCCATGGGGTAAAGTCAACTTGGTGGAGACGGAGGAGGGTCGGCCCCACGCATTCCATCCGTACCCATACGACTAGAGTTCAGGCTGCCCGCGGCTGCTGCGCCGCATCACGACCCCATTTTGCCGTACCCAAGCGAAGAAGACGCTAACTAGCCGCTAGCAATCCGCATAGGGGTTCGAATCCTCTTTGGTGGCCGGTTGCGCTGCCCATCGCCCGAAGGGTGCGTGCGGCCTTACTTCCTCCTTGTGTCAAGTAGATAAGCACCCAGCAAATCCTATGCTGGGCATTCCTTGAGTCAGATAGCCACGAAATCTCGTCTCGCAGGCTGTTTTCCAACCCCGGAGCATATCGACGCTGTAGGTGCTTTCCCGAGCATCAACGAGTCGATGGTGGGTCGGGCATAACAGGATCAGATTAGCGTAGGCGTCCCTTTCTAGTTCAGATAGGGCAGGGTTAGCTCTTGAGCCGGAGTCGCTTCTAGCCTCAATGTGAGCGATTTGCGCGATGATCACTGACGGGTTCTCGTTTGTAGCTTCGAGAACACAGTACCGTCTGGGATCCTGTCGGGTGGTCGCAAGTGTCCACATCAGTACTCACAAAGACTTCAACCCTCACCTTCTATTCACCTCAGGAGAATGCCGAAGAGATGAACCGACCGTACCTAGTCTCGAAGCCAATCAACAGAGCTCCGGAGCCGCTTGAAGAAAATGGATGCTAAAGGTTCGGCCATGCCCACGACGAATTTCCCCTCTCGATCCTCGGCTATCCTAGCCCTAAGGCCTTCAAGCGTTGAAACGTCGTTCCGCGTACGAAAAATTATGGAGTTAAAAGCGTATCTGTCATTCTCTGACATGAGCCCAGTGCGGGCATCCAGATGGACAGAAAGGCGGTCAAGCACAAGCCTCAGGGAACCGAATCTCATTTCCTCCCGCACGTCCTCAATGGATTCTGTGGTGAGGTAGGCTTCTATCATCCCGTCCGGCGCCCATTCGTTAGACACCCATATTGGGGTCCGAATCACCTTCTGATCGTTCTCGATGACTTCCGTCGTGGGCTGTACCACAGCAATTGAGTCCGGAGCCTGGTCGCCAGACACTCGTATTGGGTTCCGCGACACAATTCGCTCCAGTTCATTGACGTAGCGTTTGGTTTCCTGTTGTTGTTCTCGCTTTTCCATTTCGCGAAAGTAACACTGTCCTCCAAAAAGCAAGAGGCCAGCAATCAGGCCGGCGACAACCGACCAAAGAATATTCCAGACAGGTATTTTCGATATCCGGGACATATTCACCGGCGACTGAACGGGTTAAGAAACTATCTCAAGCCTTGAGTTGCCACTGGCGCTCGTACCAGAGCAGGCGGCAGGCTAATTGGGCTAGACCTATGTAGTTTGACGCCTTCTTGTCGCATTGCACCAGGACGGCACGATACTTTGAAAACCAGACCAAGGTTGCTCTCCACAACCCACCGCCATTCCGGATACCACGATACCCTCCATTGGCAATGCTGCGTGAGAGCGCATCTCCAAGCAAGATGGAGGTACAAAATTCCTGGTTAGTCCTCGCCTCCGCAGGTGGCGGGGCCGGAGCGGCCATTTCCGAAAATGCTGATGGCGGTGAACTGCCCTACAGCCCCACCGGACGCAGTGGATGCTGCAACCGCTGTCTTGGAAACCGACTGAATCGGAGTCGGTCGAGACCATGGTGCACCCATGCTCGACTGCGATGCTATCTCCGTCACTACTGGCTCCTTACAGAGGTGGTTACGCTCTCCGTGTCCCTAGATGCCACCGTAGGATCGGGTTCCCTAAAGCGCTAGGGCGAAACTCATTGAAAAAGTTTCTTGATTTTATCCAGTCTGGTGGACTTTGACGGGCTCACACCCCCCCAGCCGCATCTCGAAGATGGTTCGGCCTACCGTCCAATGTGGGCTAGCAGGCTGACTGACCGCAAATCTAGGGCGGTTCGGACTTCCGTCAAAAATGGTGGGCTGGACTTGACGAAATCAAGAACCGAGGCCGATTCCGACGTCACTCCGTCGCTCGGCATGGGGACCGTGTACGTCAGCGTCGCCTCGTCTCCCACCACCTTGATGCCCTCAACGAAGTTGCGGATGAGCGCCTTGCGCTCCGGTATCGTCCCCTCCTTCAGGAAGTCCCGGAAGTCCGCAACGTACTGGGCTATCTCCTCGGTGTTCGGAAGCTCCACCCGACGCTGCTCTAGCTGGGTCTCGGCGTCCTCTCTCGCAGCCTCCAGCTGCTCCTCACGGTGCCTCAGAGACATGATACGGGGCGACAGGACCTCCAGGGTCAACTCGCTCGTCTCGATGGCCTCGTAGAGCTTCCCAAGACGCTTCCTCACGTCGGATAGCTCAGCCTCCACGACCTCCAGCCTGCCGGATAGCTCCCCGGCCATGGCGTCGATCTCCTCCGCCACAAGCTGCACCAACTCGGTGATGGTCTCCTCGTTCAGAATCCGCTCCCTGATTTTCTCCACCACGAAGGTCTCCAGCTTCGGGGCGTTCAGGTAGCGGGCGCTGCACGTCCCCGCTCCCTCCCTGAACAGCGTCCCGCAGATGTAGTAGGCGAACTGGCCGCTCTTGGCTCCCTGAGCCGAGTAGGGCCTGCCGCACACCCCGCACTTCAGCAAGCCGCTCAACAGATACGGGCTTCCCACCCTAGCGGGCCTCTGCACCTTGGGGGCGCGCTCGCTCATCGCCTGCTGAACGGAGTCGTAAAGCTCCCTCGACACCAGGGCGGGCCACGCTCCCTCAACCCTTACCGGGTCCTGGGCCTTCTCTCCCTTGCCCTTGACTCCCCACACGGCGGTGCCGGTATAGGCTTCGTTGCGCAGCACGTAGTGGAGTCCGCCCTTGTACCAGCGCTTTCCCCGGTTGGTGATGCCCCGGTCGTTCAGCTCCCTGCACAGCTCCTTGAGGCCGTGGCCGCCCAGGGACTTCTGAAATATCTCTTTCACTACCGGAGCCGTGGCCGGGTCAACCTCAAGCGAGGGGCGCTGCTTGGGGCCGTCCTGCACCTTGATCTTCCTGTAGCCAAAGGGAGCCTTGGAGCCGAGGAAGAAGCCTCTCGAAGCCGCCTCCCTCATGCCCCGGACGACCTCCTGGGCAAGATTCTCGCTGTAATATTCGTCCACCGACTCGATGATGCCCTCAAGCAGCCTGCCGGTGGCGTTGTCCTCGGCCTGTTCGGTGATGGACACCACGCGGATGCCCTTGCGCCTGAGCTGGGCCTTGAACGCTACGGCGTGCTCCCGCTTGCGGGTGAACCTCGAAAATTTCCAGACAAGAATCACGTCAAAAGGGGCCTTGGGCTTGCTGCCCTCCTCGATCATCTCCCTGAACTGGGGGCGGTCTGCGACTCGGCCGCTCTCGGCCTCGTCCACGTACTCGCGAGCCACGGAGTAGCCGTTGGCCTTCGCGTACTCCTTGAGCGCCCGCAACTGGGCGGACACGGACAGGTCCACGTCCTGCCGGTCGCTGGATACCCTGGCATACAGCGCCGCCGGCGTCAGCGGCTGTAGGTGCTTCTTCGTCATGCTGCTGTCCTCCTCTGCTTAGCTCTCGTTTGGTGCCAGTCCCTCGTCTCCCGCGTCGGAGAAGTTGGTGATGGCGATCTCCCCTTCGGGAAACTCGGCCACGATCTTCAGCTTTCCCCCCACGGCCTCAATGTAGGACCGCAGGCTGGAAACGTACACGTCCGTCCGCTGCTCCAGCTTGGACACGGCGGGCTGGTTCACCTTCAGCAGCTTCGCCATGTCCCGCTGGGTCAACTCCCGCGCCCGGCGAAGCTCGTGCAGCGGCATCTCTGCGAGCAACTCATCCTTCATCTCGTCGATGCGCCGACGGCGCTCCGGTGTGAAGTCCCTGGTTAGCTCGCTGAACGGATGTCGTCCACTCATTCGATCAGCCCCTCCTGTCTCAGTTCTTCCAAGTGCTCGTCGTAGAGACTGTCGGCCACCGGCACGTACTCCTCGTAGAACCGGTCGTTGCCCGTCTTGTCCCCACCGATGAGCAGGATCGACGTTCGCCTGGGGTCGAAGGCGTAGAAGACCCGGATGGGCCTCCCGCCGCTCTGTGCTCGAAGCTCCCGCATGACTCCATGCCGAGAGCTTATGACGTCCGAGGAGTAGGGGTACGGCAGGTTGGGTCCGTGCTCCGTCAGCAACTCGACTCTGGCGGCCACTGCGTCCTGCTGACTCTCCGCGAGTTCCCGCCACCACTCCCCGAACTCGTCCGTGTACTCGACCTCCCAGGGCATGGGTGTATTATATTCCAGTTACGGAATCAGTGCAAGGTGCAGCCGGATGGACAGAGTGCTGGTGGGGTTTGAGAGGGTGGCGGCGGTGTGGGTTGAAGTCGGAATCCGGGCCGGTCGGCCGCTCAGGCGCCGTCCTCGCCCTGCACGGGCGACCTGGGTGCAGGCAGGGACCGGGACGCCTGACGCCGAAGGTGGGCACGGGCGATCATCCGGCCAAGGATACGCAGCCCGCGCCGCACCGTCTCCTGCCGCTCGGTGGAGTACGCCGTGGTCCGGCGGTCAGTCGATGGATTTATCTCGTTGGCGCTTCTCATCCCGCTCATTCCGTCCCTGGGCGTTTCATGGGCCTGGTGCGTGCGTTCCAGTCTGAGCGGTCGAGGCGCAGGGCGTAACCGCCTGTGAGGCTGCTCACATGAGCGCCCATGTAGGTTCTCGGGTCGGCAAGCCCATTCGCGGTGCCGCCGGCCTGTACAGAGAAATGGCGTCAGTTGGAAAAATCCAAGTCGGGTCATTTCGTAGCTAATGCAGGGCTGGATGTGTCCCTACAGGCCGTGAACGGTGGACACTCTGAGTTGCGGGCACGTTCCGGTCTGGAGTTGCATGTCCCAAGCTGAGAGTTGCGCTTTTCCAATTGCCTGAGCTCGGGTCCGAGTTGGAACGGCCGTAGCTGGAAGTTGGACTTTTGCGGAGCCATGTGAAGGCTGCCGTCGGGATGGGAGAGCGAGCGAAAGGCTGCCGTGGGCGTCATCCGGGACATAGGGATGATCGTCAGGCTGGCGCACAGGACGGTCGATCCGCCTGAATATGTGGCCTACGGTTCCTGACTGTTCATCTGTGTCCGGTAGGTTGAGCAGGACGACGCGAGCGACGACGCTGGGCGCATGAGACCCCGTAGCGTGGTGAAGATAGTGGACGCTCTGACGGCGGCTGCCAGACTCTCCGAGGCGGGGCACGCATGGGGACCCCTTCCAGGGTCTTCGAAAATCGAGGCCATCGGCGCAGTCCGGGGGGTGTAGAGCCCGTCTCAGAAAGGGACTTAGAGAGCGGGACTGTCAGGACATGTGGGAAGAAATCGGCGACTTTGGTCGATTCGCCGCTGCTAGGTCGATGGGGGAGTGGAGGAAAGAAGACGCTGGTTGCCCAGCAGTAGCTCAGGGTGCCATTTGAGGTTGGAGGCCGACATTCGGGTAGGGAAAGCGCCGGGAGCGCCACGCCTTCCAGAGGATGCGGAGGTTGAAAGCTGTGGCCAATATCGTCCACTCAGCCGATACGTTGGCCAGACCGCGCAGCAGGAATCTCCGTGCTCGCTGTTGCTCCTTGATGATCCCGAAGACCGGCTCGACCAGTTGCTTTCTCAGCTCGTATGCTTCTTTGGCAGTGTCGGTAGACATCCACGCGCGGTGACCGCGCAGAATTGCATCGTACCTTCCTATGGTTACGGCGCGACCCCGTTCGGTCTTGGTGCATACCCCGAAGGCGGGGCAGGAACGGCAGATCTTCCAGTGTGCTCGGTATATCCGATTCCTCACTCCGTCCTTCTTGTTAGACCGTTGGATGCGTTCGAAATGAAGCGTTTGTCCCTTGGGACACGTGAAGCTGTCGCTCTGCTCGTCATAGATGAACCTATCCCTGTGGTAAGGACTGTCCGGCGGTGGCAATGACTCCGGCATGGTCACCGCCTGCCCCCTGGCAGCGCACTCCTCCAGGTTGATCCCCGAGTAATATCCGGCGTCGGCCAGGGTCATCGACGCTTTGGACCCCGTAGTCTCCTCAGCCTGCTCCAGCATCGGGGTGAACGACGTGTGATCGTCCGGTTCGTCTACCAGGCCGACAGCCGTGATCAGCATCCCGGTCACTTCCCCTTCCGCCGTGACGGGTGAGACCATTGCCTGGCCGTTGTAGCTGGGCACGATGCCCTGCCGCGTCTTCATCAACCGGGCATCCTTGTCGGTCAGGTTGATGTGCTTGAGGCTTTCCCGGCTCGCCAGGTCCTCCATCGCCTGCTTGACCTGTTCTTTCAGGGCTCTCTTGTCAGCCAACTTTTCCGGCAGATGGGCGGCGGGGGCATCCTCTCCCGCTTCGTTCTGGGCCTCAAGGTCCTCTATCGCCTTGTCCAACCGGTTCAGCAAGCGGCTTCCCCTTTCGGCGTCGTATGTCCTGTCTCTCGTGGCGTTCGCTGCCACTTTCGACCCGTCCACCGCCTGCACCGCCAGGTCCACCAGATCCATCGTCACCGCCGTCCTTACCGTGCGCTTGAACAACTCCCTCATAGCCTGCCGGTGTGCCTTGTAGAACCGCCACAGGGTGTTGTGATCGGGATGCTGCCATCCCGTCAGCCACAGGTACGGTATCTGGTCCCGGCAGGCCGCCTCCAGCTTGCGGCTCGACCGCACTCCGGCCATGAACCCATACAGCCACACGCTCAACAGCGCCCGAGGATGGTAAGCGGGTGCTCCGAGGGGATCGCCGTCTATCTCTACGCCCAACTCCGACCACCCCTCCTTATCCAACGCGTCTACGAACTCGGCGACAAACCGTGCCGGATGATCCAACGGCAACAGCTCATCAAGAGACGGCGGCAACATCCACATCTGCTCTCGATTCATCCCTCGCAGCGGCATCTCCCGACTCCTCTCGATTGGGTCAACTGCAAACTACAACAGCCTCGCTCCAACTTCCAGCAACCAGCGGGCCCGACTTATGAGACAGGCTCTGTACAGGAGTTTGAGTTTTGCTGGTGATGCATCAAATGGGTCCAGGCAAAGCTGAAACAGGCGAAAATCGGCTCCCTATCGGAATAATCGGTGAACACTTTGATGAAAGTCCCCAGTTCGGTCTCCGATGACAAAAAGGGGCTTGAGGTGGGGGTGCATGACGCGGCCCAAATCGGCGGCCCGATGACAAAAGCGGACAAAAAGTGCGCTTGAGGTGGGGGTGCGTGACGTCGAGCATTTCGGCCTGTGGAGGCGCGTTTTCGTCCCCCTGAAGACCTTGCCGCATCCCTGATTCGGGTCGTGATGCAGTGACAGGTCAACCCGTCGAAGTCGTCGAAGTGGTCGAGGAGGTGATGATCGGCGAGGTCTCCGTGATCCCGCCGGTTCTGCAACGGATTGTACATTTGGGAGCTGTTGGGGGCTGACACGGTAAGTAAAGGGAATGCCCTTTTGCCCTCTATAGGAAATCCTGGGAACGGCTCCGAGGGACAAGTTGCAGCGTGTTGCGCAGGCTTCGGCGTCCGTGGGTGAGACGTGTTGGCCGGGCGGCTGTAGGTGGTATTTGTAGCTGAGCGACGAGGATGACGAGGGCGTGTGCTGGGTCAACAAAAACGGCCTGACCGGTCGGTTCTGCAACGGATTGTACATTTGAGGGCGGAAGCGGAGATGCGTGACCGGTCGCGTCTGCAAGTTGTCCCAGCAGCCTTGCTGGGACAACCACTATTGGAAGTGTTCGGAACGGAAACGGCGGTCATGGCGCAGCCTGATGCGTCACGGAAAGCGGCCTTCTGTGGAGGGGAATACGGCGGCGGAAGTATCCATGCGTCGCCCAGGACGCCGTGCTCCGCCAGGGTCTCGACGTTGGTGGTGACGATGGGCACGCGGGGCGGGCACCTCTCGTGGTCGCGCTCCGCGTGTGGACGCAGCCTACGGCTATAACCGCTCGCATGGCGCTGTCATGGGTGTCACCCGTTATGGCGTGCGGGGTTCTGGGGATCGCCGACGGTGCCGCACCCGTGTACAGAGATTTGGAGTTGGTGGGCAAAGTGTCATCGGGTCGTGGGCAAGCTGATTTGGGGGAGAAGGCCGCCTACAGGACCATTGCGGGAAGCACTTTGGTTCCGGGGTTCCTTCCACGGTCATGGGGCAGTCGCAGCTAGGGAATGGGGGAAAGTGGAACATGGTGGTTGGTAGGGCATATGGGGCATCGCCAGCTACGAAATGGGGCAAGTGGAACATGGACGCAAAGACGGCGCGGAACGGGCAACGGACACGAGCGTGTCGGTGGTGATGCGTAGATCGCGGGGACGGCCCCTGGTTGTTCACGATCATCAACCTGAGCACGCGATGTGGAACGCTGTGCGTGACTTCGCGGGCGACGGGGAGGGCAAGGCGGAGCGTCAAGGATGGTAGACGGCGTCAGGCTCATCGACGGCTGAGAGTGCCAGCGGTTGGCTGCCGGGCACGACAGCGTGGAGAAGGGCTGGCGTTCGCGACGGCGGCGGCGCTCCGTGATGAACGTGAGGGGTGTAGCTATGGGGAGCCGAGCACCCCAGCGGCAACGATCAACGACCAGGAATTCACCGTGCAGGTGTTCAAGGGCTGATGCGTCAGACTACAATCGCCCAGGGACGGTTTTCGCCCTGGGAGGGCTGTAAGGGGATCAGGAATACATTGCAGAATACAATTTGGGTGACATTCGTAGCTGAATGAAGAGGGATCCGGGCGAAGTGAAGGGAAACCAGCGAGCAGTTTTACTGCGGGCTGGTGCTAAGTCTATTGTACTTATTGTAGTGCGGGGATTGTAGTTTTTGAGGCATGGAGGCGCTGATGACGAGCCATGAGGAGCCCGGCATGGATGGGTTGAAGGATGAGGACGACGGTGTGAGTGTTCCCCTATCGGACGACTCCCTACTGGACATGCTGGACGCCCTCGTCGAGCAACGGGGCAAGGTGGCCGTTGCCGAGGCCCTGGGGGTGAACTACCGCACGATGATGGCCTGCCATGAGTCCCGCAAGGTTTCCCGGCGTATGCGGAAGGCGCTGGAGGAGTTCAAGGACAAGCACGGTGACGGCGATGGTGAACAGGGCGGTGACGCCGACGGCAGAGCGCAGAAGGTCGTGGCCCTCGAAGAACGGGTGAAGGCGTTGGAGGCGGAGAACCAAGCCCTGCGGGAGACCATCGACACACAGGCGAGACAATTGGCGGAGTTGGAGCACCGGGTCGAAGCGCCGGAGGAAGGTGACGGGCAAGGAATCGAGTCGGATGCGTCCGAGGATGAGGAGGGACAGAGACATGAGTGGCGGCCTCCACGACGGGATCATGGGCTTCCCGACGCCGGCGTGGTCACGCTGGAGGAACAGCCGGACGAGGAGCACGCCTTCGGGCCGGCTGCCCCGTTGGTTGCTGAGTGGCGAGGACTGAGGACCGGTGGTGAAGCTTCCGGAGGTCGAGTGGACCGGGCCAAGGCTGCGGTGCATCGGTGGGAGTTGGAGGTCGCCATGCTGGGAGACTACGGCCTCACCCTGCCTCCGGAGACGGAGGCGCTGGACGCATTGCGCAGGGAGAACCACCTGCGGTGGCGGCGCCAGGCTTTGCAGGCGGCTCAGAGAGAACTGCACAAGGCCAGGTGGCTGAGACGAGTGCTCACCCTGGGTTTGCGGTGGAGTTAGTCGGTGAAGGATTGGCCTCTCCTCCGGCTCAAATCCAACGCAGTATGTATTGCCCCGTTGTGTCGTTCTATGATACTATTCAAGTGCGACAGGGGCTCCCGGCAAAGCGTCGATGAGCGGAAGGATTGCCCATGCCGACCGTGGCGATAGATGGCCAGTTCCGCTTCGTCGTCAACACCAGGGAGAACAGCTTTGAGCCGCCCCACGTCCACGTCTGGGTCGGCAACGAAGATGTGTGCCGCATAGAACTCAACGGGGGAACCTTCATGGACACCCCGCCCCCTGGGAACTTCAGGAACATCATGAGGGCCTATGCCTTATACGCCGAGGAGATCAGAAGAACCTGGGACGCCATTCATGGAGGATAGGCGATGATGGAAGCAGTCTTGGTCAGGAACGCCAATCGGATGATGACGGCCGCCAGCCTGCTGGAGGACGGCATCGAACTCAGCTTCGCCGATGGGTCCAAGGGCCTCATACCCTACGCCGACGTTCCTGAAGTCAAGGAACGCGGGGCCGTGTCCAGCCTCGAATTGCCGAACCCTTACGAGATGGTGGTGGAGACAGGCAGCGGAGAGCAGGTGGAGATCCCGTGGGACTTCGCCCGCCATTACTGCGACGCATCCTATCGACCGGCGATCGAGGCGATAGCCATGCAGGGAAGGCAGACTCTTGGTGCGCGCATCAGGGATTTCAGGGAGTCCGCCGGGATGACGCAGGAAGCCCTCGCTCGTGCGGCGGACATCGGGCGGGTGACGCTGGTGCGAGTGGAAAAGGGGGAGCAGTCGCCCCGGTTCAGGACCCTCGACGCCATCGCAAAAGCCCTGGGGAGACGCGTCTCCGACTTACTGGTGGAGCCGGAGCGGCTTCTCCAATAGAGAGAGGCATCGAGGCTACTGAGACATGGCACAATCCAGTTCCAAACTGAAGCAATCGGTCGAGGCATATCTTTCCGACCTTCGCCGCATCCGGGCGTCCGGCGGCGCGACGGGCGAGCGCTCCTATTACCCTCCGCTCGCCAACCTGCTGAACGCCATCGGCGGCACCCTCAAGCCCAAGGTGTTCTGCGTAGGCGAGCTTGCCCAGCAGGGTGCGGGGCATCCCGACTTCGGCCTATATGCAGCCAAGCAGGTGCAGAGAGGGAGACCCCGCGACGGCCAGCTGCCCGAGTATGGCGTGGTCGAGGTGAAGCCTGCCAGCGACGACGCATGGCTCACAGCTGCCAGTGCCCAAGTGAGCCGTTACTGGGATCGTTACCGCTTGGTGCTGGTGACCAACACCCGCGACTTCTTGCTCATCGGTGAAGACGCTACGGGCAACCCCGTGAAGCTAGAGACATTCCGGCTGGCTGATACAGCGGAGGAGTTCGAGTCACGGCTTGAGCGGCCCCGTGCCTTTGCGAATACGGTCGGAGCCGGTCTTGGAGAATACCTGAGCAGGACGCTAACCCACCGTGCAAGGCTTGTGGAGCCGAGGGACTTGGCTTGGCTCCTGGCGTCCTACGCGAGAGACGGGCTTGCCCGCGTAGAGGCAGCAGGCGAGGCTTCCTCGCTCGGAGCGGTGAGGTCAGCCCTGGAGGAGGCGCTTGGAGTTCGCTTCGAGGGCGAGCGCGGAACTGCCTTCTTCCGCTCCTCTCTGGTACAGACTTTGTTCTACGGCATCTTCTCCGCCTGGGTGCTCTGGGCACGGCAGACGCCTTCGCCTACCGGATCATTCAACTGGCATGAAGCCGTTTGGCATCTCCGTGCGCCGGTATTGAGGGCGCTCTTCCAACAGCTTTCCGACCCGGGGCGCTTGCGGCCCCTAGGGCTGATTGAGGTGCTGGATTGGACGGCGGCTGCCTTGGACAGAGTGGATCGGGACGCCTTCTTCGCCCGCTTCAACGAAGGAGAGGCTGTCCAGTACTTCTACGAGCCATTCCTTGAAGCGTTCGACCCCGCATTGCGCAAGCAGATGGGCGTCTGGTACACGCCCATTGAGGTGGTGCGCTACATGGTCGCCCGCGTTGACCGAGCACTCAAGGACGATCTGGGTATCGCTGACGGTCTAGCCGCAGAGAACGTCTTCGTCCTTGACCCGTGTTGCGGCACCGGGGCTTACCTGGCCGAGGTGCTGCGTCGGATTGCCGCCAACATGAAGGACAAGGGCTTGGGCGCCTTGGTTGGGGCGGGGGTCAAGAAGGCTGCGACCGAGCGAGTATTCGGGTTCGAGATCATGCCCGCGCCCTTCGTCGTCGCACATCTACAGGCAGGGCTAACGATGCAGGCTCTCGACGCGCCCCTGTCCAACGATGGTGCAGAGCGGGCGGGCATCTTCCTGACCAACGCTCTCACTGGCTGGGAGCCAAGCGTGCAGAAGTCCCTGCCGTTCCCTGAGTTGGAAGAAGAACGAGACCGGGCCTACCGGGTGAAGCAGGACCGGCCAATCCTTGTGATACTCGGCAATCCGCCCTACAACGGCTTCGCGGGCGTAGCCATAGAGGAAGAGAAGAGGCTGTTGGATGCGTACAGGTCGCCAAATTCAGTAACAGTGTCCGACACTAGAGCACTGAATGACCTCTATGTGCGCTTCTTCCGAATGGCGGAGCGTCGCATTGCCGAGAAGACGGGTCAGGGTGTGGTCTGCTTCATCTCCAACTACTCGTGGCTAGACGGGCTCTCCTTCACTGGCATGAGGGAGCGATACTTGGATGCCTTTGACTCTATCCGCATCGATAATCTGCATGGCGACCGCATCATATCCGAGTATGCTCCTGACGGACGGACCAGCGAGACAGTGTTCGCGCTTCCAGGGCAATCGCCTGGAATCAAGGTCGGCACGGCAATCACGTTGTTGTCGAAGTCCGGTGCCAGCGGACCATCAGTGGACAAGCGCATTTTGTACCGCGATTTCCACGAAGCTAGGGCTGACGAGAGGCGACGTGCGTTGCTGAAGAGCCTTGACACACCAGCAATCGATTCGGGGTATTCGGTCATGCAGCCCAACCCTCGGCTCGGACTACCGTTCAAGCCAATGACTGTCAGCCGAGACTGGCATACTTGGCCGTCACTGCCGGAATTGATTCCAGCTTCGTTCCCCGGAGTTCATACGGGTCGAGACCACTTTCTCATTGATGTCGATTTAGACCGTCTACGAGGCAGAATCACCGACTACTTCAACCCAGTGCTAAGTGATGAAGAAATCGCTCGCCGCTACCCAGCAGCTATGAGAAACTCCTCTGCCTTCAATCCGTCGGACGCACGTAAAGTGCGTAAGAACCTCCTCCAGCGAGGAGGGCCTATTCAGGCAGGCTTTGTGCGGGATTCCTATCGTCCGTTTGACAACCGTTGGCTGTATTGGGAATCAGACCGAGGCTTGCTAACCGCTCCATCACCCGATTACTGGCCGCACCTGTTTGAAGGGAACATGTGGCTATCCTCAGCTCAACATCTGCGCAAGGGGGCGTCGGAACCACAAGCGTGTTTAGCTAGAAGTGCTGGGTCCTTCCATTTAATCGAGCGCGGGGCAGCAATGTTCCCAGCGTGGCTCCGAGATGAGGGTTTGGGATTAGGCGATGTCAATGACGGCCGTCGCCCTAATCTGTCGGATGCCTCCGCGCGCTACCTCAAACGCATCGGGGCGAATGTCGAGGACCTGTTCCACCACATCCTAGCCGTGCTACACGATCCAGCGTATCGGGAGTCAAATGCAGGAGCACTCAGGATGGAATGGCCTCGCATCCCGCTACCGGGCTGGCCGGATGGCGATTCATCAGAAGCTCCGGAAGTATTGATGGCATCGGCAGCGCGAGGACGTGAGCTTGCCGCCTTACTGGACTCTGAGACTCCAGTGCTGGGCGTCACCACAGGCCAATTGAGGTTGGAGATCGCCGCGCTTGCCGTTCCCTCAACCACTGGCGGCGGCAACATGACCGGGGATGACTTCTTGGTCATGGCGGGCTGGGGACACTTTGGGCAGAGTGAGGCCGTAATGCCGGGCCTGGGTCGCATAGTTGAGCGCCAATACACGCCTCCTGAGCGTGTCTATGCGGGAGAGGCCGCTCAAACCTTTGGCGAGACCACGTTCGACATCTACTTGAACGACCGCGCCTACTGGCGAAACGTCCCCTCTGCTGTATGGGCCTACAAGCTCGGCGGCTACCAGGTCCTCAAGAAGTGGCTGTCTTACCGGGAGTTCAGTGTCCTAGGACGTGCTATGAAGCCAGAGGAGGTGCAGCACTTCACGGACACCGCGCGGCGAATAGCGACTATCCTACAACTAGTGACATCCAAATGAATGGACTCATTGTGATTCGCCGCCGACTTCGCTTCCTGCTGCGGTTTAGCTTCCGCATGATAAACCGGGATGGATTCTGGTGGGTTGCCGGGATAGTCTCCGTTCTGGTCGTAGGTGCGCTCTTAGCTTGGCAGTATTGGGGCGAATTACGAGGTGATGGGGAATCCCTG
The DNA here is from genome assembly GCA_965207145.1 of Dehalococcoidia bacterium. Taxonomy (GTDB): domain Bacteria; phylum Chloroflexota; class Dehalococcoidia; order Lucifugimonadales; family UBA2962; genus CAUZIR01. Next base: position 2,130,049 of record OZ242262.1, on the reverse strand, counting down.
AGTACAACTGTCCGAAATGTGGGGCTAGTAGTAGGCGGCGTTATTGCGATACTACTCGCTCTCTGGCGGAGCACCATTGCAGAGCGCCAATCTGAAACGGCTCAACGGACTTTGCTGAACGAGCAGTATCAGCGAGGTGCGGAAATGCTCGGGAACAGAGTTCACTCAGTGCGCTTGGGTGGCATTTTCGCTTTACAGCAACTCGCAACGGAACATCCAGAACTATACCATGTACCAGTCATGCGACTTATCTGTGCATTTGTTCGGCATCCTGCACAGAGTGAAGACGTCGAGTACTCTTCTCCTTCTGCTTCGGTTAAGGAAGTGCGGGAGGACGTTACAGAGGCAGTGCAATTCATTGCCAGGCGGACCACTTCACAAGTGGCGTTAGAACGAGAATGTGATTTCGAGTTGGATCTGCACGAGTCAGATCTAAGCCGGCAACTGCTGAGAGATGCTGATCTATCGGGAGCTAATCTCTTGGGGGCAAACTTATCTGGCGCGTTTCTGCCTGGAGCTAATCTGTCAATGGCAAAATTGGCAGGCGCTGATTTGTCCAATCCGATTGCAAGTAGAGAGGAAATCAAGAAAATCTCAGACGACGAAGACCACCAATTTGGAGACTTGATGACTGCCGTGTTCCATAGGGTGCTGTCGCGCAACTTTCTGGATGGTGCCAACTTAACGGGGACATGCTTTTCGATCGATGGCATGTTTCCTGCCCGCGGACTAGTCCAAGAGCAACTAGACTTTGCCTGTGCAGACCCTTCTAATCCTCCAATACTAGAAGGAGTGGTTGACTCCAAGACTGGCGACCCACTGATTTGGAGAGGCAAACAGGTCGGTGACAAAACCTGACAGTCTCCCGAGAGAGTGATTCTGCGCTAACGCTCTGACACTGATAGACAAGATCGAGGGCCTGATGACATACCGAGAGCATGCGCTGACTTCTACTCCGACAGAGATGTTCCGTAATCCAATTTCAACGAAACGCTCGTGTCTGCTGCGAACACGCCAGAAGGGTCGTCTTCCTCAGCGTCATCCGACATGTCGTCGAGGGTCGGGGAGTCCTTCCACAGCAGCTCAGGCAGTCCCTGTCCAGCAACTCGTCAACGACACTAATTGCGAACTATACCACAGCATCAGGATATCGGTTATCCAATCAAGACAAAAAAGTCCGATACACATGGGCGGTAAAGCTCGGAGTCGCCGGAGGCACTAGCTAGCAAGAGTTAGGCGCGTGGATGAGGCTCCCGCACTTGCTGCACATGGGACGAGCCGTGCCCAGGTATCGGGGCAGGAACGTCTCTGGACAGAGACCCTGGGGCATCTCTAAGTCCGGGATTGTTGTCTGCGAGCGCTTCTAATAGCTTCCTCCGGGTGGGATGTCGAAGTTTTCTTAGTGCCTTGTGCTCAATCTGACGGACCCGTTCTCTCGAGACCCCCAGTCTCTCGCCTATTTCCTGAAGGGTGTGCCCCCGGCCATCGGCCAGTCCGAACCGAAGTCTAAGAACATGAGCCTCACGCCCTTGAAGCGTCACGAGTACCTTCTCAATCTCGCTGAGTACCTTGTCGTTTGACGATGGGTCAGGTGAAGCACCAGTTACAGTCACACCCATGACTGCCGAGAGAAACTGATCCACGTGGGTACGAGCAAGTGTGTACCCCGCTTGCCCATCGGTTTCAGCACCCGGTGGTGGCGATCCGCCCGGCTCCGTGTGAGCGGAATCCTGCTGCCGCGTTAGGCTGAGTCGGACGAGGCGTATCTCTTCGTACGAATAATCGTCGCCGAGTCGCTCGCGTACAGGTCCCAGTAGCATCGAGCCGGTCTCACGGAAGGCTGCCTCAATGCTCAGGCGGCGCTCCAGCGGTGGTAGCCACTCAGAGATGTCGAACCCCTCGTCGGATTCTACCAGCCGTTGCACGTGGCCGATGACGGTGGCCTTGGCGATACCCCGCTGCTTGGCGACCTCCTCGATCGACAATCCTTGCCTGAGCAGGTTCTTCGTCTGGATATGGGTCTGCGAAGGGGCTCGCGCACTTCTGCGCTCCAGCCTAGCTGTCTGCGGAATTGGGAGTTCATGGAGTTCGTGCTGCTTCGCATATTCACGGATGACCTGTAGAAAGTCCTCGCCGTACTGTTCCAGTTTGGCTTCTCCTACGCCGGAGATGTGCAAGAAAGTGTCGCGACGCTGGGGATAGTAACGGGCCATTTGCTGGAGCGGTCTATCTCCAAAGACGATGTAGGGCGGCACTCCCTTTTCGTCCGCGATACGCTTGCGCAACTCCCGCAGCTTCTGGAAAAGGTGCGAATCGTATTCAAGGTCCTCCCGTGAGTTGTCTGTGCGGGTTGACTGCGCCGTCATGGGCCGGCTAGCTGTCTGCGGAATTGGGAGTTCATGGAGTTCGTGCTGCTTCGCATATTCACGGATGACCTGTAGAAAGTCCTCGCCGTACTGTTCCAGTTTGGCTTCTCCCACACCGGAGATGTGTAAGAAAGTGTCGCGACGCTGGGGATAGTAACGGGCCATTTGCTGGAGCGGTCTATCTCCAAAGACGATGTAGGCCGGCACTCCCTTTTCGTCCGCGATACGCTTGCGCAACTCCCTCAGCTTCTGGAATAGGTACGAGTCGTATTCGAGGTCCTCCCGTGAGTTGTCCGTGCGGGTTGACTGCGCCGTACTAGGCCGCGCCAGGAACAGAGACTCCCGGCTGTGCAGAAATTCCTTCCCAGCCGCCGTAACCCGGTAGGTTGGGTAGTCGCTGGGGCCGAGAGCCAGCAGTCCTCGCGCAGCCAACTGAGCTATAACATGCCTGAGGTCTCCTGCCGAGTGGTCGCGAGTGATGCCATGGACAGACAGTTGATCATGGCCGCGCTCGATGACCTTGCTGGACCGCGACCCTCGCAGAACGTCTATGACGTACCCCGCACCGAAGCGCTGCCCCGTGCGGATGACCGCGGACAGTATCTTTTGGGCTATTTCTGTAACGTCTGCTTGGTCATCGCTTGCCAAGCAGACGTCGCACGCCCCGCAATTCTCTTCGCTCCATTGCTCGCCGAAGTACGGGAGTACCGAGCGGCGTCGGCAGACCGCGCTCTGGCAGAAGTCGATCACCTGCCGGAGCTTCAGTTCCGCCTTCCGGCGCTCGGACGCGTCCTCGATCCTGTTTATGAAGTAGTCGTGGTTGCGCTTGTCGCCGTAGGAGTAGAACAGAACGCACTCGCTTGGCAGACCGTCGCGTCCCGCCCGCCCCGTCTCCTGATAGTAGCCCTCAATGGTTTTCGGGAACGTGTTATGGACGATGAGGCGCACGTCCGGCTTGTCGATGCCCATACCAAACGCGATGGTAGCGGCGATGACCTGCACGTTGTCCCTGATGAACCGCTCTTGCGTCTCCCCACGCACAGCGTCGCCGAGACCGGCATGGTACGGCAGGGCGTTGATCCCGTTCGCTCGCAGGTCGCCAGCGACCCGCTCGGTCTCCTTCCTGGAGAAACAGTAGACGATTGCCGACTCGCCGCTGTGGTTCCGCAGCAGACTTAGGAGGCGGTCGAGTGACCTGTTCTTGGGCTCCACACGATAGACGAGGTTCGGGCGGTTGAAGCTGGCCAGGAAGGTGCGCTGCTCCCTTAGTTCAAGTTGGCGGATTATGTCGTCGCGAACCCTGGGCGTGGCAGTCGCGGTGAGCGCGAGCATCGGGACTCCGTCCCTGCCGTTGCGGAGGGCTTTAAGGTTGCGATAGTCGGGGCGGAAGTCGTGGCCCCACTCCGATATGCAGTGGGCCTCGTCAATCGCCAACAGGCCGACATTCAACGCACGCATGAACTCGGAGAACCCAGGAGTCGCCAGCCGTTCGGGCGCAATGTAGAGCACCTTCAGTGCTCCTCCGATTGCCAACGACCGCACGCGACCAGCCTCCGTGTGAGTCAGCGTACTGTTCAGAAACTCCGCCGGAACGCCATTTGCCTTCAGACCGTCCACCTGGTCTTTCATGAGCGCGATCAGAGGAGAGACCACGATGGTCACACCGTCAAGGGCGAGCGCGGTAAGCTGGTAGCAGAGTGACTTGCCGCCGCCCGTGGGCATGAGCACCAGCCCATCCCGCCCAGACAGCACGTGGGCGACGATCTCCTCCTGCATGGGCAGGAAAGAGTCGAACCCGAAGTGCTTCTTGAGCAGACTGCGTAGCTGTTCGCTATGGACAGCTGTTGACGTCAGGGCCATCTTGGTCGCCTTCTATCCGGTACTGACAGCGAGCAGGGATCTGCCTTCTTTCCCAGAGACCAATCCATCAGTGGCTCCAAATATCCGCTTCAAATTTCAAGTCTCTGTACGCACCCTCGACGACAGCTCTGGTTCAAACACCAACTCGGGCACCACCACCTCCCAAGTGCTGCTTAGAAGCCCCTCGCGGTATATGGTGTCCGAGCGCTCACGGTCCCAAGTGGCGACGGCCAAGACTGAGGCGAACGCGCAGCGCATGCCTACAGGGGACTTGAAACCATTAGCGAGTTGTCCTACGACAGTTCCTTGGCTGTCCAAAAGCTCCCAACGTTTCGACCCATTCCGTACACTGAGAAGGTCTCCTGTGGAGAGAGAGGAAATGGCCCGATGCACCGGGTGGCCAGAGGGTCTGTATCCGGCAAAGCTCAGAAAGACGTCTCCAAGGCTGAGCCGTCGATAGCTGCGATTGAGTTCCGTGGCTGGCGTAGGAAGTCCTACTGGCATCGGGCGGCGTAGCACCGAAGGGCTACTCTGCAAGGCACCGTGGAAGGGATGTCGCCCAGGCAAGCGCATGAGGGTAAGGGTCTGACGTGCCCGGGTCATGGCCACGTAGTACAGCCGCCGGGAGGAGTCCCGGTCCTCTCCACGCCCGATCCGGTCCCAGGCGCCGTCCAGCACGACCACGTGATCGAACTCCAGGCCCTTGGCGCGGTGGGCAGTAGTCAGCAGCAGCCCCCCTTGGCGCCGACGGAACTCCCGTCCCCACTCAGCAAGCCATTCGACGAAGAAATCCAGCGACGTTTCGGTGCCACCAGTCTCCAGCCCGTACTCGGTTACGGCGTCTTCAAGCAGTGCAACCCACTGGTTCTTTGGCCGACCAGCCAGCCAGTCGGCCATGTCCCCGCTCCGCACCAATTTGGGATCTTGCTCATGTAGCCAGTCCCGGAGCGCCTTGGTCTCTCTCAGATGCCAGAAGCCCGAGAAGTCCTCATTCGCCATCTCGACCGGGATGCCTTGAAGCTCGCAGAGGCTGCGCACTGGGTTCAGGTAGGTCCAGTCCCGCGCCACCACCGCACAGGAAGACCAGTCCCAATTGGAAGTGAGCCCAGCCAGCCGCTGAAGCTCTGCGACGACCACTTGCGCCTGAGAGATGGGATCGTCGCCAGCCGACAGTATCTGGACTCTACCACGGCCCACGGGGTCTAGTTCGACCCAGGCACCGCCCGATGGTTCCTTGTCTCGGCCTCTGTCGATGGCGATGGGATGCCCCGCCTTCATCCGTTGCCGGGCCGGTTGGACCACTGAGTTGGCGGTTGCGATGATATGCCTCGTGGAACGATAGTTGTCGGTCAAGAAGACGGGCTTCGCGCCGTAATCGGCCTCAAAGCGTCGGATGAACTCCACCGACGCGCCATTGAAGGCGTAGATATTCTGATCATCGTCTCCCACCGCGAAAAGGCTCAGCTTGTCGTCGTCCTCGGCGAGGGTTCTACCTGCCAGGGCGAAAATCAGCTCATACTGTTCCAAGCCTATGTCCTGGTATTCGTCGACCAGAATCCAGCGGAAGCCCGACAGCAGCCGTGAGCGATGTTCGTCCGCTTCGTCGGGCGGCAGTCCTTCGCCGCGCAGGAGGGCTGTGGCCTGCCGCAACACTTCCTGGAAGTCTCCCTCGCTCAGACGGTTCGCACGTCCCGAAAAACTGGCACCAACCAACCGCATGGCAAGGGCGTGGCAGGTGAACACCATCACTCCACGGGCGTCATCGCCAATGAGTTCCGCAAGACGACGGCGAATCTCCACTGCGGCGTGCCGGTTGTAAGCGAGTGCTATGATGCCGCGAGGGTCCTCTCGCCTCACGCGCACTAGGTAGGCAATGCGGTGCACCAGCACCCGCGTCTTGCCGGAGCCGGGACCGGCAAGCACCAGAACATTGGTCTGCTCCCGGTCGTCGGCCACGATGCGGCGTTGCACGGGATTGTTCAGGCTCTCGACGATAGACCGCCAGGAGTCCGGCGTAGTCTGCCGTGAGGTCTCCGTCCCTCGATTCGGCAGCCAGCGGTGCAGGAAGTCCTCTTCGTGAAGGGCAAAGTAATCCATTGCCAGGCGTAGGGCGTCAGCCATCGAAGCAAGACCTTGCTGCGCATACTCCGCCATCACGTGAATCTGCAACACCTGCTCGTCGTAATGGAGCTTGAGGGATGCGAAATCGGCCTGGGCGAAGCCGCGTGTTTCCGGCTTCAGTTGGATGGTCATGGCTGGGCGGAACACCGCCAGGCCTTTGTTCAGCCGAATGACCTCCTGATCATTCAACCACAGCAAGGCACGGTCCATCAGCTTGGCGGGGTCCTTGACTTCGCTTCTCAGGATGATGTCGGACTGGACCGCCGCTAGCAGCTTGCCGAGGGTCGTTTCCGCCAGCAGGTCGGTGCCCCGGCTTCCTTGCGGCAGGGTGGCGAGTAGGTGATCCAGCAGGTGCCGTGCCGCTGCCCGACGAAGCTTAGCAGTCCTCTCCAACGCTCCCCATTCGCGTTGTAGCGTCACCTGCACAGTCTCGGCGTCCCATCGGCGTACTCCGAGGCTTCCTCCGCTGCCGCCCTCACCACGCCCGTCGGCGGCGATGCTCCTCACGATGCGCCACAGGCGTTCCGGTAGAGCGTGTGGGTTGCCCTCGTCCTTGAGCCGTTGGGTGGCGAGGCGGAGATGGAGCATGGACGTATCTCCGATGCTCATATCTGGAGCTGTCTCCCGCAAAAGAGCGACAAGGTCGTTTTCCAGTGCATCTGCCTGCTCGAAGCGTCTTACTGAGGCGCGCTCCACGCCTGTGTGAACAAAGGCCGTCAACACCGTGTCGTTGCTGGCGATCCCCAATCGCTCCAGGTCGTAAAGCGCGCCCCGGACACCATCGGAGTTCAAACCCGTTGCCGCCATCAGCTCGTCGGTGGAGATTCCATCGTCCGCATCGGCTTCGACCAACGTCTGCGCGATAGTCAGCAGTTGACGGCGGTAGCCGCTCGTTATGTCGGACTCTTCGAGTTTGGCCCGTGCTTCCCCTACCGAGCCAACTCGCAGAGAGGATGGGAACACCTGCACCCTGTTCTCCTCCCGGGTGAGCAAAACGGCATCCTCCAGCCAGGCAACCGCGGTCCGTACCCTGGTGTCGTCAGTGTTGGAGTCGCGCTCAAAAGCCTTCTCCTCATCTTCGCCGAGAATCTCTCCGGCGGTGGCCTCAACTTGGCCCTCCAAGCGCTTCTTACGGTCCAGGTTCCGCAAAGCTCGCAAGACACCATGAATCTCCCGCCGCGTGAGCCGGGAGCGGGCCGACATCCCGAACTGGCGCTCAACGTCGTCTTGGGTGTAGAGCAAGACGCAGCGCGCTCTTTGTTGGTCTCTTCCGGCGCGGCCTGCCTCTTGCAGGTAGTTCTCCAGGGAGCCGGGTATATCGGCGTGAATGACCAGGCGAACGTCAGGCTTGTCGATCCCCATGCCGAAGGCGTTGGTGGCGACGATGGCCCGCAGATCGCCACGGATGAAGCTCTCCTGGACGTTCTTCTTGGTCTCCGGAGGTAGCCCTGCATGGAAATGGTCCGCCTTGACTCCCTTGGCCTGTAGGAACGCGGCCAACTCCTCGGAGTGTCGTCGCGTGGCGCAATAGACGATGGCCCCGCCAGATCCATCCACTGGCAGATCAGCTTCCAGTATCTGATGGACATCAGCGAACTTCTCCCCGCTGCTCGTCTGCACCACGACGAACTCCAGGTTGGTGCGTTGAGCGCCACCGTCAAAGACATTGAGCTCGATGCCCAGTTCTTCTTGGAAGTACTCGACAATGTCAGCCTTCACATCGGGCTTAGCAGTCGCTGTCAGGCACAAGACTGGAGGAATCGGTTCATCCCCCGCCTTCTCGCGTATGAAGCGTGCAACGTACCTGTAGTCGGGCCGGAAGTCGTGTCCCCATTTCGAGAGACAGTGCGCTTCGTCCAGCACCCAGCCGCCGATCTCCCGTTGGGCTAGGGCGCGGCGAAAAGAGACGATGCGAAGCTGTTCAGGAGCTGCGAGGACGATGCCGGCATCCCCTAATCGTACCCGGTCCAGCGCATCGGCTCGCTCGGGCATGGAGAGTAGCCCATTGATGGTGACGCAGGAGCCGATTCCCTTGGCCTCAAGTCCCGCCACTTGGTCAGCCATGAGTGCGACCAATGGAGAGATCACCACCGTCAGCGCACCGGTCTTGTCGTAGCGGGAGAGCGCCGGTGCCTGGTAGCAGAGCGACTTGCCAGCGCCGGTTGGCAGGATGCCCAACACATGCTCCCGGGCCATGACCGCCTCGACAATGGACCTCTGCATAGGCTGTCCATTCTCGTCCGATGGATTGGGGCGAAAGTCGGGGAAGCCGAACCACCGAGTTAGTTCTTTCCGGGCATCATGGCGCACGCGACACCAACTGCAATCGGAGTCGGCACAAGCGGTGTCGCGCAATCGCTTGACCAGTCGACCCGCCTCGGGGAACTGGTGGCGCACCCAGGGAGGCATCACCGAGTTGCTCCCGGACACTGAGATCCATGCTAGCGCATAGGCCAGCCCCCAGCCGTAGCGAATCGCATCTGCAACGATCTCGCCTGTATGTGTCTCGCAGGCGTTGTCGTGTAGGCAGGCGCGGATGGCACCGATAGCCTCACTTTCCGCTGGCCGAGGGGAACGTCGCAGAACTGTGAATACCCTATCGAAGCCTGCGCCATCGTGGGTCGTAGTTAAACAGTGCCACGCGGCCAACAACTCGGAGGGAGCGTCGCGTAAGGTTTCTAGCTGGTCGTGGAACACATCGAGCGCAAGTCCCGAATCAAGCGCTGGGTCGTTGACACGGCCGCGTCTGAGGCCTCCATCCTGGTAGTGCTTAACCAGATGGTGGTACGGGTTTCGGGGAAAGGCCAGGGGATTGAGTTGGAGAGTATCAACGGCCGGAAGTTGCAGGAGCCGTAGGCCGGGCTTCGCTGCCTTCAGGTGCGGCAGGTCAAAGGCGATCAGATTATGGCCCAGCAAGAAGTCCGCTCCCTTGGCGAAGTGGTCCAGCTTTGCCAAGGCCGTAGCCAGGCTGTCACGGTTCGTTGGGAAGACCAGAGTTTGGCCAGTGTCTGCGCGGATTCCTGCAAAGGCGCGAATGCGGCTGTCTTTGCCAACTTCGAGGTCCAGCGAGAGGCAACGGGAAAGGCGGAGACTTTCCTTGTTGTAATCCGTATCAGCCATGCTTAACCTGGCTGGCATAGGTCGCAACCTCACCAATGTCTTCAAGACGGCTGGGACTCCGGCTTATCGAAGGGCCAAGCAGACGGATGGCAACTCTCGTTCGGCTATTCCGGTACAACGAGCTCTCCAATCCAATGTACGCGCCCGTTGTTGTCCCGGACGGACTGATGGAACTTCTCATCGGCGGTCCATAAGTCGCAACCGAGACTCTCTGCAAGCGCTAGGTAGTGGGCGTCGTAGACGGCAGCTTGTTCAAATCGACGCGCTATCTCCAACGCCCTGGCGTGGAGGTTCCACGGCTGATGCAACTCAACCTGCGAGGTGAGCAGGTTTCCGATAAGGTCAACAGCCCCCTCGACGCTCAACTCGCCCCGGTTCACCCTCTTGTGGAGTGCGTTCGACACCTCAAATGGCAGCAGGTGGGGGGCGGCAGGCCTGATCTCCTGGTTCTGCCAAGCCCGAAGAATGGCCAGAGCCTTGTCCGTATGCTCCTCCCTCACCAGCCATTTGAAGGCAAGACTGGCGTCTACGACCACGAAGGTGCTCACCCTACTTCCTCCATCCGGGCATCCCTAGCCTCCCGCGCTTCCCGAATGAAGTCGGCTCCGTTGCCGGGGAGCACCCTGTCCCCGAAGTACTTCTTCTGGAGCTCCTCGAACCGCTCGGCGTCCGACCAGCCGGATACAGGACCGGCAATGCCCTGCGCCTCATCCAGCGCCAGTTCCCGGTCAATGGCGGTGTAGCAGTACTGCCGCATGGTCACCCCTTTCAGGGCGGCGACCACCTTCAGCCTGCGCTGAAACGTTGGCTCCAAGTCCAGAGTGAGTCTCTTTTTCTTGACTACCATGATTTGCTCCTTCCAAGGGGGTTGCAACACCCAAATTATAGGGCATACACAGAAATAGCTTCAATATCCCCTACAAAAAGCCAACAAAAATAGCCCACATACATCCAACAACTAGGGGGAAGCACGCTGTGAATAACAGCGTCCCTCCCCCTATGACGTAGCTTCTTTGCCAGCCGCCTTCCACTACGCAGCGCCCGCCTGCGGCTGCATCAGCATGGCGGAGATGGGCGGCGTCACCACGTGCTCAACCGACACCCGGCCGTTGCCGTCGTATCCCGTGCGGTAGGCGTACTCCACCTCGGCTCCCCAGGGCACGCGCCCGCCGACCCGGACAGCGCCTCCCCGTGCCGTGCCGTCCCTTCCGCGAGTGCCGTGCACCACCATGCCGCTGCGCTCCCCCTTCTTCCAACCCAAGACCTTCACATCGGCGGGCATCACCCGCTCCTCTCCCTGCATCCGCTGGAACAGCACACCATGGAGATTCCTGAGCACCACCGCCGACGGGCTGCGCTGGCCGTTCATGATCTGGGAGAGGTGGCCGGAGCTGATCCCGGCCCGCCGCGCCACCTCGTTCTGGCTGACGTCGAGTTCGTCCATGCGCTCCCAGACGACCTGCCGGTCTATGCTGGAGCACTGGGCGGACTCGACCCTGACCCGGGCCTGAAGCACGGCCTCCACCTTGGCTTGGAGCTTCACGCCCATGTGCCGGTGACCTCGCGCCACCTGGGACATGTAGCTTAGGGACACCCCGACCTTCTCGGCCAGCTCCTTCAGCGTCATTCCGAGGGCGCGGGCGCGCTCTCGGATGTAGCTGCTCTGCGTCCCTTGGACCACGTCACACTGCCGGTTGGCGAGCTTGGCGGGGGCGATCTTGGCCCATGTCCCAAGCACCGACTCAATGCTGGCCTGCGCCTTTATGCCCATGGTCCTGCGGCCCTTCGCTACCTGGGTGAGATACGAGTAACTCACGCCCGACCGGTCGGACAGCTCCAGCATGGTCATACCCATCGCCCTAGCGGTCTCTCGGATGAAATTGCTCTCGCCAGTCACTTCCTCGTTCTGTCGGTAGACGATGCCCTGTCCTGGGACCTCTCCCAGGATGGCGATGGCCTTCTCCCGCAGGCTGGGGGTCCAGGGCTTCTTGCCCGTGCCCACCTGCGACAGGTGGCTCGCGCTGACGCCCATCAGGGCCGCCAGTTCCTTCACGGTGAGGCCCTTCTTCCTGGCAGCAGCCCTGAGCTCGCTCTCGGGCCTGCCCACGCGCTCGGCGGTCGCTGCCGCATTCGTCCGTGTGTCCGTCGTCTTCGTCGGGTTGGTCGTGGTCGTGGTTGTGGTTGCCGTCGTCATGTCGCTTCCTCCTGTGAATGAAGAAGCGGGACGGCCGCCACCCCCCGTGGGGCGGAGACAGTCCCGCTGTGAATTGGCGTCCCGGCGTCCGGGACTGTCTCCGTGGGTTTGTGTTGGCTGGCAAAGGGAAGGGCCGCGACTCCTCCTGGGAAGAGACGCGGCCCTGTGCTCGCCAACCGCTATGTGGGCCTTGCGTGCGAGAGCCGGGGCATGAATGCTGTCGAAGCCGACTCCGACGCCCTCGACCTCGCCTACCGGTTACTCGACGTGCATGTTCACCTCCTCGATGTTGTTGATGTTGTTGACCCGCGCGGCATCCAGGGCGCGGGTTGTCTGTGTGATGGGTTCGGTTGACGCGAGACGCACTTCGCCCACGGTCGGATGCCGGACGCGGGGACGAAGGGAATGAGAAGGACGCAGCTCAGCCCAGAGTCACGTCACGGGGGAGCGACCCAGGGGAGAGAACTGCGTTGAAGGGGATGCGACCGGCCTGAAGTTCAACCACAGGACGGCGCGGCGAGTGTGACGCGGCCTGCGAGGTCGTCGCGGGCCAAATGTGAGTGGAAACTGCGACCCAACCGCGTGACGGTTGCGCCGCAGCATGAGGACTAGCCGATGTGCTTGGGGCACATTTCGGCCAAGGTGTCCGAGGGGTTGAAGCGAAACTCGCCTCTGCCGCTGCGAATGTGTCCCTCCGGGGTTTGCCTTCGGGAGAGCGCAATGCTCAATCCCTCCGGTCTGACCCCCTGGGTGGCTTTCAGAGAGCGCGGTGCTCGATCCTACGCAGCCTGTCCCGGATTCGGGGGACGGGAACCCTCCAGGTTTCTCGGCATGAAATCCTGGCAAAGCCTGAAACTGACTCCATTATTGCCGAACAACTGAGCGGATGGAAAGGGTTTCACGGCGTCCCCGCCCAAAGTGTTCTGTTCAGTTCCACGAAACCCTAAGCGCGCCCCGGCCACCAGCGGCTTCGCCACAGGCCGAACGTCAGTGCCTTCCACAGCAGGTATCTCCACGCCAGCACCCTGCGGACATCGACGAGGGTGTCCCTGCGCCAGGTGAGCTGTGTGCTTCGGTAGAGTCCGTGCAGTGGCTCCGTCTCCGGCGGAAGGGTCATCCCGTACTCTTCGAGCAGGGCAACCTCCAGCTCGCGAACCCGCGCCTCGGTCTCCAGCCAGGCCAGGCCCTTGCCTGTACCCACGTGTCCCGCCTTCCAGATTTCGCGCCACTCCTCAATGAGCGGCCACGCCTCGCCGAATACCTCCTCGTCGTCGGGCGCGGGCTCCTTCGTCACCAGCTCGGGATACAGCCGCTTCGGGTACCTGGCCCTCGCCGACGGCTTGTCCGTCGCCGGGGCCTCCTCCGGCGCGTCTCCGGTTGCGTCCTGGGCCTCCGTCGGTCCCGTCGTGGACTCTCGCTGGGCTTCCGCACGCGACAGCCTCTTCTCGATCTTCGCTAACGCCCCGCTCTGCTCCTCACACAGGACTTTCACCTCGCCTTTGACGGCGTCCAGACCCTCGTGCAGCTCTTTCGCCAACCCCTCCACCCGACGCTCCAGCGCGTCGTGACGCCTCCGGTGACGGGCGGCGGACGAACCCACCCCATCCCGGAGGCCCCGCTCCAGGGCTTCCCTGAGCCGCCACGTCATTCCGCCGCCATCCATGCAGGCCCCCACGGTCCGCCGGTCTATTCCCAGCGCCCGCGCCGCTCCCTTGCGACTCCCTTCTCTTCGCACCACCTCGTGCAGCAGGGCCATGAGCCTCTGGACGTGCTCCTCTTCAGCGTCTCTACCTTCAGTCCCGACCACCTCACTCGCTTCCATCAGTCCCTCCTCCGGTACAACATGTACCCGTTTTGTACACGGCTGCCGACTCTCTCAGGGTGTACAACATGTACCGCTTCAGCTACGGACGATGTACCAGCCCGTCGCAACCGGTCCCTGACAACAAGTGTTCGCTTTTCACGTCCTGTAGGGGCTGCTTTCCCCCTGTTCCAGCTTTGCAAACCGCCCAGATGTACAACATGTACACGGACGCGTTTTCCTGTACTACCCCATGACATCACGGGAGGCCCCTTGGCGGGTATCCCCTGGAAGGGGCTATCACGAATGAAACGGTTGCATGGATGAAGACCCCTTCCGAGGGATAACGCTCGTCTCTCCCATAGCCCACGCTGGTTGGAGAAAGCCAGTTGCAGTTCGGGCAGTCCTTTGATTCCCAACTCGAACGCCGGGCAATCGACGCGACGAGAGTGGCAACCTTGAAAGAAGCCGAGAACCAAACAGAATCAGAGAACAGTGGCCGGGCCATCTCCGAGTTCGGCGCGGCAACCATCGACTTCAACCCCGGCCCCGACGCGGAGGGCCGCCTCCGCCGTAATCGGCGACGGTGACAGCGCGACTGGCGATAGTGCGCAGGCGGCCACAACTGCGGCCCACCCGTGCCTGTTCCCGCGCTTCTCACTGTCAGGCCAGAGATAACTGACGAGGCTAGGTGGCACACGTGGCAGGGCGGAACGTCTGGGACGTGAGCCAGCCAAAGGGACGCGCGAAGGGGACGAAGTGGGTTTGGGACGAGCAACCTGGCCCGGGAGTTGATACTGACAGGGAGAAACAGCCAGACGTGCAGCGGCCAGCCTGCTCATGGACACAGGCAGCCGGGCACGTGTCGGAACTGCGGTGCGACCGACTGCGTCAGCCATCACGCAGACATGCTGAACCGGTCGATGCGACAAGCGCCGACGTCGACCAGTTTGCCGGGGACGAGGCGCGGAAGACGCACCCGTTCCCTTGGCCCGACGGAGAGGCGATCAACCCCAGCCGTCAGACCGGTGTCCAGCGGGTGAAGGACCAACGTCAAACTCCAACCCTCTGGACGGGACCGAGAACGGAGGCCCTTGCGTCAACTCCGTCGGTTCGGCCCGCACTGGTTGCGAAGGACCAACGTCAAACTCCGCATTGCCAGCATTCCCTCTTGGGCGAAGCCCGTGCAACAGGGATCACGCACCCGGGTTTCTATGGTCGGAAACCCTGGAGAAAGCCAAACAGTGAAGTCATCATAGCCGATCTGTGAGGCCGAAAAGACCCCCTGCGTGCCCCCACCCCGGAAATTGCCCAAAGCGACCTGCACAACGTAACGCCGGACGACCACGACTGCGTCCACAACCTCAGCGCCACCGGACGATGAGCGTCCAAGCCTCGCCGAATACCTCCTCGTTGTCATCGGCGGGCTCAATGGTCACTAGGTCGAGATACTTGCGCCGGGTCAAGGACTCCGACGGAGGATTTTTCTCCCGTCCTGACGCTCCGCTCCGTCTCCCCCTTCATCAGCGCCTTGCTGGGAAGGAACGGCGTGGGCGTGAGCGCCCCCGGTCATCTTCGCCCCCATGAAGTCGTCCTGCCCCAGGGACTCCACCTCATTCTCTAGCACCCCCAACCGTTCCTCCAAGGCGTCGTTGGGCTCCCGCTGGCGGACCGCCGAAGAACCCACGCCCTACCGCAAAGCCCGCTCCAGGGCCTCCCGCATACGCCGCGACAGCCTTTCCCGTCCTTGCGCTCTCGGCCACCGTGCGCTGGTCGATCTCCAGCGCCCGCGCAGCGCCCCTGTACCCGCGCTCCCGCACCAGCTCTTGCAGCAACGTCATGAGCCGCATGTGGTACATGTTCTCCACGTCTTTGCTGTCCTCAATGCCGTGTCCGGTGGTCTTCATGGCAATGTCCTCCTCCTCAAGAAATTCGTCTCAGCTGTGAATTCCGCCAAGTCCGTGTTTTCTGCGATGTCGCACCCCGCGTAACGCACCCCCACCTCAAGCGCACTTTTTGGCCGGTTTTGTCATCGGGGCGTCGATTTTGGCCGCGTCATGCACCCCCACCTCAAGCATCTTTTTGTCATTGGAGACCGGACTCCGCCCTTTCATCAGATTGCTCACTGCTCACGTCCGGTAGAGGGGGTTTTGCCCCTGGTTCAGCTACGAAATCACGACTTTGACCAGTCAGTCACCAAAGTCCATCTCGTGTACACGGGTGCCACTGCATGAAACGGCCCGCCAAAAGGAGACCTCGGAAGGTGCCACCACGCGTGAGGTCTTTTTTCGCGTCTGAACCGTTCACACTCTCTGGTGAACGCTGCGATCAAGTGCGTCGCAGCAGACCACGACGAGGTGAGCGAGGTGGCGCTGAGTTCGACAGAGCGACCAACAACCCCGGTGACGCCGTGGCCTCCACGGCCTCATCCCGGTAGCCGGGTCTGGCCCCATTGCGTCTCGCCATCGCTACGGGGGATGAATGAAACCGGTTGCACGGATGAATACCCCCTCTGAGGGATAACGCTCGCCATTCCGGTCGCCCACACTGACGTAACGACCGGGCCGTAGTCCGGTAGGTCAACCCTGAGCACCTATCCGACCGCAAGCAAAGCGACAAGAGCAACGATAGTGAAAGAAGCCACCCGCAGGACAGAGCAGAAGACGCGAAGCGAAGCCTCGGCGGAACTGCGCGTGGTGGCGATTAACTGCAACCCCGCTCCCGACGCCCAGGACCGCCTGCGCAGGCTCTTCACGATACTGGCCAAGCTGGCCCAGGACGAGGAGGCTTCCCCTGCGGACCCGACGCCTCAGTACGGCCCGGATGGGGAGGACTGAGGCGTCTTGAAGGAAGCTGCGTCGTCCTTGACATAGGGTGGCATTAGTGCCATCATGTGAGTATCGTGAACAGGACACTGGACGACATGCGGCGCAACCCTCGGAACGTCCGGTTCGACGACCTCAGAAGGGTCTGCGACCACTACTTCGGAGAGCCGAGGCGGAGGGGCAGTCATCTCTTCTACAGGATGCCCTGGCAGGGCAGGCCGCTGGTGAACATCCAGCCCGTCCGGGGAATGGCCAAGGCTTACCAGGTCCGTCAGGCGCTCAGGGCAATCGACAGATTGGAGGAAATGCATGGCTGAATTGATCGACCGCTACACCTACCGAGTCTTCTGGTCCGACGAGGACGAGGAGTACGTCGGCCTGTGCGCCGAGTTCGGCCTGCTGAGCCACCTGGACGATACCCCGGAAAAGGCCCTGATCGGGATTCGAGAGCTGGTGTCCCACGCCGTCCAACTGAACCTGGAGGAGGGCATTGAAGTGCCGGAGCCGATATCCACACGCCGCTACAGCGGGACGATCACCCTGCGCATTCCCCCGGAGACCCACCGCGCCCTGGCGATGGACGCAGCCGAGGCCGGTGTTAGCATGAACCGTTTGGCCACCGAACGACTGACGCTGCGACGTAGCTCATAACCAAGTCCTATACACAGAGGAGACAACCATGCCAAGAATCAAGATGCAGCGCCGCAAGGCGAAGGAAGGCAGGGCGGCCATCTACGCCCGCGTCTCGGACCAGAGCCAGGACGCCGAGGACAAGACCTCCATCTCCGAGCAGACATCCGACATGGAGGCCCACTGCGAAAAGCGCGGCCTGACCATCGTGGCCCGCTACCAGGAGGTGGGACAGGGCTGGTCGAAGAAGCGCCCGGAGTTCCAGAGGATGCTCGCCGACGCCAGGCGGGGACGCTTCGACACCATCGTCTGCTGGAAGTCCGACCGGCTCAGCAGGGGCATGTACCCCGCAGCCGCCCTCATGGAGGTGGTCGAGGCGCACCACATAGAGTTGGAAGCCGTCATGGACGCCATCGACATGAAGACCTTCGGCCTCATGGCCGCCATCGGCAAGATCGAGCTGGACAACTTCCGGGAGAGGGCGTCGATGGGCAGACGGGGCGCGGCCAAGCAGGGCCGCATCCCCATCGGCAACGTCCCCTACGGCTACCGCATCGGTGACGACGGCAGGCCCGAGTTAGAGGAGGACGAGGCTGAGGTCGTCCGCCGCATCTTCCGCATGTGCGTGCGGGACGACCTTGGAGCGCGGGTGATCGGCCAGCGTCTCATGGCCGACGGCGTTCCCGTCGCCAACGGCGGCAAGCGGTGGTGGGACGGACAGGTATACCGTATCCTCAGCAACGAGACCTACAAGGGCACGTGGTGGTACGGCAAGGCCCGCTACGTATCCACCGAGGATGGGACGAGAGTTTACGAGAAGGACAGGGAGACCTGGATACCCGTGCCGTTCCCGCAGATAGTGGACGAGCAGACGTGGGATATGGCCCAGAGCCTCATGAAGAAGCGGCGCACCCGCTCCTACCGCAACACCAAGATATTCTACCTGTTGCAGCACCTGGTCCGGTGCACCGGGTGCGGGATGCTCATGGGCTGCATGGCCACCAGGAAGCGGACGGTCAAGCGCAACGGCAAGGTCTACAAGTACGAGATGGACGTCCCCCGCCGCTACTACAAGTGCTACGGCGTGCAGCACTTCCGCACGGGATGCCGCAAGCACACGATGATCCGTGCGGAGCGGCTGGAGGGACTGGTCTGGGGCGAGGTCAAGAAGGTGCTGGAGTCCCCCGGCCTCATCGTTGCGGGCATCGAGTCGCTGGACACTCAGGAGGACGGAGGGCTGGAAAACCAGATTGCCGGGGCGGAGCGCGAGCTTCAGAGGGTGCAGTTCGAAGAAGACCGGGTGATCAGACTCTACGTCACGGAGAAGATCACCGAGGAGCAGATGGACCGGCAGCGCAAGTTCATCACCGAGCGGCTGGAGACCCTGCGGACAAGGCTGGACGACCTCCGCGCCAGGGAGATGGCGGCGGTGGAGAAGCAGGCTTTGGGTGAGCACGTGGTCGAGTGGGCCAACCGGGTCGGCGGCAGACTGGACGACCTGCCGAACGAGGAGCGCCGCGAGGTGTTGCGGCTCCTTCTCGACGAGGTGACCATCGACGGGGAGAACAACGTCAATCTCACGCTCGGCATCCCAACGGAAGAGTTAGAGTCGATTGAAACACCGGTAACAGCAGTTGCCCGGTGCTCGGCCTCTCCCTATCGACGGACAAGGCACCAGCATCACCGAGTGATTTGCGACAGCCTTCCCTCCTATAGTTCCAACTGGAAGCGCATCGCGAAAGTTCTTGATTTTATCAAGTCTGGTGGGCCAAATGTGACTACGGCCAGCAGTCCTAGAACGACTCCATACAATAGGCTAGCGCCAACCTCCTATGCCCAGATGCCGCTGGCCAAGACGAGGGAGAATCCATACAGCACCACCCTGATCAGAAATAGAGATGGTGGTGTGCGGTTGGACACGCTCTCCTCCCCCTGCGAATGGTGTCGACAATGTTCAAGTTTACCTTTGCGCGCAATCGAAATACTGACTGTTGCTGCAGCTGGCAGAGTTAACCGCTGGGCACTCCGTTCAAGGCTGGATGGCATGCATCACCAAGGCCACCGTCTTCTGACATCTACAACCTGAGAAGCGATGAAGGATATGAGAGCATGATCGACAACACAGCGCCAACTTCGGAATTCTTGTTGGCAGTGCAATGGCTAGGCTGCGCTACGAACAGTAGGAGTACCGCTCCGGCTGGCAGCGGAGTAGTCGTCCATTTCCAATCTGAAGAGTACTTGGCAACGGCTCTCCACGTAGCTCGTGATTGTCAATTTCAGCCCCTAGTAAGAAGAACCAAGCAGTGGGCATCGGCACAGTGGGAGACCGTGGGGATAGACGAAAGGGCAGACGTGGCTGTGCTGAGAACGTCTACAGCCAGGCTATCCCAACTAACCCCGCGGTATGGCCTAGGTGACGTGTTCGTTGGCGCAGTGGGTCGAGCAATGGGTTTCCCTGCCCTTACTGACCCTATGGAGGTCTCGCACATCACAGAAATAGAGGGCGTTCCGGTGCCGCTGACTACGTTGGTGTCCGCGTATGTCAACCCTGGAGCCCATGCTGGGAAGGGAATTCACTACGCAGGCGGATACATCAACGCTGGCTTCTCTGGCGGAGCGATGCTACTCCCAACCAGTCAGGGGTGGACAGTCGGGGGCATAATCACGCACAGAGAGGGAGTGTCAAGAAAAGTCTACCGCAGGGATCCAAAGACAGACATATTCAATGAGGACAACGATCTCGCAATTAACGAGCCTTCAGGTCTAATCAGGTTTGCCGGTTTCGACATAGTGACTGACATTATTGAACGAAACCCAGCACAGGGATGACCGAAGTTCGGGGGGCACGTCAGTATGTCTACACTCCTTTGCAGGTTGACATTGAGACCGACCTATCAGGAACCGGTGAATCAAGAATCTGGCACGGCGACCCTGGCTCGATCTACGAGGTCAAGACCAACTTAGAGGACCATACTGCGACGTGTATCCCCTTGCGTTCTTGCGAAGCTTTGCTGGAAGGGTCGTCGGATCTACGCTTCCAGAACTGCAGGCCATCGGGTGAATTCGCCGGCCGCGTTCACCCCACCTCCATTCGCTGGCCGTTTGCAACCAAGCTCAAGTGCCCGGCCCAGTTGACGGCCTGATTCGATTTAAGGGGAGGTTGAGGAGCCGACCGACCCCGTGTTCGAATAGGCATACAGTAATTCATGCACATCTATCGCAGATTGATGTGCAGACCATTTGCGGCGTCCGTAGATTGGGGGTATATCGATCCAAGAGACGTGGAGCCCATGGGCTGCCCCTTCAGAGACCTATAGTTGTCCCTGAGTCGACCGAATAAGCCGTAAAGGACACGAACCGCTGGGAAGCGGCGCCCTGTCCCTAGTCCTCCTCTCCCAGCATCTGGCTCAATCTCTGATTTCGACCCTTCATGCATACCGTATTTAGGAGAGAGTTTCTTGCCATCCGACTATGAGGCAATCCGAGCCGATAACGTTGGGCGGTACGGCTCGGACATCGGTCGAATCGGACCGATGCTCCTCGCCAACCGTTACGATGATCGCACCCACTTCATATTTGAACTCCTTCAGAATGCCGAAGATGCGCTGGCAAGAAGGGGGGAATGGAAGGGGCAAAGGGCGGTTTCATTCCGGCTATCGCCTGACGCCCTCACAGTCGCCCACTTCGGAAAGCCGTTCGACGAGGATGATGTACGTGGCATATGCGGAATCGGCGAGAGTACAAAAGACCTGACTTCGATCGGTCGGTTCGGAATCGGATTTAAGTCTGTCTACGCCTTCACAGACAGTCCGGAGATTCACTCCGGCAGTGAACATTTCGCGATTGACTCGTTCGTCTGGCCTCGGGCGGTCGCAGTCCTAGACACGAACCCTGGGCAGACGGCTATACGTCTTCCGTTTAGAAGTAACGATCCCTCCGCAGCAACTCAGATTCTGGCCGGGCTGAAGCGTCTAGGCCCGCGAACGCTGTTATTCCTCAGGGAGATCGATGAGATTTCCTGGTCCGGCGTTGGAGGATCGACGGGGACGTACTTGCGGGACAAGCCTGAGTCCCTTGGGACTTCGGCGCGACAGGTGTTGGTCATTGGTCAGGATGATGCAACGGATGGCGTCGAAGAGGAGCAATGGCTCATCTTCTCACGATCGGTCCACAACAATGGAGATCACGTGGGCCACGTTGAACTCGCTTTCGCATTGGAGGAAGGAGACAAAGACGAAGGCTTGTCCGCGAGGCCCATAACGGACTCTCCGCTCATTGCCTACTTTCCCACAGTGCTGTCAACGAGCCTTGGCTTCCTGATTCAGGGACCGTACCGGACCACTCCTAGTCGGGACAACGTGCCGCAGGGTGACCCCTGGAACCAGCACCTAATCGATGAGACAGCCAACTTACTCATTGATGCACTACGGGAACTCCGAAAACTAGGTTTGCTGAGCGTGTCAGCGCCCCGAAGCCTGCCAATGGACGCCTGTCGTTTCGCGGTGGGCAGTAGGTTTGCCCCACTGTTCCTGGCAGTCAGGGAGGCCCTCATGGATGAGAATCTGATTCCTCGCTACAGGAACGGCTATGCGTCCGCACGGAGCGCCAAGATGGCCCGAACTCAAGAACTGCGGGAACTGATCGACTCCAGTCAATTGGCGGACCTGTTCCAATCCGACCAAGACCTCGTTTGGCTAAGCGAAGACATCACCGCGGACCGGACACCCGACCTGCGCAGGTATCTAATGGATGAACTTGACGTTCATGAAGTTACCCCCGAATGGCTGATTCCCAAACTGAACGAGGAGTTTCTCAAGGCGCAGCCGGACGAATGGATTGAACGGCTCTATGCGTTCTTGGATGGTCAGGGAGCCCTATTCCAAAGACTGAAGCTTATGCCTCTCGTCCGGCTCGAAGATGGCTCCCATGTGGTCGCCTACGACGGAAAACAGCCGCAAGCGTTCCTGCCCGGTGGGGACCACACCGACTTCCCCACAGTCCGAAGTAGCGTCTGTCGATCCGAAGGCGCCTTGTCGTTCCTCAGGTCCCTAGGCCTGAGCACTCCAGACCCAGTGGACGATGTAATCGTCAATTTGCTACCCAAGTACGAACGGAAGCCTCCAGAAGTCCATGATCCTGACTACCACTTGGACATCGATCGCATGGTCGCCGCTTTTGCCACCGACTCTACGGCGCAGCGCCAAAAGCTCGCGGCGGCATTGAGGGATGTGAGATTCGTATGGGCTGTAGATCCGGGCGATGGTTCCCGTTGCCTAGCCCGCCCAGCCGATACATACCAGGCAACTCATCGACTAAAGGAACTCTTCGAAGATGTCCCTAGCGTTCTGATAGTAGATGATTCCCAAGAATGCCTGCGCGGTGAGCGTGTCCGTGCTCTGCTGGAGGCGGCGGGCTGCCCTCTGTACTTGGTCGGCAGCCCCACGGAGCCGAGCCTTACGTCTCAACAGAAAGCTGAGCTCAGGCGAGCATCAGCAGGATCTGAGGACATTACTTCCGAAGTCGCTGTGCAAGACAATACCCTCAGGGGTCTCGAACCACTGCTTGCGACCATAAACCGCCAGCCGCAGGATGAGGCTGTCGCCAGATCAGCCATTCTCTGGCAAGCCCTAAGCGATGTCCAAGATAGGCGCGGAGCGAGAGTATTCCAAGGGGAGTATCGCTGGAAATGGTACAGCGAGAGGAAAGCAACTTTCGATGCGTCCTTTGTCAAGTTACTCAATAAGGCCACGTGGGTTCCCGATCAAAATGGCACACTGCGCCGACCTCGAGACGTTGTTTTTGAAACTACTGGGTGGCGTGCGAATCCCTTCTTACTAGCGGCCATACCCTTCAAGCCGCCCGTAATCGACGAACTTGCCCGTGAAGCCGGGATCGAGTTGGGTGTCTTGGAACTCATAGCTCAACATGGACTGACTAGCGTTGAGCGGTTCACCGAGCAACTGCGCCAGTCCGGTCTCGTACTTGACGAGGAGCTTTCAGAAGAAGGGCAGGTCTTAGGTCCACCAGAATCATCGACCTCCACGGGCCCCGCCAGCACCGAGCCCCCTGAGAACGCGGGCGCTGAGGGAGACGATCAAGAGGGATCGAAGGGCGGCGGTGAGTCAACGGAGACCGGCCACGACCCGAAGCCCGAGGGCGAACTGAAGTTCATCTCGTACGTAGCCATTAGCCATGTTGACAAGAAGCCAGACACGGAAGGACTGACATTTGAGCAACGCATGGAATTGGAAGACAAGGCCATCACGCTTATCCTCAGGTGTGAGCCACAACTGAAGCGCACGGGGCTGAACAATCCCGGCTTTGACCTCTTCGAGCAAGGGGCCGATGGACAGGCTGTCAAATGGATCGAGGTAAAGGCCATGAAGGGCACGTTAAGGGATAGGCCCGTGGGACTCTCTAGAACTCAATTCAAATGTGCACAGGACCGCGGAGAAGCTTTCTGGCTCTACGTTGTAGAGAGCGCGGCTGACCCTGAGCAGGCCCGAATAGTGCGAATTCAAGACCCGGCGGGCAATGCTGGAACCTTCACTTTTGACCACGGCTGGGTCTCAGTGGCCGATGTAGCTAGGGTGACCGATCCGAATGGGCACAGTTAGGCGAGGGTCAATCGAGTGATGGAGCCGCTTCAGATCAGGGTGACCAAGTTCTTCGGTATGTCCAAATGCTAGGTTCCACTTAAGTCCTCGGACCCGATCGGTCGCCGGGACTGCCCTTCGGGTTGGGGTTACATTGGCTGCAAGGTCTTCATGAGTACGTCAACTGCGAAAGCACTCTTCTCGAGCGACCCAAAGTCGAGGGAACGAACTGCCAGTTCCTATAGGGTCTTTGCCCAGTCTGCCAGGATTCCCAAGCAATTTCGCGAGGACTGGAAAGAGTTACTGGGTGATAGAAGGATGGAGGAAGGCTTGGCTTGGCCCGAGGAACTTGCACGTCTGGCCCATAGACGGCGGTGGCCAAAATACGCATTCGGAACGGCCAATGCTTCCTGCCTTCTAGTCATGCACAGACCTGGGTTGGGTGAATCGGAGCACAACGTTGAGTCTCTGGACAGGGTCCTTTTCATCAAACCTAGGGTCCCTGTCCTGGGAGGAATTCCCCATGCACACAATGCTGTCTTCCCCGGACGGTATAACACGAACCCTACCTGGGCTCAGATTCACAAGTACCTAAAGCCCGCCTTTCGCGGCCTTCGACATCCCTGGAGCCAGTTGATGACCTGCAACATCAATCCTGAGCACGGTCACTACGGGGAGACCGACGGATCCGAAAACCTGCGTGGTCTGCCATTACTAGACCACGTCGTCTCACTTTGTCGGCCCAAGGTCGTCCTCCTTTGTGGCGGGGACGTGCATAAGGCCACAGAAACGTGGAGTGTGGATGCCGAGGTGCTTAGAGTTGCTCATCCGAGCTGGTGGCAGCGTACGTCGATGAACCTGCCAAATGGCGTTGAGACAGCCGCGATGGCTAGGAAAATCCTGTTCGGCTGAGTAGAACTGACGTGTCGGGCAAGCCTCTCCGGGCACGTTCAAGCCTGAAATACTCATCAACGTGGGCGCAAGTGGAGTTCTGTCCCCGGAGGGCACAGCCAATTGGACCCATCGACCTTATTCGAAACCTCCTAGCGGATACTCTCGGAAACTGAATTAGAGAGCAACGTCACCTCCCAAACGGGAATTTCGATTCAATCCCGATGCACAGCGGTTTCACATGCATCACTTGCTGCGTCGGGCCAGTAGCGTCAAGGTCCGGTATGGCTGGACCGGTCAACCCCTTGGGAACGATAGAACCGCTGCAGTAGCGGGCCGTGTAGAACCTGTTCCATCCGCGTGAAGATCCCGCAGAGCCCCTGCAAGCTTGCGGTCAAGTTCATGCCATGAGATAACTAACGTCGTTGATTCGCAAGAATTACATTCGTCTGATGCGGGACAACGGACGTAAGTCCGAACTTGTGGAACGGAGTCGAGTGAGATGGCGACGTATATACCGGCAATTCGCGCTCGCATTGGTGTGACTGACTACTTCGTATCGGTCATGACCTTGGGGGAGGCAGCGCGCATGATCGACTATGTCGAGGACGTTGACGGATGGACTTCCGAGACTCCTCCAGAACTGAAGATGCAGCGCAAACTCAACCTTCAGCGTGTCGAGAAGGAAATGGTTCCTTACCTCGTATCGAACGAAGACCATTTCTATTCGGCCTTAACGGTCGAGATCCGATTGGCACCTCAAGACCGTGAATTCGGTCCCAAGTTCGATTCTACGAATCAGTTTCCTGGGGGCATCGAATTCGGTCAATTGACCTTGGATGGAACAGAGTCCTTGTACGCACTTGACGGGCAGCACAGACTCAAATCGATAGAATCCGCAATCAGGCAGCGGCCCGACCTTGCAGGGGAGCACATTGCTCTGATTCTTGTGCCTTACGGCGATATTGCCCAATCTCAGATTCTCTTCAGTGACCTCAACCGCAACGCAAAGACACCCTCAAAGTCCATTTCACTGCTATTTGCCCATCGAGACCCGCTCGCTCGCATCGCCAAGCAGGTGGCCGAGGAATCTCCCCTGTTGCGTGGGCGTATGAATTTTGAAAGCACAAGCCTCTCGTCCAACGCGCGTCAGTTCATGACTCTATCGACGCTGTATGAGATTACTCGGACGCTGTTGGGATCAATCGATCACAACGTCGACGAGGAGAGCGAAGAACGCCTCACCTCTGATGTCGTTGAGGTACTCGACTGTCTAACGACCGCCGTTCCGGCATGGCGCCAGGTCCGAGATGACGAGGAACACCCAGCATACCTTCGTCAACGTGAACTCTCCGGGCACGGCGTAGCCCAGCGGGCTCTTGCGGAACTTGCGCGTAGAGCTCGCGCTCACGCCCCTCATGGATGGAGGGAGATCTTGGAAAGGGTGGGGCAACATACGAATGACGGACGCCCTCTAGTAGATTGGCGGCTGACGAACCAAATCTGGCAGAGCGTTGCGCTCCAGGGCGGTCGAGTTAACAACACCTCGACATCAATCCAGTTGCTGGCCGATGTATTGGCTGAGACGATCGGGCTTCACTCCGACCAGGACAGACTGCCACCAGTGAAACCTGGTTCTCACAATCGTCCTTTGGCTCGCCCTAGCCAAATCCACTGAATGGGCAATTGCTTTGGGTAAGCCGACAAGGGACGTTTCTCGCAGGTCTTGCCCGCACCCGCCAAGCACGGCCCGCCTCCGGACTTTCGATCCGCTTTGGTGCCCTTCAGTGGTAACCAAATTGCCGGGACAAACCACAGTTCGGCGCCGATCGACAAGCAATGGAACACGACGACTTTCTACATTGGACAGATCGCATCCCGCGGTAAGCTGCTGGTTTCCCCACTAAACTCATAGCCCCTCGGCAAGAGACGTCTAAGGACTAAGAATCTGTAACATGCGGTTCAAACCCGGCTTCGGGTTTGAAAGGAGTGTAAGGAAACCACGTGCAGGCCCTATGGTGAGGTAGCGTCAAAAGGTGTGTAAACGATTAGGCGGTGTAACCTCTCTTTGAATCCAGACGGGCTTTTAAGCCCAAGAGGAGTACACCGCCCATGTTCAAGGAGAGCATTGAAGCAGGACCTGAGTCAAGGCCCGATTTCGGGGATCTGGAGAACTGGCTGCGAGGTCAGATGCAGGGTCTGATCCAGGACATGCTCGAGGAGGAGGTCACCGAGTTTCTGGGCAGGGCCAGGTCGGTGCGCCGGTCGGGATCCGATAGGGACGCCGGCTACCGCAACGGTCACGGGAGACCCCGCAGGCTGACGTTGAGTTCTGGGACGATCCAGGTGAGGCGGCCGAGGGTACGTGATACCGAGGAGCGGTTCGAGAGCAGGCTTCTTCCCCTGTTCGCCAACAGGAGCCGGCAGGTCGACGACCTGCTTCCGGAACTGTACCTGCACGGTCTGTCAGAGGGTGACTTCGACCTGGCGCTGCGAGGACTGCTGGGCGAGGACGCTCCGATATCGGCCAGCACGATCGCGCGTCTGAAGGACAGGTGGAACGCGGAGCTCGCCGAGTGGCGGGGAAGGTCCCTTTCCGACCTGGAGGTGGTCTACATGTGGGTGGACGGCGTGTACGTGAAGGCGGGTCTGGAGCGTGAGAAGGCTGCGGTCCTGGTAGCGGTGGCGGCGCTGAGCGACGGGAGCAAGGTGGTCCTGAGCGCGGTGCCCGGCTACCGGGAGTCCACACGGAGCTGGTCGGATGTGCTCAGGGACCTGAGGGACCGTGGTCTCGGCTGCCCGCGGCTGGTGGTCGGAGACGGTCATCTGGGGATCTGGGGGGCGCTTGGCAACGTGTACCCGGAGGCGGGAGAGCAGCGCTGCTGGAACCACAAGATCCTCAACGTGCTCGACAAGCTTCCCAAACGTCAGCATGACCAGGCAAAGCTGATGCTGCGCAGCATGCCGTACGCTCCCACCCGGGCCGAGGCAGAGCGGCTCAGGCGGGTCTTCACGCGGTGGTGCGGCGAGCACTCCTACGAAGCAGCCCGTGAGGCTATCGAGCGTGACTGGGACAGGATGGTGGCCTTCTACGACTACCCCAAACAGCACTGGCGTCACCTGAGAACGACCAACCCGGTCGAGTCGCCCTTCGCTGCGCTGCGCATCCGGACGGATGCGGCCAGGCGCTATAAGAAGGTGGACCGGGCGATCGCAGTCATATGGAAGATGCTGATGGTGGCCGAGAACAGGTTCCGGCGCCTGCAGGCGCCGGAACTGATGGCTGACGTCTACCTCGGCGCCAGGTACAAGGACGGGATCGCGATCGAGCAACAGGAAGAGAGGATCGCCGCCTGATCGCTTTTACACACCCTTTGACGCAACCTCCCTATGGTTGGAGACTATCACTCCGCAGGTTCCAGATTGCACTCGTGGCAATGAATATGGCTAATGGTCGGCGGCGCGCCGCCGCGTTCAGCGTCACACAGAGGCACGTGTGCAATTGTCAAAAGTATCTATCGCCTCGTTTGAGCAACTGGTTGCGTAGGCCATCCGGGGAGGTGGTACAGAGCGAGGTTCATGACTCCGTTATCTCGTTTCTTTGGTCGCTAAGTTGTTGAAATTGGCTCGCTTGCCATCGGGCCAACCGGAGATCTTTGCTTCATTTCAAGGTGAGGGGGTCTCGGCCGGACGCCCAAGCACCTTCGTTCGGCTATCCCTCTGCAATCTCGTTTGCTCCTGGTGTGACACGAAGTACACCTGGGATTGGGAAAACTACGACCCATCACAGGAAATAGTTCGAACTGATGGCCAAGAAGTCATAAGCCGGGTGACTGCCCTCGGGATCGAAAATGTAGTCATTACCGGCGGAGAGCCGCTGATGCAGCAAGGCGCGCTATTGGAGGTCGCCGGGCCACTCACCGCGACTGGTCACCGCCTTGAAGTGGAAACTAACGGGACTTTCGAGCCCATACCTCCACTGCAGGAACTTGTCGCTCAGTGGAACGTGTCGCCGAAGCTCTCAAGCTCGGGGAACCCGGTTGACCTCAGGCAAATGGATCGGCCTCTCCGTTGGTTCGCTAGAGCAAAGCATGCTTGGTTCAAGTTTGTGATCGACGTGCCTTCAGACCTTGACGAAGTTGAGTCGCTATTGACCAACTATGAGGTCCCGCAGGAGCGGGTGATCCTGATGCCACAGGGAGCTTCCCCCGATGCACTTCAAGAACGCTCCGTCTGGCTAGCTGAGATTTGCTTCCGACGGGGTTACAGGTTCTCTACTCGCCTGCACATCTTGCATTGGGGTAACGAGCGTGGCCGATAGACGACAAACGGACGGGTGCAGCACTGCAAGAGGAGTCTCTCCTCCGTCTATCCCTCGACGCATACTTGTGGTGAGCGCCTGTTCGAAACGCAAGGCTCCGAACGTCTCTTCTCAGGCCTCCATGCGACCGGACCTTTCGGCGCGAGTCCGCTACACTGGCCGCGCCCATGTACGAATACGTGAGGCAGTCGACCGATGGCGGCTCAAGATGTGCGGCGACCTGGTCGAATGGTCAATCATTTCTGCGGGCCTTGGTTGCGTTAGCGAACACTCCCCAGTGCCCGTCTACGATGCGAGCTTTACCGGCTTGGGACCCACGGCGGCCAGGAAGAGAGGAAGGGATCTGGGATTGCCCTGCGCCTTACGGAAGCAACTCGCCTTGTTCGACTTGGCGATATTTGTCCTGCCGCTCGCCTACTTGCACGCTTCTGGAGCTCCTTTTGAATGCCTGACCAAACAGTTGTACTTTGCATCACCGGCCTTTAGGTCGCCCGGAGACGGTTATGAATTCGTGCCTAGTGGTGCCCGCGAAGCTCGCCAACTGGGCGTCACATCTAGAGAAATTGGCGCCGTAAGGTTCGCTTCTTTTGTTGAGGACGTCATTTCAAACGGACTTCGTGCTGCGCTCATAGCCTGGCGGAGTCAGGATAGAGCGGCGTGAAATTCTTCCTCCCGGATTGGGACGATAGAGTTGACCCGGGATACGACTTTCTTACCGACCGCATGACTCTGGCACGCGATCCTTACGAGGACGATGTATATGCCCACGAACTCTTCGACGAGCGCGTGTACGACGGGATTCTCGTCTCACGTATGGCGCTTGATCGCACAGTCCGTAAGAGGGAGCGGGCTGAGCAGACTGGGATGCACCGGTACCTCCGAATGCCGGATTACATGGAGTTGTTCGGAGACTGCGGTGCCTTTGGATACGTAGATCAGCGCGACCCAGTTTTCTCGACTGAGGACATTGTCGAATACTACGACCACCTAGGTTTCGACTACGGGGTTTCCGTCGATCACATCGTGCTGCCGGAGTTTGCTGATCAACGCAACTATCGCTACGACCTGACACTCCGAAATGCTGAAGAACTCCTTCGCACGCACAGAGACTGCGAGTTGAGCTTCACTCCAGTGGGGGCGATCCAAGGCTGGGACCGGGACTCCTATGTCGAAGCTGCGGAAGCTTTGATTCAAATGGGATACGAGTACATTGCCGTGGGGGGGCTCGCTCGGAGTGCTACGGGAGAGGTATCCCGAATACTTACAGCCGTCTGCGGTGCTGTATCTGACCGAGCACGCGTCCATGTTTTTGGCGTCGCCAGAGCATCCTTGCTGCCGCTTCTCCTTGAGTTAGGGATCGCGAGCGCCGACAGCGCTGCGCCGTTACGGCAGGCGTGGTTGGCGGCGAAGGACAACTACTACACAGAAGAGGGCCGTGCGTTCGCCGCAATTCGAATCCCCGTAGCTACACAGGACCGTGCCCAGAACGGATCACTCGTTGCCCGAAGCAAGGCTGCCTACAGTGAATTGAGGGAGGCCGAGCATGAGGCCCTTTGTGCAGTACGCGCATTCGCGGACCGGAAGCTGAGCATGAGGGAGGCCCTGAAGCGCATAAGGGCTTACGACTCGATGCTAGGAACCCGAGTGTACGAACGAAATCGCGGCCGTCGAGACCAACTCTACAAGGAACTATTGCGTCGACGCCCTTGGGAACATTGTCCCTGCCCCATATGCAGAGAACTTGGCGTAGAAGTCGTGATCTTCCGAGGAAACAACCGGAACAGGCGACGAGGATTCCACAACCTCTGGGTCCTACGTCGCCGAATCGAGAGCTTGGGTTTCGGAATAGCGCGCGCCGCAACCGGCAGAGCAGGGGTTCCAACGACTCCGCTGAATCATTTGGCAGTTGAACGCGTTGATGGGCTGTAGAGAAGCTAAACGTGCGATACAACGGTACGAACGAAGGAGATGGGTACCGAGTGGATTTGCATGCACGCGGTATTTCGCCATTGGGACCTGCTGGGATCTCGCCCAACTGGGCACATTTTAGGCAGCATCCCGAATGTCGACGGCGGAGTTCTGACCAAAGCACTATCTTCCCCGGCCGAACGGCTCTTACGAATTTGGGCTCAGGCAGGCCCCTTTAAAGGTTCTGCCTAGCTGACCGCCGCGCTAACATAGCAAGCTCCCGCAAGGCGCCGAGGCAGTTCGACATTCATGACCTTACATATCGACCAATTCGTCAAACTGGCATCCAAGTGCCTCGGCATCGACTTAACCTCCGGATCACCGCATAGAGAGTTATTGTCAACCGGGCCCCGCAACCTCCACATAGTAGCTGGACCGGGAACTGGCAAGACCTCTGCGCTCGCGCTACTTGCCCTCAAGGCTGTGTTTGTAGATGGTCACCCAACGGAGGCGATAGTCGCGACCACCTTCACACGCAAGGCCGCACGCGAACTAGCTTCTCGAATCACTGATGGCCTACACAGCCTACTCGAGGAGACCGGCCAACGAGTCGACGCGCCCAAGTTCGATGTTTCGAGAGTTCGCATCGGAACAATAGATCAGATCTGTGAGGCCGCACTAGTAGAACGCCAGATCGGTGTTCTTGTGGACCAACTGGTGCAGAACGCGACCATGACCCAGGCGGCGTTTAGCAATAGGATCGCCGGTCAGGGTGTCGACGAATCAAAAAGAGAATCCCTTCTTTACGCGATGAACGGGTTGTTTGGCGCCTCAAATGGAGCCGGGCGGCTATCGACAATTCGCGATCGTCTCTCTTCGCTGCGCGAAAGGGTAGGCCAAGACCAGATAGAAATGTCGAGTTGGTCCGCTCTGAACCCAGGCCACGCCACAGCTGTCCAAACTCTCAGGTCCTACGTAGCCAAGCTAACTGAGGATGGTCGGCTGGATTTCATCGCGGTAGAGGAGGAATTCCGAGATCGGCTCGCCGATGGCACATTGGAGGAATGGCTTCGCCCCATCCGAGTGCTTCTTGTTGACGAATATCAGGATACCAACGCCCTTCAAGAGTCGATCTATCAGGCTATCTCGGTGCACGCGTGGGAGAACGGCGGGTGGATTGCACTCGTAGGTGACGACGATCAGTCCCTATTTAGGTTTCGTGGAGCAACTGTTGAGATGTTCGTGGAGGCCCCATCCAGATATCGACAAGCGCTCTCTGGTTCGCTGATCGAGACTTTGCCACTAAATGTGAATCGTCGCTCCTCATTACCGATCATAGATTTCGCTAATCGCTACGTGTCCCTTGATGAGGCATATCAGCCGGCCCGAGTCCCTGACAAGCCTGAGCTTATCGGCTCAAGCCAACGTGATGCTTGGTCGGTATCGGACAACATCCCAGTATTGGGAGTATTCAGACCTGACTTGTCCGGACTTGCAGACGTTCTGGTCGACTTGATAGGAGCGA
This sequence comes from Dehalococcoidia bacterium, assembly GCA_965207145.1. Classification (GTDB taxonomy): domain Bacteria; phylum Chloroflexota; class Dehalococcoidia; order Lucifugimonadales; family UBA2962; genus CAUZIR01. The sequence continues at coordinate 2,097,891 of OZ242262.1, read as the reverse complement.
CTCTTCAGCATGGACTTGAGGTACCGGGAGCACCCGAACCGATTCGGCAACAGCAAGCAGGCGATATTGCCGTGATCGGATACTCGACACGAGGTAGCCTCAAAAGGTGTGTAAACGATCAGGCGGTGTAACCTCTCTCTGATCACAGACGGGCTTTTTATGCCCGAGAGAGGAGTACACCGCCCATGGTCAAGGAGAGCATTGAAACAGGACCTGAGTCAAGGCCGGGATTCGAGCACCTGGAGGACTGGTTGCGAGGTCAGATGCAGGGTCTGATCCAGGACATGCTGGAGGAGGAGGTCACCGAGTTCCTGGGCAGGGCCAGGTCGGTGCGCCGGTCGGGATCCGATAGGGACTCTGGGTACCGAAACGGTCACGGAAGCCCCCGGAGGCTGACGCTGAGCTCGGGGACGATCCAGGTGAGGCGGCCGAGGGTACGTGATACCGAGGAGCGGTTCGAGAGCAGGCTTCTTCCCCTGTTCGCCAACAGGAGCCGGCAGGTCGACGTCCTGCTTCCGGAACTGTACCTGCACGGTCTGTCGGAGGGGGACTTCGACCTGGCGCTGCGAGGTCTGCTGGGCGAGGCCGCTCCGATATCGGCCAGCACGATCGCGCGTCTGAAGGACAGGTGGAACGCAGAGCTCGCCGAGTGGCGGGGAAGGTCCCTTTCCGAGCTAGAGGTAGTCTACATGTGGGTGGACGGGGTGTACGTGAAGGCGGGCCTGGAGCGTGAGAAGGCCGCGATCCTGGTGGTTGTGGCGGCGCTGAGCGACGGGAGCAAGGTGGTCCTGAGCGCGGTGCCCGGGTACCGGGAGTCCACACGGAGCTGGTCGGATGTGCTCAGGGACCTGAGGGACCGCGGTCTCAGCTGCCCGCGGCTGGTGGTCGGAGACGGTCATCTGGGGATCTGGGGGGCGCTTGGCAACGTGTACCCGGAGGCGGGAGAGCAGCGCTGCTGGAACCACAAGATCCTCAACGTGCTCGACAAGCTTCCCAAACGTCAGCATGACCAGGCAAAGCTGATGCTGCGCAGCATGCCGTACGCTCCCACCCGGGCCGAGGCAGAGCGGCTCAGGCGGGTCTTCACGCGGTGGTGCGGCGAGCACTCCTACGAAGCAGCCCGTGAGGCTATCGAGCGTGACTGGGACAGGATGGTGGCCTTCTACGACTACCCCAAACAGCACTGGCGTCACCTGAGAACGACCAACCCGGTCGAGTCGCCCTTCGCTGCGCTGCGCATCCGGACGGATGCGGCCAGGCGCTATAAGAAGGTGGACCGGGCGATCGCAGTCATATGGAAGATGCTGATGGTGGCCGAGAACAGGTTCCGGCGCCTGCAGGCGCCGGAGCTGATGGCTGACGTCTACCTCGGTGCCAGGTACAAGGACGGGGTCGCCATCGAGCAACAGGAAGAGAGGATCGCCGCCTGATCGCTTTTACACACCCTTTGACGCAACCTCACTCGACACAGAGACAGTCAGGCAGCGGAAGGACTCGCCTGTACGGGCTGCTAGAAGATCGACTGGCTTCCTTGCAGCCGTCGGTTACACTATTCAATCCCCGCGGCGTACGTCTCCAGGAGATGCCACTGGTGCAGCAACTGCTCGGCCTAACGCTCCTATGCCTTGATAGCGAGAGGGAACACGCACCTACGGCGATAGAAGTGGAGGCAAGGGGGCGCATCGAGGCGTGGCGCGACCAAGCAGAAGCATTTCTGGCAACCGAACCCGAACCTAACTTCCCACATGGCCTTGCCAGTTTCGTAACATCCTGGCAGACACGTCAGCCTCAGCGCACAGGTGGTTGGCCGACCACCTACCCGCTCATGAGCCTTCTACACGAGATTGCCATCTGGATGCCAGAGTTTAGACGGAATCCTGGCGTGATCTACTTCGAAGCCCTGACTCGAACGCTTGCGAGCGTCTCCACCTTCTACGGTGCCCGCGCCACCCTGATTTACCGAGATGACTGGGAAGCTACCACTTCTCGCCTATACCACAGATTCTTAATACCCATCGCTCGAGGTGAGGTGGACCTTGATGAAGACGTGCTTGAATCCCTGCCTGTGGATGCCGTCAATGCCTTGACCGTCCATCAGGCAAAAGGTCTCGAGTTTCCGATCTGCATGGTAGATGTCGGCTCCGACTTTCGCACCAACCACTGGACTCAGGCCTTTCAACGGTTCCCCAGATCGGACCGAATCTTCGCTCCTTACACCCTTGAGGACGAACTTCGGCCCTTTGGTAGGGGAACGCCTCTGTCGACGACAAGAAGTCAGCACGATCGTGCATTTGATGACCTTGTCCGTCGCAGCTTCGTCGCCTTCACTAGAGCACAGCACATGCTGGTGCTGTTCGGCTGCGGCGATGCCACTTCAGGGCCGTCCGCAATCCCCAATGTCAATGCAGGCTGGACCCGTAGCAATTCCAACGATTGGAACTCGCTAGGGGTCACGCTCATATGAGTACTTTTGAACCAAGACAGCTTGGCAAGGTCATACCCTCATACAGCCTCACCGGTGACCTTCTCAACTATGTGCGGTGCCCATACCAGTACCGTCTCTTCACCCGTACCGGAGTACGTGAATCACATCCTGCGCAACGCTGGTATGGACAGTTCCTTCACCGTGGGATGCGTCTGGCTTACGAGAATTGGCACAACGAGGCTATTCCTACTGAATCTTACGGGTGGCACTCGGATGAAGAAGAGGATGGCGTCTTTAGTCTGTTGGTTGCTCAAGTAGTGCGGACGCTTCGGGCAGAAGGGCTCTTCCGCCCAGGCAACATGGGCAATATACCCGAGCGTCGCCTACTTCGATGCATTCGGCTGCTTGGGCAACACCTTTTCCCTCTAATTAAGCGTTCAGAGGTGAGATTGAGTGCCATCCGTTCGAGTTCGTCGGAAACCGTAGGCCTCTACCAAGTGACTGGGGTCGTTGATGTGCTGGCGGTTGCAAAGTTTGGCGAACCCGGGCAAAACACTTTGGTGGACCTGATCTTAGACCGGTTAGATGGCGAGGGGATTGAGGTGGGAACGTCGGGCGAGATCATAGTGGACTATAAGGGCATTAGTCGTGAGCGCTTGGATACAGACGCCCGCGAGGCCGCGCTCAACCAGGTCGTAACCTATGGCTGGCTTCGCAACCGAGAAGCTGATAGCGACGTGGTGTGTGCAGGGGTTCTCTGCATGGTGGATGACCTGCTACTGCCGGACGGTGATGATGCCAATGTCACCCCATGTGGAGAAGAGGCTCGACGACTCCTTGATGAATCCATTGAAGTGGTTCCCGTATCTGGGGAGATCATTGGCAAGGGTACTCGCTATTTTGACACCACCGTAGAGCGAATCGAAAAGGCACTCGCGGTGGAGTCTGACAGCAGTCTTCCCGAAGTATGGGAGCCTCGGCCATACCGTCGTACGTGTGTTGCATGCGATGCAAGGTGGCACTGTCCAGCAAGCGATATTGGCGAAAACGTGGATAAGGCTCGGCCATTCGCTCCTAGTGCACCATAGGCGGACCCGCTTCGAGTTAGACGTAATAGTGCCGGTCCTGACCTATTCGTCCCGTCTAGACGGGGTGACCCTACCTTCCGGAAAAGGTAGGTCCTTTTGCTAACCAGTCCTTGGCGGATATGCAAGCGAAGGTGCTTGGCTCTCTATTGGACATGGTGCAATTCTGCGGGGCCGAAGGTCACGGTATTGTGGCAGGGGGCAGGCGGGCATTCGGAAGGTATGCCCAGAGTTTCCGTCTTGGAAGAAAGCGGACGAGACGGCTACGGACGCCACGGAATATCTGACTTATTCAGTCCGAAACGTTCTTCCGTGGTGCAGTGTCTAACGAGTAAGCGGGTCTGGAAACTGATGCCGTCTCCAAACGTGATCTGGTAGGGAGATCCGCTGTCCCGGATCGGGATCTTACAGGAGGGGAGAGTCGCCCCCGCTTAGTCGACGTAGGATCGAGCCCAAAGTCTGGACCCTCGATCGAATCCTCTCAGGGCATTGAACCAAAGGTGACCAGGAAATGGACTACTCCTCGTCAGATTTCAGTGACACTCACACGTCGGCGAGCTCACGCTCCTCTAGTTCCTACCAAGGCTCTCGTTGGCCCACCACTTCACCTAGTACAACGGGAGTCGCAATTTCACTCAGGTCATCAGGTCCTTAGCTACTCATGACCCTCAGGGAGAAAACTCCTCGGATCGTCGATTACCGTCATGTGTTCCATCCCCGTCTGGTCGATGACCTTAACCGCGATTTTCACTCCCGGCTCTGGAAGGTCGAACGGAATCGTCTTTGTGGTTAGCATCTGCTCCCACTTCTCTGGGTCTATCTCCCGGTTGAACGCTGCCCGGAGGTTCTTCAGGGTTCGTTGATTCCTCCTGACCTCTCTCACGTTGATGAGCCTGGCCCGGAAGGACTCTGTGTCGTATTGGGTGTCGACCATGATTCCCATGACCTGCCTGGCGTCTCCGACCTCTACGACCCCTAACTTTGGGTTGAAGCAGTTCAGTCCGATCACTTCAAGCTGTACTCTCCCATCATTCAACTCGTGGAATCGGACTTCCGGCTCACTGATTATGGTGAATGCGGAGTCGGTCTTTTCCTCCTCGAGCCAGGGAAGTTGCAGATCCCGGTTCATCTGTACTTGAAGGATTGTCATGCCGGGCCTGTACCGACCCACGGAATGGGCGTCTCCGTCCCGTCCGAAGCCGACCATAACTAGGTGCCTGCAAGCCGGGTCCACATTGGCAACGGCCGTGGCCGCGTTCCTAGTCTGCACCGCCGAGATTACTTCATCCTCTCGGCCGATGTAGAAATAAGCGGGGTGGCGGTCTCTGTCGGGCGCGATGAGGGTTCCGGAGTGGGTCAGGTCCATTACGTCGGACGGGGCTAGGTTCTCGACCTTGTATCGCCCTTCTCCCAGTTGCCCGATGCCGGAAGACTCCAAGCTGTCGGTGATCCTCTTCATTGCAGGGTTTCCTTCCTCGGACTCCGGGACCGTGAATCCTGTGGTTTGGAGAATGGTTCCCACATCGGCGTCCCGTTGCTGTCCGTCTTCCTGACCCGGGGTTATCGACCGGTAGGGGGAATCGGACTCAACGGTGAAAGGCGAAGCGACCCTGACCCGGCTCTTGACCTTCACGGTCCTGTCCGGATGCCTGATCGGCTCTTCGTCTCTATGCCCGTAGGCAAGGGTGGCCGCTGAAACCCTAAGCTGTCGCTCCACCACGAACCCCCTTTGTGGGTCGTGCCCGAAAGTGTCGGCAGGCTGCACGTTGAATGAGCGCCGCTCTTCCGGTGGAAGGAGCGCTTGCCCCATCTCGTGTTCCTTCTTGGATCCCTCTGGGGAGTCTTTGAGCATGTGATAGGGGTAGGTATTGGTGATGAGTCTCTCCCGGGCGACGGCGATAGATACCTGCGCCACGTCGATCGAAATCCAGCGGCGACCCCAAGTCTCGGCTTGGAATGGCATGGCTCCGGAACCGCAGGTAAGGTCCAGCACTACGTCCCCTGGGTCGGTGGTCATGAGGAGACTTCGTTCGAGCACCTTGGGGGGAGTTTCGACGACATACTGTTTGTTCTGCGTACCAGGAGTGTCAGTCCAAATGGCATTGATGTGTCTTCCAGGTAATTCATCCTCGTATTTCTTCCAGCGAAGACCTCCGTTGGGGGTGACCACGAGTCGCCCAGAGTCGCCGAGGGTCTTCATACCTTCGTGGCTAACTCTCCAGTGGCCACCTGCATGACAGAAATAATCTGTGCCGTTCCAATGGAAGGGCGCGGATCTTCCCGCTCCGCTGGAGTCCAGCCTCTCCCTCTGGAAAATCCTTGCCCCTTCTGGGACTGTACCGGGATCGTCTCTTTCGGTTGCTGTAAGCGACCTGCAGGTACCGTCTTCCAGTTCACACATGGCGTAAGACGACATGAGCGCGATCTTCTCTTTCCTCGAAAGGGGCTCGTACAGTTGCCGGTATTTGGCCCTGCTCTTGTCCTTCGCGAACCAAACAAGCCAGTTGCCAATCTCAGGAATCATCGCAGTGCTCTGGTTTGTTCCGGTTCGATATGCAATCGTCGCTACGTGATTCTCCCTGCCGAAAACCTCTGCCATGAGCAATACAACTTCGTGGACGTTGTCTGGTCCAATTTGGACAATGAAGCCACCATCGTCGGCTAGAAGTTCTCTGCCTATGGTTAGTTGCTCGTAAAGGCCATCCAGGTATGAGTGAACTCCATCACGGTATGTATCCCGGAATGCCTTGATGGCGACAGGGTCGTTAGGTAGGTCGTCCCAGTCCTCTTCCGTCTCTGGGGAATCGGCGCTCGCCTGGAAGTTGCTTCGGAAGGACTTGTTGTACGGCGGATCCATGTAGATGAGGTTGATCTTCCCTCTCATCCCATCCTTATAGAGCAGGCTCGCCATCGCCCTCTGAGCCGTGGCACGAATCAAGCGGTTCGTCCAATGCCCGCTGTATTCGTAGGGTTTTGCGGCAGCATCCTGTGGCAACCCATTCAAGAGTGCCCACATGTCCCTCTGCGGGTTGGTCTTCGTGAGGGTCTTGAGGAATTGCTCCGGGGAGACCTTGTCGTGTATATAGAGGGGGCCGAAGGTCCGAGAGTGATCGGCCTGCTTGCCCCGGTTCCACCTGAGTTGCGGATGCCTTACGCGCTCCTCCTCCTCACGTTCCGGGATGGGTTGGTCTGCCAGATCTTGAGGTTCCATCCCCAACGCGGTCTCACCCGTGGGGTTGTTCAATTTCTGGGCACTGGCATAGTTGTATGCTTCGGCCGACCGTGGTGCATTCCGTCTCTTGCTAGAAGGCATAGTCCTTATCCTCTATCCGCCTTCTCAATAAGCTCGCGGATCCTATCGTGAGCCTGCGACACGAGAAGTTCGCTGTCCAAGTACAGATAAGCCCATACCTTCCCGGCCGCCAGTCCGTATTCCGGGTGCCTGTTGACAGCGGGCACCCAGTATTCTTGCGCCCACCTTCGCTTGATCGGGTCGTATTCCCGCACTAACCCCTTAGTCTCGATCACTACGTTGAACTCAATGTCCTCGTTGATGGGCACTACTGCGACAAAGTCAGGCCAATACCTCTTCTGTTGCCGGTCCACCACATAGGGGATGGACCAATTCAGTCCCTTGTTCCTGGCCCATCGGGTTACCTCCGGCATCTGGTCCAACTGCTGCGCCAAGGCAACCTCCCAGGATGAGTCACAGTCCGCATACGTGATCTCGGATTTCTTCGTGGGGCCGTAAACCCTGTGGGGGTTGTTTCCAATGTCATACGCTCTTAGTAGTCCGGTGTGCAGCCAGGGGGCGATTCCTGAACCTTCAGCCACCATCTGGATGTCGCACTTATCGGGCTGTATCACCTGGATGTTCCTGTGGAGCCATTCGCCAGCACGTAGGATCGCCAACTCGTCACTCGGCCATCGATCCTGCGTCTCCGGTCCGGTCAAATAGCCTTGCTGACGATATCCCTCTGCGACATTGACGGTCTGGCTGAAAAGCTTCGCCAAATGGATGATTGGGGTGTTACCGTACCCCCCTTGGGCCCGCTCTTCCGTCTCCTGCTCTATTCTCTTGACCACGGTGCCGGCGACGAGAAAACTGAACCTCCTGACACTAACCGGAGCTTCTCCTCGGAATTGCGCCGTGAGTCCCGCCGTCGGTTCTACGTTTGTTCTTTCCGATTTGTGCGATGGTGCCTCGTGGATCTCGTCAGGCCCGTCGGATTTGGCCCGGACTTCGACGGATCTGTTGGCCCCGATGCGTCTAAGTTGGACCACGTTGGGCCATTCAACCTTCAGATGCCTCCGGCTCGGTTCCTGTTCGACCGCAACCGGCAAGAACCTCGTCGTCGTCTTCCTATCAGGGTCGGCGTCGGGTTCGGCGTACTGTGGGAACGGTATACCCAATATCTGGGCGTACTCCGGCACAAACCTGATTCCGTCGTCTTCCATGACTCTCGTCACCCGTCGGAGCGTCCTCCCCGCCACCTGTTCACAGAGAAGACTGCTGCCGAACTTACGGAAGCCCAATAGGTGAGTGACTGTCTTTGTGTTCCACCCTTCGGTGAGCATGTTGACAGAAATTACGCAGCGGACGTCTTCTCCTGGAAGCCCGGGTCTCCCGACCGTGTTCATTACACGGCGGATTATCTCCTCGGCCTTGTCTGAGTCGGAGAAGCCATACTTTGGGTTCCGCCGGAACACGTCAGCCAATTCTCTGATGTATCTGCCGGTCTCTCCGGTTGCCGCCTCTCCGTCCTCCATCTTGCTGTGAACGATGATTGTGCTGGGAGCGTCTCCTATCTGCTCTTTCACCTGGCCCTCGTAGTTGCTGAGGAGGGGTGTCACCGCGCCGCCGGAGACATGGCGAAACATGGCGTTGGCGTTCTTGACAGAGTTCATCACGATGGCCATTACTGGTGGTTCCGTCCTACCAAGCTCACGCCATTGCTCCACGGTTTCTTCGTAGTCTCTGTATAGGGAGTTCAGAGCTTGCTTTAGCAGGGGATTGTTTCCCGTAACGTCGGGACGAAAGTCGCTGGCCTGCTTCGGGTCTGTGTGACTGAATATGTCCCTGAACGCGGAGTCGTTCGACCTGCTGGTGGACGTTGGCACGCGAGGGATCTTGGTCAGTCCAGCCTCTATAGCGTCTATAAGGGAGTAGTCCGACACTATCCAATCGAATGGCCTAGGATTGGACTGTGCCAAGTAGATTGGCGTGGCTGACATGTCAACGACATAGCGCAGGAATCCAGTGTCGCGTATCTGTCGGACTCCCTCGAACCACTGCGTGTCCTGCGGCGCAGCGTTTCTTTTGTCGGGGTCGCCTCGGTGGCAGTGATGGCCCTCATCGTTAATGACTAAGATCGAACCTCGTTGGGACTTGCCGTCGGCGATCCGGTCAACCACGTCTATTGGCGTTTCCTTCTTAGCTTCAAGTTCTTCTGGTGTGGTCGGGTTGGAGCCTCCGTCAATTAACTGCTGCTGCCGGGTACTGGTCGGTTCTATGACCTTGGGTTGCATCTGGTGGTAGTTGATCACGTTGACGCTAGCAGTGGATAGAGCCTGCTCCCATTGGTCTCCGGGTGGAACAAGGTTGAAAGCCTTCCAGTCGCTGTCTTCGTGTCCAGGGTCTAAAGAGTCCTGTAAGCGCTCTCTCACCGTAAGGCCAGGGGTGATAACGAGAAAACGCCTGGTGAATCGATGATCGTCCGGAGCGGCAACCCGGTGGTTCGCGGTGTGGTAGAGGATGAGCATCGCCATCACCGGAGTTTTTCCAGTGGCTGTCGCCATCTTGTGGGCGATCCGATGGAAACCCTCGTTGTAGCGGTCGTTTATCTCTTGAAGCTTCCTCTTGATCAGCCCATCCTCGACCTCATGGAGGTATATGTGGACAAGCACGGCGTCGATTTGAGCGAAGTAGGGTTGGCAGGCTTCCTCATCAGTCCAGTGGTTGATAAGGTCACGAGTTGTCTGGGTTATCCCCGGATATCCAGCCCCCTGCCAGTCGACTACAGAAGCCCGGATGTCGTTTACTAGTTGGAGAGGGGCCACCTGACACCCATTTCGCCAGGTAGTGAAAGCCTGCCTCGCAGTTCTATGGAGCCTGCGACCGGCGGAATGTTCTGAGACTCCCTGCGCCCCGGCAAAGCGGGTGCGTAGGCCTTGGTGCTGCTGTCGAGCTGCCAGCGCCACTCAGGAACCCCGTAGGGCGAGTTAACGATTGGCTCGCTGACTGGGTCGTTGGGCTGGGGCAACTTCTTTCGCGTCACCGTGGTCACGTTGGTCGCCTCCTCAGTCAACGAATGTAGCCTTGTTGGTCGGTCTGGTGTCCTATCGATTCTAGGCAACTACACACCTGAATCTCCTTGGCCATCCTGGGAGTCTCTATCGACAGCCATGTCCTCCATCCAACTGTCGACACGCTCCCGTCTGAACCGCCATCGGCTTCCTACCTTGGAAGCGGGGATTCTTCCGTTCTGGGCAAGCCGATATATCTGATCCTTGCTCAGTTGAAGGTACTCGGCGACCTCCTGGAGAGTCATCCATCGGTACTGCACACTTGCGCTCACTATGTCATACCCCCTCATAACGATTACCAGCAAAACATAATCATCCCATGTCGACGAGTCAATACGGCTGGCCCACTCGGAGGAGCCCACGGCTTAGGCCAGCGACTCGCAGCCGGTCTACGTCAATCCCCGCGCCTGCGTGGAATCCAACAGGTCGAGGAGGGGGACGCGACAGTCTAGCGGCTGGTTCACGACCAGCGGCCAATGAACAGTAGCGACGATGGCCGCGAACTGAACGAATACCTAAAGAACGCCGGGGCCCTAGCTAGCGATTGGGTCGGTTCGGTTCATTCAGGCCACTGGTAGCAACCCAAGTACTGCAGAATGGAAAACCGCCCCGGGGCTGACCCCGGGCCGGTCTTGGTTTCCGGCCGCCGTTTGGAGAGCGGGCCGAGTCAGGTGTCGATAGTGCATCAGGCCCGAGACCTAGGCCGCCGGTGGAGGACGGTATCGTGCAACGGCATGCTGTCGTCCGCTCCATTCATGAATACGAAATAGATGGGACTCATATACAAAGCTAGCCGGGGTCTGAGAAAACAACGCTGTGTGCCTGAACCCAAGCTTTCGTATCGTTTTGTCCAATGACTTGAATCGCTATAAGAACGTTTCCCACCGCAGACCGTATACGCCCATTTAGCGTCGCGAAAATGTCGGAATAGACGTTCTGCGATTTCTTGTCCCCCAGTTAAGCCTATGCAGTGATGTGAAATCTCACTACCGATCCTGTTGCAAGATATGCTGATATCGAGGCAACCAACCTTCGCCTCCGATTCATTCGCCCATCTATCTATTGTCCCTCGTGCAGTCTCCACCAGTTTTCTATGCTTGGCAGTGAAATACTTCGCAATCTGAGTGTCCATGTACTTCATGTACCTGTCACAGAACCTTGGATCGATAGCAGCAGCAAAAGCATATTCAGATCTTTCCTGTAGCGGCCTGATGAGTGAAGCAGCCGCAGTCCAACGGCCCGCTGCCGACTCTGTTCGAATTGCACATCCGAACTCGTAAACGTTTCGCGTCACATAGTATAGAAACTCGCCTTGTTGCGACTCAGGCCAAGCCGCTTCGCATATAAGCGCCAGCAATGAATCAAGTAGTTGGTCGATACGCCGAAAGTCGGGGTCTTGAGCACCCATTTGACTTGCTGCAGCTATTTTTCTGCCTCAATCTCCCGCGTTAAGGCTCCTCCCTATTTCGTTCCTGCCGCTCGCGTTCAAGCAAGAACTTCTCTAGCCGATCTGCATCGTTCTGCAGCGTCTTACCAACACTTCTGGCTTCCTCAGGCGTCATGCTCACCACATGATCGGTTCCCTCATCATATTCTTCTTCGACAGAGCTTATCCGTAGCCAGACAAGACCCTCTGGGCTAAGCAGGCCCGTCACATAGGATGTGAGCCTAGGCATTCTCACGTTCTCTCTCCTCCCCGGACTCTTGCTCTCAGGACCAAAGGGGTTATCCGTCCACCTAGAAGGGTATTCCCACTCTTCCTTGGGAAAGCCAACATCAGGTCGTCTCCGTCGTCCCCAAATGCGGCGAACTTATCCTCAGGCTACTCACCCTCCAGGGTCAGGAAAACTTGGAGCCTTTTGGCAGCCAGCTTCAGCGCCTCGGTACGATGTGAAGACGACCCTGACGGATTGTGTCTGGCCGATGCGCCAGGTCAGGTGGGATGTCTGCCTCGTGGCGTCAGCCAACCAGCGTCAACCTCTTCCTGGTCACGCTGTGGTTCGTAAAGTGCCGAGAGTTTGGCAAAGACGACGAATTGGTCGGACAGCCTGCGATCACCGTTCATGTTGCTGATCACGCCCAGGGACTCCGCCAGAAGGTCATCGGTGAGGACTATGTGATCGATGCTCCTTTGCCCTCAGTACCCGAGAGTGGAGGTCGCGATAGACATCCCATCCGCTATGTTAGTACGCCCGACTCGTGAAGGGAGATGATTTCGGCGTATAGCCGGACTGCTCGGCAGGTGGGATTCGGGTTCTGCAAGCGGCTGCCCCTGGCGTTCCGACGTGGCTGGGAAGGCGGCCATCAGCCCGATTGCCGGCCCAATCCTTCGAACAGGTTGCCGGGAATGGTCACTGGCCAGCCAGTCAAGCCGTGCGCCACTCAAGGAGAGACATGCCCACGAAGATAGTTAACTGGAATATCGCCAGGCGAAAGAAGCCTTGGAGTCAACTGTTGCAGATGGACGCCGACGTGGCGCTGCTGCAGGAGGCGGGGCGAATCCCGGAGAATGTCTCCGAGTCGATAGAGGTCGGCGGCGATGAGTTCAGGGACACGGATTCCTGTGACCGCTTCCCCATGGTAGCGGGATTGTCCGAATCGGGTCTCAGTCGAATGGTTCAACCCGGTAGACCGCACAGTCGAGCCGGGTAGTGGCGAATCTACCGTCAGTGACATCGGCACAATCGCGGCCGCCCGGATCACTCCCAATGACTCGCCCCCGTTCATTGTGTTTTCATGTATGCCCGCTGGGAACGGCCGCACCCATCGACCGGGAGCAAGTGGTTTACAGGCTATTCCGATGGCTCGGCTCATCGCATAGTCTCGGACCTGTCGACGTTCATCGGCAGCGACGACCCGAGCACGCACCGTATCCTAGCCGCGGGTGACCTAAACCAGATCCATGGCACCACCGACGACAACCGGTACGCGCTCCCGGCCCGTGATCGCAGCGTAATGGACCGAATCGATGCGCTGGGCCTGGAGTTCCTGGGGCCCCAGCACCCCGCGGGCAGGCGTGCGGACCCAACGCCTCAGGGCCTGCCCCCGGATACGAGGAACGTGCCCACCTGGCGCAGCACCGAGGACTCTCCGGCGACCGCCCAGATTCAGTTGGACTACGCGTTCGCCTCGCGAGGATTTCACCGGGACGTTTCGGTGCGCGCGATGAACTCGGTAGAAGAGTGGGGCGCCAGCGATCACTGCGGCCTACTGATTGAGGTCGCAGGCACCTGATCGGCTCGGCTGAAATGTTTAGGGACCTCAACTCTCTAGGCTAGGGTCTCAGGCGTCGCTCGCCCTGGATAATGGGAAGACCGACCGGTGCAGGGAGCCCGGCCTCTGTATTTTTTGAAATGTCAGCCTTGAGGCTCGTCTACAACCGGAACAGGGTAGGGGACTTAACACTCCTCACGAGGACGGTCACCTAAGGCAACAGATACTTGCCATGATCCCACTGCGAGCGGTCATCGGAGGGAGCGGCTAACTGGCACCCTCAGGTTAGCCCTCGCGATGTGGAATGGCTAAATCTTTCTCCGTCTCGGTGACCCACAGTGTTCGACATTGGCGCCTCCGTGGAGTCTGGATTGCCCCGTATTGCAGTCAATGTGCCTGCCCACACGAACCAATTGGTTCTGCAGCTACGCCATCGATTAGGCATGGCGACCTGAAGCAAAGCCTTTCGGGTGGGAAGACAGGGTCGCCCATAGGGTCGAACTCACCACTCAGACCGACCTCAACCCACGAACACCTAGTTACAGCGGTAGAAGAGGTATGCGGATCGAATGGACTGCAAGGACTTGGGCTAGAGCGTCAATGTGGCGGATAGCTCAGGAACGCCTTGCCCATGGGATAAAGTCAACTTGGTGGAGACGGGGGAGGGTCGGCCCCACGCATTCCACCCGTACCTATACGACTAGAGTTCAGGATGCCCGCGGCCGCTGCACCGCACCACGACCCCATTTTGCCGGACCCGTGCGAAGGAGACGCTAGCTAGCCGCTAGCAATCCGAACTGGGATTCGAATACTTTCTAGTGGGGCTGCGATCTAACTGAGGAAAGCTCTCAGCAAATGGTAAGTTAGGGGGCATCACGGACTGCAAAGGATGGTAATGGCACAGATACGGGCAAATGGTCCATACATCTGGGTAACCTGGCTCACAAAGCTGCTAGTGGGAGAGAACTCCTGCGAGTGGGCAGCCTGGTTCAGGTCTCAACACGAGAGTTGGAGTTGGAGTAAAGTTCCCAGCACTTTTGATCAAGCCGCGTGGCAGATGGAACATACAGCGAAATTGAACGGGAGTCGTCAATACTGGGAAGAACAAGGATGCACAGTCCTTACCGAAGGCCAAAACAGATTCGTCCTGAGAGGCAAATCGGCTGCGTTAGGTGGCAGGCCTGATCTGGTTGCGAGGAAGGACGGTCGTGGCACGGTAATTGACATTAAGACAGGACAACCTAGTCCAGCTCACAGTGTCCAAGTAATGATCTATATGTACGCCATGCCTAGGGCTTTACAGCAGTACAGAGGCATCACTTTCGATGGCAAGGTTGTCTATGCTGACCATGAAGTTGAAATCCCTGCATCGGCTGTCAATGACAGTTTTGTCGACCACCTGTCACAGTTGATACACAGATTGGCTTCTACCTCACCGGCTAGAAGAGTTCCCAGCCGCACGGAGTGCGGCTTCTGCAATATTACGTCGACGGATTGCCCTGAAAGGGCGGCCGGCGACAGTCTTGAAGAAGGGGCAACCGAGGACTTCTAGGGCAAGGAGCTTGCCTAAATTCATGGGAAAGGAAGAGGAGCCTAGCTCGCCAATCCTGTGCCCAGTGCTATGCGTTCAGCCTACTGCCGGTCGTTTGACTACAAAATGAGTTAAGGCAAGGAAAACGTAAAAGGCGGCTCGCAATGGTAGCAAACCGGCTTAGTCAGGGTCATCGGCCTTTTGAAGCGTCGTTTATCACAAGCTGGGCATTTGAATAGGCCACGGAAGTACTTGAACTCCTCCCATCTGGCTCTATCATCGCCCACCGAACCGCTCTTATACGGATTGTCTGAAAATGGCTGGACAGATTCTCCACCACACCACTTTGCAAACTCAAAAGAAAACTGTTCTGGACAATTGTCTTCGGTATCTTGATCTTGGCACCCTTCAACAGGCTAGCCAACGCATCTGCCAACTCCGCCCTATCGTATTGGAAAGCCCTCTCTATCGGCCGAATAGTAACCCTCCCGCCGAATTCCCGACAGATTCGTACTAACCACTCTTCCTCAGCCTGTCTTATTAGTTCGCCAGCACCTTTGCTCTCCTTCATTCTCTTCGGAAACGGTCTGCGCGACGCGCTGGACCCCAGGCTCAGGGGCACGATGTAGAGTCTGACCGCACGTTGGAGGGGTATGATGAAAAACTTCACCCCAGAGATGTTTGTCTGACGTGGACGTCGAGATGAAAGATTGGAAACCAAGGCGCCCCTGATTTCCGGACAAGGTAGAGATATGGCTCTATCAAACACAAGTCTCGACTACGATGCAATCGTGATAGGGGCCGGGATTGCGGGCCTGTACCAGCTGTACAGACTGCGGGAACTGGACATGACGGTCCGCGTCTTCGAAAGAGGAACGGGAGTGGGAGGCACCTGGTACTGGAATCGCTACCCAGGCGCCAGGTTCGATTCTGAAAGCTACTCTTACGCATATTCGTTTTCCCAGGAACTGCTCGACGAGTGGGACTGGTCCGAGCATTTCGCCGGGCAGCCTGAGACCCTGCGATACCTGCAATACGTAGCCGATGAATTCGATCTGCTGAAAGACATCCAATTCTCCAGCGAAGTTGAGTCCGCTGTCTATGACGATGATACCCGGAGTTGGGAAATCCAATTGGAGGATGGGAGCACCCACAGAAGCAGGTTCTTGATTACTGCCGTTGGCAACCTCTCTGAACCCACTCTGCCAAGAATCGAGGGTATCGAATCTTTCAAAGGACAGTCCTCTCACACCTCTCGGTGGCCTCACACTCCCGTAAAGTTCTCGGACAAACAGGTGGTGGTAATCGGGACCGGGGCCACCGGAGTGCAGACAATCCAGGAAGTATCCAAAGACGTCGGGCATCTCACCGTCTTCCAGCTTCAACCAAACTGGTGCGCTCCTCTTCACAACTCGAAGATAGATCCTGATGAAATGAAAGACATCAGGGCTGGCTATCCCGAGATGTTCGACCTGTGTGCCCAAACTCCGCTCGGATTTGTACATGATGCCGATCCCAGAGGCACTTTCGACGTTACCGAGGAAGAACGATATGAGTTCTGGGAGGAACTGTACGCTAGCCGGGGCTTTGGTATCTGGCAGGGCAATTTCGAGGATATTTCTACCGACCCCAGGGCCAACAAAGCCATATCCGACTTCCTGGCCGACAAGATACGAGCGCGTGTCAACGATCCCCTGGTAGCGGAGAAGCTGATTCCAAAAGACCACGGATTTGGGACCAGACGCGTACCCCTTGAAACCAACTACTATGAGTCCTACAACCAGGACAACGTCGAGCTCACAGACATCAATGAGACTCCCATCCTGAGAGTCACCCGGGACGGCATTCTGACCACCGACAGGGAGTTCGAATTCGACCTCATAATCTATGCCACCGGGTTCAACGCGGTCGTCGGCAGTTTCAACAAGATAGACATCCGCGGTGTTAATCAGCGGAGCTTGAAAGACCAGTGGAAAGAGGAGTTGGCGACCTTTCTGGGGATGCTGGTCAATGGCTTCCCCAACATGTTCATGATTACGGGACCTCACGCATGGACGGGTAACCACCCGCGCAGCATCGAATACGGCGTGGAGTGGATAACGGACGTCACAAGGTTCATGAATGAACGCGGCCTCACGCGAACCGAAGCCAGCGTGGAAGCCCAAAGGAGCTGGCATGAGATTGTATTGGAGCACTCCAGGGACTTGCTTGGGAGCCAGGTTGATTCCTGGTTCACCGGCATCACATCAATCTGGAGGGTAGGCAGACCCGTATCACGACCCAGTACTCTGGGGGTCAGCCATTGTTCAGAAGGCGCTGTGAGGAGGTGGCGGAGAACGCTTATCAGGAACTGAATCTCAAGTAGATTGGATTGCCACTACTAGTCCGATCTACTTGACCTGCCCCCCGAATTCTGGTCCAGCCAGAATGTTAGTACGCTGGACCGGCGCGCTTGCAAGCCAGCGACCGACGTCCCGCGCAGGGCGCATTCGATGGTCAGGTCGCCCAGCAAGAATGGTCCGCAGGCTCCGGGAGAGCCGGCGCACATTTCTCGGGTTCCAGACACCACCGTTATTGCCTGGAAGAAACCTGTACCTTGGTAACTGTAGTGTTACTATGGCTACATGATCGAGATCAGGGAATACCTTGACGACCGAGGCCGCAGTCCATTCGGTCGTTGGTTCGACAGTCTCGATGCCAGTGCCGCGGTTAGGGTGAGGACATTCCTCGCCCGCATGGAGGCTGGCAACCTCTCCAATATCAGAGGCGTTGGCAACGGGGTGTTGGAGTGCCGCATAAACGTCGGACCAGGCTACAGAGTCTACTTCGGGAGAGACGGGGACACCTTGATAGTCCTGCTTGGTGGTGGGACCAAAACCCGCCAGCAGAGGGATATCGATGATGCCCGTCAGCTTTGGCAAGAATACAGGCGTCGTAGGCAGGAGGTGTGAAACATGCCGCTCACTCGTTACTTCAAAGAGACCGTGCAGGCCCGCGCCGAACGCGACCCGGCATTTCGAGAGGGATTGCTGAGGGAAGGTGTCGAGTGCCTGCTATCAGGAGACGTGGATACGGGCAAGATCGTGCTGCGTGACTACATCAACGCCACCATCGGATTCGAGGAGCTGGGCTCTCTCACGAACAAGCCGCCCAAGAGTCTAATGCGAATGTTCGGACCGTCCGGCAATCCCCATGCCCGCAACCTGTTCGAGGTAATCAGCTGCATCCAGCAGTACGAGGGCGTTCAGCTCGAAGTGAACGCCGTTCGATAGTCGGGGATGTCCCCGACCGCACCGGAGTGCAATGAGTACGATTTCAAGTAGGACGCAATCAAGCGCCAGTCTTTGTGCTCTGCTGCCCGGATTCTGAACCAGTCTGAATGTTAGTTTTGTGACTTAGCCAATAACCCCCCGGTGTCTTCGGGGCCAAGGTCTCCGGGGTGAGGATTCCCAGGGCGCCGTGGGGACGCTCACAGTTGTAGTGCCTGCGCCCATCTTCTCCCTAGCGTCGCCCAACGGCAGGAACCAGTTCTCGTTCAGACATTCCGTCCATTTCTCATCCTGCAGAGCCTTTACGACGGGAACAGGGTAGGGGACTTTATTCTCCTCACGATGATGGTCACCTAAGCTATCAGACATTCGCCATGATCCCAATGAGACCGGTCGTCGGAGGGAGCGATTGTCTGCATCCTCAAATTAGCCCTCGTGATGTGGGATGGCTAGGTCTTGCTCCATCCCGGTGACCTACAGCATTAGACATTGGCGCCTTGGTGGAGCCTGGTTGCCCAGTATTGCGACCAATGCGCCTGCTCACACGAACCAACTGGTTCTGTATCCAAGCCGTCAATTGGGCATTGCGACCAGCAGCAAAGGCCTCTTGGGTGGGAAGAAAGGGGCGCCTAAATGGTCGAACTCACCACTCAGACCGACTTCAAACTACGAACGCCTATTTACAGCGGTAGAGGAGGTTTACGGATCGAATGGAATGCAACGACTTGAGTTAGGGCGCCAATGTGGCGGATAGCTCAGGAACGCCTTGCCCATGGGATAAAGTCAACTTGGTGGAGACGGGGGAGGGTCGGCCCCACGCATTCCACCCGTACCCACACGACTAGAGTTCAGGATGCCCGCGGCCGCTGCGTCGCATCACGACCCCATTTTGCCGGAGCCAAGCGAAGAACATGCTAACTAGCCGCTAGCAATCCGTTTGAATAGAGGACGTCTCGTGCGGTTGTCGGTATGCATACCCGTAGCAATTCCATCGGCAGGCGTTCCTACGCTCTATGTCAGGGAGCTGCAAGAGATGGCACTCCTTCTATGACTCGCTAGGGACTCTTGGAGGTCTGGTCTGAAGAAACGGTCCCAGAGCGCAAGCGGATGCCGACTATCTTGCCCGAGTGGATGAAGCACGGACAACAACCACCGATCCCTATTGAGCCTTTCCATTCCCCGGCAGCTCCACCCAGGAGTCAAAACACTGTTCCTGAAACGCCGTAGATGCCCTGATTGAGGCCAAGCTCCATTTGCCCGACAACGAAACGACCAGTTCGTCTTCCACATCATTCCTGCGACGGATCACAGCTATGACTCTCGCTGAGCATTTCCTAGGCGGAGAGTCTGCACCCAGCACGTAGGCATCGACTAGGTGATCATCGGGAGCCATTGTCCCCAGTATGTAGCCGTAGTTGATAGGGTGGACGAGATCGGAATAGCACGGGTGACCGGTACCCATTGGCCTGTCAATGACGGCATCCACAGTTCGTCCAACCCGGTCTTCGAGATTCAGTTTCAGGTCCACGAGGCTCGGCTTCGGCTCACACAGTCTTCCCACATTAGTGACAATAGAGACCCAGAAGGAATGTCCGGGTAAATGTTCTTGATTCTGTATTTTCTGGTGCCTTTAGGGGAAGCGCGAAGAGCGTTCACGGCAGCCCCGCAATAGTTCGTGAGGATCTGTGCTGGGTCTATCGGTCTGCACTCTTTGGCTGGGACAAAGGAGCAGTTGCCCTAGAGGTGGGGGTCGTTTCAGGTGAATCGCGCCACTTGTCAGAGCACCAGCGAACGGAGTTCGGCGGGGGAGCCTGCGACATAGTCCGGTTTGGTACTGGGAGTGGCGGCATGGTCCTGCATTCCCCAAGTGGCGTGGCAGCTCGGACATCCGGCCGCCTTCGCCGCGTCGATGTCTGCGGCGCTATCCCCGACCAATAGCGCATCCTTCGGTGTGACACCGAGCCGTGTCAGTGCCAATTCGATTCCTTCCGGATGGGGCTTGTGAAACTCCACGTCTTCGAATCCAACCACAACTGAGAACAGGTTCGCCACCCCCAGTTCGTGGAGTTCTTGGGACGCTCCGTAGCGGCGTCCGTCGATCTCGAAATCCCGCCCCTTCTGTGTAAGCACACCCAGCCTGCGATCCGACGAATGTAGGTCTAGAAGGAGAGGCCTGATCCCAGGGAACAGGCTTATGAGTCCTGGCTTCCTACTCCAGTAATAGTCTCTGTACGTTTCCGACAGGCTTGCCCCGTTGATGTGCAGGCCGGGCGCCAATTCCTCTAGGGTGCCGAAGAGTTGACAGCCGCCTAGGTTCGTCAGGAACTCGTGGGCAGTGGGCGTCTGTATGCCAGCGAGTCGAAACACCTCCCCAAGGGCACGTCTACGGGCTTGAAAGGAATCAATGAGGGTGTCGTCTAGGTCGAAAATGACGGCCTTAAGAGTGCGAACTTGTTGGTCGCTACCGATCAACAGGAGGGTCCCGTCGTGACCGTAGGCGCTTGGGGTCGTCGTCGGGTATTGCGGTGACGGCCAAGTTGTTGACTAAAGGGGCGGTCGTGACGGCGTGTTCGTTCGGAAGGGGCAGCCTCGCCAAGTTGAAATCTGTGGGACGACGCCGACACATATGCATATCGTGAGGCAGTAGAGTTTCAAATCCTCCCATCCAGCCCTCGGTCGTGACACTTAGGCCTAGAAGCATGTTCCTGTCGGGACGAACGTCGAGTTGTAGATTGCCATCTCCACCGCCGAGGCCTCCTGCGTGAATGACTCTCAGGGCTCGTGGACAGTGAACCTCTACCACCTTGTTTGGGTGGCTGTGCCGGACGGCCTTCGCTGCAGGGGTGCAAATGAAGATCGGACCAGTGCACGATGCGTCCTCTGGATTGGCGCTAGACCCGATCTTGGTTGTTGAGCCGGGCCGCTAGGACACCGGAAACGACCCCAGCTCCTACCGCCAGCGCCGGTTGCAAAACCGCATCCGACATTAAACGTGTTTGCTTGAGTTTCAACTCCATAGGCTTCACCTCCAGTCCAGATTTGGGCACATGCCCAAGAATTCTTGAACGTGTTTCCGACAAAAATGCCAGCACGGCGAAGGCGATGGAGCCAAATAGGATCGAACCGAGTCCTAGGTCCCCTAACGGCCCGGCCCAACAACCATATGCATTTTAGCAAAGGAACTGAATCAGGTGCGTTGGTTGGCCGCCTGTTCGTATGCTTCGGCCAGGGCCTTCAGCAAGTCGTCGCTAATGCTAGGCGTCCAATTCCCTTGACCAACTCGTTCTCCGGTCAGTTCTTCTATCCGGTCGATGAATTCGGGCACCCTCCGCTCGAAGACTGTGCGCCAGAACTGCACCCAGACCCCACCCTCATTCCATATGCTGACCAGGCCCACGTTCTCGGCCCGGAGGAGTGGCCGTAGTACGAACCGGTTGCGTGCCTTGCCCTCGCTGGTTTCAAGTCTTACCAGGCCTCGCCGCTCCAGATCGCGGGCCCATTGCAGCAAGCGATGGAGCGTACCCCTGAATTCCTCGGGAGCACCGCTAATGCTGGCTTCAAATTTGCCGCTGCCCCTATGGTAGAGCGCCGAGGGCTCCGTTCGGCGTGTCTGCTCCACGGTCACCTCGTGCCGCTCCGGCGTCACTCGCTGCGGAAATATCACCAAGGTGCCGCTGACGTCGAACGAGTTGACTGCCACGAGATCGATGATCAGCTTGTCGGTCACGTGTTCCAGGTACGCCACCAGCGTCATGAGCTCCGGCGGAACGGCGTCGAGTACGAATACCAGCCGGAATCGACCCTCTCGGAGGTGATCGTCCAGTGCCGCAGTGAATCCGTCCGCGTCGAACTCCTCCTGAACAGTCTCCACTGCATCCAGAAGCGTCGCATGGCCACGGCGCCCAAGGCCTTCGCTGAAGCGGTCCTCGAGTTGTTCCCGGGTCATGCCGTGGAGTGACGCCGCGTAGGCCAGGATCTGCGCAACCACGGCTCGTCGTGCCTCATTGTTGTCAGCGAGCTTGACCTCGATAATTACCGGCCTGCCCGACGCCTCCACGCCGACAAGGTCGGCATAACCCGACCCCAGTAGCATCTCTTTGCCTAGGATCAGCACTCTAGGAGCTCCGGCTAAGGGCAACATCTCCGGTGTCTCCTCTATGAGGCTGTGCAGCGTCGCCTCGTCGGGGAATCCCTCCGGCTGGCTGAGCATCCAGCCTTCCTCGCCCTTAGTCCAGATTCTCGGAATCGTCATTCATCACCCCTGTAAGTCCGAACGAGCGACAACGACTTCAGAGCCAGGAACTGTTCGCTTTATACCTTAGCCGTCGCGCGGTGCGGTATCGATGAAATCGTGTAATCGACCAACATGTTGGTTACGAAGAGCTCCAATCCTAACCCCTCCGACAGCCGCACGGCGGAAGGGACTCTAGAGAACCTGACATTCCGGCGTTTCGATAGTGCTCTTCTATAGTCCGAACAAGACCACCGATGCTCTCAACTCTTGCCACCAACCGATTGCCAAGCGTCCTTTCAACGTGGATCTTTTCCCAGGAACCTCCTAATGCACTGTCAACCTTGCAGCTGGTAAGAAGCAGCCGTCACTCTAGTAAGGTAGAGGTTGATGAAGACAACGCGCTATTTTGATGAGCAGGTGCGTCGCAAGCGGCCCTACATAGAATTTGGGTGGTGCTCTCAAGTTGTCGCTGAGCCGCTCCACCAAGAGAAACAGACGGACGGCCGATGGCGCTATTGGGGAGAGGTCACCCTGCCCGGCGAAGCCGGTTCCCACTATCTGCGCGTCATAACGTTGGAAGACGGTGAGACCATACACAATGCGTTCTTTGATCGGCGCTTTCGGAAGGAGGACCAGTCATGAAGCTTCACTACTACCCGGATACTGACAGCCTCTATGTCGAGTTCAAGACGCGGCCGGGCACAGAGACAATCGAGGTCACTGAAGGCTTGAATGTCGATATAGATTCAGATGGTGACGTGGTTGGATTCGACATAGACCGGGCATCCAGACGCCTAGATCTGGCTACCCTGGAGACCGAGGCGTTGCCCATTCACAGTATCAAGGCCAGAAGTGCCAGCGCCACAACGAAATCCACGATATTGGATGCACTTATTGATGCCTTTCCTGACCAGTATAGAGGTGAAAATCCAAGCGGGACTGATCACCGGTTTATATTCCGTCCTCGAGCGAGGATATATGTTCGCAACAAGGATCTGAACACTGCCCGTATCTCATATTCGGCATTGAAGAATTTCCCTAACGGAGACAGCCTGAAGCAGTATGTAGACAATGACAGATCTAAAGTCCAGATTCATCGAACCCGGACCAAGACCGAATGTCTCTTTGGGCGTCGTCACCTAGGAAAGTTGATCGACATACTAAGTTGACATTGAAGCAGGGAGGCAATCGCCGCCGCGTTGTGATCTTCGTTGCAAGTGAGGCAAGAGACTGCGTGACTAATCGCCTCCCGATCATAAGGAGACTTTGGCATACCGCAAGTGAGGCATCTGCATGACCCGTGGGCTGAAGGATAGTGTGGGTTCGAATAATGGGCCGCGAGGCCGAAAAGCCCGATGAAAATAGAAATCCTTGAATCACTCGGCTATTCGTTTCTTCGGCACGTCAAGCAATGTTGGCTGGTACAGGTCAATTGGAAGGCGTCCGAGCATTGGTCCATGGAAGTGACCGATGTCGAATTGGAACAGAAGTTTGCTTCCATGAAGCGGCGATTCGACCCTGAAGGCAGTGTGTTCAAGAGGACCAGCGATGCTTCGCAGTTCTTGCGGCAGGGCGAAATTGACGTCTTGGGTGTGGACCAGGATGGAGGTGTCCATGCCATGGAAGCCGCCTTCCACGAAGGCGGTCTGCTTTACACGGGAGGTGTCGCTAACAGGGTCCTCAAGAAGCTGTTGCGCACCCTGATGATCCTTACCGCATACCACTCGCCCGAAACGAAGTTCCACATCTATTTCGTTTCCCCCAAAGTGAATCCCTCCGTTCAAGCACCGCTGAAAGATACCTTCACGATGCTACGTACGCAGTACCCCGAAATCGAGTGGAATCTCGAGATCAACCAGGATTTCACGGAAAAAGTGCTGACGCCTACCCTGGAGAAAGCCGGTACTGTCGCGGACACTTCCGAGTTATTCATGCGCTCGGCGAAGCTGCTGGATTTGAGCCGATATAGCTCGGCCATGGATGGACGTAGCGATCCTAGAAGAGCGACAGAAGTGACTAAGAAACTAGACCCCGGTCCCCTACAGCCACTTGTGCGGAGCCTCATGGGCACGCTCCTAGAGGATCATCCCAGCCTTCTTGACGGCGCTGACCGGGGCAACCTGATGAATCGGGATTACTGCAAGAGCTCGTTGGGTCTGCGGATCGGCAATCTGGCGCTTTTGCGCAGAGTTGAAGTCGGGAAAGAGATTTCAGGACACAGCAGGTACTGGAAGAAGCTGTACGGAGGAGAATTCTACGTCTGCTCCCAATGGTGGAAGGATCACCATGTCACCAATGCCGAAAGGTTGTTGCAGTTAGTTTCCGGGCTCGTGCAAAGCAATGCCACTCGTCCGGAAGTTACGGCATTGGAAGGGCACGAGAGTGCACTGCGCGAATACATTGGTCGAGCAAGAGCATAGTGCGGGGTGCACGGAGTGCTGCGGTCCTCCAAATCTACGTTGAGATGGGCCGGATCTTGGAATGCAGGGAGGAAGGGTGCCAGGCCGGAGGCACTAAGCCACCAAGTCGACTTCGCAACCTGTCTTTAACATAGACTAGGGAGGGACCTCCTCCAGACCCCGATGAAGCCTCATCCTGGCAGGACCTCACCTACAGCTGGAACAGCGGAGTCCGCGTCACCTTCACCGCCCCAGAAGACCCTGACTCCGACGACGAGGTCGCAGTCATGGACCGCTTCGTGATCCCTCTGCCCTACGATCACTACCGCCCCTGCCGCCAGGAGACCCAAGCCGAGCGTGATCAGTGCAAGCAGGACTGGGAAGACGCCTGGGCTGACTCACCATACCGGCATCTGACCGGGGCCAGCGTCAAGATCATCGTGCTGGACAATCACTAGGCGCTAGCGGCTTGCGATGCCCTTGGGGAGCAGGAACGTGCTGCTCCCCAAGGGCAGGCCAACTAAATCCCGGTCCCCAAGCTCAAGGTCCGCAGCTCAGTGCGCCTTGACTCGCGATGGAGAAAGGGGAACCGGTGGAAGTGTCGGGCCATGTCCGGCAGCGAGACTTCCAAGACGTGCATCGCGCCGGAGCAGGAGGTGGAAGAGCCGGGGCATGAGCGAGATTGACGTAGGGATAGGTGGGCCGCAGATGGATGGATGCGGCCGCCCACCCAATCATATCGCGAATCAGAGATGCGGCCCGCTACCTCGGTTCCATCATCCCCAACGTGAAAAGCGGGACTCGACTCCGCCACGACCGGGCTAGCCCGAGAGCGTGGCGCGAGGCCTCTATTCCCCAGCGAATGAACAAATTGATAGCTGCCCACTCAGCCATCAAAGACGGACTCAAGTACCTCATCAAGAGACGGAGTGCGCGTTACAAGAAATGCAAGGAGGGACACGACTTGATAGTGCAGCTTGACCAGTTGAGGACGGTCTCAGATTGTCTCCGTATCAGTCTCCAAAGCTGCCGCTATCGGCAACTAATGGTCGTAGTGGAAGCTCCTCAATTGAGCATGGCGACCTGAAGAAATACCTTTCGGGTGGGAAGACAGGGACGCGCATATGGTCGAACTCACCACCCAGACCGACTTCAAACCACGAACGCCCAATTACAGCGGTATAGGAGGTATACGGATCGAAAGAACTGCAACGGCTTGGGTTAGGGCGCCAATGTGGCGGATAGCTCAGGAACGCCTTGCCCATGGGATAAAGTGGACTTGGTGGAGACGGGGGAGGGTCGGCCCCACGCATTCCACCCGTACCCATACGACTAGAGTTCAGGATGCCCGCGGCCGCTGCACCGCATCACGAGCCCATTTTGCTGGATCCAAGCCAACCAGACGCTAGCTAGCCGCTAGCAATCCTTTTGAACAGATGACGGCTCGTGCGCGGTTGTCGCTAGGCATACCCGTAGCAATTCCAGCGTCAGACGTTCCTACCCTCAGACGGTTTGCGGGCACCCTAAGCCATTGACGAAGGCGGGGTCTGATGCTACCTTCGAATTCACTTCTTCCCCGCCTGCTGGATCATGGCCTTGGCCATAGTCCCTGGGCGGGTGTTTTTTTGTGCGCACTCTCGTACTAATCGACGGCCAGAATCTCTATCACCTTGCACGGAGGGCTTGGGCCTCCGGGTCGTCGTCGAGATATGCTTGGCCGAGCTACGACGTTGAGAAACTGGCACAGGCGCTGGTCTATAGGACTCCTGGTCGCACCCTTGCCGAGATTCGATTCTACACGGGAAGCCCGGATCCGGCGATCGGACCTTCGCAAAGGTTTTGGCACGGCTTCTGGTCAAACAAGATCAGGTATCTGAGGAGCCGGGGAGTGTACGTCTACCGAGGTAGGGTGAACGCTGGTGGGCAAGAAAAGGGGGTGGACGTCAGCCTGGCCCTAGATTTGGTAAGAGCGACCGACGAACGACTGTATGAAACCGCCATCATCGTGAGCCAGGACTGGGACTTTGGCCCTGCAGTGCGCCTGGCGAAAGAGATTGCCAAAGCTCAGGACAGGCGGCTCGTGTTCGAGTCCTGCTTTCCGCTCGGCCCCGGGAGCCATTCCCGGAGAGGGGTGCCGGGGACAACCTGGATTCCGATAGACCAAGCGACCTATGACAGTTGCCACGACCCTAGGGACTACCGGCCGCGGGGGCAATAGTCATGCCTGCTGGACCGGCAGGACAAGTGGATACGAGCCTAGCCAAACGGGAGGATGCCTTGCAAAAGGTTCGACTCTGGGAAGTGATCTCCGATAGTGAGTTACAGGAGATACTAGGCAACGAGATCAACCTTGAGGAAAGATTGGAAGGCTGGCTGACGAGCGACATCTCGGCGCTCGACCCCAATCTACTGGTGATCGGTCAGCAGGTCCGAACCGACTTCGGGGGGGTGATTGACCTGCTGTGCCTGGACAGTGCCGGCGATACCGTGGTGGTCGAACTGAAGAAGGGCCGGACGCCTAGAGAGGTAACCGCTCAGGCGCTGGACTACGCCTCCTGGGTGAGGGATCTATCCAGCGAGCGGCTGGCGGAAATAGCCGATGAGCACTTTCGCAAATCGGATTCACTCGACGCGGCATTCCAGAAGCAGTTTGAAAGACCGTTGCCTGACGAACTCAACCTCGACTCTCGCGCTCTGATAGTCGCTGAGTCTATGGACGCCAGTACTGAGAGAATCGTTCGTTACCTATCCAGCTTCAAAGTGCCCATCAATGTGGCAACGGTCCAGCACTTCAAGGACAGAGATGGCAGAAGCCTCTTGGCCCAGATCTACCTAATAGAACTCGAAGAGGCCGAGGCCAAATCGCGATCTACGTCCAGGAGGACATCTCGCCAGACGGTCAACGGCCTTCAGGAAATGGCCAAAGCCAATGGCATAGACAAGTTGTACTCTCGAATGAAAGATGGCGTTCGGGGCATATTCTCAGCCCAGCCCTACACGAACAGGGTCTGGTACAGGCTACGGCGAGATGACGGGGGCATTAGAACGGTCCTCATCGTCAAGGCGGAGCGCGACAGTCAAAACGGTGGCATGGGCTTCAGTGTGCACGCGGACCGCCTCAAGGGCCAATTGGGCATAGATTTTGATGAGCTGCGGACGTGGCTGCCTGCGAACTCGCGCGAACAAGATCTATCTGGATGGGCCGGCAGTTCCGAGGAGGAGAAAAGGGGCGCACGCGGTCTAAGAGGAACCTTCCAAACCATCGACGAAGTGGACAAGTTTGTAGGTGCACTTAGGAGTACGACTGGCCTGTAGCGCTATTGGCCGACGAACCGGAGGCCCCCATACACCTTCCTTGGTTGATAGTTCCCATACAAGATCACGCCTACCCTTTGCCCTTGCGACGGTATCTTCCTTCCTGCCAGTTCCGGTAAGTCTCAGAGTGACCGAGGAGGTTCGCTCGCTTTGCTAGGCGCCTTCCCTTCTTTCCGTCACCTAACAAGAAGGCACAATGGGCGGCTGCGTCCAAGGCCGAAGCGTGGTCGGGTTTGACTTCGACTGCGCAACTCAGGGCACTCAAGGCTCCTTCAAGCTCACCGCACCGTAACCGTGCCATACCGAGATTGAAGGCGAGGTGCGCAGAAAGATCGCTTTGGCTACGTGCGACACCCTCCAGATGGCTTAGTGCTTCTTCCTCGCGCCCTGCATTCAGCAGAATGATCCCCACCTCGACCTTTGGTAACTCCCAGGCGGGATCAAGCCCGGCCGTTATCCGGCACTCTTGCACACCCTCGTCAACTTGACCGGCCATGCCGAGCGTTGCTCCGAGATGAAAATGGTACTCGGCATTCTCCGGCTGAAGTTCTACCGCCCTCCTGACGTGAAGGATCGCTGTATCTAGGTCTCCCTCGGACTTGGCCTGTGCGTACTGGGCCTCCCT
Organism: Dehalococcoidia bacterium; assembly: GCA_965207145.1. Lineage (GTDB taxonomy): Bacteria > Chloroflexota > Dehalococcoidia > Lucifugimonadales > UBA2962 > CAUZIR01. The sequence goes on along the minus strand of OZ242262.1, from coordinate 2,069,489 downwards.
GTTCCTGGCGCTGAACTTAGCGTCTCCCTTAATCCTGACCATCGTCATCCCATCCAACTCTGAGGGGTCTGTAACAGCGAGGCGGCTCGGATCAGCTTGAACGTCGCGGAGCACCTTATCCAGCAAGGACTCCGCATCCTCCTCGGGGATGCCGAACTCTTCATGGACAAGCCTCACTACTTGGTCTAGCTCTCCCAAGTGCTGCATCACATGCGTGAGTCGCAGGTGCCAAGGCTTGGAGGCTGCCAGCAGGTCCGTGGACCACACAGGATCCCGCTCCTGGCGCCAGAGTGCCCGCAGCAGATGCTCGGTGCCCGCACACCGGGTTCCAAAAAGGAAAATGAGTAACTGCCGCTTCGCGGCATCCTCAGGGTTCAGCTTGCTGAATTGTCTGAGTCCGTCCAAGGTGCGGCTGACAAATCGCACCAGAGCTGTCGTCAGGTCGACAACTGCATCCCGCCCAACGTGGACTGATAGGAGATCGCAGAGACCGGACAGAGCGTAGTGACGGTGAAGGCGACCCTTCAGGGTCGCCTTGCCGAGGTCAGCATGGTAGGGCGCTAGTTCTTCGGCGAGCCCGTTGACGTGGGACCATGTCGGCCGAGTATCGGTGTCCAACCAGTTGTCGATCGTGTTGTTGGATACCTCCAGACGTTCAGCAAGTTGGTCACGCGTCGGACCCTCTGGCCCGCAGCCGTCCAGAAGTCGTCGCAGATACGTCGACCTTCCTTTATTCCTGGCCCATAGAGGCGTCCCTTCGTCCGGAGCCGGTAGTTCCCCCAGCCACAAGGCTGCGGTGGCGCGAAGGGACAAATCTATCGTCGCTAGCCTGAGGTACGCGATGGCAGCCAGATCAGGCCTGTCCACAAGGGCCGACGCGCTTCGCATGTAGCCCACAATTCGATCCCACTCGTCAGCGTACCAAGCGATCGCTGATGAGATGACTTTGTTTAGGGGAATTCCCTCCCGTTCCAGAAAGGGCGACGGCGGGATGATGCCGTGGTCAACAAGTGCCTGGCCAAGAACCTCGAATATCTCTTGCTTGCTATCGTCCTTGATCTGACCGCCCTTGAAGTAGCGCGCGGCGGTCTTACTCTTTAGAACTTCGGCTTGGAGACGAAGCTCTCTGACCACTGCTCCTAGGATCTGCCCGCTGAGCGGCGCCCTGTATCGCTGTGTATCTGTCTTCGTTTTCGCCATGCCAGACTCAGAAATCCCAATCGAAGGGTCGGGCACTCGGCCGCTGAAACGCCCGACCCTCGGCATGCCTATTACACACTATCGCTTGGTTTGCCAACTGACCTCTGTCTTGGGAAGTTTTCCTCTTCGCGGGTACGCTCCTCCCAATCCTCCGGGCGAGCATCCAGCCCTCTCGCTTGCCAATACGCGTCGTTGTTCGGGTTCATTTGATTTGCGTGATTGTCGCGTTCGCCTTGTTTACCCATGCATCTCCTCCTTCTGTTGCAATTGCGGCCCTCATTCATGCTGTGCAGATGAAAGAGGACAGGTCAGCCCAAATCTCTTGGACAAAACTGGAGTTGCTCCGACTTTGGCCACTTTCGCCACAAGTTCCGTAGCGCTTCACACAAGGCGGCAGTTCCGGGAACCGATTCAACTATTCCGTTAGTCCGCCCAGACCCTCGCAGACATTTCCGGTACGTGAATAATCCTGAAGGTCGATCGTGATCACCCCGTCCTCAATCGTCGCTAGGGCCGTCTAGGAGTTGCACCCCGGCGACACTGAAAGACCATCCTCATCCAACGGACTTGTTACATCGGCGCCTTGGTTGGAGGCTTGGTAGGCTCGGGGTCTTGTCCTCCTCAGTTTGTCTCCGTATCAGTCTACAAAGCCGCCGCCATCGGAAACACATGGGCGTAGTAGAAGCTCCTTCTTGAGCATGGCGACCTGCGGCAAAGCCTTACGGGTGGGAAGGCAGGGACGCCCAAATGGTCGAACTCACCACACAGATCGACTTCAAACCACGAATGCCTAGTTATAGCGGTAGAGGAGGTATATCGGTCGAATGGACTGCAACCACTTGAGTTAGAGCGCCAATGTGGCGGATAGCTCAGGAACGCCTTGCCCATGGGATAAAGTCAACTTGGTGGAGACGGGGGAGGGTCGAACTCCCCGTCCAGAGAGCACACTTGGCGGGACCTACTACAGGCTTAGCCGACTGTATTGCTTTGCCTACGAGGCTCCCTGTCGGCGGGGATCCACTCGACGGCTAGCCGAAGGGTCTTTTGTCCCGGTATATCGGCGTCCTTGGGACAGCACCCCAGAGAATTGCGCCTATCCGATTCCCCTGGGGAGAAAACCGGAGACGTAGTCGCCTTTCTAGGCGGCTAGTGCTAGCTGTTTGTCGCCAGTTACTTTTTTGCCGCCGGATTAACGAGGTGGACGGCACCTCGGCCTGCAATCCCGAAGACACACTCCCTGTCGAAACCGCGCGTCCCCGTGCACGCTATTGTAACAGAGCCCATGTGCTACAGGTCAGTGACCGAAGGACCGATGAATTAGTCTATAGACGAACATAGATCGATCCTGAAGGACTCAGCAACAAACGTTATACATACTTGCGTTGACCGGTTTGGAGCCCTAGTGCTAGGCTGCGTGTGAAATGCTTCACCAAGGGCGCTCAGAGTGCTTCCTTATGGGGACCGGGCCCCAGAGGAGATGTGGGTGATAAAGCAGACGATTGCATTTGTGCTGGTCGTCGGCCTTGCGGTGGCCGCGCTAGCGGCTTGCAGCGGCATCGGGATCGCTGAGACTGCCAGCGTGCAGCCCGCCTCTCCGCCACCGGTCCCTAGAGCTCCTTCAGATGAGGCGACTGGAGGGCCTGGCGACGACGGCGGACCGGCTATCAGGGGTACGGAAGTGTTTGTCTCGATGCAGGACCCCGGTGGAAGCGGAGAATACATCTACGATCCAGATGACTTCACTTTTGCTGTTGGCGATGTCATCACTTTCGTTCTGGAATCCGAGTCCGAATTCCACACCTTCACCGTGCCGGACCTCGACATTAACGTTTCGGTCCAAAGCGGTATGACCGACGATACGACCTTTACCTTCGACACCGCAGGTACCTACGAACTCATATGCGTGCCCCACCAGGCGTTGGGCATGGTGGGCACCATAACCGTCCAATAGACCCGATTAGACCTCGGCGAGTACGGTCAGACCGGGTTGATAGTCGGGAGCACGTAAGGCCTGCCCGCGCTTGCCTGCGCCCCGACCCATAGGAGTGGACGGGGATTCCCGTGAGCGTTGACGCCTTATTGAGCCGATTCCTATACTACCGACACCTTAAGAGAGATCGATCACCATGCGCTTATCGTGCCTTCAGGAGAACCTCAGTAGAGGACTTTCAATCGTCGGGCGTGCGGTCGCGACGAGGACGACGCTTCCTATCACGCTAAACGTCCTGCTATCCACAGACCAAGGGCGGTTGAAGCTCTCGGCGACAGATCTGGAAGTGGCTATCAGCACCTGGATCGGTGTCCAGATCGAGGAAGAAGGGGCGATCACCATACCGGCCAGATTACTTACGGAGTTCGTGAATTCGCTTCCAGCTGATCGCATAGACATCGAATCTTCGAGCCAGCCGCTCGGTCTATCCCTCAAGTGTGCCCGATTCGAGGCAAGCGTCAACGGCACTGCCGCGGACGATTTCCCGCCGATACCCGGGGTGGAGTCCGGGGTCACAGGCAAGATTGATATCGAGACGCTCAGGGAGGCGATCTCCAAGGTGGTTTTCGCAGCCGCTACAGATGAATCCCGGCCGGTCCTGACTGGAGTAAAGGTCGAGATGGGTGGCGACGACTTCACCTTTGCGGCGGCCGATGGCTTCCGTCTCGCTGTCTACCGCGGCAAATTAGCGCAATCCGTGCCAGACGAGGTCGAGTTCATCATCCCGGCCCGCGCACTTGCAGAGGTCAATAGACTAGCGACTGGTCAGAGTGACCCGGTCGAGTTCACGGTCACCCCTTCGAAGAGCCAGGCCTTGTTCCGGCTCGACAACGTCGAACTCGTCTCGCAGCTAGTTCAGGGGACATTCCCCAACTACTCGCAACTTATTCCTCAGGAGCATCAAGCGCGGGTCGTCGTTGACCAAGAACAGTTCCTGCGTGCGACTAGGACCGCCGCAATCTTTGCCCGAGACGGAAGCGGGATAATAAGGCTCCAGGTAGGCGGCGACGATGACGGCAAGTTGCGCATATCGTCCCGTGCTGAGGAAGTTGGGGAGAACCAAGGCGAGATTGACGCCAAAGTCGAGGCGGCCGAGGGGGAATCGAAAATAGCCTTTAACTCCAGATATCTGTCCGAGGTGCTGGATGTGATGGGAAATGGTGAGGTCGCATTAGAAACGACGTCGCCGTCCAGCCCCGGCGTGCTGCGCCAAATCGGCCGCGACACCTATGTTCACGTCGTGATGCCCATGTTCGTCCAGTGGTGAGTGGAATTATGACCAAAAGCGCTATTTTCTACTCCTTCACTACGATATTCGGCAGGAATCAAGCCTTCCACTACGCCTGTTAATTCCTCATCAGTCCGCTTCACCTTGATGGAAAGTTGCATCGCCCTGGCGATCCTATCCAACTGACCATCATCTGCCGCCGACAAGACTTTCTTCCTGAGCGCGGCGCAGGCTGCAGTGAAGCCCGCGGTGTCCTCTAAGGCTTTTGGCAGGGGAGCGGATCTTTCCGCGCGTGCTATCGTCGCCTCAACGGTGGAGCGCCGAATCTGGATGGCAGATAACTCCTTCTGCAAATATGCATCGTCGATTTCCTCCATCTGGTATAGCCGAAGCAGCCTCTTTCGTTGCTTTTCGAGCGATGTCATAAGTTCACGGGCAGCGGCCAACTCACGACTGTCTACGCCACCGTTAGACGCCTGCCTCAATTCGGCCAACACCACTTCCGGAGAAGAGAGGACCGCTGCAACCTCTCTGACCACCGCGTCCTCCAGCACGCTGACGCGAACGTATCTCGTTGGGCAACGATCATTGCGCGGGCCGGCGTAGGAGCGCCGACAACGGTAATACTGGTACCTTCCCCCGCTGGCTGTCTGACCCACCATGGCGCTGTCACACAACGCACACCTGACATGGCCGCTCAACTGATACGCGTACTTTCGCTGTGCTACCCGTCGACGCTCCGGATCGTGAAACCGGACCTGTACCACCTCAAATAAAGACTCCGGGATTACTGCCGGGGTCGCGCCTGGCACCTCGATCCACTTCGAGCGGTCACGGACTACCATCGTCCGACGCCGACGACCGGTCGCCGGATCACGTCTGTACTTGGCCTTGGTACGCCTATAGAACGTGCGCCCGCAGTACACGGGATTGAGAAGCACATTGCGTACGGTCCATGGCGACCACGTCCCGCCACTGTAGGAGGGAATTCCTTCCTCATTCAGTGCGTTAGTAATCCCCATAAGCGACCCGCCCGCGGCGAAGTCCTCGAACATTCGGCGAACGACCGAGGCTTGAACCGGGTCAACGACGCGACGACCGGTTTCCCGGTCGTACTTGTAGCCGTAGATGCCCCGTCCCGTTGCCTGAGGGATGCGCCCACTCTTTGCCCGCTCTTCCTTCCCGCGCATGGTGCGCTCGGCTATCTTCTCCCGCTCAATTTCTGCTATGAATGCTCGCGCCGCAATGATGAAGCGCCCCACCGCGGTGTCCTCGAAGCGCTCGGTAACGAATTCCAGCTTGACACCGGCGGTCTCAAATTCGTCGAACAGCAATCCGATGTGGTTCTGGCTTCGTGATAGGCGATCGACCGCGTACGCCACGACCACATCCGCCTCGCCGTGCCGGACTGCAGTGCGGAGGTCACCGAGGCCCTCACGCTCCAGCAATGAGCCGCTGGCCGAATCTCGGACCTTCCGGACGATGTCCCAGCCCCGTTCCGTCGCAAACTCCACGCACGCGCGCTCCTGAGTGTCCAGGGAGGTCCCGTCACGCTCTTGAGCGTCTGTCGAAACACGCGAGTAGACGATAGCCTTCATGATTTGCTCCTTGCCTGCACATCAATTGAATTGCTTCTCCAATCCTAGCGAGCGACCTGTTGAGAATCCCTGGAATCAACGCGATCCACCTCAGCATGATGCAGCTGCTCCAACGATTCCCTCGTTTTCGGTACATCTCCTTCGGGTGCTGCCGGAGACATTCCGCCGGCGTACTCCTGGCTCTCAAACGTCGTGGCGAGCCCGGCCAGTAGGTCCCTCCAGAGCTCGTTCCACTGCCTCGTTCGAGGACCGGTTCGCCACTTGACCTGGAGGGAAATCGAGCCGTGCGACGCCGGCCGCCCGCGCGCGTCCCTACAGGTCCTGAAGGATTTCCTGCGTTTACAGGCGAACCTAGTCCGCGTGCGCCGGGCCCTACGGGCGGCGGTGTTCGGGCCAGAATGCGGACGTCGGCGCGGCAGGCGGGTAGAGCGGTCAGGAAGACTCTTACTCTTACTTGATGTGGAAGTGCTCATGCGTGTGCTTTGTTTTCGATGGCAATGACGCCTTAGCTCGGCGTGAGGAAATGTGTTCGTCTATACAGGAGCCCTATTCCTGCTGTCCTTGGCCACTTGGTCACGGGAGCATGGCTGTCCATTTCGCCACCTCATTTGAGAACGTTTGTACCAATATATGGCTGTGGGCACGCAACCGCAACGGGCCCAACTCCAACGTCTTATCCGCTGCTGGTGCCCTTGACTAGCTAAGTTCCGAGCGGCGGCAAACCCACGCTACCTAGTTAAGACGGTCCTCAGGTGCGTTAGTCCACTTGCGGATCAGAAGTGGAGGATGGGGTCCTCCAAGAATTCCATGGAGTCGGCCCCGACCTATTCGAACTTACTCTCTTCTGATCAGAGAGGTAATGGCGGTAACGGAAGGATCGGCAGTCCCCTCCTAAGCGTCTATAGATCTGAGCTGCTGCGGTGGATGTTCTGGCGCCGTGGCTGTTCGTTGGCCGTGCTACGTCGTCCGCCTTCCCATCGATGCGGGATGTCCCCAGAACCTTGTCCAATCGTCCTAGGAGTGCCGGGCAGCCGTGTCTTAGCATAGCGAGTGTGCAAGAATCTCACTGCAATCGGGAGCAAATGGAAACTAACCCACAAGCGAGCAATGCAATCCCGGAGGAAGACGGGCCTTGGCCAGTCCTTAGCCTCTTTTCGGGCGCTGGTGGGATCGACCTAGGATTCAAGCTGGCTGGCTTCAAGCCGGGGCTTGCTGTGGATATAGACCCGGCTGCCGTAGAAACCTACCGTTGGAACGATCCGGACACCCACGTCGCCCTCCTAGACATAGCCGGATGTAACCCCGATGACCTAGTGGAACTCTGGACCAGCATCAACGGCGATGAAGGCCCTGTCGGGATAATCGGTGGCCCGCCCTGCCAAGCGTTCTCGGTTTCTAATGTGCACCAGAGGAAGAGAGACCCCAGGCGCAAACTTCTCGCTAGCTACGCCGGTGTGATCCAAGCATTCACCTCTCGCTTCGGGCTGGATTTTTTCGTGTTCGAGAACGTACCTGGCCTCACTCAAAAGCGGCATAGCAGGCGTTACATGGATTTCAAGAGACTCTGCAAGAAGGCTGGGTACAGTGTCCGCGAGAAAGTCGTCAACGCTGGGAGTTTTGGGATCCCGCAGAATCGCAATAGGGTCATCGTTATCGGGATTAACCGCGAGCGACATCCCGGGCTTGTGCTAGACCCCCCGGAGGGAGATAAGCAGCCCGCTAATGCCAGGGTTGCACTTGAGGGCTTACCGGAACCGGCCTTCTTCCGCAGGGATCTGGATGCATCCGAGATCCCGCATCACCCCAACCACGTCGCCATGGTTCCAAAGTCAAGAAAATTCACAAACGGCATGTTGGAACCTGGCGATAACCGAGGGAGGAGTTTCAGGGTTCTTAGCTGGGACAAGCCCAGCTACACCGTGGCCTATGGTCACAGAGAGGTACACGTACATCCGGACATGCGTAGGCGCCTTTCGATCTACGAGGCTATGCGCCTGCAGGGGTTTCCTGATTCCTATGAACTGAAGGGCACGTTTAGCCAGCAGGTGCAGCTCGTTTCAGATGCCTTGCCGCCGCCTCTTGGCGAAGGGGTCGCCGCAGCCATTTCCAAGGGGCTGGGTTATACGTCGCAATTCGATGCCGCAGGTGAACGTGCCATTTGGATGAAGGACTAGAGATAGGTAGCTGCCATGCCCCTCTCACTGGTGAGAGGGGCGTGACGATCCCGGACGGCTTCTTTGTAGCCTGGTACAAGGCGCATGGGCGTTCATTTCCCTGGCGTGAAGTAGGAACCAGTCCATACGGGGTTCTCGTGGCAGAGGTCCTGCTGAAACAAACGCGGGCAGAGATGGTTGCTGCGGTATGGCCGACGTTGATCAGGACGTACCCCAGCGCTGTCGATCTGGAATCTGCAGACCCGGAAGTGCTCTACAGGCACATTTCCTGCCTCGGCTTCGGTCGGCAAAGGACTACCGCGTTGCTCCAGCTTTCGGCTGCCTTGATCGAAGCTGGAGGGATACCAAGCTGGCCCATAGATCTGATGAAGCTCCCACACGTGGGTATCTACTCCGCTCATGCGGTCGCTTGTTTTGCATTCGATCGTCGCGTGCCAGTGGTGGATCTGAGCATCGTTCGTGTCCTCTCCCGGCTAGCGGGAATCGATCCGGCAAGCGACATCAGAAGAGCTCATATGGTGTGGGGAATTGCATGGTCTCTCTTACCTGCCAAGGGGACTAGGGAGCACAACTATGGCCTGCTGGACTTCGCCGCGGGCATCTGCAAGGCCCGGTCACCTTGTTGCGGCGAGTGCCCGTTAGCATCTTGGTGCGCCCATGCCAGCTACCTTGCGGCCATCAATGGGAAGGACGCCGGGCCTGGCGACCAATGAACCAGTACCTTCGCTGGAACAATGCCATCGCGGGGCACTTCTTTAATGCAGACATGGCTGGACGCAGCGTCCACCTATATGTCAATAGCAAGCTCATTTCAGATCTAGAGAGTGAGCTTGGTGCTGTTGCCGGGACGTTCATTGACGCGGTGCAGGAAGGACCCCTTTGGACGACTCGTGTGGGAATCTGCCAGCGTGCTCTCCAGGCGTACCAAGGATGGCGGGCCAGAGGGCTCGACTTGCCCCCGTATATCGCCTTTCTAGGTCTATTCGTTCTGGCCGACGGCGCTGATGGGGACTTTGAACCGCATGCCTACTACCCGCGCTTGCGAGATCTGCTGGGTGACCCCGGAGATGGCATGTTTCCTTCGTTCAACAGAATGCAGGAACTCTGGGATGACCTGGAGACCTGGTCTGGCCTCGACAAAGCAGGGGAGCTAGGCCTGTTTCAAGCGCGCACCATCGGAGGGCACATTCACATAGGCTACCCCCTTGCCCAGTCGCTGCTGACCGAGCAGGAGCGACTGGCATTGCCTCGAGTTTTCTATGAGGCGAATCTGGACCCAACTGCCACGCCACCCGCCGACGAGCTTGCCAGGGCACTACGTAGCCAGGTTTCAAGGGACCTTTTAAGGCCGAGAACGCTCCGCCTGCTTGAAAGCCGACATGACGCCGATCACTACAGGGCCATTCTGGATGTTGTCGCCGACGAGCTAGCTGAATGGGATGGAGAGATACTAGGCACTGGCCAAGGTGGTCGGCCAACAAGGTTCGCATCTGCAGGGCTCCGATTAGGCGTTGACCTCGACATGATTGCCGGTACAGCCACGGCCTCGGTCCGCTGTAGATTGAAGCGAGAATTCCCCGAGGACGGCCTCCTCCTTGAGATCCCCGGAATACCTGGCCAGTTTCTGGCTGGGGAGTACATGGAGGGGTGGTCTTTACCTGTTTCGACTTTGGAGACAAAAGAGGTCTTCGACGCCACCCGCTTGGACTGGAACGAGGGAGTAGCAGTGAGAACTGGACAGGCAGGGTTGTTGCTGCGATTACCCGGTCGGCCCGTCCGTGTATTCATCGAGGGCACATCCGAGGGTATCCCCGGTCTGATTGAGGTTCACGCTCTGCCGCGAGGGCAATCGTTTTACCTCGCATACAGGGAACTCTACTGGTCACAGCTAGAACAATGGGCCTCACTCGAATGCCGTGGATTTCAAGAACTGAACGTGCTACGAGGGTTACCAGCCGGTTGGAGACTTGCCAGCGTTTCCGAGGCAACAGGCAACGAAAAGGTCAGATACGACTTCCCGTACTTATCATTCCCTCCCAGCAGCCGCCTCCGGCTCGTTGGGGGGATTCGAAGCGGGAGGGGCAACAACTTCTTCAATTTTGCCCCTCCTGATGTCGCACTCGAAGGCGGTCCGCCGGGCACGGGCTTGTACTGTAGCGGGTTGTCAATGTCTGCGCGCGCTGCAGGAGGCGCTTTTGTCTTGCCAGAAGGTCTTCCAACAGAATCCAGGATTACCCTTGAGGCCAAGAACGGTACCGAGACGGTGGCAAGCCAATCCCTGTTCCTGACCGGTGACTTTAGCCTGCCGTCGTTGGAGCCTGCGGTAGTTCTCGATCCAATTGTCTCGCCATCGTACTCCACAAGTCACGACGGTCCTTCGGTCGTCGGCGCCCACGTTGTGAGTGGACTACCAGTGCATCGAGCCTCTGCTGCCGAACTCTTGGAGGACATGAAGTCCGAACTAGGGAATGCCAGGTGTTCGCTTGTTGGACCTGTGCCAGGACAGGTGGTCGAGTGGCCGCACGAGGAGCTCCCTTCAAGTTGGCGACCGGTCTGGGCGATCAAGATGATGAAGCGCCGGAAAGGACATGCTGTATTTCTGCGCGAGAGCCTCGACGGCGCCTCTCCGTACGCAGGGGTTGCAGGGACCCCTCGTGAGATGCGCACTTGGAAAAAGCTCATCTGGTACTGGCGCAGGCGAATCACGCCGCCTGCGCTGCCCACATTGCGGGCACTATGGGCAGAGTTCGGGGAGGTCGCTCGTAATGTATGACTGTGGCGACATCCTTCTATATTCGCTTTCCGCCTGGAGGAAGACTCCCTGGGGAACTTTCAAGAGGTGCTTCGACGAAGTGCATCGCAGGCACGTTGTCGCGTCAATCCGTGAGGAACAGGAAACTGCAGTCTACTTCCGATGGCGCGCGCTTCGCATGCTGAGTTCCTTAGGCCACGTTGATGTGAGATTCGGAGCCCAGGGGATCAACGTTTTCGTAGCTCCTCCAGCACTGGCTACTCTTCCTGGTTTCGGAATACGCAGGGCGGTGCTCTGCGGGGCCAGATCCCCTAGCACCTTGCGCGACTTGCGAAGAGCTGCGGCGGTAGAGGGTGCAAGTACCTCTACGCATTCCCAAACCCCTTTGAGCCCGTATGCACCAGCACGCGTTGAGGTCAAGGCAGACGGCGATAAGCGCATCCGCGCCACCGCTGAGCGGATGGGAATACCATACCTGGACCAACCGCCCGCACGAAGCATGGCCCAGGTCTCAGTATCGCTGGACGAGTACTGCAGAAACCTGTCCTGGTCTGAAGACGAGGACCTGAACTGGCAGCGCGAAGACTTCGATGTCAGTGACCTCAAGTTCCAGACAGAAGGGGAAACGCCTCCTGGGACGAGGCTAAGCAGGTACCAAGATCCTGCCACCACTATCTGGAGGTATCGCCTCTGGCGTGACGGTCAATTCGCTGAGCTAGAGCCCGACTGGGGCAGGTACGCCATTCTGTCTGCTTGTTCAGTACGAAACCTGCAGTACGATCCCGTCAAGAGGGATGTGTTCGTTCCCCTAGCAACGCCGCTTCCAGCCTTGCTTGCTAGGGCGCTTGGCCTTTGCTCAGGCTACGCGCCTCGTGTGGGCCGGGGTAGTCGGGAAGCCGATCCGGGCCTTCGCATCCGCTATGAGGTCTTTAGGGAGGTGCCCCCAAGTATCTACCGCATGGTCGCGGATAAAGCCGGGCAATATGAGCTAGGACCAGGAGTTTAAATGGATGTCGTAGCTGCGTTCGAGAAGGTTAAAGAAAGCTACATCAACTACGTCAAGACCGCCTTCGGCACCCAGTATCCTGGCCTTGAGGCCGAGCGCGATCGGATGCTTAGACGGCCTGGGGCCATTTGCCAGGAACCGTGGATCGAGCCGCTGCCCCGCTACCTGTCATCTGGGAAATCCATCTGGGACCTTGCCGGGGCAGACCTCCCGGGGTTAGATGCTGGCACGATTTCTGATTTCAAGGATCTAGCCTCTTGCGGCCTTGTTGGGAGTTTCCAACTCTACCAGCACCAGGTTGAGATGCTGGAGAAGGCCCTCAGGGGTAGCAGCGCTGTAGTCACAGCAGGGACTGGCTCGGGGAAGACCGAGTCTTTCCTGTTACCTCTCATAGCCTACTTGGTCCGGGAGTCAGCAGCCTGGAGCAAGCCTGGGCAAAGGCCGTCCCACCAGGATGATTGGTGGGCAGATGAAGATTGGCGTAACGAGTGTATTCCCCTGCGTGGTAGTTCCCGGAGAATCGTAAAGTCACTGAGGGTTGCGCAGAGGGCCCACGAAGCACGCGATGCTGCCGTAAGAGGCCTCATCCTCTACCCAATGAATGCCCTGGTTGAAGACCAGCTCAGCCGGCTTCGCCGCAGCCTGGACTCCCCTGAATCCCGCAAATGGTTTGACGAACATCGTCTAGGAAACAAGATCTACTTTGGGCGGTACAACGGTGAAACGCCAGTGCCAGGCCATGAATTCGGCAAGCCTAACAAGGCAGGCAATCAAACTCCAGACCGGCGAAGAATTGAGGAACTAGCGGCGAAACTCAAGGAAATTGGCGCTGCGGCAGATGCTGTTGAAGAGTACGCGCAGCGAAGTGGTGACGAAGACGTTCGCTACTTCTTTCCCCGGCTAGATGGCGGCGAGATGCGTTCTAGGTGGGATATGCAGGATGCGCCTCCCGACATTCTGATCACAAATTTCAGCATGCTTAGCATCATGCTGATGCGCGACGCCGACAACGGCATCTTCGAGAAGACCAAGACGTGGCTCGAAAAGGAGGGAAGTGTCTTTCATCTCATCGTTGATGAGATTCATCTCTACAGGGGCACGGCCGGGACCGAAGTGGCATATCTCTTGAAACTTCTGCTGCTCAGGCTTGGCTTGTCACCGGATAGCCCCAAGCTGAGGGTTCTGGGTTCCAGTGCTTCCCTTGAGCAAGACGATCCAGAGAGCCTCGAGTTCCTGTCAGACTTCTTCGGACGAAGATGGGCAAGCTCCCAGATCGTCCCTGGCTACCCTGCTGAAACTCCTGCCTTCGACCCGGGCATCACTCTGCCAACAGAAGCATTTGCAGCCGTCGCTGCCCTTGTGAGTCGAGGGACCAGTGATCCGGATGCCATTGCAGCGACACTACTACAAGCAGGGGACACCGCCCTCGCGCCTCCCAATGCGAGCCTCGAAGAAGCGCTCGGGCCGGAATACCTGGATGTTGGAGCGAGGATGCTCTCGGCCTGCTTTGACGGCAACATAACGAGGGCTACCCGTCTTTCCGAGTTCTCACGCCAGCTTTTTGGCCACAGCTGTGACAACCAGACCGCACTAGAAGCGACTCGCGGTCTTCTCATGGCCCGAGACTTGTGCGGTCAGAACTCACGCCTACCTTCGTTCAGACTGCACTGGTTTTTCAGGAATATTGAAGGGCTCTGGGCGTGCACTAGCCCGGGATGCAACTGTTCTCCTATAGACATGGATGCTAACCGCACAGCGGGCGAATTATTCCGGGACTCCCGAATTCTCTGTAACGATCAGCTCAACCCGCATAGAGTCCTAGAAATGCTGTACTGCGAGGTATGCGGCACAACTATGTTCGGGGGAAGCAGGTTCACATTGCCCGCCAATCAAGGGTGGGAACTCCTGACGGCTGATGCAGACATAGAGGGTATCCCTGACCGGCACGCGGCCCGATTTGTCGAAAGACGAAACTACAGGGAGTTCGCAGTGTTCTGGCCCTCCGGTGGAACCGGGCTCAACGCCGACTCGCAGAAGTGGCGCCAGCCTGGTCTTGAAGAGAACAGGGAGGACGCCCGTTGGATGCCAGCCACGCTAGACCCGGCAACCGGTCGGGTCCGCCTAGGATTAGCAGGTGGTGCCTCTACCTTGGTTTCAGGTTACACATTCCTCATACCGAATCCCAGCGACGAGGACAAGATTGGAGCTCTGCCTTCAATGTGTCCCTTGTGCGGGGCGGACTATACGAGACGCAGGATACGGAAATCTCCAATCCGGGGGTTTCGTACTGGTTTCACGAAAGTCACCCAGCTACTGTCCAAGGAGATGTTCTATTTCCTTCCCGAGGGCTCCAAGAAGCTGGTCATCTTCTCCGACAGCCGACAGGATGCAGCCGAACTCGCCAATGGCATTGAACGGTCTCACTATCTCGACCTTGTGCGTGAGGCTATGTACAACGAGCTAAGCAAGGTGGCAATCAGGGAGCCGTTGCTTCTCTCTGAATTGCAGGCCAAGGGGGAGCCTTCCAGCCTGGAAGCCGGGGAGTTGGCCAAGGAGAATCCCGGGCTTGTTGGGCGTTTCAAGAGCCTATTGCAGCGGGCAGAGTTAACTATTCCTGACGTCCCGGACCCCGGCATGCGTTCGAACTTGGAGAAGTACGTGTCTGATGCCAAGCTCGAGCTAGATGAGATATCTACTCGCGGGGTTACCCGGATAGTACCTCTACGTGCCCTCTTCGAGGACAGAGATGGAGAGGGTCCAGGTTTGCTCATTCGCAGGTTCAAGGCACTTGGAGTCAACCCGGGTGGCCAGGACATCCTGTACCAGCATTTCCTGTACGACAACGAATACCGACGATGGACATCACTATTTGATTTTATTGATGAAGAAGGCGGGTGGCGATCCGATCTCTCGCCGAAGGGTCTTCAATTTGGACGCGAACGGCTGCGTTCGAAGGTAATGAGCGAGATTTGCTCTGTTCTCTTCGCGCGGCTCTATTTCGGATTCGAGACTGCGGGACTGGGCTATCCGATGGTCGATCTAGGGGACGAAGATGTGGAGCGGCTGGCGGGTGAGTGCGGGCTAGCGCCTGAGCAGTTCAGGAATCTCCTGAACGGTACACTCCGGGTCATGGGAGATTTGTATCGATACCCACAGGAAGACACAGATGCGTTTCCAGTTCCAAGCTGGCCGGATTGGGACGCTGCGCGAGCAGGGCTCCGGAACTATGTGAAGAACTGCGCAGGCATTCACGGGATTGGAGAAAACAGGCTACTGGAGGTGGTGTGGAAGGCTATCTGTGGGGCCGGGGGGCACTCAAATCTGACAATCAAGCCCCGGCGTCTTCTCGTCCGCATCGCTATCCCGGCTGACCCTGTTTGGACCTGCCCGTCTTGTACAAGACCACATCTCTACAATCCAGGCCTCTGCACTAGTTTGTTTTGCCAAGCGACACTTGATAAGGCTCCAGACTCTACTTGTGCCGATTTGCACCAGCGGAATTACTACGCAAAGGAAGCGGTGGATCTCCGCAAACCACTCCGTTTTCATTCCGAAGAACTCACTGCTCAGACCGATGACCAGCCAGAACGACAGAGGTTGTTCCGCAACATCACTGTAGATCTGGCCAACAGAGAAACTCACCCTATCGTCCCGGTGGTTGATGAGATCGACATGCTGAGCGTGACCACGACGATGGAAGTTGGCATTGACATCGGAAGTCTCCAAGGGGTGGTCCTGGGGAACATGCCTCCCATGCGATTCAATTACCAGCAGCGAGCAGGCAGGGCTGGGAGACGAGGCCAGGCATTCTCAACAGTGCTTACCATCTGTCGCGGCCGGAGTCACGACGAGTTCTACTACCAGTATCCGGAGCGAATTACAGGAGACCCGCCGCCCGTCCCGTTCCTTTCTACATCACGTCCAGAAATTGCCCTGCGGCTGATGGTGAAGGAGGCCCTCCGCCGGGCCTTCTTGAGCGCTGGAGTTCGCTGGTGGGAGAGCACCAGTCCACCGGACAGTCACGGCGAGTTAGGGTTAGTGAAAAACTGGCTGGATGATACTGAGAGGAGAGACACGATCAGGGCCTGGCTACAGAGTGCACAGGACGTAGATCAAATAGCGTCATCTCTGTGTGCCGGCTCTTCAGGTGGCGTTTCCCCAAGTGACCTGGCGCTCTACGTTAGACAGCGGCTGTTCGACAGGATCCAGCTAGCATGCGCAAACCCTGAACTCACAGGTGATGGGTTGGCCGAGCGACTCGCGGAGGCCGCTATCCTCCCGATGTACGGCATGCCGTCGAGGGTGCGGGCACTTTACCACGAACTCTCGGGGCGAGGATCCTCGGAAATCGACCGGGACCTAGACCTAGCCATCACCGAATTCGCTCCGGGTTCGCAGAGAACCAAAGATAAGCGCGTGCACCGGGCGATCGGGTTTACGGCTCCTTTGCGGCGCCGCGGAGCCCAATGGCATCCAAGTTCAGACGACCCATTGCCCGCCAGGCGTTGGATGTCACGCTGCGAACGCTGCCACTACACAAGTACTTCTGATATCCAGCCTCAACATGACAGGTGCCCAGAGTGTGGTTGTGCAACGGGCGATGAGCCTGCTTTTCGTTTGTTCCAGATCGCCGTGCCTCTCGCATTCCGGACTACCTTGAGCAAGGGTAGGGACGCCGTCGAAGAGGGAGAGCTTTTGGCTACAGGTGTGTCTACGGTTGCTGAGTCGGATCCGCTGCCATGTCAGCCTGTACCTTACACAAACAGCGCCATTGGATTCTCCGCAGCAGGAAGGGTCTACAGGGTCAATAGCCGGCGTGGCCAGCTGTTCTGGGGTGCGTTAGGGACAACCACGCTCAGGGGCCTAAAGCTCGATAACCAGTGGATAGACCGGAGATTCCAGGCTGACGACGGAATGGTTTTCGCGCCACAAGCAGAATCAGAATCCGTCGCCTTGGTATCTCCCGAGACTACGGATGTACTTCGAATCAGGCCAGCAACCAGATCCCAAGGCCTTCTGATTGACCCTCTGGCTTCAGCGGGGATAAAGGCAGCGTACTATTCGGCCGCATTCATCCTTAGGTTCGTTGCCGCAGAAAAAATGGATGTGGATCCCGACGAGCTTGACATTAGCAATGTAAGGCAAGTCGAACTGGCAGGTGGAACGAAGGCCGGGGAGATCATCATAAGTGACCATCTGGCAAACGGAGCTGGATTTACGGCATGGCTAGAGGGTAACTGGACACATATTCTGGCTACGACGACGAGCTTGACGGAGCCAAAGAACACGATCATGGGCGCACTCATCTCTGAGGAGCATAGAAGAGCCTGCGACTCCTCTGGATATGATTGCCTCAGGAACTACAGGAATATGGCCTTTCATGGCCTGCTCGACTGGCGATTGGGGGTTTCTTTCTTGAGGACCCTGCATTCTCCGTCGTTCACCTGCGGACTTGACGGCGATTTTTCGCTGCCTGACTTGGAAGGCTGGCTTGACCTAGCGACTAGGTTGAGAGATTCCTTCTGTAGTTCATTCAATACTACTTCTCCCCGGGATTTTGGCCCGCTGCCCGGATTTGAGGTTGGCGGCAAGCAGGTCATCATAATTCATCCTCTCTGGGACTTGGCAAAACCGACCGGGTTGCTGCGAGAGGCAAAGCTAACTCGCACTCAGGGAGAGTTACGGACTCTAGATACTTTTAACCTGTTGCGGCGCCAGGGATGGTCTTACCGCTCGCTAGGGCCGTAGTAAGAAGACACCTAAGGTCGCTATAGGCCTATACCGCCGTCCCGAAGTTGCCGGGAACCTAGTACCTGCCCTTCGACGGGATTAACGGTTGTACGGACCGTGGATCGAAGAACAACCAGGCCATAGTTTGCGCGATGTGCTATAGGAGCAAATAAATGAGGCAGCTCAGAATGCCCGATGTCAATGGGTCCATTGCACGGCTTTCAAGTCGCCATCGGTCCGCTCTAGGCTGGTTCATGCAGCATCGAGATGAAGAGCGGACATGGCCCCGCTCTTTGCCAGATGGAACACTCTTGGTCAGCAAGGCCAAAGGTATCTACAAGCCCAGTTGGACAGACTACGCGCTGAGCGTCCGGCAGAGTCTAGGCGGGCCATGTTCTGATCGCGATCCAGTAATCCCCTGATACACCGGGGCAGTAAGGTTGCCACAGCCCTCGGACTGTGGATCCTTCGCCGGGGGAGAGTTCCCACCGAGGATCGTTCTAGCCCTTTACCTTGCGGTATCTTCCTTCTTGCCAGTCGTGGTAGGTCTCAGAGTGACCGAGGAGGTTCGCCCGCTTTGCCAGGCGCCTTCCCCTCTTACCGTCACCTAACAGGAAGGAACAATGGGCAGCAGCGTCCAAGGCCGAAGCGTGGTCCGGTTTGACTTCGATCGCCGCAGTCAGGGCACTCAAGGCTCCTTCAACCTCACCGCACCGTAACCGAGCCATACCGAGATTGAAGGCGAGGTGTGCAGAATGATCGCTCTGGCTAAGTGCGACACTCTCAAGATGGTCTCGTGCCTCTTCCTCGCGCCCTGCATTCAACAGAATGATCCCCACCTCGACCTCGGGTAACTCCCAAGTGGGATCAAGACCGGCCGCTATCCGGCACTCTTGGACACCCTCGTCAACTTCACCGGCCATACCGAGCGTTGCTCCGAGATGAAAATGATACTCGGCACTCTCCGGCTGAAGCTCTACCGCCCGCCTGACATGAAGGATGGCTGTATCTAGGTCTCCCTCGGACATGGCCTGAGCGTACTGAGTCACCCTGTTCCTGGCGCTGAACTTTGCGTCTCCCTTAATCCTGACCATTGTCATCCCATCCAACTCTGAGGGGTCTTTGACAGTGAGGCGGCTGGGATCGGCTTGAACGTCGCGGAGCACCTCATCCAGCAAGGACTCCGCATCCTCCTTAGGGATGCCGAACTCGTCATGGACAATATTCACCACCTGGTCTAGCTCTCCCAAGTGCTGCATCACATGCGTGAGCCGCAGGTGCCAGGGTTTGGAGGCTGCCAACAGGTCCGTGGACCATACGGGATCGGGCTCCTGGCGCCAGAGTGCCCGCAGCAGGTGATCGGTCCCCATACACCGGGTTCCCAGCAAAAGAATGAATAACTGCCGCTTCGCAGCATCATCAGGGTTCAGCTTGCTGAATTGTCTGAGTCCGGTAAGGGTGCGGCTGACAAATCGCACCAGAGCTGTCGCCAGGTCGACAACTGCATCCCGTCCAACGTGGGCTGAGAGGAGGTCGCAGAGACCGGACAGGGTGTAGTGACGATGAAGGCGACTCTGAAGGTTCTCCATGCCGAGGTCAGCATGGTAGGGCGCTAGTTCCTCGGCGAGCCGGTTGACGTGGAACCATGTCGGCCGAGTATCGGTGTCCAACCAGTTGTCGATCGTGTTATTGGATACCTCCAGCCGTTCAGCGAGTTGGTCACGCGTCGGGCCATCTGGCCCGCAGCCGTCCAGAAGTCGTCGCAGATACGTCGACCTCCCTTTATTCCTGGCCCACAGAGGCGTCCCTTCATCTGGAGCAGGCAGTTCCCCCAGCCACAAGGCTGCCGTGGTTCGAAGGGACAAATCTATAGTCGCTAGCCTGAGGTACGCGCTGGCAGCCAGATCAGGCCTGTCCACAGGGGCCGATGCGCTTCGCATGTAGCCCACAAGTCGATCCCACTGGTCAGCGTACCAAGCGATCGCTGATGAGATGACTTTGTTTAGGGAAATTCCCTCCTGTTCCAGAAAGGGCGACGGCGGGATGATGCCGTGGTCAACAAGTGCCTGGCCGAGGACCTCGAATATCTCGCGTTTGCTGTCGTCCTTGATCCGACCACCCTTGAAGTAACGCGCGGCAGTCTTACTCTTTAGATCTTCGTCTTGGAGACGAAGCTCCCTAACCGCTGCTCCTATGATCTGCCCGCTGAGCGGCGCCCTGAATCTCTGTCTTTCTGTCTTCGTTTTCGCCATGCCAGATTCAGAAGTCCCAATTGAAGGGCCGGGTACTCCGCCGCTGGAAGGCCCGACCCTTCTTTGCCTCTTACTCCCTATCGCCTGGTTTGCCGACTGATTTCTGTCCTGGGAGGCTGTCCCCTTTGCGGGAAAGCTCCTTCCAATCCTCTGGGCGAGCATCCTGACCTCTCGCCTGCCAGTACGCGTCGTTGTTCGGGTTCATTTGATTTGCGTGATTGTCGCGGTCGGCCTGTTTACCCATGGCATCTCCTCCTTCTGTGGTTATTGCGGCCCTCATCCATGCTATGCAGGTGAAAGAGGGCAGGTCAGCCCAAGTCTCTTGGACAAAACTGGAGATGCTCCTACTCTGGGGATTTTCGCCATCCTAGGCCGGTTGTAGTTACAGATGGCATCCCTTTAAGGGGAGCGCCGCCACCTGGGGACGCAGTTCGCTCATGACGGTGTCAAAGGAGGGCAATTCTGGCACCAAGGGGCCGAGCCACTGCTCCCAGGTCTCTTCGATGTAGGAGAGCATGGCGTCGTGAAAGAAGTCCTCGGGCCGTGCGAAAGAAACGGCCCGGGCGGAGCACTTTTCACGAAGCAGTGAGTCGAAGCCTTCCAGATTCATGCGGCCGCCATATTCACTAAGTACCCGCCAGAGATCGTAGTAGTCCCGGGCTCGTGAACGACTCCAACCGCGTCTCTCGAACATTTCCGCCTGCTGAAGGAGCGCACGCAGTTTTTCGGCGACTATCTCCTCAAGTGAGTACACCTGGAGCTCAGCGCCGAGGGGTTCACCATACTCGTGAACGATCCGCCGCCTCTCAGGTGGCCGCAGGACAGTCTCATCCACGGTTATCTCAATCATGATGCTGGTCTGCAGGCGGCCCTGCCACGGGAACCTTGCTCGAATCCTGAAGGCTTCTTGGCCTCCCGGATGCGGCTCACGCTCCAGATACCGCTCGCAGGCGATCTCTACAGGAGCGTATTCGTCCAGGAGGCGAGCCGCACTCTCGCACGCTTCCATCACAGAACGCTGCATCTGCCCGCCAGTTGGAACCCCATCGAGTCCAGAAAAGTCCAGGTCCTCCGAGAAGCGGTAGTCGCCGAAGTAGCACTTCCGGAGGGCCGTTCCACCCTTGAACACCAGCGTGTCCTTGAGCACTGGCACCCGGCTAATCCCGGCCAACACCCAAGACAACAGGTAGTCTCGTTCAAGCACTTCCCAGGGGATGCCCAGTCTCCTACGAGCTTCTTGGAGACGGGTGCGGAGGGGTCTCATCCCGCAATCATGCCGGGCAGGTTCTCCTGGACCATCCAGCGCCTGTTGCACGGCCCTCGTCGAGGTCCCGTGGGATCTAGCTTGCGGTAACCCTTGATGGGCAACTCTGCCAAATCCCTCAACTTGGACAAGGGGACTCCCTTAGACTCCAGTGCCCACCCCAAACGCTTGGCAGTCGTTACCCCTAGCCTGATGGCGTATTCGGCAATGCGCTCGGTGTTCAGTTGTTCCAGGCCCAATTCGAAGGCGTGGAGCACCTCGGCAAAGTCTCCGCAGTGTTGGGGCATGGACAGACCATCCAGCAACGTACGTTCCAGATCGGTGAGGGACACGCGGGCATCGCCGACCCAGACCTTCTCAGTGCCGAAGAAGCGGTCACGCTTTATCTGGACGAATCGGTACGTCGTATCCCCGACCTCGTAACCGCCGCTCGACTGCCTTTGCCTGCTCTCCTTGGAACGGGGAATCCAGGTCCCCTTCGTCGTCAGGGCGAACACATCCCTCGGTACCTGTTCCGTCAGTCCATGATGGTGCAAGGCTGACCAGTGGGAAATGGCGGCGGGATCGACGAGTGCCATAGCTATCTCGAATTCGTGAGCGGTGGCCACCCCGGGGACGGTGGGAGACAGGGCATACAGGCCTCGACGCAGCGAGACGATCCAATTGTTCCTTCGGAGGTGGTACAGTGACTCTCCGAGGTAGGCATCCTTCATTCCTACATGTGGTGCCAGTTCCCTGGCCCGTTCCGTCGTAAAGATGCGGTCACCCTCATAGGCAAGGAGCCGGACCAACTCGATTCCGACCAGAGATCGCTTGGGCTTTGTGCTGGCAGTCATAGGTTGAGCTCCAACAAGAAAGCGCTGCGTTTGTAAACGTACAGCGTTAATAGGATGTTATCAAAGGTGACCCTCCACATGTATAGGGCCTAGGTGACAGATAGCGGCTATGAGGAGAACGCAGGAAGCATTACGAATACAAAGTGGACGTTTACAGATACGTCGAGTCGTCGAGTGGGGAAATCGAGAAGCGATTAGACGAACTGGGGTCGGAAGACTACCGGCTGGTACATGCCGTGCCGTTAGCTACTAATGAACAGGATCGGAACAATTTTGGTGCTCAAGTAATGCTGGTTTCAGAGCGCGAACTAGAATAGCCCGGCCCTTACCATTTGTTGGGAATAGCGCGTCTCGGGATGATTAAGGAGTCGATATGGCATCAGAAAAGGATGTACTGGTCTGAATGCAGAATCGAAGCTTGATGCCAGAAGAAGCGACGCTGCGAGACTGGTTTGCAGTTAGTGCTTTGGCATTGCTGTCCTGGGAGGGGAGCGGAGGCCTATTTGCCCATCCCGCCGATGACATAGCCAAGCGAGCCTACAGGCTGGCCGATGCTCTGCTTAAGGAAAGGGCGAAGAATCACCCCCGTCCAATTGACTGGGTCCACCCAGATCACTAGTGAGTGAGCCGGTCTCTAGGAGAGTCTTAGTTGCTACTCACCATCAGCGAGTACGAGCCGACGCTCTCGTCTCCGCCGTGCACCGCCAAGAATCTCTCGCCGGTGTTCACTTCCTCCCAACCCAGCTCGTCCGAGCCCCCACCCCGGGATCCCAGGGTGACGCACCAGTCCTGTAGGGTCTTCCCTATGTTCGTCCAGTGGTAGAGCCCGGATAAACCCCTACCGCATACACACTCGATTCAAGGGCATTCCCTGACGATGTCCCTTTCCAAGAGCGCAACATGCGTTGCCAGCGGAACTGCTGCTACCTGCCTTTAGCAATCACGCCAAACTATTCGCACGTTGGCGGGCCACCAGCGGACATTCGATTCGCCTAGGAATAGGCGACTCCCCCACCCCCGGCACGGGGATCAGAACCTCCCTCGAACGAGCCATCAGACCTCTTGATCGCCGCCTGAACCCTGGCCATGATCGGGTTCAGTGGAAACGGGTCTCTGCGAATCTGGTGGCCAAGTGCTTCCAGTTCGGCGGCTACGTCTCCACGGAACCGAGCCTCAAGGAATAGCGGGCCTCCCTCGCAGTGCACTCTCGGTGCCGATACCGCCTCAACGGCCGACATACCAAAGTCAATCAAGTGCACGGCGGCCTGAAAAACGGCGCTGACGATGACCGCGCCGCCGAGGGCTCCGATAGCGACATTCGGCCTATCGCCATCCCAGATGAGCATGGGCACCATATTGCTCATGCGCGCCTTGCCCGGGGCGATAGAGTTGGGATGGCCGGGCCTCGGGTCGGCCAGATTCATCCCGTTGTTGTATATGAATCCCAGACCCTTCGTGACTACTCCTGAGGCCCAACCTAGCGTGTGTGTAAGCGAAACCATGCTGCCTTGTTCATCGGCGACGCTCACCGTGGTCGTATGACCGTGCTCAGGTGGGGCCTCTCGCGTCGGGCGGTATGCACCCCTGCGAATCTGCTCCACCTGATCTGCGAGCCGACCCTCGTTCAGGATCTTTTCTTCAACGGGGACTGTGGCAAATTCGGGGTCGGCGTTGTATTCGAGGCGGTCGATGTGGGCTAGCCCGAGAGCCGAGCCGATCACTCTCAGATACTCGACACCTCCGTGCCGCATGGCCCCAAGGTCAAAGGGTTCGACGAGTCTGAAGAGTTGCAGGAGGGACTGGCCGGTGTCGGGCGGCCTTACTGCGGTTACCTTGCGTCCCCGATAGCTACCCGCCAAGGGCTCGTAGACCCTGGGCCTGTAGGCTCTCAGGTCATCAGACGTAACAAATCCTCCGCCTCTAGCGATGTCGTCTGCTACCTCGCGCCCCAAGTCTCCGGCGTAGAACTCATCAGGCCCACCCCTCGCCAGTCTTTCCAGCGTGTCCGCCATGTCCGACATGTCTATGACACCGCCATAACTGTAGAAATCGCCATCAGCGTCGAGGAAGATCCGGGCGCACTCCTCGGTGGCCGAGAAACGTTGCCGCGCCGTCGGTTGGCCCGGCATCGTCGGCATTACGATCCAATCCATGAAGGTCGAATGAACCGGAAGCCCGGCCCGCGCCTGCTCTATCGCAGGTTGCAATAGGTCAGACCAACTCATGGTGCAATACCTGCGATGAATCTCGGCAAGACCCGCGACTACTGTCGGGGTCATGATCGAGGTGTAGCCCAGTTCGCTGCGGTGGTCGGGGAACGAAAACAGGCTGGATACCTCGGTTCGGACGGGAAGGTCTCGCGCCCACATGTCCTCGCGAGCCAATGAGCCGGCACGGGCAGCAAAGCTGACCACCTTGTTCTCACCGGTCCGCCCGTCATAAACCTGCGCCACACCCATACCGCCCGGACCGCACATGAAAGGATCCCACACCCATTGGGTAAAGGCGGCGGCTAGCGCTGCGTCGAATGCGTTGCCTCCCGCCTCCATGACCTGAGCCCCTACCTCGGCCGCCCATGGCTGGGGACATGTGACTACGCCCTTCATGGCGCAAATTATTCAGAGACCCTGGGTCGATCGCAACTCTCGAGGCTCCTTGCGCCCAGATCTAGCCCGCCGGTGACCAGACTCGCTCGAAGAGCCGCAGCCAGTTACCCCCCAACACCTTGGCAATTTCCTCTTGCCTGTAGCCTCGTTCCGCCAGAACGTTTGCAACCTCAGAAAGTGTGTCAGGAGTCTCCATGCCAAAGGGATGGTGGTGCGGGTCAGGGACTGGGTTCTCCTCCAGCACCACCTTGGTGCCCTGCTGCATGAACAGCCAGTCAAAGAAGGAATGAGGCTGGTCCTGCGTGTAGTCGGTACCTATTCCCACGTGGTCTATACCCACTCGCTCTACAAGGTCCTCTATTGCGTCAACATAATCCCCAACGGTCGACTCGTATCCCTTCCTCAGAAAGAGGGGAAATGCGTTGGCGCCTATCACTCCGCCCTTCTCCGCGATCAACCTGAGTGCGTCGTCGGTCTTATTGCGGGGGTGGTCGACGAAAGATCTGGCGTTTGCATGGGTGGCCGACACCGGCAGTTCGGAAAGCTCGGCGGTCTCGAGCGTGGTCTTGTCTCCGACGTGCGACAGATCGGCCAGGATGCCCAGCCTGTTCATTTCCCTTACGGCGTCGACGCCAAACCTGCTAAGGCCCTCATCGGTTCTCTCGTAGCAGCCGTTGCCCAGCAGGTTTCGCTCGTTGTAAGTCACCTGGATAATGCGCACGCCAAGGGCGTGGAACAGCTCTAGCCTGTCAAGGCGATTCTCGATCGGGGAGGCATTCTGCCAGCCCAGCACGACCGCCGTCTTATTCTCGGCCTTGGCCCTGATGATGTCGGCAACCGAAGTGGCGTGAGTCAGAGTATCTCCGTATTCCTTGAATCGGTGAAGCCAACTCTCAACGTTGTCCATCGTCTCGCGGAATCCCTCCCACACTGCGATGGTCGCGTTTATGGCGGTCACGCCGCCCGCCTCAAGGCTTTCGTATACGTGTGCACTGTCCCAGCGGCTCACGTTGAGCCCATCGATCACGATCGACTCGTCGTAGATTCTCTGTCCCGTTTCTTCAGCCATATGGCTTCCTCCCCAAACCTCAGCTTGGCTCCCTCGCTCGGACCTCACTACTTCTAGTTGCCGACCGGATTATAGAGGCGCCCGCTGGATCCCGAGTAGCGGGCATCCCTTCATCATGCCGGAGCGGGAATTGCTAGAGTGTTGGTAAATCGGAATATATCGACCACCGCTTGTGACAAGCGCGGGCGCTATCGGTATCTGCGATGGACAATCCAGGAGAGGTCACGGAACACGATGAAGGCGGCAATCTATCAGGGTAACCATCGGTTCGAGATCAAGGAGACGTCTATCCCGGAGCCGGGGCCGGACGAGATCTTGGTAAAGACAAGGTATTGCTCCATATGTGGTACTGACGTACACGGCGTGTTGTACGACGTGGTTCCACCCGGATCAGGACTGGGCCACGAGTACAGTGGAACCGTATACGCCCTTGGCAAGGACGTGACCCAATGGAGGATCGGCGACCGGGTGGCCGGCGCGGCCGGCGGGGCTCCACCCGCCGGCACCCAGAGCATCTTCATCCAGAACCCAAGGTACAACTTTCGCACCATGGGCTGGGCTACGCTGCCGCCTGCCTTCAGCGGATACGCGGAATACATCCTGATGAAGGCCTGGATGGCCTCACCGGTGCCGGACGGCGTGACCGACCTGCAGGCGTCTATGGTCGAACCCATGGCTGCGGCCTTCCACGGCGTCTACCGGTCAAAGATGAAACAAGGTGACTCAGTGGCTGTCATAGGAGCGGGACCACTCGGCCTGTTCTCCATGCAGATTGCCAAGGCTAAGGGCGCGTCTAGGGTGATCGTGTCCGAGCCCGCCCCTGCTCGAGCAGCAGCGGCGGCGACATTGGGCGCCGACGCCGTGCTCGACCCGAGCAGGGACGAGGTGGTCGAGCAAATGGCCGACCTCACTGACGGCCGGGGACCCGACGTGGTCATAGATGCTGCCGGAGCGAGACCTACGCTCCAACAGGCCCTAGAAGCGGTCCGCCACGGGGGTAGGGTCGTTCTACTGGCCATCGCTTGGGAGGAGGTACCAGTGCTCCCGGCAGACTGGTGTACCCGCGATCTTGAGTTGACCACTACATTCGCGTTCAAACCCGAATGGTGGCCAGAATGCTACGGGCTCATCGAATCGGGGGATGTCCGCATAGAGCCGATGCTCAACGACGACAGTCTGATCTCCCTACAAGACATCGAGCCGACGTTCAAGCGCCTGTTTACGCCTACGGACGAGATCAAGATGGTCGTGGATCTCGAAAGGTAGCTAGGGACGCCAACAACAAGAGGAGGAGCCTAGAGGAGGACCTCGCTGATCTGGATTATCGGGGCGACGTCCGTAAAGTTGGGAATGTCGTTGAGCAGACGCTCCCTACGCTCACCGGAAAAGCCCTGATCCATGGCCTCGCGCGACACGAAGGTAGCGGTCACCACGCACGTGTAGGGAGCCTGGTCACCCTCCATTGATTCCAAGCCCCTGCTGACTTCAAAACCCACTAGGCCGAGCGGATCGAGAAGCTCGTGCACGACTGGCGCATGTCGATTGACGTAGTAGTCATGATCGAAATGACCGTCCTTGGTGTTCGGATAAAAGGCCTGAAGTCTGATCACAACGGTACTCCCTTCTACGGGGTAAGGTAGGCTCTCGTTATCTCGGTGCCGCCATCCTTACCTGACCATTCGGCCCGCTCAAACGCCTTGACGATCTCCGTTAAGGGGAAGCCGTGAGACATCAGTCCAGAAAGCCCATACCTGTCCCTATTTTCAGCCAGAAAGTCCAGTGCCACCGGGAGGGTATAAGGGTCATAGTGAGCGATTCCAATGATTGTGGTATTGCCCCATACGGTCTTGGCAACGTCTAAATCGGTCGTGCCCCCGGGCCACATGTTGCCGATTTCGACCAGCGTCCCGCCCTTCCTAGTTAGCTCAAGGCCCTCAGCAAAAACGTTGGGCAGGCCGACCAGTTCCATCACGACGTCGCCTCCACGGCCATCGGTTAGTTCCCTGACCCTGGCTATCCTGGCGTCGGCTGTGTTGAATTCTGAGATATCCACGACCTCGTCCGCACCACAGCGCAGCGCAAGTTCCAACCTGTTTGTCGCCCCATCGATCACGATCACGCGACCGGCACCCATCTCCTTTGAGGCGGCCGCCGCGTTAATTCCAAGTCCGCCTGCGCCTTGAATTACGACGGAATCCCCCATCTGCAGTCCCGCCTTCTTAAGGCCGAATATCACCTGAGAGACGGCGCAGTTCACAGGCACGACATCTCGGTCCTCCAGCCCCCCTGGAACCTTAAAGACAAAGTGACCCGGGTGCAGGTAGAAGTACTGAGCGAAGCCTCCTGAGCAATACGGGTAGTCCTCAACGGCCCTCCTGAACCGGGTCCGGTGAGGACAGGCATTGAGTTGGCCGCGCAGACAGTTGTAACACCGCATGCAGGGGAAGAAGTACGTAAAGGCAACCCGATCACCCTCCCTGAGGGGAAGGCCGAGCGAGTCCGAGGACACATCCGCACCCATCTCGGCTACCACTCCGGTCATCTCATGGCCGATTATCGTCGGCCGACCCAGAGCATCCGCGGTCCAGTTGCCGGGTCCTAGATGACCGCGGTAGTAGTGGAGGTCCGAGCCGCAGATTCCTGCGGCAGTGATCCGTACAAGGATGCCGCCCGGCTCGACTTCCGGCACGGGAAGCTCCCTGAGCTCAAAGTGGTAGGGCCCAATGTATACGGCCGCCAATCCGGTTGTCACAAGTTAGACTCCTCCGCGAGTGGGTGCCCGGTTTGAGGCGATCCGCGGGCATCTTATATGATACGGCGTGCCAAGCCGGGCGCGGCTCCACGATGCGCTCGACTCTACAGACCCTCTTTGGCGACACCCATCATGGAATCCCTGCAAACACCCTGGTTCTACGCGATATGGGCCGCTGCCTCCTATCTGGTTGGTTCTCTGGTAGTTGGAGACCTGATCTGTAGGGTGAAGGGCATCGACATCCGCACGCTGGGAACCGGAAACCCGGGCGCCGCAAACATCTGGCGCGAGGTAGGTCCCCGATACGGCGTAATGGTCTTCGCTCTTGACATCGTCAAGGGAGTTGCGGCCACGCTGCCGCTGTACATACTTGACATGCCAACTTGGTTTATCACCGTTGCCATGCTATGCCTCTTGGCGGGACAGTTCTTCCCTCTGTTTTTCGGCTTCGATGGAAACACCGGGATGGCAGCGATGTTTGGGGCGACCGCGGGCCTGATTCCCTTGGGAGTGGCAATCGCCGCTCCGGTCGCGCTCGGGAAGTTTGCCATCACGCGGAATGTAGGGTGGAGCGGGGGCGTTTTCTTCGCCACGGCTTGGGTTGCAGGCGGCCTTCTGCACGACACCCTCAATATATTGCACGGCAGCTGGTGGGCCGTCGGAGCGGCCATACTGGGCGGGGTGCTCGTGTTTGGTAAGCAGGTGGTGCAATACAAGTGGATGCGGGGCGGATCTCCAACGGCTTTTTCGAGAGAGGCGATCGACGAAAAACGCAAGCGGTCGGCTGAAGAGAACAGTTAAGCAAGGAGCGGATGTTGCCTAAGCCCAAGGTATTTGTGAGCAGGGAGATCTTCCCGGAGGCTCTGGATTCGATCAGATCGGTCGCAGAAGTCGACCTATGGACCGACGAGATGCCGCCGCCTAGGCAGGTGCTGCTGGAACGATGCGCCGGAGTGGACGGCGTGCTGTGCCTTTTGACTGACGGCATCGACGTCGAGTTCTTCGAAAGGATCGGCCCGCAGCTCAAGGTGGTCAGTCAGATCGCCGTGGGCTACAACAATATCGACGTGGAAGAGGCAACGAAGCGGGGGGTATCGGTCGGCTTCACCCCGGACGTCCTGACCGACACAACCGCTGATTTCGCCTTCACGTTGCTCATGGCCGCGGCGAGAAAGATCGTTGCCGGCCACGAGGCGGCTCACAACGGATCCTGGCGCACATGGCATCCGCTTCACTTTCTGGGGCAGGACATTCACCGTGCCACGCTCGGAATCGTGGGGATGGGACGGATCGGCTTCGAAATGGCCCGAAGATCCCAGGGCTTTGACATGAACGTCTTGTATTTCGACATTAACGAGCGCAAGGACCTGGAGGCCAGGCTGCCGATGACCAGGGTCTCCATGGACACGCTGCTCGCCGAATCTGACTTTGTCAGTCTCCATGTCGACCTCAACCCCTCCACCCACCACATGATGAATGCGGATGCCTTCAAGATGATGAAATCGACCGCCATTCTGATAAATGCCGCACGCGGACCGGTCGTTGATCATGTGGCACTTTACGAGGCGCTCAAGACCGGTGAGATCGGCGGCGCCGGTCTTGATGTCACGGAGCCCGAGCCGATGCCCGTCGACCACCCACTACTTACCCTCGACAACTGTCTTGTCGTACCTCACATCGCCAGTGCGAGCGTCGCTACAAGGCGGGCGATGTCGCTGCTGGCCGCCTCCAACCTGATCGATGGACTTGAAGGAAGACCGATGCGAGCATGTGTCAACCCCGAGGCGCAGACGCCAAAGGCCAGCTAAACGAAGTGCGGGGTATGACATGAAGATCGTCTTGGGTCACGTGGAAGGCGACTTCCACGCCGAGCTGGCCGCTGAGTTCCCGGACCATGAGTTCGTCGCGGCCGCGTCTGTCCCTAAGCAGTTAAGTGAAGTCGTAGACGCAGAGATCTTCTATGGCTGGCCCACTAGGGAGGTTTTCCTTGCGGCAAGAAAGCTGCGCTGGATACAGTGCGCCGGGACCGGTGTAGACGCGGTCCTGACCACCCCGGAGGTGGCCTCCTCCAACGTTATTCTCACCAACATGAAGGGTCCCCATACGGCGCCCATGGCCGACCATGTCTTTGGCATGATCATCACCCTGGCCCACCGACTGCGGGAAATGTGGGAAGCACAGAAACGCCGAGAGTGGGATATCCCTCACTGGCACGAAACGCTCACTGAACTCGAAGGCCGCACAATGGGCTTAGTTGGGCTGGGAGGCATCGGCCTGGCGGTGGCCCGCAGAGCCAAGGGTTTCGGGATGGCCGTACGCGGAGTCGACCCAGGAGCCGTCAACTCCGTGTACGTCGACTTCGCTTGGCCACCCGAAAGGCTTGGCGATCTAGCTGCAATATCGGACTGGCTCGTCGTTACGACCCCTTATACGCCTGATAGCAGGCACATCGTGAACGGCGAAATCTTCGGGCGAATGCGGCCATCGTCTCATCTGGTTGTTATCTCCAGAGGAGGCATCGTTGAGGAGGCTTCCCTGCTGGACGCACTGCGGTCGGGAAGGATTGCCGGTGCTGCCCTGGACGTGTTCGAGACCGAACCTCTGCCGCCCGAGAGCGAGTTCTGGGACCTGCCGAACGTCCTCATTACCCCCCACGTGTCGGCCGAAACCGCCGAAACGTTCGATGGCCGGCGACAGATCTTCCGGGAGAACCTAGGGCGCTACTTCGCGGGCGAGACGCTGATGCACCAAGTCGACAAGACTGCCGGCTATTAGCCGCCGCCGCTTTTCCTAGCGGCCCACCACCCGTATACTTTGGGCCGTTAGGAGAGAGCGGGCCCTTGTCGTCCGGCAGGCTGGCCGTCAGACAGCCGTCTCTTCCCCACACTCTGAAAGGAGCGGTCGCGTGGTAACAACTTACGACACCGAAGCCATTCGGCAAGCGTCGTTAAGGTACCAGTGGATGCACAATGCCGACTGGACTGAGATGGCGGAGACCGGCGGACCGACCGTCATGGTCAAGGGCGAGGGTGTAAGGGTCACAGACTCGACGGGCAGGACGTGGCTCGACGCTCATGGTGGCTACACTTCGGTCCATCTCGGATACGGCAGGGAGGAGATCGCCGAGGCAGCTTATGACCAGCTCATGAAGGTCACCTTTTTCCCGAGCGGCACCACCACGGTACCTGTCATTCAGCTTGCCGAAAAGATCGCCAGTTTGACCCCGGGTAACCTCAACCGTGTGTTCCCCGGCGCCGGTGGCTCGGAGGCCAACGAGACCGCCATCAAGATCACTCGCGCCTACCACAAGCGCCGCGGTGAGCAGGGACGCTACAAGGTCATCAGCCGCAGGGGCTCTTACCACGGCACCACCGCCGGCGTCTTGGGCCTCGGCAACAACGCTACCGATTTCTCTTTAAGCGACTTCGAGCCAATGGCGCCCGGCATGGTCCACGTTCCGCACCCCAACCATTACCGCGATGAGATGGGTGGCAAGACTCCCTCGGAGACCGCGGTAAGGTGTGCCCAGGCCGTTGAAGACGCGATCCTGGCTCAAGGTGCGGACACGGTGGCGGCTTTCATTGGCGAGCCCGTATCGCAGCCGCCCGGGGCGCCCGTACCGGCGCCCGAGTATTGGCCGATGGTGCGCGAAATATGCGACAGGTACGGCGTGGTGCTGATCGTCGATGAGATCATCACCGGGTTCGGCAGAACGGGAAAGATGTTCGGGATCGAGCATTTCGGCATCGAGCCGGACATGATGACGATGGGCAAGGGAATCATCTCGAGCTACCTCCCGCTCGCCGCCACTGTCGTCAGCGAGGATATCGCCGCCTACTTTGGCTCAGACAACATATTCCACGCCATCACCGCCAGCGGTCACCCGGTCACGGCGGCCGCGGCGCTAAAGAACATAGAGATCCTCGAGACGGAGGACATGGTCGAAAACTCCAGGGTGCAAGGCGAATACCTCAAGGCCGGACTGGCCAGCCTGATGGACAAGCACCCGATAATCGGCGACGTTCGAGGCTTGGGCCTGCTGATAGGTGTCGAACTCGTGATGGACCGGGAAAGCAAGCAGCGCTTCCCGAAGAGTTCGGGCCTTGCAAAGCGGGTCAACGCTGCCTTCCGCAGGAATGGACTGATTCTTCAGTCGGACGGCAACGTCATCACCGTGGGTCCGCCAATATGCGTGACACAGGACGACTGCAATGACATTATCGCGGGAATAGACGCCTCACTTGGAGATGTTGAGGCTGAGATGGGGGTCAAATAATGGTAAGCACCGTTGAGCGACAAACCTACGATACCGATGCGCTGCGAACTTCGTCGCTGCGTTACAACTGGATGCACTTCCGTAACTGGAACGAGATGGCGGAAGAAGGCGAACCGCTCATCATCGCAGAGGGGCATGGGCTAAACGTCTACGACACCGACGGCAACGAGTGGCTGGATGTCAATGGCGGCTACCTGTGCGTAAACGTCGGCTATGGCAGGCCGGAGATCGGCGAGGCGGTCAGGGAACAGATGAGGGCCCTCAGCTTTACCCCGCGGGGCACCACCACTGAGCCAGTGGTGCGCCTGAGTCAGAAGCTCGCGGAGATAACGCCCGGAGATTTGCAGAGGTCCTGGCAGGTCACCGGAGGTTCAGAGGCAAACGAGACAGCCATCAAGATCGCCAAGGCATACCACAAGAGGAACGGAGAGCGCGGACGATACAAGGTCATCAGCCGCATGGGCTCATACCACGGAGCTACCGGTTTAACCACGTGGCTTGGTGGCCGCGGCAGCCGGTCGGACTACGAGCCCGCCTTCCCGGGAATGCTGTATGCCGCTCAACCCAACCCTTATCGGCCAGACGCAGGAGGGGAGTCTCCGTCGGAGATAGCCATCCGGGCGGCGAAGTCCGTTGAAGATCTAATCGTCTACCATGGGCCGGACACTGTTGCTGCATTCATCGGGGAGGCGTTCTGTGCGGACACGCCATACGATGCTTGCTCGGTTCCCGGTCCAGAATACTGGCCTATGGTTAGGGAGATATGTGACAAGTACGGCGTGGTCATGATCGTCGACGAGGTGATCACCGGGTTCGGCCGCACCGGCAAGTGGTTTGGCATCAATCACTGGGATGTCACGCCTGACATCATGACGATGGCCAAGGGCCTGGTGAGTAGCTACGTACCTGTCGCGGCTGCGGTAGCAAGCCCGAAGATCGCCGATGCATTCGCCGGCGCTGACAATATTTTCCCGCAAACACTGACCTTCGGCGCCCATCCCGTGATCGCTGCGGCAGCACTAGCCAACATCGAAATCATTGAAAAGGACAACCTAGTCGAGAACGCGGCCGAAGTTGGCGAGTACCTGATGGAGCAGATGATGTCCGTGGGGGGCAAGCATCCGATGGTCGGCAACGTTCGCGGCCTAGGCCTGATGACGGCGATGGATCTGATAAAGGACCCGGTGACCAAGGAACGCTTCCCAGCCGAGGTGGGAGTCGAAAGACGCATGGCGGATAAGTTCGCCGAACGCCGCCTGATCATACGCCCGCGAGGCCTGCTGGTATTCAGCCCACCGCTGTGCGTCACCCGCGACGAGGTCGACCGGATAATGCAGGGCGTGGACGAAGTCCTCGGAGAGGTCGAGCAAGAGCTCGGGATGGCCTAAACCTAGGCGGATGACCGCCTGTTACAGGCGAGCACACCGAGGGCTGTTGGCGGGCCTTTGGGTCCTGCTCGTGGCCGGCCTGATCGGCATTCTCGCTGGCGAGGCGGCTGCCCAGTCATCCGATGCGCACATAGCAGTCATCACCGTTGACGGCGCGATAGACGCCGTAGCGGCTGACTACCTTTCCCGGGCGCTCGATGTCGCCGCGGACCGCGGCGCGGCCTTGGCGGTCGTCCTCTTGGATACGCCGGGCGGCCTTCTGGACTCGACCCGCAAGATGGTCGAGGACATCTTTTCATCCTCCGTCCCTGTGGCCGTGTACATTTTCCCGCCGGGAGCGCAGGCAGCTTCCGCCGGGACGTTCGTACTGGCCGCCGGCCATGTTGCTGCTATGGCGCCGTCCACCAACGTGGGGGCAGCCGCGCCGGTCGGTCCGAGCGGTGAGGATTTGCCCGAAACGCTGGCATCGAAAGCAACGGAAGACGCAGCAGCCTTCCTCCGAAGCATCGCGGACGAAAGAGGGCGCAACGCCGACGCGCTCGAGGCGACGGTGCTGGACTCCGCCTCTTATTCGGCCGGTGAGGCCGTAGATCTTGAGGTGGCGGACCTAGTCGCATCGGACATCGACGATCTGATAGAGCAGTTGGACGGGCGGACCGTTGAACTTGGGGACGCCGAGCGGGTACTCGAGATTGAGGGCCTGTCAACCGAAAACATCGACCGAAACCTGCTGGAGCGATTCTTGGGGGTGATCGCCGATCCAAATATTGCCCTGTTGTTGCTCTCAATCGGCGGATTCGGGATATTGATCGAGTTCTACAATCCAGGTTCTTTCGTCCCTGGAGTGTTCGGTGTGATCGCTCTTGCGCTCGCATTCGTGGCCCTGGGCAATCTGCCGGTGAACTGGACCGGTTTCGGTCTGATCGCGCTTTCTATGGTGCTGTTCTTCGTCGAGTTACAGGCTCCGGGAGTAAGCGTACCTGGAATACTGGGCGGCATAGCGTTCGTGGTCGGAGCGTTCCTGCTGTTTGGGGGCTTTTCTCCCCAGCCTCTGGAAGGTCCAAGCTTCAGGGTGAGCGTTTGGGTGCTGGTCGGAATAGGAGCAGGGATCGCCGCGATCATGACTCTGCTGATCCGCACATCGCTGCGAGCACGGCGCATGCCTCAACTGGCTTCCCAGCATGGGGTCGCGGCAGCGATAGGACAGACGGGTGGGGCGGCAACGACTCTTGACCCGGCTGGCACTGTGCTTGTACTGGGTGAAGAGTGGAGCGCATTGAGCGAGACGGGTGTGCGCATAGAACGCGGGGAGCAGGTGAAAGTCACGGCTGTCAAAGGCCTGATGCTGATCGTCAGGAGAGCAGGGGAGACGCCCGACCATGTCTGACGCCCCCGTTTTGCAGGTCCCAGCGGCGGACTGGCGAGACCAAAAAGGGCCGTCGTTGACTGAGCCGTTGCTGGAGCAGGGGCAAATCCCTGCATGAACAGGTCATAATGTTAGCAACGATCCGTTAGAGGACACTAGGAGGGGATCTCAATGATTCCGTACTTGACTATCGTCCAGCAGTACGAGCGTCTGGGCGTCTTTTGGTTGGGCCGCTTTACCGGCCTGCGCGGGCCCGGCCTGCACATACTTGTCTGGCCCTTTCACAGGGCGCAGAGGGTCGATACGCGCGAGGTGGTGATCGATATTCCAAGGCAGACGAACATCACCGAGGACAACGCTCCGATTGACATCGATTTTCTCGTCTACATGCGTCCCATAGCCGACCAGGCCGATAAGGCGATCATTGAAGTCGTGGACTACTGGGCGGCGGTGGTGGGCATCGCCACAACAAACCTGCGCGCGGTTATAGGAGAGATGAGCCTTGACGACGTGCTGTCGCAGCGGGAGCGGATCAACCACTCGCTCAGGGCACGGCTCGACGAGGTGACCAACCGCTGGGGCATCAAGGTGACGCAGGTTGAGATCCGAGAGATCGAGCCACCCAGGGATATCCAGGAGGCGATGAACCGTCAGATGTCTGCTGAGCGTGTGCGCAGGGCCGCCATCATCGAGGCGGAGGGAACGCG
This sequence comes from Dehalococcoidia bacterium, assembly GCA_965207145.1. GTDB lineage: Bacteria > Chloroflexota > Dehalococcoidia > Lucifugimonadales > UBA2962 > CAUZIR01. Next base: position 2,033,295 of record OZ242262.1, on the reverse strand, counting down.
CCAGGCCGCGGTAACTGTCGCGGAGGGCGAAAAGCAGGCGGCCATCCTAAAGGCGGAAGGGCAGAGACAAAGCGAGATCCTTACGGCCGAGGGAGACCAGCAGGCGGCCAAGCTGCGGGCCGATGGATTTGCCGTCGCCCTAGACCGGGTCTACGAGGTTGCGCAGGGCATCGACGGCAAGACGATGAGCCTGCAGTATTTCGACACCCTGAAGGAGTTGGGCGCGAGTCAATCGACAAAGTTCATCTTCCCCATGGAATTCACCAACCTGCTCCGGCCCTTCCTGGGCATGGCAGGGGGCGGCGGAGAGGAGTCGGACGGCCGATAGTGAGCACCCTAAAGTAACGGCGACCGGCAATGGGAGGTGACCCCTTTTAAAGGTATTCCTTAACCTTTCGGGCCAAGGTCACGGTCATGCCGGGTACGGCGGCTATGTCCTCCAGGGATGCATCACGCACGCCGGCGACCGATCCGAAGCGTCGAAGCAGCATCTTGCGGCGCTTCGGACCGATACCCGGTACGAGGTCCATCGCCGACTTTATCGAACCCTTCGACCGCCGCTGTCTGTGGAATGTCACCGCAAAGCGGTGCGCTTCGTCTCTGGCCCTCTGCACCAAGAAGAGGGCAGGGGAGTTTCGGGAGAGTGTGATCGGCTCGGGCGTATGCGGAACGAAGATCTCCTCGTTCTCCTTTGCCAGGCTGGCCAGCGGCACCGTGTCGACCCCCAGTTCCAGAAACACCTGCAGGGCGGCTCCAAGGTGGCCTTTACCACCGTCGATCAGCACCAGGTCAGGGTGCTTTGTCCACGCCTTGGACTCTTCCCCCCCTTTCTGGTATCGCTTAAAGCGCCGCGATAGGACTTCGCGCATCATTAGGTAATCGTCCACGCCGCTGACACTCTTGATTCGAAATCGACGGTAATCCGCCTTCCGGGCCTTTCCGTTCTCGAACACGATCATGCTTCCGACGGAATCGCTGCCCTGTATGTTGGATATGTCGTAGCACTCAATCCGCCGAGGCAGACGAGGCAGGTTCAGCGCCTCTTGCAATTCTTCCAACGCCTCTTGGAAGTTCGTTGTCGAAGCTTGCTTTAGCTTGAGCTGCTCAAGCCCGCTCTCCGCGTTCTCCTGCACCATTGCCACCAACCGGCGTTTCTCTCCTCGCTTCGGCACCCGGATCTGAACTCGACCCTCCCGTCGTTTGGTCAGCCAGAGTTCAATCGCCTCCTGCTCTTCAGGTGGATAAGGTGTAAGAACGGTCCGGGGCACGTACGGGTTGGCCGCATAGAACTGGCGCATGAATGAAGAAAGAGTCTGTCCAGGCCCCTCGTCCGCCGTGCCTTCCATGAGGAAGTTATCCCGGCCGATGAGCTTGCCCTGACGTATGAAAAAGACCTCCACCAAGCTCTCGTTGCTCAGGGTGGCCGATGCGACCACGTCAACGCTTTCAGTCGAAATGTGGAGAACCTTCTGTCCTTCCTGAACCCTTTCAATCGCGGTCAGCTGATCGCGAAGCACAGCTGCGCGCTCAAATTCAAGGCCATTCGCCGCTTCGTGCATGCGCCTTCTAATGGTCCTGGTGACGCGATCAGTCCTGCCCTCCATGAACAGGATCACCTGATCGATTACCTCGGAGTAACCGGACTTGTCTATCACGCCTATGCAGGGTCCCACGCAGCGGTGGATGTGATAGTCAAGGCAGGGACGCTCGTCGCTCCCTGTGATGATCTTCGTACAAGACCGGTACGGGAACAGCTTCTTGAGGAGGGCCAGGGTCCTTCGGACGCTGCCGGCGCTGGCATAAGGGCCAAAATAGCGAGCTCCGTCATCCTTGACCTTGCGGGTGATGTAGACCTGGGGAAAATCTTCGGTGGTGTCTATCTTGATGAAGGGGTAGCTCTTGTCGTCCTTCAGCCGGGCGTTGAAGTGGGGCTTGTGGCGCTTGATCAAATTGCTCTCCAGCAAGAAAGCCTCTTGATCCGACTCGGTGACGATGAACTCGAAATCTTCGACACGAGAGACCATGCGTCGTATCTTCGGGGACAGGCTGGCAGATTTCTGGAAATAGGATCGAACCCTGTTTCGCAGCACAGAGGCCTTCCCCACGTAGAGCACCTTGCCAATGGCATCCTTCATCAAATAGACGCCAGGGCGATCGGGAACGGCGCTTAGCCGCTCGGAGAATCTTGCAGTCGACATGTTCTGAGGAGATATGGACCCGATGTCCTCAGGATCTCCTTGAGCTAGGCGGTTGGGAAACCCCGCCGAAGCACCGGCGGCCTACCGCAAGAAGATGGTAAGGACTACCAGCGCGGCGGCCAGGGCGACGGCCAGCACCCCGATGTGACGCAATTCAACGCCAAGGTACGGGTAGGTGAGAGTCCCCTCAGCCTTGCCCGCTACGGCTCGGCGCCTGACGGCGGCCCCTCCAGGGTTAGTGCGAACTGATTCCCGGGGAGTGGCCGGGGGCGTCCGTTCGGCCCTGGCTTCTGGTGCAGGAGGCGTGGCCGATGCCTTCGTGCCGGACACGGCAACTTCGGATGACTCAAGCGCCGGTGCCGTCCGCTCGGATGACTTAGCCTCGAACTGCCTGGGCCGTCCCTTGCCTCTGCGCCTCTTTCGCTTGAGTTGAGCTTGCCTAGAGGCGATCCTCTTTCCCTTGTCTGCCATCCGCTTCCCCGCTTAGTTGATCACCCAGCCCTGGGATGTGCACGGTCATACTCGGACCGCACGTGCTCGCTGGTAAGGTGAGTATAAATCTGTGTCGTCGTTATGCTGGCGTGACCCAAGAGCTCCTGAACGTGCCTTAAGGGCGCTCCCCCGTGCAGAAGGTGAGTCGCAAAGCTGTGCCTTAAGGTGTGGGGAGTTAGCTTCTTGCCGATACCCGCCTGCATGGATCTACCCCTGAGTATAAGCCAAAAGCCCTGTCGCGTTAGCCTCCTGCCTCTGGAACTGAGAAACAGCGCACGGCCAGCTGTCTTGCCCGCAAGCTTTGGCCGAGCTGCGTTCAAGTATGCGGCCACGGATTCTACAGCGCTCGGATGCAGAGGAACCAGTCTCTCCTTGCCACCCTTGCCAAATGCCAACACGCTGCCCATCTCAAGATCCACGTGTTCGATGTCGAGGCCTACTAATTCACCGACCCTCAACCCGGCTGCATACATCAATTCGAGCATAGCCCTGTCCCGAATGTCGGTCGCCTCCGGCCCGGCTGGCGTATCCAGTAGGCGGTCAACCTCGTCCTCGGTAAGGGCCGCAGGAAGCGACCTGCCCATTCGTGGGGCCGATATGTTCTCGGTCGGGTCCTTGGCGATGATGCCTTCATCTACCAGGAATCCGAAGAACGAGCGCATCGAGGCAATCTTTCTGGCACGGGTCTTTTCGCCGTAGCCCCGATCGCCAAGTTGCAGCACATAGGCCGTAACGGCTGACTCATCTACCTGGGCCCAGCGTACGGGAGTCCCAGCAGCCGCGGTGGGCGTTAGGTGTTCAGTGCTGAGAAAGCCGGAGAGTTGGGACAGATCCAGCCGATAGGCGGACAGCGTGTTGGCGGATACACCGCGCTCGACCCGCAGGTGCGAGAGAAAAGAGTCCACCTCGTCGCGGGCCGTCGCATCTATCTTGGACATCGTCATGGCTTGATTCTCTGTGACGAACCCAGCGAGGCAGAGCCACCTGCAGGCGTCCAAATCGCGAGTTTTAGCGAGAGAATCCAATCAAGAGGAGGGTGTACGCGCGAGGAAAAGCCTGCCTATCTGGAAGGCTACAGGCCGTTGATGACGTGGCACGCACCGCTTGTTTGACAGGTTCTTGGCCGAACCATAGAATCGGCGTGGCCACGCCGCTGAACCGACTTCTAACAGGCCTCACCAATCACCTTGTCACCTAGCAGTTGGGGTACGCTTAACCCTCTTTGATCGAGATACCTATAGGCCCCAACCTCATCGACTTCCAGGCGGGCACCAATTGGGTAGTCGCCTGGCACGGAGCTTTCAGCTTCATAGGGGTGGTAACAGCCGTCTACTTAGTTGCGAGATGGGCGCCCCTGCGCGGTATCAACTCTGACCTCATCTATTCGACGGCGCTGTGGGCCGTGCTGGGAGGTTTCATAGGCGCTCGCCTCGTCCACGTCATCGATCACTGGGACTTCTACGGCAGCAATCCCGGCCAGATTGTTGCCATCTGGACAGGCGGAGTCGGTGTTTGGGGCGGGATCATAGGCGGCTTTTTCGGCGGCGTGGCCTACGTCGCGGTCACCCGGGTTCCGAGATACAAGTGGGGGATCATGATGGACCTCACGGCGCCAGCCCTGCTCCTGGCCCAGACGATAGGTCGCCTGGGCGACATCGTGAACGGCGAGCACTGCGCAAAGGCGGCCAGCCATTTCCTGAGCATGACATGGTCTCACCCGGATTCGCTGGCCAGGAGCTGTAACAACGGGCACAGTTCCTCGTTCTTCTCAACCGGTGCAGAGCCGGTGATTCTCTACGAAATCATCTGGAACTCGATCGTCCTGGCGATCCTGTGGACGATGCGTGGCAAGCTAAAGCCGGACGGGATGCTGTTCGTCCTGTACATATCGCTCTATGCGATCGGCAGGTTCGCGATCAGCTTCGCGCGGGAGGACCGGATCTGGGCCGCCGGCATGCAGGAAGCCCATTTCATAGCCCTGGTGGTACTCGCTATCGGGGTACCCCTGCTGTTCCTAAAGGCCAAGCTGGTCGACAGGACGCCCGAGTTGGAACCGGCCGAGGCTGCACCCAAGGCGAGGGGCACTCGAGCAGCACGCCGTCGGCGGAAGAGGAGGGGCGACTAGAACGCGGACCTGAGATCTAACACCTTCAGTTCCAGGTTCCTCCTGCCGTTCCACTCGTTTAGGTCAATCGAATAAACGAGGTCAATTGCTGGCCCAAGTTCCGCGAGCTTGGATGACTGATTGAATGCTATGGCGTTCAGGTGGACACCGTCGGCCACCAGCCGGAGCTTGAGGTGGGCCTGGTCCCGGCCGACAGTGCGCATCTCCCTGACATGCACACCCCTGGTCAAGAAAGTGGGGACGGGATTGCCCTTTCCAAATGGAGCTAGGGATGTGATGAACGAGTAGTTGGCGTAGTCGACTTCCCGAAGCTGAAGCTCGCAGTCGTATTCGATCGGATTCCTCGGCGCCGGGCCTTCGCTCATCTCAGCAACCTTCGCCGGAAATCGCTGGCTGAATTGCTCAAGGTGGCACTCATCAAGCGTGAATCCTGCCGCTTGCAGGTGGCCACCGAGCCGCAGGAACGGAAGACGTGTGGCGCCTATGGCATCGACCACACTGTACCCCGCCGGACCGCGCGCACTCGCCCTAACGGCACCACCCAGTAGTGTTGCTGCCACGACCGGACGGTGGTATCTCTCTGAGAGGCGGGAGGCGATCAAGCCCACCACCCCAGGATGCCAATCTGGGTTGTAGACGACCAGGGCGGCCTGATCACCTTGACCGGAGTTCAACACGACCTTTTCAGCGTCCAAGATTCCGCGCTCGGTGATCTTCCTTCTTTGCGAATTGAGGCGCTCGAGCGTCTCGGACAGGTCGTCGGCCTCGGAGGCGTCGGATGTCGTCAACAGGCGCAGGCTCAAGGCCGGGTCATCCAATCGGCCCGCCGAGTTGAGGCGGGGGATCAGACCAAATGACAGGTCCCTTACCGATACGGCAGATAAATCTATGTTTGCCCGTCTTGCGAGGGCGCCGATCCCCACGCTCTCCGTGCCTCGTAGTGATAGGAGGCCGCGACCAACGATGAATCTGTTCTCTCCTGTGAGTGGAGCAACGTCGGCGACGGTGCCTAGAGCGGCCAGCTCAAGCAAGGACCCGGGAAACGGCCTAGATGAACTCGCGTAAACCGCTTGGGCAAGTTTCAGAGCTACGCCGGCCCCAGTAAGCCCGCCAAAGGGGTATCCATTCTCAAGGCTAGGATTTACGACGGGAATGTCATCGGTAACACGGGTCGGTGCCATGTGGTGGTCGGTTACTATCACCTCCATGCCAATGGACCTCGCAAAGGCCACCTCGGCCACGTCCGTCGTCCCACAGTCTACGGTGACCAGCAGGCGTACTCCCGCTGCCGCCAGCCGCCGGACGGCCGCTTCGTTGAGCCCATGCCCTTCGTTCATTCGGTTAGGAATGTAAGGTATCGGCCTACCACCCAGATCCTGCACCGTCCGGCACAAGATGGCGGCACCGGTGATTCCGTCGACGTCGAAGTCACCGTAGATTGCCACTGCGCGTCCATTCCCTGCCGCGCGAGCCAGCATTTCAGCAGCGCGACCCATGTCAGGAAGCAGGAGTGGGTCGTGCAGTAGCCGGTCATCCAGCGCTAGGAACGAGTCTGAATCAGCAGCGTTCCTGATACCGCGGCTGTACAGAAGGGCTGCCCGGAGTTGCGGCAATCCCAGTCTCGAGGCGAATCCGGCGGGAGGCTTCTCCCGTTGGCGCCAGGACCTATCCGAGCCGAAACCGTCTGCTTCGTCCGGGAATAGCCTTCCTTGCCTCACCGAATCGTTCCGGAGACTGGAAGGACGAGGCTACGTGCTCGCGACCTGAAAGACCAGGGAGCTATTGTGACCGCCGAACCCAAACGAGTTGCTGATCGCAGTAGCTATATCCGCGCGCTTGGCCTTGTGCGGCGTATAGTCCAGGTCGCAGTCGGGGTCGGGGTTGTCCAGATTTATGGTTGGGGGTATGACGCCCTCGGCGATGGCCTGCACGCAGAATGCCGCCTCGAGCGCGCCGGAGGCACCGAGAAGATGTCCCGTCATGGACTTTGTAGAGCTTATGGGCACTCGGTAGGCATCCTCACCGAAAACCGCCCTCATGGCCATGGTCTCGTACTTGTCATTTAGCGGGGTCGAGGTGCCATGCGCGTTTATATAGTCGATCTCATAGGGCTTGAGGCCAGCTACCTCCAGTGCCCTCCTCATCGCCCTGGCACCGCCCTCGCCTTCGGGCGCTGGCTGGGTAACGTGGTATGCGTCGGCACTTGAGCCGTACCCAACCAGCTCGGCGAGGGGCTCTGCACCCCGGTTTTCCATGCTTTCCATAGTCTCAAGCACCATTACGGCCGCACCCTCACCGCAGACGAAACCGTCACGCTCGGCGTCAAAGGGACGGGAAGCCGCCCGGGGGTCGTCATTACGCGTCGACAGCGCATGACAGGCATTGAAACCGGCGATCCCGATCGGGCATATGGACGCCTCAGATCCGCCGGCCAGGATCATATCCAGCTGATCACCCTGGAGCATATCGAAGGCCGCACCTATTGAGTCCGCTCCGCTCGCACAGGCTGAGACCGTGGCAATGCTGGGCCCCTTTACACCCAGATGCATGGAAACCTGCCCAGAGGCCATGTCCGGGAGCATCATGGGCACGAAAAACGGGGAAACTCGATTGGGTCCTTTGCCGTTAAGGACCTCCAGCTGTTCGGAGATCGTGATTATGCCCCCGATACCGGACGCGATCATCACCCCGGTGCGCTCCGCGTTCCCGTTGTCTATAGATAAGCTGGCGTCATCGACGGCCTGAATCGCCGCGCCAAGGGCAAATTGGACGAACCTATCAATCCGCCTTGCCTGTTTGCGGTCCACGAAGTCGGTGGGCTCGAATCGCTTGACCTCGGCCGCTATCGTGGTCTTGTACCCTTCGGGGTCGAACGCGGTGATAGTTGCGATCCCCGATTCCCCCGCCACCAGTGATTTCCAGGTGGTCTTAGCATCCAAGCCCAGAGGGCTTACCACCCCTAGTCCGGTGACGAAAACGCGGTTTGCCATACGGAAGCGATCTCCTGCGATTTAGGCGGGGGCCTTGACCGCCTGGGCCGGTCCGCCTGAACAAAGTTTAAGAAAAGTCCAGGTGGGTGAGATCCTGCATGATTATATCAGTCGGACGGGTGGGTGGTCATACGCACTTGGCTATAATCGGATGCTATGTAAACCTCATCACGAGGGAGCGGTTTCGAGGGTGCCATCCATGCTAGTGCGTCGCCCGTCGGTCGCAATAGAGACCCACGGCTGCAAGCTAAACCAAGCGGACACTGCGACGTTAGCCGCCCGGTTCAGGTCGGCCGGCTTCGACCTGGTGCCAGCCGACCAGCCAGCCGACGTGTATCTGGTCAACTCTTGTACGGTGACCCACACGGCCGACCGCAAGGCCAGGCATTCATTGAGGCTGGCGCGGCGACGTAATCCCGAGGCAACAATCGTGGCCACCGGCTGCTACGCAGAGCGTGACCCGGCTGCACTGAACCGACTCAACGAGGTGGATCTGGTTGCCGGAAATGGCGATAAGGTGCGGCTGGTAGCAGATGTATTGGCCCTGCGAGGCCAGGAGGCCTCAACCTGTGGTGCCGGGTCCGACGAAGTCCCGCTGTCACCGAGAACCCTGAGGACGCGGGCGTTTGTAAAGATACAGGAAGGCTGCGATCAGGTCTGTGCCTACTGCATAGTCCCGAAGGTGCGGGGCCGGGAGCGCAGCATACCGGCAGCAACGATCGTCTCACAGATCCGACGGTTGGAGGACGTTGGATACCGCGAGGTGGTGCTCACAGGGACTCAACTCGGCACCTACGGATTCGACCTTCGGCCGCAAGAAGGCCCCACGACCTTGACAAGCCTCCTCAACGAGATCTTGGAGGGGACCGGGATAGATCGGATAAGGGTCTCGTCGCTGCAACCCCAGGAGATCGACGACTCGCTGATCAGGCTCTGGTCAAACGACCGGCTATGTCCACACTTCCATTTGCCATTGCAGTCTGGCAGTGACTCGGTCCTCAAGCGAATGCGGAGGAGATACACGGCGGCACAGTACGCGCGAGCGGTGGAGATTATCAACGAGGGAGTGCCAAAGGCGGGCCTGACGGCCGACGTAATTGCGGGATTCCCAGGCGAGACTTCGGCGGATCACGCCGAGACCTGTCGTTTGATTGGTGCAGGCGGATTCTCAGGGCTGCACGTGTTCCGTTTCTCCAGACGACCGGGCACAACGGCCTTCCATCTGAAAGACGATGTCTCGGCAGGTGAGAAATCGGAGCGCGCCGACGAACTGATCGGGCTCGGCGACCGAGCTGCGGCCAACTTCAGGGAGGGCCTGCTAGGAACTGCTAGGCCAGTACTCTGGGAGGAACGCAGGAACGGGGCTTGGACGGGTCTAACGGATAACTACGTCAGGGTCCTTGCCCACTCGAACCAGGACCTGTTCAACCGGATAGGTATCGCCACGTTGTTGGCCCGCGCCGGAAAAGTTGTCAGCGCGAGGGTAGACTCGGTGGTGTCGCCTTTGGCCTGACGGACGACTCTCCGGAGGCCTACAGATCTACGGGCCGAAGACCGTATCGGCCAGCCCGATGTTCGACGTAGCCGGCATGTTGGTCAAGAGCCTGTCCAAAAACGATCATCCAGCCCTTCTCCGTGGCCATCGATAGGAGCTCTTGCTTGCCGGCCAGCGTGTCGTTAGGAGAGTCGTCGAAGGCCGCTATACAGCGGGGAGTCAGGTGAAGCGGGGTGGGTATGAGGTCTCCCGCGAAGGCTATCCTCTCGCTTCCCGATTCGATAAGTGCGACTTGGTGGCCAGGCCTAGGCCCGTCGGTGGCCTTGACGGCCACCCCTGGGGCCAGCTCCGCGTATCCGTTTACGGCCTCAACCATGTCTGCCTGCTCAAGTGGCAGAAGATCATTCTCGTTGTAAAAGGGGGCCGAACGCTCACCCGGGCTGCGCGCGTCCTCCAGGGCCGACTCCTGAACTACGTATGTCGCTCTTGGGAAAGTGGGCAGAATCCTCCCCGTGCGGTCCAGCTTGGTGCAACCGCCAGCCCTGTCAAACCGCAGGTTTGTCAAAACTACCTTGTCAATGTCACGGGCGGTGAGCCCCTGAGCCTTGAGGCCTCGTACGAGCTTATTGCCGCTTAGGCCGAAGTCCTCCTTGAGCGAGTCCAGTCGCTTGGAGCCTGCCCCGGTATCGATCAGAATGTTCTGGTCACCGGCGCGCACGAGGAGGCAGTTGAGGGAAAGCCTGACGCGATTGCGCCGGTCCGGTTTCAGATAGCTCTCCCACTGCACCTTGGGAATGGGCCCGAACACGCCTCCTCCGTCCATCAAGAGGGTGCCGTCACTGATGACGTTCACTGACAAGGTGCGATCGAGACTCGCTAACTCGCTAAGAAGTGCAAGGCAGTTCAGCCAGACAGCTCATCCACCGCCGACTCGATGGCTTCCACCGTCATCTCCACATCAGACTCGTCGTGGGCTGTCGACAGGTAAAACTTGCTGTCACCCTTAAAGACACCTCGCTCGCGAAGCAGTCGATTGAATCGCCCGAGTCTCTCCTTGTCGGCCAGCAGCGTGGATCTGTAGTCCACTATGTCATGTTCAGAGAAGAACACGTCAAAGAGAACGCCCTCTCCTACAACCCGGGCGGGAATCTCCGCTCGGTCAAGACTGTCTTGGAGAGCCACCTTAATCGCACCTCCAACACTATGCATACGCTCATAGGCACCGGGGCGCCTGAGTATCTCGACCGTGGCCAGACCAGCTACTGCCGCGATCGGATTGCCGCTCAACGTGCCAATCTGTGGCATCCATTCTTCGGGGCCAACGGCCGAAGCATCAAAGTGAGCCATTATTTCCTCTCGCCCCCCCACGGCGGTAAGCGGAAATCCTCCCGCTACCGCTTTGCCGAGAGAGCACAGATCAGGTACGACACCGTAGAACTCCTGCGCACCGCCGTAAGCGAACCGAAATGAGGTGACCACCTCATCGAAGATCAGAGGGATCTCGTACCTTTCGGTCACCTCCCGCAGGCCCTCCAGGAAACCCGGCCTCGGGGGCAGCAAGCGTTGGAACGGCTCAACTATCACTCCCCCCAGATCGTCGTGGTAACGCTCGATGATCGCCGAAGTTGTCTCAATGTCGTTGAAGGGTGCGATCAGCATCGTCTCGGCCACGGCTGCGGGAATGCCTCCACCGTCGGGCTTCGGGTGGGGGAAATCCAGAGGCCGACCCGGCATCATGCTCTGGAGGGCATAGTCATTCATGCCATGAAAGCCGCCCTCGAACTTCAGGATCTTGTCCCGGTTTCGGAAGGCTCTGGCGGCCCGCATCGCATACAGCGTGGCCTCCGTACCGGTGCTGCAGAACCGAACCTGATCCACGCATGCCATAGCCTCGACTATCGCCTCGGCAAGCAGGATTGCCGCCTCATTGTTGGCAAAGAAGGTCGATCCAGATCTGACCTGTTCGCTTACCGCCCTAACCACGTCTGGGTGAGCGTGGCCAGTGATCATCGGTCCGGAACCGAGCAGGTAGTCTATGAATTCGTTGCCGGACACATCCTTGATCCGACTGCCTCGCCCTTCGGCGATCACCACGTCGCCGGCAAGGTTGCCCAACGATCCGCCCGGAAGATAGCGCCGGGCCTTTTCCAGCAACTCGTTCTCTCTAGCGCTTTTCTTCAGTTTGGGCAAATGTGGCCTCCACGTGTTTGTAGACCAACCTAGGAGCGAACTGGAGCGGGTCGGACCAGGCGAGATTATAGCAGAGGGACAGCCGCCTCCCTCGACCGGGTCGAATATAATTCGGCCGCGCCAATGGGTTCGGGGAGAGACCATGAAAATTACCGTTGAGACGGGAGACATAGCAGCGGCGGATGTGGACGCCGTAGTCGTAAATCTGTTTGAGGGTGTGACCTCACCAGGTGGAGCAACCGGTGCGGTTGACCGGACCCTGGGGGGTGTCATCACCGACCTGATCGACGTGGGCGAGACCAGAGGCAAGCTGGGTGAGATGACCCTTATTCATACCCTCGGGCGCATGCCTTCCCCCAGGGTTCTCGTGGTCGGATTGGGATCACCCGAAGAGTTTGACGCAAACGCTGTGCGATCGATATCGGCTCAAGCCGCCCGTTACCTGCGAGCAAGGAACGTCCGGACCGCCGCAACCATCGCCCACGGTTCCGGCATAGGCGGCCTCGATCCGCACGCGAGCGGCAGGGCAATCGCCGAAGGAAGCCTCCTGGGTCTGTACCGTTTCGATAAGTACAAGTCGTCTGGCGAACGATCACCAGAGTTCGACTCCATCTCGATCGTCGAGTTCGATCCCAGTAGGGTCGAAGGACTTCGTTCCGGGGTGAGGGAGGGCGAAATCCTCGCCGATTCAGTGATGCTGTGCCGCGACCTCGTTAACGAGCCAGCCAATCACATGACGCCTTCGGATCTGGCCGAGGCGGCTCTCGACGTGGCAAAGGGCTCTGATATCGCCCTAGAGGTTCTCGACGAGAGGCGGATGGAAGAGCTGGGTATGGGTGCGTTGCTGGGAGTCGCGGCGGGGAGCAAATTGTCCCCTAGGCTCATAGCCATGACCTACGCAGGCGATCCTGCCAACCCGGACAATAGTCTCGGCCTGCTGGGTAAGGGCATCACGTTCGATTCGGGGGGCATCTCACTCAAGCCCGCCACCCGGATGGGGGAGATGAAGGGAGACATGGCAGGCGCGGCGTCCGTCATCTCGGCGATGAAGGCGATTGGGGCACTAGGTCCCAAGCTAAACGTCACCTGCTTGGCGGCCGCGACCGAGAATATGCCCGGTGGAGCGGCGCAGCGGCCCGGAGATGTGGTCAGGGCCATGAATGGCAAGACCATAGAGATTGACAACACTGATGCTGAGGGCAGGCTTGTTCTGGCGGACGCCGCCTGCTACGCCGTGAGTCTTGGTATAAAACGCATAGTGGACGTGGCCACCCTGACGGGCGCTATGGAGGTGGCCCTTGGTAAGGTGGCCACCGGAGCATTTGGCAACGACCGTTCCCTTATGGACGCCGTCCTCTCCGCGGGCAAAGAGTCCGGGGAGAAGGTATGGGAAATGCCAACCTTTGATGAGTATCGGGAGCAATACGAAAGCGACGTGGCGGACCTAAAGAACGTCGGAGGGCGTCCTGCAGGTTCCATCACGGGGGCCATGTTCATCGGCGAATTCGTCGGGGATGCGGCTTGGGTGCATCTGGACATAGCTGGCACCGTAAGGAGCTCAAGGGTGAGGGGCTGGACAACCAAGGGAGCCACTGGCGTCCCGGTTCGCACCCTCGTTCACCTTGCGCTGTCCCTTGCTGCAAAGTGACGCGATTCCGCTCCTCAGGTGCTAACCTAGAGGGATAACGCCTCGCGGTGGACGTGGCCAAGTTGGTTAAGGCGCCAGGTTGTGGCCCTGGAGATCGTGGGTTCAAATCCCATCGTCCACCCCATACCGTGTAAACGCTTCGTGCGCCCGTAGCTCAACGGACAGAGCGCTTGGCTTCGGACCAAGAGGTTGGGGGTTCGAATCCCTTCGGGCGTGCCCGCGGCTAGCGCCAGAGGCGGACGTCCCGAATACTCGAAAGACCTCATCGCGGCGCAACAGAGCCCATCAGGCGTTGATGCTCCGCAGACAGAAGATCGACCTATCTTGGTCGACGTCCAGACCTTCTAGAGGAGCGAAATCGACGCGACTCCGGCGACGATCATTGCGATTGCCGCCCCCCTGTGTGCTAGAGATGCACGGTCCAAGGGTTCGGACAGTACCTTCAGCATCCCAAGGCTTAGAACAATCCCGAAAAGGAATACAAACATCGGCCGCGAGGCCATGACCGTGGTGGCTAAAGACACAGGACCCAGCTCGATCGCCAGCGTGGTCAGGTACATCGAGGCGAACGCCAGTCCGGCCTCTGTGAATATGAACAGCAACAGCCCATTGGTGTTGCGAAGCAGCATTCCCAGCTGTGGAATGACGCTCGGACGCCAAGCCAATGCAACCATTGCCCCGGCCAGCGTCACGCTCCGAACGGTGTAGAGATTCCACAGGGACATGCCCCCATCAAGGGCCAATTTCGACAGGATCGCTCCGAGGGCGTAAAGGGCGCTGGCGGCCAGCACCAGGAAAAACCATCCCCCCAGAACCGGAGCCCCTCCCGACCTTCGCCGGCGCAGCGAAATGAGTGCCGCCCCGGTCACGGTGACGACGATCGCCAGCCAGTGCCACGCGGTCAGTTCTTCGGACAGGAGGCCAACGGCCATGATGGCGACGAACACGGGAGCCGTCTGATACACGGCCGTCACCAGAGAGGCATCCTGCCGTCGAAGAGTCCAGAACATCAACACAAGTGACATGCCGAAGGCTGCGCCCGAGCCCAGAGCCGCCAGCCACAGAGTGATTGGGTAGCCCGGAAAGGCTACAAAAGCCAGCGGCACCAGGGCACCAGGCAGTTGCATGAGGCCGGCGAAGAATATGAAGACCCAGGCCGAAGCGACGTACCTGCCGAGGATTACCTTGTCGAGGATTGTGACGGCGGCGAACCCAATCGCGGCACCTAGACTGGCCAAGACCCAATCCATAGCGGGGCAAGAGTATAGAGACGCCGCTCGGCGCACTAGGCCCTGCAGTCCCGACTTTCGATCTCTTGGACTTGCGGTTAGGTGGCAAAATGCAATCTGTCGAGCCGACACGGAGCAATACAGGGAAGTGAGGGCAGGAGATGTTTGTAATTAGAAGGGTCTATCAGGTGAAGCCGGGGATGGCGCGCCGGTACGCCACTGTGCTGCGCCGGGTAGCGGACGCCTACGAGGCTTCAGGCCAGCGCACAACAACCCAGGTTTACTACAACGACACCATGGTGCCGGGTGACACCCACCGGGTGTATATCCAGTGGGTGACCGACACGATCGAATCCCAATTCAGGGAGGGTAACGTGGTTCCTGCCGCCGTAACCGAGACCGCACTGCCCGGCGACCACATGGTGCTCGACACCTGGATAGAGTTCTACGAATTGATGACCTCATCCAAGATGGTCCAAGACTAGGTCGCTAGCGTCTTTCTACCTCGTGCTCTTCCTAAAGGTAGCGACCCAAGCCCGTGCACCTTGCTCGTGTATGGCGGTCTCGTAGACACCTGCCTTAATGAACGGGTCTTCCCATCCACTTGCGAAAGAACTCTTGAGTTCTGCCTGAGTGACCCTCGCCGGTCCCTCCTGTCCGGGCTGCTCCTCGCTCCAGACGATGACGTGTACCAGTCCCCCAGGGCGGACCACCGTGCGAAGGCACTTTTCATATCTGGCCTTTTCAGCCTGATCAAAGACGTGAAAAAGTCCGGAGTCGATGACCGTATCGAATGCTCCTCCGGGAAACGGTAGGCACCTAACGTCACATACAGCGAATTCGACTGTCTGGCCCCGGGCGGCAGCCTTGCACCTTGCGATCTGAACGGCTCTAAGCGCCACATCCACGCCAATGACCGTGAGGCCAGTCTTCGCCAGATAGATGGCGTTCTCGCCGGTTCCACATCCGGCGTCGAGCACCACGCCTCCAATCCCCCCGACCGTGGCCAGTGTTACTACCTCGGGCTGGGGCCTGCCGGTCTCCCACAGGGCCGTACCTTCGGCATACGCGTCCTGGAAAAAGGTCAACTAAAGCTCCGCAGACCGGTAGCTCGCCTCGTTGTCCGCTTCAATTCGAAATCACCCGGTCCACGCTTCGAAACGGGGTCCAAATGGGAGGGACGGTAGAGCAGCCCGTATCCGGCGCGTCCGCCCGGGCATGGACAAGGCACTCTAGCTGCAAACTTGCCCGGTCGTGGCCACGCCCACAGCCTCACACCTCATCCACGCCGACCTGGTAGAAAGAGCATCCATCTCTCGCACCCTGTCCAATCGCGGACCGCCTCGGGACATTTGGACCCCGAGCAGGCAATTCCTCGAATTTGCCGGTGAGCGGGGCGCTCCGCAGGACAGCCGACCACGGTACACGCAATGGGGACCGCCCCAAACGGGCATGCCCGGACCGCCGACGGGGAAACTGAATCTACACTAAACACAAAAAAGTGTCTCTATGAGCCAGCCGGCTCGCGGAAGGGTAGGGCGGAGGCCGGATTGTCTACGAGAATCGCTTTGATCTGGCCTTCAGTGAAACCGCGAAACCTCATCCTGGGCACGATGCGGGATAAGAAGTAGAAGTACCCGTGTCCCCCGTACTTGAGCAACCGGTCCTTGGTGCATATGTCATGCGCGACGACCACTCGGTCCCCATAGCCCTGCTCGATGGTCCAGGCGATATCTGCGATGCGCTGGCCATCATGGGGCATATCGATGGCGGGGTTGGCCCAATAGTAGTGCTGTTCGCGGCCGAACAGATCCCACTCAAGATAGACGCCGCTCTCGGCGAGCGACCTCAGGGTCGACTTATCAAAGACTGTGCGATCGAGGTGGCCAACGATGGTGTGGGTCAGATCGGTGCCGACCTCATCGAGCACCTCTACTATTTCGAGAGGAGCCGTCTCATCACGACCGGGATGTATAAGAAGCGGTGCTCCGGTGGCCGCCTGGGCTCGGCCTGCGGCACGCAGGACCTTGCGCTCGTTGTCCGTAAGGGGCCACGAGCAGCCGATTTCTCCGATCAGTCCGGCCCTTATTCCCGTCTCGTCCACGCCCTCTGAAAGGTCCGCGATGATCTCCTCCACTATGTCGTCCTCTTTGCGCGATGCCATATCTTTGGGATGTGCCACATCGACATAGTGACCGGCTCCCATCACGATGTTCAGGCCCGTAGCATGGGAGACCGCTGACAGATTGATTGGGTCGCGTCCGATATCGGGGTTAGTCGCATCGACCAGGGTTCCTCCACCCCGACGCTTGTAGTGGGCGGCTTCTTCTATCGCGACATCCAGGTCGGACAGCCTGCCTGTGTCGCGGTTTGGCACGAAGTGGTGCCTTACGAGCCCAACGTTATCCATCGAGAGCGGCTCGTCGTAGATGTCGTGCCATCCCGCTCCGACCGGTTTGGGGGGCAGGACTCCGGTCAGGTCTATAAACAGATGCTCGTGCGTCAGGGTGACACCCAGCGATTCGGGATCTATGGGCCCTAGCACGGTCTGGACTTTTCCTACCGGATAGCTAGTCATACAGCTTGCCTCCGCTCACTTGATTCGCTGGCACGCCTCATGCGCCAACGGTCGCATGGCCTCCGCGATGGGACTACGCGTGCCGTGATCTGCACGGCCTGCGTATTTGACTAGGCTGAGTGTCGCAGGTCAAATGACGGAGGCACGCCCGCACTGCCAGTGCAACCAGCAATTCCGGCAATGCCCTAGACCTGGGGTGCCCGCCGACCAGACGGCACTCTTTGTCCTGTGGTCCTCCTGCTAAACTACGAGGGGCTGGCTCATCCGCCTTGCGCCCGGACTTAGGTCCGATGGGTCATGCTGGCGTGTAGGCAACGCCAAGGGCACCTGGACCGATATGGGTGCCCATGACGGCGCTGAACTCGGCAACGTAGATCCTGCGGCAGTCGATGGTATCCGAAAGCGCGTCCTCCACCGCCGCCGCTTCATCGGGTGCTCCGGCGTGCATAACGCAGACGGTTACAGGTCTATCGGCAACTCCCATCACGACCATGTTCAATAAGCGCCTGCGCGCGGATCGCAGGGTTCTCGAGGGCATCTTTCGGCTGATGCGGCCGTTTGCCAGCTCGAAGATAGGCTTGATGGACAATAGTGAGGCTCCGGCATGAGCGATTCCCGGTACCCTGCCACCTCTCCACAGGTAGTACATCGTATCTACGTAGGCGACCAAGCGGACTCCTGAGGCCGCGTCCCGGGCAGCGGACTCTACATCGGGGAGCGTGGCGCCAGTCGCTGCCGAACGCTGTGCAGCAAGGGTCACAAGGCCCTCTCCTCCAGCCGCGCTACCGCAATCGAACACAGAGACATCGAGTCCGGGATGCCGTGCTCGGACTAGCTCGGCGGCCAACACGGCCGAGTCGTAAGCGGTGCTGAACCGTCGGGCAACGGTAATGCACAGTGCGGAGTTGGCTCGTTGCGCGGCCTGCGTCAGGGCCTCGTAGAACGCCTGAGGCGAAGGGGCGGCAGTGGTAGGGGTGGCCGAGCCCTCAGAGATTTTTCGGTAGAGTTGCTCCGGCGTGAGGTCAACCCCATCCCTGTAGGCCTGCCCGTCGATCAAGACCTGCATGGGAACCAGAATCGGCGCGTCGGCGCCCCGGTCGATGGGTAGGGAGGCCGCGCTGTCGACCACGACGGCCACGTGCTTGCCCGTCGCTATCTGGTCAGGGACCTTATGCTCTTTCGGGCGGCGCGGGCTATCTCGGTAGGACTCGTTCCGAACAGGGCGGGCGCAAACAACACAATCAGTGAAAGGGCAGCAAAGCCGAAGACCGCCATTTGGCCAACGCCGCCCTGGTAGCTAACCCACGCGAGCACCACCATAGAAGGAGCCGTAATCGCCAGCAGGGCAACCCTTACCGCCCGCCGACCAACCCGGAAGAATACGGCGGTAGCTATCGCAAGTATCAGGAATACGATTGCTGCGCTGCTGTCTACCTCCTGAAGAGACCGGCCGACGCGTTCACCCGACGTGGCGAACAGTTCTTCGTTGTCATAGAAGTAAAGGAACCAGTAAGCCAGAAACGGTATCGGCAGCACCGTCAGGGAGGCCATGAGCCAGTCCTTGCGTGCCACCCGCGAAACGATTCGTATCACGATCCACAAAGATATGCCTATGTACAGGAGCGAGCCGAAGTAGATCGGTATCCCGAATGGTAGAGTGCCGGTTGTGATGATGCCCCACGCCCCGTAGCCGACGGCGCTCATGGCTAGTCCCCAGGAAATGAGGGGAACCATCAAGCAGTACCCCAGCCAAGGGAACGTCCAGGTCGGACGTCCGGCCCTCCAACCCAGGACGCTGATGATCAGGGCTAGTCCCAGCAGCAGAGACACCCAGATTGGAGCGGTCCAGATGTGGAGCGCAAACATCAGAGACAGCAGTACATGTGGGAGGGCAGCCAGACCGGCGTGGTACCAGGACCGCCGGCTGTGCACCTCGTAGAGACCGCTGGCGATAGTCCGCGATTCCCCCATCTCCTGCATCGCCTGCCTGAGCGCCTCGTCTATGGAAAGGCCCGTGTCCGCCAGTTCTTGCGCACGGTCCTCTATGTGGCTCTGCAGCTCCCGCAGGATCTCCCCCTTTTGAGAGGGCTCCAGATGCAGGTGCTCACTGAGCTCTGCAAGATAGCCACGAATGGGGTGAGTCATCGAGCCGATGGGCCTCCCTTGACTCGCTATCCGGAGCTTGATCGGGCCACGGAATCAACGGCCCGACTGAACTGAGTCCACTCCTTGAGCATCGATTCCAAGCGTTTCTGGCCCTTGGCGGTGATGTAGTAGTAGCGTCGGTTTTGACCGCTGGGCGACGTGTCCCAACGGCCCTCGACCAGATCCTCTTTTTCAAGCCGGTGGAGAGCGGGGTAGAGAGTGCCTTCCTTCAGACGAAAATAGCCGCTGGACCTGTCCTCAATCTCCTTGACGACCTGGTAGCCGTACATCGGCTCACCAGCCAAGAGAGAGAGTAGGAGCGTCTCGGTGCTTCCCTTTAACAGTTCGCGGCGGTACAAGGCCCTCGACCCTTAGTCATGGTTTTTCGACGTCTGCGCAACGCAGTGCCCAATGCCGGGTTGGTCACACTAATCTGCGCCTCACCACGTTGTCTAACATAAGCGTTGATTGTCCGTCAATGATCGGCCCGAACGTGCCGCTCGTATGTACTGGACAATTCATACGTCATGTAGAATTACCCGATGGCCGGGTGCAGCTAGGAACGCCTATGGCTCCACGACAAAACCGGCGCAAGTCGAGTAAAGGTCAGGACAAGTGATGGCGGGACGTAGCGAGGTCGGGTCATTGTCAGGGTTGCCCGAAATGCGAACTTTCCTGCCCGAGGCAAGCAAGAGCGCTCTCGCGGCCTCGGATAGGGCGCTGTCGTTCCTCGCCAAAGCCGGTTTCCAACGTGTAGACACCCCCATACTGGAAGACTCAGACCTGTTCGCACGCAAGGGCGGAGGAGAGATGACAGGCTTGCTATACACCTTTAGCGAGCCAGATGGCAGGAGGCTGAGCCTTAGACCGGAGTTCACGACCTCCATCATCCGCATGTACGTGGAAAGTGACGGGCTGCCCCTGCCGCTGCGCTGGAGCTATGCGGGCCCCGTCTTCCGGTTTGACCGGGCTGGCGGCGGCCGCTGCCGCCAATTCATACAAGTCGGCGCGGAGATCATAGGGGACTGTTCGTTGAAGGCGGACGCAGAGGTCATCGGCTCGGCGATCGAGGGTCTGTGCCGTCTCGGCCTACCGGGCGCCTCAGTGAGGCTGGGCCACGTGGAGACCTTGTCACGCCTGTTCGCCGCTTTCGAGCTATCTGACTCTGCCCGCAGGTTCGTAACGGGCAACCTTGTCGGCCTTAAGCGCGGCCAGACTACTGCTGGGCGACTCTTGCAAAGGGCCAGAGAAGCCGGCCTAGTCGACGAGGAGACCGCGTCGATTGATGGTTGGAGTGCAAAGCGTGCGCGAGAGGCACTGCAGCATCTGATCCTGGAGGAGGGGGCACGGGGCCCCATGGGCAGGCGTACCGCCGAGGAGATCATGGCCCGGCTGGAAAGGAAGAGCAGCCAGTCTCGGGACCCCGTCGAAATGGACAGAGCGCTGGATTTGGCCTCGCGGCTGGTCGGGTTGGAGGGACGGGCGTCGGCCACTTTAACGGAGGCTAGGGCCCTGGCCTCACGCTCCGGTGCCAGGACGGACGCATTCGACCCCCTCGAAGAGTTGGTCGAGGCCTTGGTCGAGTCGGGAATCGGCGCAGATACGCTCGTTGTAGACCTGGGCATGGCGAGAGGAATGGCCTACTACACGGGGGCACTATTCGATCTGGCGGCAGGGCAGGGGGCTGGAACGCTAGGCGGCGGCGGTCGCTACGATGGGCTGGTACAGACTCTTGGCGGCCCAGGCGTGCCGGCGCTGGGCTTTGCCTACGACATGGAGGCGGTCTCCGTAGCCGCCCGGCCACTCTGAGATGTTGCGACTCGGCATACCCAGCGACGGCGCGCTGCACGAGCCTTCGATGCGTTTCATGGCATCCTGCGGCCTTGCCGTTGCCCGTCCCAACCCACGCAGCTACACGGGGCAGATCCGAGCGCTCGCTGACGCGGTCGTCCACTTTCAACGAGCGTCCGACATCACGGGCAAGGTGGAAGAGGGAAGCATCGACGCTGGAATTGTCGGATTCGACAGATACTCGGAGAGCCAACGTGGCGGGGACGAGGCGGTGTTGATATTCGATGAACTAGGCTTTGGAGGCTGCTCTCTGGTGCTCGCCGTGCCCGAGGCATGGGTGGACGTCTCGTCCGTCGCCGATCTCGCCGAGGTGTCTGCGGACTTTCGGACTGCGGGCAAGGACCTGAAGGTGGCGACCAAGTTCCCCAGGCTCGTTGAACAATTCTTGCTGAACATGGGAGTCAACTACTTCTCGCTGGTATCGACGAGCGGCGCGTTGGAGGCGGCGCCGGTCATGGGATACGCCGACATGATCGCCGACATCACTTCCTCGGGTACGACCCTTAAGGAAAACCGGCTCAAGACGGTGCAGGGTGGCACCATCTTGAAGTCCCAAGCCTGCCTGATCGTAAACCCGACCTCGGTGGCGGGCGACCCCGACAGGCTTTCGGCAGTGCGATCGATGATTGACATGATCGAGGGCCACATACAGGCCCAGGGACTCTACACTGTCACCGCCGACGTGCTTGGCGAAAGCGAGGAGAAGGTCGCACGCAGGCTGCTCGACAGCCAGTATCTGGCGGGATTGAGGGGACCCACCATTTCTCGCGTATACACGGATGACGGCGACCGACTCTTCACCGTGACGGTAGTCGTCGGACGCGAAAAGCTTCTGGAGGCGGTGGCTTACCTGCGGGGGCTCGGCGGGGGCAGCGTCAGCGTGCTGGGCACCGACTATGTCTTCCACGGGGAGTCAGAGGCACGCAGGCGGCTGGAGGCCAGCACGACCAAAGGCCGACAATAGACCGGTGCCCAACCTTCCGACCCACATAGAGGTCGCCTGGCGAGCCGCGTGCGAGATTCAAGACCCTCTCATTACAGACAATCTGGGCTGCTATCTGCTGGGTGCGACAGCGCCAGATGTCCGAATTATCACCAAGCGGCCTAGGACTGAGACTCACTTTTTTGAGCTTGAATCGGGGCAGGCCGGTGACGGCTCCTTCGGTCTCTTGAATACCTATCCTGAGCTGACTTCACCTTCTTCAGATGCCCAGGCCGCATTTGTCGCCGGTTACATCACCCATCTCGTCGCGGACGAGACATGGATAACGTCGATGTACCGGCGCTACTTCGACGGTACAGGGAAATTCGATTCGAACGCCGCCGCACAGCTGTTCGACAGGGCGGCGCAGCTCAGCTTGGACAGGGCCAGCGAACACCGGGTTGGGTCACTGATCACCTCAATGGATGAGCTTGAGGACGGTCTGGCCGCCGGGCCGCTTGACGCCACCACTTTGTCGGAGTGGCGGATATGGGTGCTGGATTTTCTATCCGACGCTCGACCCTATTCCTGGCAGAGGCTACGTCACATGGCCGGCCGAATCTCAGGCCGCGATTCAGAGCACCCGGTGCATCAATTGGCGGAACGGTTCCTGACGGATGTACACGGCGGGTTGCGGGAACTGTACGACCGAGTTCCGGAGGCAGAACTCGAACGTTACCTAGAGGTGACTGTGGACAACCTGATCCTCTCGGTGACCGAATACCTCGGTTCCGGGGACCGGGTCATGCGGGTCAGAGAGACGACCGGGCCCGGGATCCCCCGCGGCCGGAGTACAGCGAATTGAGGACCGTCCACGGCATAGCGGAGGCGCGCCGCATTCTGCTTGAGAGCCGGGGACTGGACCTGGAGTCCGTGCCTGAGTCCCTCGCCCGGAGAATTTCGGACATTTTCGGCGAGCCCCTAGCGCCGGTTGAGGTGGTGGATCGCATAGTCTCCCGGGTGAGGCGCGGGGGGGACCGGGAGGTGCGAGAACTGACGGAGATGTTGGACGGTCGCACTCCCGACAGATTCGAGGTCTCCCGATCGGACATCCGTGCGGCCACCGGCGCAGTACCCGTCGAGCTAATGGAAGCGTTCCGTACGGCCGCCGATCGGGTCGAGAAATTCCACAGTATGTCGCTGCCGACCGGGTGGCACGATTCGGAGGAGGGCTATGGCTCCCTGATAAGGGCTATCGAGCGCGTTGGAATCTACGTTCCGGGCGGCACTGCGCCCTATCCATCCACCGTGTTGATGACGGCCATACCTGCCAAAGTCGCCGGGGTAGAGCAGATCTCCATTTGCACCCCCGCCGCGCGTGGATCGGATCTACCGGACCCTGCGGTCCTGGCAGCCTCTCAGGTAGCGGGAGTCCACCGGGTTTTTGCTGTCGGCGGAGCCCAGGCCGTGGCCGCCCTTGCTTACGGCACGGAGACGATTCCCAGAGTAGACATGATCTGCGGACCCGGGAATCTGTTTGTTGCGTTGGCCAAGCGCCGAGTATATGGCGATGTTGGCATAGACGGCGTGTACGGACCTACAGAGACACTCATAATGGCCGACGAATCGGCGAACGCCACACTTTGTGCCGTCGACTTGCTGGCCCAGGCCGAACACGATGAGATGGCGACCCCTGTGTTGGTCACGACTTCGTCGAGCCTAGCGTCGAGAGTGGCAGGTGAATGGAGGAACAGAGTTCAGCGCCTCGAAAGGGGCGCGATCGCCACGGCAGCAATGGAGAATCGGGGCACAATAGCCCTCGTCGAGAGCTTGGACGAGGCGGTCGAATTGTGCAACGCCTTTGCACCCGAGCACGCCTCTCTGTCGGTTGTGGACCCGGAGTCCGTACTGCCGATGCTCAGGAACGTGGGGATGGTCTTCGTCGGCGAACATTCGCACGAGGTCCTTGGAGACTACGCGGCCGGACCCAGTCACGTCATGCCCACAGCCGGAACAGCACGTTTCGCCTCGGGTCTCGGGGTGCACTCTTTCATAAAGCATGTCCCCGTAGTGGCTTTGGAACCCGAAAAGTCGTCTGAACTGGGCCTCGTTGCCTCTATAATCGGAAGAGCTGAGGGACTCACCGCCCACGCGGAGGCAGCGGAGGTGCGTCAGGAACTATAGCGGCGTGATCGCACGATGGAACCCTTGAGATGAGTGTCAGAAGGCTAATACGGCAACACCTCGTATCCGTCCAAACGTATGATCCGGTCGAGCCACCCGAGCTGTTGGCCAAGAGAGCCGGTATACCCGAGGACCAGATCGTAAAGCTCAACGGCAACGAGAACCCTAAGCCGCCGCCGGAGAGCGTGAGGGAAGCGGTGGCCTCGGCGCCGTTCAACCTGTATCCGGACCCGCTGCAGCGCAGGGTCCGCTCGGCCCTGGCCGAATACACGGGACTAGGGGAAGAAAACATAATCGCCGGTGCGGGCAGTGATGAGCTGATCGACCTTCTATTCCGCCTGTTCATCTCCCCGGGAGACAACATCCTCGACTGCGATCCGACTTTCGCGATGTACGGCTTCTGCGCACGGGTGGCCGGCGGAACCGTGCGGCTGGCACAGCGAGACGAGTTATTCGATATCGACGTTGATGCGGTGAGGGAGGCCATCGACGAGCGTACCAAGATCGTATTCGTCAGTTCGCCGAACAATCCCACCGGAAATCTGGCTACTACAGAGCAAGTCGTGCCGCTGTTGGAGACCGGCCTGATCGTCGTGGTTGATGAAGCCTATTTCGAGTTCTGCAACACAACGGCAGCAGCAATGATTCCCGACTACGACAACTTGGTTGTGCTGCGCTCCATGAGCAAGTGGGGAGGACTGGCCGGGCTGCGAGTCGGATACGGGCTGATGAGCCGGGAACTCGTGCAGCACGTTATCGACGTGAAGTCGCCCTACAACCTGAGCGTGACCTCGGAAGCGGCGCTCGTCGCCTCCCTAAAGGAGGCGCCAACGCTGATGACGGAGGTGCAGCGCATCGTTAAAGAGCGCGGGCGCATGTTCGATCTGCTGTCGACAATACCGGGGGTCACGCCTTGGCCGTCGGCTGGCAACTTCGTCCTGTGCCAGTTCGAGCCCGGGCGGGCGGCGGAGGTTTACGACGGGCTGGCCGGGCGCGGCATCTTCGTACGAAAATTCGGGTCGAAGCGCCTCCAAGACCACTTCCGGGTCTCCGTGGGCACTTCCGATCAGACCGATCGGCTAATCGACGCACTCAAGGAGCTTGTTTAAGACGGTGGCATCACGGGTTTCGGTACAACGTCGGGAGACGGGGGAAACGCAGGTCTCAATAAGGCTGGACCTGGACGGAACAGGCAGGTACGAACTCGATACGGGCAATGGTATGTTCGACCACCTACTCGCCCAGCTTTCCCGTCACGGGTTGATGGACCTGACCGTCAAGGCCAGAGGGGACATCGAGGTGGGCTGGCACCACCTGGTGGAGGACACGGGCCTAGTTCTCGGACGGGCAATGCGAGAGGCCGTAGGAGATGGAGTTGGCATCGTGCGCATGGCCCACGCTTACGCCCCTCTAGACGAGGCGCTTGCGCGGGCGGTAGTAGATTTTTCCGGACGTGGATACTCCGTACTTGAGCTCAATTTGGGCGATAGCGACCTTGGCGGCCTATCCGGCGATCTGGTGCGCCATTTCCTAGAGAGCCTGGCGAGGGAGGGCGGCTTCAACCTGCACATCCAAGTGCTCGCCGGAAAGAACAACCACCACAAGGCCGAGGCGGCCTTTAAGGCCACGGCCCGCGCCGCGCGAGCCGCGCTGACCACCGATGAGCGCCTAGGCAGTCGAGTCGCCAGCACAAAGGGCACAATCAGCGACTAGCCTTAGGCAGGCCCTCTTCCGGGGTGTAGAAGCGACGGCGTGACGGTTGCCGGCACTCCCTTTCTCTATGGACGGGCAGTCCCGTGAGATAGCCTGCCTCGGCGCAGCACTCCAGATTGGCCGAGCCCAGCCGCGCCACCGAAAAGACGAGTCTTGGACCTTCTAGTCCAATTCCCACCTCAAGCTGACCGAGGGCGGCCTAAGTCGCCTGAACCTCCTCCAGTTCGAAGCGATACTGCTCGACAATCGGATTGGCTAACAGCCTGTCGCACATCTCTTTGACTGTGCCGCTGGCTGTCGCCTCATCCTCCTCGTCAAACCTTATCTCGAGGTACTTTCCGGCACGCACACTGTCAACCGAGCCGAATCCGAGCAGATGGAGGCCACCACGTATCGTAAGGCCCTGGGGGTCATTAACGGTGGGCTTGAGGCTTACGTAAACGCGCGCCACAAACGTCGACATGGAAGGGACTGGTGCTGCCTCCTGCGGCGATCTCGAACGCTAGGGCGTAAACCACTCGGGCGCGTTGGCCGAGCTTTCGTGGGCCGCTATGAATTCCCTGATACGCTGTTCGTCGTACTCGTCGAACGTGTCGAGATAGTTCCACGCCGTAAGAGCTATGCGGCTGCTCATACCAGAGTAGGGCGACAATATAACCTTGCGCCCGAGCCTGGCTGAGTCGACGAGGCTCTTGACCAACTCCGAACACCCTTCGGGGCAATTGTAGTGAATCCCTATGCCGCCGTGCTCGAGGTTATGAACCAGTATCTCGTCCTGTATCTCCTCGTCGTAGATGCCCCATGGAGCGGGAGCGGGCAGGGCGGAACCACTGCCAAGTGCTACCCCGTGACTGGTGCTGTAGTGCCACCCTGAAGTGGCGGGTTGGCTGTTGTACTGCGGGTGAGAATCGCCGGGACTGATGTGGTCTCTACCCTGGTCGGCGATCCGTACACCCGGGATCTGTCCGCCTGAGTCGGCTGGGTTGTTGCCATCGCCCTGCCGGCCAAACGGCAGGCCGGGAAGGAACAGCGAAACGATGAATGCGGCGGCGACAAGTATCGCCGCGCCGCCGCCGCCGTATCGGAGCCACCTGCGGCGCGAGGCTCGTCTGGCTCGTCTGGCGGCTCGGGCCTGGGTAGGGGTCAGTCTCCTGCGCTTGGGTTCAGAGTTCGTTGTCATCCACTACGTCAACGGAGGGAGGGGATGGGAAGATTGTACAAAATTTCACGGTCATCAAAGGAGCGGAGAATTAGTAAGCATCTCGTGAACTTGAACATACCTATCCCGGGTCCTATTTACTATGTCATCCGGAAGCTTGGGAGCCGGCGGCTCATGGTCCCATCCATGCCCATCTAGCCAGTCCCTCACGAATTGCTTGTCGAAGTCTTGCAGTGACCGGCCGGGAGCGTAGTTCTCCGCGTCCCAGAACCGGCTCGAATCAGGAGTGAGCAACTCGTCGATTAGGCAGATCTGGCCATCTATGACGCCGAACTCCATCTTGGTGTCGGCTATGAGGATGCCCCGCTCTTCAGCGAACTCGCGACAGAACTCATAGACCTTGATCGACCTTTCGGTCAGGGCGATGGTTATGTCGGCACCAACCATGTCCGCCATCTGGGAAACTGTTATGGGCTCGTCGTGTCCCTGCTCGGCTTTCGTGGTCGGAGTAAACAGCGGTTCGGGAAGGCGGTCGCCCTTTCGAAGACTAGGGGGCATGTTTTGCCCGCCCACGGTTCCCTGCCTTCTGTACTCGCTCCAGGCCGAACCGGCGATGTAGCCGCGTACTATGCACTCGACGTCGATGCGGTCAGCTCTTCTGACCACTAGCGACCGCCTGGCCACTTCGGCATCGAGGTCAATGGCGGCGTTCGGCGCGAAGTCCAACAAGTGGTTGGGAACCAGATGACCGGTGCGGTCGAACCAGAACGCCGACAGCTGCGCAAGCACCGCCCCCTTGTCCGGAATGCCATTGGGGAGTACTACGTCGTAGGCCGATATGCGGTCTGAGGCGACCATCAGCAGACGGTCACCTTCCAGGTCATAGGTATCTCGCACCTTGCCTGAGTGGACGCGATTCGGAAGGTCTGTCGCGATTATCGTCGGCATGTCGCCTCTTGGCGGCTAAGCGTATCCGGCACTCTACGACCGGAGGCTAAACAAGCCCCGCCCTTTCAAAACTCTCGTCAACGTGGCGCACATAGCTGTGGTAATCAAATATCCGCTTGATCTCCTCCGGGGCAAGGTGTTCCCTGACCCGTGGCTCGCCCGCCGCCAGTTCCCTCAGTTCCAGGCCCTCGTCAAGCGCCCGTTGCGATATGCGCTGCACGATCCCGTAGGCCTCATCGCGCCGGGCTCCGGCCTCGACCATCGCCAAGAGCAGCTTCTGAGAAAAGACCACTCCCCGGGAACCATCCAGATTGGCCTTCATCCTATCCGTATGTACCGTCATGCCGGACACGACACCTGTGAACAGATCCAGCATGTAGTCCAGGACGATGCAAGAGTCGGGGAGTATCAGCCTTTCGGCAGACGAATGGCTGATGTCCCGTTCTCCCCAAAGAGCTACGTTCTCCAGCGCAGTCACCGAGTGGCCACGTACGAGACGGGCAAGGCCACAGATCCGCTCGGTTAGCTCAGGATTACGCTTGTGAGGCATCGAGGACGAACCCGTCTGCCCGGAGCCGAAGGGCTCCTCCAACTCGCGTATCTCCGTCCTTTGCAGACTCCTTATCTCGGTCGAAAATTTCTCGAGCGAAGATGCTATTTGAGCCATGGTTAAGACGAACTGTGCGTGTCGGTCTCTCTGAATCACCTGGTTGGAAAATCGGGCCGCAGACAAGCCGAGGCGTTCGCACACCCGGGCCTCAATTGAGGGAGGTACCGAGGCGTGGGTGCCCACAGGTCCCGACAGCTTGCCCACCGATACGATCTCCCTGCACGCGACAAGCCTCTGGCGATGCCGAAGCATCTCATCCCACCATACCGCCAGCTTCAGGCCGAAGGTGATCGGCTCCGCGTGCACTCCGTGTGTTCGACCCATCATCAGCGTATGCCTGTACCGGACAGCGCTATCCCGCAATACGGCGATGACGCGCTCCACCTCTTGCTCTAGGAGGTCAGCGGAGTCTCTCAGCTGCATCGCGGTCGCGGTGTCCCAAACGTCCGATGTTGTTAGCCCATGGTGCAGCCACCGACCTTCCTGACCCATCTTCTCGGTCACCGAGGTCAGGAATGCGGTCATCGGGTGCTTGGTCTGCTCTAGGATCTCGTTCAGTCGATCGATGTCGTATCTGGCGGTCCTTATCTTTGCCAAGTCCGACTCGGGTATCAGCCCCTCTACCGACCAAGCCTCGGCGACGGCGATTTCAATCTGGAGCCAGCGGTCGTAGGACGCCTGCTGGGTCCAAAGTCCACCCATTCCGGGACGGGTATAACGGGGTATCAACTATCGCCCCCTTGAGGCCCTTACGATGCTCGCCGTCGTTACGGGCACCCCGCCTACGGGTAGCAACGTCCGCCGATTGCCAGAAAACGCCGCGTCGTCTGCCGCGCCAGCGGCTGCCGAAGTTGTTCCACGATCCCTAGCTAAAGGACTGTGATGGGCGGACATAACCAGTTCCTCATGTTCTATTGCCATCTGGCCAAGGACTTCATAAGTCGTCACTATTGCGGGTCAGTCAAAGTCGCCACAAACGATTCCCGCATCCTGTGACATGTCCGTTCTCCGTCCCGCAGCCGACCGTTCCTAGATCCCTGAAGCTATGTCGCCTCTGTGATAGGCACCTTCGAATTCTATGGCGGCGACCCCCTTGTACGCTGTCCGCCTCGCTGATCCGACGGTTTCGCCAAGGGCCGAAACGGCCATCACGCGGCCCCCCGATGTGCGGACAACTCCATCCGATCGGGCCGTACCGGCGTGGAACACGGTCGCATCTGGGGGAATGGCATCGAGCCCGGTGATCGTCATACCCGTTTCGTAGGCATCGGGATAACCGCCTGACGCCAAGACAACTGCGA
Source organism: Dehalococcoidia bacterium (assembly GCA_965207145.1). Taxonomy (GTDB): domain Bacteria; phylum Chloroflexota; class Dehalococcoidia; order Lucifugimonadales; family UBA2962; genus CAUZIR01. The sequence goes on along the minus strand of OZ242262.1, from coordinate 2,003,517 downwards.
CGCAGGCGCGAGCGTCCCATTCCAGGTCCAGGTTCCTGATGTCGCCCGCAGCGGTCTGCTCCAAGGCGCCGAGCAGATCGCTCTTCATGCGCGGGAGGATGACCTGGGTCTCGGGGTCGCCGAAACGGGCATTGAATTCCAGGACCTTAGGCCCGTCAGCAGTCAACGTGAGGCCCGCGTAGAGGACGCCCGCGTAAGGGCATCCCTCCTCCACGAGACCGGTGACGACCGGCTCGAACACCGTTGCCTTGACTTCCATCTCCATGTCGCCGTCCCAGACGGGAGGCGGAGAAAAGCTGCCCATCCCTCCCGTGTTGGGACCTTGGTCGCCATCGTTCGCACGCTTGTAGTCGGTCGCGGCAACCATTGAAGACACCCGCACGCCGTCCACAAAGGCGAACACACTTACCTCGCGACCCTCAAGGTACTCCTCGATGATCACCTGCCGGCCGGCGGCACCAAAGCGCTTCCGCTCAAAGATGTCAAAGAGAGTGTCTAGGGCCTGATCACGCGTTTCGGCGACGACGACACCTTTACCCGCCGCCAGACCGTCGGCCTTGATCACAACAGGCAGGTCACAGTCCGAAACAGCGTTCCGGGCAAGGTTGTGCGCCTGTAGGACCTCGAAGGCGGCTGTCGGCACCCCTCTGCGCTTCATCAGGTCTTTGGCAAAGGCCTTGCTCGTTTCTATGCGGGCGGCCGCCCTAGAGGGACCAAAGATGGGCATGCCCGCCTCGGAGAAGCGGTCGACGATCCCTTCAGCCAATGGCAATTCCGGTCCTACGACCGTGAGGTCGATCTTCCGCGACTTGGCGATTTGCAGTAGTCCCTCTGCGTCCTCTGCGCCGACGGCAACATTCTCACCGAGCATAGCCGTGCCCGCATTGCCGGGCGCTATCACCAGCGACTCAAGACGCGGGCTCTGGGCGATCTTCCACGCGATTGCGTGCTCACGTCCACCACCGCCAACGACGAGAACCCTCATATCAACCCGACCCCATGTTCCGTGTGGCTACCACTGACCGCGGGTCACGGATACGACGCGACACTGGCGCAAACCCATGGGATGGCGGCACCGGCGGGGCCGCGAAAATGGGGTCACTCCCACTCAATCGTTCCAGGCGGCTTACTTGTAACGTCGTATACGACCCGGTTCACGCCGCGAACCTCGTTAGCTATTCGGTTGGATATGCGTGACAGCACGTCGTAGGGCAACCGTGCCCAGTCCGCCGTCATGGCATCGTCGCTGGTCACCGCGCGTACCGCGATGACATGGCCGTAGGTGCGGTAGTCTCCGGTCACACCGACCGACTGGGCGTCCGTTAGGACTGCAAAGCTCTGCCACATGTCTCGGTAAAGCCCATTGTTCTTGATCTCGTCCATCACCACCCAGTCTGCGGCACGCAGTATCTCAAGCTTCTCGGAGGTGACATCGCCAAGCACGCGAATGGCAAGCCCGGGGCCGGGGAATGGCTGACGGTACACCATCTCCTCGGGAAGGCCGAGTTCTATGCCCACCTCGCGCACCTCGTCCTTGAACAGATACCGCAGCGGCTCGACAAGCTTTAGCTTCATGTGTTGGGGAAGACCACCCACGTTGTGGTGCGTCTTGATCTTTGCCGAGACCTTGTTGTCGGCCGTCTTACTCTCTATGACATCCGGATACAGTGTGCCTTGGCAGAGGAAATCGGCGTCCCCAACCCTCTTTGCTCCCTTCTCGAATACGCGGATGAATTCCTCCCCAACCAGCCGGCGTTTGCGCTCCGGGTCGATCACACCTTTCAAGGCCGTCAGAAAGTCCTCGGTCGCGTCCTCATAGACGAAGTTGACCTTCATGTATCTCTTGAAGGTGCGCAACACCCGTTCTGGCTCCTCACGCCGCAACAGTCCGTTGTTGACGAATATGCATGTCAACTGGTCGCCCACCGCCCTGTGTACCAGCGTCGCGGCAACCGAGGAGTCGACTCCTCCCGACAGGGCACAGATGACCTTGCCATCACCCACCTGGGCGCGGATGTTGTTCACCGTGCGAGAGACGAAATTGCCTGGGGTCCAAAGTCCCTTGAGACCGCAGACTCTGTACAGGAAGTTCTCCAGGAGCTTACGCCCCTGGGGGGTGTGCACCACCTCAGGATGGAACTGGATACCGTACCGATTACCGCCTTCGCCCAATACGGCGATCGGAGAGTTATCGGTGTAGGCAAGCGACCTAAAGCCGGGGGGAGGCTCGACGATCTGATCGCCATGACTCATCCAGACCGGCATAGAAGGGGGCAAGTCTGCAAAAAGCGCATCGGGCGTGGAGTTCTGGTGCAGCACGGCGTGTCCGTATTCACGCTTAGTCGACGCAGCAACTCGGCCACCCAGTTGGTGAGCCATGACCTGCATCCCGTAGCAGATGCCCAGAACGGGCAGACCGCTCTCGTAGACCCAGTTGGGAGCGAGCGGGGCGCCCTCTTGGTACACGCTCGCGGGGCCGCCGGAGAGGATGACTCCCTTCGGATCAAGCTGGGCAACGGCATCCCATTCCACTTCATGGCTGACGATTTCGCAGTAGACGTGGCTCTCTCGCACTCTCCGCGCAATCAGGCGGCTGTACTGGGAGCCGAAATCCACAATCAGCACAGCCTCGCGGTGTAGCCGACCCTCGCTCGGCGGGGTGGGCTCACGTCCGCGCTTTTCCTCAGCGATCTCCAGGTACGCGGAGATCTCAAGGTCGTCGCTGGTGGCGACACGGTGGGAGGTTTGCGGTTTGTGTGGCGCCGAGTTCTCGGTGCCGCCGGTGTCGTTTGAGCCTGCGCTAGTCGCCATCTTTGAGAAGGATCAAAGGTAACATAACCGAGTGACGGGATGCCCCGACAAGTCTAGATACGCCAACGACTACGATAGGTGCGGGACGGCGGCGCGCCAGACAATAATCCGCGCCACTGGGTGAACGATATCGGCAACGAACTGACAATCGACGATTTGGTCCAGATATTGCAGGGTGGGGGAGTAGTCGCAATGCCGACCGACACCTTCTACTGTCTAGCGGCGTGCGCAATCAACGCCGAAGCGTCCCAGCGCGTGTTTGAAATCAAGCGCCGCCAAGCGACGAGCGCGGTCCCGTTGCTGGCGGCGGAGGCGTCAGATGTAATGAAGTACGCCGTCGATCTGACGGAAGCGCAGCAATTGGCGGTAATCGCCCTAGGGGACAGATTCTGGCCGGGGGCGCTGTCGCTGGTGCTCAAGCGGTCGCCAGCCATTCCATCCCTCCTTTCTGGGGGCGGAGAAACGATAGCCCTACGGGTGCCAAACGCGCCTACGGTCAGGGAGGTGGTTCGGCGTCTTGGGGCACCCGTTACGGGCACCAGTGCAAACCTGTCCGGCACTCCTGCAGCCACGACGGCGGCGGCGGTACGGGAGGCTCTAGGAACGTCGGTCGACGCGGTGGTAGACGGGGGTATGACACCCGGTGGTCCGCCGTCTACGGTCCTTGACCTTACGGCGCCGACGCCACGTATACTTCGAGTTGGAGCCATCGGCAAAGCAGATCTCGACGAGACCCTGCGTGAGGTGGGGGCACCACCATCGAATTAGATTGGTGGCTGGAAAAGGATCCGCCTAGGGCAATCGTCCACTGCCCGTGCCCGCACAGTACCCTAGCATTTGGTTTGGAATAGAGCGATCGGATTGAAACAAGAGCTGATCAGCGATCTCAACGGCCAGGTAGACGCCCAACTCACAGCCGTCCTGGCGTCGAGAGACATGGACCTTTACACGATGATGTCCTACCACCTCGGCTGGGGAAGGAGGCCCGGTGAGGAGGGGACGGACCCGGTGCCAAGGACAACCCTAAGGAGACATGGCGTTGGCTGTTTGGTGGCGGCCCTTGCGACCTCCGGCACCTCCAATGAGGCGGTCTTGCCTGCCGCTGCCGCTTTGGAGATGGTCGCTTCGTTCATCGAGATACACGACGACATACAGGGCGGGCATCCAACCCGGAACGGTAGGGACGCCGTGTGGTGGGTATGGGGTCCGGCTCAGGCAATCAACGCAGGAGACGGATTGCATGCCCTTGCCCGACTGACGATGCTGGATCTTCGGAGGCACGGAATCTCTACCGACTCTACGTTTCGGGCAATGCAGATTCTGGACCAGGCCTCGCTCGCGATGTGCGAGGGACGCTTCAAGGATATGGAGGCTCAAGAGCGCATCGATCTATCCGTCGACAAATACCTCGAGATGGCACGCGCAAAGAGTGGATCACTGATGTCTGGAGCGCTCCGGCTGGGGGCGCTGATCGGCTCGGGTGGAGACGAGAGGTCCGCAGAGGCCTTTGGCGCCGCCGGGACAGAGCTGGGGGTCGCAATGCAGGTGGCCGAAGACGTGCACGAACTGTTCTCAAGCATCGATGCCAGTGACGAGCCGCTACCGCCTTCCGAAATCGTGCAGAACAAGAAAAAGCTGTTCCCCGTGGTACACGCCGTAGAGAACGCGGGCCCTTCGGAGCGACGGCGCCTTGGTGATGTCTACTTCAAGAGGGTGCTGCAGCCGTCTGACGTAGCCGAGGTGAGGAGATTGGTCGAAGAGTTGGGCGGTCGGGAGCGAGCGGAGAAAGCTGTGCGCGAGCATCGCAAAGCAGCCATGAGGTCACTGGACTGCGTCGAACTCGCCTCCGGCGGCCAGGCCGCTGTGGAAGGGTACGCCAGCGCCCTGATCGATGCCCGCTAATCGGGAAGTGGCCAAACGCTCGATCAGGAACTATGAGATAGACGGCAAGACCGTCCTCTTGCGCGTTGACTACAACCTGCCGATGAGGCCCGGCACCACCGAGATCCTCGACGACCGCCGCATCCTGGCCACCGTCCCAACGCTGGCCCATCTTCTCGAACGATCCTGTCGGGTCCTGATCGTCACGCACCTTGGCCGGCCAGACGGACGATGGGTCGAAGAACTGGCCTTGGCGCCAGTAACCGACCGGCTGGCGAAGCTATTGGGGGTGCCCGTATTGCAACTTCCTGGCTACCGGGGCCCAGAGGTCGCGGCGGCAATCGAAGTGATGCCACACGGCTCTATCGCGATGCTTGAGAACATCCGCTTCGACCCTGGCGAGGAGGCGAACGATCCGCAACTAGCCGAAGACTTGGCTGGACTTGCGGATATCTTTGTAAACGACGCATTCGGCGCGGCCCACCGGGCGCATGCCTCCACCGAGGGCGTAGCGCGCCTCCTGCCAGCCGTGGCGGGGCTCCTTATGGAGAAGGAACTCTCGGCTCTAGGCGGGGCTCTTCAGACGCCGGAACGGCCCTTTACGGCCGTTGTGGGCGGAGCGAAAGTATCAGACAAGCTAGCCGTGCTAGACCGCCTCTCCTCACTGGTCGACACGCTCATTATCGGAGGAGGCATGGCGGCGACGTTCCTGGCGGCGCAGGGACACTCAGTCGGCTCCTCGATCGTGGAACAGGAACGCATGGCATACGCCACAGACCTGATGTCGGGCACCCGGTGCAGCTCCGCACGGGTACTGACGCCGACCGACGTGGTGGTGGCGGACAGGTTTTCAGAGAAGGCCACGGCCAAAACGGTGGGCGTCGGCGACATACCCGACGGTTGGCTGGTGCTTGACATAGGACCCGAAACGGCTGAGACCTACTCCCGGGCAGTTGCCGAGTCAAGAACGGTGCTCTGGAACGGCCCGATGGGTGTGTTCGAATGGGAGGCCTTCTCGGACGGAACCAGGCAGGTCGCAGAATCCGTCGCAGAGTTGTATGGCACGGCTACCACCGTGACAGGCGGCGGGTCGACGTCCGAGGCCGTGGCTCGGCTGGGCCTGACTTCTAGGATAAGCCACGATTCCACCGGCGGTGGTGCCACTCTTGCATTCATAGAGGGCAAAAAGTTGCCCGGGGTGGCAGCCCTCCTGGACGAGCGATGACGGCATGACGACTCAATTCGACATCCGAAGGATAGCCAGAGCAGGAGAGTCGCGAATAATCCTGCTAATCGCAGACGGCCTAGGAGGATATCCCCACCCCGACACCGGCCGCTCCGAACTGGAGGCCGCTAGGCTGCCTAACCTTGATGCGCTGGCGAGAAAAAGCGCCTGCGGCCTGACGGTACCGGTCGCCCCCGGGATAACCCCTGGCTCCGGGCCGGGCCACCTAGCGCTGTTGGGGTACGACCCGGTGAGGCACCACGTAGGCCGCGGGGTGATGGAGGCTCTCGGAGTGGGCCTTGACCTGGCCGAGGAGGACGCGGCGGCCAGAGGCAATTTCTGCATCGTCGACAACTTGGGTCGACTGGTGGATAGGCGTGCCGGACGCATCTCCTCGGAACGGGGTGCCGAACTGGCCGACCTGCTAGATCGAATTGAGCGATCGCACGGGGAAGTCTCGGTTCACGGGGTGCGCGGACACCGCTTCGTGGCCGTGTTCCGTGGAGCAGGGTCGAATCTGGAGGTTACGGATACAGATCCCGGGCTGGAGGGATGCCGGCCTCTCAGATCGGAGCCATTGACGGAGAACTCCGGAGATCTTGCTGCTGCGGTGAACGCCTTCGCGGCCCGGGCCGGACACGCGCTGAAAGACAGCCAGGCGCAGGCGGTTGTGCTGCGCGGAATATCCAGCCCGACGCCCCTACCATCTTTCGCTGATAGATACATGTTGCACCCTGCGGCAATCGCCGCGTACCCGATGTACCGCGGCCTTGCCAAGCTGGCGGGTATGGAAGTTCTCGATACGGGAGACGATTTTGGGCAGGAAATCGCGACACTCAGCGCAGCATTCTCGACCGGTAGCCACGATTTCTTCTTCCTGCACTACAAGCCAGCGGACGCGGCTGGCGAGGACGGGGACTTTGAGGCGAAGGTTGAGGCCATGGAGGCCCTGGACTCCAAAATCCCAGCCATCCTGCAACTCGAGCCGGACGTCCTGATTGTTGCAGGGGACCACTCAACCCCGGCCGTGGTCGGAGGCCACAGTTGGCATCCGGTGCCGATCGCCGTCAATTCCAAGCTTACAAGAGGAGATGGTGTGCCGGAGTTCACCGAGCGTGCAGTCAGAGATGGCTCGCTAGGCACGATGGCGGCGACGTCGGTCATGGCCCTAGCATTGGCCCACGGAGGCCGTCTCAACAAATACGGGCCGTAGAAGGGGAGCCCTCCATGCCCGAGCGTGTCGTCGCTGGCAACTGGAAGATGAATGTGGCCGTATCCGAGACGGTTCCGTTCCTGGAACGGCTCATGTCGGGGCTGCCTATCGCCGGCGTGACCAGCGTAGTGTGTCCCTCTTTCGTGTCGCTACACGCAGCCAAACAGACGCTTGCGGACACTGGCATAGGACTGGGAGCGCAGGATTTGCGTCCGGAGCCAAAGGGACCACTAACGGGTGAGGTCTCCGTCGCGATGGTGGCGGAGCTCTGCACCCACGTGATCCTAGGACACTCGGAACGTCGGCACGTGTTCGGAGAGACTAGCAAGCTCGTTAACTCAAAGGTGCTCTCAGCCCTGTCGGTCGGCCTAAGGCCGATCGTCTGCGTCGGAGAGACTCTGGACGAACGTGAGTCGGGTAGGGCTCGGAAGGTCGTGGTCGATCAGCTCAAGGCCTCCCTAGCGGGCGTGGACGTGGCCTCACAGGTGTTGGTCGCCTACGAGCCGGTCTGGGCAATCGGCACGGGCAGGGCGGCCTCAGCGCGTGACGCCCAGCAGATGGCGGCGATCTCTCGGCACGAACTGAGCACACTTTTCGGCCCGGAAACCGCCTCCGAGGTCCCCGTCCTGTACGGCGGCAGCGTCAACTCCGAGAACGTGGCCGATATCCTTGCGATGCCGGACATTGATGGAGCGCTAGTAGGCGGCGCAAGCCTGGACGCCGAAGGCTTCATAAGGCTCACCGCGAACGCAGCGCCGCACCGATAGACCAACTCCGGGCAACGAGTTGCGCCGACCAGAACACAGCCGCATTCCGGCAAGTCGTCTAGTGGTGGTTGCAGGGCCAACCGCCGTGGGCAAATCCGCCTTCGGAATGAGGATTGCACGGCTGCTCAACGGCGAGATCGTGAGCGCAGACAGCCGGCAGGCCTACAGCGGTCTGGACATCGGTACCGCCAAGCCGACCATGGAGGAGCGGGAGTCTGTGCCGCACCATCTGGTCGACATTCTCGAACCTGATCAGGACTACGGGCTGGTACCCTTTCTGGACCTAGCAAGAAAAGCCATCGACGACATAGCTTCGCGGGATCGCTTGCCGATCGTGGTGGGGGGATCGAGCCAGTACGTATTCGCGTTGATGGAGGGCTGGGAACCACACAGGGTGCCTCCCGATTCAAGGCTGCGTGCGTCGCTGCAGCGACGCGCCGACGGAGAAGGGAATCAGAGGCTACACGCGGATCTGGAAGCAATAGATCCCGAGGCGGCCGCACAGATCGATCCCAGTAATACGCGCAGGGTCATCAGGGCCCTGGAGGTCAGGGCACACGCAAGTGAGGGAACCTCGCCGCCGCCACGGCAGGGCCCGGCCGAAGGGAACGGCCTCGACCGGTTACAGGAAACGGCCGCCACCGGCCACTCCGGGGCCAAGATAGGAGGGCAGGGTCTGGCCGATAGTGCTATCGCCATCGGGCTCACGCTGCCCCGGGACGAACTCTACCGTCGCATCGACGCTCGGGTTGACGGGATGATGGCCCTGGGCTGGCTGAACGAGGTGGAGGGGCTGTTGCAACGTGGCTACAGCCCTGAATTGTCCTCCATGTCAAGCATCGGCTACTCGGAGCTTGCCGAGCACATTGACGGCAAGGCTGACCTAGCCGGAGCCGTCCAGCGCATAAAGCACCGTACCCACCGGTTGGCCCGAAGCCAATACGTGTGGCTTAGGCGCTCTACATGGCTGGAGTGGTTCGAGTCTGACGATGAGGGTGTAGGCCGCGCATTGGACAGGGTAGGGGAGCAGATAGCACCGCGTTGCTAAAATGTCCCCATGAACCTCAACAGTAACGGAAAAGCGCTTGCATTCTCGAAGATGCACGGCGCCGGGAACGACTATGTCTTCATTGACGGTCGGGACCTAGCCCTTGATTGGACGAAGCTGGCGGTCGCCGTGAGCGACCGCCACTTCGGGATAGGCTCTGACGGCCTGATCCTGGCACTCGAGTCGGACAGGGCAGACCTTCGGATGCAGATGTTCAACGCCGACGGATCGGCAGGCCGCATGTGCGGCAACGGCATCCGGTGCCTGGTCGCGTTCGCAGTCGACATCGGGCTGGTTGCGGCCGGGAGAAACCCGGTCGATGTGGAAACGGCCGCCGGAGTAATGGAGGTAACACCCACCTGGAGTGACGGCCGGATCATCAGGGCACGAGTCGACATGGGTGAGCCGGCGTTCAGGGCCTCCGAAGTGCCGTTTGACGTGCCGGGAGAAAGTACGCTCGAGGACTATCCCTTAACGGTCGATGGCTTCAACCTCGCAATCAATGGTGTCTCGATGGGTAACCCCCACGCAGTGGCCATACTCGACGAGCCGGTCGGGGACGTTGAATTGGAGCGGCTTGGGCCGCTGGTTGAGCACGATGCAAGATTTCCGGACCGGGTGAACTTGGAGATCGTCAACGTAATTTCCCGCAGCCTGCTCAGGGTCCGCGTCTGGGAGCGAGGTTCGGGACAGACGATGGCATGCGGGACGGGTGCATGCGCCGCAGCAGTTGTGGCCCGACGCAAGGGACTCATCGAAGACCAGGTCACGGTCACACTTCCGGGCGGAAACCTGGGGATAGAGTGGGCTGGCACCGGGTCTGTCATGATGGACGGACCGGTCCACAAGGTATTCGAAGGCAGCTGGCCGCTGTGAGCCGTATCTGCCTTGTCCAAGCCATTCCTTGATATCTCGGCTACAGCTAAACTAAACGTAAAGCGCAGGTTGTAATGAAGTTCGCCAGCCGTATTGACAGGGTACCTCCTTACCTCTTCGTGGAGATCAGCAGGCGCATCGCCGAGAAGCGTTCGCAGGGAGCCGACGTGATCAGTTTTGGCATAGGTGACCCTGATCTACCCACGCCAGGTGAAGTTGTGGAGGCGCTCCGGGAGGCATCCCTGGAGCCGGACAACCACCGCTACCCCGAAACGGATGGGCTCCCGGTCCTGCGCAAGTCGATAGCCGAATGGTACGAGTCCCGCTTCGGAGTCTCACTAGATGCCGACAGGGAGGTCTTGCCCCTGATCGGGGCAAAAGAAGGCATCGGACACGCCGCCCTGTGCTTTGTGGACCCCGGTGACATCGTCCTAGTACCCGATCCCGGCTACCCCGTCTATTCGGTTGGCACCTGGTTCGCAGGCGGAGAGTGCCATTTCATGCCTCTGAGCGAGGAGAACGGCTGGCTGCCCGACCTGTCCACGATCCCCAGTGACACCGCGAGAACGGCCAGGGCGATGTGGCTGAATTATCCCAACAACCCCACGGGTGCGGTAGCGACGGAGGACTTCTTTGCGCAGGCGGTGGAGTTCGCCCGCGCGCATGACATAGCGCTCCTGCATGACGCTGCCTACACCGAGTGCTGGTTCGAAGGCTACCGGCCCCCGAGCCTGCTCCAAACGCCCGGGGCGATGGAAGTGGGCATGGAGTTTCACTCGTTGTCCAAGAGCTACAACATGACCGGCTGGCGGGTTGGCATGGCGGCGGGAAACGCCGATTTCATCGACGCCCTTATGGTCGTCAAGTCCAACCTCGACTCGGGTATACCGCAGGCGGTGCAGTACATGGCGATAGAGGCGATCAAGACCAGCGATGCGGAGCTGATCGCTCGCAATGCGGTCTACCAGCGACGCCGCGACAGGGTGATCGACACACTTGAGTCGATCGGGTTGAACGTGGAGGCGCCCAGGGCGGGACTGTACGTGTGGGCCCGGGTTCCCAAAGGGTTCACTTCTGCAGAATTTACGGCCCTGCTGCTGGACGAGGTGGATTTAGTGGTGACCCCTGGGAACGGCTATGGGCCCAACGGGGAGGGCTACATCAGATTCTCGCTGACGATCCGAGAGGACGACATGGAGCGGGGCCTGCAGCGCTTGGCGACGCTGGAAATCGCTCCAAAGTGAGTCCGAAGAAACTCGTATACACCCATCCGCGTTCAGAACGCGTCTACCTCGTCGGGGTCTCCATTCGGGGCTCCAGGCAACCGTTGTCTCTGGATGACTCCATGGCGGAACTGGCAGAGCTCACGCGGAGTGCGGGTGGACGGGTGGTCGGATCCTTGACACAGCGCGTGCCCAAGCCGACCCAGCACTATCTGGGTCAAGGCAAGTTGGACATCCTGCGCGAGGTCGTTAGGGAGCAGGACGTCGATACGATCGTTTGCGACGATGAGTTGACGCCTACCCAGCAGCGCAACTTGGAGCGCTCTCTGGGCGGGATCAAGGTCATCGACCGCACCGCACTCATACTGGACGTGTTTGCGGCTCGTGCACAGACGAGAGAGGGGCGACTGCAGGTGGAACTAGCCCAGCACGAATACCTGCTTCCCAGGCTGGCTGGCCAATGGACGCACCTGGAGCGTCTGGGCGGTGGAATAGGCACTCGTGGGCCGGGAGAAACGCAGATAGAAACGGACCGAAGGCTTATCAGGGGACGCATTCAGAGGCTCAGGAAAGAGCTCGATTCCGTCAGCACCCATCGAAGCCTCTACAGGTCCCGGCGCCAGCAACGGGGCATGGAAATCGTGGGTATGGTGGGCTACACCAACGCCGGCAAGAGTACGCTCCTAAACGCCCTCACAGGCGCCGGGGTGCCGGCCGAAGACAAGTTGTTCATGACCCTTGACCCGGTAACCCGTCAACTCAGGTTGAGAGACGGACGCAAGCCGCTCCTCACCGATACGGTGGGTTTCATACAAAAGCTGCCGCCGTCGCTCGTCGCCGCCTTTAGGTCAACGCTCGAGGAGATTGGAGAATCATCCCTAGTCCTCCACGTCGTCGACGTGACGCATCCCAACGCCGCGCAGCACGTCGACGTTGTCAACTCCGTCCTAGAGGCCCTCGGCGCCGGTGACAAGCCGCGGGTTCTGGTAATGAACAAGGTGGACCTGATCGGTCCCGCCGAGGATTTCTCCCACCTATCTGTACTCGCCCCGGCACGCGTCACCGGCGACTCCAACACTCCGGTCGTGCTCGTGTCAGCACTTGAGCGCATCGGCCTAGACGACCTGCTGGCCACCATAGGGGAGAGCCTGTCCGAGCGCAAACCGGCCGCCGTAGGCTGATTGCCGCTCCGGTCCATCGCCACATCCAAGAGGATCTTTGGCCTAGCTGGCTACATCGCACTTCGCACTATATATGTTATGTAAAGTTTTGCCGGCTTCAGATGGCGACGCGTATCACGCCTGCCTCGTTCAGTGCCTTGAGTAGGTTCAGGCTCCAAGATGCACTCCCTTCGCCACCTGGCCGCAGTGCGATCGAAGGAACCGACAGATCGAGGGCCCTGCGGCCACCGCTAACCACCACCAGCAACCTCGGCCCATACAGCGCGGCGGCCGCGCCAGCCATGAAGCCGACGGCAGCCTGGCCGTCGAGGCCACCGCTGTCCTCGGTCAGCGGACCCGCAACCAACACAGCGACCGTGCAGCTGCCCATGGCCTCCGATACTTCACTGGTCAGTAGAGATCCTGAGCGACGGCCGACGTCTATGGCGACGTTCTCTATCCCGAAGTCGGAGAGCAAAGCCTGAACCTGGCCGGCCAGCTCATCGCAACCAAAATGGCCGACGAAGACCCTGGCGACGGCCGAATCGTTTGCTGCCTCTCTCGTGGGCAGCTCATGACGACCCGGACTGTCCGCAGAGTTGGCATCTGACCTGAAGCTGCTCTCGTCGACCGCTGCCGGGCCTGAGGGTTCTCCTCGCACCCCTTTAACCCCGACCCACAGCGAGCCGCCTACCTCTCGCAGCAACCCCACGTACTTGGCGTTTTCCAAGATTACGTTCAGACATTCTTCGACCAAGTCGGGATCGATATTATGGTCGCGCTCGAGAATGTTCTTCGCGTAGGCTTTCTCGGGAAGCCTCCTGCCCTCAAGGCTTTCGTAAAAGTCCCTGAACACCTGTGGGCGCAGCGCGCACTCGACAAGAGTCAGGCGACGTTCCTCCTCGCTCTTGGGCGCCACTATGGACCGCCCCCCTTCGGTGAGGGTTATCCTCGCGTCGTTGTATCCACCCAGTGTCAGACCATATCGCGCTGAAGAATTGAGCCGCATGGTGAAACTGCTGCTTTGGGGAGTGGTACTCAGCTCTCCCGCGAGCGCAATGCGGTCGAACGGAAGGCCGGAGTTGGCCTCCTGGATGGCTTGGGCAACTGCCAGAGCGTCTCTAAGCGGATGTACAGGGTAGCTCCGTACTTTTCTGGTCCGCTTCTGCTTGCCTTTAAGTTCGCTGTCCATAGCAAGACCGGTCCTTCAGAAATCAACTCCAGCTTCTCTATACGCTCGAAAATCATGTGTCATTTTTCAGTCGTCCCCGAAAGCGTCGCATTGGGAATGCGATTCCGGTGCCCAATTATATCAGGTCAATTGTTCTAAAGGAGTCCGATTGGCCATTGCCGGTCCTTGTGAAACTGTTTCCGCTCTTTGAAAAAAACAGCGAGCGAATACGATTGGCGGCAACCCCATGGGAAGAGAGGCACTCTTCGAGTTTCTCCTTTTCAGCTCAACGTCGAAAAGTGGCTTCTTTTCCGCCTATCCTCCTCAGCCTGGTTAGGCTGAATGACCAGACCGGCAAGTTGGCTGAGTCGGAAGGCAATCGAGCCGTGCGTGCTAAGATTTTTAGGTCCCCATATCGCATTTAGGTCGGTAAGGTGGCCGCCGATATGCCCCACTCAAGCCTCACTCGAATGATCCCCCTACCCTGCATACACCTGCTGGCGGTCCTGTTTGGCGCCGCCCTTCTGATGGGGGCGATCGCGTGCGGCGACCCCGCCGGACCGAATGGAACCGCCGTCACAGTCGATGACGACAAGATTCGCGTCACCGATCTAGACGACACCGCCTTTCCGGAGGTGATTCCTCCATCAGAGCCCCTGGTCGCTCCGTCCGAGGTTGCGGAGGAACTGCGAATCATTTGGGAGACCTGGGCCATCCTGACCAGGGATCACGTGGACCGAGCGAAGCTGGATCCCAGCATGATTTCGGAGGGAGCCATCCGGGGGATGCTGGTTGCCCTCGGAGACCCTCACACCAACTACGTTTCACCGGAGACTTTTGCCGTTGACTCAAACGACACATTCCAAGGCGAGTTCGAGGGCATAGGTGCCCACGTATCTACCAATCGCAACGGCGTGTTGGTGATCGTCGCCCCCATCGCCGGCGGCCCAGCCGAAGCCGCTGGAATTCGGCCCGGCGACCAGATACTGGCTGTCAACGGACAGTCCATAGAAGGGCTGAGCCTTCTTGAGGCAGTTGCCATTATCAGAGGGCCCAAGGGCACCGTGGTCACCCTGCTCGTCAAACATTTGGGGGCGCTGGACCCAGTGGAAATCGAGATCGTCAGAGGAGTCATACCTCTTACGAGTGTCCTGGTACGCAGCCAGCCCGAGGACAGATTCCTCCACGTTCGCCTAACTAACTTCTACCCGGAGACGGCCAACGAGCTGAGCGAAGCGATAAGGGGGGCCTTGGCCGATGGGGCCGAGGGTTTGGTACTCGACGTCAGGGATAATCCCGGGGGTCTGCTCAGTTCCGTGATTCAGATAGCAGAGTTGTTCCTTGAGGAAGGGCTCGTCCTATACCAGATCGATGGAGCCGGCGAACGCACCAACTGGAGCGTGAGGTCACCGGGCGAGTTCACGGAACTTCCGATGGTCATTCTGGCAAACGGGTTTAGCGCCAGCGCCAGCGAGGTACTGGTCGGCGCCCTTCAAGATCATGGCCGGGCACCGGTAATCGGTGAGCCCACGTTTGGCAAAGCCAGCGTGAACATCCTCCGACCACTGAGCAACGGAGGTGGCATATTCATCACTACCTCCCGCTGGTACACGCCCCTGGGTCGACAAATCCAGGACGAAGGGGTCGTGCCCGACATCGAGGTGACAGCCGCCGATCCCAGGGACAGAGACGTCGTGCAGTTGGAGCGGGCCCTAGACGAGCTTGAGCGGCTCGTTTCGGCCGGAGCTGCCGCATCAGCCGGCATTTGATTGACGGCAGGGATCACTATGGCCGCCAACAGACCGCGGGCCAACAGCAGGACTGTCGCGCTCAACCGACGGGCAAGGCACAACTACGAGATCCTGAGCACATATGAAGCTGGACTCGTCCTCACCGGCACCGAGATCAAATCGCTACGGGCAGGCAACGCCAACCTGTCCGACGCCTACGCTCAACCGCAGGACGGAGAGCTCTGGCTACGCAACCTGCATATAGCCGCCTACGCTTCGGCCGACCACTACAACCACGAACCTACCCGCCCTCGGAAATTGCTGCTGCACCGCAGCGAGATTAGGGAGCTATCGCAGCAGGTGTCGGCCAAAGGTCTGACCCTGGTACCGCTGCGCCTCTATTTGAACCGCGGACTGGCGAAGGTCGAGCTCGGCCTAGCCCGTGGAAAACGCCGACACGATAAGCGAAGGGCAATAATCGACCGCGAACGGAAGAGAGAAGCTGAGCGGGCGATTAAGAGGAGACTGTAAGCCGTAACGAGGTCGGGTTTTCCGGAACCGGCACCCCCGACCTCGTTACATCAGAGCTTGTTCGCTAGCTGACGCGCTTAACTTCGATCGACTCTCCCGGCGCCAGGGCAACTCTCCGCACGCTGATCCCCAATTTCAGCAGCCAGTAGCCCAGGGTGGCCTTGCTAACACCGAGTTGCTCGGCTGTGGCCGACAGGCCCCGCTCAGTTACCAACTCAGGCAGCATCTTCTCCAGCGGGCGCTGGAAACGCTCCTCCACCGCAACCATCTTCTTGGTCTTCTTGTTCATGCTTGACCCCTCCTCGTTGGTGTCTAGCAATCAGACTAGCGATGATCTCATACTGAGTCAATCGGTTTTATCAATTCTTTTCTGGAATTCTGTAAACCTATTCTGCCATGTTTTCAAAGCCCGCAGCATCTGGAGCGGTTGCCCTCAGGATGGCGGGCCGGCCATCACGTTTGGCGATGCCAACGTGCAGTCCCCTTCATTGATATGTTACTGACACGCAAAAACGGCGTGTCGGCAAATGTGGACGCGCCGATCGGGTTCATCTTCTCTGCCCGTTTCCTCTCGCATTGACGCCTCGTCGACCTGTCTATAGCCGTCCGCAGGGACGCACGTGCCACCTTAGAGACCCGTGCACTTTTGCAATAATGGACCGATGCCGGTCCTAGAGAGGATTCGCCGCAACCACGCTCTTGAACACGCGACACTGGCAGTGCTCGCCAGCAGCGGAGTAAAGGGCCTGCTAGCGGGCTATTCGACGAATGGCGGCTTTTGGTTACTGGCTCCCGCGTCCGCTTCGACCGTCGAAGCCGCAGCCAATACAGCACTTGAGCGTCTCTCTTCCGGAGAGAGCCATCTGGCCATTTCGGCTAGCTGCGGTACTAATCTCGCAGTCGCTTCCCTTCTTGCCAGCGCCGCGATCCGTTTGGCCAAGGGTAGGAGCGGTGGTGGTGGGGCTGGTTGGCCAGTAAAGACAGTCCTGGTAGTTGGAGCATTGGCACTAGCCAGGCCGCTAGGCATCGCCATCCAACGCAAGCTCACAACGCTTTCTCTTGTGGAAGGAATGCGAGTGTCCGGTGTCAGCACCCTCCGGATCGGGCAGTTCCATTTGCACCGCATCTTCACCGAGCAGCGTCTCGACCCTCGCTGAGTTGAGGGGGAATGGTACTGGCGGGCTTTGTTTGATGAAGGGTGCGCGCGAGTTGGCATAGCTCGACCGCTGATTTAGCCATCCGAAGCTACTGCCTTTCGCCCGACGGATTGCTAGACTGAATCAATCCACGTGCCCCTGTAGCTCAGATGGATAGAGCGGCTGCCTTCTAAGCAGCGGGTCGCGGGTTCGAGTCCTGCCAGGGGTACCAACCGCTACTGTTTTGCGAACGTCCTCGGGCAGGTTGACCTCCGCGGCGTCCCTTCCGGCGATGGGGCTGTCCGTCGGCGTCGGGAGCGTATAGCGGATCGTCGCCGTCCCGGGTCTCACCGCGATCTCCTTCACGAAGGACCTGATGAACGCCCGCGACGCGGTGATGTCGCTCGTTCGCAGGAACACGCTCATCTCCCGCACGTAGGCGGCGATGACGTCCACGCTGTCGAGCAGCACCCTGCGCTGGGCGAGCGCCGTCCTCGCCTCGCCGGCCGTCTGCTCGAGCTGTTCCTGGCGCTCCTGGTGTCGACGGATGCGCGGGAGGATGTCGTTGATCTCCATGTCGGAGGTCTCCACCGTGAACCACAGCCGGTCCATGCGCCGGCGCACCTCGGCCAACTCCTCTTCGATCGAATCCAGCTTCTGCCGCTGCTCGGCCGCCGCCCCGTCCATCTCCTCGTCCAGCAGCCTGACCAGGCCCCGGATGTTGGACTCGGTGAGGATGTGCTCACGAATCTGCTCAATGATCAGCGACTCAAAGCGCGCCGAGTTGAGACGCGGGGTGTCACACGCTCCCCGTCCGCGCTTCAGGAGCGACTGGCAGACGTAGTAGGTGTACCTGCCGCTCTTGGCCTCGTGGGCGCTGAGGTGCGTGCGGCAGGTCCTGCATTTGGCGAGCCCGCTGAGGAGGTAGGGGCTGGCGGCGCGACGCGGGTGCACCTGTGACGGCGCCTTCGAGCGCAGGATCTTCGCGACGCGCTCGAATTCTTCCCGCGTGACGATGGCGGGGTGAGCGTCGTCGACGCGCACGGGCGGAGCGCCGTCCCTGGCGTTCGTCCCCCACACGACCGTGCCCGTGTAGGCCTCGTTGGTCAGGAGGCGGTGGATCGACGTCTTGAGCCAGCGTTTTCCATTGGGTGTCGCGATGCCCTCGTCGTTGAGGGAGCGGGTGATGTCAAGGAGGCTGATCCCCGAGGCGGCCATTCGGAACATGCGCCTCACGACGGCGTCGGCCGGTGGATTGAGGACCAGCCGCGGGCGCTTCTTCGCGGCATCCTGCACGTACTCCTTGCGGTAGCCGTAGGGGGCGTAGGTGGGAACCCAGAAGCCACGTGAGGCGGACTCCCTCATCCCCCTTGTCACATCCTGTGCAAGGTTCTCCGAGTAGAACTCGTCCACGCTCTCGATGATCGCCTCCATGAGCTTGCCGGTTGGTGAGTCGTCGGCGTGCTCGGTGATGGAGGTGACGCGAATGCCCCGCCTGCGCAGCATCGACTTGAAGGCGACGGCGTGCTCGCGCCTGCGCGTAAAGCGGGAGAACTTCCACACGAGGATCTCCGAAAAGGGAGCGTCATCGGCGCGCGCCGCCTCGAGCATCCTGCGGAACTGCGGGCGGTTGGCGATGCGGCCGCTCTCGGCCTCGTCGACATATTCGCGGACGACGACGTAGTTGTGCCTGCCGGCGTGGTCGCGCAGCGCCCGCAGCTGCGCCGAGACGGACAGGTCAACGTCCTGGCGATCGCTCGACACCCTTGCGTACAGGGCCACAGGCGTTCGGTCTTCAATCTCTCTCATGTGTCTCCTCACTCCTTCCATCCACTTGCCGGTCCAGGTGAACCGCCCTGTTCATCTACGCGTGGCCAATGCGGCGTCTTGTTCCCGCGCCGCAGGCCTCCCGCTGCATCCGGGCCGACGTCATGCCGGGGGCTGTATTCCCGTCTCCGCGTCCGCGGCCATGCGGCCCTCGCGCTCGCTGAGCATCGCCTCCGCGGCCTCGTAGGCCCTGAGCGCCAGGTCGGGGAGCTCGTGGAAGCGAATCCGCCTCCCACGGGCAACCTCACCGATCATGTACATGCTGGCGAACCAGTCCCTCATGCTCATCCCGGCAGGAAAGGCCGGGCCTCCATCATCCTGTGGCGTGGTCACCGGGTCCTCCTTCACATGGCGGTCGGCATTCATCGTCCGCCCCCCGGCGGCGCACCATACAGGCCGGCCAGCGTCCCCCGGCGTCCGTACCGATCAGCGTGACGGGCCGCGTCGCGAGGCGGGAATTGCGGGCAGCTGGGGCGACAGGACCGACCGGTCACGGTACGGGACCGCCACGAGCGCCACCTTCACCACCCGACCCCACCACGTCACCGGCCTGACCACCATCGCGTAGTCCCCTCCGGTTTCGCCGCCGGGCGCGGGCTCCCTCTCCGCGTAGCCTGAGCCGCCGGCCAGCGCCACCCGGGCCGCCATCGACCCCAGATGCGGACTGCTGCCGCGTCGCGGCATGCGGCCCCTCGCACCGCACAGCATGCGGGAGTCCCGCACCTCGAACCCCGGCGTCCTCACCACCACCGACGCCCTGAAATCGCTCGCCTCCGGCGCCGGACACCACGTCCACGGATCTCCATCCTCCCTACGCTCGTATAGCACCGCAAGCAGCGGACGGTGGCTCATCACCTCCCCCAGCCGAAGCGCCACCGACGCGTAGGAACACTGGAACTGCTTCTGCAGGGAGAGGATGTCCAGACCGGTCGCGACGGCGAACGCCTCGAACGTCGCCGCCTGCATCAGCACGGCCGCGGCGAACCGGTTCGCCTCCCGGCACACGCGCCTAGCCGTGGCCGGATCGTCGTAGGAGCCGTACAGGGTCTCGTAGATGATCTCGTAGGTCTCATGCACGAGCGTGTGTTCGGTGGCTCCCCTCCAGTCGTCGGGAGTGTGGTGGATCACGTAGCCGCCGTCACCCCTGCGGATGTGCGCTCCACGCAGTCCCCCCGGAAGATGCCTTGCCACCACCGTTCCGGCGCCGATCTCCTCCAGCAGAACTTTGATCTCCTCCAGGGTGGGACGCATCGAAACGCCGAAGAACCGCACGAACTCCTCGGCCACGAAGGCCGCCTCCAGACTCCTGCGATTGGACGGCTCACCCGTGAGGCGGCCGCAGAACTGCTCCAGTGGCGTCGTCACGGGAGCAGCCTCTTGCCCGTGAAACCCTCGTACATCTCCACGATGAAGCGCTTGGCCTCCTCCGACAGGGGGCCGCTGGGCCTGGTGCCCATCCGGAAGCGCGGGTCGGACAGAACGTAGCGGTAGGCGCGCTCGACCTCCAGGGTCTGGTCCACCTGCGGCTCCCCGCCCCCGTCGTCCAGGTGACCCGCGCGCCTCAGCAGGTCGTGCACGTCCACCGCGTACAGCGCCGCGAGGCGCTTGAGGATCCGGGGCCCGGGAGTGCGCTGTCCCTTCTCTATCTGCGAAAGATAGGGATCGGAGATGCCCGTGAGGCGGTGGACCTCCCTCAGGCTCATCCCGCCCCGGAGCTCCCGGAGCAGATCCCCCAGCTCGCGGCCGTCGCTCGCAGTGTCATCCATGGTCATCTGTAGGCAGCCAGCGCTAACTCCCTGCTAGCACTTTCCGTCCATAAAGCCAAATGCGGACCGTTCGCCATTGCTTTAAGTTAGCCCTCATTGCTACATTCTAGCAAGCTTTAGAACTACTGTTTCCATTGGCCGGCTCCAGTATACCGCCCGCGTGCTCTACCGCACAACAGCGGCCTGCCCGACCGCCGGCACAGCAAGGACCTGAACCCTGACAGACGACATACAGCTGACACCGGAGCAGGAGGAATGCCGCGACGCCGGCCTGCGCATGCTCGCCCGCATCATCGCCCGCTCATACATGCGCGGGGACCTGGATGACGCACTTGCCTCAAGCCGCATCGCTTCCCGCCAGGGTTCGGACCGTGAACGCCTTGAAGACAGGGATCGCCATGCGGCCTGATGTCCGGCGGATCAGGGTCTGGCTGAATTCCGACGCCCTCTGGGCCCTGCTTCGCAAACGGGGCATCTCACAGAACGACCTGGCCCGAAGGACCGGGATCACCGGGGCGTACCTCTCGCAGCTCGTCAACCGCAGGCGCAACCCATCCTTTCAGACCATGCAGCGCCTGCAGACCGCACTGGGGGGCGTCGCCTTCAATGACATCTTCGTCGTGGAGCGCTGCGATGAGGGCTGATCCGCACTCCCGCCGCGCACTGTTCACACCCGGCGTCGCCCTCCTGCCCGAGGACTTCCCGGGGCGCCTCGATGCCCTCAGGAACGCCGCCGGACTCACATGGCAGGGTTTCGCCGCCCGCCTCGGCGTCGAATCCAGGCAGGTCCTGCGTTGGCGCCGGGGCACCTGGCCCTGCGGAGGAGCCATGCTGGCCATCTGCCGCCTGGCGGCGACGGTCCCGGGAGGCCTGGACATTCTCCTGGGAGAACGAACACCCGGCGCAAGCGCACACCTCGATCTCCGGCTCCCGGACCTGCCGCCCGCCCCGACAGGCGCACTCATGCCGGCCGACTTCGCCGGGAGGCTCGAGGTCCTGAGGAAGGCCACCGGCCTGTCGTGGGAGGGCTTCTCCACCTGCCTCGGCGCAGACCCAAGGCAGGTCCTGCGGTGGCGACGGGGCGCGGAGCCCTGCGGCGGGGCCATGCTCGCCGTCTGCCGCCTCGCCTCGATCATTCCCGGAGGACTGGAGGCGCTCCTTGGCGGGCGGATATTCCCGGCCGGAGAACACGGGGAGGACGCCGGCGATGAATGACGCCGGATCCATGGATG
Source organism: Dehalococcoidia bacterium (assembly GCA_965207145.1). Lineage (GTDB taxonomy): Bacteria > Chloroflexota > Dehalococcoidia > Lucifugimonadales > UBA2962 > CAUZIR01. Next base: position 1,981,920 of record OZ242262.1, on the reverse strand, counting down.
CCCGGACCCCGCGGGATTTCCCCGAGCGGCTCGACCGTCTGAGGTCCCTCACCGGCCTGTCCTGGGTCGCGTTCGCTGGGGAGCTGGGCGTCAGACACGAACGGGTTCTGCGCTGGCGCGAGGGCGCGCGGCCCAACGACCGCGGCATGGCGTCCCTGTGCAGGCTGGCCGCCCGGGTGCCGGGCGGGATGGACGCGCTGTTCGGCGGAGGCGGGCCGGACCGCCCCCGGACGGCCTAGGCCATGGGACGCCAGCGGTGGGTCTACGTGAGGGACCGGCAGCAGCTCCCGGCGGACTTTCCCCGCAGGATCGAGACCTTCAGGGAGGCCACAGGGCTGTCGCGGCGGGGCTTCGCGCGGAGGCTGCGGACCGACCCGCGCCTCGTCAGGCGATGGACAAACGGCACCCGGCCCGATGCCGGACACCTCTACTCACTGTTCAGCGCGGCCGCCGGGATGGGCATGCTCCACATCCTGCTGCCTGAGGCGGGCCGGCGGGAGGCCGCAGGCCCGTGACCGCACTGACCGTGATCAGCCTCGGAGGAGGCGTGCAGTCCACCGTACTCGCGCTCATGGCCGCGGCCGGCGAGTTCGACCGGGTCCCCGACTGCGCGATATTCGCCGACACCCACTGGGAACCCCCCAGCATCTACACCCACCTCGACTGGCTCAGAAGGCACCTGCCGTTCCCCCTGCACGTCGTCGACAACGGGCGGAGTCTCCGCGATGACGTAAGGGCCATGACCAACCACTCGGGCTCCCCCAACTACATCGACATTCCCGTGTATCTAAAGGGCCGGGACGGCCAGGGCGACGGCATCGGACGGCGCCAGTGCACCGCCAACTACAAGATCCGGCCGATAACGAGGAAGATACGCGAACTCCTAGGAGTGCGCCCCCGGAGGCGGGTCCCGCCCGGCACCGTCGTCGAGCTCTGGCTCGGCATATCCACCGACGAGTTCAGCCGCACCCGCCCCGCGCGCGAGCGCTGGATGCGCAACCGCTATCCGCTCATCGAGGCCGGCATGTCCCGCTCCGACTGCATCGACTGGTGGGAGGACCGGTACGACCGTCCGCTGGAGAGATCGGCATGCGTTGCCTGCCCCTTCCAGTCACGCCGCCGCTGGATCGAGACCATGCGCAGGTGGCCGGAGTTGTTCGCGGAGGCGGTCGAGATGGATGCCAACATGCGCGGCAGGCTCGCCTTTGCAAAGGAGCCCTACCTGCATCCGCGGCGAATACCCCTGGCCGAGGCCGTCAGGCTCGATCAGGCGGATATGGCGGCGGGACCGGACAGGGACGGCTTCGTCAACGAGTGCGAGGGGCACTGCGGGGTGTGAAACGGCGGCGCCTCACGTCCCATCGGAGCATCCACTTATCGGACGCCCGGGTACGCAGGGAATGTCCTCCCGGGATTCAGCAAGGGCCTGGCCGGGCCGCTACCGGGACAACGCGGACGCGATGGGCCGGCGCCGACGCGGCTGTTACGTGACGCTTGGACCAGGGTGACTGGAAACAGGGGGTTACCTGTCCCTGGAAGCCAGTTGCTGTATGACCTCGGTGATGAGGAATGTGACAAAGGACATGCCCAGGGGTATGACTATCGTCGCCAGACCCGCCCATCCCGTGTCCTCAAGTCCGCTTGACGAGTGCATGGCCTTTGCCGCGAGGGCCAGGGCTATGCAGAACAGTGCGGCGCTCATCACGTAGCCGAGCATGAGCCTGTCCAGGTTGAGTTGAAGCTGCATTACCGCCTCCTCAGCATGAGTTGAGTGAACCATACCAGCAATATCGACTCGGCAAACCGTTTGTCGTCCTGCATCATTCCCAGGTCTTCTCCGGACCCGGCCATCTGCGCTCACTCGCCGTCCCTCCCAGCCAGCTGAGGCCAGATGGCCCTGTGCGCACGGGGAGCGGTGAGACATCTGCCGAGCCTTTCAAGACACCAAGGGGAGGGCGTGCCGGGTGGCAGGCCGAGGGTTTCAGGATGTGGTTGAGGTCGAACCTCGCCGAGCCCGAGGGGGCCATCGCCCGGACAGGTCCCGCCAACTAGGCGATTCGCCCTCCCTTGTGACGACCCGGATAGCCCGCCAGACTCGATACAACCAAGGACCTTCACCCTGACGCCGTAATCGGCACCGCGACCAACCCCGTGGATCGCCCGGTCGGCAGGTGCTCAGCGGTTCAACTTCCGGAGGTACATGAGGCGGTCGAGCGGGGCTTCACACACTCGTCGCAGGTCGCAGAGCGCTTCGGCGCTCCCGCAGAGGTCCTGAGGCTCCCGGTTGCCGATGGACCCGGACTGCCCGTCCGGGAGACCACCCCACGTCAGGATTGGTGGCCGGGGATCCTATTCGCGGCGGGACCTCGGACGACCACGGCGACGCCCATCCCTGATCCAGAAATAGACGGCGTCTTCCGTTCGCCTTATCTCGATGTCCCGGCCCGACCTTCGGACGGCGTCTCCCAGCCTGCGCCTCACTCTCGAGAGGGTCTCCCCCTCCGCCGGGACCACCTTGCCTGCGGTTCCGGCGGACAGGCCGTTGACGCTCTCAAGATACGCGGCGAGTTCCTTTTCCCTCTTGCCCCCGCCCGTCAGTCGCTGGGCTTCCTCCAGGGTTGTCGTCGTGAACTGTGGCATCGCTATGCGCGGCCTCCCATCTTCAATTTGCATCACCCCCCAGGGCCGGAGGGTCCAAGTTTCATCCCGACCAGTACCAACCAACCGGGGCCGGGAAAACAGGCACATGGTCGTCATCGGATCCCAGGACCCTTCCGGTCATGACCCGCCTAGACCCTGTCCCGAAGCACTCTGGGGTGAATTCAACGGGAATGATATCGGAAACTGCCGGGGCACCCCGAATCGCCGGCGATGGTATACATCCCTCCCGGTCTTGGGCTGCCCTCTCGCCATGGCTCTTCCTACGGAGTCAGCCGCCATTGCCTAAGGCAGCTGAGAGCCCGCAGCCTCACCCGGCTCGGAACCCCGGGTGAGTCGGCTATCAACAGGAGCGCTTCGGTGGCTCGCCCCGACCTGATGATGCGGCGCGCCCCTCGCACGCGCCTGTACAGGGTCGACAATTCATTCCACCCCTCTCGTTCCGCCAACATCCTGGACAGTGTCCCGTCTGCCAACGAAAGGTTGGAAAACTCTGTGAAATAGTCAGCGAAGCAGGACTTGCCCACGGACCGCAGCGTTCGGCCCAATTGCTCGTCATCCATGCCTGCCCCTATGTGCTCACTCTCGATGGGGTAGACAGGTTACCCGGCCGCAATTCAATTATGTATCGGCCCATCGTCAACTCAGACCTTCCGGACTCGATACGATCAGGAACCTTCACCACCACCTTCGCCCTGTCGCTGAGGTCAACACTGCGGCCAACCCGACGGGTCACCATTCACCTGGCTTCGCGATCGTACCGTGGCGGTCATTGAGGATGTCGGGGAACAGGCTTGCGCTGAGGGGCCCGCGGCGCAGAGGCCTGTACCACGAGGCTGCGTCGTGCAGTTCGAAACTCCGCCTGCGGCTTGGGTCGAATACCCCGACCTGCTTGCCCAGCCTGGTTCCCACCATCCTGATGGGAAGCTCAAGGTCGGAATCGTTGGAGACCACGACGGCAAGATCGTACTCGTCGTCGAAAACGTCCAGCAGAAGGTAGGACGCGAGATTGACGTCGGACCCCTTCTCCTCGGTGTCCAGCACCTCGACCGTGCGAGGGCCCTTAGGCGGCGGTTGGGCCAACGGTCTGCGTTTCCTCTTGGCAAGAAGGTGCCCGTGGTGAATGGTCAGATCCGGGACGGTACGCAGGGCTCGAAGATAGGCCTGCTGCCGCTGGGCCTGCGTGGGGTCGCCGGGGCGATTGGCGACGAGGGCCGTGAAGTAGCGGATCCGGACAATCCGGTGTCTTGGCAGAAGCAACCGCGCAAGCTTTCCGACATCCAGCCAGCGGTATGGCGTACCCTGCAGGGCGCGGTAGTACAGATTGAGTCCGTCGACGTATACGCTGGTACGGATCGGGGGCCGCCCCACAAAAAAAGCTAAGGCTGCCTTGCGGCAGCCTTGCGCCCTGCCGCCGAAGCAGGCAGGGGGGGTTGGACCTCAGATTATCCGAGGCTGTCTGCGGTTGTCAAAGTCGGGTCGCTCCCGATTGATGCCGACTCCGAAGGACGCTGACACATGTGGCCGACCGATCTGGTTGACCTGGAAGAACCCCGGCCGGGACGCATACGTCCGAATCCCACCAGCGTCCCCCGATCAGTCGAGACGGTTTTTCTGATGCAGGCCGATGTAGCCGACGACGACCATGTCCCGCTCGTCGTCCCATGCAAAGGCGATGCGTATTGTCGTCTGCGGATCGCGGTCGGCTCCCTTCCTCAGATGGGCACCGAGATCGTACGACCTGCCATCCACCTCGGTCCTGTACCAGTCGTCAAACTTCTCCTTGGTCAACGTCGCCTGGTGGGGTTTGTATGACCAGCCGGGACACGAGAGCTTCAGCAGCCTGTCAAAGGGCGGCGGCTTGCCGGGCGGATTGCTCCTGAGTTGATGATAGTCCGTAGCCAGCCATGCCAGCGCATCGAACACCTCAACGGGCTTCCGGAACGCACTGCTCTTGTCGGACTTCGAGTTCAGGGCGATGACGAGCTGGTCCGGAAACACCTTCCGGGCGCGTGCGACCGCCTCGCTGACGCTCGCCGGAGGGGGCTCGTCCGCAACTTCCACCGTGGCCACCCTCGCATCGACGTACGCCTGCCGCCAGCTCCCTTCCAGGCTGCGGCTCATCGCCAATTCGTCCCTCAGGCCGCTGTTCTCCCCGGAGAGGGTACGCCGGTCAGTTTCAAGGTCCTTCCCCCTCCGCCTGAGTTCATCGTTCTCCGCCTTCAACGACTCGCACTCGGCGGCCAGCCTGCCATATTCCTCCACCGTCACGGACTCCCCCTGGCCCATGACATCAGCGGATTCAGACGGAGTCTCCTCGCCGGGTCGCGCATCTACCTGCCCGCCGGCGTTGGAATCAGAGCCCGTTGCCTCATCGTCGGGCAGGTCCTCCTCCCCGACGGAAGGCGAATCCAGGGGCAAGGCAAATTCCTCCATCAGCCTGTCCCATTCCCCGACGACGTCGAGGATCGCCTGCTCGCGCTCCGCCCTCGCGGCGGCCCGCGCCAATTCCTCCTTCCTGGAGCCAGCCTGCGGGAAAACCAGGCGATATTCCGCCAGGTTGGCCTCAAGCGACCTCGTCACCTCGACCGCCCTGGACAGACAGCCGGGCCTATCGGCCGCGGACTCCGCCCAGGACAGAAGATCGATCTCAAGGTACCTGAGCTCGGCCTCATACCCCCGGCCCGTCGCGGCAAGTTCCCAGGCGAACTCCGCCGTCAGGTTCAGCACGCGCTCTACGTCCTTCGTCGCTGCGATGCGTCCTGCGATGTCTATGAAATCGTAGATATCCTCCCATTCCGGCGCCTCGGGCGGCAGCTCCCTCAGTTCGTCGAGCCATTGGCGCAAACGGGGCGACCGGACATCGGTCTCCGATTCGCCCGCCTCCGGCGCCCTGCCGGACACGTAGCAGAGCATCATCCCCACGTCGTCCTCATCGAGACCTTCGTTCGACCCCAGGACCGCCTCGATCTCCTCCATCCACGCATGCCTCGGCCACGTCTCGTCAAAGCACCGCTCCCGCAGGTTGGGTCCGTCCGCGGACATGTCCCGTTCGCCCAGGTGCGCGACTACCAGATCGAAGAGGTCTCTCCTGAGTTCCGTCCATACCCTCAGGACGACGCCGACCAACCGGTCATCGCCATCGCGGAAGGCATCCAGTACATACGGCGCCAGGTGGGCGGGATCGGCCCTGCTCGCATCCCGGAACCCATTGATCCGCACTCCGTCTCTGATGGCCGAGTTCAGCGAGGCGCGCGCGCCCTTGGAAGCCGCGGCCCTGCCCTCAAGCGCCTCGGATATCAACCCGGCCACATAGTCCGGCGAAAACTCGTAGATGAACCGGCTCAGCGGCACGCCCTGACTGGATGTGGCGGTCAGTGGAGCATCCTCCCGGGTCCGGCCTGGCGGGTCACCCGGCAGACCGTCATTCCGCAGCTACGGTAATGCATGCTGCGGGGGCGTGCCAGTCTCACCGGGTGGGGCCGGACCATCGCCACGATCCACCGGTCAGGGCCGCCGCCGTTCCGCGAACTTCTCGCCGGGATGTCCCGCCAGAGGGGGCACTCCGGCCCCGGGTCCATGGTGATCTTCCAGGAGACGAAACCGCGGCTCCGGGGAGCCCAAGCGTGTCATGTCCATGCTGTCATGCACGGGAGTCAGACGCCCGGCCCGCTCGAATCACACAGCACATCAGCCGAAGACGACGACGACCAGGGTGAAGATAGCCCCAACCGCAACGCAGGTCACGATCAGTGCCATGTACATGCTCTTCCGCATGCGAAGCCTATTCCCCGGCACTCACAAGGACCATGACCTCCTCGCCGTCGGTGAGGATCAGCCGGGACCCGCTTATCTCAAAACCCTCGCTGTCAACCATCAGATCCAGAAATCGTTCTTCCTGTTCCATCGCTCCCTCTGGCTGGTTCGCGCATCCAGCCTCGGTCCACGACAGCATTTCCGTAAAGAAGATGAACTCATTCGCGTAATAGCTGCCACTATATGAGTTGCAGCCGGTCCAACCGCTGACGTCGTTTCCATGCTCTGAGAACTCGACGGTCACCTCGACACCTGCCAATGCCGGCTCCGGTGACCCTGCATCACCAATGGCTTCCAGGGTCCAGGTGGTTCCCGACAAACCGCTCCCGGACTCCTTACCCGCGGTATCGGGCGCCATCGGCTCCATGTAGTCATGGTCCTCAACCAGAGGCGCATAATCAAAATACCCGGTGTCCGCGGCCATTGGCATCGTCATCATCATCAGTGACATGAAGAACTCGGCAAGGTCTTCGACGTCGCTATCTTCTTCCATGCGCCGGCTTATTTCGTCAATGACCGAGCGCAGCTCCGGCAGCTGTGCCTTCATCTCGGCCAGCTGGACCTCAATGTCCTGCTGTGTGGCCTCAATAGCGGCCAACCTTCCCTCGATCCGATCCATGCCGGCCGTCACTTCGTCGTTGTCCGCCTGACAACCCATGACAGCGACGGCCAGCACCGCCGCGATCATCAACACAATTCTCACTTCGTCCTCCTTCTTATGCGTCGTTGCCGCTGCCCGCCACCCTGCAGACCCAGCGGCCAATGTTACCTGAGAACGATGCGCCTCCGGCTGCGTTCCGGTCAGGGTGGTGACCCCGGCGGGCCCGCACGATGTCTGGGGGCATCACAGGGCAGCGTCGCGTGGTAGGATGATCGGTAGGATCGGCCCATGAAGCGGTCCGCAAGCGTCGGCAGTCCCTTCCAGTCACCGTCGGTGGTGGACTGAGGTCATACGCAGGTGGCCCTAGCCGTTCGCAGAGGCGGTCGAAATAGATACCGGCATGCGCGGCAGTCTCGCCTTCGCCAAGGAGCCGTACCTGCTCCCGCAGCGAATTCCCCTACTCAAAGCCGTGCGATTCGACCATACGGAAATGTCGATGGCGGTCGCGAGGAACGGGTTCGTCAAAGAGTGCGAGGGACATGCCGGGATCTGGGCGGGTACATGAGCACTCAACCTTTTTCAAGCAATCTTCAATTTCAGCCGCGTTAGCCCGACACTGAGGAATTTATGACTACTATCCATAAATACAAAGCTGATCTCCAAAAGCTGATAGTCGTTGCTGATACGTTGAGACGTGTTCTGATTGATAGTGCTGGGAAAGGTGAGGATGCAGAACTTTCGGCAGTAATTGAGCTAACAGGAAACTATCAGAACTGGTACACTGAAGCTCTAGTCTTGATCAAACAACTTCTTCCTGAGCGTCTTGTGGAGTTTGAACATCTTTACAAAGGCGATGGACGTCGAAGGGAGATAGACGCAACTACGTTCACTATTCAAGACTGGCTGAATGGCATTCGGGCGGGTACAAATTATCTTGGAAATAAAACATACGATGATTTCTCGGCCGCCGCGATGAGGTTTACTACACAACTCAATATTTTGAAATCCGTTGAATCGCGTTTCGAAAGTTCCCTCTTTGATATCAGACAACTTGTACAAGCTGACCTTTTTGACTCTGAATTAGACGTTGCAGGAGAACTTGTGAATCGCGGTTTTCTCCGTGCGGCAGGGGCAGTAGCAGGAGTGGTTTTGGAAAAGCATATGAGTCAAGTCGCACAAAGTCACAGTGTGAAGACACGCAAACGTAACCCTACTATCGGTGACTTCAATGAACTCCTCAAGCGAGACGGTGTCTTGGACATTCCGACGTGGCGGCAGATTCAACGGCTTGGCGATCTTCGAAACCTCTGTACACACCATAAACAGCGAGAGCCTACGAAAGAAGAAGTCCAAGAGCTTATTGGTGGTGTAGAGAGACAGATCAAGACGCTGTTTTAGGCATGCCGGGGGTTCCGAATTGACCTATACATTTCCGAAGGTGGAACATAAGAAATAACACCCCTTGAGACAGTTGAAGGGCCGAGCGTGCTTGTTGACAGGCTCGCGACCGAACTGTCTGAATTCGCTCTTACCGGACTCCGAAGAGCACTATCTAAATCAAGGCGGAGCGAAGACGGGCCGGATACGCGACCCTCACTCCAATGGTCCATTTGGAGACCGTAAGGCGTCTCAGAGTAGCCCGTAGCCAAAGGTGGGTGCTCTCGGCCTTCAACCAAAGGTGCCGGCGGGTTCAGTTGATCCACCAGTCTTCCACGCCGACGCTAGCGGCCCAGCATTCTCCAGCACGCGCCGGCAAGAGACGCGCAGTGGTATATCGACCCCAACTCTGTGCATCTCGTCGCGAGCCACGCGCAGGAATTGGCCCGCAGCAAGATCCCCCTCTAAGACCACCAGGACCGACGGCATGGACCCATGGTCGTCCACTGGTCTCCTTGACGAGTAGTAGCGAAGGTAGGGGGCGAGCCGGGCGGCCATGGTAACCGGCCGCACCGCCCGACGCTCCCACTCCAAGAAGAACGGACGAATCTTCCCGCCATTTCGGAGCACCCCAAAGGCGTCAGGATGAACCGAGTGGAGCCGCCCGCGATGACGAAAGTACCTCGATGCACGGTGCGGCGGATCGAGCTGGACCACCTCCCAGCCTCCGTCGCGCGCCTGCCCTGAGAGCGCCGCCATGAACCAGTGCACCGCCTCGGTGTGCCCGATGTGCCGCAGGAGTTGCCTGCTCCTAGCACCCGATACTTTGCGCCATTCCAGGGGAGCCGCGGCGTCGGCTGGTTCCGCGCTCCACCGCCCGCGTGCGTGACCCACTGACGTGCGGTCCCGTCGGGCCAGCAGAGCCAACCCGCGGTCCGTCAGGGCGAGGCGGCGGCCCTCCGCTTGAACGCGTGCCACCAGGCGCCGGTTCTCCAGGGCGGCGAGGATCTTTGACATGCTTCCTGCCTCCACGCCAAGCAGGCCGCGGAGGTGGGAGGGCGTGATCCACGGCCAGTCCCAGAGCAGGTCGAGCGTGCGCTTCCCGGCAGGCCTGAGGACGGCCGGGAGCAGGTGTCCGGATACGGCTCCGTAGAGCCCGGCCGATTCCCGGTCAAGTCTGCCCGCGATGTCCTCCGGCTCATAGGCCCCGGCCAGCGGCTCTTCGACCGGGCAGAGCCTGCCCGGACCCGCATGCCCCAGGGCCGTCCGCAGGTCCAGCAGCGCGGGTCCCGACACGGTCCGCCACACCCGGTCCGACGCTACCGCCGACGCCACGTCGCGCTCGAGTGCCAGATACGTCACCGCCGGCATGCCAGCCACCAGTCTTCGCACCTGCCGCAGACGCACCGGGTCGGGAACCAGCACGAACAGGGTCCCCGGAACGGGACCCTCCCTGAGGCGCCACATCCTCTTGGCGAACCCCGTCCTGCCGGACGTGAATCCCTGCCTCACGATTCCGACGGTCCTCCCGGAAGGGAGCGTTACCGCCGCGTCCAGCGGCATGGACCTGTACCACCGCAGCCCGATCGGAAAGCAGGCGCCGGATATCGCCGAGGCCAACCGGTAGATGACAGCGACGCCGTCGAGCCGCTCCATGAGGATGCGCACCCACCGGTCCGACACGGGACGGCCCAGCAGCAGGTCGTCAACGGTCGTTCCGTCCAGCATGGCCAGGGCCTGCAACCCGGCCCCGGTGACGTGGAACCTGCGCGTCGGCGGCACCAGGGGCGTCGCATGCGGCACCGACGATACCAGCCCACCCGCGCCCAGGGCTCCGATGCCCTCGTAGACCGAGCCCCTCGACCAGCCCGACAGGCAGACCAGGTCCAGCCGGTCGGCAAACGGCAGCCGCGCCAGCCTGCGCAGCAGGTCCGCCTCCCTCCCGGCCAGCCTCATTCGCCGGAGGCCTGACCGCCATCTCCCGGTGAACCTCCACCCTGATCGTTTCGCCGGCTCGGCTGGTCGCGGCGTGGAGGGCTCCCCGAAGCGGCGCCGTCGATCGAAGTCGGCCCCTCCTTCTCTAGCGCCTCCCTGCCCGCGCCGTAGTCGTCGGCCTTCGCTTCCATCTCAGCCCGTGCGGCGGCCAGCGCCTCGGCCGAGAGCGTGTACCCGGCGGTCGCCGCACGGATGTGGGCGGCCGTCCCGCGGTCTCCGGACCCGGGTTTCCTGACCATCATCGAGAACGCGGGCATGCGCTCGGCTCCCACGGTCGCACGCACGTAGCAGTGGTGCACCGGGAGAGACGTGATGTCGTCCTCCGCGACCCGGTCGGTGCCGAGCTCCCAGACCAGCCTGCGGGCGTCCGCCCCGGCCACCTGGAACACCGCAAGACAGCCCACGTTGGCCAGCACCGTGTCCTGCATGGTGGGCGACAGGTCCGCCAGCTTTGCCAGGCTCTGGGTCGCCAGGACGAAGCTGGCCCCGAACTTGCCGAGCTCGCTGAGCATCGCCTCGTAGTCCACGCCCGGCATCGTCTGCATCTCGTCGATCACGACCAGCGCGCCGCGCCTCATGTCGGCGGGCAGTTCGCCCTGCTCTCGTATCACCGCGTCCACGAGGTTCAGGAGCGAGGATCCGATCAGGGCCGCAACGTCCCTGCCCGCCGCTCCCTGCGCGGTCGAGACCAGCAGCACGCCTCCGTCCCGGATCAGGCGGCGCACATCGATCGTCGAACGCGGCTGGCCCAGGATCGCCCGGGCGCGCTTAGACGACGCGTAGTACGAAAGGCGCGTCTGCACCGGGGCCAGCGAGTCGGCGCTGTAGTCCCTCGTCCACTTGGCGAACACGGTGCCCCACCACTCAAGGATGTAAGGGTCCGTCACCTGGGCGAGGACCGCGTCCTTGAAGCTCTCGTCCGAGACCATCTTCAGACCGTCCAGGATGGTGTACTGCTCGTCCGCCGCACGCGACCCGTTGGCCTCGTGCAGGCTCTTCACGGTGTGCTCGAGGATCGACTGCATCCGCGGGCCCCACTGGTCCCACCAAAGGCTCCTCGCAACCCGCACCACCGAGTCGGCCGTCCGGTCCCGGTCGTCGAACACCCGGGTGTCGAGCAGGTTGATCCCGACCGATGCCGTCCGGTCCGCGAGGTCCACCAGGCGCACGCGATCCGCAAGCGACGGGGGAACATGTTCGAGCAGTCCGGCCACAAGATCCGTATGGGGATCGACGACGACGATCGCGTCGGTGTCCCTGCCCTCGGCTTTCTCCCTGAGCTTGTGGGCGACGATGTGCTGCATAAGGGTGGACTTGCCCATCCGGGTGCGCGCCACGTACAGGTGGTGCCTTCTGAGCAGGTCGGCGGGAAAGCGTATCTCGCGGGGCGTTCCCGAGGTGGTGTCGCCCACGTGCGCCCCGCCGCCGACGCCACGGGAGGATGGCAGCAGCACCCTGGACCCGGACCGGGCCACCAGCGGCGTCTCGTCCTTCGCGCCCGGCGGGTGCCACAGCGACGCGGCCTCCCGGACGCCCAGGATGCTGCGCGTGCCGAACAGGCCGGGGCCCGCCGGGTGCAGGGAGACGTCCGGCAGCACGGGCCGTACCCTGCTCACCTTCAGCCTGGCCCCGGCGGGGTTGTCGTAGTGCCGATAGGCTGCGGCCACGGGCTGAAGGAGCTCCGCGGCCCGCTGCGGTCCCGTGTCCCGCGGCAGGATGACAGTGACCCGGATCTCCGCGTCAAAGGCGATCCTCGAGACCTTCTCCCTGACCAGGAGGGGGTCCAGAACGCGGAAGCGCGCACCCTTCCACCTGGCCCACGCCCAACCGCCCACCGCAAGGACGCCCACGACCCCGAGACCGAGCAGGACCGCCTTCCAGGTCTCGCCGTCCCGAACCCAGAAATAGCCCTTCAGCGCCGCCAGCGCCCCCAGGCCGAGCACCGCCATCTTCAAACCCTCGGCGCCCTGGCCGGCAGGCTGCTCGGATGTCGCCGCGGTGCGGGGCTGCTGCGGGCCGGGGCCTTGAGCCATGGTCCTGTGCGCATCGGCCCAGTCCGGGCCCAGGGACCGCAACAGAATTCTCGACACGATCCGCTCCCCCTCGTTGAGCGACGACAGCGCGCCGATGATCGCCATCAGGGGGTCCGAGCCCGCATGCAGCAGGTCCTCGTCGCGGAAGGTGCGCAGCGGCGCATGCGCGGGACCTCCCGACCGCAGCGTCACGCCCCACGCCTGCTCGCCCTCGCGAAGGGCCAGCGGGTCTTCCTCGGCCGGCACCTCGGTGATCCGCGCCTGCGGGTAGCGCACGGCGATCTGCCCGCGCACCACCTCCCCGTCGAGGCACCTGGCCATCAGCGTGACCCCGCCGGAATCCCCGGCCATCTCCAGCGAGAACGGCTCGGGCACCGCGATCGAGCCGAGAAGGTTCTCCACCCCCAGCAGCGTGCGCTCGCCCGTCCGCGGCGGCGTGATCGCCAGCAGCACCGGCGACCGACCCCTCTTCTTACCTTCTGACGAAATGCCCTTTGGTATCAGATTCATATGCTCTCCTCCTCTCCTTCCGGCCCGGTGGCCGGTCCACACCTATCTAATTGCCGTGCCTGCCCGGTCGCCACTCGACGACGTCCTTCTCCTCGGCCGTCGCCTCGATGCGTATCGGGATCCGGTTGCCCCGGGCCAGCAGCAGCCCATCACCCCGCGGGCAAGAAAGCAGCCAGCGCCCCAGCTCGTCCGCCAGGTCGAACGCATCGCACACGGTGGATATCGCCGCCGCGTCCTGCTGGAGCAGGAGCTTGAACGCCGCGTTCTGGAGCAGCGCCCTGCCCGAGTGGCCCGTGATCGCGCGCGAGGTGTCCTCGCTCAGCAGGTCCTGGACGTCCTGGGTTATGAACTGCAGGCCAAGGCGGTGCTTGCGCGCTCGCTTTGCCATCGACACCATGAACGCCGCACCCTCGGGGTGCTGCATGATGCTCCACACCTCGTCGACCACCAGCAGCCGGGGGCGCGGGTCACGTGCGGCCGCCGCCCACACCGTCTCGGTGCACACCATCGCCGCCGCCGACCGAAGCTCGGGCTCAAGGAGCCGAAGGTCGAACACCGTCACCAGCGCCTCCTTCCCCAGCAGGTCGTCGCCGCCGTCGCTGAGCAGGTGCCGCAGGCTCCCCGTCGCGAACGGACGCAGCAGCATCGCAAGATCCCGGTCACCGTCATCCTCTTCCAGGAGGAAGGCATGGAAGTCGCGGAAGCCCGTCCTCTCCCTCGGCTGCGCGTAGTAAGAGGCCAGCGAGTGGTCGAGCGACGCCCTGCGCTCAACACTCAGGCGCTCGCCCACCATCACCTCGATGAGCCGCCGAAGGCTGCCGATGCGCTGGAGCAGCTCCTCGGGGTCGGTCCCGTCGATCACGAACGGGTTCATTCCCTGCCCCGGCACTCCCGGCGAGAGCACGCGTCCGCCGGCCGCCCGCGCCATGTCCGCGTACTCGCCCTCGGGATCGATCACGTACGCCGTCACGCCACGGCAGAGCCCGCGCAGCACCCCGAGCTTGGTCGAGAACGACTTTCCGCTTCCCGACCGGGCCAGCACCGCCGTGTTCGCGTTCAGGTGCGTGCCGTCGAACGGGTCGTACACCACCGGCGAGCACGCCCGAAGGTCTATGCCGTACAGCGTGCCGCTGCGCGTGTCCATGTCCGGCGGCGAGAACGGGAAGAGCCTTGCCACCGACGAGGTGTCCAGCGTCCTCCAGGCTCCCACCATGTTCAGGCCCAGCGGCAGACCCGAGACCAGCCCCTCGCGCTGGCGGAACGAGAGCGCGTCCAGCTTGCCGAGCGTGGCACCGAAGTGGGCGCGCGCCCGCTGGGTCATCTCCTTGAGGGACTCGGCGTCATTCGCGTGCAATGTCACCGACAGCGAAGCGTGGAACAGCCGCTCGCGCCCGCGCTGCACCTCGTCGCGCAGGCGCGTAACGTCCTCCAGCGCGATCTCCGCCTCCGGCGACATGGTCTTGCCCCGCCGCAGCGACAGGCTCTGGGCCGACTCGAAGCGCACCTTCTGCCACTCCAGCGTCCTCGCCGCCTGCTCGGCGGGAATCGCCCCCAGGTGAATCGAAAGGTCCATCGGCGCGCCCGCCGCCATCAGCCCCTGAAGGAAGCCGGGAGCGAGGCTCCGCGGCCAGCGCCCCAGGTGCAGCGAGCGGACCAGGCGGTCACCGATGCGCATGTCCCTCCGGCCCACCTCGATCTCAACGGGCTGCGCCTCGTCCATCTCGCGGGGCGACCCGCCCAGCGCCGAGGCCAGGAGCAGCATCCGCAACTGGCGGCCCCTGAGCGGATGCACCGACAGGCCGGACCGTGCCAGCAGGCCGCACAGGTCGTCCAGACGATCCGCGGCGCACACCGCGTAGAACCGCCGGTCGACTATGCCGTCCCGAGACTCCAGGTCAGTCAGCAGCCGGTGGAGGGACTCCGCCGCCTTCCGTGTTTTTTCGGGAAGGCCGTCGGGCTGCGTCTCCCTGAGCCCTGCGCGCATGCCAGAGAGGCCCGGAGGGTGCTGGCGCACCAGCAGCTGCAGCGGGAAGTCGAGAGCGTTCAGCGCCCCGGCGAACGCGCCCAGCTTCGGCCCGTCGAGCTCGAGACCCAGCACCTCGCACACACCAACCTTCACACCGTCGATCCGCACCGGGCCGTCGTCCTCCAGGTGAGAGAGGAAAAAGAACAGCGGCAGCGATGCAGGCGGTTTTTCGACCGGAGCCTCGGGCGCGTGGTGTCCTGCCTCCGGGTGGCTGACAGGGTGCTCGGGCAGCTTGGCTTCCTGGCCGGGCTGTCCCTTCACCTTTTCATGGGCTCCGACACCGGGGAGCCGAAACGGCAACTTCATTCTCGTCCTCCTTCGCCTACGGGACCGTGCCCACGGCCCTCGTGAGCGCGAACGTCACCGTCTTGGCCGACAGCACCAGCACCAGACCGATCACCGAGCCCATCACGGCGGCCCTGGCCCGACCTTTGCCACGCTCCTCGCTACCCTCCGCCATCAGCACGAAACCGGCCCACACGATCGAGAACACCGCAAGACCTCCCGCCGCATACGCCATCGCCGTAAGCACGCGGTCGAACGCTGCGATCATCTCCGCGTCTCCCGGAGGCTCCGCCGCCATCGACGCGAGCGCCGAGGCGATCAGCAGCAGGGCGGCCGCGATCCTTCTCAGCGCCATCCGGGCAGGCCCTCCATCTCGGTGTCCGTCGCACGCCTCTGGTCGGCGGGCCGCACCCTGGGCTCAGGCTCCGGGTAGACCATCACCCGGAACGCAGCGTCGGCACCCAGGCTCGCCGAGAGGGAGAGCGCCTCCTCCCTCGTGCGCTCGATCGGCTCCTGGGTCTCGATCTCCGCGCGCACGTGCTCTTCGTGCTCGATTCGGAGCGTCACGTTCCTCCTGACAAGGGCTCCGGGGACGGACACGTACGCCGATATCGTGTGGTACGTGACGATCCCGTTCCCGTGGCTCACCGCCACCGTCTCAGACACCGTCCTCCCCGCGCCCGGACGCCAAAGACTCACAGTCCGGATCTGGCGCTCGATCCGCTGCGGGTGATGGGTGAGCCGCACCAGCTCCGGCATCGGTACCTCGAGCGTCGCCGCCAGGTCCGCTGCGATCTCCACCTCGCGTACCGTCTCTCCGGCGGCCACGGGGAGAGTGAACTCCGTCTCCCCGTCCGGCACGAACGGAACGGTCAGGGTGTAGCCGCCGTCGGTAACGGTGACCGTCCCGGTTATGGCTGTCACCGTCGACTCGATAACCGCGTCCACCCCGATCAGGTCATGGCCCACCGCCGTCCAGACCTTTACCACCTCGACGACGCGGGACACGCAGTCGGACTCGATGGTCCCCTCTACCAGCCCGGGCCTCCAGCCCAGGGACGTCACCTCCAGGTCGCAGAGACCGCCTTCCGCCGACGGCAGAGGGTGCGGGATCGACTCACCGCGAACCGTAACGGCACCGCCCTGGCCGATCCCGTCCTTCCATGAGAAGGTCAGGGAGGGCTCGTCACCGGCAAGCGGCAGCGAGTACGAGACGGTGCCGCGTTCATCCAGCGCCGCCGAGCTCCAGTACCTGAGCCCCCTTCCCCACAGCCCGCCGAACGCCCTCACCCGGATCTCGAGGTCCGTTGCCGCACGGAGCGTGACGTGCGCACGGTCGCCGGTCACCTGCAATTCCTCGTAGTAGAGCCTGCGACCGGGGACCGGGTCTCGGGGGTCGAAATCTATCTCGCTCTCAAGGTCCCACAGCCCGAACTCCGCCTCCTCAGGCTCCTGCCCCGTGACCGGGGGCGGGGCCGTCAGCGACATGGCCGCAAGGGCCGCCGCCGAAACGGCGGCGACCCCCGCGAACAGCAGCCACTTGCCCCTGCGCCTTGCGATCCTGGCAGTGAGGCTAGGGCCACACCGCCTCGCGAGCAGCCTGCCGGACAGCAGAAGCCTCCGGACGATTCGCCTCCCGTCACCCGCCTGCCGGGCACAGCCCTGTACACGGTCCCTCCTCCTGCGTCGCCTGCGCTTTCCGAACCACCCGTGAGGGCGGAAGGTCCGACGCGCCCGGCGGCCGCACCGCCGCCTGCGCCGCCACCTCTCGGCCCGCCGCTCCTTCTCGGACACCGCCGGAGGAGCGGGCGGCTCGCTGCGAGCCAGGTCCGAGGCGGGTCCGGCATAGCGCCGGGGACCCACACCGAACCTCAGCAGGTCCGCAAGCACCACCGGCAGGCGACGCCCGCCAACCTTCCCAACCACCATCGCTATCCCGAACAGCGCGAACACCACCGCCAGACCCATCCGGACCTCGGACGGACCCACCGGCGCGTAGCGGTACACCCCGTATCCGAGCGCGCAGATCGCGGTCATCGCCACGATCTGCGGGAAGGTGAACCAGAGGATTACCCGGTCCTCGGCCTGTACATGAGTGGGGACTTCATGCTCCGTCATCACGCCACCTCCTAGGGACTGGGAGTCGGCGTGGGAGTCGCAGGCGCCGGGATCGCGTCGACGTTCACCGCCGGATTGACGACGGCGTTCATCACCAGTTCCACGACCCCATACCCGACCATCGCCAGGACGATGCCTGCAAGGGCCGTCATCATCGCGCTCTTTCCGCGCTCCATCTGGTGCGGAGCACCCGAGGCGGTCAAATAGAGATACGCCCCGTAGATGAAAAAGCCGACTCCCACCGCACCCACAAGGCCCAGCAGGATCCCCACTATGTTCGAAATCGTCTGCGTCAAATCACCCATAACTTCTCTCCTCCCGCCGGACGGTCTCCCCGCCCGGAACTTCATTGCTTCTATGCCTCTTCCCTTCCTCCGGTCCCGCACCTATCCGCACATCGCGTCCCCTCCTCGGGCCACTTAGGGCCGTGCTTGCATGACCAGCTCGGTTTCCGTCACTACTCGCCCGAGCTCCTTGGAGTCGCCCCCTCGCCCGACGCGTAGGACGGGGTAGACACGTCGGCCATCGAGCGGACAGCCGATATCGCTCCGGCCGCTATCCCCGTGCCGGCCACACCGGCCCCGCCGGGACCGCCTCCCATCGCCCCGCCCACCGTCGTACCTATCGACCGCACGATCGAACCCGGCAGCGACATGCCGAAGTAGAGGGTGTGAAGCCACGCATCGAACGTCCCGGGGTTGCCCATCAGGCTCGGCACGCGCGTGGTCAGGTACACGAACGCGAGGGACAGCAGCAGCTTCCAGACCAGGTCGCGGACAGGCTCGAAAGGCGCTATGTCCGCAAGGAACCCGAACGCGAACGCCAGCGCTATCAGCTGCACCGCCTGCTGGAACACCGTGGTCATGAACAAACGCAGCCAGTGCCTCCCCCAGCCAGACGTGTGCGGAAGGATCCACAGACCCAGCGCGATCGGCGCAAGCGCCAGGAGCAGGTCGATAAGCGCGAGACGCACCACGAACTGCACGAGCACGTACAGGACAAAGAATCCGTACGCGAGGTACAGGAAGGCCAGCAGGAGGGCCATGCCCACGCTGCCCGCTGAGACGGCCGTGACCAGAGTGCCCAGCGACGAGCGCAAAAGGTCGCCGGGAGTTATCTCCAGCGTCGCGGCGATGAATCCCGACACCGCATCCGCGACGTCGATCACCAGCGCGCACCACCACAGCGATGTCGCAGCCGCCACCAGGCCCAGCGCGAGGCGCGGCACCATCTCCCGCCAGCCCGCATGCGGCCGCCCGAGGTGGTCGGCCACGATGAAATTCAGGCCGATCCAGCCGATGATCACGACGAGGGCACCGGACGCGATTGCCCAGGCGATGGTCCATACCTGCCTGACCAGCTCGTGCTGGTAAATGAGCGAGGCCGGGGTGCCGGTAATGAAGTCGCCCAAGCCGGTCAGCTTCCATCGCAGTTGGCGGCGACCGCGCCGCTCGCACGCTCGAGCACAGCGCAGAGGGTCCCGTGGACTCCCTCCACCATCCACCTCGCGAACGCACGGGCCCACCGGCCCGGGTCCATCGCGCGGATCACCCGCTCCCACAGGCTCCCCGGCTCGTACACCGGCACCAGGGCCCGGATCGTCTGCGGGTCTCCCGGCAGCGTCTCCGCCGCGAGCATCACCAGCACGTAGGCCCGGTCGGGCTCAAGGTCCGGCTGCTCGGGCAGCGCCGGGTACTCCCACTCGTACTGCCACCCGTCGACCAGGGCCGTCTCTCCGCCGATCACCCGGTACACCGCAGTCAGCCAGTTCCCGGTCTCGGGGTGGCGGATGCCGTAGAACAGGCCCTCGAGCCTGGTGTCGAACACCGGTCTGGCAACGAACCGGCCGTCCTTCTTGCGCTCCACCGGCCCGTCCGCGGCGTTGACCAAGACGATCTCGTCAGGCGGGGTCTGCGCGTGGGCCACATCGGCCGGCGGGAGGAGCAGCGCTGCCGCGAGCAGCGTGGCCGCGACGAGTCCCAACCGCCTCCCCGCACGCCCGTCCATCCGGGCCACCTTGCACGCCCCCTTTTTTGTCTTCTTCAGTAGAACATATGTGCCCCGCAGGGCATGTCCCGGAAGAATCGCCTGCGGCCTTCCGGCATCCATGTATGCATGGCCGGCCGGGAATCCGGAGGGCTCAGATCTCGATTGCAGCGGCAACTCGCCTCCTCCACGTCTGCGGCGGGATCGCCGCGACTGCAATCGAGTCTCCGGATCGGCGGCTCGTCATGTAATGGCGCGAAGGGGGAGCCTTCCTCGGCCCGTCCTCCGGGGCATGACGATTTCGGGCCCGGCCGTGATGTCCTAGACGTGTACAGGGATTCGGAGGAGGGACAGGGAGTCGTGCGTGGTGCGGGAACGCCGTGGCACAGGCGCAGCCACACCCCTACAGGACAGAGCCTGCTAGCACTTTGGTACGCCTGCCGGTTCCAGACCTGCGGTACAAAAACCCCGGCGAAAGTTACATTTTGTACCCCTGCCGATCCGGAGGCCCTGAACAAAAAACCCCCCGAAAGTGACAACTTGTACCCCTGCTGAGGAGGGATCCATGGAACAGGCGAATTCGGTCATCGATGACATCAGGAGCGTCGAGGACCCACACCTCCTGCGGCTGACATCCGTCCTGAGCGAGATGGTCCGCAGGGCAGGCCTCAAGGGCGCTGCGCGAGAGCTTGGCATAGACCACAGGACGGTCAAGGTCAGCATGGACGAGGGGAGGCTGACGCGAAGGTGTCGCGAGGCGCTGGAGAGGGCCCTGATCGAGAGGGCCGACGCGGACGTTGCAGACCAGGGCAGGCGGCTGGAGGCGCTGGAGGAGAGGGTCGACGCCCTCTCCGAGAAGGTCGGAACGGGCCTTGAGTCGGTGCGGTCGGGGGCCGAGGAGCGCGAGGCGAGGCTGCGCGAGGAGTTCGCCCGGGGCCTGGGCAGGATCGGCAGGAGGCTCTCCGACCTCGAGGAGGCCAGGGCTGCTCCGGCCGTGGAGGCTGAGGCGGCCCGTCCGGCCCCGGTACTGCGGGTTGCCGTGAGGCGCGAGCACGCAGAGCTCGTCACCCGCGAGCCGGCGGACGACGACGAGGAGACGTTCGGACCGGCATGGCCCCTGGTGGCCGAGTGGCGGAAGCTCAGGGACACCCACGCAGGCGACGGGAAGGGACTTGCTTGGCTCAAAGACGAGGAACGGCTGGTCGAGATCGAGGTGGAGCTGCTGACCGACTTCGGCCTGACGCTTCCTCCGGAGACCGAGCCGCTGCGCGGGTTCGGGCGTTCCGGGCAGATCAACTGGAGGCTCACCGCCCTCGATGACACCCGCAGGGCGCTGGCGAGACGGAGGTTGCTGCGGGATATCCTGACCCTCGGACTGCGGTGGTGGTGGCCCTTCGTCGCTAGCTGGCTGCTAGCACTTTGGGCCCGGATGCGCCGATTCCTGCCCGTTTCCGTTGACAGGCGGCGGAGCTAGGCCGCAATACTGGGAGCACTGTTTTTTGGCTTTTTCCGGGGTTTGGCCTCAATGCAAATCCCGGGGGCGTGATCCCTGTTGCCCGGGCACGAGGTTGGGTCTGAGTTCTGCTCCCCCGACCGCCCAAGAGGGAATCGCCGCTGGGACCGGGTGATGATGATCCTCGTCCACGGCACCGTCCGGCAGGTGGAGATGCACCATTCCTTCGCCGACCGGACACCACGGCGTACGCGCCTCTTGCGCCTCGCCCCATAGACACCGCCGGCTGAGCGCCTGACGCTCCCCGGTCGGTTCCCCGTGCCTGCGGTCTGGCTCCCCGAGCTGCACCGTCGGTTTCGTGCGCTTCGGCTGCGGGTCGTCCCCGTCCCTGCCGCCGGCGGCTTCCCCGCACGTTCCCCACCACACCCGCCTTCCGTGCATGGCATCCGGCACTGGGCGAGTTGTGTCTTTCCCCATCTATCTATCGACGACCCAGGCCTTGGATGCCGGCGTGGGCATTGCACGCATTAGGAGGTGCGCTGTGCTGGTTTTGAGTTTGGTTCGCAGACTCCCGGGATTCCTCTGGAGACACAGAAGGTCGGTGGCGGTCGCCGCTCTGGTGGCACCGCTGGCTCTGACCGGGAGCCTGGAGCTGTTCGCGGTTAACGCGGTGGCGGCCGGGTTCCTGGGATTCACGATTTTGAAGGCTCTCAAGAGCAAGTAAGTGGAAACGGCGGTCGAGGTTGCCGCAAAGGAGAGAACGATGACTACGACGACTATGACAATGACGAATCAGGAGACGGTTGGGACTCGGCACAGCCTCGAGGAGCTGGTGGACCGGGTGATGGACGCGGTGCTCGGGCAGACCTCGCGTGAGGCACCCCAGAGCGTTGCGCGCAGCGTGCATGACGCGAGGCGTCTCAGGCGGTCCGGGGACACGGACGGCGCTCTGGCGGTGCTCGGGGGAGTCGATGTCCGCAGGGCCACCGAGGGGGAAACCCGGTGGGCGTACTCCGAGTGGCTCGGTCTGGCGCGCAGGAGGTTCGCCGGCTCGGGCGCCCTGCTCTACTGCCAAGGCACGGGTCGTGGCGCCGTGTTGTTCCCGGCCGGGGAGGACATGCTCGAGGTGGCGGCGGCGATCGGAATTAGGTGGCGATCCGGCCACGTCGTCTCGCGGCGCTCGGTCCGGGGGCTGAGGCCGCTGGACGGGTGCGGTCGATGACCGCCTCGGCGACGGTCGACCTCGCGGAGCTAAAGAGCAGGCACCCCCTTGGCGATACCGTCGAGGCGGCGGGCGTGGAGCTTTCCGGGAGGAGCAGGGTCCGACAGGGCGTCTGCCCCTTCCACGAGGAGAATGAAGGGTCATTCACGGTGTACGGCGATACGGAGAGGTGGTGGTGGTGCGCCGCATAGCGGTGCGATGGATTCCCGTCACAGACGGGAGGGGCTCGGAAGAAAGGCCCCTGGGTCAACGGCTTACCTAGAGGCGAAAGCCAACGGGGACAACAGCATGCCGCCGAAGCCGGTGCTGTGTGGAAGGTGTGTACCACAGCGACCGGCAAGACCCGCGTGATATGGCGAAAGCTGGATTGCTTGAACCTCAGCCTCCGGGGATGTCAAAGCTTCATCTCCCGATTACCACGCCTCAAGAGCGGGATTGTCGACATAGGGTGAAGAGCACTACGTCACTCGAAACTTCCGGTCGGCAACCGGCGGAGACTGACTCCGCTCAAGGAGACGAACGAGGCGCCTAAGTCACGCTACCACGTCCATTGCATTGGAAATGCGGGATTCCCTACGGGGCGCGAGCCCTATGGGAACGGAGCCCCCATAGTAGTCCGAAGGCGGGAAAGCCGTCCACATGGCGAAGGGGGGCAGGTGTCTTTGAAACCTAACAGAAGGAGGTGCGCGAGATGCGCAACGCCGAAACTGTCTTGGGAATCATCCAACAACGTGGCAAACAGGGAAAGCCGCTGGAACGCATCTACCGGCACCTGTTCAACAAGGATTTGTATCTCTTGGCCTACGGCAAACTCTACAAGAACGACGGGGCAATGACCCCCGGCGTGACGGGCAAAACCGTAGACGGGATGAAGATGGAGGACATCGACACCATCATCGAGGCACTGCGCTTCGAAAGGTATCGGTGGACACCGGTACGGCGGGTGTACATTCCCAAACCCAACGGGAAGAGACGTCCGCTGAGCATACCCGAATGGTCGGACAAGCTGGTCCAGGAAGTCATCCGGCTCATCTTGGAGGCTTACTACGAGCCACAGTTCTCCGACCGCTCCCACGGCTTCCGGTCTGGGAGAGGGTGCCACTCCGCACTGTCGGAAATCGACCAGGAATGGACGGGAACCAAATGGTTTATAGAAGGAGATATCGCCCAATGTTTCGACCGGCTGGATCATCAGGTCTTGCTGGGCGTGCTGAGGGAACAACTCCACGACAACCGTTTCCTACGCCTGATAGCGGAATTACTGGAGGCTGGGTAGATGGAGGACTGGCGATTCAACGCGACGCTGAGCGGCACACCGCAGGGCGGCGTGGTCAGTCCCATACTGGCCAACATCTACCTTGACCAACTGGACAGATACGTCGAAGCGGTGCTCCAACCGGCACATACGCGCGGAGCCAAGCGACGGAGGAGCAGAACGTACCAAAACCTGTGGAAACAGGCTAAGTATTGGGAAACCAAGGGACAACACCAGCGGGCTGTGGAACTGCGTCGCCAGATGCAGGCCATACCGTCGGTTGACCCCGAAGACCCCAACTACCGACGCCTGCGATACGTGAGGTACGCCGATGACTTCCTGCTGGGCTTCATCGGCCCACGACGTGAAGCCGACGAGGTGAAGCGGCAGATTGGCGAGTTCCTGCGGGACCGGCTGAAACTCGAAATGTCCGAGACCAAGACGCTGGTAACGCATGGGCGAACCGGAGCCGCCCGCTTCCTAGGCTACGAAGTGGGTGTCATGCACGCTGACCAGAAACGCGACAAGCGGGGCCGCCGAACAATCAACGGCGGGATTCAGCTGCGCGTGCCAAAATCGGTTGTGCGCAACAAGTGCTCACTCTACCTGAAGCACGGGAAACCAATGGCTCGCATGGAACGCAGCCGTGACTCGGTGTTCAGCATCGTGGCACGCTAGCAGAACGAGTACAGGGGCCTCGTGTTGTACTACCAGTACGCCTCGAACCTGCACAAATTCGACCGATTGAAGTGGGTAATGGAAACCTCGCTGACCAAGACTCTGGCGATGAAACTTCGCATTAGCGTCACCAAGGTCTACAGGCGGTACAAGACCACTATTCGAACCGATCAGGGGCCTCGCAAGGTGCTCCAGGTCACGGTCGAGCGTGAAGGCGGAAGGGCACCGCTGATGGCACGATGGGGTGGCATTTCCCTGACGCGTCGGAAGACAGCCATACTTGACGATAACCCGGCTCTCGTGTGGAACCAGCGTACCGAAATTGAACAACGGTTACTGGCCGACACATGCGAGTTGTGCGAATCGCAGGTGCGTATCCAAGTCCACCATGTCCGGGCGCTCAAGCATCTCGGACGGAAGGGACAGACGGACGCACCTGAATGGGTAAAGCTGATGATGGCGCGACAACGCAAAACCCTGGTGGTCTGTCAAAGCTGTCACGTGAATATCCACGCAGGACGGCATCAGACCACTGCCACACTGAGGACTTAAGGACACTGGAGAGCCGGATGACGCGAAAGTGTCACGTCCGGTTCGGAGGGGGGTCGACGGAAAAGTGCTCCGGTAACACGGGGTAACTCGCCGGCGGCCTACCCTACTTTTGGCTGCGGCGCTGGCGGAGACGTGTTCGATTTCGTCCAGAGAGTGGAGGGCGTCGGACTGCCCGGGGCGATACGGAAGCTTCAGTCCGGTGGCGGACTCAGCGGCCGGTCTGGTGAGGCACAGACGCAACGGCCGACCGCCGGATTCGTTCGTGACCCGGCGGCGCTCACCGCGGCGATGCGGTTCTACGCGGCGCAGTTGCGGCGCTGCCCGGAGGCGAGGGACTACCTTGTCTGGCGGGGCATCGGCACCGGCGCGGCCGCCCGTCTCGGTCTCGGCTACGCGCCGGGAGAGGGCCTGCGGTCCCACCTGGAATCCGCGGGATTCCGCGCCGAGCGTCTCAGCCGCTCGGGTCTGTTCACCGCCCGCGGTGAACGCTTCGCCGGCATGATCGTCGTCCCCGACGCCGCCGGCGGGATCGCGCACTGGATGGCCGGAAGGGCCATCGATCCCGCGGCCTCGCACCGGTTCCAGGCTCTGCCAGGAAGCAAACCGGTGCTCGGGCTGGCCCGGCTCGGCGCCGCGCCCTCCTGGGTCATTCTGACCGAAGGCATCTTCGACTGGGTTGCGCTCGCCGGGTGCGGGCTTCCGGCCTGCGCCGCGCTCGGCACACAGGGCGCGGAGCGCATCGCCGTATCCCTGCGGGGCTGCGGTCGCGTCTTCCTCGCGTTCGACGCCGACAATGCGGGTCGCGAGGCCACCGAACGGCTTGGCAGCCTGCTGGGCCGCAGAGCGGCGCCCGTCACCCTCCCAGGTGGCATATCGGACGCCGCCGAGCTCGCGTCCCGCCCCGGCGGCAGGGCCGCCTTCATGCGGCTGCTTCGCGCAGCCGCCCGCGCCGCACGGTAGCGGCGCCACCCCACCCCGCAGGTCCCGGCCGCCCGAACGCCGGGCGGTGACACGGGACCTTCGCCCCCACCACCGGGCCCCGGACACTCGCCCCTCCTCACCACCCCCCCAAACGTACATGGCCCCAAGGTCCATCCAAGCGTCCGGGACCCTCTCGGCTCACGGCTTTCCCTATCGGAAACCGCACCGACCGTCCATTTCCAGCAAGTGATTTAAGGAGACACGACATGCTCAACGGAACTCGAAGAAACGGCAGCGTGAACGGCGCAGCGAAGAACGGTACCAACGGCGCCAGCGCGGGCGTCGCCCCCGCCGTCGATCACGACCTTCTCGGGTGGGACACCCTGCCCCCGGCGGTCACGGCGGAGCTTTCACGCCCCCTCGATCCGGCGCTCGTATCGCAGCGCAGGGGCCGCGGTGGGAAAACGTTCAACTACATCGAAGGCCACATCGCGATCTCCGAAGCCAACAGGATCTTCGGGTTCGGGGGTTGGGGGGTTGAACTCGCCGGCGAGGTCACCCTCCGCGAGATCGAGAACGTCGACCGCGCCACCGGCGAGGTGACGCGGACACTCGCGTATTCGGCCCCCGTCAGGGTGACCGTCCCGGGCGCCCCGCCGCGGACCGACATCGGCTTCCACGCAATGACCGACCAGACCCCGGATGGCCACGAAACTGCGATTAAAGGCGCAGTGACCGACGGCATGAAGCGGGCGCTGCGCAGTTTCGGAGACCGTTTTGGAAACTCCCTCTATGGTGAGCACCCCGCGGCGCTCCAGTCGGGCTCTGCCGACTCGCTTGCCCCTGCCCTGAGGGCCACACTCGTACGGCTCGGGATCGCCCAGGGCTTCGACGAAACGCAGGTCCGGGCCGCGGTCAGGGCGAAGACCGGCAGGGACCTCGACGAGGTCACCGCCGCTGAAATCACGCCACTTGTAGAGGGCGCCGCGGACAAGCTCGGGCAGGCAAACGGCGAGGACAAGGGTTCATGACGGCACGGGCAGGCCCACGCGGTCGCCGCATGGACCGCTCCGCTACAGGAAGAAGGGAGAAGACGACATGAACGATGGGGACCGGGCATTCTCGCGTCCCGCCGCACGCATCGACGACGGCGGGCTCGAGGTCAGGGCCTCGGCTGCGATGGGCTGCCGAAGGGCACTGTGGTACGCGGCCACCGGCCACGCACCTACGAACGAGCCCACCGACGAGTCCGTCACCGTCATGGAGGCGGGCAGAGCTCTCGAGCCGGTGGTCCTCGGGGCCATGCGGAGGGCCGGCTGGGAGATCTCTCCCAACGATCCGGCGAATCCCGAGAGGGTCTCGGTCAGGCTCGCGCCCAACCTCACCGTCGCCGGTCACCCGGACGCCACGGGGCGCATGCCGGTGTTCGGCGGGGAGGAGGCGATCGTCGAGGTCAAGACCCGGGGGCCGTCCGCCTTCAAGCGCTGGCAGACCATGGGCGCGGAGATCAGCCACCCGGACTCGGTGGCGCAGGCAGCGGTCTACGCCTACGGGAAATTCGGGGATGTCCGGCACGTGGTCATCGCCACGATGGAAACCGGGTCCCGCTCATGGGACCTCGAGGTGATACCGGCTGCCCGGGTCACGACGGCGCTGGAGAAGACCCGTGCCTGGCTCGCGCCGCTCGCACAGCACCTCGCCGCGAGCGGTCCCGACCCATACGCCCTGCCCGACCGGGATTTCGAGGCCGGAAGCTGGCGCTGCGGTGCCTGCCCGTTCCTGGCCATCTGCCAACCCGGTGAGGCGGATCGCGAAGCTCAGACCATGCAGGAAACGGAAGTGACGGAAGAGGAGGCCCACGCCGCGGTCACCGCATATGCCGAGGCGCAGGCCGCGATGAGGGAGCCCGAGCGAGTAAAACGCTCGGCCCTAGAAACGCTGAAGGCTTGGATGCACGGAAGGAGCAACGGAAAGGAGAGCATCGGGGGCCGCACCGTGAGCCTGGTAAGGACCACCAGGTTCAGCGTCAACCACAGGCGTCTGAACGCCCTGCTCGATCCCGAGACAAGGGCGGAGGTCGTCGCGGAGAAGACCTCCGAACACATCCGGGTCACATAGCCTTGCGGAGATTGGGCAGGAAGGGGGTCGGACTCCACACGGGCAGCCCCGCCTAGGCACCCCCGACCCATCTGGTACGCTGGTGCCCGGTCCGGATCCGGACAGCGTACTGATGTCACCCATCCTCGGTTCCATGGTCTTCCGCGTGGCCCTAGTCATCCTGGTGATCGGCGCCTGGTTTCTTCAGCAACCGGATCCCAGCTACGCCTGCTCGTGCGTGGAGGACGGCACACCCACCGAGGAACTGGAGGTCTCAGCTGCGGTCTTTATTATGGGGCGAGTCATATCGGTTCAAGAGTTCAATCCAGGAGAACCCCCATGGGGTGGCGCCAAGATCATCAGCACCGAGGACCCTACGACCATCGCTCTAAGTGTCGAGACAGTCTGGAAAGGGCCTCTATATCAAACGATGTATCTCACGACCCATCGGGACGAGGCCAGCTGCGGGTTCACCTTCGCCGAGGGCACCACGTACATCGTCTACTCCCGTGACGGTTCGACCGTCAGTCTGTGCAGCCGGACACGTGAACTGTCAAGAGCCGCTGAAGACCTTGCGGAACTCGGCGAGGGGTACATGCTCGTGCAGGGCCTTGCCGCCCCGACACCGGACCTGTCCGAACACCGATCCAACGGGTGCGCGCCATCTCCCCACACGGCCGATCTCTCGATCGTCGGGCTGATCGTCTGCGCCGCCTGGATCGGAAGAAGAAGGCAACTTCCCGACTCCCAATAGCCGGCACACAATCCCAAGTAGCGGATTCCCATAGGCTCACAGGCCGGCGAGGGGCCGAACGGCCCAAGGGACTCTGTCCCAGTTTCTCCGCGCCCGAGACTCCGGATACAGCGACGCGGCAAGAGCCGCACCTCGGGTTCCGGTTCGAAGGCATGCACCGCAACTGTGTCGGACGACAGACCGACGCAGGTGCGCCTAATTTCGACGCCCCGTCTACGGAGCGCTGGACGGAGCCGTAGTGACGGCCCCGCCTTGTTTCTACGAGGTGCGGTCTGTCCGCACCACAAGACACCTCAGGGAGGTACGAAATGGCAAGGACCATCAACAGGGTAGAGCTTCTCGGACGCGTCGGCACGGAGCCTGAGCTGAGGTACACGCAGTCCGGCACGGCCATGGCCCAGCTTCGGCTGGCCACCGACCGCCGACGCCAGAACGGCGAAAACTCGACCGACTGGCACAACGTCACGGCTTGGGGTAAGACCGCGGAGGTCGTCAACGAACACGTCGGCAAGGGGGACAGGATCTTCGTCGCCGGACGGCTCTCCTACAGCTCCTACGAGGGCTCCGACGGCCAGCGCCGCTTCCGCACCGAGATCCACGCGGGCGAGGTCATATTCCTGGACTCTCGTGGCAACGGTAACGGCAAAGGCGCCGAGGTCGAGCAGACCGAGGCCGAAGACTCGCCCTTCTAGCCACCAACGGCACGCCGCCGCACGGCCGCTTCACGGGGCCACTCCCTCACTGAGATCGAGGCGAGTGGCCCCGCCTTACTTCCCGATCCTTCGCATCCCCTCTACTGGAGTAAAGTCATGACCACCGCGACCTACACCGACACCCTGCTAGACGCCCTGCGCCGCAACCTGGACCTGCTCAGCGAGCTCGCCATCCGATACGACGTCGAGACGCTGCCGGAGCGCGAGTCCGACCCCCCAACCGTCTCCTCACCCGAGGACGTCTGCCGGCTCGTCGGACCCGAGATGTCCCAGCTCGCACAGGAGCAGGTGCGCGTCCTGCTCCTCGACAGGAAGAACCACGTCGTCGGACAGCGCGTGATCTACCAGGGAAATAGCTATTCGGCGATCGTGAGGCCCGCCGAGGTCTTCCGCCCCGCCGTCATCGAGGCCGTCCCACACGTCATAGTCCTTCACAATCATCCCTCAGCCGACCCGACTCCCAGCCCCGAGGACATCGCCGTCACTCAGGACCTCGTCGACGCCGCAAAGCTCCTTCGCATCGACCTGCTGGATCACATAGTGATAGGCGGGCCGGACGACTTCGTCAGCCTCAGGGACCGCGGTCACATACCGGCCTAGGTCGCGGCCTCACCTCAATTCCAACCCCAGGAGAAACGCCATGAACGAAAGCTGCGATCCGCCGAGTCCGGACGATCTGCACACCATATCCGCGGCGGGCTTCTCCGCCACCGTCGACGCGTTCGCCCGGGACGAACGGGACCGGACGCTCTGGTTCCTCTCGATGGTCGGCTCCCAGACCGCGCTCAAGGCCATATGGGCCGCGCTGCTCAAGCAGCCGCCCGAGACCGCACACCTGATCTGCGGCGCCGACGGCACCGCGCTCTCGGGCGGGTATCAGCGATGCATGATCCCGCGACACACGGTCGGCACGTGGACCACGAAGATCGCGCGCCTGCCGGCAACCGGCGGCTGGCACGCGCTCGTGTACACAAAGCTCGCCGAGTTCTCCCACGACTCCGACTCGTTCCTGCTGCTGGCCCGTCCTTGCAAGATGCGGGCTCGGTTGGCCCAAGCAACTGTTCGGGCTCCATTCCGGAGGGGTGCGGCGACCCTCGCTATCCAACGGCCTTCGGTGACCAAGAACACTGCGGTCTGCCGCACCCCATTCCACCAAGGTGAATTGATGTTTACACACCAAAACGAAGATACAAGGACCCTGCGAAAATCCAGACGCGGCAACAGGCGCCGGCAGGAGCGAAACCTCACCGCGTGGCAGGGCTTCTCGCCCGACGGTGACACCTGCAGATATTGCCGGCACCCAGCCTCCACGCACCTCTGCACCTCCGGCCAACCCATCTTCTATCGGCCCGCCACCGACGCCGAGAGACACAGCAGGTCGGTGAGGCTCTACCGCCACGAGACGCCCGAGAACGGCCCCGTGCTGCTCAGGCGCATGGTCGTCGCCAGGGCCGCCGAGCTCATCACCGTCTTCTGCGTTGCCTGCGCCGAAGAGATGAGTGCCAGCCAGGTCGCCTGTTTCCAGAGAAACACCGCCGTCGGCGAGGTCGTCGGCATCAGTCCAAACGGCAAGGAGAGACCATGACCGGCGCAGAGACAGCCGCCACGACCTGGCAGGACCCGAACAGCGGGCCCCGCAGGCACAGGCTCATGACGAAGGAGATCGGGGACACGATTCCCGCCCTCTACGCCAACGACAGTGTCAGCGACTACGACTCGGTCCTGGCCCACGCCAAGCTCTTCTCACCGTACACCGGCTGGCGCTGGTACGTGACGGAGTGGGACCGGGAGACCGGTCTGTGCTTCGGCCTCGTCCAGGGGTTCGACACTGAGTTGGGATATTTCGATCTCACCGAGCTGGCGGAGGCCACCGTGTTCGGCGGCGTTCCCGCCGTGGAGCGCGACCTCTACTGGAAGCCCAAGACCCTCGGCGAGATCAGGAGAGAGTCGTCGAGGATGGCGGCCTAGCGACCGGAGCAGATTGGCGCGGTCGGAGATCAATCAAGGAAAAGGAGATGACACATGAGACTGGCCGCCCAAAGCAAGGGCGGGTTCTACCCCACCCCCATCAACGTCGTGGACCTTGTCACCGGACTGGTCCACGTGCCATCCAGCTACTACGGCTGCCGCGAGACGGTCCGCATCCTCGATCCGTGCTGCGGAGCAGGCGAGGCGCTCGCACGGCTCGCCGACCGGCTCGGCGGACACGGCGCGGTGCCCGTCGAGACATTCGGCGTCGAGCTGCACGCAGAGAGAGCCGAGCAGGCGCGGGAGCGGCTCGACCGCACCCTCGCCGTCGATCTGTTCAGCACCTCCATCGCCAACGGCGCCTTCGGCGTGCTGCTCTTAAACCCGCCCTACGATGCGGACGCCGGGGACAAGAAGCGAGTCGAACATCGTTTCCTCGTCCACACGACCCGGTACCTGGCAGAGGAAGGCCTGCTCATCCTGATCGTTCCCCGCAAACGCCTCGCCGTCTCGGCGCGGTACCTGGCTTCCCACTACCGGAGGATCAGATGCTGGGCCTTCCCGGAGCCCGAGCGCGAGGCCTTCGACCAGGTCGTGCTCATCGGATACCGCAGGGCCGAACCGCTGCCCGACCCCCACGCAGAGGAGCAGATCAGGGAGTGGGCCGACGGCGAGCCGGAGACCCTCGGCGCGTACCGCTATCCGGTCTACACGGCGGCGACCACACCCGCCGGCGACATCCTGTTTGCAACCCGCACCGTCGATCCGGTGGCCGCAGCCGCCGAGGCACGGCGCTCGGGACTGTGGACAAGCCCGGAGATCACGGACTCCCTCTGGCCCACCGGCGACCTGCGAACCCGGCCCCTAATGCCCCTTCGGCGCGGCCACATGGCGATGCTGGTCGCCGCCGGCTTCCTCGACAACCTCTGCCTCGAGGCCGACAACCAGAGGATCCTCGTCAAGGGCCGTACCTCAAAGGAGTTCGTGCTCGTCGAGGCCACCGAGGACAAGGAAACCTACCGCGAGAGACTACGCACCACCGTCGTCTCCCTCGACCTCGGGGACGGACAGATCACCGACATCGCCGCATAGCCGGCCCATCGCAGGGCCGCACTCACGGGGCTTCTCCGATCGATCGGAGAAGCCCCGCTCTGTTTCCCGGCACGAAGCAAGGACTCACGTACCTATATATAAGGAAGGAACACACCGATGAACCCCAGCAACTGCACACTCTGCAACCTGCCCATTGAGCCCGGCCAGCCGGCAGCCCACACGACTCCCATCGATGTCCGCGACGGCCGGATCGTCACCCTGCCCGCCCGCTCCTACCACACCGGCGGAGCATGCCGGGACGCGTGGCGCGCAAACGGCTACCAGACCGTGACGGCCGCCATCGTCGCCTAGCCGACTCGACTCTGAGCCGCAACACGGGGCCCCGAAGGTCATACTCACCCGGCGGGCCCCGCACTATCCAAGACCCGATGTGAATCCCCCCTAGACCCCACCTGGAGGGCGCCTCCAGGACCTGAACCCGCGGAGCTATCCAGCAACGCCGGGGCGTTAACCTGTCCTGGCGTCCTCCGCAGGGGGGATCCCCGGGACACGTGCGCCCGGTTCGGGCGGGCGTCCTCAAGGGTTATCGAGGACAGCCCACGATGAACCTTGCAGAATTCATAGACAACTTCCGCGACGCGATCGCCCGCCGGGTGGTCGAGTCCTACCCGCCCCTCTACAGGCCGTCCGAGAACGGACACCGCCTGCCCGACCTCCTGCGCGCACCGCTCGGTGCACAGGCCGACGCCATCAGGGGCGCAGCCCTCTCCCTCAGGGCCAACCGCGGCACCACCATCGTCGGCGAAATGGGTACCGGCAAAACATTCCTTGCGACCGCGGCCGCGCACATGGCCGGCTTCAGGCGCGTGCTCGTGCTTGTTCCCCCGCACCTCGTGCGCAAGTGGAAGCGCGAAGTCGAGGAGACAGTGCCGGGCGCCCATGCCGCAATCGTCACCTCCATCACCGAACTTGAGCGACTGCGCATGATCGGCGGCGACGCACCTCTCTTCGCGGTGATGAGCCGGGAGCGGGCGAAGCTGTCGTACCGTTGGCAGCCCGCCGTCGTCGAGCGCTGGGCAACAGCACGCGGCAGGCTCTTCCGCGACGACATCACCGGCGAGCCGTTCCGGGTGCCCTGCTGCCCGGACTGCCACGCCATGGTCCTTGATAGGGACGGCGTGCCGCTCACCGAACGCGATCTCTCGCGCAGGCGGCGCACCTGCAACCCGTGCGGCTCAGCCCTCTGGCAGGCGGACAACTCTGGGCCACGCCGATACCCACTCGCCGATTGTGCGCCGTGTGACGCGGCATAGGATACCTAGCTCAACTAGGAGGAACTCGGAGAAAGTTTCTGGGTCAACCGACTTACCTCTAGGCGAAAGCCGACGGGAACAACAGCATGTCGGTAAAGCGGCTATGGCTTGAAAGCGTTGTAGGGCCAGTTCCGCAAGACCCGCGCGATACGGTGAAGGCTTGACTGCTTGAACCCTAGTCCCCAGATGGTGAATAAGGGCACCCGCCGGTAGAACGCTTGAAACCCGGCGCCACTCATTGCACCGGACGGTAGTCTGGGACGGTGCAACTCCGATGAGTGGACGATGACCAACGTGGTCTATTCAAGGGGATGAACAGGGCACCTACAGTCGCGCTAGAACGTCCTATGTCACGGAAACACGGGATGGCCTAAGGGGGGAGACCCCTATGGTCACGGAGCCCTCGTAGTAGTCCGAGCCGGGGAAAGCCCGGTACATGGCGAAGGAGGGCAGGTGGTTTAGACGGAATACGACAGAGAGGTACTCGTGATGAGAACTGCCGAAACTGTACTGAACGTCATTCGAGATCGCGGAGAACGAGGATTGCCGCTGGAAGACATCTATCGGCAACTGTACAACCGGAACCTGTACCTGCGGGCCTACGGTCGTCTCTACTCAAACCAGGGGGCGATGACCAAAGGCATCACCGCAGAGACCGTGGACGGCATGTCCCTGGCAAAAATCGACCGTCTCATCGACGAACTCCGTCACGAGCGGTTCCGATGGACGCCAGTGCGACGGGTCAACATCCCAAAGCCTAACGGCAAGACCCGTCCTCTGGGCATACCGACATGGACGGACAAGCTGCTGCAAGAGGTCATCCGGATGATTCTGGAAGCCTACTACGAGCCGCAGTTCTCCGACCGCTCCCACGGCTTCCGGCCCGACCGGGGATGCCACACCGCCCTTAGCGATGTGGTTACTCACTGGACCGGTGTCCGCTGGTTCGTCGAGGGCGACATCAAAGGGTGCTTCGACAACATCGACCACGACGTCATGCTGTCGGTGCTCGGAGAGAGGCTCCACGACAACCGTTTACTACGCTTGCTCAAGTACCTACTGACAGCAGGCTACATGGAGGATTGGAAGTATGGCCGCACGCTGAGCGGTACACCGCAAGGTGGAGTGATCAGCCCCATTCTCTCCAACATCTATCTGGACCGGTTGGACAAATACGTCGAAACGATGCTGATTCCAGCACACACCCGCGGCAAAGCACGAAGGGCCAACCCTGAATGGGCGGTCTTGAAACGCCAAATGCACACCCAGCGGAAATTGGGGAATCACAAGGAGGCGCTGCAACTGCGCAAGCAGATGCAGCAACTTCCATCGGTTGACCTCCACGACCCTGGGTACCGGCGGCTGCGCTACGTCCGCTATGCGGACGACTTCGTGCTGGGCTTCAACGGGCCAAAGGCCGAAGCCGAGCAGATACGAGAGTCCTTGGGAACATTCCTGCAAGATTCACTCAAGCTGGAGCTATCCAAGGAAAAGACCCTCATAACCCATGCCACCAGCCAGGCGGCCAAGTTCCTCGGCTATGAACTCGCAAACCAGCAGGCCAACGACAAGCACGACCGAAATGGACGGCGAAAAGTCAATGGCCGCATCGCGTTACGGGTTCCCGCCAACGTCATCGAGCAACACTGTCAAAACTACATGGCCAACGGTAAACCGGCACACCGCAACGAACTGCTCGGCGACGATGATTTCACCATCGTCGCAAGGTATCAGTCGGAGTTCCGGGGCATCGTCCAGTACTACCTACTGGCCCACAACGTCTCCCACTTCGGAAGGCTGCAATGGGTCATGGAGTGGTCGCTGGCCAAGACTCTGGCGGGCAAACACCAGACCACATGCCAAAAGGTGTTCAGGCGCTATAAGAGCACCACACAGACCGAGCATGGGGAACGAGTTTGCCTCAAGGTCGTGGTTCAGCGGGGTGAAGGGAAACGCCCACTGGTGGCACAGTTCGGTGGCATCCCCCTAAGGCGAAAACGGCGAACCATCCTCGTAGACCAAAAGCCTCAGCGGTACAGGTTCAACCGCAATGAGCTGATTACACGGCTCCTAGCGGAAGAATGCGAGTTGTGCGGGTCAACGATGGCCATCCACGTCCATCACATCCGCGCGCTCCGCGACCTAAACGTGAAAGGCCGACGGGAAAAGCCCAAATGGATTCAGGTCATGGCAGCCCGACGGCGCAAGACCCTCGTGGTCTGCCGTCCGTGCCACACCGCCATTCATGCGGGCCGCTCGACTCCGCAGAAGCAGAAATAACCACTGGAGAGCCGGATGCGGCGAAAGTCGCACGTCCGGTTCGGAGGGGGGCCGACGGAAAAGTGCTCCGCCAACGCGGAGTAACTCGCCGGCGGCCTACCCTACACATCAAGCACAGGATGGCTGGCTTCTTCGACCTGCTGATCGCGGACGAGTGCCACGAGTTCAAATCCCGAGGTTCGGCGCAGGGCATCGCCGCCGGGATCCTCGCCGATGTCTGCGGCAGGACACTCAGCCTCTCCGGGACCCTCATGGGCGGTTACGCAAGCACGCTCTTCCACCTTATCTATCGTTTCAGTCCCCGGCTAAGGAGCGAGTTCGAGCGCTCAGACGAGCACCGCTGGGTCCAGCGCTACGGCTTCGTCGAGCACACCATCGGCAAACCCAGCGACCGCCACGACGAGGACGGACGGGCCAGCCGAAGGAGGCGCTACGGCAAGGTGGTCCGCGAGCGGCCCGGACTCGCACCGGCTGCGCTCTTTCACTTGATCGGGCAGTCCATCTTCCTGCGGCTCTCCGACGTCGCATCCGGCCTGCCTCCATACACGGAGGAGGTGCTGGTATCGGGCATGGACACAGAGCCCGACACCACCGGGCTCTCCCAGAAGTCAGCCTACGAGGCGCTGTTCGAGACCCTCAGGGCCGCACTTGCCGACGCCCTCGCAAGGGGATCGAGGCGCCTGCTCGCCGCATACCTCCAGAGCCTGCTCGCCTTCCCGGACGGGTGCACCAGGGGCGAGACCGTCCTCGATCCCGAGACCGGCGAGGTGCTCGCGCAGGTGCCGCCTCTCTCGGAGGAGAAGCTGTACCCGAAGGAACGGGCGCTGATCGATCTGGTCGCGGCCGAGAGGCTCGAGGGGCGGAGGGTGCTGGTCTACGTCACCCACACGGGCACCCGCGACATCACCGGGCGGATGGACGAGATCCTAACCCGGCAAGGGTTCCGCGTCGCGGTCATGAAGGCCGACACTGTGGCCCCGGACCGCAGGGAGGCGTGGGTTGCCGACAGGGTGGAGGAGGGCATCGATGTCCTGATCTGCCACCCCCGGCTTGTGCAGACGGGTCTCGACCTGGTGGAGTTCCCAACGATCGCCTGGTACGAAACGGATTACAGCGTATACACCATGAGGCAGGCATCGCGCAGGTCCTGGCGCATCGGCCAGACACAGCCCGTCAGGGTCGTGTTCATGTCCTACCGCAGCACCCTGCAGGCCGACGCCCTGAAGCTGGTGGCGAAAAAGCTCCAGTCGTCGTTGGCGGTGGAGGGAGAGCTGCCGGAGGACAGCTTGGCCGCATTTGGCGACGAGGGGGACGACCTGATGATGGCCCTGGCCAAGAAGATCGTCAACGGCGAGGAGGAGGCCGAGACGGTGGAGGAGGTCTTCGCACAGGCCAGGGACGCCGGGAGCGAGGCCGAGGAGCTGCTGGTGGACGAGCACTGGAGGCCGGTCGAGGTCAACGGCAACGGCCATCACGACGGCTTCGAGATCGGGCCGACGGTCGAACTGGTCGCGGTCAATGGTCACAACGGCAACGGGCATCACGACTACGAAGCCACGGGGCCGCAGCGGTCGCCGTTCTCCTGGGCCGAGTTCATGGCCACAGAGCCTGACAGGCCCGGACGTCACAAGAGTAAGACACAGCCAGTTACGGCGTCGCTGTTCGAGTGGGCGCTGACGCTTGAGCAACAGCAAAGGGAAGAGGAATTGGTGGGCGCTGGGCGCTAGATGAGAGAGGTATGGGGGAGGTCGTCAGACACGGGTCGGCGGCCTCCCCCGCCCATCAATGTATGTGTCCTCTTTCCCGTTTCAAGGCTTTCAAAGGCATGAGAAGGCAATGGAAAGCACCAGATACAGGAACCCCGATATGAGACTGGATGCCGAAGGGAGATGCGAGTTGATGGAAATGCACTTACTCAACGCCGATGCCAGGGACGAGAAGGCCCTCTGCGGAGCCGGGGTCTCAGCCCACGACCTGATCGCCGTGCAGGACTGCCCAAGGCGTTTTATCGACGGCATACCCGTCGGAAACATCTGCAGGGCATAGGCAGGCGCAGGGCTTCCCCCTGCGGAGGGGCCGCGATACCGCGCTAAATCGGCGCAAACGACAACCTTCCCCTAGTCTCTCACGAAAATGACTATTGCTGCAGTCGCCACAAAAGCGGCAGCCATTCCGAACAACATGAGTACGGGAATTGATAGCGCCGGGTCCATTGGGTGCGTATCGGCTGCGTCCGCCATCCACATGTAGGCACTGGCCATGCTGCCAAGACCAACAAACGCGGGCGGTAGACGCCGCAGCTGCCGAACCTTGGCAATCGCAGCCTGCAAGAGGACCGTCGCCGCAACACTCAGCGCGATTATCGGAGCAAAAAGACCTGCACTCCCTGCAGGGTAGTCCGCTGAAGCTGATCCCAGCATGGGGATCACAAACGAGAATATGGCCACGCCGACCATACTCAAATAACAGAAGGCTAGGATCTTGTCTCGCAGCGTCAAGGGCGCTCTTTCCGTGTTCATGAATCCTGTCACGCTCCCTTTTGGGCAATCTCTGTGTCCACTAATGGTGCCGAATCGGGTCTATGGATCAAGAGCCAGTCTATATCCGTTGTGACCTTGAAGATCCCCGACTCACAGGGGCGCAAGCTACAGCCCGCAACGGCGTCACTGTTCGAGTGGGCGCTGACACTTGAGCAGGAGCGCGAGGCCGAGCCGGTCGGAATGGGACTCTAGATTGTGGAGGTACGGGGGAGGTCGTCAAACCTGGGTCGGCGGCCTCCCCTGTCAATCAATACATGCGGCCCTCTTGCCGTTTCAGGACTTCCCAGGCGTCCGAGACTGAATAGGGAGCGCGCCTTCGGACCCGCGCCTTTCGACCGGTGCGATTTCAACCAAGACGCTCGATCTGTCGACGTGACGAGCAACGGCAGCCGCCTCGCGGGCGTATATCATCTCAGGCAGCAACCGCCATGAAGGTCGTCTTCGCAACAGTCTTCGCCACCTCGGCCGTCGCAGGGATGCTCGGCCTGGTATGGCTCGAGAACTACCTGCAGCACAAGCTCCGGCAACGGAGGATCGCACGCAGGGCCAAAATCCGACAACAGATCCTCGCCCGAAGGGAAGCCGGCAAAGTACAGACTCTTCAATGAAACAGCCCATCCCGCTCGCCGCACTCCTGCTACTGACCAGCTGAGCGATGGGAGGGAACCCCCACATCGGCAAATCCACATAGAACCAGTTCAGTGGCACAGCATGGAAACTAGACTTGCGCAACTCCGATGCCCGGATCCGCTTCCTACCACACAAGAGCACGATCACCGGCTGGACCGGATGCAACGCCCTAACGGACTCCTACAGCATCTCCAGCGGCAAGCTCTCCTTCACCGACCTGGAATGGACCGAGGCGGGATGATTGGGTAGGGACGGCGCCGCCGATGGCCGGATTGCTCCGGCTGGTCTGCGCCATCCCCCCCACCGAACCGGACATGCGACTTTCATCGCATCCGGCTCTCCATCAGATGGATTAGACCAAGGTCGGGAACATCGGCTTTTCCGCCGTCGCAGTCGGGTTCATACATCCCTTCTCCAGCGTATTTCGCCTCGCTCCACACCCATCTGATTGCCCTCCTTCGCCGTGTGGACGGCTTTCCCGTCCTCGGACTACTACGAGGGCTCTGCCACCCGCCCAGCATTGGCCGAAGGCTGGCCTGCTCCGTCGCCGGAGAGCCGGACGAGCTTCCCAAGTTCGCAAAGGTTGCGTCTTCGTATCGCCTTAGGTATTGGGTGGGGACGGCGCCGCCAATGGCCGGACTGCTTCGGCTGGTCTGCGCCATCCCCCCCGCCGAACCGGACGTGCGACTTTCACCGCATCCGGCTCTCCATCAGATGAGTTAAACCAAGGTCGGAGATATCGGCTTTTCCGCCATCACAGTCGGGTTCATACATCCCTTCTCCGGCGTAGTTCACTTCTTTCCCCACCCATCTGACTGCCCGCCTTCGCCATGTGGACGGCTCTCCCGTCCTCGGACTACTACGCGGACTCTGCCACCCGTCCCGCATTGGCCGCAGGCTGGCCTACTCCGTCGCCGGAGAGCCGGACGAGCTTCCCAAGTTCCCACAGGTTGCGTCTTCATGCCGTCTTAGGCCCTGCTTAAACGCCTAGCTTGGCTCGTTGCCGCGCTCGTCATCGGAGGACGCCGGTCAAAGGGAGTACGGCATCCCTGCCTTAACAAGGCTGTCTCTGTAGGCAGAAGACAGAGATTCCGATGACTCCACCCTCGCCCTACCGTGAGCGGGTGGTTGGCGTTGCGACGCTTCAAACAGCAGTTCCTTTCGTAGCCATAACGACACTCTGGCTAGCAGCGCGCGGCGTGGTAGGGTGGCCGCCGCCACATTGTCGGGAAGGCTTCAGACACGGTTCCGCCTCTGGTCCCCGTGCCTGCTCCCCTAGCCACCGGCCCACTCCCGGCCGGGTTCCCCATCGGGAACGTTCAACCTATGCGCTTCTTGGCGCACCCTGCCTCTACGCCTAGCTTGGCTCTCTGCCGCGCTCGTCATCGGGGGATGCCGGTCGAAGGGAGTTCGGCATCCCTGCCCTGACAGGGCTGTCTCTGCGAATGGGAGACAGAGAGTCCGACGACTCCACCCTCGCCCTACCGTAAGCGGGTGGTTACACGTGCGACGCTTCAAACAGCAGTTCCTTTCGTGACCGTAGCGATACTCTGGCTAGCGGTGCGCGGCATGGCAGGGTAGCCGCCACCACATTGTCGGGAAGGCTTCAAACACGGTTCTGCCTCTGGTCGCCATGCCTGCTTCCCTGGCCACCGGCCCACTCCCGACCGGGTTCCCCATCGGGAACGTTCAACCCGTACGCTTCTTGGCGCACCCCATCACAAGAGATGTTCAACACCGAGCAAACCCTACAAGGACACCCTCGACAAAACCGTCAGATGGGAATCTCCCTCAGACCTCCGCCTTATCCTTACAACAAAAGACGGCAACACGCTTCAGTTCGTCAAAAGCGAACCGGAGTCCCGACAGGACAACATCGACCGACACAACAGACAGCCTGCCACCAGAAACGGGTATACACAACAGGCCCGCACACCAAAAGTGATCGCCAACACAGGACGAGTGTAGAACCAATGAACGACCAACAACTGAAGAGTACATTGCAGTCTGCAGGCATGACTTGTTTCGTCAAGTATTTCCGACTCTTTGCCAATCCATCATGGTCCGAAAAGGGCCTCGCCAAACGACTGGCAGAACGTGAAGAATGGGATGAAGCCGCGGCCTTGGCTTTCCGTGTGCGCGGAGCGCGTCGCATCATCAACGCAGGTAGAGCCGTACACGCTCTCAAGTTGATCAAGGATTCCAAAAGGCTCGCACATCTAAGGCCGCAAGTCGACGCCCTATTGAAAGAAGTGGAATCGTGGAAATAGCATTAGCAATACTCATCAGTCTTTTCGGCATCACTGCTTTGAGTTACTACATCAAGCTACTGGCAGACCGAAATAACGCAAGGAAACGCGCCGAAAATAAAGTACGAATGTCTGATCCCATTGATCGGGCCGACATCGACATTCTATTAAAGACCAATTCCAACCTGCTCCAAGACGCCATAGACCTGCGCCGCGCTCAGGTTGAGCAGGGACGCAACCCAGATCACGCACCAACACCGCGTCGACCACCTTGATGCGCCCCAACAGAAACTCTGTAATAAGCCTCGACAGGCCGCAGGAAACCACGAGGGTCAGGCTCGTTTCCGACAACTCGCCCTAGCATCCGGAGAGCAGAGACAAGAGGCGCGATCCCTCCAAGAAGTAACTCAAGGCGTTGTCAGCCAGCCATGCAGGGGATTCCGGGTGATCGAGTTTGCCACACCCGATCTCGTTGCCCGGCAAGGCAGCATACTTTCAACAAGCATGCTGGCAGACGTTCCCAGCAATCTTTGCAATCATCCTTTCTCCTAGTCATCCTCGAACGTAGAATCTGTATCCATGGCTGCGGCGAAGGAAGATGGACTCACATAACTGAAGGCGGGGCCTCTCCATCATCGAACTGCGGCCAACCGATTTCCTTTCTCCTATGGAGAGCTCTCGCCATCTCTTTGCTACAGCTATGACTATGCCCAACCGCGATCGAACCATCACGTTTATGCCACTCAAGGCGATAGACTATCGAGCACCACTCTCTAATCGACGAATAATATCTCCCATCAAGCCAAAACGAACGGCCAGCCATAGCTCCGGTCTCTCCTAGGCGGCTACTCATGCTACCACCATCTGATTTAACTTCCCCGTGCACTGTCTGTCTCTCGTTGGCTGGCCAGCGTGAATAAGGCTGGACCCTATGTATGCCACACTTGAAACTGGAGGGATAGACCCGATTCTAATCCCATGGAGTTCGGCTAAAACCTTATAGGAGTCCCATCCATTTCATAGGGGCGCTCCTATTCCCGAATCGCAGCTTGTTGAAGATGGTCGATAGCTTCAGATATGGGACCTTCTAGCTCCTCAAGCATCGACTCGCTTGCATGACCATCAAGATGCTTTGAGAGTTCCGCTATGACCTGGGCCATTACCACTATGCCTATGTCGTTCCGACTCAGCTTCCAACCACCTGCCCTTAACCTCCTTATCTGAGACTTGGCGCGGTCGAGGGCCACTACAGTCATTTCTCTAGGAGTTTGCGATCCAGGTATACCTGCTATTCCTGCCTGTCTCTTTCTGCAGACCATGACGATGTCGAAGTTAATGGGAGCCTTTGCTTGGTGCTTGGGTGTTGCAACTGACATCTCCGCCTTCACCGGGTGACACACGTCGATGCCGAAGCCAGCCGATGCCACCGCGTTCAGGACACTTTGCCATCCTTCCCACCTAGAATGGTGGTAAGTGAAGACGAGTAGACCGTCATCCTTAAGGACCCGGTTCACCTCTCGAAACACGAGGGTCAATCGTTCGGTGAAAGCCTCGGCGTCCGAGTTCTGGACCTCCGATGATGAGCGTGTTGTGATCATTCGATGGCTGGGAGCATCATCCAAGATCAACCTCTGCCATTCGAAGAAGAAGTCAGCCAGTTGCGAGTAGTGCACGTTGTCGAAAAACGGAGGGTCCGTGACGACCAAGTCAACTGATTTGTTCGGCAAGTCCGTGGCTGCTGAATCGCCACAGGAAACATAGAGCCTAGGGTTCTTTCGGAACTGCTCATAGGACTCGGTGTTGGTGATTCCTATGAGGGGCTCGTTGAAGCCGTCGACCTTGACAGATTGCTTTCGCTCCCCGTCTGACGTCAACGACAGTTCGAAGGGATGTCGAGCATACTGGTGAGCTCGCATGAGTCTGCTGCGGAAAAGCGTGGAGAACGCCCCCGAGCTCTTGGGGGTTCCCCAAATGTTTGCCTCCAAGGGGGTGCGCTCGGGCTTAAGGATGTGGTGATAGAACATGTGCCTGACGGCTCCGGTTCCTTCGCCCTTATAGGATGCAAACATGTTGTTGAACTCAAGCACACCCGAAAACAGGCATGTGAAGGCGTACCGGAGTGAAGGATTCTCGATGCGCTTGATCCGATCCGCCAGCATAGAGATTGCGAGCAACTGGCGGGCATTGAACATCTGGTTCCATGACTGGAAGCCGTAGTTCAATGCTTGGTTCGTGTTGTAGCCGGGCTCTATGATTCCTTGCGGGATAGGATAAGCAGACCCATCCAATTCAGCGACTGCCTTGGCGTACAAGGCATGGTCATAGTCATTGATCGGGAGGTATTCCTTCTTCCCATCGGGGGTCAAGACGAGCTTCGCATACATCCTGTACGAGGGCGGTGAGCCCGTCTGCTTAATGACGTGGCCGATTGTGAATTGGTGCAGGCAGTCCGGACACTCGGCGTTCTTACGTCTTACGGGGCCAGAAGTCGCGTCGAATGAATGCCCGCAATTGGAACACTCCGTCTGGCGCACTCGATAGTGCCTCGCATTTGGGAGGCCACATTTCGGACATGCCACTTGGACGATGGGATTTCGCCCAGCATAGGCATGCCTAGCGAATATATAGCTGGAGAATAGATCCACTAGGTTAGAGCAATTTGGGCAAGTTGCCTGCATCACCCAAAAGTAATACAGCACTTGGCACAAACTACCGTCTGGCCTACGGGAGGTATAGAAGCTGCAAATCGTGTCGGCTACGTCAGCCTCGATCTCTTTGTAGGTCCTCTCCAACTCCTTCGAATCGCTCAACGTGAGGGCCGTGCGGACCTGCAGATACGATACCGGGTTTATGTCGCGGCCGATGGCTCGTCCTCCCAGCTTTAACGTTTCGCCGAGAGTCGTGCCACTGCCCATGAAC
This sequence comes from Dehalococcoidia bacterium, assembly GCA_965207145.1. Taxonomy (GTDB): domain Bacteria; phylum Chloroflexota; class Dehalococcoidia; order Lucifugimonadales; family UBA2962; genus CAUZIR01. The sequence goes on along the minus strand of OZ242262.1, from coordinate 1,937,918 downwards.
GGGTCGAACACTACCTTGTCCGGGAATCTCGCAGGCGAATAGAACAAATCAAGCACGTCTGTGCCCTTGGGAGTCAAGGCCCCGAGAAGGATTCCTCGGAAGACTGAACCAAGGCGCTGCGCCCACCACTTGTGAACGTGATAGATGGGGCGGTAAATCTCCTTACGCCAACTCTCCCGCTCGGCAATGCGGCTCAGATGCTCAAAGGGGAAATCATCGCACTCTATGGCGCGGGGAATCGATAGACCTGGATCCTCCCGGTCTTCGGTCTTTGGCGCTTGTTGGAGGTGTAGCTGCATTTGGCGGACCGTGACTTGTGGCTAGTCGGCATCGTGCCGAAGGATAAACTGCTGAGATCCGACCTTCATTGTTATTGGCGGACCGTCGGTGCCAGCAACTCGATAGGCCCTAAAGCGGTGCTCTAGACCAGCCGAGGGGTTTTTCATGTACAGGGCATCCAAGGTGTTCTCATTCAAGTCGGCCTTGTATCCGACAACCAATTTGTCGGTCTCGACGCGAATCAACTCCCCGCAGCATTCCAGCCGGTCATCTACCTCGGCATCGCCGGGCAGTATGAGAGTTCGTTGACCGGCCGTGCCATCGGTCAATGCAAAGGGAGTGGGGGCTACGTACATCTTCCGGTCTCTTATCATCACGTCCCCATAGCTTCCAAAGCCGGTGATGTGCTTGTTCTCATGAACGTATTCGTGGTTGGCATTCAGAAAGTCCCCGTGGAACAACACCAGGTCTATGACGGGGTAATCGTCCTCGTCGGGATCCTTGGGGTATCTCCCAAAGGCGTAATACACGGTTCTGCCGTTGTGGAATCCGGTAGGCATCTGACTATTGGCGTCGTAGGTTGCTTCTCGACCGGGGTAAGCCAGCCCCTTGATTTCATATCCTACGGGGCTATTGACCAAGCGAAAGTCTGGATAGGAATTCCTGGCCGGAGGGTCGTAAAGCACACGTAGCTCATCAAGCCGATTCTGAAACCAGTGTTGGAAGTGGAATTCCTTCTCCGTCCTGCTGGTTCTATGGATCAGTCGACCTTGGCGAATGGCCTGATCGCACTGCAGGAACACATCGACAACCCCCACGCTGGTCACAATAGTCTCTTCACCCTACCGCGGCTTCCATCATAGCTGTTGGCAAACAACTGGAGCCGGTCCCGGTCCATGATCCACTTGTTCCCGAACTTAGTGGCACCTAGCTTGCCCTCACGTATCAGCCGCTTCACTGTCTCGGGATGCACGTCCAGAACCTTGGATGCCTCAACAGAGTGCAATCATTATGCGACAGGGGCTTTTCCCTTACCAGTACCGTCGGGGCAGCAGATTGACGACGACCGGATTCGCCGGGCTGTTACCGTACATGGAGCTTATTGAAGCGGCGGGGTTGGGGCGGCTGCTCGATGCCAGGGTGGGTCTGCGCAGGGGCTCGCAGGGGTGGACGGACAGCCAGGTGATCAATTCGCTGGTCCTGGTGAACCTAGCGGGAGGTGAGGCGATGTCGGATCTCGACGTGCTGGAGGGCTACCCGGGGCTGCGCAGGGGGCCGGGCGAGAGCAGGGCAAGGCGTTCATACCTGCGCCCAGCGATGCGCTCAGGGGTCTGTACGACGTGAACGCCGAACTGATTCGCTTAATCAAGGGCCACTCGCCGCACCGGTGGCCACCTTCGAACCAAGGGGGCAGATGTCTCTACGTGTGGGAAATGGAATCGGGAGACGCTCGTGCGCCCTCATCGCAACACAGGATCATCGTGTCTCTTGTGCCAAAACATCCCAACCGTTAATACGGAGAGGGACTAGGTGACTCAACATCTGCCCTTTGAGGCAACTTGCCCCCTAGGACTAGTAACTGATGCAGGCACGAAGGACTACGGCTGCTCATAGCTATCACCTCGGTGCGGTTGAGCAACGTTGGGGTACTTGAGAAACGCCAGTAAGTGCGCACAGGTTCGAATCTGCGACCGAGTTGGTACACTCAATGGCCAATTGGAAGAGGCCTTGCTTTTGGGGCCTAGACCCTCAAAATGCTGTCGTCGTGTAGTCAACTGAACAGCCGTCACGCGTGACATCCACGCTATCTCTCCCTAGGTGCTAGCCCGTGCCCATTGACTCAATGACTTGATTGGTGGCCGCCGGCAGGTTCCTTGTCACCAGTATTTCGTCGCAGAGCACAACCCGAGAGACAGGAGAGACCTGCTTGACGTTCCTGAGCGCCACATGGGCCGGGATGTCGCGCGTAAGCGGTTCGCAAAGGCCTACAAAGAGGTCGGTCCCATCAGCCCGGGTCCCGTAGATGGGAACAATCGCTGCGCCGAGGCCAGGGATTGTCATGGGATGATCCAAAGCGAAGGTCGTATTCGGAAGGTCTTGCCTGACGAGGTCCTCGTAGAGCAGCCGAGTTGAAGCGCTTAGGCGTTCGACTTGCATTGATGGGTAGCTTCCGTCGATCAGATATCTCAAGAGACTTGCGCCCAAGTGGCGATCCAAGAGGTCGTGCTCGAATTTGTTCTTGTAGCTTCGCAAACAGCGATAGCATGACCGATCGCAGTTCTCTGGGCATCCCTGCAAGATATCCAGGGCTTCTTTGAATACATCTAGCCCTAGTTCACCGACACGTCGGGCAAAGCCGGCGCCACCTGACAGAGTGTCATAGAGATATATCTCGGCTTCGAGACCCCGGCGCCCATCTTCAGTAAGCGCAGGTCGATATTCAGCCTGCAACTCGTTGGGGTCCAAATCCAGGAGCCTACAGGCCGCTATCGTCAGCGCCTCGCTGATGGTGCGCAACGCGACGCTAGTTGGCAGCAGGCCTGGGAACAGGGTGAGCGGCTGCTGCACCCCTATCGATATGAGAAGCACATCGCTGATGAAATCCGTTCCCAGTACCAGACCGGTAGTTGTACCCCCACCTGGGCAATTCTGGTCCTTAGGGTCTGGGTATGGTTTACGGTGGTCTGCCCCCAGTTGACCGTCCCGGATCGCGGTCGGTTCAACGAGGCCGCACCTTGTGCAGTACGAGTAGCCTTCGTCTCGCGGCCCTCGGTTCGTAACGAGCAGATAGTCCCTGACGTAGTGTTTGCGAATACGCTCATTGAGATCCGACCACTTCTCCGGGTCCGATGGGGTTGGCATAGTCAACTTGGCCCGGGTGGCGTAACTCCTCACCGGCTGGTCATCTGGTGATGTCCCCTCTTCTCGACTGACGGGATGTGCAAACCCAGGGGGCCTTAACCACGTCTTCGCTGGACCCAAGGTCCCGACACCACCACACCCCTGACAATCCCTAGCCTCTCCCCTCTCTCCTTCACTCAGGGGACCAGTGAGCGCGTAATGACAAACGCTGCATTCGTAGTAAAGTCGTCGGCTGTTCCAAGCGTCATACCGATCATTCGAGAATGGCGAGTACAGCGCTCCCGAAGTCCAGAGTTTGCCATCGATCCAGACCTGCTTTCCCGGCGCATACTGAGAAAGCGCCGTGGCAAGTCCCTGCGAAGGTGTATAGCGAAAGGCCGCGCGATAACGTGTTGACCTCTCTTGATCAAAAACATGAAACGCGGCCACGTCTGTGGGAAATGCATAGCGAGGAAGAGCTGCCTTGTACAGCAGGCGGTCGAGGAGATTTTCGGAAGGGTCTTTGGTGAATCCTTCTTCACCTGGCTCTTCCGGTGCCTCCGAACTGGCCGCGTCACACTCCTCACTGGACGGCGCCCCGTCTTCGCCAGAACTCTCGGGGGCGTGCTCGATGGCGGTGTCGATGGCATCTAGCGTTGCCTCGACTAGTTGGTCTAGAAGATCTCTGCGCTCAGTGCCAGCAATCTCCGCTGGAAGCAGTGCGTCGACATCCCGCTTCAACTCTACTTTGTTCAAGCGCAGCCATTGTTCCAGGTCAACGCGGCTTAACGCCTTTCCGGGGTTCCTGAAGTCTGCCACCGTCCCGAGAACAGCGAACAGTTGGGGCTGATCTTCTGGGCTAATCTCAGGTAGCCTTGCTTGGTGGTATTGCTGTAGCAGATGAGCCGTTACGTGACGCCGGGCAATCACAGGGTTATCTAGGGTCAGTGAAGGGTCGTCGACTGCTCCCCGGATCATCTGGTCGGGATGTTCAAAGTAGTGCTCATCGTGACTATCAGCACTGCCGAATGCAGTTACTGTTGCGACCGAGTTACCCCGGCGCCCTGCACGACCGGCACGCTGTTGGTAGTTCGCCCTTGCTGGCGGCATATTCCTGAGAGATACCCCTGAAAGAGCCCCTATGTCGATGCCAACCTCCATTGTAGTTGTACATGAAAGAACGTCTATCGCCGGTCTCTCTTGCCCCGTGTCCCCGGGCCCCAAGTCCACATCCTGGAAGAGAATCTCGTACTCCTCGGCTTTGGAGAATACCTCGTCCGCCTGTGCGGTGTTGACCTGCGCAGTGTGCTCCGCAGCAATGAGGGCCATGGGAGGTATGGGCGGTGACCCCAAAGCCGCCAATGTGCTAGCCCGATAGTACCCCTTCCTAGCGGCAAAGACCGGGTCTGTGTCCGGGTCGATGGGCACAACAGCGTTACGCCCGCAGTTGACACAGGTGCTTCTTCCTGGAAGAGGCCTCTGGGCTGTACGGCAAGATTGACAGTACGACCAGTCGCCACCGATTGCTAATGACAACTCTCGCCCGGCCAGTCGAAATACACCCCCAGACGTCGGCTCGGCAAATGTGTCCAGCAATTGCGGAAGCCATTTGTTTTCAAAGAGCCGCCGACTCGATGTGTCGGGTATGAGCCGAATCATAGCCGAGAATCTGCCAGAGTGTGAACGAACAACCGTCGACGACCACGCCCCTGGCATACGGCTCAACCAGACTCCCGATCGCATCCAACAGCGTAGCCATGCGCGAGCGAGCGCGAGTTTCTCATCATCTGACTCTGCATATTCGGGAATAGCAGGTAAGGCCGCTACTTTGGAGGTATGGGTTGGGCGCTCCACGAGCGACGCCAATGCTAGCGACTCCAAGCCATAGTATCTGTCGGTAATCGAAGTCATGATCGAGTGAAGCAGGGATTCAGGTGGCGGCGAATTCTTAAGTTCCATGAGGAGCACCAAGAGTTGCTCATCGTCTTCCAGGGCGCCGCTTCTGATTGCCTGGTCAACAGTATTCTCCCCTTCGAAGTTCTCACCGACTCTCAATCCAGGTCGCAACCGTACTCCCATTTCCTTTGCTGCAATCAATACCGCGAGGTAAAGGTCCTCTAGGGAAAGGAACCTCGTGATCATCGGATTACTGTTCAGACGATCGTATCCGGATACAATCAGAGGACGCAAAGCGTCCTGCGTTGAATAGGTCTGGATATTGGGCGCGAGGCGGGCGGCCATCTGCCTCGAATCCGAGAAAATGAGGACTTTCCTGCCACGTAAGGGAGCCAGTCTAGTTGCAGGTTTAGGACCAGGCGGTTGAACCTGAATCTGCTTTGAAATGAGTGCTTGAAAGGGTTGGTCACCCTTAGTTTGATGGTCCTGCACAGACGTTCGACCAAATGCGGCCATCTCACCGCATCCTGCACAGGGTTTGAATTCGCCCAAGGACGCGTCGACGGGGCCCTCTTCTGTGCTGGGGGCCTCCGCACGGTTGGCCCGCAAGTAGACTTGCCGACTCCGGTCTCCCAGATTGAAGGGGTTCAAACGACCTGTGACTAGATCGTAGTCCGCAGCTTCAACACTGTCCGCAAAGACAGGCTCCTCCAAGAGAAGGTCAATTGCCTCTAACTCTTCGTACGCCCCCGATAGGGTCCTAAGTGCCCCGCCCGGCTCAGACCATAGGAATTCAGGTTCCTCAACGTCGTTCGTGTAGGCCCGAGCGTAAGCTGTACCACAATTGCGGCACGTATAGAGTTCAAGGATCCTAGCTCCGCATTCGCACACTGCTCGGGGCTGGCCGTACAACTTACCTGAAGGTCCACCACGTTGCTCCGGTGACATCTCGCTGCATTGAGAGTCCATACAAACCCAAAGTCCTGCGAGTCCTCGATAGAGGCAGTGAACTCTGCAGGGCATCAGGCCGGGCTGGTTTGAATCAGGCTTGGCCATGCTGGCCAAGGCAATCAGGACTGTAACTGCCCGATCAGCCACATCAGTAGGGGTGTCCTCAAACAGCATCTCTCCTAGATCCGTGACCGGCTGAGCCACCGTCATCGTCGCGTTGATGAGTTTCGACATGGGTGGGAAAGACTCAAGCGCGCCATATAGCCTTTGATTCAACTGGCCTGACTGTTCGACCCCTCGGTAGCGTAGAAACTCCGCAACCTTCGACATCCGCTCAGAGTCCGTCTCTGCCTCATATAAGGCGATAAGGTCTATCGCCTCTAGGGCGAGAGCATCCTCAGCCGAGCCCTTTGCTGCATTGGGTCGGTAGGAGAGTTCACCCTCCACGGTACTGAAGTCTCCTGAATCCTTGCCAGTAAGTTGGGCGGCAAACTTCTGCGCATAGTCAGGATGCTGCATGCTAGCACTAGTGCAGATGACCTGAAGCCGGTCTGGAGGAATCCCGAGTCGCGAGCATAGACGCCGTATGAGAAGCGCTACTTCTGTTCCAGCAGCTCCTCGGTAAAGGTGAGCCTCGTCGATGACTAGCAGGAACGACTCTTCAGGATTCGCCTGAAGCCAATCACGCGTATGATCAAAGATTGGCCTTTCCAGCGGGCGCATCATCATGTATTCCAACATCGAGTAGTTGGTAACCAAGATGTCGGGGGGCGCTGCCTGTACTTCGTGTCGCGTAAATAGCTCAGGATCTTCAGGTAGCGTTACTCCCCTTTGGAATTCTCCGGTCCTCCGATCCTGCCATCGCTGCCCCTTTTGGCCGTACCATCCAATCAGGTCGGGCTTGGCCGGCCATTTGCCCCGCTCCTTCAATTCTCGAACCAGTGCCTCAGCCGTAGCTTGTTGAGGCGCTGCTGGATCTCGCGCAGTTTCGAGATTGCTTATGTAGTAATCTCTAATCGGGACAAGCCTTGTTTGGTCCTTCCTTGAATCACGCACTCCTGGGTACAAGGTTCTGCTTGTATATCGGGCAAATCGAGCTGGTCTTCCTGACCACGTCATGAACTGGTCTCTAATGCGTTCATCAGCGAACAGGAGCCTGAGTCGTCCTAGTTGGTCATTGACCAGTGCGTTCATTGGGTACAACACCATCGCCCTTACCGCTGGCGTTTCTCCAAATGACCGCCCTTTTCTTTGGGCTTCGGATGCTAGCTTCCCCAGGATGGGTAGGAGGAAGCATTCCGTCTTGCCTGACCCAGTCCCCGTCATGACCACAAGGCTGCGACCATCCACAAGCGACAGCTTCGTAGAAACTGCCTGGTGTTCATATGGCGGATCGTAAATCAGCCGCTGGAACTGGCCGTCGGCCTTAGAGACAGAACCGAAGACTTCAAGCGCGGCCGGGTCAAGGCCAAGGTCCTTGAATGCCGTGCCAGCCCTATAGCGAGGCGTGCTCTCCAAGTAGGGCCGCTGGTGAATCACTCCAGGGGTTCGGAGGATCTCCTGACGCTGAGCGACCAAGGTTGGATGACCCATGTGGTACGTAGCCTCGATGTAGTCCTGCAACGCACCTTGCATCCGCTGGGTGGTTTCTAGGATGGTCAGTTCCATCTCCTCTCCCTTCTGCCAATCATCGAGGTTCTGGGCCGTCCTTTAGCTCCGCTAGCCACAGCACATCATTGGCGAAGCGAACTTCCTCCGCTAACTCACCCTCGGCTAGCCGATAGGCGAAGAGGCACCCTGGACTTGAGACCGGGCGACCAACGGAGTCAAGTCTGCGACGAGCCCACATAGGTATGGGAGAGAAGAACTTCATCACATACGGCTCCCCCGGACCCGAGTCTATCCTGAACACTTGGGAGTTTCCCCTATTCGCGTCGATCGCCATCTGCAAACGCCACGCCTCATCGCAGCCCCGCCAGCGACTATCCATCAAGGGTAGGTCTACGAGTCTTTCGGGGACCCCGCGGCTCATCTCGACGTAGCACCACAAGTCTCCACCATAGGGTTGGCTTCGACGTGCGACAAACCTCCCGGAGTGCGAGCCTACAGATGTCCATCGCCCTCGGTAATAGAGAACTGGCCGCTCCCAGTCTAGGAGCGAAAGACCAGGGATGTCGCCCGAGGGCGGAGCTGCGTCCAGAAGGCGATCTAAGTGGGCCAAGTGCTGGGCAGGCGTTTCTCCATGAGGCGCTCTCAACCACTGCTGGTGGAAGATTTCGATGAACCCGAGTTGCTGTAGTTCAGAACCGAGGTCTTCGCCGGGATCAGGGTAGAGACGCCGCAGATGGCCTGTGTATTCGATGCGGGCCACTAGACTCTCAAGCGCTGGATTGAACGCACCCAGGAGAATTGCTACACCGCTCTCCCGAGCCACAAAACTAGGAGGAGCTACGTAAATGAGAACTGGTGCGCTGGGTGCCGGATCTTCTATGTCACGGTGCTCAATGAAGTCTCCGTGCGCGATCATGGCTTCGAGCGTTTCCCGGACTAATCCCCTAACGTCCTCCGTTTCCTCAACCAGCCCCCGTAGAGGATCGGCGACCGCACGAACAAGAGTAGTCGCTGCGCAAGGGCACAAGTGGCTAGCCGATCTCCTCAAGGCGGCGGCAACTGCCTCGACCGACATCAGATCAAATGCGTTTCGGTCGAGTCCAAGCTCACCTACTTTGTTGCCGCGGACTTCCCCGGCGGTCAAGCGTCTTATGGACATCTCCAACCGGCATAGAGGTCGCCGGACTGAACTCCAGAGGAGACGAAAGGCTGTGTAGCTAGAACCGCAAGCCTGGCGGCTCTGAATAGGGACGACGACTCCATAAGGCGATTCAGCCCAGGGCGCAGGTCAGCGCCCGCCCATTCCTCGGCGCCGACAGGGTCGCTTGCAAACCTTAGAGCCAGTTCCGCAAACCACATTGGTGTGCCAGGGCCAGGAGATCCCGATTGGATAATGGCCATTCGCTGGGCGCTCTCCGGTAGCAGTCGGTACTTGGCGGCCAGTGAGGCAAAGAGAGAGACTCGACTACTGCAGTCATAGTGAGCCATCGCCTCCGCCTCGCGGAGAAGCGCAGGGCCAACTCCGGCCTCTGTAGGGTTCTTGGATATCGCTTGGGACAAGGCTTCTAAGGTCCAGGTGCCTCTGCCACTAATGTCAGCCTCCTCTTCTGCTCTCGCCCAATTGTCTCCACCCACAAGGCGAGAGAGTTCGCGGGTCAATGCCATCATTACCTGCTGCCGTCGGACTACGGCCATGAGACCGCCGGGCAGCCTCGCCCGGCTCCAAAGAGCCGCAATCTCCGTCACCCTTATGACGGAGTCAGTGGAACGCCTCAGGCGCTCTATTTCTGGTTTGAGGCCTAACGCGGCGAGTCCGAAGCCGTGGTGGAGCACGGGCGGAGCAATGATTGCCACCGTATGAGCCTGTGTTCGTGCGATATACATCCCACCGTCATCTGCAACATGGATTTCTTCATCGAACGGCAACTCTTGTTCGCTAGAAGGAGCCTCGAAAGCAACATGACTGATTGTGGGTCGCCCCGTGTGACCGCTGTCATCATAGAGCCGCGTCACATATGCGTTACCCTCCCGTCGTAACGTCCACCTGAGTGGAGTGAAGGTGCGCTCGCATCGGAGCACGAAACTTCCGAGTTCACCAACACCGAACTCCAGTACGCAGGCGTTGGCCCGGTCGTATGCCTCTTGTACGTCTTCACTTTTTCGAAAACGTTGTTCGAAGTGATCCCTCCAATCATTGGGAGATAAAGGCAATCTGACCGGCGGCAGGTCTTTCGCAAGAATCGTACCCCCTTCATTTCTCGCAAGTAGGGAGACGCGACAAGAAACCTCACGGTGCTGAGGACCTTGAAGCAGGACCTCAACCTCACCATCCCAGAGTTGCTCCATGGTGGGGTGTGGGGGGTCGACCTGCACTGACAGCGGTCCCCGAAAGTCAATCGTTGAAGGTTGCGGCCTGTCTTCAAGAATGCGTATCGTGGCTTCTTGATCGGCGAGCGCTTCAATCTCACCTGCCAGATTGCTACTTGCTGAGAATCTCAGCTTATGCATCCCTATAGGAAGCAGAGGAAGTTCGAGAAACAAGAGTTCCCCTGCTTCCAGAGTTGCCAACTCGAAGACGTGAAGGGGGCTTGAATCAATAGAGACCCTGAGGGATTCCAGGGGATAGTCCGCAAGAATGGCAAGGCATGGTCGCTCGGAGGCCAGCCACTCGCCATTCCCTTCGCCGTCCCAAGCCACTGCGGACAAACCGGCGGGCCAAACCTCGATGCCCCTTGCCTGCCCAAGGCCTAGATTCTGAATCGACTGTTGCCAGTCTTCGTCGAGAGACTTGGGCAGGTCAAGGATCGCGGCGTTGACTCCCTCGCACCCTACCTCAATCGGGGTAACGTGCCCGCCTCCGTCGACCGGTCCATCCATGCTAAGGATGACATAGCGCTCATCTGGCCTAACTCTCAAGCCCCTGAGCTCATAGGCCAGACCATCGGAAGCGATCCTCAAGAGCCAAGTGTAACCAGGCCGGAGCAGACACTCCGTACGAAGGAGGAAGTCAAGTTGCGGGTCCTTCTTCTCGAATTGCAGCAGCACTTCGTCGGATTTCGGCCACCTGACCAGCCTTATGCGCTGAGCGCCATAAACGAGGCGACCTCGCGCTAAGCGGCGTCCTTGCGATCCCGCAACAACGCAGCGCGAGCCGGTGAGTATCTCCCGAGTCTGAGGGAATCGCAGCAACAAATGAGCCAGGCTAGGGACCTCTAGCAGTATGTCCCACAATCTCTCGGATGCGTCTCTTGGTCGAAGAACGAGACGTGGCTCGATTCCTAGTTGCGCGACAGCCGCCCTTGCCTCGCCTATTTGACTAATGCTGGACGGAATTGCCCGGCTGCTGACGGGGCCGAGACCGCGGACCTGCACGCGTTCATCTGCGGAACTACGTGCTTTCCTAATCCACTCTCGTGCTTGTCGCTCTCGGTCAAGGTCCTCGCTGATCCTCTGTAATGTCGCCGGGTATATGAGCTCACCGGACGCAGGCCGTCCCTGGGTGAGAAGAGCCGCAGCGATCTGCCCCAAGAGGCGTGTGTCTTCCGCTAGGTTTCTGAAGCGGGACGACGCGTTCCAACTCCGTGCGGCGAGGAGGCCACCCAACCGCTCTGGCGACCCGAGAACATCCTCTGAGAACAGGAACCTGCACTCATAGAGCGTCCGGGCAAGTTGCACCTGCAAGTCCTTTGGAAGGATGGCATGCGTGATGGGCCAACATATGATGGAGAATTGCGCAGCCCAAGGACCCGAAGGTACTGCGCCGCCGAATTCCCTTTCGAACCGTCTGTAGAAATCGCGAATCCTGTAGCGGTCTCCGTTGACGATCCATCCCGGGGTCTCTTGTTCGAACGTCTGCCAGTACTCGTCACCGGCGTACCGATAGCCCAGTTCGGCAGAGTACACGACCCATACCAGCCAATGGTCGCGTGATGGCGCACGGGACGCGATGTGAGCTCGCACCGCCCCCTCAAGAGCTGATACCTCCGACTCTGTCAGACCGTGTTCAAGAGCAAAGAGGGACTCCCCTGTTCCACTTGCGCGCTGACTGTCCCTGAGAGTCGCAAAGTGAAGTGACAGGCGCGTCTGCCATGCCTCTAGTTCAGAGATCATTACCACGTTGCCCCAGGGCCTCCGTTCAACAAAGTAGGTATGATGATGTCCTTGTCAAAGCTACGAAAACTCGTGTCCCGCTCCGATCGAGGCACGATCCAACGGTCCAAGCAGTACTTCGAGATTTCGGCGGCCGGCTTGGCAAGGGAGCGGACTCTCTGATGCTCACCCGATATGACCTTCTTCCAATTCTCAGCCAGTGGGATGGCGTACACTTCACGCTCGATGCCGTGCTTCAAGACTGAGTTTCCGTCAATGCCAATGTCCTCAAGTGCGGCTCTTGCGACGCGCAGCTTCCAGTTTGGCCCCATGCCGAACCTGTGGCCGGAAGCATAGGGGTGCCCAGTCTCCTCCAGATGATCCCTGAGCGAATCGAACACTTCGCCGTAAAGATGAAAGTGACCGAAACCCTTGGTCGTACCAATCCTGAGGAAGCGAGGACCGTCCGGTATGGTCAGACGGTTGTAGATCGATGAACGACCCAGAGCCGATGTTGTCGTCAAAAGCACCAGACGCGCCCGATGTGTCCTCTGGCGAATCACTGATTGCCGGGCCAGGTACTTCCGTTCGTAGGCTCGTCGCACCTCCTTGCTACCCATGAGTGCGGCCACGAGTTTCCCACCAATCAATTGAGAGTATGGAGGAACGGCGCCAACAACATAGGCATCCATTACATGGACGAGTCGATCCCGGCGGTCCTCGTGTGTCCAGCCGATCCAATTGTCCCGAGCGGAAAGATTGAAGACGGGGTCTCCCAGAGCGAAGAGGCCGATCAAACAATCGTTCTGTCTGTCCTTGACGAGGAAACGCAGTCGACGCCCAAAGCCCTGCGACACTGGCACAGACCACAGCAGCGAAGCAAATCTGAACAATCGAGACTCAAGGGAGCCCGGAAGAACCGGGACTAGCCTTGGACTAATCGACCCGGTGTCAACCTGACTACCGCTCGCAAAATGCCTCGCCAATTCGGTGCCATGCGTTTCAACAAAGCTCCTATGCCGCTCCAGGATGTCGACCCGTTGGGCGGCATGAAGATTCCGGATCTTCTGCTTCGTCAAAACTCCATCGACGAAATAGCCACTGCCATTCCGAGAGAAGCCTAGATTCAACAGGTGCTCGTGTATTGCGCTCTTCAAGGACGCTCCGTCAGCGCGGTCACTAGACAGCGAAGAACCATTGGCTCCCGCCGAGAGATGCCCCTCCTGAAATACGGCCGAATCCGGGCCAGTTGATTTAGTTGTCATCTGCGCTTCTGTTATGACCCTCTAAAGGAGTGTGCTCATCACTACCTGACCGCACCCATGTGTCTACTTCTGATAGCTTGAATCTCAATAGTCGCCCGGCGCGGTGAGCCGGAAAACCCTTCGAATCGACCCAGCGATATATCGAATCCTTCGTAACTTGTAGGTGCGCTGCCACTTCCGCAATGTTCACCCAGCTCTCCGTGAGACTCATGTCAGTACCGCCCTTACATATCAATGGCCATGAAAGTCGGCGAAAGTATAGAATCTCCCTTTTCTTACGATCAACTGACCCCGGCCGTCGCCAAATCTCCCAGCGACTATCGAGGGCTCTTCCGTAGGGAGGTGGTCTGACCTTCGTGCCTAGGGATCGGTCACCTGCTGACAACCGAGATTCCCATGCTCTCAGGGACAGCTCTTGGCCCGTGAGAATCTGGACGGGCACGACTATCCTTAACTTTGTCCCGCGGGATACCTGATTGTGGGCGGATGGCCATCCTTCATGCCCCCGCCTCCCACAGCTTCTCCAACGCCCTGACGAACGCCCGCGCCTTCTTCACGGACCACTGCTCCTTGCCCGAGCCGAACAGTTCCACTTGGCCGTTCTGGCATTTGAGATCACCGAGCCTCGCTGTCTTCAGCCAATCGACGATGACCGTATACCTCGGCACCAGCTTCGGTTTGAACAGGTCGTCGGGGACGTTGTAGAGCAGGCATTCGATGAAGTAGGAGGGGACATCACTTTTGGTGAGCGCCTCCGTCTCGACCAGCCGGTTCCGTGCCGCTTTGAACATACGGATGGTCCGCTTGAACCGCCGGTTGGTTGCCTCTTCCTTCTTCTGACCCTGAGCGTGGTGCTGCTGCGGAAAGCTGAAGACCCAGCGTCCTTCATCCGGTAGGTAGAACGCTATGCCTTCCCTGTAGCGCAGCGTGACGACGAGGTCGGCGTCCGCCGGGATCTTGCCTTTCGGCACCTTCACGGTCTTCCGGCCGCTCTTGGCGGCATTCCCGAACCTAGCTCTCATCGCCTTGAGCGCATGGTCCCTGAAGGACTTCCACCGCTGGTATGCCCCTTGGCGGGAAGCGTCACCCCGCAACTGCCGGCCCGTGAGCTCGGCCACTCGCGGCCTGAGCCGATGGTTCAACCGCACCACCACGTCGACATCACTGTCCCCGCCGAGGTTCGTGTCGTTCTTGTAGGAGCCCTGAAGGAAAACCTCGTACGTGATGTCCGAGGGCCAACTGTAGTTGTCCAAGGCGGCCCGGATGGGAAGGTGCGCCTGCGTGAAGGCCGTCGCAGCCCGATGGTGGCTCCATCTGGAGAGCGTCGATTCAGGGATCGACATTTCTTTTCTTCCCCAACGCGTGAGGTTGGAAACGGGTAAACGTTTCTAGCGGGTTACTACAGGCCGCAATAGTCATCTCAGAGCAGGACCTTGCACTTCTATGACGGCAGCCGCTTTGGGCGATCCGGTTTCCGGGTCATACCATTCCCTGAAGTCGCGACGGACCTCCCGCCCGAACGCGTCGGCAGCCTGATCGATGTCCCTCTCCGCATCCAGCGGTATCGATATCAGCGAACCCCCACGCTCGCTTCGCCGTACGACGGCTGGCTGATCCTGCATCCGAAGCGCCAGAGGCAATGTATCGTGGTAACAGGAGTCGGCATCAAACAGGGGCGTCTCCCGGATTATAGGGCTCCCGGTGCCCTTCCCCGACTTGACCTGGAGCAGGTACCACACCGATGGGCAGGAGACCAGGCACTTCCAGGGCAGCGTGTTCTTCCTCTGGTGAATGCTCTTGAAGTTCTTGCCCTTCCACTGGCCGATGGCCTTGCGGATGTTCGACGACGGGGTGACGGAGCACCCGAGGTCCTTCAGGTTGGCGGGGCCGGTGCAGCAATGCCAGTGGTTCAGCTCGTTCGCATCGTCGGTGTGGTTGTAGAGGCAGTACAGCGGCGCGGCACGCTTGCGCCCGGCGTATCGTTCGAGGAGGTCAATCTGCTTTCCGTTGACGTTGCTCTGCGTGAGGGAAGCGTACCTGCCGCTCCTCAGGTCGAGCTTCTTGGCCTGGATGGCGAATCGAAACCACCCAAGCGGGTCCGACCCCAGCCACAGCTCGAAGTCGGTCCCCCACATGGCCTCCTCGGGCTTGGAGGTCTGCTGGAAGAGGGCCAGCGTCGACCCCTGGACGTAGAGGTCCATCATCAGCAGGTCAGTGATCGTCTCCTCCCCGAACCTCACCGGCCCAAGGACGCCGCGGCTCTTGATGGACTCCCTGACGTAGCTCAAACGCTCCCAGAGGCCAATCGACTGGTTTGAAAACAGCTCTCCAAGATCGCTGAAGGACCAGATAGGCATATTCACGACTCCTCTCGTCGGCTCTACGGTACCTTGACCCCGTCGCCCTCGCCCTTCGCCTTCGGGTATCCGACGCCGGACTCGGGTAAGTGCTGCAATCCGGTTACGGAAAGCGGCGGAACCGGATCGTAGGAAGGCCCGAAGTGAAATGGCCTAGACATAGGAAACCTTGCGAGGTTTGGAAGGAAGAGGAAGCCTAACTTGGCTCACATAGTGGTGTAGGTCGAGGACTGGCCTGATGGCCTTGCGAGCCTGGAGTTGCAAATTGAAGAGAACTGTCACCTCTTTTCGTATGACGGTGCAGTCCGCCTGCGGAATGCCTTGAAAAAAACACATCAGGCACATCGAAGAACAACGCCCCCTGAATGTCCAAGCTGCAAGGTGAACAGTGGCAGGAGGACCTCCTAGAGGACATAACTCTCGGACCATCATCGAGTTTGCTAAGTGGATGACACCGATCCTTGCCGCGTCCGCCTTCGGATCGGCCGTCCTGTACGTCAACTGCGGTAGCCGAGGCTAAACTGACTCCACTCTCAGACTGAGACTCTCTCAGGGAACCGTTCGCCTGCGGTGCCGCCCTACGCGTGGCTCAAACTGCGACACAACCGGTTGATCTTACCTGCTGCCAAGGAAGTTGGAAGGGAGTAGGCTCAGACGGCAGGGGTAATTTAACCGGAATTCTATCCTGCCGCCGCACGCCGAACAGTTCGCAATGCACTGTAGTTACTCCACCGCCCGGGAGGTTGCGTCAAAGGGTGTGTAAAAGCGATCAGGCGGCGATCCTCTCTTCCTGTTGCTCGATGGCGACCCCGTCCTTGTACCTGGCACCGAGGTAGACGTCAGCCATCAGCTCCGGCGCCTGCAGGCGCCGGAACCTGTTCTCGGCCACCATCAGCATCTTCCATATGACTGCGATCGCCCGGTCCACCTTCTTATAGCGCCTGGCCGCATCCGTCCGGATGCGCAGCGCAGCGAAGGGCGACTCGACCGGGTTGGTCGTTCTCAGGTGACGCCAGTGCTGTTTGGGGTAGTCGTAGAAGGCCACCATCCTGTCCCAGTCACGCTCGATAGCCTCACGGGCTGCTTCGTAGGAGTGCTCGCCGCACCACCGCGTGAAGACCCGCCTGAGCCGCTCTGCCTCGGCCCGGGTGGGAGCGTACGGCATGCTGCGCAGCATCAGCTTTGCCTGGTCATGCTGACGTTTGGGAAGCTTGTCGAGCACGTTGAGGATCTTGTGGTTCCAGCAGCGCTGCTCTCCCGCCTCCGGGTACACGTTGCCAAGCGCCCCCCAGATCCCCAGATGACCGTCTCCGACCACCAGCCGCGGGCAGCTGAGACCGCGGTCCCTCAGGTCCCTGAGCACATCCGACCAGCTCCGTGTGGACTCCCGGTACCCGGGCACCGCGCTCAGGACCACCTTGCTCCCGTCGCTCAGCGCCGCCACAACCACCAGGATCGCGGCCTTCTCACGCTCCAGGCCCGCCTTCACGTACACCCCGTCCACCCACATGTAGACTACCTCTAGCTCGGAAAGGGACCTTCCCCGCCACTCGGCGAGCTCTGCGTTCCACCTGTCCTTCAGACGCGCGATCGTGCTGGCCGATATCGGAGCGGCCTCGCCCAGCAGACCTCGCAGCGCCAGGTCGAAGTCCCCCTCCGACAGACCGTGCAGGTACAGTTCCGGAAGCAGGACGTCGACCTGCCGGCTCCTGTTGGCGAACAGGGGAAGAAGCCTGCTCTCGAACCGCTCCTCGGTATCACGTACCCTCGGCCGCCTCACCTGGATCGTCCCCGAGCTCAGCGTCAGCCTCCGGGGGCTTCCGTGACCGTTTCGGTACCCAGAGTCCCTATCGGATCCCGACCGGCGCACCGACCTGGCCCTGCCCAGGAACTCGGTGACCTCCTCCTCCAGCATGTCCTGGATCAGACCCTGCATCTGACCTCGCAACCAGTCCTCCAGGTGCTCGAATCCCGGCCTTGACTCAGGTCCTGTTTCAATGCTCTCCTTGACCATGGGCGGTGTACTCCTCTCTCGGGCATAAAAAGCCCGTCTGTGATCAGAGAGAGGTTACACCGCCTGATCGTTTACACACCTTTTGAGGCTACCTCCCCATGCCTTGGGCGAGGCAGAAGGCCTCAACTGGCCCGCAAACGGCTAACGATGTGCGACCGTCCGCGTAGGTCTGGGCAGGAGTCCAGTCGACCCGGGTAGATGCGAAGCTCGCGATTGGTGAATTGCCTGTCGACTATTGTGCCGAGTGTTTGCGGCACATGAGGCTCAATCGACTGCGAATGTAGCTTAAGGCCTCAGCGTGTCTCTCTGATCTGCTCTGCTAGACTGTTGCATCCAAATCAGCGTTCCCTGCCATGCTGGGGGCATGCTCTGCGACTATCAATTGCCACGGGAGCCTGTGCCATAGCTGTACCTGATCAATCCGCCAAGCTCTCGCCCCTGCCAGAGGACTGGTCCCGGGCCCTTGCAATTGCTGCCCATCCTGACGATCTGGAATACGGCGCCGCCAGTGCCATCGCGCGCTGGACCTCGCAGGGAAAGAAGATCGGCTACCTGATGATAACCAAGGGCGAGGCAGGAATAGATTCCATGCATCCCGAAGAGACCGCAAGGCTCCGGATGCACGAGGAGATTAGCAGCGCACGTGTTGTTGGCGTTGATTCCGTGGAGTTTCTCGATTACAGGGACGGAGTCGTAGAGTACGGTCTACCTCTTCGGCGCGACATCTCCCGAGCCATTCGAAAATTCCGACCCGATGTTCTGATCAGCGGCAACCATGAACTCACCTGGGCTGGCGACAAACTCAATATGGCCGACCACCGTGCCGTAGGAATTGCAGTGCTCGACGCCGCCAGGGACGCCGACAACCGATGGATATTCCCCGAACTCCTTGACGAAGGCTATGAGCCCTGGCGCGGCACCAAGTGTGTCTTCATAGCGTCAGCCCCGAGTATCACCCACTACGTTGACGTGACCGGATTCATCGATAAGGGTGTCCAATCGCTCAGAGAACACCGCGTCTACATCGACAACCTGCCCCAATCCTTTGACCCCGATGAATTCCTTCACTGGGGAGCCGCTGCCATCGGTGAATTAGCCGGATGCGACTACGCAGTCGGCTTTGGCATTATCGAGTTGTAGTCCCACCGGTCGTGGTGGCAGGTGCAAGCCTCCTCTAAGTCTCCGGAGACTAGCTGTCCACTCAAGTGATGGTCCCGCGATTGTCGAGCTTACTGACCTGATCGGAAGCGGGCTTCCGATTACCGACACGGGCCGCCCGGCCTAGGGCGTGGAGCCTGCCGGCAGCGTCATGGTGAACTCCGTGTATTCGCCGTGGACCGTGTCAACGACGAGATCTCCTCCGAGGCGCCTCATTACATCAGCGGCGATGGGAAGTCCCAGTCCGGCTCCGACTACACCTTCACGGGTCGAAAAGAAGGGGTCAAATATCTGCCCCACAACTTCATCGGGGATTCCCGGCCCATTGTCACGGACACGCACCTCCACTAAACCGTCCGAAAGGCGGCTGGACACAGACAGGCCCGGTTCATACTCGCCGTCTTGCGCATCCCTCTTTTGTCTCAGTGCATAGCAGGCGTTCGAAACAAGGCCTACGACGGCTTCGCTAAAGTCATTGGCTACAAGCGACACATCGCCCACCGAGCGGTCCAGGTCAAAGTCAGGCTCCACGCTAAAATCCCTCCATTCCGCGTGAAAGGCCTCGCAAGCCAGCCGCACGGCGGATCGCAACGCACCGTTCAAGTCTGTGGGCTCCGGATCCCCTCCGACTACTCCCAGACCCCGCATTCGCTCGACAATTGCTAGAGCGCGACCGCCGTTGGACTGCACGCGCTCCAGACTGGTTGCCAACTCCTCGCTGATGTCATCAAGGAGACCGGCATCATCCTCCGTCATTTGACCGCGGTAACTTGTCAGCATTCCCATCAGTTCACGCTGAAGCTCTAAGGATCCCTCGGTAAAGTTCTTGACGAAGTTCAGCGGATTACTGATCTCGTGCGCTACACCGGATACCAGCTCCCCCAAGGCGGCCAGCTTCTCTTGTGCCACTAGCCTGGCCTGCATCCGCTGCAACTCCTCGTTCACCTCACGCAGCTCTCCGTAGAGGCGTTCAACCAGATTCAGCCGCTGCACTTCAAGCGCCTGCTGGCGCCACACTTCAAGAGCGCCGGCCAGTTCGCCTATTTCGTCCCGGCTTACCTCGGGTATCGGAGTTTCGAGGTCACCGGACGCCATGCCGCGCATGCGCTCAGACAGCCTAGATAGACGACGCACCACCCCCTGCCCCACCCAAAGCCAGGCGCTCAGGGTAGCCGCGAGGACGCTTGCAATACTGATCACCGCCAGGATGATGCGACCCTCGTCAAAACTGCGGACCGACGACTCAAGTATTACCTGCGACTCTGCGCGCGCGGTCGCCAATAGACCAGTGACCGAGTCCTCCAGAGCCACACTTCGCTCATCGAGAGTGGCAGCGAATCCATTTGCTTGAGCCCGCAGCGCTAGTTGCTGACCACGGACCGCATACACCTGTTCACCCAACGGTAGTACTGCGATTTGGTCCCAGAGGCGGTCAAGCTCAGCCTGGTCAGAAGCCAATAGAGCTCGCCTCAGCGACGCACGGGACTCACCATCGACCGACAACCCTTCTATGGCGCCTCCAAGTTCAGTCGCAGCTACGTCGTTGTCTTGAACCGCAGCTTGGTAGACTGCCAACTGATCGATGACTCCGACCAGTGCATATGCTCCTTCATGCACCTCGTTCGCTGCCGGCAGCAAGGCAGGGACAACGCTGGCAGCGGTCAGGTAACTTTCCAACCGCTCCAGCGAGGCCGTCGCTGTGTCTGTAGAGACCCCTGCCGCGTTCTGGACCATGAGCCTGAGGCCTAACGACAAGAGTCGCTCTGCTTCCCGAGCAGCTGCCCAAGATGCATCCAGAGCTGGTTCCGCCTCGGTCTGGACCCGGTGATTAAGGTCTCCGCTCCGCTCGAAGTAATACACTGCCACGGCGCTAGAACCCAGGGTAAGGAGCACCGCAAATCCCAGGGCGAGGTATAGTCGGGCACCTATGCGGCGCCACGGGTCAAGAAGAAAGCGCATACCGTCTCCACTTCCGTTCAATAGTCACAGAGTAACGCTCTACATCTGCACGAAGCACGTCCGTTCGGAGGGCAAGTGCCCGGCGCACTAATCAGCTGCAGCATTGCCGTTCCCTGCCTCCATGTTGCCCTCAAAGGCGAAAGAAGCGGTGGTGCCGCACATATTCCGCAGCACCATACCAAAACGGAGAGGCAGCATCATCCGCGATGTCGACTAAGCCAGTGGAATGACAGCCGCAACGACGCAGTTCTCGCCTGCAATCTGCATCACACGCGCTTGTACAACAGACCCGGTATCGTTTGGCCGATAGTGCTAAGCACTGATAGAGTTATATACACCCTTCCCGCTCTCGATTTCTGATCACTATCCGTTTCAATCGACGGGAGATATATGGCATATATCCACAGTCGCATTAACTATCTATCTCTGTGCAGATAAGTCTATGTATCGATATTCGTGAAATCCGAACATTTTTGGCTAATGTTTGCTCTCCCTAGCCAGCGTTTCCAGTTGTCCATTCATGGACTCAAGAACGTTCCACTCGGTTACCTAATCCGGTAGCCGGAGTGCCAGTTACATACCGACTCAGCGAGGCTTCAGGCCAGAGTGGCAAATCGGCTCGCCGCAGTGATTTCGGTGAATGCTTCGTCCTTCACCGAATCTGGCGACGACACGGGGCTGGCTCGGCTAGAGGCGAAGTTGTAGGCTCAACGAATCTTGCCAAGTCCGGCATGAAGGATGGATCGGCCCTAAGCGGCAACGACGTAGAGTTGCCGTACACTTCGGCCCACGCTAGAGGTCTTTTGGGCGGAGCGACTGACGTACCGCCCCCGAGGTAGACGCATTTAGGGCCCACCTCGGAGGATTAATGCCAAGCCCTAGCTGCGCGGCAGAGTCCAAGTCGAGTATCTCAGATGCCAAGCAAGCCCTAACTATTCCAGGTGATTCGGAATAGAGTAGAACTAGAGACCTAGCTTTGCTGTTGTGCGCAAGCCCGCCCAGGAGAATAGCCAATGACGGAGAGAAAGCAAGTTCGCGCGCCAGAGTTCCCCGGAGGGTTGGAATGGCTCAATTCCGAGCATCCAGTCACGATCGAGGGCTTGAGGGGAAAGCTGATAATTCTCGACTTTTGGACGTATTGCTGAATTAACTGCATGCACGCAATTCCGCAGTTGGCGGAACTAGAAGCAAAGTATCGAGACGAAATGGTCGTAATCGGTGTGCACTCCGCCAAATTCACGCAGGAGAAGTCGTTGGACAACGTGCGCCAGGCAGTGCTGCGTTACGACATCAATCACCCGGTGGCCAACGACTCCGGCTTCGAGGTGTGGCGCAGGTGGGGTGTGCGCGCCTGGCCGACCTTCATGTTTATCGGTCCGGAAGGCACCGTCCTCGGCAAGCACGAGGGAGAGTTCGACAAAGACGCTTTGGACAGGGCAATTGCAGGATTGATAGGCGATTTCGATGCAAGGGGGCTGATCGACCGCACTCCAATTCAATTCACGTTGGAACGCGACAAGATGTCGGATGGGCCGCTCTCCTTCCCGGGCAAGGTTGTGGCCGAGAGAGAATCAGACACACTCGTGGTCGCCGACTCCAATCACAACCGCCTAGTAGTGGCCGGGCTTGATGGACGAGTCCGCGCAATAGTTGGGTCTGGTGCAGCCGGACTTACGGATGGGGATTTCGCCTCTGCCCGATTCCGGGATCCGCAAGGTTTAGCCCTCTCCGGGGACCAGATCTACGTTGCAGACACGAAGAACCACGCGATCCGCCGGGTCAATCTTTCCGAGGGCAGTGTCGTGACGCTCGCGGGCACCGGACAACCGGCCCCCAGATTCAATCGCGGAGGTCCAGCCAGGTCGACCCCGATCAAATCGCCATGGGATGTCGCTCTCTGCGATGCCAACCTCTACATTGCGATGGCCGGTTTCCACCAAATATGGCGACTCGACCTAGCGTCGGGATTCATGGCGCCGCATGCCGGCTCCGGTCGGGAGAATATCGTGGACGGTCCCCTGCTCTCGGCCCAGTTGGCCCAGCCGAGCGGCATAGTGAGCGATGGCTCCAAGCTCTATTTTGCGGACAGCGAGACGAGCGCCATACGTACGGCCGACGTGGACGAAGCAGGCTTCGTGTCAACAATTGTCGGCGAGGACCTGTTCTCGTTCGGTGACCTAGACGGCCCCGGGAAGAGCGCAAGGTTGCAGCACCCTATAGGCGTGGACCTCGCAGGGGGATTCTTGTACCTGACGGACACTTACAATAACAGGATCAAGAGGATCGAACTGGTCACCGGCGAGGTCACTACTCTCTTCGGGACGGGACAGCCAGGCCTGGAGGATGGATACGGTAAAGGGGCAGGGTTCCACGAGCCAGGAGGTCTTTCTGTGGCCGGAGACCTGATCTTCATCGCCGACACAAACAACCACGTCATACGCGTGGCAGACATCGTTGGCGGCTCAGTTTCAACGCTTGCGCTTATGCCCTAGGCTGGTCCGATTGCCCAACAGACTCGCTGCCGAGAGCAGCCCCTATCTTCTCCAGCACAAAGATAACCCCGTGGACTGGTTCCCCTGGGGTAAAGAAGCGCTTGAAGAGGCCCGGAGACAGGATAAGCCGATCCTGTTGAGTATCGGATACTCCGCCTGCCACTGGTGTCACGTAATGGAGCGCGAATCGTTCGAAGACGACGACATCGCGGCCCAAATGAATCGCAACTTTATATCCATCAAGGTGGACCGAGAGGAACGCCCCGACATCGATTCCATCTACATGACGGCCGTGCAAGCTCTGGCCGGTCACGGGGGGTGGCCTCTGACCGTCTTCTTGATGCCGGACGGCAGACCCTTTTATGGGGGCACCTACTTCCCTCCGTCGGATCGCGGCGGCATGCCCGGGTTTCCAAGGATTCTCGATGCCGTCTCCCATGCCTATCGGCACAAGAAGGGCGACCTCGAGCTATCCTCAGAACAGTTCGTGGCCCGGATCCGTCAGACAACCCTTGCCGGCAGGTCTCGCGAACTACTTGCGGAGGCTAACCTTTCCTCGGCCTACGCAAACCTTTCGGCGCAAGCCGACCGGGAAATGGGTGGCTTGAGTGGCGCGCCAAAATTCCCGCAGCCGATGATTTACGAGTTTCTGCTCCGCTATTACCTGCGAACTGGAGACGGTGATGCACTGGAAATGGTGACCAGGACACTGGACGCAATGGCGCAGGGAGGGATATATGACCAGGTTGGGGGCGGCTTCCACCGTTACTCTACGGACGCGCGATGGCTGGTTCCTCACTTCGAGAAGATGCTCTACGACAATGCCCTGCTAGTCCGGCTGTATCTTCACGCCTTTCAGATAACGGGAAACCCCGCATACCGTCGCCTAGTCGATGAGACTCTTCGCTATGTCCTGAGGGAGATGATGGCCCCTGAGGGTGCCTTCTACTCGGCGCAAGACGCAGACAGTGAAGGAGTGGAAGGCAAGTTCTTTGTGTGGAGACCCGGGGAGCTCTGCGAAGTCTTGGGCACAGCCGCGGGTCAGCGCATGGCCGCCTACTTTGATGTGTCTGACGCGGGCAATTTCGAGGGCTCATCGATCCTCAATTTCACGGAAGAGCTTCGCGCTTCCCTATCGCGGGATGAAGCGCAGGTCCTGCAATTCATCGCCGGCGCCAAAAAGAAGCTTTACGAGGCCCGCTCTCGCCGAGTGCCTCCCAGTACTGATGACAAGATCTTGACCGCTTGGAACGGATTGATGATCGCGGCCCTGGCAGAGGCGTCGGCGGTGCTAGAGAACCAAGAATACGCGGCCGCGGCCGCAAAATGCTCCGATTTCCTTCTGACGGCGCTCCGGCGCGATGGCCGTCTGTTGCGAACCTACAAGGACGGGGCGGCCAAACTCAACGGCTACTTGGAGGACTACGCCTTTACCATCGACGGTCTTCTGGCGCTGCATGAGGCTACCCTCGAGGCACGTTGGCTCTCCGAGGCGATCAGTTTGGGGCAATCGATGGTCGAACTGTTCTGGGACCGCGGCACTGGCCAGTTCTATGACACCGGCTCGGATCACGAAGACCTCATCGTCCGGCCCCGCGATGTCTCGGACAATGCGACTCCATCGGGTAGCTCGGCGGCCTGCTCTGTCCTGCTAAAGCTCGCCATATACACCGGCGAGTCCGGCATGAGAGACATGGCTGTCGAGGGCATCCGCTCGGCCCGGGAGCTGATGCTGCGGGTGCCAGCTGGAGCCGGTCACTGGCTTGGCGGACTGGACTTTTGCCTCAGTGCTCCAAAGGAGATCGCGATAGCTGGCGACCCAAGCGACGATGCCACCCGGGCATTGCTGGCCGAGATCTACAGACACTATTTGCCCAACAAGGTAGTTATGGGGGTTGGGGATAGAGGATCCATCGCCAACCTGCCCCTTGCAAGGGAACGGGAAAGACTAGGAGGGGTAGCTACCGCGTACGTTTGCGAAAACTACGCCTGCCAAATGCCTACCACCGACCCGAGTGTGATGGCACAGCAGTTGGCCGGCGGCCGAGCGCCCTAGTTGATGACCTGCCTAGTTCGGGGTATGCCTTGGCTGAACCGGTCAACCGCTTGAGCATCGGCGCGACACGCAACCACCATCACTAGATGGCGGCGGACGCAGCTTGACTGGCACATGGACAACCTCATCGAAGGTTCGCCTACTTCGGGAGCCTGAGTGGGTGTCCACAGGTTGCGCTCAGGGCATGCAGCCAAGTGTGGCCCCACGACTCTCGTCTGGTCGAGCTAGCTGAGTCGGAGCTGCGACAAGACGACCCATCCTCGCTCTCGCGATTGCGACCTCGTGGAGGCTGCAAATATCATGATCGTGGCCTCTCGTAGTGCCGAAAACCATGAGCGACAAATCTCTGATTGACCAACTCAGGCGCATCGTCGGCGACGCCTACGTCGTGGATGATCCGGCTGGCCTCATCGCCTTTGAGTACGACGGTTCCGTAGACCGGGCGCTACCCTCGGCGGTGGTGCTGCCGGCATGCACGGCGGAAGTGTCGCAGGTTATGAAGGCCGCCAGAGACCACGGCGCGACGATAGTCGCTCGCGGCGCCGGCACCGGACTAAGCGGCGGTTCTGTTCCCGAGCAAGGCAGTCTGGTGGTTCCTCTAACCAGGATGAACCGGATCGTGGAGATTGACCCGGCCAACCGGCTCGCCGTCGTAGATCCGGGTGTCGTCAACTTGGACCTAACGCTGGCCGCCGCGGAACACGACCTCTACTATGCGCCAGATCCTTCAAGCCAACAGGCGTGTACGATCGGCGGCAACGTCGCGGAAAACTCGGGCGGACCCCACTGCCTTGCTTACGGAGTCACCACCAACCACGTGCTGGGGTTGGAGGCTGTGCTCGCGGACGGCACGGTGGTCTGGCTAGGCGGCCGGTCGTCCGAGACTCCCGGCTACGACCTCCGAGGTATCTTGATCGGATCGGAAGGCACGCTGGCCCTGGTGACTAAGGTCATTGTGAGGTTGCTAGGGCGCCCCGAGGCGGTCAAGACGATGTTGGCTGTCTACAGGGAACTAGACGATGCCAGCTCCGCGGTGTCAGACGTCATCGGGTCGGGCATCGTGCCGGCAGCCATGGAGATGATGGACGATCTGGCCATTGCAGCGGTCGAACCTGCAGTCAATGCTGGATACCCTGCCGAAGCGGGCGCGGTGCTGCTGGTCGAAGTGGACGGTTTGGCCGAGTCCGTGGAAGAGGAGTCGGAGTTAATCGAGTCTGTCATGGAGCGGCATTCGCCGATGGAGATCAGAACCGCCAGGGACGCGGATGAGCGCCAACGGTTGTGGGCAGGCCGCAAGGGGGCATTGGGGGCTTTAGGCAGACTTGCACCCAATTACTACCTCATTGACGGCACGATACCTCCCACGAGACTGGTGGAAGTGATGGCGCGAATCAAGGAAATCTCGGCGGAATCCGGATTTCCAATTGCCAATGTACTGCATGCGGGCGATGGCAACCTGCATCCGTCGATCCTTTTCGACGAGCGCAAGCCCGGCGAGACGAAACGGGTACTTGAGATAGGCGGACAGATATTGAAACTGTGCGTCGATGAGGGAGGCGTTCTGTCCGGAGAGCACGGTATAGGCATTGAGAAGAGGGAGTACATGCCGTACATGTTTAGCGACGAGGACATGCGGACGATGGCAAAGCTAAAGCCGGCGTTCGACACCCGGGATGCTCTCAACCCGGGCAAGATCTTCCCCCAGGGATCGGCAGCAAATGAGTTGACTCAGGTCGGGCCTGTTGCCCGGGCGGGCACCGGAGCCTACATATGACGGACGTGGCTGAGTCGGAATCAAACTCCGCCGGCGGCGCAAGACCTCAAACGATCTTGCAGGGACTTGCCGATGGGTCTGTCACCGAGCCCCTATCTGACCACGAGATTGACGGACTGACGCCGGAAGCGGTCTTCGCCCCCGATACCATTGAAGCCCTATGCGCAGCACTGGCGACCTGCAACGGCGAGCGCCTGTCCGTCTCGCCCGTCGGGGGTCTCACGCGGACCAAGATCGGCAAGATTCCGGCCCGTTACGACGTCGCCATTAGTACTAGCCGCCTCAGGAGCCCGATCTCTCACAACCAGGCCGACCTCACGGCCACAGTTGAGGCCGGGATTACCGTTTCGTCGCTGCAGGAGTCTCTTGCCGAGCACGGCCAGTTTGTAGCTATCGACCCTCCCCTACCCGATCAGGCGACCGTCGGAGGAACATTGGCAATAGGAAACTCCGGGCCACTGAGATGGCAAGGTTGGGGGCTCCGCGACATCGTGATCGGCATGAAGGTGGCCTCGCCAAATGGCGACCTGACGAAGAGCGGAGGACAGGTCGTAAAGAACGTAAGCGGCTATGACATGTCCCGACTCCACATCGGCGGGCTTGGTACGCTTGGGATCGTCGCCGAGGTATCGTTCAAACTAACTCCCCTGCCGGCCGGGCAGGCCACTATCCTTGCTTCCTTCCGAAGACCGGGCGATGCCTTCGAGGCCGGAATGTCGGTGTTCCACGGTCGGAGTTCGCCCCTAGCCATGACTCTGCTGAGCCCGGTCGCAGCGCAAAGGCTCAACCTGATCCGAAAGGGGAGCCACCACCTGGCGGTTAGGTTGCACGGGCGGCCTCGCACGCTAGAGCGCATGATCGACGAGGCCACAGCTGCCTGCGGACACCACGATACCCTGGAATTGGATCGCCTCGACGGCGCCGAGCACGAGCGAATATGGCGCGCGGTGGCCGATTTTGGATGGGACGAATCGACAAGGCCAGCCGCCTCAGTCAGGATCTCCCTTCCGCCGGCCATCGCTGGCGAAGTGCTCGCATCGCTTGAGAGCGCTGCCGCAGCGCGCGGCCTTATGCCCGCCCTAGTGACGCACGTTCCCTCCGGCACCGTGCTGGTCCACCTTTACTGCCCTGGGGAGTCAATCAACCTAGGGGCCTTGGCCCAGGTTATCGCCGATGCTCGCAAGCTCACCAGGCAGCGCCGGGGTACCGCTGTGCTAGAACAGGCTCCCGTCAAGGCCAAGCAAAGTATCGACGTATGGGACGGAGGGGGCGAGGCGATGGCGATAATGAGACGGCTCAAGGATCTGTACGACCCGAATTGCACGCTCAACCCCGGACGGTTCGTCGGTGGGATCTGATGAACGAACATCGGCGGGGCCCGTGACCGAGGTCAATTCTCACCCCTCTCATTCCCTGAGCCCTGTTACGCCTGCCCCCGGTTTCGACGCGCACGACGCGCCCGCAGAGGAGGATCTCTACAAGTGCGTCCACTGCGGCTTTTGCCTTCAGGCCTGCCCCACCTACCTACAGACCGGCCTGGAGACCGAATCTCCCAGGGGCCGAATAGCGCTTATGAAGGCGGTCAACGAAGGACGGTTGGGGATCGGACAAGACGTCTACAGCCACTGGGACATGTGCATCCAGTGCCGAGCCTGCGAGGATGTCTGCCCATCGGGAGTGCCCTACGGACGACTCATCGAAAAGACCATGGTGCAGGTGGAGAGAAGGAGAAGGGTCTCCCTTCTGGGCCGTTTCTTATCTTGGCTGGTGATCGGGAAAATCCTCCCCGACCAGAGCGCCCTGACCGGCGTGGTGGGAACTCTAAGGTTGTATCAGCGATCTGGAATACAGCGCGTCCTCCGGCTGTCAAGGCTCCTGGAGCTGATCCCCGGCAAAATCGCCGAGCTGGAGCGTTCCCTGCCTGACACACCGGACACTTTCTTCGGCGCCGAAGGCCAGACATACCAAGCTCAAGGCCAGCCGCGCGCATCGGTGGCACTGCTTTCGGGATGTGTGATGCCGCTGATACACGGCCCGCAGATGCGCGGGGTTGTGAGGGTCCTGAACCGCAACGGCGTGGAGGTGATCGTACCCGAGTCGCAGGTATGCTGCGGGGCAATTCACACGCACGTCGGCGACATCGAACGAGCGCGCGATCTGGCCCGCCGCAATGTGGACGCATTCCTGGCGCTACCCGTCGACGCCGTCGTCACCGCTTCAGCAGGTTGCGGAACCAGGATGAAGGAATACGTTGAACTCCTCTGTGATGACCAGATGTACGCCCAGAAGGCGAGAGATCTTTCCGAGAAGGTACTCGACGTTCACGAGTTTCTTAGCGACCTGCCAATCGAGCCTCCAAAGGGCACTCTCGACTACACGGTCACCTATCAGGACGCCTGCCATCTGTCCCACACCCAGGGAGTGCGAGGACAGCCTCGTGCCCTTATTGAATCGATCCCGGGAATTCGCCTGGTCGAAATGACTGACTCGACTCGCTGTTGCGGCGCCGGCGGGACATACACGATCACCCAGAGGGACATGTCCCTCCGGCTCCTGGACGACAAGATGGCATCGATTGAAGGCACCGGTGCCACCGTCGTGGCTACGGGTAACCCGGGCTGCATGATGCAGCTCCAGTACGGGAGCGAACGCGACAACGCCCGGATCGAGGTCAGGTACGTTACCGATCTACTCGACGAGGCGTACCTTGCAGAGAGGATGGCTGGCGTTAAGGTACGACCCACCAGAAAGTCACACGACGGCGATTCGGGCTGGGAGGGAGAGAGACATGAACTTAGGTCTAAGTGGAAGAGCCGCCCTGGTGACCGGCGGCAGCGACGGGATAGGTAAGGCTACAGCCCACCGGCTAGCGGTCGAGGGGGCATCAGTTGGCATCACCGCCCGTCGATCCGATCACCTGCGGTCAGCAGCCCGTGAGATAGCGGCTTCGACCGGCAGGGAGGTGCTCGCCCTGCCAGGAGACGTGACAGAGCCCGATCAGATCAAGTCGGCCGTCGACGAGGCGGCGGCCGCCTTCGGCCGCCTGGACATACTCGTCAGCAATGCGGGAAAGTCCGCGGCTGGTCACGTCGACGCCGTCAGCGACGGAGTGTGGAGGGAGGATCTCGACCTAAAGCTGATGGGCGCAGTCCTAGGTGCACGAGCAGCCGCAGCTCACATGCGTAGGCAGGGCGGCGGACGGATAATCAACATCACCACGCCAGCCGGCAAGGCGCCTAGAGGCGGAAGTGTCCCGACCTCCGTGAGCCGCGCCGCGGGCATCGCACTGACCAAGGCTATGTCCCTCGACTATGCTGCCGACCGGATCACCGTAAACACGGTCTGCATCGGGCTGATCAAGAGCGCTCAGCATGAGCGCTGGTGGCGGGACTCCGGCAGGCAGTTGACCCTGGACGAGTGGTACGAAGAACTGGGTTCTGGCGTGCCGCTTGGCAGGGTCGGAGAAGCGACCGAGGCGGCCGATCTCATAGCGTTCTTGGCATCCGACCGAGCAGCCTACATAACCGGCACGGCCGTGAACATCGACGGAGGAATGTCACCGGTCGTGTAGATGCACCTTCCCGCCACCAAAGGCCCGTTTCTACAGGGCCATCCAGCGGCGGGATTACACTCTCATCGGCGCGTTCGGGCGGGTCCTGGGGTGTTTTAGGGTCGGACCGCCCTTTGCATCAACAGGTGGTCGCATAGCACGAGCGCTACCATCGCCTCGACCATCGGAACCGCCCTGGGAAGCACGCAAGGGTCGTGGCGACCCCGGCCGGAAATCGTGACGGCGTTGCCATGCTCGTCAACGGTGTCCTGCTCCACGGCTATGGTGGCTGTAGGCTTAAAGCCCGCACGCACCACGATGTTTTCCCCGGTGGAGATTCCGCCCTGAACCCCACCTGACCGGTTGGTGCGCGTGCGTATCCGGCCACCTTCGCTGTAGAAGGGATCATTGTGCGCAGAT
Organism: Dehalococcoidia bacterium; assembly: GCA_965207145.1. Taxonomy (GTDB): domain Bacteria; phylum Chloroflexota; class Dehalococcoidia; order Lucifugimonadales; family UBA2962; genus CAUZIR01. The sequence goes on along the minus strand of OZ242262.1, from coordinate 1,907,206 downwards.
CCTGTCATCTCGGTGCCGGCAAACCCCGAGCCTATCTCGAATCCCTTACATGCCGGCAATGACAGAAGGCCCCGCGCAAGGTCGGCTTCTAGCTTGTCGAAGACGGGCTCCCCGAGACCGGGTGGGACGCCACGTGCCACGGCCTCGACGACGCCCCCCAAAGAGTCCCCTTCCTTGCGGGCCTGCTTTATGCGTCCAATGATCTTCTCGGCCATGTCCGGGTCAGGCACTCGCGCCACGTTGGCCTCGACCTCTCGACGCTGGACGGTGTCGGGATCTACATCTACCTCCATGGTCCAGACCTTCTTAACGTAGGCGATAACCTCCATCCCCGCTTCGGCCAGTATCTTTGACGCGATAGCCCCTGCAGCAACACGGCCGACCGTCTCCCTGGCGCTCGCTCGCCCACCTCCCTGCCAGTTTCGGATGCCGTACTTGGCATGATAGGTATAGTCTGCGTGCGATGGCCGGAAGACCGACCTGATGTGCTCGTAGTCCTTGGCCCTCGCGTCTTTGTTTCGCACCACGATCAGAATCGGAGTGCCAAGGGTGCGGCCCTCAAACAGACCGGAAAGTATCTCGGCGCGGTCATCTTCTCGACGTTGGGTGGTAATTTCGCTCTGCCCTGGGCGTCGACGGTCCAGCTCCGCCTGAACATCCGAGACATCCAGTTCCAGGTTGGGGGGACAGCCATCGACGACCACACCAACGGCACCGCCATGAGACTCTCCCCACGTGGTTGAGCGAAAGATGTTCCCGAAAGTGCTGCCCATCGCGCTATGGTACCATCAGGGCACCGCGGCGCCTTGGCAGTGCGGTGCAGAGTTAGCGGAGCGGGTCCGGGCCGAACACCCGCGAGGGCCTACCTGCCTGGGCCAAGCCCAGGTGGGGTGAGCGCACCTCGTGGCCCGGACCCCTATTCTTCTGGCGGCCGATTTCGCGTGGACCAGACTCTGTTTCCCTCTCGTGAACAGCGCCTCTAAGACGAACTCTTGGGCAGCATGGAGCGTTCGTCAGTCGGCCTTCCCAAGTATTCGGGAGCCTACATGCTCCGAATGCAGAATCTGAAAGGCTCTTAAAGGGGGCCCCAATCCTTCCTTGCCCGACGTTGTAGGCCGAGCCTATATTGGCATGAATGGACTCGGACTTACCGGCCTCCCCTAGATCCCCCTCTGACAACCGCTCTCAGATAGCCAGCGCAGCATCGAAGTTCTCCTTGAAGGCGGGCCGAGCCTCGCCCACGGCGCCTGCGAGGCCGCGTCGCCGACGTCCACCGGCGTGGTGGAGGCATACCTTCTCTTCCCTGTCGCAAAGGAATTTTCGCTACATGTGGCTTGGAATGCTCGCTTTCATGAGCGGCGTGCAGATGTCCTTTGTAGCAATGGGTTACCTCGCGTATGACCTGACGGGCTCGGCATCTCTGCTCGGTTTCGTGCACGGAGCCCAGGCCGTTCCGATGCTGGTCCTGTCACCTTTCGGAGGGTTCGTCGCCGATCGATTCGATCGAAAGCGGGCCATGCAGATTGGACAGATCACCGCCGGTGCTATCGCGCTGCTGGTCGCACTGGCGATCTGGAGCGGACACATCCACTGGTCCCATCTCATCCTGATGGGCTTTACCTATGGCACGGTCTTCGCGTTCACCATGCCTGCAAGGCAGGCGTGCGTGCCGGAACTGGTCGACCGGCGTCAACTCGGCAATGCGGTGGCACTGAACGGCGCGCTTCTAAGTGCAACCTTCTTGATAGCCCCGGGCATCGGAGGCGCGCTCTATGCCCTCAGCGGACCTGAGGTCGTCTTTTTCGTTATTGCGGGTCTGGGCTGCATCTCCGTGATTCTCACCGGCGCACTGCCCTCTCTGAAGCCAGTCAGGCGCAAGGCTCGCTCGGTTCTCCTGGAGATTGGTGAAGGCCTACAGTATGTCGGCCGCTCGCCCCTGATCCGCTTGTTGTTACTCCTGACTCTGGTGACCGCCTCGCTCGCGATCCCATTCCGCTTCGTTTTGCCGGTGTTCGTTGTCGATGTATACGAGCGGGGGCCAGAGGCTCTGGGCATTCTGGTAAGCATCATGGGTGCCGGATCGCTGGTGGGGGCGCTCGCGCTGGCAGCGGTGCGGGGTCTGAGGCGAGGAATGGCCTTGATCCTGGCCAGCGTGGCATCGGGAGCCGCGCTGCTTGCCGTGGCCGCGGTACCCATTTATGCGGTCGCCGCGGTGCTAATGGCGATCCTGGGTGTGGCGGATTCAGGGCGCCGCACGCTAACCCACTCGCTGATGATGGAGCATGGGGATCCTGAATTCCGGGGCAGGACGATGAGCCTCTATCTCATGAGCTTCGGCGTGGTACCCCTAGTCGTTATGCCGGTGGGAGTCGCGATTGAGCAGTTTGACGGCCAGGTGGTGATCGGTGCCATGGCGGTCCTACTATTGGTGGCGTCAGCTGCCATGCTTCTTACCCAAAGAGACTTGCGAGGGCTGAGGTGAGACATTGAGCAATGCAATGCGGATCGGGCTGGTGGGGTTCGGCTACTGGGCCCGCGTCTCTTACCTCCCACTGATAGACGAGATAACGGACGCAAAAGTCGTGAGCGTCGCCGCACGAACAGAAGGGTCCCGGACGGCCGCTCGAGAGCAGTTGGGCGAGGAAGTGAAGCTCTTTGCAGGCTACTCAGAGCTGATCGAGGCAGGCGATGTGGACGCAGTATTGATAGCCCTGACATCTGAACTCAATGCCGCGGCCGCCGCAGAGGCACTAAGAGCAGGCCTGCACACCTTCGTGGAACCTCCCTTTGCCCGCGATGAGGACACCGAAAGGATGCTGTCCCTCGCAGAGTCTGGATCAGCCGTCCTGCATGTTGACGTGGAGCCCAGGTACCTGCCCGCAGTTCAGGCTCTGCGCCGACTGTTCGGTGAGGAAGCAGAGCTGGGCATGCTGCACTCGTGCCACCTGCAGCACGAAATGCTCCTGGCCAGCGATTATCAGAGGTCAAGCATGATATCCGGCCTAGGGCCATGGTACGTGGACCTTCTGGACAGCCTCGTCGAGAGTCCGGCCAAACGCATAGAGATGCTTCCCTCCAAGATCCGAGGAGACGGCCTGGTCGTAACCGGCCGAGCCGAAATTGCATATCAGTCCGGTGCCAGATCGTCCTGGACGTTCAGTTTTGAGGGCCCGAGCGTTCTTGGCCTCAAACTCACGCTGACCGGGGCCGTAGGAGAGGCCACGGCCGACCTGACTACGGGAGAATACGCGTGGCGGCGTCAAGGCGGCGACTGGAATTCGGGGATGGCCGACTGCACAAGACCGGAGGCGGGTTTCGTAGGAATGCGCGAGAGCTTTCGGGCCTTCATATCTGCGGCGCGGGGCCAGGGAAAGACCATGTCGGGTCCGGACGTGATACGTCGCACTCAGCCAGTGCTCCTTGAACTGCGAAGGCAGGAGGCGGAAATCTCAGGGGAACAGGCTTGTAGAACCTGACCGACGACCTCGTTAGCCAGGGAGAGTAACCCTGCGGTCCCTATGCTAGAATCGTGCCGCGTTTCGACGCTAAAGACGGATGGCACGCGACATATAGGGGTTAATTCCAACGTGCGACCAATAACCGAGATCGCCAAGGCCCTGGGGGTCGATCCCAAGCTTCTAATCCCCTACGGCCACCACAAGGCAAAGATCCCCTTGGACGCCATAGGACAGGGCGGCCGACGCGGCAAATTGATCGTAATAACCGGCATGACTCCAACGCCCGCCGGGGAAGGCAAGACCACCACCGCCGTGGGCCTTGCGCAGGGCATGGGGCAGCTGGGTGTCAACGTCGTCACCACGCTGCGCGAGCCTTCCCTCGGACCAATCTTCGGCATCAAGGGTGGTGGCACCGGGGGCGGTAAGTCTCGAATCGAGCCCGAAGACGAAGTGAACGTCCACTTTACCGGTGACGCTCATGCAGTCGGTTCAGCCCACAACCTGCTAGCCGCACTTACAGACAACGCCGTACAGCGAGGGCAGGTGGCAGACATGTCGCCCGCAGGGATAACCCTTCGACGCGTGTCCGACATGGAGGAGCGATCGCTACGGCAAATTGCCACGGGGCTTGGTGGCGTAAACAACGCTCCGGTCAGGGAGACGGGCTTCGACATTGTCACCGCCTCCGAGGTGATGGCGATACTCGCACTAAGCACGGATCTTGAGGATCTCCGGGCAAGGCTTAGCCGGATCGTGATCGGTTTCGCCGACGACGGCCGGGCGGTAACCGCAGCCGACGTTGGCGCGGTTGGCTCGATGATGTCGCTACTTCGCCACGCCCTCTTGCCCAATCTCGTCCAGACTACGGAAGGTCAGCCGGTCATCGTCCATACGGGTCCGTTCGGCAACATCGCCCATGGGTGCAGCTCTGTGGTCGGCGACCGTCTTGCGCTTTCCTATGCGGACTACGTGCTCACTGAGGCCGGCTTTGGCGCTGACCTGGGATTCGAGAAGTTCATGCACATCAAGGCACGCACCTCAGGCCTGCATCCGCAGGGTGCGGTGATCGTGGCCACAATAAAGGCGCTAAAGTACCACGGCGGGGTAAAGGCCAGGGATCTGGATCCTCCCAATCCGTCGGCAGTTGAGGCGGGCTTAGACAACTTGACCCACCTTATCGGGGTCATACGTTCTTTCGGACTGCCCGTGGTTGTCGCCCTGAACCGCTTTCCCACGGACACGCCCGAGGAGCTGCGTATCGCCGAGCGGGGCAGCGAGCGCGCCGGCGCAGCCGCGACTGTCGAGAGCAGCCCCTACACCGAAGGGGGTTCGGGGTGCAGGGACCTGGCAGAGGCGCTGATCGCTGCGACCGACGACTCCTCACCAACGGGCGACCCGGTGATCGACTACGCATACGAACTGTCGGACTCGCTGGAGGACAAGGTCCTTGCATTGGCTCGCAGGGTCTACAACGCCGCTGACGCAACCTGGAGCCTGGCGGCACGAAGGCAACTGCGGCGCTTCCGCGAGCTGGGATGGGAAGACTTGCCCGTATGCATGGCCAAGACGCATCTTTCGATCAGCCACAGGGCGGCGCTCAAGGGCCGTCCCTCTGGCTACACCTTTGAGGTCAGCGACGTACGGGCGTCCGTGGGCGCAGGGTTCATATACCCGATCGCGGGGAACATAGTCACGATGCCTGGATTGCCGACTAGACCGCGCTCCCTGGACGTCGACGAGGACGGGGCCATCGTAGGCCTCTAGTATTCGATCGGCCCATGGCGGCCGATATGACAGTGGGCTGGCGTCCTAGTAAGGGACAAGGTTAACGTAGCCCTTTCCCGCTAGCGGATGCGGAGAAGACTAAGCTACGGCTATTTGACAATCCCCATGCCCGAACTGTTCAACCTTCTGCCCCCGGATGAGGCGATCGCTGTCCTTCTAGAGCGCATCGGTGGTGTACGGACAGGCTCAGAGACGGTCCTCGTCTCAAGCGCGCTCGACCGGGTTACCACGAAGCGTTGCGTGTCCCCTGCCGGGTTGCCGGCATTCGCGAGGTCCGCAATGGACGGATACTCGGTCCGGGCTGCCGACACATTCGGGGCAAGTGACAGCATGCCCGCATATCTTGAAGTTGTCGGCGAGGTTCCCATGGGGAGGGCACCGCAGATCACCTTGGGCCCGGGACAGGTCGCGGTGGCATACACCGGCGGAATGCTTGCCGGAGCAGCCGACGCGGTCGTAATGATCGAGCACACTCACTCTGTGGGCGAGGCCACCATAGAGGTCGTTCGCTCGGTTGCTCCCGGGGAGAACGTCGTCCAGTCCGACGAGGACGTCCGGGCCGGTCAGGACGTGGTGCCGGAAGGCCATACCATGCGACCCCAAGATCTGGGTGCTCTGCTTGCGGTCGGAGTGACCAGCGTCGAGGTTGCCCGCAGGCCTAGGGTCGCAATAGTGTCCACCGGCGATGAGCTGGTGGAACCGGCCGACGAGCCCGGCCCCGGGCAGGTGCGCGACATCAACACGCACACGGTGGCGGCCCTGGTGGAGCGCGCCGGGGGCGCGCCGGTGCCTCTTGGGATCTTCCCCGACGACCTGGAAGCTCAGAGGGGGGCCGCACGCGAGGCGGTGGACTGCGGAGACATCGTGGTGTTCTCGGCGGGTAGCTCAGTCGGAAGCCGGGACATGACCGCGAGGGTGCTGGCCGAACTCGGCGGGCCGGGAGTGCTGGTCCATGGCATATCGATTAAGCCCGGCAAGCCTACGATAGCCGGTCTGGTAGGCGACACGCCCGTCTTCGGCCTGCCCGGCAACCCAGTGTCTGCGATGGTAGTCTTCAACCTCATCGTCCGCCCGGTCATCCGCTCCCTCATGGGCGCAAGCGAACCTGCGACTAGCCGGGGCGTCCCGGCAACCCTGGCTTCAAACGTCCCGTCCGCGCCCGGCCGCCAGGATTTCTTCCCAGTAAGGTTGGAGACAGGCCCTGGCGGTCTGGTGGCCGAGCCAATCTTCGGCAAGTCTAATCTGATTTTCACTCTTGTGCGTGCCGATGGACTGGCATCGGTATCGCTTGACTCCGGCGGTCTGTACGCGGGCGACACGGTACACGTCACCACATTTTGAGATGAACCACGGCAGAAGGGTCGGCCGCCGCTATTACCTGCAGGACGTGCCTCTGGATGAGGCATTGCGGCGCTTCGATCAAGCGCTCTACAGGTCCGGCGCACACCTGATCACTGGACCGGAGACCGTGGCCCTGGAGGAGGCTGCGGGCCGAGTTACAGCCGAACCCATTTGGGCTCTGAAATCTTCTCCCCATTACGATGCCGCCGCGATGGACGGGGTCGCCGTGCGATCGGCCGAAACGGTCGGCGCAACGGAGACATCGCCGCTGCAACTGAGGATCGGGGAACAGGCCGCCTGGCTGGATACTGGCGACCCAATGCCCGATGGCTTTGACGCCGTCGTGATGATCGAACACGTGCAGGACCTCGGCGGTATGCACATCGAGATTCGGGAGCCGGTGGCACCCTACCAGCACGTCCGACCAATTGGCGAGGACATCGCAGCGACCGAATTGGTACTGCCGGAAGGACACCGAATGAGGCCGCAAGACCTAGGGGCCTGCGCATCGGCCGGAGTGGCGACAATCAAGGTGCGCAAAAGGCCATCAGTCGCGATCATCCCCACTGGCACGGAACTGGTTGAGCCCGGCGTCAACGCCGAGCCAGGACAGGTGGTGGAGTTCAACTCGATCATGCTGGCTGCCCAGGTGCTTGAATGGGGCGGAATTCCGATCCGTATGGATCCAGTCAAAGACCAGCCCAGCCTGATCGAAGAATCGATCCTTAAGGCTGCCGACGAGAACGAAATTGTTGTCATCAACGCGGGCTCTTCGGCCGGCTCGGAGGACTACACAGCCCCCGCCGTCCAAGCTCTGGGTGACCTGGCCGTCCACGGAGTCGCAATTCGTCCCGGGCACCCGGTCGTGCTCGGGGTCGTGAAGGGACGGCCGGTGCTGGGTATTCCCGGCTATCCGGTCTCTGCGCTAGTTACATCCGAACTCTTTTTGAAATCGACCATAGAGCGATGCCTCGGCATCTCAACAAGAGCTTCTCATTTCCATGAGCTGACTGCCCTGACCCGGGGCCCGACGGCGGAGGCCGTGGTTACCAGGAAGATCTTCTCCCCTGCAGGCGAGGACGAGTTCTTGAGAGTCCGCCTGGGGCGTGTTGACGGCAGTCTGGTGGCCACACCCATACGGCGGGGAGCGGGGGTAATAATGTCGCTGGTCGAGGCCGACGGCATCGCCCTGATTCCACGTTTTTCCGAGGGGTTGGAGGCCGGTTCGAAAGTAAGGGTGGAGTTGCTTCGGTCTCTGAACGAGATTGAAGACACGATCGTTGTTACCGGAAGCCACGATCTGACTCTGGACGTCCTGGCCAACTTGCTCGGTGAAACCGGCGGCTCACGTCTGGCGTCGGCGAATGTTGGCTCCCTCGGTGGTCTGGTGGCCCTTGAGCGAGGCGAGGCCCACATGGTCGGCACACACCTGCTCGACCCCGACACCGGGGAATACAATCTCAGCTATGTTCGACGCCACGTCTCAAGGGACGTGACGGTTGTCACTCTGGTGCACAGGATCCAGGGGCTGATCGTTGCCCGGGGTAACCCACTCGGCATAGCCTCCCTGTCCGACATAGCAAATCGGCGGGCTACGTTCGTAAACCGACAGCGGGGCTCCGGAACCCGCGTTCTGCTGGACCATCAACTCCTGACGGCGCGTCTCTCACCCCAATCAATAGAAGGATACGGGCGCGAGGAATACACTCACCTAGCCGTCGCGGCCGCAGTAAATAGCGGGCGAGCAGACGTTGGGCTTGGCATACAGTCTGCCGCCCGTGCTTTCGATCTCGACTTCGTGCCCCTGGTCAGGGAACGCTACGATCTCGTGACGCCATCGGCGTTGCTCGATGCAGAGCCGGTGAAAACTGCCCTAGCAGCTATCCGATCACGCGCGTTCAAGGAACGTGTAGACGAACTCGACGGCTACGATACCCGGGAAACCGGGAAAGTGGTCGCCCAAGTGTCGAAGAGCAATTGACAGGCGGTCACTGCCAATCCCATCAGGTGGCCTTGCCTGAGTGTCATTACGCTGATGGCCGCCCTTCCCCGCACTCTCGACATCCAGTGTGGGACCGGTAGCAATCCTGCCTGCAACCTCCCACAACTGACCGAGCGGGGGCTCTGCCCCCTTCACTGAGACCAGACGATGCCCGAACGTGAGCCGCGTGGTAATCTTGGTCAATGGTACTGGAGGCCGGTGGCACCGCGGCGAACTGCTCCATTGACTTCCGGTCAATCACCGCCGTCGTCCTTGCCGGCGGGCGCAGCCGCCGCCTGGGGCGAAACAAGGCTCTCGAGCTCGTCGGCGGCGTGCCGCTTATAGCCCGAGTCATCTCCGCCATCGAGCCGATATCCTCGGAAACTGTCGTAGTCGTCGCCGAGGAGGAACAGGCCCGCGCGCTTCCACTTCCGACACAGGCGAGAGTCGTCAGTGACCTGTACCCCAACTCCGGATCGCTCGGGGGAATCCTTACGGGACTTACCGCCGCATCGCGCGCCTGGGCGCTCGTCGTCGCCTGCGACATGCCCTTCCTGAACCAGGCGTTACTCGCCAAAATGGCATCTGCGAGGAGCAGTTATGATGCCGTCGTCCCCCTACTGGACGGGAGACCTGAACCTATCCACGCCCTCTACTCCAAGGATTGCATAGGACCTATCAGGAAGAATGTAGACGCCGGAGAGCTAAAGATCTCGGCGTTCTTCGAAATGGTCAGGGTAAAGTACCTGCCGCAGCTCAAGGTTGAGGCACTCGATCCGGGGCTTTGGAGTTTCTTCAACGTCAACACTCCGGCAGACCTTGAGATCGCGATGGCACGCGCGGCAGAGACGGCGAGCGATCCCTTAGGATAGAGCTATACAAAACACAAAACATCGGCACTATCGGCCTATCAGGCTCCGTTCGCCGATAGCGCGAACAGCGCACGTTGAACCGGCGCCACTGAATGGACAGCGTGAGCGTCGCGCGGGGAGAGACTTCGGGGACGAGTTGGAGATCAGTGGGCGATCCTGAGAGAAGGGTGACAATTGAACTGTTCGGTAACGCCAGGCTGCTGGCCGGCCGAAGCAGTGTGGACTTGAGCGTGCCAGGCAAGGCTTCAGCCGCCGAAGTTGCCGAGCGGTTGTCCAAAGTAGAACCGGCGCTCTTGGGCGAGGTGATAGACCCAAATGGAGGACTACTCTCAAGCTACGTATTGAACCTCAACGGCACCTGCTTCATGTCCTCCGAGACCAGGCAGGTAATGTCTGGAGACCGTATTCTCCTGTTTTCCAGCCAGGCAGGCGGCTAGAGTTGGAATCGCCTTGCGAACGGCACGGCGCGGTATGAATGACCTTGGCTTAAGGGGAACCGGTCTGATCAAAGACGAAGAGGTTTACGGCTATCACGGCCGCTCTCTCCTGGTGGACCTCGATACGGGAGAGGCGACGTACGAGCTCATTCCCGATGAGATCTTGCGGGCTTTCATCGGCGGAACGGGACTTGGTGCTTGGCTGCTGTACCGGCACTGCCCCGAGAAGGCGGAGCCCCTGGGCTCCCTGAACCCCCTGATCTTCGTGACCAGCCCCCTGGTGGGAACCCGGCTGACGACCTCGAGCAAGTTCGCGGTCCTGGCGAAGTCGCCGCTCACGGGCCTAATAGGCGACTCGCTGTCGTCGAGCTTTATGGCCACCGAACTCAAGCGCTGCGCCTTTGACGCTCTGGTCATAAGGGGCGCCCGCGAGCGCCCTACCCTTCTGCGAATCGAGGACGGAAAAGTAGACCTCCTTGACGCCCACGACCTTGCCGGAAGGACGACTACGGATACGCAGCGACTGGTGAAGGAGCGCCTGGGAAGGGGCTTTCGCGTGGCCTGCATAGGACCTGCCGGCGAGTCGCTTGTCAGGTTCGCCAGCATAAGTAGTGAAGGAGGCAGGCAGGCGGGCCGGACCGGTGTCGGTGCTGTCATGGGGTCCAAAGGCCTCAAGGCCATAGCGGTAAAGGGATCGGCGAAAGTCAAGGTCGCGCATCCGGTCGCTCTAAACCGCATTGGAGTTGAATTAAGCCGCCGTAGCCTGGGACAGGCGACGGAAAAGTACAGGACCCTAGGCACCATGGCGAATGTCGAGGTATTCAGCCGTTTGGGCGTCCTGCCCACCCGAAACTTCCAGGCCTCAACCTTTGAGGGCGCAGCGAAGATCGGGGGGGAGCGATTCAAGACCGATCATCTAGTTCGAACCGCCCACTGTGCCAACTGCACCATAGGCTGTGAACATGTGATGACCACGAGGGACCAGGGAACCAAGGTAGAAGGCCGAATGGAATACGAATCGGCTTTCGCCCTGGGCTCCTTGATGGGCATCTCAGATCCTAACGCAGTTCTACGCGCGTCCGTTCTCTGCGACGAGCTGGGCATGGACACCATAAGTGCCGGCGCGACCATAGCCTGGGCCGCCGAAGCCGCATCGAGAGGCCTGTTGGATGGCACAAGGGCCAAAAACGGAGCGGCCCTGCGGTTCGGAGACGAAGGGGCATTGCCGACGATCCTGCAGGACATTGCGCACCGGCGGGGCCTAGGCGACCTGCTGGCGGATGGCAGTCGCAGGGCGGCGAATCAGATCGGTAGAGGCTCGGAAGCGTGGGCAATGCATGTAAAGGGACTTGAGATGCCCGGGTACGAACCCCGTTCCCTCAAGACCATGGCATTGGCATTGGCGGTCAGCACCAGGGGCGCGTGCCACAACCGATCCTCGGCCTACGAGGCTGACTTCTCGTCCCGGGTGGACCGGCTGAATGCAGATTCTCAGATGGGCCACATCGTCGCCGAAGGTGAGGACCGATCGGCGGTGATGGATTCACTTGTTTGGTGCAAATTCCTGCGCCGCGCCTTCGCGGACTTCTACGCCGAGTCGGCAGACGTGATGTCGTGCGTGACTGGATGGGACGTTACGGCAGAAGAGCTTCGCATTGCCGGCGAGCGCATCAACAACCTGAAAAAGCTGTTCAACCTCCGAGAGGGCTGGTCCCGTGCGGACGATTCCCTTCCCCGAAGAATCCTAGAGGAGGAACTCAGCGACGGACCTGTCAAGGGCGTCAGGCTCTCGAGGCGGGACCTCGATCGGATGATAGCTGCCTACTACCAGGCTAGGGGCTGGGAGCCTGACGGCACCATCCCTGATTCCAAACTGGCCGACCTGGGCCTGCTGAAGCTGGGACTGCCGGTCGCCAAGGCATAGCACCCCGGGTGGCACGAGACAGGCAAAGGGACGGAGAGCGCAAGGGACTACGCGCCGATCTGCGGGATCGATTCCCCAGGGAGCGCGGGATGCTGCTGCCTGCACTGCATTATCTTCAGCATCGCTTCGGCTACTTGCCCGATTGGGCGATGGAAGTCGTGTCCTGGCATCTTGGGATACCTGCCAGCGAGGTATACGGTGCTGCTACCAGCTACTCGGAGTTGCGCATCGACAAACCCGGCTCGCACATGATCCGGGTCTGCACGGGCCTTAGCTGCCGGATTTCGGGGGCGGACTCGATACTGAACGCCGTTAAGGCCCGATTGGGCGTCGAGCCGGGAGAAACGGCGGAGGTTGGCCCGGTTAAGACGGTGACCCTTGAGACCACAGCCTGCGGATTCCTGTGCGGTGTAGCGCCGGCCCTGCAGCTGGACGGACGATGGCTCGGTCGAGCGACCCCGGAGCGGGCTGCCAAAGTCGTGGATCGCCTAGGCGAGAAGGTGACGGCGTGACTGCCCTACCAGCGTACGAGCGCCTGCGCGAGGGGGCGAACACAAGACTGGAGAGTAGTGCCGGAAAGATCCGTGTCGCGGTGCGGGCGGGCCACTGCTCGATTGCACTGGGGGCGGAGGATGTCCTGAGGGCCTTCGAGGAGGATCTGCTCGACAACGCCAGACTCGTTGCTACCGGATGCGATGGCGCCTGCTACGCCGGCCCCCAAGTGATCATCACCGCTCCGGATGGGAAGACCGTACTCTTGCCCAGGGTCGACGTGGACATGGCCATCCGCGTATCCACGATCATCGAGGGAGGCGGCACGCCTCTGCGCTATGCGGATGACGTCTCAGATTTCATCGAAGGCCAGGTCCGCGTGGTCCTGAACGGGTGCGGCGACATCGATGCGGAGGGCATCGACGAGTACCTGCAGTCTGGCGGCTACCGCGGCTTGGCCGCCGCATTGTCGGATTCGCCGGAAGCAACAATTGCGACCGTTAAGGAGTCTGGCCTCCGGGGCCGCGGCGGCGCGTATTACCCGGCGGCTCTCAAGTGGGAGGCCGCGCGGGCGGCGGCGGAGGGATCTCGCTACCTGGTCGTTAACTCAGAAGAGGGTGAGCCAGGGCTGTTCAAGGACCGACACCTGATGGAAGGGGTCCCCCACCGTATCGTCGAGGGAGCACTGATTGCCGCCTACGCGACCCAGGCCAGTGTCATATACCTGTACATCAACGCAGAAGCCGATCTTTCAGCCCGTCGAATCGAAAGGGCGCTCGCCGACGCCGAGGCACTTGGCCTGATAGGAGAGGATGTACTTGGCTCGGGCTGGTCAGTACGGGCTACGATACGGCGCGGGGCCGGAGGCTACGTGTGCGGTGAAGAGACGACGCTGCTGAACACCATGGAAGGCCGACGCCGCGAGCCCAGGCTGCGTCCTCCCTTCCCCACCGAGGCGGGCCTGAACGCCCGACCCACCGTGATCAACAACGCAGAGACCCTTTCGAACCTGCCCTTCATCCTGACCGCGGGGCCAGCTGCGTTCAGCGCACTCGGCGCTGAGAACGCCACCGGAACCAAGGTACTTAGCCTGTCGGGCGCGGTGGCCCGGCCCGGCCTGGTGGAGACTCCTTTCGGGACTCCCCTCTCTACTGTGGTCGAGGGCATTGGAGGAGGCATGCGAGACGAAAGTGTGCTGACCGCGCTTGGCGTCGGTGGGCCGTCGAGTGGGCTGCTGTCGCCAGTTTCACTTGATATCAAGATCATGCCAGGTATGCTGCACGAGTCAGGAGTCATCCTAGGCGCCGGCGGGCTAGTCGCCATCGACGAATCCGTAGGAATTCTGGACGCGATGCGAGCGCTCGCCGCCTACAACGCCGACGAATCTTGCGGCAAGTGCACCCCTTGCCGCGAGGGTACGCCCCGAATTGTCGAGGTGATAGACCGGCTGGCCCGCCGCGGTGCCTCCAAGGCAGATGTAGAGGAGTTGACGTATCTGGCCGAAGTGGTCGGCTCTGCCTCCCTGTGCGGCCTAGGACAGGCCGCAGGCGGTCCCGTAACCAGCACGCTTCACTTCTTTGGGAGGGAGTTAGGCATCCCTCAAGAGAAGTGATGTTCGTGTTATAGGATTGGTGAGACGGCCTGATCGCGCTCCCGGATTTATGCGACTAGTGCATGGACTGTGAACATGAACATCGGTAGCAACAGCCGGCTGTGCGCAGGAGTGGCCATCGGCATCGCCGCAGGTGTTGCAACCGGCGCTTTCCTCGACTCGGTGGCCATTGGTGTGGCAACAGGGGTAGGAATTGGAGCCGCGCTGGGCGTCGCCTGGTCGCAGCCGACCAGACCGAGACGTCGCGTCGGCAAGGGCACCGGACGCCGTAGTGAGGATAGACCGTCCAGTGGGTAGCCCGGACGCGCAGAGATGAGCATGGAAGTGTCGATAGACGGACGGAAGGTCGTCGTGGGCCACGGGGCCTCGGTACTGGATGCCGTCAATCTCTCCGGCACCTATCTGTCCCAGTTGTGTAAAGATCCTGACATGAAGCCGATCGGGGCCTGCCGCACCTGCCTGGTGCAGGTGGATGGTGTGGGCGGCTATCCGGCCTCCTGCTCCCTTCCGGCAGCCAACGGGATGAGGATTCGAACGGATACACCGGGCCTGCGTCGCATCCGCTCCGGCGTGATAGAGCTGACCATGGCCATGTTTCCGGAGTCGGACACGGTCTGCGTCCCGCAGTCCCCTTCGGAGAACGGCGCGCCGGATATGGTCGACCACCGCGAGTTGACCGTCGCCGCCGAGCACCATGGCATCGCTTCCTCGCGATGGTCGGGCCGTCCAAGGGATATGGCGGATACATCCAACCCGGTATTCGACATAGCTATGCAGGACTGCATCCTCTGCGGACGCTGCACCCGTGCCTGCCAGGACAGCCATCAGTTCATAGGCGCCATCGACTTCCTTGGAACCGGCGCCGCATCCAGCCGAATCGGCACTTTCATGGACCGTAACCTTGCGGACTCGGTATGCACAACTTGCGGCCAGTGTCTTTCCGTTTGCCCTACCGGAGCCATCCGCACCAAACAGGCGGTCTCCAATGTCGCCAGAACCATCAACACCACCTGCCCCTACTGCGGGGTCGGCTGCGGCATTAAAGCCAGGATTAATGGCGAAGGCAGCATAGTTGAGATGTTGGATGACCCGGACAACCGGTCAAGCCTGGGTATGCTCTGCGTCAAGGGACGGTTCGGGTACACGTTCGTACACGACAAGAGTCGCCTGACCGAGCCGCTGGTTCGAAAGGACGGCGTGCTTCGGCCGGTGAGCTGGGACGAGGCACTGGACACCGTCTCCGACAGGCTGGCTCGCTACAGCGGTGAGGAGTTCGGCACCCTTTGCTCTGCCAAGGCCACTAACGAGGACGGCTACGTCCAGCAGAAGTTCGCCCGGCTCGTGATGAAGTCCAATAACATTGACCATTGCACTCGCCTGTGTCATGCGCCCTCAGTGGCGGCGATGCAGATCGCGCTGGGCAGCGGGGCCACGTCCAATTCATACGTCGACTACGAGGAGGCCGGCTGCCTGATGATCGCCGGCTCGGACGCCGACTCCAACCATCCGGTTGCCGCAGCTCGCATGCGGCGGGCTGTGGTCGAACGCGGCGCCAAGCTGATCGTAATCAATCCCAGGCGCATTGGAATGTGCGACTACGCCGACCTGTGGCTCAGGCCGAGACCGGGTACCGACGTGGCGCTGTTCAACGCCATGGCCAACGTGATATTGGAGGAGGGCCTGGCCAATGAGGAATTCATCCGTGCCAGGACCGAGGGCTTCGAGGAGTGGCGCGCCGTTATCGGGCGCTACAGCGCATCGTTTGCCGAGAGAATCACCGGGGTGCCAGCCGAAGATGTGGCCGAAGCGGCGCGCACATACGCTTCGCCGCCGTTCTCTGGTTCCTGCCTCATCTGGGGTATGGGCATCACTCAGCACACGAACGGCACCCCCAATGTGCACAGCCTGCTCAACCTCGCCCTGGTAACGGGACAGCTGGGTAGACCGGGTTCAGGCGTCTCGCCCCTTAGGGGCCAGAACAACGTACAGGGCTGCGGAGACTCCGGCTGCCTTCCCGATTCATTCCCGGGTTACCAGAAAGTAGAGTCGGACCAATTCGCCCGCTTCCAACAGGCGTGGGGCGGACACCCCTTGCCTGAGAAAGGCGGTCTCGTGATCACCGAGATGACCGGCGAGATGGTTACCGGCGGAATAAAGGCCATGTACGTGACCGGGGAGAATCCCCTGTTGTCGGAACCCGACCTGACCCATGCCCAGAGGGCCTTTGAGAGCCTCGAGTTCTTGGTCGTGCAGGACATCTTCATGAACGAGACCGCTGAGATAGCCGACGTGGTGCTACCGGCCACCTCCTTTGCCGAAAAGGACGGAACGTTCACCAACAGCGAGCGCCGGGTACAGCGGGTTCGCAAGGCGGTAAAGCCGGTTGGTGACAGCAGGCCGGATTGGGAGATCGTATGCGATCTTGCAAAGCGCGTAGCCAAGCGACGGGGGCTTGAACTCGATGGCCAGTTTTCTTTTTCACACCCCTCGCAGATATGGGATGAGATGGCCGCGTTGGTCCCGATGTTCAGCGGCATCGACTACGACCGACTGGAGCGCGAGGGAGGGGTGCAATGGCCCTGCACTACCCCCGAACACCCCGGCACCCGCTACCTTTACGCGGATGAGTTTCCGCACGGCGAGCCAGCGAGGTTCGTCGCCTTCGACCAGGGTCCAGCGGCGGAGGAAATGCCCACGAAACGCTTCCCCCTGATCCTTAACACCGGCCGCATCCTGTACCACTGGCACGGCGGTACCATCACGCGTAGGGCATCCGCCCTCATGGCCCGCGCGCCCGAGGTGACCGTTTCGATGAACGAACGGGACGGGGAACGCTACGGCCTGGAGGAGGGTGTCTGGGCACGGTTGAAATCGCGTAGAGGATCTTTAGAGGCGCGTGTGATATTTGACGAAAAGATGGAGGAGGGACAGGTATTCGTGCCCTTTACGAAGCTGAAGGAGTCGGCCGCCAACTTCCTCACCAACTCAGCTCTGGACCCGGATTCCAAAATACCGGAGTTCAAGGTCTGCGCCGTCAGGGTGGAGATTGCGGACGGCTGACACGAAATGACCCAGCGAATCACGGAAATTCCGAGACCGAAAGCAGAGAACTTTAGGTCCGGCCGCAAGATTTACCTGGTACCCACGTTGCTGGCGGGCCCTGGTATTCCAGACGACCTTGTGCAGATGCTCAACCGCTACTGGGACGAGGTGCGTCAGCAGGTGGAGAGTCTTGAACGAACCCTTAGCAAGGTAACGCACGTATACCACGAGTCCGTGTTCAAGCCGGGTGAGGAGGGGCTGCGTACGGTGGAAAGCCTCAACCCCCACGGGCACGCCTTCGTAAATGTCCTGTGCCAGTCTACCGCGACACTTGAGCCAACCGACCACCAGGAGGCGTTCCTTGAGGCCTCCGATTGGAGACTATGCCTGTCGATGGGACTGGCCAGCGAGAGGGTCGCCAGGATAGCCAGAGACTCCCTCGACGACGCCATGAAGGCCAGGTATTCACACATGGCCACCGCAATAGACAAGACCCTAGGGGATGATGAGGCGGGACTGTGTATCCTCAGCGAAGACCACCGGGTGCAGTTTCCCGGCGACATACAGGTGTTCTACATATCACCCCCCTCGCTGGACGAGATTAAGCGGTGGGCGGAAGAGCAGATGCGACGGGTGGTGTCAGAAGTGAGCGGAGGCGGAGATTCCGGACTCGAGTCAAGCCGGGATCAGGACTCGGACGACGCTGGCGAATCCAGCACCGGACCTTCAGAGCAACAGAGCGCAACAGCGGTCGAAGCGGCTGGGGAAGCTACAGTGGCCTCCGCGCCCGAGGCCGGTGAGGGTACGCAGGGTAAGGGTCACCCTGAGTACCCCTATTGAGTCCGAAAGTGTGTCAGTTCATCGAACGTCGTCTCCACCATCGATAACGTATGCGGAGCCGGTTACGAAGGCTGCATCATCAGAGGCGAGATAGAGGATGAGCTTGGCGACATCCTCGGGCTGGCCGGCCCGTCCTAGAGGAATCCCTGACACGTACTCATCGAATATGCCGGCTGCGCCTTCCACGGCCTGAGAGCCGGGGGTGTCGATGAGGCCCGGGAGTACGCAGTTGGAACGGATTCCATCCGTCGCATACTGGCTGCTGGCGGTCCTTGTCAACTGCACCACGCCAGCCTTGCTCACGGAATAGGGAGCCGAAAACGTCGAGCCTCGCAGCGCATTTATGGAGGCCACGTTTACGATGGCTCCTCCTCCCGCTTCGAGCATGCGGGGAATCGCGTACTTGCAGCAAAGGAAAATACCCTTGACGTTGATATCCATCACCAAGTCCCACTCCTCTTCTGTAACGTCGACCAGGGGAGGAGTCTGTACCTGCCTGCCGGCAACATTGATTAGCAGGTCCACCTTGCCGTAGCAATCTATCGCGCGCTGGACCATTTCCTGGACCTGAGAGGGCTGGGAGACATCGGTCTGGACGAAAAGAGCGTCTCCTCCGGACTCGTCTATGAGCGCGACAGTCTCCTCGCCGCCTCGCTCGTTGACGTCGGCGACGATGACCTTCGCACCTTCCCCTGCAAAGAGGAGGGCAGTACACCGCCCTATGCCTGAGCTGGCTCCGGTGATGATGCTTACCTTACTGTCCAGTTTCCCAGGCATGAATTTCTCCCGAGTTTGGTTAAGACTCGCAATTTCGACCTGTCGCTGGGCGGGATACGCTCCGGACTAGAATCGCATCTCCTCCCACTTCAGGTACTCCCGCACTGGCCAAGGAGTCACTCCGTCACTTCTACCTAATACCGGCGCAACCGGGCCGCCGACAGTTCAACTTGACTCCGTGGCCCCCACATCGAGCGCGCATTCATTTCCGCCGAGGTTCGCCTGCCTCAAGTGTCTCAACTTTGCTTGCCAGCAGGCCTCACGTACTCGAGTAGGCATGTTGAATGAAGGCTTTCCCATTGGAGCCAGATGTTTGGCTTTCCCCTGTTTACTGGCAAGCAGGATAAACCAGCCCTGACCTCCGAAGATGCTGTTTACGGCTTACCCAGGTACGGGACGTCGTCCCCTGTCTGACCACGGCATTTCGCAATCGGACCCCTCTGTACTCTGTGCAGAGGTGAGCTGTTCAGCCTGACCGCGAGGGACACGCAGCCTGGGCCACCGACATGGACTTCCGGCCGCGATGCACGCTCCGGCTACTCCGCGCGGCCCGGGGTCTAGACCGTGTGAACCTGGACCTTTATGGCGCCGCTGCTCTTATCAACGGCCGTGTCGAATCCGGCCTGAATGTTTGTAAGAGAGACCCTGTGGGTCACCAACGGCCGTAGATCCACCCTTTCTGATCCCATCATTTCTATGGCGATGTCAAACTCATTTCGGCCACGGCTGGTCGCGTAGATGGCCGACCAGATGATAGATATCTCTTTGAGGAGGGCCTCCATCCAGTCGATTCTCATCGGGCCATAGAAGTTCCCGGTCGTAACGACCCGGCCTTGCATGCGGGTGACGTCAACAGACTGGTTCAAGGCCACGTCGGTGCGCCCACCGACGGTCTCAACTGTCAGGTCGGCTCCAAGCCCGCCAGTGATTTCGCCAAGCGCTTCCTTGAGCTCACTGCCGTCTGAGCCTACGACTATGTCGGCTCCCACGCGCCTGGCCATCTCAGCCTGCTGAGGGTAACGGGCGGTCGCAACTATTGTGCCGGCGCCCATGGCGCGCGCGGCCGCGGTGGTGCACAGGCCGATGGTCCCCGAGCCCAGCACAGCCACCGTCTCACCGCCGCTCAGCTCGCCGCGTCGCATGGCGTGCAGTCCGACCGCGAAAGGCTCGACAAGTGCTCCCTCCTCCCAGGTCATGCTCTCGGCCAATTCGTAGAGGCCGGCAGCCTTGCGCGAGACGAATTCAGCGTATCCGCCGCCCGTGTCGGGCGAAAGGTTCTCGCAGAGGAAATACTGGCCCTCCCTGCAATAGAAGCATGTATGGCAAGCACGCCCAACACCTATTCCCTCGATGGCCACACGCTCTCCTATGCGGGCCGGATCAACGCTCTCGCCGACCTCGACGATCTCGCCGGCTATCTCGTGGCCTGCAGGTTGCGTCTCCCGATCGGTCTTGGCCGCATAGAGCAGGAGGTCCGAACCGCAGATGCCCTCCGCCCTTACGAGCACGAGGGCCCCGTCGGGCTCTACCGGAGGCCGGTCGACCTCCGCCAACTCCATCGCGCCTTTCCCATTCCATAGCGCCGCCTTCATCTTCGCAGCCATCTGGTCAATCTCCCTAGACCCGTACTCTCTCGATTCCCGTTCTCCGAATCCGGCCGGTTCCTCCCACCACGGTGAGCGTGGAGGGGAGATCCTAACCCTGTTGGTGGATCTGGACCTTTATGGAGCCGGTGGACTTGTCAAAGGCGGTGTCGATGGCCTCCTGGATGTCCTCCAAGGCATACTTGTGTGTCACCATCGGTTTCAGGTCCACCCTGCCCGACCCCATCATGTCGATTGCTACCTCGAAGTCGTCCCGACCGTCGAGCACCGAGTAACAGGACGAGAAAATCACCGACTGTTCCTTGAAGAGAGGCTTCATCCAGTCGATCTCTATCGGCACCCAGAAGCCCCCCAATATGACGATGCGCCCCTGTGGCCGCGTGAATTGAATCGACTGCTGGATCGTTGCATCCGTCCGGCCACCGACCGATTCCAGCGTCAGGTCGGCACCGCGGCCGGCGGTTTCGTCGGCGACGGCCTCGGCAAGCTCATCGCCGTGGTCCGGAAGAATGACGTCTGCACCCAGGGATTTTGCCAACTCGCCCTGGTGGGCGTGCCTGGCGGTGACCAGTACCCTGCCTGCGCCCATCGCCCGTGCCGCTGCGACCGCGGTCTGGCCGATGTTGCCCGCACCCAAGACCAGCACCGTCTCTCCGCCCTCAAGTCTGCCGCGGCGACAGCCGTGCACCGAGACGGCAAGAGGCTCAACCAGAGCCGCCTCCTCCCAAGTCATCCTCTCGCGGATTGGGAAGCAGCCGGCGGCGTTGCGCTTGATGTACTGTGCATAGCCTCCGCCCGTATCGGGTTTCTTATCGAGGCACTGGATGGGCTGGCCCTGCCGACAGTAGAAGCAAGAACTGCAGTTGACGCCGAATCCCAGGATGTCTATGGCGACCCTCTCCCCCACCCGGGCCGGATCGACTCCCTCGCCGACCTCGACAATCTCACCGGCCACCTCATGGCCGGCCGGTATCTGATCCGGCTCGGTTTTGTCCCACCAGATGAGCAGGTCCGAGCCGCAGACCCCTTCGGCTCGCACGCGAGCGAGCACTTCGCCGGGTCCAACGTCGGGGACCGGCACGTCCTGCACCAGGAGCTTCCTGGAACCTTGGTAAAGGGCCGCCCTCATAGTTCGCATTGATGGGACTCCTTCAGTTGGATTCGACGAACGCGCGGCCCGCATCAAGCAGCAGGCTCTGGACGTACGTCATCGACATGTCATCCGTGGTCATCTTGCGGCCGGCGGCGTGGACCCGCTGCACTGTCTGCGCCATGGCAGCCTTGACAGCAGGGTCTTCGGGGCGGCCTGGAAGACCCATCGACTGGGCCAGGTCGTTTGGGCCGAACGCGAAGTAGTCGATCCCGGGAACGGCGAGCAGATCATCGATGGCATCAAGAGCGGCCTTGGACTCCAATTGGGCCGTTACGATCATCTCGGCGTTGGCGCGAGCCATTACGTCAGCCCGACTTCCGTCATCGTCCTGCACGGAGCCCGGATCATTGAAATGCAGGGCCCTTCCACCACCCCAGCTGCGCTCTCCCTCCGGCGCAAATCGACAGGCGGAGACCAGTGCAGCGGCCTCTAGGGAGCTCTCCACGTGGGGGCCCATGATGCCCTGTATGCCCCTGTCAAGGTAGGAATTGACAGTGCCGGCGTCCAGACTCGGAATTCTGGCAGTGACCGTCAGACCGACCGCCTGCGCCGCCAGGCAGGTGCTCTCGACGTCCTGCGGCGCGAATGGACCATGCTCACCGTCGATCTGAATGAAGTGAAAGCCAGCGAGCGCGATTAGTTCGACCACCTGTACCGAAGGAAAGGTCAGCCAGCATCCGAGCGACCTCTCGCCCCTCTCCGCCCTCTCCAGGATCGCGTTGCGTCTGGCCAAGTCTACTCCCCGGCGCAGATGGTACGTGGAGACGGCGGCCCCGACAAGGCCGCTTCCAAGCGGAACCGCCCTTCGAGCCTGGTGGGACTTTCTGGTGCTAGGAGGCCGGGATGAAGGGGTCGACGACTTTGTGGAGCCAGACCGTCAGGTCGGAGACAACCTGCAGCGACACTTCGTGTGCCATGGAGTATTCCCGGTAGTCAGGGACGTAGCCATGAGATCGTAGGAATTCGATGTTCTTGCGGGCTACCGCGACAGGGATCATCGTGTCGGCAGTACCATGCGAGGCGAATATGGCCTGGTCTCTGGTGGCAGGCATCACTCCCTCGATATCACGCCCACTGCCGAGCATGGAGCTCAGGGCGGCGATCCCCGCGAACCTCTCCGGGTACGAAAGCGCGTTGCGGTAGGCCATCATACCTCCCTGTGAGAAGCCGCCCAGCACCACCTGCCCCTCGGGCGGTCCATACATGCTCACTACCTCATCCAGGAAGCCGGCAATCAGCCTGTCCGCATAAGCCAGCGCCTCATCAGTGCCGTCGCCTCCAAGAGGTGCCCAAGCGTAGTTCTCGCCCTTCATGCCCATATCCATAGCTATGGGGGCGTTGGGAAACACGTAGACGTAGCCCCGGGAGTCAATCGCCGGGGCCAGTCCAGCCAGATCGCCCATGTGGGCCCCAAAGCCGTGCAAGAGTACGATCATCGGATATGAGCCGCTCCGGTCGTAGCCGTTGGGCTCGACCGCGACAAACTTCAGGTAGTCGCCTTCGTGCTGGATATACTTCACTTGCCTCGACCTCGATTGCAGTCCACCGGGAATCGTCCTGCAATACGAGCCGCCAGTTCAAGCGAACTTTGGGCCCTCCTTGCAGTTTCTGGAAGGACCGGCTGGTCCAGAATCCACACCAACCGATACACTCGGGTCACCGGGACGAAGCCGCCTGATGGCCGGGGGCGGCAGGGAGCGAACGGAGGATACGAAAGGTTTGGCAGGCACGATGACGAGATTCACCGATCTGCTCGGTAGGGCGGGCAGGCGAGACAGCGAGCCCATGGGATTTGGTCGGGCTGCAAGACGCACCGACAAGGTACCTGACATCCTCATGGTGGGCCGGATTGACCCCGAGCAACTGTCGGCGCTCGATGCATCCGGGGCCCCCGTCGACGCCTTGCTCCTGGAGGAGGTAGATCTGTCCGAGGACCTGCTTCAGTCAGCCTCAACGGCTCTCAGCGGTCTGCCGTGGGGGGTTCGCACCGGAGCATTGCCGGGCGGTAAGGTCGAGCAACTAAAGGCCGCAGGGGCGGACTTTGTGGTCTTCGACGCAGCCGGAACCCCTGGCTCGGTGTTGACCGACGAGGATCTGGGAAAGTTCCTGACCGTTGCAGCCGATATTGACGATGAGACCTCTCGAGCGGTTCAGACGCTGCCGATAGATGGCGTGGCAATTGCGATCGACGCCGATACGATCCCTCTCAGCATCGAGTCGATATTGAGGCTTCACAGGGCCATTACGTCCGGCGCCCATGCAATCGTCCTAGGCGACTTCCATCCCGGGATCCTGTCCTCCGGAGATCTGGAGGCTATGAGAGGCAGCGGCGTGTCGGCCCTCGCCCTACCGACGACCGATGCCGAAGGTCTGAAACAGCTGTCCGATGCGATCCGGGAATTGCCTGAGCCCAGGCTCGCACATGACGACAGGATCGCCCTAATACCCCAGGTAGGTCCGGCGAGCGATGCCGATGACTACGATTTGCACTCGAATGATGGGCTAGATAAAGGTGTCCCACACGCATCGACGTTGGTGCCAGGGGCGGATCCCGAGAGTCTCGACAGGGACTAGCCGATCCCTAACGTCCATGGGTCAGCCTGTCGATCAGATATTGGGGTAGGCCCTCCTCCTCCATCTTGGCCTGCGTGGCCTGGACGTCGTACTCCACCCGGTGATGGACTATGACGCCCCCCTGCTCGTCGTATACGGCGTAGCTAGCCCGCGGATCCCCGTCCCGCGGCTGGCCCACGCCTCCCGGATTTACGATCATCCGGTCGCCGCCAAGGCCGATAGGAGTGTCAAGCGGGAACTCTACGAAGGCGGCCCCTTTCTCCGCCATCGGCCTACACAGGAACGGCACGTGAGAGTGTCCGACCAGACAGCATCCCGTGTCGAAGTGAAGAAAGCTGATGACTGCAGCAGGGACCGAAATAACGTATTCCCAGATTGGATCCCTGGGGCTCCCGTGCACCATCGTGAACAGTCCCTGCTCAACCCTGAGAGGCAATCCCCTTAGGTATTCGGCTTGTTCCGCGGTTATCTGCGAAGAAGTCCAGCGGTTGGCCGCGGCTGCATGCTCGTTAAACGCCTCTAGGCTCAGGCGGCCGATAGAGGCCAGATCGTGGTTGCCAGCCACAGATATCGCTTCATGACTGCGTATCAGGTCTACACAGGGTCCCGGGTCGGGACCGTAACCGATCAGATCGCCGAGTGACCAGATCTGGTCGAATCCACCTCTCCGCTCGCAGTCTGCGATTACGGCTCTAAGCGCTTCCAGATTGGCGTGTACGTCAGAGACTATGAGAACTCTCAAATGGGCTCCGATGCAGGGATCGAGAAGGGGGCGTGGTCCGGAGCCTCCCCCTCTGGCGGCAGAGCAGAAGCCACGGTTGAAGCGTCTTTCTGAGCTGGCCGGGTCCCGAATATAATACACGCCCATGCCACTGGCCAGACGCGCCATTCGCGTATCTCACTGACCGACCGGCACCTGCCGATGGACCGAGAAACAGTTGACCCACCGCACCTGTCCAAGAGGGAGCTCCGGTCGGAGCGACCCGCCCGGACAGAACAGATCGGCCACGCGATTGGCAGCCTCGCCCGCCCGGGTGACCTGGTGTTGCTAACCGGTGAGCTCGGTGCGGGCAAGACGCGCCTGGCACAAGGGGCACTGAGCGGGCTGGATTCAAGGGACCATGTGCGTAGCCCGACATTCGTGCTGATCATGGAGCACTCCGCCAGGATTCCTATGTACCACGTAGACCTGTATAGGCTCGAGCGTGACTCTGACCTGGACACCCTCGGCCTGGACGAATATGTTCGAGGTCAGGGCCTTTGCCTGGTGGAATGGGCAGACAGGGCGCCCCATGCCTTCCCTCCGGACCGCCTAGACATCCGCATCGAGAGGGTCGAAGACCGCGAAGACGAACGAAAGCTGACATTGACTGCGGCCGGCCGCAGGCACATGGACCTGCTCGAAGGCGTATTGGGCGTGCTCGATCCCCGGCCGTTCGCCGCGCAGGTTGAATGAGGCCTCAGCGTGTCGGGAAGCTAGAGGGCAAGTTGGAACTTTCCATAGACTCTTCTACCCGCTTCGCCTCGGTCGCGGTCTCCAACCAGGGCACAGTCATCGAGGAACGGACGTGGAGAGCGGAGCGAAATCACTCGGTAGAGCTGGCACCGGCCATCAGAAGCATAATGTGGCAGGCCTCGGCTGGTCCGTCGGACCTGTCGGCGGTATTCGTTGCTAAAGGCCCCGGTGGATTCAGTTCGCTCAGGGTCGGAATGTCGATGGCCAAGTCCCTAGCGATGGGGCTCGGGGTGCCCCTGGTGGGTATAGGAACTCTTGATATCGAGCTGTCTCCCCACCTGCCATCGGATGTGCCGGTTTGCGCCATCGTAGAGGCCGGTGGCGGTCGCGTCTATGCGGGTTGGTCCGATAGACCAGCCGAGGCTCTAACGGTGGTCACGGTCCCGGAGCTGGCGGAGCGCACAAAGGAGTTGACCATGTTCTGCGGTGAGGCGGCCCATGAGAGCGCTCCAACGCTGAAGGAGCTACTGGGGGACCTGGCCACGATGGCTGACCATGAGCCTCCTACGAGGCGGGCCGGCACGCTCGCCCAACTAGCCTGGTCCAGACTGGCGACGGGGCAGACGGACCACCCGGACACGCTTGAACCACTCTACATGCGAAGTGCTCAGTATTCGGTTGCGGCCAGGACGCACCTGGGGTAACCATTGGCAGACCCTGAAAAAGGAAATACTCAGATGCAGCGAACGCTGGTGTTGATCAAGCCCGACGCGATTCAGCGGGGGCTGGCGGGCGAGGTGATATCTCGAATCGAGCGCAAGGGCCTCAAGATCGTGGGGGCGAAAATGGTTCTGGTCAGCGAGGAGCTTGCACGCCGCCACTACGAGGCCCACCTTGATAGGCCCTTCTTCCCCAGCCTCCTGGAGTTCATCACGTCAAGTCCCATAATCGCGC
Source organism: Dehalococcoidia bacterium (assembly GCA_965207145.1). Classification (GTDB taxonomy): domain Bacteria; phylum Chloroflexota; class Dehalococcoidia; order Lucifugimonadales; family UBA2962; genus CAUZIR01. The sequence continues at coordinate 1,880,904 of OZ242262.1, read as the reverse complement.
TCGCTGTTGCGGGCCCGGATGCGATCGACATCACGAGGCTCGTGATGGGCGCCACCAACCCCAAAGAAGCGACGCCGGGATCCATAAGGGGCGACCTCGCGCTAACGGTCGGGCCGAATCTGATTCACGGGTCCGATTCCGAACAGGCCGCCGCAAGGGAGCTCGACCTGTTTTTCGGAGAAGACGAACTGTTCGAATACGAGCGAGATATCGACCGCTGGATCATTGAATCCTGACGACTTCGGACGCCCCCGGCCAGGCGTCGGCAAGAGCGTAGTACTCACGCTCCTCGACGCCGAAGATGTGGACGACCAGGTCTCCAAAATCGATCACGACCCATCCGCTATCCGGGCTGCCCTCACGTCTCAGCCTAACGGCTCCGGTCGCCTCCAGGGCCATCTCGATGTCCTCCACGAGCGCGTTCATCTGGCGCGCGGAATCGACACTTGCGATGACGAAGAAATCGGCGAAGGTGCTGACCCGGCTGATATCCAGCATCTGGATATCAAAGGCCAGCTTGTCCGAGGCCACGTCCACGGCGAACCGAGCCAGGGACTCCGGCGACAGCGGGTCCGGGTCGTTCTCGATGTAGGCGGCCATTGACCAGATTATAGGCGAGGCGAAGATTGCTCCGACACCGGGCCGGTCGATCGCGTGCCCGGCATGGCCGCAAGTGCACTCACAGATGTCGAGACTTGTTCGTGCACGCCAAGGCCCCCTGCATGCCAAGTGCGGGTACCCCCGGTCGCAGCACGGTTCGGCCCCTCCCAGAGCTGGCGGCTATGTGGGACCCGTTGGAGGGGGGGTGCCGCAACGGGGCTTATGCTAGCCTTTCGCTCATGACCAGTCGGATTCAGCGCGTGGTCGTTGCAATGAGCGGGGGCGTCGATTCCTCGGTGGCCGCGCTCCTACTGCATCGAGCCGGTTACGAGGTCGTGGGTGTCACCATGCGGCTGTGGTCTCAGCCCGACGAGTCGGCATATTCGCACTCCAAGCGGTGCTGCTCTGTCGACGACGTGGAAGACGCGCGGAGAGTCTGCCAGACAATTGGCATCCCACACTACGTACAGAATTTCGAGCGGGAGTTCAGGGAACACGTCATCGACTACTTCGTCAAAGAGTACGATCGGGGCCGCACCCCGCATCCGTGCCTGGCGTGCAACGACAGGATCAAGTTTGACTTCCTGCTGCGCAGGGCAATGTTCCTAGATGCGCAGTACATCGCCACCGGCCACTATGCCCGCGTTCTCAGGGACGACGAAGGTGCCCGCCTGTTGAGAGGAATTGACGGCAAGGACCAATCGTACGTCCTGTTTACGCTTGGCCAGGCTGAGCTCGCCCGTCTCCTGTTGCCTATTGGAGAGATGCCCAAGGCGGACGTTCGCCGTCTTGCCGCAGGGGCCGGACTGCCAGTGGCGGAAAAGCCGGACAGCCAGGAGATCTGTTTCATACCAAACAATGACTACCGGGATTTCATCAGCAAGAGCCTAAAACCCAGACCGGGTCGATTCGTTGACCCGCGGGGAGAAGTCCTAGGCGAACACCCCGGCGTTCAATTCTTCACCGTGGGACAGAGACGAAAGCTGGGTCTGCCCGGAAACACCGGAGATCCACTCTACGTAGTCGGGATCGACTCCGAGGCCGATCTGGTGGTGCTCGGCCGGCTGCAGGACCTTTACCGTGCCGATCTCTGGGCGTCTCGCGTCAACTGGGTGCGGGGCGAGAAGCCGGCCCATCCTATCCAGGTCACCGCGAAGATCAGGTACAAGGCGCCTGAGGCGAGGGCCACGGTGACACCACACGACGGTTGGGCCTCCGTTTCGTTCAGGGAGCCCCAGAGGGCGGTGACGCCAGGACAGCCAGTAGTCTTCTACGTGGGCGACGAGGTCCTTGGGGGCGGCTACATAGAGGTCGGTAACGCCCCCGGCTCGCGCAGAGGCGACTGCGCCAAGGCCGAGCCCGTCATCCCTGCACAGGTTACCTGAACCACAAAGGGCGCCGCCCAGTGCGGCGCCGCGAAAGGCAATGGCATGAGGTTCCACGATGTCATCAACATGGGGCTGCAGGAATACTACGATGAACTCAAGCAGGCCGTAGATGGCCTTACGTACCAGGAGCGCCGCTTTATGCCCGGGCCCGACTCGCATCACATCGACTTCGCCGTCTGGCACATTGCTCGGGTCGAGGACGCGTGGATCAACCGATTCGCCAAGCAGGCCGAGGACCAGGTGTGGAACCGGGGAGGCTGGCCGATGAAGCTCAATTTGCCGGTCAGGGAGATACGAGGTTTCGGCCCCGAATCTGGCTGGGGATGGTCTGGCGAGCAGGTGAGTAACATGCCCGAGTTCGAGCCAAGCGACCTGTGGGACTACCTGGACGCGGTTCGGAGCGACACCGTCGAATACCTTGAGTCGATCAACGAACTTGACCTGGACCGCTGTCCGGATTCGGCAAGGCCCGACTACTCGATCGGCCGCATGTGGAGCCACCTGCTGGTCGAGGAGAGCCAGCATGTTGGCCAGGTCTCCTACCTGCGGGGCCTGCAGCGAGGAATGAACGGTTAGCCGGTCCGGCTCAGAGTCGCGCGAAGGCCAGTTGAGACTGGGAAGCTCCGCATCTCCCCTGCCCTCGATGCAGGAAGAGGAGCGCCTGTGGAGCGAGGGTTACTCGGCTGTCGCAGGTATCGACGAGGCTGGCAGAGGGCCGATCGCCGGCCCCGTGGTAGCTGGCGCCGCCGTCTTCTCGGGAGCCATCACAGGGCCATGGACGGGACTTGTTCGGGACTCCAAGAAGCTCACAGCTTCCCAGCGAGAGACCGTCCTGCCCAGGCTCGTCGAGGCCGCCGCGGCCCTCTCAACCGGCTCTGCATCGGCCGAAGAGATCGACCGCCTCGGCATTGCGCCTGCCGTGCAGCTCGCCATGGTCAGGGCCTTGGACAACCTGTCCATAGCCCCGGATTTCCTGCTGCTCGATGCGTTTCCCCTTCCTGATTCGGATATCCCGCAGAAGGCCATCGTAAAGGGCGACGCTCTATGCACTTCGATTGCCGCCGCATCGATAGCGGCCAAGGTCGAACGTGACCGCGTCATGTGCGAGCTAGATCACGAGTACCCGGGCTACGGCTTTGCCCGGCACAAGGGCTACTGTACTCCTGCCCACGTTGTGGCGCTCGAGAGTTTGGGCCCCAGCGAGGTACATAGAATTACCTTCGCGCCGGTCAGGGACCGGGCCAAGGCCGAGGGCATCTTCTCCGACAGGCTGCGGTCCAGACTCTCGGCTTAGGGGAGGCGCCGAAGATGGCGTGGCCATCCTATAGCGCCCGCCGGACGGGCTCGTTAAGGCCATTCCCGGCTGGCGGAGGGTCGCGCTAGCATGTCGCGGTTCGCCGGCGGCCCGGTAAGAACTGCCCTTAAACCCTCGTCGGCAGCCGGTACTTCAGCCCGTGTTAAGATTTGCGCCGGCCACGGGGTTGCCCTGCAGGTCCGCCCGCTCTTCCCCGGAGCGGCTGGATTCATATCTTGAGGACCCGGAACACATGCTCCCGATCGTCAAATCGCAACTAGACGCGCTCGTTGAGGATCTGCGCCTCCTCGAGATCCTCGTCACCGGGCCCCTGGGCCTCTACTCGGACATCAAGATGCTGCGCGAGTCGATGCCCCTGCCCGGGGTCGAAGATCTCGACAGGGACGCCCTGCGCGAGCGTCGCACCGCGATATCCAGTGCGACGCAGGATGCCGCGGGCCTCGCTCTGGCCACCGTGGACTCGGCCGTCAGTGCCCTGGACACGCTTGCCATGCTTGGCGAGTCGGCGGGCTCCCCGCTATCTGCCGAGTGGGTCCAGAGGGCCCGGCGAGTCCTGGGCAGGGCGACCGACAAGGTGGCGGGAGACTCCCGGGCGGCGACGGCCAAACTACTATCGGGAGTCTACGTAATCGTCGACCCGGAGGTTACCGCAGGTCGTTCGACGGCGGCCGTCGCCGCAGCGGCGCTCAAGGGAGGGGCATCCGCCATACAGCTGCGGGACAAGAGGTCCGATATGGGCGCCGTTCTGGAAAGGGCAGTGGAACTTGCGAAGGCATGCGACACGCACGGAGCCCCGTTGATCGTCAACGACCACGCCGACGTTGCTGCTCTCAGCGGAGCGACTGGACTGCACGTGGGGCAGACCGATCTGCCCACGTCCGTTGCCCGACGATTGGTTTCGCCAGATCGACTCATCGGTCTCTCCACCACGAATCTTGATCAGGCCCTGAGGGCACAGGCCGAGGGTGTTGACTACATAGCAATCGGGCCGGTGTTCCCCACGGACACCATGGGCAAGGGCGGCAAGCCACCCGTAGGCACCGAGACGGTGAGAGCGGTAAAGGAACGGGTACGCCCTCCGGTGGTCGCGATCGGAGGCATCAATACGGCCAATTGCTCCGAGGTGTTCGCATCGGGAGCAGACGCCGTCTGCGTCGCCAGCGCGGTCACCCTGGCCGCTGACCCCGAGACGGCCTGCCGGGCGATTGTGGAAGCGGCGGCGAGGTCCGAATAGGCTTTGGCCGAGCCGTCTGGCCACCGGGACGAATCGATCGCCGGGCTAGGCCGAGAGGCCGATCTGGCGCGAGACAGGCTCGCGCGCTCACACCGGGCCCGCGAGACAGGCCTCAGGCTTTCGCGAGACCTGATCCGAAGATCTTCAGAGTCGATCAGAGCCGTACACAGGGGAGAGCTTGACCGAGCCGAGAGTCTGATCGCCGAGGCCCGTGATCTTGCCGACGAGATGACCGGCGCCCTCAAGGACTTCCCGGCGGTGATGTATGCGGGCTTCGCCGAGGATGGGCTCAAAGAGTACGTAGAGGCCGCGGCGGTGCTTGCGTTCGTGCGGGGCGGCCCCCTGCCCACCTCCGATGATCTAGGGGTAGGACCGGCTGCATATCTGGGCGGGCTGGCCGAGGCCGCAAGCGAGATGCGACGCCGCATACTCGACCTGCTCAGACGAGACGAGGTCAAGGGGTGCGAGGATCTCCTGGACCTGATGGAAGAGGTCTATTCGGTCCTTGTGACCATGGACTATCCGGACGGGCTTACGCGTGGACTGCGCCACAAGACCGACGCACTCAGGGCGGTCCTGGAGCGCACGCGGGGCGACCTGACGGTCGCCAGCAGGCAGAGGCGGCTCGAGCGCAGGATGACCTCCTTGGAGGACGCCATCAGGGAGTCGACTAAAGGTTAGCCGTTTCCCGCATCAGCCCGGTATCACAGGCAGCAGCACGTGCGAGGGCCTTTCGGCGTCGTGATATACGGTCTGGTGTGCCACGCGCATGTCCGTCTCGTGGCCAAACCTGCCGCCCGTGTTCAGGTTGCGGTCGAACCTGGGAAAGTTGCTGCTGGAGATCTCCAGCCGGATGCGGTGTCCCGCCCTGAACAAGTTCGACGTGGGGAAAAGGTCGATAGTGAATTCATAGACCTTTCCGGGTTCCATCAAGACCTGGCGCTCGGGCGTGTCCCGGTAGCGAGCGCGGATTATCCCGTCGCACAGATTGAGTGCGTAACCATCGGGATGCACGTCGACCAGCTTTGCGGTGAAGTCGGTGTCGGGAGCCGAGGACGACGCGTATATCTTTGCGATCACAGGACCGGTGACCTCCAGATCCTCCTCCAGTTCATCGGAGGTATACACGAGCACGTCCTCGCGCTGCTCGATCTGGTCTTGATCATAGCCGCCCCAGGCGACGATCTCAGGGAAACAGCAGTTGTTGCCGCCGTTTGAGGGGACGGGAAAAGCCGGATTGTAATCGTACTCGTCGGCAGGCTCGTCCCCGGGAGCCTCGACGCTCAGGGTGCCGTCTCCCCTCAGGGAGTTGGCCTCGCCCCCGCTGTGGAGGTGGAAAGGCGTAAAGCGCGTTCTCGCAAGGGGCCACTCATGCTCGTCGCGCCACTCGTCGGCACCCATGACAAACAGCTTGATCGGCGCCTCATCCTCTACCCCGTTTTCGACACCCTTGAGCCAGCGGTCGAACCACCGCAGGTGCTCTGCGTTGAGGTCTAGCACCGAGTCCTTGCCGAAGTCCCTGTCCCCTGCATGGGTATGCTCGCTGGCCTGATGAACCCAGGGCCCCACGATCACCTTCTGGTTGGCGCGCGCCAGATCGCTGCCTCCCCGGGCGCGCATGCCGACGAAGTTGTTCATGGTGCCCACCGTAAACGTGTCGTACCAGCCGCCGATCTGAAGTACGGGCACCACCACGTCTTCGTAACGCTCCTTGTAGGCGATCCGCTTCCAGTACTCATCGTAGTCCGGGTGGTCAATCCAGTCGGCCAATCTGGCAGCCGAGCTTCCCGCCGCCACGGCCATCTCCGACAGGGGCAGGTGCGAGAGCACCCGCTTCCAGTCGTAGTTGTCGATCGGGTGCCAGGTACGAGCGTCCGTCGCGAAGGTCCAGGTCATGTCCAGAGCCAGCTGCATCGCCCCGCCCTGAAAGTGGGTCTGGCCGTGATGATCATCTCCTATCACGCCCGGCGCGATGCACTTGAGGTGGCCGGGAGCGGTCATCGCGGCCTGCCACTGCACCCCGCCCACGTACGAGAACCCCATCATCCCTACGTTGCCGTCACACCACTCCTGCTCGCCGACCCATTCGACGGTGTCGTGGCCGTCGTCGTACTCGTTTACCCAGGGATTAAACTCGCCCTCCGAGTCGAACCTGCCCCTGACGTCCTGCACGACGAACGCGTAGCCGTGCTGAACGAAGTAGATGGCCTGATCAACGACCTTGGTCAGACCTGCAAAATCGCCATTGTCGTAGGGAGTGCGGGCAAGGATCGCCGGTACCGGGCCAGTTCTATCGTGCGGCAGGTAAACATCGGCCGACAGCTCAACCCCGTCTCGCATCGGCACTTTAACGTCGTAACGCGCCTGGAAATTAGCCGGCTTGAACAGGTGTGTGGACTGGGTCATCTACATCCTCCTTGTCCATAGACTAGCGAAAAAAGATGTCCCGCGGGGCCTGCAGAAGACCCCGCGGGACAGATAGGCAACTCGGCGTCCCCTACCCTGACGGAACTGCGATCAGCGCCTTTCCAGCCAGGTGCCCGCGTAGTACGGGACCGCCTTGACCTCCCAGTTCCTCAGGTCGACGCTGCTGGGGTGCATCGGGAAGAACTGGCCCAGGAGCAGCGAGGTCACCTTCTCCCAGCGCGCGGCCTGGATCTCGTCGATGATCTCGGCGCGCCTTGCCGGGTCGGTCTCGCGGGCGAACTCAAGCTGCAGGTTGATCAGGTCGGAGTCCCTGATGATGAAGTCCAGAGTACCGGAGATCAGGTGATCCTGTATGGGACTGCCGCAGCAGTAGTGCTCGAAGGCGTCGGTGGCCAGGCTGTAGGAGTCCGTATTGCCAAACATGCTCGTGATGGTGGACCAGTCCAGTGCCGGCATCTCCACGTTAAAGCCGATCTCCTCCATGAACGGCTTGAGCACCGGACCAAGCGGTGTCAGGACGGCCAGGTCCGTGGGGTTCAGGATTATGGTCGTCTCACCCGCGTAGTCCGACTCGGCAAGCATCTGCTGGGCGGTCGGGACATCGTAGACGTTGTATCCGATGGTATGGGTACCGTCGCTCAACTCCACATCGAAGGTCGATCCCACGTGTGTCTCAAGCGGGGTGCCACACCAGTAGACGGCATCGCACACCTGCCACAGCTGCGGGTCCCCGAGGGCGAACATGAAGTCCTCTATCCGCACACCGGTCTGCAGAGCCTGTCGCGCCAGCTTATAGCTGAACGGCGGAATCTGCGGGTTGAGGTAGACGTTTGATCTCAGGCCTGGCGCGTAGGTCGTGACGTTGATGTCGGGGTTGTCGTTCAGCCGGTTGAAAAAGTCCAGCCCGGCGAACTCGATGACATCCCACTCACCGGTCTCCAGCCCCGCCATCTTGGTCTCTTCGTCGGGGATCTCAAGGAACTCTATCTTGTCGATGTAGGCAACCGTGTGTCCGATATACCCGCCAGGCTGGAATGGCTCGGACCGTGGCGAGTATTCATCGAACCGTTCCACCACTACCCGGTTGCCCTGATCCCAGCGCACGTACCTGTATGGCCCCGTGCCGATTCTCTCCTCGACAGCGGTCGTAAACGGGGTGGCGGCATCCTCCTCCCTCATCATCGGCATGGCGCCGTGCGGGATGCCGAGTATGAAGATGGTGGATCCAAGCGGCTCATTGAAACTCCACTTGAATGTCTGCCTATCAACGATCTCGAAGGCGTCGTCATCGGTGAACCTGCGAATGATGCCAGCCGCCGGCGTCCCGGCATCGCGCCACCTGTTGATCGAGGCCACGGCATCCGCAGCAGAGAATGTGTCCCCATCGTGGAAATTGGACGAGCGTAAGGTGAAGGTGTACTCCAGGCCATCATCGCTAACGGACCATGTGTCCACGAGCTGTGGCTGGGCGTTCAGATCGCCATCCCAGGCAAACAGCTGCTCATAGAACTGCTTTGAGATGTAGTTGACCACGGCAAACAGGGAGAAGACCGGATCCACGCTGCTGACGCTTCCGTGGCTGATCACCCTCAGCGTCCCTCCAAAGCGCGGGGCTCCGGGCGGGGGTGGAGTGGGCGTGCTGATCACGATCCTCTCGGTCTCCACCTCAACGACCTTTTCAACCTCCACCTCAACGACCTTTTCAACCTCCACCTCGACGATCTTCTCAACCTCGGTCTCGACGATCCTCTCAACCTCGGTTTCGACCGGGACCTCAACCTCCCTGACCACCTCCACCACCTTCTCGGTCTCGACCGGGACCTCGACGACCCTTTCGATCTCGACGATCTCCTTCTCGACCACGACCTCGGGTTCGCCCGCGCAGGCGGCGGCGACCAGCCCGACGAGGCCAGCTAGCGTAAACAGGACCGCTAAACGTTTCACGTTTCACCCCTTCCGAAACAAAACAGCTTCACAAATCGGCTCCGTAAAGCACCGCCCGGCATCCCTAAACGGTCGGAGGTCCTCTCTTGACCGTTGGCCACTAAGGCAGGAGTCGGGGCCCCGGGCGGCAGACAACCCATCGATTGCGTTGAGCCTCGAACTCCCCTGGCATCGAGCGGCGATGCGTCCTTCTAGCATGGGATGGGGGGGCTGTCAACTATGTGATTCCAATCACTTACGTCCAAGGGCAACCTGATAATGTGATTCACTTCACATTCCCCTTCAGCAGACTGATAACGTAATGCCCTTCGAGTAATGGTGCCGCTACACGTTCACGGTCTACCAAGGGCTGGGCGGCCCCCGAAGACCACTCCCGGACGCAGATTGCAGGCTCGCCGGGCGCACCGGTCTGCCGAGAACCAAATCCCTGGACGCCGTTGGCCCCAAACAGGCTTGGCTGTCGTAATCCCCCGGGAGTGCTGATTGATCCGCCGATGGCCCTATCGGATGGCTGATCAAGACGAGCCGGCCTGCGGAATAGATCAATCCCTTCGGCCCGAGAGGGCGGAAACCCTATCGACTCCCGCATGTGACTGGCTGGTCCATCTGGCGGAGACCGCGAACGATGCCGCTTTCTCCTTCAGCCTCTGGCCGGAGCGGCTCTGCGACCACATCAGTCCGTCGGCTGAGACCCTGGTGGGCTACACGGCACGGGCGCAATACCACGATCCCCGGTTGCCGCTCACCTACGTGCATCCGGACGACCGCCCTACCCTCGAGAGCCCGTTCGAATCTCCGAGGGAGTATCCGGACCGGCTGCCGATCAGGTGGATCCACGAGAACGGCTCAGCGGTGTGAAACGAGGCGACGATCAGCATAGCCAGAGACAAGACGGGAAGGCCCGCCACCCACATGCAGCTACTCGGGCTCATCTTGGGGGCCAACTATTTCGGGGACGTGCAACTGCTGCACTCGATGGTACGAAACCTGCGACGCAAGCTCGGTGACGGATCGAGCGACCCGCGGTGGATAGTAAACATCCCGTACCCCGGCTATCGTCTCGGGCGTTCGCAGACTCGATTCTCATCACCGACTCCAGGTCCCCGAACGCGCCGGTCAAGTCCTGGCGCCCGCGTGGGCAGCGAGACGCAGGACCGCTGTCTAGAGCCGTGCATGGTGCGATTCGTTCGGTCCGGTGGCGGGTTGTACGCGGTTTGGAGCCTGTGTTAGGTTTCGGTCGGTATCTTCGCCAGATGCAATCGGCAAAGCTTCCCCTCGGGCATCGTCCCTAGGGGGAGCTTTTTCTTGGAGGTCGCATGGAGATCATCGTATTGGCCATTATCGCCGGTGTCGTCGCGCTCGGCTTCGGCGGGATTCTCACCCTCAACCTGCTGCGGCAGGATGAGGGCGACGAGACCGTCCGGTTCATCGGACGGGCCATTAGAGAGGGCGCGATGGCCTTCCTCTCGCGCGAATATACCTTCCTGTCTCTGTTTGTGGTGGCGATGTTCATCATCCTGCTGCTCTTCATCGACTACGACGTCATCGGCAAGCTCGACTGGGATCGCAGCGTACCGTCGACGGCTATCTCCTATCTCGTCGGGGCGATCGGCTCGGCGATGGCCGGCTTCATCGGCATGAGCATCGCCGTCAGGGCAAACACGCGAACTACCGTGAAGGCTCAGCAGGGGCTCAACCCGGCGCTCAGAATCGCGTTCAGCTCCGGTGCTGTGATGGGCATTTCGGTGGTCGGCATAGGGTTGCTCGGCGTAACGATCCTCTACTGGATCTTCAAGGACTTCAACATCGTCGCCGGCTTTGGCTTCGGCGCCTCCTCGATAGCGCTCTTTGCGAGGGTGGGCGGTGGCATTTACACCAAGGCGGCGGATGTCGGGGCGGACCTGGTTGGGAAGATCGAGCAGGGAATACCCGAGGACGACCCGCGCAATCCCGCAACGATCGCCGACAACGTTGGGGACAACGTTGGGGACGTGGCCGGCATGGGGGCCGACCTGTTCGAGTCGTACGTGGGCTCGATCATCGCGACGATAGCCCTGGCCGCGGCCGGTGCGGCAGCGCTGGGCATGGCAGACATCTCGGATACCAGGGCCAACTTCGACGCAGACCTGTTCATGCTGCCGCTGCTTGTCGCAACCTCGGGCATCTTCGCATCGATCATAGGTACCTTCCTGGTCCGCACCAAGGAGGGCGCATCCATGAGCAGCCTGCTGTGGTCGCTCCGGTACGGGATATTCGGTGCGGGCGCACTGGTGCTGGTGGCAACGGGAGTGGCGGTCGGCGTCATGGATCTGAGCTTTAAGCTGTTCTGGGTGGTAGTGGTAGGACTGCTGGCCGGGCAGATCATCGGAACCTCGTCCGAGTACTACACCTCCTATGAATTCAAGCCCACCCGCGACCTTGCAAAGCAGGCCGAGACCGGCCCCGCGACGATCATCATCGGCGGACTGGGGCTGGGGATGCTCAGCACGCTCATACCGGGAGTGGTGGTCGTCACTGCTATGTGGCTTGCAAACTGGCTGGCCGGCACGTACGGCGTTGCCCTGGCGGCGGTAGGCATGCTGTCAACGCTCGGAATCACCCTGGCAACGGACGCCTACGGACCTGTGGCGGACAACGCCGGCGGGATAGCCGAGCAGGCCCGCCTTGATCCCAAGGTCCGCGAGCGCACCGACGCACTCGATTCGCTCGGCAACACCACGGCCGCCACGGGCAAGGGGTTCGCCATAGGCTCTGCGGTCCTCACCGCGCTGGCACTGATGGCTGCCTATTCCGTGGTAACCGGCGTAGACCTGTTCAACCTGCTCGACACCGACGTGCTGATGGGTGTGATCATCGGTGCCATGCTTCCGTTCCTGTTCGCGGCCTTGACGATGCAGGCCGTGGGACGTGCCGCCAACGCGATGGTGCAGGAGGTTCGGCGCCAGTTCCGCGAGATCAAGGGCCTTATCGAAGGCACGGCAGAGGCCGACTACGCCCGCGCCGTTGACATCAGCACGACGGGCGCGATGCGCGAGATGATTGTTCCCGGCCTTCTGGCTGTGGTGGCCCCGATCGTCATAGGCTCGGTGCTGGGGGCCGAGGCACTGGGCGGGATGCTGATGGGAGCGATAGCCGCCGGTTTCCTGTTTGCTGTGATGATGGCCAACGCCGGCGGTGCCTGGGACAACGCCAAGAAATTCATAGAGGCGGGTAACCTGGGAGGAAAGGGCTCCTCCGATCATGACGCCGCAGTCGTCGGGGACACGGTCGGAGACCCGTTCAAGGATACGTCAGGGCCTTCGCTCAACATCCTGATTAAGCTCATGTCGGTCGTGGCCCTCGTCTTCGGACCGCTATTTCTCTAACGGAACGAACTCCACTCAAGCGGTAAACCTGGCAGGGCCAGGGGCCGACTGCCGCCACGGACACTCACCCGTAGGCGGCACCCTGCTCTTCGACGTGGGTAGCCGGCAGGAGCCCAACTGGGGCGCCAAAGTCGGCATCCAACGTACCGGTGGCCCCGCACCGGGACCGCTCGGTTGGATCAGTCTGAGGGGCGATAGAATGACGGTGAGAGCGTCAGTAGCTTGACCAAAACTAAACACAAAGTAAGCATAGATGAGCTCGCATCGCTGGCCAAGCGGCGCGGTTTTGTCTTCCAGAGCAGCGAGATCTACGGCGGTCTTGGCTCAACGTGGGACTACGGGCCTCTCGGCGTTGAGCTCAAGCGCAACGTAAAGGAGCTTTGGTGGCGGCGGTTCGTGCTGGACCGCGACGACATGGTCGGCCTTGATTCGGCCGTGTTGATGCATCCACGAGTATGGGAGGCGAGCGGACACGTCACCAGCTTCACAGACCCCCTCGCAGAGTGCAGGGAGTGCCATCACCGATTCCGCGCCGACCAGCTAACCGGCCAGTCGTGTCCGGATTGTGGCGGTGCTCTGTCGGAGGCACGCCAGTTCAACCTGATGTTCAAGACGTTTCTGGGCCCCGTGGAAGACACCGCTTCGGAGGCTTATCTGCGACCGGAGACGGCCCAGGGCATCTTCGTCAACTTCGAGAACGTCCAGACCGCGACACGCCGCCGGCCGCCGTTCGGCATCGCTCAGGTGGGCAAGGCGTTCCGCAACGAGATAACCACGGGGAACTTCATCTTCAGGACCCGGGAGTTCGAGATGATGGAGATCGAGTTCTTCGTCCCGCCGGGCACCGACCGTGGCTGGCATGAACGCTGGGTCGAAGAGGCCCTGAGCTGGTACGTGGACATGGGGCTCACCAGATCTTCACTTAGGATCCGAGAGCATGAGGCCGGTGAACTGTCCCACTATTCAAAGGCCACGCACGACGTCGAGTATGAGTTCCCCTGGGGATGGGGCGAACTGGCGGGTATAGCCAACCGTACCGACTACGACCTCAGGGCACACACAGAGGCGACCGGGCGGGAGCTTTCCTACTTTGACGATCGGGAGAAACAGCACATAGTTCCCTACGTCATAGAGCCGTCCTTCGGCATCGACCGGGCGGTGATGGCCATCCTGGTTGACGCCTACACCGAGGACGAGGCTCCAGACGCCAAGGGAAGGCCCGAGACCCGCGTAATGCTCAAGCTGCATCCATCGGTGGCACCCGTAAAGGTGGCCGTGCTACCGCTGTCCAAGAAGGAGCCGGTTTCCAGCCTGGCCCGCGAGGTGTTCGACTCGGTCCGCTCCTCCAGATCGGTAGAGGGAGTCGTGCAGTACGACGACACGCAAAGCATTGGCCGCAGATATCGGCGCCAGGACGAGGTCGGTACGCCGCTTTGCGTGACGGTCGACTTCAACTCGCTCGAAGACGAGGCGGTGACCATCCGGGATCGGGATTCAATGGATCAGACCCGGGTGCCCATAGCGGGTCTGGACCAAGAATTAGCGGCTCGCCTGAGTAGGTAGCTCGCCGCAATGCACCCGGGGCCACGTAGATCACGGGCGCGGCGGAGGAGGGCGGCCATGTCGCCACGGGCAGCCAGACGGTGGGGCTGGTCCAGTGACCGTTAGCCTGCCCGTCCCTTGCTACCGGGGGGCGCATAGCATCCGGCAGCGGTAGCCATGAAGATCGTTCACTTCAGCGACGTGCACATAGGCGTGGAGAATTTCTCCCGTACTGACCCGGCAACGGGTTTGCCCTCACGGCTCGTGGACTTTCTCGCAACACTCGACGAGGTAGTCGAATACTGCATCGACAGTGGGACTGACCTGGCCCTGTTCTGCGGGGACGCATACAAGAGCCGCGACCCGTCACAGACCCACCAGCGCGAGTTCGCAAGGCGTATTGCAAGGTTGTCAATCGCCGGCATTCCGACCTTCCTGGTGGAGGGAAACCACGACATTCCGGCAATCGCTGGGCGGGCGACGGCACTGGAGATCTTCGGCACCCTGAGCGTGCCAAACATCACAGTCGGCGGTAGGCCTGACATTTACGTCGTCCAGACGCCTTCCGGCCCCTTGCAGATAGTGGCGGTGCCATGGGTAAGGCGCAGCGGCATTCTTGCCCGAGACGAGACTAGGGGCATGTCCCCCGAGGAGGTCAACGGGCTAATCCAGCAGCGGCTGACGGACATCGTCAACGCGCGAGTTTCGGCTCTCGATCCGTCATTGCCAGCGGTGCTGGCGGGTCACCTCACGGTAAGCGAGGCAGAGACCAGCTCAGAGCAATCCATGATGCTAGGCCGGGACTATGTGCTGCTCAAGAGCAGCCTTGCCCTGCCCCAGCTTGACTATGTCGCCCTGGGTCACATCCACCGCCATCAGGTGCTGGGAGAGAATCCCCTGATGACCTACTCGGGCGCGCTGCAGAGGGTCGATTTCGGCGAGGAAGGCGACCGGAAGGGGTTCTGCGTCATAGACCTTGATCCCGAACGAACCCAAGGAGACAGGTTGACGTCGTTTCAGTTCATCCAGGTCAATGCGAGGCGTCTCCTGACGATAGCGGCGAATGTTCGAAAGGCCGACCCCGACCCCACGGCCACCGTGCTGCGCGAGATCCGCAAGCACGATCTGAGGGAAGCCGTGGTTCGGCTAAAGGTTACGATTTCGGCCGAGGACGAAGCTCACCTCTCCGACGCGCCGCTGCGTGCGGCGCTGTCCGATGCCCACTTCGTTGCCTCTATTGCCCGCGATACCAGGCACGAGGCCTCCCGAGTTCGCCTGGGAGAGGAATACAATACCGGCGTCGATCCGAGGAAGGCGCTCGAACTGTACCTGAGGGCGGCCGAGGTACCCGAAGATAGGGCCGTGGTCCTATTGGAGTACGCGTCCAGACTCATCTCGGAGGACGAACAGCTGCACTAGCCACCGGACGGGCCAGCACCCTTGGACGCTGATGGTGTCGGATACATCCCGGCTTGTCGCCCCTGCGTATCCACTAGATAGGGAGATTTGCACAGATGTGTGCTCTTGCTTTGAATGAGAGTGAATAACCGATGCATATGACCACAAGATCGAAACGGTACGCGGCACTGAGTCTGTCGGCGGCGATCGCCTTGGCGATCATGCTGGGAGTGCTCGTCAGCATCGGGTGCTCGAACGAGGCGGCTCCACCTACCGCGGCCCAGCCAGCTCCGGATTTTCAGATAACGCTCTTTGGCAACGAACACCACGAGAAGGGTTCCTCGCTGAGCCTTTCCGATTTGAAGGGCAAGCCGGTCGTGCTCAACTTTTGGTACCCGTCCTGTCCGCCGTGTCGACTGGAGATGCCTGACCTGGAGGCGGCGTCAATAAAGCATGCCGCGAACGGGGTCGAGTTCGTGGGTATCCAGAGCCTGGTGCTCGACACGGTAGAGGACGGACAGCAGTTCATAGACGAATTCGGCATCACCTATGCCATCGGACCCGACGCCGAGGGCGACATCCTTGTCGACTACGAGGTTTCCGGTTTCCCGACGACGATCTTCCTCGACAAGGACCACCAGGTGGTCCGCAAATGGTCGGGGATCCTAGACGCTGAGAAGCTGGACGAGCTGATCGCAGAAGTTCTGAACTAGGGTGGCACGGGGCCGGTTGCCGGTGCCGAGCACCTGTGCAAAGATCTGCGCCCCGACATGAGCGCTACTGACGCATTCGTCCTGGTTGTCCGGTGGCTCCACCTAGCGGCCGCCGCCGCATGGATCGGCGGCTGCATCTTCTTTCTCCTGATACTGGGCCCGGCAGTCCGACAGCATCCTGACCGCTACGGTGCCGTAGCCAGGGCCGCCGCGCAGCGGTTCCGAACCCTGGTCGATCTGTCGATCGTCGTGCTGGTGGCATCGGGGGCGATCCTGGCCTTCAACCGGCTCACCGACGATGCGACAAACGTGGCCTACGTGACCGTCCTGGCGGTCAAGGTCGCCCTGTCCGCCTGGATGTTCATTCTGGTTCAAATGGAACGGCGGTCTTCCGCCCTCATGGCCAAGTACGAGGCAGCAGGGAGCGATTCGGGCAAGGGCGTCGGGCCCTTGGCGCTCGCCCGCTCGACGCTCTCCGGTTATAACGGAGTGACTGTAATAGGTATTGTCGTGTTCCTGCTCTCCGATGTGCTGAGGGTCCTTTTCGAGATCGCTGTGCGGTCGAGCTAGAACCCTATGATGGCGCACCGAACACTCCCGGAGAGGCTTGTGGAACACGGCAAGGCGACATGAGAGAAGAACTGGCAGACATGCTGATCTGCCCGGTGTGCAGGGCGGAGCTATCCTTGTCCATCGACAAGCAGGTCGATGGAGAAATATTGACCGGAGGACTGACGTGCCTCGATTCGGGGATCAAGTACCCGATAGAGGACGGCATCCCCAACCTGCTGCCCAGAGAACACCAAGACTCCCGATAGTGCGTTTTGCGCCTCCGACGCGGCAATGGGGACCGCGCCTGTATAGCTCAATCACGCAACGTAAAGGCCCTTCCAACACCGAGGGGACGCGGCAGAAGGTCGAGCAACCGCTGCGCAGATAGACCGGAGACCGGGTCGAGCGCGTGGGGAGCGATCTCGGCCAGAGGCACCAGCACGAACGCCCGTTCATGCATGCGCGGGTGCGGTATGATCAGCCCCGGCTCGTCCACAATCAGATCGTCGTAGAGGAGCAGGTCGAGATCCAGCGTTCTCGGGCCACCTCTGACCGATCGGACCCGACCCCGTGCGGTTTCCGTGGCCAGCATAGCCCCCAAGAGATCGGCAGGACTGAGATGCGTTTCGATCCGGCATGCCGCATTGAGAAAGGCCGGTTGGTCCAATATGCCTACAGGACGGGTTTCATATGCCAGGGAGGGGAACACTGGCCCGGCGCGGCGCTCTATCTCCTCTAGGCCATCTCTCAGGTTCGCCAGGCGGTCACCCAGGTTGGATCCCAATCCCAGATAGGCCTGATGGGTCTTTTCCAACCGTCCAGCAACCAATCAGTGATGTCCTTTAGGCCACGGCCTACAGCGGCCGGCCTACTGGGAGCACCAACCCCTGATGACCGCATCGCTCATGCGTGCGACCCGCACCATCTCGCGCACGTCGTGAACGCGCACGATGTCGATTCCTGCGGCGATCGATAAGGCGACCGTCGCAGAGGTCCCCTCAATCCTCTGGTCGGCTGGCAGGCCGAGCACCCTCCCAATGGTGGACTTGCGGGAGGTGCCAACCAGGACCGGGGCCCGCAGCGTCTGGAATTCATCCAGTCGCCCGAGCAAGTGAAGGTTCTGCCGGGCCGTCTTTCCGAAACCCACCCCCGGATCAAGGATTATCTTCTCGCGTGCAACTCCGGAACTGATCGCCCAATCGCGGAGCTGGCTGAGACGTTCGATCACGTCGGGGACCAGATCACGATACCGAGCGTGATCCTGATTGTGCATGAGCACGACCGCTACTCCCGTCTCGACAACGACCCGCACCATCTGAGGATCGCGCTGCAACGCCCAGACATCGTTGACCAGCGAGGCCCCAGCCTCGATGGCGACCCGCGCCACGGAAGCCTTGTAGGTATCGACCGAGACCGGTATATCAACCTCGCGGACTATTGCCTCAATCGCCGGGATCACCCGCTCCAACTCTTCCGCCTCCGAAGTGGGGGCGGCGTCGGCGTATGTCAACGCAGGCCTCGTCGACTCCCCTCCAACGTCGACGATGTCGCAACCCCAGTCGGAAAAGGACCGGGCCAAATCCACTGCGCGGCCAACGTCGCTGGCTATGCCATCGCCCGAGAAGGAATCTGTAGTCGCGTTGATCACGCCCATTACAAACGTCCTGCTGCCCCACTCGAAGGTGTGTCCTCCAATTTCCGTGGGCTGTTTAGCTGTTGTCTGCGGGAGTATGGACATGCCGAAAACGTTGCGGGAGGCGGTGCGATACGTTGACCCTTCCAAGCGTCTGTAAACTTGCGGAAAGGTCGGATATTTGCTAGCTTTCAGAGGATTATTCCACGTGTAGCAGGACTCGTTCAAACATGGTCGTCCGCCGACACCGGGATAGGAAGCTGGACGAGCTCCAGGACCTGCGGAAGCGGGCCCAAGAAGGTGGGGGACCCGGAAGGATCGATGCCCAGCACAGGCGGGGCAAACTCACCGCTAGAGAGCGCATCGACCTGTTCCTAGACGAGGGCTCCTTCCAGGAGCTCGACCCTTTCGTAACGCACAGGGCAACTGACTTCGGCCTCGCCGATAAACGTTACCTTGGCGATGCCGTTGTCACCGGCTACGGGAAGGTCGACGGGCGCCTCGCGTTCCTGTATTCCCAGGACTTCACCGTCCTCGGGGGTTCGCTCTCAGAGGCGGTTGCCCAGAAGATCTGCAAGGTCATGGATCTGGCTCTCGGCAGCGGCGCGCCCGTCGTGGGGCTGATCGACTCTGGCGGGGCTCGCATCCAGGAGGGGGTCGACAGTCTGGCCGGCTACGGGGACATCTTCCTCCGCAACACACGGTCCTCGGGGGTGATACCGCAGATATCCGTAATCCTCGGTCCGGCCGCCGGAGGAGCGACCTACTCCCCTGCCCTGACCGATTTCATCTTCATGGTCAGCGGTGTCGGGCAGATGTATATAACGGGCCCCGACGTGATCAAGGCAGTGACCGGTGAAGAGGTCTCGCACGAGGAGCTCGGGGGGGCCCACAGCCACTCTTCAAGAAGCGGAGTGGCCCACTTCAGCGTCGCGACGGAACAGGAGTGCCTGCAGCAGGTGCGCCGACTCATCGGGTTCCTGCCGTCCAACAACTCGGAGGAGCCGCCCCTGATGGCTGCCCCGGGGGAGGACACGAACGAGCCGGACCCGGAATTGGAGCGGATCATACCGGAGGATGCCAACCTTCCATACGACGTGCTCGAGATCATCGGCAGGGTTGCCGACTACGGAGATTTCATGGAGGTCCACCACCTGTGGGCTCGCAATGTCGTGGTCGGATTTGCCCGTCTCGCCGGCAGGCCTGTGGGTATAGTCGCGCAGCAGCCGCAGAACCTGGCCGGGGTTCTTGACATAAACGCCTCGACCAAGGCAGCGCGGTTCGTGCGGTTCTGCGACGCATTCAACATACCCGTCGTGACCTTCATCGACGTACCGGGATTCATGCCGGGTACGGCACAGGAGTACGGGGGCATAATCAGGCACGGAGCAAAGCTCATCTACGCGTACGCTGAGGCGACGGTGCCAAAGGTGAGCGTCCTGCTGCGCAAGGCCTACGGTGGCGCATTCATCGTGATGAGCTCGAAGATGCTCAAAGGAGATATCAACTACGCATGGCCCACCGGCGAGGTTGCAGTGATGGGCGCGGAGGGCGCCGTCAACGTCGTCCACAGGGCCGAAATAAGGGCGGCAGAGGATCCGGCAGCCGTCCGCGCTCAGCGGATCGATGAATACCGGGAGCGGTTGATGAACCCGTACGTGGCCGCAGCCCGGGGTCTCATCGACGATGTGATCGAGCCGGCCCTTACAAGGCCCAAGCTCATAAGCGCCCTCGAAATGCTTGCCAGCAAACGTGAGGTGCTTCCTCCCAAGAAGCATGGGAGCATCCCGCTTTGAATCCGCAGGACGAGGCTCAGGCGGCCCGCAAGAGGGCCGCGATCACCGCCGCGGTTGCCCTGTTCCTCCAGTCTCCTGAGACGCTCGAGGACCGGACCCCGAAGCCCGACCCGGCCATCGCCGAGACCGGCAAGATTGAGTCCATGCCCAGGATCCATCACCCCATCCCTCTCAGTTCATGGAAGAGCATGGCATGGCAGCGCATGAGGGATGGTCTTTCCGGGTACACCGTTACGGCGAGAGGTGCATGGCGGACCCGGTAAGGATTACCGACACGACCTTTCGCGACGCACACCAAAGCCTGCTGGCGACGCGGATACGGACCGAGGACCTGACCCCGCTTGCCGCGGACATGGATGCCGTCGGATTCCACTCGATGGAGGTCTGGGGTGGAGCAACGTTCGATGTTGCGACCCGCTTCCTCGGCGAGGATCCCTGGGAGCGGCTGCGCACCTTCAAGAGGCTAATCCCGAATACGCCGCTGCAGATGCTGCTGCGCGGCCAGTCGCTGGTGGGTTACCGCACCTACCCCGACGACGTCGTGACCGCCTTCGTCCGCCGCTCAGCGGAGAACGGCGTCGATATCTTCCGTGTCTTCGACGCTCTAAACGACGAGTGGAACCTCACCGCCGCCGCCGATGCCGTCAGGCGGGCGGGTCGACACCTTCAGATGACCATCTGCTATTCGGTAACCGAGGCCAGGATGGGAGGTCCCATCTACAACCTGGACTACTACCTGGGCAAGGCAAGGCGGTTCGAGGAACTGGGCGCTCACAGCATCGGCATCAAGGACATGGCCGGGCTCCTCGCCCCCTACGACGCCTATGAGCTGGTGGGCGCGCTAAAGTCGGCGGTGGCCGTGCCGGTGCAACTACACACTCACTACACCTCCGGCATGGCCTCGATGACGGTCCTCAAGGCCATAGAGGCCGGCGCCGACGCGGTTGACACTTGCCTTTCTCCCCTTGCCCTGCGCACATCCCAGCCGGCGATCGAGCCGCTCCTTGTGACGATGATTGGGGCCGAACGCGATCCGCGTCTCGATCTGGACCGACTCCTGAGTCTTTCGGACAGACTGGAAGCCGTGCTGCCCAAGTACGCCGAACTGCTAAAGACGCCGAGGACGGCGGTCATCGACGCCAAGGTGCTCAGCCACCAGATACCCGGCGGCATGACCTCCAATCTGATCTCCCAGCTGCGAGAGGCCGACGCGATCGAGCGTCTAGACGAGGTCCTGGCGGAGGTCGCCAGGACGAGGGCAGATCTCGGATACCCGCCACTGGTGACGCCGATGAGCCAGATGGTGGGTTCACAGGCGGTGAGTAATGTCCTTTTCGGCCGCTACAGGATGGTATCCCAGACGGTGCGCGACTACGTTGTCGGCATGTACGGCAGGCCAGTATCGAAGGTGGATCCGCAGGTCAGGGAGACGGTGCTTGAGCAGGCTGGAGGTGGAGCAGAGCCCCCGGCCGGACGACCGGCGGACGCCATCGAACCGGAGCTTGATGCGGCCCGCGAGGCGGTTGCCGACATCACGACAGAGGAAGACGACGTCCTGACCTACGCCCTTTACCCGACCACCGGCCTGCGATTCCTTCGCATCAAGCACGGGCTTGACCCCGTGCCCGAGCACATGCGGCCGAGCGAGGAGGAGCCTGGAACTGGCGAAGCCCTGGCTGGCCCCGACACCGCCGATCGGAGTTCAGGGGCGCGAGCTTTCGACGTCTACGTAGACGGAGAGCGGTTCTTCGTCGAGGTCGACCCACGGGGTGGTGACCCTGTTTTCGTGGGACCAGGATCAAGCGGAAGGGATACCCTGCTGTCCGCCCCGATGCCGGGTCTGGTCCTGAGACACCTGGTCAGCGAGGGTCAAGAGGTAAAAGAGGGAGAGCAGGTGTTGGTAATGGAGGCGATGAAGATGGAGAATTCGCTACCTGCCCCGATCGCCGGTACCATCAGGTCGCTGCCGGCCGGGGCGGGGACGAGGGTTGAAAAGGGCGCGACGCTGGCGATCATAACGCCCCATTAGAGAAAAGGAGTTGAGCATTTGTCTGACGAAAGCGCCGTAAGGGCCGCGCAGGCCCACTTCGCAAAGATCATCGAGCAGCAGCTTGTTCGCATCGAGCGGATGAAGCAGGACACCGCGTGGCTCGACTACGGAGCCGTGTCGCCGATAGTTATCGGCATGCTCGGGGGCGACGGCATCGGGCCCGCCATCAGCGCGGAGACCAGGCGAGTTATGGAGCACCTGTTGCTCGACGAAACCGCGGCCGGCAAGGTCGAGTTTCGCAACATCGATGGGCTGACCATCGAGAACCGTGCGGCGCAGATGAAGGCGATTCCGGAAGACGTGCTGGCCGAGATCAAGATGTGCCATGTGACCCTGAAGGGCCCCACGCACACGCCGGAGAAGGGGGATGGCTGGCCCAACATAGAGTCGGCAAATGTGGCGATGCGCAGGGAACTGGACCTGTTCGCCAACGTGCGGCCGATACGAATCCCAAAGCTGGGCATAGACTGGACCTTCTTCCGCGAGAACACTGAGGACATCTACGCCGTTGGCGATCGGGGAATCGACGTCACTTCGGACCTTGCAATCGACTTCCGGGTAACGACCACGCAGGGTTCGGAGCGCCTGCTGGACGCGGCCTTTGCCCACGCCAGGCGGACCGGGAAAAAGAGCGTGACGATCGTCACCAAGGCCAACATAGTCAAAACCACCGACGGCAAGTTCCTGGAGGTTGCCGAAAGGGTCGCAGACCACTACCCGGGCATCGATTGGGAGGGCTGGTACATCGACATAATGACCGCCAAGCTGATCGACGAAAAGCGAAGGAGCAGCTTCCAGGTACTGGCCCTTCCCAACCTATACGGGGACATACTCACAGATGAGGCGGCCGAGATCCAGGGTGGAGTGGGCACGGCGGGCTCGGCCAACCTCGGACGGCGCTACGCAATGTTCGAGGCGATTCACGGTAGCGCGCCGAGGATGGTTACAGAGGGCCGGGCCCAGTACGCGGACCCCAGCTCCCTGCTAAGGGCAGGTGCGATGCTGATGGAGCACATAGGCTACTCCGATCTGGGAGGAAGGCTGCACAAGGCGCTGGACATCTGCGGGCAGTACGAGCGAAGGGTCGTCATCACGGGGCGCGACACCGGCGCCACGGCCGAAGAATACGGGGACTATGTAATGGCAACGGTCGAGGATCCGGACATGGAGACCCGATGGAGCGACTACGTCAGGGCGGAGGCAGCATGAGATCCAAGATCACTGTCGTGGGTGCCGGCAACGTAGGCGCTACATGCGCACAGCGCATATTCGATGCCGGCTACGCCGATCTGGTACTCGTTGACATCGTCGACGGCCTGCCGCAGGGAAAGGCCCTGGACATACTGGAGTCGGGGCCGGTTATCGGCTCGGACGCCAATATAGTGGGTACGAACGGGTACGAAGAGACCGCGGGATCGGACATCGTCGTCGTCACATCCGGGGTGGCGCGCAAACCGGGCATGAGTCGAGACGACCTGCTGGCGACGAACATGCGGATAGTCTCCAGCGTGGTCTCAGAGGTCGTAGAGCGGTGTCCCGACGCGATCTTGCTGATCGTTACCAACCCGCTTGACGCAATGGCGCAGCATGCGCTCAAGGTCAGCGGATTCCCCGCCGAGCGCGTGGTAGGCATGGCCGGGATCCTCGATACCGCCCGATACCGCACTTTCCTTGCGCAGGAACTGGACGTGTCGGTCGATGTGGTCCAGGCGTATGTGCTTGGCGGCCACGGTGACACCATGGTGCCCACGGTAGGACCGACCACCGTCGGCGGCGTGCCGGTGACCAGCCTGATTGCGGAACAACGCCTGAGCGAGATCGTACAGCGCACCCGAGATGGTGGGGCGGAGATCGTCGGGCTCCTTAAGACCGGCAGCGCCTACTACGCCCCGTCGGCCTCCATAGTCCAGATGGTGGAGTCGATCCTCCTAGACAGAAAGCGGATTCTGCCCTGCACCGCGTATCTCACCGGCCAGTACGGTATCAACGGCCTTTACGTGGGAGTTCCGGTCAAGCTGGGAGCCGGAGGGGTCGAGGAGATCGTGGAGTTCGACCTGACGGCAGGGGAGCACGCGGCCCTATGCAGGTCTGCCGACTCCGTCCGCGAGCTGGTCGAGGTAATG
Source organism: Dehalococcoidia bacterium (assembly GCA_965207145.1). Lineage (GTDB taxonomy): Bacteria > Chloroflexota > Dehalococcoidia > Lucifugimonadales > UBA2962 > CAUZIR01. The sequence goes on along the minus strand of OZ242262.1, from coordinate 1,856,824 downwards.
AACTCCTTCTGACCCGAGTAGCCTGCCGACCGGCGGCGGGTCAGGAAACCTAGGGCCTGAGCGCCATCGCCGAGAGCACCTTGTCGGTCTCAACGATATGCTTGTTGAGCCTCAGCACCTCAGGATCCACGCCCAGGGCCAGTCCGAGCAACTGGGGCAGGTGCAGGATAGGCAGGTCAATCGGCCGGCCGACCTGCCTGGCCGCGGTGGGCTGGTAGCCATCCAGATTGAGATGACACAGCGGACAGGGTGTGACCATGGCGGTGGCACCCTCGCGCTTCGCGGCCAGGGTGTGGTTGGAGACCATCTTCATGGAGTTGGTCTGATTGATGGTGAGGATGGGAAAGCCGCAGCAGGCCGACTTGCCCGGGAAGTCGGCCACCTCGGCGCCAACTGCCTCTATGACCATCTCGAGCGAGTTCCTGCGCTCAGGATTGTCATCAAAGCCGAGCGCGTCTTCCGGCCGGACGATATAGCAACCGTAAAAGGGCGCAATCCTGAGTCCGCCGAGTGGCCGGACCACCTTATCTCTCAGCCTGTCCAGACCGTAGTCCTCGACCAGTATCCAGAGCAGATGACGGGCCTTTTGCACACCTGTGTACTCTAGACCCTCTTCCTCAAGGTCCGCGTTCACCGAGGTCCTGTAGGCCGCGTCCTCGAGCCGCTTTTCGGCCTGCCCCATGACGCCCTGGCAGGTGCTGCATATGGTCATTATCGGGAGGCCCGAGCGCTCTCCAAGCGCAAACGTGCGGGCGTTGAGCGTGTCGCCGAGCCGCTGGCTCTTTTCCTGGAGGACCCCAGCTCCGGTGCAGGAGGCGGCCTCCAGGGAGGGCGTGTCGAGCTCAATCCCCAGCCGAGAGCACACTTCCAGCGTGGCCACGTACAGTTCTGGAGATGCCCCGCGGGCCACACAGCCGGGGTAGAACGCGTACTTCACTTTCGCCCCTCCACCCTCTCGAAGATGCGCGCGACGTCGTCGGCGCCGGGAATCTTCTCGAACGCTACCGGGGGCATCTTGCCCCGGAGGAATGCCTTGATCCCTATCGGCGCGAGCTTGAACATCTCGGGAACGTTGAACATGCCAAACGTCTTGATGGTGAGCCAGAACTCATTGAGCAGGCCGTTATGCTCCACGATATCGGCGAAGGCGGCGGCGTGCCGGGCACCGTTGTTGTCCATGTATCCAGCCTCCATCGCCAGTTCTCTCATGGACATGATACGGCCCATAGGATCGACCCCCTTCGGGCACACCTGCACGCATTGCATGCATCGCGTACAGTCCCAAATGCCGCCGTACCTGTTGAGTTCCCCGAGACGATCAATCGCCGCGTCGTCCCTCGGATCGGCCACAAAGCGGTATGCCTTTGCCAGGGCGGCCGGCCCCAGGAAATTCTCGTCGACCTCCAGCACCGTGCAGTCGGATACGCAAACCCCGCACTGTATGCAGCCCATGACCCCGGCAAGGTGGAGCATGTCCTCTTCTGACGCGATGTATTCCTGTTCCGGCGGTGGGCCGGACGGCTTGAGCCACGGGTCGATCGCCCTGACCTTGTTCCAGTGAACGTCGAACTCGACGACAAGGTCCTTGAGCAGTCCCATGTTGCCGGCGGGTTCCACTACGACCGCTCCATTGCCGGCCGAGGTGAATTCGACCAGCTTGGTGTTGCAGGCAAGGACCCCGCGGCCGTTAACGCGCATCGCGCACGATCCGCAGATCGCGCTGCGACACGAACAGCGCAGCGCCAGGGTGCCGTCGATCTCCTCGCGAACCTTTATGAGCCCATCGAGAACCGTCGCAGCCTCGTCGACCTCAACCCTGAAATCCTGGTAGAAGGACTCCGGCCTGTCGGCTTCCGGATCGTAACGTCTAACGCTGAGGGTAACTTCCATATTGACTCGTCTCGCTAGCCTGCCCCGGCGCTGACGGGTCAGGCAGACCCGTTCCGACGCCCTTCGGCGACGGCTAGTAGCTGCGCACCTGGGGTTGCCACCGGGTGATCGTCACCGGGGCATATTCGATGTTCGGCGTCTCCTCTCCCTTGGTGACTACGATGTGCTTTAGCCATTGCGCGTCGTCCCTGTCCGGGATGTCCGTCCTCGTGTGCGCGCCCCTGCTCTCTTTGCGCTCGAGGGCTCCGGCTATGATCGTTTCTGCACAGTCGAGCATAAAGCCTAGCTCAAGCGTAAATATCAGGTTGGTGTTAAAGACCCTGCCCTTGTCATGCACCGCCACGCCCTCGTAGCGCTCCCTGAGCTTGGCCAGGGTTGCGCGGGCCTCCTCCATGCCGGCCTGATCACGGTAGACGGCCAGATGCCGGTTCATCGTCACGCCCAGATCCATGCGAACCGGACCGAAGAGCTCGCCGTCGGTGCGGTCAAGCATCGACTGAAGTCGACGGTTCTCCGAGCACTCGACCGACTCGCCGCTGGAAGGAGCTCGCTGGCCCTTGACCCACTCTGAGGCATGCTGTCCCGACCGCCGCCCAAAAACGAGCGTATCGAGCAGGGAATTGGCTCCCAGCCGATTGCCGCCATGGACGCTGACACAGGCCGTCTCCCCGGCGGCGTAGAGGCCCGGGATCGATGTCAGGCCATCCACATCAGTCCGAATACCCCCCATGATGTAGTGCATGCCGGGCCGTATGGGTACCGGCTCGTAGGCGAGGTCCTTTCCGGCAAAGTCGATACCCAGTTGCCGGATCTGGCTCAATCGCTCGTTTATCAGCCTCTCACCGAGATGCCGTGCATCGAGCAGGACGCATCCGTCCACGTCCCTGCCCTCGTTGATCTCCGTCTGTTCCGCGCGGGATACCACGTCTCGGGAGGCCAGCTCCATCATGCTGGGGGCGTACTTTTCCATGAAGCGCTGACCCTCGGAGTTGACCAGATAGGCGCCCTCCCCGCGAGCGGCTTCCGACATCAGCGCTCCATTACTCTTGAGCGTGGTTGGATGGTACTGAACCATCTCCATGTCCATGATCCCCGCGCCCGCCCGATAGGCCAGGGCGATGCCGTCCCCGGTGCATATCAGCGCGTTTGTGCTGGGCTCAAAGACCCTTCCCACGCCTCCGGAGGCCATGATCACGGCCCTGGCGCGAAGGTAGTGGAGATCCCCGGTGCGCATGTCCATCGCGACGGCGCCGGCGCATCTCCCATCGTCCATGACCAGGCTCGTTACGAACCACTCCTCGTATACGCGGACTCCGGACTTTATGACCTGCTCGTGCAGCACGTGCAGCAGAGCCTGCCCGGTGAAGTCGGCCACGAAGAACGTCCGTGCCTCGCGCTGGCCGCCGAACGCGCGGACGCCGAGGTGTCCCGTCTCGTCGCGGTTGAATGTGGCGCCCATGTGCTCCATGCCGATCACCTCGGCGCCGGCCTCCCGGGCCATCACCTCTACGGCATCCTGATCGGCCAGGTAGTCGGATCCCTTGATGGTGTCAAAGGCGTGGTCTTCCCAGTTATCGCCCCGATCGGTGAGCGCCGCGTTGATGCCACCCTGGGCGGCGTTGGAGTGGCTGCGAACGGGATAGACCTTGGTGACTACCGCGACGTCGGCTCCATTCTGAACCGCTGCCAACGCGGCCCGCATTCCCGCCAGACCGGCGCCGATGACGATTACGTCGTGGTCGAACATTGGTTGGACTATAGCAGACGACTTATGTGACGGACAAGGCGTTTGTGCCTACATTCACACACTCGTAGACGCCTGTCCCACCGGGTCCGTAGGCGACGACCCATGCTGATCTAAAATGTTCGCCATGGCCCCGTCAACAGATGGCGGAGGGAGGAAAAATTGCCGCATCCGAACAATAACAACTGGATATCGTTGCTTGTGGGCGAACAGGTCGATGCCCCGCCGGTCCAGTCGATCGAAGAACTCCCCCACATCCGGGCGGCCATGGACTTTACGCACCTGAACACCGATATGCCCAAGATGGGGGAGATCCACGAGCGGGTCGTGCTGCGCCGGCGCGACGGATGGGACCTGACGGCCGAAATCTACGTCCCGGAGGGAGACGGGCCGTTTCCCGTGATCCTGTACATGCACGGTGGTGGCTGGTGCGTCGGCTCGCCGGTCGGGGTCAGGCGAAAGACGATGCGGCTTGCCGAGCAGGGATTCGTGATCGTCAACCTGGACTACTCCCTGGCGCCGGAACGCCCCTTCCCCAACGCGCCGGAGGACACGGTGTACGCGGCCCGCTGGATCACGCTGAACATAGCAGGGTTCAAGGGCGATGGCGACAACCTGATCATCAGCGGCGATTCGGCCGGCGCCAACCTGTCTTCCGCCACCATACATGCCCTGCATGGCGATGCGGACGCAGTCGACGGCGGTGACCTCGCGGACGTTCCGGTCAGGTTCTCCGGCGCCCTCCTGTACTACGGGGTCTTCGACTTTCCACTTATGACGGCCGAGCCCCTGTCGAACTTGGGCTGGGTGGAGGTGGCCTTCAACAGGGCCTACCTGGGGCCCAACTTCCTGGGGCACCAGCGCAATCCCCTGGTCAGCCCCATACTCTCGCCGCATCTATCCGAGTTCCCGCCCTGCTACCTGGTCTGCGGAGATGAAGACTCGCTCCTGAGCAACACACTGGCCATGACCAAGGAGCTCGCCAACGCGAACGTACCCACAACGCTGTCGGTGCCGGCGGGATTCGATCACACCTTCGACTACGTCGAGCACAAGCTTGAGGGGGTGACACCGGAAATCGAGCGCATCGCAGGCTGGCTCAGGCGGGTAACCTCAAGAGCCTGAGCCCGGGCTCGAAGCGGTAGGCAGCGCGGGCGGTGAGGGCCGCCCTTACTCGCCGTCCGGCCGCTCTCCGCTAGGGGCCTCGTCGGGCTCGCCGCCACCGGTAATCCACACGTCCTGAACGGGGTCGTAGATCTCAGCCGTGTCCGACCTGCGTCCGTCCTCCCTGCCCTCTATGCCTCCGGTAACCATCAGGGTGCCATCGGCCAGCAGTGCGGCCGTGTGGAGATAGCGGGGCTGGTTAAGCTCGGCCCTTGCCTCCCAGGTTCCCGTCTCGGGATCGTATGCCTCGGTCAGGGTGACCTCGCCGACACCACCGACGACCAGCACGGATCCGTCGCTCAGCACCGTGGCGGTGTGGTCGGCCCGCGCATGCTGCAGGGTGCCTGCAGGCGACCACTGGCCGGTTGACGGGTCGTAGATCTCCGCAGAGGCGAGCGGCTCTTTGTCCAAGCCGTATCCTCCCACGACAAGGACCCGCCCATCGGCAAGCAGGCTGGAGCTGTGCGACCTGCGGGCGGCGGCCAGATCCTCGGCCCTGGACCAGGTGTCGTCCGAGGGATCGAATATGTCGACCTCGGCCAGGGCCTGCTTCGCCAGCTGCTTGCCCCCGCTCACAAGCACGCGCCCGTCCTTGAGGCGGGTGGCGCTATGCCACGCCCGGGTGACAGACATGCTGCCCGCCGCCGTCCATGCGTCGGAATCAGGGTCATACAACTCGCCACTTTCAAAGTAAGTAACCCTGGTCTTACCCCCGGTAACCAGCACCCGGCCGTCCAGGAGCAGGGTGGCCTCGTGGTTGCCTCGCCCGGATTCCATGTCCGCTGCGGCAGACCACTCCTCGGAGGCCGGGTCAAACAGCGCCCCTGACACCGGGTACGAAGTTGATCCACGCCCGCCCATGACCAGAACCCTCCCGTCTTCGAGAAGGACGGACCTGTGATATTCCCTGGCCATCGGCATCGGGGAGGTAAGCACCCAGTCGAGCAGTTCGGGGTCGAACAGCTCGGCCGTGTCGGTCAGCGATCCCCTGGGGTACTTGACGATGCCCTTGCCCCCGGTCACCAGCAACCTGCCATCCTGGAGGAGCACAGCGGCGTGATCTATGCGTGCCTCGGCGAGCCGGCCCGCGGGCCTTGCGGCCAGTCGGGCCTGTTCGTCGGCCTCGGACTTGGTCCCGGGGGCCTGCACGATGACAACCTCGGCCTCTTCCGTTTCCTCCGCCTCGCCACCGCAGGCGATCGCCAGCAGCATCACCGACGCGACCATCGCCAGGGCCGTCAGGAAATACTTGGACATGAACTCCTACCTAGGGTAATGGTGAAACGCGTCCGTCCCTCAAACGCTTGCCTCAAGCCTGGCGCCCGTACGCGCGCACCGCACGAACGCATCCGCCCGAACTATAGCAAGACGCGGCGCGGGCCGTATAAGGCCGGCTTCAGGCACGGTAGGGCCGCTCCCTACCCCCGAGCCGCGCCTGTCTGGCGAGTCAAGCTCAAGATATCCATCTCGACCCACACCTCGGCGATCCTGCCATCCTCAAAGCGGAACTCCGCAAGCGATGTTATGGAAACCTCGTTGCCCGTTCCGGCAACGCCCGCTATCTCCCCCATGTGTTTGCCGACGTTGGTACTCCGGTAGACAACCCGGTCCCCCTCGGCAATCATCTCGTGCAGATGGTGGCGAAGACCCTCCAGGGCCGCGTACGCGCTCTCGGTCATGGACCGGTATTCGTCGAATGTCAGGTTCGGCAGGCCGGGGAAATGTGCCGCGAAGTCGCCCGTGACCAAGTGCCTGGGCGGAGAGCCGTCGCGATCGGTCTCATCAATGAATCGGCGGACGATCCCCTTGTAGTGGTCGGTCATGCGATTGAGCCCCTCTATCTGCGGCTAGGCGGCGCGCCATCCCGCCTACCCTAACACTCCCCCGGCCGCCCAAGAAGGCTTGTGGCTGCGAATCAATCGCGCCGCAGGTGTGAACGGCTATGCGACCCGGTGCCGACAGGCGCCGACGCGGATCGTGCTACCCGCTGTCCGCCCAGGCGCGCAGGTAGCTGGCCAGGACCGCCTGGATGTTCGTGTCCTCCCGGACACACTTGATCTTGACCGACTTCCACAGGTCCACGGGAACGCGGACGGTCAGGGCCTTGGAGTCCTGGGGGGCACTCTCGCCGTGGGGTGCCACGGCGAGGCTTCCCTCTCGGCGCACTGTCGTCATGACGTACTGAATTGTACACGTGTTGACGGTCTTACCGCAATGCATCTATACTGTTTGACGTCAAATCTTCAAGACGATTTCGCGTTCTGACAGATCGGCTGACAGCCTTCAAGTCGCACGTCCGCCAGATCCCGCACAGCGTCAGAGCGAATCGTCCTAGAGGGAGCCGGGAAGATGACGGACGCAGTTATGCTGGTCGACCTGCTTAGGGTGGAGATCGAAAAGGTCAAGGAGTCAGATCCAACTCTCGACTGGGCGATGCTCGACCGGCTTCACGCGGCTGTCGCCGCCGATATCAGGATGGACGAGCTATTCGGACCCCGGATCAACGACCCTCATCGTGACATGCATGCCCTGCTGGATGAGGCAGCCACCATGAGTCGCGAGGTACAGGCCTTCATGGCGGCCGGAATCCGGGCCTACCGGGCACTGGAGACGCGCCTGCCGGCCGCCTAGTTGCCTATCAGCATGCCGGGCTGGCAGCGGCGACAGTATGAGGTTACCCGGCGGTTAGCTGTCACCTCGCTTATCCTGCCCGCGCAGACCGGACACTCCGCCCCTCCCCTGCGGTGAACCTTCATGAACTCGCGCCTCTTCTGGTGGATCTTCTCGCCGGTCCGCCTCCGCACCTCTTCGGTCGCCTCTGCGATCACCCTGGGCATGCTTAGCCTGAGTCGTTCGAGGTCTTCGTCGGTCAACTCCGCCCGCTTCTTGAACGGATAGATCTTTGCATCGAAGAGGATCTCGTCTGCATAGGCGTTGCCGATGCCGGCGACGACCCTGCCGCGCGTCAGGATCCCCTTAATCTCACCCCTCAGGGGTCTTATGCGCTCCTTCAGTTCCGCCAGGGACAATTGGTCCAGAACGTCTGGCACCTCGCCCGACAGGCCGGTGAGCCTGGGAATGCCGGTCAACTGATCGCCGGTGGCGTAGTAGGCCATCCCCATCTGCTTATCATCAAGATAGCGAAGCTCGTCGCCCGACGAGAGCATGATCACAAAGCAGGTCTTCTTCAGGAGACGCTCACCCGGGTGCGAGTACTGCAGTAGGCCGCTGAGCATCATGTTCAGCGCGACCTTGCGATCTCCGGAAAGTCCAAACAGCAGCATCTTGCCGACGCGGTCGATCGACTCGAAGGACCTGCCCACGATGTCCATCTCGAAATCGCCCGCCAGCGGGCGCAGCACGCTGGGCCTTACGACGCGAGCTGCGGCCACCCGCGCACCGACGATTCGGGGAGACAGGAAATCGCGTATGACCTCGAGTTCCGGCGCTTCCGGCAACTCCATTGACCTCCGTTCAAATCATGGTACACTTCGCTGCGTCCCGCAGTCTCTAGACACGTTCGCGTGTCTCCCGCTCCCGCGCAGGCCAGACTGCTCCGACTGCGCTGTGCGGGACCTGGGAGAGCGTGATCCGGGCCCGTTACTATCACGCCCAAACGGATGCAGGAATTGACCGTGTCACAGGCCATAAGCGGAAAAGTCCAGACCGTGCTGGGGCCAGTCGACCCTGCGAACCTCGGCCTGACAAGCATGCACGAGCACGTCCTTATAGACGTGCGCTGCTATTTTCAGATGCCCGCAGAGGCGACCGAGCGCTGGTACGTCGACGCACCCGTCACCATGGACATCCTGGGCAACCTGGGAAAGCGCTGGTGGTACAACAACGACAACAACGCGGTCGTGGACGAGGGTGTGCAGGTCGAGGAGCTGAGGAGGTGGTTCCTGGCCGGCGGCGGCTCGGTCGTTGACACGACATCCATAGGAATCGCACGAGACCCGCTCGCGCTCGCCCGCATATCGCGGGCGACCGGGGTTAACGTGGTAATGGGCGCCTCCCACTATGTGCCCTTCACCTACACCGAAGACCTGCATCGCCGCTCCGAGGATGAGATCGCCGAATCGATCATCAGGGACATCACGGTCGGCGTCGGTGAGACGGGCATGAGGGCCGGGATTATCGGTGAAGTGGGCAACTTCTGGCCCACCAACGAGACCTCGCGGAAGATACTGCGAGCGTCGGCGCGGGCGTCTGCCGAAACTGGGGCGGCCGTCACCCTGCATCCAGGGTTTCACGACGACGCCCTGATGCACCACCTGACAGACCTCCTGGAGGCGGGGGCCGACCCCTCCCGCATCGTGATGGGCCACGTGGACACGATGGCGATCGATGCCGTCAGGCGGGTGGCAGAGGCTGGGGCCTTCGTCCAGTACGATACGTTCGGGCTGGAGGACACCCTCTGGGGGGAGGTGGCCGGACAGGCCACGCCCGTTCCCTCAGATGTACAGCGCATGGAACGCATCGAGCAACTCATCGAGTGGGGCTACGAGGACCGCATCCTCATAGCCCACGACGTGTGCTTTAAGTCCATGCTGAGCCGCTTTGGGGGCAAGGGATATTCCCACATACTCGAGAGCATCGTGCCGCGCATGCGACGACGCGGTCTACCTGAGAGCAGCGTGAGGAGGATCCTTGTGGACAACCCCAGGCGGGTATTGACATTCCCGTAGGCGCGAGCATGAGTGACGACGACCGCCTGGGCAAGGTTCAGACCGTGCTGGGCCTCATCGACCCGGAACACCTGGGAATCACCCACACGCACGAGCATGTCCTGATAGACCTGTCCTGCTACTCCCGCCATCCCGAGGCGGCCTCCGACCGCTGGTACGTCGAGCAGCCGATCACCATGGGCCTGCTGGGCGGGGCGGAGCCACGCTGGCAATACAACGTCGACAACCGCCTATTGCTCAACGAGCGCGAGCAGATCGAAGAGCTCAGACGATTTGCGGAAGCGGGCGGGGGGACGATCGTCGACACGACCTCTATCGGGATCGCACGTGATCCGCTGGCCCTTGCGAGGGTGTCCCGTGCGACCGGCATCAACCTGGTGATGGGAGCATCGCACTACGTGCCGCTGACGTACACGGACGAACTGCGAGAACGGTCAGAGGACGAGATCGCCGATTCGATCGTCCGCGATATAACCGCAGGCGTGGGGGAAACCGGCATCAGGGCCGGGGTAATAGGGGAGGTGGGGAACTTCTGGCCGACCAACGAAACTTCCCGCCGGATTCTGCGCGCCTCCGGGCAGGCGTCACTGCGCACGGGCGCCTCAGTCATCGTGCACCCCGGCTACAGCACCGAGGCGCTTTTCCAGCACGCCGAGGATCTGATCGCGGGCGGCACCGATCCGTCCAGGATCGTGATGGGCCACCTGGACATGTTCCACGACATGGAAGCGATCAGGTCCCTCGCAGAGATCGGGGTGAACCTCGAATACGATGCATTCGGCATGGAGGACACAGACCTGGGCGACGTCGGAGGCCAGCCGGTCCACCTTCCAACGGATTCGGAGGCGATCGGCAGGCTGGAACTGCTGATGGAGTGGGGCTTCGGCGACCGGCTCGTGATCGCCCACGACGTCTGCCGTAAGCCCCACCTGACCCGCTACGGCGGTCGGGGCTACGCGCATATAATCGACAGCGTCCTGCCCAGAATGAGGGTCCGCGGATTTACTGATCGGGACATAGAAACCATACTCGTGGAGAATCCGAAGAGGATACTGGCGTTCGCCTAGGAGGAGACTGTGGTTAGTTCTGAGCGCAGCGGGAAGATCCAGACGGTGCTCGGGCTCATAGAGCCCGACCAGCTGGGAATAACGGTCTCGCACGAGCATGCCCTGATAGACCTGTCGTGCTACTTCGAGATGCCGGAGGAGGCCTCTGAGCGCTGGTATGTGGACGCCCCGCTGACGATGGACATCCGGGGCAACATAGGAAAGCGCTGGGCGCACAACAGGGACATCCAGCTGCTGATCGACGAGAGGGTCCAGACGGAGGAGGTATACAGGTTCTACCTTGCCGGGGGCCACTCGATCGTCGACACGACCTCCATCGGGATAGGCCGCGACCCCCTGGCGCTCGCCCGGATGTCGAGGGCGACCGGCCTGAACCTGATCCTGGGCGGCTCCCACTACGTGCCGGTCTCATACCCGCCGGATATGGACAACCGCTCCGAGCAGGAGGTGACGGACGCGATCATTCACGACGTAACCGTGGGGGTCAAGGACACGGGCGTAAAGGTCGGCATCATCGGCGAGGTGGGCAACTTCTGGCCGACCAACGAAACCTCAAGAAAGATCCTGCGGGCCTCGGCATATGCCGCTCAGGAAACTGGAGCACCCATACTTATCCATCCGGGCTTTCACCCCGACTCTCTGATGCACCACATCAACGATCTCATCGAGGCGGGCGCAAAGCCGCACCGGATAGTGATGGGACACCTGGACACCTTCCCCAGCATGGACCTGATAAAGGAGATCGCCGAGACCGGTGTAAACCTCGAGTACGACACATTTGGTTCGGAAGATACGGTCTGGGGCGCAGTTGCCGATCAGCCGATCTTCATACCCACGGACGTTCAACGCATGGAGCGCCTGGAGGCGCTGATGGCCCTCGGGTACGAGGACCGGATACTTATCGCCCAGGACGTGTGCTTTAAGACCGGTCTGACCGGGTACGGTGGCAAGGGCTACGCACACATTCTGGAATCGATCGTCCCACGCATGAGAAAGCGGGGATTCTCGCAGCAAAACATCGACAACATACTGGTGGAGAACCCGAAACGCATACTCACGTTTGAGTAAGTGCCCGCACGCGGCGAGACTTCGGTGAACGTTCGGCGCTTCCTGTCGCCCTTCTGGGGATGTCCATACGGCTCGTGAACTTCAGCGGTGCTGGCAAGTCATTCGTGTAGGAGTCAGCCGTACGCAAGCAGGGCCCAATTCTCCCGCACCTAAGGCCGGGCGCTACCATGGAAATCACACCCATTTTCCGCCCCGCAGAGTAGGCCAGATTGTCCGATAGCCACGACAGTCCTTTCCGGTTCTACGACAACCGTGAAAAGTACCTGCTCTTTGTAAGTACCTGCAGCGAAAAGCAGGTCATAGCCGACCGCATAGCGTCGGACATCAAGGGCCTGAAACCTGTGTCCCCTGCTCTGCGTGTTTTCGATGCCGGAATGGGCGATGCCACTGTGCTGACACGCCTGATGAGAAACCTCCACCATCAGCACCCCACGGTTCCATTTTTGATCGTCGCAAAGGAGATCAGCCAAGAGGACATCCGTATCAGCCTGGAAAAGATGGCCGACAGGTTCTATGAACACCCTCTTACCGTGCTGGTATTGACGAACATGCTCTACTCGGAAGCGCCCTGGCTTGAGCCCAGGGCGACCGCTGCGCGGGAGAGCCTGAACTGGCTCGTGGCTCCGCTGGAAGGCAGCACCGCTTTCGACTTCGACGAGCAGATCAGGGACATCGAACAGCGTGTTCAGCACTGGTGGGAGACTACTCCCAGCAAGCGAACAGGCAACCCGCTATACGTGACCCCCTCGGTGCTGGTGCTCTTCCGCAAGGACCACGAGTGGCCACTGGCTCCGGTCATTCCACGAGGGGGCAGCCGGAATCACCAGTACGACCTGGTGGTCGCAGCACAGCCCTTCAGGGCTAGACTGACGGCGCGCGCCAAGGTCAGGAACGTGCTAGCTCCCCTGGCGCGCTGCCTTGCTCCCGGGGGCGGGATGGTCGTCATACAGTCCACGGGCAAGGACCCGGGGATGGAAATCGTGCACGGGGTCTGGCCAGGCGAGCAGCCCTTTCTCACACCCCGGAATGATCTCCTGGCGGAACTACGCCTGCAGTTGGGCGAAAGCCATCCAGAACTGCAGTTCCCGAACCCTCCCGATTCCCGGGCCGAGTTTCGCTACGAGCTGCGACTGCCTCCGTCCGAACTCGAAAGCAGCATCAGCACCTCAACCATGCTGGCCGCCTGGAACGCCGCCACATACGTGGCGCAGATAGAAGACGAGCGCCTGACCCGGGCCATGAGCCGCGGCGACTACATAGACGTGACCTCGCAGGTGCTGAAAAAGCACCGGGGCCTTTGGTTCATCGACGAGTCGTTCAAGGTCACCAGAAGAGCCTGACTAAAAGGCCCGACATCTCAGCGATTCTCTGATGAGTACCGGGGGATGAAATCTCCCGGGATTTCGCTTCCTCTTGTCTCCGATACGACTATCTTGCTTGCAGCAACAACAGAAACGGAAATAGCCATCAGAACAAAGTTTAGCCCCGGGCGGATTCTCCGGGCCTAACGGCCATCTCATAGATGGCGTGGTGGGCGCGCTCCATTCCCATGGACTCGTAGGTGGACTTGGCCCGTTCGTTATCCTCAAAAACGTAGAGCTTTATGGCGCGGACGTTGCCGGCCTCTCGGGCCAGCTCAAGCACGCCGTTATGCAGCGCCCTGTACACGCCCCTGCGACGGTGCTCACTCGATACGTAGACGCTCTGTATCCACCAGTACAGTGCGTTGCTCCAATCGCTCCACTCGTAAGTGATCATGAGCGAGCCGACGATGGCGCCGCCCGATTCCGCAACGAGGTAAAAGCCCAGGGACGAATCATCGAAGACGGCCTCCGCTCCGGGGTGGGCAACCTCGTCGGGTATGGTGATCCCCTCCGTCTCAACGGCCATGACCGCGTTGAAGGATGCGATCGTGCCGGCATCCTCGCGAACCGCCCTGCGGACCCGGATCTTCACGTTACAGCGTCCTTTCGGCCCGGGGCCCAGTCCTGCGCCACAGTCCCTGACAGGGGATCCATTCAGACCTAGTCGAACGGGCGGGTGCGGTTCTGCGTGACAGTGAACGGGCTGGCCCGCTGCACCTCGTCCTGCACCAGCTCGATCCAGTTGCCGTCCGGGTCCTGAAGATAGCACGCTCGCACTGTGTCGTAGGCCTGAACCACCGGGTTAAGCTGGGTGCCGCCCAGCTCGAGGCAGCGCTGAAGTGTCGCATCCGCATCGTCGACCATGAACCCGAGGTGGGCCGCCCCGATGAGCGCCCGAGGGTACTGCTGACTCTGCTCGCGCCTTTCACCCCGAGGGGTCAGGTACTGCAGCAGCTCCAGGATGTGACCATCGTTTGCCTTGAGCATCACGGCGTGGATGTGGGCGTCGTCGTATCCCACCACCTGCTGGAGCCCATAGCCCTTTAGGTCCATGTCAACATCCACGGTCAGGCCGACACCCTCGGTGTAGAACCTGACCGCCCGGTCCATGTCCTCCACCACAAAGCCCGTGTGGTACATCGTTAGCGCCATGCTCTTGTCCTCCTACTGTCTGCCCTGTATCCCCTGCCCTGCCGGCATCGCCCCCGGCTCAGGGGCGCGCCAACCAGGCCAAGTCGGGTCGCCCGTCAGGGCAGTGTCTGATTTTGCCTGACTACGAACTGCTGACTGTTGTGCTTTTCGTCCGAGGTGATCTCTATCCAGTTTCCGTCCGGATCCTGCATGTAGCATTCCCAGACGCCCGGCAGTACCTCAATGGGAGGATTCAGGGGCTTTCCTCCCATGTCCACCAGACGCTCCCACATCGACCTGGCATCCTCGACGAAGAAGGCCAGGTGTGTCCCGCCGGTACGTCGACGCTCGTACTGGAAGTCGGCGTCCGCCTCGACGGTCGGCGGTTCCTTGTACTCGATTATCTCCAGGATATGCCCGTCCGCACCGGCGAGCATGGATGCGTATATGCGGGCGTTGTCGTAGCCGACGATGCGGCCCAGCTCGTAGCTCTGGGCATCGAACAGCCTCAGTTCCTCCAGCCCCAGGCCCTCGATGTAGAACTTTCTCGACCTTTCAAGGTCCTTTACCACGAAACCTGTGTGATTCATCACTACGCGGGCCATCTATCACCTCCCGGTCACGCTGGTGAACCTTATCTCCCTCTACCTGCCGCTCGCCAGAGCCCACAGCGGAAAGCGCCGATGGGTCCGGCCCTCAGGCCCCCGGGACGCCTATGCGGCCGACTCCGGCACCCCGAGGTTCTGTCGTATGGTGAACGGCTGTCGCTTGTTGGACTCATCCTCGATCAGCTCAATCCAGTTGCCGTCCGGGTCCTGCAGGTAGCAGGCCTGCAGGCCGTCGTAGACCTCCACCGGAGGATTGAGCGGACTCGCTCCCAGCCCCAGCAGCCTGGCGTAGGTCGCCTCGATGTCGCGCACCAAAAAGCACAGGTGGGAGGCGCCGAATCGCGCACGCATCCTCTGGGACTCCGGATCGGAGGCCTGGCCGGCCGGGTTGACGTACTGGATCAGCTCCAGCGTATGGCCGTCGACGCCCACCAGAAGCGCGATCAGCAGATACGCATCCTCGTAGCCGACGACGCTGGTTATACCCGGGCGGTCGGAGTGCACGAGATTGTACTGCTCAAGGCCCAGGCCTTCGGTGTAAAAGCGGATCGATCGATCGAGATCCTCGACTGCGAATCCGGTGTGGTTGAGGGTCGTCACTGGATCCTCCGGTGGCGGCTGCCGCAATTGTATGGGGACCGGATGGCCTGTCAACGCGCCCCGCCAGTCTATTGAAAAGGTCGATCCGCGCCATTACCGTTAGGCGCGCCAAAATCTGGAAGTCGTCCCGGGCGCCTCGGCCCTGACTACCGCGGGTCTGCCCGGGCAAGAAGGAGCCCGCGATGGCGACCGAGATCGATCTGAGATCCAGCCCAGTCTTCGACGCGCACTGCTTTGTCTACAGGGACGAGGCGCTTGATGGCAACGCGCTTGCCGGCCAGTACGCGATGGTGGGGACGTCTCCGCCGCATATGAGCGAGGCGGAGCGCGCCACCACCGCGGCCAGGCAGGGCCTGAGCACCGGAGCCCTGCGAAAGCGCATAAAGGACCTGGCCGCGTACCTGGGTACCGAGGCCACGCTCGAGGCGGTGCTCGCAGAGAGGGAATCTCGCCGGGAGGCGGATTTCGGGGGCTACGTCGCCAGCCTGCTCGAGGACCAGGCCATAGAGGGGCTGGCCCTGGACACGGCACTGGGCACGCTCGAGGATATGGACACATTCGCCGGGGGCTTTCCCGGCTTCGTCCGAAAGGTGCTGCGGCTCACCACGCTCGTCCGGGACCTTCTCGAGAGCTCGGAGAGCTTCGATTCGCTCGTTGCCGACTACGACTCGGCGATGCAGAGCGCCGTGCACGATCACGGAGCGATCGCCTTTAAGTCGATCATCGCCTATCGCACCGGTCTCGACATCGAGCGGGTGTCCGAGGGGGAGGCCGCAGCCTCGTTTGCCCGCCGCCTGGAGGAGCCGACCTGGTTTGGCTACCGCGTCAAACCACTCCGCGACTACCTCATCCGCCGGGCCATCCTCAACGCGATCGAACTGGACTCGATGGTGATGGTCCACACCGGGCTCGGGGACAGCGACATCGTCGCCAAGGCGTGCCGCCCGATCCTTATGTGGGACCTGCTCAAGGACGACGAGACCATGGCCTGCAAGACCATGCTCATCCACGGTGGATTTCCCTTTACGGACGAGGCTGCCTACCTTGCCAGCGTCCTCCCGAACGTCTACTTCGATCTGTCGGCCGGGACCGGACCCGCGTTCCTTGAGCAGGCGGTCGGCGCCGAAAGGTTCCAGAACATCCTTCGCTCCGTGCCCAACGAAAAGATCATGTACAGCTCGGACGGCGGCGAGGGGGGTCCGGAGACCTTATGGCACGACTGCCTGACTGCAAAGCACGCACTCGGTGGCGCCCTGGGCCAGATGGTCGACGAGGGTTACTACACCGAGGCCGAGGCCAAAGCGGTCGGACAGGACGCACTGTACAACAATGCGGCGAGGGTCTTCGGTTTTTGATGACGGCCTACGACCACACCTTGATCGGCACCAGAGAGGCCCGAGGCGGCGGTGGCATGGTGTCGTCAGGCAGTCGCTACGCATCCGAGGCAGGTGCAGGCATCCTGCGAGAGGGCGGAAACGCGGTGGATGCGGCGGTGGCAACCTCGCTGGCCCTCTCGGTCGCGGCGACGCCGTTCTCGGGAGTTGGCGGTGGCGGCTTCATGCTCGTCCACATGGCCGAGCGCGGCGAGAGCCTGATGATCGACTACCGGGAGAACTCCCCCGCGGCGGCGCCCGCCGACCTGTTCAGGCTTGGCCCAGACGGCCAGGTCATTGACGAGGAGAATCACCTGGGGGCAAAGGCGGCCGGGGTTCCCGGGACCTTCGCCGGAATGGCGATGGCGCTGGAAAAGTTCGGAACGATGACCATGGCGCAGGTCGCAAAGCGCGCGGTGGCCTACGGCCGCGAGGGCTTTGCGATAACTCCGTTTCTGGGCTGGGTGATCGAGAACGACATAGACCTGGCCCTGACCAAGTTCCGTCGCTATGAAGAGGGCGGCAGCATCTGGCTCAAGGGCGACGGCACCGGCTACATAACGGGAGAGGTATTCCACAACCGGGAGTTGGCCGCTACCGTCGAAGCGGTCGCGACAAAGGGAGTCGGCGAGTTCTACGAAGGCTCGGTGGCGGAGAGCGCGGGCCGGTATGTCGAGGCAGGCGACGGTCCCATGAGGGCTTCGGACTTCGCGTCCTACCGGCCCATCTTGCGCACGCCCGTGCAGGGCACATTCAGGGGACTACGGTTTGTGACTTCCGCGCCGCCGAGCTCGGGCGGCATAGCGCTTTTCCAGCTGTTTCGCCTGCTCGAGCCCTACGATCTGTCCGCGAGCGGCCACAATACGGTTGCGACGATAGACGTAATGGCCCGGGCGCTGCGCAAGGTATATGCGGCGCGCGACCTCCTGGCGGACCCGGACTTTGAGCCGATCGACATCAACAGGCTCACCTCCGCCCGCTTCGTAGACAGCCTGGGCCGCGAAGCCAGCCCGCAGACCGGATCGGAGGGAGGACAGGGAAGCCAGACATCTCACTTCTCGACGGTCGACAGCAGCGGCAACGCCGTGTCATGCACCGAGTCGCTGGAGGCCTTCTTCGGATGCGGGCTGGTGATCCCGGGCACCGGGGTCTTCCTCAACAACACGATGGGCGACTTCGATCCGGTGCCCGGGCGCGTTAACTCCATCGCCGCAGGCAAGCGGCCCCGCAGCGCCATGAGCCCGATCATCTTCCTTCGCGAAGACAGGCCGGTGCTCGTGGCGGGCTCGGCAGCCGGGCCCAGGATCATCACGGCCGTGGCGCAGGTGGTCCTGAACGTGCTCGAGCACGGGATGGACATCCAGGAAGCCATCGAGGCGCCCAGGTTCCACTACGACGGCGGCGACGTGCACGTCGAGGGGCGGATCGGAGAAGACGTGACGAAGGGCCTAAAGGACCTGGGCTACCGGGTCTCGGTGCACGAAGACGTCACATTCCTATTCGGGGGCGTGCACGCCATCACGGTCGGGCCTGACGGGGCCCACGGCGGCGCGGATCCTCGCAGGGACGGGGTGGCCGTCGCCCAGTAGCGGAGGGTCACGGCCTTCCGGCAACCGGCACCTTGCGCGGCCGAGGGCTCCCGCCCGCGGCATGGTCCGCCCGGTTCAGTACTTGGTGTAGTGGCGCCGAAGCTCGAAGTCGATGTCGTGCGCTGCGAAGTGGCCCTCCTCGGCCTTGCGCAGCCGCACGTACGAGTCCGACAGCAGCGACCCCATCGCATCGGCAAATAGCCGGTCGGCCTCAAGGGCCTCGATTGCTTCAGCCAGGCTCGCAGGCAACCTGGTTATACCGCGCCTGGCCCGCTCTGCGGCAGAGAGGTCGGCCGGGTAGCGGTCGGCGAACTGCTCCGGGTTCGGCTGCAGCTCGCGGTCGATGCCATCCAGCCCCGCTGCGATCATCCCCCCAATCGCGATGTAGGGATTGGCGCTGTTGTCCGTGGGCTTGATCTCGATGTTGGCACTGCCCATCTCGTTGCCACGGTACTGCGATGGAATCCTTATTGGAGACTCCCGGTTGTCCGCGCCGTAGGTCAGGTACTCCCCGCCGCTCCAGGAGCCGGCGTGAAAGCGCCTGTAGCTGTTATAGCTTGGCGCTATGAGCCCCATCAGGCCGGGAAGATGCTCCATAACGCCGGCAAGGAAGTGATTCCCTATCGGGCTCAGCGAATACGGGCCACCCTCACCATGAAACAGGTTGGTCTCGCCGGCGGCGTCCCATGCGCTCAGGTGCGTGTGACCGCCGGCTCCGGCCTCGTCCGGGAACGGCTTTGGCATGAACGTGGCGTGCAGGCCGTGGCTAAAAGCTGTGTTCCTTACCGCCTCCCGGTAAAAGATGTGGTTGTCTGCGGCCCTCAGGGCGGGCTCTGGCCTTAGCGTGACCTCGGTGTGACCGGGGCCGGACTCCGGGTAGTAGGTCTCGACGTCCATGCCCAGTAACTCGAGGTTGGCGAGGAGGTCATCTATGAAGTCTATGTACGGCGTATAGCCGGTTATGTGGAACGACTGGCTGTGCTCGATGGGCCTGTAGTAGTCGGTCTCGGGGTCGTACCGGCCGACGTACCATTCCGGCTCAAGTCCGACGCGGATGTGCAGGCCGCGCTCGGCGGCCCTTGCAACCTGCTGCTTGAGGAACGTTCTCGGACACGCCCACGGGGTCATGTCGAGCTGCAGCAGATCGCACAGGATCATCGCCCTGCTCGGAGCCCACGGGAACGGCACCAGCGAGTCCAAGGTCTCAAGGTCCGGAAAGATTCGGGCTTCTCCGGCCGGGCCCATGCCCTCGATATCGGCCAGGAGGTCGAGATCGTGCGCGGCCTGCTGGCCGACGGTCAGTCCTATGCCGGAATCCAGCCTGCGGCCGAGGTGCCTCACGTGAGTGGCCTTTCCACGGATGAGATTGGCGTTATCGCAGTAGGCGAAGACGACAAGCCTCAGGCCGGACTCCTCAGCGACTCGGACGACCTGTTCTTTTTCCAATCCCGCGGTTCCTCAGACGAACCTGGCCGCAGCCATCGTGCCCACCCCGACCACCGTAAGCACGGCTGTCCACCGGACGGCCGCCCTGAAGCGCGCGCCAAGCTCCTCAGCACGGCTCCCCGTCTTGCCTGGCGACCCGTCGGCGGCATCCTCGGACTGCTCGTCGATCCTGGCAATGGCGCCGGCCGTCGAGCCGGTGATCAGGCTGGTTCCGAGCGCAATGACGGACACGATGAAACCGATGAGCATCGCCACTCCCCAACCGGTGTCGAACCAGGCATCCAGGCTGTCCTGCCTCAGTCGCAGGGCGAGCACAACGCCGGCAGCCAGGGTGATGACCGCCGATGCCACCAGCATGTGGCCGATCCCCCTGCTCAGCCGGCTGAGGATGGGCCCCCTCACGCCGGGAGCGGCCGCCCTCAGGGCGGGTTCGAGCGAGGCCGCAACGAACACGGCCGTTCCTACCCAGAATGCGCCGAACACGATGTGCAGCAGGCGCAGGGTGATTATCTCCTCTTGAGGCAAGGCCTTACCCCCTAAAGCGTCGGGGCGATAGTTTAACACCGGCACCCGGGGGGACCGGACCAAGCGTACCTGCGGCTGGAACCCCGGCGCCCGGCCTTCCCCCGGTCATCCGCCCACCTCAGCCAGCTCGGCGTCGATGGCCTGTCTGAAGATGTCCAGCGGCCGCGCGCCCGAAAGGAGCTTACCGTTGATGAAGAACGTCGGGGTGCCCCTGACCCCGAGGCGCTGGCCGGCCTGGATGTCGCCGACTACCACATCCCGCTTGGACCCGGAGGTAAGGCACTGGGAGAACACCGCGACGTCCATGCCCACATCGCCCGCCAGGGCTGTCAGGGTCTCGGGGACCAGTCGTGCGGTCGAGTCGAACATTGCCTCGTTGTATTCCCAGAACCGTCCCTGGTCGTGCGCGCACTCGGCGGCCTCGGAGGCTCCGAAGGCCAGCGGATGTATCGAGGTAAGCGGGAAATGGAGCGAAAAGTAGCGGATGCGACCGCCGTACTCGGCGATCAGGTCGCCGAGCACCTGCTGACGGTGGCGGCGGCAGAACGGGCACTCGTAGTCGGTCATCTCGATCACAATGACCGGTGCATCCGGCTCCCCGAGGAACGGGCGTCCCGTCAGGTCGATGTCCAGGGCGACGAACGGCCCAGAGGTAGTCTCCTCCTCAGGCGCGGCCACCTGCGGCGACCGGGGCTCGGCAACGGAAGTGTGGTCCAGCAGCGCAAGGGCGTAGCCTACGCCCCCGGCAAAGCCGAGGGCCAGGGCCACAACGACCAGCGCGACCGTCCGCGCCGGTAGCATTTCGGCCAGCCTGGACGCAAGATCTCGCAAGCTACGAGAACCTCAGGACCGTCGTCGGTCGCGGCGAGTGCGGGCACCGGGCCACGAGCCCGGGGTCGGTTGGCCCTTCAGCCGGAGACCTCGCTGAAGGGCAGGTCTCTTTCCAGCGACCTTTCGAGTTCGCCCAGGTCGATGTCGCCGCCCTCTTCCAGTCTGCCGACCGGTATCGCGGGCATCGTGACGACGCCGACTCCGGCGCGGACGCCCAGTTCCAGCGAGAACCGGGCGATTGAATCGTTGTCCGGGGCATTTACGATGGACACGAAGTCGTAGTCCCCGAGCACCGCGTAACAGCCCAGGACCCGGGTTTCTCCCACCGCGATGTTGTCCTGGACCTGCAGGAGGTGATCAGGATCCTCCAGCGCCATCTCCCGGCCGCGATTCGTAAGGGTCAGCAGCAGAATGTATGTGGACAGTGCACTATCTCCCTGGGCCTGCGGCCTAGCTCAAGGATACTCGACGCCGGCTAGCGCCGGTTAGGGCGGCTCCGCCGTATTTCCCTCACTTCTGGCCCAGCCAGCCGTCATCCAGCTCATCCCAGCGGCGGTACAGCTCGTATACGACCGATGAATCGAGAGACAGGCCTCCCTCTACGAGCTCGATGTTGGACCTCATGTGGTCCGGATTCCGGGTTCCCAGGATGGCCGTATCCACCTGCGGGTGGGCGAAGACGAAACCCAGGGCCAGCGTTACCGCGTCCTCCGGCGCCGCGCGGAGCGGTCCCAGCGATGCCATCGACTGGCTGCGGCGCCAGTACTCGTCACCATAATCTGAACCCCATCGAAGGTGTGCGGTAGGGCTGGTCGGCGAGCCCCATGCACCGTTGGCTATCGGCCTTTTGGCGATCACCCCTACTCCGCGCTCCCTGGCCAGCTGAAGGAGGTCGAACCTGGGCCGCTGGTCTACGAGGCTAAAGGAAACCTGGCATGTGTCGAACACGCCGCTTTCGACCGCCCACTGCGCCATCTCGTTATCGCCCGAGTAGCCGATAAAGCGCGTCTTGCCCGCCTGTCTCGCCCGCACAAGTGCCTCGATCGCCTCGCCTCTCTTCAGCGTCGCAAGGTCGCAGCTGTGAAGCTGAAGGAGGTCGACGTAATCGGTCCGCAGGCGCCTGAGGCTGCGGTCTATCGAGGCGGCGATGCCCTGCGCAGTCCACTCGTCCCGCTCGCCGTCGGGGCTGTGCCCGCACTTTGTGGCAAGGAAGAATTCGGACCTGCGGCGGGATATGGCCCGCCCCACCATCTCCTCGCTGTCAAGGTAACACTCGGCCGTGTCGAAGAAATTTATGCCCCTTTCAAGCGCCGTCAACAGCGTTCGCTCGACGGCCCTCAGGTCGTCCAGGGTCTCCTGTGCGATCGCCGCAAGGCCGCAGCCGAGCCTGCTGACCTCCATGTCCGTCCTGCCGAGGGTCCGTCTCTCCATTTCAGGCCACCTCCCCCTCAGGCCCGCCCGCCCGCCGAGGGATCCCAGGGAACGATCCACTCCTCGGCTATCTCCATGCCGAAGCCCGGGGCATCCGAGGCGGTCACGTAGCCATCCTCGGGCACCGGCATTCCCGGGATCGGACACACCTGCTCGAGTGGGACTCCCGGGTCCGAACCCATCCAGAACTCGGCCATGGGGGATTCCGGCATGGACACAGCAAAGTGCTGTCCCCAGGGCGTACCTGCACCGGTGTGAGGGATGGTGATCAGGCCCGCCGCCTCGCCGATGGCATAGATCTTGACCGCCTCCGACAGGCCTCCGCACCACATGATGTCCGGCTGGAGGACATCGACCGCGCGGTTCTCGACCAGCTGGCGGAAGGCCCACCTGCCGCGGTGGTCCTCCCCGGTCGCCAGGGGAATCCAATCGACCCGCCTGCGCAGCTCCACGTGGCCCTCCAGGTCGGTCGGCACCAGCGGCTCTTCAAGCCAGCGCAGGCCGTAGGGCCGGAGGCGCTCTGCGATGCGCACCGCGAACTCGACGTTGAACGACATCACCGGGTTGTACATAAGCTCGGCGTCGGACCCGACGACGTCGCGGGCCGCGGCGATGTGCTGCTCGGCGAGATTGAGGCCGTCGATGCCCATGTCGTAGTGGACGGGATTTGAGACCTTGAAGTGCCGAAAGCCAAGCTCGACCGACCAATCCACGTCGTCGGAGGTCGCATAGCACAGGGCTCTCTCCCTGCACGGCCCGCCGAGGAGGCGGTAGACCGGCTGATCGAGGAGCTTGCCTTTGAGGTCCCAGAGGGCAAGGTCGACGGCCGACTGGGCCGCGGCAGCGAGTCCACCCGAACCGAAGCGCTGGGTGGAGCGCCACATCAGGTCGTTGAGGTACTCGAGGGCCATGCAGTCCCGGCCTTCCAGGAGGGGGGCGAAA
This sequence comes from Dehalococcoidia bacterium, assembly GCA_965207145.1. GTDB lineage: Bacteria > Chloroflexota > Dehalococcoidia > Lucifugimonadales > UBA2962 > CAUZIR01. Next base: position 1,833,363 of record OZ242262.1, on the reverse strand, counting down.
TGCCTGTCCACGACCGGCGCGGTGATCTGGCCAAAGCTGGTCTGCCCCAGGCCCCAGGTACCGTCCTCGGCGACCACCTGCACCCACAGGAGGTCAGAGGTGTCGGCGCCCGGCATCCTGCGGTGGGTCGTGGAGAACTCCGGGTACTTGTTAATGGGCAGCGCCCGGGGCGCGCGGGTGTTCCAGTTGGGCCGGCGCGCCCTTGCCCGCGGGGAAATCACGGGCACGTTGACCCTGACCGCCCTTATCCGCTCGATCTTCAAGGAGGGAATGACCCTGTCCCGGGCCTTACGGCAGGCCGGCGGCTCCGTCTCGCCCGGGGGCGCGCCCCGTCGACTCCCGGGAGAAGGTCACCGCGGGCGGCGCCAATCGACTATGGCCAGGGTGAGGATTGGTTCGGCGTCACCGACCGGAACCGGGTCGAGCGCGACGAACGCCGCTGAGAACTTGCCCAGTTTCTTTACCGAGGGCAGGGTCTGGTCTCCCCCGAGAACCATAGTGGTGTCTCCGAGCGGTGCGTCCTGCTGGCGCAGCTCCAGGCGGATCACCGCCTCTCCGGGATCGTCGCAGGTCTCGCCGGGGGCGCACCGCGTGTCAGATACCACCTCCAGGAAAACGGCGACCAGGCCGGTCTGAAGGCTGGGACTCGCCACGACCTCCCCGATGGCCAGTCGAACCGGCTGGCCGGTCGGCACCTGGTTGGCTGTCCCGCCGGGCAGCGAGTCGATCGGCTCCTCGAGTGGGCCCTCGAACATGTCCCTGGCCTCGGCGGTCGGCTCCGGCTCGGGGGTCGGGGGAGCCTCTGCCACGGGCGTCGGCAGCTGCGGATCGGCGGTGCCCGTGCGCACGGCCGACTCTACCTCCGGGCCCAGGGCTATGGAAAAGATCTCCGTCTTGGCCAGAATGCCCTCCGAACCATTGCCGCCAAGGATCAGTATCCGGCCGTCGCTTAGCAGTTCGCCGAGGTGACGGTAGCGCCCGATCTGCATGTGGCCGACCACCGACCACGAGTTTGAAGCCGGGTCCCATGCCTCGATGCTGGTGCGGCTGCCGGTACCGCCCATAACCAGTACCCGCCCGTCCGGAAGGAGCAGCGCGACATGCTCGGATCTGGGTTCGGCCAGCTCGGCCACCTGGCCCCAGCTGTTGTCGGCCGGGTCATATATCTCCGAGGTCTGGCGCTTGCCGCGTCCGCCGACCACCAGGACTTTCCCATCCTTGAGCAGCGTCGCGGTGTGCTGGGTCCGGCCGACGGTCATCTCCCCCGCCGAGAACCACATGTCCTGGGCCGGATCGTAGATCTCGGTGCTCTTGATGAAGGGACCATCGGGATCACCCCCGCCGGCGATGAGCACGCGGCCGTCGCTAAGGAGGGTGCCGCTGTGCCAGATGCGCTCGACGGACATGCCGCCGATCATTGTCCAGGTGTCCTTCGCGGGATCGTATATCTCCGCCACGGCCGTCGGATCATAGTCGCGATTGGAGCCGCCAGCGACCATCACGCGGCCGTCTTCCAGCACCACCATCGGAAAGGATTCGTGGGCGTCGTTCATGTCCGCCGTCAACGTCCACGACCCGGTCTCAGGGTCCCAGATCTCGGCCTTGTTGGTACCGGTGTTCTTGATGTCCCGGCCGCCGGCCGCCAGCACGCGGCCGTCATTCAGGACGACCATCGAGTGGGAGAAGCGTTCCGCCACCATATCGTCGGTGAACTCCCACACCTCGGGGCCCGGGGTCCAGAACTCGGCGGTCTTGACCGCCCCGGCGGCGAAGCTCGGCTGGTTGCCGCCGGTGACCAGCACCCGTCCATCGGGCAGCGCAACACTTGCCGAACGCATCCTCTGGGCCCTCAGGTCGTCGATCAGCCCCGAGGCGCCGCCCCCGGAACCAGCCTGCGCCTGGCTAACTTCCGCCTGCTGGGTATCGCCCGCAGGGTCAGGCACCGCATCGGACGCAGGAGAGCCGCCACAGGCCACCAAAAGCGTCGCTACGAAAATCGCTCCGACGACCAGTATCCTCTTCACTCGTAAACCTCCTTAAGCGGCCAGTGGTTTTCGCCAAGGGAATCTTACCTGCATGGGGCGCAGCCCACAGCCCCCGGGCGGCGAATTGCCAGCCAAGGCAGGATATCGCGGCGCCCGCCGCCGGGACTATCGGCCGGCCCGGCGGGCCGAGCGACCTTCCCTCTGCAGGATCGTCCTGTGCGCCCTGCTTACCCGGACTATGGATCTGAGGTTCCTTACCTGCCGGACATCGGTCGATCGATCCGCGATGCACCGGCGCAGGCCCTCCTGGGTCAGTTCAGGCAGGTCGAGAACCGTGGTGACCACGCCGACCTGGCTCCAGACATGGGCGTCGCTGCCTCCGACCACGGGAAGGTCCAGTGCCCTGGCCAGCTTGCGTGTCTCCGGCTCCACGTCCTTCGTGGACGCCTGGTTCCCGTTGACCTCCAGCGCGTCCAGTCGAGCCAGGTGCTTTCTCAGCCTCTTGAGGAGGCCGCGCGAGACCTTCGTCGGATGCGCGCCGATCATGACCAGCCCGGCCTCCCGCGCCGGCCTGAAGATGTCCTTGAACGGCGGCTTGTAGCCCAGGCTCGGGGATGGGGCAAGGGAACGGTCGAAATGAAGCATCTGTCCGATATCGCCGAGGAGCACCACATCCGCCTTCTCGGCGACCGTGAGCTCCATGCCGGTGAGAACACCGAAACCGGGAGAGATCGCAAAGCGCCCGTCGCCGTACTCGTACCGCTCCCTGAGCACGTGCAGGTTGGCCCAGAAGTCGGGGTGATGCACGTGTTCGGTCAGGGCAAAGCCCGCAAGGCCAAGCCGCCGGGCCCGACGCACCGTCGCCTCAAATGCCTCGATCTCGAACGGGGTCCTTGTGGTGACCTTGGAGTGGACGTGCAAGTCGGCCCTGATCGACATTTCTATGTCACGCGCGGAAGAGCCATAGACTGTAAACTACCGGGCCAACGTTATCGTATCCTTAATGCAGCTTTAGATTCCTGTTCGTAGGCGCGCAGCTTGTCTGCTCGAACATGGAGCTCAGAGATGGCCGAACCCACAGCCGAACCAGCCGGGCTCAGACCTCTGCTTCCGATCACCAAGGTCCCGATCGAGATCTTGCGCAAGGTCGAGGAGGCCAAGAAAAGGGAGATCATCAGCGACTCGTACCCGTATCCCGTCAAGCTCGCGCGCGACGAGTACGAGCGGCAGAAGGCCGAACTCCAGGTCGAGCTACTGAAGATGCAGCGGTGGGTGAAGGATACCGGTGAGCGGGTCGTCCTGCTGTTCGAGGGCCGGGACGCTGCCGGCAAGGGCGGAACCATCAAGCGCTTCATGGAGCACCTCAACCCGCGGGGGGCATCGGTGGTGGCGCTGCCGGCCCCCTCGGAAAGGGAGCGCGGCCAATGGTATTTCCAGCGCTATGTTGAGCGCCTCCCATCCAAGGGCGAGATCGTGTTCTTCGACCGGTCATGGTACAACCGTGCGGTGGTAGAGCCGGTGCTGGGCTTTTGCTCGCCGGCCGAGAACCTGCGCTTCCTCAGGGACGTGACGACGTTCGAGGAGTTGCTGGTAAACGACGGATTCCACCTGTTCAAGTTCTGGTTCTCGGTGAGCCGGGAAGAGCAGATGAGACGCTTTCTTTCGCGCGCGCAGGACCGGCTAAAGCAGTGGAAGATCAGCGACGTGGACATAAAGTCGCTGTCCCTCTGGGACGAGTACACGGAGGCGAAAAAGACCATGTTCGCCGCAACCGACACCAAGGTGGCTCCATGGGTCGTGGTCAAGTCCGACGACAAAAAGCGCGCTCGCGTGAACTGCATGCGCTACGTCCTGAGGAACCTGCCCTACGAGCAGGACGCCGTCATGCGTGTCCGAAAGCCCGACGGCAAGCTCATCGGGCCGGCCAAGAAGATCTACGCTCCCGGCGAGGTCTGGTAGGGGCCCTGGCCGACATCCTGCCTTAAGCCACTACCCTGTCCCTGCGCGCCGCCCGGGTGGGGCATCATCAATAGATGCCCAGCGCCCAGAAGATCAGGCCGTTTACCACGAGCACCGGGATCGCGGAGATAAGGATCACCAAGACGGCCCTCAGGGTCGACCTGTAGTCCAGCATCTGGCGTACGGCAACCACCATCGCCGCGATCTGCCATACCCATGTGACGATGAAGAGCACCAGTCCCACCACGGGTATGAACACGAGAACGTTGAGGAGGCCGGGTGTCTGGGCAAAACCCGTACCCCGAGCCAGCTGCCCCCAGTCGGCCTCCGTTTCCGCGGTACTGAGGAGCTTGGTCCCGACAAACAGGGCCGCCAGCGCCCACACCGTCCATGAGATCGCTCCCCGGATCACCCCGAAGAGCACGCCGTCTACCCAGCCAGCACCGCCGCTCAGGACCCCGCCGACACCGGTCGCTATGGCGACGGCAATCACCACGAGCAGGGCCTGTGGGGTGGCACTGCGGTCGTGCTCTACCTCCTCATACGTCTCGACGTTCAGGCGGGCTGCGCCTATCATCCTGGCCAGCATTGGTTCAATCTACCCCCTTTGGTCTGGCGGGTCCGCAACATGCACCCGTGAAACTTGGAAGATGGTACGGCATTTACCCGGCCGGGTGCCCGCCTGGCGCGAATCGACACCGTGCGCCCGCCGGATGTCGGACCGCGGTATCAGGCGGGCGGACCGTCGGTCCGGGACCGAGTCCTACGGCCCCGCCCTGGCCCGGGACCGGAAGATCCAGAGCACGTTGAGCGCGGCTATTGCGACGGCGACGATCCAGAGGACCGTGCCCAGGTTCGGATCGTACTGAAGACCCACCCCCAGGCCGAGGTAGAACACCACGATGGCCACCAGGAAGATGAGCACGTGTGCTGCGATCTTAAGCCCCCTGGTCAGCATGGCCCCTCTATCTTACTGGCCCGGGGCGCGGCAGCAGGGACCAGGGGCATGTGCGGTTCGCCGATACACCGCGCAGCGGCATCATCCGCTGCAGGAGGCCGACCCGAACGCGTGGAGGACGGGCTCGGTCCGGGCGAATGCGGTCTCGTTCGAAAATGACGGGCGCCAATGCTAGTGACGGGCAAACCCGTGACCGCTTAATGTGGTGAAAAGCCGGAACAGAGGCGGCTCGCCCCCCACTCTTGCCCGGGATCGATGTAATTTGCTCCATACTTCGCCGAGCTTCGTCAAGATGAACGCCCGTACCCCGGGCCTGTACTTCCTGGCCGCAATCGTGGCCCTGATGGTCGCCGCCGGGCTGACCGCATGCGGCGGGGACCCGGCCCCCCCGGATGAGGAGCCCGGCCCGGGCGCCGCGCCAACATCCACGCCGACGGGCCAGGCCGACCGGGCCGACACGCAGGCCGCGGTGGAAGAAGAGAAGGTGCTGACGATCGTGTACTGGCAGGCCCCTTCCCTGCCCGGCCCGTACCTAGCCGATGGATACAAGGACCGGGACGCAGGCGCCATCACCCTGGAGCCCCTGGCGAGCTACGACCCGGACGGCGAGCTCGCGCCGAGGCTGGCATCCGAGATCCCGACGGTGGAGAACGGCGGCGTCTCGCAGGATCTTCGGTCGATCACATGGAAGCTCAGAGCGGGTCTCAAGTGGTCGGACGGCAGCGACCTTACCGCCGATGACGTGGTGTTCACCTGGCAGTACTGCACGGAAGAGGAGACCGGATGCTCGGGCAAGGATGCCTTTTCCGGCATAACCTTGGTCCGGGCGCTTGACGACCTGACGGTCCGGATAGACTTCGACGCCCCGGCTCCCTACCCGTACAACGCCTTCGTCGGCGCCGATACGCCCATCATCAGCAGGGCCCAGTTCGCCGACTGCACGGGCGCCGTGGCAAGGGGCTGCGAAGAACAGAACACCGCCCCGCTGGGATCCGGCCCGTACCGCATCATCGAGTTCGTCGCCAACGAGAGGGCCGTCTACGAGCGCAACCCGTTCTACAGGGGCCCGGAACCCTACTTCGACCGCGTGGTCCTTGCGGGTGGCGGCGACGCGGAGTCGGCAGCCCGCGCCGTCCTGGAGACGGGTGAGGCCGACTACGCCTGGAACCTGCAGATAGACCCCCAGGCGCTGGCCAAGATGGAGGAGTCCGGCCGGGGCAAGGTGGTCTCGGCTTTCGCCAGCGACGTCGAGCGCATCGTCGTCAACCAGACGAACCCGGACCCGGCGCTGGGAGAGGACCGCTCAGAGTACCTCGACGGCGCCAACCCCCACCCCTTCCTGACGTTCACCCCCATCCCCCGGGCCATGTCGATGGCGATCGACCGCACCCGTATAGCCGAGGACCTGTACGGCTTTGCCGGAAGGCCCGCGTGCGACCTTGTCGTGGCCCCTCCCAGGTACGCCTCGGCCGCCAACCAGGGATGCCTTGCGCAGGACATAGAGGGCGCAAACAAGCTGCTGGACGACAGCGGAGTCCTGGACACGGACGGCGACGGCATCCGCGAATACGAAGGCACCGCACTGCGGATCACCTACCAGACCACGGTCAACGCCGTCAGGCAAAAGACCCAGGACCTCATTCGGGACTGGTGGCTCGATATCGGCATCGAGGCCGAGCTGGTCCAGCACGACGCAAGCGTGTTCTTCGGCGGAGACCCGGTGGCCGACGGCGGGGCGACGTACCGCCGGTTCTTCGCGGACGTGCAGATGTACACGACCGGTCCCGGCATCGATCCCCAGCAATATCTGTCCGGACTCGGGTGCGAGCACATACAGGCGCGCAGCAACAACTGGGCCGACGGAAACAACTCGCGCGCCTGCAACGAAACGTATGATGCGGCCGTGGTCGAGCTCGCCCAGGTCCGAATCGGCCCGGAGCGCGACGCGCTGGTAATGCGGCTGAACGACATCCTGGTCCAGAGCTACTACGAGATCCCGCTGGTGACCAGGGGTCTTGTCTCGGCGCACGCCAGCAGCCTGCGGGGCGTCCGCATGAACGCATGGGACAGCGAGCTGTGGAACATCGCCGAGTGGCGGCGATAGAAGCAGGGCTCCGAAAGGGACCAGGTGACCCGCGGCGGGCTCTACGATCCGCTCAGCGCCTCGGCCGCGAGTCCCTGAATCCTCCGGAGCTCACCGTCGCTCAGGCACTCGAACATCCCCAGGCCGTCTTCAACTACTCCTCGGAACTCCGCTGCGGTCATTGCCGTGGTCCCGTAGATACCGGCCCTGATCAACCCGACGTAGTCCGGGTGATCCCTCCCGAAGGCCTCGAGGCAGCCACGCGAGCCGTCGCCCAGCCCGCCGGTCAGGGACTCGGTGATGGCAACGAAGATCTGAACGTAAGTCTCGTCCGAGATGCAGCCGGACAGGGCATCCATAGCTGCGAAGGCCTCGTGGACGGTGGCATCCAGGAGCGCGGCGAACCGGTCCTCGGAAAGGCTCTCGCGCACGCATGCGGCCTCGGGTTCGGGGAGCACTGCGATGATGTCGCGCTCGGCGGACGTGCTGCGATCCAACGTCGCCTGGAGGCGAATCAGGAAATCCTCCCTTTCGCCATCGGCCAGGCACTCGTATAGCTCGAGGATGTAGGCCTGGGTCTCGGCGGCGGTATCGTCCCGGGCCGCCTCCACCCCGAGGTTGACCAGGACCGCCTCCGGGTATCGCCCGCCTACCTCCACCACGCACATGCGGGTATCAGCGGTCCAGCCGCCGGCCTGTGCATCTATGAACGCCACGGCGAAGTGCACCACGTTGTCCGTCGTCAGGCACCCGAACACGGGCGCGGCGTCGGCGGTATTCGTACCGGCCTGAAGCAGCGGCGTGCTGATCAGGACCTGGAAGAGGAGATCGCCGAGGGTGGTCCGGATGCATGCACCCTCCTCCTCGGACAGCCGGTCCACCAGGTCCTTGCCGGTCGTAGAGGGCGTTATGGCGAAATCCTCCATCGAGCCCGCGGGCCCGGCTGCGGGAGCGGGCGTCGGGGTCGCCGGGACGGGGGTGAAGGTCGCGGTCGGGACCGGCGCGGGCGTTACTGTCGGCGAAGCGGCCGCAGGGGGCGTCGGCTCAGGCTGGGAGGCGTCCCCGCATGCGGCAAGCGCGGGAAGCCAGATGACAGCGAGCACCGCGGCCACCGTGCGCAGCCTCCCCGACTGCAGTCTGGACAGGGCCGGGACACGACCGCGAAGGCGGGCCGGCCAGCGCCTCGTGGTCACACCGCCTTCCCCCGCCTGCTCCGCAGGCCGGCCCTGGACGCCTTGTAGATCTCGACAAACTCGGCGACCGATGTCCTGGCAACGACCTCGCCTATCAGGTCCAGCGGCAGGTCGTCGAGCCTCTTGAAGCGAACGCACGACTTGCCCATGTCCAGCTTCTTGCCGGCCTCAAGGTAGCGCGCCCTGAACCACTTCTCGGTCGACTCATCGCCGTACACGTTGGTGAGGTAAAGAGACATGTACCGCTTCTGGGACGCCAGGGCCACGTACATCAGCGGCTGGCCGTTGTATGTGTCCGCCAGCACGCTCAGGGGCACGATGTACGTGATCATCCCGTACTGCATCGTCTCCTCGTAGCCGTCCGGCAGGTTGTCCAGGACGACGCCGCGCACAGCGGATACGGCCTCACGCCTGTCGTCGTCCAGTTCGGACAGGTACTCCTCCACGGTCTTTGCATCGCTCTGCATCTTCGATCTCATCACCTGGCTGGGTGTCACTGTCGATTGTTCCATGCCTTGAGGGCGTCTGTCAGCGCTGGCAGCCGGGGCAGTAGTAGGCCGTGCGGCCACCGAGCCTGCGTGACCTGATGGGGATGCCGCAGCCCGGGCACGTGGCCCTGTGCCTCCGGGACAGCCGCATGCGATCATCGTAGGCGTCGACCACGAACGGGCTGCCGTCCGCGCCGGGATGGTCCTGGATGAACCGGACCGCGCCCTCAAGCGTCTCCACGATGGCGCCGTGCAGCCGCTGCAGCCTGGCCCGCGATATCCTGTGCACCCTGCGGGCCGGGGATATACCCGCGCGGTGCAGCGACTCGTCGGCGTATATGTTCCCGACGCCCGCAAGGACCGACTGGTCCATGAGCAGGGGCTTGATGACAGCCCGGCGGTGCCCGATGCGCGCTGCGAATTTCGCCGCCGTAAAGCGGGGGTCAAGTGCGTCCGGCCCGAGGCTTCCGATGAGGTCTTCCGCCGACCCGGCGAGCCGCACAGCGGCCCAGCGACGCGCATCGTCCAGCTCGATGCGCCGTCCATCGTCGAGGTGGAACGTGTAGCGGGCATACCTGAGCGGCTCGGCGTCCGGGTTCATGACGACCAGTCGCCCCGTCATCCCCATGTGCAGCCCCAGGACGCCCCGGTCAAGCGCCACCACCATCTGCTTTCCATGCCGCTCGACCGACTCGATGCGCCTGCCCAAAAGACCGTCCAGGCCCGCCACGGCGCCGGGCGCACCGCCCGCGCCCGGCCAGCCAGCGTCGACCCCGGATATGACGCGTCCCGCCACGCGCTCCGCCACCAGGTAACGCCGCAGCGACTCGATCTCGGGCAACTCGGGCATAGGTACGCACAGCCGACTCTACAGCACGGTGGATTCCCGGACCAGCTTCCGGCCCGGTGCCGGGGATGTGCCTGTGATCCTTTGACAACAGAACACATGTTCTCTATCATCTCCCGTCACCGGTATCGCCGCACCAACTCGCACAGGAGGAGCCTTGAGGGTCGCCTGCGTACTCGTCACCCACCTGCGGGCCAGGGTAGAGATCAAGCGACAGCCGCACCTGGCAGAGACCCCCGCCGTCATCGTAGACCGCTCCGGCAGCAGGACCCTGGTCGTCGACTCGCTGCCGGCCGCAGGGGGCGTCCTTGCCGGCATGACCCTTGAGCAGGCCCTGTCCCGGCAGGCCGAAACCGCCGTCATAGACGCGGACGAACCCGCCTACCGCAGGGCGTTCCGGGGCATGCTCACCTCCCTGCTGGCCGTCGGGGACCGCGTCGAGGAATCGGACCTCGGCACCGCGTACGTGCGCCTCGACGGGCTGCAAAAGCTCTACCGTGGAGAGGCCGGCATCGTCTGCGCCCTCATCAATTCTCTGCCTGCATACATGGCGCCGCGCATCGGCGTCGCGGACGCCAAGTTCCCCGCCCTCGTCGCCGCGAGGACCGCCCCTACCCTGGGGGCCCGCAGGGTCCCCGCCGACGCCAGGGCCTTCCTCGCCCCCCACTCCATAGACATGCTCCCCTTACCCCCGGGGACAAGATCGGGCTTCAGGCGCTTCGGCCTGCGCACCATGGGGGACGCCGCATCCCTCAGGGAGGGCGCGCTCGCCGACCGGTTCGGGCCGGCGGGCGAGCGGGCCTGGAGGCTCTCACGCGGCATCGACGACAGTCCCTTCGTGCCCCTCAGGATCGAGCAGGCGGTCGCAGAGCACACCCCCCTGCCCTTCCCATCGACATCCATCGAGGTACTGTCCGTCGCGGTCGACTCCCTCCTGAGGAGGGCCTACGCACGGCCCGACATGCGGGGACGCTACGCGGGCACAGCCGACCTGGAGTGCATCCTCAGCAGGGCCCCCGCCTGGGCGCGTCCATTCCGCTTCAAGCATCCCGCCGGCAGGTGGGAGCAGGCGGCCCGTGTCGTCAGGAGCGGGCTGGAGGCGGACCATCCACGCGCCCCGGTAGAGGAGGTCACGCTCTCCCTGTCGGGCCTTACGGGCGAATCGGGAATGCAGCTCGGCCTGATCGAGGAGGCCCGCGACAGGCGGGAGCGAAGGCTCGTCGAGGTCGACAGGCGGCTGCGGGGACGCATGAACGGCACACACGCCCTCTACAGGATCGTCGAGGTGGCCCCGTGGCACCCGGCCCCCGAAATGCGCGCGCTGAGAATCCCCATCGACCCTGCCGCGGGGCAGGACATGGCCTCGCTCTCGGCGCCCGCATCCATCGTGGTGCGCGAGGAAGGCGATAACCGGCCCGAGGCGGTGCGCACGGGCGGACGCTGGCAGCGGGTCGCGGATGTCGAGGACACATGGAGCTTCGACCTGTGGTGGATGCCCAGGCCGCTCGCCCGCACCTACCACCGGGTACGCCTGGACGACGGCACCGGGCTGACCCTGTTCCGGGACCACGTCGAGCCTCGCTGGTACCGCCAGAGCGCCTAGACCGACCCCGCATGCCCGCAGGCTACGTCGAGCTTCACGCCGCGAGCTTCTACTCCTTCGGCAAGGGCGCATCGCATGTCCACGAGCTGCTGGATCGGGCCGCCGACCACGGCTGCCGGGCGCTGGCTCTGACCGACTCGAACCTGTGCGGCGCCCTGGAGTTCGCGCGGCAAGCCGGCAGCGTAGGAATACACCCCATCACGGGGGGCGAGCTGACCCTGGCCGACGGCTCATGCATCGTCCTGCTGGCCAGGACTCGGCAGGGCTACGCCAACATCTCGCGCCTGCTGACCCTGGCCAATGCCGCCGACCGGAGGGACCCCAGGCTCGATCCGGCCCACCTGCCCGGTCACGCCGGCGGCGTGGTCCTGCTGACCGGAGGACGCCGTGGACGGCTGGCCGAACTGGCGCTCGACGGCAGGCGGGACGAGGCGGCGGACCTGCTCGGAAGCTACATGGAGTGGTTCGGCCCGGGCTCCGTGTACGTCGAGCTCCAGCGCAACTTCCTCCGGGGCGATACGCCGCGCAACCGCAGTCTTGCGGCCCTGGCCGACGAGTCGGGCGTCCCGGTGGTGGCAACCAACGACGTCCACTACCACGCACCGGAGCGCTACCGGCTCCAGCACGCGCTCACCGCATCAAGGCGCAACGTCACCATCGACCAGGCCCTCCCCTTCATACTTCCCAACCGCCACCTGCACATGAAGTCCCCCGCGCAGATGAAGCACCTGTTCCGGGACCGGCCCGACGCAGTCGCCAACACCCTCAAGGTCGCAGAGCGCTGCTCGTTCGACCTTTCCACCGACCTCGGCTACACCCTCCCCGAGCCTGAACTGCCCAACGGATTCACCGCCGAGACCTACCTTCGGAGGCTCTGTGAGGAGGCGGCCGTACGCCGCTACGGCTCGATGTCCCCGCGCGTTAAGGAGCGACTCGACGAGGAGTTCAGACTCATCCGCAAACACGGCCTGGCCGGCTTCCTCCTCCTGTACCGGGAGATCGTGCTGCTGGCACAGAGGATCATGGAGGAGAGGGGACTTGCCGACCCCGAGACGCCCCTTGAGGAGAGACCTCCCGGCAGGGGCAGGGGCTCATCGGTCGCCCTGCTCTCCGGCTACCTGATAGGCATCAGCCACGTGGATCCACTGCGCTGGAACCTCACGCTGGAGCGGTTCATCTCGGAGGACATGGGCATGCTCCCCGACATCGACCTGGACTTCCCGCGTGCGCTGCGCGACGAGCTCATACGCCGGGTGCACGAGCACTTCGGGCCGGAGTTCGCCGTCCTCGCCGGGGCCGTCTCCACGTATTCGGCAAAGGGCATCATCCAGGACCTCGGCAAGGCCCTGGGCCTGCCGAAAGAGGACCTGCGGAGCCTGTCGCGGCAGATCCAATCCCACGACGGCGCAGACCTGCGCCGGGAGATGCTGGGCCTGCCCGCCTTCCAGGGCCGTGTGAGCGCGCCGGGGTGGCGGGACCTCGTCGAGCTCGCCCCGCAGCTCATGGGCGCCCCCAGGGCGCTGGGCCAGCACGTGGGCGGCATGGTACTGAGCGACTCGCCCATCCCGGCCATGGTCCCGATCCGCGCCGGGGCCACAGAGGGGCGGTACATCATGGACTGGAACAGGGACAGCGTGGCCGACGCCGGCTTTGCGAAGATCGACCTGCTCTCCCTGCCCGTCCTGGACCAGATCGAGGAGGCGCTGGACCTGGTCGAGGTCAGGGAGGGAAGGCGGCCGGACCTGGCGACTATCGGATCCGACGACCCGGCCGTGTACGACATGATCAACTCTGGCAGGTCCAAGGGCGTGTTCCTGCTGCAGTCGCCCGCCCAGCTCAAGATGGGACAGCGCCTGCGGTCCCGCAACCTGCTGGACCTGGCGTACCAGGTCGCGCTCATCCGACCCGGCGTCGGCGTCCAGGGCAGCGCCGTATCCCAGTTCGTCGAGCGCTACCGCCGCGGGGCGCCGTGGGACTACGATCACCCGCTCGAGAGGCGGGCGCTTGAGCGCGGCTACGGCATCATCGTCTGGCAGGAGCAGGTCGTCCAGCTCATCATGGACGTCGCGGGCATGAATGCAGCGCAGGCGGACGAGATCAGGCGCGCCTTCACAAGGCCCAACGCGGACAGCCTCATCAAAAGGTACCGGAAGGGGTTCCTCAAAGGCGCCGGGGCCAACGGCGTACCCGGGGAGGTGGCCGCCAGGATCTTCGAGAAGATCAACGGCCACTACATGTTCCCCGAGTCGCACTCACATGCCTTCGCCGTCACCGCATACCAGGCGGCCTGGCTGAAGCGCCATCACCCCCTGGAGTTCTTCACCGCGCTCATCAACAACCAGCCCATGGGCTTTTACCCCATGGAGACCCTGAAGGAGGACGCCCGCCGCTTCCGCGTTCCCTTCCTCAACCCGTGCGTCAACCGCAGCCGGGTGCGGTGCATGCCCAGTGACGGCTCGGTGCTGCTGGGCCTTAAGCTCATAAAGGACGTCGGGGCGGAGTACGCAGGGGCCATCGTCTCAGAGCGCGAGCGAGGCGGTCCCTACTCAGGGGCCGGGGACCTGGTCCGCCGGACGGGTCTTTCGCCCGCGGCCGCAGAGTCGCTGGTCCTCGCCGGGGCCTTCGATGCCATAACGCCCAACCGCAGGGAGGCCCTGTGGGACGCGGGGCTCTCCACGCGCCCCTCGCGCAATGGCCAGAGAGCCCTTCCCGCGTCCATGGAGGACGGCATACCCGAGCTCTCCGACTTCACCGCCTACGAGAAGATGGCCGGCGAGTACATGACCATGGGCATATACCCCGGGGGACACCTCATGGAGTTCGTGCGGCCGACGCTCGGCCCCGGCATCCTGCCCGCCGCGGAGGTGGAGGGGCGATGCGACGGCGAGGAGGTGATGGTCTCCGGCTGGCCCGTGGCAAGGCAGCACCCTCGGGGACGGAACGGGACCGTGTTCGTTACCATCGAGGACGAGACCGGGGACGTCCAGCTAATACTGTGGTCGCGGGTCTTTGCCCGTTGCCGCGCCAGGCTTCGGAGCCGGGTGATCCAGGCCACCGGCCAGGTCTCGCGGTGGGACGGCACCACCAACATCGTCGTCTCCGGCATCGAGACCATCGATACCAGGGTACCCATGCCGGCCGCCCACGACTGGCACTGAACCGCAGCCGGGATCATCGAAAGTCCGCAATCGTTGATGACGATGCGATCGGTGGGTAACCTGCTCCACATGCGAATGGATCCTGGGGCATGTGCGGCCGATACAGCCTGGTAGCCAGCATAGCCGAGCTCGGAGAGCGGTTCGGCTTCGACGGTGCGGACGTCACCTACTCCCCAAGCTACAACGTAGCGCCCACCCAGGGTGTGCTCACTGTGGTGTCAGAGAGTGAGGCGAGACACGCGGTGCCCATGCGATGGGGCCTGCTCCCGTCGTGGGCTAAGGACCCGAAGATAGGCAGCCGGATGATCAACGCGCGGGCCGAGACGGTGGCCGAAAAGCCCGCCTTCCGCACGGCCCTCAGGCGGAGACGCTGCCTGGTTCTGGCCGACGGGTTCTACGAGTGGCAGCGCACCAGCGCCGGCAAACGTCCCATGCGCATCACGATGGCGTCAGGAGAGCCCTTTGCATTCGCGGGCCTGTGGGACACCTGGCGCGATCCGCAGGACGAAACCGTCACCTCCTGCACGATCATCACCACCGGGGCCAACGATCTGCTGCGTCCTATCTATGACCGAATGCCCGTGATCCTGCAACGGGATCAGGAGGATCTCTGGCTTGACCATGACATCCGGGATTCTGACATCCTGCGCGAGGTGCTCATCCCCTATAACCCCGGCTCCATGAAGGCCTACGAGGTCTCCACTCTCGTCAACTCCCCGGCCAACGATGGACCGGAGCTAAGTGTTCCAGTGAATCTGCAGGTCTAATATCGAAGGCTTAACCCACATACGACTGGAAACTCTAACCCGTTCCTACAGGATCTAGAGAGCCACGCCTCCGTCCTAGTCCAGCTGGGATTGGAACACATCCCACTTGCACCTCAGAAGGCGGGAGAGTCGAGGTCCTACTTCAGGCTTAGTCTGCGTGGTCTATAACTAAGCTTCGTAGGCTATCAGCCTCCTAACCGCCCAATCCACAAGGCGGTTGCAGGTCCGTCTGTCGGAGACCCGCTTAACATCAAGACAGACGATTAGGGAGTGGTGATTCCGGAGATAGTAACGGGAGGAACCTCGTAAAAGGTCTCGATGAAGACCGTACTTACGGTTATGTCGCTCTCGTTTAGGAACTCTCCTATCTCGTCATCGTGATCTTACCGGCATCCATATCACCCTGCCGTTGCTACCTCAAGGAAACGCTCGTACCGCTCGGACAGAAACTGTACTGCGGGCTGATCCATCAACCTTTTCGGCAGTACGATGGGCTGGCCATGAAGTCCTTGAATCGCGTGCTGCAGTGTCGGGCCATCGCTTTCCTCGAGAATATCGGGACGAACCTCGATGATTCGATCCGGTCGCACCGCAAGGAAGAATCGATCAAAGGCCGCATGATGCAAACGACATAATGCAATACCGTTTCGGACTACAGGTTCACCCTCTGGTTCTGCATCCGGCACGATGTGGGCGGCGTCAAGCAACTCAATATGCCGTAGGCGACAGAGGGCACACTGATTACGGTAGGCAAGTAGGACTCGCTCGCGGAACGCTCTCTGATGAAGTCGGCGCCGAGCCAGTGACGTAACGTATTCTCGTCGAATCTCAGCGACGTCCCCCGTCCCCTCTTGAGTCTGCGGAAAGAGACCAACATGGACCGCATCGTCAATTGCGATCGAGAAGGTGAGCGTCTCAGGTGCATCACCAATTACGTACACGGGCCAAATCGCTAGATATCGCCCCGGAACGATTCCATGGAGGTATACAAGTGCGAGGCCATTGTGCATTGCAAACCGCAAACCGACGTTGTCTCGATGGTTTGGGTCGATTCCGCGATACCGATATCGCAGGAGGTTGTCTGAGCCTATCGCATCGTCATAAGGTCCCCTCGGCGCTGTGGTAATCGAAAGCGGCATTTGCATCAGGCGCGGCTTGAAGATGCCTTGTGGCCCAATTACGGGTACACGCTGCCCATCTAACTCGAACCCTTGGGCGAGAGTGGCACGCGGAAGCACGTCGCCATGGATGGAGATTTGCCGGGTAAGCCAGTCAAAAGCCGCGTTCCTAATTCGCGTGTCGTTGTCCCGGTCGAAGTCCACGGGCCAGCCTCCACTGACGCTTTGTCGAAGTATACTCTCGACATTCAGAATCGCCTTAGGAGGGGCACGCCCTTAGACTGCCACCCTCCAAGGGTGGGTGCCTTTGGGTGCGCGAGCGGGCATCACTTCCCGTTGCCGCCAGTGCACCTACCACGTCAGGAAGACTTTGTGTGTCTCTGAGCGACGCGCCTGTAAGGCCTTCGATCATCCCAGATCCACGCCGCCGGCACTTGGCCGGCCCCGGCTATCCGGCTTTGCAGGGTGACTTGCCTGAGGGTTTGAAAGGTGTCGTCCCTACAATAGGAGAACGTCGACTTCGAGACGGGACTTTTCACGCTGCGACATACGAAAACCGGATAGGTGACCATCACCTCCCACACTTGGAACTCCGCCACTATCCCTGGTTCCGTCGCAACTCAGTCATCCTAAATCATGACTCAGTTCTACTGGCAGAACAGTTCGTCAAACTCTCCTCTGGTCTTACAAGTGTTGACGTTGCGTAGCATCTGCCCGAACTGGGCTGAAGCTACCTTGCGGGGTTTGGACCTTGCCTGTCCAAGGTACCCATCCACGTGGCTCGTCTGTCCTGACGGATCCTTGATTGGAGTCATCACTGCTTTGATCGAGTGGCCTAGAAAGTGCGCGAGCATAGACTTCGGGTCTAGTTCCCCCTTGTAACCAGCAAAGGCATCGACTGCCAACGATTCCATGTGGTACCCGGAAATCTTATTGCTTGAATCCCTAATGAAGCAGTCCGCCATGGCCTTGGCGAGCTTGATTGTGGGCACGACTCTTCCCCCACATGCGTTGTTGACTTTGATCAGTCTGTCCACAAAGCGGTCGGGATGAATGACGTTGCTCCACCTACTGCTTCCGGGGTCGGCAATCCGGAAGCCGTCAGTGGTCCTGATTGCGGGCAGAATCTGGAGTTCGGTCTTGTCAGCGTAGCTGACCGTCACTGCCAACCTGCCAGCCGTGACACGATTCCTAGGGAAACGTTTCTTGATGGTGTCCCGCACGTACGCTATGACCTTCGAGGGAGGTCTGTTCTTGAGCGAGGACTGGTTCACCATCAGGAGGACGTCGACATCGCTAAGGCCTGTCACGTAGGTTCCCTTCTGCACGGACCCTCCGAACATCGTCTGCACCATGTGGTCATACTCATGGCCGAGAATGTCGCACACGCCTCTGAGGTGCCGCGTGACAGCCTTCGTATTCCTGCGCTTATACTGAACCAGCAGTTGTTCGCAATACTTGTTGAAGTTGTCGTCTGAAACGGGTCACTTCTCCGTGGTTGCTGGCATCAGCGCGTCGCGAAGGTGTTCTCGACGAAACTCCCTGTAGTCGGGTCTACGCCTACTTCTTGGCAGCACCCATCGATTCCGCGCCAGCTCCGAGATTTCGTCAACGGTCATATAATCGAAAGTCGATTCTTCGTCAGTGCCGGCTAGAAACGCATGAGCGTTTGTCGCAATGGCCATGGCGTACACCTCACGCCTGATCCCGTGCTTCAAAACCTCGTCGGGGTTCAAGCCCAGTGACTGTAGCCCTGTCCTTGCAACCCGGATGCGCCAATTGGGGCCGTTCCCGAATTGGTGTCCGTCGGCATATTTGTGCCCTTCCTCTTGAAGGACTCCCCGCAGCTGCGAAAAGAGGTCGTCCGTGATCTGAAAGTGCCCGTAGCCCGTAGTCGCTCCCAGTCTTCGTAGGTCGACTACAGGTTTCTCCGTCTGACTTTCTCCATTCGGCATGAGCCTCAGCCTGTTGTACAACGATGAGCGCCCCAGGGCGGAGGTGACTGTGACGAGTGCCAACCGGGCCTGTTTCTGCTTGCCGCTGATAAGGCCCTCGCTTGCGCCGTAGCGCTCCTGGAACTTCTTCCCAACCTCATAGGACGCGATGAGCGAGGTCACAAGTTTGCCACCCAACAGGTTGGCGTAGGGAGGCACGGCGCCCACGACGTAGGCGTCCATGAGGCTGACGAGCCTCTCTCTCCGCTCCGCCTGGTTCCAACCTATCCACTCGTCGCGGACCCGGAGATTGAAGACCGGATCACCTAGAGCGAAAATCCCGATGAGCTTCCCGTTAGCTCTGTCTTTGACCAAGTAGCGCAACCTTCGACCATACCCCTGAGACACGGGTATCGACCATAAGAGAGAGGCAAACCTAAAGAGGTCTCCGGTGCGAGCATGGGAACGCGCCTCGACCAGTTCCGGGCGGATATTCGCCGGGTCTACCTCGTCGCCATTCGCTATCTCTCCCAGAAACTGGTCGATCCTTTTGCCCAATGCCCGGTGAATGCGCAGCCGGGCGGCCTCCCTGTGCAACCGGTGGATGTCTCGGACAACGTCCTTCGACAGGATGCCGTGAGAGCGGCTTCCATTCAGGCCAATCGCCTCCAAGTGGCGTCTGATGTCTCTGCGCAGCAAGTCGCGGTCGATGGGCGTTGGCTGGACTTTGACACGGTCCGGCGCCACCCCATTCCGGTGACCATTGGAGAAGACCCTATATGAGACGGCGTCTGTGCTGGTCTTGATTTTCTGCGGCAACACCATTTGCTTCGTCCTGTTGATCAGCGCCTAGCGAATCGGAGTAGATCGTTCGCCACCCAGAACGGCCTGCGTAGCAGGTCAAAGTTCGTATAAGCACGAGGGGATATTCCCGTTTCTTCTCGCAGCCTATCCAGTTCGGAGAGCGTCGGCCGGGCCGAAAGGGCGGGTATAGGCAGAATTCCTATTCGAACGTCTTTGCCTGCACGGAATACGGCGCCGAACCGTTCGTGGCATTCACCAGCGTCTACGGCCGTCCAGTTCGAACGCAGGTACTCTCCGACGTTAGATGACAACACCACCCCGTGCTCCCGGCTCAGGCTAGGGCGCCGACCATCCAACAGGAATTCGATAATTGAAACTGAGAGGTCGCGGTCCAGCAGGTTGTGGAGTTGCTGATTCCTATACCCCAGCAGGCAGTGGTAGCACGCGCCAAGGCAGCTGGCATTGGGACAGTTCCGCCCCATCTCCAGCGCCAATTCGGTGATCTGTCCTAAGCTGCCCTGGATCGCCCGAGCGTAGCCTGCTCCTCCTGGCACGTTGTCGTAGATGAAGACCTCTCCCTGAACACGGCCGAATCCGTCTCCTGTCGGGCGAACGCCTATCTGCACCTCTTCGGGGCTCACCTGGAGATATCTTGCCGCCGCCTCCGCCATGAGAGTCCCGAACGAGTACCATACCGCCCTTCCGGATGGCTCCATCATGGGGGCGTCGAGGAATTCAGGCATATCTACGGCCAGCAGAATCACCTCGGAGTTGAACCGGTGCCCCAGTACAACCCTGTTGTCGAATACATCCTTGTTCGGACATGGCTGTCCTGCGCGCGGCCCTCTCCGGAATCCTCTGTGAGGCGGGACGTTGGCGGGATAGGTGTGCTCGCCAGCATTGTCGGCATCCATGTGCCTTCCGCAGGCGGGGCATAGTACGAATCCGGGCATGGCCCGATCGGGTCCCATGTTTCGCATGAAGAGGTCGCCGACATGCACGGATGAGTAGAGCCCAGGGGCAAAGGACGGGTTATTCCGCCCTTGGGTGACAGCGTTGGCGCCCACGAGGAGTTGAGCCGGAGGTGTGAACCCTGCCCGCTCCCTGCCAGATCTGTAGGCCTCCCTCCCACCATTTGGGAGCGCGGCATCCACGGTGAAACCCTGAGGTCTGAGGTAAGGCATGGTGAGTACGTCACCGCTGCCGCACTCCGGGCACTCTGTACCCGACTCCGCCTCCACGCGCGACAAGGCGACCGCACGGCAACGCCGGCACTCGTTCAGCTTCTCAGTTGGCGTATAGTCAGGGACGTGCGCAGAAGGGTCGTAGACTGCGGCGCTGCGGTAGATGAACGTCTCCGGGAATCGTCCAAGTATGACCTCCGCGCCAGGCGCGTACTCGGTAAGAGCGATCCGGAGGTCTCGAGAGATGCCGGAGTAAAAGTCCTGTGACTCATACCTATCTTCCCGTTCCTCGTCCTCTGGAATCGATAACTTAACCACATCCACGGGGAAGGCGTACTTGGGAAGCAGGCCAGCCAGCATCAACGATTCGAGTAGGTCATCGCTTGCGTCCGAGCCACGAGCGACATCCTCCACTTCGTCTGGCAATACCAGCAGCCATTCTCCAATCCTGTCCTTAACCGATCCATCGACCACAGCAACGGCTCGCTCGAGCAACGCGGCCCGGTTCTCGTTGGTATGCCTTGTCAGTTCCGTGTGCCCGCCGCCCACCAGAAATCGTTCCACGGTTCCCCAAGCTCCGAATAGACCTGCAGAAGCGCCCCTGCTCAACCATCCTGGGAAGAAGCCTCCGAGAATGAGAGAGCGCACGTGCCTCCGGGCAATCACCTCATTCTCTAGGTAGAGCACTGGCACCCGTGGAGGTTCAGATACAATCTCCTTCGGCCGATGGAAGTAGTACTGGTCGTGACTGCGGTCGAGGGCGTATGTCACCACGGTTGCCACCGCGCTGCCCCGTCTCCCGGCGCGGCCAGCACGCTGCTGATAATTCGCAACCGTCGGAGCTACGTTGCGCAGGCCCACGCTCAATAGGCTGCCTATGTCGATACCCATCTCCATCGTCGTGGTAACCGAGAGGACATCGATCCGGTGGTCCTCCCGATGCTCGGTCTCCCTGAACAGGTCCTGGAACCATCTCTCGATGTTCCTCGCCTCGTGTCTTTCAATAGCCGCCGTATGCTCCGCCGCTTGGAGAGGGTACGGGTCCGGGTGTCCGGCCCCCGGCTTGGCGAACAAGGCTGACCTGCGGAAATAATTCTGAATCGAGGCTGCGTCGACTTGCTCGGCGGTCTGGCCGCATCTGCGGCACACGCCCAGCAGGACCTCTCCCATCACGTATGAGCAGGCGGCGCACCTGAACACCTTGTCGCCAACGGGCCGAAGTTCAAATGAGTCGATGCGAATCCCACGAGGCGTCTGGTCGTTGATCCGCCGCCCAGCGGAGACGAGAATCCCGAAGCCCTCTAGGGCCTTCCACAGAGGCCAATGGAGTCCCTGCAGCCAGTCTTCAATACCTTGGATGCGCCCTTCGGCCAGAAGTCTTCGAGCTATTGCGCGGATGTATCTGCCCAGTTTTCGTTGAGGCTGAAGATTGTAGGGGACGATGTTGTCACTCTGGCGACGATGCGCGGGCACGATTCGCTGCCTCTCATAGGGCTGCATCCTGCCATCGAAGGGCCACTCCCATGGACTCAGCGGTTCCGGCGGCAGCAGGATGTGCTCGGTAGCCAAGATGCGCGCCACGGTTCTCAGCAGCGAATGCGTCTCATCCCGGTTCAGCGGTTCCAATTGCCCCTTTCGCTCGAGGAGTCTAACCGACCACATGGCGAGACCCAGAGGCTCCAAGCCGATGTCACCATGGGCGATCTCCCTCCTGGCGGCGATGTCGAAGGAAACCAGCGCTTCGGCGTAGACGGCGCCTTGGTCGTCATCCAACCTTTCGAAGGCGTTGGTAAAATGACCGTCCGTCGGATTGATCTCTCGGTCTACCTGGAGGTCGATCACCCCGGTTCGCAGTTCCTTGTAAGGGATCGGCCATGGTGTAGGGCTGTACCCGGTTCCCCCGCACTCGCCACAAATCGCCTCGGCAAGGATCGTCTCTCGCCCTATCTCGTATGCCGATTCCTTCCGAAGTACTCCTGAGCCATTACATCCCCGGCAACTGTGCAGAACCCTGTAGAGCAACTGCCGGAAGACGTCATAACGATGGTCCCTTCTCAGATCGCCGGCGAGTTGCGCTGCGTCCTGTCGAGAGTCCGAGAAGATGAGGGCCTTGCGCCCTGCGGTGCCATTGGGCCCCGCGACATCCGGCTGGACTCTCAAAGTGTCCTCCATCACCACCGAGATAGAACGCGGGCCTCTGGTTCTCAGGGGCTCGATAATCTCTCTGCCCCCATCCAACCTGCGGTAGTTCTGGCACCGAGGGCACTGCATCGGAAACGGACTGCCTTGGCTTGCGTTGGGCTCTCCCGCGGTAGGGTTGACGCCGAATGAAGCCCGCGCATATGGCGCTTGGGGACTGCATGGAAGAGTCGTCTTGAACGAGCGGTGATGGGCGTTGTACCCATCATGGGGCTGCTCCACGCCGAATATCCGATAGTCGGTAATCTCTTTCGGTTCTCCGCTGAAGTCGTCGCTCCAGGGCCACAGGCTACCGGCCCCGCTGTCAGGAATACCTCCGACGAACAGTAGACCGCATCTGTGGCATGAGAACACCTCCAGTACCCGGGCGCCGCATTGCTCTGAGCACCACGGCCGAGGGTCCGTGTATACCCTTCCTACCGGCCGCTCTCCGCAATACTGCTCCGGCACCTCGGGACAGTTTGGATTCAGGCATGCCCAAAGGCCGGGCAGGCCTCTGAAGAACGCGTGTAACCGCATAGAGAGAATAGGCGGCGTATCGGGAAGCGGCATCGGGCGGGCGTAACTGCCTGCGGCGAGGAGTCCCGCCATTGCACGCTCCCGAACATCTCCCTCAGCGTCCGGCCAACATTCTTGAGCAAGCTCGGACAGCCGAGTGGCGTTTCGGGCCGTTCTCGCCCTGATCCACCGTAGATCCTCGTTGTCGGACAAGAGTTGGTGCAGGGCCACCTGGGGGTCTTCGTCCTCCTTCGGCTCTGCGAGACACAAGAGTTTCGACAGAGATCGCATGCTCGACCATGGATCAGCGTGTGTGAAAGTATCGTGGAAACCTGCGAACGCCTTTAGCGAACGCGAATCCGTCTCTCGCTCGTCAGGCTCCTCGTCGGACACTCCCGCCCGAATTAAGGTGAAGCTGTCTTGCGCCTCCCCAAAGAGAGCCGAAGTGAACTTGGTCAAGTCGCCCTCGGCACCCTGCACGTTCGGGATAGACGCACTGGTCGCAATGGCCCGGAACTTGTTCGAGTTTGGCCGTATACCCAACCTCTCCTTCAATCGGCGCACCAAGTGCGCGACCTCAGTGCCCTTGGCTCCGTTGTAGGTGTGCGCCTCGTCCAGCACCAGGGTGACAACCCGATCATCCCCTCTTGCGAGCCAAGCCCGCGTCATGTCAAAGATGGGATTCTCAATCGGCCGGATGAGCATGTATTCGAGCATCGAGTAGTTGGTAACAAGGATGTCTGGAGGAGATCCCTGCATGTCCCACCGGCATAGCATCTCAGGCCCCCCTGTTGCAGCCCAGTTGCCGGTGTTGCGCAGCTGGTCCCCGAGGCTTTCCCACTCTTCCTCCAAGTGCAGCTTGTATTCCTCGAACTCCCGACGCTTGGAACTTTGCTCCGGTCCCCTGGTGGGCGGCGTCAGGCTCGTGTACATCCCGAAGTGGATTAGGTTCCCCTCGAGATGTTGGCGTTGCCAGTCTGGAGAGCCGTTCAGGGACAGCACCCGGCGGAGCCTTGACATCTGGTCGTTCACCAAGGCATTCATCGGGTACAGGATGATTGCCCGCAGACCGGCCTCCCTGGTCTCATGGCGCCGTGAGTGGTGCCAGACCCCTTCATCTGGGTCGAAGAATCCATCATCCGATGGAGCCGTTGGAGCAGGCCAGGTGCGAGCCTCCTTGAGAATCCTGGCAAGAATCGGGAGTACAAATGCCTCTGTCTTGCCGGAGCCCGTCCCCGTAGCAACCAGCAGGTTCGGCGCGTCTCCAAAGCTAGCAAGCAGCGCTTCCTCCTGGTGGGTGTACAGGGGGAATCTGTCCACGGGAACGCCATGTTCCATTAGCCTTGAGATGCCTTGCGGGACGTATGCCGGGTGCTCTTCCTCTAGTTCACGCAGCAGTCGTGCTGGAGCGAAAGCTGGCGTTGCCTCGATGAAGGGGTCTTGCGCTATGACCCCCCGTTCTCTCAAGAGGGCAGAGCGCTCCGCGAACACAAGCGGATGCGAAATCCGGTACTGCGATTCGATATAGCTTGCTATTGACTCTTTGAGATGCGCGGCAGCCGTGCTTGGCGTGAACCGCATCAGCGGTCACCTGAGGGGATATTGTGAGAGTCTCTATTCGAGGCTAGCAATTTATTGACGGCCTCCTCCACGCCTTCATTCTCCTTACAATCGCGCAGCCACTTGCCAAAAGTTGCAGATACCGTTTCATACGGTTGCCGATCGTTTACCACAGATTACTCTTTATCACTGTATACAGCCCTTAAGAGCTTGTCCTCTGTTTCCGTAGACTGCGTCACAATGTCTGTGATTTCTGGCGAAAGTGTTGACCAAATGTTGACTGATTTCTGATTGACTGGGCTCATGGAAGGCTAATACGTCCTCACAGAACGCACAATCAGGGACGCTAAACCCCAAGTCCGGCAATACATGATTTGGGACCCCAAACTAAGGGGTTTCGGGGTGAGGGTATCCAAGAGGGTCAAGTCTTACGTCGTCGACTACCGAGTGGACGGCTGCCAACGTCGCGTCACCATTGGGAGGGTGGGCGAAGTCAGCCTAAGGGAGGCTCGGAGGAGGGCCGCCGATCTCATGGACTCAATACGCCACCAAGGTCGGGATCCCTTGGCCGAACGTCAGGAACGCCGGGACGCTCCCACAGTCGCCGAGGGGTTGGATCGGTTCTTCAATGAGTTTGTGTCCCACCCCGTGGAAATGGGCCGCATGGCTCCAAGGACAGTGTCCCTGTATCGTCGCATGAGTAAGGCCATGTACAGGAGGCTTGGTAAGCGTCGGATAGAGGACGTTGGGCGCAAGGACGTTCAGGCCATGGTGCGGAACATGGCCCCTATGAGTGCCAACCGCACTCTGGACTTCACGAGGCGCGTGTTCGATGAGTTCGAGAAGTGGGAATGGCGAGCCCGGCACACCAATCCCGTATTCGGGATCGAACGGGCGAGGGAAGTGCCCAGGCACCGTACGTTGGCACCGTCCGAGATGGCGACCCTGGCCCAGGCTTTGGACGATGCCGCCAGCGCCCGGCCAGCTGCGGCCGCAGCAATTCGGCTTTGCGCCGTTACCGGCTTGAGGGTTCCCGAGGTGCTATCACTGCGTTGGGAAGATGTGGACTTCGAAACAGGACTATTCACGCTGCGTCATACAAAAACTGGAAGACGGCAACATCACCTAAGCCAGCCGGCTACAGAAATCATCAAGAGCCAGCCCAAGGTCAACGCGTGGATATTCACGACCGGCCGTGATGCCGCCATAGCGTATCGGTACATTTGCGAGACGTTCCGTCAAGTGGCCGATGCCGCCGGTCTCAAGGACGTACGGCTTCACGATCTGCGGCGCACATTTATGACAGCGGCTGCAGCAGCCGGGATAGGCACGCACACACTGCGGGATCTCCTTGGTCACCGCACCTCCGCGATGGCGGATCGTTACGTCCGGACCGTAGGAGCTCCAGTAGCGGAGGCTAGAGAACGGATAGACCAAATGGTGGCTTCTGCTATGGCCGGACCGCAAAGCCTTGATTGACCGGTGCCGATTCCCAGCAATGATGCCCAGCCAATACACTCGAGCGAGACGAACACGAGAGGTAGGCAAAGCCCAGAGAAGTCGCTGCGGATGAATCCATCGAGCAAGAAGTTCGGTCCGATTCCCTTCTGGTGGGACTTCCAAGACTGAATGGCGAACTTTTCGCTCGGCGGTCCCCATTTGGCGAGTCGATCAGTCGCCTCCGGACACCCCCCGAGAGCCTTCGATCCTCCGGGTTTGATGCTCGCCCATGCCAGCCATAATGTGACTTCTCTATATTGATTTCCTGTTCGGCAGGACACGCAGGCTTCTCTTTCACCCGGCCGAACACACGGGACCTTAGCTAGTGCTACTGCTCTCAGCGAATCCTCGACGTTCCCTCCAAAACCCGGTCATCTATTCTCTCGCACCTTCTCGGTCATAACCTGCTTCCGGCAGATAAGAAATACCGTAACTGCTTCAGTTTTTCCAATCGCTCAACGAAATTCATGACAGCGACGTCCGTATAGTTACCACGCACAAGCTCGAGCGACTCTATCTGCTCCAACCCCCTTGGTATCACTCCTACAAGAAAGAAGCCCACAACCAAAAGGCCTCTGAGATCGCGCTCGTCCATATTCTCTTTGAACCACGCGACCTTTTGCCCAAGATCACACTTCCGACTCAGTGTCCTATATAGCCGCCGACAGATCCCTAGAAGGACCACATCCACCTGACCAATCATGCCTGCCGTCTAGGAGTGTCGGCGGTCGCCTGTCACCTGTCATTGACAGAGTTTGCCCAGCGACATGTGGCCGGCCACGCATTTGGACAACTGGATAGCCAAACGTCGATGTCAACGCGAAACCAATTGCCTCTAGGAAGTGAATCGCCGCTAGCCCGACTCACTGACCAGTTGACTGGTACTAACTCACTAGTTCATATTATGGTATTCTAGAGGGCTTGAAATCCCAAAACCGACCGCTTTCGGAGGATCAGTGCCAACGATACATTTCTTGAATGTCAGGGAGGGGGACTGCTCTATAATACAGCACGGTTCTAGGCGAGTATCCGTTATCGATGTCTGTAACGCGAAGCCCAGTCAGTCACGGGAATCGCAGTCGGAAATGGCCTCAGTACGGTATGTAACTCGTTCGGTCAATGGTAATTTCAATCAGAAAGCGCACCCTGTCAATCCCGTGGCGTACATGCAGGAACGCGCAATAAGTTCCATCTTTAGGTTTATTCTCACGCATCCCGACATGGACCACTTGGACGGCATTACAGCACTTTTTGCCGAGTTTTCACCTGAGGTGTTTTGGGACACAAACAACCAGAAGGAGATTGACGACTCTTCATGGTCGTCGTCTCAGTACAATAGGGCCGATTGGGATTACTACAGGACCCTTCGAGGCACCGACCCCCAAGCTAATCCGCAACGTCTTACCAACCTTTCAGGCCAAAACGGTCGCTATTGGAGCGAAGACGAGCACGGAAATCCACAAGGAGGAGACGGGGTCACGATCCTAGCCCCAACTCAAGAATTAGTCAATGAAGCAAACAATACGGGCGATTACAATGACTGTTCTTACGTTCTGCTCTTTCGAGCTGGGGGGAAGAAAATAATCTTCGGTGGCGATTCCCACGACAACACGTGGGAACACATCCTCAAAAGCTGGGAAGCAGAGATCCAGGATATCGATCTACTGATCGCACCTCACCATGGGCGAGGCTCGGGGCGGTCCTACGATTTTTTGGACGTGCTGAAACCGAGCCTGACGTTCTTCGGAAATGCTCGTTCCGAGCATTTGGCTTATGGCGCTTGGTATCGGCGTGGGCTTCCGATCGTAACTAACAATCAGGCGAACTGTATGATAGCCGACCTCAGCGGATCGTTACTGAACATCTACGTAACAAATGAGACTTATGCTAGGGCGTTTGTGAGGGAAGCCGGTTCCAACACTTGGTACCATGAGCAGCTCCTAGCATGGTACCTTAGCTCCGTGTAATGGTACGCATGGTGTTGATCAATCCCCACCGAGCGTCCGCACCGATTCCATGAGTTGCTTCGCATAAGCCTCTGCCACAGGCTTGATCCACGATGGCTTCACCCAAAACACCCAGAAAATCGCGAAGGCCGAATTGGCAACTGCCACCGCAAGCCGGATCACGGCGATGCTGTCGGGATTGACTAGGACGTTCCACAACGGGTCCGGCCAAGACCGTCCCCACACCGTCAGCACGAACAACGCCCATGCCACTAGGGCGAGTGCGACCGCCATGGGCAATGCCCAAGGCTTAAGCCCCCACATGTTGCGCCTGAACCCGTAGTTAACGTTCTCGGCAAAGACCAGTTCGTATTTTGACCTGTCGCGGGTCGCCGCTTGGAGGGCCAAAGTGACCTCTCGATATCGAGCGTCGGCCAACACGGGGTCGGCAGTCTCCTCTTGTTCAGTCGGAAGTGGTTTGCCCCACCATCCTTCGATTTGTTGACGTAGGCCCTCAGATAGTTCGGGATCGCCGGGGATGTGGCTATGCCGAAGCAAACGGGTCGTCGGCGCACCACCCCAACTATCCCAGAGTTCGTCTTGCTTTCTGAATCCACGATCGCGCCCCACTTGGGCTAAAACACCCATCCCACCAGCCGCGCCCAAGAGCCCAAAGAATGCCGTCACAAAGAAATGATGGCCTGGGAGGAGGGCAAACATCAAAAACCCTAGCGGTAACGCCACGGCAAGCGCAGGCTGGATGCGGGCGCGGAAAGTGTAGAGGTCGGCGAATGTTAACATCTATTCTACTGGTTGCCGTATAGACTCCAACCACCGGCAGACTTGAGGACAAGCCTCATCGTATGCTTCTGGTCTGTCCTAAAGACCTTATCGCCGTCCTTCGATCCTGTGGCGTATTTCCGGTAGAGTTTCAAGGCTTTGCTGTCCGGGTGGCCGTAGTTGTTCTCGCCCACTGACACAACCACCATCGCGGGTTTTATCGCCTGTATATGACTTGTGTAATAGTAGTTGCTGTCGTTGGGATCGTCGAAGAAATCTAGAGAGCCGTGGTGGGCCGCCATCAAGATGTTGCAGGACACGTCATCCTTGCCGTAGTCCTTCATTATCCCGTCTTTCCACGTTGCGTAGCTCCCATCACCGGTCAGGATCGTGCTGCTTAGGGGCTTCGACTTGGCACTGTTCAACTCCTCCACCTTGACCACAATTCCCTGATCATTGGCATCCTTCGGCAACCTGTCGTCTTTGGCACTGAAATAGCGCAGACGTGTGTACCCGTAGTCGTTCTTGGTTTTCTTCTCGATTACCTTGCTACCCACGTCCCTGCGTAGTTGCATATAAGCCTTGTACTCGTCGCTGTCGGTGGTTGTGCCTGGGTGTCCGCTGTCCCAAACGCCCCTGAGAGGGAATCGGTTGTGGAGGAGGCGGACGCCCCGCATATGGTCGGCGTCCCGATGAGTGCAGATGAAGGCGTGCAGCTTGCCTTTGTCGCCAATCTGTTTTGCCACGTAATTGAGGACGCGATCCTTGTTGGCTTCGGTGATGTTGCAATCCACAACTAAGTTAGTGCCACTGGAACACTGGACTAGCACCATATTTCCCTGGCCAACGTCTATGAAATGAATAGTGGTTGCCATATTGAACTCCTATCTGTACACCCATAGGATCGGCCTGCCCCGATACCGAATTAAAGTCCAGCACCTCCGCCAACAATCCACGACCTAGGCCACCCGTTGTCCCGGGGCCACGGTGAATGTGCGGCTTATTCGTTCTTCGACTTTAACAGCGTCTTACCGGTTCTGCATAGGCATCAATTCACTCCTCCCCCACAGCTACCATCATCATACTTTCGTGCTCAACCGGGCACGAGTGTGGCGATGCGATATTGTGCCCGCACCAGACGGCGCACTTGGGGGCTCGGCGGGTGCATCACAAAGGGACTCGGTACGAAGCAACCTGGGTTGGCCCTCAGGGCACCGTCGGCCCCATCCACTTGGCGGAGCACTCGGTCAGGATTAACCGACCTGTAGGGAAATCTCCCGGTGACTCATCGGGGGCTTGGCTACTCATCTAGATGGGCCGGTGAACGACCGACTATACCGCCACCTCGAACCTGATGAGAAGAGTTCTTGATCTTATCCAGTTTGGTGGGCCTATTTTGACGATAGACAGAACAATCTTTGAACTCTGGCTGGGGAGGTTGTGAATCTGAGGTGGACGGTAAGCAATACCACTGAAGTCGCCCACCGCGCTCCATGTCACCGCAGGCCTACGCTTTACTGGAGGAGATCGCTCACTACGGAGGCTTAGCAGCGCGAGCGCGTCGTCTTGCGGGCCCGACGCGCACAGCCCCGACCACTGCATCGGCAGCCCCTGGGCTGGAGGAGCTTTTCGCCCGCCAGCAGTTCCTTGAAGATGCAGAGGCAATCCTCGATCTCGTGTGGTTTGAGATCCGCGAAGGGCTCGGGCAATTCCGAGACGGAGATGACTGGGCAACTACGGTCGATTCCCAGAGCCCCGGCTCCACTCATGGTGCCGCGGTGCAGGTAGACCCGCGTTGGAAGGAGTTCGCGCTTCACGCCGATGCGGAGTGCGGTGTCATAGACCGCGAGGACGCCGATACCGGGGATTCGGTCGCCGACCTCCCGAACGACCCGGTGGAGTTCATCGAAGGACGGTGCTTCCCGTAGGTCCCGCTCCCTGCTGGAGAGGTCCCTCCCGAACTCCCGGAGGACATTGCAGGGGATCCGCCATTGGTGCGAGTGCTTCCCACCATCCGCGGTGCGCGCAAGGGCTGCCGCCTTGATTACGTGGCGGAGGGTCGGCATCGACCGAAAAAAGTCCAGTTCGGCGACCGCGTCGCCCCGGTGATGCGCGATGTAGTCCGATACCGCCCGCATCACTCGACTCTTGATGGCCGCATCACCTACAGGCATGGACCTGCTCCCACCTACGTTGAGAAAGGGACTCGCGGTACCTGTGCTGGATAGCTCTCGGCTCTGGGGTATCCACGTCACCGCTCCCGTTCATGTGGAATAGCAAAGGTGCCGGACTCCCGTATGGCGATAATCTCCGCTCCGTCCGTGTCGTCGGCCAGCTGTTGCGCGATCCCGTGTTCGTAGGTGGTCACCAAGAGTTGATGGGGAGAGCCCCCTCGGGTGGCTGTTGCCAAGGTCGCCGCCACGGCGTGACGCAGTTGCGGATCGAGGTGTTCGAGAGGTTCGTCGAACCACGCGAAGGGAAGAGAGGTCGTAGTAGCCATGACGATCAGGTGAGTCACGATTCTGGCCCACGTCCGTTCCCCACCGCTAAGGGTGTCCCATCCCAGCTCCACATCGCCCCGGAGCCGAGCAATCGACCCGTCAGGCCTGAAGGTCAGGCCGTTATTGGTGAACAGGTGCTTCCATCGTCCTCGCACCTCTCTTGCCAGCGGTTCGATGCGAGACTGGATCACATGCTCCGCGGCCTCACGCAACACACTTGCCCCGGCAATGGCAGCGGCTTCCCGTCGATACGCCAGCCGGAGATTCCCATCCTCTTGCCTGATCTGGTCGTCTGAGGCGATCTGGGCCTTTAGCGCCTCGAGACGGGCTTGCACTCCGCCAAGCCTCTGATTGTGGTCGTCAAGGGCAGCGCTTGCCTGCTGATACGAGGCGTCCGCAGCGGCCCTGGTAGGGATATCGGCTTCGGTATCGAGAATAGGCTGCTGCAGCGTCTCAAGCCGTGAGAGCAACCGGGACACCGCCTGTGCATGGATCTGCCTCGACCCGCGACCCTCTTCAAGGAGTCTCACGTTCTCTTGGGCCTCCTCCCGCTGGGTCCTATGCGCGTATATCGCCGACGCGCGTTGACGCGAAGGAAGTGGCTGCATGCAGGTGGGACAGACTGCGTCGTTCCTATCTAGCAATCTGACTGCCTGTTCGGCGGCGGAGATGACCGAACGTGCTGTGACGGCGCCATCAGTCATATCGGCAATCATGCGTTCCGTGTTCTGCAATTCCGCACGCAGCTCGGAGCTGACCGCTTCCCTGCTTTCAGGGGCAACCGGCCGACCAAGCAGGTCCTCAATTGCTGCCAATAGATCTGAACGCTGCTGCGCATATTGTTCCAACTGAGCCGCAAGCGCCAGGTGGCGTTCGACCAGGGCTCGCTGAGTGGCAGCAGCGTCGCGCACCTGCACGAGTTCGGAGCCGCGTTGCCGGAGCTGTGCGATCTGCGTTTCGAGTTTGGCGATCTCCCCCTCCAGCGCGGCGCGATTCTCCATCTGTTGTTTGGTCGCCGACCGGAATGCTGTTCGGGCCTTCGTGGCTTCCTTCGCCACCGATTGGGCAGTCTCGGCCGCGTTGAGTATGTGTGCAACTCCGAAAGCATGATGGAGGTGACTCTCCAGATCGAGGTGGTCCCTGGCTGCAAGGTGCCCTCCACCCAGCATCATCGACAGCCGACCGGCCACAGACAGTTCAATCCCGAAGGCCTGTTCCATCAGGCTCAAGGCCGCGCTCTCGGTCAGTCTTGCTCCATCCACTTCGTACCTTGCCGCAGGCCCTCCTCGCCGCCTTGCGGTCCGGCTGATACTGAGGCGTCGCCCGCCGGGAAGGTCGAAGTCGACCCTGACCTCTGCACTTTCTGCGCCGGCTCGTACGCACTCTGCAGGGTTGACACTACTGTGCTGACCGAACACACCCCATGCCAAGCCGTACACGAGGGACGTCTTCCCCACCCCGTTGGGAGCGACGACGAAGGTCGTGCCGGGGTCGAGCCGCAGGTCGAGGTTCTTGTAGGATCGCCAGTTGCGGAGTCGGAGTCGATGGATCATGCGGCCATCACCACGAGTTCGTCAATCCGAGACTTGTAGTCTTCCTCGGACAGTTGTCCCAGCTGAGCCTCCTGGACAAGGTCAACCAAACGTTCCACTTCCAGGTCACCGAAGTCTCTCCAGGTTTCCTGTTTGGCCTGTATCCTAGCCCGGGCACCGGCAGTGGACACTTCACCCACCACCTTTCTAGCTAGGAGGTAAGGATCCAGGGCCGACTCGGGAGCGACCGCGGATTCGAGGAGGTCGGTGCCCAGAGGCTGGAACTGGGGAATCAAGCCCTTGAGCCAGACTTCGCACGCCGTTCCGGAGTCAGCCGCCGAGCGACGCAGACGGGGCTCTCGCATCTCCCCCGAAGGCGTTTCGATGGCTCCCCGCACGTCGCCCCGGTCCACCACCACAGCGAGGGGACTTGGCCCCGTAGTCGTGTAGAGCACCGCGTGGGTATCAGGGAAGGCGCTGAACACCCTGGAGATATCATCTGCCCTCCTAGTGAGGGCGTACTCGAGGTTCTCTGAGGTCGTTTCCGGTACGACACGGAGACGCATTCCCCTGGCCTGGATCACCAGGGCCGAAGCCAGCCCCATTGCAGCCGAGGCGGGGTCGGATGCGACCATGGCTCTGGGGTCAATCCTAAGGCGTAGATAGTCCTGGATCGCCTCGCCAAGGTCACCAGCTTGATCGTTGGTCTGAGAACGCCAAGCCAGCAGCTGCTCTATCGACGGCCTCGAAGCATATGGGTCTACGCCGCGCGCAGCCAATATCGATTCGACAAAGGACTCTGCTGCCGGCCGCTGATCCTCCGGTAGTTGCTCGAGCCCAGGGGGCTCGTCACGGGCTCCCTCTAGGTAGTCCAGGTAGGCGTCTCGGAACCTGCTGAGGTCGTCACGCTCACTGTTCATCAGGTCCTCCTTTCTATCAGTCGTATGAATCCTTCGGCTTGCTTGAAGGGGTAGTCGGGGTGGGTTTCGAGCCTGCGCGCCGCGTCATTGTAGATTTGGCCGATCCGCTGGCGGGTCAAGCCCAGTCGCTCAGCCACTTCCTTTCGGCTGTAGCCCTCGAAGTGGATCGCGAAGAATATCTCCCGATCCCTTTCAACCAGAACCTCTCGGGTGAGCTTCAGGAATTCGAGGGCGGCCTCCAGCGCGAGATACTCGTCCTCTGGATTACCCCGGCTAGCGGGGAGTCCCTCGAAGATCGAGGGCTTCCTATCGCAGTCTCGGCTTACCCCATCAGCATCGCCAGACATCAGGAGCAACTCGGTCCGGTGGTCAGTGCCACGGAGGCCCTTTCCGTAGGCCCTCAGCGCGTCGATCGCCTTTTTCTCGGCGATCCCGACCGCCAGTCCTTTCCAAGTGCCCCTTAAGCGCTCGGGCGGGTACTGAAGGAGCGCGATCAGTGCTTCGGCCAGCACATCGTCTGCACTGACTCCAGTCCCATACAGCACCCTCTCGGAACCTCTGGAATAGGTGGACAGTCCTGTCTCTGACCGTGGGCGCTGCCCTGGATTCCGCCGGAAGAGGGTCTTGTAGATCTTCGCGTACATCACATCTAGGACTCGGTCAAGGCGCTCCCTGTCCGCCAACAGCGGGTGATTGGGATCGAATGGCTGTGACCTCGAAAGCATCTCACCCTTATTGTCGCCAACGACTTCGAAAGTGAAAATCGGCGCCCGGCCTTTCGTCGAGATGGGAAATCGCGACATATGGACTAACCCATCTTGCAAGGAGCGACCGATGACCAAGCCTTCGAACTTCGAACCCAACCAGCGCCGCATCCCCTTCACCATCGACGGACAACCCTTCTCCACCGACGATCTCAGCCAACGCGCCTCGGCGCTTCTCTGCTTGGCCGGTCTGGACCCCGCAATATTTGACCTGGGAGAGCTCGTGGGCAAGGAGCGTCCCCAGACGAAGCGCTTCGCCGACAATGAGACCGTCAACATAACCAAAGACGCTCGATTCATATCGATCCGGCAGAGCGCTCCGGTCGCCTAATGCGGGCGGGTGTCGAAACGTTCATCAAAGACATGGCCGCGCTCGGCTTCGAGGCGATGACCGAAGCTGACCTTGTCATCTACAAAGTCATGGCTGTTGACGGCGAGTACGCCGGTAGGTCAGTCGAGACCGGCGTCAGCGTTGACGAGCTCCAGCCGTGGCCCCAGGTACCTCCTCACTGGCTCCACTTTCCTGACGCCGTCAGGTTCTCTCGGACCAACAGCCAATCCTCCCCTAAGTCTGGATGGTTGATGCACAGCCGTCAGATAACAGGGTGGGGTGACGCTCCCCCTGGAGTCGCGTGGGCGAGCCATGTCCGCGCGGTCCTTAGCGAGGCGTTTACGTGACGCTTCGGACGTCGGTATCCATGACCGCGACGACCGAGGAGGCCCTTGTCCGGAGGCTCGTCCGCGACGATGGCCAAGAAGACATCTGCCTTGCCACCTACCGTCCGTCCACGGGCCTATCCCGCTTCAGCGCCTTGATCCGCACGGTCGTCCCGCCCGGACCCGGGGACCGGCTCGTCCACGGGAATGCCACGGTTACCGCCGACTACATCTTGCGGGCGGCGGAAGTAGCCCAGAGAGACCAGTGCGGTCTGGTCCTACTACACAGCCACCCTGGGGCCGATCGATGGCAGTTAATGAGCCGGCCGGACCGTGACTGCGAGGCCAGTTACGCCAACCTGGTCCGTGAAATGACAGATCTTCCCTTGGTCGGCATGACCCTTGCCACAGGGAACCGCACATGGTCCGCACGCCACTGGGACGTAGGCTTCGGCCGAGCGGTGGACTGCACCCACTCCACGAACGTTCGGGTCATCGGAGAGAGGTTGGCGGTGTCGTGGAACGACGAAGTCCAACCCCCGCCATCACCCGGGAATAGCCAGATCAGGACTGTGAGCGCCTGGGGGGAACGGGCCCAGGCCGATCTCGTACGAAGAAAGGTCCTGGTAGTAGGTGCGGGTAGCGTCGGCCTCGACGTCCTGGTACGTCTTGCGGCGTCCGGGCTACTTTACCTGACCGTGATGGACTATGACCTGGTCGAAGCCCACAACCTGGACCGCCTCATCGGAGCGGCACGTCGAGATGTTCGCCTGAGGAGACCCAAGGTCCATGTTGCCCGCCGGGCGGCGATGGGGGCGACCACCGCGGATAGATGCGCCATCGAGGTCTCCGACCGGTCCATCTGCGAGCCGGAAGGACTGCGAATCGCGCTCGACCAGGATCTGGTCTTCTCGTGCGTTGACCGGCCCTGGCCGCGAGCCGTACTCAACTCCCTGGCCTACTCGGATCTCATTCCCGTAATCGACGGCGGCATAGCCATCGATACGTTCGTTAACGGCGAAATGCGCAACGCTACATGGCGCTCTCATGTCGTCAGGCCCGGGAGGCCGTGCATGGGCTGCAACCGTCAGCTGGACCTTGGACTAGTCGCACTTGATCGTCAGGGACTTCTCGATGATCCCGCCTACATCCAGCGTGCGGGGGAGAGCGTCATGCCGGTCAATCCCAACGTGGCGCCGCTCTCGGTGAACGTCGCTGCGAGCATTCTTGCCCAGTATGCCAGTTTCAGCGTGGCACCGGCAGGCTTCGGTGATCCCGGACCGCTCCAGTATGCCCTAAGCACCCACCATCTCGAACGCCGCGATGACGCTGCGAAACCACACTGTGCCGCTGAAGCCGCCGAGGGCGTGGGCGACCACCGTGTCGCACTAACAGGCCTGCATGAATCCGCGGAAAGGAAACGACGACTCTCAAAATCGGTGGGAGCGACCACTCGCCTGCTCCGAAGGATAGACGATCGAGTTCTGTCAGTGACTAGATGGTTGAATCGAATTGGAGATTGACCCTTGAAGCTACTGTTATCAAGACTGCGATTGACCTTCCAGAAACACGCTCCAAAGCAGAACGAAGAAGGGACCGTGTTCCCAACCTGCCTGTCTGGGTCCCTACATGCAATGGGGTACGAGACTCTGAACCAAATCCGGACAATCCCGCTCGTGACGAAGTTCCTTGTAGTCTTCAGACTGACCGGGGCAGCGATTAGCTGGCTATTCTTGTGGGGCCTCACCACTGTTGCGGCTGAGCTAGTCATCGTAGAGGTGGTGTCACTGGGACCCCGGTTCGGGACGATGACGACGGTCGTGGCGCCACTGGTCGCGCTCCCCATCGCAACACGCTTGGCGCTGACCAAACCTCGTAGCACCAGCCGGTCCGACGAATGGATAAAGCGCCACCCCCGCAAGGTTGGTCTTATCTTGACTGTCTCCGTTTTGCTGATGGTGGGATTGGCGACGGGCCCCAGGTTCATCGAGCAGCACTCGCGGGGTGTTGACGCTGAAACCGCTCTACAGTCATTCGTCCCAATCTATGAGGCGGGTGTCGATCCCGCGAAGGTGGAACGGACGTTGGCCGAGTTCGAGAGAGCTCGCCGTCATCTCGCCGACAAGTGGCAAGTCCCGGACTCCAGTCCACCTATTCCACTGTATCTGTTTAGAGACATCAGAGAGTACAAGGCGTACATGGCAACCTTCGGGCGTGAGTGGTCTGGGGGGCATGCAACCTGCCTAGATGACGGGGTAACCATCGGAGTCCCCCTTGAGGATGCGTCGAATGTGTTTGAAGAATCACCCGCGTCTCGGACTCCATTACACGAAATGGTCCACGCCACCTGGTGCCAGAGCTTGGGACTAAGCTCGTACAGATCAATTCCTCGGTGGTTTCACGAAGGGATGGCTCAGTGGCACGCCAATCAAGGGTGGCGCCAGTTTCCCGAGAGGGCCATGAATCGGTGGGAGGTATGGCTAAGTCGTGAAACTCTGCTGTCAGCCACAAAGTTCTGTAGTTACACATCTGGAGGGAGCCGTACCGATATCCGGCTCCTTTACAGCACCTCATGGGAGTTCATACGATCACTTGAAGTGGGTTATGGAATCCAGAGTCTCAATGCGGTGGTGGAGGATGTAGGAGCCGGAAAGAGCTTTGACGACAGTCTGCGTGACCGCTTTGGGGGATCATGCACCGAGTTGTACGCCACCTGGGTGCAAAGGTTGTAGCGCTTAAGCAAAGACTTTTTCTGGTACCCGAGTTCTGTATATTGTCCAACTGGGTCTCTAGTAAGAAAGGTCGACCACTGAGGAAGCAGGCATGACAGCGGGGGAGCTATCCGACGTTCTGAATACGTGCACCGACGTGATTGACAGCCGCTAGCACCATGAGTTCGGAATCGGCGGATAAGAACAAGGTCACAGGCAAGCAGACGGCCATAGGCTGTCTGGGCATCATAGTTCTGGCTATCATCATCGGGATTGTATGCGGAGTCACCGGCAGCAATGAACCGACAGTCATCCGATGCCCTACGGTCCCAAAGAACTTGGGTGACGGCTTTGACCTGGACCTTGCCGTGGAGTGGGCAGCCGAGGATGCTATTCGGGACATCCTACAGGACCCCGACTCGTTCGAGGAACGCGGCATATCGTCCAGAGCCATGTGGGGAGTACCCCGGGCGGACGGCTCCGAATACTACAGCAAGCTAGAGGTGGACTTCACCGCCCGTAACGCGCTTGGCGGCACCGTACGCGGCTATGCCACCGTCGACCTTCGGGAGACGTCGAGTGGCTGTATCGTCTCCAACGCCGTCCTGTGGGAGTAAGCGGAGAGAGGGATCAGCCGCAGATTCGGGTGAACTCGGCAAGTACCGACTCCGACAAAGGCCCAACCTTGTTCAGTTCGGAGGTAGCCTGTTTGATTAGACCGGCGTCGAAGTTATCAATCCCTCGAACCGCGAGGTCAACATACCTCTTGACCGCGTTGGCCAGAGTGACCATGTAGGCATGTACCGGCTCCAAGATCGGCGGAGGCGATAGCGCGAGGATTTCATCGGCTGTAACGTCAAGGAAGACCAGATGGACCGCGACTTGTAGCTGCCATTCAGGATCCAGCAGGGCGGAGACGCCTAACGAGAACAGCTCTCCTATCTCCCCTATGCTCTCGCCGATCCCAAGCCCCTTGTCAATGATGGCCGTACTGTACTCAGCGGCTGTCGGAGTATCGCAT
Organism: Dehalococcoidia bacterium; assembly: GCA_965207145.1. GTDB lineage: Bacteria > Chloroflexota > Dehalococcoidia > Lucifugimonadales > UBA2962 > CAUZIR01. Next base: position 1,794,693 of record OZ242262.1, on the reverse strand, counting down.
CCGGTCGGCGGGGTAGGCGTTGATGTTGGTGCGGGTAAGGGTGTCGGCGTAGGCGTGGCCCTCATCGGAGTCGCGGTGGCTGTAGGCTCTGCCGTGCCTGTGTCAACGGCATCGGGCTCGGGTGTTGGCGTTACTGTGGGCAGTATGGCCTCCGATGAGGCTTCGGGTTCCCCTAGGTCTGTACAGGAGGAGAGGATGGCGCCGAGCACCATGAACAAGACGAACAACGCGACGATGCCGCCGAGCACTATGAGTAGGATACGCTTCCACGACCTTGACCTTTCACCGGTCGGCTTAGGCAGGTGACGATAATCTTGCGGTGCTCTCAGAGGAACCTCCCGAGGGTGTGACGGCCCGGGATTGTAACATCTATCCCTATCCCACCCGCGTCCCGGCCCGCGTGTCTACTAATGTCTATAAGTCCCTTTCTTCAGTCCCCATAAAGATATGACTGGCACCTATCGACCACGCCGCACTATTAAAAGCAACTCCAAAGATTTCCTGTCTAGACTTCCCCCTGAATTCTGGATCACCGGAAAACCTGTCAGCCAATTCCCTGCACAGCTCCCTAGTGAACGCTAGGATGTCTATTGCGCCGAAGAATGACCTTGGAGTAACTTCCTCACCAGTTTCTGAACTCTCGGCACAGCCCGCACCAAATCTCCCAACAGATTCTGAGGCCGTCACCGCAACTCTAATGCTCAATTGCCTGTCCTCTTTGGGTAAGACCGTATGTAATTCCCGACCAGAAACTGAGGCACCACCTACCGGGCCAACGGGTCAGGCATTCTGGAGGCTTTGTTTGATCGGGGGCGACCGAAAATTGGACGCTAACGAGTGTCGGTCCAGTAGCGCTAGATGCCCAGCAATGAGCGATTCGTGATTACCATTTGCTCACTGTGTGACTCTCTGCAACTTTGCCTGTAGGCGCTTTAGAAGTCTATAGACGGAGCCAACGGGCGGACTCGAACCGCCGACCTGCTGTTTACGAAAAGCTGCAGATACCGTTTCGTATGGTTGCCGATCGTTTACCACAAATTACTCTTTACCCCTGTATACAGTCCTTAATAGCTTGTCCTCTGTTTCCGCAGACTGCGCTACAATGTCTGTGAATTCTGGCGAAAGTGTTGACTAATTGTTGACTAATTCTCGATAAGCTGGATTCATGGAAGGCCAATACGTGCTCACAGAACGCACCATCAGGGACGCAAAGCCGCAGGACCGACAGTACATGATTTGGGACCCCAAACTAAAAGGTTTCGGGGTGAAGGTATCTAAGGCGGTCAAGTCTTACGTAGTCGACTACCGAGTGGACGGCTACCAACGTCGCGCCACCATTGGGAGGGTGGGCGAAGTCAGCTTAAGGGAGGCTCGGAGGAGGGCCGCCGACCTCATGGACTCAATACGCCACCAAGGCCGGGACCCTTTGGCCGAGCGTCAGGAGCGACGGGAAGCACCAACAGTGGCTGAAGGGCTAGATCAGTTCTTCAATGAGTTTGTGCCCCACCGCGTGGAGATGGGCCGCATGGCTCCAAGGACAGTGTCCCTGTATCGTCGCATGAGCAAGGCCATATACAAGAGACTTGGCAAGCGTCGGATAGAGGACGTTAGGCGTAAGGACGTTCAGGCCATGGTACGGAATATGGCGCCTATGAGTGCCAACCGCACCTTGGACTTCACGAGGCGCGTGTTCAATGAGTTCGAAAAGTGGGAATGGCGAGCCCGGCACACCAATCCTGTATTCGGGATCGAGCGGGCGAAAGAGGTGCCCAGGGACCGCACGCTGGCACCATCCGAGATGGCGGTCCTGGCTGAGGCACTGAACTATGCTGCCAGCACCCGACCGGCTGCGACTGCGGCTATCCGCCTCTGCGCGGTGACCGGTCTGAGAGTTTCAGAGGTGCTGTCCCTGCAATGGGAAGACGTAGACTTCGAGAGAGGACTCTTCACCCTGCGACATACGAAAACAGGCAGACGGCAACATCACCTAAGTCAGCCGGCTAGAGAAATCATCGAAAGCCAGCCTAAAGTCAACGCGTGGATCTTCACAACCGGCCGCGATGCTGCCATAACCTACCGGTACACGTGCGAGACTTTCCGCCAAGTCGCCGATGTCGCCGGTCTCGAGGACGTACGGCTTCACGACTTGCGTCGAACTTTCATGACTGCAGCTGCCGCGGCCGGGCTCGGCACACACGCCCTCAGGGACCTACTTGGTCACCAGACAACCGCGATGGCAGACCGATACGTTCGGACCGTAGGCGCGCCAGTGGCGGAGGCTAGGGAGCAAATTGGCCAGTTGGTGGCTGATGCCATGGCTGGAACTCAAAGTCTAGATTGACCTCTTGGATCGCCAAAGGCTAAGCCTTCGCCAGTGCCACTACGGCCGCGGATAAGCGCGTACGTTGAAGATGGAGGAGAGTAAAGGAGCAGATGTCATTTTGGCCCCGATCAATTGGTAGCAATTGACGACCATCCATATCAAGCCACCATCATGGCGATTCAGGACTGGCAACTTGGCCCCTAGTGAGTTCGGCTAAAGAGACCTCCAAAGTACGGGGCCAAAAACCGGTCCTTGAGTCCTAGTTTCGATAGGTTTTGAGAGCCTCCCACAGAGAAGGGCGCCAGCCAAGATCTCCGTTTCCATGGTTCAAGCCGCCCACGACGCCTGATGCGACTATCGGTCCGTCATCTGGCGATAGAGCTACAGCTATGAGACGTCGGATCGACTTTAGGGCTATTGCAACTGAGTGCGACACCTGCCCACCTATGAATTCGTGTAGGCCCACGTAGGAGGAGGCGTATTGGTGGAATCTAGGATGAATCTATACCGGGACTTAGCAAACGCAATCCGTCGTGAGTTGGAATTCGTCGGCTACCATGTTGACTCGGTTAAGGACGACGACAATGCTACAGTACGTCTTTATTCAAAGTTGAACCGTCGAAATGTCTCGCCACGACCAAGGGAAATACTAAAGGCGGAGGACTTCAATCCCTCGGGGCACGAATTTGGGATAGCGAAGCTGGAACGTGCGATCCATAACGGCGAACACTTGACTCCCTACATGTCAAGATCCATTGCAGACATCAATGCTCAAGACTCGCTGCTGGATCACTGGGGCATCTATCATCTTCATCTCGGGACTGACCTGGAAGACAACGGGAATTTTATAAAGCGGACTCGTGATGTTCTGCTGTGCAGGACTGACGACAGCTATGTATATTTCATAAAGGTTCTTCCACATGGGCATGACGCTTCGGCTCCGTGGTACAAAAAAGAATTGATCGAAATCATCCACAAGAATTGGCCCGAGTCGATAAGACACGCTATGGCAACTGGGATAACTGGGCTTAGTCCAAGATTCAACGACCAGCAGATTGCCGAGCTTAGGAGGAAGACAAACCTAGTACTTTTTCTCGAAATGGCGGATGGAACAGTATACATGCCACCAGGAGTCGGGAAGACACTAGGCTTAGTTGCGACCGACGGTTCCAACATCAATGACACTAGATTCGCCGACGAGATATTTCGCCTGACAAAACTGGTTGAACAGCGGATTATTGAGGACTATCCACGAATACACGAAGGCGCCAGACAGCTAGGCTATCACTTGAAACAGCCTGTCTCGTTTATTCTTTCGCAAACCCAATTGGGTATCTATTGGGACATTTTGGAGCCAAATAGCCGTTTTCAGTTCCGCGTATGGCAGAAAGACCTTTGAGAAAGCCTCGGAAGACGCTTCAGCTTCAATTTTAGTCCGTTGATATCTATTTGATAGCTGTCGTCTCTAAAGAAAATGTCGAGACAAGGTAGAGCGAGGAAAAGGAAGAGGTCCAGGGCGCGCAAAAGGCGTCACCCATCGACTGGTACTGCTTCATCAGAAAGCGGAGCATATTTCCGCCTCGGAACCGAGCCATCTGAAGAGCGAGAGTCCTGGTACTCCTCTGAATGGCAAGGAACGCGAGCGGGATCACGCGCCAGCCGGGGGTTTCATTTCCAAGATGCCGTAGGAGCTTGGTTTGCCTCCCGACTCGCCTCTGGCGAACTGGCGGTAGACCGTATCGTACCTGAGGGACTCGACGATCTACAGCTCGAAGCAGATGATCCGATTCAAATCGAGGTCAAGTCCCGTCAAGGTCGTCTTGGTCCATTTCCGGCTGGCGCAGCTGCCAACCACATCGTTAATGCGTGGCTGCGGCACGTGGATCGATTCGGAAAAGATAGACACCTCATCGTCGTGCTGGAGCGGGGTCTACAGGGTTGGGAAAATGGCCTTGAGCAGCCCGTGACCGAAGTCCCGCTGTCTCGCATTGCGGAAGGCGTGGACGGCTTTGCGGACTATCTCGCTGCCACCGTTGCATCACGTGGGCGGCCTCCAACGGTCACAAGGGACATGCAGCTTAGCACCACGCTCCTGGTCTGTTCGTGGGAAGAGATAGTTGCCGACACGGAGCGCCATCTTGACATCGTGGTAGATCTACCAACTGCGGGGCTTGGAGTTGTTGCACGTGAACTCCAATTAAGGGTTGCAGATGCAGTTGATGCGAACGCCGAAGCTGAATTTGCAGACAGAATCGGCCTCGACCGCACTAGCGTGATTGACACCATCAATAGGATTGCGGAACTCATCGACTTAGAGTCGATAGAGCATGTCTTGACTGAAGGAATCTGTAGCCCCGTTGACAAGGAACAGCTCGAGATCGGCGACTACTATTACGAGGGTGTTTCGACGCAGCCGGGCCATGTTGCGGCCGGCCTTGTCGTACCACGAACCGACCTTGTTTCGCAGACGATGGCCAGCTTGGGCACGAGTCAGGCAATACTATTGGTGGGCCCGTCGGGAGTTGGGAAGTCAGCCGTGCTGTGGACTCTACCTTTCGCCCTCCCAGGAGTCCTGTGGTTTCGCGTGCATCGTTTGTCTAGAGAAGATGTACCGCATGTGGCGCGATTGCTGCGGGCTTACCGTGCTTCCCTAGAGGCCCCTGTGGGACTCTTGGTCGACACCCTTGGCGATATTGACCCAGCGGGATGGTCGATCCTACGACAAACGGTGGCTTCTATCCCGGGCGTCTTCCTTATAGGTGCTGCTCGCAGCGAAGACCTGATTACTCTTGGAGACTTAGCAGATTGCAGGACAGTAGGAGTTTCCCTGGGCGAAGAAGCCGCAGCGGCGATCCATGCTGGCCTGATTCGACGCGGTGCGACGAGCGTCCGCTACTGGCGGGAAGCATTTGAACAGTCTCGTGGACTCACACTTGAGTACACCCATCTACTAACTCAAGGGACACGTCTCCACGACATCCTTTCAGACCAAGTTGCTAAGCGAGTCACTGAGGATCGTGATCTTGAACTAGAGATCCTTGCCCTTGTAACAGCCGCTGACAGATGGTCAGCGTCCATACCGACTAAAGAGTTGATTGCTGCCCTGAATGCTGGTGCCACAGAATTGCGAATCGCTCTCTCGAGGTTAGTGGATGAACATCTTCTTGTTGAACACGGCGAGCAGATGGCTGGTATCCACCAGATTCGATCACGGAACTTGGTCGATGTGATCCACCGTGTTCCTCCGCCCACACTAGAGGCAACGGTCATCTCAGTCCTCACAATGCTGCATGGTCCTACGTTGTCGCGATTCCTTTACGAGGTATTGAGAGAAGTGCCTAGTTTTGAGAAACCAGTGCTCCAAGTTCTAGGCGAGTTGGTGCGGGATGACGTTGATCGTCTCTTGGCGTGCCTTCGAGGTCTTGAGCTACTCGACTTTTACAGACAAGCAACAGCCTGGGCGCGGATTATGGAGCGACATGGCGTCTTCCTTGCCCACCGACCACTGGCCCTCCAATTCGCCGTCGCTGGCATCAAGGCCCCCGAGTTTCTTCCTGGCCCGATTCAACGCGCCATGGATGAGATGGCAAACCTTCCGGAGCAGAGTACAACTAGGAACGCACTTCTGTGGACTGTAGGCGCCGGCAGAATCGCCTCAGAGCTAGCTGTGGCGACAAGCTCCGACGCGTGTCTGCGCCTGCTCGGGCCCTTCGGCCGGACAGCCATGGACTGGCGGCCGCTACTAGCTGCCTTGCAATCCGGAACTCCCTTCGGTGACTACCTGAGGAGTTGCTCTGCCTCAGCCCTAAGCGACTGCATCGCTTCAGCACGAGGCGTGTCCATTGATCTAGCTAGAGCATTTGTGGACGCTGCCGGGGGAATCGAGGTCTTGGTTGAGCGTTTCCGCAGCAGTATCCCCTGGATTCAAGAACTGAGAGTGACTTCCGAGGACGGTGACCAAATTGCCGTTGCAAGATTCTTGTACGTGTCACAACGTGACCAAGGTGATGCACGGGAACTTGCAGTTGAGATTGGGAGACAGCTACTGCGGACTTTCCCCGACATCAGGAGAGTAGACGTCAAGGCGACTCTACCTGGGGGTAACATTTTGGAAGTTGACGGATTCGAGTACGGCTCTTCCGGACTCCTACGTCAGTATGATCATCATCCCGCTACTGTCGGGTGGAACCAGGATCGGATACGCCTTGCACAAACTCTCTTTGGTGCAAGCGATACAGAACGGCTAGCTAAAGCCGCTACCTTGCTCGAGGAAACTGCCAGACTTGTCCGCGATACCGGAAATGCGTTCGTGCTATCGCGTGGTCGACCGGCCCGAGCGTTGGCCAAACGACGCACAGCCTTACTAGCGAGTGGCCAGTCACTTCCGCCCCGTATTGGACACAACCCACTGTCTGACGAGGGCGCAATTGAGTCGAACGATCCTCTCTCGGGGTTAATTTCTGACATTTGTGGGAACATGCTGCCACGGCTCGCCAACCCAGATGGGTACGCGAGACTTTCAGCATTCGTCAATGAGACAGTGCTTGGCAAGGACGTGTCAGGTGCTAAAGAACAGCCTTGGAGGCTAATCGCTCTTGAGGGTGCTCCACCTGCACTGGGCGAACTCGCTGCAAGACTCGCAGACATTGCCGCCGTGTTGACTGAGTTAGGCGCAGATACAAGCTCTGCAAACAGGATAGTAAGCGCAGCTCGTCGCGGCGCTGCCGTAACTGCCCTTATGCGTGCAGCCAAAATTTCGCGGCAGCTGACCTACAAGAGAGTTCAGAGTCAACGCGCTGTGGTGAGACAAGCACTTCAGTCAACGAGATGGAATGTCGATGTGCTCTGGACAAACGGTGATCCAATAGAGGGTGAGCGCCCCAACTTCTCAGTGACTGTGGCTCTAGATGCTCTAACTGATTGGCAAGCCGCCTGCGACGAACTTGTTCCAAAAGTGCAAGCTGTGTACGAAGTGGGTGAGGTTCCCATGCTAGTACCAGTTGTAGGAGGTAATAGTGTCTTACCCTTCGCGGTGCGAGTTACAACCAAGATTTGGCCGGTCAGCGACTTCGGCGAGTTCGAACACTTGGTACCAGCGCAGTTGGAACAACGACTGACCAACCCATTTGTTGCCGCCTGCTCGGCACTCGAAGTGTGTTCTGCGCTCTCGGTTCTACCTGTGGAGGGAAGACGTCACGATAAAGTGAGTCAACTGCTTGAACGTAGTCTGCGCGACTACAACAATGCCGTCACTGAGATGGAGGCTCTCGGCGATGACGTTGTGATCGTTGCACTTACCGAATACCTGAGGGAGATCCGGGAGAGGGTCGAGAGAGAGTGGCGCGGCGAAATCACAGATGGAACATTTGCTGGAGCCTTATCGGAAGGGATTCTTGGAGCAAGATCCTCAGAAGTTGAACAACGCGTTGGTGCCGTGGCCTTGTCGCTCCAATGGGACTCTGATCCTACTCGTGCGATTGCTTGGCTAGAGTCTCTGGATGGGTAATCGTACTCCGGGTGACCAGAGCCGCTCCGCTCGACACTTGACCTGCCAAGCCGAAGTTGGAATGCAACATTTGATCAGACAGCAGCGTGGAGAGGTGCGTCCGAGGGAGAGAAAGCTCAACTTCCCACCAGGACGGCTGTCGCGGGGCTCACAAGCCGCCGAGCCAAATCTTAAGGACGGCTATGTCTAACCCTAAACACTGGTGGGCTGGGGTATGAACAAGACTCTGCCTGGCCTGATTGAACAACAACGATCATGAGGATTGACCAAATCGAAGGCCGCGAACTGATCGATGAAGAAATTGAACGGTATTCTAACGAGCTTCGTTCACTGGAATATCTTGCAGCGGGCCTCAACTTGCTTGATGCTCAGGTGCGGCGTATTGAGGCTGGTGTCCTCAACAGGACCAAAGGGCTTCGTGTCGAGATGCTTGGCAACGCTCCCGAACTACAGGCAGTACCGCAAGACCTTGTGGCATGCGCGTTCCATTGGTATTCCGTAACGGTCTGTAACTATGTCCTACTGGTTGGCTGGTTGATCAACAATGAAGACGCTAAGGCGGCAAAGACGTACCAAGATCTAGTTTTGGGTAACGTCCTCCGATGGAGGAATAAAGTGGGAGCGCACTTTGCTCAGGCCGACCCATACTCAGATGATGAGCCTGCCACCCTCGCCCTGAGCGTCATGTTCCCAGTTGGGTTCCGCGACGATGCCTTTCACTCACCTCCGTTTACACTAACCTTGTCCTTGGCAAATCAAGACGACCTCAACCCAGGACGCATACTCAATTGGCGTCGGCACCTTTCGAGAGAGTCTACGCTTGGGTTGAGCAGCAGTGGACCGGAAATGACTTGGAGCTTGACTCGTACTCACAGTGAGTTATCAGACCGTTACCCGCACCTAGTGGTCCACCGAGGCGAGGGTGAATGAATGGCCGTCTTGGATTCCCGGCAGAAGCATCCTTGATAGGTTGGCTACTACCGCCCAGACAAGCGGCTAAATAACGCTTCTTCCGTCCCTACGCCATAGTCATCACACTATGCGAATAGGCCTTATATGCTAAGTTAGCCAAGACCCATGGGATTTAAAACGAGTCTATCTTTCTTGGGAGTCCGCAACCTGAAAACCTCGATGCGTCACCTCAAAGACTTGCCCTTTTCCGTGTGAATCTTGGACTAGTCCATCATTTACAAGTTCAAGTAGAGCCTGTTTCCACCGCGCTTCCGATCTAGGATTACCTGGCTCCGTAAAACTTCTTCCGTGGGTCGCAATACCCAAACCGCCAAGTGATTCGATGTACCGAATCATGCCATTGCTGTCTTGTACAGCTTCGGCCAAGAGTTGCTCAGCATCCTCTGACAAAAATGATTTCACTCTATTTCCCTTTCATTCCACTGTCAAAACAACTATCGCAACCACTGCATGAACGACAGTGGCTACCGCAATGGCCGCTGTCGCTATACGCATCCACTTCGCTTGTCGTTCTTGTGCGCGGCGATTAAGTTCATCTATATATCTGTCGCCTGTATTGGCAACCGAACTAATCCTGTCCAGATAAGCGTCCATCAATTCCTTGTCGGACATATCGAACAGACTACGACGCTTACTCATCCAACTTGTTCTCGCTCCTCCTGCTTCCGCCCTATCTGTTCCCGTACAGCCTGAAGTTCCGCATCACGTCTCGCAATGCGTTCTTGCCCGTCAGGAGTCTTGTTGACCGATCCGAAGGGATCGTCCGTCCATCTCTCATTCATCCCTATGCGTCCGATTCCAACGTAGCTCCTGGCTCAAACTCGCCTTTGACCCATCGTACGAAATTGGAAGCATGGGTCAGATAGGTTACTTTGGTTGTATCCGCCAACTCCGATTCGGCCACGACTACAGCATAGCGTTCATATAACATTGTTAGAAGTGTGGTCACTTGTTGATCCGTCACTTGTCTTAGATCAGGGCGTAGCATAACTTTTTCCGGTTCCTTGTCTTTTCTTCGCTTGAGTTGCTCAAACATTGCATGTGTTACCACTCCTATCGCGAAGGGTATAACTACTAGCGTGATGCCTTGTACTAGCCCATCGGTCAGAGGGCCTATCAGATCCGTTATATATCTAGGAATGGCGACAGCCCCCTGAACCAGTGCTGTTCAAATGCTTGCTGCCCACGCTTGCCTCTCTCTAACTTTTGCGTAACCTCTCCCCGACCTCCTTCAGGTCCGCGTCGCGCTTTGCGATTCGCGCACGCTCCTCAGGAGTCTTGGCAACTGGTCCGAAGGGATTGTCCGTCCACCGACTGAGATATTCCCGCTCTTCCTTGGAAGGGCCCTGCATACAGGCCTTAGCGATGTTCTCGGGTGTGTCCGGTATCCGATGCGGCATTACAAGATTCTTGAGGCGACCGCGCTTCTTCTTCTCCGTCATTGCATATTCTCCTGCGTGCCTCAGGCACGGACGCCCCGCCATTGCCCACTGCACCGCCTAGACTGTTGCGCGTCACAGCAACGAGGCTCTTCCTCAGTGTAACTGCCGAGCCAGGTGCGGTAAGGGCCATCGTGCCCCCTTGCGGTCACTGAGGATTGTCAGTTGCTGTGACAAGTTAGCTGCGTTCCGCACCGGAAGGGGGCTCTTGTTACAGCCGCGAGGACAGAATTCGGCGTTCATCGGCGCATAACCGAATACATCCCCGACGATCCCCTCATCGCCAAGTGCGATGCGGAGCGAGAGCGAATCCTCAATACCATTGGTGTGTGCCTGCTCGAAGACATACTCGCCAACAGAATGCTTGACAGCCTCATGCCACCTGTCCAAAACCGCTGTAGGCGCGGGCCTCATCTATGTAGACGGTGGCAGTGGGCTCGGTGTAGTCCGCGATGAATCCCTATAGAGTGTCTGCGTCTGTGCGATCCACCGCCTCAGCAGCCACTTTGCCGCTGTCCCGATACTTCATGCCGCCCACCGCTGTCTTACCGGTCACTGGACCAGCATGGAGCTTCTTGCTGGCCTGCTTGTTGCGTTTCTTGCCGCCGATGAACGTCTCGTCAACTTCCACCGGACCCTCGAATGGACCCTTCTGATCTTGCCAAGTCTCAAGTATGCGGTGTGCCAGATGCCAAGCCGTCTTCTGGGTAATGTCGAGCTCGCGATGAAGCTTGATACTGGACGTTCCCCTGATACCCGTAGTCATCAGGTAGAATGCCATCGCCCATACTTGCAAGCCCAACTTCGAACTCTGCATGAGTGTTCTAGTTCTCACAGAGAAACGCCTGCAGCAATCGGGGCACCGGCAGGGCTGAGACTTTCGTGACCTATCATGAGCCACATACACCGAACCGCAATGCACACAGCCAACCGTCATCCGACCATCGCTGCTCAGCAAACCACCTCTCAGCAGTTTCGTCACCTAGCAACATATCCCTAACGCTGATGAGCGACAGTCCCTTTCTGTAATGTCATCCCAGTACTTTCGAAGCCCACTCCTACCACTAATCTCTAATAGTACTCTAGCCTATAAATACGCAATCTGCGAAGGACATTAGCCAGGCAATAGTTGTGAAGGAGACTCATGTGATTAACGGATATTCCGAAATTTATCTAATAGGCAGAGGCTGGGGTGCCGAACAGATAGCTCTCCTTATCACCGAAGAATTAGAACGATCTGAAGCATCGGGGACACCTGTGAACAAGATTGATCTGTTTGAGGAGATCAAATCTGCCAGCTTCTATTACAGGATCACTGACGAAGCTGATTTCGTCAATACTCCCTTTTTTACTCCGGAGAATAAGGACGACTTTGATAAGGGAGTCAAGGATGGCATCGGTTCTTTTCTTCAAGCAACAAATTTTTAACTTCGAAAGCCCGGCAACGGTCGTCCCCCACCACCTCGCTCCCGGCCGTAGCTCACAGGATTCTCTGCATCCAGCCCCGAATCGCCAATGACTGCATTCAGTGAATCGACTACCCCATCGACTACCCCCTGGTATCTGGATATGTCGTTAGGATCACCATCCTTCACCTTCTCCTACGCTCGCGACTGATCCTTCTCCAGCTCCTCCAAAAGGAGGCGGCTTCTCAATCTGTCTAAGTATTCGTGCTCTTTCACTCAATTACATTATTCGGATTTCCCAAAGGCGTAGTACTCTTGGTTTCAGGCAAAACATTAAACGCCACATCGATGATCTTGACGCAAAGGCTCTAAGTATTTTCTTGCACATCACAGCTCAACTTCTATACGGGCTTGACTCTAGGATCCGGAAAGCCCTCCATTAGCAACCTAGACAAGGGGGTCAATTCAGCGTCACTATGAAGGTCTACATCGAAGCCTCGAGATGCGTCAGACACTGACTCTGCAGGCAGTTAACACTACCTTATAGATGGCATTGCCGCGCAAGCCAAAGAAAGAGTGATACTGGCTAACTTCGTATATAAGTCCCTTGCGAATCTACAGACCTTGGTATGTCGAAAGGCTGCCGAGCCATAGCTCGAAGATGGCGGCATCTACCGTAAGCGGTGGCAGGTAACCGTGGACGGTAGATTGCACAGTCTTCGAACTATGGTTGGGAAGTATGTAGGTCTGTGTCGAAGACGGGCGAGCCACTGAATCCGCCTAGTGAGCCATCGTCCCGATGGCTTGGCGATCTTCATTCCCTGTCGACATCCTTGACAGGGAGATAGACCTTTAGCTGTGAGAGGCTCCCTGCGATGCCAGCAATTCCTTGACGGCCTTCTCCACAGCCTCGCCCTCCTTGCAATCGCGCAGCCACCTGCGAAGCTCGCGCCTAGCCACGGTCACGGTCACCTCTCCCCGGTCATGGCGAAGTTGGTCCATCTGCTTAGCTGCACCCCGGGCCGCGGCTTCCCCGGCTTCGGACACGCTGATATGAAGTGAGTCATCCGCGTCGAACTCCGGGATGGGCAGCTTCCAAAGGTGCTTGTGCAGGTCGCGGGCGCCAAATTGGCCCTTGGGCATCAATGGAGTTACTGCTCTAGACAGCACGTCGCTGTTTATGACTCCCAGCAGGTAGTTAGCTTCATGGATGTCCTTGCAGGGAATCCAGTAGAGGGCGTGATCGATTACGGCTTCGTTGTCGTTAATCAATGCTGCCGTGGGCGTTCCGCTAATGCCGGTGTACGCCACACGAAGAGGACGGTCTCCAGAATCTTGCTGCCATTGCAGTTGAGCCGAGAACTTGCCGTAGTAATCCAACTGCCCCAAGAGGTTAAGCTTGTTGGCGGTCGTCTTGTGCTCCTCCCACAGTCGGCTGACAGCCTGCCAACGCTCCCGCATTCGCCATTCCAATCCGCCCAAACTGATGCCGCCAGGCCCATTAGCGTCAGTCGGCAGGTCAGTAGATCCTTTTTTCAACGGCAAGGTTGCCCTGAGTGGCTTGCGGACCGCATAAGGAACAATGGTTTCGCCCAGATAGACGTCGAACACGTGCCGTCGTTCAATCGTCAAGTCAGCGATGGCCGTGAGGTCTAGGCCACGCCACGGGTCCCTGTCGTGGGGTCCTCTCCGTGGATCTACTGTGATGGTTTGCCCAGCCTGGATGAGTGCGGGGTTTTCTGCCTCTTCTACAAAGAATAGGCAACGCGGGACGATAACTGCGCCTTGACTAGAAAGATCCGCATAAGGGGAGCCTCCGTAGACCGACCCGTCGGCAATGGCAACGATTGTCCTCTGCACGTCGTCGGCCCCCGTTTCACCCAGCCACCGTTCAACTTCGCCTGGTAGAGGGGCTGCTTTACCGCCCACGCCGCTGCGTTTGGCAAAGAGCACCGAAGCTGGAACCGGGAAGAAGGTGTTGGGTTCCAACTTCTGCAAGTCCCAAGCCGTCTTGTAGCCGAAGTCAACCGCCAAGGCCCGGGCTGGAGAACGATCTTTCCCTCTGCCGCGCCGTTTTGCCTGCCACATGCCCGTGCGCCACTTCTTGTACTGGCCAGCCTGTAGGGTGCTGTGAGGCATCACCATGCCTATAAGGCCACCGTCTTTCAGGTACAGATCTACGCTACGGGCAAAGAACAGTCCAGCCACGTCCTGATGAGTGGCGTACTGACCGCCGGCCCATATCCCATAGGTGCTCTTGCTCTGACTCTCCAACTCACTTCGCAGGGTGCTGACGGTCTGGTTGTAATTCAGCCACGGCGGGTTGCCAACGATCACATCCACCTTGCTGCGAGATAGGGCCACGGGTCGCACCAAATTACGGGTGTAGTAGGCCCATATGTGGTTGCGGCCATCCGAGTGCAGCCGCTGCATGGCGGCGATGGTTTGCCGGAGGGTCTGCCGCTCCGCTGAATCTGTTATCTGGTTGTCGTCAAGGGCCAAAGATGGATCGTCTCCCCTTTCAATGGCCTCGGCAACGTCGCTCATCAGCGCGTCGAACGATTCGGCTCGTTCCACCAGGCTAACGGGAAATACCAGCTCAGTGTTTTCCTCATCCTCCACCTGGATCGTCACGTCGTACTCGGCGAACATATCGCCGGTGCGAAATCGGAGTTGCAAGGCGTCTCCCAAATAGACAGGAACAGTGATGTTGGCCGCAAAGCCGTCCTCGACCGCCGCCTGAATCGCGGGCTGGGCGGCCAGAACCCACGCTGCCCTAGCAAGATGCACAGCCACCGGGTGAACATCGATACCGGCGACAGAGAAACGCAGCCACTCCAGCACTTCCTTAGGCTTCAGGGAGGTTTCGCTGGCTGCCTCGATGAAATGGTTGACCGCCTCGGCGATGAAGGTCCCCGATCCGCATGCAGGGTCGAGGACATACTGACCTAAGGGATCGGTCACCACTTCACGAACAATGGTCCGGGCCAGCCAGTCCGGCGTGTAATACTCTCCCAACTGACGGCGCTCGTCAGGAGGTATCGCGGTCTCGTAGAGGATGGCGGCCACGTCGTTGGGTGCCTTCTGCCAGTCGAACCTAGCTATGCGCCTAGCCAAGGCTTTCAAAAGAGGTGTCCCTCCCACCTCGGTGGGCCAAGCGAAAAAATCCGACTCCACGACCCCCTGAAGGCCGGTCTTGCTCCGGAAGTCGCGGCCGAGGAGCAGATCGGCAGGGTCGTTCTCAGCCAACCGTCTGATGTCGCCGCCGAACGAGGCTTGGACGGCCAGGCCAATAACGGCACTCAAATAGGTGTGTCGCACGAACAAGTCGTCCAGCTGAGAGCTTGACCTCGCGACTTCCCCAAGGGCTGCGGTAAGCAGGTTCTCCCACAGATGTCTCTTGACCCTGATGGTGCCGGAGCCGGCGTGCTGGTCATAGAGGGACTTGAGGGCCGCTATGTCACGTTCGTATGTTGGAGCAGTCGGCCCAAAGTGCTGTGTAATGGCAGAGCGGGATGGTTCTTTGTCACGCTCCGCGTCGAGCGCGTGGTCGCGAAGCCATTCGAAGAGAGTAATCCAGCGGTCCGCGTCATCCAAGGTAAAGGCATAGGGCATCGCCGACCTGACAGACCCTGCGTTAGGCCATCGCAGCAGCCACTGCCTGCCGTCGGTGAGAATGCCCATGCGAATGCGGCCCTGCTTCTCCGATTGCTTCAGGTAGTCGTCGAGTTGCTGAACGTAGTAGGCGTTGGGGTTAAAGCCCCCTGCAGTGCCGATCCTGCGTTTGAACTCGATAAAAGTGTCGAGCGCGGTGAGGTCAACGGCACGCCGAGAACCCTGCGCTGGCGGGTTCTCCTCGACGATCTCATCGACGCTGACGAGACCCGTCGCGATAAGGAAATCTCGGACTGCGCTGGTGATGTTGGCCTCGGGCTCGCCAGCGTCGTGCCGTCGGAGAATCTCAGCGGCAGCCTGGGCGTAACGGGGGTCGTTGTAGTCTATTTGAACGGACACTTGGGCCCTCAGAGCACCTGAAATTTCAAGTTGGCTAGCTCGGGGACGATTAGTGCCACCAGCGCCTGAGAGAATCCTATATGCAGGCGGGAGGGTTTCAAGTGCTGGTTCATCACTCAGGTGAGTCCCCTTCACTCCTTTGATGCGGCGGAGCGGCACAGGCTCGACGCTCCATGGCCGGCTGCCCAGACTCGCCGAGCAGGAAAACGTCGGCAGTCCTGATTGTGTGGGTAGACGCAGAAGGGCTAGCCCCTCGTGAAGTTACAATAGATGAAGAGGTCCCCTCCTTGTGCCCACTTTGCCAGCTCTTCGTCTCCCGCCAGGACCTCGTCCCCTACCCGCTCGATGCTGTACACATTTCCCGCCTGGTTCTCTCTAATGAGCCAGTCCCAAAAAGGCGAAACTGAAATCGAACCCGTAGTGAACATCCCTAGCACAGATGAATAAGTTGGCGTCCAATGGGTAGGCCACATACGCTCCCATCCCTAAGCTCTTGGCGACGCCTTCGAAATCATGGCGTCGCACTTGTAGTCGGCGAATGTCTTGCCGCGGGTGGTCTCCCTAGACGGACTTACGGCGTGGTGGATGTAGTACAGGTACTTCCGATCTTCAAGCTTCATAGATAGGGGTTCTCGTCTGCTCTACCGACTGCAGGAAGTAGGGATTCTTGATGGCAGACTCCACCACGAGGTCCACGGGCCGCCCGAATAGTCTGCAAAGAGCTTCCAGCAGCCCGAAGTAAGCATCCGCATAGGCGCTAAGAGCCTCCGGTTGGAACTCGACAAGGAAGTCGAGGTCACTCTCACCCGATTCGTAGAGGTCCGTTGAGGCCGACCCGAACAGGTCAAGCCGCCGTACGCCGTAGATGAGACAGAGAAGTTTCAATTCGTCCGCATGCTCCTCGACCGCTGGGATCATCTTGATGCCTCCCGATTGAGGTAGCGTCAAAAGGTGTGTAAACGATTAGGCGGTGTAACCTCTCTTTGAATCCAGACGGGCTTTTAAGCCCAAGAGGAGTACACCGCCCATGTTCAAGGAGAGCATTGAAGCAGGACCTGAGTCAAGGCCCGATTTCGGGGATCTGGAGAACTGGCTGCGAGGTCAGATGCAGGGTCTGATCCAGGACATGCTCGAGGAGGAGGTCACCGAGTTTCTGGGCAGGGCCAGGTCGGTGCGCCGGTCGGGATCCGATAGGGACGCCGGCTACCGCAACGGTCACGGGAGACCCCGCAGGCTGACGTTGAGTTCTGGGACGATCCAGGTGAGGCGGCCGAGGGTACGTGATACCGAGGAGCGGTTCGAGAGCAGGCTTCTTCCCCTGTTCGCCAACAGGAGCCGGCAGGTCGACGACCTGCTTCCGGAACTGTACCTGCACGGTCTGTCAGAGGGTGACTTCGACCTGGCGCTGCGAGGACTGCTGGGCGAGGACGCTCCGATATCGGCCAGCACGATCGCGCGTCTGAAGGACAGGTGGAACGCGGAGCTCGCCGAGTGGCGGGGAAGGTCCCTTTCCGACCTGGAGGTGGTCTACATGTGGGTGGACGGCGTGTACGTGAAGGCGGGTCTGGAGCGTGAGAAGGCTGCGGTCCTGGTAGCGGTGGCGGCGCTGAGCGACGGGAGCAAGGTGGTCCTGAGCGCGGTGCCCGGCTACCGGGAGTCCACACGGAGCTGGTCGGATGTGCTCAGGGACCTGAGGGACCGTGGTCTCGGCTGCCCGCGGCTGGTGGTCGGAGACGGTCATCTGGGGATCTGGGGGGCGCTTGGCAACGTGTACCCGGAGGCGGGAGAGCAGCGCTGCTGGAACCACAAGATCCTCAACGTGCTCGACAAGCTTCCCAAACGTCAGCATGACCAGGCAAAGCTGATGCTGCGCAGCATGCCGTACGCTCCCACCCGGGCCGAGGCAGAGCGGCTCAGGCGGGTCTTCACGCGGTGGTGCGGCGAGCACTCCTACGAAGCAGCCCGTGAGGCTATCGAGCGTGACTGGGACAGGATGGTGGCCTTCTACGACTACCCCAAACAGCACTGGCGTCACCTGAGAACGACCAACCCGGTCGAGTCGCCCTTCGCTGCGCTGCGCATCCGGACGGATGCGGCCAGGCGCTATAAGAAGGTGGACCGGGCGATCGCAGTCATATGGAAGATGCTGATGGTGGCCGAGAACAGGTTCCGGCGCCTGCAGGCGCCGGAACTGATGGCTGACGTCTACCTCGGCGCCAGGTACAAGGACGGGATCGCGATCGAGCAACAGGAAGAGAGGATCGCCGCCTGATCGCTTTTACACACCCTTTGACGCAACCTCCTCCCGATTAGCATTAGACACCAATCGGACCAGATTGGCCTTGATCTCGGCGTCCATCCGTTGGACCTAGACCTGCTGCTCCCTCGAATGAGCCGCAAGGTGGGCCATCTTCTCCTCGAAGGGCTCGCCGTCGTCTTCCTGAGGCTCTGCACCAAAATAGCGGCCTAGAGTAAGGACGTGTCACCGTTTGCTTATCTCCTCCAAAGCCGCACTCTTGCAAAGGCCAAGGATGTCCTCGTACTTGTAAATGTCCCTGTTGTCACACTAGGCGTGGTGGGCGCCTAAAATGCGAGCGATGTCCTCCGCGGACATGTCGGGGCACGTGCGACCGAGCGTATACCCTACAGGGCGTCGGCCATTCGCCAGTACTCGGCCTCGTGGCCTTCGTCGACCAGTTGGTTCTTTGACTTTCCCATCCGGGACATGGCCATCCCAATCAGCTCACTCGATCACCGGTGGCTCTCGACTCAGCGTCCGTCCTCCTAGCATTCCTGCCGTCCGGACCCACATCCATACCGGTCCAGAAACTCCTTCTTTCCGCAGTATTCGTCCTAAGTCGAAGCGAACTAGGCCGTCTTGTCGTGGCAGAGAAGAATGGCATGCAGATTTCAACCATCGCTCTTGTACACCACCGACGGGCTCGGTTTGCTAAGTCAAGTCGCCGGTATGGCGAACAAGCCCTAGACGTTCTCGAATTGCAGCGCGGGAACCTCGATTTCGACAAGGCGAAACGTGGTCGAAATCGTCCGATCAGCATCACGATATTCGGCCAGCGACGCTTCGTCGGTCTGGGAAAGGGCCTCGCTATGGTGTGCAATCGCATCGTCGATGGACTTTGTGGGTTCCGCCACGGGATCCCCGTCCTCGACCAGGAGTTCGATGTGAGCGGTGAGCGCTTCGCGGATCATTGCCAGCATCTCATCCCAGCTCTCGGCAGTGCTGACGCATCCTGGTACGTCCGGCGCGTAGGCAGCGTAGTTGCTTAGGGTCTGCTCGATGACGACTGCGTAGGTCAGTTTCATCGTGCGCTCCCGCGAAGACCGGCCCGTCTCTGAATGTTGATCCACGTACCCTTGGGTCGCTCGTCACCCAGGTTGCCCGGAATCGTGTCCTTACCCGGCTTTTCGTCGTGGCGAAACTGGCGGTGGCTACCTCGCGTTCTGACATGATACCAGCCGGCGCACTCCGCCATTCGGATGGCGTCCCTCACTTTCGACACGGCTTACTCAGCCCTACTCACGCCAGATCGGGGTTTCAGCACCCTGCCTCTAGCCACCCACGACGTCCGTCACGTGTGACTGTACGCCGCGCGAAGTAAGCGTGGACATCATCGCTGAAATGAATGCTATCGCATGCTGAGGTAGGCCACTTAAGCTTCCATCCCTAGGCTCTTCGTGAGGCTTCCGAACGTCGATAGTCACCGCTCCAACCCGGTTCGCTGTATCTCGCTTTCCACTGCAATTCCCGCCGCGTCAATCGCCGAGGCGGCCTTCCCACCAGACCCACCGTGCCCTGAGTGCGGCTCTCGAGGCTCTTCTAACCGTGCGCTGATCTTCAACATTTCGCATTAGAAATGTACAGAGAGGGAGGCCTATTCCGACTCGCACAGTAAAGGAACTCCATGAAGCAGCAATGGCATTGCAAACGGGTTAACGGCCGCCACTTCGAATCCGTCCGGCCAAGCATCGTCGGCTTCCTACGTCGCTAACCCGTACCACAAAACAATCCCAGGCGTAATGCCTTCCAAGCCCTTACCTCAAAGGCTCGCAGCAATCAAAGTGGAATCTTGTGCAACTGTGCCAGGAGACGCGAACGCTGCCAAAGACGATCTATACGAACTCTCAGGTCATCCAACTGATCCGTGACTATGTGGGTGCCTACGCATGGCGCCACGGCCAAGGGCGCACGGCCGAAATGTTCGGCGTATCGCGCCACACGGTATGGCGCTTCCTCTACCGTGCCAACGCCGGGCACCGACTTCCCCGCGCCGTGCTGGACGCATTCGGCAGGGATCTCGGTGCGCTCATATCCGCGACGTGGAAGCTCAACGGCAACTCGCCGAGCCTGGCTCTCGACCCTGACCGTCCTTGCCTTTCGGGGCGGCTCAGGGACACGCTTATGCTGCTGTGCGCCACGCCCCTTGCCACGGTGGAGGAACTCTCAAGCATCGGCCGCGTCCCGAACTCGACCCTCCGAGACCGGCTGGCGAGGCTCACGGAGCGGGGACTCGTCGTCTCCGTCCAGCACCGACTTAGCACACTCGGGCCCCACGCGACCCGCCGATACTTCCCGACCGAGAAGGGTATCGTCGCCGCAGGCGCCGCAGCCGGCGGGCTGGAACGTCTGCTGGAGACGCACCCCGTTTCGCGCCAGTGGCTGAGGCTACTCGCCGAACGGCTCGACGCCGTCGCGGTGCTATACCAGGCAGCCGCCATGATCGCGGATGCCGACCCGAGCAGTGATCCCGCGAGGGTCGACCACTACCGCCACGGACCCTATGACCTGCTGATCACCCTGTCGGGGAGCCGTTCGATCGGCCTGATCCGCCATGGGCCAGCCCTGCCCACCGCCAACCTGCGCTACCGTCTCAGGAGCAAGGAGCACCTGGGTTACTCCGAGGAGCCCCTCGTTACGCTGGTGCTGACCCACTCCACCCAGGCCATGCGCAGGGCGATACGCTCTCTCGGCGACCCGCAGGAACACGGGACGACTCTGGTGGCATGCGAGCGAGAGCTACTGACCGGCGGCGCTGGCGCCTACGCATGGCAACCCTGCGGAACCGGGAGGGACGATGACCCTCCAGACCTCATCAGCCCGGACATTAGGCTTGCGGCCATCGTCAGGTGGTCCGGCTGGCTGGTCCACCGATCCGACTACACCGGATGGAAGAGGCCCACGGTGGACCCCGAGTCCCTCTATTCTCCCGACCTGCGTGCAACCAAGCCCGAGCCGACACAGCAACTGCGGTCAGCTCTCGCGGCGCAGCTGACACGCGCGGAGAAGGATGCGCTCGACCTGATCTCCGCATGGCCTCTGTGCACGCGCAGGCAACTCGCAGGCCTGATGGGAGGGGTCACCCGCCACCGCGTGGGCCAGGTGTTGCGCTCTCTCATGCATCGCTCCCTGGTGCGATCGGACGGACCGCACCACATCCTCACAGACAAGGGTCTGGCCTACCTCGCACGCCGCGATCGCGCCGCGGTCGGCCCGACCCTCGACCGCTGGAGTCCCGAGCCCGACACCGAACGCGCGCCCCCGGGTTCCGGAAGCCTTCCCATCTACGAAGGCAGTTCGCTCCGGGCTATCGCCAACCAACTGAGCCACCAGACGGGCATCACTGACCTTGCCGCAGCCCTCACCGCCGAGGTCGCCCGGTCACCTGTGCACGAGTTGTTCGACCTTCAGCCCACGTCGCGCTCATCTGTAGCCTACCGTCACAAGAGGAAACGCTACGTAATTCATCCGGACGCCTCGTTCGTGCTGGAGCACCGGGGAGAGCGCCGCACCTACTTCTTCGAGTTCGAGCGACGCGCGACGACGCCCAAGCGCGTGCCCAAACGCCTCAGGTCCTACCGCCGGTACTTCTCCAGCCACTGGGCTGAACTCGACCACGACGGCGAGCCACCCATCGTGCTGTTCGTGTTCGAGTCCGACGATGGTGAGGACGCCTTCCTGGCCGCTGCCGCCAGCGTCCGACATGCGCCCTTCTTCACTTCCAACCTCGAGGTGATCGCCTCACGTGGCGTACTGGGTACCTCATGGAGACTCCCGCCACCAAAACCGCCTGACCGTCTCGCCTTGGCCTCCCTGGCACAGTTCCAAAATGTCCCACAAAGCCGTGACCGACACTTCCTGTAGGGGCTTATGCCAACAGCGGTCGAGTGCGTTGATGCACCGCGTGTTCGACGTGGAATCCATCCGGCTCCCCAGCCCAAACGGATCATCTTCGGTTCTCCGTGCCGTTTCGACCCCTTCGTGTCTGCCCCTTTGAGCGCACCCATGGGGCACTTGTTGCAATTCTACGGGCCCATGTGCCGTTCACGAATATTGAAGATTCGGTCCTGTCTTACCGAGCCCGAATCGTGTGAGGTGCTTGACGTATCGTCGGTAACGCTCCGCGAGGGAAATGGAGTGTCAGGATTGTCGAGGAGGAAGTGAGGTATCCGTCTGATTACGAAGGCCGAGGCCTGCAAAGAGTTCAAGGTCTCTCTATCCACGCTGGACCGGTGGATCGCCGCCGGCCGGGTCCAGGTCAGGAAAGAGCCTGTCGGCCGGCGTCACAGGGTTTACGTTGTCATGGCAGAGGGAGCGGCTGATGGAGAAGGTGTCTTGGGCGTGAATACATATGCCGGAGAGGAGATCATGCCAGGAGGTGCTCCTCCCGACAAAGTCTCGTTGGCTGTCGCCCAGGAGCGGGTGCGAGGCCTCGAGGAGATGGTTGAGCAGCTCCAAGCAGAGCGCGACCGCTACGCCGGCCTTCTTGATGACTTGAGGGCGGGTCGTCTAGTTGTAGAGGGAACGAGGCGACAACGACCTTGGTGGCGATTTCGGGGAGAACGGTGCTAAGGCTGACTAGCGTTCAGACCTACCAGGAATGCAAGGCTGCTGATAAGCAATTCCGCTCGGAAATCGAGCTCCTCAAGTCACGAGGAGCTGTCTGGCTGGGATCTCCTTGTGGGCCCACTGCTGTCAGCCAAGTGGCTTGTATGTCGACGTTACAAAGACCGACCCTCGCTATTGGCATCAGGTGCTTTCGAGTGGCACCCTAGCTCACTGGCGGGAAATACCTGGACTCAAGGTAGTTGAGGTAGTCGGCGCCAGCTTGCTGGGATTCTCTGAGCCTCTTGAAGACCTGCTGATACGTAAGCACCCTAAACCTGACTTCACACCCCACTCGTTCCCCAAACAGGTCGATTTCCCGCTCGTGAGCTACCAGCTCCTCCCCAAACCAGTCGTAATAGATGTAGTAGAGACTGAACTGATCGCCCTTCTGTGTGGCCAGCCCGAGCGCGTGCTTGAGGAGTTGCCATGGGTCTAGATACTCGAACCGGTGCCTACCGTCACGCAGATCTTCGGCAAGCTTCTGGCAGGCGGGCAAGCCCGTCTCATCCCAGAGCTCTCTGGATTCCGGAAAGTACGACGATTTGAAATCAGACTTCCCCGTGGAGGCGAGCTTTAGATGCTCAGTAAACTTGGCCTCGATCGCGTGGACGAAGTGACTGCCGTCGGTTAAGGCCACGTCAAGATGAGGAGGCGTGCCTCCCAGTCCAGTACGGAACTGCGCCTCAAATTCCAGAGAGCACCCATTTACGGGCTCAATGCCCAATGCCGACAGGAGGGGCATCTTGTCCCTGTAGGTCCAGTAGTCGAAGAAGTTTACAGCCAACGCCGAAGACGAATGTAGCGCCTTCATGTGCCCGCTCAGTTCCTTCCCGGCTCCTCTTTCGAAAGCTTGTAGCGCACTACCGGAGAGTGGTTGCCATAGGTTGTCCTCAGCTTGTAGCACGTAACCAAGCGAGTCGAATGGGATTCCCATCAACCTCGCCCAATGCTGCTGACCGTTCCTTACCTCCTGTTCGGCGGTCATCCTATTGGGGTTCCAGCCATCACGGTAAACTCAACCTCCAAGTTGATGTGGTACCGATACGAGTGGGAAATCAAGCTACTCGCGACATGAGGACCTTGAAGGTTCAGGTCCCCTCGGATGCCGGTTTTGTGGATGAATGCCTTGGAAGTCGACAGAATCAACGTTCCACGTCTTTCGCGCGTTACTGTAGGCCAACTTGCAGATCAAGACGCGGTTCCGGCCTTCTGAAGCGAAGCTCGGTTGACTGTAGACACAGGACCACCTTCGGAATAAGCCTGGTCCTGTAATTCCTTCTAAACTACATTCGGATGCGGACCCGGGTGTCCTCCACGATCCATAGCTGGCCCTTGGGGGATGACTCTTCCATCCGTTCAATCAGGACAGCGGCGACCTCCAAGAGAGCATCACGTGCCGCCGTAGATAGCCTGAACACGACGATACCGGAGTGGTCCGCAGGCGGATACGTCCGTATGTCGGAGAAATCCAGGTCTTGCGTGACCAGCACACGGTCGTCGCCAATGCAGGCTGCCGCCACCCTCTCGTCTGGCGCGCCACCCAGACCTTCTTCGACAACCGTGTCAGTATTGTGGCCTGACTCCACGAACAGGCGCTTGATCTGAACCGGCAGGTTCTCGTCGAGCTTGATCCGCATCAGGCGTATCTATGCGCCCAGTGGTACTACCCGCTCCTTCGCCAACTCAGCGGCGTATTGAAGGACCGCCCTGACCGAATCTGGGGATACGGACGGATAACTCTCTGCAATCTCCGCCGCTGACAGTCCCGCAGCCAGATTGTCCAGGACAACAGAGACCATGACCCGAGTGCCCGTGATGCAGGGCTGCCCGTGACAGATGTTTGGATCGACGGAGATGTGGTCGCGCCAGTCCATGATAAGCCCATCATCCTCTCGGGACGCTGCGGCTGTCAAACCACTGTAGTTGCAGGATGACGAGACATCGCAGCGTTTCGTTGTACGCCGATTTCGGGCCGCAGATGGCGGAACGGGGGCTCGACATTCCCCGGTCCGTTCCTGCGCGCAAGGCCGTTTAGTAGCGTCCTCAGCCACGCATGGAGACGGTCCACCTCACCCCCCGCCGTTTCCATGAGTGCGCCTACCTACGGCGGATGTTCCAAGTGGAACATTTCCCGTGGCTTTTGGAACACTGCTCGCCTTCCGGGCGTGTTCCAGATAGGACAAAAGTGGGGGCTTTTGGAACGTCGCCCACAGCCGGGACTTAAGAACAAGTGTGAACATCTAGGTGACCCGTCCAGCCTCTGCAGGCCTGTAGGGCCGCCTTCCGGGATCTGACCGAGACCTCCCTGAAAGTACGGGATTCCTGTGCACCCCTCCGACATAGAACAGGTCGACCGTTCATTTGGCGTCGACGATTACGAGCACAAGGTTGTCATGCACATCGTTATGGTCCGGTTCCGCCCCTTGGGCGCTCCAATCAGGTTGATCATCAACTTGATACCACAAGGCGGATAGTCATTGAGAAACCCGTCTTACGGGACGTTGGCAAGTACCGCTGTAGTGGTGACCATTAGATGGGGCCTCTGTTGAGTCAGCCGATGACGCCAGGGACACAGGTCCTCAGCCCGGCCCCTGGGAACGGCACTTGGGACTCAAGTGACGACGACACTCGAAAGTAGTTTTGCCGGATCAGCCGAAGGCTTTAAGAAGGATCGCGAAGTCTGGACCCCGTTTCGAGTCCAGAACGAATAAACAAGCGGCCATTGTTGATCGAGACGCCCAAGTTGTCGGACCCAACCAGACGTTTCATCTGAGAACGCCCTTACGAGGGCTTAATGCCGACTGCAAGCGCTTTCATAGTGGTAGCCACTGGAGTCCACGAGACGGAAGCCGACTCTATGGCCATATGGATCCAAGATACAAACGAGCGGAGGTGCTGGAAGCATGAAGGACAGGCAAACGAAAACCCTGGGGTCCAGGACCCATGAGTGGGCTGGCAAACCACAGATTGTGTCCCCTAACTCGAATCCCGGAAAAAGGCGCCAAGGACCGAGATCGCCGCATGGGCATGCCGGTGCGCGGAATCGCAACCCAGAGCTGGAAACGCGAGCACGCGGTGGCTCCGGCAATGGAAGCCAGTTGGAGTGTACAAAGGCCCTATACCGTTTCGAAGATGAGAGATACTACCGGACCAGCGATCCGGAACTAGCCGTGATTGCCAGCCGGGGAACCCTGGCCAAGTGGCGATGCATGGGTATCGGCCCCCCATTCATACGCTTTGGCGGTCGTATCCTCTACTTGGGCAAGGACCTGAACGACTGGCTTGACCAGCATCGCGTCAAGACCTTTCAGAATTGACTGTATGGTCATGAAGACCTTGTGGAGACGGCAGCAATCGACTGCAGTCCTAGAAGATGGAGCTGCATATGTCCAGAACCGTCGCACAGGCTGATCGGCTGAGGCGGTGGCTGTAAGGGCCGTCGTGGCGTCACCTACAGGCGCGGCCGGGCTGAGGGCATTGATGCACCAAAGCAAGGTGAGGCGCCTCTTTTCCCCTGAGGGCACTACCCAAGCCGACGGACGCGGGTAGGCGCCACCAGCCTGTCCCCGATCTCCACGAGAGGTTGCGTCAAAGGGTGTGTAAAAGCGATCAGGCGGCGATCCTCTCTTCCTGTTGCTCGATGGCGACCCCGTCCTTGTACCTGGCACCGAGGTAGACGTCAGCCATCAGCTCCGGCGCCTGCAGGCGCCGGAACCTGTTCTCGGCCACCATCAGCATCTTCCATATGACTGCGATCGCCCGGTCCACCTTCTTATAGCGCCTGGCCGCATCCGTCCGGATGCGCAGCGCAGCGAAGGGCGACTCGACCGGGTTGGTCGTTCTCAGGTGACGCCAGTGCTGTTTGGGGTAGTCGTAGAAGGCCACCATCCTGTCCCAGTCACGCTCGATAGCCTCACGGGCTGCTTCGTAGGAGTGCTCGCCGCACCACCGCGTGAAGACCCGCCTGAGCCGCTCTGCCTCGGCCCGGGTGGGAGCGTACGGCATGCTGCGCAGCATCAGCTTTGCCTGGTCATGCTGACGTTTGGGAAGCTTGTCGAGCACGTTGAGGATCTTGTGGTTCCAGCAGCGCTGCTCTCCCGCCTCCGGGTACACGTTGCCAAGCGCCCCCCAGATCCCCAGATGACCGTCTCCGACCACCAGCCGCGGGCAGCTGAGACCGCGGTCCCTCAGGTCCCTGAGCACATCCGACCAGCTCCGTGTGGACTCCCGGTACCCGGGCACCGCGCTCAGGACCACCTTGCTCCCGTCGCTCAGCGCCGCCACAACCACCAGGATCGCGGCCTTCTCACGCTCCAGGCCCGCCTTCACGTACACCCCGTCCACCCACATGTAGACTACCTCTAGCTCGGAAAGGGACCTTCCCCGCCACTCGGCGAGCTCTGCGTTCCACCTGTCCTTCAGACGCGCGATCGTGCTGGCCGATATCGGAGCGGCCTCGCCCAGCAGACCTCGCAGCGCCAGGTCGAAGTCCCCCTCCGACAGACCGTGCAGGTACAGTTCCGGAAGCAGGACGTCGACCTGCCGGCTCCTGTTGGCGAACAGGGGAAGAAGCCTGCTCTCGAACCGCTCCTCGGTATCACGTACCCTCGGCCGCCTCACCTGGATCGTCCCCGAGCTCAGCGTCAGCCTCCGGGGGCTTCCGTGACCGTTTCGGTACCCAGAGTCCCTATCGGATCCCGACCGGCGCACCGACCTGGCCCTGCCCAGGAACTCGGTGACCTCCTCCTCCAGCATGTCCTGGATCAGACCCTGCATCTGACCTCGCAACCAGTCCTCCAGGTGCTCGAATCCCGGCCTTGACTCAGGTCCTGTTTCAATGCTCTCCTTGACCATGGGCGGTGTACTCCTCTCTCGGGCATAAAAAGCCCGTCTGTGATCAGAGAGAGGTTACACCGCCTGATCGTTTACACACCTTTTGAGGCTACCTCCTCCACGATCCAGAGCATCGCAGCTAAGCGTCTCTACCTAAAGCCCGCTGACATGCTGCTGCGATTCCCCGTCGAACGTCAGCGCCCCAGAGACTAGATCAATGGACTAGGCTCCGCCAAATCCTGCAACTCGATTGGCGGGCCTAGAAGCGAATAGCGAACCAAGGCGGAGATGGCTATGTCCCCTCCTGACCCCTGTTCTTTCCCACTCGATGTCGACCGCAACGGTCCCAAATTGTCTGGCAATCTTGGTTTTTCAGGGCTCGATTTGTTGACTAATTGTTGACTAATCCGTTTACGCGGATTTCTTCATTTGGCCATTTGGCAGTCTATAGACGGAGCCAACGGGCGGACTCGAACCGCCGACCTGCTGTTTACGAAACAGCTGCTCTGCCGACTGAGCTACGTTGGCCCTTAACCGGTGCCTGCGCACGCTGAGGAAGTGCGCGCAGAGGATCCTGCGGCGGACGTCCCACACGACGCCTGTGGCATCGCATGGCTATCACGGCAGTCCACCCGTACAACGATGCTAGCATGGCCCGGCCGCTGTGACACGTTCTCGAGATTCACATTCCTATCTAATGCCCAATCTGCGCTGGCAAGTAGGAGAGTGCGGCTGTCAGGGCAGGCCAATGTAGGGCGGGCTTGCTCCAGTCAATTGCCGGACCCCTGTACACGCCTAGAATTCGTTCCCCGCACCTACAATTGAGGGGGTTCCAAGGAACTCCCTACCCAGCCTTACATCACATCCCTGAGGATCTACAGGCGTTCTTCAATCGCGCCTCAGTCAATGACGCGCTTTGCGATGATGTCCCGCATGATCTCTGAGCTTCCCGCCGCGATCGTCCAGAGTCTATAGTCGCGGGCGAAGCGCTCGACGGGCGTCTCACGCACATACCCGTAGCCGCCATGTAACTGAACGGCGTCATACCCGACCTTGACGGCCGCCTCAGTGGCGAACAGCTTGGCCATCGAAACCTCTTTCGCGCACTCCTCGCCAGCGGCGAATCTTGCTGCGGCGTGGTACGTCAGTCCGCGCGCCGCCTCGATGCGCGTCGCCATGTCGGCCACCTTGTGGCGGAGCCCCTGCATCTCAGCGAGGGGACGCCCGAAAGCCTCACGTTGCCTGACATATGCCCTGCTGTCGTCCAAGGCCTGATCTGCTGCAGATACGCTCATCACAGCCGCCATAAGCCGCTCGCGCTGAAGGCCGGATGCAAGCTGGTAAAAGCCCCTGCCCTCCTGGCCCAAGAGGCTCGTCGCAGGCACGCGCACGTCGTCGAAAGCTATCTCGGCCGTGTCCGAGCTCAGCATGCCCGTCTTTTCGAGCTTACCTGCAACCGTTACCCCCGGCGTACTGCGCTCGACCAGGAACTGTGACAGACCCCTGTGGCGCGGCTCTTCCTGGGAAGTCCGCGCCGCCAGAAAATAGAGGTCGCCATAGACGCCGTTGGTTGTAAACGTCTTTGCACCGTTGATGATCCAATCGTCGCCATCCCTGACCGCGCTGGTCGAAATGCCCGCCATGTCCGAGCCGGCGCCCGGCTCGGTGATCGCAAGCGCGCATACCGTTTCGCCGCCGGCGATGCCCGGCAGGTAACGCTCCTTCTGCTCGTCCGTGCCCAGCGCGACAAGCCACGGCGACGACATGTCCGTGTGCACGATGACGCTGAAAGCAACTCCACCGGCCCGGCACCGCGCCAACTCCTCGGCAAGCACCACCGACATCCAGAAGTCACCGCCCCCACCCCCGTACTCGACAGGGAATTCCACGCCCAGAAAGCCAAGCTCGCCGAGCCTGCGAAACAGCGCCTTAGGAACCCTTCCGGCCTCCTCCCAGTCGTCGACGTTAGGCTCGATCTCCTCGCGCACGAAGCGACGCACCGCGTCGCGGAACATGCTGTGATGCTCGCCGAAGGGCACGTCCCTAATCCCCCCTGAGCCTGAGCTCGCTTCGACGTATCTTGCCGCTCACGGTCTTCGGCAACTCGGGCACAAACTCGATCTGACGGGGGTATTTGTAGGGGGCTGTAACGCTCCGAACGTGCGCCTGAAGCTCAGCGGCCAGCTCGGCCGAGACCTCCATCCCGGGCGCCACGACCACGAACGCCTTAACGATCTGGCCACGCACCGGGTCAGGCCTGGCCACCACCGCGGTCTCGGCCACCGCCGGGTGTCCCATAAGCGCGGACTCGACCTCGAAAGGTCCGATTCGGTAGGAAGCGCTGATGATCAGGTCGTCTCCCCGGCCGACGAACCAGAAATAGCCTTCCCCGTCGCGAGTGGCCATATCACCGGTGAAATACCACTCTCCCCTGAAGGCTCTCTCGTTTGCCTCGGCGTCTCGCCAGTAGCCGGGAAACAGTCCTACGGGGCGATCCGGCGATACCCTGATCGCGATCTCGCCCTCCTCTTCGTCAGGCAACTCCTCCCCTTCCTCGCTGACGATCGCCAGCTCAAAGCCGGGGCAGCTGACTCCCATCGACCCTGGCCTGTACTCCATCCCCGGGAATGTCGCCGCCATCAGAGTCGACTCGGTCTGCCCGTATCCCTCCCAGATGTGCAGGCCTGTTCCCTCGCGCCAGGTGTCAATCACCTCGGGGTTCACAGCCTCTCCGGCGCCCACGGTGTGGCGGAGCGCCCTTGGACTGAAGCCTGCCAGATCCTGCTGCACCATCATGCGGTAGGCGGTCGGAGGCGCAAAGAATGTCGTGATCGGAAACCGCTCCAGCACCTCCAGTGTCAGGCCACCGTCGAAGCGCCCGCGCTGGTCCCACACGAAGATCGCCGCCCCCATGTTCCACGGGCCGAAGAAGCTGGTCCACGCCGCCTGGGCCCATCCGGTGTCAGAGAGCGTCCAGTGCAGATCGGTCGGTCGGTTGTCGAGCCAGAACTTGCCGGTCGCAACGTGCCCGATCGGGTAGCTGGCATGGGTGTTGGCAACCATCTTGGGATTGCCTGTCGTGCCGGACGTAAAGTAGATCACCAGCATGTCCGACGAGGGGTTCTGCGGGTTGGCCAGATCGGCCGATGCCGAGCCAAGGAGACTCTCATATTCCGTCCAGGGACCCTGCTCCCCTACCACGACCACGTCCTTGAGGCCGGGGCACCGGGCCTGAACCTCCTTCAGCTTGTCGTAGTTGTCAGCGTCGGTGAAGGCGATCGAAGGCTCGGACGCACCGATGCGGTAGGAGATGTCCCTGGTCGTCAGAAGCGTCGTGGCCGGCACCGACACAAGGCCCGAGCGCATGCATCCGAGCATGATCTCCCACCACTCGACGACCCGGTTGAGCATGATGAAGACCCGGCCGCCCTTCTCGATACCCAGCCCGGTCAACGCATTGGCGACCCGCTTTGAGCGCATGGACATCTCGCGGAACGTGACTTCGCGCACGGTGCTGCCGTCGGGGGCGAGCCATACCATCGCGATCTTGCCGGGATCTTCCGCCCACCGGTCGAACACCTCGTAGGCCCAGTTAAACCGCTCCGGCACGTCCTGTCTGAAGGTCCGGTAGGTCTCAGCGTAATCGCCCACCTGGTACGCTGCCGCACTGCCCTCCAACGTCATCGACTCGCTCCTACCCCGACGTGCCCGAAGGCGCCGTCCCCGATCATCGATGCGATCTGCCCTGAGTTATACCCGAGCTCGGTAAGCAGCGCCTCGGTGTGCTGACCGGGACCCGGGGGACCATCGGTTGGCCCCATCAACTCGCCCGAAACCTTGAACGGCTGGGCGAGGAAACGCTGCAGGCCAATGTCAACGAACATGCCCCTGGACCTGAAGTGAGCCGAGTCAACGAGGTCTGCGAGCGAGGCCACCCGCGCGGACGGCACGTCTGCCGCCTCCAGGGCCTTCTCCCACTCCCGTGCCGTCCGGGACAGGAACGCCTCCTGGACCGCACGGGTCAGCGACTCGCCCCGCTCCACCCTCTCGGCAAATGTCAGGCCGGCCATGTCGTCCAGTCCCGATGCCTCGCAGAACCTGCGCCAGAAGTGGTCCTCGTCCACGATCCCCAGGCTGAACCAGCTTCCGTCCGAGCACTGGAATATCCCGTAGTGCGGTATGAAGGTCACGTTGGGTCTTCCCCCCGCTTCGGCCGTGCCAAGTCGACCCATCTCCGGCGCAAGCAGGGCGAGGGTGGAGTCGGCCATCGACAGGTCAATATACTGGCCGGTGCCCGTTGCGTGACGCCCCACGACGGCCGCCAGCACCGCCACCGCCGCGTACAGGCCGGAGGCCAGGTCGGAGATCAGTATCGGAGGTAGCCATGGCCGCTCGGAGATCTGCATCTGGGCGCTCAGGTGACCGGCAAGGGCCGCGAAGTCAACGTCGTGGGCCGGCCGGTCGCGCCAGGGCCCGTCCTGGCCGAAGCCGGAGATCGAGCAATACACGAGCCCTCGGTTGCCTGCCGAGAGGGTCTCGTAGTCGGCACCCAGGCGTGAGGCAACCCCCGGACGCCACCCCTCGAGCACCACATCTGAACCCTTGGCCAGGCCACAGAGCACCTCCCTGCCCTCGTCGGTCTTAAGGTTGAGCAGGATGCTGTGCTTGCCGCGGTTGATCCCCGACCACATGCCCGGGCTCTGGCGCAGCGGATCCCCGGAGGGAGGCTCTACCTTGATCACGCGGGCCCCCAAGTCGGCGAGTATGGTCGAGCAGAAAGGACCGGGTACGTTTACGGTCATGTCGACCACGGTGAGGCCCTGCAGAAGGCCCTCCGACATCATTTCAACCGCGTCCCCACCAGATGATTTCCACTACTTCGAGGGACCGGATGCGCAGACCTCGCGCTCCCGTTCGGACAGCTCAACCCCGATCGCCGAGACGGCGGCCTCCAGCTGGTCGTCCGTCCTCATGCCGACGATCACGGCATCGAGCCTCGGCTGCTCGAGCAGCCAGGCCAGCGAGGTCTGGGTCAGCGTGTGACCGGCAGCATCGGAGGCGACCTTCAGCCTGTCGACGAACTCGAAGGCCTCCTTGCGCCAGTACAGTCTCCGGTAGTTCATCCCGGTCGCCATCTTGTCGTCTTCACGAAGCTGGCGGCGGTCGAGGAACTTGCCGGCGAGCAGGCCGGCCGCAAGGGCGCCGTAGGGGTAGATGCTGATGTCATCGTCAACGCAGAACGGAACCACCTCTGCCTCGATGTCGCGCTCAAGGAGGTTGTACCGGGGCTGGATGCACTCGAAGCGGGCCAGTTTCCTCACATCGGCCGTCCACTGCGACCTTGCGATCTGCCACGCGGGGAAATTCGAGCAGCCCAGGTAGCGCACCTTGCCCTGCCGGACGACGTCACCGAAGGCCTCCATCGTCTCCTCGACGGGCGTGATGGGGTCGGGCTTGTGCGCATAGAGGATGTCGACGTAGTCGGTGCCGAGCCGGCGCAGGGTGCCCTCGATCTCGTGCATGATGTGCTTTCGGCTCAGGGTGGCGATGTTGAGGTCGATGGGTCCGGCGCCGACCTTGGAAGCGACGATCGTCCCGTACCGCCGCCCCTTCAGTGCCTTACCAATGATCTCCTCGGTACGACCCTCGTTGTAGGAGTTGGCGGTGTCGAAGAAATTGACCCCGTGCCCGATCGCCCGGTCGATCAGCGCCACCGACTCGCGCTCATCGAGCCTCTGGCCGAACGCAACGCTGCCGACGCAAATGCGGGACACGAACAGGCCCGTGCGGCCCACCCTGCGGTAGTCCATGGTCCCCGCCCTAACCCTTCACCCTGCGGCTCAGAGGAAGACCAGAGCATTGCATGCCCGCGAGCAGGCGTGCCAGGGCGGATGGCGAGGCGTTGAGTACTGGAGTGCAGGCGTCCATCGATGGGAGATCTAGCCGAAGGCCAGGGCGCGTGCCGGGTTCCGGACCAGGATCTTATCCAGCAGGCTTTCCGAGAAGCCGCGGCGCCTCATGCGCGGAACTATGGACTCCAGGATGTGGGCAAAGCCGGGCCCGCCGTAACGCGTGTAGTGGATCAATGAGCAGCGGTCCTGGGCGACCAGCAGCTGTTCTTCGTAGCCGTGCTCTACCAGGTGCTCCAGCCGCTCCATCCGCTGCTCGTCCGATATCTGCATGCCGATGCGCCCAAGATACTCCTGGTTCGTGCTCTCATACCCGAACAGGTCATGCTGGATGTAGCAGCCGGAGGAGGCCAGGTCCCGCAGCACTCCCAGGTCCCTGACCGTCGGCCCGATATGGCCCATGATGACCCGCGTCGCCTCCGCTCCCGCCTCCAGCAGGGTGTCCAGTATCTCGGCCGGGCTGTTATCCGTAAAGCCAGGATGGATGGTGATCGGCGCGCCGGTCCTGGCCGACGCACGGGCGGACGCCCGAAGGACCTTGGTGAGGTTTTCGTCGAGCGGGAACATGCAGCCGATCTCACCGATCACGCCGCAGCGCACGCCGGTGTCGCCGACCCCGACGGTGATGTCCCGGACGATCTCCTCCTCGATCTCGCCTTCGTCACGCTGGTCCATGTCCGGAGGGTGGAAGAGCGGGATGTAGTAGCTGCCGCCCATGACGACGTTCAGGCCGGTGGCACGGGAGATGCGCGTGAGCGCGAGCGGGTCGCGCGCAATGCCGATGCTGGTGGTGTCGACCATGGAGTCGCCACCGGCGTACCGAAAGCGCAGCGCCTCCTCGATGGCCAGCCTCTCGTCGAGCACCCGCAGGTTGGCATGGTTGCGGAACCAGAGCCGCCCCATCGCGCCGAGGATGTCCATCGTCACGGGCACGTCCTCGAAGAAGCGCACCGATGCCTCGTCGGCCTGGACGAAGTAGCCGTCCAGGTCGATCAGCAGGTGCTCGTGGGTCAGCGTGACCCCCATCTCGCCGGGCTCGATCGGCCCGAGCACGGTGAGCACCTTTCCCTTCATTTCGCAGTCCGCCAACTCGATCTTCCTCCTCTCGGCCGGGACGAGTTTAACATTCACTCCCCCTTATAATGGGCGCGCCATGCCGACCCGCGAGATGGAGGGGAAAGTCGCTCTGATCACCGGCGCCAGCACCGGCGTGGGCGAGTCGACCGCACGCTCCTTCGCCCGCCGGGGCGCCGCCGTCGTCACCATAGCCCGTCGGCAGGCCGAGGGCGAGGGGGTCGCCCGCGGCATCCGCGAAGATGGAGGACAGGCCCTCTTCGTCCAGGGAGACGTTTCCGTCCCGGGGGACGTCGCCGCGGCCGTTTCCCAGGGGGTCGAAAGGTTCGGACGACTGGACTACGCGGTCAACAACGCCGGCATCACTGGGGAAACGGCCGTCACCGCGGACGCCACCCTGGAGAATTTCGACGCGGTGATGGCGACCAACCTGCGGGGCGTATTCCTCTCGATGAAGGCGGAGATACCGGCGATGCTGGAGGTCGGAGGAGGAGCGATAGTAAACGTATCTTCCGGGGTCGGGGTCTACGCGGTGCCGACCATGCCCGCGTACGTCGCCAGCCGGCATGCCGTCGTCGGCCTCACAAAGGCCGCCGCCCTCGAGTACGCTCCTTCGGGCATCCGGATCAACTGCATATGCCCGGGCAGCATCGCCACACCGATGCACTACGAGCTGTGGGATGACGGGCGCGGTCCCGAGGAGACCGACCGGTACATCGGCGACCTGCACCCGGCGGGCCGTGTGGCGAGCCCGGAGGAGATCGCCGACACGTGCGTGTGGCTCTGCTCGGAGGAGGCCTCCTACGTTACCGGCCCGCCCCTGGTAAACGACGGGGGCTGGGCATCGCGGTAGCTACCGCCGACCCGCGTCGGCCGGTCAGTTCCCGCGCCGGTCGAACTGCTCGATTCTCAGACCCGCCAGGCTAGTCTCCCGCGGCCGCCACGATGGCCTGCGGGGTCATGGGAAGCTCCCTCAGGCGCGTTCCCGTCGCGTTCTTGATCGCGTTTGCGACCGCGGCCAGCGGGGCCGAGATGCTCGCCTCCCCGACACCCTTGACCCCGTAGGGATGGTTGGGGTTGGGCACCTCGACCAGTACCGTCTCTATCATCGGCAGGTCGAGCGAAGTCGGCATGCGGTAATCCAGCAGCGAACTGTTCTTCATCACCCCGTCGTCATCGAGCCAGTACTCTTCATTTAGCGCCCACCCAATCCCCTGTGCGATGCCTCCCTGGATCTGCCCCTCCACGTAGGAGGGGTGGATCGCCGTGCCGACGTCCTGGAAGGCCGTAGCGCGCAGGATGTCGGTCTTGCCCGTCTCGCGGTCGACCCTGACGTCCACGATAAGCGCCGAATAGGATCCGGCCGAGCCGCCGGGATTGAGGTTGGCCCGGCCGACGATAGGGCCGCCGGTGTCGTTGGCCGCGGCCGCGATCTCTTTAAAGGTCATCCGTAGCTCGGTGTCCGAAACGTGGCGGACCTCGCCGCCAGCGTACTCGACCTCGCCTGCGTCCACGCCCCAGATGTCTGCGGCCCTCTTGATCACCTGGCGCCGTATGTCGTGCGCCGCCTCGTAGGCCGCCCATCCGGACTTGTAGGCGACGCCGCTGCCGCCGGTATTGGAGGTGTATCCGATCGTCTCGGTATCGCCGACTGTCGGCAGCACATCCTCGACCGGCAGCGAGAGGACCTCGGCGAACATCTGCGCGACGGCTGTCCTGCTGCCGCCGATGTCCATCGATCCCTCGATCAGCGACACTCGCCCGTCCGCAAGCACGTTGCCGACCGCGCAGGCCGGCCCCGAGTTGTTGCGGCAAAAACCCAGGCTGACGCCACGCCCCACGCCGTCGCCCTCGACGGGCGCCGAGTAGTGGGGATGAGACCTGACCGCCTCCATGGTCTCCAGCGCCCCGATGCGCCCGTTCATCACACCGTCCGCCCGCCGGTCTCCCTCCGTCGCCGCATTCAGGATCCGTAGGTCTATAGGATCAATGTCAAGATCCTTTGCCAGTTCATCGATGACCGACTCGACCGCAAACGCGACAATCGGGGCACCGGGCGCGCGGTATGGAGCGACCTTGGGCTTGTTGTCGACCACGTCGTAGGCGTCGATGCGAACGTTGTCGATCCTGTAGGGAGCGAACACCGCGGCGGCTGCGGCAGTGATCGGAGAGGGCGGGAACGCCCCCGTCTCGAACGCCACCACCGCCTCCCCCGCCGTGAAGCGGCCTTCCCCGGTGGCACCGATCCTGATGCGTACGTGGCTGCCGGAGGTGGGCCCGGTGGCCTCGAGCACCTCGGTGCGGGACATGGTCAGCTTTACCGGTTGGCCGGTCTTTCTGGACAGCACGGCGGCCAGCGGCTCAAGGTAAATGGGCAGCTTGCCCCCGAAACCGCCCCCGATCTCCATCGGCACTACCTTCACGTCCGAGACCGGCAGGCCGAGGATCGACGCGACCTGGTCGCGGATCCCGAAGTGGCCCTGGCTCGAGCACCAGATCGTGAGCTTGCCGTCTGGGGACCAACTGGCGGTGCCGTTCTGGGGCTCTATGTAACCCTGGTGGACAGAGTGGGTCCTGAACTCGCGATCGATCGTCACCTCGGCGGCCGCAAACCCGTCCGAAATGTCCCCAAGTGCGTACAGCTCCCGGCCCACGACGTTGGGCGGGAAACCCTCGACCGGACCCAGGCTGTATGGCTCCATGTCCTCGTGCAGCACCGGGGCGTCGGGCTTCATCGCGGATTCGACATCCAGCACGGCGGGAAGCGGCTCGTACTCGATATCTATCAGGTCGAGCGCCTCCTGGGCGGCATGCAGGCTGGTCGCCGCCAGCGCCGCGATCGCATGGCCCTTGTAGAGGGCCTTGCCCCGCGCCATGACATTGGACGAGTGGTTGTGTCCGGGCACTATGCCGGTGCCGACCGTGGGGCCCGGGACAAGGTCCTCGGAGGTCATCACGGCCCTTACGGCCGGATGCGCCGCCGCCCTCTGCGTGTCGATCGAGAGAATGCGGGCGTGGGCATGGGGGCTGCGCAGCACCGCTCCGAAGAGCATGCCGGGCAGGCTGACGTCGGCGCCGAAGCGGGCCTTACCGGTCACCTTGTCGGCGCCGTCGTGTCTGACCGGGCGGGTGCCCACAACCTTGTAATCTGACTTGGTCTCGGTGGTCATGCTTCCTCTTTCGCTAGTCTATGCTGCGCCAGTCGGCGCCAACCTCATCGTATCGGCGGTGAAGCTCCTTAACCAGATCCCGGGCAAGCGCGGGCCGTCCGCTGACGAGTTCGATGTTGGATTGCATGTGGGCTGGGTTGCGGGTGCCCACGATGGCCGTGTGCACCTCGGGGTGGGCCAGCACGAATCCGAGGGCCGTCTCGATGTGGCTGTCGGGCTCGGCGTCGATCGGGCCCAGGGCCCTCATCTTCTCGGCCCTCTGGCGCAGCCTGCGTGCAACGGTGTTCTCGTAGTGGTCCTCGGGGCGGAAGACCCTGCCCCACATGGCGTTGCCAACCGGCCGTTTTGCGATTATCCCCATGTTCGCGGCCGACGCCATCTCGAAGATGCCGTACCTGGCCCTCTGGTCCATTATGTGAAAGGCGGTCTGAAGGGTGTCGAACACGCCGCTCTCTATGGCCCAGATGGCCTCCTCGTTCTCCTGGCTGTATCCGACGAACCTCGTCTTGCCCTGGCGCTTTATGTCCAGCACCGCCTCGACCACGTCGTCCGGCGGCTCGCCGAAGACATCGTAGGCGTGTACCTGCAGCAGGTCGACATAGTCCGTCTTCAGCCGCCTGAGGCTGCGCTCGATGTTCCTTCGCACGGTCTCGCCGGTAAACCGCGGCCAATCCGTGCCGTAGGATGGGTGCCCCGCCTTGGTCGCCAGTATGAACTCGCTGCGCCTGTGGGAGACCGTCTGCCCTATGAGATCCTCGCTGATGCCATAGCACTCGGCGGTATCGAGGAAGTTGATTCCACCATCAAGCGCGGTGTTCAGCACGCGGCCCGCTAGCTCGGTCTCGCCCTCGCTGAGCTGGACCCCGATCTCGACGAGCCCTACGCCCAGACGACTTACCCTGAGCCCGGTCTTGCCGAGCGTGACCATCTCCATACATGTCTCCCGGCGCCGCCCCTGGTCGGCACACGCCACGGGCGATTTTATATAAGGGCCGCGGCGCCCGGCAAAGTGTCGGCCGCCCGTCGTTGGTAGACCTGCGCACAGCCCGATAAGATGCCGGCCATGCACCCTGTGTCCCCGAGATTCCTCGCAGCGGCCGCCGTTCTGGTCGTGGGCTGCGGCGCGGCATGCGCCGACCCGTCGGGATCGGCGGGGAGCCCGCCCGGGACCGGCGCGGTCCTTGAGGGAATCGCCTGGTCGGAGGAATTGGGCGATGGGAGCGGGCTGACGGCCCTGGCCGTCGGACCGGACGGATCGGTATACGCGGCGGGCTGGACCACCCTCCCCCTGTCGGAAGGCGCCGGTAAGGGCGGCAGGGATGCTTTCGTTCGGAAATATTCGGCGGCCGGCCAGGTCATCTGGACGCGCCAGTTCGGTGCGCCCGGAGACGACAACTCTGAGGACTTGGCCGTCGACCGCCATGGCAATGTGTACGTTGCCGCGCGAGTTGATGGACCCGTCGGCGCGAACCCGAGTGGTGGCGGAAGGGACGGATTTGTCGCCGCCTACGATCCCGAAGGCGTCGAGCTGTGGTCGCTGCAGATAGGCACCGACCAGGTCGACTGGGCCGACGCCGTGGCCGTGGCCGAGGGAGGACAGGTCTTCGTATCGGGGTCCACCTCGGGCGCCTTCCCCGGCCAGCGAAACCGGGGCAGCTCGGACAATTTCCTGGCCCGTATCGAACCGGGCGGGGCGCTCGCCGCCGTGCTGCAGTTCGGCTCCGAGGAGGGCATGGGCGCAACGGCGCTCTCGGTCTCCGCCGGGCGCGTCTACATGGCCGGCTCTACCCTGGGACCGCTATCCGCCGATCCCGTCGGCGATGAGCACGCCGGCTCTTCAGACTTGTACCTGAAGATATTCGACCTTGCGGGAAGCGAGCTCTGGACGTGGACCTTCGGGTCAAACCATGCCGACAGCACGCTGGACCTCGCGGTGGATCCGGGCGGCGCCATCGTTCTCGTGGGTACCACCCGGGCGGTGCTTCCCAACCCGGTCATCGGGATCGGAAGCCGCGTTGGCGGCTTTCTTGACGCGTTCGCGATCGGCCTCAGCGCAGATGGGCAGATAGCGTGGGTGAGGCAGTTCGGGACAGAGGACTGGGACGTAGCATCGACCGTTTCGCCGGGCGGGGACGGCACCCTCTACGTGGCCGGGCGAACGAAGGGCTCGTTTCCCGGGCAGGCCGCCCGGGGCGGATACGACGTGTTCGTTAGCGCCATGGATTCCCTGGGGCAAACCCGGTGGAGCAGGCAGATGGGCTCGGCGGTCGACGACGTCGCCTATTCCGTTGCCGTGGGGCCCGAAGGCGGTCTGTTCCTGGGCGGCTCGGGAGGCCTCGTTGGCGGCGGAACCACGGAGGTCGAGCGGGGCTGGATCATCCACATGACCGCCCCCTCCGAGTAGATGCCGGCCCGGGGAGCGCCTCGCAAACACCGGAAAACGCGCCGTCAACTCGCTTGTAGGCCGTTTCGCCTCGTGCGCAATATGTTTTCGCGACCGAGGTCGCATCGACACGACCATGAGCGGCAGCTTCACTTTCGCCCGATTCTTCGACCAGCTAATCGCCTGGGAGTCGCTGTTCGCCCTAGCGGTGCTGGCGGCCTTCGCCGTCGGCGCGTTCGTCCTTCGCATCTTCCTGAACGTGGCGGCCAGCCGCCTGGAGAGCCGGGGGCCCGACAGCATAGTTCCGGACATGCTGAAGGCCGCCCGCCTTCCGGCTATCCTGTTCGTCCTGATCCTTGGCCTCTACCTTGCAATAATCTCGCTGCCGATCGAGGGCTCCGGGTGGCGCAACGTCGCTACGCAGGCGTGGAAGATCGGCATAGTGGTGGTGATGGTGCAGGCAGGGGCCAGCGCCGTGGACTTCTTCGTCAAGTGGTACATCAGGGTGGTTGCCCCGAAGACGGAGACGGCGCTGGACGACATGCTGCTGCCCCAGGTCCGCCGCTTCCTGCTGGTGGTCGTCTACGGCATCGGCGGGCTCATCGTCCTTGACACCCTGGG
Source organism: Dehalococcoidia bacterium (assembly GCA_965207145.1). Lineage (GTDB taxonomy): Bacteria > Chloroflexota > Dehalococcoidia > Lucifugimonadales > UBA2962 > CAUZIR01. The sequence continues at coordinate 1,754,139 of OZ242262.1, read as the reverse complement.
CATCACGATCAGCCCCCTGCTCGGCGGCCTGGGGATCACCGGCCTTGCCGTTGCCCTGGCGCTTCAGCCGACGCTGGGAAACTTCTTCGCCGGCACGTACGTCCTGTCAGATGGGGCGCTTAACGTCGGCGACTTCATAGAGCTGTCGGGCGGGCCCTCAGGGTATGTCGTCGAGGTCGGCTGGCGGAGCACCAAGATACAGACGGTCTACAACAACCTTGTAGTCATCCCGAACTCCGTGCTGGCCGACACCATAGTTACCAACTACCAGGCGCCGAGCAACGCCATAAGCGTGCTGGTGCACTGCGGTGTGAGCTATGACAGCGACCTGAAGCAGGTCCATGACATCGCCCTTGAGTGCTCCCGAAAGGCCGTCAGGGAGAGTCCGGCCGCCACGGACTTCGACCCGATCGTAAACTTCAACAACTTCGGCGATTCCAACATCGATTTCTACGTGTTCGCCCAGGCTAACGACCGCATCGCGGGCTTTGCTCTCAAGAGCGACATCATCAAGGAGATGCATGCGCGCTTTACCGAGGAGGGCATCGAGATCAACTACCCGGTGCGCAAGCTGGTCTACGAGGGTGGCCAGAAGCTCCCGGTCGAGATCACCGGCGTCCGAAGCCCCGGCGAAGGCGCCTAGCTCCCCCGCCTCCATTCCCGTCACCGGCCGCCACCAGCCGGAGAGCAATCCCCTACTTGGCCGTCTGGCCGCCGTCCAGGTAGATGATCTGCCCTGTCATGTAGTCGGAGGCGGGACTGGCAAGGTAGACGGCAAGGAGGCCGAGGTCCCGCAGGCTGCCGGGCACGCCCATCGGTATTCGGGCCATCATGCGCGCTCGCTCGTCCGGGTCGTCCCCGCCGAGATCGTTCATGCTGGTCTCGAACTCTCCCGGACCGATTGCGTTAACGCGTATGCCATAGGGAGCCCACTCAAGGGCCAGAACGCGGGTCAGCATGTTGAGAGCCGCCTTCGAGGAGTTGTATGCCGCCTCGTACTCGAATGCCTGATGGGCGTTGTTGGAGGAGATGTTGATGATCTTGCCGTAGCCGCGCTCAAGCATGCCCGGCGCAACGGCCCGGCACCCGTACATCACGGCGCTGGTGTTCGTCGCAAAGACGGCGTCCCACTCCTCATCGGTGAACGGAAGATCGGCGATGCGGCTCACCCGGGGCGGTCCCAGCTCCCTGCCAGGCAGCGGCACCAGGGGAACGCCGATGTGAGCGCCGGCGTTGTTTACGAGGATGTCGACAGGACCGAGGCGGCCCGAGGTCACCTCCACCGCACTGTCCACGTCGGAGGACCTTGCCACGTCCGTCGGTATGGCCAGCGCCCGCCGACCCAGTTCCCGGATCTCCCCGGCCACTTCCTCGATCTCCGAGGCGGTGCGGGCGACCACGGCCACGTCGGCACCGGCCTGCGCCAGCGTCAGGGCGATAGTCCTCCCTATGCCCCGGCCTCCGCCGGTGACCAGCGCCACCCGGCCGTCAAGCCTCAGCTCATCCATCAAAGGTCCACCGGTCCCCGGCGCGGGCGCCGAAGCTGCTTACTGATCCCGTCCGATCCTGCCCGGGGTGGCCTAGCCACCGAGGACGGCGTCCACCTTGTTCAGGGCCCGGGCCATCGCCCGGGCGTGTCCCTCGTCCATGTTCATGTGAAAGTTGAACAGCAGCGTGCGCCCGAGCAGGTCTAGGGTCTGAGGGCACATATCCCGCTCGTATTCGACATCACCTAGGTATGCCGGGTCCTTCCACGGATAGCCGGACGGATGATGCGAGCGCTTGTTCATGACCGATTCCCAGGCCGTGTAGATGTGCCGGTCCGGTATCCCGTCGTTGAATATGGCGCCGGCATTCACGCCCTCTGCCTTGAGGGCATGCGCATAGCCCCTCGCAAGGGCACCATCGGAGACTATGACGCCCGCCGAGACCCCGGTATCTCCCTCTGGGTCGTCCACGTGCTGGAGCCGGTACGCGCGGGGCTCGTCGAGCTCACTGAGAAAGGCGCGCTTTAGCCGCCTCTGGTGGGCGAGGATATCCTCTATCTTGGCCAGTTGGACGCGGGATACCGCGGCGATCAGCTCGCTGGGCCGAAAGCCCGCGCCCGGAAAGCTCTCGGCATCCCACTCGATCGAGCGGGTGTCCTGCCCCTGCCAGAGCGGCAGGCCCGGATCGGACGCGTAGCCGGCGCGCTCGAACAGCTCGGTGTCGTCGGTGAACACCACACCGCCCTCGCCGGCGCTGATCGTCTTGTAGAAGTTGAGGCTCCAGGCGGCGATGTCTGAATAGGTGCCGACGCGCTTTCCCCTGTACTGTCCGCCGACGCACTGGCAGCAGTCCTCAATGACTTTGAGGTCGTGCCTTCCTGCGACCTTAAGAAGGGCGTCGAGCCTGTTCGGCACCCCCCTCATGTGCACCGGCACCACGGCCCTGGTGTGCGGGGTGATCCGCCGCTCAACGTCGGCGGGATCGAGACCAAGGGAGTCGTCTATGTCGGCCATCACCGGAACGGCCCCGGCCCCAACAACGGCGCAGGGCGTGGCCATGTACGTATAGGAGGGGATGATCACCTCGTCGCCGGGTCCGATGCCGACGGCCTTCAGCGCGCAGATCAGTGCGCTGGTCCCGGAGTTGACGATAAGGGCGTGCCTCACCCCCAGGAACTCGGCGACCTCCTGCTCGAAAAGGTTGCACTCGCTGTCCGGGCGGTACCGGAACAGGTTCTGCTCCTCCAGGACGGCCGTGGCCGCCGCAACCTCGTCGGCTCCAAAGACGCTGGGGCCCGACACCCCGTCCGGAATCGGGTCGGTCACCACGGGAGAGCCTCCGTCTATAGCCAGCCTTCCATGATCCATCTCTCGCCTCCCGCTACCTGTCTAAGGCGCCCGGATGCAATCCCTGCCGGCCCCATCCCGTCGACCGGCACCCCGCAGGAGCCCGCGGCCCCAGGCGCGGTTACAGTGGCTCCCACTCTCGCCTGCTCTGCAGGCCGAGCAACGGTTCCCGGGCCTACTCCAGCGTCACGATCCGGTCGCCGCCCTGTACCTGATTGCCGGACTGAACGTGCACCTCTCGAACGATGCCTGCCCATTCCGCACGCAGCGTCTGCTGCATCTTCATCGCCTCGAGGACGCAGACCTCGTCTCCGGGAACAACCTGGTCCCCCTGCTTGACCGCGACCGAGACGATGATACCCGGCATCGGAGAGCTGAAGACCTTGGTAGGGCCCGCGGGCGGGGCCTGCGCAGGCGCCGAGGGAGCTGCCCTTGGCGGCGCATCGGGCCTGGCCTCCCGTCGCTCAACCGCAGGGGCGGGCGCCTTCGCGGGGACCGTCGGTGCGGCCGCGGGCAGTGCCGCGACCTCCTGGCCGGCGCCGGGAAACTCCACCTGGACCGGCTCTCCGTCGACGATCACCTCGATCGGGTCGGCATCGAGGTCGCGCACCTCCACGTCGTGCCAGCTATCCCCGATCTTGATGCGCAGCCTTGTACCCATGTGTCCTGTGGCCCGCTAGCCGAGCAAACTGATGAACACGCCAGCGACCACCGCCGACCCTATCACACCGGCGACGTTCGGCCCCAGGGCGTGGTGCAAAAGGAAATTGTTCGGGTTCTCCTGCTGTCCCATGTGGTGGGAGATGCGGGCCGCCATCGGCACAGCAGACACCCCGGCCGACCCGATGAGCGGGTTGATCTTCTCCTTGAGGAACAGGTTCATCCCCTTGGCAAACAGGATGCCTCCCATGGTCCCGCAGGCGAAGGCGACCAGCCCCAGCCCCAGTATCAGCAACGTGTCGATCGAAAAGACAAGCTCCGCCCTGAGCTGCGTGCCAACGGTCAGCATCAGGAAAATCGTAGCGATGTTTAAAAGCTCGTTGGAGGCGGCCTGCGTCAGCCTGGGAACCACGCCGCTTTCTCGGAACAGGTTGCCGGCCACGAACATCGCAACGAGCGGGGCCGCCCTGGGAACGATGAGCAGGATGATGATCAGCAGGATCATCGGAAACACGAGCTTTTCGGCCTTGGACACCTCCCGGCTGGGCTTCATGACGATCTGGCGCTCCTTCTTGGTCGTCAGGAGCTTCATGAGCGGGGGCTGGATGAACGGCACCGCCGCCATGTACGTGTACGCGATCACCGCGGTGATGCCCAGGATCTCAGGTGCCAGCTTGGCCGAGAGGAAGATTGTGGTCGGCCCGTCGGCCCCGCCGATGATGCCGATCGAGGCGGCCTCCCCCAGCGTAAAGCGCCCCGGGTCCAGCTGCGTTACGCCCAGCGCGCCCCAGAATGCGATGAATATTCCCACCTGCGCGGCGGCTCCGAGCAGAAGGGTCCTGGGGTTGGCGATCAGCGGGCTGAAGTCGGTCAGCGCTCCTATGCCGATGAAGATGATCGGCGGCAGGATGTTCCAGAACGAAAGCCCGTAGTGGAATATCACGCCCAGGATGCCTGCGTCCTGTACCCCGGTACCCTCTGTGGGAGTGATCGCGATGCCCGTAAGAGGCAGGTTGACGATCACTATCCCCAGCCCGATGGGCAGCAGCTCGTAGGGCTCCCACTCCTTGAGGACCGCCAGCAATATCAGCACCAGCCCGATGGCCAGCATGACCAGGTTCTGCCAGCTTATGTTGTAGAACCCTGAGGACCTGAGGAAATCGAAGAACTCGGTCAACTCAACGTCTCCCCGACCCCGAGTCCCCGATCAATTCTCGCCACGCCCGGCGTCCTCCCGCCTGGCCTTGAGTACGCCGACCGCCACGACCGCGGCGGTGGCCCTCTGGCGTCGCAGGCGCCCTTTGCGTGCGACGCGCTCGGCGCGCCAGCCCCGCAGGTAAGCTACGGTCGGTCCCAGGATCGTCAGGATGACCAGGAGAGCTGCCAGGAGGGCGAAGGCGGTGCCCGCACCAATTGCGGTCGTAGTTACGGCCTGCTCCAGAGAGGTCTCTTCGATGGCGTGCCTCCTCGGCGAGGGGTGGAGAATCCACGGTCCGGGCAACTCGCGCGACTCCCGCGTCGTCCGTGCAAAGGCCCGCCGGCGGAGCGGCGCGTGACGGTCGCGATTTTACACCAAGGCCCCCTCTCCAGCCACCGCCGAGCGCCCGCCATCCGCGGGGGAGGCTGATGTCTACCGCTGGTAACACCGGGGTCCGGAGCATATAATCGGGATTCCTTTGGAGGGCTTATGAGCGCCGCCAGCACGCAGGGCCAGGTAGATTTCAACAGCGACATCGGCGAGAGCTTCGGCTCCTACAAGATGGGCCTCGACGAGGAGGTCATAGGCTGCATCAGCTCGGCAAACATCGCCTGCGGCTTCCACGCAGGCGACCCGGGATGGATGCGCCACACGGTCGGCCTGGCCGAGAAAAACGGCGTCGGAATAGGCGCCCACCCGGCCTTCCCGGACCTTCGGGGCTTCGGGAGGCGAAACATGGTCGTCGATCCGCAGGAGGCCCGCGACGATGTCGTCTACCAGATAGGGGCACTGACCGCCTTCACGAAGGGAAAGCGGCTCCAGCACGTAAAGCCTCATGGCGCCATGTACAACATGGCGGTAAAGGACGAGGTCCTCGCCCGTGCGATCTGCGAGGCGATACTCGAGGTGGATCAGCGGCTGATACTGCTTGCCCTGTCGGGCTCGCGCTGGATCGAAATCGCAGAGGAGATGGGCCTTCGGGTGGCGCGCGAAGTTTTCGCCGACAGGGCGCTGATGCCCGATGGGACGCTCGCCCCCCGCTCCCGGCCCGGGGCGGTGCTGCACGACGCGGACCAGATTGCCGAGCGCACTCTCAGGATGGTCACCGAGGGAACCGTCGAGGCGGTCGACGGGTCGGAGGTCGAGGTGGTGGCCGACAGCATCTGCCTGCACGGGGACACGCCCGGCGCCGTCGCGATGGCGCGTGCGGTGCGCGACACCCTCGAGGGCGCGGGCGTGCAGGTCGTGCCGCTTCAGGAGCTGGTGTAGGCCGGATGTACGAAGCGCCCCGCTTCTTCGAAGCCGGCGATTGTGCACTGGTCGTCGAACTGGGCGAGGCGATCGACCCGGGGATCAACGACCGCGTCCGTGCGCTCATGCAGGCGATCGAGGACCTTAAGGCCCGGGGCATCTCCGACATCGTTCCTTCATACCGGTCGCTGATGATCGCCTACGACCCCACCCTCACCTGCCGGGACGACCTTGTCGAGATGGTCGCACGGGCCGCAGTAGACCTGGGCAAGGCCGGGGTGGTCGAGCGCAGGGTCGTGACCCTGCCGACGCTCTACGGAGGCGAACACGGCCCCGACCTTGACCACGTCGCAGAGCACGCAGGAATCGAGGCCGACCAGGTGGTGTCGCTTCACAGCGGGGTCGACTACCGCGTCTACATGATCGGCTTTGCACCCGGTTTCCCCTACCTCGGAGGCCTGCCGGAGCAGCTGGCGACCCCCCGGCTCGCAACGCCCCGCGTGCGCATCCCCGCGGGCTCTGTGGGGATCGCAGAGTCGCAGACCGGGGTCTATCCCGCGGCGAGCCCCGGGGGATGGCGCCTGATCGGCCGCACCCCGGTGCGGCTATTCGACCCGGAGCGCGATCCTCCCTCCCTGGTTGTCGCCGGCGACTACATAAGGTTTTCAGCCCTCCGATCCGAGGAGGAATACTCGAGGATCGCTGAAGAGGTTGAGGCCGGCGTCTACCGGCCGGACGTGGCGTCGGCCAGTACCCCGACCTCGGTGCCGGCGGGCGCCTGACCGGATCGGATCCATGAGCCGCCGAGTCATGGAGATACTGGAGCCCGGGCTCCTAACCACCGTGCAGGACACCGGCCGGTTTGGCTACCAGCGCTTCGGGGTGCCAGTCTCGGGAGCCATGGACCTGTTTTCCCTGAAGGCCGCCAACGTGCTGGTCGGCAACGACCAGGGCGCCGCCTGCCTTGAGATGACGGTGGTCGGTCCGCGCATCCGATTCCTGGACGACGCGCTGATCGCGCTTACCGGCGGAGACCTTGCGGTCCGGGTCGACGGCAGACCGGTTCCGCGATGGCAATCCATGCGGGTCGAAAGGGACTCGGTGCTCACCTCCGACAGCATGGTCGACGGCATGCGGGCCTACCTGGCCGTTGCGGGTGGCATCGACGTGCCCGAGGTGTTGGGAAGTCGCTCCACCTACATGGCCAGCCGGATCGGCGGGCTGAAAGGGCGGGCCCTAAAGGGCGGCGACGTGCTCTCCGCCGCACCCCCGGACCCGGTGGGGCGGCACGAAGAGCGCGGCCTACCGGACGACCTTGAGCCGGTGCACTACGGCCACTCCCACGTCATCAGGGCCGTCATCGGCCCACAGACCCACGCCTTCAGGGCCGATGCAATCGAAACCCTCTTCGATTCGCGCTACGTGGTCTCCATCGACTCCGACCGGGTGGGCTACCGGCTGGAGGGACCGCACCTGAGGCACGAGAACGGGGCCGACATCATCTCGGACGGCAGTCCCCCGGGGGCTATCCAGGTGCCCGCCAACGGCATGCCCATCGTGCTGATGGCCGACCGCGGCCCGACCGGCGGATACGCGAAGATCGGGACCGTGACATCCACCGATCTCGGGCGGCTGGCGCAGGCCCGGCCCGGCGATACGGTCGCGTTTCGGCAGGTCACCGTAGAAGAGGCGGTGAAGGCGCTGCTGGAGCAGGAGGCGCTGCTTTACGCCCTGGACCCGGAGATGCTCGCAGGCGCCCCGGAGCCAGTGGTGCGGGCGCTTACGGCCTCAGGCAGCCCCCTGTCTCCAGCCATCGGGGGGGCGGACCTCCCCCGCCTCGAGTCCCGGGTGGCCCGTGCAAGCATCGGCGGAGAAACGCTCGCTGTAGAGATACTGATCGAGCGCGACTGACCCCTTGGGCTGGCTCCACGATTTATCGGAGTGGCTGCTGGGTTTCGCCGAGAGCGGGTGGGCCGTCGGCATCCTCGCGCTGTCGAGCTTTACAGAATCGATCTTCAACCCCATTCCGCCCGACGCCCTTCTGATAGCCGTCGCTATCCCACAGCCTCAAAACGCCATCCCGCTGGCCCTGCTGGTCACGGCCTCGTCGGTGGCCGGGGCTCTGGTCGGTCACTGGCTCGGAAAGCGCATCGGCCGCCCGATAGCCGACCGGCTCTTTCCCGAAAGCTACATCACAAGGGCCGAAGGCCTGTTCGAGCGCTACGGGGTATGGGCGGTGCTGATCGCGGCCTTTACGCCCATTCCCTACAAGGTATTCGCGATCCTGGCGGGCGTGCTCGGCTTCGACCGCAGGATCTTCCTCATCGCATCGCTCATTGGCCGCGGCGCTCGCTTTCTCCTGATCGGGGTGCTGATCATGATCTTCGGCGCGCGGATTGAGGCCTTCGTGACCGACAACCTCGAGGTCGTGACCTGGTCGGTAGGCGGTGCTGTTATCGGCGTCGTAATCGCCGTCACCGCCTACCGACTCTATCGCCTGCGCAGGCCGTCAGCCGAGGGCCGGGCGCCCTAGCGCTCCAGCCAGGTGTTGGCGTAGTACGGGAAGGCCTTTACCTCGAAGTTCTTCAGGGCAGCCGTAGCCGGGTAGATGCTGTAGAAGATGCCCTCGTACAGCGCAGGGACGTTCTTGTAGAACTCTATCTGCAGCTCATCGAGCAACCGCAGCTTCTCGGCATCGTCGGTCGCCTGGGCGAACTGCTTCCTCAGGGCGTGGAGCTTTTCCACCGGGGGCGGGAACAGCGCGTGCTGCGCCCCTATGGCCTCGTGCTCCAGCGGGCTGGTGCTGTTCCAGTGCACGTCCCAGCTGGTGGCCACGCTGAAGCTCTCGACGTTGCCGAACCTTGTGACGACCGTCGCCCAGTCAAGGGCGGGCATGTCAACGTTCATGCCCATCGCCTCCATCTCGCTCTTTACGACAAAGCCCGTCGGCGTGATGGTCGAGTAGTCGGTCGGATTCAGCAGGATCAGCGTCTCGCCGGCGTAGCCCGCCTCGGCGAGCAGCCGCTTTGCCTCTTCCTTGTCATTGCGGTTGTAGTACTCGTCGCCTCCCGCGTCGGTCTCCCAGCGGGTCCCGCAGTAGAAGATCGCGGGGCACAGCGTCCACAGCTCCGTCGGCCCGAGGGACGCCATCACGTTGGCGATATCCAGGCCGGTCTGGAAGGCGATCCGCGCTGTGACATTGTCAAACGGCGGGTTGGCGGGTATGAGCAGGTTGCTCCTGTGGCCCGGCTTGTAGAGCGGCACGGTGAGTTCCGGGTTCTGGTTTACCCGGTCATAAAAGTCCAGGCCCGCTCCATCGACCACGTCCCACTCACCGGTCTCCAGACCGGCCAGCTTGGTCTCCTCGTCCGGCACCTCAAGCCAGACCAGTTCGTCGATGTAGGCCTTTACCTCTCCGGTGTAGAGGCTCGCCGGCTCGGTCCGCGAAACGAATTCATCGAAGCGCTCGATCGTTATTCGATCGCCCTGCGACCAGCTGACGAACTTGTAGGGACCTGAGCCAACCCATTCTTCGACCGCCTCACTGGTCAATATGCCGTCGTCGATCCTGGTGGGCATGATGCGCGGGCTGCCATAGGGCTTTGCCAGGCTCATGATCACCGATCCGGTGGGCTCCTTCAGGTTGACCTGGAACGACTTGTCATCGGTCACCACGAACGAGTCGTCGTCCTGGAACTCCCTCATCAGACCCGCGATCGCGTACCAGCTGCCCAGCCAGCGCTGGTAGGTGGAGCGCACGTCGTCGGCCGTGACGGGGGTGCCATCGTGGAACGTCAAGCCATCCCGGAGGGTGAAGCTCCAAGTCAGGCCGTCGTCACTCACGTCCCAGCTTTCAACCATTACCGGCTGGTCCTCGATGTTGGCATCCCAGCCGAAGAGCGTTTCGTACATGTGGGAGGCCACCGCCGTCGTCACATATGCTCCGCCGAACGCCGGGTCAAGCGTTGGGATGCTGGCCTGTGAGACCACCCTCAGGGTGCCGCCGAACTTGGAGTCTTCCATGGCATCCATTGCATCGGCCACCTCGGTCGGCTCCGGCTCCATGGCGTCCTCCACCATCGCCTCCTTGGTGGCGGTGGGCTGGGCCTCCATTACCTCCACGGTGGGCGTGGGCTCTGCGGGCTCGGGCTCGGCCTCCTCGGAAGGCCCGCACGCAACGGCCGCAAACGAGAGCCCGATGACCAGGGCGAATAGTGCTGCAAAAAAGGTTCTTTTCATGTATGGCTCCTTGCCAATTCGAGTCCTAAGCGCCCCGTGTCGCTCCGATTTCCAAGCGCGATACTCCCACCGGGCAGCAGCGGTGTCAACTTCGTGCGGCTGATCACAAACGCCGTGGAGCCCGAAGAAGCCCCGTCGCCGCCGTCATCGACCTGCCCGGTCAGGCCAAGTTTCAGCCGTCGGCGTTTATCCACGCCCGGAAGGCGCATGGAGATGGGAAAGGACCCTAGAGGAGCCAGGTGGAACGCAGGCGCGCCAGCACCGAGGGATCGAGCCGGAGGTGATCCACCCGCGTCCTGTCCCACCGAGCCAGCGGCGCAACGGGTACGGGCAGCAGGTCGACCATCGATTCGAACACGAACTCGGCGATGACGGGCAGCGAGGCGACGTCCTCGGCGTTGTAGCGCACCAGCGTGTCCCGCGCACCGCGATCGCCGTCCTCCCACATGTACCAAAGGCGCACCGCATCGACCCCGGCCAGCCCGGAAAGTTCGCCTCGGTCCAGCCCGAGTCGCCGCTCCACCACCTTCAGGCCACCGCGGTATCCGAGCCTCCTGAGCGGGTACATCAGGTCGATGTGAGGCCTGTCCCCGAACATGGGGCGGCCGAAGAAATGCTCAAGGAACGGCAGGTCGAACGCCGCCCCGTTGAATGTCAGGAAAAGGTCGTACTCCCTGAGCGCCGATGGCAGTTCGCGCAGGTTCTCGCCCGATACGAAGGCACGAAAACCGGCCCTGTCCAGCACGCCGACCATCGTCACGTCCGAGCTATAGGGGGACAGTCCCGTGGTCTCTATGTCGAGAAAAGCGGCGCGGTCGCGAAAGTCCGGGTAGAGCCGCCACTTCTCCGAGGGGGGCAGCATCCGGTCGAAGTAGGCGGCGTCGCCACCGGCAAGCCGTTCCTGGCACTCACCGAGCAGGTCGCACAGTTCCCCGCGCCGGACCTCCACTCTGGCGGGCAGCCCGGGCGAGGAGATGAATTCACTCCAGGACGTGATCCCGGACCGCCAGATCTCCTCCTCGATCGTCTCGCCCACGCCGGGCAGGTGTATGAAGGTGGAGGAAAGCATGAACTAGGAGCGCAGCGCCCTGCAAGAATAAGTGGTCTCGATCGCCGTGTCTCGCCCGCATTGGAAAACCGCCCGCAGCGGACTTCCCGCCGACCGTTACACTACGTGCCTGTCCGACAGTAGCGGCAAGGACCGGATTAAGGAGTAGTCCCGATGACCGAGCGCGGAGTAAAGCCGACCGAGGACGAGGTGCTGGGCTGGATGGACAGCCTGAGCAACTGGGGCAGGTGGGGACCTGACGACGAGATCGGCGCCCTTAACCTGATCACCCCCGAGCGGGTCCGCCGCGCAAGCGCCCTGGTCAGGGAAGGTGTCTCGGTCACCTGCTCCCGGCCGCTGGACACCAACAACGACGCCGAGGTCTACCGGCCCACCGTGCGCCTGATGCTCGAGAGCGGCGAAGGCTGGACCCACCACGAAAAACACACCGACTTCAAGATCCAGGCCGCCCTGGAGTACGTGTCGATGGTGTACCACGGCTACCACATCACACACCTGGACTCGACCGCCCACTTCTTCTGGAACGGCCAGATGTACAACGGTCGACCATCGTCTCTTGTATCCACCAACCATGGGGCGACCGTGTGTTCAGTCGACACCGCCCGCAACGGCATAGTCGGCCGCGGAGTGCTGGTGGACGTTCCCCGGGTCCGCGGAATCGATTGGCTCGATCGGTCCGACGGGGTGATGCCCGGGGACATACTCGCTGCCGAGGAAAGCTGCGGCTTTACGATCGAGCCCGGCGACATCCTGTTCATACGCACCGGCCAGCTCCGGCGCACCCTGACTGAGGGGCCCTTCAACCCGGTAGTCGATGGATCCACCGCGTGTCAGGCTGCCTGCCTGCCTCTTTTGCGCGAACGGGACGTGGCGGTCCTGGGCACCGACACGTCAAACGACATGCTGCCTCCACCCTACCCGACCGTAACCAACCCGATTCACCAGGTGGGCCTGATCTACATGGGGGTCTGGATACTGGACAACGCAAACCTGGAGGACCTGGCGGCCGCGTGCGCGGCACGCAACCGATGGGAGTTCCTGGTCACGATGGGGCCCCTGCGCATCGTCGGGGGCACGGGCTGCCCGGTAAACCCTATAGCGATCTTCTAGGGCGGAGTTCTGCACCGGGGCGGCGGAGCCGCCAATCTCATCTCGCCGTCAGCCCACCGTCAACGACCAGGTGTGCACCGGTCACGTAGGACGACTCGTCCGAGGCCAGGTAGAGCGCCGCGTACGCGATCTCGGCCGGCTCTGCCAGCCTGCCGAGCGGCACCCTGGCGGTGGACATTGCCCTGCCCTCCTCGCTGGCTAGGTTCTCGGCGATCATCCCCGTCTCTACCGGCCCCGGCACCAGGGTGTTGGCGCGGATGCCGTCGGCGGCGTGCTGGATGGCCGTGTGTCGGGTTAGCGAGAGCAGAGCGGCCTTGGAGGCGCCGTAGGCGCCGCCCCTGTGGCTGCCAACCAGTGCGGTGGTCGAGGCGACGTTCACGATCGAGCCTCCGCCCCGCTCACGCATCACGGGGACCACGCTCCGGGTTCCCAGGAAGGCGCCGCGGGCATTTACCGCCATCATGCGCTCCCACAGGTCGGCGTCGACATGCTCGACGGGCTCGGTCTGGTAGATCCCGGCGTTGCTGACCAGCACGTCGATGGACCCGAAACGATCTACCGACGCCCGCACCGCCTTCTCCCAGTCCCGCTCTTCCGACACGTCCAGCGGCAGGAACAGGGCGGATCCCCCCCCTGCCGCAATCCCGGATGCGACCCCGTGACCCCGCTCCTCGGCAACGTCTATTACCACCACCCTGGCACGCTCGCCCGCAAACAGCCTGGCTTGGGCGGCCCCTATGTCGCCGGCCCCGCCGGTGACCATGGCGACCTTGTCAAGCAACCTCACCGCCGCCTCCCGCGCAGATCGATGCGGCGGCGGAACTGCGAAGACCCTGATCTCAAGGGGAAGATCACTGGGCCGAGTAGCCGCCGTCGACCACGTACTCGGAGCCGGTTACGTAGGACGAGTCGTCCGAGGCCAGGAACATGACCACTTTCGCCACCTCCTCGGCGGAACCCATACGTTGCATCGGCACTCTCGAGAGCACCAGGGGGCCCTGCTCCGGATCCTCCATTATGAAGTCGACCATCTTCGTGTCGATCAGGCCCGGGTGCACCGAGTTGACGCGGATCCCCTCGGCGGCGTAGTGGAGGGCGGAGCTCTTTGTGAACAGCCTGACCGCCCCCTTGGAGGCCGTGTAGGCTCCCTCCAGCACGTTCCCCACCAGGCCGGCGGTGCTTGAGATGTTGATGATCGATCCGCCTCCCGACCGCCGCATGGACGGGACCACCACCTTGGTGCCGAGGAACACGCCCCTGGCGTTTATGGCCATTATGTCGTCCCACTCCTCGACCGGGGTCTCGTGAATGACCGTCGTGCGGAAGACCCCGGCGTTGTTGACGAGCACGTTTACCGGGCCGTATCGGTCCTCGGCCAGCTCCACCGCCTTTACCCAGTCTTCCTCCCGGGTCACATCGAGGGAACAGAAAAGGGCCTGGCCCCCGAGATCCTCGATCTCCCTTGCAACCGACTCCCCGCTCACCACGTCCCCGATCACGACCCTGGCACCCTCAGAGGCGAACATCTTCGCCTCTGTAGAGCCCATCGCTCCGGCGCCCCCGCTGATTATGGCTACCTTCCCCTCAAGCCTCATTTCTTTACCCTCCTCGTCTCGGCCGCGCCATGTTCGGCGGGCGGCCGGGCTCACCTGGTCCTAGCTTAGCGTCGCACAGTTGGCCCGCTAAACTCCTGCGCACCCTACCGGGCGGTCCAGCCCCCATCGATAACCAGCTCGGCCCCGGTCATGTAGGACGATTCGTCGGAGGCCAGGAACAGCACGCCGCAGGCGATCTCTTCCGGCTCAGCCATTCGGCCCATTGGGTGCTCGGTATCGAACCGCTTTACGTGGGCCGGCTGGTATGCCTCCCACAGCATCGGGGTATCGACGGGACCCGGAAAGACCGTGTTGACCCTGATGCACTCTGCGGCGAACTGCATGGCCGCCGAGCGGGCAAGGCTGCGCACCGCCCCCTTCGAGGCGTGGTACGCAGCAGCAAGTTCGCCTGCCGCGATCGCGGAAGTCGAAGCAACGTTCACGATCGAACCGCCCCCGGCGGCCCTCATCGATGGAACGGCGTGCTTTATGCCCAGGAAGACGCCCGCGGCGTTGACGGACATCAGCCGGTCCCACTCCTCGATCGTCGTCTCGGCGATCCGGTGGGGCGAGAGGATGCCGGCGTTGTTGACCAGCACATCGAGTGAGCCGAACCTCGATGCGGTAGCCCGAACCGCCTGCTCCCAGTCGGCCTCCCTGCTCACGTCGAGGGGATAGAACATGGCCGTCCCTCCCCCGTGCCCCTCGTTTATCCCTTCGGCCACGGCCATTCCCTCGCAGGCGAGCGTGTCGCAGACAACCACCTTCGCCCCCTCGCCAGCGAATATCCTCGCCTCGGCCGAGCCCTGTCCTCGCGCCGCGCCGGTAATCAGCGCCACCTTGCCCTTCAGCCTGCCGTATCCACTCACAACACGCATACTACCGCCGTCGCCGACACTGGTCCAACGATCTCCGGGACCGAGACGGACTCGAGCGGTTGACCGAACGCAAGTTCTGTTCTAAACTTGTTCTAATGGAGGGAAGCCAAGTGACGGTCAACCAGCTTCAGATGCCTGGCATTGCGGACCTGACCTACGCCGGCACCGGCCCCAACGAATTCGAACCCGGTCAGCGGGTTCTGTATCTCGGCAGGGTCAGTGGCGGGCCCAGATACGGGTCCAAGGGGATCGTCCGCGAGGTGCGGGGACGCAAGGCGGTGGTGGAGATTGAGGGGCGGCGAAGGCGCCGAAGGACGGACGTCTGGCACATACCCTACTATTTCCTGGCCGTGACCGGCCGGGCCGCGTAGACACCGAGGATCGGTCCGGGTTCTCGCGGCTCATCGAGCGGTCTCGTGCCCGGCAGAGCGCAGGTCGGCCGGCGGCAACTCCCCATCACCCATGCCGGTGCGGCGGTCAATCCTCCTGACTTCGCTGGGCCTTAAGGAAGTCCTCTAGCTCGGCCACCATGGCCTCCGGGCTGGGCATCGCCTCCTCCCGCCTCCCTGCCGGAGCCTGCCGATCATAACGTCGCTCCAGCATCTTTACGTACTGTGCGACGTCCTTCTCGCCTGAGATGGCCCTGTCGACCTCCGTCTCCCAGACCACTCCGCCCTGTCTCAGCTCGCTCAGCTCATCGTCAAGCAACATCGTCGGATCTATCACGTCCCTCAGCCCCGAGAGGAGCGCATGCGTCGCCTTCGGGTTCGGTGAGGTCGTCACGTAGTGGGGTGAGTGACCCCACAGGCTCACATACGGGATCGACCTGCCGGCACACGCGTCCATGAGGGCGGTGTGGATCCCCGCCGGACCCTCGTAGCCGGACTCGAGTATGCCAAGCTCTCCCAGGCGCTCGACATACCCCTCGGTGGTGGCCACCCCGGTGATCTTCGTCTCGCGCGAGTGGGGTACCGCGTCCATAAGCGCCCCGAGGGTCACGATCGCCTCCACGCCGAAGCGCTCGGCCTCCGACAGCAGTATCTCGGTGTAGGACCGCCAGCGCAGGTTTGGCTCCGTCCCCAGGAACAGGAGCAGGTGCGGGTCGCGGCGCCCGGGGTCCGAGTAGGAGAACTCGCTCTCGGGCCATGACATTCCCCTTCGCCCCGACTTGTCGACGAAGGTGTGGGGACGCACCTCGGTGAGCACGAAGAACGTGTCGGGATCGATCTCGGCGTACACCGTCGCCTCGGTAAGTCGGGCGAGGAACCTGACGGCGTTTGTGGAGGCCTGCGCCGCGTCCGGCCACCCCGCGAAGGCCGCCACCAGGAAGCGAGCCTGGTGTCTCGGTCGCTCGTGGACTACTAGGCCTTCCATCCCATCACGATAGCACGGTAAGGCGAGCCCGGCAGTGGCCGCCCGGGTGAGCGGGCCGCCGAAAGACGTTACGATGACGGCGCATACAAGGCACCCAGGAGCACCGACCATGGCCGAGCGAACCATTGGAGTAGTAGTGGAGGACGGAACCTCCCAGGGCATCGTTTCGACGATACAGCGATTGGAGAGCGCGGGAGTGCCGGCGGCATGGATGATTTCGGCCTCGGGACCCTGCGATGTCCTGACCGTTTTCGCCGCGGCAGTCGTCCAGACCGAGCGAATCAGGCTGGGCACATCTATCGTCCGCAGCTGGTCGCGCCACCCGATCACCCTGGCCGAACAGGCCCGGGCGGTGTGGGAACTCGCCCCGGGCCGCCTGGCACTTGGCGTGGGGCCGGCCCACAAGGCCTCCATGGAGCACGACTTCGGCCAAGCATATGACCGGCCCCTGGGGCACCTGGAGGAATACGTAAGGGTCCTCAAGGATCTGCTGCAGGGTGGCGAGGTGAACCTTGCAGGCAACTTTTACACGGCCCGAGCCAAGGCGGGCACCGGGCTCGACATCCCCGTCCACGCATCGGCTCTGAGGCCCAGATCGTTCGAGCTTTGCGGAAGGGCGGCCGATGGGGCCATAACCTGGGTCTGTCCCCTCGATTACGTGCGGGACCAGGCACTCCCTACCCTGCGCCGGGCCGCCGCCGCCGCCGGGCGCAAGGTCCCCGCGATGATAGTCCACGTGCCCGTATGCCTGACCGAGGACGCAGGCGAGGCAAGGGACGCTCTCAGGGAGCGTCTGGGCTATTTCCCCGGGTCGACCAACTACTCGCGGATGTTCGAGCTTGCCGGCTTTCCCGACTCCGACAAGACCGGGTGGACGGACGAGCTGGCCGATGCCGTCATGGTGCACGGCAGCGCGGCCACCGTCTCCCACAGGCTCGATGAGATGTTCGGCTGGGGAGCGGATGAACTGGTCGTAACCGTCCTCGGAGACGGCGGCCAGTGGGACCGGACCTCCGCCCTGATTGCAGACGTGTCGCGGGGATGAGAGGGCACCGCGGCACCTAGCCCTGGAGATGCAGGACGCCTGGGGCGCCCAGGGTCATGCAGAGTCCCGCTATCGTCTTGGCGTCCCGTATCTCGCCGCCAGCCACCATGGCGCGGGCCTCGGCGGCAGGCACCCTTACCACCTCGTCGATCTCGAACGGGTCGGGCTCAAGGGGCGAGGAACGCAGGTCCCTGGCCAGGAACAGGTGCAGGTACTCGGTGAGGAAGCCGGGGGCAGCGTAAAAGCCCCCCAGGGGACTGAGCTCGCCGGCGGCCAGACCGGTCTCCTCGCGGAGCTCTCGCTGCGCCGCTGCGGCCGGCTCTTCGCCCCTTTCCAGCTTTCCCGCAGGCAGCTCAAGGAGAACGCGCCTCGTCGCGTGCCTGTACTGCCTGACCATCACGACGTTCCCAAACTCATCGACCGGGACGATGGTGACCGCATCCGGGTGCTCGACGACCTCGAACCGCGCCTCAGAACCGTCCGGATGGCGCAGGATATCGACCGTGACGGTCATGATGCTGCCGTCAAAGACCACCTCCCGGGATACGGGATGCGGCGGGTCAGGATCTGTCAACGATTCCCAGGCGCCGGGTCAGGGTCGCATAGAAGTCGTGCGGCGGCCTGAGCCTTACGAAACGCGCACGATACGGGCTGCGGCGGATGCTCACGACATCGCCGGGGCCTAGCCGGGACACCGGGAAGCCGTCCACGCTCAGGAGCGTGTCTGCCTCGTTGACGACCTTAAGGTCCACGACCGTATCGCCGGGCAGGACCAGTCCCCTGTTCAGGCACATGTGGGGGGCGACTGGCAGCAGAACGATGTCCTCCAGCCGGGGGCTTACCAGGGGGCCCCCTGCCGCCATCGCGTATCCGGTGCTGCCGCTGGCGGTCGAAACCATCACGCCATCGGCCCTGTAGACCGTCAGCTCGGCCCGGTCGACGCTGGCCTCAACGTTGAGAAGCCTCGCGCTCTGTCCGCGGCTGAGCACGACCTCGTTTAAGGCATCGGCGTCGGGGACCGGGTCACCCGAGGTCAGCGTCACCCGGACCCTGACCATCATCCGTTCGTCGATCCAGGCGCCCTGCGCCTCGCCGCGCACGTAACACGCTATCCCCGCCTCCGCATCGTCCACGTCCAGCTCGGACATGAAGCCGACTTTGCCCAGGTTGATCGCAAGGATCGGCACCTCGTGGGGGGCGGTGACTCGGACGGTCCTCAGGATGGTGCCGTCGCCGCCCGAGATCACCAGAACGGAGGTCCGGGAGAGCTCTTCCCGCCGCTCGTTGACGCTGTCGGCGGGAGAGGTCCAGGCGCTATCGGCTATGTCCAGCGATGCGATGAGGGAGTCGACCAGGTCACGTGCCCTGGGCATCTGTCCGTTGTAGACGAACCCGATGCTGGCCTTGCGCTCGTTCATAGGAGAGGACTGGGATTCCGCCCCCAGATTACATCACGGGCCCGATGCTCAGCACCTCGGCCGCCGTCTTGGCCATGCGGATGAGCGGGGTCGGATAGACTCCGAAGAACAGGAGCGCGGCAACACTCACCCCGAGGGCCACATGAAGCGGCCTCTCGCCCTTGACGGGGCGCGCCTCGGCCGGCTCGGACAGGTACATGACCTTTATCACACGCACGTAGTAGTAGGCGGACACGACGCTGTTGAGCGCTCCGGCCAGCACCAGCCACGAGAGTCCGCTGCTGGCCGCGGCGCTGAATATGTTGAGCTTGATCATGAATCCCACCGTCGGCGGAACCCCCGTCAGGGAGATCAGGGCGAAGGTGAGCGCGGCGGCAAGCCAGGGCGCGCGCCTGCCCATCCCGGCCATGTCCTTGATGCGGTCGCTGCCGACACGGTTTGAGATGGCTATCACCGCGGCAAACGCCGCAAGATTGGTGGCCGCGTAGCCGACCAGATAAAACAGCACCCCGGCCGGGCCTTCGGGGTTGCCGCCGGCGGGGTCCCTGGCGGTGACCGCCGCCAGGCCAACCATGATGTAGCCCGCGTGCGCAATGGTCGAGTATGCCAGCAGTCGCTTCATTCCCCGCTGGGCGATCGCAACGAAATTGCCCAGGGTCATGGACATGATCGCCAGCACGGCGAAGATGGCGCTCCACTCGATGCTGACCAGGGAATCCGGGAAGGCCACGTAGAAGACCCGCAGTATCACCGCAAAGCCGGCCGCCTTGCTCGCCACCGACAGGAACGCCGTTACCGGCGTTGGGGCACCTTCGTACACGTCCGGCACCCACATCTGGAACGGGACGGTGGAGATCTTGAATCCGAATCCGGCGATGATAAACACGATCCCGAGCAGGAGGGCGTATCCGCCAAGCGGCTCTGCGCCGCTGCTTACGCTAAAGATTCCGCGGGCGATCTCGCCCAGGTCCGTGCTGCCGGCAAAGCCGTACACCCACACCATGCCGTAAAGCAGCAGGGCCGAGCTCAGGGCGCTCAGGATCAGGAACTTCATGCCCGCCTCGGTGGACCGGCTGCTGCCGGCAAGGGCCACCAGGGCCGCGAGCGGAAGCGCCGTCAGCTCCAGGGCGATGTAGATCGTGATCAGCTCCAGCGTCGAGCCGAGCAGCATCATGCCCGCCACCGAAAGCAGGATCAGGGCGAAATACTCGGCCCTGAGGGTGTCGAAGCGGCGAATGTACTCGGTGGACATCAGCACGACGACCGCCATTGAGCCGGCGAGAAGGAACTTGATGAACAGGCTGAACTTGTCCACCGAGAGAGTCCCGAATACGCCCGTCACCGCAGGGTCGCCATGGTCCAGGTCGATCCACAGCGCGGTCGTCAGCGCCAGCGCGGCAACCAGGCCGGACACCACCAGGACCGGCAGGAATCTTCGGTCCTTTGCGAGAAAGTCGACGAGCAGGATCAAGAGGGCCACGCCGACAAGGCACAGCTCGGGAGACAGCAGGTAGATGTCGTAGGCGGTCACGCCCGGCCCCTCACGGAATGCAGGCCCGCACGCCCTGCAAAGATCCCGGCATTCGCATCATCGAAGAGAACAACCACTGGCGATTCGCCCCTAACGCATTCCGACCTGCGCGCCCGTAACGTCCTGCACGATCGGCTCGATGCCGATTGCGAACACGTCGGATATGAACGCCGGGTATATGCCGAACAGGATGATCGGGACGATCAGCAGGACCATGGGGATCAGGTCGGTGCGGGTCGCGTCAGGGAGCGTCGACCACCGCTCCATGCGCGGTCCGAACATCGCCCGCTGAATCATCCACAGGATGTAGCCAGCCGTGATGACCACCCCGAAGACCGCGAGCACCGTCGGCCAGCTCCAGACCGGGAAGGCGCCCAGGAAGACCAGGATCTCGGCCGCAAATCCGCTCGTCCCCGGAAGGCCGAGAGAGGCGAATCCGGCTACCAGAAAGCCCACCGCTATCAGCGGCATGCTGCCGGCCAGGCCGCCAAGGTCCGGTATGTACCTGGTGTGCGCGCGGTCGTATACCAGACCCACCATCAGGAACATCAGGCCCGTGATAGTGCCGTGGGTGAACATCTGCATCGCCGCGCCGGTGAGCCCGATGGCACCCGTCTCCGCCGAGGCCGCCGCGATCGCCGACAGGCCGATCAGCACGTATCCCATGTGGCTGATGCTGCTGAAGGCCACGAGCCGCTTCATATCCGTCTGCCGCAGGGTGACCACCGCACCGTACAGGACGTTTATCACGCCGGCGGTGGCCAGGAGCCAGGACAGGTCCGCCATGGTATCGGGCATCATCGCCGCGGTGACCCGGATCATCCCGTAGCCGCCCATCTTGAGCAGTACGCCGGCGAGCATGACGCTCACCGCCGTCGGCGCGTCGGTGTGGGCATCCGGCAGCCAAGTGTGAACCGGCCAGACCGGCAGCTTTACGGCGAACCCGACGAATAGCAGGCCGAAGATGGCCCCGACGGGCAGAGCGAGCTTGGCGCCACCCTGGATCAGGCCCGGCATGGCGGCCATGTCGAACGTGCCAAACGTGACGAACAGGGCAAGGATTCCCACCAGCATGAAGGCGCTGCCGATAAAGGTGAACAGCAGGAACTTCATGGCCGAATACTCCTTGCGGCCACTGCCCCAGGTGGAGATCAGGAAGAACATCGGCACGAGCTCGAGTTCCCAGAAAAGGAAGAACATGAGGAAATCGAGCGCCGTGAACACCCCTAGCACGGCGGTCTGCAGGACCAGCAGCCAGACGAAGTATTCCTTTACGCGGTGCTTGATTCCCCAGGAGGCGTATACGGCGGCCATCCCGAGCAGTCCGGTCAGCAGGACCATGGGAGCGCTCAGCCCGTCCACGGCCAGGAAGTACTCGACGTTGAAAGAGGCGATGGGCACCCAGTCTGAGACCCGGTCCACCATCTGCAGCCCGCCCGCGTCGCGGTCGTAGCCCGCGAATACGACGATGCTGAGCACCAGCTGTACCAGCGCCACGGCCCCCGCGGCCAATCTCACCTGACGGTCACTGCGGGCGAGCAGCGCTATCACCGCGGCAGCGACCAGCGGCAGGAAGACCAGGCTCGTCAGTAGTCCGTTCACGCCGTCCATACCCCTAGCGGAACAGCAGGTAGATCCCGAATATCACGAGCACCCCGACGGATATCACCGTCCCGTAGCCCTGGAGCTGTCCCGTCTGCACCTGCGCTATCGCCCGGCCGACGTTGCGGCCTAGCCGGTCAAGCGTCCTGACCACGCCGTCGACCAGGTTCTTATCCAGCCAGTCCAGTGACAGGGCGAAGCGACCGTAGAAGAGCCTGCGCGTTATCAGGCCCTCGTATAGCTCGTCCACGTAGTACTTGCGGACCAGCGCACGATGCAGCGGCTCAGCCGGCCCCAGGCCTACCATCCGCCCCCTGGACCTGAGCACGTGCATCAGGTAGGCCAGCACGATGCCGCCGACCGCCAGCAGGCTGGTGACCAGGGCCAGGCCGCGGCTGAAGTCCTTTACGGCTACGTGGCCGTCGGACAGGGACTCGTGGGCCGGGCCTATGTTGACGAACTCGGCGAACCAGTGCAGAGGAACCACACGCAGATCAGTCAGCGGATTGGCCAGCCAGCCGACGGCGAGCGTGGCGAGGCCGAGCAGGACCAGCGGTAATACCATGCTGGGAGGCGACTCGTGCGGCTCGGCGTCCCCGTGAGCATCGGCCTCGGGGTCGGCCGCGGCACCGCCCCTGTACTCGCCCTCGAAGGTCATGAACAGCGCGCGGAATATGTAGAAGGCGGTCATGAACGCGGCGACCAGGCCCAGCCAGAAGACGACCTCCGCGTCCCAGGTTGCGCCCGCCCGCGCGTAACCCAGAATCTCGTCCTTGCTCCAGAAGCCCGCGGTGGGAGCTATGCCGGCCAGGCTGAGGGCCCCGATGAGGAACGCCAGCCAGGTCCACGGCATCCTCCTGCGCAGCCCGCCCATGTAGCGCATGTCGAAGGTTCCCCCGGCGGCATGGCTGACGCTGCCTGCACCTAGGAAGAGCAGGGCCTTAAAGAACGCGTGTGTGAACAGGTGGAAGATCGCCGGACCGTACGCTCCCACGCCGAGTGCCAGCATCATGTAGCCGAGCTGGCTGATGGTCGAGTAGGCGAGGACCCGCTTTATGTCGTTTTGAACCAGCCCGATGCTGGCCGCGAATATGGCGGTCACCCCGCCCACTATTGCGACGGTCCGCATCGCCTCGTCCGAGGCCTCGAACACGGGGAAGAACCGCGCGACCAGGAACACCCCGGCCGCGACCATTGTGGCGGCGTGTATTAGCGCGCTCACCGGAGTTGGGCCCTCCATGGCGTCTGGCAGCCATGTATGGAGCGGCACCTGCCCCGACTTGCCCACGGCTCCGGCAAATATCCCGCCGGCCACCCATCCCGCCACCGCGCTGGTCATCACGCCGCCAATGGCGATCGCGGCGTGCAGGTCGGTCACGTCAAGCGGGTTCAGGCCCTGGGCGGTGAAGGAGTCCGCGTTAAAGAACAGGTAGAGGATGGCCAGCAGGAACCCGAAATCTCCGACGCGGGTGACCACGAAGGCCTTCTTGGCCGCCGCCGCCGCAGAGGGCCTGTGGAACCAGAATCCTATGAGGAGGTATGAGCATGCCCCGACGAGCTCCCAGAATACGAACATCTGGACCAGGTTCGACGACATGACCAGTCCGGCCATCGATGCGGTGAACAGGGACATGTAGGCAAAGTAGCGCGCGTAGCCGCCGTCGCCCTTCATGTATGCCGTCGAGTAGATCTGGATGAGCAGGCTTACGCTCGTTACCACGAGCAGCATGACCGCAGTGAGGCCGTCGAGCACTATGCCAACGCTTATGTCCAGACCCCCCACCGTCAGCCACGTGTGGGGCTCGAACTCCACCGCGCCGTGATTGCTCGCCACGCTCGCCAGAGCCCAGATTGCCAGGGCAAGGGAACCTGCCATGGCCGAAATGGTCACCCACCCGGCCGCCCGCGCCCCGCTGCCGAGCAGCGGACGCACGATCAGGCCGATGACCAGGAAAGAGGCCAGCGGCAGCAGGAAGATCAGCCAGACGGCAATCTCACCGATCATCTAGAGCTTCCTGAGAATCTCGTCGGCCACATGCTCGCGACCCTTGGGAACCATCACTCTGTACGTCACCCTCTCACCCCAGGTGAGGATGTCGCCTTCTGGCAGGATCTTGGTGGGCAGTCCCTCCGCCTCCAGCGCCGCCTTCCACATCTCGGCCGCCATCAGGTTGGGAGCCTTTCGGTAGTCGGTAAACACGCCTAGTGCTTCATCTCGTTTGCGTCGGATACAAAGACCGTCTCGCGGTTGCGAAACAGGGCTATGACTATGGCCAGACCGAGTGCCACCTCTGCGGCGGCCACGGTGATGATGAAGACAGAGAAGACCTGCCCGGTAAGCACCAGCCTTGCCGCCTCCTCGAGCGCGCCGACCGACTCCCCCGCCACCGCCCTGGGCAGGACGTAGCGGGAAAGTGCCACAGCCGTGATGTTGACCCCGTTGAACATCAACTCAAGGCACATCAGGACCACGATCGCGTTGCGCTTGGTCAGCGCGCCGAACAGCCCTATGAAGAAGACGATCGCCCCGACAAGGAGCATGCTTTCGAGGCCCATCTATCGCCGCCTCAACAGGGCCAGGGCGCCCACCACGGCCGCCAGGAGAACGACCGAGGCCACCTCGAATGCGAGGACGTAGTCGGTTATCAGCAGGCCGGCTATGCCGGGAATCGTGTTGTCGTATACACGGCCGATCTCGTCGGCCGCGGCACCGGATATCTCGCCGCTGGATGACGCCGCCTCGATCAGGACCCAGTCGGTGCTGTAGATGACAAAGGCCACGCAGGCCATGAGGAGACCGGCAATTGCGAGCATCGGGAGCCGCAGCGCATTGAACGGGCTGCCCTGCTCTACGTCCCTGGTCGTGACCACGGCAAAGATGATCAGCACGGAGATTGCCCCGACGTAGATCAGCACCTGCACCACGGCGAGGAACTCGGCCCTCATAAGCACGAAAAGGCCGGCCACACCAAGTAGCGCGACGACAAGGAACAGCGCGGCCCTGAACACGTCCCTGAGGAGCACGACGGCAAGGGCCGCCACGACGGTCGAGGCCGCTATCGCCCAGAAGACGATGTCAATTAAGAGGGATGCCTCGGTCCCCGCCCCTAGCTGCACTACCGAGCTCCGCCCGCCGCAAGGACGCGGTCACAAACGGTTTCAGCGGTGCAGCCCAGCGCGATCGACCTGCCCCGAGCGATCACCGCTTGGCCCACCTGGCGCGCTGGTCATCCAGGGTCGGCCGCTCATGTCGTCCCGCTGTGGACCACTCGACCTCACCGGCCGCCCTGTGAGGGTCATAGCGTGCCGCGGCATGCTGGGGACGGAACCACGTGCTTGGACGCTTCGGCTCCTCTACCAGCCTGTCCTTGCGAATGACCAGGTCGTTCCGCCTGTACTGGCCCTCCTCGAAGCCGCTGCCCATGTGCAGGGCATCGTAAGGGCAGGCCTCAACGCAGAGCCCGCAGAACATGCATCGCCCGATGTCGATATCGAACACATCAAGGTGATACTTCTGACCCTCCTGAACCTGCTCACCGGACTCGCTGGTCACGATCTCGATGATTCCCAGAGGGCAGTACTTGGCGCAGCTGGCGCAGCCGGTGCAGCGCTGTTCGTACCAGGTGAATTCCTCTCCCCGAAAGCGCGGATGCTGGGGCAGCCTGTCGGCGACCGTGGCAAGGCCGGCCATGGCCTTCAGCGCCTGTCCCGGGCGCTTGACCAGCAACTGAAGGGGGTTGACGCCGTCATGCTTGGCCAGGCCCAGGATACCCACCCTCCTGTCCGGGTACTGGACAGAGGTCAGCCTGCTGGGCAGGATGAGGTTCTTGGCCGTCACGATCAGCCCTTTTGCCATTCCGAGTCCGTACATTTCAGTCGACATCCCTTACGGACGACTCGGCCGGCTGGCCGACGCCGTACATGTTCGCAAGGGGCAGGGCCTGCGGCCGTGGCCTGCGCATCCTGCCCCTGTTCAGCACCCTGGAGAGCACGGCGATCATTGCGATCGTGCCGGCCCAGTTGATGGCTGCCATTATCCATAGATCGTTCCTGCTGAGGGCGCCGGTGACCTCGTCGCGCAGCACCTGTACCTCCACGGCGATGGCGAAGATGTTGACTATGGCGAGCGGGAACAGTCCCTTCCAGGCCAGACCCATGATCTGATCGACCCTGAGACGCGGCCATGTCGCCCGGATCCACAGGAAGGCACAGATCACAATGAAGGTCTTTATCACGAACCAGACGGTGCCCGGAACGGGACCCCATCCGCGCCAGCCGCTCAAGAACAGCGTCGTCACTATGGCCGCTACTATTATCGGAGCCATGAACTCGTTCAGCTGGAGAAGGGCGAACTTTATGCCGCTGTACTCGGTGTTGTAACCGGCCCCCAGTTCAGAGTCCGACTCGATCATGTCGAACGGCGTGCGGCTCATCTCGGCGGTCGCGGCGGTCACGAATACGAAGAATCCCAGTGGCATAACCAGCAGGAACGGCACGTCCTGAGAAAGCACAACCCCCGAGAGTGATAGTGTCCCCGCCCCTATCGCGACGGCGACTATGGACAGGCCCATCGGAACCTCGTAGCTGACCAGCATAGCCACGCCGCGCATCGCGCCGAACATCGCGTACTTGTTGCGCGAGGCCCAACCGGCCATGAAAACGCCAAGGGTATTGACCGAGGTGATGGCCACGATGAATACCAGCCCCACGTTGAGTTTGCCCACAAAGCTTCCGCCGTGAAGGGGCAATACGGAAAAGACGATGAGGGCGGGAACCAGGAACACGATGGGGGCGATGTTGAAGACCGGTCGGTCCGCCCCTTCCGGCACCGTGTCCTCCTTGGAAATCAACTTGACAAGGTCGGCGATCGGTTGGAGCAGGCCGAACGGACCCCACCGATTGGGCCCGAGCCTCGATTGGAACCGGCCCAGCGCGCGGCGCTCGAACCACGTGTAGAGGGCGGTCGAGAGTATCAGGGCATTGAGCACTACCGCCCCCAGAATCAGCGCCGTGATGACGAAGACCAGCCAATCCAGGTTCTCCGGCATCAGGTCATCGAAGAAGCCGTATATACCCGTGAAGTCGAATCCAGCGCGCGCCACCGGGGCCTCCACTATCGATCAACCTCCCCGAGCACGACATCTATGCTGCCGAAGATCACTATCAGGTCGGCCATCTTCCAGCCCACGAGCAATTCCTTGAGCAGCGTGAGGTTGATGAACGACGGAGCCCTGATATGCATGCGGTAGGGGGATATACCGCCGTCGCTGACGATGTAGAACCCGAGTTCCCCCTTTGGAGATTCGGTGCAATCGTACGCGTCGCCGACCGGCGGCCTGATCACGAAAGGCGTCTCTGTCCTCACCGGGCCAGGTGCGATCTGCTCGACGCACTGCCTGACTATGCGAACGCTCTCGCGCATCTCAAGGACCCTGACCAGGTACCGGTCGTACGTGTCCCCAACAGCCCCGATCGGCACGTCGAAGTCCACCCTGTCGTAGATCTCGTGCGGCTCCGCCTTGCGAAGGTCCCACTCCACGCCGCTCGCGCGAAGCACCGGGCCGGTCACGGAGCCCTCGATGGCCCTCTCGGCGCTGAGTATGCCCACGTCGCGAGTGCGGGTGAGGACGATCTCGTTCTCGGTGATCAGGCCCTCGAGTTCATCCAGATAGCCGGGCATGGTCTCGACGAACTCGTCGAGCCGTGGCCAAAAGTCCTTGGGCGCATCCTGCAGCACCCCGCCGGGCCTCATGTAGCTGACGGTGATGCGAGCCCCACACAGCATCTCGAACATCTCCAGGATGCGCTCGCGCTCCCGGAAGCAGTAGATCAGCGGAGTGTGGAAGGCTCCCAGCTCGTCCAGCAAAAAGCCCGTGGAGATCAGGTGGCTCGCGATGCGCTGGAGCTCGGCCGAGATAACCCGAAGGTACATTGCTCGCTCGGGCACCTCGATCCCGGCGAGCCGCTCGACGGCACGCACGTAGGCGAGGTTGTTGGTCATCGCCGCCACGTAGTCGAGACGGTCGGTAAGCGTCACGATCTGCACGTAGTTGCGCTCTTCGGCCAGCTTCTCGGTGCCCCTGTGCAGGTAGCCGATCACGGGCTCGACGTCGAGCACGACCTCTCCATCGAACGTGACCCTGAGCCTGAATACCCCGTGCGTAGAAGGGTGCTGAGGCCCGAGATTGATCGTTACCGGCTCGGTCTTTAGAGGCATATCAGAGGGAAGGGAAACCGCTCGCCTGGCAAGACGCCTGCGGCTCTCAACGTATGAAGTCCTTGCGAAGCGGATGGCCCGGAAAGCCCTCCCACAGGAGTATCCGCTTGAGGTTGGGATGGTCGGTAAACGATACGCCCATGAGGTCCCAAACTTCCCTTTCCTGAAGGTCCGCACCGGGCCACACGCCTGTAAGGGAAGGGAAAGAGGGATATTCCCGGTCATAGCTCCGCGCCTTGAGCACGAAGGTCGTATTCAGGCGCAGGGACCGGAAGTGATAGACCAGTTCAAAACACTCCACGTAGTCGACCGCCGAGATCGAGTTGAGCATCTGAAGGTCTATCTGCGGGTCGTCCCTGAGGAATCTTCCGACGCGGACGAGATCGTCTGGGCGCACCCACACGTCGGTCTGGTTGAACCCGGTCACGACACCGTCCATCTCCGTCTCGATCCTACCGGCGACCCAATCGCCGGAAAGAGGAATGGACATTAACGGCCGGCGGCCTGGCCCGCGAGTGAATAGCGCTTGATCTTGTCGTGCAGCTGCATTACGCCGTACAGGAGGGCGTCAGGTCTGGGCGGGCAACCGGGAACGTAAACGTCCACCGGGACGATGTGGTTGACCCCGGGAACGACACTGTAGGACTCGTAGTACGGCCCGCCGCTGGTTGCGCAGACTCCCATCGAGATCACCCACTTCGGTTCCGCCATCTGCTCGTAGACGCGCTCGATGGCCGGGGCCATCTTCCAGGTCACGGTGCCGGCAACGATCATCAGGTCAGCCTGCCTCGGAGAGGCCCTGAAGGCCTCCATGCCAAATCGCGCGATGTCGAAGCGTGACATCGCGCTTGCCATCATCTCGAAGGCGCAGCAGGCCAGACCGAACGACAGCGGCCAGACCGCCGACTTGCGCCCCCAGTTGATCAGCGCGTCGACGGAGGTCACAGCGAGATTGCGCCGAAGGTCGTCGGGTACCTCGATGAGCGGCTCGGCGATCGGCTCGGTATTGCTCGCCTTGAGGCGGTTGATGTAGGCGCCCTCCTCCGCGTCGAGGGCGGCCGTTGCGGCATAGAGCGGAATGCGCCCGCCATCGAGATCGATGCGCCCGGCCTCCGGTCCCATTGTCATTGGAACGCCCCGGCGACTAGGTCCATTCCAGGTCTCCCTTGCGAAACGCGTAGAGCCAACCGACGACGAGTATGGCCACGAACACCGCCATCTCAATCAGCACGAAGAGGCCGAATTGAGTGGACAGAAACCCGAAGCTGGCCGCCCAGGGGAACAGGAAGACGACCTCAACATCGAAGATCACGAAGATCAGCGCGAAGGTGTAAAAGCGGATGTTGAACCCGCTCCAACGGCCTCCGAGCGTCTCAAAGCCGCACTCGTAGATCGCCTTTTTGACCGGGCTGGGCTTATGGGGCCTGATCTTAAGGACGGACAGGGCCCAGGATGCCATGAGCATGCCCGTCGGTACGGCGACCGCCAACGCCGCGATAATGGATATTATTCCGTACTGGCGAAAGTAGTCGTCGAGCATCGGCGTTGAGGGCGCAGGCACGCGCCGCACGCGCGCGGCGCACTATAGCACAGCGCCAAAAAATCTTTCAAGTGAAAAAATACACAAACGGCTCGCCCACCGACGGCTGTATTGACACGGTTTTCGGCCCGATGCTACGATCTGGCATCGTAATACTATGTAGTGGTCTCTGAGCCCTTCGACACCTGTACAAACGCCTAAACGCCCAACCAACATGGGCGGTGCAGAGGCCTCCTCGCAAAAGACTTACCTAACGGTGGCAACTTCCGCTGACAGTACCAACGTGACCGCCGCAAAGGCCGACGCGACCAGTCCGCGCGAACTGCCGCCGATCTTCCACCGGTACCGTCAGGACCTCTCGGACGCGATCGATGCGGGCCTGCGCCGCGGCTACGATACGCCACCGGCGCATGCTCCGGAGCCTATAGACGTGTACGGGGTACTGCGCTATGGGATGGGCCGGGCCGACACTGCCGGACGGCCCATCGAGGCCGCCACGGGCAAGGCGATGCGGCCGACCCTGTGCCTGTTCGCGTGCGAGGCGACCGGAGGAGACCCTGTCCGGGCCATGCCCGCGGCGGTTGCGCTGGAGTACGTCCACAACTTCTCGCTCATCCACGACGACATCCAGGACGGCGACGAGACCAGGCACCACAGGCCGACCATATGGAAGATCTGGGGCGTGCCCAGGGCGATCGTCGCGGGCAACGTGCTGCGGACCCTGGCGGACATGGCGCTGTCCGATGCCGCGGCACACGGCCTGACCGACGACGAGGTGATCGAGCTCAGCGACACGCTGACCGGGGCCTACTTGGAGATGATAGAGGGGCAGTTCCTGGACCTGTCATACGAGAGCCGAGGTGACATCTCGCTCGACGAATACCTGGGCATGATTGCCCGCAAGACGGGCGCCCTCATCCGTTGCTCACTGGAACTGGGGGCCTACGTGGGTTCTCGCAACCCGGAGACGGTGGAGGCCTTCCGCCGGTGCGGTCGCGCACTCGGGCTGGTCTTCCAGGTCAAGGACGACGTCCTCGGCGTCTGGGGAGACCCCGATAGCACCGGCAAGCCAGTCGGGGCGGACGTTCGCCGCAAGAAAAATTCGTTCCCGGTGGTCCACGCCATGGCGAATGCTTCGGGTGCGGACGCCGAGACACTTGAGTACGTCTATCGAAAGGAAGAGCCGAGCGACGAGGATGTCGACGCCGTGCTCGAGGTGATGCAGCGGCTGGGCACGAGAGGTACGGCCGAGGACCTTACGGAGCGTCATGCAATGCAGGCCCTGGACGCCCTGGCGCCGGTGGAGATGGCGCCGGCCGCCAAGCACCAGGTCGAGGAGCTGGCCCATTTCCTTCTGGTAAGAGAGCACTGAACGGGGCCCTGTGGGCCCATAGCCGGGGGAGGCTTAGAGAATCCCCACGGCGCAGCACCAAACGACAGAGGACGAGGGGAGGACATAACGGATGACAAGACCGATGGAACTTGCGGTCCGCCTTGGCTGGTATGTGATGAAGAACAAGGCGGCCCGCCGCAAGAAATTCCCCCTGGTGACCATGCTGGAGCCGCTTGAGGCCTGCAACCTGGCCTGCGAGGGGTGCGGACGCATACGCGAGTACGAGGCGGTAATCGACCGCATGCTCACGGTGGAGCAGTGCATGCAGGCCGTGGAGGATTCGGGTGCACCCATAGTTTCGATCGCCGGGGGCGAGCCGACGATGCACCCCCAGATCGACGAGATAGTCGAGCGCATCGTCGCCACCAAGCGATTCGTGTACATGTGTACGAATGCCCTGCTGATGGAACGGGTCATGAAGTCCATCCCCGCCTCCAAGTACTTCTGCTTCGTCGTCCACATGGACGGCATGGAAGAGGCCCACGACCGATCTGTATACCGCAAGGGCGTTTTCAAGATAGCCGTGCGAGCCATGAAGGCGGCGCTGGAAAAGGGCTACCGGGTTACCACGAACACGACGATCTTTAACGGCGTCGACGAAGACGACATGATCGAGATGTTCAAGATGCTCACCGACATGGGCGTCGAGGGCTGCATGGTGTCGCCCGGCTACCAGTTCGATTCGGTGCCCAACCAGGAACTGTTCATATCGCGCCGAAAGGCAAGGGAGGTGTTTACCCGCATCCTGGATCCCAAGCACGGGATCCGGTTCTACAACAACCCCCTGTATCTGGACTTCCTTCGGGGCGAACGGGAGTACCAGTGCACCGCCTGGTCGAACCCCACCTACACCGTGTCCGGCTGGCGCGAGCCGTGCTACCTGCTCGGCGACCGCCACACCGAGCAGTTCGACGAACTGATGTCGGACGAGCTCTGGGAGCGCTATGGCGTCGGTAAAGACCCTCGCTGCGCAAACTGCCTGATGCACTGCGGATTCGAATCGGCCTCAATCTACGACGCCTTTGTAAACCCGGCCGCGGCGGCGAAGATGGTCGTGGGCGGGGCCGTCGGAAACAGCGGGCTGGGCGCCGGCTAGTGATAGGCGTCGTGGCGGCCATAGGCAGGGAGATTTCGGACTTTTCGCGGGTCGGGAAATTCGACCCTGTCACGGGCCCGGAGGGCGTCCGCTTCTTCGAGTCGGCCCATCTGCCTAACGTCGTGCTCGCAGAGGGCGGTGCCGGACGGGAAAGGGCCCAGCGAGCGACCCGGCTCCTAGTAGACGAGTACGACCCCGACCTGATCGTGTCTGCCGGATTTGCAGGTGCGGCCAAGCCCGGGGCCAGACCTGGAGACCTTTACGTCTGCAGCCGGATACTGGCCCTGTGCGGCCCACCCACCACCTGGGGCAAGGAGGGCCCGAGGTCGCGGACCCTGATCGACGAGGGCCTGATGATCAGGCTGTCGGATGCCATTGGCGGAGTCGCCGGCGGCTGCACCTGGGGCGAGTCCGTGACCGTCGATCAGATCGTCCACGGTAGCGCCCTGAAGCGTTGGATAGGCAAGAGCTTCGGTGCCGACGTCATTGACATGGAGAGCTACTGGGTGAGCGAGGTTGCGGTCGAGCGAGGCCTGCCCCACATGGTCGTCCGAAGCGTGATGGATCCCATGGAGCAGAACCTGCCCACCTTCGTGACGAAGGCGACCGAGCAGGAGAAGTCGAGGTCGCTCTGGGGCGGAGCCCGTCACATGCTCGGCAACCCCTCGGACCTGGTTCCCCTGCTAAGGCTGTGGCACCAGGTGCGCCGCGCCAGTCGCCGGCTCACCGACATATTGGCCGCCGTGGTCACCGCCGAAGCGTGGACCCCGGCCTACCGGCTGGGAACGACTTGAGGCTGCCATGGTGAAGTCAATCGACAAGCCCGCGGCAATCCCCGGGCGTTCCATCGCCGAGGGCGCGAACCTGGACCAGGCTATCTCCCGCACCCAAGCTTACCTCTTCGCCGAGCAATACGGGGAAGGCTACTGGTGGGGCGAGCTGGAGTCCAACCCCACCATGGAGGCCGAGTTCCTCCTGCTGAACGAGTTCCTGGGACTGCGGAACCCCGACAGGCAGCGCAAACTGGCCAACCATATCCTCGGGCAGCAGCGCCCTGACGGTACCTGGGGCCAGTACTACGGCGCCCCCGGTGACCTTTCGACCACGGTCGAGTGCTACTTTGCTCTCAAAGTGGCGGGGGTCTCGGCAGAACAGTCTCTGATGGCGAAGGCCAGGGAGTTCATCCTGAGCAAGGGTGGGGTTCCCTCTACCCGCGTATTCACGAAGATCTGGCTCTCGCTGTTCGGGCAGTGGCGGTGGGAAGGCGTGCCGGTGATGCCGGCGGAACTGGTCCTGATGCCTAACTGGCTCCCGGTCAACATATACGAGTTCTCCAGCTGGGCGAGGGCCACCATAGTGCCCCTGCTGATAATGATGGACAGGAAGCCCGTTCGGGAGATTCCGGGCGAAGCGGCGATCCCTGAGCTTTTCCCCCAGGGTCCGGACGATACCGACTACTCCATCAAGAGGCCGTCGCGGGCGATAGGCTGGGAGGGCTTCTTCTACGCCGCCGACTTCCTGCTGCGCCTGGTGGAGAAGTTCCCCATAAAGCCAGCCAGGTCGATGGCCATTCGAAAGGCCGAGCGCTGGATACTGGACCACCAGGAGGCAGACGGCAGCTGGGGAGGGATACAGCCGCCCTGGGTGTACTCGATCATGGCGCTGGTCACCCTGGGTTACGACTTGGACCACCCGGTGGTAAAGAAGGCCATAGACGGATTCGAAGGCTTCATGATCGAGGAGGGAGAAAGCCTGCGCGTGCAGGCCTGCGTTTCCCCGATCTGGGACACCGGACTGGCCATGATGGCCCTGCTGGACTCGGACGCCCCGGGGGACCATCCAGCGATTGTCAGTGCCGGCGAGTGGCTCCTCGACCACCAGGTGGCAAGCGGAGGAGACTGGCAGGTCAAGGCTCGTGATGTCCCGACGGGTGGATGGGCTTTCGAATTTGAGAATGACACCTACCCGGACATCGACGACGCGTCCGTAATAGGCACGGTCCTTTATCGCACCAGCCTGCCGGACGAAGAGGGCAAGGTTGATGCGCTGCGGCGATGCGTACGTTGGATTGAAGGTATGCAGAGCAGCAACGGTGGCTGGGCGTCGTTCGACAAGGACAACACCCGCACCTTCATCGCCCGCATCCCGTTCTCGGATTTCGGCGAGACCATAGACCCGCCCAGCGTCGACGTCACCGCCCATGTGCTCGAGCTTCTGGGCACCCTGGGGCACGACCTGAACAGCGAGCAGGTAAGTCGGGGCCTGGACTACGTTTTGAGGGACCAGGAGCCGGACGGCTCGTGGTTCGGGCGCTGGGGAGTCAACTACCTTTACGGCACGGGCTCCGTGGTACCCGCCCTCAGGGCGATAGGAATGGGCCCCGAAGCGCAGCCGATCAGACGGGCAGTCGAATGGGTGGTCAGACACCAGAACTCCGACGGTGGCTGGGGCGAGACGCCAGCGTCCTACGTCGACCCGACGCTTCGGGGCAGCGGACCCAGCACAGCGTCACAGACAGCCTGGGCCCTGTTGACCCTGCTGGCTGCCGACGAGGGAGACCACCCGGCAACCATCAGGGGTGTCGCCTACTTGCTTGAGACGCAGGGAGAGGACGGCACGTGGGACGAGCCTCACTTCACCGGCACCGGATTCCCCGGCTATGGCGTCGGACAGCGACTTGAGCGCCTTCCGATAGACGGTGAGTCAGGATTCCAGGGCCGCGAACTGCCGGCCGGCTTCATGATCAATTACCACATGTACCGCATCTACTGGCCGCTGGCCGCTCTGGGACGCTTCAGGCGGTGGAACAGAGAACGGCTCAAAAGGGCTATTAACCAGTCCATTAACGGTCAAGCGCGCAAAGTCTGATACATAGCCTAACTAGGCACGTTCGGTTGAATGCCATGTTTGAGATATGGTAGGGTCAGGCCGACGAGCAGGACCGTGCGCGTTCGCCCGCCGGGAGGTCAGCACATGAGAGTGATTGAGGCGTCGTTTCGTACATGTCTCAGTACGCTAGAGGTCAGGACCTCCCACGCTCCGCAGTTCATCGACATCACCGACCGGGTATCCGAGGCGATCGCCGAATCCCGGGTCCAAGACGGCATGGTGTGCGTCTTCTCCAAGCACACGACCCTGGCAACCGTTATCCAGGAGAACGAACCCCTCCTCATGACCGACCTTGCGTCATTCGTTGAGCGCCTTGCGCCACGGGGCGCCCACTACCGACATAACGACTTCGGCGTGCGTACGGTCAACATGCATGAGGACGAGTGCCCTAACGGCCACTCCCACTGCCAGCACCTGGTGCTGGGGACTTCCCAGACGATACCGATCGTCGACGGTCGGATGACCCTGGGGCAGTGGCAGCGCATCTTCGCCTTAGAGCTGGATGCGGACAAGGCTCTTCAGATCGACACCCGCCAGGTCGACGTGCAGGTCATGGGCATATAGCGGCCGGTATTGCGCGTCCCCGGCGTACGGCCCGGGCGACGGCGCTGGCCGCTTTCACACCCGGCGTGGGCGACGCCCTGATAACCTGAATCGCAAACGCCCGAAAATGCAACCAGACATAGCCGACGCCTACAACCACTGCGAGAGGTTGACAAGGGCCGAGGCTAAGAACTTCTACTACGCATTTCGCACTCTTCCCGCCGAGCGTCGGCGGGCGATATACGCCGCCTACGCCTACTGCCGTGTATGCGACGATATCGCCGACGGCGATGCCTCTCCGACCGAGAAGTCCAGGGGATTCGCAGCCCTGCGGGCCGAGTTGGACTCGGCGCTCGGGGGTCGCTCGGACGACCTCGTATTGGCGGCGGTAGCGCACTCGGCGGCCAGATTCGGCTTTACCCGAGAGCATCTGCTGGAAGTGATCGAGGGAGTGGAGATGGACCTGGTCAAGACCAGGTTCGCGGATTTCGGGGAGCTGCGCGAGTACTGCTACAAGGTAGCCTCGGTAGTCGGGCTCATAAGCATAGAGATATTTGGCTACAGGGATCCGGCAGCGCGGAAATACGCGATCGACCTGGGCCTTGCAATGCAATTGACCAACATTATGCGCGACATCCGGGAGGATGCAGACCGTGACCGCATATACATACCGCAGGACGAGATGGAGTCTTTCGGGTACAGCGAGGCGGACCTGAAGGCCGGTGTAATCGATGAGCGCTTCCGGGGGCTCATGGGAGCCCAGGCCAGGCGGGCGCGCGCCTACTTTGATAGCGGCTCACGCCTCTTCATCCTGCTCAGCCCCGAATCCAGGGCCTGCCCGGAGGTGCTCCACGCGCTCTATTCGGCCATACTCAGCCGCATCGAAGGCTCCGGATTCGACGTGTTCAGCAGGCGGATCGGCCTGTCTACACCAGAAAAACTCCTGCTGATGGGCCGCCTCTGGACGATGAGCCTGGCCCGCACACTGGTGCCGCGGGGAAGATAGCCAGCTCGAATGGCCACCACCACCCCACCCCACCCTTCGAGCGCCCTTATCCTGGCGCCGTTTTCGGCCGACGCACTTACCCGGCTCTCACAGCGCATGGAAATTACGTACGAGAGCTGGCTGGAGACCCTCAAGATCCACGACCCGGACGAACTGGCCGAACGCATAAACGCTCTTGGGGCCACCGCCCTGATAGTCGAGACGGACTTCGTATTCGCCGAGACCTTCGAGCAGGTCAGCACCCTGCGCTTCGTGGGGGTGTGCCGGGCCGCGCTGAACCATGTTGACGTGGACGCCGCAACCGAGCACGGGGTGCTTGTGGTCAACGCTCCGGCCCGCAATGCCTGCGCCGTGGCCGAGCACGTGCTCGGTCTCATGATCGCGTTGGCCCGCCGGATCCCCGAGGCGGACCGCTACATCAAGGAAGGTTGTTGGAGGAGTCCGGTCGAACCCTACCTCAGCCTCCGCGGCATTGAACTGGGCGGCAGGAGCCTGGGCATAATCGGCCTGGGCGCGATCGGAAGGCACCTGGCCTCCATCGCCAGCGCCATCGGGATGAACGTGCTCGCCTACGATCCATATGTGACCAGGTACGGCGGCGCCGAGCTGACCGATCTCGAATCGCTGCTCGCACGGTCCGATTTCATAGCTACCTTGGCTCCGATCAACTCTGAAACGACGGCAATGCTGAACGCCGAGGCAATGTCCCTGATAAGGCCGGGCACATTCCTGATAATAGCTTCCGGGATCGCGATCGCCGACCGGGCGGCCTTGCTGGAGGCGCTCAAGGCGGGGCCTCTGGCCGGTGCGGCGATAGATGTCTTCGACACGCATCCTATCGCTCCCGACAGCCCCCTGCTAAGCACCGAGAATGTGCTCCTCACCCCTCACATCGCCGGCGCCACTGAAGAGACGATACATCGCCACTCCGAGATGGTCGCCGGCGACATGATCCGATTCCTGGACGGCCTGATGCCGCTAAACGCGGTCAACCCCCGGGCAATCGACCTGCCGGTTGCCTGAGATGGGGCCGGAGCGGGCCATTGCCTGAGCAAGCAGTACTGGTCATAGACGCCGGTACGAGCTCCATCCGATGCCACCTGTTCGACGAGCGGGGCGTGGAAATGGCGGCAGAGCAGGCCTTCTGGCCTCCGTCGATAGCCCCGGCAGAGCTCCCACTGGCCCGGGAATTCAGACCCGATTCGGTCCTGTCCGGGGTGCACGGGCTCATCCGTCGGATTATCGATCGGGTCGACGTAGAGGTCGGGGCAGTCGCGGTCACCAGCATGAGGCAGGGAATTGCAATCCTGGACCACGATGGCCAGGCCGTATACCTGGGCCCCAACGTTGACTTGAGGGCTGTATTCGAGGGCGCCGCGATAGACGAGGCTCACCGGGAACTCGTCTACGAGACGACCGGCCACCTGCCCTCGTTCTTTTTTGCACCGGCAAAGCTAGTCTGGCTCAGGGACAACCGGCCGAGGCTGTTCGACAGGATCAGGACCGCGGTCACTATCCCGGACTGGATAATCTTCCAGATTACCGGCCTTCTGGCCTCAGAGCCCACCTTGGCCGGCGAGGCCGGCCTTCTCGACATTACCAGCAGAAGATGGGCCACCCGGCTGGCCGAAACGCTGAATGTCCCGCTGGACGACAGCGTGCCCATGGTGGAAGCGGGACGGGTCGTCGGCGGGATAAATCGCAGGACCGCCCAGGAAACGGGGATCGCGGTTCGCACGCCGGTAGTGTCGGCCGGCGCGGACACCCAGTGCGCCGCCCTCGGCATGGGCGCCACCGAACCTGGCCAGGTCGCGGTCGTAGCCGGGTGGAGCGCGCCGGTTCAGCAGGTAACGGAACTGCCTATGCCATCGGCGCGGGGCGCCACGTGGGTGGGCTGCCATCTCGCCGGCCGCAGGTGGGTGGCGGAGAGCAGTGCGTGGGACGCGGGCCGGGCGTATTCCTGGATCGCCGAGACGACCGGCCGCTCGTTTGAAGAACTCGAGTCGGCGGCCGAGGCCGCCGGGCCGGGTGCCGAGGGCACGATCGCCGTACTCGGCCATCCCCGCATGGATATGTCCTCGGTGGGTCTTCGCTGCGGTGGCATGGTATTTCCCGTTCCGGTAACGATGAACGAGCGCGGACCCGGCCATCTCGCCCGGGCCGCGCTCGAGTCCGTCTGCTATTCGATAAAGGCCAACCTAGAGCAGCTCGGAGATGTGACCGGGAGGCCCGCAGAGTCGATCGCCCTGGGCGGCGGACTGGCACGCAGCGGCCTGTTTGGTCACGTCCTTGCAAACGTTCTCGACGCCGATATACTGGTACTCAGCCACAAGAGCGCCAGCGCAGCGGGCGCCTTTCTGTGCGCCAAGTTGGCCCTGACCGGATGCGATTCACCCTCGCAGGTGTCCAACCGCTCGGCAGCGGACATGGTTAGGATCCCGCCCGACGCGCTGCTGGCATCCGAATACCAGGACCACTACTCCCGTTGGCTGCAGGCCTCTTCGGCACTGGCCAGCGTTCAGGTCTAACATCGAATGGGCACGGCAAGGGCGATCTGAAATGGACGGGACGTTCGTCACAGAGAAGGCCACGGTCGCACGGGCGGCACGGGAGATGGAACGGCTGGACCTGGTCTCAGGCTCCAGCGGCAACGTGAGCGTGAGGATCGGCGGCGAGGGCCTTATGGCTATCACCCCTATGGGCGTCCCGTACGCAGGCATGGACGAATCCGACATAGTCATCGTCGACCGTGATCTTGAGCCTGTAGAGGGCGATCTGCCGCCTTCGTCCGAATCCCTGCTGCACCTGGACATCTATGCCCGAAGGAAGGATGTCGCGGCGGTGGTTCATACCCATTCGGTGTTCTCGTCCGTCGCAGCAGTCATTGGGCGGGAGATTCCACCCATACTGGACGAAATGGTCGTGTACATAGGGGGTGGCATCAGGGTATCCGATTACGCTTTTCCCGGCACCCAGGAACTTGCCCAGAACGTCTGCGAAGCGCTGGAGGAAAGGAGCGCTGCCCTCATACGCAACCACGGAGCGGTCGGCGTGGGAAGCACGGTAGAGGAGGCTCTCAGGGTGTGTGCGCTGGTGGAAAGGGTGGCAAAGATCCACACCTACGCCGCGATGTCCGGACGCATCGACATTCTTCCCTCCGCGGTCATCGAGCGCGAGCAGGCCATCTACAGGATGAAGAGAGATGCGGCCAGTGTGGACATAGGCCGGGGATCGGCGGGGCCGTGAACGCACCTGGCGAAGGATTTAACGGAGGATGACGGAAACATGGTGAGCGTGCCAACTTTCTTACTCAGGAGACTCTACGTCAAGGGCAGCCTGTCCAGCGGAGAAGACGGCTTCTCCTTCCGGCTGAGGAACAACCTGGGGTCCGGTTATGCGCACAAGCTGCAGCCCCTGACGGTGGATGGCGGCGAGATTCCGCTCGAGTCGAGCTTCTTCGTCCAGCAGGGCGAGCGCATAGGGTTTTCCGAGGTGTCCGGGGACAGAACCTTCGCCCTGGCCATGAACACCGACATCGAGATAAGCGTGGACGGCGTCGCACTAGGCGATGGTCCGCACAAGATAGGCATGGGATTCGACGTTCCGGGGATGGGCACCCTGCGCTTCGATTTCACGGACGAGATCAAATGAGAATTGCCGTGACCGGTTCGTCCGGATACGTGGGTACAAGCCTGCTGCGACGACTAGCCTGGGCGGACTGGGTCGAGGCGGTATTGGCCGTCGACCTGCGGCGCCCGCACTGCGAGTATCCGGAATCGGTCACCTTCGAAAGACACGATGTACGCGCCAGTCTCGATGATCTGTTCCGTGAGTTCGAGCCCGACGCGGTTGTCCACCTGGCATTCGTCCTTGAACCGGGCCGGGACGAGGAGGCCATACGAGAAGTCAACCTAGGTGGTACGACCAATGCCCTGGCGGCGACGGCGGCCGCGGGGGCAAAGCACTTTCTGTACTTTGGCAGCACGACGATATACGGCCCCCATCCCGACAACCCGAGGTGGCTGACCGAAGATTCTCCTCCGCGACCCTTGCCAGGATTCCAATATGCGGTGGATAAGCTGGGATCGGAGGATCTGATCTCAAAGTTCGCCGAGGCGAACCCCGACATCAGGGTCGGAATCCTGAGGGGCTGCCCTGTCATGGGGCCGAACGCCAGGAACTTCATCTCGCGGGCATTCGCAAAGCCACTGCTGATAGGTCTCCGTGGCTACGATCCCCCGATGCAGTTTCTTCACGAGGACGACCTGGTTGATCTCCTTGAGAAGGGCCTTCGCGATCGCCTCTCCGGCGTCTACAACGTGGCCGGTGAGGGCGTGGTCCGCTGGAGCGAAATGGCCCGAATGCTGGGGCGTTCGGTCGTCACCCTTCCCGCATCCGTCCTGTACGCGTTGGCCAGCGCCACCTGGAGCCTGAGGCTCCAGTCCGACGCCCCGGCGGCGGGCCTTGCCTTCATCCAGCACCGTTGGACGGCCAGCACCGAAAAGATAAAGCGGGAGTTGGGCGTCAGCTTCTCCCACACGTCCTCCGAGGCCTGGTCAGCGTATGCCCAGCGGCTGGGAAGACGGGGTGCCCGAGCCGCCTGGCGGGCGTCGGCGTGCGGCCCGTAGTAGTCGACACCGATCCAGGAACCGACGATGCGATGGCCATCGCCATGGCCCTCGCATCGGCCGAACTGAAGGTACTGGGTCTTGCCACCGTCGCGGGCAATGTCTGCCTGAGCGACTCGACCCGCAACGCCCTGCTGATCCTGGAGGCTCTCGGCCGATCCGATGTCGGTGTGTGGCCGGGCTCGGAGGGGCCGGCCGGAGGGGTTCCCGAGTACGCCTATCACTTCCACGGCGAGACCGGTCTAACCGTAGACCTTGGCGACCCGGTCACCAACCCACAGAAGGGCTCGGCGGTCGACCTGATCGTAGAGTCGGCACACCTGTACCCGGGCTCGCTCGAGCTCATGGCCATAGGCCCGCTTACCAACATAGCTGACGCTCTTGACGCCGTGCCCGAGCTGCCCAGCCTTGTGCGCCGCCTTTGGATAATGGGAGGCGCGCTCCACTGCCCTGGCAACGTCACTCCCCGCGCCGAGTTCAATTTCTACTCCGACCCCGAAGCAGCCGGCCGCGTGCTCGGCAGCGAAATGGCGTCCACCGTGGTAGGGCTCGACGTGTGCGGCAAGGTCCAAGTGGGACAGAGCGGACCGCTAACTCCGCCCGGCGGTTCGGTTGGAGCCTCGCTTTCGGGAAGGCTGCTGGCTGAGTGGCTCAGGTCGCACCCGGGAGAGAAGTTCTGGATGTGCGATCCGCTCGCCGTCGCGGTGGCCCTGGACCCGTCGGTGGTCAGGACGAGCACCGGCCAGATATGCGTCGTGGCGGACGGTCGGAAGCGAGGCATGAGCATTGCACGATATGGCACCGGCGCAGTGGAGATCGCCCTGGAGGTCGAGGCAGACAGGGCGCTTTCCCTGATTGGCGAACTCGCCTTCGGCATGCCACTGGACCCCTGACCGTGCCCTGCACTCCCGCCAATTCGGGCGCCGGGCATCTCCGGCCGATGTTTGACTCCGATTTTGGCCGCCTGTATCATGGACACTACGTTGTTGACCAAGTTGGTCAACAACGACTTATCGAGACCGTCATCGCCGGCGCCCATAGTTGGGCGCCGGCATCGCTTAGGGGGCGCTGGGCGCCCGAGCACGCAACGGAGGCCGCATGACTAGCGAGCCGCGCGTGATATCGCGCACATCAGAGATCGAATCCGACTACCGCTGGGGCTTCGTCACCGACATCCAGTCCGAGACGCTGCCCAAGGGCCTTTCGGAGGAAACTGTCCGCTTTATCTCAGCCAAAAAGCAAGAACCCGAGTTTCTGCTCGAGTGGCGGCTTAAGGCCTATCGTCATTTCATCAAACTCCTGGAAGAAGACCGTGAGCCGACCTGGGCCATGATCGACTATCCGAGAATCGACTTTCAGGACATCCATTACTACTCGGCTCCGGGGTCACAGGATCGGCCGAGGAGCCTCGAAGAGGTCGACCCCGAGCTGCTGGAGGCGTTCGACAAGCTGGGAATCCCTCTGAACGAGCGCAAGAAGCTGGCCGGCGTGGTCGAGGAGACGGGCTCGGACGTCGCGGTGGACGCTGTGTTTGACTCTGTGTCCGTTGCGACCACCTATAAGGAGCGGCTTCAAGAGGCCGGCGTGATCTTCTGTTCGGTCAGCGAGGCGGTGCAGGAACACCCCGAGCTGGTCGAGAAATACCTGGGCTCCGTCGTCCCCTACACCGACAACTTCTACGCCGCGCTCAACTCCGCCGTGTTCAGCGACGGCTCATTCGTATACGTACCCAGAGGGGTGCGATGCCCGATCGAGCTGATGACTTACTTCCGCATAAACACCGAGGAGTCGGGCCAGTTCGAGCGCACCCTCATCATCGCTGAGCCGGACAGCTATGTGAGCTACCTGGAGGGCTGCACCGCGCCGATCCGAAAGACCCACCAACTCCACGCTGCAGTAGTAGAGCTGGTGGCCCTGGACGATGCGGAGATAAAGTACTCGACCCTGCAGAACTGGTACCCGGGCGACAAGGAAGGCAGGGGCGGCGTCTATAACTTCGTGACGAAGCGCGGCAAGGCTCTTGGTGCGCGCTCCAAGATCTCTTGGACGCAGGTCGAGACCGGCTCGGCCATCACCTGGAAGTACCCCTCGGTGATCCTGCAGGGCGATGAGTCGACCGGCGAATTCTACTCGGTGGCGCTGGTGGCCAACCACCAGCAGGCTGACACGGGGACCAAGATGATCCACGCCGG
This sequence comes from Dehalococcoidia bacterium, assembly GCA_965207145.1. Classification (GTDB taxonomy): domain Bacteria; phylum Chloroflexota; class Dehalococcoidia; order Lucifugimonadales; family UBA2962; genus CAUZIR01. The sequence continues at coordinate 1,710,831 of OZ242262.1, read as the reverse complement.
CAAGAACACCAAGAGCACGATAGTGGCGAAGGGTATCTCGGCCGGCCAGGGCCAGAACACCTACCGCGGCATGGTGCAGATTTTGCCGACGGCGCACAACGCCACAAATTTCACCCAGTGCGATTCGCTTCTGGTTGGCGACAGGTGCGGTGCTCACACGGTGCCGTACATCGAGGTCAGGAACCCTACCGCCAGGATGGAGCACGAAGCATCCACCTCCAAGGTGAGCGACGACAAGCTGTTTTATGCAATGCAGCGCGGCCTCACCGAAGAGGAGGCTCACTACATGATCATCAACGGCTTTTGCCGTGGCATCTTCAAGGAGTTGCCCTTCGAATTCGCAATGGAGGCCTCCCAGCTTCTAAAGGTCAGCCTGGAGGGCGCCGTCGGCTGAGGCCTTAGACGGCCGGGCAACCCCGGATCCTCCGGGTTGCCGGCGGCGACCCGGTCGCGACCCATGGACCTGCCTCACACCGCCATTCTGAGCGGATCACGCGTGTGCAGCTTTGCGCAGAAAGAGGAACTAACACGGACATGCTTGAGATAAGAGACCTGCACGCCTCGGTTGCCGACGGCGACGTCGAGATACTGAGGGGGGTAGACCTGAGCGTTGGGTCCGGAGAGGTCCACGCGATTATGGGGCCTAACGGCAGCGGCAAGAGCACACTTGCAAACGTCATCGCGGGCAGGCCCGACTACGTGGTTACCGCTGGCTCCATACATCTTGACGGGGAAGACATGCTGGAGCTCACTCCGGATCAGCGTGCGCTGTCCGGGGTGTTTTTGGCCTTCCAGTATCCGACGGAACTTCCCGGGGTGCGCACCTGGCAATTCCTCAAAGCATCGGTTGACGCGCGACGCAAGCACATCGGCGAGCCTGAATTGTCGGCCCGGGAGTTCGACAGGTTGTTTAAAGGAGCCGTAGACAGGATGGGCATGAGTCAGGAGCTCATGAGGCGTTCGGTCAATGAGGGCTTTTCCGGCGGTGAGAAGAAGCGCTCGGAGATGGTTCAGATGCTCCTGATAGACCCGAGGCTGGCGGTACTTGATGAGACTGACTCCGGGCTGGACATCGACGCCCTGAAGACCGTCGCCCAGGGCGTTAACAGCCACCGCAGCGAATCCAACGCCGTCGTGCTGGTGACCCACTATCAGAGACTCCTCAACTACATAGAGCCCGACCACGTGCACGTCCTGGTCGAGGGCAGGATAGCAATCTCGGCGGGCCCTGAACTGGCAAGGGAGCTGGAGGCCAAGGGATACGACTGGGTCAAACAAGACGCGAACGTCGCGTTCGCCGGGACTGCCGGCCAATGACCGTCCGGACCGCGCCCGGGCACAACTACGGCACCTATTTCACTCAGCACGAGGAGTTTGATGTAAGCCGGCCGGCCGGCGGCGGTCGTGTTGCCCAATTGCGCGCCGCAGGCATCGCGGCGTTTCAGGACCTTGGCCTGCCCACAGCCACCCGTGGCAACGAGGACTGGCGCTTTACGAGCGTCGCCCCCATTGCGAACTCGACCTTTGGTCACAGCTCCGGGGCCGTGGCAACCCCCACCAGCCTGGAGACGGTCAAGGATCTGGTGCCCTGGGACGATGCATGGACGACGCTCGTGTTCGTGGATGGGCGGCTCGAGTACAAACTGGATAACGCGGCGGGTGCCGATCAGCTGCTGGTAGCCAACCTGCTATCTCCTGAAGCAGCGACCGACGGTCGGGTGGAGACGGAGCTCGGGCGCCATGCGGCGTCGGATTCGAACGGCTTTCTGGCGCTTAACTCCGCCTTCCTCGACGATGGCGCGGTCGTGCTGGCCGGTCGGGAGGCCCGCGGTGTGGTACATCTGGTGTTCCTAGCGTCGGACAGCAGCGAGCCCCAGGTCACGTACCCGCGATCCCTCGTCGTCGCGGGCCCGAACAGCGAGTTGACTCTGCTTGAGAGCTACGTCGGCATCGGAGAGAGCGTCTATTTCACCGACTCGGTGACCGAACTCGCCCTCGAGGAGGGTGCGCGCGTCTCGCACTACCGCTACCTGCACGAGAGCCCGGGGGCGTTTCACATCGGTTCCACCAGGGTATCTCAGGGTCGGGATTCCACGTTCGGCACCACGTCGTTTTCCCGGGGCTGTCGCGTCGGCAGGAACGACGTGCTGGTCCGGTTGCTCGACGAGGGGGCCGAGTGCGACCTGAGGGGCCTGTATTTCACCGATGGTCGCCAACACATCGACAACCACATCAACGTCGACCACATCAGCGGGCACACCTCTAGCGCTCAATACTTCAAGGGAATATTGACCGACCGCTCAAGGGCCGTCTTCAGTGGCACTACGCGGATCCAAAAGGATGCGCAGAAGTCTGCCGCTACCCAGGCCGACAAGAACCTGATCCTCTCCGAGGGAGCACGGGTCAACACCAAGCCCAGCCTGGTAATCTTCGCCGACGACGTGCAGGCCACGCACGGTGCCACCGCCGGCGCCATCCCCGACGAGCAGGTCTATTACATGCTTTCCAGGGGTCTCGATCTGGAAGAAGCGACGTCCTTTTTGATAAAGGGCTTCGCCAACGAAATCATAGACGGCATCAGACTTAACCCATTCCGCGATTATCTGGAGAGCTACTTCGAGACATCGGTGCCCAGGTACCGGTTTGAGGGTTTCGGCAAGGCCAGGGCCTTCGGAGGCCCTGCTCAGCGTGTTGCCTAACCGGATCTGGCGGCACATCACGATCTGGGGGACTCTGAGTTGTCCGATTTTGGACTAGACGACCTTTACCAGCAGGTGGTAATGGACCACGGGGCAAGCCCCCGCAACATGCGGCATGTCGCGGGAGCCCAGCGGACCGCGCATGGTTTCAACCCGTTCTGCGGCGACCTAGTCGACGTCGAGGTGAGGATGGATGGAAATACCATCGCCGACGTCGGATTCACCGGCAGGGGGTGCGCCATCTCCAGGGCTTCGGCCTCGCTGATGACCGAAGCGATAATGGGCGTGTCCGAGGTGGATGCAAGGAAGGTGTTCGGCGCATTCCAGGGCATGATCACCGGTGCCGGGAACGGATCCGGTGGCGCTTTCGAGATGGAGGAACTGCTCGGCGATCTCGAGGCGTTGAGCGGTGTTTCCGCCTACCCGACCCGCATCAAGTGCGCGATGCTCGGGTGGCACACTTTGATCGCCGCACTGGACCGGAGGGGCGACCTAAAGACGGTAAGCACCGAGTAGCGGCGACCGCCAAGCTCGGGGCGGAGGGGTGACGAGATGCACGTGCCTATCCAAGTGGATTACGGGGTAAGGGCTCTAATAGACCTTGCCGAACGATACGCCAACGGAGAGACGCCGGTGCGCACCTCCGCCATCGCTCACCGCCAGGGCGTGCCGGAGCCCTTCCTTGCGCGCGTTATGCTTCGACTGCGCAAGGGAGGCATGGTCGTGAGCGTGCGGGGCCCTCAAGGCGGACACGCACTGGCAAAGGATCCCGCCGAAATCTCGATGGCGATGGTTATGGACTGTCTCGACGGGAGCGCCTCCCTGCTTGCATGCCTGGACGATGAGACCAGCTGCGGCCAGTGGTCCGGTTGTACACAGAAGGATGTCTGGTCGGTGGTCGAAGAGGCCATGAGACAGGTTCTGGAATCGACGAGCATCAGCGACCTTGTCCGGGGATCGCACCCGGAGCCGGCACGGGTACAGACAACCTGAACGATGGATCGGCGCATGGAGTGCCCGAAGAACGAGAGAACCGCCTGAATGCCGCCACAAGGTGGCGGGGCAGTCGGGGTGGAGTATTCGAATAGTAGGACGCGCTACGTGGAGGTGAGCTAGATGGCCTTTACCAGGCTTGGCAAGGTTGCCGATATACCAGAGGGCGAAGGGACGATGTTTGATCTTGGAGACCGCTGGATCGGCGTTTTCAAAGTGGATGGCAAGCTGTTTGCCACAGACGATATATGCTCGCATCAGGAGGCCTTTCTTCACGAGGGCATGCTCGAGGGGCACACCATTGAATGCGACGCGCACGGCGCCCGCTTCGACATACGCAGCGGCAATGTCGAACAGGGTCCCGCCGTCCTTCCCATAGACACCTACGGGGTACGAATAGTGGGAGACGAGTTCGAGGTCGATCTGTAGAGGGACATGAAGGGCGAATTTGACATAGGTCGCATCCGCGACGACTTCCCCATACTCAACAGGCAGGTCTACGGCCTGCCGCTCGCCTACCTGGACAACGCGGCCACATCCCAAAAACCGCGGAGCGTCATCCAGGCGCTGGTGGACTACTACGAGGGCTATAACTCCAACGTCCACCGTGGCGTTCACGCCCTGAGCATGGAGGCGACCGAGCGGTACGATCAGGCCAGGGCCAAGGTCGCCGGTTTCATCGGCGCCCCGCAGCCGGAAACCGTCGTATGGACCAGGGGAACCACCGAATCCATCAACCTCGTCGCCTACACCTGGGCGCGCGAAAACATCTCGACCGGCGACGCCATAGTCGTCTCGCAGATGGAGCACCACTCCAACATCGTCACGTGGCAACGGGTGGCAAGGGAACAGGACGCAGAGCTCCGCGTAATCCCGCTCACAGAGGCGGGAACCCTGGACATTTCCCGGCTGGACGACTATCTGGACGAGCGGGTCAAGCTGCTGGCGATCTGCCACTCGTCTAACTCCCTGGGCACCATCAACCCGGTAAAGGAGCTGACCGAAAGGGCTCACGCCATCGGAGCGAGGGTGCTGATAGACGGGGCCCAGAGCGTTCCACACATGCCGGTGAACGTGGCCGAGTTGGACTGCGACTTCCTCGCCTTCTCAGGGCACAAGATGCTCGGTCCAACGGGAATTGGCGCCCTGTACGCAAAGCCGGAGATCCTCGAGGAGACCGAACCCTTCATGCGCGGTGGAGACATGGTCCTGGAAGTCTGGAACGACCGCGCGACATGGAACGACGTGCCGAACAAATTCGAGGCTGGTACGCCCAACATCGCCGACGCGATCGCAATGGGCGCCGCGGTCGACTACCTGTCCAATCTGGGCATGGACAATGTTCGGGAACACGAAAAGGCGCTCACCGGTTACGCGCTGGAGCGCTTCAGGGAGTTCGAGGATCTGGACGTGCTGGGTCCACCGGACGTTGAGCAGCGAGGCGGCGTCCTGTCCTTTGACTCGGGAGAGCTTCACCCGCACGACCTGGGGACGTTCCTGGACCGGTCCGGCGTGGCGATTCGAACCGGGCACCACTGCACAATGCCTCTGATGCGCTCGCTCGGGATCGTCGCGACGGCCAGGGCCAGCTTCTACCTTTACAACACCCAGGAGGAGATCGACCGGCTAGCAGAGTCCGTGCGCGACGCTCTTCGCTACTTCGGAGATGGCGGGCAATAGGATCGGCAAAGGGCTGGATGAGATCTACAGCGTGGCGATCCTGGACCATGCCCGCAGCCCTCGCCACAAGGACCAGATAGACCGGCCGGATGGAGCCGGCGATGCTGTAAATCCCTTCTGCGGGGACGAGGCACACGTCCAGTTGTCAAGTGACGGAGCAGGGATCGTAGACATGGGCATGCAGACGGTGGGCTGTTCGATCAACCGGGCCGCCGGGTCCATGATCGCCGAGAAGCTTTGCGGCGTCTCGCTCAAGGAGGCCGGGGCCCTTGCCTCCGACTACCGCAGGTTGATGGCCGGGCAGGAGCTGGCGGGCGATCGGAGAGAGGCACTCGGTGAGCTGGTGCTGATGGAGACCGTGCGCCTGTTCCCGGTGCGCATAAAGTGCGCGCTTCTCTCGCTGACGGCAGTCGAGGAGGCACTCACCTTCAGGAGGTAGGCGACGGACCTCAGCCGTCCAGCCAGACCGACGCCCAGTGGCCGTACTCAAAACCGGAGACGTTTATGTGCAGGTTCTTCACCCATGGTTGGATGGCCCACACCGTCACGTTCGTGGCGGGCATGAAGCGTATCGCGGAGCTCAGCATGCGGCGCTGTATGTCCAGGTGAATTGACCTGCGAGACTCCGAATCGTACTCGCCAGCCTGAAACTCGATCAGCGCATCGAGTTCTCCATCCCGAGGCCCTCCATGGTAGTAGGGTCCCCGGCTGTAGACCACGGAGAACAGGAAGGCGTTCGGCGAGGTGACAGGCGGAATCGGACCGACGAACATCTGGTAGTCTCCACCCTTCCAAACGGCGTCGGCGAAGGCCAGGCGGGTCACCTCCTCCACGGTAACGTCAAACCCTACGGCCCTCAGCTCGCCAGCGATAATGTCTGCATACCGCATGTAAGGTTCGCCGTAACGGCCCACCTTTATCGTGACAGGCTCGGGGCTGGAGCCTGCCAGGATGTTTCGCGCTCTTTCTGGACTTGCGAAACGGTCCAGCCATTCGGCCTCCTCCAGCACCCAGTCCGGCCCGACCAGTGGGAAGCCGAATGACAGATAGCCGGCACCGAGCCACGCCTCTCCCAGTGCCCGGGCAGGGTCCATCGCCGCGAATGCCGCTTGGCGCACCTGGAGATCATCAAATGGAGCCCTGGCAGGGTTGAGTCCGATCTCCATTCCGGAGCCTGTGTCGGAAACCCGCACGGCCCGGGCCTCACTCGCCCTTTCCCTGAGGGCCTCCCACTCGAAGGGCGTCATCTCCACGACGTCGATCTGGCCAACGGCAAACGCCGCGTCCCTGGTCTGCAGATCGTCGATGACGTGAACCTGCAGAATGTCAACGTGGGGCAGATCGTCGGCCCGGTTATCGCGGAAGCTTTCAAAGACGTGAAGGCCCGCCCGCCCGGTTGATGTCAGACGCCACGGCCCGGTTCCCACCGTCGGGCCGTTCCGCAGGTCGCCAGCCAGTTCCACCGCCTCTCTCGCCACTATCTTCGATCGTGCGTCGGCGAGTCCGAGCATGAAATCAGCGTCAGGCTCGATCAGACTTATCGAGACGATGTTGCCAGCGGGGGCGGAGATATTCTCGATAGACCCGAGAAGGGACGCATTGGGGCCCTCGCCCTGCCGCGTGAGGCTGTAGACCAGATCGTCGGCGGTGAGGTGCCTGCCCTGGACCAGGTCGGCATCGTGCCAGCCAATTTCGTCCCGCAGGGTAAACTCGAACGTAACCGGATCGATGACGCGCCACGACTCGCACAGGTCGCACGTGACCGCAAGGCTGGGGAGCGAGACGTCGGGGCCGGTCGCGAATCTAAGCAAACGGCTGTAGGCGAGGCCGGGGCCCCAGGTCGAGAGAGCCGGAGAGGTCTCGAAATGCACGTCCTGGTGCGAGATGTTCGCCTGCGTCGTCAGCCTCAGCACCCCTCCCTTCGTGGGTACCGGGGTCGCGGTAGGGCTATCGACCGGGCGAACCGTCGGCTCGGATGGCGGCTCGGTAGGAGTCGGGGTGATCTCGGCCGGGACGGTCGTCGCCTCGACCGTCGCCTCCACCTTGACGATGGGACTCGGGGTCGGTATTACCGGGGATGGCGTCGAGCTCCTCGGCGTCGGAGGTCGAAGCGTCGGCTCGGCAGTGGGAGGCAGGCTCGAGGTGGGCGTGGGGCTGGCTGGCTCGACCGTCGGCCTGACCGATGTTGCGGTCGGCTCGATCTCGTGCCCGGGCTCAGAGCAACCGGCCAAAACCAGGGCCAGGATCGCTGAGACTGCGAACGCGGCCCGCGCGGCCTCATCTAGCCTGGGCACCGGTGCGAATAGACGATCTGGCTGGCGTTGGGCATGGCGTGGGACGGATTCTCCCCGTGACCTGTCCTATTATGAGGCAATATGAGTCCCAACCCCGCCGCGACATCCACAGTTCCATTGATCGACTGCCATTCGCACCTAGACGGATTCAGCGACGCCGAGGTCTGCGGGATTCTAGATCGGGCTTCTGCGGCAGGTGTCGGGGCGATCGTAACTGCAGGCACGACGCTTGAAACTACCCGCCGCGCGGTTCAACTGGCGAGCGAGCATCCCCCGCTATTCGCCGCCGCCGGTCTACACCCAGCGGATCTCACCGGACCGGTGCTGGGCGAATCAGAGGGCATTCTCGCCGAACTGGCCGCCTCTGACCGCGTAGTGGCGATCAGCGAGATCGGTCTCGACTTCCAGGAAACATCGCCGGACCGGGCCGTGCAGTTCCAGGCTTTCCGTCGGCAGATCGGCATCGCCAGAGAGCTGGGGCTGCCAATAGTGTTCCATAGCCGTGAGGCGAGCCGGGACGCCCTGCGCGTTTTGCGCGAGGAGAGGGGCTTTGAGGTCGGCGGTGCGATGCACTACTTCCAGGGCGATCAGCGCACGGCGAGGGAGGCTATCGACCTGGGCTTTTGCGTCTCGCTGGCCCGGCCTCTGCTTCGACTTGCAGACCTGCGTTCGGTCGCGGCCGAGCTACCCATGGATTGGATAGTGCTGGAGACCGACGCGTATCCCCAGCCCTTCAAGAAGGATCGTCGTCGGTGGACCGAGCCCCGCCACGTGACCGAAATCGCGGGGGCACTGGCACAGCTCAAGGGCATGAGCGTAGCGGATGTGGCCGAAGCGACTACCTCAAATGCCCTCGCCATGCTCGGCAGACGGGGCTCCATGGTGGCGGACCAGGTAAACCAAGTGAGAGGGCGTCTGCCAGCCTCCCCAGCTTGACTCCGACGCTGGGGTCGTGTCCTGAGCCGGGGGTGGATCCTCCACCGCGATCGCCGAGGCGGGAAAAAGCACAAGGTTGAGGATCACGAGCCACCCAACTATCCATCCCACCACACCCGGCACGACCGCCTGAAACCAGTTCAGCCGCATCGTTTCCTTTATGGCCTGAGTTCCGATTGCCAGAGTCCAGAGCAGACCGAACAGCCACAGGGCCTGCCCGATCGTCTGTCCGGCAAGAGGAATGTTCAACTCCGAGAATGCCAGCAGCGAGGCCGGGGCGGTTGCTATTCCCAGGGCACGTAGAACCTGAGAGGCGCTCGCCTCTCCGCGAAAGACCCAGCGCCCGAATAGCAGCGCTATCGCCGACCACAGGAGCCAGCCGACGACGATAAAGTCCAGCCGAAAGACGAACCAGAGAATCGGATGCTGGCCCTTTAGCAGGCCTGGCTCCACAGTCCGCTGGCCGATCGCGAACAGCACACCTATGGCCAGTACCACTCCGATGGACCAGAGCGTCGCACCGCGCTGGTTGCGGATGACCTCGTAGACCGCGGAGTCCATGAAGGCGGCCCGCAGGACCAGCGTGGTGATGTTGGTGGCCTCGTCCGGATCCGGTGACTTCGCGCCCTGTTCCCTTGGGGCGGGCGAGGCGCCCGCCCGGTGGACCCCGCGCGAACGCCTCTTCCGGGTCCTACCCGCCATATGTGTCCTCCGTCTTCGAATCGACAGCAGAAAGTCCGGTTCTCATGGGCAGTCGACTTGAACGATTCTTCGCCTGAATAGGTGTCCGAAGGAGCTTACCAGTCGTAGGTGCTGATGGAGTTAGGTAGCGGTGCCCCCAACCATCCGCTGCCGCAGCGTCAGGGCCTTGGACCCCCATCGAAACGACGGTAGGTTGGGTCTCGCTCTGAGTTCGCATCGCAGGCTGTGTAGTGAGTATGTCGCAAGTCTTGGCACAAGTTTGTCGCAAGATCCGGCGATCCCGCTATTGCCAATCTATGGTGTTCAAGCACAAGACGCACGTTGAGGTCCTGCCAGACCGTCGGTTCTCCTCGCCGGACTTCGGCAAAGTCCCACGGTAGATCCAATAGATGATGGAACGGAGGCTAGGCTAGAAGGTAGGCACGCCTTACCTTGCCGCTGCTCCGCATATCCGTGTTTGACTGTCAGGCTAAGTCACTGTGAATTCCTAATCGGACGCCCTAGCAGATCGATGCCAGGCGCGTTAGGTCTACTAGGGCTCTACTGCTCGATGGTATCGCGACTTACTCAAAGGACGAGGGAAACTCCATTGAGCGCCAAGTATTCGCAGGCGGCGTAAAGCGGACATGTGCTCAGTTTTGTCGGTGTCACACGAGACGCGTCGTGAGCCTCACGAATAAGGTTTAGGTAAGGTCAATTCTGGAGTCGGCATTACCGCCGAGCTAGGTCCATCTATCCTTGCGAGCAACCAGAATCGCCACTTTATTCGCTGATCAGCTACCCATCGTCGGGAGGACGAGACGGTTGCTGGCCTGTCAACTATCGTTCAAGTGGGTCTCCATGACGCACGCGGACCCGGCTTCGGGTCACCACGATCAGGGCACCTTGACGCATCGAATCAGCATGGCGTTCGATCAGATCCCTCATCGCCGTCAGTTTCTCTTCGACCCGCATGTCGACAAATCGTGTGATGCACGGATACGGCAGTCCTCGAACAAACACCAATTCGCCAAAGTCCTTGTCTTCGGTGACAAGGACCCGCCCTTCTTCCAAAGCGATTGCCATCACGTCTTCGTCAGAAGCCATAGGGTCGCCGTCAAGGACCGACGACACGTCATGACCCTGGCGGGTAAGCATCGCTCTCATGCTTTGAGAAGAAGCACATACGTCGAGGAGGAATTTCACTCCCGCCTACCTGACGGCCATGCGCTCGTGCACCTGCTCACCAGAGAGAGAACGGTGGGCGAACACTAGGCAGGCCTGAATATCCTCCGGTTCAAGCTCTGGATACTCTTGCAGGACCGTTTCGGGGGTGTCGCCGGCCGCAAGCATCCCGAGAATGTGCTCCACCGCAATGCGCATGTCCCTGATGATGGGTTTCCCTCCGAATACCTCGGCCCGTACCGTGATGCGCTCCAGCAAGACCTTTTCGTTCGTCATGAATCGCCTCCGTTCGATTTCGAAGGTGGCCCGGACTCAACTTGTAGCCACCGGAAACTTGATAGGCCATAGCTTCATAGCCACATTATCTTGGCAGATTGGGTAAGGTGCGTCCCTGATAGACGGAGGTCGCCGATGTGCAGACCGTCATCCACCGCACGGCTACGGCGCCCGTTTCGCTTGGGCCCCATTTGCCCACCTGACTTGAAGAAATCAAGAACTCTCATCTTGAGGCTCCTTCTGGAATCGTAGGCAGGCCCTTGCCAATAGCCGCACGTAAGGTCAGGTATTTCTCGACCGCAATGGTCGGCTTGCCGCATGTTCTAGCCATAGTCCGAGCCTACATTATCGCCGCCCTGCTTGTTGGCGCGGCGCCGAGGACAGTCAACCGGTCTCACCCCTTGTTTTCCGTCAAGGCCCCTACCACGAAACCGTCCGCAGCGTAATGGCCTACAAGGGATTACGCAAAAGGTTCGGAGCGTTCAAGGTGGAATCCTGGGCAACTGTGCCAGGAGACGCGAACGCTGCCAAAGACGACCTATACGAACTCTCAGCTCATCCAACTGATCCGTGACTACGTGGGTGCCTACGCATGGCGCCACGGCAAGCGACGCACGGCCGAAAGGTTAGGCGTATCTCGCCACACGGTATGGCGCTTCCTTTACCGTGGACACGCCGGGCGCCGACTACCCGGCGCCGTGCTGGACGTCTTCGGCGGCGACCTCGTAGCACTCGTCTCCGCGACGTGGAAGCTCAACGGCAACTCGCCGAGCCTGGCGGTCGGCCGTGACCGTCCTAACCTTCCGGGGCGGCTCAGGGACACGCTCACGTTGCTGTGCGCCACGCCCCTTGCCACGGTGGAGGAGCTCTCGAGCATCGGCCGCATCCCTAACTCGACTCTCCGCGACCGGCTGGCGGGGCTCGCGGAGCGGGGATTCGTCGACTCTGTCCAGCACCGACTCAGCATTCTCGGACCCCACGCGACCCGACGATACTTCCCGACCAAGAAGGGAATCGTCGCAACAGGCACCGCAGCCAGCGGGCTGGAACGCCTGCTGGAGACACACCCTGTTTCGCGCCAGTGGCTGAGGCTATTGGCCGAGCGGCTCGACGCCGTCGCGGTTCTATACCAGGCAGCCGCCATGATCGCGGATGCCGACCCGAGCAGTGATCCCGCGAGGGTCGACCACTACCGCCACGGACCCTATGACCTGCTGATCACCCTGTCGGGGAGCCGTTCGATCGGCCTGATCCGCCATGGGCCAGCCCTGCCCACCGCCAACCTGCGCTACCGTCTCAGGAGCAAGGAGCACCTGGGTTACTCCGAGGAGCCCCTCGTTACGCTGGTGCTGACCCACTCCACCCAGGCCATGCGCAGGGCGATACGCTCTCTCGGCGACCCGCAGGAACACGGGACGACTCTGGTGGCATGCGAGCGAGAGCTACTGACCGGCGGCGCTGGCGCCTACGCATGGCAACCCTGCGGAACCGGGAGGGACGATGACCCTCCAGACCTCATCAGCCCGGACATTAGGCTTGCGGCCATAGTCAGGTGGTCCGGCCGGCTGGTTGACCGATCCGACTACACCGGATGGAAAAGGCCCACGGTGGACCCCGAGTCCCTCTATTCTCCCGATCTGCGTGCAACCATGCCCGAGCCGACAGAGCAACTGCGGTCAGCTCTCGCGGCGCAGCTGACACGCGCGGAGAAGGATGCGCTCGACCTGATCTCCGCATGGCCTCTGTGCACACGCAGGCAACTCTCAGGCCTGATGGGAGGAGTCACCCGCCACCGCGTGGGCCAGGTGCTGCGGTCCCTCATGCATCGCTCCCTGGTGCGATCGGACGGACCGCATCACGTTCTCACGGACAAGGGTCTGACTTTTCTCGCACGCCGCGATCGCGCCGCGGTCGGCCCGACCCTCGACCGCTGGAGCCCCGAGCCTGACACCGAACGCGCGCCTCCGGATTCCGGCAGCCTTCCCATCTACGAGGGCAGTTCTCTCCGGGCTATCGCCAACCAGCTGAGCCACCAGATCGGCATCATTGACCTTGCCGCAGCCCTCACCGCCGAGGTCGCCCGCTCACCAGGCCACGACCTGTTCGACCTTCAGCCCACGTCGCGGTCATCAGTAGGCTACCGTCATAGGAGGAAACGTTACGTGATTCACCCGGACGCCTCGTTCGTGCTGGAGGTCCGGGGGGAGCGCCGCACATACTTCTTCGAGTTCGAGCGACGCGCAACTACCCCAAAGCGCGTGCCCAAACGCCTCAGGTCCTACCGCCGGTATTTCACCAGTGGCTGGGCTGAACTCGACCACGACGGCGAGCCTCCCATCGTGCTGTTCGTGTTCGAGACCGACGACAGTGAGGACTCCTTCCTGGTCGCTGCCGTGAAGGCCCGACATGGGCCGTTCTTCACTTCCAACCTCGAGGTGATCACCTCACGTGGCGTACTGGGCACCTCATGGCGACTTCCGCCACCAAACCCGCCTGACCGCCTTGTCTTGGCCTCCCTGACGCAGTTCCAAAATGCCCCCCAAAGTCGTGACCGACACTTCCAGTAGGGGCTTATGCCAGCAGCGTCCGTGTATATCTCTGCACCGCGTGTTCGACGTGGAATCCATCCGGCTCCCCGGCCCAGATGTACCGTCTTCGGTTCCCGGTGCCCGTTTGACCCCTTCGTGTCTGCCCCTTTGAGCGCACCCGTGGGGAATTTGTTGCAGTTCTACGGGTCCGTGTGCCCTTGGCGGATACTGAGCTCTCCGTCTTTCAATCAACACAAGATGCTACGGTACTCGTGGGCGGCCGAGCTGGATGCGTCTAGGCTCTAGCAGCCATCGACATTCTGACGACGGGGCTCTACCCTTCGGATGGGACAGTTTTGGCATTTGATCGCGTCAGCAACGGAACTGGACGCCCTTTCTGGGTGAGCAAATCCAGCGGCGGCCCTCATCGACCAATGAAGTGGCGTAACCTTACCGATCCACACCACCGGGCGCGGATTGGGAATCGCTGGTAAGGCACGAGCCGCCAGACGGTACGATCTGTCTTTTGCACGACCGAAGGTCCTTGTCTAGAAGGCCATCTTGCGGAGGAGTAGATCCCGATTGCGACCGGGGCCAAGCGACACTTCGTTAACGTGGATCCGGTTCACCCCGATGGAGCCAGATTCCGCGCTCTGAGGACCAAAAAGCTCACGCCGTTGAAGGTAGAGGTCTTCCGCTCCGCCCCGTTGTACAGGCGACACGCTGAGAAGTTGCTGGCCCTCTGCGGTCGGAACCCCGCGACCATTTGGCTCCGCCTTTTGCGTAAGAAAAGTGCGGGAGATGGATAATGTCCAAGCACCACGTTGGCTCTCCATGCCACGGATGCTCCGGCGGGGTGTTGCGCCGAGTCAACGTTAACTCCAAACGCCTAGCCCAGCGTCGCCTACAGGCGCAAAGACGGCGGAGCCATTACTACCGCTGGTTTCTGCGTTGCGACCGGTGCGGCAAGACTTACAGTGACCCTAGTGCGATAGTCACAACACAAAACCCCGACAAAAGCGCCCCAAGCCCGCAAGGACCGGGCACCCGACCAGAAGAGCATGGGCACGGCTCAAAGTGCCCCAAGTGCGGCGGAAGTCTGCTCCGAACGAACGACGACCCGCCACGCGTTGCCAAGCGCCGACGTAGGGCGCAGCACCGGGGGAGCTTTTACTTTTTGTGGCAACTACGCTGCCACAAATGTCGCACGTATTTCGTCGACAATAGTGCCCGCGTCACGCCGCCGCCGCTCGACTCCGACGGGCCAGCGGTCTCAACCGCCAGCCCCTCAACGCGTCACGAGGCGAAACGCCCCCCCCAACAACAGAGATCCCAAGAAGAGGTTGTCTCGGCCGGGCCAGCGTGTCAGCGATGTAGCCAGCCGGTGGCCCTCAAGCCTACCGATTACGAGGCGACGGTACGGAACTGCAGGGGAGTCCACCTGCGGTTAAACGGTTGACCAAGCGAGAGAGGTCGTGGGTGTACGACTGGAGGAACTCCACGATCCCAAGCTGTGGCCAATCGCATATAGCTGGGACCGTTCAAGTCGAGTTGCCCTTCGCTGCGTTGCACATCCGGCCCGATGCGGCCAGGCGCTAAAAGAAGGTGCACCGGGCGATAGCGGCCATTGAGTAGGGATGGCGCCGCCAACGGCCGGAGCGAGCCGGCTGGTCTGAGCCAACCTTCTCACCGAACCGGGCGTGCACCTTTCGGGGCACCCGGCTCTCCGCCATGCGGGTTAGACATTGGTCAGGAACATCGCTTTTCTGCCATCATTCCAGGTTTCAGAAATCCCTTCTCCGGCTTAGTTCGCTCTGCTCCACACCCATCTGGCTGCCTTCCTTCGCCATGTGGCCGGCTTTCCCGACCTCGGACTACTACGAGGGCTCTGCCCCACATCCGGCATTGGCCGCAGGCTGGCCTACCCCGTTGCCGGGGAGCACAGACGCGGTTCCCCAAGTTCACGCAGCTTGCGTCTTCATGCCGTCGTAGGTCGTGCCTATACGCCTGGCACGGCTCTCTGCCGCGCTCGCGAACGGGGGATGCCGTTTGCCTAGAGTGCGGCATCCCTGTCCCGGAAGGACTGTCCCTGCATCGGCGAGACAGGGGTTCCGATGACTCCACCCTCGCCCTACCGTGATCGGGTGATTGCACGTGCGACGCTTCAAACAGCAGTTTCTTTCGTAACCGTGACGACACTCTGGCTAGCAGCGCGCGGTTTCAGTAGGGTGGCCGCCGCCACATTGTCGGGAAGGCTTCAGACACGGTTCTGCCTCTGGCCCCCGTGCCTGCTTCCCTAGCCACCGGCCCACTCCTGGCCGGGCGCCACATCTGGAGTGTTCAAACGACGCGCTTCTTGGCGCACATGGAAGATGCTGATGGTGACCGAGAACAGGTTCCGCCGACTGCATGCGCCGCAGCTGTTGTCTGACGTCTACCCGGTTACCAAATGCAAGGACGGGATAGCGATCCAGGAACAGACTGGGAGGATTGCCACCTGATCGTTCTTACACTCCCTTTGGAGGTAGACTTCGACTCAACTAACCAACGGCAGCGATGTCCGTTTCCGCTTCAAACCGAGCCTTGCTTTCAACCCCGTCCATACCGCCGCCATCTTTCCGGCTAGAGCATCCCGATCCTCATCTAACACCTCACCGGCAACAGAAACGGCACGCCCAAGGTCTCCCACTCCTTTAATGTCCCACCCGACCCGTTGTTACACATGAATGACTTGACCTACATCTTGAACCAACCGGAGTGGCTTCCCGATGGCTACGCGGTGGAGCAGCGGGGGACGCATTGGCGGGTTACTACGCCCTCCGGTAGGCTTCACGCGGTGACCACAGACCGCTCCTGCCACAACTACGCTGCAGGGACGGTCGACTTCTTTGGGCCGAGAAGTTCAGCGTCTCCGGGCGCCAACAAGAATCAAGTGACCGCCGCCGATGGCGGCACGTCTTCCTCGCTAAGCATCGGGGCAATCCTGAACACGACGGATTCGGACTAACGTGATGTCCGTAAGTGGAAATGAAGTACTGGGCTCTACGGCAGCCCCTGATGAGGAACATGTTCTCAGCGAGTTGAAGGCGCTAGCGGGTTCACCTGGCTTTGTCTACACACTCGCCCACGCCGTCGCCGCCAATACCTTCATCAGAGAAGAAGGCAGCAGTTCCCACCAAAGGCTTAGCGTCAAAGAACTGACGCTGATAGCAGGTCTCTTGGCCAGTCAGCCTATTCCCACCACTTATATGCCCGACGACGAAACGTTGACTGCCCAGATGACTGATCTGTATGTCCTTCTCAAGAAGCTCCACGATGTTGTTGCGCAACCAATGAATGACGGCACAATGTCGAGGACAACGGCGGGGTTGTCGGCTAAGGCTAAGCAATCCAGTGTGTCACTAGATCCCCCAAGTGGGTCAGAAATGGTCGAGCCGTTCTTTTATGTCGGAACAGGGGCCTACGATTTTCAGTACCTTGATCTCGCCAGTGAGAAATATCATTTCGACGCAGACTGGTTGGCGAGCAATACTGGGCTGTCTATCGATCTTCTAGTCAAGGCGGCCAGGGAACTACAAGATCTGAGGGAGCAGCGCTTCGTTGCTCATTTGCAGTCACAAACTAATGAAGAGAGATGCATGACAGCACTGGCTACATTCAGTTTCACTCGCGATGACCTCAGTCTCCTAGCTGACTCCAAGTTTGAAATATTCGTCGAGTTGTTTACTGTCACGCCGGGTGGACTGAGGCACCGGATTGAGAGCGTAGGGTCCGTCAACGAACTAGAGTTCAAGCCCATCATACGGCTGGGCGAAGACCATTTCTTCATGCCAGTTGGGTTCATGATGGCAAAGGCAATCTACGAGGGTCCGTTCTTTTGGATGACTCGGGACGACGGCTACAGGGATCGAGCGGGCAGCCACAGGGGCAACGTCACCGAGGAAATAGCCTTTCGACTGCTCTCACCCATATTCCGCGATAGGGTCTACAGAAATATTGCCGTAGTTGAAGTTGGCAGTAAGCAGACGATCCATGAGATTGACGTGCTGGCCGTCGCGGGAAACAGAGCGGTGGCCATTCAAGCAAAGTCAAAACGTCTAACAGCTTTGTCGCGACAGGGAGATGACGAACAGATCAAAATGGATTTCTCGCAGGCGGTTCAAGAGGCATATGAGCAGGGACTGATTTCTCGTCAACTTCTGCTCGCCGGTCAGCACATTTTCTTGGACGGGACGGGAAAACCGCTTGATCTTCCCAAGGCGCTCAAAGATGTATACCTGGTCTGTTTGACACTTGACCATTTCCCCGCTCTTCCTTACATGACGGAAAGGCTCCTAGAAAGGGTTGACGATGATCCGCCCCCGGTGGCCGTGAGTCTCTTGGATCTGGAAATAATCGCCACCTACCTGACGAGCTCACTAGACTTTCTCCATTACATGTATCAGAGGTCTCGCTGGTCTGGTCGGATCCATGGGTCATGCGAAATGTCGTTTCTTGGATGGTACTTGAATCGAGGGTTGGCGCTCCCGCAAGAGGTACAAGGCGTGCTGCTCACTGAAAGTATGGCTGGGCTGATAGATGAAGACTTCCCCACCAGAAGAGGAAGAAATCGACTGCTCGGCGAATTGCTTGGTATCGACGTCGAGGCCTCCGATGATAGAGGCCTAAAGAATCACTGGCAGAACAGCGAACTGCAACAGTATGTCAGCCTCTTGGACAAATCTCCTGATCCCCAAGCCACTGATGCCGCGTTTATGCTGCTGGATCTTCCGCAAGAGGACGCCTCCTATTTTCGCGAGAAGATAGTGGAGGCGATGAATGAGTGCAATCGAACGGGGGCCCCTTACGGCTGCTGCATTGTGCTACAGGATGGTAGTGGTATCTCCTTTGTCTGGGTGCCAGAATCCTCTAAGTTGCTCAAGGATGTGCTGCAAGACCACGCCGATGCTTACAAATACAAGCACAAATCTGATAAGTGGCTCGGCTTGGGAGGAACACTCACCAGCTCCGATATTGCGCTTGTATTCGGCCCTGAACCGTGGCAGGCAGATGCTCGACTCGATGAGTTGGCGCGGTTGCTGTTACACCCGCAGTTGCAAGGGAAGAAGCCCGGCAGGAACCAACCCTGCTGGTGTGGGAGCGGGCGAAAATATAAGAAATGTCACGTTTGAACAGAACGTGCAGTAAATCGGTGGCACTAATGTGGGAAGTACTACAATGCAGAAGGCTTTGTACCTTGAAGTTTTAGTTCGGCCCGGCGGCAAGGTGTAAATTGCCAGACAAGACCTAGAGAAGGTACCGTGATCAAGGAACTTGCGGGAACTCAAGACTACACGCAAGAAGACGGCCAGCTGGTCGCGGATGCTCAGGACATGTGTCGAAGAGGTGTCTTGAGGAGGCTTGATAAGAAAGAGACTCCAAACTGGGACGAACTCATGGTGGACAAGGAAATCTAATGCACGGTGTGGTGCCAGGGGATGCGGCCCATCAGGACACGCCGAAGTTCATGTTCGGCAGAGCTTACTGTATCGGGTGTAGTGAAGAATTGGAGCGAGAAGGTGCTGAATACGTATGCTTCGCGGCTTCATGCGGCCGCCGTTACGATGTACCCCCGACAATCATCATGAGGGAGGGCGGCGCAAAGCCTCTCTTCGAACTGGATCATTGGCTTGCCCCTATCCACATCGGCGACGAGCACTCGGGAATCCTAGTGTCGTTCAATCGGGACCTGCGGCAGATACGGGTAATCGGATGGAACGAAGGCAAAGGCCGCGTGCGGCACCATACTTTGGACCTAGCCGACTTTCTGCACAAAATTGGAGTCTGGACATCTGATCTCGAAGGGGTAAGATCCCAAATGGAGGAGAAAGAGTCCTGGGCGGTGGTGTGGGAGAACCACTCAAGAGAGTTGCTCGACCTTCTCGACTTTCCCAAGGACGAGACGACCGCGTAAGAGTCGAACGTGCATCACAGGCGGCGGACATCTTCTGTTTCGGGGGCTTGCTCCCCGCTTGAACGAATCGGTTCGGGAGTAATCTCGTGGAGGGCGGAGAAGCGCCTATTTCCGCTCCGCAACTAATCCAGTCTCTAGGAACTACACCCTTGCGATGTCGGACAACGGCATCGCCCTGCGTTAAGCCCTTCGCCATCTAAGGCGGGATGACCTATAGCGCGGGCGGCAGCTCCGTTACTCCACCTACCTAAACTCAGGGCACGTTCCGCATGTCGATCCTCCTAATACACCAGGTGCTGGGACTCTACTCCCTGCCAGAACATCGGGAGAATAGGTTGAATACTTCGTAGGGCATGTTGAACGGCTCCTCTAGGATTCTCGGGGAGCTTCGGCTGAGTCGTTCGGGTTCTCTATCGACAACATCGTACGCGTGGTGAGCAAAATAGACCTTAGTGGGCGTCGCGCCCCTGCCTTACCTTGCGCCCGGGCCATCCCTCGCATCCGTCCTGTCCACCAGTATTTATAATCGCCACAGGAAAGACTGCTCTACTTTAGCGCGGTGTCGCTGTCTTCAAAGACGTATTCCAGCACATCGCCAGTTGGTCGTAGAATTAGCTCCGGGAGTACACCATGCCACCACGCCGTCGAGGTAACCGCCCAGCCAAGAGGCCTATCGAGTCCTACGATCATCGGGACAAGGGAAGACTGAACAACCCGCCCGTAGGTCTAGTCACGCCGGAGACCGACCGAGACGCGGGATGGAAGACTTACGCCTACGACCCCCACCTTGACCCGCAGCTCCAGTGGGCAGGCAAGATGGAGCACACCTCCTTTGAGGTGCCCATAGTCTCTCTCCACGTCCACGAGCGTATAGACCCTCGCACAATCATTGAAGCAACCCACAGGCGCAACGGCAACGGCGCTCCCGTGCAGGGCAGTCTGTTCGAACTCCCGGAAGAAAACCCGCCGGTTCGCAGCGCCATCGAGTTCTACCAGCATCGCCACAACTGGACTAACCGCTTAGTGGCTGGCGACAGCTTGCTGGTGATGAATAGCCTGCTGGAGAAGGAGGGCATGGCTGGCAGAGTGCAAATGGTCTACATCGATCCGCCTCACGGCATTCGTTATGGCTCCAATTTCCAACCATTCGTCAACCGGCGTGACGTGAGGGATGGCCGGGACGAGGACCTCACACAAGAGCCAGAGGCCATCAAGGCTTTCCGGGACACCTGGGAGCTGGGGATTCATTCCTATCTATCCTATCTGCGGGACCGCCTTCTGTTGGCGCGGGAATTACTTTCGGACACCGGTAGCGTGTTCGTCCAAATAAGCGATGAGAATCTGCATCGTGTCCGTACATTGATGGACGAGGTTTTCGGAAGTTCAAACTTTTTCGCCCAGATTACGTTCAAGAAAACCTTGCCCTTAGGCAGCTCTGGCTTGGCAGGAATATCCGACTATCTTCTCTGGTACGCTAAGGACAAATCGAGCATTAAGTTCCGCCAGCTTTATGAGAATAAAGCAATTGGTGCAGACACGGGCTATAGGTGGATTCAACTTCGCGATGGAACCAGAAGGCGTATGAATTCACGGGAACGCACGAATCCTAGCATCTTACCTTCAGCAGCTCGCCCCTTCTTCACAAGTGCACTTGCGTCCTCGGGGTACACCCCTACCTGTATGTACGACTTCGAATTTGAAGGAAGACTATTCAAGTGCGGAAACAAGAGCTGGAGAACGCATGAAGATGGAATGAAACAGCTAATTGCAGCGAATAGGATCATGGCGCCAGGTTCCTTACCAACGTTCGTCCAGTTTCATGACGATTTCCCAGTTCAGCCGCTACACAATCTCTGGAACGACACGCACGGCGCGACTGACATGACATATGCCGTCCAAACTTCGGTAAAGGTTATTCAACGTTGTATGCTCATGTGCACGGACCCCGGTGACTTAGTATTTGATCCGACTTGCGGTTCTGGCACAACTGCATACGTCGCCGAGCAGTGGGGGCGCCGCTGGATAACTTGCGACACTTCCCGAGTAGCAATATCTCTAGCCAAGCAACGGCTGATGACCGCCCTCTTCGACTACTACGAACTGTGCCATCCCGACGAGGGCGTGGGCAGTGGCTTCAACTATAAGACCGTACCGCACATCACCCTAGGTTCCATCGCTAACAACCCGGATATCAAGGAAGGCATGTCCCACGCAGAGATTGACGCCGCTATTGCCCGGCATGCGGCTCAAGAGGCGCTGTACGACCAGCCGGTCTTGGATACGGGCAAAAAGCGGGTAACCGGCCCCTTCAGCGTTGAAGCCGTACCCGCTCCGACTGTGAAGCCTATTGACGACGTCTACGATGCTGAGCCGCTGCCAGCAGACGATACGGTGGCCCGCTCAGGCGAAACGCTGCGCCAAGCCGACTGGCGGGACGAACTGCTGAAAACCGGTATTCGGGGTAAGGCTGGGCAGTTCATTCGCTTTGCTAGGTTGGAGCCGTTGCCGGGCTATCGCCACCTCCATGGCGATGGTGAGAGCGTGCCTAGCGACGACGGGGCTAAGGGCGTCAAGAATCAAGGACCAGCTCGGTCCTCACAGCGCACCGTGGTTTCCTTTGGCCCCGACCACGCTCCCTTGGAGCAGCGCCAAGTGAACCAGGCCCTACAGGAAGCACAAACACTAGTGCCGCATCCGAGGGTCATCGTGTTCGCGGCTTTCCAGTTCGATCCCGAGGCTGCCAAGGACATCGATGAAACTAACTGGCCAGGTATCACCCTATTGAAGGCACAAATGAACGCCGACTTACTCACGGATGACCTGAAACGCAAGCGGGCCAGCAATGAAAGTTTCTGGCTCATCGGTCAACCAGACGTCCTATTTCACCAAATAAGCAAAGGCCAGAACACTGGCAGGTGGCAGGTGGCGGTACAAGGATTTGATTACTACAACACCAAGAGCGGTGTGGTGGAGTCAGGCAACGAGGACAGAATCGCTATGTGGATGCTCGACACGGACTATGACGGTCGCAGCCTCTTTCCCAGCCAGGTCTTCTTCCCCATGTCGGGGACCAACGGTGGCTGGGCCCGGCTAGCTCGAAATCTGAAGGCAGAAATAGACGGAGATTTGATCGAATCGTATAGGGGTACAGTATCGCTACCCTTCGAGCTAGGGGTCAACCAGCGCATCGCAGTCAAGATAATCGACGATCGAGGGATAGAGAGCCTGAAAATATTCCCCGTGGGTCGGTGATTCTAATGCTGACGGAATTAAAGATCTCCAACTTCAGGATTTTTGACGATGAAGTGACGGTACGGTTCAGACCCATCACTGTCCTGATTGGCAGGAATAGTTCTGGCAAGTCTTCGATCGTCAAGTTCTTGCTGATGCTGCAGCAGTCTTCAGCACCAGGTCAGTCCCGATTCCTTAGCCCAGAGGGTGACCGAGTCAGCTTAGGAGACTTCGTCGCCCTGAAGAATTCCCTGACGAGGAAACGCACTCTGAACTTCGAGTTGTCTACGAATATTTCCAAAGAGGTCGTTGATGTCGCACTAGCAAGGAAATCCAAACAAGATCTCGAGAGCAGTCACTTGCGGTACAAAGCTAGTGCAAAGGTACTGTACAGCAGGAGAATCAGTCGTGGCCATGCGAGATATTCCCTAACAGATGTGTCTTCAGGTGGAGACCTGCTGAGATTCGATATTAGATCGCTTGAGGACAACACATTTTGGGATTATCCTCCATTTCCGCGCGAACTCGGTTCCCCATCACAAACCGAATTCAGTGACCAAACACACGAGATTCTCTCGCAGATGATTATGAACCGCTCGATTGTAGACACGCTACGCTATCAAATCAACTCGATTCGACATCTCTTGCCAGTGAGAGCAGAATCCCAAAGGGTAATCCTCGTATCCTTTCCCCCCATAGATAACGTAGGTCAAAGAGGCGAATACACGTTACCCCATCTCCAGCAATTGACTTCTGCACCCAGTGAAGAGTATGAGTTTCTTCGACCGCATCTAGAGAATATCATCGGTATCGAGGACATTCGCTTTAGGACCTCCTCGGGGTACATTAGCCAGGCCTACGCGAGGAACAAGATCACTCGTGCCGACGTGCTGATCGCAGACTACGGATTTGGTGTCGGTCAGTGCCTGCCCATACTCGTCCAAGGCGCCATAATGGCACCCTACACATCGTTGACAGTGGAGCAGCCAGAGGCACAGCTCCATCCAACCGCCCAACTGGAATTGGGTAGCTTCTTCGCGGATCTTTGGACTAAGCGGAATGTGGGTTCCATTATCGAAACCCATAGTAGCAACGTGCTCCTGAGACTGCGTCGTCTAATAGCAAAGGGGAAACTTTCTCCGGACGATGTCTCCGTGGCCTTCTTTACCTTGGACGAAAGCAACGCCGACATGCCCATCGTCAAGAACTTCGACATCAATCATGATGGTTCAATGGAGGCTGGTTTACCAATGGAGTTCTTCGGGGCAGATATCTTGGAAGGGCTGCAACTTGGAGTGCGGACATGACGATCCCACCATTTGAAGGTGCAGTGGCCATTGATACCAACATCTTTGAACACCTGTTGAATCCGCGGCAAAATGTTGACGGACACATAAACTCACTACTGGTGCATCTTCAAGAGAACGACATCGCTCTGCTAGTTGATGATCGTGAACGCATAGCGGGGGAGTACAACCATCATATAGGCCCAATAATTCAACGTGTTGACGATTTAAGCAATGAAATCTACATTCTACGTTTTTGGTTACTAGCCGCGTCTCGGATAAGCACTGCGGTATATCTCACTGACCCATTGATGATGACGATTAGGGAAGTGATTATGGAGCCGTCAGAAGTCGTTGACCGTATCTTCGTATATGTGGCTTTATCTCATGGAAAGTTATTGGTGTCTAACGACACAATGCACATAGTATTTGGTCCCTCAGGAGGAGGGGGACGTAGCACGAGACGCCAACGCCTATTGCGGAATTCCAGGAGGCTGCGTCCCCCAGGTGCTGGGATCGTTACTTCGGAGGAAGCAAACGACATGATCTTGGCAAATCCCACCTCCGTTTTCTAGACGATTTCAAGAAATCCAATGCAGAGAGCATCGGGCATGCCGGAAGAGCAAACTGCAATAGACCGGCTTATCATCAACAAGCCGTATGAGGAGCCTACGGAGCACTGGAGCTACAATCGGGAGACACAAAAGTTTTCTCGGAAACCTGGGCGCCGTCCTGCGGGCTACCTCATAGCGTCGGGAGATTCTAAGACTTTCGACGATCCCGGCATATTCGCCGAAATCCCCCTAGTCAACCAGGTTCGGCCTCGGGTAAAGGCATGGCGCGAAGCTGGGTATCCCGGCGTCACCGCCATTACCAAGCGCCTTCTGGATTATTGGACAGACCCGGAAGAGTTCGAGAGTCGTCGCTTTTTTTTCTGTCAAATCGAGGCTGCCGAGACGTTCATCTGGCTCACCGAAGCCCCAGACAGCGATAAGGTGGGCATCGACATTCCTAGTGACGGTGGAAGGTTCTGGCGCCTATGCGCCAAGATGGCCACTGGGACGGGCAAGACTGTTGTAATGGCGATGCTCATCGCCTCGCACATACTGAATAAGGTCTCCTATCCCCAGGACACCCGGTTCGCCAAGAACGTGTTGGTGATTGCCCCGGGACTCACCATCAGGAGCCGTCTCGCGGTCTTAGTACCATCCCACGAGGAGAACTACTACGAGGCTTTCCGTGTTGTACCTTCCTCCCTACTTGACCGGCTCCGTCAGGGGAAGGTAATTGTCCGTAACTGGCACGCCCTCAACTGGGACACCGAAGAACAGATCGACAGGAAGCGGAGCGCAGACAAGCGCGGGGCCAAGAGTGACAAAGCGTACGTCCGCGACGTGCTGGGCGATATGGCCGGAGCACGAAACCTACTGGTCATCAATGACGAGGCGCACCATGCCTGGAGGGTGCCCGCCGAGTCCAAGGTGAGGGGCGTAGCCAAGGCCGACATCGAGGAGGCGACCAAGTGGATTGGCGGCTTGGATCGGATTCACCGAGCGCGGGGCATCCTAACTTGCTATGACTTCTCCGCCACGCCCTTTGCTCCGTCGGGCAAGAGAAGCTCCGAAGAAGCGTTGTTCGACTGGATCGTGAGCGACTTTGGCCTGAACGACGCCATCGAATCCGGTCTGGTGAAGACGCCTAGGGTAGTGGTGCGCGACGACACACCGCTCGATGCCAAGACCTACAAGTCCCGCCTTTACCACATCTACAACGACCCAGATGTAAAGGACGATCTGAACCGCCGAGCCCAGCCCCACGAACCGTTGCCTGACCTAGTAACCAATGGATACTACCTGCTGGGCTATGACTGGAGAGAGGCTGCCAGAGCGTGGCGCGAGGCCAATCTCAAGACGCCACCGGTGATGATCACTGTCGCCAACCGCACCGAAACCGCGGCCCGTATAAAGCACGCCTTTGACCTCAAGCGAGTCCTTATAGACGAGCTCTGTGACCCGGACCGAACTTTGCACATCGACTCCGGCGTTTTGAAGCGGGCGGAAGAATCCGAGGAGCCGATAGCCGAGGTTGTACTAGACGGCGAACATGCCCCCGAGAATGGTGCTATCCGTCCCAAGCTCACTAGAGACCAGATGGCCGAGCATATGCGTAGGGTGGTGGATACCGTGGGACGACCGGGGCAGCCTGGTGAGCAGATACAGAATGTTATATCGGTGGGAATGCTCTCTGAAGGCTGGGACGCCAAGACCGTGACTCACATCATGGGCCTGAGGGCGTTCACCAGCCAGTTGCTGTGCGAGCAGGTGGTCGGGAGGGGTCTCAGGCGCACGTCCTACGACTTGAATCCAGAGACAGACATGTTCGACCCTGAGTACGTCAACATTTTCGGCGTACCTTTCACCTTCCTCCCACACGAAGGAGGCGAGAGCGGGCCTCCAAAGCCCCCCTCGCCCAAGACTGCCATTGAACCAGTGCCGGAAAAGGCCCAGTTCGAAATCAAATGGCCCAACATCATCCGCATTGAGCATGTCTACCACCCCAGACTAACTCTGGACTGGAGTCAAACGGACCAGTTGGAACTCAATGCCAGTGAGACAGCGCAGGTGGCTGAGCTCGCCCCGATAGTGGATGGCAAGCCCGACGTATCTAAGCTGACTAGCATCGACCTTGAGGCGTTGGCCCACGAGTACCGGACTCAGAAAATAATCTTCGAGACTGCACGAGACGTGTTTGACCTGATCAAGCCGTCCTGGGCAGAGAGTCGTGAGTCCCTTATCGGTCAGTTGGTGAAGCTAATAGAGCAGTTCCTACAATCAGACAAGCTGCTCATAACGCCTCCACTCTTTTACCAAGACGAGACCGCCCGACGCCTCGTCATCACCTTGAACATGACGAAGGTTGTTCAGCACGTCTGCGACACCGTTCGTGTCGAGAACACGGAACGACTTGAACCAGTGTTTGATCGCGACCACCCCATACGTTCTACCATGAACATGGCAACCTGGTACACAGGAAAGCCGTGTAGCATCACGGACCGCAGCCACATCAACATGTGTGTCTACGACAGCGCCTGGGAGGCTTCGGAAGCTTTCGAGTTGGACCACAACCCTCTCGTAGATGCTTGGGTAAAGAACGACCATCTAGGCTTTGAGGTGCTCTACGTCTATCGGGGCGTGATTCGTAAGTACCGTCCTGACTTCATAGCCCGCTTGAAGTCGGGCAATATGTTGGTGCTAGAGACCAAGGGTCAACCGGACGAGCAAAGTTACTCCAAGCGCCGCGCTTTGGAGCTATGGGTTCAGGCCGTCAACCAGCACGGGGGCTTCGGACGTTGGTCCTCCGACGTGTCATACAACCCCGGGGACATCAAGGATATTCTTGTGAAACACTTGGATTTCGGGTAGGGAATTATATATTTGACTACCCAAGCGCCCCATTGGGTATACTGCTTCCATAATAGGAGGCAACGCCGATGGCAAGCGCACCGGGCAAGGCATATAGAAGCGGGATCACCCTTCTAGACGCGGTCAAGAAGTTCGGCACGGAGGAAGCCGCGGAGGCGTGGTTTATTGAGCAGCGGTGGCCCAACGGGGTAGCCTGCTCCGACTGCGGCTCCTTGAACGTGCAGGCGCGCCCCACGCGCAAACCTATGCCCTTCCGGTGCCGCGACTGCCGCCGGGACTTCTCCGTCAAGACCGGCACGGTCATGCACGATTCCAAGCTTCCCCTTAGCAAGTGGGCGCTTGCCTTCTACCTGTACTCCACGAACCTAAAGGGCGTGTCCTCCATGAAGCTCCACCGTGATCTAGGAATCACGCAGAAAAGCGCGTGGCACATGGCCCACCGCATCCGGGAGACGTGGGACGATTCGATCTACAAGTTCGCCGGGCCCGTCGAAGTGGACGAAACCTACATCGGGGGCAAGGAGCGCAACAAGCATAGCTCCAAGCGCAGGCATGCCGGACCGTTCGCCGGTAAGACTGCGGTGGTGGGTGTCCGGGATCGGGATACGGGCCACGTTCGGGCGGAGGTCATCAACCGCACCGACGCCGATACCTTGCAGGGATTCGTCACCGACTACACCGACAAGGATGCCACCGTGTACACCGATGACGCGGCAGCCTACGCGGGCATGCGGCGCAGGCACGAAGCCGTCAAGCACTCCGTCTCCGAATACGTCCGGACCAAGCCCACACCAACGGGATCGAATCCTTTTGGGCAGCACTGAAGCGCGGCTATCACGGCGTCTACCACCACATGAGCCCGAAGCACCTTGAACGCTACGTGATCGAATTTCAGGGTCGCCACAATGCCCGCCCGATGGACATGGAGGAGCAGATGGGGAAGATGGCCCGGGGCGTCGCGGGCAAGCGGCTCCAATACAAGACCTTGATAGCCGACACCTAGGTACCCACTAGGTCTAGGCGCTTGGCACGGCGTCAACCCGCATTTTGGTAGAATAACGCCTGACAAAGAAAAACCCCGGCGGGCCTGCCGGGGCGCTTCTTTCGGGCGTTAGCACCGAGAACCAAACTTGGCCCCCGATGCTATGCGCCTAGTGGTGCTTTGTCAATTCATAGGCCGGATAGGGGGTGATAACGTGACCGAAGAAGTAAACAAGCAGCTTGATGCGCTTAGGAACTTCCCATCAGTGAGTTGACGGGCTGCCGGCTTTAGTAGACGTTCATGCGTCGCCGGTGGCCCGTCACATAAAAAGCCCCCGCCGATCAACGGCGGGGGCTTCCTAGATTCAAGGGGTGGAGCAGGTGCTGCGGCCTGTCTCTAAAACGTGCGCCGTCCGGGTTCAAGCCCCGGCCACTCCACTATCCCTTGGAAGTAGGCTTGTTGTCCTCCAGGTAGCGCCATTTCCGCTTGTTGGGCATCTTTAGCACCGCCTGGGCTATCTCCTCCGGGGAGGCGTCGATACGTTCGGGCATGGGGCGGGCGGGTCTACCGACCGGCCGCTTGGCTTCTTTTCCCATCAAGGCACCTTCACACCGGCGTCTTCTAGGAGCAAGGTGATCAGGCGCTCCGTGCCACGAAGTCGGGATTCAAAGCTATCCATCCGCTTGTCGAATCCATCCATGCGGGTTTCCAGCTTGCCCATCCGCTTCTCCATTGCATCCATGCGATCGGATATCTTCCCCATTTGGAGATTGATCTGACTTAGGACGCCAGCAATGTTGGTGATGCTCCGGTCTAGTTCACCTAGGGCTTGGCGAATCCCTTCATGGGTCCGGTTGTGGTCTTCCACAAAGGTTTCAAGCCTATTTACCCGCTGCTCCATGCTTGTCATAGCACCACCTAGCCTTGCCGACCTGCGCATCACAGGTCAACCTAGGATGACCCACCACGCCTAGACGCGTCAAGGTGCGGCCGTGTCATAATGGCAGGGTCACGGAACGGTTAGCGTCTGCGGGTCACTACCGGAGGAGTTTCCTCCGGACGCCGACATGAACCGCGAAAAGCAAATCGTACAGGGTGAGGGTGCGCCACGCTGCGTGCCCCCTTACGGTTCATGTGGGATGCAAGGCCGTTCCGTGACAGGTGGCCCCGTCCTGTGCCGCTAAGGGGGCTCCCTTGCGGTCCGCTTGCGATACGGAACGACGCCGTCTTGTACACCGGCTAACCATCGTCCTCACCGCCGAACGGAGACGGCGGCTAAACACCCTCCCGGAGAAGCGACGCAGCGACTGGACGTGGGCAGCGCCCGCCATCGTGATCTCCGCGGTCATGCTAGGGATCGTCGTGGCCGTGGCAACGTGCGATTCGGAGCAGCCCCGCGCAGCACCGACGGCCACGCCGGTCACGGAAGATAAGGTCATGGACGGGTGCGGTTCCGCGGTGCTTCTCCAAGCATGGACGGAAGCCTTGGACGTGGCATCCATGGAGGCGTTCGGTGTGGGAGCGATCGTCCTGATGGTCACGACCGGCGACGCGGAGCTAACGCGCATCGGGGAGGAAGTCTCCTTGGCGATGATCGACTTTGGGGAGACTAGTAGCCTATACGACTACGGGGTGGTGCTTGGGAAGTTTGACCGCTACCTAGCTAGGTGCCGATCCTTGGGGAAGATTGGGTAGTCACGTATATAAGTCCCTTCGGGTAACTATTCGGATTCGATGAGAGACAATGAGTTGTAGGCAGGCTGTCAAGGGGTTGATGCCCTGTGGATGCCAGTTGCCGCAGGCTGCGCTCGGCGGCGCTGTTGTCCGATGGCACATGCGGCTCTGCGACGAACATCTCCCTGAAAGACTTCTCGACAGGACTGCGCAGCGCCAGTAGCCTGCTCTCCAACCGCCTCCGAGGCCTACTGTACTTCATGCTCCACCACAGCGTCTGTCTGTCGTCCTCGAGGATCTTGGCACCGCCCTAATGTCCGCGCTCGCGCACGGGCTCGTTGAGCAGCGCCATCAACCGCACGCGTTGAAGGTCTACGTCGATACCCTGTCGTTTCCATGAGTGCGCCTCCCAAGGGTGTTCCAAGTGGAACATTTTCCGGGGTTTCTGGAACATCGCCCGCCGATCTGCTGTGTTCCAGGTGCCACAAAAGCGGAGGTTTCTGGAACGCCTGCACGCAGCCGGGACTTAAGAAAAAGTGTGAACACATTGGGGGCCTGCCAGCCCGCCGCAGTCCTGTAGGGCCGCCTTCCTGGTCCGCAGCCTGCCCTCTACACAAGTGCGGGATTCATGTACACCCCTGCGGCATGGAAAGGGCCGACCGTTCATTTGTGAACGCCCCCATTGGGCCCTGGCCTGACCCTGTCCCTGAACCACGGTCCGATTTCCGACTTCCCTTTTTCCAAGTCCGAGTGGAACCAGCCCGTTCGCAAAAGTGTTTGCAACGCCGGCTCCGAGTTCCCATTCGTTTGCCTGTTCCATGCGCCTCCCAGACCGAAACTTCCCTTTCTACAATTGGTCGGCCTTCATGTACACGGGTACGGCATCGAATCAGCCCCTGAGCTGGCCTTACGGGCAGCTCAGATGGGAGATCTGACGAACCGGCCACTCGCTTGCTACGGCATGACTGACTCGTACCGTCCCCGGGTCTCACCCGTGAGCATTCTGACCGGGATCTGTGCGCCCTGTCACTTAGATGCCCGCCTTGAATCGTCACCGTCGGCCGCAGCCTGAGTCCACGGTTGACCTCGCTCCGACCATCTCAACTACACCATCCGATAGGACCATCAGGGTTGCGAGATCGAGCTCTCGGCCGACCTCCCGTTTAGGAACTGGTGGGAACTGTAAGCGGGAACACGTGGGTCCGAAGAATAGTCTGCCGATACTAGGTCCACTCCCCTCTTGTCCGCCTGTATGTGGGCGTCCACGAGGAAGAATACAAGTGGGGCATTAAGCCTCTGATTCATGTGCAGTCCCCTGACGGGGCAAACGATCTGATTAGGGTGCCCAACGTATGGGAGGAGCGGCTGACGAGGAAATTCAGAGAGAACCGGATCCTCCGCCCTTAGCGATCACATGCCCGGCGATCTGCCAGCCATCCAGACCTCACAGTGGAGGAGGTGGGACTGAGTTTCTTGTTGGGCGCTGGGGCTGGATGGTTGCTGTTAGGCTGTTTCACGAATCAGGATGTGGGCTGGCTTTCGAGGAGCACGAATGAGTACGGAACAGTTTCCAGAAAAACTAGCGGACGAGATCAAGTACTACGTTTATCGGCTGATGGACCCCCGCAACGGGCAGACATTCTACGTCGGGAAAGGGACGGGCAACCGCGTCTTCATGCACGCGCAAGGGGTTGAGCACGACCCTGATGACTACGGGCCGGGCTCCACGCAGGAGCGAATTGCCCAGATCCACTTTGCAGACCTTTCCGTCGGCCACATTATTCATCGTCACGGTATGAACGAGAGAACGGCTCTTGAGGTGGAAGCCGCCCTAATCGACTGTTACCAGGGGCTGACTAACAAGCAGGGTGGTTACGAGAACCACCTGCGGGGCTGCCGGCACGCCGACGAAATATTGGCGGATCACAATGCAATCGACTTCGAAGTGGATGAACCGTTGATTGCATTCACCATCAACAAGCTATGGCAAAGGCTCGGATTCTACGAGGCTACGCGCGGGGTCTGGAATCTCGACATACACAAAGCTCGGCAACGTAAATTGGTGCTGGGCGTCGTCAACAACGTCGTGAAGGGTGTTTACCGTCCAACCAAGTGGGTGGAGGGCACGCAGGAGCACTTCCCTTGGTACACAGGCACAGCCAAGAACATGTGGGGCTTTGTGGGTGAAGAAGCCGCGGACGAAGTTCAGGACAAGTACCTAGGCAGACGGATTCCGGCTAAGTATCGCAAGCGAGGAGTCCAGATCTCCAGACGGTACATTCCCAGGTAGCTACCAAACCAATGGGTGATGGCTAAGAGCGACTTGGGGCAGATTCTCTGCTTCACAGTGACGTCGTCATTTGAACGTCACCTCAACCACTCATTTCATTAGATGTGCGCAGTTACGCGAACGACCCGGACAATGCTCCGCGAATCGCCCTGATAAAACGCCTCCGCCTTGAGCCCAGTGACCATCGCGGAATGCACGAATCGGATGTCCACAGGTGCCAAGAGACGACAGCACACACCCTGTCGATGCCCGGATCCGTGAGCCCGCGACAATCCCGTTTCCCTGGTGTGAGTTGCCAAGATCCCGATCCTCTCCAGTGGCAGCGCATCTTCGAACTTCACCATCCATCCAATAGGCCCGGTCCTCGACATCCGGCCCTCCCCGGCGGCCATGTTCCAACCTGTCCCAAAACCCGGGGTTTTTGGAACATCGACCGAATTTCGCCATGTTCCAAACAGTCACATTTCCCGGGGATCCTGGAACATGCGGCTGGAAGCGTTGGGCGAAAAAAGTGTTCGCTGAACGGTCCCCCGCAGGATCGGTGCAATCGCTGTGGCACCGCGTTCCCGGGCCGCGTTTCTACTCTTCTAGTCACTTCAAACTGCTATACAGAGCCCGTCTCAGAAAGGGACTTAGAGAGCGGGACTGTCAGGACATGTGGGAAGAAATCGGCGACTTTGGTCGATTCGCCGCTGCTAGGTCGATGGGGGAGTGGAGGAAAGAAGACGCTGGTTGCCCAGCAGTAGCTCAGGGTGCCATTTGAGGTTGGAGGCCGACATTCGGGTAGGGAAAGCGCCGGGAGCGCCACGCCTTCCAGAGGATGCGGAGGTTGAAAGCTGTGGCCAATATCGTCCACTCAGCCGATACGTTGGCCAGACCGCGCAGCAGGAATCTCCGTGCTCGCTGTTGCTCCTTGATGATCCCGAAGACCGGCTCGACCAGTTGCTTTCTCAGCTCGTATGCTTCTTTGGCAGTGTCGGTAGACATCCACGCGCGGTGACCGCGCAGAATTGCATCGTACCTTCCTATGGTTACGGCGCGACCCCGTTCGGTCTTGGTGCATACCCCGAAGGCGGGGCAGGAACGGCAGATCTTCCAGTGTGCTCGGTATATCCGATTCCTCACTCCGTCCTTCTTGTTAGACCGTTGGATGCGTTCGAAATGAAGCGTTTGTCCCTTGGGACACGTGAAGCTGTCGCTCTGCTCGTCATAGATGAACCTATCCCTGTGGTAAGGACTGTCCGGCGGTGGCAATGACTCCGGCATGGTCACCGCCTGCCCCCTGGCAGCGCACTCCTCCAGGTTGATCCCCGAGTAATATCCGGCGTCGGCCAGGGTCATCGACGCTTTGGACCCCGTAGTCTCCTCAGCCTGCTCCAGCATCGGGGTGAACGACGTGTGATCGTCCGGTTCGTCTACCAGGCCGACAGCCGTGATCAGCATCCCGGTCACTTCCCCTTCCGCCGTGACGGGTGAGACCATTGCCTGGCCGTTGTAGCTGGGCACGATGCCCTGCCGCGTCTTCATCAACCGGGCATCCTTGTCGGTCAGGTTGATGTGCTTGAGGCTTTCCCGGCTCGCCAGGTCCTCCATCGCCTGCTTGACCTGTTCTTTCAGGGCTCTCTTGTCAGCCAACTTTTCCGGCAGATGGGCGGCGGGGGCATCCTCTCCCGCTTCGTTCTGGGCCTCAAGGTCCTCTATCGCCTTGTCCAACCGGTTCAGCAAGCGGCTTCCCCTTTCGGCGTCGTATGTCCTGTCTCTCGTGGCGTTCGCTGCCACTTTCGACCCGTCCACCGCCTGCACCGCCAGGTCCACCAGATCCATCGTCACCGCCGTCCTTACCGTGCGCTTGAACAACTCCCTCATAGCCTGCCGGTGTGCCTTGTAGAACCGCCACAGGGTGTTGTGATCGGGATGCTGCCATCCCGTCAGCCACAGGTACGGTATCTGGTCCCGGCAGGCCGCCTCCAGCTTGCGGCTCGACCGCACTCCGGCCATGAACCCATACAGCCACACGCTCAACAGCGCCCGAGGATGGTAAGCGGGTGCTCCGAGGGGATCGCCGTCTATCTCTACGCCCAACTCCGACCACCCCTCCTTATCCAACGCGTCTACGAACTCGGCGACAAACCGTGCCGGATGATCCAACGGCAACAGCTCATCAAGAGACGGCGGCAACATCCACATCTGCTCTCGATTCATCCCTCGCAGCGGCATCTCCCGACTCCTCTCGATTGGGTCAACTGCAAACTACAACAGCCTCGCTCCAACTTCCAGCAACCAGCGGGCCCGACTTATGAGACAGGCTCTACACGGGTAGGACACTAAATCCAGCCCCCCGAAGTGCATGCCCCGTAAGGGGGGAGCGCGCACGAATCCCCTTTTCGGGACGTTAGCAGGCACCGGGCCAGAGGCGAGACTCGAACCAGACGCGACGATCCGTCGCCGAAGCGCAAGGAGGCGAATTGCCATTGCAACCTGGATGCACAACCCCTCGGCCACAGGGGGGGAAGATCCCCTGACGCCGAACGCTGCGAGGACCATCACGGCCGGCGATTCAGGACGAGAGCCGGCTCCCGAAACGGTTGACGCCCAACGTTGCCGAATGACGCGTCACGGTGTGTCGACTGCTCGCTGTCGGATCATAGTGAAGCCGGGGGCATCCTCGCAGTCGTCCCTGCGATGCAGATCGTCGGTGGAACCCTTTACCAGTCCGGAATGCGGGGGATTTCCCCTCTTGTCCTGTCCACTCGGGTCAATCCCGGATTTGGTCTCCTCCGTCGTCACCGGGTACAAAACGCCACTTTCAGGGGGTTTCTTGCTCGGGGCCGCCGGACCGGTCGGGGTACAAGATGTACTTTTCGCCGGGGTTTTTGTACCGCAGGTCTGGAACCAGCACGCGGGCCAAAGTGCTAGCAGGACCTGTCCTGTAGGGGTGTGGCTCCACCTGTACCTAGGCGTCCCTGCCTCATTTCACCGTTTCGATTTCCCCTGCAAACTCCTGTACAGAGCCCGTCTCAGAAAGGGACTTAGAGAGCGGGACTGTCAGGACATGTGGGAAGAAATCGGCGACTTTGGTCGATTCGCCGCTGCTAGGTCGATGGGGGAGTGGAGGAAAGAAGACGCTGGTTGCCCAGCAGTAGCTCAGGGTGCCATTTGAGGTTGGAGGCCGACATTCGGGTAGGGAAAGCGCCGGGAGCGCCACGCCTTCCAGAGGATGCGGAGGTTGAAAGCTGTGGCCAATATCGTCCACTCAGCCGATACGTTGGCCAGACCGCGCAGCAGGAATCTCCGTGCTCGCTGTTGCTCCTTGATGATCCCGAAGACCGGCTCGACCAGTTGCTTTCTCAGCTCGTATGCTTCTTTGGCAGTGTCGGTAGACATCCACGCGCGGTGACCGCGCAGAATTGCATCGTACCTTCCTATGGTTACGGCGCGACCCCGTTCGGTCTTGGTGCATACCCCGAAGGCGGGGCAGGAACGGCAGATCTTCCAGTGTGCTCGGTATATCCGATTCCTCACTCCGTCCTTCTTGTTAGACCGTTGGATGCGTTCGAAATGAAGCGTTTGTCCCTTGGGACACGTGAAGCTGTCGCTCTGCTCGTCATAGATGAACCTATCCCTGTGGTAAGGACTGTCCGGCGGTGGCAATGACTCCGGCATGGTCACCGCCTGCCCCCTGGCAGCGCACTCCTCCAGGTTGATCCCCGAGTAATATCCGGCGTCGGCCAGGGTCATCGACGCTTTGGACCCCGTAGTCTCCTCAGCCTGCTCCAGCATCGGGGTGAACGACGTGTGATCGTCCGGTTCGTCTACCAGGCCGACAGCCGTGATCAGCATCCCGGTCACTTCCCCTTCCGCCGTGACGGGTGAGACCATTGCCTGGCCGTTGTAGCTGGGCACGATGCCCTGCCGCGTCTTCATCAACCGGGCATCCTTGTCGGTCAGGTTGATGTGCTTGAGGCTTTCCCGGCTCGCCAGGTCCTCCATCGCCTGCTTGACCTGTTCTTTCAGGGCTCTCTTGTCAGCCAACTTTTCCGGCAGATGGGCGGCGGGGGCATCCTCTCCCGCTTCGTTCTGGGCCTCAAGGTCCTCTATCGCCTTGTCCAACCGGTTCAGCAAGCGGCTTCCCCTTTCGGCGTCGTATGTCCTGTCTCTCGTGGCGTTCGCTGCCACTTTCGACCCGTCCACCGCCTGCACCGCCAGGTCCACCAGATCCATCGTCACCGCCGTCCTTACCGTGCGCTTGAACAACTCCCTCATAGCCTGCCGGTGTGCCTTGTAGAACCGCCACAGGGTGTTGTGATCGGGATGCTGCCATCCCGTCAGCCACAGGTACGGTATCTGGTCCCGGCAGGCCGCCTCCAGCTTGCGGCTCGACCGCACTCCGGCCATGAACCCATACAGCCACACGCTCAACAGCGCCCGAGGATGGTAAGCGGGTGCTCCGAGGGGATCGCCGTCTATCTCTACGCCCAACTCCGACCACCCCTCCTTATCCAACGCGTCTACGAACTCGGCGACAAACCGTGCCGGATGATCCAACGGCAACAGCTCATCAAGAGACGGCGGCAACATCCACATCTGCTCTCGATTCATCCCTCGCAGCGGCATCTCCCGACTCCTCTCGATTGGGTCAACTGCAAACTACAACAGCCTCGCTCCAACTTCCAGCAACCAGCGGGCCCGACTTATGAGACAGGCTCTACACGTCTCGGACATCGCCGAAGAACCCCGATTCCGTATGCTCCGAAGGACGGGGTGCGCACTGAGCCCCCCACCCGTCATTACTCTGCGCTCATCCGGCGGCGACACTCGATGAGATACAGGACGGAGGTCCCGGGGAGACAGGTTCATCCATGAACGCCCTTACAGGGGCTTACCAGGGCACATCCGGGGCAGTCACGCTGATCTTGGCGATAGATCCTAGGCCAGTCGGGCAATGCCCCGCCGGCCAGGTGGAACGAACGGAGAGGAGGTGGACACGACGAGATGCGAGATACAAAAAGACGAAGAAGGCGCAGGAGATCCTGCCGCGAGGGACCCCAGCTGAAGCTGGCCGGGATCGACTGCAAGCCGGCCCCGGACGCCGAGGACCGGCTGCGAAGGATCTTCACCATTCTGCTGAGGCACTCCACGAAGGACAGGCAATCCGGCACACTACGGTAGTTCCGCCGGGTGGCACCTGCCACAGCAGCCTTTTGACGGCGACCCGGCGGTCTGGCTAAGATGCTCAGAACAGGTGGCCCGGCGATGCTGACAACATCCCGGGCCGTGACACCACCTGTGCGACCAGGTGATGCGAACGGGATTTTAATGCTCGCAGACCCGCTTCCGACAGGTGGCGGGTCTTTTTCTTTTTCGGGCATTTGACAGGAGACAGGCATGACTACCAGGACCGATGTGAAGAAGGAATCGAGACGGGCGGCCATCTACGCCCGCGTATCAGACAAGAGCCAGGACACCGAGGACAAGACCTCGCTTTCAGAGCAGATCGCAGACATGGAGGCCCATTGCGAGCGCAGGGGGCTGACCATCGCCGCGCGTTATCAGGAGGTGGGCAGGGGCTGGTCCAAGAAGCGTCCCGAGTTCCAGAGGATGCTCGCCGACGCACGGCGCGGACGCTTCGACACCATCGTCTGCTGGAAGTCAGACCGACTCAGCAGGGGCATGTACCCCGCTGCCGCGCTCATGGAGGTCGTCGAGGCGTACGGAATCGACATCGAAGCGGTCATGGACGCCATCGACATGAAGACCTTCGGCCTGATGGCGGCCATCGGAAAGATCGAACTCGACAACTTCCGCGAGAGGGCCTCTATGGGAAAGAGAGGCTCAGCAAGGCAGGGCCGCATCCCGGTCAGCAACGTCCCATACGGCTACCGCATTGGGGAGGACCGCCGGCCGCAGGTCGTCGAGGCAGAGGCAGAGGTCATCCGCCGGGTCTTCGACATGTGTGCCCGCGAGGGGATGGGAGGCCGCGCCATCGCCCTGCAATTGACCACGGAGGGCGTCCCCACGCCCAACGCCGTCGGCCGCTGGTACGACCGCACCGTCACACGCATCCTCGGACGCGAGGCCTACAGGGGCACTTGGTGGTACGGGAGGGTACGGCATGTGTCCACCGAGGACGGAATGAAGAGATACGACCGTCCCGAGAACGAATGGGTCAGCATCCCCTTCCCGCCCATCGTCGACGGGGATACCTGGGAGCTGGCGCAGCGGGCCAAGAGGCGAAGGCTGAAACGCTCGAGCCGCAACACCAGGGTCTTCTATCTCCTGCAGCACCTGGTCAGGTGCGCCGAGTGCGGGTACCTGATGGGCTGCCGGGCGACGAGAAGCGAGTCCACCAAGCACGGCGGTAAAGTCTACCACTACGAACTGGAACGTCCCCGGCGCTACTACAGGTGCTACGGCATGCACACCGAGGGTCTGAAGTGCCGGGAGCGTCCATACATCAGGGCCGAACGTCTCGAGGGACTGGTCTGGGGCGAGGTGAAGAAGGTGCTGGAAAACCCGCACCTGATCTTCGCCGGCATCGAGGCCATGGACGCCCGGGCGGACGAGGTCGGATTGGCTGCCGAGATCGCCGCGGCGGAGAGGGATCTGCGCGGGGTACAGGTGGAGGAGGACCGGGCCATCAGGCTGTACGTCTCGGGGAAGGTCACTGAGAAACAGCTCGACCACCAGCGCAGGTTCATCACCGAGCGTCTGGAGATGCTCCGGGCAAGGCTGGACAACCTCCGCGGCCGGGAGTCTGCCGAGGCGGAGAAGCGCAGGGTCATGGAGCACGTCATCGAGTGGGCGCGCAGGGCCGGAGACAGGCTGGACGGACTGTCGGACGAGGGCCGAAGGGAGATCCTTCAACTCCTCCTCGACGGGGCAACCGTCGACCGTGACAACAGGGTCAACCTGACGCTGGCCATCCCCACCGACGATTCCGTGTCGATTGCAGGACCGAATATGTCTCTCTGGTCCGCATCCCTGGGTCCCTAGCATGGCATTATGGCCGACCCGAGCACTCGGCGGCCAGAAGTTCTCCATGCCGCACCCCCCAAGGAAAGCGCCAGCCGCGATGGCTGGATGGTTTCTTCGGGGAAGCAGGCTGGGCCGTCCGGCAGTGGCAGTGAGGACCCGAGAAGGGAGGCAGCCAGATTCGTGAAATATTTCTCGACTTGACGCCTCAACCGTCGATATAATCGCCCATGCGCATGGTGTCCCTTCTCCCCCCCGTCAGTTCGATCGCCCTCAAGGAGTGGGCGGTCGCATGCAACGCCCTTCGGGATGGCACGCAGATCGTCATCCTGCGCAAGGGGGGCATTCACAAGGACGATCGCAACTTTTCGGACACTTTCGCCGATTACCCGGAGTTCCTGCTGTTCCCGACCTACGAGCACCAATCGCCGGATCTCGTTAAACCGCAATATCACCGGGAGCTTGAGCTCTCTCTGGCGGAAGACGACGTGCCCGGGCTGACCACCATCTCCGCGTTCGCCCAGGTCACAGACCGGATCCAGGTCGACGACGCAGGCAGGCTCGAAGCGATCTCGGAGTTTCACATCTGGAGCGACGACTACGTTCAAAAGAGGCTCCAGTGGAGACCCCGGCAGCCGCTTACCGTGGCCCTGGTGCGAGTCTATCCGCTCATCCAGCCCCAGGCCCTGCCGCTATTGGACGAGTACGCCGGCTGCAAGTCCTGGGTGGAGCTGGGTCAGGACGTTCCGATGGGGGCTCTCTCGCCCATACTCTCCGACGCGGACTATGACCGCACCCGCGTCGACATCGCGCAGCGCCTCGCGTGAAGTACCGAACGCTTGGACGCACGGACCTGGAGCTCTCCGAAGTCGGATTCGGCGTCTGGACGCTAAGCACGGGCTGGTGGGGCCGCGTGGGCACATCCGAGGCCGTGCGCATTCTGGAAAGGGCGGTCGATCTCGGGGTCAATTTCTTCGACACCGCCGACACCTATGGCTTGGGATACGGTGAGGAGATACTTGCCCAGGCCCTGGGTAAGCAGCGTCACGACCTGGTCATTGGTACAAAGTTCGGATACGACTTCTATGAGCACCGCGAGCGGGAAGGCCACGCCGAGCGACCGCAGAAATGGGACCGGGATTTCGTCAGGTACGCCTGTGAGCAGAGCCTGAGGAGGCTGCAGACCGATTACATCGATCTGTATCAGCTGCACAACCCCAAGATGAACGCCCTTGAGGCCGACGAGTTGTTCGCCACGCTCGATGACCTGGTCAGCGAGGGCAAGGTACGCTACTGCGCCGCCGCCATAGGTCCGGATATCGGATGGTTCGAGGAGGGCGAGGCCGCCATGAGAGAGCGGGATCTGGATGCCATCCAGATCATATACAGCATCCTTGAGCAGCAACCCGCCCGTCGGTTCTTCCCCGTGGCGGAGGAATGTAGTGTGGGGCTACTGTCAAGGGTGCCGCACGCGTCGGGTCTGCTTGACGGGACCTACACCAGCGACACGGTGTTCGCTCCTGACGATCATCGCTCGCACCGCAGGCGGGAATGGCTCGAAGCCGGCATCAGGAAACTGGCTGCAATAGAGTTCCTGAGAGAAGCGATGACGTCGACGATAGGACAGGTGGCGATACAGTTCGTACTAACGGAGCCGAGCGTGGCATCCGTCCTTCCCAACATCCTGAGCATGGAACAACTCGAGGAGTTCGCCGCCGCTCCCGAGACCGACGACGTCCCGACCAACCTGATCGAAGAACTCCACGAGGCGTTCGACAACGACTTCGGCCTCAAGGACGACTCCGAAGGCCAACAGGAGGCCGAAGCGGCACTCAGATAGTCAGCGACCGGGGCGACTGCGCTCCACCATTAAGGACTCTCAGGGACGAACACTCACCGCGTCGCCTTGCCGTCCGACCGATCTTCAGATGCGCCTTCGCCCAGACGCTCGTCCGGTCGGCTCAGGTTTGGATCATCAGGGGTGTGCCCGCCCGGACTGTGCTCCCCCTGCGAATCAGGGGCTGGGCTCACAAGCGCGCCGATTGGCAGATCGTCTCCACCGGGGGACTCAACATCCAGGACAGGCTCGCCGGACTTCCGCCTTTCTGTCCTCTTGCGCCGATCCGTTGCCGACCTTATCCGTTTCATCTCGGCCTCTATGAGGCGAAAGTCCCGCTGCGGCAGCAGGTGCACACTGTCCATGAAGGCCAGCGGCCAGAGCTCCGGCGCCCAGCGCTTCAGGTACTCGAGTCGCGGCGCCAGAAGCAGCGCATTGACCGCCTCTTCGTCCTCCAGAACCAGGCGGGGCTCGATCTTCACCCGATAGCGGAAATCCTCGCCCCTCTGGGTGGGATTCCACAGGGGTGACCGGTCCTCAAAGGCCTTGGACCTGATGGTCGCCAGCGCGAGCCAACTCTTCGTCTCCCTGACGTAGTACAGGATATTGTCATTCGGCTGCATGCGGTCGGCCCGCCTCCTGTGCCTTGCACCCAGGCCGTGCAGCTTGAATCCCATGCTCTTGGTGATTTCGAAGTTGTCCCGTGTCTGGACGAACATCCAGTAGTTCCTGGCCATAAAGTCACCCAGGCCGCCGGCTATCTAGCTCAACCAGGGCACGCCCGCCCCGGCTTCCGCCACCACCCTCTAATCTGCGGCCGCGGACCCGACCCGACACCGGCCATGTGCCGTACATCGCTTGCAGTACCTCCAGGAGCGATCTCACAGTGTCAGGATAGCGCCTGGACCTGCGGACCAGCACGCAGGTTGGCAGTACCATCCGGTGCTCGGGGCCCAGTGGGACCGTCCGTATCGATCCAACTTCGACCTCACGGCCGAGCGACGATCGTGGCACGAATGAGATTCCCAGGCCCTTTTCCACCATTCGCTTGGCGGCTTCCACGCCCTCCAGGCGCATCTCGACCCTTGGCACGACCCCGGCCTCCGCGCATACCTGCTCTATCAGGAGAGAGTCGGAAGAATCGGTGTCATAGAGTATGAGAGGTTCGGTTGCTACATCACGTATGGTGACGTCACCACGGGCGGTGAACGGGTGGCCAGGATGGGCGATCAGCACCAGATCCTCGTCAAACAGCCTGCGGGTGTCTACCTGAGGGTGCACCAGCCCCCGGGAAAGACCGAGCTGGACCTGTCCGTCGACCACCATCTGAAGTACCTGGCTCGGATCGGACACGGTGACGCTCGCCCTGACGGTTGGATGCTCGTCCCTCAGTCGGCCAAGTATTTCCGGAAGTGTATGCGTACCCACCTGCCTTGTGGCCGCTATGGTAACTATCCCACCGGCCGCGTTCTGGGCCGTAGCGACCACCTGACGTGCCTCGCCGAGCGACTCCATGGCCCGCCTGGCATACGGCAGGAAGACACGCCCCATGTCCGTCAACACCACGCCATTTCCACGCCGGTGAAACAGCTCGGCCCCCAGCTCCTTCTCCAGCATTCTGATTCGACTGCTGAGAGAGGGCTGCGAGAGAAACATCGCCTTGGCGGCCTTTCTGAAACTGCCTCTCCGCTCCGCCTCTATGAACGCCTGAACCTGCGCTATGTCCATTTCCGTCCTTCCCGAAGGACTGTGGCCACAATTCCGGAACCCTAAAGGAACTGTCGATTCCTAGTCGACGACTCCTGCGCTCCGAGGACCGTTGGGCGGCCCAAGGGCAATTGCCCGCGGCCCTGCCCCACAATCAAGGTCCGCCTGGCTCCGCTTCCACGGGTCCGCCGCGGATTTTCAGCGGGGCGATCCCGACGTTGCTCGCGTGGCCATGGCTCCATTATGCCTTCAGCGAGCACCAGAGCGGGGCTCGCAGCATGATCATCCCCCATTCCGTACCGCCTAGCAGCGGACGTTAGACCGGGCAACACCAACAGATGGCCGGGCGAGGCGGGAAGTGTGCCGCGGGCACTTATGGGAAAGGGCGACTAGCGTTGTATCATCTCGCCATGAAACTGGGTCTTCGGATGTGAGCTCCGCACCGTTCGGGCGCGTGGGTGCGATCGTCGTGGCCGCAGGTGCCTCCACCAGGATGGGGCGGGTCGACAAGGTCTTCGCACCGCTGATGGGCCGCCCTCTCGTCTCCTACTCGGTGGACGCACTGGAGCGCTGCCAGTTGGTAGAGCGCATAGTGGTCGTGCTCGGCGAGCATGGCATCGAGAAGGGATGGGAGGTCGTGAGGCGATTCGGCTGGAACAAGGTGAGCATTGTTGCCGGGGGGCACCGCCGCCAGGACTCGGTGCGCGCCGGTTTGCCGCTGCTGGCCGACACCGATTGGATCGTTGTTCACGACGGTGCCCGGCCATGTGTGACCTCGCAAATGATCGAGAGGGGCCTCTCTGAGGTAGTCCGTACAGGGGCTGCCGTCGCCGCCGTGCCGGTAAAGGACACGGTCAAGGTGGTCAATGTAGACATGACCGTTGTGCAGACCCCGGACCGAGAGCGACTGTGGCTGGTACAGACTCCGCAGGTGTTTTCCAGGGATCTCCTTGTGAGAGCGCATAGCGAGGTTGCACAGGATGTGACCGATGACGCCTCCATGGTTGAGCAGGTCGGCGGATCGGTCAGAATCTTCCAGGGCTCTTATGCCAACGTTAAGGTGACCACGCCGGAGGACATGGAAATCGCCGAGCACCTGTTGTCCCGGGGGACCGTTGGTGAGGATGCCCAGCCATACGGTACGGCGGGCGTATGAGCTATCGAACCGGTCTGGGCGCTGACGTTCACCCCCTGGCCGCCGGACGGCCGTTGGTGCTAGGAGGACATGCAGTGCCCCACGACGTGGGACTGGCCGGCCACAGCGACGGCGATGTCCTGACGCATGCGGTGATCGACGCTCTTCTCGGAGCCGCCGGGTTGGGCGATATCGGCTCCCTGTTTCCTTCAAGCGATCCGAAACTGGCCGGTGTATCCAGCCTTGCCCTGCTCGATGAGACGGTGTGCAGGGTGACTGAAGCCGGATGGAGGGCCACCTACGTCGATGCTACAATCGTCGCCCAGCGTCCGACCCTGGCTCCTCACATCGCGCGGATCAGGGGCGGGCTCGCGGGTGCCCTGTCGCTGGACCTGGCCGATGTGAACGTCAAGGCGACCACGACGGACGCCCTGGGGTTCATCGGGAGGGGTGAGGGTATAGCGGCCCTGGCGGTTGCCACCATGACCAGGGTGATTGCCGCGACCTGATTCGATCCGGTGATGTTGGAACCCAACATGATGAAGCTTTACAACACCCTCACCTCGCAGTCCGAGCAGCTAACTCCGCAGGGCGATGCAGTCACGATCTACGTCTGCGGCATCACTCCATATTCCCCCGCTCACGTCGGGCACGCGATGCGCGGGGTGGTATTCGATGTCCTGCGAAGGTACCTAGAGTACAGGGGGCACCGGGTCAGGCACATCGAGAACTTCACCGATATAGACGACAAGATGATCGACGGAGCTGCGAGGGAGGGAGTATCGGTTTCTGACCTCGCCGAGGCGAACATATCGAGCTACTTGACTGAAATGGACCGCCTGAACGTCCTCAGGGCGCACGAATACCCCAGGGCAACCGGTGAGATCGCCAAGATCATCGAGAT
Source organism: Dehalococcoidia bacterium (assembly GCA_965207145.1). Taxonomy (GTDB): domain Bacteria; phylum Chloroflexota; class Dehalococcoidia; order Lucifugimonadales; family UBA2962; genus CAUZIR01. The sequence goes on along the minus strand of OZ242262.1, from coordinate 1,666,166 downwards.
GATAGAAGGCCTGACCGAAAGAGGTTTTGCCTACTCTGCAGGTGGAGATGTCTATTTCCGCGTCCGGGCGGACGACGATTACGGAAAGCTGAGCCACCGGGACATAGACAAGCTCCTTTCGGGTGCCCGGGTCTCGGTCAGCGAGGACAAGGAGGACGCGCTCGACTTCGCACTCTGGAAGTCGCAAAAGCCCGGAGAGCCCGCCTGGGAGAGCCCCTGGGGGCCGGGGCGGCCCGGCTGGCACATCGAGTGCAGTGCCATGGCCCTGGAGTACCTTGGCGAGACCATCGATATCCACGGTGGCGGCCAGGACCTGATCTTCCCGCACCATGAGAACGAGGTGGCACAGTCGGAGTCGTTCACGGGACTGGTTCCGTTTGCCCGCCACTGGGTCCACAACGGCCTCGTCAGGCTGGGCGAGGACAAGATGAGCAAGTCCCTGGGCAACATGGTTACCATCGGCCAGGCGCTGACCAGCCACTCGAGCGACGCCCTGCGTCTTTTCTTCCTCAGTTCTCACTACCGAAGCCCCCTGACCTACACCGAAGAAAGCGTCGAAGCGCAGGAGCGCGCGGTCGCAAGGCTGCGCAGCGCCGTCTCGACGACGACGCCGGGAAGCGGGGATGCGCTGGACGCATCCGGGCACAGACATCGCTTCGAGGAAGCGATGGACGACGACCTCAACACTCCCCAGGCCTTGGCCGCTATCTTCGATCTGGCCCGGGAAATACACCGGGCTCGGGACGGAGGCGGGAAGGTGGCTGAAGCACAGTCAGTCCTCAGAGATCTCACGGGCGTGCTCGGCCTTACGCTGAAAGCGAGACGGGCCACAGGGGATGCGGCGCCCTTTATCGATCTGCTGGTCGACGTCCGTCGGCTACTGAGATCGGCAAAGAACTTCGAACTGGCAGACGGCATCCGGGACAGCCTTGCCGAGCTGGGCGTACAGCTCGAGGACGGACCCGAGGGTACGACCTGGAAACGGCGATGAGGACTGCTCGCACGCTCCGCAGGTCGGGGCCAACGCAATACCTTGAGGTGAGATGTCGCTGAATGGCGGCAGTTGGACGGCGGGCTAACGCGGATTCGGAAACCCGCCCCGGAGCAAAGGGGGATTCAGGGTTGAACGAACTCTCGCTCGAAGGTAAGTCCGCAATCGTTACGGGGGCCGGCAGGGGGATCGGACGCGCGATAGCGCTGAGTCTCGCAGAGGCTGGCGCGGACGTGGCCCTGGCCGCACGAACCCTCTCGGAACTGGAGGACCTGGCGGCTGAGATCCAGGCGCTGGGGTCGCGCGCCTTCGCCGTCCCGACCGATGTTTCAGACTCGAGCCAGGTCGAATACATGGTCGAAGCCACGCTCAAAGAGTTCGGGAGCATTGACGTTCTGGTAAACAATGCAGGGATAAACCTGCGGCTCCCGCTGGTACCTCTGCCTGACGGGGTCCCGGACTGGCTCAGGGTCCCACGCACTCCCGATTCATCGATCACCGATGTTGAGTGGCAGCGAGTGCTGTCTGTCAATGTCAGCGGCGTGATGTACGGCTGCCGTGCGGTTGCCCCTCACATGCTTGCGCGCGAGGGTGGAAAGATAATCAACGTCTCCTCGGTTCAGGCGAAGGCGGCGGTGCCTTACTACTCCGCCTATGCGGTTTCCAAGGCGGCGGTGAACATGTTGACACGCGTGCTGGCACTTGAGTGGGCGCAGCATGGCATACAGGTGAACGCACTCTGCCCCGGCTCCTACGACACGGACATGGCGGGTGATCAGTGGAGCGATCCGGCCAAGGCCGAAAGGGCCGCCTCAATGATACCCATGGGACGACCCGGTGATCTCCGGCAATTGGGAATGCTAGCAGCCTATCTGGCAAGCCCGGCATCCGATTACATGACGGGTCAGGCCGTCTACATCGATGGCGGCATCGCCGCCCTATAGGGCCTGCGGTCCGAACGACACGCTGACCGGCTCCCCGACATCGACCCCCAGGTCACTGGCCGCGCTTCCCCCGCCAAGGGCGACCTCCAGGTAGCCGAAGCTGCCGACCAGGGCCATCAGGCCTTCGGAGTCGGCGAAGGTGCGCGCGGGGCCTTCAACCCGGCGACGGGCGATGCTCAAGACCAAAGGCCGCGTGCCCACGGACTCCCCGGCTATGTTGGTCACCAGTTGCCAAAGGAGTCGACATAGATCACCGCTCCCTCAATCGATCCCGGAAGGATCCTGGGAGGCGTCCCCCGCATGACTGTCAGGACTTCCGTAGGACTTCCCAGGTCGGCTGGCTCGACACCCCTCGCCAGGTGAGCCGCAACCGGACCGAATACGTCCCTTCCGTGAAAGGTATTGCTCACCGGATGGAGCCAGAAGCTAGGCTCGTTAAGCACATATGCATGACATCCCTCCGGCACGGGCACCAATCCCGGACCCGAACAGCAAACGTAGGCTTCGCTCTCGTCCCGGAGCGCCCCGACGACCCGCGTCAGGATCCCGTTGTCGGGAGCGACAAAGCGCCCGTAGGGGGTTATCAGGACTACCGCTCGGCGGTCGGTGCCAACGCCCGGATCGACCACGCACAGGTGCACGGTATCATTCGGGTAGCTGCGGTGGGACTCACCTATAACGAAGGAGCCGTGCACCACGTCTTGCGCGGGGACGTGATGGGACAGGTCCACTATGGTGGCGTTCCTGCAGATCCCCAGGATGACACCCTTTACGGCGCCTACGTAGTGGTCCCGCCAACCGAAGTCGGTCGTAAGGGTGATGATCGGCGGGCTGGTGGGCATTGACCCCAGAATAGAGTCCGGAGCGGGGCTGTGCCGCCTTCTACACCCTGGCGCTGATCAGTGAGGTGACTATGAAGATCCCTACCAGGGCGATGGTGAACTGGAAGAGGGTCTTTTCGAGCCCCCGGCGGGTACGGAACGAGCTTTCGGCCGAGCCGAAGAGCCCGGAGCCCTGGCCGCGGACCTGCATGAGCACGACCACCACCAAGACCACGGCCACGATTATCTGTATTACGTTGAGAAGAGTGGTGCTCAAGCCTCTCGCCATCCGATCGGCCGCTCTGGGCCGACAGGGTCATCCTGACCCGCTGCCACTATGGACGATGGTAGCTATGATACAGCGACTCGAACTCGCTAGCGAGCGCCTGCAGGCTGCGTTTCTGAGCCCCGGTCCGGCCCACTACGATCGCCCTAGCGGTCTGGAGGCCATTCCAGGCGCTTCTGGAGGAGGTCTGCGGCTACGTTTGGGTTAGCCTTGCCCCTGGTCACCCTCATCACTTGTCCAACCAGGAACCTAAGGGCAGTCTCCTTGCCGCCGAGATAGTCGGCAACCGCCTTCGGATTGGACTCCACCGCTTGATCGACGGCCGCCTGGACGGCTGCAACATCGCTTATCTGAACCATGCCCAGATCCCTTGCGACCTGCGAGGCCGGCCGCCCACTCTCGAACATCTCCGCGAACACAGCCTTGGCCATGCTCGAGTTGAGGGTCCCGTTGTCGACCAGATCCTGCAAGGCGAGTATCTCTTCCGGCGGGATCCTCACCTCGGAGATCTTGATGCCGGCGCTGTTTACCAGGCGAGAAAACTCGCCCAGCAGCCAGTTACTCGCAGACTTTGCCGCCTGTCTCCCTCCTTCCTCATGTCCCCGGCCGGTGGCGACTGCCCGCTCGAAGTAATCCGCTAACTCTGGGGAGGCTGTTAGCAGGCCGGCCTCGTACGACGAGAGTCCATACCCATCCTCAAACCGGGCCTTGCGAGCCGCCGGCAACTCGGGCATTGCTCGCTCCACCTGCGAAACCCAGTCCGGGTCTATGGAGAACGGCGGTATGTCGGGTTCCGGGAAATACCGGTAGTCGTGGGCATCTTCCTTGCTGCGCTGAGAGAAGGTCAGCCCTCGGTCGTCGGCCCAGCCTCTTGTTTCCTGCACGATCCTCCCGCCCGAGCGAGCGATCTCGGTCTGCCTGACCATCTCGAACGTCAGGGCACTGTGGACCGACTTAAAGCTGTTCATGTTCTTTATTTCGACCTTCGGACCGAACTCCGAGGCGCCCGAGGGCCGCATGCTGACATTGGCGTCACATCGAAAACTGCCCTCTTCCATGTTCGCGGTGCTGGCCCCGACATAGCGAAGTATGGAGCGGAGCCTAGTCAGATAGTCATGGGCCTCTTCCGCCGTTCTCATGTCGGGCTCGCTGACTATCTCCATCAAAGGAACTCCCGAGCGGTTTATGTCCAGCAGGCTGTAGATCCCCGACCCGTCTGACCTGTGCAGGAGCTTTGCGACGTCCTCTTCCAGGTGCACCCGGTTGATTCCAACCTCGCGCGTTCCGTCGGAAGTCTCCACCACCAGCCTCCCGCCGGAGGCTATCGGGAGGTTGTGCTGGGAGATCTGGTATCCCTTCATCAGGTCCGGGTAGGGATAGTTCTTGCGGTCAAACTTGGACTGCGTTGCGATAGTGCAACCGAGGGCCAGGCCCGTCCTGACGACGTGCTCGACCGCTTCGCGGTTCGGCACGGGAAGTACACCGGGCATGCCCATGCACACCGGGCACACGACGGTGTTCGGTTCCATCTCCTGATAGGCGGCGCTGCAGCCGCAGAACATCTTGCTGGAGGTGCGCAGCTGCGCATGTACCTCCAGGCCGATAACAGCCTCGTATTCCACCTGAACGTAGTTCCTCCGGGTCCTTGTCGGCTCACCGACCCTGAGCGTTCAGGCCAGAATATGGCACCGCAAACGCGTGCACAATGCCACGCAGGCCTCCACGAGGTCCAAGGTATGCGTCCTAGGGATTCGATTCTCGGCTCAGGTCTCTTCGTCTCTTACGAACAACTCCAGGTCCGGGTCGTTTTCGTCCCAGGCTCCCTCGCCGATGAGCGGCACGAATCGGCAGCCCCCCAGCGTGTGGATGGATATGTCCTTCTTTCCGCGGATGACACGCATCAGCTCTTGCGCCTCTGGTGACCCTACGGGTACGACCAGTCGGCCTCCCTCCGCGAGTTGTTCTATAAGTGCTCTTGGTATCCTTGGTGCGGCAGCGGCAACGATGATGCCCTCGTACGGTGCCCCGGGCCGCCAGCCCAGTTCTCGTCCGGCCAGTTGCAACTCGACGTTCCCGTAGCCGAGCCGGGCCAGCCGCTCAGCGGCTCCCTCCGACAGTTCCCGCACCCTCTCGACCGAGACCACCTTCCCGGCCAACTCGGCCAGCACCGCCACCTGGTAGCCGCTTCCCGTACCAACCTCGAGTACGGTGTCGGTGCGTCGGACCATGAGGGCGGAGACCATGAGCGCCACCATGAGCGGCTGGGAAATGGTCTGGCCTTTGCCTATGGGCAGCGCCGAGTTCTCGTATGCCCTGCGCACTTGATTGGCCGGAACAAACTCCTCTCTGGGGACTCGCATCATCGCGCGCAGCACCCTTTCGTCGTCCATCTCGGACCTGATCTCATCGAATAGGCGCTCTTTGGCCCCTCTCAATCACCCCTCCCAAAAGGCCCTTGGATCGGTCGAAATATGTCCCCTATCGAGGCCCAAAAAAGTGTGGGCGAAAGGGCCATGGATGGCTTGCCCTCGCCGTTGACCGCATTTTCGGCAACATGTTACGCTATCGTCTGCTGACTTGACAGCGGGGATGTATGAGCCAAAGCCGACCTCAAACGCAATCAGAGCTCAGGCGCGGCTCCGACTTGGACCTGCTAGACAGGCAGATTCTCAACATCCTCCAGTCCGAATTCCCCCTCGTTGAGCGTCCTTTCGAGCGTATCGGAGAGACGGTGGGCATCAACGAGGCGGAGACCATCGAGAGGATCGTGTCCCTAAAGCGCCGTAACGTTGTGCGGCAGATAGGAGCGATCTTCGATACACGCAGGCTGGGATACAAGACCTCGCTCGTGGCCATGAGATTTCACGAAGGCGATCTCGATGCGGCGGCGAGAAGAATCAACGAACACCCCGGTGTAAGTCACAACTACGCCCGGACCGGCCAGTTCAACCTTTGGTTCACCGTGGCGGTACCTCCCTCCGAGACGATCGAAGACACTGTGGACAGGATGGCCCGTGATACTGGTGCGCTCGCGGTCCGCATCATGCCAACGATCAGGTTCTTTAAGATCGGCGTCAACTTCGACATGGTCAGGGAGGAGGGGGCGGCCACGGAGTACTTCAGCCCGGACGGGCTGAGCGACAAGATAAACGGCAGTGCGGATCACACCCTGTGGAATCGAGCCGAGGTAGTCACCGAGCAGGATCGTCGTGCCATACGCGAACTTCAGGAGGACCTGCCCCTTATAGGCAGACCGTTCGCCGAAATGGCCGAGCGGCTGGATTTGACGGAGGCTGAGCTCTTCGCCAAGGCAGCCGAACTGATGCAGAGGGGGCTGATGCGGCGCTACAGCGCGGTACTTCACCACCGAAGGGCCGGTTTCTCCAGCAACGCTATGGCCGTATGGAGGGTGCCCGAAGAGCGTGCCGTGGAGGTCGGCAACATAATGGCCGGCTCCAAGTGGGTCACGCACTGCTACCAGCGCCCCACCTTCCCGGACTGGCACTACTCCCATTTCACGATGATCCACGCCACCACCGATGAGCAGTGCGAGCAGGTGGCGCGGGACATCTCGAAAGAGACGGGCATCTCCGACTACAGGCTTCTCTACAGCACGCGTGAGTACAAGAAGACCCGCGTGCGCTACTTCGTTTAGCCGCCGTGCCGTCCCCCGCATATTTCCCCGTTTACCTAGACCTGCGGGACCGAAAGGTGGTCGTGGTCGGCGGCGACGGCAACGGCGAGAAGAAGGTCAGGGGACTCCTGCCCACCGGCGCGAGAATCACCGTCATCGCCGAGCGTCTAGAGCCCTACTTGCGGGAGCTGGCTTCGCGGCGTGAGATTTCCCACCTTGCCCGCGGCTACAGGGACGGAGATCTGGAAGGGGCCTTCCTCGTCGTGGTGGCCGACACGTCGGACGAGGAGGTCAACCGGACGGTTCACGGCGAGGCCAGTCGGCGCAACGTGGTCTGTAACGTGGAGGACGTCACGCACCTGTGCACCTTCATATACCCTTCGGTGGTGAGGCGGGGCGATGTGACCGTCGCGGTTTCCACCGGCGGCGCAAGCCCGGCCCTGGCACGCAAGTTCAGGGAGATGCTCTCTGGAACCAGCCCGGTGACGAACCGGCATTCGGCGATGGAATTCGCCGACCTTGCGCCGATCTTGTCCGACACCCGCTTGGAACTGAGGCGGCGCGGGATCAAGCTCGCGCTGGACCATTTCCAGGCCTGCATCACGGACGAACTGGTGGACCTGGTGCAGGCAGGGCGTGAGGCCGAAGCCAGGGACGTGCTGATGACTGACCTGCTCAAGGGCGCCGACTGCGACTGCGACCCGGGCACCTGCAGGATGTGGATCGAGATGGCCGAAGCCGAGGCCGCCCGCGTCTAGTAGACGGACAAAAGGACCGACATGAAGGGTACCGGATCCCGGTATCGGACCTTCCGTATCGGCACCAGGTCAAGCCCGCTTGCAAGGGCCCAGGCCGCCGAGGTGGTGGCCGCCCTGCGCGCGGCGGGACCGGGGGTCCGACCGGAGATTGTCACGCTCAGCACCAAGGGCGATCGCCACAAGGACGTTCCCCTGTCAAGCATGGAGCGTGGCATGTTTGTGCAGGAGATCAATAGGGCCCTGCTGGACCGGGAGATCGACGCCGCTGTGCATAGCGCCAAGGACCTTCCGGCACCTGCCCTTGAGGGCGTATCCATAGCCGCCATTTGCGAGAGAAGGGACCCTCGAGATGTCCTGATAAACCGCTGGGACTCGGCTCTGGCGGCTTTGCCGGCCGGAGCCAGGCTGGGCACCGGCAGCCCTCGCCGCACCGCCCTGTTGGCGAGCATGCGTCCCGACCTGAGGGTCGTTTCCATCCGGGGCAATGTCGGGACCCGAATTGCCAGGGTCGGGACCGGTGAGTACGACGGAGTGGTGGTGGCCGCGGCAGGGCTGCAGCGCCTGGGGCTGACGGCCAGCGCATCTGAATACCTGGATCCCGAGGTTTTCACCCCCGACGTGGGACAGGGAGCGCTGATCGTGCAAGTGCGGGATGATGACGCTGAAGCCGCGCGGATCGCCTCTCTGGCCGATCACGCACAGACCCGGACCGCAGTGAGCGCAGAACGGGCCTTCCTTCTGGCCATCGGCGGAGGTTGCAGCGTGCCGGTCGCGGCCTACGCCAGCGTTGCCGAAGGCAGGTTGAGGATGCGTGCGATGGCCTCCACGCCGGACGGGGGCCAGATGTTCCGGCAGAGTCTGGACCTAGATCCCTCGGACCCCGTTGCAGGCGGAAGGGCATTGGCAGAAACGCTGATTGATGCGGGCGCCTCCGCCATTCTGCGTGGCGGATAATGGCTCCCAAGGGAACCGTCTACCTGGTGGGTACGGGCCCGGGCGATCCCGAGCTCCTGACGCTAAAGGGCAAGCGGCTGCTCGAGGCGGCGGATGTGGTCGTCTATGACCGTCTAATCGACCCGCGCATCCTCTCGCTCGCCCGTTCCGACGCCGAGATGGTTGACGTCGGTAAGGTGCCGGGCGACCAGGCGACTCGCCAGGAAGACATCAGCGAACTCCTCGTGGACAGGGCCGTCGTGGCAAGGTCCATAGTCCGACTGAAGGGCGGGGATCCTTTCGTGTTTGGACGCGGGGGCGAAGAAGGACTGGCCCTGAGAAGAGCGGGTGTGCCGTTCGAAGTTGTTCCTGCGGCGACATCGGCTGTGGCGGCCCCGGCCTATGCAGGCATACCAGTCACGCACCGCGGCATCGCCTCGAGCGTAACGATCGTGACGGGCAACGAGGATCCGGCAAAGGACGACTCGTCAATCGACTGGGATGCCGTCTCCAGCACGGGGGGAACGATCGTGGTCTTGATGGGCCGCGACAACCTAAGCGGGATAACCGGCCGACTCTTGGAGGCGGGCATGTCCCGCGATACGCCCGCGGCGCTTGTGCGCTGGGGCTCGGTCCCGGCACAGAGGACGCTCACGGGTACACTCTACGATATCGCCGCCCGCGCCGACGACGCCGGTCTCCCTCCTCCCGTCGTGCTGGTGGTGGGAGGTGTGGTAGGACTCAGGCGGCAACTGAAGTGGTTCGAGGCGATGCCCCTGTTCGGCAAACGGGTGCTCGTCACGCGGACCCGCAGGCAGGCAAGCGCGCTTTCAGCGCGCCTCACTACCCTCGGCGCCATGCCGCTTGAGGTGCCGACTGTCGAGATCGAGCCGGTCGACTCGGCGCGCGTGCACGAGGCCGTCCGCTGCCTGTCCGACTACGACTGGGTCACCTTTACGAGCGCCAACGCGGTGGAGGTACTGTTTGAGCGACTTGCGGACTCCGGCCGGGACGCACGGGCGCTGGCGGGCGCCAGGATCGCGGCCATCGGACCGGCGACATCGGCGGCACTTGCACTTCGCGGCATCAGGGCCGACACCATGCCCGAGAACTACCTCGGCGAGGATCTGGCCGAGGCCATCGGTGCCAACCAGATCGCCGGGCAGCGGGTTCTGCTGCCCAGGTCGGCGGGGGGTCGAGCTGAGATCGTGGTGGCCCTGACTGCGCTGGGCGCGATCGTGGATGACGTGCCGACCTATCGCGTTGTCAGGCCCAGGGGCTCGTGCGAACTGCTCGAAGGTCATCTAACCTCTGGTATAGACATCGCCACCTTCACCAGCTCGTCGACCGTGACCAACCTCCTGAACCTGATGGGTGACGCGGGCAGGCTGGGGAAAGCGACCATCGCCTGCATAGGGCCCATCACCGCATCGACGGCTAGAGAAGGGGGTCTCAAAGTTGATATAGTGGCTTCTGAGCACACCGTCGATGGGCTGGTGGACGCGCTTTCGTCCCACTTCAGCCAAACGACTTAACCGACCCAGGAGAGCTCCGCATGGCCGCGTTCCCAGAGGTACGAATGCGCCGGCTCAGGCAAGGCGGCGCGATCCGGCGGATGGTCCAAGAGACCAGGCTGTCAGCAAGCGACTTCATCTACCCTGTCTTCGTTACGCACGGGCGCGACGTGCGCAATGAAATCGGGCCGATGCCCGGGATCTACCAGCTCTCCCTCGACCACCTGATCACCGAAGTGGGAGAGGCCAACGACCTGGGCATACCAGCGGTGCTCCTCTTCGGCATACCCGCCAAGAAGGACCCTCTTGGAAAGGAGGCCTACGAGCCAGCGGGAATCGTGCAAGAAGCGATCAGGATCGTGAAGGAGACGGCCCCCGAGATGGCGGTCATCACCGATGTCTGCCTCTGCGAGTACACAGATCACGGTCACTGCGGCATCGTGGATGGAGATCGAATAGACAACGACCGTTCGCTCGAGATGCTCTGCAAGGCCGCCGTGTGCCAGGCAAAGGCCGGCGCCGACATTGTCGCTCCGTCGGCGATGATGGACGGTCAGGTCTCGGCTATCCGCTCAGCGCTTGACGAAGAGGGCTACCGAGACACCCCTATCATGGGTTATTCGGCCAAGTACGCGTCCGCTTTCTACGGTCCTTTTCGGGTCGCGGCAGAGTCCGCGCCCCAGTTCGGCGACCGCCGCGGCTACCAGATGGACGGAGCGAACGTCAGGCAGGCGTTGCGCGAGATCGAAACGGACATCGAAGAGGGCGCGGACATCGTCATGGTCAAGCCTGCCCTCGCCTACCTAGACGTGCTTGCGGAGGCCAGAGGCAGGTTCACGGCGCCCATGGCCGCCTACAACGTCAGTGGCGAGTTCAGCATGGTGAAGGCGGCGGCGGAGAATGAGTGGATAGACGAGCAGAGGGTCGCACTGGAGATTCTGACCTCGATCAAGCGCGCCGGCGCGGACATGATCATTTCCTACCACGCCATGGATGCCGCGCGCTGGCTGTCAGGTAACTCCGACTGACAGCCAAACACTCCGGGGTCCTAGCGGCCTGTCTATGAGCGACCAGGCGTCGGCCCTCCCCTCCAGCCTGCGCCTCCAAGGAAACCAAGAGGCCTGTAACTGAGCCACGCCCTGCCCTCGATCCGCCCCATCGCCACAGGGCCGTACGTGCGACTGTCGGTGCTTGAGAGGCGGTTGTCACCGAGGACGAAGGTCTCCCCGTCGCCGACGCTCCACTCTCCTCCCTCGATTCCCGAGATCCTGGGTCGATCGCCCATGTACGGCTCTTTGAGCTCCAGGCCGTCTATCCAGACTCTGCCCTCGGCGGTGCGCACCCTCTCGCCCGGAAGGCCTATGACTCGCTTAAGTCGCCTCTCGCCGCCCTCCCCTGTCTCCCTAAGCACGACCACGTCGCCCCGGGCCGGCTCGCTCAGAGCGTAAGCAAGCCAGTCGACGGCCAAGATTTGACCGTCCGAAAGGCCGGGCAGCATGCTCGTTCCCCGCACAACGACCCTCCCGCTGAGCATCCGGCCTACGACCAGCAGGGCCAGGCGAGCGATCTTCCTGATCGGCCGACCTGCGGGATGCTCCGGCGAAGGACTAGACATAATGACGCCCGAGTTCGGAGCGGTACCGTCTTCCCAGATCCTCGGCGTTTTGATCCAGCCAGTCAGACAGGCGCGTCTGGCACGGGGGCTCGCCCCCGGACCTGGATACCAGGAGGTCGGCCATAAGGCCATCGATCTCTTCTCGAGTCAATACGACATCCCTTACCAACAGTCCGACAATCACCGATCCCAGCATCACCAGTGCCGGGGGAACATTGATCAGGCGGGCCGATGAGCCGACCTCAAGGGAGATTAGCCGGACCATCTCCTCGTAGCCGAACACCTCGGGCCCGACCGCGTCCAGCTCCACGTTGTCACCACCCCGCCCAAGGCTCACCGCCAGCTCGGCCAGGTCTTCGACGAACACGGGCTGAACCCCGTATTCCCCCGTCCCGGCTATCGGGTGGATGGGGAATCTCCTCAGCATCCAAGCGATGTTGTTGAGGAGGATATCCTCCCTACCGAAGATGATCGCCGGCCTGAGAATCGCATAAGAGAGGCCCGAATCCCTGATCGCCTGCTCGACCAACGCCTTGCCCCGAAAGTACGGGAGCGGGGAGTCGACCGTGGCATTGGTTATGCTGATGTGAACAATGCGGCGGACGCCGGCCGACCTAGCGGCACCAATGAGCGCAGCCGCATTGCGGACCGCGCGTTCATGCGTCACGCGCCCTCGTGCGAAACGTATCCAGTAGGTGTTAAACAGGGTGTCGGCTCCCTCAAGGCTTCGGGCCAGGACGTCTGGCCTTTCGAAGCTGTAGGGATATGCCTCGATCCTGGAACCGAAGGGGCTTTCTCGGCCCGGACGCCCGGTAAGGGACCTCACGGCGGCCCCTTCAGCCAGCAGGCGACGGGCTATGTACCTCCCGGTATACCCGGAGGCGCCGGTAACGACGTGAGTTGTCGGATCAGACAGGGCAATTCCTCCTTGCGTTCTGTCAGCTGGGCGCGCACGCGTACGCACCTGAGGCTGGCGAACCCGGCGATCTGGGCCGCGGACGACCCGGCCACTGACGGCTCGGCGGTCGACCGTCGCATTTTCGGTCGGGACAACCGGACATCACTAGATCCGACATTGTGCGTAGATGTCAAATGGCCGCAGCCGCCGCCTGGGTCCGTTAGCATTGCTCGTGGCCCATGGATCAGGTCGACTACCGTTCAGCCAAGTTGCCCGACGGAAGCCGCGTCGCATACTCAGTGACAGGCTCCAGGGGAAAACCAATCGTGCTCTTACACGGCGGCACCGGCTCGCGGCGAGATTGGGAGCGGACCGCCTCCCTGCTGTCTGAAAGGCACGTGGTGGTGGCCGTCGACATGATCGGCTTTGGGGACAGTGACAGGCCCCGGGGCAGATATACGTACCGCAGGCTGGCGAACTCGGTGGTCTGCGCCATGGACGACCTAGCCATTGACGGTGCCCACCTCGTCGGCCACTCGCTGGGGGGAAGGGTTGCGCTGGACGTCGCCCGCTCGAGACCGGAGAGGACCGGGTGCCTTGTGATGATAGCCCCGATGGGGTTCGGCAGGCTCACGGCGTCGGGCTTCATGCTCGGTCTGGCACACTGGGCGGCCCATCGGTTGACCTTTTCCCGCCTGCCCTACCCCGACCTTGAGATTGAGATCGACGACCGAGGTCTTCGAAGGTCCGCCGGGGTAACCGCCGATACCAAGGTCATCTGGGGAGCTGGGGACGTGTTTTTCCCGTCCCGCTATGCCGATCGCGTCCTGTCCGCCATACCGGGCGCGTCGGCTGAGATCTTCGAGTCCGCCGGGCACTCGCCTCACCTGGAGTTTCCCGAACGTTTCTCAGACTCCCTGCTCGAGTTTGTGGCCGGGCGCTGAAGAGCTCGCCATCCGCTCTGGATCGGCGGGCCTGCTTGGCCGCCCTGCGCGGTCTTGATGGGATGCAAAAGACCCTGATACCGTGGCCCTAGCCAAACAGCGCCGGCCTCGACAGCGCCGGAGGAGGAATACAAAGATGCACCTAGTCTCCCTTATCAAGCGTGCCCTGACCGTATCTGAGGTGCACGCCCACTGCGATATCCCCTGCGGCATCTACGACCCGATAGCCGCCAAGATCGCCGCACAGACGGTCCAGAAGATGGTCATGCGCATCGAGGCGCTGGACGCGGCCTCATGCGATGCATCGTCCGGAAACTCCTTCAGCCGCTACGTGGCAGTAAAGGAGGAGCACGCCCAGCACGTAAAGGACGAGATAAGCCTTCTTTGGTCCGACTACTTTAAGCCCGAGCATGTCGAAAAGTACCCGGACCTTCACGAGAAGGTCTGGAACACGCTAAAACTTGCTGGCCAGTGCAAGCAGACGGTCGATCTGGACGCCTCAAAGCGGCTGGTCGGATCCGTTGACGAGGTGGCGGCCATCTTCTGGGCCACGAAGGGAGTCGAGTACTCGGACCCGGTTGCCGACGTTCGCTTCGGGACATAGGCGCGCGGGTGCGTCACCTGAGCCGGTCCTTAACAGGGTCGGCGCTGCGGCCTCACTCCTAGCCCGGCTCGCGAAGATCTAGCGGGACCGCCGGGGAGTCTATCGAGCGGGGCTGCTCGGCCTCAGGCCCGCCGACGCGTAAACGCGATTGCTGCCAGGCTCAGCACCACTCCCAGGCCGGCCAGCACGACCCCGGCTAGGAGCGCGTCCGAAAAGCCCAGGGCGATCGCCCGTTCCGCCGCCTCCGATACGCCCAAGTATGCTCTCTCACGCACCGCGAAGATGGCACCGGCTACTGCGACTCCAATCGAGAATGACAGCTGGCGCCCCGATGCTATCGACGCCGAAGCGGTCCCGTAGCGGTCCGCGGGCACGGACCCCATTATGGTGGTCGTGTTGGGCGGTTCGTACAGCCCCGAGCCAACGCCGGCCAGCAGCAGCGCACCCAGTATCGCCAGTTCAGAGCCTGAATCGGCAAGGACGCTGAGCCAGGCCAGCGACCCCATCATTGCCGCCAGGCCAAGGCCGGAGAGCGTCCATGCGCCGACCCGGTGGGTAAGCGCGCCGCTCACCGGCGCCAGGAACACCCTCATGAGAGTGTGGAGCATGATGAACAGGCCCATCTTGGTTGCCGAAAAACCAAGCGCGTCGATGAAGAAGAAGGGTGCCAGCAGCAGGATCGCGCCTAGAGACGTGTAGTGAAAGACAAGCACTCCTAGGCCGAAGCCGTAGCCGGGGCGGCGGAACAGGCCGAAGTCCAGGATTGGCCTTTCGGACCGTAGCTGTGAGGCGATCAGCACCGGCACCGACACGATCAGCAGGCCCGCCATCGCCAGGACCAGGGGCGACAGCAGCCCGTCCTCGGCCCCGCGGTTGACCAAGACCAGGAAGGAGGCAAGGACGGCGAACAGGGCGATAGCCCCCAGCCGGTCGACCGCAAAGTCCCGCTTCCCGTCTCTCTCCTGGCTCTCCAGCACCCACCAGGACAGCCCCGCGGCAACCAGCGAGATGGGCACCCTTGTGTAAAACAGCGCCCGCCAACCCAGCTCGTCCAGTAGCCATCCGCCGGCCAGCGGCCCGGTCGTCAGCCCTATGCCCACCACGGCTCCGGCGATGCCGATCGCCTTGGCACGTTCACGGGGCGCGAACCTGTCGAGGATTATCGCGTTCACGCCCGCGAGAATCATCGCCGACCCGAGGCCCATGAACACCCGGGCGGCGATGAGCTGCCATAGCTCGGCCGTGATCGCAGACAGCCCCAGCGCCAGCGAGTAAAGCACAAAGCCCAGCGTGTACGACAGGCGTCGTCCTCCGACGTCGCTCAGCCACCCGACCGTCATCACCAGGCCAACGCCGGTCACCCAGAAGGAGACCGAGACCCAGAGGACGGTTGAGGTGTCCGTGTCGAAGGCCTCGGCCAGGGCCGGGTACGAGACACCCATGATGCCGCTGTCGATGGTCAGCACCAGGTTGCCAAGCGCGGCAACCAGCAGCACGAGCCACTTGCTGCGCAGAACTGGAGACCTCCCTGCGGCGGCTGAGGAGCTCCTAGTCAAAGGGGGCTAATGCAGCTGCGACGTCTCACAGCCACGCCACTACGCCGGGCCTTACCTCAGATTCGGCCGGCGAAATAGTCCAATACCAGCTTCTTGTACTCTTCGCGCGGCGGGCTGAACAGGTCGACCGCAAGGGACCATCCATCGAGGCCCTGCACGCTGTGCTCAACACCTCCGGGAATCACCCAGCCCTCGTTTGGTCCCAGCCTCTTGGTCTGACCGCCTATCGTGAAGTCGAATTCGCCGTGGACCACCATGCCCGCCTGCTCGTGCGGGTGGGAGTGGACGGGAACAATCGCGTACGGGGCCATCTCGATAATGGAGATCATTATCTTCTCGCCCCAGACCAGCTTGACCGTTACACCGGGCGCCAACTCCTTTCGCCCGATTTCCCTCAGGTCAAAGAAATAAGACATTTCACGCTCCAAATCGGATGCTACATCAAGGACTCTTGTCCGCCGCACTGCGCCGGGCCTCGCGGGCCCGTCGATCGTATGGCGTAAGACATGCCGCTATGAAATCGTTGACCGGCGTCGCGATGCCCACCTCTCTCCCGGCGGCGGATACGGCGCCGTTGAGTACACTCACCTCGAGGGGATTGCCCGCGGTCAGGTCCAGGTACATAGACGAGGACAGGACCTGGCTGTGCTCATCGAAGAAAGCGAGGTGCTGTTGCTCAACGTCATCGGCGATCGCGATGCCCCTCGCTCGCGCAACCGTGGCGGCTTCGCGCATCACTCGCCTGGTCAATTCGCGCGTCTCAGGCGTTGCCAGCACCCGCGCCATGGTCTCTCGCGTAATGCACAACATCCCGCTCAGGGCACAGATGAACACCAGCTTCGTCCAAAGCGCCGCCTGCACATCGTCGGCCAGTTCAGTCTCTATGCCGGCGTGCCTGAGGGTGGCGTCTACGGCCACCGCTCTGGTGGTCGTCCCGCCACCTGGCTCCCCAAAGACGATCCTGCAGACGCCGCCCTGCTCGACCACCTCCCCCGGCCCGACCCTCGTGGCCTCCACGTAGGCGGCTCCTAGCAGCACCGCATCCCGGCCGAACGCCATGGCGAGGATGTCGCCGGATCCGACCCCGTTCTGCAGCGTGAGTATGGTGGTGTCCTCGCCGACCGCCGGCCTGATCAGGCCCACCGCCTCCTCGTTCGAATACCCCTTCACGCAGAAAAGGACAAAGTCAGCCTCAAACGAGCCGTCCGGTCGATCTGTCACCATCGGATCGGAAACAGTGAAATTGCCCGATGTCGTACTCTCAACGACCAAGCCCCGTCGCCGCATGGCCTCGGCGTGCTCTCCCCTGGCGACGAACAGCACTCGGTGTCCGTCCATGGCGAGCAGGCTGCCAAAGTACCCCCCCACGGCCCCGGAGCCCATCACTAGAACGTTCATTTCCGGGTCCCCTCGGGGGCGCGTATGCCAAGTCTATGAGTCAACCGTGAGCGGACCTAGCCCAGGAGTTCCACCAGGACATTCTTGTAGCGGGTGTCCGTGGTATTGACCACCCTGTGAACGGTGTGTTCACCGTGCCACTGGAGCTTACCGGGCTCCTGCGTCTGCCACGAGGAGGTGCCGTCCTCAAGCTCCAGACGAAGGCCTTCACCCTCAATTGCAATGGTGATGTAGTCGTTCTGGTGAAGGTGCCAGTCGCTGGATTCGCCCGGGTCGACTATCAGGTTCCAGATGCGCACCCTCTCATTTTCGAAGATCACTCTTGTCGCAATCTCGCCGAGTTCGTCTCTGGGTACTGCCATGCCTGCCTCCTCGGGAAAACTGGCGCCATTATATTGCGTCCCAAGCGATACCAAGAAAGCCTCTTGGCGTCGGCCTTCCACCAAGCCCTGCGGTCCCTGTATGGGCCGGGGCTGACCTAGTATGTTCGGATCGGCCGGTTGACGCCGATCCTTCTTGACACCCTCATGGGCGCCAATACAATGGCCCCGCTCCTGCTCTGGACGAGGGTAAATGCATGATCAACCGCGGCCGGCTCGTAAATACGTTCATGGACATCGTTCGGATCGACAGCGTATCCGGGGAGGAGGACGAGATCGCCGAAGACCTGACCCGTCGCCTTGAGACCCTGGGCCTGTCTGTAGAGGTCGACGGATACGGAAACCTGATCGCCAACCCTCCCGACTTCGATCCGGACAAAGGCCCGTCGCCGCTGCTGCTGTCGGTGCACATGGATACGGTCGATCCCGGTCGCGGCATACAGCCGCGGGTGGAAGATGATGTCATCCGATCGGACGGCACCACGATTGTTGGCGGCGATGCCAAGGCTGGAGTGGCGGCCGTCCTGGAGGCGATCGAGTCGCTCAAGGAGGACGGAACAGCCCACCTTCCATACCAGATTGCGCTCACTAGGGAGGAGGAGACAGGGCTGCACGGCGCCCGCAACCTGGACTATAGCAAGATCCATGCCAGCGAAGCCGTCGTCTTCGACGGCGAGGGACCGGTAAGCACCGTTACTGTGGCGGCACCCACGTACGTCGGGTTCACCGTGGAGATCACCGGGAGAGCCGCGCATGCCGGGGTCGAACCGGAGAAGGGAATCTCCGCCATCCGGGTGGCCGCAGAGTTGATAACGCGCCTGCCCCAGGGCCGGCTGAGCGCGGACACGACCTTCAACATCGGACTGATAGAGGGCGGAAGCGTGCGCAACACCGTGCCTGAGAACGCCAGGGTTGTAGGTGAGTTCCGCAGCCAGAACCTGGAGGCGATCGACAACATTGGACTGGAGATAGAACAGGCCCTGAACACCGTCCGCGTCATGTTCCCTGAGGCCGCTCTTGACCAGCACATGCACACCGAGTTCGAGCACTACGAATTCGGCGAAGAAGATCCCACATACCGGCGTGTAGCCCGGGCGCTGGGAGTCATCGGCCTGCAGCCGCAGATGAAGGCATCAGGCGGCGGTACGGACGGCAACATCTTCCGGCAGCGGGGCATCACCTCGGTTGTGGTCGGAATGGCCGACAATGGTATGCACACGGTGCGGGAGTACGTGAAGATATCCGAACTGGTCGAAGCCGCACACTTCTGCGAGGTCCTGCTCAGGGACTAGCGGCGCGTGAGAGTAAGGCTCGCCTACGGCGATGACGGCATCGACGTCGATTTCCCAGACGGCCTGACCACGGTCGTCGAGCCCCGATACATCCCGAGCCTTCCAGACGAGGAAGGTGCCCTGAGGACTGCGATTCGCAATCCTCTGGGCACCAGACCGCTCCGCCAGCTCGTCTCGGAAGGACAGACGGTGGCGATCTCCGTCTGCGATGTGACCAGGCCCGCGCCCACGCGGCTGATGCTGCCAGCCATCCTGCGGGAGCTGAGCCACGTTCCCCGCGATCGCATCACCGTGCTCATCGCCACGGGAACCCATCGGGCCAACACGCGCGACGAGTTGACCTCGATGCTGGGTCCCAGCGTCGTCGATGGCTACGCCGTGGTCAACCACGATGCCTTCGACGAGGACGGCCTGGAGATGGTGGGCCGGACATCGGACGGCATACCGATCCTCCTGAACCGCCACTGGCTGCGGGCAGATATCCGAATCACGCTCGGGCTGGTTGAGCCTCATTTCTTCGCGGGCTTTTCGGGAGGACCCAAGATGGTTGCGCCGGGCCTCGCGGGGTTCGGCACCACCATGCACCTTCACAACGCGGCCCGTATCGGCAGCGCGAGGGCGACCTGGGGCATCACGGACGGAAACCCGGTGCACGACTCGGTGCGCGAGATAGCGGCGATCACCGGCGTCGATTTCTCTCTGGATGTCACGATCAACAGGGACATGCGCATTACCGCCGCCTACGCGGGAGAGATGTTCGAGGTCCACGCCGCAGCCTGCGAGGCGGCGCGGAGAACGGTGATGAGGCCCGTGGACAGACCCTTCGAGGTGGTGGTGACCACCAATTCGGGATATCCCCTCGATCAGAACCTGTACCAGGCGGTCAAGGGCATGTCCGCCGCCGCAGAGATAGTGAGGGAGGGCGGCACGATAATCTGCGCCGCCGAGTGCCGCGATGGCGTACCCGACCATGGGGAGTACGGCCGCATCCTTTTCGATGGAAAGTCACCCGGTCAGCTGCTAAGCAAGATCGAGTCGACGTCTGAAACGACCCACGACCAGTGGCAGGTGCAGATACAGGCCAAGGTGCAGATGAAGGCCGAGGTGTTCCTGATGTCCTCCTACCTCAGCGCCGAGCAGATAAGAGCGGCCCACCTGAGGGCCACGTCTGACATTGCCGCGACGGTGGCCAGCGCTCTGAAAGGACACGGCCCGGGATCACGCGTATGCGTGCTGCCGGAAGGCCCTCAAACGGTCCCGTACCTGGCGAAGGGAATCTAGCAGACCCGGCGGCCGGCGCCCCGGTCCGGAGCTGCGGCCGGGTTTCAGCAGGGAGATCTCCCTAGGAGACGGTTGCTTTGGCTCCGGCCTCCTCGAGCTTTGCCTTGGCGGCGTCGGCATCGTCTTTGCCGACGGCTTCCTTGACTGCGGCGGGCGCGCTCTCGACGAGTTCCTTGGCCTCCTTAAGACCAAGGGTAGTCAGTTCCCTGACCGCCTTGATCACCTTGATCTTGTTGGGGCCGATCTCGTCCAGCGTGACGTTGAACTCCGTCTGCTCCTCTTCCGCTGCCGCCCCGGCAGCGCCGTCGCCGGCCGCCGCCGGCGCCGCGACTGCGACCGGTGCCGCAGCGCTCACCCCGAAGGTCTCCTCAAGGTCCTTAACGAGCTCGGACAGCTCCAGGACCGACATCTCCTTGATCGCGTCGAGAATCTCTGCTTTCGTCATTTCCGGTTCACCTCCACTCGGTGGTCAATCGCTCCTTGTTTGCGTTTTGCACTATCCCTAACAGGCGCACTACTGCGCTCGTCTAGCTCATGCAGGCTCGGCGCCGCTCGCCTCTACATGTCTCTTGAGCACCGTCGCCAGTCCGGCCACAGGTGCGCTGAGGACGTATGCCAGGCCCGCAATGCTCCCCTGCAGCTGGCCGGCCAACCGCGCGATCATTACGTCCTTCGACGGCAGCCTGCCCAGGGCCTCCACCTGCTCGGCATCCAGCACGCGTTCGCCCATGACCGCACCGCGAACCTTCATGACGCTCCGGTTTTCGCGTATGAAGCCGGTAAGGACCTTGGCCGGGTCCACCACCTCGCCGTATCCAAAGGCGATCCCGGTGGGCCCACTGACGATTTCCTTGAACTGCGGCCTGTTAGCGGAATCAGCGGCGATGTAGGTAAGTGTGTTCTTAACGACCCTGAAATCGACGCCCTGACCGCGTAGCGCGCGTCTCAGGTCCGTCATGTCTCCTACCGACATGCCGGAGTAGTCCGCGGCGATCGCGATGGTGCTTTCCGATATGTGCTTTCTTAGCGTGGAGACTTCTAGCTCTTTTTTTTCGGTGGGCATGAGTGTTCCCCGTACAGATGTCTGTGGCCTGAAACAGAAAAGCCCCGAGTCACACCCCGGGGCGTGGTCCGCGCAAGCGGACCGGGTCCCTATGCGAAGTGCCTCGGTAGGTGAGTTTAATCCGCTCCGCCTAGGCGAAGGGAACCGACTGTCTCAGGCCTAGGTTTTCGTTTTTCAGTCTAGCTTAAGGTCACTGAGGGCGGCAACGTCCATGGGTACGCTCGGTCCCATGGAGGTGGCAAGGAACGCTGACCGTATGAACTGCCCCTTTACTCCGGATGGCCGCGCGCGCATGACGTGATCCATTACAGAGGTCATGTTCTCCAGCAGCTGGGCCTCGCCAAAACTGGCCTTGCCTATCGGCACGTGCATGATCGACGTACGGTCCAGCCTGAATTCCACCCTGCCCTTGCGCGCCTCGTCCACCGCGCGTCCAATGTCCTCAAGAGACACGACCGTGCCGGTCTTGGGGTTGGGCATCAGGCCCTTTCTTCCCAGCACCCTGCCCAGCCTGCTCACCTTGCCCATCATGTCCGGTGTGGCGATCGATACGTCGAACTCGCTCCAGCCCTCTGACTGGATTTTCTTGATCAGGTCGTCGTCACCAATGTAGTCTGCCCCCGCCTCCTGGGCCTTGGTGATACCCTCGCCCTGGGCGAATACCGTTATCTTCACGGGCTTGCCCGAGCCGTGCGGCAGGGCTGCGACTCCCCGGACCTGCTGATCTGCGTGGCGTGGATCGGCTCCGGTGCGCAGGTGCAATTCCACCGTTTCGTCGAACTTGGAGGTGGCTGTCTCCTTGACCTTGGCCACCGCGTTCTCAGGGGAGTACCGCTCCTCGCGATCGATCACCGCGGCGGCGCTCTTGTATCGCTTTCCGTGCCTCTTCAACTTTCCCTCCTAGGTGCGGCTCCAGTCGATCTGGATGCCCATGCTCCTAGCGGTGCCCGCCACTATCTGCATCGCTCCGTCTATGTCTGCGGCATTGAGGTCGGGCATCTTCGTCTCGGCGATCTCGCGGACCTTGGAGGCCGGTATGGTGCCGACATTCTCCCGCTTGGGCTCCCCGCTGCCCTTTTCTACTCCTGCCGCCTTGCGCAGCATATCCGCTGCGGGGGGAGTCTTCAGGACAAAGCTGAATGACCGGTCCTCATAGACGGTCAGATCCACCGGTACGATCGTACCGGCCTTAGAGGAGGTCTTCTCGTTGTATTCCTTGACGAAGGCCATGATGTTGACCCCGTGCTGGCCAAGCGCAGGGCCGATCGGTGGAGCCGGGCTGGCCCGGCCTCCCTCTATCTGGAGCTTCAGTACTGTTCTTACCTTCTTGGCCACCTTATTCTCCGCTCGGCTCTGCTCGCCTTATGAGCCCTTTACTGCTGGCGATCGGCCGGGAGTCGACGGACTCTCTGCCAGATCGCGTCCCCGGGCAGGGCAGGTCTAGGTGCGCTCCACCTGCAGGAAATCGAGCTCGACCGGGGTCTCGCGGCCGAAGAACGAGACCAGCACCTTGACCTTGGCGCGGTCGGCGTACACCTCGTCGACGCTGCCCATGAAGTCCACGAACGGCCCGTCTGTGATCCGCACGACCTGACCCTTGGAGAAACCCACCCTGACCCGGGGGGTTGCCGACTCCATCTGATCTAGGATGTTCTTCACCTCTTCATCGTCAAGGGGCACCGGCTTTGCGCGCTTCTCGCTCTCGTCCTCTGCCGAGACAAATCCTGTGACACCGGGCGTATTGCGAACGACGTGCCAGCTCTCGTCATCCATGGACATGCGTACCATGATGTAGCCGGGGAAGACCTTTCTCGGCACGGGCACCCGCTGCCCGTCCTTGATCTCGATCTCCTCCTCGGTCGGGACGACGACTTCGAAGATCTTGTCAGACACATCCATCGTCTCGATGCGAAGCTCGAGATTTCTCTTGACCCGCTCTTCCTGGCCCGAGTAGGCATGCACTATGTACCAGCGCGGCGCTGATTCGTCGACCGATTTCGTCTTGCTCTGAGTGCTCATGACTAGTTTCCGAGAATGACGCCCATCAGCCGGGAGAACCCGATATCCACCAGACCCAGGAAGACTCCCACCGCTGCTGCGACGGCCAACACCATGATGGTCAACCTGGTGGTCTCCTCTCGAGTAGGCCAGGTAACCCGCCTTAGCTCGGAGTAGACCTCCCCGAAGAAACGAAAGCTGAATGCCCTTCGGGTCGATTCGGGGTCGACCCTTCGCGGCACGCTCTGGCTTCTCGCCATTACGCTAGCGGACCTCCCTGTGGGGGGTATGTCTGCGACAACGCGGACAGAACTTCCTCAGCTCAAGCCGCTGGGGGTCGTTTCGACGATTCTTGCTGGTGTGATAGGTGCGCTCGCGGCACTCCTCGCAGCCGAGGTTGATCACGCCGCGAGCGTCTCCCTTCTTTGCCATATGGGCGGCCTTACTTGACGATCTTGGTAATGACGCCGGATCCGACGGTCCTACCGCCCTCTCGAACGGCAAAGCGAAGCTGCTCATCCATCGCGACGGGGGTGATCAGCTTGACCTTCATCTCGATGTTGTCCCCGGGCATCACCATCTCGACTCCCTCCGGAAGCCCGATCTCACCGGTAACGTCCGTCGTCCTAATATAGAACTGAGGCTTGTAGCCGTTAAAGAACGGCGTGTGCCTTCCGCCCTCATCCTTGCTCAGCACGTAGACCTGCGCCTCGGCCTCTAGATGCGGCATTATGCTGCCAGGCCGGGCCAAGACCTGGCCTCGCTCGACGTCCTCGCGCTCGACCCCCCGCAGCAGCAGGCCCACGGCGTCGCCTGGTTCGCCTTCGTCCAGTGTCTTGTGGAACATCTCAACGCCAGTGACGACGGTGGAAGAGGTCTCCTTTATTCCGACGATCTCGACGGTTTCACCGGGGGTGATCACGCCCTGCTCGATGCGTCCGGTCACGACCGTTCCCCTGCCCTTGATCCCGAACACGTCCTCCACGGGCATGAGGAACGGGAGGTCCCGGGGCCTATCCGGCACCGGGATGTAGGAGTCGACCGCGTCCAGGAGCTCCCAGATCTGGCCGCCCCATTCCGAGTCCCGGCCGAGCTGGTCCTCGGGAGCCTCCAGTGCGTTGAGGGCACTGACCCTGACGATGGGAATATCGTCGCCAGGGAAGCCATACTCGCTCAGCATCTCGCGAAGCTCAAGCTCCACGAGCTCGAGCAGCTCCTCGTCCTCCATCGCATCGACCTTGTTTAAGGCCACTACGATTGCGGGTACCTCCACCTGCCTAGCGAGCAGGATGTGTTCCCGCGTCTGGGGCATCGGCCCGTCAGGCGCGCTGACGACCAAAATGGCGCCGTCCATCTGTGCGGCGCCGGTGATCATGTTCTTGATGTAGTCGGCGTGACCGGGACAGTCGACATGGGCATAGTGACGGTTTTCCGTCTGGTACTCGACGTGGGTGATCGCGATGGTAACGCCGCGCGCTTTCTCTTCCGGCGCGTTGTCGATCGAATCGAACGCCCGGAAATCGGCACTCCCGGCGGTGGCAAGCACCCGGGTCATCGCCGCTGTCAGCGTCGTCTTGCCATGATCGACGTGACCGATTGTGCCCACGTTTACGTGCGGCTTATCCCTAATAAACTTCTGCTTCGCCATTCAGCGATCCTCCGTATCTGGTGAGCCCACAAGCAGACTCGAACTGCTGACCTCGTTCTTACCAAGAACGTGCTCTGCCGACTGAGCTATGTGGGCTCGTGCTGCTAGTAGCTTCGGTGAGCGGGAGTGGAGGGAGTAGGATTCGAACCTACGTAGCCCTTCCGGGCGCCAGATTTACAGTCTGGTGGATTTAACCACTCTCCCATCCCTCCACCACAACGAATCAGTCTAACATGTGGCGGATTTGGGAGCCAAGCCATCCGGCTGCCCGTATCGTCACCCCCCGGAAGGGCTCAAATTCGGAACCCGAGCAAGTGTCCGTCCACGCCTCAAAGCAAGGGCGATCGGCTGGGAGGCGAGGAGAGCATCATCTCAGAGACTCGGGCAGCCGATTGGGCGGTCGGCCTTATCCCCACGGCCAGCATGCCTTGCGTCTCGGCCGACCGGACGATCAGGGTGGGCCGGAAAGGACCTAGCGGGCCTCCAAAAGCAAATGGCCTGCGCCGACCGACTTGGCCGACGCGCCGGTCCGCTATGATAGCCGCCCAACTATCGGCTTCCTGGGAAGGAGGTAAGCAGATGACGGCCAAGCGGCAGATGCTCGAAGAGCTGAAGAATTTCGATACTCCCTCCATCACCAACGTGGTGGCGACATACCCGGATCACCCCCTCTGTCTGGGTCTTTACAATCCGTGGTCGGAGAACTGGTACACGGACCAGTCGATACGGTGCATGTATCCCGAGCTCGGCCGCTCGGTCGGTTACGCGGTCACCTGCGTGTTCGGCATGCCGGACCCCGGATACTCTCGCCTCACGTTCATGGACGTCGTCGACGCGCTCGACGCCTCGGAAAAGCCGACGATCCTGGTCCTCGAGCAGCGATTCCCAAAGAAGATCTCCGGAAAGGTTGGCCTTGCCGGCGGCAACATGGTGTCCGCCATGAAGGCGCTGGGATGTGTGGGCCTGATATCAAACGGTCCCTCAAGAGATCTTGATGAGATCAGGCCGATGAATTTCCAATACATGCTGACGGGCGCCACGGCCGGGCACGGGGACATGGCGGTCCATGCCGTCAACGTTCCGGTGAGCGTGGGCGGTATGGACGTCGCCCCGGGCGAGATCATACACATGGACGAGAACGGGGCGTGCAAGTTCCCGGCCGGAAGGATCGGCGAGGTGCTCGGCAACGTCACGGCCCTCCAGAAGGAAGAGGAAGAGCGAATGGGGCGGCTGCAGTCGGCCGGGAGCGCAGCCGAAGTAAGGGCTATCTTCGCCGGTCAGTCCTACGCGCGGTCCGAGGAATAACCCGTCGGGGCCGTAGCAGCCGCTCAGGCGGGGGCGAACTCAAGGTCCGCGAGCGCGGGCATTACCTCCTCTGAGAGCAGGGTCATTGAGCGCACCCACTTATCGCGCGGCTCCCACTCGTGCGAATAGGCCAGAAGCACCCCGAAGCCGCCGATATCGTCGTGTAGCCTGCGAAGCCTGTCGGCGACCTCATCAGGACTGCCAACTATCCAGATGTTGTCGAGCATGTACTGAAGGTCGATGTCCTCATCCTCTACGGTCGGGGATATCTTCATGTGCTCGAGGAACCCGAGCGTGGCCATCACGTTCCTGAAGTAGACGAGGAAGTCTCGGGCCATCACCCCTTCCATGGCGATCCCGCGTGCCTCCTCAGTCGTGTCGGCGACGAAGATATCGCGGCAGATTCGCCACCTTGAGCGGTCAGGGGTGTGACCGGCCCCCCGTGAGGCCTCAGCGTACGCCTCCCACTGGGTGATGAGCGTGCGCTCGGGCACGTAGTTTATGGACAGAGGTATCCAGTCCCGCTTACCAGCCATGATCAACGTGTCCGAGCGGGGCGCAAGGCCCGCGGCGGCGATAGGAGGATGTGGCAGCTGGTAAGGCTTCATGTGCACGTAGAATCCGAGATCCTCCATGGGTTCGGGCATCGTGAACTTCCAGAATTCGTTCTCGTAGGTACCAGGCTCAAGGCCCTCCCAGATCCTGAGCACCATGTCCAGCGTCTCCCATGTCAGGGCACGCTGCCGACCGGTCGCCGGATCTATGCCGAACGCCGCAAAGTCCAGGGGAGTGGCGCCGGAGCCAATGCCCCACATGAATCGACCCTTCGCCTGGTGGTCGATCTGCGCTATGCGGTGCGCGAGCTGGAACGGGTTGTGGTTGGGAAGGCAGGTTACCCCCGTCCCGAGCCTCATGCTCTTTGTCATCCCGATCGCCTGCGCAATGAACAGCTCAGGCGAGGGTATGTTTTCCCACGCCGCCGTAAAGTGCTCGGCTATCCATGCCTCCACATACCCGAGTTCGTCCAGGACGACCAGCTGCTCGAGGTCATCATGAATCGTCCTGGTGAAATCGCTCCCTGCGGGGTGAAGTGGATCGACGA
Organism: Dehalococcoidia bacterium; assembly: GCA_965207145.1. GTDB lineage: Bacteria > Chloroflexota > Dehalococcoidia > Lucifugimonadales > UBA2962 > CAUZIR01. The sequence continues at coordinate 1,639,201 of OZ242262.1, read as the reverse complement.
AGTAGCCTAGCTGCATCTCGGTTCGCCTCTCTTAGTATCTAATCTGCTCCGGCTCGCTCAGCCTGGCGACCGGCAACTGGATCGGCCCCAGACACAGGCACGGCGGTTGCAGAACGACTGGGCCGCGGAGCCCCGGCCCGGATTCGAACCGGGAACCTGCTGATTACAAATTCGGTCCGGAGCCATTTTCGCGGGATTGAATTGGGTTAGCCTGTATTCCATTAGATACCTGTACACAGGCACCTATGGACATGTTGTGATTAATCTGCTTTAATGAACATACGTTCGGGTTTATTGTCAATTTGTTTACCATTTGTTTACTGGTACCGAATAGGAGCGAACTGGATCTTGCTGACTGAGCGCCGCATTAGAGATGCCAAGCCACGGACCAAACCCTACTTTCTCTGGGATTCCAAGGTCATGGGTCTCGGGTGCAAGATCAACCCTGCTGGATCCAAATCGTACGTCATCGTCTACCGTACGGGAACTCGCCAACGCCGTGCTTCCATCGGCCGTCCGTCGGAGATATCACTGGCTGACGCTCGAAGGCGGGCTGCCCATGAACTAGACGCGATTCGCAACAATGACTCCGACCCCTTGGAGAGGAGGCGTATATATAAGGAAGCTCCTACCTTTGCAGATGCGGTTACCAGATTTTTCACCGAGTATACCCCTGATCGCATCAGGGCAGGTCGCATGGTTCGCCGTACCGAGCAGACCTATCGTCACGAGGCCGACAAGTACCTGCTCCCTACCCTGGCACGCCGCAAAGTGAAAGACATCACGCGTGCCGACATCGAGCGGACCGTTAGTCCGTTGCCTCCGACCACCCGCAACCGGGTCTTGGCTTTCGCATCTCGCCTGTTCACATTGACCGAAGCATGGGAGTGGCGCGACCAGCACACCAACCCCTGCCGTTTCGTTACCCGCGCCCGGCTGGAGGTCCGGGACAGGGTGCTGTCGGCCGACGAGATGGCGAGACTTGCCGACGCACTGTTGGAGGTGGAAGGAAGGCACCCCGGGCCCGTCGCCGCCATCAGGTTCGCTGCCGTCACCGGTTTGCGCGCAGGCGAGGTGCTCAGCATCGAGTGGGGTCACGTCGACGTTGAAAACGGTATTGTCCATCTACCCAGGACCAAGACTGGGGCGAGGTCGCATCACCTGCCTGCCCCGGCACTCGACATCATCAACTCCCAGCCGGCGATCAATAGATGGGTTTTCACTACAGGAGGCGGTTCGAAGCAGGGACCGGTCTCATACTCCCACTTGCGCAAAGTGTTCGCCGATGCCCGCTCAGCCGCCCGGGTGGAGGACGCCAGGATTCATGACCTCAGGCGTGGAGTGATGCTGGCAGCTGCTGAGGCCGGCGCGAACGCAGCAGTTCTACGGGATCTGCTTGGACACTCGTCGCTGGCCATGGCAAACAGGTACCTGTCGCGCCTGGGCCAACCAGTGCGGCAAGCCCGAGAGGACGCTGCCGCCAGGGTCGTGGCCATGATGAACGGCGGTCCGACCTGAACGAAGTGTTCACGGGCGCACTCCCTCGGCAAGGTGCAGGTTACCTGAAGCCGGCTGAATGAAAGAATCGTATTCGCGGTGCGGCGGTTGGTGTGCATAGCCTCGTACTCGTAGATCAGTTATGGCAGAGGACAGCCCGCTGGCTTCCCGGGCAGGTCGGCTTGCGAATCGCGGCGCTGTAACGAACGAGGGGTCCCGCTATGGTGGATGAGCTGACGTTCCGGCGCTGCGTAGAGCAGGCTAGAGAGGCCATCGGGCGCTCAAACGCACTTAGCCAAACGGGAGGCGAGCTCGGAGCCAGCCTCTATTTCACGGAGGCCTACCCGCAGTCGGTACGTGACGACCTAGTGCAAACCCTCATAGAAGCGTCGTCGAGACAGAAGGATTCGTGGGACGCGGTGATCCTGATAGCGCGGGAGCTGATCAGACAGAGTAAGCCGCTGCCTCCGGCGCTCTCCGAATGGACTACCGACGTCCTCGCCGACCAACTGTCGAGGAGGGGTGAGAAGAAGCGTCCCCGACCGACAAGGGGAGGTCACACCAAGGGCGGGCGCGACCTCATCGTGCGGATGGAGGTGGCAAACCTGTGTGAGAAGTTCGGCCTCAGACCCACCCGGAACAAGGCATCCGAGCCACGGTCCGCCTGTGATGCCGTTGCCATCGTATTGGGCGAGAACTACGACGTGATCGAGGCCATCTGGCGGAAGCGTTAAGAACGAACAAACCATCAGCGCCGCAACTCGATCGTCCGAACCGGAATGCCAAATCGTTCGGATGCACTGGTCTTGCATCGGCGTTACGGTGTCTTTCAACAGATGAAAGGAGAGATACCGATGAAACACTTTGAAGACGATCGCCTATACCCGACCGACGCACCAGAGCTTCGCGTCCTGGGCTCTCGCGGGACGCTGGCGCAGTGGCGGCACCGAGGGGTGGGCCCACCGTACATTCGTTACGGGAACCGGGTCCTGTACAAGGGCCGCGACCTGAATGAGTGGCTCGACGGAAAGCGGGTCAAGACAGCGGCCTGAGCGGTGGTGGTGACGATACTGCCCAGCATCCGCATTGGGCCCTGTCCCTTCAAGCTACGGCTTAGATTGGCGCTGTGGCAGGTGTTCTCGCGATATTCCCATCCTGCCTGAACTCGGCCCGTCGGGCCTGGAGCTGGACGGTTGCCCGTCAAAGGATGGCGCGATTGTTTCTTTCTATTTCGAACCTCTCGATGCACCGCCTTCAGGAAGGCTACTATCGGGGGCTGCCGGGTCTCTCACCATCCGTCCGGCTTTCTGATAGTGCCGATCTCGTCCTTCAGCGTGTCGGGGAGCAAGCTCCGTCTCAGGTGGCTCTTCCAGAGCCGCTTGACGTAGGTTGCGGCGACCGCCAGCTCCCTCGGACTCGCATTCCTGGGGTCCGGGTTGACCAGTGTCACCCTGAGCCCAAGGTCGTCCCTCACGTACAGCATCGCCCCGGCGAAGTCGGCGTCGTTGGACACGACTACGGCCTGCTCGTACGCGCCGTTGAATCCGTCCACTAGAAGGCGGGTGGCCAGGTTCACGTCCGATCCCTTCTCCTCCGAGTCCCTGACCAAAACATGAGTGGGCATTCCGGGCACCGGATCCGCCAGCGGGCGGCGCTTGACGCCGGACCGGAAGACTCCGTAGTAGGCGTCGAAGCCCTCCAGTGTCGCCAAGGCTCTCAGATAGATGAGCTGACGTTGGGCTTGACCAGGATTGCCTGGGCGCACGTCAAGCCGGGCCGTGAAATAGCAGACCCTACGGATGTAGTCCTGAGGAAAGAGGGTCTCGGCCAGCTTCCGCAGATCGAGCCATCTGAACGGCGTGTCCTTCAGAGCACGGTAGTAGAGATTGAAGCCATCTATGTACAGGTTGGTGTTAATTTCTACTCCCACACAAAGACAGAGACCGCCTTGAAGGGCGGTCTCGACCCTACCGTCGAATCGATAGGGGTGGTCGCAAAACCGTACTATGAGCGTAGTCGGCTGTCAACGGTCGACGCCGATGATGGCGCGTGCATGGGCGTGATGCCAACGCCCCTATCGCTCATTCACAATCACACCCCACAGTGTCCCTCACACTCATTCCCAAACCCGTCCGCCTGCTCTCCCGCCGCCAACTGCCCCTCGTCAAGCAGCACAGCCTGAGCCAGAGGTACTCGGCGGGGATGCAGGTAGGGCTCCTTCGCAAACGCCAGCCCGTCCCGTAGCTTCAGGTCGATCTCCACGGCCTCCGCGAACAACTGCGGCCACCTGCGCCTTGTCTCCACCCATCTGCGACGTGATTGGAAGGGGCAGGCCACGCAGGCCGATCTCTCCAATGGTCTGTCGTACCTCGCTTCCCACCATTCTTCACAGTCCCGCCTCGACATGCCCGCCTCGATGAGCGGATAGCGGTTGCGTATCCACCGGTCACGGGAGTCCCTCATGCGCATGGCCTCGTCGGTCGATATCCCAAGCCACAGTTCGACCGTCGTGCTGGCCGGAACCCGCCGTCGCTCCTTGACTCCCAGCAGTTCGCGGATCTTGCTGTGGACCGGTCTGATCTTGTAGTGCTGCGTGCACTGCCGCCTGCCGATCCCGTCGGATTGGCCGTTGCGTCCCCTCAGGTAGACGGGGATGTCGACGAAGTTGAGTGAGTCAGAATGGTTTGTGAGAGCCCTCGTGTCCTCGCGTAGACTCCGGCCGTTGTCGACGACATACAGGGGAAAACTGACCTGCTCTGCGAGCCAGCTGACATGGGTGTAGATGCTGGGGGGCTCCCACCTGGTGTCGGCAAAGATAGCGCAGTCCGGAATCCTGCCGAATGCGCCTTCGCTTGCCATCAGGGCCATGACGGAGGACTGAACGCCACCGCCCAGGCTGATGACGGTTAGAGAGGTTGCCGGACCCATCAATCCTCCAGTTCACCACTACCGTCGATGGACGGATCTTTCCGAATCGGACGCATCCGATCACCGGTCGCGAGCCTGACCGCCAGGTTGAAGAACCGCCGGAGCCGCTCCTCTGCGTCGGGGCCCGGATTGAAGGTGACCGCTCCGACCCGCGGATCAGGTCTCGTCCTGCATTTCCCTGCAGCTTCAGTCCGCCTCTTCGCACTCTTCATGTCGCCGCTCCCTCCTCTTCACCAGCCACCCGGTGCCGGAGCCGACTTGCCCTGGACACACGGAAGAACAATCGTTCTGTATGGCAAGTGTGTGGCCTTGGAGAACCCCGCGATAAGGCCCCTTAGGCCCGTTCATCTATGAACGGTCCACCCGGGTAGAGGCCGCCTCGGCGAAGGGACACGCCCCGACGGCGGCCGTCGGCAACTGGTGCGGAGGGAGAGGACGTCAATTCAGGCGCTCCGGACGGCGTGGCGATTTCAGCCGACCAGGCGAGGTGGATCTAGGCTGGGGAACTCTACCTCGGGCGGACCCTGCGTATGGGAAGCGTGTGCGACAGTCCCATGCCCTCAGCCAGGTCCAGCAGGGCGAGCAGGTGCGGCCAGTTGGGATGCACCCCTTTCCGCCACCGCCACAGCGCGACTTCGTCGGTCCCGATGAGCCTGGCGATCTCAACCCAAGGCAGGCCGGAGGCCTCCTTGAACCGCACGAGGCTCTCCCCGAACTCCTCGGGGAAGACGTGAGTCAGCTTCCTGTATGTCCTGCGCTGGCGGGGCACGCTGTCAGACCGCCGCGAAGGACGACGCGAATCCGTCGCCCATGATCACGTCCAGGCCGCCCGAGACCTGGGACGCAACCAATATGATCGCCAGCATCGCACCGCCGCAGGGCTCGATGCCCTTCCGCCACCGGCGCATCTGCTTGCTGCTCACCCCCAGGGCGTCGCAGAATTGGTTCCAGCTCAGACCGGTCATCTCCTTGAGCCTGCACAGACGCTGCGGGAAGTCCGCCGGCAGCTGGGCCGTGGCATAGACGAGGAGACGGTCTTCGATCCTGAGGCCGCCGCTACAGGAAGCGGGTGGAAGAAAAAGCCAGCTCCGTCTCAACCCGGTCGCTCCAGCTCGAACAGGTCGTCGAAGCCTTTGAATCCCAGGACGCGCTGCATCCGGTGCCGGATGCGGCCCGACGGCGCGCGCCCTTCCCGCAAGAGCCTCGACAGGTAGCTCGGGCTCACTCCAACCTCGCGGGCCAGCCAGCTCTGAGACCTGTTCATAAGCTCCAGACGGTCCCACAGGACCCGTCTCTTCAGAAGGACGACCGTCCGTCCCGCGCGCGACATGCTATGATTTCACTCCTCGTGGCACCCTAAGTGCACTTAGTGCCTCATTCTATGGTAAGATTGTTGTAAACACAAGAACTAACGTGCTAATACTTTCCCAGTGACCACATACCTCCCCGAAGCCGACCGACTGCCTTGAACACGCAAGCACGGCAGGACGACGGCTACAAGTGGAAGGAAATCGGCGCCCGGATCAGGGAGGCCAGGACAAGGGCCGGACTGACCCAGAAGAGGGTCGCCGAACTGCTCGGCGTCAGCAACCACTCCGTCTGGTGCTGGGAGGCCGGCAAGATGAAGCCCAACGCCGACCACCTGCTCGAGCTCGCCTACCTGTTTGAGGTGAGCACCGAGTCCCTCTTCGGAATGGACGTTGTCGAGGCAGAGCTTCTCAGTGAGACAGACATCTCGTTCCGGGACGCCGTCGCGGGACTTCCGACCGAGGACCTTGAGGAGATCCAGGAGTTCATTCGCTTCGTCAGGGAGCGTCGGCGGAGGAAGAAGCGGGGTGGCTGATGAACCGTGCGCAGCGCAGGGCCGTGGAACTCCGCCGAAGGCTGGGACTCTGCGGCCGGGTGGACTCCCTGGCGGTGGCCGACATCCTCGGGCTGGAGGTCACGCAGCGGCCCCTGCGCAAGCTCAGGGAGCTCAAGATCGGTGAGTTCGTATGCATCGCCCGGAGGCTTGAGCCGGAGTGGAAGCGTTGGTGCGTGGCGCACGCAATAGGGCACATGCTCATGCATCCCGGCAATCACGTCTGGACCCGCAGGCACACCGGCCTCGCGCACAAGTACGAGCGGGAGGCCGAGGACTTCGCCCACGCCCTGCTGCTAGACGTACATGAGGTGGTCCAGAGGGGCCTTACCCACTCGTGGCAGGTCGCCGATTACTTCGGGGTTCCAGAGGAGGTCCTGAGTCTCCAGGTGCCGCTGAAGCTGGATTGACGCGTACGGCGGGCCGGAATGACCCTAGACTGAACGCTTGACCCGACCGGCGGAAAAATCGAAAGTCGCTCGGCTCCGACCCTCGCCCGGACTGTTGCCTACGTCAGGATGAGGGTCGGGTGACTCTACTCGCGGCGGGACCTCGGACGACCCCGGCGGCGACCCTCCTTCACCCAGAAGTAGACCGCGTCCTGCGCTCGCCTTATCTCGATGTCCCGGCCCGACCTGCGGACGGCGTCTCCCAGCCTTCGCCTGACCGTGGAAAGAGTCTCACCCTCCGATGGGACTACCTTACCCGCGGTGCCGGCGGACAGGCCGTTGACGCTCTCAAGGTATGCGGCTAGGTCCTTATCCCTCTTGCCCCCACCCGTGAGCCTCTGCGCTTCTTCCAGGGTTGTCGTCGTGAACTGTGGCACTTGTAGTGGTTCCTCCGATCCATTGACTCGGCGTCGGGACATACCTAGTACGAAACCCAGACGCTTCCCGTGACCGATTCCAAGTGGGATACCCGCCATGTTACCCCAGAAACCGACCCTGGCTTGTTCGCGGAAGGTGGCATAATAGCTCGGTGTGTCGGAAGAGGTCGTAAGGCCTAAGCTGCACGCAAGACAAGCTTGGCTCGGTCCGTCATATGGGAAGTTCAAACGGACCACATGTAAAAGGCGTTCGTCGCGCTTTGACGTAATCGCTCTCGTTTCCTACCTTCGCGAATCGACACGCTTATCAACTGCTACCGCAGACCCTCGTCGCTCTCTCCTTGTACTCCAAAATGTTCCCCATCGCTACTCAATGTAAATCCACATAGAAGGAAATCGGAATGAGACCTGAATTCACAGAATTCTCTTATGGATTCGCCTTCACGAGGGAATTCTTGCGCAAATTTCCCGCCATAAAATCAGTGCCTATCTTTCCATCACAAGCACAAGAGGCTCAACTGGCCTACGACGTGGGACTTCGGTATCGAGGTCTCGCGATTTTCTTCCAATATAAGCTCTGTCACTTCTTGATTCGATCCAATGCAAGCTACTGGAGCTGGTATCAACAACCTTACTATCGATTCCATATCACTTCGCTCAAAGTGTCAAGACAACACAACATACTGAAACGGCTATCGCGCTCACAAGAGCACGTATTCTATGCTGCTCCACAGTTTCATACGGCCTACGAGTTCGGCGAAGCCTACTTTGGAGGGCGAGTCACGAGAGATAGCGTATGGGTGCCCTTAAGAGCTATGCCAAGGCTGACAGACGATGAAGATCACCATGTCACCTTCGTTGATGCAAGTGAGTTGGCCTGGCATACCGATCGTTGGAACTTGAAAGGGAAAATACTGGAGGGAGAATTTTCCGGCGAACATAATTTGACTACTATTGGAGACAGATTCGAGAGCAATGACCTTCAGGACCTTAGTCGCGAGTATTTTCACAAACTCAGGAACGATATACGTGAGATCCGAAGAGGCAGGACAATGAGTGTGGATTCGAGGGATAGCCTTCTCGAAGATGTGGTGGATATTCGACATCAGATGGCCACAGAGTTTGGATTAAACATGATAGTGCTCTACAGTTCACAGAAGAGATTATCCTGATCGATCGAATGGTGGAGTTCTCGGGGATAAGACCAAGCAGTAGCCTCATAGCTTGGTGGAATGTGACTAGCTATGGGGTTGCGGGTCCACCGCAACCCAAGAACACTGTTCACCAAATAGGCATATCGGTCAAAAGTACTGCGAACGCATCGTTAAATTAGCGAGAGTCGACGCGAGGGCGGGTTTCCTAACCGAGTGTTGCTCGACTATCCATGGGCGGCGGTCCGTTGGATCTCTATGACAAATGGCGCCCGAATGCCTAGCAAGGAGACCGCTCAGGCCGAGGCAAGGGCGTGGCCGGGCTCCCACTGCCCAACCTTCCGCCATGCCGGTCCCAGCGGCCTCAGCCTGTTCACCGTTCCACCGTCAGAGACAAGTAGGGGCAGCGAGACACTGGCCTTCTCCATCTCCCGGCGGGCCACCCTGAGAAAGCCGGCGGCGGCCATATCGTCGTCGAACACGACCATGACCGTCGGCCGCACGCCGTGGTCGTCGATGGGCCGACGTGTCGAGTAGTAACGCACATAGGGCGCGAGCCTCGCCGCCATCGTGACCGGCCGCACAGCACGCCGTTCCCACTCCAGGAAGAACGGCCACGTTTCGGCTCCCCTGCGCAGGATGCCGAACGCGTCCGGGTGCACGGACCGCAGGATTCCCCCTTGCCGAAAGTACCTGGACGCCCGGGTGGGCGGGTCGAGTTGCACCACCTCCCAGCCGGTGGACCGGGCCTGTACGGCCAGCGCCGCGACGAAACCGTGCACCGCCGACGTATGCGCAAGGTTCCTTAGGAGCTGCCGGCTTCTGGCTCCGGACACGTTGCGCCACGAGAGGGGCCCTGCTGGATCGACAGACGAGATGCTCCAGCGCCTCTTCGCCACGCCCCAGGAGACACGGTCCCTGCGGACCAGCAGCGCGAGGCCACGATCGGTCAGCGCCAGACGGCGAGCCGTTTCGGTAACGCAGGTAACCAGCCCGAACCCCTCCAGTGACGCGACCATCTGGGACACCCTCGCGGCCGACACTCCCAGCAGGCCAGCCACGTCCTTCTGCGTAATCCACGGCCAGTCGAACAGGATGTTGAGTGCCCGCTTCTCGGCGGACCTCAGCAGCGCCGGCAGGAGGTAGTCGGGGTAGTCCTCCCCGGTCCCGTCGGCGGCGATGTCACCGGGCATGGCGATCCTCGAAGGTGTGTCCTCCTCCGGAAGCGCACCTGCCCTCTCGACGTGCGAGAGCATGCGCCGAAGGTCCATGGCGGCCGCGGTCGATGGCAGCCTCCAGGCCTTGTCTCCCGGTCCGGCCCCCGCGGCGTCCCTCTCAAGGGCGACCAGGGAGACCAGGGGCGCGCCGGCGAGTAGCTTCATCGAGTGGCGCAGGCGCATCTCGTCCGGGGCGAGCACCAGCACGCCGCTCATGCGCGGCATCTCGCGGAGCCTCCAGAGCCGCCTGGCGAACCCCGTCCGATCCGAGGTGTGCCCCTGCCTGACCACCCCGACCGTTCGGCCTCCGGGGAGCACGATCGCCGCGTCCAGCGGGAGCGCCCGGTACCAGCGCAGCCCGACCGGTCCCTCCTCCCCGGCCATCGCCGCCGCCAGCCCGTAGATGACGGCGACGGCATCGAGCCGCCCGAGCAGGATCCGAAGCCACGCGCGTGAGACTGGATATGCCCCGAGCACTTCGTCGACCGAAGTATCCTGATCGAGGGCCAGCAGCCTCAGCCCGGCGCCGGTGAGATGAAAACGCCGCATCGGCTTGACGGGGTGCACGGCGTGTGGAACGTTCGCAGCCAGTCCGATCCGCTCCAGGTCGGCGACGGCCTCGTATGCCGAGCGCTCTGCCATGCCGCACACCGCGGCCAGCGACGGGCAATCGATGAACGGCATCTCGGCCAGGGCCAGCATCGCCCGGAACCGGCCCCCGGCGTTCATGACGCCGCTCCACCGTGACCCGCGGATGCCTGGCCCGCCTGCCCGGAACCCGCCGATGCGGCGCCTGTCTTCCCCGCCCTGCCGCGGCTGCGCCTACGCTTCTTCCTCTTGGTGGTGGCTCCGGCTCCCATCTTCCTGATCTGGGCCTGCTTCTCCCGGAACTCGGTGACCATCTTCTCGGTCTCCTCACTGAGCGCGGTCAGATCTCCCACCGGGGTCGTGTAGCCCTCGGTCTCCTCCCGGATGCGGGCCGCTACGCCCGGATCACCTGGTTCCGGCTTTCGCACCATCATCGAGAACGCCGGCATGCGCTCGGCGCCAACCGTTGCACGGACGTAGCACTGGTGCACCGGCAGGGAGGTGATGTCGTCCTCGGTCACGCGCTCGCGCCCCAGCTCCCACACCAGGTCCCTAGCGTCCGCACCGGCCACCTGAAAGACGGCCAAACACCCGACGTTCGCGAGCACCGTGTCGCGCATCGTCAGGGACAGGTCCCCGAGCTTGGCAAGGCTCTGAGTCGCGAGGATGAAGTTGGCCCCAAACTTGCCGAGTTCGCTCAGCATCGACTCGTACGCAACGCCGGGCATCGTCTGCATCTCGTCGACGACCACCAATACGCCCCGGCGCCTACCGGCAGGCAGGGCTCCCTGCTCGCGTATCACGGCGTCTACCAGGTTAAGGAGCGACGCGCCTACCAGCGCCGCTACGTCCCTCCCCGCCCGTCCCTGAGAGGTGGAGACCAGCAGCACTCCCCCGTCCAGGATCGTCCGTCGCACGTCGATCGTAGAGCGCGGCTGGCCAAGGATCGCCCGGGCCCGCCGCGAGGACGCGTAGTACGAGAGGCGCGTCTGCACGGGGGCGACCGCCTCGACCTGCTGCTCCTCGTGCCAGTTGTCGAACGCCCTGTCCCACCAGCGCATGAGATGCGGGTCATCGACCTTGCCGAGCACCTCTGCCCGGAACACCTTGTCCGTGAGCAGCGGCAGCCCGTCAAGGATCGTGTACTGGTCGCGCTCGTCGATCTCCTCGTTCGCCTCGTGAAGACTCTTTACCGCGTGCTCCAGGATGGACTGCATCCTGGGGCCCCACTGCTCCCACAGGCCCCTGGCCACCCGCACCACCGAATCTGCGGTCCGGTCCCGGTCTGCGAATATCCGCGTGTCGAGCAGGTTGATGCCGGGGGCCCTGGCGTCGTCGGCAAGATCGATCAGGCGCACGCTGCCCGCGAGGGACTCGGGCACCTGCTCGAGGAGCCCCTCCACAAGGTCCGCGTGGGGATCGATCACCACAATGGCGTCGCTATCCCTGCCCTCGGCCTTCTCGCGCATCTTGTGGGCGACGATGTGGTGCATGAGCGTGGACTTGCCCATGCGGGTGCGGGCAACGTACAGGTGGTGTCGCCGCAGAAGGTCGGCGGGAAAGCGGATCTCGCCCGGCGTGCCGGCCGTCGTGTCCCCGACGTGGGCACCGCCCCTCACGCTGGCGGCGGACGGGAGCAGGACCTTCGCCCCGGACCTTGCGACCAGCGGCGTCTCGTCCGCCGCTCCCGGAGGGTGCCACAGCGCCGCCGCCTCGCGGACTCCCAGGATGCTGCGCCGCCCCAGCAGTCCGGGGCCGGACGGATGAAGGGATGCATCCGGCTGGACCGGCCGAATGCCGGACGCCGCAAACCTCGCGCCGGCCGGGTTGTCGTAGTGACGGTACGCGGCCTCGATCTTGGCCAGCAGGTCCCGCGTTCGCTGGCGCTGGTCTCCAGCCGGAAGGACCACCGTGACCCGGATATCGGCGTCGAACGCGATGCGCGAGGTCTTCTCCCTGACCTGCAGCGGGTCGCACACGCGGTCGCGTGACCCCTTCCAACGCGACCACGCCCAGCCGCCCACTGCAAGGACGCCCACCAGCCCCAGCCCGAGCAGCACCGCCTTCCAGGTCTCACCGTCCCGCACCCAGAAATAGCCCTTGAGGGCCGCCAGACCGCCCAGGCCGAGCACCGCCATCTTCAGGCCCTCGGCCCCGTGGCCGGCCGGCTGCTCGGCGGTGATGCCGGTGCCGGCCTGCTGCGGGCCGCCCTTCTGGGACGGCGACCGGTGGCCCTCGGCCCAGTCCGGTCCAAGCGACCGCAAGAGCAGCCGCGTCACCACGCGCTCTCCCGGGTGCAGCGAGGACAGCGCCCCGATGATCGCCATCAGGGGATCGGAGCCCGGATCGAGCAGGTCGTCGTCGCGAAATGTGCGCAGAGGGGCCTCGTCGGGACCTCCCGACCGCAGCGTCATGCCCCAGGCCTGCTCACCTTCGCGCAGCAGCAGTGGATCGTCCTCCTCCCCCACCTCGGTGATGCGGGCCTGCGGGTAACGGACCGCGATCTGGCCACGCACCACCTCCCTGTCTATGCACCGGACCATCAGGGTGACCCCGTCAGCGTCCCCCGCCATATCCAGTGAGAAGGGTTCGGGGATGGCTATCGAGCCGAGCAGGTTCTCCACGCCCAGCAGCGTGCGCTCCCCTTTGCGAGGCGGCGTCACCGAGAGCAGAACCGGTGTCCGGCTCCGCCGCTCACCCCTGGGCAATATTCTCCGTGGATCGAGTTTCAATGCCGTACCTCCTCTCCGGCCGCGATGGGCCTAGCCGCCATGTCTTCCCGGTCGCCACTCGACGACGTCCTTCTCCTCGGCAGTCGCCTCGATGCGTATCGGAATCCGGTTGCCGCGGGCGAGCAGCAGCCCGTCGCCGCGGGGGCACGAGAGCAGCCAGCGGCCGAGCTCTTCCGGCAGGTCGAACGCGTCGCACACGGTCCCTATCGCCGCGGCGTCCTGTTGGAGGAGCAGCTTGAACGCCGCGTTCTGAAGCAGCGCCCTCCCCGAGTGGCCCGTGATCGCCCGGGAGGTGTCCTCGCTGAGCAGGTCCTGCACATCCTGTGTGATGAACTGGAGGCCAAGCCGGTGCTTGCGGGCGCGCTTTGCCATGCTGACCATGAACGCCGCTCCCTCGGGGTGCTGCATGATCGACCACACCTCGTCGACGACAAGCAGGCGCGGCCTCGGGTCTCGCGCGGCCGCCGCCCACACCGTCTCGGTGCACACCATCGTGGCGGCGGGCCTTAGCTCGGGCTCGAGCAGCCGAAGGTCGAACACCGTCACCAGCGCTTCACTCGCCAGCAGGTCGTCGCCGCCGTCGGAGAGCAGGTGCCGCAGGCTTCCCGTCGCGAACGGACGAAGCAGCATCGCGAGATCCCGGTCGCCGTCGTCATCCTCCCTGAGGAAGGCGTAGAAGTCGCGGAACCCTGTTCGCTCCCGGGGCCGGGAGTAGTAGGTGGCGAGCGAGTGGTCGAGCGACGCCCTGCGCTCGACACTCAGGCGCTCGCCCACCATCACCTCGATCAGCCTCCGGAGACTGCCGATGCGCTGCAGCAGTTCCTCGGGGTCGGTCCCGTCGATCACGAACGGGTTCATCCCCTGACCCGGAACGCCCGGTGACAGCACGCGGCCACCGGCCGCCCGCGCCATGTCCGCGTACTCGCCCTCCGGGTCGATCACGTACGCGGTTACCCCACGGCACAGCCCGCGCAGCACCCCGAGCTTGGTCGAAAAGGACTTGCCCGATCCGGACCTCGCAAGCACCGCCGTGTTTGCGTTCAGGTGCGTGCCGTCGAACGGGTCGTACACCACCGGCGAGCAGGCACGCAGGTCTATGCCGTAAAGCGTGCCGCTGCGCGTGTCCATGTCGGGCGGCGAGAACGGGAAGAGCCTTGCCACCGACGAGGTGTCCAACGTCCTCCAGGCTCCCACCATGTTCAGGCCCAGAGGCAGGCCGGAGACCAGCCCCTCCCGCTGGCGGAACGAGAGCGCGTCGAGATTGCCGAGCGTCGCTCCAAAGTGGGCCTTCGCCCGCTGGGTCATCTCCTTGAGAGACCCAGTGTCGTCGGCGTGCAGTGTCACCGAAAGGGATGCATGGAACAGGCGCTCTCTTCCCCGCTGCACCTCGTCCCGCAGACGCGTCACGTCCTCAAGTGCGATCTCCGCCTCCGGCGACATCGTCTTCCCGCGCCGAAGCGACAGGCTCTGGGCCGACTCGAAGCGCACCTTCTGCCACTCCAGGGTCCTCGCCGCCTGCTCTGCGGGTATCGCCCCCAGGTGTATCGAGAGGTCCATCGGCGCCCCCGCAGCCATCAGACCCTGCAGGAAGCCGGGAGCCAGGCTGCGCGGCCAGCGACCGAGGTGCAGCGACCGGACCAGCCGGTCCCCGATCCGCGTGTCCCGCCGGCCCACCTCTATCTCCACCGGCTCCTCCTCGTCCATCTCACGGGGCGACCCTCCCAGCGCCGAGGCCAGCAGCAGCATCCGCAGCTGGCGTCCCCTCAGCGGATGAACCGACAGGCCGGACCTGGCCAGCAGGCCGCACAGGTCGTCGAGCCGGTCAGCCGCGCACACCGCGTAGAAGCGCCTGTCGACTATGCCGTCGCGCGACTCCAGGTCCTTCAGCAGCCCATGGAGGGACTCGGCGGCCTTCCGTGTCCTCTCCGGAAGGTCCTCGGGTTGCGCCTCGGCGAGCCCTGTTCGCATTCCCGACAGTCCCGGAGGGTGCTGGCGCACCAGCAGCTGGAGCGGGAAGTCGAGCGCGTTAAGCGCTCCGCCGAATGCGCCCAGCTTCGGCCCGTCCAGCTCCAGGCCCATCACCTCGCATACTCCCACCTTCACCCCGTCGACCCTCACCGGTCCGTCGTCCTCAAGGTGGGAGAGCAGGAAGAACAGCGGCAAAGCAGCGGGCGGCTTCTGCGCCGGAGCGGACTGCGCATGGTAGTCTTGCGCAGGCTGATGAGGCTGGCCGGGGGGCGGCCCGGAATCATGTCCGGGTTGCCCCTTTTCCTTTCCACGGACTTCTGCCCCGGGGACCGGAGCCGGGGGCGTGTGGTAAGTTGGGTCCGGGTGACTAACCTCGGTGCGGGGCGGTCCGGATTCACGTCCGGGCTGCCCTTTCCCTTTTTCAGGGGCTGCGGCCCAGGGGAGCCGAAACGGCAACTTCAATTTCATGCTCCTCACCTACGGGACCGTGCCCACGGCCCTGGTCAGAGCGAAAGTGACGCCCTTGGCCGAAAGCACCAGCACCAGGCCGATCACCGAGCCCATTACCGCCGCCCTCGCCCGGCCTTTTCCGCGTTCCTCGGCTCCCTCGGCCATCAGCACGAATCCGGCCCACACGATCGAGAACAGCGCGAGCCCTCCCGCTGCATAGGCCATCGCGGTCAGCACGGCGTCGAAGGACGCGATCATCTCCGCGTCGCCCGGGGGCTCGGCCGCCATCGACGCCATGGCGCTGACGACGAGCGGCCCCGCGGCCGCGATCCTTCTCAGTGCCATCCGGGCAGGTCCTCCAGCTCGGTGGCCGTCGCGCGCCTCTGGTCGGCCGGCCTCACCTCCGGCTCCGGTTCGGGGTAGACCATCACGCGGAACGCCGCGTCCGCCGCCAGGCTCGCCGAGAGGGAAAGCAGCTCCGCCCTCGTCCGCTCGATGGGCTCCTGGGTCTCGACCTCCGCCCTGACGTGCTCCTCGTGATCGATCGTCAGGGTCACGTTCTTCGTAACGGTCGCGCCGGGGACCGACAGGTACGCAGATATCGTGTGTTGCGTAGTCGTGCCGTCACCGTGGGAGACGGTCACCGTCCTGCTCACGGTCCTGCCCGTGCCTGGGCGCCACAGCCGCACCGACTCGGTCCTGCTCTCCGTCCATGCGGGGTGGTGGGTCAGGCGCACCATGTCCGGCATCGGGACCTCGAGCGTCGCCTCCAGGTCCACCACGATCTCCACGTCGCGCACCGTCTCTCCCAAGGGCACCGGGAGGTTGAACACCGTCTCTCCGTCCGGGACGAGCGACACGGTCAGGGTGTACCCCCCGTCGGTCACAGTGACGATCCCGATGATTTCGGTCACGCTCGACTCGATCACCGCGTCCACACCGATCAGGTCGTGGCCGACCGCCGTCCACACCTTCACCACCTCGTCGATGCGGGCAACGCAGTCGGAGAGCAGGAACCCCCTCACCAGGTTCGGCGTCCAGGCCAGGGACGTGATCTCGAGAACGCACAGCTCGCCTTCCACCGACGGCAGCGGGTGTGGGATCTGCTCTCCGCGAACCGTCACGGCCCCGCCTTGCCCGATCCCGTCCTTCCAGGAGAAGGTCAGCGAGGGGTCGTTCCCGGCCAGCGGCAGCGAGTAGGAGACCGTGCCGCTTTCATCCAGCGCCGCAGAGCTCCAGTACCGAAGCTCCCTCCCCCACAGCCCGCCGAACGCCCTCACCCTTAGCTCCAGGTCCGTCGCCGCGCGCAGCGTCACGTGCGCACGGTCACCCTCGACCCTCAGCTCCTCGTAGTAGAGCCTGCGCCCGGGCACCGGGTCACGGGGCTCGAAATCTATCTCGCTCTCAAGGTCCCACAGACCTATGTCCTCGGGCTCCGGCTCCTGTCCCGAGACCGGCGCGGTCAACGACATGGCCGTGAGGGCCGCCGCCGAAAGGGCGACTACCCCCGCTGCCATGAACCACCTGAGCCAGTGCCTTGCGAGCCCAACAGTGAGACCGGGACCGCTCCACCTCGCAAGGAGCCTGCCGGGCAGCAGCGACCTCCGACCGCTTTGCCCCCCCTCACCTGGCTGCCCGGCACGGCCCGGCAAACGGTCCCTCCTCCTGCGCCGCCTGCGCTTTCCGAACCACCCGTGAGGGCGGAACGTCCGCCGGATCCTCCTGGCCCATTTCCTCCGCCGCCTGCTCACATCACGCGTGCCCTTCAGCGAAGAGGCGTTCTTCGCCGCCATCGGAGGCGCCGGCGGCTCGCTGCGCACAAGGTCGGCCACAGGCCCGGCATAGCACCGGGGACCGACGCCGAACCTGAGTAGGTCCGCAAGCACCACCGGCAGGCGCCTCCCGCCCACCTTCCCGACCACCATCGCGATCCCGAACAGCGCGAACACCACCGCCAGTCCCGTCCGGACCTCCGAAGGCCCAACCGGCGCGTAGCGATACACCCCGTACCCCAGGGCGAAGACCGCGGTCATCGCCACGATCTGCGGGAAGGTGAACCAGAGGACAACCCGGTCCTCGGCCTGCACATGAGTGGGAACTTCATGCTCCGTCATGGTCATGCCGCCACCTCCCATCAGCCGCCGGTCGGAGTCGGCGTCGGCGTGCCCGGCGCCGGGATCGCCTCGATGTCCACCGCGGGGTTGACCACGGCGTTCATCACCAGCTCCACCACCCCGTACCCGACCATCGCCAGCACGATGCCCGCAAGAGCCGTCATCATCGCCGATTTCCCGCGCTCCATCTGGTGCGGTGCGCCGGAAGCCGTCAAATACAGGTACGCCCCGTAGATGAAAAAGCCGACTCCCACCGCCCCGACAAGGCCCAACAGGATCCCGACTATGTTTGAGATCGTCTGCGTAAGATCACCCATCTGTTCTCTCCTCTCCCCGGGCGGTCTCTCCGCCCGGCGTTTCATTACGCTTCTTCCGTCCATTCGTGACCGGCCCTAGCTGCACATCGCCTATCTCCCCTCTCCCGCGTGGAACGAAGTCACATCGACACGTCTCATTGCCTTCACTCGCTCGCGCTCCTCGGGGCCCCCTCGCCGCCGCCCGCGTACGAGGGCGTTGACATGTCGGCCATCGAGCGGACCGCAGAGATCGCGCCGGCGGCTATGCCCGTACCGGCCACGGCAGCCACTCCGGCTCCACCCGGACCGCCACCCATGACTCCACCCGCCACAGACGAGATCGACCTTGCCGACCGCACGATCGAGCCCGGCAGCGACATCCCGAAATACAGCGTGTGAAGCCACGCATCGAACGTCCCGGGATTGCCCATCAGGCTCGGCACGCGGGTCGTCAGGTAGACGAAGGCGAGCGAGAGCAGCAGCTTCCAGACCAGGTCCCGCACCGGCTCGAACGGCGCTATGTCCGCAAAGTCCGCCAGGAACCCGAACGCGAACGCCAGAGCGATCAGCTGGACCGCCTGCTGGAACACCGTTGTCATGAACAGTTTCAGCCAGTGCCGGCCCCAGCCCGCCGTGTGCGGAAGGATCCACAGACCCAGCGCGATCGGCGCCAGCGCAAGCAGCAGGTCGATCAGCGCGAGTCTCACTACGAACTGCACGAGCACGTACAGGACGAAGAACCCGTAGAGCAGGTACAGGAACGCCAGCAGCAGGGCCATGCCGACGCTCCCGGCGCTCACCGCCGTCACCAGAGTGCTCAGTGAGGACCGAAGAAGGTCGCCGGGCGTTATCTCGAGCGTGGCCGCTATGAACCCGGTCACCGCATCGGCCACGTCGATGACCAGCGCGCACCACCACAGAGATGTCGCCGCGGCCACCAGCCCCAGGACGAGGCGCGGAACCATCTCCCGCCAGCCCGCCTGCGGCCTTCCCAGGTGCTCGGCAACGATGAAGTTCAGGCCGATCCAGCCGACGATCACGACCAGCGCCCCGGACGTGATCGCCCAGACGATGGTCCACACCTGCCTGACCAGCTCGTGCTCGTAGGTGAGCGAGGCCGGGGTGCCCGTGATGATGTCGCCCAAGCCGGTCAGCTCCCATCGCAGTTGGCGGCAACCGCCCCGGTCGCTCGCTCGAGCACCGCGCACAGCGTGCCGTGCACTCCCTCGACCACCCACCGCGCGAACGCCCTTGCCCAGCGCCCGGGGTCCATCGCACGGATCACCCGCTCCCACAGGCTCCCCGGCTCGTACACCGGCACCAGCGCGCGGATCGTCTGCGGGTCTCCCGGCAGCGTCTCGGCGGCGAGCATCACAAGCACATATGCCCGGTCGGGCTCAAGATCCGGCTGCTCGGGCAGCGCCGGGTACTCCCACTCGTACTGCCAGCCGTCGACAAGAGCGGTCTCGCCTCCGATCACCCGGTACACGGCCGTCAGCCAGTCACCGGTCTCCGGGTGGCGGATGCCGTAGAAGAGCCCGTCGAGCCGACGATCGAAGACGGGCCTCGCCACAAACCGCCCGTCCTTCTTGCGTTCGACGGGCCCATCGGCCGCGTTGACCAGGACGATCTCAGTGGGTGGAGTCTGGGCGTGGGCAACCCCAGCCGCGGGAAAGACCAGGAGGGCCGCCAGGGCCAACGCCGCGGCGAGCGGCGCCAGCCGCCTGGCTCCCCCGCATGCGTTGATGACTACCGCTCTCATGGTCGATCCCGTCTGCACTTTCGGCTCCTCCTGCAGAACATATGTGCCCTTTCGGGCAGGTCCGGTGGAGGTCGAGTCTCGTGGGCCGGCGCAGTCCCCGGTAAGGCCCCATGGGGGCTTTCACAAATGAAGGGGCGGCACTTTCCATGCCGCAGGGGTGTACAGGAATCCCGTACTTTCGCGGAGGGCTAAGTCAGGGGCGGGAAGGCGGCCCTACAGGACTGCAGCGGCCGAGCGAGACCCCCGGGAATTCACACCTGTTCTTAAGCCCCGGCTGCGGGGCAGCGTTCCAAAAACCCCCGCTTTTGTCCCACCTGGAACACGCCGAATCGGCAGGTTGTGTTCCAAGAGCCCCGGAAAATGTTCCACGTGGAACACCCGAGGGACGGAGGCGCACTCATGAAAACGGCGGCGGGAGAGGTGGACCTTCACCGCGTGCGGCTGATGTCGCTGCTCAACGAGCTCGTGCGAGAGCACGGGCAGCGGGGCACCGCCGAGGTGCTGGAGGTCGACAGAAAGACGCTTTGGCGGAGCATGGAGCGCGGGGAACTGTCGCGTTGGCTGACGGAGGCGCTGGAGAGGGTGATGACGGCCGGCGGCGGTTCGGGGCGGCGAGGCAGCGGGAGCGCTTTGCGGCTCTAGAGAAGGGCATGAGGACGCTGGACGGCCGCGTGGGCTCACTGGAGAAGGAGGTGCGCGGCGGGCTCGGCGAGATCCGAGAAGCGGTCAATCAGGCAGGCCAGGGGCGGTCCGGCGTGGGACGGCTCAGGGAGCTTGCCCGCAGGGTCGCCTTGCTGGAGCGCGGCGGCGGCGGGCCCAGGATGGACACAGTCCCTGTGACCGCAGGCCGGGGTTGCAACCGTCACGGCAATGTCAGGCCAGGTCTCGTGACCGGGGAGCCGCACCCGGGCGAGGAGGAGTCATACGGTGCGGCCATGGCGCTGGTGGACGAATGGCGTGATCTGAGGAGCAGGCGGGGCGAGGGGACCAGGCTCGAGCAGGCGACCTGCCGGGTGAGGATCATGGAGCTGGAGATCGCGATGCTCGGCGAGCACGACCTCACGCTGCCGCCCGAGACGGAGCCGCTGCATCCGTCGAGGCGCGCTGTCCAGATCGACTGGCGCTTGCGGGAGCTGGATGACCTGCGGGCCGAGCGCAGGAGGCTTCAGCTGCTTAGCGGCCTGCGGCGGAAGCTTACCTTCGGGTTGTGGAGGGGGTAGGTGGTGAGGCGCAGGGAGGCGCGTGGCTAGTAATGCGTACCGACCTTCCGGAGGACTACAATGCCGGCGCCTTTTGGTGGACTACTTCAGGCCAGAGAGGGGGCACATTGACACACGAAGAGGAGGGGACCAGACCTCCCTGGTTGTCCGACAAGCTGTTTCCCTTTACCAGTCGGTGGTTCACCACCCCTGACGGCCACCGCATGCACTATGTCGATGAGGGGTCGGGACCGGCCATTGTTTTTCTGCATGGGAATCCCTCCTGGTCGTTTGAGTTCCGGCACCTCATCTGCGAACTGCGCCGCGACTTCCGATGCATTGCAGTCGACCATGTGGGCTTCGGGCTCTCGTCACGCTCCAATCGGAGGGAGGAGCATACTCCCTGGGCGCACGCGGGCCGATTCTACGCCCTGATGGACCATCTGGACGTCAGAGACGCCACGCTGTACATGTCGGACTGGGGAGGGCCTGTCGGTCTGCACTTCGCCGGCCGTCAGCCCGAGAGAGTGGCCGGCCTTGTGATAGCCAATACCTGGTGCTGGCCCGTGGGAAGCGACCTGCACTTCGTCTTCTTCAGCTCATTCATGCGCAGCCCCCTGGGACAGTTTCTGATCAAGAGGCGCAATTTCTTCGTGAACGGTGTGATGCCCAGGGCCGTGGGCGTCAAGTCGGCCCTCACGGCGGAGGTGATGGACCATTACCGCAACGCACAGCCTGCCGGGGGCCGGCACGCCAGCGCGGCCCTGCCGGGACACATAGTGGGGGCCAGTTCGTGGCTGCGTTCCATTTGGGATGCAAGAGAGGCTTTTCGCGACAGGCCTGCCCTGATCCTCTGGGGGCTCAAGGACATTGCCTTTCGACGCAAGGAACTGGAGCGATGGCGGGCGGAATTGGGCGATCCCGAGACACATACGTTCGATGATGTCGGCCACTTCGCCGCGGAGGAGGCGCCTGAGCGGATCGCGCCTCTTCTGAGGGAGTTTGTGACGCGGATAGGAGGCTAGCAGGCTGGAACTGGCGAAGGCGGGATGGTTCGCCGACGGGACTCCGACCGGTTTCCTGCCATCGCCCTCCATCCCGGTAAACCTATAAGTGACGGTCGGGATCGGCCTCTCAGGCACCCCCGCTTAGGGTTCCGTACAAGTCCCGGTCAACCGGGGTTCATGATTCTCCGACCCTAGCCCCGAAACCCTTGCGTCTCCCCATTTGGCACCCCAATACTGAGTTCGTTGTTCGGCTTTTTCCGGTTTCGCCATCAATGGAATCCGGGGGTCCTGTTCCCGTGCCCGGGAGCGCAAGTAGGGATCGAGCACCGCTCTCCCGAACCGCTTCCAAGGGGAACATCGCCGAAGGGATGGAGCGATAGCTGCCTTCCCCCCGGCACCGTCCGATAGGTGGAGATGAACCATTCCTTCGCCGCCCGGACACCACGGCGAGCGTGCCCTTTGCGCATCGCCCCATAGACACCGCCGGCTGAGCGCCTGACGCCATCCGGCTGGCTCTCCACGCCCGCGGCGTAGCCCCCCCAAGCTGCCCCGCAGGTTCCGCACGCTCCGGTGCCGGACCATCCTGGTCCATCTGCCGGGCCCTCTCACTTCGACTTCCCCACTGCACCCAGCCCTGCGTTCGGCATCTAGTCGCGGGCGGGTGTGCCTACCCCTATTGATCGATCGACGACCCGGGCTGCGGATGCCGCCGGTCCAGGCATTGCACGTAAAGGAGGTTGCGCATTGCTGGTTTTGAGTTTGGTTACGAAGTTCCCGTTCTTCCTCTGGAGACACAGGAGATCAGTGGCGGTGGCCGTCCTGGTGGCGCCGCTGGCCCTGACCGGGAGCCTGGAGCTGTTTGCCGTTAACGCGATGGCGGCCGGGTTCCTGGTGTTCACGGTTCTGAAGGCATTGAAAGGCAAGTAGCAGGAGACGGCGGCCGAGGTTGCTGCGAAGGAGAAAACGATGACTACGATGACAATGACGAATCAGGCGGAGACCGGCCGGCATAGCCTCGAGGAGCTGGTGGACCGGGTGATGGACGCCCTCCTCGGGCAGACATCGCGGGAGGCGCCCCAGAGCGTTGCGCGCAGCGTCCACGACGCGCGGAGGCTGCGACGGTCCGGTGACACGGGTGGCGCGCTGGCGGTGCTCGGGGGAGTCGACGTCCGGGGAGCCACCGAGGGTGAGACCAGGTGGGCGTACTCGGAGTGGTTGTCCCTTGCGCGACGGAGTTTCTCCGGCACCGGCGCCCTGCTCTACAGCCAGGGCACGGGCCGGGGAGCCGTGCTAAGGCCCACGGCGGACGGCATGCTTGAGGTGGCGGCGGCGGTCGGGATGCGATGGCAGCCCGGCCACACAGTCTCGCGCCGCTCGGTCCGGGGGCTTCGGCCGCTGGACGGGGGCAGTCGATGACCGTCTCGGCGCCGGTCGATCTCGCCGCGCTCAAGAGCCGGCACCCCCTCGGCGATACCGTCGAGGCGGCGGGCGTGGAGCTTTCCGGAGGGGGCAGGGTCCGACAGGGCGTCTGCCCCTTCCATGACGAGGGCGAGGGCAGCTTCACCGTGTATTCCGATACCGAAAGGTTCTTCTGCTTCGGCTGTGGCGTTGGCGGGGACGTGCTCGATTTCGTCCAGCGGGTGGAGGGCGTCGGCCTCCCCGGGGCGATCCGGAAGCTCCAGTCCGGTGGCGGGCTCAGCGTGCGGTCGGATGAGGGTCTCCCGCAACGGCCGACCGTTGGGTTCGCTCGCGATCCCGCGGCGCTCACCGCGGCGAAGAGGTTCTACGCAGGTCAGCTGCGGCGCTCTCCGGAGGCGAGGGAATACCTTGCCTTCCGGGGCGTCGGCGCCGGCGCGGCCGCCCGTCTCGGGCTGGGCTACGCGCCGGGAGAGGGCCTGCGGACCCACCTGGAATCCGCAGGTTTCGGCGCCGAGCGTCTGAGCCGCTCGGGCCTGTTCACCGCCAACGGTGAACGTTTCTCCAGCATGATCGTCGTCCCCGACGCCGCCAGCGGGATCGCGCGCTGGATGGCCGCAAGGGCCATAGACCACCGCGCCTCGCACCGGTTCCAGGCTCTGCCCGGAACCAAGCCGGTGCTCGGATTGGCCCGGCTCGGCGCCGCGCCTCCGTGGCTCGTGCTCACGGAGGGTCTGGTCGACTGGGTCGCGCTCGCCGGGTGGGGCCTTCCGGCCTGCGCCGCGCTCGGCACACAGGGCGCAGAGCGCGTCGCCGCATCCCTGCGGGGCTGCGGGCGCGTCTTCCTGGCGTTCGACGCGGACGATGCGGGCCGCGAGGTGACCGAGAGGCTCACCGCTCTGCTCGGCCGCAGGGCGGCGCCCGTCACCCTTCCGGCTGGCGTATCGGACGCCGCCGACCTCGCGGCCCACCCCGGCGGCAGGGCCGCCTTCATGCGACTGCTCCGCGCAGCCGCCCGCGCCGCACGCTAGCGGCGCTCCCCCACCCCGCAGTTCCCGGCCGCCCGACCACCGGACGTCGATGCGGGACCTTCGCCCCCACTGTCGGGCCCCGGACGTGTGGACGGCCCCAGGGGCCCATCCACACGTCCGGGGCCCGTCTCATCCACGGCTTTCCCCTACCGGAAACCGCATCGACCACCCGGATCCGACAAACCACTTTAGGAGACAGACATGCTCAATGGAACACGAAGAAACGGCGTCGCAAACGGCGCAGCGAAGAACGGCACCAACGGCGTCCACGCTGGCGCCGCCGTCGCCGGCGACCACGACCCTCTTGGGTGGGACGCCCTGCCCCCGGCGGTCACGACGGAGCTGGCCCGCCCCCTCGGTCCGGCGCTGGTGTCGCAGCGCAGGGGCCGCAGCGGAAAGACATTCAACTACATCGAGGGGCACGTCGCGATCGCACAGGCGAACACCATTTTCGGATTCGCAGGGTGGGGATACGAGATGGCAGGCGATGTCACCCTCCGCGAGATCGAGACCGTCGACCGCGCCACCGGCGAGGTGACGAGGACACTCGCCTACTCCGCCCCCGTCCGGGTGACCGTCCCGGGCGCTCCGCCCAGGACCGACATCGGCTTCCACGCGGTGACCGACGAGACCCCGGATGGACATGAGACAGCAATTAAGGGGTGCATCACCGACGGCATGAAGCGGGCGCTGCGCAGCTTCGGGGACCGGTTCGGGAATGGCCTCTACGGCGAGCTCCCCGTGTCCGTTCGCTCAGGCTCGGCCGACTCCCTCGCCCTGTCCCTGAGGGCGACCCTCGTCCGGCTCGGCATCATGCAGGGCTTCGACGAGGCGCAGGTGAGAGCGGCGGTCAGGGCGAAGACCGGAAGGGACCTCGACGAGGTCGCGGCCGCAGAGCTGACGCCACTCGTAGAGGGCGCTGCGGACAAGCTCGGGCAGGCAAACGACGAGGGCAAAGGGTCGTGACGGCGGCGTCCAGACCAAGGACGCTGCGCAGCGCCACCACACGTCTGGCCACCGAGCGCGGAAATCTCTTCGTCACGGTCTGCGTCGACGATGACGGCAGGCCCGTCGAGATCCTCGGATCGCTCGGCAAGGCCGGCCCGCCCGAGCACGGCATGGTCGAGACCGCCTGCAGGCTCATCTCCCTGCACCTTCGCCGTGGCACCCCACTGGACGAGATCGTCGGCCAGTGCCGGGGAATCGGCGAGATGCAGCCCTTGGCAAACCCGATGCCCGGCGGAAGGACGATCCTCGTCAGGGGCGTCGGCGACGGCATCGCGCATGTACTGCGGGATTTCGCCAGCGCCGATTCGGAGGAGGATCTGCATCTGGCGAAGGCCGCATGAGCGGAGCGATCGGGGGAAAACGCCGGGGCCGCGGAGAACCCAAGATAACCGCCTTCCTCCCGCGGCCCCGGTACCCGGCCTCCCGAATGGGGTCAGCCTAGGGGTGCCCGCAGTGTAGCAGACCGCCCCGTCGGTCCTTCGGCGCCGGTTCGCATTCCAGGACCCGAGCCTCAGATCCATCTACAGGAGAAACGAAATGCAAGACAAGGTAGGGGCATTCTCGCGCCCCCCCGCCCGCATCGACGACGGCGGCGGGCTCGAGGTCCGGGCATCGGCGGCGATGGGCTGCCGAAGGGCCCTGTGGTACGCGGCCACCGGCCACAGGGCAACGAACGAGCCGACCGACGAGTCAGTCACCGTGATGGAGGCGGGCAGAGCACTCGAACCGGTGGTCCTTCGGGCAATGCAGAGGGCCGGGTGGGAGATCATCCCGAACGATCCGGCAAATCCCGAGAGGGTCACTGTCAGGCTGGCCCCCAATCTCGTCGTCTCAGGGCACCCGGACGCCACCGGGCGCATGCCGGTGTTCGGAGGCGAGGAGGCGATCGTAGAGGTCAAGACCCGCGGACCTGCCGCGTTCAAGCGCTGGCAGGCCATGGGTGCAGAGATCAGCCACCCGGACTCGGTCGCACAGGCCGCCGTGTACTCCCATGGGAAATTCGGGATGGCCCGGGATGTCGTCATCTCGACCCTGGACACGGGGTCGCGTGCCTGGGACTACGAGATGATTCCGGCTCCGCGGGTCACGACGGCCCTGGAGAAAACGCGGGCCTGGCTCGACCCGCTCGCCCGGCACCTCGCCGCCGTAGGACCCGACCCCGACGCCCTGCCGGAGCGCGACTTCGCCGCCGGCAGCTGGCGCTGCAACGCCTGCCCGTTCCTCGCGGTCTGTCAGCCAGAAGAGGCGGACCCCGAATCTCAGGCCGCCAAGGAAGTGGAAGTGACGGAAGACGAGGCTCGCGCCGCGATCGACGCCTACACAGAGGCACAGGAGGCGATTCGTGAACCCGACAGGGTGAAGCGGGCCGCGCTGGAGACGCTGAAATCCTGGATGCGGGCAAGAGCCAACGGAAAGGAGAGCATCGGGGGGCGGACGGTCAGCCTTGTCCGGACAACCCGGTTCAGCATCAACCACCGGCGCCTGAGCGCACTGCTCGATCCGGAGACACGGGCGGAGATCATCTCCGAAAAAGCCTCGGAGCACGTTCGCGTAGCGTAGACGCTCCGCCGCAGAGGCGCGGGGCATTGGAAGCGGCGCGACCGCCGAAACAGGCCGCCCCAAGGGTTCAGGCGGTGCGGCAACGCAAGCCGCCCGGCATGCGCAACCATCCCCGGCCGCACTGTTATGCTGGAACTCACTCCGAGCCCGATCAAGGTGCCGATGGCCTCCATCCCCGGTTCCATGATTTTCCGCGCGGCCCTGATCGCCCTAGCGGTCGGAGCCTGGTTCCTCATGCAGCCGGATCCCGGCTACGCCTGTTCATGCGCGGAGAACGGCCCTCCTGCCGAGGAACTGGAGAACTCGGCCTCGGTGTTCATGGGCCGGGTCGTCTCGGTGCGGGAATTCGACCGCGGTGACGGCACATTTAGCACCACGGACCCGACGACCATCGAGTTCGATGTCCAGACCGTCTGGAAAGGGCCCGCATACGGGACGATGTACCTTACGACCCCCCGAAGCGACGCCAGCTGCGGGTTCGCCTTTGCAGAGGGCGTAACGTACATCGTCTACTCCCGCAACGGCTCTACCGTCAGCCTGTGCAGCCGGACGCGCGAACTGTCGAGAGCCGCTTATGACCTCGCCGTGCTGGGCGAGGGAGACGCTCTCCCCGGGGGACTTGCCGCCCCCACACCGGACCTGTCCCGACACCGGTCCGGAGGGTGCGGACCATCGCCACACACGGCCGATCTCTCGATCGCAGGACTGATCGTCTGTGCCGCCTGGATCGGCGGGAGAAGGCAGCGTCCCGACCCCTATTAACCGGCGCGATCCCACTTAACGGATTCCCCCCGGCCCGCAGCGGCCTGCGGTCCGAACGGCCGGGGGCGACCCGGTTCAAGACCCCCCGAGCCCTCCACACCGGATACGGCGACGCGGCCAGGGCCGCGCACCCGGTCCCGGAGGCATTCGCCGCAGCGGCGTCGGATAACGCGCCGACGCACGGGCGCGAGTTTTCGCCGCCCCGCCAGCAGGGTGCCTGACGGGGCCGTCACCACGGCCCCGCCTTCGTTTCACCGCGTGCGGACAGACCGCACCGCAAGACACCTCAGGGAGGTACGAAATGGCAAGGACAATCAACAGGGTCGAGCTCCTCGGACGTGTAGGCACAGAAACCGAGCTGCGATACACCCAGTCCGGCACCGCCGTGGCCCAGCTGCGGGTCGCCACCGACCGCCGCAGGCAGAACGGTCAGGTCGAGGCCGATTGGCACAATGTGACGGCGTGGGGCAAGATCGCAGAGGCGGTGAATTCGCACGTCGGCAAGGGCGACAGGATCTTCGTTGCCGGACGGCTCTCCTACAGCTCCTACGAGGGCTCCGACGGACAGCGCCGCTTTCGCACCGAGATCCACGCGGGCGAGGTGATATTCCTGGACTCTCGTGGCAACGGCAACGGCAACAGCGCCGAGGTCGAGCAGGCCGAGACCGAAGACTCGCCCTTCTAGCTGCCACCCGCACCACGCCACCCGGTAGCTCCGGGTGCAATTCGGGAGCCGGTTCCACATGTCGGGCCGGCTCCCGCCCTCTTTCCCGACCCATCGCATACCACTACCGGAGTACTGCTATGACGACCGCAACACACACCGACACCCTGCTCGACGCTCTGCGCCGCAACCTGGACCTGCTCAGCGAGCTCGCCATCCGCTACGACGTCGAGACCCTTCCCGAGCGCGGGTCTGACCCGCCCACCGTCTCCTCGCCCGAGGACGTGTGCCGGCTCGTAGGACCCGAGATGTCCCAGCTCGCACAGGAGCAGGTCCGCGTCCTGCTCCTGGACAGAAAGAACCACGTCGTCGGCCAGCGGGTCATCTACATGGGGAATGCCTACTCTGCGATCGTACGGCCGGCAGAGGTCTTCCGCCCCGCCGTCATCGAGGCCGTCCCTCACGTGATTGTGTGTCACAACCACCCGTCTTTGGATCCCACGCCGAGCCCCGAGGACATCGCCGTCACGCAGGATCTCGTCGACGCCGCAAAGCTCCTTCGCATCGACCTGCTCGACCACATAGTGATCGGCAGCGCAGACGACTTCGTCAGCCTGCGGGACCGCGGCCACATACCGGCCTAGGGCGCCATCAAAACTCTCACCCAGGAGAAACGCCATGAACGAAAGCTGCGACCCGCCGAGCCCAGACGATCTGCACACCATATCCGCGGCGGGATTCTCCGCCACGGTCGACGCCTTCGCCCGGGACGAGCGGGACCGGACGCTCTGGTTCCTATCGATGGTCGGCTCCCAGACCGCCCTCAAGGCCATATGGGCCGCGCTACTCAAGCAGCCCCCCGAGGTCGCACACCTGATGCGAGGCGCCGACGGCACCGCGCTCTCGGGCGGGTATCAGCGGTGCGTCATCCCGCCGCATACCGTCGGAACATGGACCACGAAGATCGTTCGCCTGGCCGCGACCGGTGGCTACCATGCGCTCGTGTTTACGAAGCTGGCCGAGTTCTCCCACGAGAGCGACTCGTTCCTGCTGCTCGCCGGAGACGAGCGCGAGGCGCCCGCTCTGCACCACCGGTTCCTCGACCGCCGCAGTCCCCTGCCCCTCCACCGCTCCTGGGCGGGCTGGCTCTGGGACAGGGGCGTCGCCACCGGCGAGATCGCCCCGCTGCAGTCGGCGGGAATCTCCGCGTTCCGCTGCAATCCCGACGGCGAGAGGCTCAGAAACGACCTGTCCGAGGCGGTCGCTTCGGGTACGCTCACGCTGGTCGAAGGAGACCGGCATGGATAGAACGCTCCGAAAATCCAAGCGCGGCAACAGGCGGCGGCAGGATCGCAACCTGACCGCATGGCAGGGCTTCTCCCCCGACGGTGACGCTTGCCGCTATTGTCGGCACGACGCCTCCGCTCACCTGTGTTCGTCCTCGCAGCCCCATTTCTACCGGCCCGCCAACGACGCGGAGAGACACAGCCGCTCGGTGAGACTCTACCGCCACGAGGCGCCCGAGAACGGCACGGTCCTGCTAAGGCGCATGGTCGTCGCAAGAGGCGCAGAACTCATCACCGTCTTCTGTGTGAAGTGCGCCGAGGAGATGAACACGAGCCAAGTGGCCTGCTACCAGAGAAACACCGCCGTCGGAGAGGTTGTCGGCCTCAGCACCAACTGAAAGGAGAATCCATGCCCGGCGTAGAGGGAACCGCCGGGACCTGAACGCGAAGGGCCAACGGGAAGAGCCCAAGTGGGTGCAACTCATGGCAGCACGGAAACGCAAAACCATGGTGGTCCCGCCGGACGCGGGACATGGACATTTACCACGGACACATCAATCCGCAAACGCATTGATAGGTATTGGATCGAGAGGCGCTGTACTCTGGGCGGATCTTCTCTCCAGGGTCTAAGGCGGGACAGTCAGTATGCGTAGAAGTTGGGACTGGATTCTCATTGGCAGCGTCGCATCGGTCATGTTCTTCGGTGCAATCATCGGTTTCCTCGTAGCCGGAGCCGGTGGCTGATCGGATGACTCCGTTTGGTCCCCCTGCGTTCTCCAAACGAGAATAGCTACAACCCACCTTCCCGTCTCCACTGACGCATCCGATCTCAAACCGATGCGTCCCCACACACTACCCATCACCTGACACTGGATAGCCGGATGCGGTGAGAGCCGCACGTCCGCTTCGGAGGGTCTGATGGAAAAGTGCTCCGCTAACGCGGAGTAACACGCCAGCGGCCCACCCACCTAGAGAAACACCGCCGTCGGCGAGGTCGTCGGCATCAGCACGAATGGAAGGGAGATTCCATGACCGGCACAGAGACAGCCGCAACGACCTGGCAGGACCCGAACAGCGGGCCCCGCAGGCACAAGCTCATGACGAAGGAGATCGGGGACACGATTCCCGCCCTCTACGCCAACCAGGATATAGCGGACTACGACTCGGTCCCGGCGCTGGCAAAGCTTTTTTCGCCGTACACCGGCTGGACGTGGTTCATCACGGAGTGGGACCGCGAGACCGGACTCTGCTTCGGCCTCGTCGAAGGGTTCGCCGTTGAGCTTGGGTATTTCGACCTGACCGAGCTGGCGGAGGCGACCGTGTTCGGCGGTGTCCCAGCCGTCGAGCGCGACCTCTACTGGAAGCCGAAGACCCTCGGCGAGATCAGAAGGGAGTCATCGAGGATGGCGGCCTAGCGACCCGACGCACACAGCGGCGGTCGGAGATCGATCAAGGAATAGGAGAATACACATGAGACTGGCCGCCCAATACAAAGGAGGCTTCTACCCGACGCCGCCGAACGTGGTGGACCTTGTCGCAGGACTGGTCCACGTGCCATCCAGCTACTATGGCTGCCGCGAGACGGTGCGCATCCTGGACCCTTGCTGCGGGGCCGGAGAGGCGATCTCACAGCTCGCCGACCGGCTCGGCGAACCCTGAGCAGTGCCCGTCGAGACCTTCGGCGTCGAACTCCAAACGGAGCGAGCCGAGCAGGCGCGGGAGCGGCTCGACCGCACCCTCGCCGTCGACCTCTTTGGCACCTCCATCGCCAACGGCGCCTTCGGGGTGCTCCTTTTAAATCCGCCGTACGATGCGGACGCCGGTGACAAGAAGCGGGTCGAACATCGTTTCCTCGTGCACACGACCCGGTACCTGACCGAGGACGGCCTGCTCATCTTCATCGTGCCCCGAAAGCGCCTAGCCGTCTCGGCACGGTACCTGGCATCCCATTACCGAAGGATCAGGTGCCATGCATTCCCGGAACCGGAGCGAGAGGCCTTCGACCAGGTGGTTCTCATGGCGTACCGGAAAGCCGAGCCGCTCCCCGACTCCCACGCCGAGGAACAGATCAGGGAGTGGACCGACGGCGATCCCGAAACCCTCGCCGCCTGCCGCTACCCCGTCTACACGGCAGCGACCACGCCAGTCGGCGACATCCTGTTTGCCACACGCACCGTCGATCCCGTCGCCGCCGCAGCCGAGGCCCGGCGCTCGGGCCTTTGGAAGAGCCCTGAAATCACGGATTCCCTGTGGCCCACGGGCGACCTTCGCACCCGGCCGCTCATGCCCCTTCGGCGCGGGCACATGGCCATGCTGGTCGCCGCCGGCTTCCTCGACAACCTCTGCCTCGAGTCCGATGGCCAGAGGATCCTCGTAAAGGGCCGGACCTCAAAGGAGTTCGTGCTCGTCGAGGCCACCGAGGACAAGGAGACTTACCGCGAGAGACTCCGCACCACCGTCGTCTCCCTAGACCTCGGGGACGGACAGATTACAGACATCGCGCATAGCCGGCCCAACGCAGGGCCGCACCCACGGGGCTTCTCCGATCGACCGGAGGAGCCCCGCTTTGTTTTCGGAACAAAGCAAGGACTCGCACACACGTATATATAAGGAAGGAACACAACTATGAACCCCAGCAACTGCACGCTCTGCAACCTGCCCATAGGGCCCGGACAGCCGGCCGCACACACCACTCCCATCGACGTCCGCGACGGCAGGATCGTCACACTGCCCGCCCGCTCATACCACACCGGCGGAGCATGCCGGGACGCGTGGCGCGTAAACGGCTACCGGGCCGTGACGGCCGCCATCGTCGCCTAGCCGGCCGCAGTCTGAGTCGCATACGGGGTTCCGCCGATGATTTGCAATCGGCGGGCCCCGCAGTCCACACATCCAATGAACGCTCACAGCACATTTCGGTGGAGGGTGCCTCGCGGCACTCCCCCAGGGCTTGCCCGCATCCTCCGCCTCACTCACACAACGCTCCGGGGGAGTAGTCGTGGAGTTGGGCCAGGTGCGTCTCCCGCCACGGGAGTGCCCTGAGGCGCCGTGGGGCCTCCCTTCGACACTCGGGAGACTCCACGGTGAACCTGGCAGAATTCATAGACAATTTCCGCGACGCGATCGCCCGACGGGTGGTCGCGTCCTACCCGCCCCTCTACAGGCCGTCCGAGAACGGACACCGCCTGCCCGAGCTCCTGCGCTCACCGCTCGGGGCGCAGGCAGACGCCATCAGGGGCGCAGCACTCTCCCTCAGGGCCAACCGCGGCACCACCATCGTCGGCGAGATGGGTACAGGCAAGAGCTTCATCGCGACCGCGGCCGCGCACATGGCCGGCTTCAGGAGGAATTTAATCTTGTGCCCCCCGCACCTGGTGCGAAAATGGAAGCGCGAGATCGAGGAGACGGTGCCCGGCGCCCATGCCGCCATCGTCACCTCCATCACGGACCTCGAGCGACTGCGCATGATCGGGGGCGACGCACCCCTCTTCGCGGTGATGAGCCGGGAGCGCGCCAAATTGTCGTACCGGTGGCAGCCCGCCGTCGTGGAGCGCTGGGCGGCCGCGCGCGGCAGGCTCTTCCGCGACGACGCGACCGGCGAGCCCTTCCGGGTGCCATGCTGCCCGGACTGCCACGCTGTGGCCTGCGACAGGGACGGTGTGCCCCTCACCGAACGCGACCTGTCACGCAGGCGGCGCACCTGCAACGCGTGCGGCTCAACCCTGTGGCAGGCCGACAACTCCGGGCCACGCCGCTTCCCGCTCGCCGATTACGTAAAGCACAGGATGGCCGGATTCTTCGACCTGCTGATTGCCGACGAGGTGCATGAGCACAAATCGCGAGGCTCGGCACAGGGCATCGCCGCCGGCATCCTCGCCGACGTCTGCGGCAGGACACTGAGCCTAAGTGGCACACTGTCCGGAGGTTACGCCTCCACGCTCTTTCACCTCTTGTACCGTTTCTCTCCGCAGATCCGCAGTGAATTCGGGCGCTCAGACGAACACCGATGGGTCGAGCGCTACGGCTTCGTAGAGCACACCATCGGCAAACCCAGCGACCGACACGACGAGGACGGACGCGCCAGCCGCAGACGGCGCTACAGCAAGGTCGTCCGTGAGCGGCCCGGACTCGCCCCGGCTGCGTTGTTGCACATCATTGGCCAGTCGATCTTTCTGCGGCTCTCCGATGTCGCATCCGGCCTGCCTCCCTACACGGAGGAGGTGCTGGTCTCCGGTATGGACGCCGAGCCCGACTCTACCGGCCTCTCCCAGCAGTCGGCCTACGAGGCCCTGTTCGAGACCCTCAGGGCCGCACTCGCGGAGGCACTTGCAAGGGGATCGAGGCGCCTGCTCGCCTCTTACCTGCAGAGCCTACTCGCCTTCCCAGACGGATGCACGCGGGGAGAGACCGTATTCGATCCCGAGACCGGAGAGGTGCTCGCGCAGGTGCCTCCCCTGTCGGAGGAGAAGCTGTACCCGAAGGAGCGGGCGCTGATCGACCTGGTAGCGGCCGAGAGGCTCGAGGGCCGAAGGGTGCTCGTCTACGTCACCCACACGGGGACGCGAGACATCACCGGGCGGATGGACGAGATCCTCACACGGCACGGGTTCCGCGTCGCGGTCATGAAGGCCGACGCAGTGGCACCGGAACGCAGGGAGGCGTGGGTCGCGGACAGGGTAGAAGAGGGCATCGACGTGCTCATCTGTCATCCGCGACTGATGCAGACAGGACTCGATCTCGTGTCGTTCGCAACAATTGCCTGGTACGAAACCGACTACTCCGTTTACACGATGAGGCAGGCGTCGCGCAGGTCCTGGCGCATCGGCCAGACCCAACCCGTTAGGGTGGTGTTCATGTCCTACCGCAGCACCCTGCAGGCCGACGCCCTCAAGCTGGTGGCCAGGAAGCTCCAGAGCTCCCTCGCGGTCGAGGGCGAGCTGCCCGAGGACGGGCTCGCCACATATTGCGACGACGGGGACGACCTGATGATGGCCCTGGCACGGAAGATCGTCAGCGGCGAACAGGACGAGGCCGAGTCGGTGGAGGAGGTCTTCGCACAGTCCCGGGACGCCGTGAGCGAGGCCGAGGAGCTGCTGGTGGACGCGGACTGGAGGCCGGTCGCGGTCAACGGAAACGGCCACCACGCCAACGGCAACGGCCATCACGAAGGCTTCGACATTGGGCCGACGGTCGAGCTGGTCTCGGTCAATGGTCACGACGGCAATGGTCACCATGACGGTGCCGACGAGCCGCCGCAGTCGCTGTTCTCCTGGGCCGAGTTCTTGGACGCAGAGCAGGCCAGACCCAAGGGCCGCAGGAGCAAGCCTCAGCCCGCCTCCATGTCCATTTTCGAGTGGGCGTTTGAGCAGGAGCGGGAGCGCAAGGCCGAGGCCGAGCTGGTCGGAGCGGGATTATAGAACGCAACACACGGGTGAGGATGCCGCATGGGAGCCTGTCCCATAAGTGGGAGTGGTGAATAGAAAGGTGTTAGGTGTGGCCGAGGCGGCATCAAAGAGGAGAAGGAGATGTCGTCTCGGCCAGAATACGTTCACGACCTAGCCCGGGAGGCGCTAGACAAATGCTGGATCAGGGGTGTGGATCGAGTAGTGACCGAAGTTGCTGTCAGAGAGTGGGGAAAGCCCTAGGTCGTGGACACTTGAGTGGAGGGGCATGATAGGGACGACCTCCATGCCTTCCATAGGGTGCGGAGGTTGAAGGCGATAGCGAGCACCATCCATTCTGCCTTCACGCTGGCAAGGCCACGCAACAGAAACCTCCGAGCCCCCAGCTGCTCCTTAAATATCCCGAAGACGGGTTCGACCAACTGTTGTCTCAGGCGATAGGCCTGCTTGGCTTCCGTGGTCTCCATCCAGGCGCGGTGACGGCGTAGCACTGCGTCGTGAGGTCCTATTTCCAAGACGCGCCCCTTGCGGCGGTCCCTCGTACAGACTCCGAAGGCTGGACACTTCCTACAGACTGACCCATAGGCCCGGTACAAGCGCATCGGTACCCCTCTCCTAGGCTTGGTCCGGATGAAGCGGAGGGATTGTCCCCTGGGGCAGTAATAGCAGTCGTTGTGCTCGTCGTAGGTGAAACTATCCTTGCGATATGGCTGATTCATCAACTGTTGGTATCGGTCTGGCACCACCACCCGCTGACCTCTACGGGCGCATTCTTCCAGGTCCCTCCCGGTGAGGTAGCCAGCATCCGCCAGGGTCATCGGCACCTTCGTCCCCGTCGTCTCCTCTGCCTGACCCACCATCGGAGCCAGCTGCCCAAAGTCATTCTGTTCATCCCTGACATCCACTGCTGTTACCAGCATGCCGGTCACATCTCCATCAGACGCTACAGGTGAGACCATAGCCTGGGCGTTGTAGCCGAGCGTGTATCCCCGACTAATCTTCATCACTCGGGCGTCGTTGTCGGTCAGGTTGATCTGCGTGGGATGCTCTTGACCTCCCAAGTCGTCAATCGCCTGCCTCACCTTCTCTCTCAATACTGTCTTGTCGGTCAGTTCCTCCGGCAGATGGACGGCAACCGAATCTACCCCACCTTCATTCTGTGCTTCCAGCTCGCTTATCGTCCGCTCCACTCGGTCCAATAGCTGGCGGAGTTGTTCAGCACTGTATGTCCTGTCGTCCGATGCATTCGCTCCCACCTTTGTGCCATCCACCGCCTGAACCGCAAGGTCCACCAACTTCATGGCCACCGCCGTCCGCACCGTGCGCTTGAACAGGCTCCCCATGGTCTGGCGATGATCCCTGTAGAATCGCCACAGGGTGTTGTGATCAGGGTGCTGCCACCCTGTCAGCCACAGGTACGGTATCTGGTCGCGACAGGCCGCCTCCAACTTGCGGCAGGAGCGCACCCCTGTCATGAAGCCGTACAGCCACACGCTCAACAACGCGCGGGGATGGTAAGCCGGCGCCCCCATCGGGTCGCCGGCTATCTCCACACCGAGCTCAGCCCAGCCTTCCCTGTCCAGCGCGTCCACGAACTCAGCCACAAATCGGGCTGGATGATCTAACGGCAACAGTTCGTCGAGAGAAGGCGGCAGGAGCCAGATCTTCTCTCGATCCATATCCCGAAGCGGCATCTTCACCTCTCCTTCGCCGATGTCGCTTCAAAAGTACACTTAACGCGGTCTCACTCACTAGCTCTCCGACTTATGAGACAGGCTCCATGGCGGCATCCTCACCCTCCCGCATACATATATGTGACCTCATTTGCGTTGCCGGACAGAAGAGGAACACCGTGAGGCAGGAATCGCGTCGGTCCTGACGCATTCGTCAG
Source organism: Dehalococcoidia bacterium (assembly GCA_965207145.1). GTDB lineage: Bacteria > Chloroflexota > Dehalococcoidia > Lucifugimonadales > UBA2962 > CAUZIR01. The sequence goes on along the minus strand of OZ242262.1, from coordinate 1,602,585 downwards.
ATCCAGCCGATTCGAGTCGAGCACATGCCCTACCGGGGCACCCTGCAGACCCGCGCAATCAAGTGTATTGCGATAACGCCACAGAACTCACTCGCCGTCGAGGGGTAGCCGCCCGAGCTAATAGCTCAAATTCCGGTCAAGTCATTGGCGGATCCTCCCGCGATCGAGGATGATCACGATAACTGTTCAGCAGCTTCGTCGAACCCTTAAGGCTCAAGACAATACGATCAACCGCAAAGGCAAACGCCATGATCCACACCACAGCGAGAGCCGCCTTAGAAGCCTCGTCGGCTCCTACCGAACCAACACCCGAGAGAAAGGTCTGAGGCACCGTGATTAGCAAGATCAGAGCCGCCAACCACAAAGCAACCCTCAAAAAGGTTCCCATCCAACACCTCCTAAAGACATAAGGCAGCCTCGAGAACCACTAGAATAGCCTCAGGGCTCCGAGAAGGTAGGGATTGAGGGGGACAGGCCCGCTCATCCATGTATGGAAGCCTCTTGCGTTTGCCGGTGCGGACTCTGGCACCCGAATGCGCTGCAAAAGGCTACAGCAGCAACGTATTCGCATCTTGCCGAGCGGCCATCTATGTGGCCCTCTCTCGCGTTTCAGGCCCACGTGGTTGCCCAAACTGGCCTTGCCACTTCGCCTGACGAACTCAGAGCAACCAGACCCGGACACCGTAGCCGAGTTTTTCACTGGCCTTGACCGAGTACCGCAATTCTCGAATCTGACGGTCGTCATGGAAAAGAGACACTTCGGCTAGGTCTCCCAGTTGCGTAAGGTCGGCGTTTATGCGGTTCGCCTGCAATACATCCGCGACGCCGCCCAGGTAGTTCGTGGCATCTCCCGGAATGACATCCGGCTTCTCAGCGGTGACGACCAGCTCAAGACCGACCGGCCTTCTCTCAGTGGGATTCCACGCCGACTTGTCCAGCGCCTGTTCTGTCATCCTCAGCAACTCAAGGACGCTGCGGCGGTCACCATGCTTAGGGGAGAATAGCGAGATGGCCTCGTTCTTCTTGGGCGGCAAGCCCTTCACGGACAAGCATATCTGCTCGTTTCGCAATGACTAGTCGTTCTCCTATTTTGCCCTTGAACATATTCAAATTGAGGACGTGAAGCAAATGACGTCAAGTCTGACCGAACTCATCGCACTAGCACCGTGGAGAGAGGCCGTAACCTATCGGGACACTTGGCCCCACGAGTACGTGCTGTCTGAGAAGGACGGTCAGCAGGAGCTGCTGGAGGTAGTCTGCAAGCGGTTCAGGGCCAGCGAGGGAGTGTCTTGCCTTTTTTTCCGCATGAACAACACCTATCTATTCATAGGAGGTAGCGTCAAAAGGTGTGTAAACGATTAGGCGGTGTAACCTCTCTTTGAATCCAGACGGGCTTTTAAGCCCAAGAGGAGTACACCGCCCATGTTCAAGGAGAGCATTGAAGCAGGACCTGAGTCAAGGCCCGATTTCGGGGATCTGGAGAACTGGCTGCGAGGTCAGATGCAGGGTCTGATCCAGGACATGCTCGAGGAGGAGGTCACCGAGTTTCTGGGCAGGGCCAGGTCGGTGCGCCGGTCGGGATCCGATAGGGACGCCGGCTACCGCAACGGTCACGGGAGACCCCGCAGGCTGACGTTGAGTTCTGGGACGATCCAGGTGAGGCGGCCGAGGGTACGTGATACCGAGGAGCGGTTCGAGAGCAGGCTTCTTCCCCTGTTCGCCAACAGGAGCCGGCAGGTCGACGACCTGCTTCCGGAACTGTACCTGCACGGTCTGTCAGAGGGTGACTTCGACCTGGCGCTGCGAGGACTGCTGGGCGAGGACGCTCCGATATCGGCCAGCACGATCGCGCGTCTGAAGGACAGGTGGAACGCGGAGCTCGCCGAGTGGCGGGGAAGGTCCCTTTCCGACCTGGAGGTGGTCTACATGTGGGTGGACGGCGTGTACGTGAAGGCGGGTCTGGAGCGTGAGAAGGCTGCGGTCCTGGTAGCGGTGGCGGCGCTGAGCGACGGGAGCAAGGTGGTCCTGAGCGCGGTGCCCGGCTACCGGGAGTCCACACGGAGCTGGTCGGATGTGCTCAGGGACCTGAGGGACCGTGGTCTCGGCTGCCCGCGGCTGGTGGTCGGAGACGGTCATCTGGGGATCTGGGGGGCGCTTGGCAACGTGTACCCGGAGGCGGGAGAGCAGCGCTGCTGGAACCACAAGATCCTCAACGTGCTCGACAAGCTTCCCAAACGTCAGCATGACCAGGCAAAGCTGATGCTGCGCAGCATGCCGTACGCTCCCACCCGGGCCGAGGCAGAGCGGCTCAGGCGGGTCTTCACGCGGTGGTGCGGCGAGCACTCCTACGAAGCAGCCCGTGAGGCTATCGAGCGTGACTGGGACAGGATGGTGGCCTTCTACGACTACCCCAAACAGCACTGGCGTCACCTGAGAACGACCAACCCGGTCGAGTCGCCCTTCGCTGCGCTGCGCATCCGGACGGATGCGGCCAGGCGCTATAAGAAGGTGGACCGGGCGATCGCAGTCATATGGAAGATGCTGATGGTGGCCGAGAACAGGTTCCGGCGCCTGCAGGCGCCGGAACTGATGGCTGACGTCTACCTCGGCGCCAGGTACAAGGACGGGATCGCGATCGAGCAACAGGAAGAGAGGATCGCCGCCTGATCGCTTTTACACACCCTTTGACGCAACCTCGCATCGCCTCCGGCGATGCTTCCAGTTCCTGGCTGATTTCCTGAGATGTAAGCGTCAGGTAGCGGCGCCCGATCGCCCACTCGTCGTGTTGCTCTGCCAGCACCGCCCCCACCAGCCGGCGCGCGGCAGGCCGGTTCGGGAAGATCCCCACCACGTCCGTCCTTCTGCGGATCTCCTTGTTGAGCCGTTCCAGAGGGTTGTTCGACCAGATCTGCCTCCAGTGAGGCACGGGGAACGCGGTGAAGGCCAGCACGTCCGGACCGGCTTCGTCCAGCATCGAGGCGGCCTGCGGGAACCGGTCCTCGAGCTGGTCGATCACCCTGTGCAGCTGCGCATGCACCTCCTCGGCCGACGGCTGCTGGTAGACGGTGCGCACCATCGTCGCCACCGCCGGCTGCGCTCTCCTCGGCACACGCGTCAGCAGGTTGGTCATGAAGTGCGTGCGGCAGCGCTGCCAGCTCGCTCCCGCGAAGACCGACGCGATCGCATCCCTGAGGCCACGGTGAGCATCGGATATCACCAGCTCCACACCCCCCAGACCGCGGTCGGCCACAGAGCGCAGAAACGCCAGCCAGAAGGCACCGTCCTCGCTGGTGCCCACGTCCATGCCGACGATCTCACGCTTGCCCTCGCCGTTGACAGCAATCGCCACCACCACGCTAACGTTCACTATCCTGCCCGACTCCCTCACCTTCTGCGTCAGTGCGTCCAGCCATACGTACCGGTAGGGACCTGCGTCCAGCGGCCGGCCCAGGAAGCTGTCGACCACCTCGTCGAGCTCTGAGCAGATGCGTGAGACCTGGCTCTTGGAGATGCCCTCGCATCCCAGGGCCTTCACCAGGTCGTCCACTCGCCTCGTAGACACACCTTCCACGTATGCCTGCTGGATGACGCCCAGCAGGGCACGCTCGCTCCGTCTCCGAGGCTCCAGCAGGCTCGGGAAGTAGCTCCCCTCCCTCAACCTGGGGATCCGAAGGTCCATCGTCCCAACGCGTGTATCCCACTGCCTGGACCTGTACCCGTTGCGCTGGGTCACACGCTCCGTGCTGCGCTCCCTGTACCCGGCGCCTGTCCTGGCTGAGACCTCGGCATCCATGATCCCCTCTACCAGGACCACCAGCGCCTCGCGCAGGAAATCCACGTCTCCGTCAGCACCTCTCTTGCGCAATATCCCCAGCAGGTCCATCCTTTCCTTGACCACCGTCGCCCTCCTTGAGTTTTGTTCTTTGTCCTCTAAGGATGACGCGGTGGTCTCTCTTTATGTAGATCCTCCTAATACACCACGTGCTGGGACGTTACTCCCGACGTGGGGGCGATTCATATGGTTGTTGACAAAGTTCATAAAGCTCATGCAAACCTCATGGGCGCAAATGAAGAGATCCAAGGGTTGTTTGCAAACCCCGGCGACAGCTGGCTGAGGGAGTGTCTTGGTGAGTTTGACTTGCCTAACCTACGTACGCAACTCAAACGCTACGGTGATGGGTATACGCTACGCTCAGTACCGAGGCGGACTGAACAAATACTCGATCCAGACCACATCGTGCTGATAGTTATGAATTCCCCTAAGCTGGATCAAGACTCCATCTTTAATCCCCACAAGTCACTTATAGAGATTCCATATTGGAGGGACCAGAAGAACTTACGATGTGACATCCGCATCCCAGATGGGAACCTTCGAAAGCTGCTTTTCTTCGTCTGGCAACAGGACTGCCCAGTACATGGGGAAAACGACGAACGGGGCAGGTCCGACCCCAACGCACTCAAAAGGAAAAAACTCCTGTGTGGTCGGCTTCCGGATATGGAGGGCCTGATTTCCAAGCAGAAGAGGAAGTCCGAAGGGTTGATGATGGCATGCACCGAATGGCTGGCAAGTCAGAATCGAGAACTGATTGTCGTGACAAGCGAAGGGAGGGCCAATTGCAACCTGAGACCTCCAATTCGCCGGTTGCTTCGATTGGCTCCGGTTTCCCAGGTGCGTTCACCGGATCTATTCAAGGCAAGCCCTGAGACAATGAACCTGATTGAAAGGGAGGTAGTGAGGTTGCACTCTGGGTCGGAATAGGGCAAGGCTATCCCAGCTGATTGTTACTGAACCGTGCAATATGCGGGTAGACGCCGGAAGTTGGCGCCGATCCAGTCCCAGCCAGCGAGGGAGCGTACACGACAGGGATCAGAATACAGTTACCGCAGGTAGGCGTTGACGGCCTCCACTTTGCCGTCGATGCTCAGGTAGATCCTGCCCTCCACCCACCGGCGACCCTGTCAAACACACGCTCAGCGGGATTCAGCTCAGGGCTGTACGATGGCTGCACTTTCGTCGGCAGCCCTACGCTCCGGACCTCTTCACCAAGGTGTATTCGCTCTCAATCCCACACTAGCGCCTCCACATCGGTCTGTCACCTCAAATCCCTGACCGCCTAGGCTATCGCCTCTGACCTCATGGAGTTTATCCACGTACACGACACCCTGCCTCTCATGCCTGTCCACCAGAAGGACCAGTTACATCCACCGGCTTCGCACCGCGACGACCCCACACCCTGCGGCCCATCCATCGCAGACTCACGCGCATCTCGTCCGCAAAGACCGACTCCGTACCGGATGCAACCCCCGCATCCGTAAGGCTTCGGCTCAGCCTCCTTCCTAGAGCAGCGCTCAAACGCCGAGTAGCCTACCGTAAGAACTCTAGTAGCTTTGTCTTGGCCTCACCAATGCCCACCATTTTTCCGAATGGGCTAGGGATCAAATCGACCCAGTGCTCGGGGAATTCTTCGTCACGGTTAAAGGTTCCCCAGCGCCAGGCACTGCTTTGACGACGAATAACACCAATACGGCTTGTGCCTTCAGACACTTCCACGACATCTTCGTCTATAGTACGAAATTGCAGCTCTCTAATTGACACCCTCCTATATCAACTCCAATCTGCTCTCCGTCCACGTACAGGGATCGTCAAATCAGACACCGCCACATCTTGCTGATTTGTCACAGGAGGCGATTCAAATCAACAGACAAACCGGCTCTGCTCAATTCTCTAGCAAGTTTCATATTCCAACCCCCAGTGTCGTCAAGCTCGATGTAAATGACGCCAGCATAGTCCGATGGTATCTCTAGATTTCCCCTGACAAGAGCGCACACGCGCTCCCGGCCTACCCTACCCAAAAAAAAGCCCCATTCCAAAACCACATTCTGTCTAGGACGAAACTTTAACCTCTCCTCCTCGCTCGCAAGCGCTCCTACATCGTCCGGTGTACACAAGATCACGGCGAAACTCGCTTGCGCATATTCTTCGAACTTCTCGATGATAGTGCGGCCTTCATTAGGTTGCTCTTGCAGTATCACCGGTTCTAGATCTAGGCTTTCAAGGAACCTTGCGACCATGTTCTTCGTCCCCTCATCTCTTCCATGAACCACGAATACTCGCTTAGTAATCTCCTGCTCCGGAATGTCGGATTCGTCGGTAGGGGACGGTACCAGGTCGTCATCTAGCCAATATTCATCGATTTCTTCGAGCATTGATTCGAGAGTTGCTTTTGCTCTGGCCAAACCCCCTTCGTAGGCTCCCTGGAAAAAGTCTGCTTCCAGCAAAAAGGGCATGTAGCTGATGTTGTCAAATTCTTTGATATGACTACTATTTTCGCCAAAAGTGTTGACTATTGCGATTTGAGTACTTCGTCTCCATCTAATGAACACTTCTGAGTCTGAATCCATGTTCATCAATTCGGGTATTTGTTCCAGTGCCCTTCTGATGCGGTCTTTGGCCTGGGCCTTGGATGGATTAGTCATTTAGTCCAGCGTCCAATATGCGTCAAAGTAGCTTGCAGCATTCTTGCACCCAGATAGAGGACGTCTCCAGCGGGATCCCAGTGTCGTGGGACAATAGGTTGCCGAACATCTGGACGGGGTCGTTGTGGAGGTCTTCCTTGTAGTGATACCAATTCACTAATACCAATTGACTAAGAAACGGCCGGTAACTGTGCGGGTAGGCGCCGGATGTTGTCGCTAATCCAGTCCCAGCCGGCAAGTGAGCGCACATGAGAGGGGTCAGATTCCAGTTCTCAAAGAGAGGCGCTGGCGGCCTCTATCTTGGCCTCGATGCTCACATATGTCCTGCCCTCGACCCATCGTCGCACCTCCTCATACACACGCTCTGCGGGGTTGAGTTCCGGGCTGTAAGCGGCTGAACCATCGTCGGCAGACCCACGCCGTCCACTTCCTCGCAACGGCGTACTCGCGCTCCATCTCACACCAGCGCACCCACATCGGTCTGAAACCTGAGTCCTCTGACCGCCGACGCTATCGTCTCCGACCTCATCGAGTCCATTCAAGTCCACGAAAAATTCTCCTTTCTCCGCGGACGCCGCTAGGTGACTGTGATTCGTCTATAGAATGTACTATGGCTACTGAGAGGGAGGCCGTCGCTTTACTGTTCTATTGAGAGCTCGACCTAGTCCGTCCTTGGTATTCCCCTCACCAGCATCAAGTAGCTGCTGATCTGGGGACAGGTTCGATATGTTGACAGCGGGCCGCCCCGTTGCCTCGGAGGACTGTTCCGGTTCCTTCCTACCTTGAAGATAGGCTGCGAGTCTTCGAACATCGCTGCCGTGCTCCCGCGCCATGCTGTCCTTAATCGTCCACAGTTCTTGGATGATTTCGTCAGGCATCGGAACCTCCTATCAATTCGCTCGGTGTGCAAATCTCGGGGCTTGTGTACCCTTGCTGCTCGCAGACTTCGCGGATATGTGGCCTCGTCGCAGCGTTGGCAAGGTGGCGGAAATTCCAGGTCAAAAGGTAGTTAATGCCATGCACGGCCGAGACGGCGATGTGAATGGCATCGTTTTGGGCGCCTGTAGGCAGGGCACGCCTGCGTAAGAGCGCTTCGGACAATACAATCGCGGCTTCCGTGATCGGCAGCACGTCGATTCCGTCCAACGCTTCGAGTCGTCGCGCCGCAGCCTCCTGATTACCCTTTCCCGCCTCCTCAATTGTGAGAGCGGACGTGCGGAGTTCAAACCGGGGTCTATATATGTCCCACCACTCGGTCGTGGCGGTTTGCCACGCAGCCGCCAGCAGGTTACTCGTAGCCCGGGCCGTCAGATAAGACACTACCGAAGTTTCGACGTAAACCATCCTGGCATGTGTCTGCACCATCAGGCCTGAGATCCATCAACCGAAGACTCCCAGCTTATCGCTTCGGCATCACCTGTGGGCAGTGGCGATGCTAGCAACTCTTTCATACAGTTCTCCATCGCACCTATGTCAATCCACGGGGACTGGACCTTGAGTTGAGCGTTGAGACCGTGGACATCTTCGACAGCTCGGTCTCATCCTGCAGGCGATCTCCACTCCACAGGGTCGGATTCCAAGCCGTCCTGATACGCATCGAAGTCCCTCTGCCTTCATTGCTCTGCCCCCACTGCTACGGGCCCTTCCAACGCACGCTAATTGGGACGAGCTCAGGACTGTACGGCGGCTGCGATGTCGTCGGCCTTCGCTGTCCCTCCTCTTTTCATGTCAGAAGCATTGCCAGCCCCCACCGCGTCATAGATGGCGCGAGAGAGGTCAGCGAAAGCCACCTCCTGGAAATCTGGATCGCTCATGTACCTCGTGACCAGCGCGTCGTTCTCCCCCATGCGCTCGATCATCAGCCTGCCAACCACCTCTCGGATGCCGAGGCTAAACTTGTCCAGCGGGTTCGCACGCGCTGTTTCGCGGATCTCCTCGTTGCGGACGGCACGCTCCTTCACCTGCTCGAAGAACAGACGGTCCTCGTCCGTAAACCGGGTCCCGAACCTGTCGTTGAGCTTTTCGATGATCTCCGACAGCGGCGCCTTATCCTCTTCGCTGCGGCCCGTGCCGACGGCGACAGGTGTCGCTACGTATACATCCTCTTCATTGTGCATGGTGATAGCGCCTGACGAAACACGCTCCAAGCGGTAGTACTCAAGACCCACATCCCTGCCAAGGTGAATTGGTGCACCGTCGCGTCTGGGTCGAATCGAGCGCAGCAGCGCGCGCCCAAACGAGGCGAGGCGCTCAAGGTCGCTGTCTCCGTAGGGAATGATCTGGCCAAGGAAAGCGTAGAGCTTCACGAAGGCGCCAAGGCGGTCGTGGAAGGCCTCCTGTTCATCGGGGTCAAGTGCCGAGAATCGGTCCCGGGCGGGCTGCAGGCATGCATCGAGGCGGGCGTGATCGTCTGGCTCACGCCGTGACGGGGGCAGATAGAAAACCCTGGCAAACGATTCCACCTCGCTCCAGTGGTAAACCTGCAGACCGTCCAGTTCGTGCTTTAGCGCCTCGAGCTGGTAGGGATCAGATGAGGCCAGCAACTCTGTTCGGTCATAGTACGGTGCGAAGGCTCGTTGGATGTCCTCAGGGTCGTTGACGAAGTCAAGGACGAACGGAGGCTCCTTGCCCGGTGCCGGCCTGTTGAGCCGGGACAGCGTCTGGACTGCCTGGACGCCGTCCAGGCGTTTGTCCACGTACATTGCCTGCAAGAGAGGCTGGTCGAAGCCGGTCTGGTACTTGTCTGCCACCAGCAGTATCTGGTAGTCGGGCGAGTTGAAACGGGACGACAGCGCAGATTCGCTGATTGGCTTTCCGGTGACCACGTCGAGGTTCATTCCGGGCTCGGTGAAGTCTTCACCCGTATCGGGATCCTTGACCGTTCCGCTGAATGCCACGAGCGGCCTGACGTCGGTGTATTCGTGCTCTTGGATGTAATCCTGGAAGGAGAGCATGTATCGGACCGCATGGAGACGAGACGAGGTGACCACCATGGCTTTCGCCCTGCCGCCTATGCGGCGGCGCACGTTGTTGCGGAAGTGCTCGACGATAACCGCGGTCTTCTGCGCGATGTTATGCGGGTGTAGCTGCATGAACTTCGCCAAGGCTGCCGCCGCCGACCGCTTCGGCAGCTCCCGGTCTTCCGAAGCCCGCTTCACCAGTCGATAGTAGGTGTCGTAGTCCGTGTAGTTCTGGAGCACGTCGAGGATGAACTCCTCCTCGATCGCTTGCCTCATGCTGGAGACGTGGAAGGCCTCAGGCTTGCCGCTGGCCCCGGGCCTGCCGAACAGCTCCAGCGTCTTGCCCTTGGGTGTAGCAGTGAACGCAAAGAACGAGAGGTTGGGCTGGGGGCCGCGCGACTCGACGACGGCGTTAAGGCCATCCTCCCAGCTTTCAGATTCTTCCCCGGATGCCTGGGCACGCGATCCAAGTATGGCCTTCATCTCTCTCGCGCTCTCGCCTGTCTGGCTGGAATGCGCCTCGTCCACGACGATCGCGTAGCGGCGGCTGGCTATTTCGCGGCGCCACTTCGCCGCACGAGTCCGCTCGGCCTCGGTGGCGGTTTCGGATGACTCCGCTCCGGCGACCGATAGAAGGCCGTCCAGTACGAAGGGAAACTTCTGGAGCGTCGTGATCACAATCTTGGTGCCGTCGACCAGCGCCCTCGCAAGCTGCTGCGAGTCTCGGTTGATGGGCTGGACGACGCCCTGCGCGTGCTCTATCTGGTATATGGCGTCCTGAAGCTGGCTATCCAGAATCCGACGGTCCGTAATGACGACCACGCAGTCGTATATCTTCTCGTCGCTGGCGTTGTGAAGGCTCGCGAGTCGGTGCGAAAGCCAGGAGATGCTGTTCGTCTTTCCGCTGCCGGCCGAGTGTTGGATGAGATAGTTCCTACCCGGACCATCGGCTCTGGCCTCCTTTACCAATCCACTTACGGCGTCGAGTTGGTGATAGCGAGGAAAGATCACCGCCTCTCGCTTCACGGTTCGAGTTCCTCGCTCATCTTCGACCTTTTCCTCGGTGCGTTCCGTAAAGACGTATGAACCGATGATGTCTAGGAACTGCTCCCTCTCAAGGACTTCCTGCCAGAAGTAGGCTGTGCGGTACCCAGAAGGGTGCTGCGGGTTACCGGCCCCGCAGCGGACCGCTCCGGGGTGGCTACCGCGGTTGAAGGGCAGAAAACGAGTCCGCTCGCCGTTGAGGCGAGTGGTCATGTGGATCTCATTGGGGTCGGCGGCAAAGTGTACAAAGGCTCGCTTTTGGAACCGGAAAACGGGAGAAGAGGAATCGCGGTCCTGCCTGTATTGCCGAATTGCACTGCGCCAGTTCTGGCCTGTCATCGGGTTCTTGAGCTCACAGGTCGCGACCGGCACGCCGTTGAGGGCAAACAGCAGGTCGACTTCGTCACCTTTGCTCGGATGGCATCGTGCCTGCCGTGTGACCGTCAGCTCGTTGCGCGCAAACTGCGCGAGAGCCTCCTGGTTCATGCCGTGCGCCGGCTTGAACCAGGCGAGGCGAAAGGTCTTGCCATAGAACTTGAAACCGTGACGCAGCACGTGGATCGATCCCTTGAGGTCGAGTTCCCGGACCAAAGCCTCGATGATTGCGGGTTCTAGATTGGCGCCGTGCAGGGCCGTCATCTCCGACCACAGCTCTGGCTGAGTCGACTGCATGAACGCCACGGCGCGGGCCGGGAAAAGGGCCCGCTTGACATCCCACTCCTTCCGATCCGCCTTGTGCCAACCGCCTTCTAGCAGCATCGACTCGACGGCGGACTCGAAAGCGTGTTCAGTGGTCTGGCTTGTCATGCGCCTTAGCCTACGGAAAGTAGCTCCTCAGGTGACGACCATCTCAAGTCTATCTTGCCCGTGACGGCGGCGGTGACTAGGGCTGTGCGGTACTCCTGGATCAGTTCGATTTGGCGGCGGATACGTGCGATGGCAGAAACTAAGTCCTTGGAGGCCGTAGAAAGATATTCAACGATGATAGTCTGCTCACTTAGAGGTGGAAGGAGAATATGTTCATTAAGAATCTGAGAGCCTGTGATTAGGGGTTGCGCTGTCTTATTTGCCAAATCGTTTAGGCTGCGAGCCTCCAGAACACCAGCAAGATATTTGAGAGATACAGACTCTGATTGAACAGAGAGTGCCAATGCATTGTCAGTAATCCACGCGGGCCTTTCAATCACATGAATGTTCCCACACAACGCCCCCACTCTCCCAATCGCCAGCACCCCGCCTTTACAGGTAATTCTATCTGTAAATCCCATTAGTCCATTTCCACCAAAAACTGGTATATTTCTTCCCTCAAGTGGCTCTGATTGCACATCGCAGGAAGACAACGCTTGGCCACTACGGCATCGTGAAAACACTTTGAGGGGCGACAGCTCCCAATGCTCCGGTACATCTCCGAGCCACTCGACACCCGAAGGCTTGAGGCGGGGTGAAGGGTCGAGGCCGGCAGCGCTCGCTTCTTCGGGCGGAAGGCCACGCGTCACGGTACGCGTGATGAGGGCGGTCCGGTATTCCTGCAGGCGCTCGATGAGAAGGCGTTTCTTTGCGACGAGCGTGTCTATACGTTCCGTCTCCCTATCGAGGAACTCAGATATGCTGCGCTGTTCGGAAAGGGATGGAAAGGGAATGGGAAGGTCACCAATCTGGAGGGCACTGATTGCCGGATAGCTGACTCCGGTAGAGCGGGCAACGATCTCTTCTACGTTTCTCTGCTCCCGCAAAGCCCAAGAGGCGAAGCCGGAATCGAGCGCGCGGGGCCGGATTACTGCGAAGCCGGTCGACACCACCATCTCAGGCCTTGGTGCCCGCACTGGAGCGATTGCCCTGAGGTATGTTCTGACGGTGGATATGATCGTGTCTCCGTCCCTTACCAATCGGCGAGCTCGCGAAGGAGCATCCTCAAAGACCAACTCTTCCATTTCAGTGATCCCGCTGGTCGAATCGACAGAGCCGATGTCTACATACAAAACTGGCCGAAGCGGATCTTCTTTCTCTGACAAAGTATCGTCGTTAGTCGAAGCCAAGAATCTGAGTCGCTTCACGTCCCAGCGCTCGGGAACCTCACCGAGCCATTCCACACCGCAGTCACGGTACCGCTCATACCGGGGAAAGCCTTTGACACCCAGGCTCGACGTTGTCGTCACTTCGGCGACTCTCCGGTGTCATCGAGGGTAAGAAGGTCGTATTTCTCCACTCGCGCACCTATCTCGTGTTTCGCCAGCAGCGCGGCCAATTGCTCGCCGCTCATCAGGGCGACCGGGGCAGCGTCGGACCGGATGGCCTCCTCTCGGGCTCCGCGGCTGAAATCGCTCGTTGTAATGATGAGGCCCTGCTCGTGTGCGCCCAAAGAGCCCCGTACCTGCTGGACTATGGGTGCCTGGACGTTGCCTTCCCAGCGCTTCGCCTGTACCGCCATGCGGATGCGCACCGTTTCACCTACGACAAGAGTGCCACGGACGTCGATGCCTCCGTCCGATGAGACTTTGGTTACCTCCACATCCTCGAAGCCCATCGCTGCGAGTAGTTCACCCACCAAGCGCTCGAAGGAGTCCGGCGGTGCGCCGCGAGCCCCGTCGAGTAACGACTGACGTACCTCCCGATTGTTTTCATCTATGCGCGCTGCGAGGCTGACGGGCAGCCAACTTGCAAGGCCAACCATGCCGCGCCCGTGCTGTACGAAGCGCGGCGATTCTCCCCGCGCATCCCGGCGCCGGATCTCGGCCAGGATCACCGCATACATGGTTGACGATGGGGTGCGTCCCTCGGTGCGGATCAACGACTGATCGAGCGCACGTTCGGTGATGGTCCTGTAGTGAAGAGGCTCGCGGTCCCGGGACTGGAGAAGAACCCTCTCTGCAGCGTCCGTGAACGACATGACGGACGAGGCTTCATTCTGATCTGCCCGCTCCAAAGGCGGCGGGTCCGAGATTCGGTCCGGGTTCAGTGCGAAGTATCCCGGGGCTGTCCTCGTGAATCTTGAGGCCACTCCGCGATCCCTGACATCGGTGCCAAGCCGGGCCATTAATGTGTTCCACGGCGTCTGACCGCTCGGAGCCCACAATCCCTGATCGAGTATTCGTCTAGTTATCTCGCGGTAGTGAAGAGGTGCTTCAGCCTCCTTAAGCACCTCTGCTGCGGCATCAAGTGCATTCATGCTGTCACCTCGGAGAGCAACTCGGTGATCTCTTGCTCGAGCTTCTGGATCTCGGACCTTATCTCTTCGAGTGGACGCGGAGGCTCATACACGTAGAAGTGACGATTCAGAGGTATTTCATAACCGATCTTCGTCTTGCTCTCGTCCACCCATGCATCGGGCACATGAGGCTTCACCTCGCGCTCAAAGTACGAGTCGACATCCTGTATCAGCGGTATAGCCTCCGTGTCGCGTAGTTCCGGGTCTGGCTCGGAATTGCCCCGCTGGTCGATGCATATCTCGGCATCAGGATCGCGCTCACCCAACGCCGCAAGTACGGCCTTCCTTTCCTGAACAGACAGTTTGATCCCTTCTGAGTTCGCCGCAGCTTTAAGCATGTCCTGAAACGTCTCGCGGTCGAGGATCAGTTCGCCGTCGGTCGCCTTACCTAGCGATCTCAGCAGCCCTTTGATGGCGTTCTGCCTCGCTAAGCCTTCGGTGACCTCGTCATCATGCGCGGGTCCAGGGCGCTTCTTGCTGGTCGCTAGGTTGAGGAATGTCCTCTGCTCCTCAATCCGAGCGATCCTCTCCTCCGTCGCTGCAAAATTCATGCGCAGCGGCCGTTCCACCGTCACCTCGCGATATCCGAATTCCTTGTTCGCGAACACCTTGCTTACAACATATGGTTGGATCCTCGGCCGGTACGTGACTGGATCCTCGTCTTCGAAGTCGCGCGTCTCTCCATTCTTGAAGTTGCCATGGATGCGCGTCAGGTCCTCGATCTGATGCTGGGAAAGCTCGTTCCGCTTGTTGCCGAGGCTCTTTTTCATCTTGACAAAGAACTTCCTTCCGTCGATGAGTTGCACCTTACCCCTGCGGCGCTTCTCCTTGCGGTTGGTGAGAATCCAAATGTAGGTGGAGATCCCGGTGTTGTAGAAGAGTTGGTCGGGGAGCGCCACGATTGTCTCCAGCCAGTCGTTCTCGATGATCCACTGTCGGATGTTGCTCTCGCCGCTCCCGGCATCGCCCGTGAACAGCGGCGAGCCATTGAACACGATCGCCACGCGGCTGCCTCCATCATCTACAGGCTGCATCTTCGAAAGCATGTGCTGAAGGAACATAAGCGAACCGTCGTTGATCCGGGGCAGCCCGGCGCCAAAACGGCCCGAATAGCCCAGCGTGTCGCGTTCCTGCTTGATCTCTCGCTCCTGCTGTTTCCACTCCACGCCAAAGGGTGGATTGGCGAGCATGTAGTCGAACGTGTACCTATTGCCGTCCGGGCGATGCCCGTAACCATCCCCGGTGAACGTGTTGCCAAGGACGATGTTCTCGGCATTGTCACCCTTGATCAGCATGTCGGACTTGCAGACCGCCCAGGCGTCGTCATTCAAGTCCTGCCCGTAGAGGATCGGATTGGACTCACTGTTGTGCTCGCGAAGGTAGTCTTCGGCGACCGAAAGCATGCCTCCGGTGCCGCATGCCGGGTCATAGATCGTCTTGACCACGTAGCTGCGGCCTAGATCAGGCTCATCCGATAGCAGAATGCTGACCATCAGCCGGATCACCTCTCGGGGTGTGAAGTGCTCACCGGCCTCCTCGTTCGCCTGCTCGGCACCGATGCGGATTAATTCTTCAAATACATATCCCATCTGCATGTCATCGATGCGGTTGGGGGATAGATCGACATTGGCAAAGGCCTGGATGACCTGGAACAGAAGGTTTTTGTCGTCCATGCGCCCAATGTGCACGTCAAAGGAGAAGCGCTCCATAATCTCCCGAACCTCGGGCGAGAAATCCCTGATATACGCGTTGAGGTTCTGCGCAAGCAGGTTCGGGTCATCCAAAAGCCGTCCAAAATCCAGTCGCGACCTGTTGTAGAACGGCCATCCTGAAGCCTGCATGAGCCTGTGGTGGCGGACGTTCTCGCTGAGCCCACTGTATTCGGCGTCGGCGGCAAGGACCGCGTCCTTTGTCGGGGCGAGCACGCAATCGAAGCGGCGTAACACAGTGAGCGGCAGGATGACCTTGCGGTACTCGTTTCGCTTGTACGGTCCCCTAAGCAGATTGCAGATACTCCAGATGAAATTGGCGAGTTCCCCGTGCGTCCTTGTATTCATCTGATGCCCTGTTCGTCGTCGTTGCGATTGCCATCCATCCCTAGGTGGCGGATGGCTTCGTTCCCTTTTGAATAGGTTACCGTGTCGCCCGCCCGCAGAACATCGGCGGCAAGTGAGTTGAGCATGTAACGTCATTCCAGAGCCAAGGTGCTTGCTCTCGCTCTTGGTACTTGAAGGGCAGACCACCATCGCCACAGGCCCAAAGTGAGAACCCGCCATGTCGTACGCTGCCATTCGGCGACCAGCGCCATTCCCGCGAGGCTACACCTATCCCCCCTGCCGTTTCCATGAATGCGCCTCCCTCCCGCAGGTGCTCCACGCGGAACATTTTCCGGGGTTTTGGGAACACAACCCGCGGTTTCGGCGTGTTCCAGGTGGAACAAAAGTGGGGGTTTTTGGAACACCGCCCCGCAGCCGGGCCTTAAGAAAAAGTGTGAACTCCCGGGGGGCCCGCCCGGCTCCTGCAGTCCTGTAGAGCCGCCTTCCGGGCCCGCAGCCAAACTTCTACGCAAGTACGGGATTCATGTACACCCCTGCGGCATGCAAAGGGCCTACCGTTCATTAGTGAATGCTCCGATGGGGCCGTGGCGATATCCGGCCATCACACGCGACTCGACCTCCACCTGTCGCCGATTAACGGGCCTTCGAGGTGAGCACCCCGGCAACGGTCGGATGCGCCGTAACAATGTACAGCGAATGGATATCGGGAGATATAACGTACGCCGCATGACAGACTAGTGAATGTGTTCACTTTCACAGGATAGATCCGCGATATTTATGCCTTGCATATTGTTGACAACATCTACCCTGTGCACTAGGGTGAGGCTGAATATCTTGAGAATCCGGGATTAGTTAGAACGCACACGACAACCGCAACCTGAACCAGGAGGCGCTAGGCGCAGATTGGGCCGCACGACAATGCCCGGGACCGGGGCAGCGTGCGGCCCTTTTTGGAGGCTGACATGTATAGCAAGCAGGAAGGTGGTGGTCCCACTGGACGGGACCGACGCAGTTGAGAGGGTGATAACAGAGGTGAAGGATCTCCTTGCCCCAGGGGGTGTCATACACCTGCTTCAGATCATACGGCCGTCGGATGCCGACGGACCGGTGCAGTACATGCGGCCTCCCAGAGAAGCCATCGGCCGTCACCTGAGATACGGCGTGGCCCTGGTACGTTGGCACAGCTGCACCGCCCGGGTGGTCAGCGCAGTTGTGTCGAACAGCAGTGTGTCCGCCGGAATCCTGCGGTACGCAGAATCCGTTGCCGCGGACCTGATCGCGACGTACACTAGGTCGCATCCAGACTCGGCTACACTGAACCGGCGGTTCGTCGCGGTCGACGTCAGGGTCAAGGCGCAGATGGATGTGCTCGTGCTCGAGGAGGCGGACCTGGTGCCTACCACTACCTATAACCGGGTCTGGGCAGGTCGCCAATGAAACGTCTCCGAATAGGGCGGTAAGGAACGCGCAGAATCTCGCGGAGGCCTTCTGGCTCACGAGTGCAACAGGCCGAAGGGAGCTGAAAGGTGAATGCCAGCGCAAGAATCGCCGTGGTCCTGGGAGCATCCGTTCTGCTGGCTGCGGCGGCAGCCTGCGGCGATGGGACACTGTCGAGCGAGGTCAAAGGTGGCGACGCTGTCGGCCAGTCACAGACGGACGTGGTGGCCGCCGCCGCTTCGCTTCAGGCGACCGGACCCACTTCGGGTATATGGGTCACCGGCCAGGCCAGAGTTACCGTCGAGCCCGACCTGGTACTTCTGACCGTGGGGGTCAGGACGACAGGTCAAACAGTTGCACTGGCCCGAGCCGAGGCCGCGGGCGCGATGGATGCAATCATAGAGGCCGTTATGGCCCGGGGCCTGAGCGGGCAGGACGTTCAGACCCAGTCGTTCAGCATCTGGCCTCAATACGAATACGCGGAAGTGACCAGCGGCGAGGTGACGACGAGCAGGGAGGTGCTCGTCGGTTACACGGTAAACAACACCGCCAGGATAAAGATCCGCGATGTCGATGCGGTCGGAGAGATAATCGACGACGTTGCCGCGGCCGGCGGAGACGCGACGCGGATCAGCGACATCGACTTCAGCATCGAGGACCCGAAACCGTTCATGTCACAGCTTCGCGAAGATGCCGTCAAGGACGCGCTGGCCAGGGCCGAGCACCTGGCGGGGCTGACGGGCGTGGCCGTCGGCGAACTGGTCTTCATCGGCGAGGTGGGGGCAGGGGCGCCGCTGACCGGGGACTTTGGGTATGAGGTGCTCACGGAGGTGGCCGCCTTCGATCAGGCTACCTCCATCAGCGGCGGTGAGCTGCGGCTCAGCCTGAACGTCCGGGCGGCGTTCTCGATCAGGTAGCGTGCCCCGGACATGCTCACAGCCGTCCGGGAATTCACTACTTGATCCACCACCCATCCACCAGGTCACTCGCGACATCACACGTTCCCACGTTCTTCGGGGTGAATCCTCGTCCTACCCTTACTCCCACACCTCCAGCCCTGCCTGATCCCGGAATCGCTTGCACCCATCTGGCTCCGGCGATTCCCTGTAGTCGCTCCACGGACCGATTGTTCGACTTCCCTTTGTCCAACTTTCCGTGGAACCAGCCCATTCCCAAAAGTGCTTGCAGCACCGCCCCCGAGTTCCCTCTCGTCTAGCTGTTCCATGCCGCTCCCGAACCGAAAGTCCCCTTTCTGCAACCGGTGGGCTTGCATGTACACGGGTACCACATCGAATCCGGCTCCAAACAGGCGTTTCGGACGACCCGGCGGGAGATCCGCGAGCCGGCAAATTGCTTGCACCTGTGCGGCTGACACGCTCCGCTCTCCGAGTCTCACTCTCATGCACTCCGACCAGGACGCGGACCCAGCCCCTACGAAGAGTCTCCATTCGCTGCCGAACGACCTCGCCACATGACGCGTCAACGCCCAGGTCTTCGCTCGGTGCCCGCCTTGAGTCGCCTCCCCGGCCGTAGCACGAGCACAGGGTCGACCTCACTCCGACCACCCTGATTACGCTATCCGATAGGGCAATCGGTAACACGACCTCGTTATCCCGGCCGACTTTCCTTGTCCGCCTGTATGCCGCCGTCCATGTGTTGGCGTCAGACCTGTATCGGCAATGGGCGCTTTCGGCATCGGGCGCAATTGACACGAAGGTGATTGTACAGAGCCTGGTAACTACCGAACCCGGTCTGTGGACTCGTCAGGCTCAGGACCATGGCAGTTAGCTCAATCTGCCGCAGTCAGCAATCGAGCAAGCCTGCCGTCTCTGCCTCTTTGGACCCTCGTCATGACGGATCGGTCCTTTCATCGCGCCCGCCCCGGCAGGCGAGCATTGCCCACCAGACTTGACGGTAGACGGAACCGGGGCGTGGAGAGCTACCTCCTCGGCGTCCCTTCCCCCTATGGGAGCATCCTCCGGCATGGGGATGCTGTAGCGCAGCAAAGCGTTGCCCGGCATCACTACGATCTCCTTCACGAAGCTCTCTATGAAGGCCCTGCGCTCGGTCAGCTCGCTCTCCTTGAGGAATACGCTCAGGTCCTGGGCGTAGGCCGTGATGGTCTCCACGTCGTCCAGCACCTCCCTGCGCTGGGAGAGCATCGCCCTGGCCTCGACAGCCGACGCCTCCAGCTTCTCCTGCCGCTCCCGGTGGTCTCGGATGCGGGGCTTGAAGTCCTCGATGTCCAGGTCCGTGGTCTCCGCGAGGTCGTAGAGCCGTCCCAGCCTGCGCTTCACGTCCTCAAGCTCCGACTCAATGGTCTGAAGCTTCTGCCGCTGCTCTTTGGCGATGCCGTCCATCTCCTCGTCCACCAGCTTCACCAGCTCCCGGATGTTGGACTCGGTGAGCACGTTCTCCCTGATCTTGCCCACCACCATCTCCTCGAAGCGACGGGCGTTGAGCCTCGGGGGCTCGCAAGCGTGTCTGCCCCGCTTGATGATGGACTGGCAGACGTAGTAGGCGTACCTCCCGCTCTTGGCGTCCTGGCCGGAGAGCGCCCCGTTGCACGTCCGGCACCGGACCATGCCGCTGAGCAGGTAGGTGCTTCCCACACGCCGGGGATGCGCCTTCCTGGGCGCGCGTCGGCGCATCCGGCTGTTCACCCTCTTGAACTGGGCCTTTGAGATGATGCCGGGGAACGCCTTGTCCACCCTTACCGGCTCGGCCTTGTCCTTTCCGCCGACGCCCCAGAGGAGGGTTCCGGTGTAGGCTTCGTTGCGGAGGATGATGTGGACGCCGTTCTTGGACCAGAGCCTGCCGGTGGGGTTGGCGATGCCCTCTGAGTTTAGTGTCTGGGTGATCTCGAGGATGCCCCTGCCCGACTCGGCCATGTCGAAGATGCGCTGCACCACGGGAGCGGTGGGGGGATCGGGTTCCAGGGTGGGGCGCTTCTTGGCCCCGTCCTGCACCATGCGCTTCCGGTATCCGTAGGGCACGCGGCTGGCGACCCAGGAGCCGCGAGAGGCGGCCTCTCGCATTCCCCGCCGAACCTCCTCGGCCAAATTCTCACTATAGAACTCGTCCACCGACTCGATGATGGCCTCCATGAGTCTGCCGGTGGCGGAGCCGTCGGCATGCTCGGTGATGGAGACGACGCGGACGCCCTTCTTTCTGAGCATGGACTTGAAGGCGACGGCGTGCTCCCGCTTGCGGGTGAACCTGCTGAATTTCCAGACCAAAATCTCCGCAAACGGCGCCTCCGGTTTGCTGGCCTCGTCCAGCATCTTCTTGAACGATTGACCACTCTCATCGATCAAGCCCTCGACTCTCCGTGAGAAGGGAATGTCACTGAGGTCAATGCCCTCGCTAGCACACACGAACTCTATCCCTGCCACGCCGCCGTCTACTGAGTAGTCGAGGATGCGCGTATCGTCGAGGAAAACCTGCCTCGCAATGTCGCCTTCGCCCAACTGCACGTAAAGGACATCAGTGTCGGGATCATAGGTGACGTCTGCCATTTCAGTCCTCCCAAGCCACAGGCTAGATCAACGGCGGACTCGAATCGCGCTCCACATAGACGCGAAGGTTGCGCCCATGCCAAGTGCCGACGTAGATTACAGCAGGCCTTGAGCCCGGACGAGGTCCTGCTGGCCGGCTGGTATGGTAGTGCTCCAGCACGTAATCAACCGCCTCCTCCGTCACACCCCGTTCTTCGTCCTCTTCGACTCAAAGTTCCTCAAGCTCACACAGCAACGACGAGCCCTCCGTGTAAATCGTGCCGTCAAGGTTGAACGTCTCCCGGTATCCCTCCTCATAGTACTCATCGTCAAGCTTGATAATTCCCACCAACTCCCCGTTGGCCAACACCTCGACCCAACGGGGATACTGAAAACTCACGCCCCGAAGGGCCGTGAAAACAACCGTCACCTCAATATCCGCCCAACCGGGACTACCAAACGTGTACTCACCCGTACACCGGGTGATCTCGAGCCTGAAAGCAGGACCAGCCGGCACGGGGGTCGGAGTCGGGGTCGGAGTTGGGGTCGGAGTTGGGGTCGGAGTAAGAGTCGGATCGGCACCGGGGTCCTCTTCCATCTCACCTGGAGGAGGCTCAGTCACCTCATGCGACACAGGCACCTCAACTTCAACGGCACTGGCATGTTTCCACTGGCCGTCGTGGAGCGACTCACCGAAGAAACGGGCACGGCCAAACCTGTAATCACTCCATGTACCGTCCGCAAGCCGCTGCTGGATCGCAAACTCTATGCGATGACCCTCGACGCTCCGGGCCGCAACACGCACCTCGACCTTCTCGGAATGACCCGCCACCGCAACTCCGACCGCCGCCGCGGCGCCGAGCACAGCCAGTAGGCTGCGCGTTCGGCCTTGGCGAGGGTGGCCGCTTGAATCTTCCATCCGGGGTTGGACTCCCGGACCGCGCGGGCGATGTCCGCGAGCGTCGCGCCCCAGGTGCAGAAGTCGTCGACGACGAGCACGAGACCGGGTTCGCCTCCGATGGGGGCAGCCAGGTACACCCCGTCCACGGTGGCGTCCCGCTCGGCCGCAGAGGGGATGCCGGTGATCCTGGGATGCCGGTCCTTGGTAACGTGATGCGGAAGCCACTCCCAGCCGCGGGATCCTGCAAGCGCGGACGCCATTATCGACGCCGGCGTGTCGTGTTGCACAATATTTTGCCCTGAAGAGACCGAGGAGACGACGACGACGCGCGGGTTCCCGGCGGGGCGGAAGTCCTCGAAGGCGGCGCAGAACGTGCGGGTGGCCGCCCTGGCGGCGGAAGGTTCGCCGTACTTGAACCGGTTGAACCGCCGCGTCCACTTCTCGTAGGGCCGGTCCGTGATGCGGAACCCGACCGTGAGCAGCCCCAGACCGCCGACCGGGAGGCGGAAGGTACGGACCAACCGGCCATCCACGAAGTATTTGTCCAGGGGTTCCTCGCCGAACAGGAGGTCCGCGATGACGGACGGCGATAGCGTTGCCAGTCTCGTTTTCGTGTCCATGCGTTCTGCTCCTGCAAGGGGATCGCCCATTAGCCGTACGCGGTGCAGTAAAGGCGACATGCCATGGTCAGCGTGATTGACGGATTCTTGCCCACATCCAGAGCATCCCGCCGGCGCTTACCGCCGCCAGCGTGGCCACAATCAGGCCCGTCTTCACCACGGTGAACACGGCGGCCAGCCAGGTCAGCGGAGAAGGCTCGCCATCGTAGCTCAGGGCGAGCGCAGCGATGGTGGTATTCTCCAGCACATCCGCAAGGGCGAGGGCCAGCGGCAGCAGATACAGCGGCGCCCCGCCTCGAAAGAGCCGGAACAGCAGGACGGCGAACAGCAGGCCGTACGAGGCCGGAAAGACCATGTCGATGGTGAGCGCGGTGGTCGCATAGACAACCCGTGCGCTGGCGTCGAGCCGGTCCAGAGCGTCGAACAGGGCCGCCGCCTCTCCTGGTGTGTACCAGCCCCGACCGTCGAGCAAGTCCAGTCCTCCCAGTCGCGCCTGCCGCCAAGCGAGTCCCGCCACACAACCGACGACGCCAATCAAGGCTGCGACCGTCATTCGCCAAGTTGCGAATCGCTCCACCATCCTGCCCATCTGCAATGCCTTCACCTCCGCTAAACCGGGTGCCTCCTCAGGACCTGCCCATCACCCGCCCCGTGGTGCAAGTGGGGCCTGCATCATTGCCGCAGGCCCCCTCCTACCCTCTTGCGGGTCCGGCCGGGCCGGACTAGTCGTCGTCTTTGATCGTCATGGTTCCCACGGCGTCGGGCGGGTAGAGGGTCCCGGGCAGGTATGCCTCCACCACGAAGTACTCGTCCGGCTCCTCATCGTCGTCCTGCTCCAGCCACACCTCCGCCGTCAGCTCCGTCACCCCCGGCGCGAACACCAGCTCACCCTCCGTGTACTGATAGTCGGTCATGTGCGCCCGGTCGTCCAGCAGGTGGTACGCAGGCGCGGTGTTCCATCTGATCCTGATCTCCTCGGTGGACGCCTCGGACAGCCGCACCCGGAACTCCAGCACGTCGCCCTCCACCGCCGACGCGGCCTCGACGGTGACGGTTATCTCCACCTCCGGCGCAGCATCGTCGTTGTCGGCCACGCCGACCGTGGCCGCGCCCTGGGACGAGGACACCGTGTAGCCGCTGCCCGCGTTCACCGTGGCCGTCACCGACCCGTCGGTCTCGTCCGTACTGTCGTCCGTGGTGCCAACGGTGATGGTGATGCTGCCCGAGGTGGGTATCGTCACCGTCCGCTGGCCCGTGGTCGCGCCGTAGTCCCCGCTCTGCGACACCGTCACGCTCACCGCCAGGTTGGACGTAGGCGCCGGGCTGGCCGTCACCGTGAAGGTGGCGGCCCCGCCCTCGGTCACCCCGGAACCGCCGCTGACGCTCACCACCGGCGTGGCATCGTCGTTGTCGGACACGCCGACAGTGGCCGCGCCCTGGGACGAGGACACCGTGTAGCCGCTGCCCGCGTTCACCGTGGCCGTCACCGACCCGTCGGTTTCGTCCGTACTGTCGTCGGTGGTGCCAACGGTGAAGGTGACGCTGCCCGTGGTGGGTATGGTCACCGTGCGCCGGCCCGTGGTCGCGCCGTAGTCCCCGCTCTGCGACACCGTCACGCTCACCGCCAGGTTGGACGTAGGCGCCGGGCTGGCCGTCACCGTGAAGACGGCGTCCCCGCCCTCGGTCACCCCGGAACCGCCGCTGACGCTCACCACCGGCGTGGGGGCGTCGTCGTTGTCGGCCACGCCGACCGTGGCCGCGCCCTGGGATGAGGACACCGTGTAGCCGCTGCCCGCGTTCACCGTCGCCGTCACCGACCCGTCGGTCTCGTCCACCTCGTCGTCCGTGGTGGCGATGGTCACCGTGGCGCTGCCCGACGTTGGGATGGTGACGCTGGTGGGCAGCGTCCCGTACCCGAAGTCGCCGGTCGTGGCGACCGTCACGCTCACCGCCAGGTTGGACGAAGGCGCCGGGCTGGCCGTCACCGTGAAGCTGGCGTCGCCGCCCTCGGTGATGCCGCTGCCCGCGCTGACGCTCACCACCGGCGTGGGGGCGGCGTCGTTGTCCGCCACGCCGACCGTGGCCGCGCCCTGGGACGAGGACACCGTGTAGCCGCTGCCCGCGTTCACCGTGGCCGTCACCGACCCGTCGGTCTCGTCTGCGTCGTCGTCCGTGGTGCCAACGGTGAGGGTGACGCTGCCCGTGGTGGGTATCGTCACCGTCCGCTGGCCCGTGGTCGCGCCGTAGTCGCCGCTCTGCGACACCGTGACGCTCACGTCCAGGTTGGCCGAAGGCGCCGGGCTGGCCGTCACCGTGAAGGTGGCGTCGCCGCCCTCGGTTATCCCGCTTCCAGCGGAAATGCTCACCTCAGGCGTGGGCGGAGGAGGCGTTTGCGTTGACGCCGCCTCCAGCGCCGTCAGCTCGGTCACCACCTCGTCCCACACCGGGCTGCTGTGCCTGTCCGCCATATCCTGGGCCTCGGCCGCCGTCATCGGGCCGCCCGTGACGCCGGTGCCGTCGTGCTCGCCGAACGCGAGCAGCACCCGGTTCCAGCGGTTCACGTGGGCCGTGCCGTGCTGCGTCTGCGACGCCAGCTCCCTGACCTTCGCGATCACGTCCGGGTCCACCGTGTAGCCCGTCTGCTCGTCAACGACCGGGTCGTCGTTGTCGGCGACGTCGGCCGTCTCCGACGACGGCGCGCCCACCGTGTAGTCGCTGCCCGCGTTCAGCGTCAGTGTGACCGAGCCGTCCGGCTCGTCCACGTCGTCGTCCGTGGTGGCGATGGTCACCGTGGCGCTGCCCGACGTTGGGATGGTGACGCTGGTGGGCAGCGTCCCGTACCCGAAGTCGCCGGTCGTGGCGACCGTCACGCTCACCGCCAGGTTGGACGCCGGGGCTGGGCTGGCCGTCACCGTGAAGCTGGCGGCACCGCCCTCGGTCACCCCGCTGCCAGCGGTGACGCTCACCTCAGGCGTGGGGGCGGCGTCGTCCAGCAGCGGCAGCGTGACGCGGGAAGGGTCGCCCAGCGTGTAGCCCTCGCCGACCACAATTTGCGCCACCAGCGTGCCGTCGGACAGCGCGTCGTCGTCGGAGTAGACGATGATGGTCTGCGATGCGGACGACTCGAAGGCCCTGATGACCAGCGTGAGGAACTGTTCACGCGCGACGCGGTCCGCACCCTCGCCCATCTCCTCGATAACGCTCACGATGACCGGCGTGTCGACCTGCGGGGCCGGGCTGGCGCTGACCGTGAAGGTCACATCGCCGCCCTCGGGCGCCGACAGCGCGTTGCTGGAGAGCGTCATCGTGGAGCCGTCGCTGAGCATCCCCAGCGCCGAGAACGCGCGGCGGATCTCCGGCGGCGCATTGGACGGCGGCGTGAACTGGTTGCAGTCCACCTTGACGCTGAACTTGTTCGACGGCCAGCCGGACGGCGACTGCAACTGTACGCAGAACGTCACGGCTTCCCCCGGCACCTCGTCGTTGCGCAGGGTCACCGGCGTGATCGTGATCCGGTAGACCGGGTCGCCGGGGTTCGAGCGGTCGCGGTACGTGGTCTTCAGGCCGGTGTTGACGATGCCCGCCCTGTAGGGCTGCTGGTTGACCACGCCGTCGTGCCCGATGACCCGGTCTACACGCCGCGAGTAGATGTACGTCGGCGGCGTATCCGTCAGGCTGTTGTCGGCCTCGACCTTGACGCGCCACTCCGAGAAATGCTCCTCGGCGTCGTAGAGGTCGTTGCGCGGTTTACCGGGGCTGACCAGCGGCGGGCCGGTCGGCAGGTCCCACCACCAGTGGATGTTGAAGTAGTACTCGCACTCGCCGCCGGTCGTGTAGCTGTCGCACCTGTAGCCGACGGCGTCGCCCGCATTCGCCAGCAGCGTGCCCGTGTAGGCCGTGTCGACCGTCAGGTCGGCGGGCTGCGGCGACTTGGTGTCCACCACCTTGACCCGCACGTCGTGCCAGGTGGTCAGGTTCCAGTCGATCCCGCGGCCGAGCCGGTCGCGGCCGGCGAACTTGTCGCCGGGCAGCTCCAGCTCGTGCTGGATGATGTACGCGTTGTGATCTTCATGGTCGGCACAGTGGACGTTGACGCTGATCGTATGCCACTGATCCCAGTTGCTGGAGTCGAAGTCCAGCGAGATGTAGGTGTTGACGGGCGGCCCGCCGGAGACCGCGTAGGTCGTGTCCTCGCCGGGCGGCCGCACGGTGATGCCGTTGCGGTAGAAGTTGGAGGCCCAGATCTCCCGTTTCCAGATCTCGTTCCAGTGGTCGCTGTCGACCGGCCCCGTGGCGAGGCTGCCCTGCCGGTAGACGACGTACTTGGGGTTGTAGACGTGGAGCTCGGCCTGGCCGACGGGATCGGCGTAGAGACGCACGCGGTAGGTGACCAGGTCGGTGGGGTGGGTGACGCCGCCCAGCTCGGAGACGTCGTTGGGCGCGGTATTACAGGCGGAGGGCTCGTCCACCACGATCATCCGCTGCCGTCCCTGCCAGCGGAGTAGTCCCCACTCCAGCGGTTCATCCACATCGGCCTGCACGATCTCCAGGCGCGGCCGCTTCTCGATGCGGAAGACCGGCGAGATGCCCAGGATTGAGTGGCTCTCAACCCTCGTGGTGGAAGCGCCCACCCAGGGGTTCCGGGCTTCTCCTTCTTCGAAGGACTGGCCGCGGACGACGTGTCCGCTGCTGCCCATGCTGCTCAACGCATGTTTCATCCCGTCCGGTTGGGTGCCGCTCCAGTGCCAGTCGACGCGGGTGTCGCCGTCGACGACCGAGACGCTGGCCGCCGTCCTGCGGTCATGTTCGGACCAGTTCTCCCACGAGCTGCTAAAGAACCCCGCCGTGTCCTTGGCCACGCGCGGGCCGTTGAGCCAGTAGATCGCCGTGTCGCGGCCCGGGTCGATGTGGTCTCGCGCGTTCACCGTGGGGGTCGATCCCACCACCTTGAACGCGTCGGAATAGGGAATAATCGCCGGGTGCGAGCCGCCGGTGTGGCTGCCTGCGATGGAGGCCTGGACGTGGGCGTCGTAGTCGGCAATGTTGGCAGTGGTGGCGTCGCGCCATGTGTTGGTCAGGAACAGCAGCCGGAACTCGCCGCCGATCCTGCGCAACTCCTCGGGCACCAGCGGCCAATCGGCGGGAACCGTGTAGCTACCGTCGCCGTTCGCCTCGGGCGCCGGAGGCGGACTCTCGTCATCGATGATCGTCACCCGCAGCCAGTCGCGCTCGCCCACCTCGTAGCCGTCGAGGACGCCGGTGATCTTCAAGTAGAGATGCTCGTAGTCCTCATGGTCGGCGTCGTCCATGATCTGGACGCCGGTGGCGGTGTCCCGGTTGACCTCAACGGTCACGCTTTCCGTGCCGGCCGATATGGGCACGTCGATGTAGTCGGTGGTCACGGTGGACCCGTAGTCGTAGTCGCTGCTCTCGGTCGCGCTCCATCGACCCTGATGCGGCTCCTGGGTCCGGAGCCGCACCGTGATGTCCTGGTAGGGCGCTGGACGCGCGTACAGCACCGCCCGATAGGAATAGGTCGAGCCTTCCACCACCGCGAGGGTGGTCCCGCCGAAGGAGACCTGCGGCGTGTCATCGTCCTTCACGAGCACGGAGGCCGGGTTGAACGCTTCCTCGATGATGTAGCTGGAGCCCGGGAGGATCTCGAACGTGATCTTGCCGTCGGCTTCGTTGGTGTCGTCGTCACTGATGGGGATGTGGATGTCCACAACATTGACGGTCGGGTTGACCGTTGTGGTCGTGGTTCGGATCTCTGAGGCGACGACGAAGTCGCCTTCCTAGGTGACTCGGTACCTGATGGTGAGCGGGTTGGGGAACGAGCCGCCGCGTATGTTGGGGATCGCCCGCACACGGAAGTCCGCGTGCGCATCTTCACCTTCGGTATAGGTGGCGGGTCCGTCAGCGCTGGAGCCGATGGCGTACAGGGAGACGAGCGCCGTATTATTGGGGTTATAGTCGCCTCCCCTGCTGTCGTTGTCCACCACGGTGATCACGGCAGACTGGTCATCCAAATCCACCCGATAATGAGGCATCAACTCGATCGTCAGCGTGACCCAGCGTTCGGCTGTGTGGACATCGTCGTCCAAGATCGGGACATCCACAAAAAACCCTGAATTGCCTGCCGTGACCGTGTACTCCTTGTCAAGACCAGCACTCGTCGTTTCATCAGCGCGCGCCTCATCAATGGCGTTGCCCGACTGAGACAAGTGATAAACCAAGGTGAGGTCGCTGGTGAGGCTGCCGCCGCCGCCGTCCCTCACGAGGACAATGAAACTCGCCACAGCGCCTGGGCCCTCATCGACCGTGGTGCGCACATAGTGAAGCACCGAAACAACCGGCAGATTGCTCTGCGCATCAGCCGGTTCCGCCGGCAGCGCTAACAGGGCCGTCGCCAGCAGCGCCAGGACGAGGGGCATCGCTCCAGCGCGCCTCATGATGGCGCCTCTCCACGAGATCGGGGGGGGGGGGTGAATCTCCGCAGCGCGTTGGTCATGTCGTCGAACCTCCTCTCCGCCCGACTGATGCCACGACGCCGTGCGGGCGCTGGATCACTGTATTTCAAAGCCCAAGTACGTAGCTGCCGCAAACAGCCAACCTAGACTGTCCGCCAATCTGGGCGGAGGTGTCAAGGCAATCAACCGTTCCTGTTGTTGTTCAATCGACTCCGTCCATCACCTTTACATTCCGTGGGGTAAAGCAAGGAGGGCCTGCATCATTGCCGCAGGCCCCCTTGCATCCTCTTGCCAATCCGGCTGGGCCGGCGCAGCCCTGGGCCGGCCTATCTGATCATCCTCCCGAGCCGTCCTCTTTCCTGTCCCGTCAGCCTGACTCCGTGCTTCTCCTGCACCATGGCTGCATCCCCATCAGGAGCGAGCCCGCAGTGTCATGGACACGAGCCAGTGGGGTAGGGGTCCGGCACACACCGAAGGGTGTCGAAGTAAAAAGTGCCAAAGAACAGATCGCCGCTCCGAACGACCCAAGCGTGAGCTATCAAGTTCTCCGGCCCGTTGGGGATCCGCCAAGGAATGCTGATCCAGAGGCCTGACTCCGTTGCCTTCGCTACTTCCGGAAAAGCCGGATTCCCATCCACGTCCACAATCGGCAGCTGATTGAGGTCGACTCCCACTAATTGGGGAGCCGTGCCGTTGACCAGGTAAATCCCGTTCTCGTCCAACACAAGCAGGAGCCACAGGCCGCCGGAGTTTTCCCCAGCGCCGTAAAGCTCCTTCACCGCATCCAGCCCCTCGCTCTCGTGGAGGTCAATGGCTTCCTGGAGGAAAGTCTGGACAAACGCCGGCAGGTCCTTGGGGGCCGGGTAGTAGCCGGAGGCGAACAGCATTCCATCCTTACGGACCGCGTAGGATATTTTTGTGGCTTCTCTGAGGGTTGCAGGGTGAGGCCACAGGTATTCCACCCATACGCCTTCCCCCTCTCCGGCGGCGGCGAGAGCTTTGCCCAGCTCAAACCCGTCCCTCACCACTTTCTTGATGTCGGTTCCTTTCAACTCAGGCCGGAACGGATGGACGATGTAAGTGTCGTCGGCGTCGGTGGCGAACAGATACCATTCGCCTTCAAAGGAGGCTACGCTGTCGTAGTAGGCCACCATGGCGTCGAGTCCGTCTTCCTCATAGCGTTTGATGGCCCGGTCCACGTAGTCAAGGGTGTACTCGCGGGGGTCGGCGCCCATCCAGGGCGGGCGATCATCTCCCGGGATGGGGTTATAGTAGCCCGAGGCGAAGATCAGCCTGTCGTGTCGGATGGCCCAGGTAGTCTTGGCTTCATCCTTGCCGCTGACCGGGTTGAGCCACAGGTATTCCACCCAATGGCCTTCCTCCGTGGCCATTGCTATGTCCTTGCCCAGTTCGTAAGAGTTCCCTGCGAAGTCCTTGCCCGTCACCTCCTTGATGTCCGTCCCACGCAGGTCGTGGCGAATGGGATGCGCCAGGTAGATGTCGTTCTCGTCCATCAGGAACAGGTAGAAAAAGCCGTCCATGCTGTCCCGGCTGTTGTAGTGGGCGACGGTGGCGTCCAGGCCGTTTTCATCGTAATACCGTATCGCCGTGTTAACGTAATCCTTGGTGGCGTCGCCGATGTTTTCTTGCAGGATGGAATGCCCGGCCGTGAAAATGAGGCCGTCGTGTAGGACGCCGAAACTGCGTTTGGGTTCGAGTTGCCCGGTATGCGGGTTGGGAGTGTGGGATTCAAGCCAACCCTCTCCATCGGCCGTCACCTTGACCCAGCGGAGCAGCAGCGCGGTGACTTCACCTAAGTCCTGATCTATAAAAGGGATTCCGATAACATCCGGGCGTGCCAAGGTCACCAAAAAGGTGTGAGTGGCCGGGTCGAATATAAACATCGACCGAGCGCCTTCGAGGCTCTCCTTGCTGTTGTAGTAGGCGAAGGCGGCCTCGCGCCCATCGCGGTCATAATGCTCGATAGCCCGCATCACGTATTCGCGGGTAAGGGCGTCGTCGTCCGGCAAGTCGGGTTCCGGCGCCGAGGTAGCCGCAGGTTCCAGCGCTGGCGTGGCCGAAGGCTCCGGGGCTGTGGTGGGCGCAGGCTCCAGCGTTGGCGTGGCCGAAGGTACCGGGGCTGTGGTGGGCGCAGGCTCCAGCGTTGGCGTGGCCGAAGGTACCGGGGCTGTGGTGGGCGCAGGCTCCAGCGTTGGCGTGGCCGAAGGTACCGGCGTTGCGGTGGGTTCGTCGTCGCAGGCAACGGCGAGGGCTAAAAAGGAAGCCAGAACCAGGAGCAAGGACAGTGCGCGCAGCCAGCCCGGCATCCGCCGGGTTGGCCTTCTGTTCGGTTCGCCGCCGGTTCGTTTTTCCTGCTCTGCACGCATCGCTGATCACCTTCTTGCCAATCCGGCTGGGCCGGACTAGTCGTCGTCTTTGATCGTCATGGTTCCCACGGCGTCGGGCGGGTAGAGGGTCCCAGGCAGGTATGCCTCCACCACGAAGTACTCGTCCGGCTCCTCATCGTCGTCCTGCTCCAGCCACACCTCCGCCGTCAGCTCCGTCACCCCCGGCGCGAACACCAGCTCACCCTCCGTGTACTGATAGTCGGTCATGTGCGCCCGGTCGTCCAGCAGGTGGTACGCAGGCGCGGTGTTCCATCTGATCCTGATCTCCTCGGTGGACGCCTCGGACAGCCGCACCCGGAACTCCAGCACGTCGCCCTCCACCGCCGACGCGGCCTCGACGGTGACGGTTATCTCCACCTCCGGCGCAGCATCGTCGTTGTCGGCCACGCCGACCGTGGCCGCGCCCTGGGACGAGGACACCGTGTAGCCGCTGCCCGCGTTCACCGTGGCCGTCACCGACCCGTCGGTCTCGTCCGTACTGTCGTCCGTGGTGCCAACGGTGATGGTGATGCTGCCCGAGGTGGGTATCGTCACCGTCCGCTGGCCCGTGGTCGCGCCGTAGTCCCCGCTCTGCGACACCGTCACGCTCACCGCCAGGTTGGACGTAGGCGCCGGGCTGGCCGTCACCGTGAAGGTGGCGGCCCCGCCCTCGGTCACCCCGGAACCGCCGCTGACGCTCACCACCGGCGCGGCATCGTCGTTGTCGGACACGCCGACAGTGGCCGCGCCCTGGGACGAGGACACCGTGTAGCCGCTGCCCGCGTTCACCGTGGCCGTCACCGACCCGTCGGTTTCGTCCGTACTGTCGTCGGTGGTGCCAACGGTGAAGGTGACGCTGCCCGTGGTGGGTATGGTCACCGTGCGCCGGCCCGTGGTCGCGCCGTAGTCCCCGCTCTGCGACACCGTCACGCTCACCGCCAGGTTGGACGTAGGCGCCGGGCTGGCCGTCACCGTGAAGACGGCGTCCCCGCCCTCGGTCACCCCGGAACCGCCGCTGACGCTCACCACCGGCGTGGGGGCGTCGTCGTTGTCGGCCACGCCGACCGTGGCCGCGCCCTGGGATGAGGACACCGTGTAGCCGCTGCCCGCGTTCACCGTCGCCGTCACCGACCCGTCGGTCTCGTCCACCTCGTCGTCCGTGGTGGCGATGGTCACCGTGGCGCTGCCCGTGGTCGGGACGGTCACCGTGCGCTGGCCCGTGGTCGCGCCGTAGTCCCCGCTCTGCGACACCGTCACGCTCACTGCCAGGTTGGCCGAAGGCGCCGGGCTGGCCGTCACCGTGAAGGTGGCGTCCCCGCCCTCGGTCACCCCG
Organism: Dehalococcoidia bacterium; assembly: GCA_965207145.1. GTDB lineage: Bacteria > Chloroflexota > Dehalococcoidia > Lucifugimonadales > UBA2962 > CAUZIR01. The sequence continues at coordinate 1,570,197 of OZ242262.1, read as the reverse complement.
CTGCCAGCGGTGATACTCACCACCGGCGTGGGGGCGTCGTCGTTGTCGGACACGGCCACCGTGGCCGCGCCCTGGGATGAGGACACCGTGTAGCCGCTGCCCGCGTTCACCGTCGCCGTCACCGACCCGTCGGTCTCGTCCGTACTGTCGTCGGTGGTGCCAACGGTGAGGGTGGCGCTGCCCGTGGTCGGGATCGTCACCGTGCGCCGGCCCGTGGTCGCGCCGTAGTCCCCGCTCTGCGACACCGTCACGCTCACCGCCAGGTTGGACGTAGGCGCCGGGCTGGCCGTCACCGTGAAGGTGGCGTCCCCGCCCTCGGTCACCCCGCTGCCAGCGGTGATACTCACCACCGGCGTGGGGGCGTCGTCGTTGTCGGACACGCCGACCGTGGCCGCCCCCTGGGATGAGGACACCGTGTAGCCGCTGCCCGCGTTCACCGTCGCCGTCACCGACCCGTCGGTTTCGTCCGTACTGTCGTCGGTGGTGCCAACGGTGAGGGTGGCGCTGCCCGTGGTCGGGATCGTCACCGTGCGCTGGCCCGTGGTCGCGCCGTAGTCCCCGCTCTGCGACACCGTCACGCTCACGTCCAGGTTGGACGTAGGCGCCGGGCTGGCCGTCACCGTGAAGGTGGCGTCCCCGCCCTCGGTCACCCCGCTGCCGCCGGTGACGCTCACCTCGGGCGTGGGCGGAGGCGGAGGCGTCTGTGTTGACGCCGCCTCCAGCGCCGTCAACTCGGTAACCACCTCGTCCCACACCGGGCTGCTGTGCCGGTCCGCCATGTCCTGCGCCTCGGACGCCGTCATCGGGCCGCCCGTGACGCCCGTGCCGTCGTGCTCGCCGAAGGCGACGAGCACCCGGTTCCAGCGGTTCACGTGGGCCGTACCGTGCTGCGTCTGCGACGCCAGCTCCCTGACCTTCGCGATCACGTCCGGGTCCACCGTGTAGCCCGTCTGCTCCTCGACCGGATTGTCGTTGTCGGCCACGCCGACCGTGGCAGCCCCCTGGGACGAGGACACGGTGTAGCCGCTGCCCGCGTTCACCGTGGCCGTCACCGACCCGTCGGTCTCGTCCGCGCTGTCGTCGGTGGTGCCGACGGTGAAGGTGACGCTGCCCGAGGTGGGTATCGTCACCGTGCGCTGGCCCGTGGTCGCGCCGTAGTCCCCGCTCTGCGACACCGTCACGCTCACGTCCAGGTTGGACGCCGGGGCCGGGCTGGCCGTCACCGTGAAGCTGGCGGCACCGCCCTCGGTCACCCCGCTGCCAGCGGTGACGCTCACCTCAGGCGTGGAGGCGGCGTCGTTGTCGGACACGGCCACCGTGGCCGCCCCCTGGGACGAGGACACCGTGTAGCCGCTGCCCGCGTTCACCGTGGCCGTGACCGACCCGTCGGTTTCGTCGGTAGTATCGTCGGTGGTAGCGACAGTCAGGGTGACGCTGCCCGAGGTGGGTATCGTCACCGTGCGCTGGCCCGTGGTGGCGCCGTAGTCGCCGCTCTGCGACACCGTGACGCTCACGTCCAGGTTCGCGGTCGGGGCCGGGCTGGCCGTCACCGTGAAGGTGGCGTCGCCGCCCTCGGTCACCCCGCTGCCCGCGGTGACGCTCACCTCGGGCGTGGGCGGCGGCGGCGGCGTCTGTGCCGCGGCCGCTTCCAGGGCGGTCAGCTCGACGACCACCAGGTCCCACACCGGGCTGCTGTGATTGTCGGCCATGTCCTGGGCCTCGGCCGCCGTCATCGGGCCGCCGGTGACGCCGGCCCCGTCGTGCTCGCCGAAGGCCAGCAGCACCCGGTTCCAGCGGTTCACGTGGGCCGCGCCGTGCTGCGTCTGCGACGCCAGCTCCTTGACCCTGGCGATCGTTCCCTGGTTGACCGTGTAGCCGCCGTCGTCGTCGGACACGACCACGACGGCCGTCCCCTGGGACGAGGACACCCGGTAGTCGAGGTTGGCGCTGGCGTCGACGGTGACCGTGACCGATCCGTCGGGCTCGTCCACCTCGTCGTTGGTGGTGGCCACCGTCAGCGTGGCGTAGCCCGCCGTCGGGATGGTCACCGTCCGATGTTCCATGGATATCCCGGAGTCGTCGCTCTGCGACACCGTGACGCTCACGTCCAGGTCCGCCGCCGGGGCCGGGTTGGCGCTGACCGTGAAGGTCGCGTCCCCGCCCTCGGTCACGTCGCCGTCGGCGGTCACGCTGATCAGCGGCACGGACGTGTTGGGCGCGGGCGTCTCGAAGTCCACCGTGAAGGTCTTCGGCGTCGCGCCGGCGGCCAGGGTCCGCACGGTGATCTTGTCCAGCTGGGTCGTCCCGTGAAGGACGGAGACCACGTAATGCGACTGCGGGTCGAGGCCGGTGAGCTGGTGCTCGGTGGCGGTGGTCGTGACTTCCGTCAGGACCGGAATGCCCGTGAAGCTCTCGTGCCAGACGACCAGGTAGGACGCGCCGTCTCCCTGGGGCTTCCAGGCGACGGTCGCCGTGGTGTCGGAGACGCGCTTGAGCTGGACCGGCGGCGGCGGCGGCAGGTCGTTGTTGGCGATGTAGACCGAGGCGTAGCTCCTGAACCTGTTCAGCCGGTAGCCCTCGCCGAACTGCACCGTCGCGCCGAGCATCCCGTTGGAGCCCCAACCGGTGTCGTCGACGGTGGGGATGGTGAACGAGACGCTGCCGCCGGTGGGCACGTTGACCGTGCGCTCGCCCAGGTGCTGGGCGGCGACCACGGAGCCGGGGCCGGCCACGCCCACCCTGACGTCCAGCGGCGCGTCGGGCGCGGGGTTCACGGTGACCGTGTAGACCGCGTCCTCGCCCTCGGTGATCGTCCCGCCGGCGGCGCTGATCGACACCTCGGGCACCCGCTCCACGATCACCGACGTGGGCTCCGCCTCCACGGGCGAGCCCGCCGCAAGGGTGGTGAAGCGGATCACCGGGCTGGCGGTGCTCAGCTGCGTCGCGCCGTGGTCGGCGTAGTAGACCACCGCCCGGTACTCGGTGTCCGGCTCCAGGTGGCGGATGTTCCAGGCCGGGTCGTTGGGCTCGGCCCCGAACCAGGCCTCGTCGGCCGGGACGCCGGGGAAGGGCGACGTGGTGGACCAGTAGCGCACCTCGTAGCCCTCGGCGCCGACCACCTGCGGCCAGCTGAGGTCTATGCCCGTGTCCGACAGGTTGGCGTAGCTCAGGTCGCCCACGCGCTCCACCACCGGGTCCGGCAGGTCGCCCAGCAGCCGCTGGCAGCCCACGCAGGAGCCCAGCGTGCGGTGGAAGCTGAAGCTGTCGGTGCGCACCGTCTTCGGCGGCGTCTCCGTCGAGATCTGGTTGTCGCTGCGCTCGTACAGCTTGTAGCCCTCGACCTGGAAGGTCACGTTGCCGACCACGTTGGCGCCGACGTGGATGTCGACCTGGACCGGCGTGCGGCTGACCGTGACCGAGCCGGCGCTGACGGCAGAGTCAGTTCTGAAGGTGTGCAGGTGCGATGCGGCGGGGCTGGTGAACCAGACCCGGTGGGACCGGAAGTACTCCGACGTGCCGCTCCGCAACAGCGGCCTGGCGAAGTCGGCGCTGATGGAGAAGCGCTTGTCCTGGTCCGCCGGCGGGTCGTTCTTCGTCCGCACCCAGAAGTAGTGCGCCTTGCGCCCCGTGTTCAGCGAGGCCGGGAAGGCCAGATTGAGCCCGCCGTCCTCGATGGACGTCCAGGTGGTCCCGTCGTCGATGGAGAACTCCAGGGTCTGCTCCCACTCGTCGTCGTCCCTGATGATGAGCGGCACGCGCACCTCGGGGTAGTCGAAGCCTCCCACCTGGTACAGCACGCCATTTTCATAGAAGTTGTGGCCGACGGCGTGGGGCCGGTGGATCAGGAACGTCCCGTGGTCGAAGGCGTCGCTGTCCTGCCCCGCGGCGAGGCTCACCGGACGCCACTTGTTGGCGTCGCTCTCGTAGACGGACTGCGACGAGAAGGGGCAGCCGTCGTGCCGGTCCAGCAGCGGGCCGGCGGTGCTGCCGTAGCCGAAATGAATCCCATCCCGGCCAAGCCCTTCGACGATGGGGTCGCCCAGGTTGTAGGGGCTTCTACTCCCGGTGTGGCACATCAGCCGGTCCCGGTCCGGTTTGCCCGGCCCGATGTAGCCCCCGAAGTGGCTGAGCGGCTCACCCACCTGGCTGGCGACGTAGAAGTGCCGGCGCTCGTGGGGGTCCACCGCCTGCCACTGGTAGGTCACCGCCGGGCCGCCCTCGGTCAGCGTGATCGTCGGCGGCGGGTCGTGCCTGTTGTAGTTGGCGATCACCCAGCCCGTGTCGCAGTCGTTGCCCGACACCGTGCCCGCGCAGGTGCGGAACTGCACGAAGGCGTCGGCGGCCCCCAGGTTCAGGCCGATCTTGAGCGCCTCGGAGTGGGTGCTCCAGGAGACGGCGGGGTTGGGGTAGAGCGACCAGGAACTGTGGCCGTCGCCGATGCTCCAGCCCTCGGGCAGGCGCAGGCCCTGCAGGCGCTCGGAGTTCGACGCGGTGGCGCGAAGGGCGTACGTGCTGTTGGGCTGCACGGACGCGTCGTATACGTACACCCAGTAGGTGGTGTTCGGCTCCAGCCGCAGCCCCGAACCGTCGTTGCCCTGGTAGGTGAAGGTGAAGGTCTGGTCGGCGCTGCCCACCGGCATGGAGGGGCGCGCCAGGTCGGCGAGGACGTCGGCGGCGGTGCTGCCCGGCGAGCCGCCGGAGCCGGCCCAGATCTGTACCCGCAGATCACGGGCGGCGTCGGAGTCGCCGATCTCGGCAAACTCGACGTCGACGCTGTTGAGGCGGTAGTGGCCGCCGTTCCTGCCCGTCGTGAACGACTGCGCGCGGTCACGTACGGTACTGGCAGTCGTCACGGTCAACGCCGCGCCGTCGGCCTGGCCCAGGTTGGACATCACCGCCGGCTCACCGGGCGGCGCGTTCACCGGCGTGGGCTCCACCCGGAACAGGGGCGAGATGCCGTAGAACGCGTGGTCCTGGGTGCTGGCGATGGTGTTGTAGCTGATGGGGCCGGTGTCCGCGTCGGTGGTCGAGAACCGTCCCCGCCGGGCGTTGCTGGCGCCCAGAGGGTTCGCCTCCTTCGCACCGTCGGTCCTGGTGCCGGTCCACGGCCAGTCGTTCGAGGTGCTCCTCTCGCCGCTCTCGAAGCGCCGGTCCGCCATCGCCCAGTTCTCCCAGGTGTCGGACCAGAAGCCGGCGTTGTTCGCCGCGACGCGCTCGCCGTTCAGCCACCAGACCTCCGCGTCCGTGTGCCCGGCGTTGTTGGGGTTGGTCCGGGTGTGGTCCCGGGCGTCCACCGCGGCGGTGGAGCCCACCACCCGGAAGTGGTCGGCGTAGCGCCGGATGGCGGCGTGCCCGTCGCGGGCCGCCTCCCGCACGTGGGCGTCGTAGACGCCGATGTCGGCGGCGGTGGCGTCGCGGTGGTCTTCGGTCATGAACAGCAGCCGGAACGTCTCGCCCGCGCCCAGACCGAGCGGCTTCAGCGGCCAGTCCAGGGGCACGGTGTAGGAACCGTCCGCGTGGGGCAGCAGCCGGCCGTTGACTCCCATCGACAGAGTGGAGCCGCCGACCAGGGTGATCCAGTTGCCGCCCCCCTGCGCGCGGATGCGAGCGTCGTTGTTGATGCTCCAGCCGGGCGCCGCGCCCTCGTCCTCGGAGTTGCTCTGCGTGAACTTCACCTGGCTGTTGCCTTCCGTGAGCCCGGCTGCGTCCAGCACGACCCAGTAGCGGGTGTCCGCCTCGAGCGCGACGCCCGGGTGCGTGAAGCGGTACGTGCCGGCCTGCCGGTTCACCCAGTCGGGATTGGCCAGGGTCCCCACGACCGTGCCGGGAGCCCCGTTGGCACCTTTGTGGACGGTGACCGTCAGCTTGGAGCCGAAGTCCTCGGTGGACCGGTTGAAGGCCACGTCCACGCTGGTCAGGGTGTACCCCGAGGGGTTGCCGCCGGTGTCGAAACCCTGCGCCAGGTCCACGTGCAGGCCCTGCACCAGGCCGCTCGACTGGCCGGTGTTCTTCACCAGCGCCGGGTCGTCGTCCCGCACCCGGACCGTCGCCGTCCCCAGCGACGTGGCCAGGTCGTAGTCCGACCCGTCCACCAGCGTCACCGTGACCGAGCCGTGGGCTTCGTCCACGTCGTCGTTGGCGGTGGGGATCTCCAGCGTCGCGGTGCCCGAGGCCGGAATGGTGACGCTGGTGGGCAGGGTCCCGTACCCGAAGTCCCCGGTCGTGGTCACCGTCACGCTCACCGGCAGGTCTGCCGTGGGCGCCGGGACCGCCCTCAGCGTGAAGCTGGCGCTGACGCCCTCGGTGACGGCGCCGCCGCCAAGGATGCTCACCCTCGACGGCCGCGGCTTGCTGACGCCGTCGAGGCTGATCTTCAGTGACGATACGTTGGGGGTCCACGCGCCCGTCGAGGAAGCCGTTCTCGTCCCGGCGCCGTCGGCGATGCTCCAGCCGGCCAGGCCCCCGCCGTCCTCGGCGTCCGAACCCGTCAGGCGTACCCTCGAAGAACTCTGGCCAGCGTCCATGTCGATCACGAGGAAGTAGGTGGCGCTCCCCTCAAGGTCGATGCCCGCGCTGCTGGTGAAGGTCAGCGTCTGGTCCGAGGTGGAGGCGGGGAAGCTGGCGGGGTTGGTCAGCGTCCCCAGCGAGCTGCCCGGAGACCCGCCGGAGGCGGCGTGGATGCTGGCGGTCAGCGCCGAGGAGCTGAAGGCGCTGTCGATGGTGGAGAACTCCACGTCGACGCTGTGCAGGGTGTAGCCGAAGCTGTTGGAGCCGGTGGTGAAGGCCTGGTGGAAGTCATTGCCCAGAAATGAGGTGCCTCCGTCCGCCTGGCCGGTGTTGGCGACGAAGGTCTCCGTCTCGACGGTCTCGACGGCCGTGCCGTGGATGGTCATCTTGCGGGACTGGCTGAACGAGGTCCAGGCGCCCGAGGTGTTCCAGGTCCGGTAGTGGCCGTCGTCGGCGATGGTCCAGCCGTCCGCGCCGCCGGCGTCCTCGGCGTCCGACGCGGTGTTCTGGATGGTGTTGGCGCCGGGCAACAGGACCAGGGTGACGTCCAGCACCGCCCAGTACGTGGTGTTCGCCGCGAGCGCCACGCCCGAGTGCGTGAAGCTGTTCGTGCCGGCGGCGATCGTGCCGGGCTTGGTCAGGGTGGCGACCACCGCGCCCGGCGCTCCGCCGCTGTCGCTTCTGATCTCGGCAGTCAGCTTCCCCGCCAGCGCGCCGTCGTTGATTTGCGGAAACGAGAAGTCGACGCCCGTCAGGGTGTACCCGCCGGCGTTGGCGCCCGTCGTGAACGCCTGGGCGTGGTCGTGCTGTACGAAATTGCCGGTGCCGCCGTTCGCCTGCCCGAAGTTGCTCACAAGGAAAGGCTTGCTGACGCCGCCGAGGCTGAGTTTCAGTGATGGCCCTTCGGTGGTCCATGTGCCTGTCGAGGCAAATCCTCTTCTCAAAGTGCTGTCGCCGATGCTCCAGCCGGCCAGGGCTCCGCTGTCCTCGCTGTCCGAAGCCGTCGCACTTATACTCGCTTGAGCCTGATTGCTGCCCATGTCGAACATCACGAAGTACGTGGTGTTCGCCGCAAGGTCGATGCCCGCGCTGCTGGTGAAGGTCAGCGTCTGGTCCGAGGTGGAGACAGGAAAGCTGGCGGGGTTGGTCAGGGTCCCGAGGGAGCTGCCCGGAGACCCGCCGGAGTCGGCGTGGATGCTGGCGGTGAGGGACGAAGAGCTGAAGCTGCTGTCGATGATGGAGAATTCCACGTCGACGCTGCGCAGGCTGTAGCCCGCGGCGTTGCTGCCGGTGGTGAACGCCTGAGCGTAGTCATTGCCCAAAAACGCATCCGTGCCGTCTGACTGGCCGGTGTTGGCGACGAAGGTCTGCGTCGCCTGCTGCGCGCCGGCCGGCTGCGCGGGCGTCAGCGCGAACAGCGCCAGCAGCGCGAGGGCGAGGGCGAGGAGCGCCGCCCAGGGACGCCTCGTATGCCCACTCAAAAGTCGGGGGTGGGTGAAATTCCGCAGCGCGTTGGTCATCCCGTCCAACCTCCTACATGTCATGCTACATGTCATGTCGCCCGACTTATGCCGCGACGCCGTGCGGGCGCTGGATCACTAGTATTTCTAGCCCATGCTGATACCTGCCGTAAACAGCAAGCGCTCATGCTCCGACAATCTGGACGGACTTGTCAAGACCAGCGGGAGGGAATGTTGTTGGTGTTTGGGGGAGGAGGGAGGGCAACGGCGCAGCAAAATACCGTGTGGGGACTGGCGGACAAGGGCGACTTGGCGAGGCCCCTCGGAGGCAGTCGTTACTGTGGCGTAGCCTGGATGACGACGCGTCCGCCTCTCTGGACCCGGATATTCAGGTCATGGTCATCCAGCAGCCTCATGCCGACCAGTGGAGTGGAATCGGCGGCGCTGGCCCTGGTGTTCCGCAGGCTGTCGTCCCACAGCACGGCGACGTCATAGACATCGAAGAAAGCTTCGCTACCGTCGGCCAGAATTGCACGGCTTCGGTCCCGATAGGCCAAGCCCAACTCCCTCACCAGGTCTGAGGGCAGGGTCAGGAAGCCATTGTATCCCGTGTCTATTTCGTAGGCGGTGTTCACCGTTCCATGGATCACTCAGCCCTCCGCAGCGATCCGCCCCCAAAGCTGTAGAGCGCCCTATAGCCGACCCGCAGGCACCAAACGTCATAGGCGTCGGGCCGCTGGGATTGCAGCCGGTCCGTAGCGGCAATCTCGTCCGCTCCAATAGCCCAGCTTCCGCTCTCCACATCTATGGCGACGACCTCTCCAACATGGTCCTCCTCGACCTGCCGCCGGATGTCTCGCTCGTATATCTGGTCGCCCAACCGCGCCGTCTCTTCTTTAGGACGGCTCGGCGGTGTCGTGGGCTTGGCGCGCTGGCTGGGTACCGAAGTCTCTGCGTCTCTCATCCCTCCTCCCTTCAATGAGCGTTCCATCGTTCCTAATTCTACCACTCTGCGGGAGCTCCGGACAGCCAGAAAGGGCGGTGCCACAGGGGAAGACAGGCTAACCAGCTATGGCCTATACTGCGAGCCTACAGACTCCCCAGTCGCATCTCGAAAACGGTTCTGCCTACCGTCAAAATAGGCCCGGTCGATGGGAATCGAATTTCATGACCTGCTGTAAGGCTTGAAGTTCCCCGGTCCCACTGTCCATGGGTTTTCCGTTGCTATTGCGTCTGTCGTATGACGTCGTATGACCATGAGGGACATGTCTCTCCGGCGGATTCTATGCGGGTTGGTAGCGCTGGACGCTGACCTCGCTTTCTCTGGCCCGCATCCGCGAGGCGTCGTGCCAAGCCTGCATACGCAGCAGCATGTCCATGTCCACGTCAAACGCCTTTTCGATGCGAAGGGCCATCTCCGGCGACAGAGAGGCGTTGGCGTTGAGAAGGTCGGATAGGGTCGCCCTGCGAACCCCCAGAATCTCGGCCGCCCTCTTCACGCTCAGTCCCAACTCCTCGATGACCTCTGTGCGGACGAAGTCGCCCGGATGGGAAGGCGTCATGCGTACTTTGATATTGCTATCGTCGTTGACCATCAGTGGTAGTCCTCCAGGTTCAGCCGATATATGTGTCCGTCGTCCTCTTCAAAGGTGATCTGCCAGTTGCCGGATACCGAGACGCTCCATTCTCGTCTTCGGTCTCCCGAGAGCCTGTGAACGCGCCAGCCGGGAGGCGCGTCGGCGATGAAGGCGTCCATGCGCTCGGCCAGGATGACGACAGTCAGATTGCTGCGGACCCGGTCAACCAGTTCATGGGGCAGGAATCGGGCATCATCGTCTTCCAGCAGCCTGCGCAATCCCCTGTGGCGGACGGATCGTCCGATCATGTCACAAGTGTACGCTCCTACCGTACACTTGTGCAAGTCCCTCCTATGGACAGGCTAGGGGAAGACTGGCAGCGGACATGGAAGAGGGGTTGGCCAGAGGGAATGAAGGTGACAGAAGAGTACAGCAGGTGCGCGTCGGGCATTCGCGCCTGTTCCCGCAGTTGGCGCCACGGCCAAGGGGATTTGAGGCATCGCTGGGCCAACTTTCCGGCAGAATGAAACCCGATCAGAAAATTGGAGTCAAAGTGCTGCGTGCCGTGGAGGGCGGCGTTCTGGCAACTCACTCACGATGCGGGTTGGAGTTCCTCAATCGTGACCTCTGCGTCACTGTAAGCGTCCATCGTAACCCGGCTACCCCAGATCAGTGCCATGCCCAGCAGCGGAGCGCTATCCGATTGCAACACCAGAACGTCGCTTATGCGGCTATGCCAAGAGACTGAGCCAAGGTAGACCTGGAAATCAAATAGTTCACCATTGGCCAGTTCGAAAGTCCGCTGGCCGACGGACGGCAACCCCCAGATCGCTGATGGTTCGTGGGGACAGAGTAAGGTATCCGGCGAAACCGGTGTCGAGGACCACCTCGACTGGCTGGAGACGCCCATCGCCATCCATGATGTCTACGACAATCAGGGCCTGTTGGTCGCCACTTACCCTTCCCCTAATCACGGTGTACAGGCGTCCGAAAACCGCCGACGTGACTGTATGCCGCGCGATGGCCGACGCGCACCCCGTAGGTCACTGCGTTCGGTCTACGCTTCAGCAGCCGTCGCGTGGCGGCAGCGTCTCTTGCGTCGATCTCGTAGTCGCCGGACTCGACGTCGATGACTACGAACGTGCCCCTTTCCACAGAGCCAATTCGGTCTTGGATCTTCTCCTTGTAGATGGATGCTCCGAGGGCCGTTATCTCCCCGGGGCCGTAGTCTCGATGTGCCATAGCGCCCTCCTCCAATTGTTCTTTGGGAAGCGTCCTGACGACTCTAAAGATACGCTTCACAGCGTTCTTCAATCAATCCAATGCGGTCAGTCTCCACGGCCCCCGTCGGCTTCATTTTCAATCCCGTCCGTTGCAGTGCCACCGGCGTGCGGAAGGTCCGAGGTGGTGTCCTCCCCCTGCGCGTCCTGACAATCCTGGGTGGCGTACCTGATCATCAGGGACATGAGACGGCGCAGCCGGTCCTCGGCGTCGGGTCCCGGCTTGGAGAATACCCTTACCCTGCCTATCTCCGAGGCGTCGCTGCGGGGCTTACCCCGCCTGTTCTGTCCGTTCCTATCGTCCATATCCGTCTATTCGTTGAGCCCTGTCGCAGGCGCAGGTGTACCCTGCGCTCACCCCATCGGCTTTTCGGAAGCAGCCGCTGTGCGGTATCTGCCTCTCTATCGGTCCTACTCCCTTCTCGCGTCGGTGCGAGCGTTCTTCAAAGGCTGGAGCCGTCCTGCGCGAGGCCGCAGACCCCGCGCCTACTCAGCCCGGATCTCGTCCGCCGGCCCGTGAACGGGCGCGTCCGCGACTCTCATGGCGGGCAGCAGATGCCCCAGTCCCAGTTCAACTGCCAGGTCGTGCAGGACCAGGAGATAGCGGTAGCTGGGCCTGCTCAATCCCCTTCGCCATCTGTGCAGCGTGGTAGTGATCGTTCCGAGCCGCCATGCGATCTCGTCCCAACTCATCCCCGACACCTCCTTGAAGTTCTCCAGCACCTGGGGAAAGCCGTCATCCGGGAGAGCGTTTCGGCGGACGCTCCTGTGAGGTGTCCACCCGCGCGGCATGGGGCGCTGCACCGCGACCTCGGGATCACCCAGCGGTCGAGGTGTCCACCCGCGCGGCATGGGGCCGCTAGACCCACCGGATGGAGGCCACGTATCCGTCGCCCATGAGGATGTCGAGGCCGCCCGGAATGAGCGCCGCGATCCTCACGAGGGCGCAGAAGCCTCCGCCGTCCGGCTTGATGGGCTTGCGGCCCTTCTTCCTGGGCCTGCGCCACCTGTGGACGCGCTTCTTGTCGATGCCGATGGCGTCGGCGAAGGCGTTCCAGGTGAGGTTGCTGGCCTCCTTGAGCATTTCCAGCCGCTCGGGGAAGTCCTCGGGCAGCACGCCGCTCTGGTAGGGCGCAATGTGCCCGGCGACGTTGATGCCGGTCTCGTCGGGGTTGCCGTTACGGTGTTCCATCTTGCTCCTCCTCTTCGTCGAGCCTGAACAGCTCGCTGAAGTCCTCGATGCCGAGGGCCTTGAGCATCCGCCTGCGGATGCGGCCGGAGGGAGCGCGGCCTGCGGTGACCAGCTTGGACATGTAGCCGGAGCTGATGCCTATCTCCTGGGCGAGCCAGTTCTGGGAGCGGTTCAGCAGCGCCAACCGCTTCCAGAAGGACCGGGCGTCGAGGCGCACGGTCGAGCCTGCGCCCCGCCTCCGGCGGCCTCTCGGTCGGTCTGTCCTGTTCGATGCCATGTGTTGAAGACCTCCTTTCTGGACGGGCCGGGAGCCGCCGCTCCACTCCCGCCCCGTTCCGGGGGATTCATCGGTTCCGCAGGACGTGGGCGGGATCCCAGTCGTGGGGAGTCCTCCACGTCCTTCCCAGCGGCCCCAGGGACGCGATAGCCCCTCTGTGGGACACCCACAGGGGAACGCCGACGCCGGTGCGGGCCATCTCGCGCCGGGCCACTCTCAGGAAGTTGGCTGCGGCCAGGTCGTCGTCGAAGACGATGAGGACGGCGGGCCGGATGCCGTGGTCGTCTATGGGGCCGTGAGATGAGTAGTAGCGCAGATAGGGAGCGAGGCGGGTCGCCATGGTCGAGGGTCGCACGGCCCGTCGCTCCCATTCCAGGAAGAACGCCCACGCAGCCGGACCTCTTCTGAGGAGGCCGAAGGCGTCGGGGTTGACGGAGCGCCTCCTGCCCTCGTGCCTGAAGTGGCGTGAAGCCCTCTTGGGCGGGTCGACCTGGACGATCTCCCAGGGCATTGGCCTGCCTCGCCAGGGATGCAATGAAGGCGTGAACGGCGTCGGTGTGCTGGACGTTCCTGAGCAGTTGGCGGGTCCTGCCGCCGGATACGTTGCGCCACTCGCAAGGGGAGTCGGCGTCCGCGAGGGCGACGCTCCACCGCCTTCTCGCCACAGCGACGGAGGTTCTGTCCCTGCGGGCCAGGAGCGCGATCCCCCGGTCGGTGAGGGCCAGGCGTCCGCTGCCTTCGATGGGCCGGGTCACGAGGCCGAACCCTTCCAGGGGGTTCACAAGCTGTGAGACTCTCCGGGTGGAGACGGCCATCAGGCTGGCGAGTTCGCTGCGGTGCATCCAGGGCCAGTCGAAGATGAGGTCGAGGGTGCGCTTCTCGGCGGGTCTGAGCAGGGCTGGCAGAGCGGGATCTGCCTCGGTACGTCCGTCCTTGGGCATATCCGCCGCCGTGGGTGGGGCCTCGACGGGAATCTCTCCGCCGGGTTGGAGCTGGCCCAGGGCCTTCCGCAGGTCCACGGTAGGGCCGGAGGCCGAGGGAAGCCACACCGGGTCTTCGGGCGCGGCGAGAACGGCGTCCCGTTCCAGGGCCAGCAGCGCGTTCACCCTGCGGGGCGTCATCCTGCGCGCGTGCCTCAGCAGCCGTACCTCGTCGGTGGCGAGTACGAACACCGTCCCGGGCGATTCTCCCTGTCCCAGCTTCGTCCCAGCTTCCACAGCCGCCGGGAGAATCCCGTCCTGTCCGCTGCGTGACCCTGTCTTCCGATCCCCAGGGTCCTGCCGCCGGGGAGGGTCATGGCGGCGTCGGGGGGGCCGGAGCGGTACAGCCGCAGTCTCACGGGGAAGGCGACGGCGGCCACGGTGGAGGCCAGGCGGTATACGACGGCGAGGGCGTCTAGCCTGTCCGTCAGGATGCGCAGCCACTGCGCGGAGGCGGGCCGTGAGCGCAGAAGGTCATCGAGGGAAGAGTCCTCGGCTTTTGCAACTGCCCGCAGCCCTGTGCCGGTTATGCGGTAGCGACGGGTGGGCGGCGTCAGGTCGGCGGCGTGGGGAATGGAGGCCGCGAGTCCCGCGGCCTCCAGCCTTCGGACTGTCTCGTACACCGCGCTCCTGGACATGCCCGACATGGCGGCCAGCTCCAGCCGGTCGATGAAGGGCATGTCGGCAAGCTCTTGAAGCAGTTCAAGGTCGGCGGGCCTCATTACTTCGCCTCCCCTTTTCTGCGGTTGCGCCCACGTCCGCTCGTGCGCTTCCAGCGTTCCGCGCCCCTGGGAGTTTTCCCCTTCGCCTCAGCCACAGGAACCTCGTCCTCTTTCAGGTCTTACAAGCCTCTGCGGTACTCGTTCACCTTCCCGTGCCCCTCCGTCTCCCCATAGGCGATCTGCTGGGCCGAGACGGTTTACAGCGTCGACACCATGAGGCAGGCGTCGCGCCGCTCCTGGCGCATCGGTCAGACGCAGCCCGTCAGGGTCGTCTTCATGTCCTACCGCGGCACCCTGCAGGCCGACGCCCTGAAGCTGGTGGCCAAGAAACTGCAGAGCTCCCTCGCCGTCGAGGGCGAACTGCCCGAGGACGGACTCGCAGCCTATGGCGACGATGACGAAGATCTGTTGATGGCTCTGGCAAGGAAGATCGTCAGCGGCGAGCAGGGCGAGGCAGAGACGGTGGAGGAGGTCTTCGCACAGGCCAGGGACGCCGAGAGCGAGGCCGAGGAGCTGCTGGTGGACGCAAGCTGGAGGCCGGTGGAGGTCAACGGGAACGGCCATCAGGACGTTCTGGGGCCGACGGTCGAACTCGTCTCGGTCAACGGTCACAACGGCAACGGTCACCATGAAGATGCCGACGAGCCGCAGCGGTCGCTGTTCTCCTGGGCGGAGTTTATCGCCGCGGAGCCAGCCAGGCCGAAGGGTCGCAGGCGCAAGCCCCAGCCCGCAACGGCGTCACTCTTCGAGTGGGCGCTGACACTTGAGCAGCAGCAAAGGGAAGAGGAATTGGTGGGCGCGGGGCGCTAGACGAGAGAGGTATGGGGAAGGTCGTCAGACATGAGTCGGCGGCCTCCCCTGCCCATCAATGTATGTGTCCTTTTTCCCGTTTCAGGACTTTCAAAGGCATGGAGAAGGCGAATGGAAACCACCAGCTACAGGAACACCCCGATGCGAGACCGGATACGGAAGGGAGCCGTGAATTGATCGAGATGCACCTGTTCGACCACGATGCCAGAGACGAGGAAGCCCTCTGCGGAGCCGACACCACCGCCGACTGCCGGAGAAGCGTGGGCGGCTACCTGGAAGACCGGCTGCACGAGATGGGGGTCGGCATCGCCTGCGAGGGGTGCAAGGGATGGGCTGTATCGTTCGCCGTGAATTTGGCCCGCGACCTTGAGGACGAAGGCCTGCTGGACGAGACGCAGGAATATCGCGAGCTTGCCGAGACGCTTGCGAGAGAGACTGGCCAAGAGCGGAGCGGCGGCTAGGGAGCACGGCCTCGCTCATCCATCTGTGGGCGTGTCCTGCGTTTGCCGAACACGGGTACGCTGACGTGTGAATCAGCCGAGCGAGGCTGCAATCGTCACCTGGCGCCCTCTTCCCGCACGACCACATATGTCGCCCCCTTTGCGTATGAGCACGTCTATCCCGGCATCCGCGCCGTGCATGCGGGACAAACCGACTGGCACCTTTGCGGGTCGGAAACTGCGGAAAAGATGGCGGCGCGATAGCCTTCGTGGTAGATTTAGAACATCTGAGCCAACACGTCCGGACTTTCCATGGCCCGCTGGCACAGCTATTGAGGAGCTAGCATCGACTGGACATAGTGTCCCAGTGCTTCAAGTGAAGGTCTACACGACCAAGTGCTTCCCGGTGCACAACTACTCCAAGGTGGCCTATCAGGTCGCCTTCCTCGGTGCGCCAAGAAGCGCGTAGATTGAATGTTCCAGAAGTGGAACCCGGCCGGGAGTAGGCCGGTGGCTAGGGAAGCAGGCACGGGGGCCAGAGGCAGAACCGTGTCTGAAGCCTTCCCGACAATGTGGCGGCGGCCACCCTACCACGCCGCGCGCTGCTAGCCAGAGTGTCGTTACGGTTACGAAAGAAACTGCTGATTGAAGCGTCGACCAACCACCCGCTCACGGTAGGGCGAGGGTGGAGTCATCGGAATCTCTGCTCTACCGATCAGAGATAGCCTCGAGTAAGCAGGGGTGCTGTACTCCCTTTGACCGGCATCCCCCGATGACGAGCGCGGCAACGAGCCGTGCATGACGTATAGGCAGAACCTAACACGACATGCAGACGCAACCTACGTGAACTTGGGAACCACATTCGGTTCTCCGGCGATGGATCTACTCCGCGAGAAACTGTGAGAAATCGCGCCGCATCAAGGGCTACGGGTGCACCAAGATCCTGGAAGGCTCAATGTACACCACACGGTTGTACACAAGGCCAAGGATCACTCCGATGACGAGTCCGATAACGAACCCGACGAGGATGGGGAGCCAGCGGTTCCTCAGCCATCGGGCGCCAGCTCTGACTCGCTCTTTCATGGGTCTCCCAACCATGGCAATTATGCCAGATGGCGGCACACCAAGACTTGCAGACCAACAAGGAGCCAAAGCCGGAGTAGGCCAGCTTGCGGCCAATGCCGGACGTGGGGCAGAGCCCTCGTAGTAGTCCGAGGTCGGGAAAACCGGCCACATGGCGAAGGAGGGCAGTTAGACGAGTGCAGAACACCAGCGAACTAAGCCGGAGGAGGGACGTATGAACCCTACAAAGATGGCAGAAAAGCAAATGTTCTTGGCAAGAACGGCCAGCGAGCATCCAGACCACAGGTTCACCAACCTGTACGACCTGTTGCACTGGGACTACTGGATGCACATATCGGCTGAAAGGGTACTGGCGCGACCGGGTAGCCAGACCGACGGAGTGGACGGCAAGACGCGTCTTGAATTCAAGAAGGACTACGAGCGCCAGATGACGGTGCTCATCGACCAACTGAAGCACAAGACGTACAAGCCGCAACCAGTCCGGCGAATCTACATACCCAAGCACGATGGCAAGAGGCGCCCGCTGGGCATCCCCGCCCTCAGGGACCGCATCGTGCAGGAAGCACTTCGGGCCATCCTCGACCCGATTTACGAATCGGATTTCCATCCGAACTCCTACGGCTTCCGCAAAGGTCGTCGCACCATGGATGCAATCGCAGTCCTAATGACCATGTCCAACAGTCGCATGAAACACTACTACGTGATTGAAGGCGACCTTCAAAGCTACTTCGACACTGTCCATCATCGGACGCTCATGAAGCTGCTGCGTAAAAGGCTGAAGGACAGGGCGCTGTTGGACCTGATCTGGAAGTTCCTGAAGTCGGGCGTCATGGAAGGAGGCCTCTTCGCGCGCACCGACTCCGGTGTGTCGCAGGGAGGGGTCATTTCACCACTGCTCGCCAACGTCTACCTCAACGAGTTTGACCAGTGGGCGGCGGCACAGTGGGGCCTTGACTACAACGCCCGACGACGGAGACGGTCCGCCGGTCTCGGCAACTACAAAATGGTGCGCTACGCCGACGACTTCGTAGTCGTCAGCAACGCAACCAAAGCCGAGGTCAAGGCCGCCAAAGCGACCATACAACAGTTTCTGGAGAACGAACTCCACCTGACGCTATCGGACGAGAAAACAGTCATCACCCACGTCAGCGACGGCTTCGACTTCCTGGGTTTCCACATCCAGCGCAAGCAGGTCAACGGCAGGTGGGTGGTGCATCTCCGACCGACAGCCAAGGCGAAGGAGCGAGTGAAGCGGAAACTCAAGTGTCTGACTTCCAGAAACTGGACTTGGGTGGATGAGTTCACTGAACTGACAACCCTGAACGCTATCGTGCGAGGTTGGGCCGAATACTATCGGTACACCAGCCTCGTACAAGACATCGAAGACATCACCAACTTCGCATGGTTCCGCTACCTCTACTGGCTGCGGAAGAAGCACAAGGGTAGTCACAAGGGACAACTCATCCGCAGTAATTCCAGGCGACTCCATGGCAGAATCCGTTGGCATGCTGAGGTACGTGAAGGCAACAACAAGCTGGAAGCGTACCAATGGCTCCCCACCCCTAAGGAGCTTGCCCGAGGACGCTATCGGCAGAAGGGACCAGCGGGATTCCCGCATCCCTACCTGTCCGGCCACGCAACAACGGCGAACAACCACCCACAGGGAGCAACCGGCCCCGACGAGCGTATCTACAGGGCGACCATCAGAGCTAGCCACCCCAATCGGGGCGAGCCGCTCGAAATCGTCGAAAGAAGAATCAGGGCCAAGGTACGGGACGACATGAAATGTCGGCAGTGTGGCGGGCGGGCAAACTTGCATGTCCACCACACCAAAGGCATGAAGTCCCACGCGCTTAACCACCTGATCACGCTCTGCCGGACATGCCATATGGCCACACACCGTTCAAGTCAACTACAAACCGTCTAATGGAGAGCCGGGTGCCATGAAAGTGGCACGCCCGGTTCGGTGGGAGGGATGGCGCAGACCAGCCGGCGAAATCCGGCCATAGGCGGCACTGTCCCTACCCAATTCAGGCACGAAGGCCGCAACTTCATGGTGCAGGGCCTTGAGGCCATTCCCTACGCAACGAGGCATCCAAGACTGCCTTCACGCCGCGAAACAACTCAGATCGTCTGGTCGGCGCTCCAGGACGACCTCGCAAGAATCGCCCCTAGGCTGCGGGGAGTCGAACCGGACTGGGAGCCCCTGCACGACGATCGCCTAAAGGGACGCGGAGCGGATAACGCCACCGTCGTCCGGAGCACGGGCGGAACGAAAGGCATAAGGGGTAAAGGGCCAGCACATCGCTCGAACTCGGTGGCGAAGAGACTAATGGTGGCTGGCTTCGGTATACAAATGGGAGGACTCCTTTAGGTAGGAGCAGAAGAGACCGAGAGTAATGGTGCGTAGACAACAAGACTATTGGCTGTTCGTGGCATTTGTCGTCGCAGTGGTCGCTGCAGTAGCAGTGCTTGTGGCCTTCATTGACAGACTGTCAGATACGCGATGAGGTTGCGTCAAAGGGTGTGTAAAAGCGATCAGGCGGCGATCCTCTCTTCCTGTTGCTCGATCGCGATCCCGTCCTTGTACCTGGCGCCGAGGTAGACGTCAGCCATCAGTTCCGGCGCCTGCAGGCGCCGGAACCTGTTCTCGGCCACCATCAGCATCTTCCATATGACTGCGATCGCCCGGTCCACCTTCTTATAGCGCCTGGCCGCATCCGTCCGGATGCGCAGCGCAGCGAAGGGCGACTCGACCGGGTTGGTCGTTCTCAGGTGACGCCAGTGCTGTTTGGGGTAGTCGTAGAAGGCCACCATCCTGTCCCAGTCACGCTCGATAGCCTCACGGGCTGCTTCGTAGGAGTGCTCGCCGCACCACCGCGTGAAGACCCGCCTGAGCCGCTCTGCCTCGGCCCGGGTGGGAGCGTACGGCATGCTGCGCAGCATCAGCTTTGCCTGGTCATGCTGACGTTTGGGAAGCTTGTCGAGCACGTTGAGGATCTTGTGGTTCCAGCAGCGCTGCTCTCCCGCCTCCGGGTACACGTTGCCAAGCGCCCCCCAGATCCCCAGATGACCGTCTCCGACCACCAGCCGCGGGCAGCTGAGACCGCGGTCCCTCAGGTCCCTGAGCACATCCGACCAGCTCCGTGTGGACTCCCGGTAGCCGGGCACCGCGCTCAGGACCACCTTGCTCCCGTCGCTCAGCGCCGCCACCGCTACCAGGACCGCAGCCTTCTCACGCTCCAGACCCGCCTTCACGTACACGCCGTCCACCCACATGTAGACCACCTCCAGGTCGGAAAGGGACCTTCCCCGCCACTCGGCGAGCTCCGCGTTCCACCTGTCCTTCAGACGCGCGATCGTGCTGGCCGATATCGGAGCGTCCTCGCCCAGCAGTCCTCGCAGCGCCAGGTCGAAGTCACCCTCTGACAGACCGTGCAGGTACAGTTCCGGAAGCAGGTCGTCGACCTGCCGGCTCCTGTTGGCGAACAGGGGAAGAAGCCTGCTCTCGAACCGCTCCTCGGTATCACGTACCCTCGGCCGCCTCACCTGGATCGTCCCAGAACTCAACGTCAGCCTGCGGGGTCTCCCGTGACCGTTGCGGTAGCCGGCGTCCCTATCGGATCCCGACCGGCGCACCGACCTGGCCCTGCCCAGAAACTCGGTGACCTCCTCCTCGAGCATGTCCTGGATCAGACCCTGCATCTGACCTCGCAGCCAGTTCTCCAGATCCCCGAAATCGGGCCTTGACTCAGGTCCTGCTTCAATGCTCTCCTTGAACATGGGCGGTGTACTCCTCTTGGGCTTAAAAGCCCGTCTGGATTCAAAGAGAGGTTACACCGCCTAATCGTTTACACACCTTTTGACGCTACCTCATACGCGATTCTGCATACTGACTGGATTCTTGGGATTTGCGGCAGGTATGCTTGCGATGCGATTTGGCCCTGACATATGGGATCGGACCATAAGGCGAATTCGCGGTTGGTAAGGTGGAGCGTTAAGAGGGCAAAGCACTCTACACATTACGGCGTCTTGGAATGGGTAGGTACGGTCGCAAGCAAACACAGGTGTTGGTCGCCAGAGCCCATGCTCAAATCGAAGAACTTAGGAAGCAATTGGGTTCTCTGGACCATCTGTATTTCGCATTCCCACTGGTCATGGCGGAGGGGTCTAGAACCTATTCTGATCCCGTTGGACTAATAGCCGCAGCCATTGGCATGTCTCGTGAGCCGTCCAATCCCCGATTCCGAAAGGTTGTAGACCAGAAGCACCCTCTACCCTCTGCTTATGTCGAGCTTGCAGGCGTTGTCGATGTAGAGATGGAAGTGCCGACAAAGAACGCCAAGAAGTTACTCAGGAACAAGCGATGTTTAGTGATCGAGCAATGGGGCAGTCAATTTGTCTGCCGTGTTCCAGATCAGATCAGGGATGAATTAGATGGGCAGACCGCAGGGATAGCATGTATTCCGCCTGAGGGAACAGTGTGGAACGTACCGGTCGTCCGCCAACTCCAAGAGGTTTCGCGGTCAATTAGCGCCCGGTAGGCGGATTGTTCTTGCGTACTGCTGAATGTCCCTCTTTCGCTGATGCACCGCAATGACCCTCCCCCTGCAACAGAAATCGGGGCCAAGTCAACCCGAGTGGCCGGGGCAGCCTCGGAGTCGGTGTGACAATGGCTGTCCCTCATTCCCGGCAAGGAATCTCCGCTACAGGGATTTGATGTGGGCCGGGGCGGTGACGCTCCTCTCTACGTTCAACTGAAAGAAGCTGATCTCGCAAGCGCGACGCTCACCGATACGCTCGTTCCCCTCCCTGAACACTCTGTCTCTCAGGGTTATGAACTCTAGTACCGTTAACTCGTCGGGCACCTTGGGCGCCTGCCACTCGATGCTGTAGCGGTTATCGAACGTGTTGTATCCAAAAAGTAACGTCCCAGCACGTGGTGTATTAGGAGGATCTACATAAAGAGAGACCACCGCGTCATCCTTAGAGGACTAACAACAAAACTCAAGGAGGGCGACGGTGGTCAAGGAAAGGATGGACCGTGCGCCGCGTGACGCGGCACAGGATACCCGACTCAATCGGGAAGGACTCGGAGTAAGTTCTTGGGTCGACCGACCTACCTTGCGGTGAAAGCCGACGGGGACAACAGCATGTCGGTAAAGGTGCGCCAAGAAGTGCACAGGTTGACTGTTCCAGGTATGGAATCCGGCCGGGAGTGGGCCGGTGGTCAGGGAAGCAGGCACGGAGATCAGAGGCAGAACCGTGTCTGAAGCCTTCCCGACAATGTGGCGGCGGCCACCCTACTGAACCGCGCGCTGCTAGCCAGAGTGTCGTTACGGTCACGAAAGGAACTGCTGTTTGAAGCGTCGCACATGCAACCACCCGCTCACGGTAGGGCGAGGGTGGAGTCACCGGAGTCTCTGTCTCTTTACCGCAGAGAACAGCCCTGTCAGGGCAGGGATGCCGTACTCCCTTTGACCGGCATCCTCCGATGGCGAGCGCGGCAGAGAGCCAAGCCAAGCGTAGAGGCAGGACCTAAGACGATATTAAGACGCAACCTGTGGGAACTTGGGAAGCTCGTCCGGCTCTCCGGCGACGGAGCAGGCCAGCCTTCGGCCAATGCTGGGCGAGTGGCAGAGCCCTCGTAGTAGTCCGAGGACGGGAAAGCCGTCCACATGGCGAAGGAGGGCAATCAGATGGGTGTGGAACGAGGCGAACTACGCCGAAGAAGGGATGTATGAACCCGGCTGAGACGGCGGAAAAGCCGATGTTCCCGACCTTGGTCTAATCCATCTGACGGAGAGCCGGATGCGGTGAAAGTCGCACGTCCGGTTCGGTGGGGGGGATGGCGCAGACCAGCCGGATGAGTCCGGCCATTGGCGGCGCCGTCCCCACCCAATCGGTTACGGCCTGAAAGCGTTGTAGGGCCGGTTCCGCAAGACCCGCGCGATACGGTGAAAGCTGGATTGCCTGAACCCCAGTTCCCGGAGGGTGTTCCTTTCACCCGCCGGTAGAACGCTTGTAACCCGGCGCCGCTCGTTGCACCGGTAACAGGTCCAGACCGATGCATCTCCGACGAGCGGACGATGACCAATGAGGCCATACAAGGGGATGAACGGGGCACCTACAGTCGCGCTCGGACGTCCTGTGTCACCGTAACGCGGGATGGCCTAAGGGGCGAGAGTCCTATGGTCACGGAGCCATCGTAGTAGTCGGAGCCGGGGAGAGCCCGGTACATGGCGAAGGAGGGCAGGCGGCACCGGTGCGGAGAGTGGGGAGGTGCGCGGGATGCGTAACGCCGAAACCACATTCCATGCCATCCGGGTTTAGAACCTGGACGAGTGTCACTGGAGAGCCGTGTGAGACTGAAAGGCTCATGCACGGTTCGGAGGGGGGCCGACGGAAAAGTGCTTCGGCAACCGGAGTAACTCGCCGGCGGCCTACCCTACTGCTGGGGATATTGCGCAAGAGAGGGGCTGACGGAGACGTGGATTTCCTGCGCGAGGCACTGGTAGTCCTGGTGGAGGGGATCATGGATGCCGAGGTCTCAGCCAGGACCGGTGCCGGCTACAGGGAGCGCAGCACGGAGCGTGTGACACAGCGCAACGGGTACAGGTCCAGGCAGTTGGATACACGCGTAGGGACGATGGACCTGCGGATCCCCAGGCTGAGGGAGGGGAGCTACTTCCCGAGCCTGCTGGAGCCGCGGCGGCGAAGCGAGCGCGCCCTTCTGGGCGTCATCCAGCAGGCATACGTTGAGGGTGTGTCGACGAGACGGGTGGACGACCTGGTAAAGGCCCTGGGATGCGAGGGCATCTCAAAGAGCCAGGTCTCACGCATCTGCGCGGAGCTCGACGAGGTGGTTGACAGCTTCCTGGGCCGGCCGCTGGACGGAGGTCCCTACCGGTACGTGTGGCTGGATGCGCTGACGCAGAAGGTGAGGGAGTCAGGCAGGATAGTGAACGTGAGCGTGGTGGTGGCGATTGCTGTCAACGCTGAGGGCAAGCGAGAGATCGTCGGCATGGACGTGGGCACCAGCGAGGACGGCGCCTTCTGGCTGCAGTTTCTGCGGTCCGTGGCCGACCGAGGCCTGGATGGTGTGGAGCTGGTGATATCCGATGCTCACCGCGGCCTCAGGGATGCGATCGCGTCGGTCTTCGCGGGAGCGAGCTGGCAGCGCTGCCGCACCCACTTCATGACCAACCTGCTGACGCGTGTGCCCAGGCGAGCGCAGCCGGCGGTGGCCACGATGGTGCGCACCGTCTACCAGCAGCCGTCGGCCGAGGAGGTGCATGCTCAGCTGCACAGGGTGATCGACCAGCTCGAGGAGCGGTTCCCGCAGGCCGCATCGATGCTGGCCGAAGCCGGTCCGGACGTCTTGGCCTTCACGGCGTTCCCCGTGCCTCACTGGAGACAGATCTGGTCGAACAACCCTCTGGAACGGCTCAACAAGGAGATCCGCAGACGGACGGATGTGGTGGGTATCTTCCCGAACCGGCCTGCTGCACGCCGGCTGGTGGGCGCGGTGCTGGCAGAGCAAAACGACGAGTGGGCTATCGGGCGAGGGAATTATATACTTGAGTGCCGAAAATTCCTCGCCTTGAGACCTGTTTCGGCACTATACTGTGGGCATGGAGTACCAGTACCAGAACCTTGTGGTGGGGATTCTGCCTCATCCTCACGGGTGTGAATTGCGATTCCGGCCTGACCGAAAGCTGCGCCCGGAGTCCGGCGATCCTCCGAAATTCTCCCTGCTTCTGACACGCGAAGGGTTCCAGGTCCTAGCGGAGCAGGTGCGGGAGTTCGAGGAATACCTGGACCTGTTCGAGTCATAGTGTGTCCTCATCCTCGTAGACGATCCTAACCGGCCTGACCACAGCCCTTACAAGATCATCCGGCGTGGTCTCTTCGGGGAAGGTGACCACCTCCTCCATCTCAGCCTTAGACGGCTGGTAGCTGGACGGCTTCAGGCGCACGACCCGAACCGTCGATTTGTCGATGGGTTTCCCAGTGTCAGTCATGGGCATGGGCCTTAAAGAAGTCAATCCAGTCGCCGACGGAGACGCCACGCACCTTCTCGGCAAGCATGTTGGCCACATACTCGTCCATGATGCCGTAGCGGGACAGCCTGCCGAAGTTACCCCCTGAGTCATGCAGGGGCCTGTCGGAAATGTGATCGCTCTTGGAGGGATAAGGTCGAACGCTAGGTGGGCTCTCTATATCGGTCGGTGTCTGGGCCTGCCGTTCATGCTGCCAGTAGTGGTTGCGCTTCTCGCCACAATACAAGGCCGGTTTGACGAATGGCCTGAACAGGACAGGCTTACCAGCCAGCACGTTCGAGAGAACCCAAGGAACCACAACCAACAAATCCCAGGGGTTGCAGGCCGCTGGCGTGGCGGTGAATCGGTATGTGGGTTGCTTCTCCCTGGCCAGCAGATACCAACCCTTGAGCTCAATGCCCATCAGTGGTTCCACTCCATTAGTCACCGACCTCAACAGCACATCCGGGAATGTCTGAGACTGGCGCACAAAGGAGAAGGTCTGATACTCGGAGTCCGGGTCCCATACGGGACGGAGTGTGTTCAGGGTGTTTACCACCGACTCCTCGATTGTCGCGC
This sequence comes from Dehalococcoidia bacterium, assembly GCA_965207145.1. Lineage (GTDB taxonomy): Bacteria > Chloroflexota > Dehalococcoidia > Lucifugimonadales > UBA2962 > CAUZIR01. The sequence goes on along the minus strand of OZ242262.1, from coordinate 1,545,248 downwards.
TCAGAGGAGCGTTCAGCGTGAATATGTCCGAGGCCAGCAACCCTTCAATGTTCGTAGGCGTGGTGAACTGGCCAGGAGTCGCGTACAGGGCATCGCGGACACGCCCCCATAGTCGGTAGTGCTCCCAGTGCATCGGATCGCGCTCAACAGGCGGCTCAGGCACTGGCGAGCCTTGCAACAGCCGCATCGTAGAACTCCCCGATGATCTCGGCACTTCTGCATATTCGGCCCGTACGACTGGCGCACACAGCGGCGGGACACAACCCGCCGAACGGTTCCCATACTACGTCTCCGGGATCTGTGCTGGCCCTGATGGCTATATCTACCAGAGCGAGCGGCTTCTGGCTGCCATGTAGGGAACGGTATTTCCACTGCATTGCGGAACGCGTCCCGTTGACCCGCTCAGCACCCCCTACGTGCGGGTGTTGCCATACATTGGTCAATCCTACGCCGCACCGGAACTTGGCCCGCTGGCGGGACCACTCGTCACCTGTCAACGGGCGCTCTCCGTCGAGACTGAAATAGGGCTGTCCTGATTCGCTGCCATGCAGGTTCGCGTAGATCGCCAGTGCCTCAAAAGCATCCGGCGGAGGGAAATACCACATGTGGTCTGCCGTCAGGTACTTGCGGGTCGCGGCATTGGCTACCCTGCAGGCCTCGTTAGCGACACGCAGCGGCAATCCGGTTCTCATCCACTCCCGTCTGAGCCATTCCTTGGCCGTCAGGCCGTCAAACAGGGTGCGCTTCACGTACTGGACGCACACCTCCGTAGTCACCGGGAATTTCCGCAGGGTCTTGGTGTTCGCGTTTCCCGCGATGTGGCTGAGACCCTTGTCCCAGATGTGGCAACTTCGATAGTCCCATCCGTTTGCGTCAAGCAGCGGGTGCAGTGTGGCCCAGCCCAACTCCGTGTTCCAGAGCCACAATGTGGTTTCAGCAGTCGCGTGGCCGGACCAAGCTGCGACGTGTGGCGCATACCAATCTACGAGGCCCTCTACCGACGGCAGATCGCCGGGATAGCCGTTCACACCGTACGGACCATCAACAATAATGCACGTCGGCGCTGGCCACGCCTCGTACAGCCCTTCAGCGGCCGCAAAGTGAATAGAGACATCCCCGCGTTGGTAGACTCGCCGCCGCTCTGTAGCAGGTGCAAGGATCAAGGTTGCGCCACCTAAGCTATAAGGGCCTTGTACTGGAGCCGCTTGCCTTCGGCTCCGCGCACGATGGCCGCCATCTGGTCGGCGGTATCGAAGTCCCGGCTGTTGTGCCTGCCCTCGAATTCCGCCACGTATCGGTCGAGATGCTTGGGAGACATGTGGTGATAGGTGCCGTGATAGCCCCTCTTGAGCAGCGCCCAGAAGGACTCCACGCCGTTGGTATGGGCCATCTCCCGCACGTACTCTCCCACGCTGTGCTTGACGGTTTCGTGGGGCCGCGCCAGTCCCGAATAGGCCCGCGCCTCGTCCGTATACACGGTGGCCGTCGGCTCGGTGAAGTCCTCGACGAACCCCTGTAGAGTGTCGGCGTCTGTGCGGTCCACCACTTCGGCGGCAACCTTACCAGAGTCCCGGTCCCGCATGCCAACGACGGCGGTCTTACCGGCGTGCGGCCCCGCATGGAGTCGCTTGGATTCGTGCTTGTTGGCTTCTTTGCCACCGATGTAGGTCTCATCAACCTCCACCGGCCCGGCAAAGGCCGCCATGTCCGTCGTGGGTGTGAACGTCTCGCGCAGTCGCTGTGCAAGGTGCCACGCTGATTTCTGCGTGATCTCCAAGTCCCTATGGAGCTTCATCGACGAGACGCCTTTGAGATTCGTGGTGAACAGGTAGATCGCAATCGCCCAGACCTGGTAGCCCAGCTTGGAGTCGTGCATGACCGTCCCGGTCTTTGCGGAGAACCGCTTACCACAGACCTTGTACTCCCGGCAGCGATACGGCATCGACTTGTGGGCCGCTCCGACCTGAACGCGTGTGGAGCCGCAGTAGATGCAGACCGGCCCGTTGGGCCATCTCTTCGAGGCGATCCACCGCTCGGCTGTGGCATCATCTGGGAACTTGCGGAACAACTTTCGGAGGCTGATTCCCTGTCTGTGGCTGCGGCCCGGTGCTGACTGCTTCATACCTATATTATAGTGCCGAAAGAGGCCTCAAGTCAACGGGTTTTCGGCACTCAGGTATATAATTCCCTCTTGTTTAGTGGCCGGGTTAACGCCCCGAGTCGTAATCCAGAGCCCCTCCTCGGTGGCAGCTCCTACTAGCTGCGTGAGGCCGGTAAATGGCGAGCCGGGGCCAACGTTTTGTCCTTCCAGAGCGGGAATGTTCCGGTATACCAGCAACCTGCTTTCGGCCTGGTCTATGAGGATCAGGGTCCGCCCGTTCTCAGTGCCTGACTCGCTCCTGTAGAACTCAACGGTGGCGTCCAGTCCGTTTTCCCCGTAGTACTCGATCGCCGCCGCCACGAAGGCTCGTGTCAGGGCGTCGTCGTCCAATACAGCGGGTTCAGGCGTGGGCTCTGGCGTTGGGACGCTCGTGGGCTCCGGCACCGGGGTGTCCGCAGGCGCCGGGGCCGCGGTGGCAGTAGGCACGGGCGTCGGGTCGGGGTCGTCGCCGCAGGCAACCAGAAACGCTGCGGAGGACACCAGGATCAACAGCAAGGCTATCGCACCCACGACGGCGGCTGGTGACCGCCGCGACTTTGCTCCTGACCGGCTCGCCTGCGGTATTACCCCGCGCTCAACTCGGAACATAACCTATCCCCTTTGTTTCGTGCCGCGCACTTCCTTGCTCTGGCCATAGTGTCCGTGGCAGAGAATGGCCTTCGGCCGGACCGGCAACATCTACAATATCGACAATCGCATGTTCAGCAATGCGAAGACATAGTCTCAAATTATAGTGGGCAGGCTTTGCTTTCTCTATCGGTCCAGGGGGAGATGGGGTTGTGCGGACGGGAATAAGATGACGCGGACAACCTGCCGCTCCTAAGTCGCCTGCACCGGAGAAGATCGTTCGGCGTGCGATGCCATTCGCCAAGCGGGCCGCGGCGACAGGGGTTTCATCTAGATGTTCAGAAAAGCCCAGGGGCGACATGAAATCCAGTACGAACCGGATGAGAAGTGTCCGCCGCTGCTGTCGATATCTGCGGCCTTACAGATACTCATTCCAAACACTATCAGTCTCGCCTTGCTGGGCGCGCTTGTGGTGCGGGCAGCCGGGGAGTCGGAATCCTACCTGTCGTGGGTGACATTTACCGCGCTGGCGGTCACCGGAGCCAGCATGATATTTCAGACCCTCCGCCTGCGACACTTCGGTTCGGGCCGCCTCATCGTTACAAACTTCAACGTTCCGTTCCTAGCGGTCAGTGCGCTTGCTCTCCATGTCGGTGGACCTGGTTTGCTGGCCAGTTTGGTGGTGTTTTCCACCCTTGTTCAGTACGTGCTGACATTTCGCCTGGCCTCCTTCCGCCGAATATTCACGCAGACCGTGAGCGGCGTGGTGGTCATGCTTGTGGCGGTCTCGGCCTTGCCCTTCATCATCAGCAGATCCGTCGTGCCGCCGGAGGGCGAATCCATGTGGCTTTTCCTGGCACCGGGCATGGCTGCTCTTGTCGCCGGAGTCCTGATGTCCCTGCAAGATGGACAGGTCTGGCGAATGTGGATTTTGCCGGTAACCGTCGCCGTCGGGTTGGCTGTGGCCGTACCCCTGGGCTTTTACCACACCGATTTGATCGCTAACACTCCATGGGTGCGTCTACCTGATCTTGGCTGGCCCGGACTGGATCTAACCCTCAGCGTGGATTTCTGGGCACTGCTTCCAGTCTTCGTGTTCGTGAACCTCATCAGCTTCATCAAGGCGGTAGGAGACCTGTCGGTAATCCACCGCGCTTCCTATCGGAATCAAACGGCCATCGACTTTCGCACGGTGCAGGGAGGCCTGAACGCCTACGGGGCGGGCACCCTCGTTTCCGGCCTATTGGGAACCCTGCCTGTAGCTGCACCGTGGGCAACCACCGTGGTTTACATCGCCTTTACCGGTGTCGCCGCGACGAGTGTGGGGATATTCCTGGGACTGTTGACCATACTAGTCGCATTCTTTTCCAAGATGCTCGCCATATTGGTTGCCATCCCCAGCCCTGTAGCCAGTGCGGTGTACGTAGTCATTTTCGGCATGCTTTTCGTCGAGGGCGCGAAAACCGTGTTCACCAGCCAAGTTGACCAGAAGAAGGCTACCATCACGGGCGTCTCCATGGTCCTGGGCCTGTCGGCGGCAACCCTTAGCGGACTATTCGAGGGGGTCACCATTCATCTGGTGGGCAATTCCATCGTCGTCGGCGGTATGGCGGCAATAGTGATGACCACGTTCACCGAACTGTCAGCTTTACGTGCCAAGAAACTGAGAATTGACTTGTCCCAGTCTTCATTGCCTGCCGTGGACGGATTTCTCTGCCAATTCGCCGACGGACACAATTGGACCGAGGAAGGGAAAAACCGGCTTCGCCTAGTAGGCGAGGAAGTCATGTTGAATCTGCTCGATGACGAGAACCACGACCCGGTCGAGCCGAAGCGCAGGTTGGTCGCCACCATTCTCCCCGACAGCGGATCGGCCGAGCTAGAAATCGTGGTCGCTTCGGACGATGCGATCCAGGGAAACATCGAGAATCGCATGGCCTATCTGGGCCAGGAACAGGCGCTGGAAGACGAAGATCAACTGTCGGTCCGAATACTGCGGCACTACGCCTCGTCGGTACACCACCGCAAGTACTACGGCTTAGACATCATCAGTTGCCGCGTGGACAAGTAGCGCAGCAGGGTTTCATGTCAGCCCCCTAGCACCACCACCCGTTCCGGCTCCGTCCTCCGTTTACTCAAGCGTCTCCTGGCCCGTATCTGAGAGACGCTGGCACCCTCCCCGGCCACCCCACTGCCTCACCTCAGGCGTGCTCCTTGTCGGCCAGAGAACTTTCATCGACGAGGTCAGTCGCCGCTGTTGCCGACCGAGACCGCAGCCTGACCCTGCCGGATGACATTCCCGGAGCACTACAGGCAGGGCCACGGCAGCAGCGCACCAGGCGCTCCCCGGGCGCCATGCCACGGGCCCCGAAGACCTTACCGCTCGAGGAAGGGATCCCTCTCCTGTCCGTCTAAAATGGCAGGCGCGGAGAAATGCTATTTGCGGCGAACATAAGCAAGGCCTACTCGGACAGGGCGCTGTTCAATGGCCTCAGCCTCGTTCTGGCCCCAGGAGACCGTATTGCGCTCATAGGCTCCAACGGCTCCGGGAAGACCACCCTGATGGACATCCTCTCAGGCGATACTTCACCCGACTCAGGAAGCGTCTCCAGGCAACGCAACGCTACTGTGGGCTATCTCAGGCAAGATATAGCACCATTTACCGGTAGGTCCCTGCTGCAAGAGGTGTTGGACACAGACTCCGACGCTATTGCCCTCAAGGACAGAGTTGTCGCCACACAGAGGGCCCTTTCTTCGGAGTCTGACCCGGCAATCCAGGCAGAACTGCTGCGACGCCTCGGCCAGCATGAGACGGCCCTTGAAGCCGCCGGTGGAGGCGACAGAGACCACGAGGCCAAGGCTATCCTCTCAGGTCTCGGGTTTAAGCAAGGGGACTTTCCCAGGCCCATTAGTGAGTTCAGCGGCGGCTGGGCCATGCGGGCGGGCCTTGCCAGAATTCTGTTCAAGAAACCCGATCTTCTGCTCCTGGATGAGCCAACCAATCACCTTGACCTGGATGCAAACCTCTGGTTCGAAAAGTACCTGGCGTCTTTTCGGGGCGGGGTGCTCGTCACGTCTCACGACCGAGCATTCATAAATCAGGTTGCAAACAAGGTGCTTGCCCTCGAGGAGGACGAAGTGCTCCTGATGAAGGGCAACTACGACGAATATGCACTGGCACGCGATCGCTCCCTCAAGGTCAGGCAGGCCACCGCGGCCAGGCAGAATCGCGAGATGAACAGGCAGATGCGTTTTGTCGAGCGCTTCCGGGCCAAGGCAACCAAGGCCAGTCAGGTACAGAGTCGCCTAAAGCAACTTCGGAAGGTGCAGACCATTGAGCTGCCAAGGACGACGAAGAGAATCAGGTACAAGTTCCCGGAACCTCCACGCAGTGGTTTGGAAGTCATATCCCTGAAGGACGTCGGCAAGTCCTACGGCGACAACACTGTCTACAGTGGCATGAACCTGGTGTTGTCGCGCGGAGATCGTGTTGCACTGGTTGGGCCTAACGGCGCAGGGAAAACGACCATGCTCAAGATCCTGGCGGGCATCCTCCCGCCTGACGAGGGTGAGAGGAGGATCGGCCACAACGTGGTTACGGCCTATTATGCGCAGCACGTCATTGAGCGCCTAAATCCAGTCCACACGATTCTCGAAGAGGTGCAACATGCCGCACCGACGGAGTCTGAGCAGAACCTTCGCACTACCCTGGGTGGGTTCCTCTTCAGCGGCGACGACGTCCGCAAGCCGATTTCGGTATTGTCGGGCGGAGAGAAGGCACGGGTGGCCCTGGCCAAGCTTCTCCTCCAGCCCAGCAACCTGCTCCTCATGGACGAGCCGACCAACCACCTGGACATCGCCGCCAGAGAGGTCCTCGCGGACGCCCTCGAGGACTACCACGGCACGGTATGTCTCATAACGCATGACCGAACTCTCATGCGACATGTCGCCAACAAGATCATTGAGATTGACGCCGGCCAGCCCACCGTTTTCCCGGGCGACTACGACGCCTACCTGTATCGGAAGCAGACTCGGCCCAGCAACGTAAACGCCGATCCGGCAGCCAGCGGAGCGCCTCCGGCCGATTCAGGACGGGTCAAAGCCAAGAAGAATTCGCGGCGGACCCTGAGCGCCGAGGAGGTACAACGCCGGTCCCTCAGAAAAGAGGCTCGCCGATTGGCACTACGCATAGAGGAGATAAACACCATGCTCACTGACCGCGAGGCCCGCATAGCGGAATTGGAGGCCAAGTTCTCGCAACCAGGCCAGTTCGATGGCCCGGCTCAGCTCGCGCTCGCGGGGCAGCAGTACGCGGTGCTGAAAGAACAGGCAGGATCGCTCTGGGAGGAGTGGGAGAGGTTGTCCGCGGAGGCCGAGGGCACCGCCGGTAGGCTGGCAGAACTAGAGACCTGATAGGACGTCGGCCCCGCGGAACCGCGCCTCGCCGCCGGGTCGACTCCGTCGGGGTCCCATGCATTGGATCCTGACCACCGTCCAGGATGTGCAGAGACGGCTCCCATCCAAAATTCGAACATGGCTGCCGTCCACCGACAAGAAGGGGCCCATCAATCCAGCGGTGCTAAAGAGCCTTCGGCTCGACCTTCAGGCCTGATGGCGCAGCTCTTCGCTCATGACACCACCTGGCGTGACGTTAGCGTGGGGCAACTGATCCACAGGCCGAGATCCGTGTAGGCTTAGGCCCCGCTTTCTTCTCAGGAGGCAGAGCAAGATGGATGGATCGCGATTCACATCGTCTCAACCGTACCGGATCATGATCGACACAAGGGTCAAGATGCGTGACGGAATCGAGCTGTCGGCCGATGTATATCTACCCCCGGAGGGCGGGCCGTTTCCGACCATGCTTGTGCGCACGATCTACGACAACCAGGCCGAGGGTTACATGGAGTCATGCAGGCGATTCCTGGAGTGCGGCTATGCGGTGGTGATGCAGGACTGCCGCGGCCGCTTCGATTCCTACGGCGAGTTCGCCCCCTACTACCAGGAGGCGGAGGACGGATACGACACGCAGGAATGGATCGGGGCTCAACCGTGGTGCGACGGCAACATAGGCATGTTCGGCGAGTCCTACGTCGGCTTTACGCAATCGTTGACCGCGCCCCTCCGGAGCAAGTACCTGAAGGCGATGGTGCCCACCGTCTCACAGCAGGACAACTTCGGACATTGGCGCGTCGACGGCCCGCTGCAGCTTCACGTGGCGCTCAACTTTATCAACATGGCTGGGCGCACGATGCAGGGAGGGCCGAGGAGCCTGATGGACTCCGAGGCGTTCTACCGGCGGCTGCCGTTGATATCGGCGCTCGACGACCTGGCCGATGTACCGTTCTACCGATCCGTCATCGAGCACGAGACGTTCGACGATTTCTGGAAGGGATACAGCCTGCGGTCCAGATACGCGGAGATAGAGACGCCCGCCTACATCGTGACCGGGTGGTACGACAACCTGCTTCACGAGGGGTTCAAGCTGTACAGGGGCTGGTCGCAAAAGGCGCGAACCGTGGAAGCGCGCAGGCTCAGCAAGCTGCTGGTGGGGCCTTGGCTCCACGGGCCCATCGGCGTCCCCGCTCCGGGCGCCGTCGACTTCGGCCCCGACGCCAAGATGGACTTTGACGGGGAGCAGTTGCGCTGGAACGACCGCAGGCTCAGGGGCATCGACAACGGCATCGACGACGAACCACCCGTCCGCATATTCGTGATGGGGGAGAACGCGTGGCGGTCGGAGAAGGAGTGGCCGCTCGCCAGAACGCGGTATGCGGACTACTACCTACACAGTGGCGGCGGCGCCAACACCCTCAACGGTGACGGCGCGCTTTCGACCGAACCCCCGACCGACGAGCCGGCCGACGGGTTTACGTACGATCCCGACGACCCCGTCTGGACTATGGGCGGGCAGATCATGGCGATTGAGGAGACGGTAGGCGGTCCGCAGGACAGGCGCGCGACGGAGCAGCGGGCCGACGTGCTCGTTTACACGACCGATCCACTAGGAAGGGACACCGAGGTCACCGGACCCGTCCGGATGATCCTCTTCGCTTCATCCAGCGCACCGGACACCGACTTCACCGGCACGCTGGTCGACGTCCATCCCGACGGCAGGGCCATCATCATCACCGAGGGACTGCTCGGAGTCCGCTACCGGGACTCCGTCGAGGAGACGAGCCTGATCACGCCAGGCGAGGTGTACGAGCTTAAGGTCGACATGTGGGAGACCAGCAACGTCTTCAGGGCCGGGCACCGCATCCGGCTGGAGGTGTCCAGCAGCAACTTCCCGCGGTTCGAGCGCAACCTGAACACCGGGAACCGGCCCGGATTCGACGCCGAGATGCGCAAGGCGGACCAGACGATCTACCATGACGCCGCTCGCCCGTCCCGCCTGATCCTGCCCATAATCCCGAGGTAACCCCGTCCCCGGCCAGAGAAGCGGACGGCTGCGGATGAGGATGATTGACGCGGGTACCCGCAGGGTTGGGCGGGTCGCATAACCCTGCGTACCCACGCCCTTGGTACCAGACAGGCGCTCGCAGTTCTAGAACAGCAACTAGTAGGAGAACGGCATCGTCAACCGTCCGATTTCAAAAGGGCGGGGCGAATCCTCGTGTTCCAGTAGTCCGTATCCCCCGCCTCTCGGAGTTCCTCGACCAGCTGTGCTGTATCCGCTCCCACAGCCTCACTCAGCTCAGGGACGGTGCGGGCTCCGGCTAACTCCGTCACTGCCTTGCGCAGTTTCATCACGTATTCGGCGACTTCGTAGGCAGCACGATCGGACGCAGAGCGAGCCTGCAGGGCCTCAAGCTTCTCCAACCAGTCCAGACCTCTCTCCGCGTCTTCGTACCTGTCGTCCAGTGCGCCGGTCGTACTCATCTGCCATCCTCCACTCTCGATAAAGGCAGTCCCAGTTTGAGGGACGGGTGTCCAAGGATGCCACGGCTGCACTGCCCTGCCATCCCGGTTTCAGGTCCGCCAACGAAGGCAAAAGCTTACCCATAGTCCCGCCGGGCGGAAGGTGCTGATTCAATGTGGGGTTGGATGGTGCGGGCAGAATGCGGGAAACTACCGTGATTCAAACGTGAACTTGCACCTATGAAAGCGGAGCTGGAGGCCTCCCACGGCGCCGCACTGCGCGACGGCCTCTCTCATATTCTCTGCAGGTCTCCTCAGAACCACAGGCCCTTGTCAACCACGTTCCGTAGAGGCCTCCCTTCGTTGAAACGGACGCAGTTGTCGATGAACAACTCGGTCCGTCTCTCCTCCAGATAGGGCCCCAGACCCGCCACGTGCGGGGTGATGACGGCTCCCGGAGCCCGCCAGAGCGGATGCCCAGCCGGAAGCGGCTCAACCTGGAAGACGTCGAGGCCAGCGCCGGCTATCTCCCCTCCCTCCAAGGCGTCCACCAGATCGTCGAGCAGCACCGTGGCTCCGCGTCCAATGTTGATAAAGAAGGCGGTCCGCCTCATGACCCTGAACTGAGGGGCGCCGAACATCCCCCGGGTCTCCGGCGTCTCTGGGACGGTCACGACCACGAAGTCACCGCGGGGCAGCACGTCTTCGAGCGCAGCCGGCCTGTGCAGCTTCGCCACACCTTCAGGGATATCCTCCCGCCTGGGGTCGACTCCGAGTACGGTCATGCCGAACTCGGCGCAGAGGCGCGCCGCCTCGGCGCCTATGCCGCCGACCCCCACGACGATCGCCGTGGAGTCAGGAAGGTGCACGGGGGCGAACGACGGCTTCCACTCCCCTCGCAGCTGCTGTGGCATGTAGATGTGAAGCCCCTTGGCGAACGCAAGGAGCAGAGCCATGATGTGGGATCCGATGTGATCGTTGTAGATCTCACGCGTATTGGTGACGACGACGTCGCTGTCGATCAGAGCCTGGTGGTAGTATCCAGCTTCTGGCCCCGCCTGAGGACATGCTATCCAGCGCAGCTTTCCCGCCCGCTCAAAGAGCTCGGGCACGATGTTCCCAAATGCGGCGTCCGCGTCCTGTATGCTCTCCATCGCCTCCCCCGGAGACCTGCAGAGCGTGACCTCGATGCCGGGTATGGCCTCTCTCAGCCTCCCGGGCCAGTTGTCGACGACGGAAGAATCGCCGAGACCGTCGGGCGGCAGGATCACCAGCTTGAACCCCATACCGGACATCCTCTTCAGATTGGACTGGGCGGTCAGTGTATGGAGGCGCCGGTTGGCTGTCAAAGCCGCTTCCCGCGCCGTAGTCCCCTAAGGATTGCAGGTGAAAGAAGGTCCATCGTCCGCCAATCGACAGGTCTGGGCGCATGGTCGGGATGCGGGATTCCCACATCCCGATTCCACCTCGTCCGGTCTGGGATTTTGACCACGTCGTAAGGGGCGTCGCCGCCGACACGACCGCATGGCCGTTCAATGCGACTGCGGCCACCCTGCGCCCACGGGTATCGGGCTATAATCACCGCCACTTACCTCGGCGGATCAGGATCTCGATAGCGCTCTCCGCGACGGCGGCGGGCTGGGGAGTGAGCCCAAGGCGATGTTGGACTACGAGCCTGTCGACCTTTCAAGTTGGTGTAACGCGGGGCCACAGGCGTTGGGCGAGGGCGGAAGGGTCCTCCTAGGTCGCCAGTCCCTTCGGGGGCTACCCTTCCTGGTGGGCGGAGAAGACGCTTCCGGCAACTGCCTCCTCGCATTGAACGGCGACTCCGAGCGGGTGGCCATTCAGATCGCGAAAGCGGCGCGGCGAGTGATCTTCGCCCACCGCCTTCAGCAGTCGGATCTGATGCGGGGAGGGATGGTGGGCAAGCTCGTGGCCGAGTACGTGTTCCACATCTCGGATGCCGACGAGGTGCGGATACCCGTACGGGAGCGGTTCGAGATCGGTACGGTGGCCAGCGACCGGCTCGAGCCGTTTTTGGCGGTCAGCGACCAGAATGATCTGCTTCTTCCCCGACACAGGGGCTCGCAAGAGGGATGGGATCTAGCGGGAGAACGACAGACGGAAGCCGTCCACCGCAGGGCCGCCGCATACCTTCTATGGTCCTGGCAGAATCCCCACCCCGACCGCACGATCGAGTCCATAGAGATCGTGCCCAAGGGACCCGGGTTCATCATCGCCGGAATCACCCTTGGACACCTGGATGAGCACCCCTTCGTCCGCCAGGGTAGGCGAGAGACCCGCATCGTCGTGGCGGACCCCAAGCAACTGGAAAGGCCGCCGGACTCCGCGTTGGGCGGTCAGAGGCACCGCCTCGCGCTCGATCTGGATGTGGAGGTAGACCGAGGGATCGCGACCTATCCTCAGACTCTACCCGAAGCGTCGGCGGAAGAGTTCCTGAGCTCGGAGTTCAAGGGCTTCGGAGAGCCGCAGAGTAACGCCTCATCTCCGGCATACGCGGAGATCGCGGCAATACCGTCCGCCACGGTGACTGTCAAACAGGACGGCGTGGAGGTAGGCAGGGCGCGATGGGGAGACGTGGAGAAGGAGGGCGCCGTCGCAACCCCCGGCGTGCGTCTCGAACTAGCCGACCGCGGGCGGAACTGGGTCCGCGTCACCGTGTTGGATGATGACACGAACAGGCCCCTTGCATGCAGGGTCCACTTCCGGTCGCCAGACGGGATACCGTACCAGCCGCATGGCCACCACAACCACGTCAACTCAAACCTCGATACATGGCACATAGACGTGGGAGGAGACGTGCGGCTTGGCCAGATCACGTATGCCTATATCGACGGGACGTGCGAGGGATGGCTGCCCCGGGGAGACGTCCTGGTCGACGTGGCCAGAGGTCCCGAGTACGAGCCGTTGCGCACCAGGGTAAAGATCGAGCCCGGGCAGCGGGAGCTCACCCTGCGGATCAAGCGGTGGATCGATATGAACCAGCGCAGATGGTACAGCGGTGACTCCCACGTCCACTTCCTGTCAACCCAGGGCAGCCATATCGAATCCCAAGCGGAGGACCTGAACGTCGTCAACCTTCTACAGGCCCAGTGGGGGAGCCTGTTCACGAGTATCGAGGAGTTCACCGGCGGTCCCAGCATCAGTCGCAAGGGCGACAATATCGTGTACGTCTCCCAGGAGAACCGCCAGCACTTCATGGGACACATGCTCCTGTGGGGCCTTAAGAGCCCGTTGATGCCCTGGGCGAGCGACGGGCCAAGCGAGGGCGAGCTGGGTGGCACGATGGAGACGGTGATGAGCCACTGGGCGGACCGGGCGCACGCACAGGGAGGCACCGTCATCATCCCCCACTTTCCCATGCCCTACGGAGAGCAGGCTGCGCTCATCGCGACGGGTCGAGTGGACGCTGTGGAGATGATTCGCCACGAGCAGTACAACCACATTGAATACTATCGGTATCTCAATGGGGGCTACAGGGTTCCCCTCGTGGCGGGCACCGACAAGATGAGCAACGACGTTCCCGTGGGCATGTACCGCACTTACGCCTACATACCCGAGGACCAGGAGTTCACCTATGAGAACTGGTGCAAGAGTGTGGCCAGCGGGCGAACCTTCGCCAGCGGTGGTCCGATGATGGATTTTAAGGTGGACGGTCAGCGCGTGGGGGACACGGTGGCCCTGTCTGGTCCAGGCACGGTGGAAGTGGAGGCCTGGGCCGAGTCAATCCTGCCGCTGCACAGTCTTCAGATCGTAAAGCAGGGACGGGTCGTTGCCTCTACCGAGTCTCGGGTGGGACGCGGGCTCTCGCTCAAGGAGCGGATCTATGTCGATGGCCACACGTGGCTGGCGGCGCGCTGCGGTGCGGCGGACTATTTTGACCCTGTGCAGTACTACGATGTCTGGAGCAGGGGCATCTTCGCCCACACCTCGCCCATCTACGTGGCCTGCGGCGGAGAGTGGCGAATGTTCGACAGCGAGGTGGCCGAGTATATGCTCACGATGATAGACGGTGCCATGGGATACGTTGGTGAGGTGGCCGGCAGGCACTCACCCGGAACCGTGACCCACCACCATGGGGAGGCCGATCACCTGGCCTACCTGCGTCGACCCTTCCTGGAGGCGAAGGAGGCTATTCGCGGGCGGATGCGCCGCTAGGAGCACGCCCCGGGGCGCTCAACCGTCCTGCATCTATATCCATCGGGAGGCGTCCAATGACCAGGACCATCAAACGGTTGCTCAACGCCGGGAGCGTCGAAGAGGTGCGGGCCCGGGGATGCACGGTCGTCACCGGTGGTGGACATGCCATCGCAGTCTTCCCCATCGGCGACCGCTTCGCCGCGGTCGACAACCGGTGTCCCCACATGGGTTTCCCGCTCGACAGAGGCACCGTCAGCAATGGAATCCTTACCTGCCACTGGCATCACGCCAGGTTTGACCTATCCAGCGGCGGTACCTTCGACCCTTTCGCCGACGACGTGGGATCCTTCCCGGTAACGGTGTCGGGCGGCCGCGTCTGGGTGGACCCCAGCCCGCCGCAGGCCGACGCAGTTGAGAGGTGGTCGAGCCGCCTTAAGGACGGTATGGAGCACAATATCCGGCTGGTGATCGCCAAGTCCGTCCTCGGACTAAGCTCGTCCCCCACCGACTACCGGACGCCATTGACCATCGGCGCCATGTTCGGGACCACCTACTCGGATCGCGGCTGGGGACAAGCCCTGACGATGTTGACGTGCTCGGCAAACATACTCCCCCGCCTGTACCCGGAAGACCGCCCACTCGCCCTCTACCAGGGCATCAGACATGTGGCCGCAGAGTGCGCCGGAAGACCTCCCCGCTTCCTGGTCGATCCTCTGCCCACAGGAGAGAGCCGTCCCGAGGTCTTCAAGGGATGGTTCCGCAGCTTCATCGAGGTACGAGACGATGAGGGCGCAGAGCGGTGTCTGCGAACGGCCATCCACCTCGGCATATCCTCCCGCGACATAGCAGACATGGTCTTTGCCGCAGCGACGGACCGCGTCTACCTGGACGCCGGCCACGTTCTGGACTTTTGCAACAAGGCGTTCGAGCTGCTCGACCACATCGGCTGGGAGCACGCGGGCCAGGTGCTCACCAGCCTCGTACACGGCATCGCCACAGCGCGCCGCAGCGAGGAGCTTAATTCCTGGCGGAACCCCATCGACCTGTCCTCAATGGTCTGGGAGGCCCGCAGCGCCCTCCCCGAGCTCTGGCGCCAGGGCGCAGGGTTGAGGGGCGATTGGGACGGAGAGCGGGCTCTAGTCGATACGATACTGGCTGACGATCCGGGCGCAACGCTTGGGGAGCTGCAGGCCGCAGTTCGGAAGGGCGCAACTGCCGGGCAACTGGGCAGCGCGGTTGCCTACGCCGCCTTCCTCAGAATGGCCCGGTTCCACACCTCGAACGAGTTCGGCGACTGGGACACCGTTCACAATACCCTCACCGCCGCCAACGCGCTGCACCAGGCCCTGAAACGCGCCCCGTCGATCGAGCTCCTGCGCGCCGTCTTCGATACTGCGATCAGCATCTACCTCGACCGCTTCCTGAACATGCCCGCCCAGCGCATTCCCGTGCCGGAGGGCACCCGGTCTCCGGACGACATCGGAGCCAGGCTCCTTGAGGCGATGGACTCGCAGCAACAGGTGGAACGGGTGGCGCAACTGGTGACCGACTACATGACGGCCTCGAAGTCCGCTGAGGGACTCCTCCCGCTGCTTGCCCACGCCATGCTAAGGGAGGACTCGACCTTTCACCACTTCCAGATCGTCGACGCCGCACTCCAGCAGTACCGGGAGCGCATGGGAACCGACGCGGCCCGGCACGTCCTGGTCGGCGCGGCCAGGTTCCTAGCCGCCCATTACCCGACGCCCAGAGCGGTAAATCAGACCTTCAACATCGCCGTGCGACTACAACGCGGCGACGAGATCTTCAAGGAAGACTAGTAGCCTGTGCAGGAACCGTCACCCCAAACGCTATACATGGCCTGTGGGCAGATCGGCTCGATCCAGATTACGTATCGATCTTGCCGTCTCTTTAGGCATCTGGCTCGGTTCGGGGCGAAATCGACAGGCCGGGATGTCGCCGGGACGGGTAAAGGCTAGATACCGCCAGTTGGAAGCAGGAAGGGCACCTTGGTCGGAGTTGATGGTTGGACGGGCCAACGCAACCTGCGGCTGAGATCAACGCGACCCTTCCACCTGTACCGTGACTATGTCCACGCCGTGGTACTTTTGGTGACGAACCGAGGACGCAAAGTGATGCAGCAGGCGGAATGAGATCTCTCGGGTATCCTGAATGTCTGGCTTCTCCCCCAGGTACGCTAGGCGGTCCTCCAAATTCTCCTCTCCTGCCGCAGACACGAACTCCAGTTCCGCCCCTCCTCCCCCGGCCCTGGCGCTGACGACCAAGTGTCGCGGTTGATCCGTTTCCGGATCCCCCTCGTCCTCCGATAGCATGCTGGTCAGGGTCTCCTCTCCGACGAGCACCAGCCGCTCTGCCGAGGCGGCATTCCATCCTGCTCTCTTGGCGAACGTACTGAGAAAATCCGTAAGCTGCGGCAGGGTGTCCATGTCCAGCGGCACTCGCAGCCGCTCGCGCCTTGGTCCCGTCAGTTCCAGCAGCAGCATCATGAGGACCGCCACCAGAGCGCCCGAGGTCATGCCGTTGCCGAGGAGCACTGCCAGAAATCCATCTCCCAATAGGTCGGGGAATATCCATCCGTTCTGAAATCCCGTGCCAATCCAGAAAGAAAGACCCGCGACGATGGCCTTCCTGTGATCAACCCCATCCTGAACGACGATCTTCATGCCCTGCACAAAGAGCATGCCGATCAGAACGGTCAGGTATGCGGCGGCCACCGGGGCCGGGATGGCGATCACCACAGCCGTAAACTTGGGGAAGAAGGCCACCGCCAAGAAAAGAACGCCGATGACGATGCCCACGCGCCGTGCCCCGATGCCTGTAACCTCGGCCAGCGAGATGCTTGACGAGTAGGTCGTGTTCGGCAGCGTGCCCCCGATGCCGGATAGCAAATTGCCCATCCCGTCCGCGTTGAGCGCGCCCTGCACCACCCGAAAGTCCGTCGCCCGTGGCCTGCGCCGCGACACCCGTTGTATGGCCACACCGTCGCCGATGGTCTCTATCGCGCCGACAAGAGTGACGACCACGAATGCGGGTAGCAGCGCCCAGAACTCGGCGCCGGGTGTGACATCCAGTCCCGGCCATGAGCCCAGTGGCGCGCTCACCCAGGATGCGTCCAGTATCTGACCGACGTCGTACAGGCCGAAGGGCGCGGCCACCGCGCTGCCAGCCACTATGCCAATTACCGGAGACCAGAGGCGCCATGCCGGTGGTCCCCGCAGCACCAGCGCCGCCACCACCACCAGGGTCGTGAGGGCAGATGCCGGGGCTGCCGCGCTGGATACGCCTTCCGGTACCTCATGCAGGGTGTCGAATATCACCGGCATGACCGTGGCGGCTATCAGCATGATAACGGTCCCCGACACGACGGGCGTGAATATCCTTCGCAGCAGGGAAAGCCGGGCGGCCAGCAGGAACTGAATCAGGGAGGAGACCAGAATGAGGCTCGCCATCGTGGCGGGGCCGGCCTCCATCAGGGCCGCAACGCACACGGCTATGAACGCCCCCGACGTGCCCATGATCAGGACGTGTCCAGCCCCGACTCGCCCCACCCGCACGGCCTGCAGGATCGTGGTGATGCCACTGACTAGCAGTGCCGCGAAGACGCCCCACGAGATGTAGCTTTCGGGCTGCTCGGCGATCCGGGCCACAATGACCACGGTCAGCACCACCGGCGCCACGATGATGAAGGCCGCCTGCAGCCCCGCACCAAGGGTTACAGGAGGGGGAGGATTCTCATCTGGCTCGTAGCGTACGTCTTCGCCTTTAGATGCCAAGGCCTGACCCTACTCTGTCGTCCACATTAGTCTCTATGCTGAGGCGTCTAGCGCTAGGCTGACCCCAATCCTCTTGACGGATGCGATGTTGGTCTTGCGCTCCATCGGATGGCCGCAGAGACCGTGAGGCAATCCTACTTGATGGAAAATCTCCCCTACACCATACCGCCCGGGGCATTTTTTTCTCCGCCCGCAGGCAGTCCCTTCTACTCGGCGGTCAGCATGAACGTCCGTCCCGCGAACCGCCCGGTCCGTCCAAACAGCCCCGCAGCGTCCACGTTGGGCAACTTTCCGATCGGGCTCCCAAATGGCGATATCCTCCAGTCGGGTGGACCCGATGAGAACCTTGTTTGGCATCAGCGCCTGACTCTCGGAGAAGTCCTACCGTCCCAACGACTCGGTTACCGTCTCCTGAACCTTTCTCAGCTCCTCGTCCGTAAGGCACTCGTACGACTCGGTCCCGATGTCGGTCAGGTCAACGAATTCGTCTGCGGGCATATTCCGGGCCCTATCCAACCCACCAGCCAGCAAGGCAACGTAGGCGGGATTGGCACTGGCGAAACTCAATAGGCAGGCGGCAGATTCCTCGGTAAGGTCCCCTATTGCGCCCTCCATGCCTGTCACGAAGATCTCCAGAGTCGACTGCGGGCTGATGCACTCGGCGACGGCGCTACCAATCGCCACGGCTTTCAACGGGGTGGAGCCGACCATGACCTCAAATTCATCTTCGGCCAAGCCCTGGCGCACGCATGCGGCCTCAGGCCCTGGAAGAAGATCAAGTATGTCCTGTCCCCTTAGGGGCGAGTTGCTATCCAGACCAGCCCATATTTCCAATGTGAACTGCTGTTTTTCTTCGTCGGTGAGGCAATCGTAAATGGCCAGGTTATACACGTTAGTTGCCGAGGCTGCGCTGGTTTCCTCACCTTCCCAATCGAGGCCCATCTGCACGAAGATCGCTTCGGGATGCTCCAGACCCAGCTGGGCTACGCAGGCGCGGCTCTCAGGTTCCCATCCCCCGGCCTGGGCATCGAACATTGCAACCCCGAAATACACAATGCTCTCGATCGTCAGGCATCCGAAAATAGGAGCAGCTGCGGCGGGGTTGGCACTGGCCTGCATTATGGGCGAGGAGAGCATCAGGCCGAAGATCTGATCGCCCACGGCGGCCTTGATGCAAGACACTTCCTCTTCCGAAAGTGCATCTATCAGGTCGCTGCCCAGGGTAGACGGCGTAAGCTGCAGGCTCTCAAGGGAATTCCTGGCTGCCGGCTCCTCAACCGGCGTGGGGGTGGGCGGGATCGGGGTCGGCGTGGGTGGAACAGGGGTTGCCGTCGCCGTCGGCTCGGGCGTAGGTATGGGAGCCGGTGTGGGAACTTCGGGCGAACCTCCTCCACATGCGGCGGCCAGCGCCATCATCGCGGCCAGCGCCGCTGCCACGAGCAGGTTAGTCTTCATTGCCTATCACATTCCTTTACTCCACCAATCACCAATATGGTGGCAAATGTCTGTCAGCTCAGGCCCGTCACAGAAACGGCCTGAATGCCGTTCAATTGCCATAAAGATCTTGTGTTCCTCAAAGGCCGTGTAACAGTTACACGGATCGACCCTAGACCCGATGGCTAACTGCGATACCTTCTATCAACAAATGACGTCCCGTCAAGCGGATTATTCACTGGCAATCCTGCAGGGTTCGCCACAGGCCGAATCTTGGCTCTGCGATCAAACTAGTTCTCGCGGCATGAACCTCGGTTCGGACGCTCGGCAGTCTCCCCAGCTGGCCCAGGCCGTTTGAGGGAGACTATTCCGTCCGAATGTTTGGGCCTAAGGGCAGCCCGATCGACGCCCTTGCGCCACGGGCCTTTAGTCCACTCTTGGTCATGAAGTCCATCAAGATTCAGAATCTGTTACCTGACTCAACTATCCAGGTGCAAAAGGCAGGGAACCCTTGCAAGATGCCGCCTACAAAAGGCCGATCGACGCCTCAGTTCCGATCTTGCTGCAACTTCACCCAGGTCCAGACCCTGCCTTAGGCTCCCCACCTGAGCCACGACATCCGGTTGGCACCATGAAGGGCCCCGAAAGAAGGGTCTCAACACTGGAAGAACGCGGTCGACCGGCCTGGATGCATGTGTAAGGCCGGCCTCCACGTTGCTTTGCGGGAGTAGAAGCCCGAGGAATAGTTCCACAGCCCATCCCGCCTGCAAAACCGCCCCCGGCACCGACCGCATCAACATAGCAGCTGGTTCGACCGAATGTGCAGGTCATTCGCCTCAGGCGAGAGTCGCGAGTCTCATGTCGACCGTAGGACTAGCCGTTTGGTCTTTGCCACGGTGCTCAGGAGAAATGCCAGAGGGTGTACTGTTGAACGAGATTAGGTCTTTTGCACTTGTACAAATGGCTGCGTCGGATGCGGGAGTGACAGGGCCACGAAGCTTCTAAGGCCGCCATCCGACGGCTATGTTCCAGCGCTCCGACAAAGGCGTTGGACAACCCTTGGTGGAGGCCCCTGAGAAAGTGGGAAATCGGGTGGCGACGATGTCTAGCAATGGATGAACGACGACGCATGGGTTGGGTCGATTACGTTCTGCGCAACTATGTCGAGCATCGCCCCGACCTGTGGGAAAACCCTGTGCGGAACCTTGCACACAACTACGAAATACTTGCCCCCGAGGCACGAGATGGGTTTCTGCTTGCCCTGATCTCGCAATCGCATGAGACTAGGCTCGCGTGGGATTCGGTCTTTCGCATCGCCCGGGAACACCTGCGTGTAGGCGATTCGCCGCCAGCCGCGCTCCAGGATTGGCTCGCTGAGGTGCTGGCGGGACGCCGGCCCCGTCCGAGAACGAGTGCGCAGGCGCAAGGCGTTCGAGACCTCCTGATATGCCTTGCCGTCTACGACCTCAGGCAGAGATTTCGCATTCAGGCCACCCAGAACGATGCGTCCGACGAAGAGTCTGGGTGCGATATTGCGGCCGAGGCCTTCGAATTGGGGTACGAGGAGGTCGAGGGAATCTGGAGCGGCCGCGACTCTATTCTCTACTAGCTCAATTCAACATTCGCCTATGCAGCACGGCAAATGGTGGCGGTTTCGGTTTTCCCGCCAACTCAGACCGTATGGACGTGCGGGCAGTGAACGTCCACGGCTACGGGAAATGAGGCTAGATGCTGCCCGGGCGCAGTGGATGCTGCCACCGAAGTCCCGGGAATCGGGCGAAGTCCGAGTCGGTGGACACCATGGTGCAGCCGTGCTCAACGGCAATCGCAGCATGCTGGGCGTCTGCTACCAACTTACCCTTGGCCCCGGACTGGCGACACAGCGCCTCAAATATCTCCAGGTGTTCGGGACCGGGCCCCACGATACGGGCGGTAGGGCGCTCTGCCAGAGAGGATACGAACGCGAACGACCGCTCAAGCGTAGATGGCGGATCGAAGACCCGCGGGTTGGTCACGACGCGAATAAAGCTGGCCAAGGCGAGGAAAGATAGGGCGAACGGTTCAGGCCCCGTGGCCATACGGGTGATCCAGTTCGCATACTCTGGATGGTCCGGGATGGAATCCTCGACATGCGCGTATACGAGGACGTTTACGTCAGGAAGCAGCACCCAGGATCACCGGCTCCCGAGGCCGTACCGGGCCTCGTCGTCATGTGCTTCAAGTGCTCTTGGCCGGTCGAGATCGACCCCGGGGCGGGCACGTACGCCACGCGCGGTCACCAGAACGAACGGCGGTGGATCTGACGTCTCCCGATGCTTGAGGGCGTCATCCAACGTCCTTGCGATAAATGCGCTGACGCTGATGCCGCGGGCGTCGGCTTCACGACGCACCTGCCTTGCGAGCCGGTCGTCAAGGGTAATCGTGGTCCTCATGATGCGCTAGCATAACAGGCCAGCATCAGTGCATCAAAAGGCCTCGGCCGCCCGGTCGCAGGCAGCGCGCATGGGCCCGGCGGGATGACACCTCAATATATGCCGGGACAGATCCGATACTTCACCCGAGCCCGATACTCCGCCCACTTTTCGGCCCCGTATTTCTCGGCACAGAGCTTGTCATCGCCGATTTGCCGGAAGGTGAAGAACGTGACGACAAAGACAAAGTAAGTCCAGGCCCAGGGAATGGCGAAGTAGCCGAATACCAGTGCGATGGACAGGGAAAGGAACCCCTCTCCCATGTAGTTGAAGTGGCGGGCTACGCCCCACAGGCCACTGCAGAGGATCTTGCGATCACCGGCCTGAATGTACTTGGGCTCGATGATCCCGAGGAACTTGCGGTCGGGCCACCGCTTGAACGTGTATTTCTGCAGGTTGGCCCCGCGCGAGATGCACCACCCGAGCAGGAACAGGGTGGCCGTTCCGATGAGCCAAACATACGTCCATGCCGTCGAGAACCCGGGGTCCGGATAGGCTGCCATGCCCCACAGCGGCAGGATGAACAGCCACCCGTAGACCACCAGCCCGCCCCAAATCAACATAAGGCCGAGCTTTTCGTGGATCAGATCGTAGGTGTATAGCTGGACGCGCTCGAAGATGAAGTAGTCCAGTACGTAGAACGTGAAGAAGGCAGCGTACATGAAGACCCCGGGGTTGGAGTCTTCCCCGAAGAGCTCGTAGTGGTAGGCGGCCCCGGACAGAGCGTTTAGCGAAAGCATCGCCCCGCCGACGACATAGAAGTACATCTTCACGTCGAAGCGTTCGTTAAAGAACGAGAATTCCTGTGCCCTCCCCTTCCAAAAGGCCATCAGGGGATTCCTTATCTCTCCCTGTGGCTGGCTGAAAACCGCCACTACCGCAAAGATGACGGTGAAGGCCGTCCCCCCGGCCAGTGCATAGATCGAGGACCGGTAGAACCAGTCACGTGGCAAACCTCCGACTTCAAGAGCCCAGATGACCACCGCTATCGCAAAGACCAGAATGCCGTTCAGTCGATAGTTGCGGGGTTTGCCGGTGTCCGGGTTGATGACGTAGCCGGGAGCCCGTCTTGCCGGCAGTATCATCTGCGCCAGGAAGAACGCGGCGAAGATCGCAGCAGGAGTGAAGAATCCCGCGATCGCTTCCGCCAGGGAAAGCTCGAAAAAGTGGCCTATGCCAAGCCATTCAATCATTGCGGATTACCCCTTCCTTATGCAGGGCGGTCAACCTGACGGCGAGCAGCGCGCCCGCGTGTGCCGACACTCCCTCGGTGGGATGAGTCTACACGTGGTAGCGACTGGTCGGTCCCCTGCCGGGGGAGCAACGGGGGAAAACTCGCATTAGGCCAGCGCGGGGCCACCGGCTCAGTCCACAGCCGAGATGCGATCACTTGCGAGGCCCTGAAGGATTCGCCGCCGCCAGCATCAGACCACAGGAGTCGTGTGCGATCGCAGTCAGCACACGGTAGGAAATTCGTTCCCTTCGAATATGCCGTCTGCGCGCTGCAGTTCGCGGATGTAACAGATGATCTCGTCCACTTCGCCCTGTGACACTCCCGGGACGGGAGCCATATTGCCGAAGGTCCAGTGGTGTTGCCGCACTCCCTGACGCACAGCGACGCGGATGCTCAGGTCAGAGTGGTGGCCAGGGTGGTAGATCCTGTCGATCAGAGTCGGTCCGCGGCTGGTGCCCGCGGCGCCGACGCCGTGACAGATCGAGCAGTTGGCATTGAACAGCTCTTCGCCCGCGCGAGCCGTCTCCGACAGAGGATGTCCCGCTGTGGCGACCTCATTGGTAGCCTTGCTCTCAGACGCCCCATACTGCGGAGCACTCTCCCCACCACATCCGATCACAACCGCCAGTGCGAAAGCCATGACCAGGTTGGCGACAAGGAGCCTTCCTATCGGGCTCTCTGGCATGGTCATCGGCAAGACTCCCTCCCCG
This sequence comes from Dehalococcoidia bacterium, assembly GCA_965207145.1. GTDB lineage: Bacteria > Chloroflexota > Dehalococcoidia > Lucifugimonadales > UBA2962 > CAUZIR01. Next base: position 1,521,858 of record OZ242262.1, on the reverse strand, counting down.
ACCTCCACTGGCCCTCACTCATGACGGTGGACCAATCGATGTTCATATGTTCATCCCCTTGCAAGGCCCCCCTGTGTCCCTACATCTCGATGCGCTTATCGCCCGACAGGTAGGACTGCGCTTCCCGTTGAAAGGCCCAGTTACATCCGGGACCGCAAAAGTAGTAGGTGACTCCCTCGAACTCGCAGTTGCCGCCCGGGGGTTTCTCCATATCAACCTTCATTTGGCAGACGGGATCTACCGCCTTGGGAGCGGGCTTGCTCTTGCCAAACAGTGGTAAACGCATCTGTCTCTCCTGGGACTACCGAACCCTATGTCTTGCGCCCGGTACCGAACCTGCGCAGCCTGAGTGAGTTTGCCACTACCGTCACCGAACTAATGGCCATGGCGAGCGCTGCGAGGATCGGATTCAGAAAGCCGAAGTCTCCAAATATCGGGCTCAGCGCGCCCGGCACCCCGGTTGCCGAAAAAACCGGATACAGGACGCCCGCGGCTACGGGAATAAGGATGACGTTGTAGGCGAACGCCCAGAAGAGATTTTGCCTGATGGTCTTCATCGTGGCCCTGCTTAGAGATATTCCCCTGGCAACGGAATGCAGTTCCCCGCCTACAAGCGTCATGTCGGCCGACTCGATTGCGACATCCGTGCCTGTTCCCATGGCTATACCCAAGTCGGCCTGTGCAAGCGCGGGGGCATCGTTGATGCCGTCCCCTACCATTGCCACCGTTTTCCCCTCGCCCTGCAAGGCCTTTACTTGAATCGCCTTGCCTTCGGGAGGCACTTCAGCCACGAACCTATCGATGCCCGCCTCACGGGCTATGCGGGAAGCGGCAGACGGGTTGTCCCCTGTCAGCATCACCACGTCCGCCCCGAGGCTTCGGAGCGAGTCAACGGCTTCGCGGGCGTCTGGCTTTAGGGTGTCCGCAGCGGCGATCAGTCCGCTCAGCCGACCGGCAGACGCGACGAATACGACAGTCTTACCCTCGCCCCGGAGCCTCTCCGCCTTCTCGCGAAGGCAGTCAACCTGGACGCCAGCCTGCTCGAGCAGGGTCTCGCTGCCCACCAGCACCTCCGAACCATCCACGCTGGCTCGCACTCCATGACCCGTAATGGAGATGAATTCCTTCGCCTGGGACATCTGCAGTCCCCGCTCCCTCGCGGCCGAGAGTATGGCCTCACCCAGAGGGTGCTCGGACAGGCGCTCTGCTGACGCTGCGAGCGCGAGGAGAGCATCTTCGCTCGACCCCGCTGCAACTACATCTGTGGCCGTTGGCCTTCCCGAGGTCAACGTGCCCGTCTTGTCCAGGACGACCACCTGAACGCCGTGCCCCCTCTCAAGCGACTCGGCGTCCCGGATGAGGATCCCCGACTCTGCGCCCTTAGCCGTGCCGACCATAATCGCGGTTGGCGTTGCGAGGCCCAGAGCGCACGGACAGGCGATGATGAGAACGGCAACCGCCGTCAGCATCGCATAGACGTAAGACGGCTCCGGCCCTAACACGTACCAGACGGCAAATACCGCTATCGCAACGACGACGACGGCCGGCACGAAGTAGGAGGCAATCAGGTCCGCCAATCGCTGGACCGGCGCCTTTGAGTTCTGAGCTTCCTCGACGAGCCCCACGATCCGGGCCAGTACGGTGTCTTTGCCCGTCCTCTCTGCTCGGACGGTAAGGCCGCCCGAGGCGTTTAGGGTACCCCCGACCACCTGAGACCCGGCCGTCTTTTCCACGGGCGCGCTCTCACCTGTCAGCATCGACTCGTCCACCCACGAATGCCCCTCCAAGACCACACCGTCACACGCCACCCTCTGGCCAGGTTTTACCAGCACGAAATCGCCGGGAAGTATCTGATCAACCGGCAACTCCACTTCCGCTCCGTCTCGCCTAATGACCGCGGTATGCGGTTGGAGGCGCAGCAGCGACCGAATGGCTTCCGACGCCCTATTCTTTGCCCGGGCCTCAAGATACCTGCCTAGCAGGACGAGACCTATGATGGCCGTTGAGGTGTCGAAGTAGGTCGCAGCCTCGTAATCGGCGAACAGAAACGTGCTGTGCAGGAAGGTCACAGCCACGCTGTAGAGATATGCCACGGAAGTGCCCACGGCGATCAGCGTGTTCATGTTGCTGGTGCGCTGCCTCAGAGCGCCCCAGGCGCCCGCATAGAACTGGCGGCCGGCCCAGAACTGCACGGGAGTGGCCAGGGCCAGGAGCAGGAAATCGACTCTGAACGGTAGGGCCGACTCTACCGGGGACGCTGCCATCAGGGCCATCGTCACGCCGGCCACGGCCAGACTGAAGATAGCCTTTCGCCCCAGGGACGCTCGCCCCGCGGCTCCTACGGGTTCACCGTACTCATCCCCCGCAAGGCCCTCGAAGGAATACCCCGCCCCTTCTACCGCATGCCGCAGATCCGAGACCGCGGCCTGCCCAGGCATGTACTCGACCGTAGCTCGACCCGTGGCCAGGTTTACGCTTGCGGAGGTCACACCGTCGACGTTGCCAAGGGCGTGTTCGAGGTGCTGAACGCAGGCGGCGCACGTCATGCCGCCCACGACCAGAGAGAGCTTCTCCTCGCCGGCGCCGCGTGCGACCGGTAGCGGCTCCAGGCCACCCAGTTCCCGGGAAGCCATCGTCTACCTGCGGTCCGAGAGCGCGTACAACTCCAGCAGCTCTTCGAGTACCCGGTCTTCGCGACCTTCTCGCACTCCCTCGATGACGCAAGAGTGAAGGTGTCCCTCAAGGAGAGTCATCTCCATCCTCTGGATCGCCCGGCGCACGGCGAAGCTCTGCTTGAGAACGTCGACGCAGTACTTATCCTGCTCCACCATCCTCCTGATTCCCGAGAGGTGGCCGTCTATGTATTTCAGCCTCCTCAGTGCGTCCTGCTTGGCTTCGGGGACAACGTGCCGAAGATGCTCGTGGTGTGATTCGTTGGGTGTGGCCATGCGGATCGAACGCTCCTTACCCTTGATACCATCCACCTGGGAAGGCAGTGCATCGTCTACCCACCCCCGGGGGGTATGGGTTCAATGTAGTCCTCACCCGGCGCAGCCGTCAAGAGCCCGCCTTGCGGGCTGGGCTGGAGGCTCTAGAATCCAATGCGGTAGCTTCCGACGTGTCCCATTCGATTGACGATCCGATAGTCTCCACCGCCGAACGCCCGCGAGCGGCAGATTCCCGCAAATGAGCCTTGTCCCGGATTGGAGCGATCTGGTCCTGAATGCCGCCGTCTTCGCTCTGGCGTTGACGCTGGATCGCTTCCTTCCCGAACCTCCGGCGAGAATCCATCCGGTTGTCTGGATGGGTCGCGCGGTGACCGCTCTTGAGCGTGTCGCGCCGAGGAGCCCTGCCGCGGCGTTCGCCTTCGGCTGCGTGATCGTTGTGGCGGTCGCTGGCGGCTCAGCGGTCCTTGCCTGGCTCCTGATGGGAGCCCTGATATCCCTTGGGCCCGCACCTTACGTGGTGGTCGGGGCGCTGGTGCTAAGAACGACCTTTACGGTCAGGGGACTCTCGAATGCGGCGGACCAGACCCGCCACGCTCTCGCCCGTGGCAGGCTCGATGTCGCACGGGAGAACCTGAGGAGCCTGGTCAGCCGCAACACCGAGACCCTAAGTGCACCGCTGGTGGCTGCATCGGCGATCGAGTCTGTCGCCGAGAACACGACGGACAGCTACGTCGGGCCCTGGCTGGCGTTCGCGATCCTTGGTGTTCCGGGAGCGGTGGCGTACAGGGCCGTCAACACCCTGGACAGCATGATCGGGTACCGCGGGCGGTACGAGTATCTCGGGAAGGCTTCGGCGATCCTCGACGACGTCGTAAATCTGGTACCGGCGCGCCTGAGCGCCTTGCTCTTGCTGGCGAGTGGCGGGGTGTGTCGCCTGCCCACGCGAAGGGCGTGGCGGATCATGCGACAGGAACAGGGTCAGACGGCGAGCCCCAATGCCGGGATAACGATCGGCACGATGTCAGGGCTGCTCGGAGCGCGCCTGGAAAAGCCGGGAAGCTACTGTCTGGGACGGGACATGAGACAGCCGGAGACAGGCGACATTCGACGGGCGGTGCGACTTGCCGAGATAACGGCCGTTTTGGCAGCGGCCGTAACACTGGCGTTCCTTGCGGCGCGGCACGCCGTCGCTGGCCTGTGAGGAGGCTGGCGGCGACTTGAGAGTGGCACACGGCGGACTAGGAGCGGCTGAACTGAGGTCCCTGGGCCTGCTTGCTGAGGAGGTGCTCGACTTTAGTGCCAGCATCAACCCCCTGGGAACCTCCGAGCTGGTCAGGACCGCAATATCCAATGTGGATGTTTCTGCATATCCAGACCCTGAGTGCCTGTTGCTCAAAGAGGCACTGGCAGCCCGCCTGAATGTCGAGACGGACCGGGTGATGATCGGCAATGGCTGCACGGAACTCATCCACCTGCTGGCGCAGGCATGGCTCAGACCCGGTGACAGGTGCCTGATATTCTCTCCCACCTTCGGCGAGTACGAGGTCGCGGCCGTTAGAGCGGGCGCGAAGGTTCAGGTCGTGCGCGCTGCCGAGCGCGATGGCTTCAGGTGGTCCGTTGAGGCCGCAGGCCAGCTCATACGCAGGACCCGTCCGAAATTGGCATTCTTTTGCAACCCCAACAATCCTACGGGCTCCCACTTTCCCCCGGACGAGATAAGCCGGCTCCAATCGGCCATGGCCGGTGAAGGGCTGCTCATCTTGGATAACTCGTACGGGGCGCTCGCCGACACGATATGGGATTTCGTCCCGCTGCTCGGGGCTGGCAACATCGCGATCCTGCGGTCCATGACCAAGGATCACGCCCTAGCCGGCCTGAGATTGGGCTACCTGCTCTCCGACCCATCCGTGGTCCGCATGACAAGACAGTTCCAACCGACCTGGAGCGTCAACTCCCTGGCGCAGCGCGCTGGCCTCGCCGCCCTGGACGATAATCGCCACCTGATCGAAGCCCGACAGACCATCGCTGAGGCCAAAGAGTACCTATACAAAGAACTCGGTCGGCTGGGAGCCCCGTTTATCTCCTCGGCCGCCAACTTCATGCTGGTTCGGGTAGGCGATGCCAAAGGGGTCAGGAGCGCTCTGATGACGAGAGGTATTGCGGTGCGGGACTGCACCTCCTTCGGCATGCCGCAGTGGATCCGCATATCAGTCCGTCTGCCCGAGGAATGCAGGCGACTCGTGCGGGCCCTGGGCCAGGTACTTGCCGATGAGTGAGGGCGCCGGTGCCAAGGTCATCATGGTCCAGGGGACCTCCTCACATGCCGGAAAGTCCGTTCTGGCTACAGCCCTGTGCCGGATCTTCGCCCTCGACGGCCTCGAGGTCGCACCGTTCAAGGCTCAGAACATGTCACTTAACTCCTACGCCACTCCGGATGGTGGCGAGATAGGTCGCTCTCAGGCTGTCCAGGCCGCAGCGGCGATGGTAGCCCCAAGGGTCGAGATGAATCCCGTCCTGCTCAAGCCCGAGGACAACCGGCGCTCGCAGGTCGTGGTCATGGGGCGCCCCCGTACCGTGGCATCGGCGCGCAAGTACTACGAGCTAAAGTCCGGGATTTGGGACGCGGTGGCGGCGGCCCTTAAACGTCTGCGTGCCGACTACGACGTCGTGGTCATAGAGGGAGCCGGAAGCCCGGCCGAGATAAACCTCAGGGAGCACGACATCGTCAATATGCGCGTCGCGGTCCACGCTGACGCGCCCGTCCTTCTGGTAGGCGACATAGACCGCGGCGGCGTATTCGCCCAAATCGTCGGCACGATGGCACTGCTTGAGCCACATGAAAGGGCGCTGGTCAAGGGTTATGTGATCAACAAGTTCCGGGGCGACCAGTCGCTGCTAACCCCGGGCCTAGACTATCTGCGCGAGCGGACCGGCGTTCCGGTGGCCGGCGTGCTGCCGTACTTTTCCGACATACACATTCCAGAGGAGGACTCGTTGGGCCTTGAGTCCAAGCTCACGGACGGTGGAAGAGCCTCCCTTGATGTCGCCGTTACGCGGCTGCCGCATATCGCCAATTTCGACGATTTCGATCCTCTGATGCGCGAGCCAGACGTTCAGTTGAGATACGTGTCCAGCGCCGGGGAGTTCGGCCATCCCGATCTGGTCATAATCCCGGGCAGCAAGACCACCGCAGCGGATCTCGACTGGCTCAGGGCGCAGGGCCTCGCGGAATGCATCGTCGCCGCGCGCCGGGGCGGCACCCCGGTAGTGGGCATCTGCGCCGGCTACCAGATGCTCGGCGAGCGGCTTCTCGATCCCGGCGGCGTCGAGTCGACCAGGGCCGAGACCTGCGGCCTGGGCCTGCTGCCGCTTTCCACGACTTTCTCGAACGAGAAGGCCACGCACCAGGTTAAGGCCCGGGTGATCGAGGGACGAGGTCTGCTCAGCGCCTGCCAGGGTGCGGATCTGAGTGCCTACGAGATACACATGGGGGTCACGTCGGCGACGGGCCTGACCAGTCCTTTCCTGGTGAACCTGCGTTCGGGCCGCAGCGTTGAGATCCGGGAAGGCGCCGCGGACGACGAGGGACTGACGATCGGCACGTACCTGCACGGGCTGTTTCACAGCGCCGCGGTGCGGCGCTCAATCCTCGGGTTCGTCGCCGAACGCAAAGGCCTAGGGTTCTTGCCGGTGGAGGACGAACTCGATCCTGGCGCCGAGTACGACAAGCTGGCGGCGCTGGTATGCGAGCGCATCGATATGGAACTGGTCTATCGCGTCGCCGGACTCGGGTAATGCGCGCCGGTCGAGACACGGGTCTGTCCGGCAGCGTGGTGGCTCGGGGCACCGCCGCATCTCCGGGCACATGCGGTGAGCTAGCCCAGGGACTGCTGGATGGCAGGTTGGTGATGGTGACCTGCCCCATCGATCTCTTCGCGACAGCAACCGTGGAGCTGTCGCATGGCTCAGGACGCGTGTTTTCCCCGCCAGGCTCGCCCAAGGCAGCGCACGCGGTAAAGCGCTCGCTTTCGTATCTGGGACGAGGAGACCTGGACGCACGCGTGGGCCTTGACAGTCCGCTTCCCCGCGGGAAGGGCATGGCCAGCAGCACGGCCGACATAGTGGCGGCGATCAGCGCGGTCGCAGCGGCGCTGAATGCCCGGCTCTCCGCTCGAGAACAGGCGGAACTGGCACTGGGAATAGAGCCGAGCGACGGAGTCATGATTCCCGGAGTGGCACTGTTCGACCACCGGCGTGGCCAGATAGCCCAGTCCCTTGGTCATCCGCCACACATGAGGGTGCTCGTGCTGGAATTTGCCGGCTCCGTCCACACCCAGGCCTTCAATGCCGCCGATAGAGCCGTGGCGATCGGGCCGCAAGCTTCGCGTTTTGAAGAGGCGGTCGAATTCATCAGGACGGGTCTGAAAGGAGGTGATCCGCAGCTCATCGGCCGGGGAGCGACCATCAGTACCGTGGCCCATCAGACGGTATTGCCCAAGCCCCAGCTGCCGGCCGTCCTAGGGCTCTGCAGACAATCCGGGGCTTCGGGCGTCAACGCCGCGCACAGCGGCACCGTGCTAGGCCTGCTGTTCCCGGATGACGCGGAGCGAATATCGTGGGCGAGGCGGCGGGCATGGAAGCGCTTGCGGCACCTAGTGTCGGTTCGGGAGCGCCGGCTCATAGGCGGCGGCGTCATTGTAGGCGCGGGCGCCAGCCGGTGTGCCGCAGGGGGCACTTGACCGCTCCTAGGGTGGTCCATATGATGCGCGCAATCACGAACATACGACTACTGCCCGTTCAGGTGCCCACCCAGGGAGAATAGGGAAGGCGGTGAAAATCCGCCGCGGTTGCGCCACTGTAAGCGGGATATGGAGCCGGAGGCCACTGTCGAGCAATCGATGGGAAGGACTTCGCAGCCCGAATCCACCCGCGAGCCAGGAGACCTGCCTGAACGGTAGGTGACCGCTTTCCGCAATCAGAGAGGGTCCCTCGGTCTTCGGGTAGACACCCCGGTCAGAGCGAAACCATGACCTCCAGCGGAGAGACGCTGGAGGTTTTTTCTTTGCTGACGGCCGGTGGCATTGCCAAGCTGACCAGGTATCGCCAGGCGGGCGTTACGACACGCCTGGCGGGCGGCTTTTTCGCCCTCTCGGTGCTCATCACTGCGGCCGTCCTGACCTCCCTGAGTCTTGGTCCCGTCCCAATACCTGCCGCCGAGGTCGCTTCGATCCTGCTGGCTCATCTTGGGTTCGACCTCGCCGATTTCGGACGCACCGAGCAGCTGGTAGTCGAGCAGATCAGGCTTCCGAGAATACTGGTTGGCGCCATGGTGGGCATGGCTCTCGGGGTATCGGGTGCGACCATGCAGGGGCTGTTCCGGAACCCGATGGCCGACCCTGGCATCATAGGAGTCTCGGCGGGCGGAGCCGTCGGCGCGGTTGTAGCCATCGCGACGGGCGCGGCGGGTCTGTTCTTCATCGCCTTACCGACGTTCGCCTTTGTCGGCGCGATCATGGCCTCGCTCCTGGTTTACGGCATTGCCGCATTCGGCGGGCGCTTTTCCATGGCTACCCTCCTTCTCGCGGGGGTGGCCGTGAACGCATTTCTCGGTGCCGTAGTCTCGGCCATCATCATCCTGGTTCCCGATAACGGAGCGCTTAGAGAGATCCTGTTTTGGCTGGCAGGGGGACTCGAGTCGCGCTCCTGGGAGCACTTCCGCATTGCTACGCCGCTGATCCTCGGCGCCACCGTCTTCATCGTGCTGATGTCCCGGGACCTTAATCTGCTGATGCTGGGCGACGACGAGGCGCGCTCGATGGGGGTCAGGGTGGGCATAACCCGTCTGACTCTACTGGGAGCGGCGGCCCTGGCAACCGGGGCGGCGGTCGCCGTCAGCGGAACAATCGCATTTGTGGGCCTTGTAACGCCTCACATACTTCGGCTGATGCTCGGGCCGGATCACCGCGTACTGATTCCGATGAGCGCGCTGGGGGGCGCCGTGTTCGTCATCCTGGCCGACACAGTCGCAAGAACCGTCGTCCAGCCGGCCGAGTTTCCGGTCGGGGTTCTCACGGCATTTGTGGGCGCTCCGTTCTTCATCTTCTTGCTGATCAACAACAGACGTCGTGTGCACTCGCTGTGAGTGACGGGCGAACGAAAGGGGTAATCTTGTCGATTCAAAAGTCTTGGATAGTAGCATTCCTAATGACCGCGGTGCTGTCGCTGGCCTTTGCGGCCTGCTCATCCGAAACGGCCGAGCAAGCGACGCCAACGGCGGCTCCTACCGCTATGCCCACGGTCGCCGCAACGGCCGTACCGACGGCGGCGCCCACTGAGATCCCAGAACCCACCCCGACCGCAGAGCCGACTCCCAATCTGCTTAAGGGAGTCCGGGGAATCGTCGATCCGACGAACACGGGTTGGCCACGCCAGGTCGAGGGACTGAACGGGCTCGTTAGCATACCCGCCAAGCCGCAGCGCATAATCACCGCCTCCGTCGGACACGACGAGATCACGCTCGCTCTGGTTCCAGGAGACCGATTGATCGCCGTAGGAAGCGCGACCAAAGACGCTATCTTCTCCAACGTCGCCTCGCTGGTGGCTGACAAGGTGCAGATCTCGCGCGACCCAGAGACGATCATCGCCCAGGCGCCGGACGTCGTCGTAACCAGCCCGTTCTTTCCGGCCGAAGGAGTGGACGCGCTCGCGCGCACCGGAATTCCAGTGGTCCAGACGGAGCTGAAGCACGACCTTGAGGCGCGGGTGAACAACATCCTGCTGATGGGCTACATCTACGGCGAGGAGGAACGCGCGCTCGAGTTCGCGACGGAGCTTCGCGAGCGATACGAGTCCCTCGTGGCGGTGACCGGGGCCGCGGGGATCGGCCTCCGAGTCCTCGCGTTAACGCAGTACTCGGACACGCTCTGGGTGGCGGGAGGAAACTCTACAGAAGGAGGCGTGATCGATGCCGCCGGCGGAATCAACGGGGCCGAGCAGGCCGGCATCGAAGGAAACCAGACCACCAGCCTCGAAGGTGTCATTTCCATGGATCCCGAGGTCATCGTGATTGCGCAACCGGTAGAGTACGGTGCCGAGGAGTTCCGACAGAGCCTGCTGGCCAACGAGGCGCTGGCCGAGGTCCCCGCCATAAAGACAGGCCGCATTTACGTGGTGGAAAGCAAGCACTTCACCACACTGTCGCACTGGAACATGCTTGGCGCCGAGGAGCTTGCGCGGATCCTGTGGCCGGACATGTTCCCCGAGCCAATTACCACCTCCTTCAGTGCGCCGGAGTAAATCAGTATGGATACCCACAGACCACCGGTAATCGCCGCCAGGGAAGTTTCGTGCGAGGTAGGGGCCGCCCTGTTGCTGGACAGGGTGAACCTGACGGCCGACAGGGCACAGCTGATCGGTCTCATTGGGCCCAACGGGGCGGGCAAATCCACCCTCCTCAGGACCATAGCGGGCATCCTGGGGCACGACCACGGCGCCGTCCTGCTGGACGGCGCCGAGATAGCGTCCCTGTCGCCGAAAGACATCGCCTCAAACCTGGCGCTGGTACCCCAGATCGCGCCCTACACGCACAGCTTCACTTCCCTGGAGCTCGTGCTGATGGGGAGGTATCCGCACCTCGGGCGATTTCAGATCGAATCCGCGCGAGACCGTGATATCGCCAGAGGCGCGATGGCCCTTACGGAGACCGAGAAACTGTCCGAACGGACGCTCGACACCCTGTCCGGGGGTGAGCGTCAGCGCGTTTTCGTGTCGCGCGCACTGGCCCAAAAGCCCCGGGTGCTGCTGCTCGACGAGCCGACTTCGAACCTGGACATACTTCACCAGCTAAAGGTGCTCGGGCTCGTTCGACGACTGGTGGAGACCGGACTTACGGCCATCGCCGCCATTCACGACCTGCAAATGGCGGCGCGCTATTGCGACCGCCTCGTGCTTCTGAGTGCCGGCCGGGTCGCCGCCACTGGAACTCCCGAGCAGGTGCTGTCTACGGAGAATATCGAGTCCGCGTTCGGCGTCAGGTCGGCTGTGTACAGGGATGAGAGGACCGGCTCACTGGCGATAAGCCTGATCGGTCCGGCCGACGAGCAGGCGACCAACCTGGAAAGCCTGACCTCAGTCGCTGAGGGCGTGGGGGCGGCGGGGGAACGGAAGGCAGCGAAGGCGGACCAGTTCGCATAGCGGCCCTGCGACCTATGGGACAAGAAGTTAGCAGCAAAGGGTCCGCCGAACGAGCCAAGCGCAGCCGCGTGCGGCATGGCCTTGTAATCGTCAACACCGGCGAGGGTAAGGGCAAGACCACTGCGGCGCTGGGAGTAATCTTTCGCGCCTGGGGCAGGGACTTTGACATCAGGATGTTCCAGTTCATCAAGCACACCGGCGCCCGATTCGGAGAACATCGCGCCGCAAAGAGGCTCAACATACCAATCGAGTCCTTAGGCGACGGTTTCACGTGGCTATCCAAGGATATGGACCGAACGGCGGCTCTCGCCGTGGAGCAGTGGAACCGCTGCAAGGAGGCCATTTCGGGCGGCGGCGAGGACATCATAGTGCTGGACGAGTTCACCTACGCCATGCACTACGGGTGGATACCCGTCGGCGAAGTCATCGATACGCTAAGGCGAAGGCCCGACTCCATGCACGTGATCATCACGGGTCGGTACGCGCCGCAGGAGCTGATTGACTACGCCGACCTTGTTACCGAAATGAAACTGATCAAGCACCCCTTTGTGGAGCGGGGAATCAGGGCACAGAAGGGCTTGGAGTTCTAGGCATGCCTCTCAAGGACGCCGTCTCCCTCATCGGGCCCTCCGACTCACGGGCAAGACGCGCGGCCGAGCTGCGGCAGCAGCACCTGACAAAGCCGCCCGGAAGTCTGGGCCGGCTTGAGGATCTGTCGGTGCAGATTGCCGGGATTTTCGGCACCGACCGCCCAGCCCCGCGGGGCAAGACGGTGATCGTTGCCGCCGGTGACCACGGGGTAGTCTCGCAGGGAGTTACCGGATATCCCCAGGGCGTCACGGCCCAGATGCTGGCGAACTTCCTGTCGGGCGGGGCCGCCGTAAGCGTCATGGCTCGCAGGGCCGGTGTAAACCTCGTTGTCGTCGACGCCGGTATCGCCACTCCCCTGCCCGCCCACCCTGATCTTCATGTCTCCGCCGCCGGACGATGCACCGCCGACATCTCCAAGGGTCCGGCAATGACCCGACAGCAGGCGGAGACAACCGTAGTGAGAGGGATCGACCTGGCCCTGGAGATCGCCCGGAGCGGGGTCGACATCATAGGAACAGGCGACATGGGCATCGGCAATACGACCCCGTCGAGCGCCATCACCTCATCCGTGACCGGCCTGACGCCACGGGAGACTACAGGCCGGGGAACCGGACGGAACGACTCGCAGCTACAGCACAAGATCGCCGTCGTGGACCGTGCCCTTCATATAAACCGGCCCGATCCAAACGACGGACTGGATGTCCTCGCCAAGGTCGGAGGATTCGAGATCGGGTTCCTGGCCGGCGTGGCTCTCGGCGGTGCGCTCGCGCGGCGTCCAGTGGTGATCGACGGATTTATCTCTGCCGCGGCGTGCCTGATCGCCCACAGCCTTTGCCCTGACGTCAGGGACTACCTGATCGCCTCCCACCTTTCGGCCGAGGCCGGCCATCGACCGGCCCTCTCCCACATGGGCCTGTTGCCTTTGCTGGACCTGCGCATGAGGCTCGGGGAGGGGACGGGGGCAGTTCTGGCAATGGGTCTGGTCGAGGCGGCCTCGGCCTGCCTTGCGGAGATGGCCACGTTTGCCGAGGCCGGTGTCTCCACCTCGCAGAATGCGTAGCCTGCGGCAGGCCATCGGGTTTCTGACGATCCTTCCCGTGAATCCCGGGGGTGTCGCGCCTTCGGGTCCGGCGCGCTCCTACTTTCCCCTGGTGGGCCTGGCCCTAGGTGGCGCGCTGGCGGGATTGGACATCGCCCTGGGGCAGGTGCTCCCTCTCATGGTAGTGGGCGCAGTGCTGCTCATCGCCATGCTCGCATTGACGCGCGCGCTGCACACAGAGGGCTTTCTGGATGTGTGCGATGGGTTGCTCGGGGGCTACAGTCCGTCGGAACGGCTTAGGATCCTGAGGGATACGCATGTCGGGGCGTTCGCCGTCATCGGCGGAACTGGTCTGCTGCTGCTTAAATGGACACTCCTGGTAGGCATTCCGGACGCGGGGCGGATAGGACTGCTGGTGCTGTTCCCGTGCATGTCTCGCCTCGGTATGGTCGTTGCTATGGAGGCCTTTAGCTATGTACGCAGGCAGGGGATCGGCAGTTCCTTCCAGATTGGGCGCAGTCGGTGGCAGGTAGCCTTCGCCCTCGCTACGGCGCTGGCTGCGGGCGGGCTGCTGGTCGGAACCGGCGGGCTCATTCTGGTGGGCACCGCCATCGTCGTGTCGCTGGGACTGGGATGGTCGCTTACGCGCCTGCTCGGCGGACTGACGGGAGACGCTTACGGGGCGATTAACGAGGTGGCCGAAGTGTGCGTGCTGGTGATGGGAGTCGCGCTGCTGCGCGAACTCAGCGGCCTTTTCCAGGCGCCGTTTTGGTAGCAACAGCCGGGTCGATAGGCGGCCTGTCTTGCCGGAGCATGGAGCTGGCCCGCTGATGGACCGCTATCCTGCAGTGTCCGGGTCCCACGACGCGGAATCGCCGACGCACCCGTCGCCGACCGGTCGGGATCGGGCATCTGTCATGGTGGCCGTGGAATTGTCGCGCCGGGAGGTCCGGCCGCGGGCCGATAGGTGCAAATGACGGGCAAGTGGTACCTGGTAAGGCACGGAGAAACGAACTGGAACGACCAGGGGAGGATCCAGGGTCACACCGACGTTCCGCTAAATGAATGCGGAAGGCAGCAGATCTCTCTGCTCGCGGAGAGGCTTGCCGGACACAGCTTTTCCGCGGTTTACGCCAGCGACCTGTCGCGCGCGACGGAAAGCGCGCGGGTCCTGATCGGGCGCCGCAGGCTCGCCATCCACACGGATGCGGATCTACGCGAGTTCGACTACGGGAGGTGGGAGGGGCTTACGGTCCGACAGGCGGAGGAGGAAAATCCCCGAGTCTTTGAAGAGTTGATCCGCTCGGGAGACGAAGGATTCGCCGCCCCGGGAGGAGAAAACACCGGTCAACTGCTGGAGAGAGTTGGGCGCTTCTGCGAGCGAATGTCGCGGCGCCACGACGCAGACGAGGACCTGCTGATAGTGGCTCACGCCGGGTCCATTCGGGCCCTGATGCTGTGCCTATTGGAACTGGACAAGGCGGATTTCTGGCGATTCGGCGTCGATCCCACAAGCCTGTCTGCTATCAGCAACCACCCGGGCGGACGTGTCCTGGAACTGTGGAATGACACCAGCCATCTGGCGTTCGCGGAGCGGGCAGGCGGCGAATGAGAAAGCGGCTCACGCTGGTCCTGGGGGGAGCTCGCTCGGGAAAGAGCAGCTATGCGCAGGGCCTGGCCGCCGGGGCCAAGCGTGTCCTATTCGTTGCCACCGCCGAGGCTGGCGACCAAGACATGGAAAGGCGCATCCGGGCTCATCGGGAACAGAGGCCGGAACACTGGGACACCCTAGAAGAACCCATCGCCCTGGCCGAGGCGATGGAAGGGCGCCTGCATTCCTATGACACGATCATCGTCGATTGCCTGACGTTGTGGGTCAGCAACCTGCTGCTGATGGCCCGCGGCACGCCATCCGCAACGATTGACCTCGTATCGGAGACACGGAGGCTGCTGGACCTGTTCCGCAAGGGCAGCGCCTCATGGGTAGTCGTGAGCAACGAGGTAGGGCTCGGAGTGGTGCCGGCAACCGAGCTGGGCCGCATCTACGCGGACGAGCTGGGCCGCGTGAACCAGGCCGTGGCCGCCGAGTCGGACGAGGTCTTCTTCATGGCGGCGGGCCTGGCGCTGAAGATCAAGTCCAACGCGGCCCGCCAATCCTAGGCCACGAAGCTCGGCAGCAGCTACTAAGCTACTAAGGAGGAAGACGTGACCGATAGGGAAGATGGACTGGACGGCGAGATTGCCCTTGCGCAGGAAGAACTCAGGAGGGCGCAGCAAAAGCTTGCCGGCCTGCGTAGGCGACTGCCGCCCGAGCCTGTGAAGGACTACGAACTCAAAGGCCCCGACGGCCCCGTTCGGATTTCCGAGATGTTCGGTGACAAGGACGATCTTATCCTCGTACACAACATGGGCGCAGGTTGCCCGTTCTGCACCATGTGGGCCGACGAGTTCAGCGGTGCGCTCCGGCACCTTGAGAGCAGAGCTGCCTTCGTCGTGGTGTCGCCCGACCGCCCGAGCGTGCAGCAGAGCCTCACCAGGAAGCGAGGTTGGCGGTTCGACATGTACTCTGCGGAAGGTACTACCTTCCTTAAGGACATGGGTTTCCAGCGGGAGGATGAGGATCACATGTCCGTGTACAAGCCGGGAGTCTCGGTCTTTCACAAGGGCAGAGACGGCGCGGTATTCCGCGTATCCAAGGATGGATTCGGTCCCGGAGATCCCTATTGCGGAGTCTGGCACCTCTTCGATCTGCTGCCGGACGGACCGGGGGACTGGAGTCCACAGCTGGACTACTCTTCCCCGAGCGGCTGAAGGGGCACGCCGCCAGCGGCGCTATTGCGTCCCTGGCGCATGAGCCAGCCCGTAGACTCGTTTCAGGCCATGTGCAGGCGAACGTAACTTCACTTCCGGCCGCGATTACGGCCCCGAGCGATTCGAGCAAGGCGATCGGTAGGCACGGTCAAACGATTCAGCCAGCACGCTCAGCGCAATTATCGGGGCGGCCGGGGACGCTCAGAGACTTAACCTCAAGTGCCCGGCCGTCTTTGGCCGGTCATGATCGTCCGGAAATCCGAGTGGCGCGCTTTGCGAAATGCAGCGGGATATGCCGAGCAACACGGCAAAAAACACAGGTCATCAAGTGCCCTGATTCAAGTTTGTCTATGGTAGCATTGGGCGGATAATTGAGTTGACGTGCGCCGATTTTGAATCGGCCATCGACGAAGACGACGACGAGGTGATTCGATGCCCAGTGCGATGCGAGTGGTAGGGCCCGCCATAGGACTGATCGTTTTGGCAGTTATGGCGTTTGGTCTAGTCAGTACGGCCTCTGCTCAGGACCCTGCGGATGATGGCCCAACTGCCTCTGGCATGGAAGTGTCGCTTACCCCTTCTGAGGCGTGGAGCTGCATAAGGGACCAGCACGAACTCACCGCTATCCTGATGGACGGCGGGAGCGCGGTCGCCAACGGGCAAATCGAGTTCATCCTCAACCGCTTCCCGGCCGCTGTCGGGGACATCGTCGAAGTCGGGGGCAACGGCGCAAGCAAGTTGACCAACTCCTACGCGACGGTGCGCACCGGAACCAACGGACAGGCGAGCGCAACGCTCGTTGCCACCCGCCCGGGCGACACTGATGTCACCGCTTTCGCACCCGGAATCGCAGACTCCAGCACACACAAGGTGTTTGGCGTCGTGCACTGGGTTGACGGATGTCCCGAGTTCCCGGGTGATGCGGACAACCCCGCCGGCACACCCCATCCGATGTCTGTAAGCGTGCTTCGCGTTTCCGACGGCGGTGCGGTGCAAGGCGTTCCGGTCCGCTGGACGATCACCGACGACGATCCGGACGCCCGGTTCGCAAACGCCACCGGCGACGGCAACACCATAACCGTCAATACCAACGCTTCGGGACTGTCATCGGTCAGCCTCGAACAGGTAACCGAGGACATCGGCGAGAATTCCGTGCTGATCGAGGTGCTTACCCAGGACGGGAGGACGATGTTCTCTCACACCATGGTCAAGCAGTGGAGGGCCCCGATCCTCACGCTCAGCGCGACCGGTCCCGAAACGATCGGCCTGCTGAGTGATGCGACCTACGACATCACGGTCATGAACGACGGAGACTTCCCGGCGACAGAGTCCACGCTCACGATGAACCTGCCGGACGGCCTGAGCTTCGTGTCCGCGACGGACGACGGCACGGCAGCTGACGGAGTAGCAACCTGGGATCTCGGCACTGTCGAGGTGGGCGACTCCGTGACGGTTAGCCTGACTGCCGAAGGCGTCGAGACAGGCCTGCAGACCAGCATGCTCGAGGTCGTCTCCGCTGAAGGGCTGAGCGACCGGACCACGGTAGAGACGACGGTCATAGCTGGCGCCCTCACGGTGACCAAGACCGGAGATGCCGAGGTGGCCGTCGGCGGCCAGATCACCTACTACATCCAGGTGCTGAGCACAGGCACCGGCGCGAACACCGAGGTCGCGGTGGTCGACACGCTGCCGGACGGTGTGAGCTTCGTGTCCTCGAACATGGAATCCACCCAGGACGGCAACGAGATCACTGTCGAGCTTGGCACTCTCAACCCGGACGAGCAGGCGACCGTGGAGATCGTCGTAACGGCGGATGAGACCGGAGTAATGGTGAACCAGGCGACCGCGACCTCCGCGGAGGGCGCCACGGACTCCTCCGAGGCTTCAACCACGGTTGTCCAGCCCATGCTTGAGATCTCCAAGGAAGGACCGGCGACGGCCCTGCTCAACACGGAGTTCAACTACACCATCACGGTCACCAACATCGGTGACGGCGCGGCGAATGGCACCTCTGTTGTCGACACCCTGCCTGCCGGCCTCGAGCCGGTCAGCAGCAGCCGCGACGACGGCAAGATCGTCGGCTCGACCGTGAGTTGGGATATCGGCACCATCGACGCAGGCGCGTCCGAGACCATCGTCTTCAGGGTCAGGGGCGTGACAGGCGGCGAACAGGAGAACGTAGTCACAGCGTCCACCGACGGGAGCACCATCTCGCCAGAGGCCCGCGCGACCACCACTATCCTGGTGCCCGACATATCCATCGAGAAGACCGGCCGCTCTGCGATGTTCGTGGGCAACCAGGCGACCTTCACGCTGACTGTCAGCAACACGGGTGAGGCCCCGCTGACGGATGTCACGATCACCGAGGACATCCCGACCGGCATGAGCTACGTCTCATCGAGTCCGGAAGGAACCCTCTCTGACGATGGCAGCCAGGTGGTCTGGGATATCGGAACACTGGCCCTTGAGGGTGAGGCCTCCGTCTCCGTGACGCTGCAGGCGGACGGAGAGGGCACGGTAACCAACACGGCCAGCGCTGTCGCCACTGAGGACGTCAGTGACTCCGCCAGCATCGACATCCTCGTCCTGCCGGCGGCTGGTGCCCACATCCAGATCACTGACTCCGTCGACCCGGTGAGGGTAGGCGAGGAGGTCGACTACACGGTATTGGTCGACAACCAGGGCAGGTCCGCAATGACCGGTGTCAGCGTCACTGTGGCGATCCCGGATGCGATGACCGTAACGTCAACTTCGAGCGACGATGCGGTCATAAGCGAGGACGGCAGTTCAGTTACCTTCGATCTGAGCGATCCGCTCGCAGTGGGTGACAGCTTCAGCTTCTCCATCACGGCGGAAGCCAACGCGCTGCCCGAAGGCCAGAACCGGGTTGACGCGGTCACCACCGCTACGCTCACCTACAACGAGTTCTCAGCTCCAATACCCGCGGGCGAGGGCACGACGATTATCGAGGAGTAGCGGCCAAGGTTTAGCGGCCCGCACCAATAGGCCCAGACGAGCCGCCGGCAGTCAGTGGACTGCCGGCGGCTCTCTTTTTTCTGTCCATTCCCTTCGGGCACCGCACACGCGCCTGGGGGACGCAAGACTTGACCGGACTGCTCCAGCGGAGGCGAGCTCGCAACCGAAACTGGGTCGACGGGCAGACTGAAAAAATCGCCGAGCACCTCCACCGGATTCCACCCCAGGTACGCACACGAGAGGCCCGGAACCTGATCGGTGGGCAACGCAGCGTCATTTGTCAGGACAAGGAGCATTAGCCCGCAAGGGGCGAACCGAAGAGACCTTGTCGGCGTGACGAAGATCCCTGCGACCGGCACTTACCGCGGGCCTGAGATCTGACCCGCGAGCCGAGCGGCGTCCACGCACCCTGAGGGCTCGTGGCCCGTTCAGTTAGTCGACGATGGATTCGCTCGGTGCGGAGGCCAGGCCTGGAACGTGCGGCGCTCCGGCAACCACCCTGATTGACGAATTGGTGAAACCGTCGCCGATCGGTTCAAACCTGCCGCCCAGGCAGCGGGCCAAGAAGGCTTCGACGACGGCCATGAAAGACAGGTTGTTCTCTGGACGTGCAAAGCCGTGGCCTTCGTCCGGGTAGAGCACGTAGGTCACTGGAATCTTGCGTTCCTTCATGGCCTTAACGATCTGGTCTGATTCGGCCTGCTTGACGCGCGGATCGTTGGCGCCCTGCGCTATCAGCAGCGGCCTGACGATGCTGTCGACTCTTGTCAGCGGCGATCTCTCCTCCAATAGGCGCCTGCCTTCCTCCGTCGTGTTGTCGCCGACTCGGGTCCGGAAAAGCGCGATCATCGGCTCCCAGTAGGGCGGCACGGAATCCAGCAGCGTATTCAGGTTGGACGGCCCCACGATATCCACCGCGCAGGCGAACACGTCCGGCGTAAAGGTAAGGCCAACCAGCGCTGCGTAGCCGCCGTAGCTCCCACCCATGATTGCCACCTTCTCCCGGTCGGTAATCCCCTGCCCGACCGCCCATTCGACCACGTCCAGCAGGTCGTCGTGCATCGCACCCGCCCACTCCAGGTCGCCGGCGTTTACGAACCGTTTCCCGAAGCCTGTCGAACCCCTGAAGTTCACGCTTATGACCACGTATCCGCGGTTTGCCAGGAACTGATGGTCGGGGTTGTATCCCCAGATGTCTCTGGCCCACGGTCCTCCGTGCACGTACAGGACCGTCGGCAGCGGACCGGCCGGGGAATCGGCCGCCGCGTCCGTCGATCCGGACGGCATCGTGTAATAGGCGACCATGTCGAGTCCGTCTCTTGACTTGACGGTGGCGGTGCGCATCCGGGCCAGTTTCGCCCGCTCAAGGTCCGGGCGATCAGTGAAAAGGTACTCGGCCTCTCCCGTCTCCCTCGTGTACAGGTAGTAGGCTTTCGGGCCATCGTCCCTTTCGTATTGGACGATCCACATGCGATCGTCCAACGTTCGAGAGATCACATAGAACTCGCCCCGCTCCGCGGAGGCGAGTCTCTCGAAATCGGGGGCGATCGAATCGTCGAGAATCTGCCAGGTGATGCGATCGTACGCGAAGGCCGCCGCCTGAGGCCGTCCAGTCTCCGGATGGACCATCACGACGGCCGCATCGGCCCGTGGGTCGGAGGCCAGTTCGCGCACGCGGCCGGTCTCGGTGTCGACCGCCACCAGCGCGGAGGTGTCGCGTCCGCGGCTATCGAACATGTACAGGGTGCTGCCCTGCACGTCGAAGTTGAGCAGATGGGTGGTCTGTTCATCCTCCGGTTCGATGGCCATTGGCATCTCCCACCGCCCGGATTCAGACGGCGACAGCACATGGGCTCCGCCCTGCTGCGTGGGTACGACGGCCAGCCTCGGAGTCAGTCTGGCATCGGATACGAACTGGACCGCGCCGAAGTCATTGCTGACGACGAGCTGCATTTCGCCGGTCAGGATGTTCACGCGATAGAGGTCGGGTACCCGGGGGTCTCGGCGATTGAGTCCGATTAGCACCTCGTCCGGGAAGAACTCGCTAGGGGGCAGCGGCTGGGCCTGCACACCGTCGTAGGGAGTCAGGTCCCTGGTTTCCGAGGTCTCGACGTTGACCACGTAGACATGCCAGTTCTCATCGCCGTCCCGGTCCTGAAGGTACATGATGTGTTCGGGACTATACGTCCAGAAATAGAGCCTGATGCCCCTGTGGGTTTCCCGGGTGACCGGCTGAGCGTCCCCTATGGCATCGGCCTTAGCGACCCAGACGTTTAGCACGCCTTTAACGGGCGCAAGGTAGGAGATGCGTGTACCGTCGCAGCTTATCTTCACGTCGGTTCGTTCAGGATTGCCGAATAGTGTCTTCCTGGGTATCAGGTCTGGCTCTCGGTGCATGACCTGCTGCTTCCTCCTTTGCGATCATGGCTGGTCGGGCTCCGCACGAGGGGTTCCGTGTATCCGCAGGCATCCCCCGTTGCAGCACCGACGCTGAGTGCGCGGGTCCAAGTTGTGTGGGCGAATCGGACACCGAGCCGGCCAGAGCAGGGGGCCGAAGATTTGGCGTGCCCTGCCCCCGACTTCGGCCCGGGAGAGCCCTAGAACTCGTCCTGCTGCTAGGATTGTCACATCCTTCATACCGCACAGCCACCCGGCGGCTGCTCGCGGGGAGGCAAACTCGATGCTCGCTAACGTCAACGGCACCACGCTCCACTACGAACTGCTCGGAGACGGCCCACCCCTCATGCTCATGCACGGCGGGCTCGGCTTCGACCACACCTACTTCCGACCCTGGGTCCACCCCCTCGCCGAAGACTTCACCCTCATCCTCTACGACCACAGGGGCAACGGACGCTCGGAGCGCCCGCCCGATCTCGACGACGTGTTTCACTCCACGTGGGCCGACGACGCAGAAGCGCTCAGGCAACACCTCGGCTTCGATCGCATGACCCTGCTCGGTCACTCGTATGGAGGGACCATCGCCCAGCACTACGCCATCCGGCACCAGCAGCACCTGGCTGGCCTGATCCTCGCCACCACCTACCCGGCGTGGGATTACACCGATGTGATTCTCGAAAGGGCTCGGGAGATAGGTACGCCCGACGAGGTGGCGGCGATCGAAGCGCGCTTTTTCAATCACGTGGCAAACGACGAGGACATGGAGGAGCTGGCCGCGGAAATCGGAGGTCTGTACTTCCACGACCGTGACAGCGAGGCCGCAAGACACGTCAACACCAACGCACGCTACTCCGCCGCGGCGTACAACAGGGGTTTTCTCGACATCCACGCCCAGCACAACGTGCTCCACAGGCTGGGCGAGATCAAGGTACCGACCCTGGTGCTGTGCGGGACCGACGACTTTGTCACCCCGTACGAACAGGGCTCAGCCCGCATCCACTGGGGCATTCCAGGTTCAAAGCTCGTCATGTTCGAGCACAGCGCTCACATGATCTTCGCCGAAGAGCAGCAAAAGTTTCTGACGTTGGTGCGCGAATTCGCTGGCGATCTAACCTGATCCTTCCCTGATCCGCCAACACCGGCGCACTCCCAGCGACCCGGGGCGAACTGGGGCCGTCGGCCAGGCTTTGCGGCCGCGCAGGTTAGCTCACCCTGCTTTCCGAAGGAACCAGCATTGGGTGTCCCTGCGGGACTGCGGATCCAGGCTACGCCAGAGCAGGGACGAGTTGCATACGTGTCACGGACCGAGCCAATTGACATGTGCGCCCGGACGTGTGGAGACCCTGCACTGACCACGACCAGATAGACATGTTGACACCATTGGCGATTTAGCAGGCTGGGGCTAGGCTATGCACCCATCCACCCGAGGCCAAGGAGGCATTCATCGATGTTGGATACGGCAACCCGGGCTATCGCGGTCTTCCTGGTCCTGACGGCCGCCGCTGTAGCCCTCAACCTGATACTGACCCCGGTATACCACGACGGCTCACCAGAATATCCAGTCTGGCGCATCCTGAATTGGTTCATGGCGGCTGGCGTTCTCATCTGTCTGGTCGTGAGTTCTCTGCGACGACGCGATGTAAGCACAGGCGAGGCCAGCACACTCGAGCAGGTATCCGCGAGCGCGGCCTTTTACCTGTCAATCTCTCTCGCCATGCTGTTTTTCTGGGAATGGTTCTGGACCCTTAATCCGGACAGCGAGACCGGAGATGCGGTGACTTCCCACGTCATCTACTTCCCGATAGTCGACGCCCTGTACGTCGCCATCGCCCTGGCTGTGGGGAGCCACTTGTGGAATGGTGACGGCGTGACGGAATCGTAGACGCCGGTAAGCCGGCACCAGGAACCCATCGGTCCCTCAGTGGATGGGGCAGAGGCGTAGGGCTCGTGGTAGCGGCGAACCTACACGGCAACATTATGAAATACCCGAAGAGTGCCCAGATGGCGAAGACGGCAGTACGTATACCATCCCGCACTGGACGTACGGTGGAGGGCGAGAAGGACGCAGCCATGCCCGAGGCCTCTCAGACTGGAAGTCAACGAAATCACGGCTGCTTCGGCCTCTTAGCGCACTCCGAGGTCGTCCAATAGAGCCCGCCAAACGCAGCCTCCGTGGTGCCGACCGTGCGCGGAGATATCTACCTGCGCTCGGCCTGTCATGCCTGCTCACGCTGGCGTCTTCTTCGGCGTGCTATGTCGAAACAAGGGTGGGGTCCACAGAACAACCACCCAGCACGCCTGCCCCGAGTTCGACATCAATATCGCAGCCAGACGAATGGGTAGTGACCGCCCAGGCGGTGCCTGAACTGACGATAACGGTTGCGGAAGTACCGGATGATCTCCCAGATTACGACCGTGACGAGTGGCTCCACTGGATCGACGAGGACGACGACTGCCAGAACACGCGGCATGAGGTCCTGATCGACGAGAGCCAGACCCCCGTTACCTACAAGAACGACCGGCGGTGCCAGGTCGAGACCGGTCTCTGGCTAGGCAAATTCATCGGAACGACAGTGACGGAGGCAGGTGAACTGGATATCGATCACCTCGTTCCGCTGGCGAACGCCCATAGATCCGGAGGTTGGGCATGGACGTCGAAGCGCAAGCAATCGTTTGCCAACAACCTCGACGACCCGGGACACCTGATCGCCGTAACCTCGGGCGCCAACAGATCCAAGGGTGCGAAGAGCCCGGACCAGTGGCGGCCTCCGGATGAGACCTACTGGTGTGACTATGCGACCGACTGGACGAGGATCAAGTCGACCTGGCAGCTCACCGCCACACGAGATGAGGCCAGGGCGCTCGAAGAGATGCTGCAGACATGCGAAAGCCCGCCTGGGCTAACGGTAATCGAGGCAGATCCATCCTCCCGCCAGGTAAGTCCCGCGCCGACCGTCGGGGGAGAGAAGAGCTACCCTTCATGCGATGAGGCAGAGAGGGCCGGCGAGCAGCGCGTGAAGGGAGGTAAGGGATCGGGACGGGGATTTCCAAAGTCAATGGTGCCAGGCGCCCGGGACGGAGACGGCGACGGCGTGGTCTGCGAAAGGTGATATCGGCCGACCGATTCAAGGCTGCGGATTTGCGGCTGAACCATCGCACTCCTTGGCCCTCAGCATCCTGTTGAACCCGGCAGGGCCAAGCCCAAGGTCGCGCACCTGCGTTGCCACTTATCTACGCCTCCAGCGCCAGTGGCCCGGAGGGGACTGGAGAATGGCCTTATTCGCTCTTCGTGGAAGGCAGGAACGGGACTATCTTGTCAGCGAGCGCGGATAGCGTGCGTGTCTGAACCCAGACTTGGCCGTTCCCCTTGAACTTCATAACGAGGCCCTCGCCCCCAGCGATAAGCGAACCTAGACCGCCGACTTTTCCGATTGAATACTCAACGTCGTTTGTAAAGGCGACGACGTGTCCGGTGTCGACCACCAACTCCTTCCCCGGGGTGACGGGCAGTTGCTTGATGGCCCCGTAGGAGTTGAAATAGACGGTTCCCGACCCGCCGCCCTCGGTGAATATCCTCAGGAAAAACAGACTCTCGCCGCTGAAGAGACCCTTAAGTCCCTGAAACTTGGCGTCCGTCTGCACGTTTTCTGAACAAGCCAGGAAAGAGCTTGACTGAATGAACAGTTCCTGTCCTGGCCCCACATCGTGAGACAGGATGTCTCCTGGAGTCGGCGGCGCCAGGCTCACCCATCCTCCGGTGGGCCCTGCGGTGAACGTGTTCAGGAAGAACGATTCGCTCGTCAGCATCCGCTTAAACCCACCAAACAGCCCGCCGCTCATCCCCGTCTTCATGTCCACGTCCTGCTGAGCCGCCATGGCGCCAGGCTCAGCCTTAACCGCTTCGCCCGGAGAAAGCTGCAGGGTAAGCATGCTAAAGCTGGGGTTGAACTCGATGGTGGGTTCCATAGGAAGGTCTCCTCGTCGGCACATCGTTGCTGTCTTCAACTGTGGCTGAGTATATTTTAGGTTCGTCCGACCCCGGGGCACCGTGCACTCTCGCTGGCGCCCGGTCGGAAATCGAACAACGCTCGTTGCACCTGCTGGCTCAAATGATCGCCGGCGCGCACTACAGACAGGTGTCTACGACAGCTAGGCGCGCCCAAAGATGTTTATCGCGAGAGACGCCGGAAAGGCGGAAGATCCCTTCATTCCCCGAAATCAGACAGGATGACCGCAGATGACAAAGACCATTTACCTTGCAAACCCCTACGGTTTTTCCGGCCAGCAAAGGGAGCTGCTGCTGCCGCAGATTGTGGCCGAGCTGGAAAACCTGGGTCTGCAGGTCTGGGAGCCGTTCGCCAGGAACAACCAGGTGGACTTTCTGAAGGAGGGTTGGGCCTATCGGATCGGCCGGAGTGACTTTCGCGATGTTATCGCCGCCGATGCCATTTTCGCTGTGGTCAACGGTGTCCCGCCTGACGAAGGGGTAATGGTCGAGTTGGGCATGGCGATCGCCTTCGGCAAGCCCACATTCTTGTTCCGAGACGACCTGCGCCGCGTGGTCGAAAGCGAGCAGTACCCACTCAACCTGATGCTGTTTACCGGGCTACCCGAAGAGGGCTGGCAAGACTACTACTACACCTCGATCGACGAGATTGCTTCACCGGAGAAGGCCCTGGCGAAGTGGGCCGGGGCGCAGTCGTGACGTGACGTCGAGCGAGTTGGCTGCGCAGGATGACACAGGCTGTATGGTTCTCAGAGCCGAACCTTCGTCAACACCTCATCGATCCATAGCCTGTCGTTTTCAAAATGCCTTGCAACCCCACGGCTGCTGTCCTGCATCGACGCTTGCATGGCGCCGGACACGCCAGCCTTGCTAGGCAGGGAGATGCGTCTGCTCGCTTGTCGCCGCCGCCGCCCGGACTCTACAATGGGCCGGTCAACACAACACTGTGCTGCCCCCAGCTCCCTCAGGCCTAGCGGTTGACTGGTCGGGGTTCATTGAGCGCCGAAGTGGCGGAACGGCAGACGCGCTGCGTTCAGGACGCAGTGCCCGAAAGGGCGTGTGGGTTCAAATCCCTCCTTCGGCACCATCATCCCGGCAATTGATCATAGGTCTTTCGTGCTAGGGAGGCGGGAACAGGCTTCACGCGCTTGTAGCTCAGCGGATAGAGCGCAGCCCTGCGGAGGCTGAGGCCGTGGGTTCGAGTCCCACCAAGCGCGCACCTTCGTGGAACCGGGGCCCGTCCAATCGAATGAGGCGGCTCCGCCGAGATTTGGGGGGCGGTTAGCTCAGCGGTTAGAGCGCTTGCTTCACACGCAAGAGGTCGGAGGTTCAAATCCTCCACCGCCCACTTTCGGTTACTGAAGATAGTACCGGGCTCCTCAGGGGCAACTCCTCGGAGTCCCTGTCCCCAATCGGAGAATCCTTCGGCATCGGAATCGTGTAGCGGATCGCCGCCTTCCCCGGCTCTACCACGATCTCCTTCACGAGCGACCTTAGGAACGGTCGCGCCTCCGTGAGCTCGCTCTCCCGCAGAAAGTTCCTCATGTCCCTCGCATGTGCGGTGATGGTCTCCACGTTGTCGAGCACCGCCCGACGCTCCGACAATCGGAGCCGCTCCCCCTCGGCAGCTACCTCCAACCGGCCCTGACGTTCCCTGTGCTCCTTTATCCGGGGCGCAACATCCGAGACGTCCAGGTCCGTCGTCTCCACCATCTGGTACAGCCGCTCCAGACGGTGCCGCACATCGGCCAGCTCCCGATCTATCGCATCCAGTTTCCTGCGATGCTCGGCCGCCACACCGCCCATCTCCTCATCTACCATCCGCACCAACTTCCTTATGTTGCTCTCAGTCAGGATGTTGTCCCGCACCTGCTCGACGATCATTCCCTCAAATCGCCTGGCATTCAGACGCGGGGTGTCGCATGTCCCCCGTCCCTGCTTCAGGACCGACTGGCACACGTAGTACGAGAATTTGCCGCTCTTTGCCGCCTGTCCCGTAAGCGACCTCCCGCAATCCTTGCACTTGACCAGGCCGCTCAGCAGATACGAGCTGGCCACCCGGCGTGGGTTGCTGACCCTGCGTGATCGGGATTTCAGCACCCTGGCCACCCTGCGAAAGCGGCCCTTCGCAACTATGACCGGACAGGCACCCTCGACACGCAGAGGCTCGGCCTGATGCTTCGACTGCCTGCCCCACACGAATGTCCCCGTGTAGGCCTCGTTGCAGAGCATCTTGTACACCACGTTCTTCGTCCAACGCCTGCCCTTCGGGCTGGCTATGCCCTCGCCGTTTAGGGTCTTCGTGATCTCCAGCAACGTCTTGCCGGACTCCACCATCCCGAAGATGCGCTCCACCACTCCGGCGGCCGTGGCATCCAGCTCAAGCTTCGGGCGCAGCTTCGCTCCGTCCGCCACCTTCACCTTCCTGTACCCGTACGGGGCGTTGGGAGATACCCAGAAACCCCTCATGGCTGCCTCCTTCATCCCACGCAGCACCTCCTGCCCCAGGTTCGCCGAGTAGAACTCGTCGAACGACTCGATCATCCCCTCCATCAACCTGCCGTACGGCGTGTCGTCAGCATGCTCGGTGATCGACACCACCCTCACACCCTTCCTCCGAAGCATCGCCTTCAGCGCCACCGAGTGCTCCCTGTTGCGCGTGAACCGGGAGAACTTCCACACCAGGATCACCCGGAACGGGGCGTTCGGCCTTCTAGCCTCGTGCAGCATCTCCTGGAACTGCGGCCTGCCGACTATCAGGCCGCTCTCCGCCTCGTCGACGTACTCACCCCTGACGACGTAACCGTTCCTCTCGGCGTGGTCCCTGAGAGCACGCAACTGCGCCGATACCGAAAGGTCCACGTCCTGCCGATCGCTCGACACCCTCGCGTACAGCGCAGCAGGGACCGGTTCCCTCATCTCTTCCATCTCGCATTCCTCCCACTGACGATTCCCGCAGCGCTTCTGCGGGATTCCCTTCGATGCCTGAAAGCCTCACCGGACAACTGGAGCGAGAGCACCGACCGGTCCCCGTACGGAACGGCGATCACCGCCACCTTGGCCACCCTGCCCTTCCACACCACGGGCCTTGCGGCCATCGCCATGTCGCCCGTCCCATCGTCGCCGCGACCCGGCTCGATCTCCGCATAGCGGGCCCCACCCTCCAGCACCACGCTCTCGGCCAACGTGCCGGGTGACAGCGGCCTTCCCCGAACGGGCATCAAGCCCCGCGCGCCGCACAGCATCCGCGAGTCCCGAGAGCCGAAACCCGGCGTCCTCACAGCCACCGAAGCCCTGAACGCATCCATCGATGGAGTCTTCACCCAATGGCCGGGATCCCCCTCCTCTCTCCGCTCGTACAGCACCGCCAGCATCGGCTGCGAACGCATCACCTCGCCCAGCCGCAGCGCAAGGGCCGCGCAGGACAGACCGTAGTGGTCACGCAGCGCCACCACGTCCAGGCCCGTCGCAAGCGCATAGGCCGAGAACGGACCCGGCTGCATCAGCACCGCTGCCGCGAAACGGTCAGCCTCCCTGCAGGCCCGCCTCTTCGGATAGGGCTGGCCGACGACCTCGGCGAGAATCTCGTAGATGATCTCGTGGGTCTCGTGCAGCACCGTGAAGCTCCTGGCGCCCTCACTGGCACCCATCGCATACGTGATCTCGTAGGAGCCGCTGTCCAGCCGGTAGTGAAGTCCCCTCATGTCCGGGGGAAGGTGGTTGCTCGGTAGGATCGAACCGATCTCCATGCTCAGCAGCCTCGCGGTCACCTCCCCGAAGTCCGGAAACGCCGAAAGGCCCGTGTACCTGACGAACTCCCTGGCTATGCGCGCCGGACCCAGGCTCCAGACGGGCGAACCGCTCCCGGCGAGTTCCTCGCAGAAACCCGTCAGCGACAGTATCAATCCAGGATCCTCTTGCCCGTCAGGCGCTCATACATCTCGACGATGAAGCGCTTGGACTCAAGCGACAGGCGGCCCGAGGGCCTGGTGCCGACCCGGAAACGGGGATCGTCAAGCACGAACCGGTAGGCCCGCTCGACATCCAGCGTCTCGTCCGGGCGCGGCACCTCTCCCTCCGACTCCATGTAGCCGGCCCGTCTCAGCAGGTCCTCGACTCCGACTCCGTACAGGGCCGCAAGGCGCTTGAGGATCCTCGGACCCGGGTGCTTCTCGCCCTTCTCCACCTGCGAGAGGTACACGTTCGACATGCCCGTAAGGCGGTTCACCTCACGCAGGCTCGTCTCACCGCGCAGACGCCTCAGCAGCGGGCCGATCTCGAGATCGTCGTATTCCGGGTCCAGGTGGGTCATGATCGCAGCAGCAACGGGGTCGTCATACTAGCACAGCATTCCGGTCGGTGAACGCTCCCGGCGAACCGCAGCGAACGATCGCGCATCCACAGCGAATGATCCGGTCATCCATCCACTCAAGGCATTGCCTTCACTACTACAGCAACGTTACTCTCTGATTCTACAGAACGCCAGTTCTGTTACCGGAATTGTACACCCCGATGACTCACACGCGCCATACACGCACCCGGGAACCCTTCCAGGCAGGCATACGTGCCCAGACAGACAGCATCCGAAACACAGCGCCACAGCGAGATCATGGACGACAGCCTAAGGCTGCTGGCTCGCATGATCGTACGCCGTCACTTCGACTCCCAGGTGAAGAACGGGCGAGGCGCTTCTGCCGGTCAGATGGACCTGCGCGATGCTCCAGCGACTCCCGGGAACGGGCGGAACCCTCTCCTCATGGACGGGGATGACCTGCTGACAGGCAGGAACCACCGATGAAGGGAAGGACCCGTCATCCCCGCGTCCTGCTCGACTCCCGCGCCGTTTGGAACCACCTCACCAGGCGCAACATCTCACAGAACGAGCTCGCACGTCTCGCCGGGCTGTCCCCGAGCTACCTGTCCGAGCTGATGGCCGGGACCAAGTCCCCGCAGGCAGCGACACGCAGAAAGCTCCTCGCGGCCATGGACGGCCTTACATTCGACGACCTGTTCATCGTGGAAGATTGCGATGAAGCATGACCGGGACGTGCGAGACTTCCTCTTCTCACCCGCCGTCGTCATGTTCCCCGACGACTTCGGCGAACGACTCGTACGGCTCAAGACGGCCACCGGGCTCTCTTGGAACAGGTTCGCGGAGTGCATCGGCATCGACCCGAGGCAGCTCCAGCGCTGGCGTGACGGAACCGTCCCCGGCGGGCACGCGATGTTCGCACTCTTCCTGCTCGCATCGCACATCCCCGGTGGCATGCGGGAACTGCTTGCCGGCCAATCCGGGCGCGGCCGCAGGGGAGGATAGGCATGGGGCGGCGATACAGGATGCGCAGGCCTGTGCACAACGTGTTTCCCCGGGACTTTCCGGCGAGGCTCCAGCTCTTCAAGGAGGCCTCGGGCCTCTCATGGCGGGAGATCGCCCGGCGCCTGGGGGTCAGCCCCCACCGGATCAGGTGCTGGCGGACGGGCACCGTACCCAGCTCCACTCACCTGTTCTTCCTCATGCTGCTCGCCGATGAGCTCGGCCTCGGCGATATCCTCAGGCGGCCGGCTGCTGAATCACTTCCCTCCGTCACCCGACGGGCTGAGGAAGGTTCCATTCCGTGCCCCGTCTGACCGTCATCAGCCTCGGAGGCGGCGTGCAATCCACCGTCCTCGCGCTCATGGCCGCGGCCGGCGAGTTCGACCCCATGCCCGACTGCGCCATCTTCGCCAACACCCACTGGGAGCCGCCCAGCATCTACACCCACCTCGAGTGGCTGTCAGAGCAGCTCCCATTTCCGTTGCACATCGTCGACAACGGGCGCAGCCTGCGCGATGACGTCAGGGCACTCACCAACCACTCGGGATCCCCCAACTACATCGACATACCCGTCTTCCTCAGGGGACGGGACGGGCAGGCCGACGGCATCGGACGCAGGCAGTGCACCACCAACTACAAGATCAGGCCCATTCGCCGCAGGATACGCGAACTGCTGGGGCTCAAACCCCGTCAGCGGGTCCCCTCCGGCACCGTCGTCGAGCTCTGGCTCGGCATCTCCACCGACGAGTTCAGCCGCACACGGCCATCGCGCGAGCGCTGGATGCGCAACCGCTACCCGCTCATCGAGGCCGGCATGTCACGCCAGGACTGCATCGACTGGTGGGAGGATCGGTACGACCGGCCGCTTGAGAGATCGGCCTGCGTCGCCTGCCCGTACCAGTCACGTCGGCGCTGGGTCGAGACCATGCACAGGTGGCCCGAGCTCTTCGCGGAGGCGGTCGAGATGGATGCCAAAATGCGCGGAGGGTTGGCCTTCGCAAAGGAGCCCTACCTGCACCCACGGAGAATCCCTCTCGCTGAAGCCGTCAGGCTCGATCAGGCGGAGTTGGGTGCGGGGATCGACAGGGACGGCTTCGTCAACGAGTGCGAGGGGCACTGCGGGGTGTGAAACGGCGGCGCCTCACGTCCCATCGGAGCATCCACATGTCCGACGCCCGGGCACGCAGGGAATGTCCTCCCGGGATTCGGCAAGGGTCTGGCCGGGCCGCCACCGGGACAACGCGGACGCGATGGGCCGGCGCCGACGCGGCTGTTACGTGACGCCTGGACCAGGGTGACTGGAAACAGGCGGTTACTTTTCCCTGGAAGCCAGCTGCTGTATGACCTCGGTGATGAGGAACGTGACAAAGGACATGCCCAGGGGTATGACTATCGTCGCCAGACCCGCCCATCCCGTGTCCTCAAGTCCGCTTGTCGAGTGCATGGCCTTTGCCGCGAGCGCCAGGGCTATGCAGAAGAGTGTGGCGCTCATCGCGTAGCCGAGCATGAGCCTGTCCAGGTTGAGTTGAAGCTGCATCACCGACTCCTCAGCATGAGTTGGGTGAACCATACCACCGATATCGATTCGGCAACCGGTTCGTCACCCCGCATCATTCCCAAGTCTCCTCCAGATCCAACCATATGCGCCTATTCTCGGCTGTTGAGGTCGTAGCAATCGAGCATCGTTCCGTCAGAATCCCTTTGTCAGATGGTAATCGTGTGCGACCGCCAGTTGCGCCTCGGTTCAGCCACCTGCTGCAGCCAGCCGAGGCCGTCGACTCAAAGGGAAAAGAGAAGCAGCAAGACACGAAGACGCCCCCAGACAGCCAGCAGGGCTACGACCCAACAAGGGGGAAGATGAAACACAGACACCCAACCCTCACCATACTCGGCCCAGGCGGAAGTGTGAAGTCCTCAGCCATGGCGTTCATTGTCGGAGGGGGCGCATGTCGATAGCCAGGAACTATGTACCAGTTATCGCCAGGGTCATTGGTCCACCCCGGGAGCCGGTATACGGATTAGATATCAGCCAAAGGTTTGCGGGTCAAGCACCTCCTTTCGGTCCGTGAGGGTTCTGTCCGGTCTCCGGATCATCCATCAGACCCAGCCTGCCAAAGTCCATCTCCGCCACCTCTCCCGGCTCGCCCCCATCCATCCGGACCGTTACCGGCCTCCTCCTGCTCCACCCACGACGCAGCACGAACCGCCTCAGCGACGTGTAGGACACCTCGCATCCACGGCCACCGAGCAACTCGTGGATGCGGGTCAGCTGCAGACGGTCGACGGTCACCCACTCATGGATCTGCTCGGCCCACGGGGCCAGCACGTCCTCGGTGGGAGTCTCCACCTTCCTGGGTCCCGCTATCCCCAGCACCGCCAGGCGCGTCATCTGCTCCTCGCTCGGAGCCGGTCCATCACGGTCCAGTCCCACACCCACCGCCGCCTCTATGTACCTTCGGACTGTCACTCGCGACAGGCCCGTCCCCGCCGCTATGCGGCGCTGACTCGCTCCTGCCTGCCAGCGCCTTACCACTTCAGCTATCTCCACTCTGGACACCTCCCTGTACACCATCGCCGCTCCTTCAACAACATCTGCGGCTATGGTCGCCTTCCCGGCACCCAGAGTGGTCACCCATCTGGCGAAGTGGTCTATAGTTCCTGGCGTTCTCTCAATCTACTGGTACATAGTTCCTGGCTATCGACAGGCGCATTGGCTTGCCTGCCCGACTGCGTCATCTTCGACGACACTCGTTGAGAGCGGGCCGACGCCCACGCTCATCCCGAATGGCTGGAATCTCAACTGGGATTTCCCCACACACTGGCGCGTTACATAGGTGTCTGTAATCCTTCAATAGCCGGCCCGCCAACCTCGTGCATGGCCCTGGCAAGGAGGAGATCGCCGGGTCAGGGATTGGAGCAGAACAGAGCCGCAAGCGGCTCGTCCAGAAGACTGAGACTGCCCTTCGATTCGACTTTCGGCAGAAGTTCCACGTTTACCGCGGGGCGACCGTCCGCCTTAGTCCCCTACGCAGAACAGGGCGTTGAATGCTGTCCTGGTTCTGCAAGAATTGACCTCACCTCGCATCTGGCCAAAGTGCGTTGAGGCCCGCCTGCGAGGTCTGGATTCTGCTGGGCCAAGATACTCGTCCACATACCTCGACTGTCCAGTGGAATCCGTGATTGGCCTCTTCACCGCATCCATCGCGTGTCCCAATAGGTGAATGAGCATACTCTTCGAGTCGAAGGGACCTTGATAGTCCTTGAACGCGTCGATCGCCAGAGCCTCCATGTGGTAGCCGGAAATCCTCCTGCTTGGACGGGTGATGAAGCAGTCCGCCATGGCCTTGGCGAGCTTGATCGTGGGGGTGACCCTGCCGTGATTCGCTTGGTTAGCCGCGCTCAACTCTCCGGCGAATATCTCGGGCCTCAACACGTTGCTCCACCCGGTACTTCCGGGTTTCGCAATTCGAACGCCGCCGGTGTTGGTGCGTATTGCGGGCAAAAGCTGTATCTCGGTCCCGTCGGAGTAGATGACAGTGACCGCGAGCCTGCCCGCTCTTACGGAGTTGAAGGGATATTGACGCTGGACGACCTCCCGCACGTACTCTATGACATCAGACGGAGACTGGTTTCGGAGCGAAGACTCGTCCACGATCAGAAGGGCGTCCACGTCGCTGAGGCCGGCTACATTAGTGCCTCTCCTGACGGAGCCGCCGAACATTGTCTGCACCACGTGGTTGCCCTGCCATCTAAGTGAATTGCGCAGGCTCTCAAGGTGTCTTGCGACAGCCTGCTGATCACTGCGGCTATACGTTGCCAGCAACTCCTCACACCACTGATTGAAGCTGTCGTTTGGCATCATGCCTGCCTCTCCTATCGGAGAAGATCGTCCAAGACGACGACGGGCAGGCCCTTGACGCAGCGAAAGTCGGTGTCGTTGGTGATGAAGAGAGCGCAGCCAGCGCGAAGAGCTGTGGCGGCGTGGAGTGCGTCGGGGGTCGCCAAGCCCGTCTCCGCACGGATGCGGGCGGCGTCTTCCCAAGTTGCCAGCGTAGCAGGGATCAGGCTCATCTCCGCGGCGGCAAGGATGGACCTTAGTAGCATCTCAAGGTGGGCGTTGTCGTCTCGCAGGGGTCCGATTAGAGTTTCCAATGCAACCAACTCACTGCTTGCCAGAGTGAACCGGCCCGCCCTGGCCTCCTCCCACATCGGGGCCAGCAGACCGCGATACGGCTCAACACGTTCCACGCTGTAGATGATCGCATTGGCGTCGACATAGACCGAACCACCATCGGGCAGTATCAACGCCGCCATGATCCCTTCTCTACCTTCAAGTAGGCTGTTACGTCCGCCGCCGTCTTGAATGCCAGACCACCCGGCGCTTCGGCCAGAATGTCGACCGCGGATCGTCGTTCTGACGCCTGAGACTGGCTGACTATAACGTCAACGAACTCCCCCACAGGGAGTTCGTGGTCCACGATCTCTATCTTGCCTCCCGGCAATACCGTCGTACGTATGTGCAGCGCCTTTTGCATGATTAAAGCCTCCTTCATGGAGTGTAGCTGTCTCAAAAATCTTCGCCTATAGGCGATAATCGAGGAGACGGGTAAGGCGTTTAGCCGATGACATAAGGAGGCGAGTAGTGCCGTTTCGCGAGATGACCCGAGACCGAGCGTGGCTGCTGCCTCCAACCCTTGACGAGCTGATCCCCGCCGACCATCCCGCCCGCTTCGTAGCCGAGTTCGTGGACACCCTCGACCGGGAGGAGTGGGCCGACCTCGGCGTAGACATCAATGGGGAGGCGATGGGTGCGCCAGCCTATCACCCGAGCGCGCTGCTGAGTGTGTGGCTCTACGGCTTCATGACCAACGTCCGCTCCTGCCGCAAGCTCGAGGCGGCTTGCCGCGACCAGTTGCCCTGCCTGTGGCTGACCGGCTGGCAGCACCCCGACCACAACACCCTCTGGCGCTTCTACCAGAAGCACCGGCGCAGCATGCGCACGCTGTTCCGGCGCACCGTCAGGACGGCGGTGACGCTGGAACTGGTGGACCTGGCGGTGCAGGCGGTGGACGGCACGAAGGTGCACGCCAACGTCGCGCACACCCGCAGCCTTAACGCTGAACAGTTGAACGCGCTGCTGGAGCGCACGGAGCGGGCTATTGCCGAACTGGAAGCCCAGAACGAAGCGGGCGACGACCCTGCCCCCGCGCGCCTACCGGAGCGGCTGACCGACCACGAGACGCTCAGGCGGCGCGTGCGGCAGGCGAGGCAGGCGTTGGACGAGCTGGCCGTCCGCAAGCGCAACAAGAATCGCATCAACCTCACCGACCCGGACGCACGGGCGCTCAAGGTGCGCCAGGGCTCAATCACCGGCTACAACGCCCAGGCCATGGTCTCGCCGCTGGCGGGCGAGGAGGAGAACGGCATGCTCGTCACGGCGGTGGACATCGCCGACAGCGTCAACGACGCGGGCAGCCTGACGACGATGCTGGAGCGGGCGGAGGAGGAGACGGGGGTGCGGACGCCGCTCACGTTGGCGGACGCCGGGTACCACGCGGGGCCGCACCTCGCGGCCAGCGAGCAACGCGACCAGCGGGTGGTGATGCCCGACCGATGGCATCGGGTCGCCAACCCCTATCACAAGAACCGGTTCGTCTACGACGAGGCCACCGATAGCTATCGCTGTCCCAACGGCGAGCGGCTCTCCTTCGTAAGACCCGGGGTCAACAAGGGCGTACCCATACGGCTCTACCTGCCCGCCTCCGCGTCGGTCTGCACGGGTTGTCCCGCCTTCGGCGTATGCACACCCAACGCGTTCACCGGGCGCCAGCTACAGATCAGGCCGCACGAGCCCTCGGTGCGCCGCCACCGACTCTGGATGGAGACGGAAGAGGCGCAGCAGGCGTACCGCCGCCGGGCTCCGCTGATCGAGCCGCTGTTCGGCATCCTCAAGACCCAGATGGGGGCGTGGCGGTTCACGTTGCGCGGGCTGAGGGAGGTCGAAGCCGAGTGGACGTTGCTGGCCACGGCGTTCAACCTGCGCACGCTCTGGCGGCTCTGGCGGGACCGCACGTTCGCAGGCTGCCCCCAGACCCGGTCCCTGGGCTCCCGACCCCAATCCCGGCAGCCTGACCGCAATCAGCACTTGGCTTCTCACACCGGTCGCCACGCTCTTCCCCGCTGAGGGGTCAAGGGCGCTCGCCGAATCGCCCCGGTAACGCTAAAGCTGGGCGCATATCGCGCCCGCGCTGCCCGGTCCGCCCCCTTCTGAGACAGCTACATGGAGTGTATTGCCTTTACGTTGCCCGTACCTCCTTGTCAAACACAGGCTCGCCATACTTGGTAGTGATTCCGGTGCCCTGCAATACACGAGAGGCGAGCGTTCGACATATCAGATAGACGACGAGAGAGTCTGCTATTGAAAACGTGTGCCCGTCCGGGTAGGTATGTTCGATAGAGTGCTTTGACTTGTTGTACACGGCTTGGTTCAACTCCCCCAGAGTTTCTGTCAATCCCACGTCAAGGGATCGAGCTTTACCGCGTTTCAGAATCATGCCGATGGAAAGACGGCCGTCAATCTTGAGGTGCCGCTTGAGACTGTTCTCCACGTGTAGGCAGGACATGGTCACGATACTTCGGGTAAGCCATTCGAGAGGGCCGCGGTGAAGGTATACACCTACGTACTGGATAGGCCTAAAGATAGGACTGTCTTCAATCCTGGCCACGGCGGTGACGGCTCCCCCTTCCGTTTTCTCATTGATATTGTGTTGTCCCAAGCCGGGGATCTTCTCATCGATAAGCATCAAATCCCGGAGAGCGGATTTCCCATCACTTACGGCAGCGGAACCAATCCGAAGGATCTCGGAGTGATGGGATGCGAGGCCAACCGTCCGAAATATCCTGAGGATCTCAGGCCGTAAGCCATTGACGTTATCTCTCTCGCTATGAATCGTATTCGCCCCTTCCGGCCCATGCGGTACTTGATGTCATGGTCGGTGACGAAGTTCGTCTGATTCGACTGACTGTTAAATCGACCCGCATGCCCTAAGGAAGCCATCCAGGTGTTGGTGGTTGGATAGACCGCTCAAGGTCATCCGCCCGTATCTCTCGTTCCTCATACTCGACTTGGAGGGTCGATAGAAACTCCATTGGCTCCGGCAGGTTGTCCGCTACGAAGCGTCCCTTCCAGATCAGTCTTCCCGATACCTTTGTCGCAAACCTGGCGCCCCGCCCCGCCCAGACATGTTCTCCTGGGCGGATGTGGCCGATTTCCACGGAGATCTCGAGGCCGCCTCCGCTCGGAACGCTTTGAATCTTCCTGTCCACCGGTCCACTGCGCTCTCTACGAATGGGAACAGTGTGTGTCGCCCACGGTTCTTTGAACCCCACATCCCTTCCATCTTCCAGGGTAGCGGTAAATTTGACGTTCTCGCCTACCGTACCGCTGTTGTTGAAGAAACGGAGCCCTATCGGCCTGAACATTGCGCCTTCACGCAGCAAAGTGATCATGGGGCCATCGTATACCGTCGGGTCAACCTCCAGTCTCCGGGCCAATGCCTCGAAATCGTAATGCCCACTCTTGCCGTCCCAGGTATGGAACTCGCCAGGGAGCTTCAGTCCCGTACTCCGATGGATGTGGTCTGCCGCGTAAACGGTCCGCCTTGTAGCGTCTCCCCACTCCGCTCGAAGCTTTGGGGGATTGCCGCGGCCCATCGAAGCAATCTCATCAGGCGAGGCGAGTTGATTCGAACTCCCGTGCCGAATATACACTTCGTTGGACTTTACTAAGCCATAACTCCTTCTCGTCCAAACGGGACGTTGCTGAATAGGGATGCTGATGACTCCAATGCTCTTGCCCTCAACGCTAAAGGGGAAGTAGCTGAATTCCACCGGTGTGCTGGTCTTGCTGTTGACGAACTCCTGCAAGCTCGCGTCTTCCAGGTGTTTCTCCACACCGACGACCTCACCGCGTCTGCCTTTCACTTCTTCCACGCCGATCAGGATGTGAGCGGTACGATCGCGTTGAGCATTTGTAAAGGCGAGTATGTCCTTCAGCAACTGGCTCTTACCTTCATCGGTTGCCTTGTCGAAGCAGTACTGCTCTCTCTTGAAGTCAAGGGTCGGCCCTTCCTCCATGCCAAGCAGACTCGCCAGAGTCTCGATATCAAATGCCATGTCGCTCAATTTATCTCGGGACAGCAAGATCACCCTCCCAGCGCCGCGCGAAGCTTGATTTCATAGTTGATGACGGAGTGCAACTCCTCGTCGTCCGTACCTGCGCCAGACGCAACTCTCACGGAGAGCGCGAACTCTGCTGAGACCGCCCTGGACGACGAGGTTTGAAATCGGTCCTTCACGATGGGGCAGTCGCGTCTCCCTGGATAAGCGAGAGGCATGGCACGGTTCTCTCATGCATTCGACCGTCTGCGCCCAGACACCCGCGATGTAGGTCTTCTGGCTGTCAACGTCGCCAATTGTCAGGCTAGTGCCGGAATGTTCCGGGGCGGTCTGGCTCCTCAATTGCCAACCGTTGTCGGTGTAGGTCACTCGGTAGGTATCCGCCCCTGTCGCTGCATCCGCAGACAGGGATGACTGGCGGTGCTCGAAGTGCCTCCCGGCATTCTCCCAAGGGGAATTGCGTACACGGCATCGCATTTCAAAAACGCCTCCCGGCAAGGGAGTCCCTGACGTCCAACTCGCCCGTGAGGCCCAGGGCATCCACCTAGTTGAAGGGAACACACCGCTGCTACGACGGCGACGGAGTCGCCGGACGTGTACCGACTCCCTCATCCCTACCCTCCGTCACTCGGATCGCCCTCCGCCTGCATCAGGCCGGCGAGAGCGATCCCCGTACGCGCGGCACTGTTAGCCGGGTCTACCTTCAGGGCGGCATTGAAGTCGTCAATCGCCCTGCCGTACTCACCCACGTCCATCAGCACCATCCCCCTGCTGGACAGGAGACGCTCATTGCCGGGATCTAGATCGATTGCCTTGCCGTAGTCCGTGATCGCCTGCTCATGCCTCCCCAGGCTTACATGCGAAAGCGCCCTGGCGGCGAGCGCTATGGCATTGTCAGGGTCGATACGCAGGGAGATATCGAAATCACCGAATGCCGCTTCGTATGTACCCATGCTGCCGAGAACAGCACCCCTCGACCGCAGGGCTCCGGCATCACCGTGGTCGAGCTCCACGGAGTGGTCTAGGTCACGAAGCGCTCCTTCCATGTCACCCATCTGAAATTTGACAATCCCCCGGTGCTTGAGGGCTATGGGATCGCCGGGCTCCAACTCGATTACGGCGTCGAGATCACCGAGGGCTCTTTCGTTGTGACCGAGTTCAAGGTGCACGAGAGCCCTGTTATGCATCGCGATGGTCAGGCGAGGATTGAGGTCGATGGCCCTGGTGAAGTCCTCCAGTGCGTCGTGCGGCCTCCTCATCTGGAAGTGCGCCAGCCCGCGGTTGTAGTGCGCGTCCGCGTCGTCCGGGGCAAGTTCGATGGCTGTCTCAAAGTCCCTGAATGCACCCGCCACATCTCCCAGTTCGGCGACGGCCACGCCCCTGTCGCAGTAAGCGACTGAGTTCCCGGGCGCCAGGCGAATCGCCTCATCGTAGTCCTCAATGGCCGCGCGCTGGTCTCCCAGCATGGCATGTGACCGCGCCCTTTCCAGATACGTTGCGGCATCCCCGGGAACCAGGGCGATGACCCGGCTGAAGTCCTCCGTCGCGAGGCGGTGCTCACCGAGATCCCTGCGAATCAGCCCCCGAACCGTCAGGGAGTCGGTGTCCTCGGGGTTGCTCCCTATCGCCTCGGTCAGGACGTCGACCGTAAGACGCAGCTTCTCTGGATCGGAGTTCTTGATCACCTCCCAGATCTTCTCGGCGCATTCAAGCATCTCAGCCCTGTTCATGTTGGCGAGTTCCCCGTTCATTCTTTCCCCCTCCACATGGAGATTCATGCCACCGGATTGACCTGCGTGCTTCCACGGACGGCCGCATCTCAGGGCCCGACGCTGACCGATGCACCTGACCCATGCCGACTTCGGTCATGGCTCATGCCCTGGGGCTGCGAATCGTGATTCTGAGATAATAGCAC
The DNA here is from genome assembly GCA_965207145.1 of Dehalococcoidia bacterium. Classification (GTDB taxonomy): domain Bacteria; phylum Chloroflexota; class Dehalococcoidia; order Lucifugimonadales; family UBA2962; genus CAUZIR01. Next base: position 1,481,490 of record OZ242262.1, on the reverse strand, counting down.
GCCTGTTCTGTTCGCCAAAGCTGGACCCGATGCCGTGAGCCTCGCCGTCCACTCACCTTGTATCGCCTGGCCGCCACGGTAGCCGGAACGGCCATTGACACCAGGGTTCGCGCGCAGGCACTGTGGGCGCGGCATGATGCGGCTCCATATGGGCAAGAACCACGGGGAGAAGACTGCACCCGTGCAGAGCATCTTTCGCCTGGTCGGCGACGACGAGGATGCCCTATCGTTCGGCCTGGGCTACCTGCTCGCCTATGATCCTGACTTTTGCGTCAGGGTCATACGGGCCTGCGACATCTCCCCACCGAGAGCCCTGAGAAGCGACTACTCGGTATTCCTGCAGGAGGTGACCGGAAGGGGCTTCGGACGCAGGGACATTGTCATCGAGGGCAGGGGCATGCGAGTGGTACTCGAGGCCAAGATTGGTGGCGCCCTGCCAACCCAGGGCCAGCTCCTAAAGTACGCGTCCGAACACGAACTCTGGAAGAGGTTCAACAGGAAAGCAGTCGTCTCCCTCACCCAGGTCGAATTGCCATCGGAAACGCGAAGACTGGTTAGCGAGAAGCTTTCGAAGCTGGATGTCGGCTTTCACCACGTCCAGTGGCAAAGGATCGTGGAACTGGTACTGGTCCACAGGCCCCGAAAAGACACGCCAGTGTCCCGCCATCTTTTCCGCGAATATGCGCGTTTCATCAGGAGGGACTATCGCCGCATGGGTTACTACGACGCCGAAATACTGATACAGGATGTGAACCTGGAGAACGCACGGATATATGACGAGGGGTGGATGTATGTCACCAGCATCAAGGACAAGAAGGCCCCTCTCTACTTCGCTCCGTACTTGACCCGGCAGAACGACAGGGAGGGGATCGGCCGGCTCAGCCGCGTCGAGGATGTGCGGATAGACAGGCTTGCCGACACCGAGGATTGGCTGGAAGGTCGAACAGGGGAACAGCATCAGCGATGGCGCACGGGCTTGTCATTGCTTCGCAAACGCGCGGAGCGGGGAGGTTGGCTGCAATTTGAGGTTCAGCTCTTCTTCCTCGGCCCTCCAATGACCGTCAGCGAACCGCCGTTGACCAAGAGAAGATTCAGGCAAACAGATCCAGGCAAGGAGATTCCGAATCAGATACCCAAGGGTTTCAGCTTGAGATTCGATGAGTTGCTTCAGGCAATCGGGAAGTCTTCAGGATAAGTGGTCAGCCTTCTCTGAGGGCGAGTCACTCACCTGTGGGGTATGCCCACTGCTATGTGCAACCCCGGCGCACCGCGGCCCTTATGGCCATCGGCACACTGGCTGTTTTGATTTTGCCTGATCCCCGTCCGACTCAGAGACAAGGAGATTCACGTCGGACGGCCAAACATTCGATCGCCGTGCTATGCTGCCGGCGATCGAGAATGCGACGAATTTTGGCGGCAACAACCCCGATGGATTGCTGGGGCTTGTGTCGCCGCAACTGACCATTAACCAGGAGGCCACTGCCACCGATGCCGGAATTCACCACTGTTTCCATTGAGGACGCTAGGCGCGTCACCGGAGGAGCAAAGAGGCAACAGGAACTAGCCGCATACATTGAAAACGTCACCGGCCTAGCCCCCGGCACCGCTGGTAAGGTGACCCCATCTGAGGGAGAGACTCTTTCAATGGTCCGTCGCAGGCTGGGAGATGCCGTCCGCGCATCGGGGAGAGACCTCGAGATAAGGCGAACGGACGACGCAGTCTACTATTGGGCTAGCGGGACCGGGCGGCGCGGCCGTCCCCGGAAGCCACGCGGCTAGCTTACCCGGCTCCGCCAAGTCGACGCCGGCCGGTTCGGGGATTGCCCACCAAGACCGGACAGGCTAGCCGGAAGACCCGAGTACTGCTGGGACTGTGACCCCTGCAAAGGTCGACCCGGTGCGGTACCAATATGGTATCCGGCCTAGCACCTGCCCGTTCCCATTTGATTGGCGACAACATCCGGCGCCTACCCACACAGTTACCGGCTGGCCCTCACTACAATCTTATCGCCGGGCCACTAAGCGGCACCTTCACCCTAACAACAGGTCACCACCGAAAACCGCATTCTACGGCAGGTGGCTCACAATGCACCGCATGATGGTTCGATTACTTCCTCGCAGATTGGCCCTGATATGCACCACGGCTGCATTATCAATAAGTACCGAGATAGGTTCCTCAAATGCGGTTCTGTTAAACTGTGTCACAAGGAACACGGGTTTCCTGTTTGCCAAAAGCCAGTCGGTGTAGTTTTCAACGAATCCTTTCGACGAATCGTACTCTCGCTGGAATAGCTCCGCCAATTCTGGTCGCTCCCTCACCAACAACTTAAGGTTTCTGCGTGCGTGAGCATCATCGATGCCATGTATGGAGAAGTTCTGCTGCCAAGCCATATAGTGCAGTTTGTAACGTCGACCGCTCGTTGAATCTACATATTGGCTGAGTCCCTTGCCATCACGCCAGTAACTGATCTCATGAAGTGCAGTGAATGGGTCAAAATTGGAAGACTCAGTCAGTTTCGGCGAAGTGACAGCGAATAACACCATGGCATCGACAGAGCGCATATCTCTGACTGTCTTGGGCAAAGAATAAAGAACGTGACCATCGCAGAATTCTCTCACCTGCTCTCGCAGGCGGGAATCTAGTGCTCCGAGGTATTGCCGATAGACGGATCCATCAAGCTTAGAGAATTCAGCGCGAACATCGGAATGGCATTTCTTCAGGTCCCGAAGTGCATGCCTCAACTGTCCATCCACTTCGGTCAATCTTTTCTTCTTCATTTCACGGTCCCCGACTACATTGTGCCCAGAAGATAGCGACCTGACCTACTCCCTTCAAGACTTCTAGCCGCGCCCCCTTACAAGCCCTTTCGCAATTCCAGCAAATTGCGGCAAGATACCCGGACATCCGATTCCCAGGCATCGGCTGTAGTGCGATCGCACCCTCTCCTGTGGCACGGTTGTGCCAGCCGCGTGCTCGCCGTAATTTCTGTCATCGGCAAGCTGCCTCAGGTATGCAGGCAGGTACTCGGTCAGAAATCGCATGTCGCCATCTCTTAGGCCGTGCCTGGTAATGCAATCTCTGAAATACGGCTTTTCGAATTCCCTGATGTAGTAGCGCACTTTCGACGCTCTCTTGGCGTCCAAGGCCTTCATAGGCCCACCTCTTACAAGCTGCGGCACGACTTGGTCGCAAATCTCCTCCATCACGCGAAGCAGGTCGTTTAGTATCGACTCTTTGCTGACCCTTTGCTGGGAATTGAAATTGATGTCTGCACTTATAAGCCTTTCCATCGCTCGCTCTGGTAAGACAGCCCAACTTCCACCGAGAAAGTAGTTCTTCAACCTCTTTTCGGCAGCGTATTTTTCGTCATCCTCACGCATCTTGCGGTATTCGCTGGGGCTGAGTTGGGAAGTCGCCCAAGCTTTGGTACTGTGCCAGAATTCACCCCAAGCAATTTGGTTGCCGTCCTCATCCGGCATGCGCACGCGTTTGCCATGTTCCTCCAGTAGTTCCCAGAAGTCGTTTTCTTCAGGCTCGAAGCCTTCACGATCCAGCTCCTCATCGACTTGATCAAATCGCCAGGAGTTTCTCTGAATGGCCAGAGTCAGGCAGCTGTCCGCCACCGACCGCCAGTCATCGATGGAACGTGAGTTCACCTTGATGAGTTCTACCAATTCAACGAACTGCTGTGGGGATGATCTCAGGCCCTCCGTTGCGAAATACATGATGTCCTTATCGACATCGTAATAGCCCGGCCACACAGCTTCTGGTTTGGGACGTTGGCGCCCAAGAGGCCACCCTTCCCAGATCCCCATGGGGGTCGGCAGTGAGTATTCGTAGAGTTCCCCTGCCTGGGCAAGGTAATTGAGCGCGTCAGCGTAGCGTCCTTCGGTTTGCGAAATCCGACCCAAGGACAGGAACGAGAGCGCTGAGACTGCGAGAGTGGACTGATATATTCCAACACCCTCCAGTCTGAGTTGGCCGAACTCGCGAGCAGAGTACTTATGATCGAATCCAGCTCGCCCGAGCCTGTTCAGAGTCCTCTCCAGTTCATACAGGCATTCCCTGGCCTCATCGGAGAAGCCGTCCGATTGCTGGATCTTTAGCGCCCGAGCGCCAGCTACGTGTATGAAGACCAGCGCATTCTTCAGAGTCTCCGGGAAGTCCAGCTTTTCCGGATCGGTTTCATCGTCATCATCGTCGTGAGCTTCCAGGAATTCCCTTACATCCTGATCAACACGGTCCGGCTCGTAAGTCAGGCGGTAACGGTTGTACATCGATTCCAGAACAGACAAGATCGCTTCATCGACCTGCTTCGGGAGTCTGGGGGCCGGTGTCCTCGTGCCCTGACCGTCCTTTAGCGTCGGCCGGTACAGATCCCAGAAAATGTACATAGGGTGATATGAGTCGCAATCGACTCGAAAACTCTGCAGAGTACTGACATCCGCTCTGGTCCTGCCGTTGGCGATGACTGCGGGTGGCAAGAGATCCCAGGGATCTTGGCTGCGTGATTCAGATATTGTCATTCCTTGACCTCAATGATCTGTTTCAGAATCGGCATTGCCCTACCGCCTACGCACTTAATGTGACTTCAACGGGCTTGCTGCCAGCAACGGGTAAAGCATCCTTCATGGTGTCGGCAGGCTTCAGTTTGGGAGTCGGCATCTTCGGTGCCTGAGGATATAGCTCCCCTCCCAGCCTAGTCGCCGCGCCTCACCGACCTGTAATGCACTGAGCGCGCCTGCTGCGAGGGAGCTTTGCTTGCCTCTCCATGTAGACCCACGGACCCTATTCGGAAATGATGATTCGCCTGCGTGAGACGGCGACAAGATTGCGTCCTGAAAGGCATTGGTCGCAGGTCCAACTGGCGATGACTTTCTCAACGAGTCCAGCACGCAGGGCCGACTCAATGTCCGTATAGGTGCGCCTATGCCATCTGTTGTCTGCCTTCACGTACTTCTTCCGGTGCCTCACCTTGGCGCAGTCCCTGTGATGTACCTTGGCAGTGCGAGTGACATCGTCTGAGTAGACGTAGTAGATCATCGCCGCTGTTTTACCCCTAACGTTACCGACTCCGGCACAGATTGTACTCAAGAGGTTGCAGCCTGCATGAAGGCTTGGACTAGGTCATCGGAAGGTGCCGAGCGTCAGGCCGCGCCCAGCGGCCCCGCTCTCTCCAGGGCGCCTCGATGCGAGATCATCAGGGGGACGACTACCCCTGCTTTGCCAGTTTCCTCGCGCGCCACTCGCATGAAGCGGTCCACCGCGAGTTCCTCGTCGAAGACGATCAACACCGACGGCAACGCGCCGTGGTCATCCATTGGTCGCGTCGGGGCGTAGCAGCGAAGGTGCAGTGCCAGTCGCCTCGCTATGGTCGCTGGCCTGACCGCCCGCCGCTGATGTCCAACTCGCTCGTGAGGCTTACGGCATCTACCTGAATGAAGGAAACATCATGATGAGGACATGACTGTGCAATCGCGAGCCCTACACTCTCGTGCTGGACCTCAGTCGCCCTGATCGCCCTCCGCGTGTTTCATCTGATGAGCGCCATCGGCGCTAGAGTCGCCGGTCACTTTGCCAGCCTCGCCGGATTGTTCCACGTTGCGCTTGGGCAAATGTCTTCTATTTGTTGCGCCGAATCGCTGCCACCACCAATCTCACGCTCGCTGCGCCAGCACTCAAACCCACGTACGACACTATGGTGGCTGCGGACGCGAGAAGGAGGGACAGCGCAACCAGCGAGAGCGCCAAGATTGCCAGCGCTGCCCAAATGTTGAGCATGGCTTTGAGGCCGCCCATGTACACGCCGGCGGCACCAAGGGAAGCCAATAGGATGAGCGCCCAGGTCACAAGCACTGGTCGCCACCGATTATTGAAGAAACGGAGTCGAAATGACTTGTCACTGACCACCGCCGCCAAGACGAGAGGCAATGTAGCGAACAGCATCTGTCGAAAGGCGGGGATCTCGTATAACCGATGTTCTACCAGCATCCAGACGACGAAGGCCAGTAGCGCTGCGGTCATAGCGCCAAGACAGCCTAGCAATATGCCGCGTGCCAACCTATGTCTCCAGTTCCAAACCAGAGCAAGCAGAATGATCCCTACGACATTAGCTAAGATCACCTGCACCCATGACGGACCGCCATTGGTTGTCAATGAGACAGCGTTCAGGTAACCGAGTGCGCCAATCGATGCGATCACGAGCTTTGAGGTCTTGGCTCGCCCAATAGCATCGCTGAAACTAATCAGCTTGTCGCGTGATATCCCTGGCACGGCGAAGTTGGACACGGACCAATCTAGGTCAGCATGGATCCCTCGCACTGTACATTGCAGGATCTGGAATGCAATGGCGGCCGAAGGATCCCCATTTTCTTGAGCATCGCCTATCAGGTCATGCAAGTGCGCTCGAAGTTGTAACCGTCGTTCCTCACGCTTGGTTTTTCGAGCGGGCGCCGTATACAGCCATATCCATGACCAGCACATCAGCTTTGCAATCGGCAAAGCATATTCCAAGACCATGCCGAGTATCATGACGATGATGACGATGTCCTCAAGGGCCGCTGGGATCATGAAGGCAGTTCCAAAGACGGAAACACTCGACCGGTATGGGGGACCAACTCGGAGAATGCTGCTGCTCCAGCTCCGTTGAGTTGATATAGCCTACGTCGAGGACGGTTTTCGTCAGCCGGAAGATCGTCTTCCCACTGGCTCCGTAGAAGCCCCTGCTTCTCGAGTCGTGCAAGAGCCCTGTAAAGGGTTCCGAAGGCAATCAGAAGGCGTGCACCGCTGTCGTCCCTAAGTTTCTTGCTGATCAGAAAGCCGTGAAATTCGCTTACCCCCTCCTCCCGAAGGTTGATGGCGGCGGCGAGAATCGACTGCTCTATCGAGGTCAGAGTACCGGGCTTTCTTCTCATGTAGCCATTTTATGTACATATGTACTTAATGGCAATTGAGGTACATTCGGACAACGCCGGACAGATTCAGACCTATAGAACCCACGAATGACGAATCCACTACTTGCTGGGGCTTGAATCTCAATCGCAGGACAACTCTTAGGGTTGGGTGGTTCATGCCACTGAGCGCCTGTGCTTCTCACATGTGTGGCGTCCTGACTTGCGCCGCTAGCGAATGTTGGGGGGTCCAATGAATCCGGTACGGGGGCGCTGACCCCATACTCGGCCCAAGTCCCAAGCCACATCTTTGGAGTGCGGCTGACAGATTTGCCGAGAATAGCACTGACCATCAGGCTTTTGAGGACTTCCGGGGCAATACGCAGGCTGGCTGCTCAAGTTCGGCGCGCCTCCACCCCGATCCCAATGGTCCCGTCCTCTCAAGGGCATCCCGGTGCGACACAAGCAGGGGAACCTCAATCCCCGCTCGGGCGATCTCCTTTTGTGCCACACGCAGGAAGTGGACAGCCGCCAGTTCGTCCTCAAGGACGACCAGAACCGACGGCTCAACACCATGATCGTCGATAGGCCGCTTCGACGAGTAGTAGCGAAGGTACGGCGCAAGCCGCCTCGCCATGGTCGTCGGCCTCACCGCCCGCCGCTCCCACTCCAGGAAGAACGGAAACGTCTCTCCTCTCCTTCGCAGGATGCCGAAGGCATCCGGGTGAACAGACCTCAGCTTGTCACCGTGGCGAAAGAAACGTGAGGCACGGCGCGGTGGGTCCAACTGAAGGACCTCCCATTTCGAGCCGCGCGCCTGACCGACCAGCGAGGCCATGAACCAGTGAACGGCATCGGTGTGGTCGATGTTTCTCAGCAACTGCCGAGTTTTCGATCCCGACACGTTTCGCCATGTGAGGGGAGCCCCAGGTTCCAGCGGCGAAGCGCTCCAGAGCCTGCGGGCAGTGCCCACCGCAGTCCGGTCCCTGCGGGTCATCAGCGCCAGCGCCAGGTCCGTGAGCACCAGGCGAACGCATCCTCCAATCTGCAACCTTGAGACCAGTCCCCGGCGCTCAAGGACCACCAGCAGCCTGGAGAGCCTCTTCGGGTGAAGCCCCAGAAGCTTCGCCAGGTTCCCCGGCGTTATCCATGGCCAGTCCGACAGGGGATCGAGGACGCGCTTTTCCGCCGGAGTCAGGAGGGCCGGCAGCAATTGGATAGGAGCTTCCCTGCCCCTCTCCAGCCGCCCCAGCGTCTGGGGCATGTCCGCTCTCAGCACTGCAGGCTCCGACGGCAGTGTCCCGCCGGGCTTCGCGCTCCGGATCGCAGATCGCAGACTGAACCTCCCACCAGTCGACGGGAGATGCCACACGGCTTCCGATGCGCTGCAGGTCACGGCGTCCTTCTCCCGTGCGACCAGGGCCGGGACCGACCCGGCGGCCATGATCCTCGCGGCATGGCGCAGCCTGACCCCATCCCGCACAAGAACAAAGAGCAAGTCCGGCGTTTCGTCGTCCAGGACACGCCACATTCGCTTTGCGAAGGCCGTCCGGTCCGGTGTCAGTCCCTGCCTGACGACCCCAACGCTCAGCCCGCTGCCAAGGGCAATGCCGGCATCCAGCGGAGATGCCCGATACCACCGAAACCTCCTCATCCGATCGACCTGCGAAACGGCACAGGTCAGGCGGTAGATGGAGCCGACGGCGTCCAGCCTCCCGAGAAGGACATGCCGCCACTGCGAGGACACCGGGCATGCGTCCAGCATCCCGGCCAGCGTCTCTCCAGAGCCCCCGGCCAGCCGCTCCAGCCCGGCCGCCGACACGCAGAAGCGCCTCGTGTGAGGAAGCAGGACCGACCCGTGCCCCACCGACTCCACAAGTCCATCCGCCTCGAGCTCAGCCACGCTCTCGTAGACCGAGCCACGCGACCATCCCGACACCGAGGCCAGCTCGATCCTGTCCAGGAACGGCATGCAGGCCAGAGACCGCAGAGCGAGCATCGGCCGGGCGACTGGTCTCACGCCTGGTCTCCGGACGACCCCACAGGCTCCGATTCATCAGCCGCCCTGGGGTCACGAAGTGGTCCTTCCGAAGGGTTGATCGAGCCGGATGTGCCGCCATCCTCCGCACCATGTCCGATCCCGGCAAGACCCTCGGCCAGGTGGCCCGCGGCACCCTGCTCGTCCGCCTTGGTGGAAGCAGGTGTCCGTGCCTGGGTCGTGTACCGGGCCACCCCGGCACGAATGCGGCCCGCCACACCGGGGTCCCCCGGCTCGGGCTCCTTGACCATCATCGAGAAGGCCGGCATCCGCTCCTTCCCCACCGTCGCCCGAACGTAGCAGTGATGCACTGGCAGGGAGGTGATGTCGTCCTCTGTCATCCTCTCCCTGCCCAGCTCCCATACCAGCCGGCGAGCGTCCGACCCGGACACCTGGAAGACCGCAAGGCAACCCACGTTCGCAAGGATCGTGTCCTCCATCGTGGGGGATATGTCGGCAAGCTTCGCCAGGCTCTGGGTCGCCAAGATGAAGGAAGCCCCGAACTTGCCCAGTTCGCTCAACATCGACTCGTAGTCCACCCCGGGCATCGTCTGCATCTCGTCCACCACCACCAGCGCTCCGCGGCGCCTCCATTGGGCAAGGGCGCCCTGCTCCCGGATTACCCCGTCCACCATGTTCAGCAGGCACGCACCAACCAGCGCCGCCACGTCCCGACCGACGGCCCCCTGCGACGTCGAGATGAGCAGCACATCCCCGTCCAGGATCGTCCTCCTCAGGTCTATCGTGGAGCAGGGCTGGCCCAGGATGGCGCGGGCCCTCTTGGACGACGCGAAGTACGACAGCCGCGTCTGCACGGGGGCGATCGCCTCTGCGTACTGCTGGTCATGCCACTTGCCGAAGATCCCGTTCCACCAGCTCTTCAGATACGCGTCGTTGACATCGGCCAGCACGGCCTTGCGAAACTTCCTCTCGCTCAGCATCCTCAGACCGTCTAGGATCGTGTATTGCTCCTGGGCGGCGCGCGACTCGTTGGCCTCGTGCAGGGTCTTTACGATGTGCTCGAGGATCGACTGCATCCGCGGGCCCCACTGCTGCCACAACCCCTGCGTCACCCGCACCATCGAGTCGGCCGTGCGATCGCGGTCCGCGAACACACGGGTGTCGAGCAGGTTGATGCCCACCGACCTCGTCCGGTCGGCAAGGTCTATCAGGCGCACCCGGCCCGCCAGCTCTGCGGGCACGTGCTCCAGCAGCCCCGCCACCAGGTCCGCGTGGGGATCGACGACCACGATCGCATCCTCGTCCCGGCCCGCCGCCTTCTCCCGCATCTTGTGGGTCAGGATGTGATGCATGAGCGTGGACTTGCCCATCCGCGTGCGGGCAACGTAAAGGTGGTGGCGGCGCAGCAGGTCGGCGGGGAACCTGATCTCCCTGGGCCTGCCCGCGGTCGTCGAGCCCACCAGCGCGCCGCCCCTCACACCGCGCGACGACGGCAGCAGCACCTTGGCACCGGTCCGCTCAACGAGCGGAGTCTCATCCTTCGCTCCCGGCGGGTGCCACAGCGATGCCACCTCCCGGACGCCCAGAATGCTGCGCGTGCCGAACAGGCCGGGGCCTGCGGGATGCAGCACGGTCGCGGGCGTGATGGGGCGGATCCTGCCGACCTTCAGACGCGCCCCGGCGGGATGGTCGTAGTGGCGATAGGCCGCGGCCACCGGATCTAGGAGCGCACGGGCCCTCTCAATCGAGGCGCGCTCGGGCAGGATAGCCGTCACCTGGATCTCTGCGTCAAAGGCGATGCGAGAGATCTTCTCCCTGACAAGGAGCGGGTCGTACACCCGGTTTCGCGACCCCTTCCATCGGGCCCACGCCCAGCCGCCGACGGCGAGGACGCCCACAATTCCGAGGCCGAGCAGGACCGCCTTCCAGGCCTCCCCGTCACGGACCCAGAAATAGCCCTTCAGCACGGCGAGCGCACCCAGGGCCAGGACAGCCATCTTGAAGCCCTCCGCACCCTGGGCGTTGGGCTGCTCGGGGGAGTGGGCCGGGCGGGGTCCCTGAGGCTGGCTGCCGTGAACGCGGGTCTGGTGCACCTCCGCCCAGTCCGGACCAAGTGACCGCAGCAGCAGCCGGGTGACGACGCGCTCCCCCTCGTTCAGGGACGACAGCGCCCCTATGATCGCCATCAGGGGATCGGAGCCGGGATCGAGCAGATCGTCGTCGCGGAACGTGCGAAGCGGCGCGTACTCGGGCCCTCCGGACCGCAGCGTCATGCCCCACGCCTGCTCGCCCTCGCGGACCTGCAGAGGGTCATCCTCCTCCGGCAGCTCGACGATCCGGGCCTGCGGGTAGCGCACCGCGATCTGCCCGCGCACCACCTCCCTATCGATGCACCGGGCCATCAGTGTGACCCCGTCCACATCGCCGGCCATCTCCAGCGAAAAGGGCTCGGGGACGGCTATCGACCCGAGAAGATTCTCGACGCCGAGCAGGGTCCGCTCCCCGGTCCTCGGGGGCGTCACCGCCAGCAGCACCGGGTCGCCCGGGCGCCGATTCCCATCCCGGCGCATCCTCAATGGAACAAGTTTCATCGGTCGCACCTCCTCACCGACCGGCCCTCGCGCCGGCCGCCATCCGTCTATTTCCCGTGTCTTCCCGGACGCCACTCGACGACGTCCTTCTCCTCTGCCGTCGCCTCGATCCGTATCGGTATCCGGTTGCCACGCGCCAGCAGCAGCCCGTCGCCGCGCGGGCACGACAGCAGCCACCGGCCGAGCTCGTCCGGCAGGTCGAACGCATCGCACACAGTGGATATCGCCGCCGCGTCCTGCTGGAGCAGCAGCTTGAACGCCGCGTTCTGAAGCAGCGCCCGCCCGGAATGACCCGTGATCGCGCGGGACGTGTCCTCGCTCAGCAGGTCCTGCACGTCCTGCGTTATGAACTGCAGGCCCAGCCTGTGCTTGCGGGCGCGCTTTGCCATCGAGACCATGAACGCCGCGCCCTCGGGGTGCTGCATGATCGACCACACCTCGTCGACCACCAGCAGGCGCGGCCTCGGGTCGCGCGCCGCCGCCGCCCACACAGTCTCGGTGCACACCATCGTTGCGGCGGGCCGAAGCTCCGGCTCCAGCAGCCGCAGGTCGAAGACCGTCACCAGGGCTTCACTCTCCAGCAGATCGTCGCCACCGTCGGAGAGCAGGTGACGCAGGCTCCCCGTCGCAAACGGCCGCAGCAGCATCGCGAGGTCCCGGTCACCGTCCCTGTCCTCCCTCAGGAAGGCGTGGAAGTCGCGAAATCCCGTTCGCTCCCTCGGCTTCGCGTAGTACGAGGCGAGCGAGTGGTCGAGCGCCGCCCTGCGCTCGGCGCCCAGGCGCTCGCCCACCATCACCTCGATCAGCCGCCGAAGACTCCCTATACGCTGGAGCAGTTCCTCGGGGTCCGTACCGTCGATCACGAACGGGTTCATGCCCTGGCCCGGAACCCCCGGCGACAGCACCCGGCCCCCGGCGGCGCGCGCCATGTCCGCATACTCGCCCTCGGGATCGATCACGTACGCTGTCACGCCGCGGCAGAGCCCGCGCAGCACCCCGAGCTTGGTCGAGAACGATTTGCCCGATCCCGACCGCGCCAGCACCGCCGTATTCGCATTCAGGTGCGTCCCGTCGAAGGGGTCATACACCAACGGCGAGCAGGCACGCAGGTCGATGCCGTACAGCGTGCCGCTGCGGGTGTCCATGTCCGGCGGCGAGAACGGGAACAGCCTGGCCACAGACGATGTGTCCAGCGTCCTCCAGGCTCCCACCATGTTCAGGCCCAGCGGCAGGCCGGAGACCAGACCCTCGCGCTGGCGAAACGAGAGCGCGTCGAGCTTGCCGAGCGTGGCACCGAAGTGGGCACGCGCACGCTGGGTCATCTCCTTGAGGGACTCGGCATCGTTTGCGTGCAATGTCACCGACAGTGACGCATGGAACAGCCGCTCGCGCCCCCGCTGCACCTCGTCGCGCAGGCGCGTGACGTCCTCAAGCGCTATCTCCGCCTCCGGCGACATGGTCTTGCCCCTGCGCAGCGACAGGCTCTGGGCCGACTCGAAGCGCACCTTCTGCCACTCCAGCGTCCGCGCCGCCTGCTCGGCGGGAATCGCCCCAAGGTGTATCGATAGGTCCATCGGAGCACCCGCCGCCATCAGGCTCTGAAGGAAACCCGGGGCGAGCGAGCGCGGCCAGCGCCCCAGGTGCAGCGAGCGGACCAGGCGGTCCCCGATGCGCATGTCCCGCCGGCCCACCGCGACCTCCACCGGCCCTGCCTCGTCCATCTCGCGGGGCGATCCGCCAAGAGCCGATGCCAGCAGCAGCATCCGCAGCTGGCGGCCCCCGAGCGGATGCACCGAAAGGCCGGACCTCGCCAGCAGTCCGCACAGGTCGTCCAGACGGTCCGCCGCGCACACCGCGTAGAAGCGCCGGTCGACTATGCCGTCGCGGGTCTCAAGGTCGGTCAGCAGCCCGTGGAGGGACTCCGCCGCTTTCCGTGTTCTTTCGGGAAGGCCGTCGGGCTGGGCATCCCTGAGCCCTGCTCGCATACCCGAGAGGCCCGGAGGGTGCTGGCGCACCAGCAGCTGCAGCGGGAAGTCGAGCGCGTTCAGAGCCCCGGCGAAGGCCCCCAGCTTCGGCCCGTCCAGCTCCAGTCCCAGCACCTCGCACACGCCGACCTTCACGCCGTCGATCCGCACCGGGCCGTCGTCCTCGAGGTGCGAGAGCAGGAAGAACAGCGGCAGCGACGCGGGCGGTTTCTGTGTTGGAGGCGAGGGCGGCTGGTGGCCTACCTCCATTTGGCCAGCCGGGATCTCCTGCTGAGGAGATCCGGCCTCCCGATCGGGCTGGCCTTTAATCTCACCGGTATCTGCGGCACCGGGGATCCGAAACGGCAATTTCATTCTCGTCCTCCTTCGCCTACGGGACCGTGCCCACGGCCCTGGTCAGCGCGAACGTCACCGTCTTCGCCGACAGCACCAGCACCAGGCCTATCACCGAGCCCATCACGGCGGCCCTGGCCCGACCTTTGCCCCGCTCCTCGGAACCCTCGGCCATCAGCACGAACCCGGCCCACACGATCGAGAACACCGCAAGACCCCCCGCCGCATACGCCATCGCCGTCAGCACGCGGTCGAAAGCCGCGATCATCTCCGCGTCTCCCGGAGGCTCGGCCGCCATCGAAGCGAGTGCCGAGGCGGCGAGCAACAGGGCGGCGGCTACCCTCCTCAGCGCCATCCGGGCAGGCCCTCCATCTCGGTGTCAGTCGCGCGCCTCTGATCGGCCGACCTCTCCGCCGGCTCCTGCGCCGGGTAGACCATCACCCGGAATGCCGCGTCGGCCCCAACGCTCGCCGAGAGGGTGAGGGTCTCCTCCCTCGTGCGCTCGATGGGCTCCTGGGTCTCCACCTCCGCGCGCACGTGCTCGTCGTGCTCAATGCGGAGCGTCACGTTCCTCCTGACAAGGGCCCCGGGGACGGACACGTACGCCGATATCGTGTGGTACGTGACGATCCCGTTCCCGTGGCTCACCGCCACCGTCTCAGACACGGTCCTGCCCGCGCCCGGACGCCACAGGCTCACCGTCCGGGTCTGACGCTCGGTCCGCCGGGGATGATGGGTGAGACGCACCATCTCCGGCATCGGCACCTCGAGAGTCGCCTCGAGAGATGCCTCCATCTCCACCTCGCGGACCGTCTCTCCGGCGGCCACCGGGAGACTGAACTCCGTCTCCCCGTCAGGGACGAACGGAACGGTCAGGGTGTAGCCGCCATCGGTGACGGTTACGGTCCCGGCGATGGCCGTCACCGTCGACTCGATCACCGCGTCCACGCCGATCAGGTCGTGGCCCACCGCCGTCCACACCTTCACCATCTCGTCGACGCGGGACACGCAGTCGGACTCGATGGTCCCCTCCACCAGCCCGGGCCTCCAACCGAGGGACGTGACCTCGAGTTCGCAGAGATCTCCCTCGACAGTAGGGAGCGGATGCGGGATCTGCTCCTCGCGGACCGTCACCGCGCCGCCCTGCCCTATCCCGTCCTTCCACGAGAAAGTCAGCGACGGCTCGTCACCGGCCAGCGGCAGGGAGTAGGAGACCGTCCCGCGCTCGTCCAGCGCCGCCGAACTCCAATATCTGAGCTCCCTTCCCCACAGCCCGCCGAACGCCCTGACCCTTATCTCAAGGTCCGTCGCCGCACGCAGCGTTACGTGCGCACGGTCGCCCGAGACCCTCAGCTCCTCGTAGTACAGCCTCCGCCCCCGCACCGGGTCGCGGGGCTCGAAATCTATCTCGCTCTCAAGGTCCCACAGCCCGAACTCCACCTCCTCCGGCTCCTGACCCGAGACCGGGGGAGGAGCCGTCAGCGACATGGCCGCAAGGGCCGCCGCCGAAACGGCGGCGACCCCCGCTACCATGAGCCATTTCCACCTGCGCCTGGGTCTCTCCCTCCCCGCCACGCAGCGGTTCCGTCGGCGCCGCCTCCGGCGCTTTCCGAACCACCCGTGAGGGCGGAACGTCCGCCGGGATCGGCTTCCGCACCTCCTGCGCCGCCACCTCTCCGAACGCCGTTCCTTCTCGGATACCGCCGGGGGCGCCGGCGGCTCGCTGCGCACCAGGTCGGACACCGGCCCGGCGTAGATCCGGGGACCCACGCCGAACCTCAGAAGGTCCGCAAGCACCACCGGCAGGCGACGCCCGCCAACCTTCCCCACCACCATCGCTATCCCGAACAGCGCGAACACCACCGCAAACCCCATCCGGACCTCCGACGGCCCGACCGGCGCGTAGCGGTACACCCCGTATCCGAGCGCGCAGACCGCCGTCATCGCAACGATCTGCGGGAACGTGAACCAGAGGACAACCCGGTCCTCCGCCTGAACGTGCGTCGGCACCTCGTGCTCCGTCATTCCGCCACCTCCCATCAGCCGCCGCTCGGAGTCGGCGTCGCCGGGGCCGGGATCGACTCGACGTTCACCGCCGGGTTGACGACCGCGTTCATCACCAGCTCCACCACCCCGTAACCGACCATCGCGAGGACGATGCCCGCAAGGGCCGTCATCATCGCGCTCTTGCCCCGCTCCATCTGGTGCGGAGCACCCGAAGCGGTCAGGTACAAGTACGCGCCGTAGATGAAGAAGCCGACCCCCACCGCTCCCACAAGGCCCAGGAGGATCCCGACTATGTTCGAAATCGTCTGCGTAAGATCACCCATCTCTTCTCTCCTCTCTCCGGGCGACCTCGCCGCCCGGCGTTTCATTGCTTTTCTTCCGTCCTCTCCTGACCTGCCCTACCTGCACATCGCCTCTCTCCCTTCACCCGCATGGCCCGAAATCACCTCGGCCCGTTTGGTCGCACTCACTCGCTTGAGCTCCTGGGGGCAGCCCCCTCGCCACCGGCGTACGACGGCGTCGACACGTCGGCCATCGAGCGGACCGCCGAGATCGCGCCGGCCGCTATGCCCGTGCCCGCCACGGCAGCCACACCGGCACCGCCGGGACCGCCTCCCATCGCTCCGCCCACCGTCGTTCCGATCGACCTGGCCGAGCGCACGATCGAGCCCGGCAGCGACATGCCGAAGTACAGGGTGTGAAGCCACGCATCGAACGTCCCGGGGTTGCCCATCAGGCTCGGTATCCGGGTCGTCAGGTACACGAACGCGAGCGACAGCAGCAGCTTCCACACCAGGTCGCGCACCGGTTCGAAAGGCGCTATGTCCGCAAAGTCCGCAAGGAACCCGAACGCGAACGCCAGCGCTATCAGCTGCACCGCCTGCTGGAACACCGTCGTCATGAACAGCCGCAGCCAGTGCTTCCCCCAGCCCGCCGTATGCGGAAGGATCCACAGACCAAGCGCAATCGGCGCCAGCGAAAGGAGCAGATCGATAAGCGCGAGACGCACCACGAACTGCACCAGCACGTACAGGACGAAGAATCCGTAGGCGAGGTACAGGAACGCCAGCAGAAGCGCCATTCCCACGCTGCCGGCGGTCACCGCCGTAACCAGTGTGCCCAGCGAGGACCGCAGCAGGTCGCCGGGCGTGATCTCCAGCGTCGCCGCGATGAACCCGCTCACCGCATCCGCCACGTCGATCACCAGCGCGCACCACCACAGCGATGTCGCCGCAGCCACCAGGCCGAGGGCGAGACGGGGCACCATCTCCCTCCACCCCGCATGCGGCCGCCCGAGGTGATCGGCGACGATGAGGTTCAGGCCGATCCAGCCGATGATCACCACCAACGCGCCGGACGTGACCGCCCAGGCGATGGTCCATACCTGCCTGACCAGCTCGTGGTTGTAGGTGAGCGAGGCCGGGGTGCCGGTGATGAAGTCGCCCAAGCCGGTCAGCTCCCATCGCAGTTGGCGGCGACCGCGCCGCTCGCACGCTCGAGCACCGCGCAGAGGGTCCCGTGCACGCCCTCCACCACCCACCGGGCGAACGCACGGGCCCAGCGGCCCGGGTCCATCGCGCGGATCACCCGCTCCCAGAGGCTCCCCGGCTCGTACACCGGCACCAGCGCCCTGATCGTCTGCGGGTCTCCCGGCAGCGTCTCGGCCGCCAGCATCACCAGCACGTAGGCTCTGTCGGGCTGAAGGTCAGGCTGCTCGGGAAGCGCCGGGTATTCCCACTCGTACTGCCAGCCGTCGACCAGCGCCGTCTCACCGCCGATCACCCGGTACACCGCCGTCAGCCAGTCTCCGGTCTCGGGGTGGCGGATGCCGTAGAACAGGCCCTCGAGCCTGGTGTCGAAGATAGGCCTAGCAACGAACCGGCCGTCCTTCTTGCGCTCCACCGGCCCGTCGGCGGCGTTCACAAGGACGATCTCGCCGGGCGGGGTCTGGGCGTGGGCTACGTTGCCCGGCGGGAGGATGAGTAGTGCCGCGAGCACAAGCGCTCCGGCAACTGCCGCCAGTCGTCTCAAACCGACTGTCCTGGCAACGTCGAATCTCGATTGCAGTGGCAACTTGCCTCCTCCAGGGCTGCGGCGGGATCGCCGCGACTGCCATCGAGTCTCGCCACCGGAGGGGCGCTTGCTAACGTCTCGTAAGGGGGGATCGCGCGGGAGCCCTCCCTACGAGGCATTAACTTCCGGGGGCCGAATGTGGTGTGCTACCCGTGTACAGCAATTGGAAGGGTCGAGAGGAGGAAGGATGTGGTCTGTAAACGGCGTGGGGCAGGTACGGACAGCCCCCTACAGGACACACCCAGCGAACACTTCGTTTCGCCCAACGCTTCCAGACCGATGGGGCAGAATCCCTGCGTTTTGGGACAGCTTGAGACATGGCGATCTCGGGGCGATGTCCCAGAAAACCAGGGAAATGGGACTCGTTGGGACATGGCACCGGGGAGATGCGAATGAGATCGGGTAAACCAGCGGCGGATGGGACGCCGGGGCTTGAGAGCGTGCTCGAGCTCCGGCTGATGGCGCTTCTGACCGACCTGGTGCGCGAACACGGCATGATCGGGGCGGGAGAGTTGCTCGGGGTCTCCCGCAAGACGATGTGGCGGGCCAGGTCATCCGGGAAGCTGCCTCCCTCACTGTTCTCGGCGCTGGAGAGGCTGGCGCGGCAGGAGAATGACACTGCTGCCGCGGCGCAGATGGTGAGGACAGAGGGGTTGGAACGCAGGGTGGTCGAGCTTGAGGGAAAGCTGGAGGAGGGCCTTCGGCAGGTGCACGCGGCACGCACCGCCATCGAGGAACAGGGCGAGGGGGCGGCCGAGGGCTTCGCACGCCAGCTCGGCGAGGTGGAGCGCAGGCTCGCGCAGGCTGAGACGGCGCTGAGGGAGGGTCGCATGGCACCCCGCGACAGGGGCGTGACCGCTGAGGTGCGGCATGGTGTGATCGCTCTTGAGCCCGGACCCGACGGGGATGAGACCCACGGTGCGGCGGCACCGCTGGTCGCAGAGTGGCGCCGGCTGTACGGCGGCGGCGTGGACGAGGGCGACCGGGTGGAGCGGGCAATGGCAGAGGAGCGCATGCGCGGGCTGGAGATCGAGCTGATCGAGGACCACGGCCTGACCCTTCCCCCGGCGGCATACCCATGGACGGAGGGCGAGCGGCGCTCCGAGGTCCGCTTGCGGAGGATGACGCTGGAGCGGGTCCGGGGCGAACGCATCCGGGCCGAGTGGCGGCGCCGGATCCGTCGATGGTTGACCCTCGGGAGATGGCGCTGACCCTCGGCGAAGTGCGGCGAACCCGGGCGATTGATCCGGGCGGATGGAGCCCCTGACCGTTGATATTGGGTTGCCGGAGCCCCCATGCTGGGAGCGTTGTTTGACCTTTCGGGTGGTCGGTCTGTCGCAGACATGAACCCGGGGGCGCGGTCTCCTCGCCCTGGCTGGTACGAGTCGGTTGCCCTGACTGTCCGGCCCAAACGGAGACCAATCGCGGTGGTCGCCTTGCGCTGAGCGCTTCGGCTTTCCGCCCTCGCCTCGGTCCGGCTCGCTGAGTTGGATCGCAGGTCCCGCACGCCAGCGGTTTGGCTCCTTAAGCTGACCCGCCGGTTCCGCACGCTCCGGCACCTGGACGTCCTCGTCTGAGCGGCCGGCTCCCCTCACCTCTCTTCACGCACGTCGTCCTGCGCCAGGCATCCGGCATTGGGCGAGGTGTGTCTTTCCTCATCCACCCATCGATCGACGACCCGGGCCCTGGATGCCTGCCTGGGCATTGCACGCATAAGGAGGTGCGCATTGCTGGTCTTGAGTTTGGTCCGCAGGGTTCCGTGGTTCCTCTGGAGACACAGGAGATCTGTGGCGGTCGCCGTCCTGGTGGCGCCGCTGGCGCTGACCGGAAGTCTCGAGCTGTTCGCGGTCAACGGACTCGCGATCGGGTTTCTTGGGTACACGGTCCTGAAGGCTTTGAAAGGCAAGTAGACACGGCGGCTGGAATGGCCGCAAAGGAGAAAACGATGACGACGATGGCAGTGACGAATCAGGCGGCGGTAGGGACTCGGCACAGCCTCGAGGAGTTGGTGGACCGGGTGATGGACGCGGTGCTCGGACAGACCTGCCGGGAGGCGCAGAGCGTTGCGCGCAGCGTCCACGACGCGAGGCGGCTGCGGCGGTCCGGGGACACGGGCGGCGCGCTGGCGGTGCTCGGGGGAGTCGATGTCCGGAGAGCCACAGAGGGGGAAACCCGGTGGGCGTACTCTGAGTGGCTCGGGCTCGCGCGCAGGAGGTTCGCAGACTCCGGCGCCCTGCTCTACAGCCAGGGCACGGGCCGCGGTGCGGTGCTGCTCCCTTCGGAGGACGGCATGCTGGAGGCGGCGGCGGTGATCGGGATGCGCTGGCAGTCCGGCCACGTAGTCTCCCGGCGCTCGGTCAGGGGGCTCAGGCCGCTGGACGGGGGCGGTCGATGACCGTCTCGGCGCCGGTCGACCTCGCCGCGCTCAAGAGCCGGCATCCCCTCGGCGATACCGTCGAGGCGGCGGGGGTGGAGCTCTCCGGGAGGGGCAGGGTCCGACAGGGCGTCTGCCCCTTTCATGCCGAGGCCCAGGGGTCGTTCACCGTGTATTCAGACAGTCAACGGTGGTGGTGTTTCGGCTGCGGTTTGGGCGGTGACGTGCTTGACTTTGTGCAGCGGATGGAGGACGTGGGGCTCCCCGGGGCGATCCGAAAGCTCCAGTCCGGTGGCGAAATCACAGGTCGGTCACGTGAGACGTCTGATGCGCAGCCGACCGAGGCACCGGGTTTCGCTCGCGATCCCGCGGCGCTAACCGCGGCGATGAGGTTCTACGCAGGCCAGCTTCGGCGAAGCCGTGAGGCCCAGAGGTACCTTGCATGCCGGGGCGTCGGCGCCGGCGCGGCCGCCCGTCTCGGGCTCGGCTACGCGCCGGGAGAGGGCCTGCGGACACACCTGGAATCCGCGGGATTCCGCGCCGAGCGTCTCAGCCGCTCGGGCCTGTTCACCGCGGGCGGTGAACGTTTCGCCGGCATGATCGTCGTCCCCGACGCCGCCGGCGGGATCGCGCGCTGGATGGCCGGAAGGGCCATCGACCACCGCGCCTCGCACCGCTTCCAGGCTCTGCCAGGAAGCAAGCCGGTGCTCGGGCTGGCCCGGCTCGGCGCCGCTCCTCCGTGGCTCGTGCTCACGGAGGGTCTGGTCGACTGGGTCGCGCTCGCCGGGTGGGGCCTTCCGGCCTGCTCAGCGCTCGGCACACAGGGCGCGGAGCGCATCGCCGCATCCCTTCGGGGCTGCGGGCGCGTCTTCCTGGCGTTCGACGCGGACGGGGCGGGCCGCGAGGCCACCGAGTGCCTCGTCAGCCTGCTCGGCCGCAGGGCAGCGTCCGTCACCCTTCCGGGTGGCATATCGGACGCCGCCGAGCTCGCGGCCCGCCCCGGCGGCAGGGCCGCCTTCATGCGACTGCTTCGCGCAGCCGCCCGCGCCGCACGCTAGCGGCGCTCCCCCACCCCACAGGTCCCGGCCGCCCGAACACCGGGTGGTGATACGGGACCTTCACCCCACCGTCGGGCCCCGGACACTCGCTCTCCTCACCCCCCGGACGCGCATGGCCTGAGCGGCACATCCGCAAGTCCAGGGCCCTTCTCATCCACGGCTTCCCTACCGGAAACCGCATCGACCACTCAGACCCGGCAAATCACCGAAGGAGACACGACATGCTCAACGGAACACGAAGAAACGGCAGCGTGAACGGCGCAGCGAAGAACGGGACCAACGGCGCCAGCGCGGTAGCCGCCATCGCCGGCGACCACGACCTTCTCGGGTGGGACGCCCTGCCCCCGGCGGTCACGGCCGAGCTCGCACGCCCCATCGACCCGGCGCTCGTATCGCAGCGCAGGGGACGCGGGGGCAAGACGTTCTCCTATATCGAGGGGCACGTCGCGATCTCCCAGGCCAACCTGATCTTCGGGTTCGGCGGTTGGGGCTACGAAGTCGTTGGTGATGTCACCCTCCGCGTGATCGAGACCGTCGACCGGGCCACCGGCGAGGTGACGCGGACCCTCGCCTACTCCGCCCCCGTCCGGGTGACCGTACCGGGCGCTCCTCCCAGGACCGACATCGGCTTCCATGCCGTGACCGACGATACCGCTGACGGCCATGAAACTGCGATTAAAGGCGCCGTGACCGACGGCATGAAGCGGGCCCTGCGCAGCTTCGGGGACCGTTTCGGCAATGCTCTCTACGGCGATCACCCGGTAGCCGCGCGGTCGGGCTCCGCCGACTCCCTCGCCCCTGCCCTCAGGTCCACCCTCGTCCGGCTCGGCGTCATGCAGGGCTTCGACGAGGAACAGGTGCGAGCGGCCGTCAGGGCGAAGACCGGACGGGACCTCGATGAGGTCACCGTCGCGGAACTGACGCCCCTTGTCGAGGGCGCGGCCGAGAAGCTCGGACAGGCAGGTGGCGCGGAAAAGGAGTCGTGACCGCCTGAACGGAGCTGACCGGAAGGAAAAAGGGCCGCGGGGGACCCCAAAGAAACCGCCTTCCTCCCGCGGCCCCGGTACCCGGCCACCCTGGGGGATGGGCCGGGCCTTGCCCGCAGTGTAGCAGACCGCGCCGGAAACCCTCTGGCACCGGTACCTGGGCCTGGAGCACTCCACGATCCGCGCCTCGCATCCATCTACAGGAAAGACAAGGAGACCAGCAATGCAGGAAGACGACCAGACCTACTCGCGTCCCGCCGCTCGCATCGACGACGGCGGCGGGCTCGAGGTCAGGGCCTCGGCGGCGATGGGCTGCCGAAGGGCCCTGTGGTACGCGGCAACCGGCCACAACGCAACGAACGAGCCCACCGACGAGTCAGTCACCGTGATGGAGGCCGGCAGAGCACTCGAACCGGTGGTCCTCGGGGCCATGCGGAGGGCCGGCTGGGAGATCTCCCCGAACGGTCCGGCGAATCCGGAGCGCGTGTCGGTGAGGCTCGCGCCCAACCTCGTCGTATCAGGGCACCCCGACGCCACAGGGCGGATGCCGGTGTTCGGAGGCGAGGAGGCGATCGTCGAGGTAAAGACCCGCGGGCCCGCAGCGTTCAAGCGCTGGCAGGCCATGGGAGCGGAGATCAGCCACCCGGACTCGGTCGCGCAGGCCGCAGTCTACAGCCACGGGAAGTTCGGTGACGGCAGGCACATCGTCATCGCGACCCTGGACACCGGATCCCGCGAGTGGGATTACGAGGTGATCCCGGCTCCCCGGGTCACGACGGCGCTGGAGAAGACGCGTGCCTGGCTCCAACCACTCGCCCGGCACATCGCCGCCGTAGGGCCCGACCCAGACTCCCTCCCCGAGCGGGATTTCGAGGCCGGAAGCTGGCGCTGCAACGCCTGTCCGTTCCTCGCCCTCTGCCAACCCGGAGGCACGGTTCCCGAGGTTCAGACCTTGCAGGAAATGGAGGTGACGGAAGAGGACGCCCACGCCGCGATCGACGCCTACACAGCCGCTCAGGAGGCGATCCGAGAGCCCGAGCGTGCCAAGCGCGCGGCCCTGGAAACGCTGAAGACCTGGATGCGCGGACGGAGCAACGGAAAGGAGGCCATAGGCGGAAGGACGGTCAGCCTTGTGCGGACCACCCGGTTCAGCGTGAACCACAGGCGCCTGAGCGCCCTGCTCGATCCAGAGACACGGGCCGAAGTCGTCACGGAACGCACGTCTGAGCACGTGCGGGTCGCCTAGCCGCTCCGATTCACGGAGCGCCGGACGGGGCCGTCACCACGGCCCCGCTCTCGTTTCACCGGGTGCGTACAGTCCGCACCGCAAGACACCCCAGGGAGGTACGAAATGGCAAGGACAATCAACAGGGTTGAGCTGCTCGGACGCGTAGGCACGGAGCCGGAGCTGCGATACACCCAGTCCGGCACGGCCGTGGCCCAGCTGCGGCTGGCCACCGACCGCCGCAGGCAGAACGGTCAGGTCGAGGTCGATTGGCACAATGTGACGGCGTGGAGTAAGACCGCGGAGGCAGTGAACGAACATGTCTCCAAAGGCGACAGGATCTTCGTCGCCGGACGGATCTCCTACAGCTCCTACGAGGGCTCCGACGGCCAGCGCCGATTCCGCACCGAGATCCACGCTGGCGAGGTGATATTCCTCGACTCCCGCAACGGCAACGGAAAGGGCACCGAGGTCACGCAGGCCGAGACCGAAGACTCGCCCTTCTAGCCGCCAACGGCACTCCGCCGCCCGACCATGCCGGGCGCACCACGGGGCCGCTCCCTCACTGAGATTGAGACGAGCGGCCGCGCCTTCTTTTCTTCCATCTTTCGCACCCCAACCACCGGAGTACCACCATGACCACCGCAACCCACACCGACACCTTGCTCGACGCCCTGCGCCGCAACCTGGACCTACTCAGCGAACTCGCCATCCGATACGACGTCGAGACGCTCCCGGAGCGCGAGGCCGATCCGCCGACCGTCTCCTCGCCGGAGGACGTCTGCCGCCTCGTCGGACCCGAGATGTCCCAGCTCGCGCAGGAGCAGGTCCGCGTCCTGCTGCTGGACCGTAAGAACCACGTCGTCGGACAACGGGTCATCTACATGGGAAATGCCTACTCTGCGATTGTCAGGCCCGCAGAGGTGTTCCGTCCCGCCGTCATCGAGGCCGTGCCCCACGTGATTGTCTGCCACAATCACCCCTCTTTGGACCCCACGCCCAGCCCCGAGGACATCGCCGTAACGCAGGACCTGGTCGACGCTGCAAAGCTCCTGCGCATCGACCTGCTCGACCACATTGTGATAGGCGCGCCGGACGACTTCGTCAGCCTCAGGGACCGCGGCCACATACCAGCCTAGGTCGCAGCCGCACCGAAATCCCAACCCCAGGAGAAACGCCATGAACGAAAGCTGCGATCCGGCAGGTCCGGACGATCTGCACACCATATCCGCGGCGGGATTCTCCGCCACCGTCGACGCCTTCGCCCGCGACGAGCGGGACCGGACGCTCTGGTTCCTCTCGATGGTCGGCTCCCAGACCGCCCTCAAGGCCATATGGGCCGCGCTGCTCAAGCAGCCGCCCGAGACCGCTCACCTGATCCGTGGCGCAGACGGCACCGCGCTCTCGGGCGGATATCAACGGTGCATGATCCCGCGACACACGGTGGGCACGTGGACCACGAAGATCGCGCGTCTGCCGGCAACCGGGGGATGGCACGCAATCGTATTTACGAAACTCGCCGAGTTCTCACACGACTCCGACTCGTTCCTGCTGCTGGCCGGAGACGAGCAAGAGGCGCCCGCCCTGCATCACCGGTTCCTAGACCGCAGGAGTCCCCTGCCCCTCCACCGCTCCTGGGCCGGATGGCTCTGGGACAGGGGCATCGCCACCGGCGAGACAGTCCCCCTGCAGTCCGCCGGCATCTCCGCATTCCGCTGCAATCCCGACGGAGAGCGGCTCAGAAACGACCTGTCGGAGGCGGTCGCTTCGGGTACCCTCACGCTGGCCGAAGGAGACCGGCATGGATAGAACGCTTCGAAAATCCAGACGCGGAAACAGGCGGCGGCAGGAGCGGAACCTCACCGCGTGGCAGGGCTTCTCTCCCGACGGGACGACTTGTCGCTACTGTCCGCACGATTCATCGACCCATCTCTGTACTTCGGCTCAGCCGGTCTTCTACCGGCCCGCAACCGAGGCCGAGAGACGCAGCCGCTCGGTGAGGCTCTACAGTCACGACACACCCGACAACGGTGCGGTCCTGGTCAGGCGCATGGTCGTCGCCAGGGCCGCCGAGCTCATCACCGTTTTCTGCACAAGGTGCGCAGAGGAGATGAACACGCGCCAGGTGGCGTGCTTCCAGAGAAACACCGCCGTAGGCGAGGTCGTCGGCCTCAGCACCAACGGGAAGGAGAAACCATGACCGGCGCAGAGACAGCCGCAACGACCTGGCAGGACCCGAAAAGCGGGCCCCGCAGGCACAAGCTCATGACCAAGGAGATCGCCGACACGATCCCGCCCCTGTATGCCAATGACGGAGCGGACGACCCCAACGCCGTAGTCGCCAGAGTGAAATTTTTCAGCCCCTACAGCAATTGGACCTGGTATGTAACGGAGTGGGACGCAGAGACCGGCGAATGCTTCGGCCTCGTGGAGGGGTTCGAGACGGAACTTGGGTACTTCTCGCTCGACGAGTTGGCGGAGGCGACCGTGTTCGGCGGCGTCCCTGCGGTGGAGCGCGACCTTTACTGGAAGCCGAAGACCCTCGGAGCGATCAGGAGAGAGTCGTCGAGGATGGCGGCCTAGCGACCCGACGCACCCAGAGGCGGTCAGAGAACAAGCAGAACAAAGGAGAGGACACATGAGACTTGCCGCACAGGCCCGGGGCGGCTTCTACCCGACGCCGCCAAACGTCGTGGACCTTGTCGCAGGACTGGTCCACGTGCCATCCAGCTACTACGGCTGCCGCGAGACCGTCCGCATCCTCGATCCGTGCTGCGGGGCCGGCGATGCGCTCTCCCGGCTCGCCGAGAGGCTCGGCGAACCCGGCGCAGTGCCCGTCGAGACCTTCGGCGTCGAGCTACACACCGAACGCGCCCAGCAGGCACGGGAGCGGCTCGACCGCACCCTCGCCGTCGACCTCTTCGGCGCCTCCATCGCCAACGGCGCCTTCGGGGTGCTGCTCCTCAATCCGCCCTATGACTGGGATCCAGATGACAAGAAGCGGGTCGAGCATCGTTTCCTGGTGCACACGACCCGGTACCTGGCGGAGGACGGCGTGCTCATCCTCATCGTCCCCAGGAAACGCCTCGCCGTCTCGGCGCGGTACCTGGCGTCCCACTTTCGGAGGATCAGGTGCTGGGCTTTCCCCGATCCCGAGCGCGAGGCCTTCGACCAAGTTGTGCTCATGGCCTACCGGAAAGCCGAACCGCTCCCGGACCCCCACGCAGAGGAGCAGATCAGGGAGTGGGCCGACGGCGAGCCCGAGACTCTTTCGCCCCACCGCTACCCCGTCTACACGGCTGCGACCACGCCGGCCGGCGACATTCTGTTCGCAACCCGCACCGTCGATCCGGTTGCCGCGGCCGCCGAGGCACGGCGCTCGGGACTGTGGACAAGCCCGGAGATCACGGACGCCCTGTGGCCCGCGGGCGATCTGCGCACCCGGCCGCTGATGCCCCTCCGTCGAGGGCACATGGCCATGCTGGTTGCCGCCGGCTTCCTCGACAACCTCTGCCTCGAGGCCGACAACCAGAGGATCCTCGTAAAGGGCCGTACCTCAAAGGAGTTCGTGCTCGTCGAGGCCACCGAGGACAAGGAGACCTACCGCGAGAGACTCCGCACCACCGTCGTCTCCCTAGACCTCGGGGACGGACAGATCACAGACATCGCCGCATAGCCGGCCCAACGCAGGGCCGCACCCACGGTGCTTCTCCGATCGATCGGAGAAGCACCGCTCTGTTTTCCGGCACGAAGCAATGACTCACACATACCTATATATAAGGAAGGAACACACCGATGAACCCCAGCAACTGCACTCTCTGCAACCTGCCCATAGGACCCGGCCAGCCGGCCGCTAGCACCACTCCCATCGACGTACGCGACGGCCGGATCGTCACCCTGCCCGCCCGCTCCTACCACACCGGCGGAGCATGCCGCGACGCGTGGCGCGCGAACGGCTACCGGGCCGTTACGGCCGCCATCGTCGCCTAGCCGACTCGACTCTGAGCCGCACCACGGGGCCCGAGGATCAGCTTAAGCCGACGGTCCCCCGCACCTCCCCAAGGGATATATCTCCTTTGCGACACCCAACCTGGAGGACGTATCCAGGACCTGAACCCACGGAGCAAACTTGCACCTTGGGGTCATTGAACGTGTTCTGAAGACGTCCCAGAGGCGGCCCGGGGTCCGTTCAATGACCCCTGGTTCGGGTGGGCGTCCTCGAGGGTTATCGAGGACAGCCCAAGATGAACCTTGCAGACTTCATAGACCGATACCGCGAAGCCATCGCCCGACGGGTGGTCGAGTCCTACCCGCCCCTCTACAGGCCGCCCGAAAACGGGCACCGCCTGCCCGTGCTCCTGCGCTCACCGCTCGGAGCGCAGGCCGACGCCATCAGGGGCGCGGCACTCTCCCTCAGGACCAACCGCGGCACCACCATCGTCGGCGAAATGGGCACGGGGAAAACCTTTATTGCGGCCTCCGCCGCGCACATGGCCGGCTTCAGGAGGAGCCTGATCTTGTGCCCGCCCCACATGGTGCGCAAGTGGAAGCGCGAGATCGAGGACACCGTGCCCGGCGCCCACGCCGCCATCGTCACCTCCATCACCGACCTGGAGCGACTGCGAACGATCGGCGGCGACGGCCCGCTCTTCGCGGTAATGAGCCGAGAACGCGCCAAGTTGTCCTTCCGATGGCAGCCCGCAGTCGTCGAGCGCTGGGCCGCATCGCGCGGCAGGCTCTTCCGCGACGATGCGACCGGCGAGCCCTTTCGGGTGCCATGCTGCCCGGACTGCCACGCCATGGTCCTGGACAGGGACGGTGTGCCGCTCACCGACCGCGACCTCTCCCGCAGGCGCCGGACCTGCAGCGCGTGCGGCTCAGCCCTGTGGCAGGCGGATAACTCCGGTCCCAGGCGATACCCGCTCGCCGATTACGTCAAGCACAGGATGAGCAAATTCTTCGACCTGCTTATAGGTGACGAACTCCACGAGTTCAAGTCCCGCGGCTCCGCGCAGGGCATCGCCGCCGGCATCCTCGCCGATGTCTGCGGAAGGACACTCAGCCTGACTGGCACGCTTTCGGGAGGCTACGCGAGCACGCTCTTCCACCTGCTGTACCGTTTCTCACCGCAGATTCGCACCGAGTTCGGACGCTCGGACGAGCACCGGTGGGTCGAGCGCTACGGCTTCGTCGAGCACACCATCGGCAAGCCCAGCGATCACCACGACGAGGACGGACGGGCCAGCAGAAGACGGCGCTACCGAAAGGTCGTCCGCGAGAGGCCCGGACTCGCCCCGGGTGCGTTGTTCCACATGATAGGCCAGTCGATTTTTCTGCGACTCTCCGACGTCGCATCGGGCCTTCCCTCATACACGGAGGAGGTGCTGGTCTCTGGCATGGACGCCGAGGCCTACTCGACGGGCCTGTCCCAGCGATCGGCTTACGAGGCGCTGTTCGAGACCCTCAGGGCCGCACTTGCGGACGCCCTCGCAAGGGGATCGAGGAGGCTCCTCGCCGCCTACCTCCAGAGCCTGCTCGCGTTCCCGGACGGGTGCACCAGGGGCGAGACCGTATTCGACCCCGAGACCGGAGAGGTGCTCGCGCAGGTGCCGCCCCTGTCTGAGGAGAAGCTGTACCCGAAGGAAAAGGCTTTGATCGACCTAGTGGCAGCCGAGAGGCTCGAGGGCCGAAGGGTTCTCGTATACGTCACCCACACGGGTACCCGCGACATCACCGGCCGGATGGACGACATCCTCACCCGGCACGGGTTCCGCGTCGCGGTCATGAAGGCCGACGCCGTGGCACCCGACCGCCGCGAGGCGTGGGTCGCCGACAGGGTGGCCGAAGGCATAGATGTCCTGATCTGCCATCCTCGACTGGTGCAGACCGGCCTGGACCTGATCGACTTCCCTGTCGTGGTCTGGTACGAAACGGATTACTCGGTCTACACCATGAGACAGGCGTCGCGCAGGTCCTGGCGCATCGGCCAGACCCAACCAGTAAGGGTCGTGTTCATGTCATACCGCGGCACCCTGCAGGCCGACGCCCTCAAGCTGGTGGCGAAAAAGCTCCAGAGCTCACTCGCCGTCGAGGGCGAGCTGCCCGAGGACGGGCTCGCCGCATTCGGGGACGACGGCGATGACCTGATGATGGCGCTGGCCAGGAAGATAGTCAGCGGCGGGGAGGACGAAGCCGAGACCGTGGAGGAGGTCTTCGCACAGGCCAGGGACGCCGGGATCGAGGCCGAGGAACTGCTGGTGGACGCAAGCTGGAGGCCGGTCGAGGTCGAGCCGCAGGCAGTTGAGGTCAACGGCAACGGCCATCACGACGCTCTGGGGCCGGCGGTCGAGCTGGTCCCGGTCAACGGTAACAACGGCAATGGTCACAATGAGGATGCCGCCGAGCCGCAGCGGTCGCTGTTCTCCTGGGCCGAGTTCATCGCCGCGGAGCCGGACAAGCCGAAGGGTCGCAAGCGCAAGCCCCAGCCCGCCTCCATGTCCATGTTCGAGTGGGCGTTCGAGCAGGAGCGGGAGCGCGAGGCCGAACTGGTCGGAGCGGGACGCTAGCCGACCAAGTGCAGGGAGACGACACCGCATCGCGGTGTCGTCTCCCTGCCCACTAGTGTATGTGACCTTTTCTGCTTTTCAAGCGGCGCTACGCTTCCCGCCAATCCCCCCACTTCGTCAAGAGGCGGCCGGGGCCAGGTCACCTGCGGCCGGACTCCTGTGTTCGCATCGTTAGTCTAGTTTCCCTGGAGGCCGCTGACCTTCTTACGCACATCGGCTAGGAATTCGTCGGACGTCTTGCCTACCGCGAACGGAACCGCATGGCCCTCATGCGTGGCAAACTTGATTGTGTCCCCTCCTATGTCCAACAGGCCCCGGGCGCCAATCGACGAATAACTGCCGTTCGGGTACCGAGAGAGTACGAACAGCCGACGCTCTCCTGGCTTGGGCATGGGGTACGACCGGGAGAATTCCATGAAATGGCCCTCGCCAATTTGGACGGGGCCGTCATTCGATGACCCCGATACCCGCAGGAGCACCGGATCCTTGGCGGCGACAGTGCCATCGTCCTTGATGACCTCGGTCAGTTCTAGTTGGAAGTACGTATAGGGCACCTTGGTTGAGTCCACTGTCGTGTCAGCCGACTCTGAGAACGCGCCCTCAACCACTTCTCGGACCACCTCCCCGATGGTTCCGACGGCCACGATATCCGCCCGGTCAAGCAGGTCATCTAATGACGTCGGCAACTCCACGTGCTTACCTTCTACGTGAGTGACCTTGCGGACCACCTCACGCACCACTGGACTTCCGCTGGCCACGGGCTCTGCACCACCCGCTTCGGGTGAACATGAAATGGTGGCGACCAATAACAGGAGGCCGACAAAGGCCAAGCCAAATGCTCTCGATAGTGGGCTCCTCATTACTTTCGTCTCCTTTGGCCTAGTATTCGCCGTTGATGTCGTTGATGTCGTGCGATTCTAGCGATGATGGCCACGGTCGAGGGCACTCGGGCCACATCACGCTGTCAGTGCTACACTCAACGTGGTTGAACCCCAAGCCGTGGCCTATCTCATGTCGGGCTACATGGTCGTCATTCCCACTGTCCCAGTATTCGTTCCATTGAGTCTCAGACTCGACGATGTTATGTGGCGGGGGGTTCTGTATATAGTAGGTCCGAAAGTTGCGGGCGTAGAAGTCATCCGGACCATAATCGTCTTGAATGTGGATCCAGTTCTCGCACCCCGAGTTTGAACACGTGTATATGGTGACGTCCGTGTTGGAGTTGTAGTCCGCAATCGCTCTCCGTATGGAGCCTCCGTAGTCCGCTGTGGCATCCCGTATTGTGGGTGTGGTCGTGATCCATTTCATGTTGTTGAAATGCGCTTGGATGGTCACTTGAGTCACCAAGCCACCTACCGCCAGCAACAGCAGAGCCGCCACCGCCGTCCTCGCACTCACTGGGCCAACACTAAAGTCCCGTAGTAGAGGTCGAAACAGCTTCGTCACTTTCGAAGGTTCCGATCTGGAAGTTGGCATACCGTTCAACTCCTGTTTCAATTGCCGTTGAACCACTTCGATCACGGCTGGCACCTAACCTACACAGGGGCGTATCAAATTTCTGTGAAAAACATGCCCTGAGCCATGAATTTTCTGTGAATTCTTTCGCGTCAAGGCTTCGACAGATGTCCCGAGAGCCCGGTCGTGGTACATTCCCCCCGTTTGTATTTACGTGTACATTCAGAAAACTCACGCTTGTCAGGCCTTGTCCACAGATGAGGAGAAGAGATTTGTCCACCGAAACTGAGGGGGTCGACTACGCAACTCAGGCAACAGGAGCCCGCCTCACCCGGCTCAACGAGGCCAGTCTTCGCATCCATCAGGACCTCAACTTGGAAGCTGTCCTGCAGAGCATCGTGGACGGGGCACGCTTGCTCACCGAAGCACGTTATGGCGCGCTCCTAGTCTTTGATGAATCCGGGGCGCTGCGAAACTTCTTCACCTCCGGAGTCACTCCCGACGAGCGCCGGTTGGTGGGCAATTGCTGGCCCAGGGGACGAGGGCTCCTGGGACACCTCAGCGAGACCGGGAAGCCCCTCAGGCTCCGCGATATCGCAACCCATCCCGCCTCGGTCGGCGTTCCCGAGAACCACCCGCCGGTGAAGTCCTTTCTCGGTGCACCGATCCCTTCAATCCGCCGGGGGGTCGGCAACATCTATCTCTCAGAGAAGGAGGCCGGGCTTGAGTTCACCCCGGAGGACGAGGAGATCGTCGTCATGTTCGCCCGGCAGGCGGCGCTGGCCATCTCCAACGCCGAAAGGCACAGGGACGAACAGCGCGCGAAGGCCAGCCTGGAGGCTCTGGTCCAGGCTTCCCCCGTCGGCGTCCTCGTCGTCGATGCTCGCACCAAGACCGTCGTGTCGGTCAACCGGGAGGCCCGGAGGATCACCGGGGTCGGGCCCGGCATCCCCCTAGACGAGTACCGGGCAAGTGCATCCTACCGGCGGCTCGATGGAAGTGAACTGCCCCTTGAAAGTCACCCGCTGGAAGGGGCACTCGCCCGCGGAGAAACCGTGCGGGCCAAGGAAGTCGTCTTCGCATTGTCGGATGGCCGACAGGTCACCGCTCTCATCAGCGCCACCCCCGTCTTCTCGCAGGACGGTGAACTGATCTCCGCCGTCGGGACTATCCAGGACATCACACCGCTGGAGGAGCTGGAGCGTCTGCGCTCGGAGTTCCTCGGCATGGTGAGCCACGAACTGCGGGCCCCCCTTACATCCATCGTGGGAGCCACCGCAATGGCACTGGGCGATTCCCGCCGACAGGACATCACCGCCATGAACCAGTTGTTCCAGATCATCGAGCAGCAGACGAATCTCATGGGCGACCTGATCAACAACCTGCTGGATATGACACGGATCGAGGCGGGAAGCCTGTCGGTGACACCGGCACCCGCGGACGTGGATGACCTCATCGCCCAAGCGAGGGGTTCCTTCCTGCGCGGCGGGGCGAGCAACGGCGTCGAGGTCGACCTTGCAGAAGACCTACCCCAAGTCCTGGCGGACATGGGACGCATCGTCCAGGTACTGGACAATCTCCTGTCCAACGCATCCAGGTATTCACCTAGGTCGTCCACCATACGGATCGCCGCAGTCCAGCAGGACCAGTACGTTGCGATATCCGTCACCGACGAGGGCAGAGGATTATCCGCCGGGGAACTGCCGCACCTGTTCGGAAAGTTCTCCCGGCTCGTCCCCGGGCATGGGGAGAGGGAAACCGGCGGCAGCGGCCTCGGGCTCGCCATCTGCAGGGGCATAGTGGAGGCTCACGGCGGACGCATCTGGGCCGAGAGCGACGGCCCAGGCCTGGGAACCCGATTCACCTTTACCGTGCCCATGGTCGTCGGGGTCGAAGATGGTGCGACGAACGGACCCACCCATCGGCCCGACCGCCCGGACCTGCCAGTCAGGCAGCATGCACGCATCCTCGCGGTCGACGATGACCCGCAGATGCTATGGTACATCCGCAGCACGCTCTCCGAAGCGGGCTACACGCCGATCGTCACCGGCAACCCCGATGAGGTAGACTTGCTCCTCGAGATCGAGAGACCCCACCTGGTGCTGCTGGACCTGGTACTGCCGGGAACAGACGGGTTCGCTCTGATGAAGCGCATTTCCGAAGTCTCCGAAGTGCCGGTCATCTTCATCTCGGGGCACGGCAGCGATGCGCAGGTTGCGCGGGCCTTTGAGATGGGAGCCATGGACTACATCGCAAAGCCCTTTTCGCCGACAGAGCTGGTCGCCAGGATTAGGGCGTCACTGCGGAGACGGACGGGGCCAGACCGGACCGAGGATCTTGCACCCTATGTGCTGGGGGATCTGGCGGTCGACTTCGCGGCACGCTCGGTGACGGTGGCCGACGAACCGGTGAAGCTTACCGCGACCGAGTTCGAATTGCTGGCCGAGCTGTCAGCCAGCGCCGGGCGCGTATTGACCCAGGGACAGCTGCTGAGCAGGGTCTGGGGACAGGCGCTCTCGGGAAACCCACAGACCGGGCCGCAACTCGTGCGCGCCTTTGTCAGGAACCTGCGCCGCAAGCTGGGCGACGGTGCAGACAACCCAAAGTACATCTTCACCGAACCTCGCGTCGGATACCGCATGCCGAAGGCGGAGTCAAAGCAACCACTTGAGCGGTGAGGGCCGGCGCGATCAGTTTGGGCAGCATGGCTTGGACCTTCTGACCACTACTTAGCGGTCTTTACACAGCCACGGGACGCCGAGAGCGAGGCCAAGGAGCTACTGCTCGACGTGGACTGGAGACCGGTCAATGGTCACCATGACGAGTCCGAAGAGCCGCTGCGGTCGCTGTTCCCATGGGCCGAGTTCATCGCCGCGGAGCCGGACAAGCCGAAGCGCCGCAAGCGCAAGCACCAGCCCGCCTCCATGTCCATGTTCGAGTGGGCGTTCGAGCAGGAGCGGGAGGCGGAGGCTATCGGAGCAGGTCGCTAGGACACAGACACGAGGGGGGAGGCCACTGCGCGAGTGGTCTCCCCCTGCACGTCGATATGCGGCCCTTTTTGTATTTCTGGACGGGAGAGGAAACCATGAACTTCCCTACCGAGATGACGATACGACCCAACGAACACCGCGAGGAGGGGGAGATGCACCTGCTCGATGCCGATGCCAGAGAGGAGGATGCCCTCTGCGGAGCCGACACCTCGGCCGACTGCCGGGCAAACTTGGGCAGGTAACTGTAAGACCGGCCCAGCGAGGTCGGTGTCGGCACCGCCTGCGAGGGGTGCAGTGAACGGGCTGCACCGTTCGCTGTGAGCCTAGCCCGCTACCTTGAGGCCGAAGGCCTGCCGGACGAGGCGCAGGAATATGGCGAGCTTACCGAGACGCTTGCGAGGGAGACGGGACAGGATCGGAGCGGCGACCGGGGGCACCGCCAAGCACATCCATATGCGGGCGCTTTTCGCGTTCCGTCCTTGTGTGGCCGTGTGGCCTCAAGCTCCGGGAGGCGCGTGGGAGCCTTCCCCTGCCCGGCTATGTATGAAGGCCCGTTCTGCGTTTAAGTGACTTCCCTTGGAGTCCTGAGACAGATGCCGCCTGATTCCCGCGGTGCCACCCGACTCTCACGCAGTAGCGCCACCGATCAGTCTCTTCCAAATGTGGGTCGAGTAGGAGGGATACTCACCTCATTTGCACGATCAGCGTTAATACCTGCTAAGCATCGCGGCGAAACAGCCTCAGGAGGAGTTCCTAACTCTCGAAGAGGGATTGCCTCACTATCATGGCCGTCGCTTCGCCATTTGGATAGCTCCCGGATGGTTTCTGCCACACACTTGGATGTGCAACCTGTTCTATTTTCGTATCCTGCGGACGAGCCCAGGAACGTGTGGCCTTATGAACGTGGGACCCACATAGAAGGATCAACTTCGGTTGGCAGAGTCTCACAATGCGGTCGAGGGCTTTAAGGCCTTCGGCGTTTCCTGCCGTATCCACCTCGCCGGTATGCCCTGGCCGAGGGATGATGTTGCAGGTCATCAATTGGCTCCAAGGGTTACGTAGACCCTCGAACGCCAGCTTCAAGTATCTGTGGATGTTGTTCCATGTATCGTTGCTTTTCAAGTGGTTTAAGGGAAACAGGGCATTGTGAGCATGAGGGATACCGCCCAAGACCGGGAAACGTGGCCTAATAAACAGGACCCTATCCAAGTCCTCCACCTTCTCTACATGGGGCTCCAGCCCAGGCCTGTACATTACCAGTAGACAGGCTGCGTTGGCGGTCCCAAATGCATATTGAGGCCATCGGTTCTTCCTTGCCCGCCTGACCAACTCATCGGGCCATTCCAATCCATCATTCCAATCTCTGTCGCCCAGTAATTGCTTCCAATCAGGGAAGAATTCCTTGGGAACATGGACATTCTCCGCAAAGACCTTGTACTTTCGAGCTGACCTCTCGCGGAGCTTCAAGTCATCCGAGAATAGATTGTCCACAAGCATTCTCTTTTCCTACTTATCGCCAAGACCGATACTCCCGATAACCGCTACAGAAGAATCCGGAAGAGCAGCGAGGATCCTCTGTGAGGGTGAAGCTCATGGGTTATGACACGATCGGTCAGTAAGCATCCAATCCAACGATTATCAAGCAAGCCAACGTCTGAAACGAGCATGCAAGCCGGAAAGTGTTAAGGGTCGGCTCGTCCCGGCGGGCATGCCCTAACGTCCTCGTTGGATTACAGCGTTGGCGGCAATGTCGCCGCCTATGGCCTCGGCCCGGCGTTGTCCTGCATCTTCATGTCCGAGAAGCCGCTCGCCTTGCTCGTAACTATTCTGCCCTTGGCTCTTTGCTAACGACCTCAACCAGGCGGTACTTTCCTCTCTCAAGGCCTACCCTCAATCTGTACACGAACCCTTCCTCGTATTCGAACCCCTCGACACTCCGGTGGGTGACCACGCCGTTTATGACCAGCGACTCCCTTGTTTCCGGTCCCACGGTTATCAGCATGTCTTCAGGTATCTCCTTGGTGACGACACGACGAGGCCCTGGGCTATGTTTGGTCAGCCACAGGTAGATGGCTGCACAGAGGGCTATGCAACTGAGGACGACCGCCACCACCAACAGTGCCGTATCCATTGTGTCTCCTGCGTGGACCGGCTCCGGCGATTAGACCGGAGCCGTGAGGTTCCGACCGACTTCTGGCATTACTGATAGGCACGGACGACGTCAGGAGGGGACTGTCATTTTGCGCCGTCTGATTCTCCCAAGCGGCTCTGCCTCCACAGATTGTTGACGGTTAGAACTACCGTTCTATATCATCCCCTCTGCAGTCCCGCCGGACTCAAGCTTACGAGGAGGTAAGTCGCGGATCGGCCCCGGGACCGCCGCCAGCCCGTGACAGAGTTCGTACATGACTTCACGAACCGCAACCTCTTCCCGCCGACGGTCCGGGAGATCGCCAGGGGCTGCGGCCTATCCACCACCTCGTTGGCCAGCCACCACCTGGGGATCCTTCAAGAGATGGGATACCTCACCCGCGTCCCGACGCTCTCACGCAGCATCGTCCTCACCGAGCGGGGAAGGGCCAGGGCCTCCCGTCGAGCCCCGGGACAGTGTACCGCAACAGACGACGCGATGCCGACGTTCCCGGTCCGGTCGAGGCTCACGAGCGGGGCAGGACATGGCCTCGCTCTCGGCGCCCGCATCCATCGTGGTGCGCGAGGAAGACGATAACCGGCCCGAGTCGGTGCGCACGGGTGGGCGCTGGCGGCGGCTCACGGATGTCGAGGACACATGGAGCTTCGACCTGTGGTGGTTGCCCAGGCCGCTAGCCCGCACCTACCACCGGATACGCCTGGACGACGGCACCGGGCTGACCCTGTTCCGGGACCACGCCGGGCCTCGCTGGTACCGTCAGAGCGCCTAGACCGACCCCGCATGCCCGCAGGCTACGTCGAGCTACACGCCAAGAGCTTCTACTCCTTCGGGGTCGGGGCGTCCCATACCCATGAACTGCTCGCACAGGCAGGGGAGTTCGGATATCCGGCCCTGGCACTGACCGATAAGAACCTGTGCGGTGCCCTGGAGTTCGCGCGGCTCGGCACCAGTGTCGGCGTCAAACCCATCACCGGCGGCGAGTTGACCCTCACGGACGGCTCACGCATAGTCCTGCTGGCCAGGACGCGGCAGGGCTATGCCAACGTCTCGCGCCTGCTGACCCTCGCCAATGCCGCCGACCGGAGGGACCCCAGGCTTGATCCGGCACACCTGCCCAATCACTCCAAGGGAGTCCTGCTGTTGACGGGCGGACGCGACGGGCCTCTCTCCCGCCTGGCTGTGGAAGACCGCCTCCGCCGGGCACACGAACTTCTGAGGCAGTACCTTGACTGGTACGGTGCCGGCTCGGTGTACGTAGAGCTCCAGCAGAACCTCCTGCGGGGAGACACCGACCGAAACAGGCGGTTGGTGAGAGTCGCCGGCGAGGCCGGCGTTCCCGTTGTGGCCACCAACGACGTCCACTACCACCACCCGTCGCGGTCCCGTCTCCAGGACGCACTGGTCGCCGCGGGACTCAACACCACGATCGACCGGGCGCTGCCCCACCTCCGGCCCAACCATCACCTGCACCTGAAGACCGAGGCAGAAATGGAGCGCCTGTTCGCCGAGTGCCCGGAGGCCGTCTCCAACACCCTGCTCATCGCCGGGCTGTGCGAGTTCGACCTCAGTGCCGATCTCGGCTACACCCTCCCCGACCCGGCCGTGCCGGACGGCCACACGGCTGCCAGCTACCTGCGCAGACTCTGCCTCGAGGCCGCCGCGCGTCGCTACGGCGGCTCAGTGCCGCAGCGGGTCGACGAGCGCCTCCGGGAGGAGTTTCGGCTCATCGAGCGGCTCAACATGGCCGGCTTCCTCCTCCTCTACAGGGAGATCGCCCTCATCGGACAGGACATCATGGAGGAGCGCGGCCTGGTCGGCCCGGAGACGCCCCTTGAGGAGAGGCCTCCAGGCAGGGGCAGGGGCTCCTCGGTCGCCCTGATGGTCGGATACCTGATCGGCATCAGCCACGTGGACCCCCTGCGCTGGAACCTCACGCTGGAGCGGTTCATCTCAGAGGACATGACGATGCTGCCGGACATCGACCTGGACTTTCCCAGGGGCATCAGGGACGAGCTGATCGAGCGCGTGCACCGCCGCTTCGGTCCGGAGTACGCCGTCCTTACCGGGGCCATAGCCACGTACAGGGTGAGGGGCATCGTCCAGGACCTCGGCAAGGCCCTGGGTCTGCCGAAAGAGGACCTCTCCCTGCTCTCGGGACGGCTCCATTCCCACGACGCCGCAGACCTGCGCCAGGAGATGGAGCAGCTTCCCGAGTTCAGGCACAGGCTGGATGCGCCGGGGTGGCGGGACCTCGTCGAGCTCGCCCCGCAGCTCATGGGCGCACCCAGGGCGCTGGGCCAGCACGTGGGCGGCATGGTCCTTAGCGACTCGCCCATCCCGGCCATGGTCCCGATCCGCGCCGGGGCCACCGAGGGACGATACATCATGGACTGGAACAGGGACAGCGTGGCCGACGCCGGCTTTGCGAAGATCGACCTGCTCTCACTGCCCGTCCTGGACCAGATCGAGGAGGCGCTGGACCTGGTCGAGGCCGGGGAGGGAAGACGGCCGGATCTGGCGACTATCGGATCCGACGACCCGGCCGTGTACGACATGATCAACTCGGGCAGGTCCAAGGGCGTGTTCCTGCTGCAGTCGCCCGCCCAGCTCAAGATGGGACAGCGCCTGCGGTCCCGCAACCTGCTGGACCTGGCGTACCAGGTCGCTCTCATCCGTCCCGGCGTCGGCGTCCAGGGCAGCGCCGTATCCCAGTTCGTCGAGCGCTACCGCCGCGGGGCGCCGTGGGACTACGACCACCCGCTCGAGAGGCGAGCGCTTGAGCGCGGCTACGGCATCATCGTCTGGCAGGAGCAGGTCGTCCAGCTCATCATGGACGTCGCGGGCATGAATGCAGCGCAGGCGGATGAGATCAGGCGCGCCTTCACAAAGCACAACGCGGACCGCCTCATCAAAAGGCACAGGCAGAAGTTCCTTGAAGGCGCCGGGACCAACGGCGTACCCGAGGAGGTGGCCGCCAGGATCTTCGAGAAGATCAACGGCCACTACATGTTCCCCGAGTCTCACTCACACGCCTTCGCCGTCACCGCGTACCAGGCGGCCTGGCTGAAGCGCCACCACCCGCTGGAGTTCTTCACCGCGCTCATCAACAACCAGCCCATGGGCTTTTACCCCATGGAGACCCTGAAGGAGGACGCCCGACGCTTCCGCGTTCCCTTCCTCAACCCGTGTGTCAACCGCAGCCGGGTGCGGTGCATGCCCAGTGACGGCTCGGTGCTGCTGGGCCTTAAGCTCATAAAGGACGTCGGGGCGGAGTACGCAGGGGCCATCGTCTCAGAGCGCGAGCGAGGCGGCCCCTACACGGGGGCCGGGGACCTGGTCCGCCGGACGGGCCTTTCGCCCGCGGCCGCGGAGTCACTGGTCCTCGCCGGGGCCCTGGATGCCATAACGCCCAACCGCAGGGAGGCCCTGTGGGACGCGGGGCTCTCCACGCGCCCCTCGCGCAATGGTCAGAGGGCCCTTCCCGCGTCCATGGAGGATGGCATCCCGGAGCTCTCCGACTTCACCGCCTACGAGAAGATGGCCGGCGAGTACATGACCATGGGCATATACCCCCGGGGGCACCTCATGGAGTTCGTGCGGCCGGCTCTCGGCCCCGGCATCCTGCCCGCCGCGGAGGTGGAGGGGCGATGCGACGGCGAGGAGGTGATGGTCGCCGGGTGGCCCGTGGCGAGGCAGCACCCCCGGGGACGGAACGGGACCGCGTTCGTTACCATCGAGGACGAGACCGGGGACGTCCAGCTAATACTGTGGCCGCGGGTCTTTGCCCAATATCGCGCCAGGCTTCGGAGCCGGGTGATCCAGGCCACCGGCCAGGTCTCGCGGTGGGACGGCACCACCAACATCGTCGTCTCGGGCATCGAGACCATCGATACCCGGGTCCCCATGCCAGCCGCCCACGACTGGCACTGAACCGCAGCCGGGATCACCAAAAGTGCGCAATCGTTGATGAAGATGCGATCGGTGGGTAACCTGCTCCACATGCGAATGGATCCCAAACCATGTGTGGTCGATACAGCCTGGTAGCCAGCATAGCCGAGCTTGAAGACCGGTTCGGCTTCGACGGTGCGGACGTCGCTTACTCGCCCAGCTACAACGTCGCGCCCTCCCAGGGCGTGCTCACGGTGGTGGCAGAAAGCGTAGGAAGGCGCGCGGTACGCATGCGCTGGGGCCTGATCCCGTCATGGGCCAGCGAGGCATCCATCGGGAGCCGGATGATCAACGCGCGGGCCGAAACGGTCGCCGAAAAGCCCAGCTTTCGCACGGCGCTCAGGCGGAGACGCTGCCTGGTTCTGGCCGACGGGTTCTACGAGTGGCACCGCACCGGCGCCGGCAAACGTCCCATGCGCATCACGATGGCGTCAGGAGAGCCCTTTGCATTCGCGGGCCTGTGGGACACCTGGTGCGATACGCAGGACGAAGCCGTCACCTCCTGCACGATCATCACCACCGGGGCCAACGATCTGCTGCGTCCCATCCACGACCGGATGCCCGTGATCCTGCAACGGGATCAGGAGGATCTCTGGCTCGACCATGACGTACGGGAACCTGACCTCCTGCGCGAGGTGCTCATCCCCTATAGCCCCGGCGCCATGAAGACCTACGAGGTCTCCACTCTCGTCAACTCTCCGGCCAACGACGGGCCGGAACTGATACTTCCGATGCCCCACCCTCACTAGCCTATCGACGTCATGTCACCGCCGGGGCAGACATTGCCAATCTTCTAGGCGTCCCCCAGTCCACTAACAGCCAACACGATCAGAATCGACACTGCCAGGCAATGCATACAGGGCGCCGGCTGTCTATGAGGGCATGCCAGTGCCAGGATGGGGTATTAGGTGCCAGGATAGCCCCCTTGACTGTCTATCCAACGCCCTGCTAGCATGTCCGGAGGCAAAAAAGAAGAGAACGCCCCAATGGTTGTCGAGACCGGGCGTCCTCTTGCAGCGACCAAAATGCCGACAGTTTTTTGTGCACATGCGACAGTTCGATCACATCGACATTATCACAGGCCGGAGGGATTTGGAATGGTTACTCTCCCGATGGAATGGTTCAAGGAACAAATAGCCGAAACGAAGGCGGACATTGAACACCTTGAAACAACGATTCGCGGGATGCAGGCGAAGGTGGCCGACAGGCAAAAGCGGCTTGAGAGCTTTGAACTGGTGATGCGTGAACTCCAAGCGGCGAACAAGGCTGAAGCATTCGAGCCCCGCGTTGGGGCGGTATCCGTGCCCACTTCTCCGGAGGAACCCATAACCTATGCTGAGGCTGCACGGCAGGTTTTGCGTGAGGCGAATGGAGATGTCCTGACGACCGG
Organism: Dehalococcoidia bacterium; assembly: GCA_965207145.1. GTDB lineage: Bacteria > Chloroflexota > Dehalococcoidia > Lucifugimonadales > UBA2962 > CAUZIR01. The sequence continues at coordinate 1,439,467 of OZ242262.1, read as the reverse complement.
TGAGATCTGGGAACGTATGAAGGCCAAGGGTGTCAGTTCTTCCTCAAAGCAACCCGCTAGGTATATTGGCCAGTACGCTATCCCGCCAGAATTCGAACGTGTCGGAATCGGCCGATACTGCTGGGTAAGCCCCGAATTCCGGGAACCCACCGTTGCCGAGATCGAAGAGGCGGGCGACAGGTACATTCAGGAACAGTTGGATATCGCCCGCGGGAAGTGAACATCTCATTCTTGGCATATCTGTCCTGACCCTGGGAGAAGCTCTACCAAGTACACGGGCTAGGAGGGAGTTGACTGCCAGAACAAGCGTTCTATATCATCGGCAGTGATCCCCCCGTGGACTTCAACAGGGCAAAGAGCAGCAAGAGAAGGACGGTGAATTTGGCTCTCCGTTCGCCTTAGAGGGTGTCTAAAGAGGAGGTGTGAATACCCCTTTGCGTATGGTCTTGGTGGGAATAGTGTCAAGAGCCATGACACGCGAAGCATACCCCAGTGACCTGAGCGATCGGGAATGGGAGTTGTTGGAGCCTCTGCTTCCGCCTCCCAGACCCGGAGGGCGGCCTCTGAAGTATTCCCGCAGGGAGGTGGTCAACGCCATCGTCTATGTGCTGCGCACCGGGTGCGCGTGGCGGATGCTGCCCCACGATCTGCCGCCATGGCGAACGGTGTTCCACTACTTTCGCACCTGGCGCAGGGATGGGACCCTGGAGCGGGTCCATTCGGCCCTGCGTGATCGTTTACGTGTGTCCGAGGGGAGAACGGCGTCTCCCAGTGCGGCGATCATAGACAGCCAGTCGGTCAGGACCACCGAAAAGGGGGGCCTCGTGGCTATGACGCTGGTAAGAAGGTCAAGGGGAGGAAGCGGCACATCGTAGTGGACACGATGGGGCTGGTGCTGTCGGTGGCGGTGCATGCTGCAGACGTGCAGGACCGTGACGGGGCCAGGCTGGCGCTTATGGGTTTGGTGGGCCGATTCCCACGCCTGGAACTGATCTGGGCTGACGGGGCATACGCCGGCAGGCTGGTGCCGTGGGCGAAGAACGTAGGTGGCTGGACCCTGGAACTGGTCAGACGGCCATCGCACCACAACACCTTCAAGGTCATCCCGCGCCGCTGGGTGGTCGAGCGCACGTTCGCATGGCTGGGCAGGTACCGCAGATTGAGCAAGGACTACGAGGAACTGCCACAGACCACCGAAGCCTGGATCTACACGGCCATGACCGGATTGATGCTACGCCGTCTCGCTTATTCTAATGCTTATTAGACACCCTCTTAGGCTCCTGTCCGCATTGCGGGAGTCAACAGCCAGCACAAGGTGCTGAACAAAAGCCGACCCGCCGCAACCCTCGACACACAATGTCAGGCCAAAAGGACACGGCGTCACCAAGTGAGGATCATCGCTGACCCAATGAAACAGAATCTGATTCAGGTCGAGTTTGGCAGGCGTCTGGGCGTCAACGGCTCCGGTATCGGAGAGCCCTTGCCTTGATGACGGCGTCCGGGGAGCTGAGGGTCAGCGGTCCGCGTCAGTCCCCTATAATGCCGGCGCAATGGAGGTCCATGAGATCTTCAACTTGACCAACTCGCCAGACAACTGAGAACCGGAGTTGATCGGTCGCCCAACTCGCACGATTCTACCCGAAGCAACTGAGTGGCTCAGAAACGCCTCGGGGTCGTCTTCGATACCAGTCGGAACTCCAATGGAAACTCCGATCAAAGGGGATTTTCTCGGGGTCGGGACCACGCGTGACTCCGGTCAGAACTCGCAATGAGAGACCCTCAATGGATCAAGATCGTGTAATGAGCCTCGAACTGACGGCTGAGGGCGAAAGGGGTGCCGCGACCCGGAATGGACCCAACGGGTCCGCTGAGGCCGCCTCCAAATACCGGCTGCCCAAGCGTCAAGGTGAGCGCATACGTCTCGGCCGGCACCCGGAGTCGCCGGACCCAAAAGACCCAGCGAGCGTCCGGGATTGGTTGGACCGGCGACCCAGACCCTGGGCCGTCGACCTGTTCTGCGGTGCTGGTGGCCTGAGCCTGGGGCTTCAGGAGGAGGGGTTCACCGTGGTCGCGGCGGCGGACTCCGATCCCGTGGCGGTCGAGACCCACGCTTGGAACATACAGGGCCTGACCTGGACCGGGGACCTGTCCGATCCATCTGGCTTCATCGATCAACTGGATGAGTGGGGCATAGAGGACGTAGATCTGCTGGCCGGCGGCCCGCCATGTCAGCCCTTCTCGAGTGCAGGCATCTCCAAGATCGGTGATCTGATAAGACAGGGTATTCGTCCCGCACGCGAGGAGAGGGCAGACGTCTGGCGGAGCTTCTTCTCGATAGTCGATAGGCTGAAACCGCGTGCCGTTCTCTTCGAGAACGTCCCCGACTTTGCCCGAATACAGGGTGGTGCACTGCTCATCACCCTAAGGGACGAGCTCAGAGCACGCGGGTACGACGTGCACATCAGGAAACTGGCGGCGTGGAAATACAGGGTTCCCCAGCATCGCAACCGGCTCTTCGTGATCGCAATGGCCGAACACGGTGACTTCGAATGGCCTGAGCAGATCGGACGTCCCACGAACGTCGGGCAGGCCATTCGTGATCTTCCGGTCGTGCCCGCCGACTGTCGCGAGGAGATTCAGGACTACGACGGGCCTCCTACCTCGGTGCTTGCCAAGATACTTCGCAGGAGGATGGGACGCGGCGAAGCACAGGTTGTTCGCGACCACGTCACGAGAGCCGTGCGTAAGGATGACGCCGAAATCTACAGACTGCTCAGGCCCGGGGACACCTACCTAGATGTCCCCCAACATCTGAGAAGGTACCGGTCGGACATCTTCAAGGATAAGTATCTGAGGATGTCATTCGAAGGCCGATCCAGGACGATCACCGCCCACATTGCAAAGGACGGATATTGGTACATACACCCGAGTGAGGACCGCACGCTGTCGATAAGGGAGGCGGCCAGAATCCAGACCTTCCCGGACAGATTCCGGTTCGCCGGCCACGGCTCCAGCAGATACAGGCAGATAGGAAATGCTGTCCCGCCACTTTTGGCCTCGGCAATCGCGTCGTCGGTGCGCACCGCGCTGCAGAATGGGTCCTCTATCGATGAACAAGTCCGTGAACCGGCAACCACCCAGGCGCCGTCATTTCGGAGTCGTCTCAATAGGTGGTTCAGGCTGAGTAGGCGCGACTTTCCGTGGAGGGATCGGAATCTAACGCCCTGGCAAGTCCTCATGGTGGAGATGTGCCTGCACCGGACCAGAGCCGAACAGGTGGCCCGCATTGCCGACGAGGTGATCAGGTTGGGCAGGACGCCGGATGCATGCCTCGACAACCGCGAGCGGATGGAGCCTATGCTCGCCTCTCTGGGTCTCCGATGGCGTTCCGACAAGATCTTCTCCGCTGCGGAATTCGTCAGGGACAGACTGGATGGGGTAGTTCCCGACAACTGGCACGGACTCGTAGCCATCCCCGGAGTCGGCGACTACATCGCCTCCGCGGTGCTCTGCTTTGCCTTCGAGCGGCCAAGCGTATTGATGGACACCAACACCCGGAGAATAGCCAAGCGGATCAAGGGCGGAGGACAGAAGTGGCCGGATTGGGAGCTGAGGCTATCCCTGAGTGAACTGTCCGGCCCGAAGGGGTCGGACACCCCATGGAACCAGGCTCTGCTCGATCTGGGCGCTCTGACCTGCAGGGCGAGGAGGCCGAGGTGCGGCGACTGCCCCGTTCGGGGACACTGCGTCACTGGTATGAAGAGCACCGGCTGACTGCCTGACCGAATGCATGCGCGTCATTGAGATACCTCCCAAGCCCTCTCCGCTCATCGAGAGCATACGTGCAATCGGATATTCGCTGAGCACGGCCCTCGCGGATCTCGTGGACAACTGCATAGCGGCACGGGCGGAGACAATCCAGATATTTGCGAGTACGAAAACGAACGATGCAAGGGTCGGCATTCTGGATGATGGGGTGGGGCTGACCGAGGAAGAACTTCTTGAAGCGATGCGACTGGGAAGCCGGAATCCCCTCGAGGAGAGGGAGAAGTCCGATCTCGGAAGGTTTGGCCTCGGCCTGAAGACGGCCTCATTCTCCCAATGTCGAGTGCTCACAGTGGTGAGCCGGACCAATGGAACCACCGCGTGTGCTCGGTGGAACCTAGATCACATCGCTGAGTCGGGCAGGTGGCAGGTCCAGATTCTAGACGATCTGACATCCATCCCATGGGCGGAACGGATCGGTTCGAGTGGGACGCTGGTGGTCTGGGAGCAACTCGGACTCGGGACTGACAGTGAGGATTCCGCACGGAATGTGGCCGACTTTGTGCGGCAGCTGGATGAGGCCCGGTCCCATCTGGAGTTGGTGTTCCATCGATTCCTGTCCGGTGAACCCGGACGCCGCCGGGTCAGCATTGCGATGAACAATCGGCCCCTTGAGGCCTTTGACCCATTTCATTCCAGACACCCTGCGACGATCGCAGGTCCAGAGGAACGGATTAGAGTCGCGAATGAGGAGGTTCTGGTGCAGGCCTTCACCCTTCCGCACCACGGGAAGGTCACCCCCGCGGAATGGGAACGCTACGCAGGACCGGCGGGCTATCTCAGAAACCAGGGCTTCTACATCTACAGGGAGCGGCGATTGATCATTCATGGCACCTGGTTCGGCCTAGCACGTCAGGCCGAGCTCACGAAGCTGGCGCGCGTCCGCATCGATATGCCGAACTCCCTCGATGCAGCCTGGAAGGTCGATGTGAAGAAGGCGTCTGCGCAGCTGCCATCACCGGTTCGGGATCGCCTGCGTCGAATCATCGAGACGCTCGGAGCGGCATCAAAGAGAGTTTACACGACCAAGGGGCGCAAGCTCATAGAGGAGAACCGCATTCCGGTTTGGAGCAGAATTCAGAACAAGAACCAAATCTCCTATCGAATCAACGATGAGCACCCCATGATCATCGACCTGCTGTCGAGGTTGCCCCCGGAAGCACGGGGCGACCTCCTCAGAGTCATCGAGGTCGCGGGGGCGTCGCTACCCATGGATGCATTGTTCGCCGACCTCGGCGGTGACTCCAGCTCTGTGTTCGGTGATGGCACCTCGGAACAGGCGCTGCGCTATGCGGCTGTTACGACGTTCGCCCACCTCAGCAGGACGGTGAAGTCGGTTGAGGACGTGCTCACCATGATGAGAGGCGCGGAGCCCTTCCGCTCGAATTGGGAGCGCACGGAGCAGATTCTCAGAGAGGACAGCAACAAGAAGTGGCCGCATGAATGACCGGTTATCAGACCTCGAGAGCATGGTGTCCGCCGCCCTCGCAAATCAACAGGCGCCGACCGCAGATGGCATCCGTGAGCTGATTGGCAGTCTCCGCCAACTGCCCATGTTCAGCACTGTCACCGACGATGACGCGGAGAAACTTGCGAAGCGCCTCGAAGAGCGTGTCAGCATCGTCCAACCCCTCGGCTCGATCCTGATCGAACGCGACCACACGCCCTGGTTGGACGCCGCCAGGGCGCGGATAGACCCGTACTACTGGAATCGCTATCGGCAGCACCTGGTTCGGGAGGGCCTCCCCAACGCGTCGATCACCACATTGGATGACGTCACAGACCGCGTGCTCGGTCTGATGCAAGATCCTGAGAGGGGTGGCCCCTGGGATAGGAGGGGGATGGTTGTCGGGCATGTACAGTCGGGCAAGACGGCCAACTACACGGGGCTCATCTGCAAGGCCGCGGACGCGGGATACAAGCTGATTGTGGTCATAGCAGGCGTCCATAACAATCTGAGGAGTCAGACGCAGCGACGCATTGACGAGGGATTTGTCGGCAGGGACAGCGCCCGGTTGCTGAGCAGGCAGGACGACATGTATGTGGGAGTCGGTCGATTTGACCACACCAGACGCCCTGTCACGTTCACCAACACCATCCGGGACTTCAATAAGGCGACGGCCACAGGTGTCGGGATTCCGCTCCAGAACCTCACCGAGCCCGCAGTGTTCGTGATCAAGAAGAACAGCAGCACCCTGAAGAATCTGCTTGAGTGGCTCCGAGAGCACAGTGCCCGGGGAGGCGGCGAGAGCATCGATGAGCCGATGCTTCTCATTGACGATGAGGCTGACAACGCCTCCATCAACATCAGGCATGGGGCCGGCGAGGTCGCAAGAATCAACGGCCAGATTCGTGACCTCCTTCGCATGTTCGACAGAAGTTGCTATGTGGGATACACGGCCACACCCTTCGCCAACATCTTCATCGACCCCGACACCGACGATCAGATGCGCGGGGAGGACCTCTTCCCCCGCAGTTTCATCGTGAGTCTCGATCCCCCATCGAACTATTTCGGAGCCACCACCGTCTTCCTTGAGGCGGGAGAGCAGTACATCCGCAACATCGAGGACAGCGAGGACCACCTTCCCATCAGACATGAGATTGGCATCGTTCTCTCCTCCATTCCGCCATCTCTAGCCGACGCCGTGAGGACCTTCATCCTGGGCCGAGCAATTCGACTAGCGAGAGGACATGAGGGACAGCACTGCTCGATGCTCGTGAACGCATCACGTTTCATGAACGTGCAACGTCAACTCCGAAACCAGATTCATGAACTGCTCGATGGAATAAAAGGCTCCATCAGGGTGAATGGAGCTCTGCCACCTGAGACAGCGCTTCTTGACCCGAAGATAGGCGCACTTCACGCTGTCTGGGAACGCGAGTTCACCGACACGGAGTTCGACTGGGCCCATGTGCAGAGTTGCCTGCTTGAGGCCGCCTCTCCAATCAGGGCGGTCGAGGTGAACAGCCAGTCCCCTGGCACTCTGGACTACACCGGAAATCGGCAGGACGGTCTCAATGTCATAGCCGTCGGTGGCTTCTCGCTCTCACGTGGGCTGACGCTTGAGGGACTCATGGTCAGCTATTTCCTCCGCAACTCCATGATGTACGACACGTTGATGCAGATGGGGAGATGGTTCGGATACCGGCCGGGCTATCAGGACCTCTGCCGGATATGGATGCCGGATGCTGCTCAGGGGTGGTACGAGCACATTGCGGATTCCATAGAGGAGCTGCGGAGTGAGCTCAGGAGTATGGAGGCATCCAACGCAACGCCCGAGGAGTTTGGCCTCAAGGTCAGGAGTCATCCCGATTCACTCATCGTCACAGCCCGAAACAAGATGGGATCCGGGTCCTCCATAGTGGTGAGCATCGGTCTCGCATCCAGGCTGATCGAGACGCATACGCTGCACAGAGACGACGAGATCCTGGAGGCTAACCGAAACGCCGCTCGCAGGCTCGCCCGTAGGCTTGGGCAGATTGGGTTCCCCATAGAGAGAGCCGACGGCGAAGAGTTCGGCTTTCTTCTCAGGGGCGTTCCGGTGGCCCCAATTCTGGACTTCCTATCCGAATTTCGAAATCACTCCCTCTCGATGAAAACCGAAAGGGGACCGGTCAGACGATACATTGAGGAGCGTCAGGACGACGAGCTTGCGGAATGGGACGTCTTATTTGCGAGTGTGAAGGAGCGTGAGGGCTATATAGCGGACCACTCTCTCGGAAGGGTAATCAACTGCCAGCAAAGGACCATTGGGAACAGGGGCGATTCGAGGACACTCCGGGTCAGCAACCGACAGAGGGTCTCGACGAGAGGTATTGAACGGTCCGGTCTCACCGACGAGCAGAGGACGGCGGCGGAGAAGGCTTTCCAAGATGAGCTGGAAAGGGACGGGAGAGCGCAAGAGGAGCGCAAAGTCGAGTGCCCAGACTGGGCCTACAGGAAGAAGAGAACAAAGCCCCTCCTGATGATTCATCTGATCGACGTTCGGCCCGATGGACGGAATGTGCCCCCGGACCAGCCGGTGGCCGCATGGGGCATCAGTTTTCCCGGCACGGCGAGGGAGGAGCGCCGCGTGGAATATGTGGTCAACACCACTTGGCTTCGGGAGAACTTCGGCGATGATGTCGACGAGGATGAGATGGAGGGCGATGATGGGTAGGGACCCTTGGGAGGAGATTGATCGCCCGAGCATCGCCGACTCGGTCGCGGCTCGTCGCGTCGACGCGAACCTGCCCTGGAATTTCTACTGGGCCCGGGCCGTGGACGGAAGGGTTCTCCTCACCCTGCGCCATGCGATCGATTCGGCGCCGAACGCCCAGCTGCCTAGACTGCGCGACATTGAGGTGACCCTGTCGCGGCCCGATGAATCAGGAACGCAATTGCTAGCCTTCAAGCTTCTGGACTCGAGTCAGCGGGACATCTTTCAGACCCTGTGTCGGGACATCATGTCCGCCGCCACGCAGGCGGAGACCGAAGCCGCTGCGGTGTCCGCCGCACTGTCCAGAACATGGAGATGGCACCATCTGCTGAGGGTTGGTCGTGGCACCCTCCTATCGCCCGAGGAACAGAAGGGACTGCTCGGAGAGTTGTTCGTGCTTGAGCGCCTGCTGCTTCCCCGTATGGATGCCTCATCCGCGGTGACGGCGTGGCGGGGTCCGTTGGGCGCACCCAAGGACTTTGAGATCGCGAGAGTTGCGATTGAGGCGAAGACGCGTCGCGGGGGTGCCGCGCCGTCCGTCTCAATCACTTCGGAGAGTCAGCTGGACGAGAGCGGAGTCGACTCACTGTTTCTGCATGTCGTGGAGTTGAATGAGGCTCCCGCGGATGACAGTCGGGGGGTGACACTCCACGATGTGGCCGAGCGGATTCGGGAGCGGATCAGCTCCCTCGATCCAGGGTCAACTGGCATTCTCGAAACGCGACTCTCAGCTGCGGGCTATAGGACGGAGGACGACTACTCCGGCCACCGCTGGCTGGAGGGGGCGACCCGCATCTACCTGGTGTCCGGTGAATTCCCCCGGATCGCCTCGAACGAGGTCCGTTCGGGTGTCTCACACGTACGCTACGCGGTCTCGCTGGGTGACTGCGAGCCCTTCGCGGTGCCGATCACCGATCTGACCGAATCCCTGTGAGGATGACAGGTTTACATGGCAATTGAGATTGCGGAATATCACGAGCAGCTCTTCCAGGATATCCACGGCCTCGCCGATGCTGATGGGAGGTTCGTGGAAGACGCGTTCTTTCAGGTCCTGACGGATTCTCTGATCGACGCCGGGGAGATCGATACCGCCGATCGTGTGCACCACGCGGCACCTCGAGGCATACGCGTCGATGGATGCGGGGGTGACCCGGCCGGCTCGGACGGCGTGCTAAGCCTGATCATCTCTAATTTCAGTCAGACCCAGCAGATCGCCACGCTGACGGCGACGGATATGAACGCCACGTTCAGGCGACTGTCCAACTTCCTAGAGCGGTCCCTCGATGAGGCCTTCCGAGACAGCTTGGAGGAATCCGCTCCGGCATTCGGCCTTGCCGACCTGATTGCATCTCGTTGGCCCTCGATATCCAAGGTCCGAATGTTCCTGATCACCAACAGGGAGCTCAGCGCCCGCGTGGACAGCCGTGAGGCCGGCGAATTCCGGGGAGTCCCGGTCACCTTCAGCGTCTGGGACCTGGGCCGCCTCCATCGATACGTGACCTCCGGCCACGAGCGCGAGGACTACACGGTGTACCTCGAGGAGTTCGGAGGTCCGCTGCTGGCGCTGCCCGCACACATGGAACATGCCGACTACCAGTCCTATCTGGCCGTGTTCCCCGGGAGGCAGCTGGCGAAGATTTATGATCGCTGGGGTGCGCGGCTGCTCGAGCAGAATGTACGGGTCTTCCTGCAGGCACGCGTAAAGGTCAATCGGGGTATCCGAAACACAATCGCCAACAATCCCGAGATGTTCTTCGCCTACAACAACGGCATCACGGCAACGGCGGAGAGTCTGGGGACGGTGCAGTCTCCCCACGGTCTACTCCTGACGGGCATGCGCAACTTCCAGATCGTCAACGGGGGACAGACGACGGCATCCATACACGCCGCGCTGCGCAACAAGGATGCGGATCTGGACCGAGTCTTCGTGCAAATGAAGCTGTCGGTGGTGGATCCGGACAGGGCCACGGAGGTCGTGCCAAAGATCTCTGAGTATGCCAACAGCCAGAATCGTGTGAGCGCATCGGACTTCTTCTCGAACCATCCGTTCCATGTGCGGATGGAGGAGTTCTCGAGGAGGCTGTATGCGCCCTCCAAGGATGGAAGCTTCCGCGAGTCGAAGTGGTTCTACGAGCGAGCCCGGGGACAGTACCAGGATGAACGGGCCCGCCGGACCCAAGCTGGTAGGAGGAAGTTCGATCTCGAATACCCGAGAAGGCAGATCTTCAACAAGACGGATATGGCCAAGTTCCTGAACGTGTGGCGTGCGAAGCCGGAGATCGTCAGCAGGGGGGCCCAGAAGAATTTCGCCGATTTTGCGCTCTTCGTCGGACGTGAGTGGGACAGGCGCTCCGATGACTTCAACGAGATGTTCTTCCGTGAGACGGTGGCCAAGGCAATCGTGTTCAAATCGGTCGAGCGCCTGGTGACGGACCAGCCCTGGTACCTAGGTGGCTATCGTGCGAATGTCGTCGCCTACGCCATAGCCAAACTCGCTCACGATCTTGAGCAGCGTCAGGAGTCCATCAACTTCGACAGAATTTGGCGCGCGCAGGAGATCTCTCCCACGCTCCGGGAAAGCCTCACCATCAGCGCCGAGGCGGTCCACGACGTGATCGTGGATCCTCCTGAGGGCATGCGAAACGTGACCGAGTGGGCAAAGCAGCAGGCCTGCTGGAGCGGGGTTGCACGGCTGGAGCTGGACTGGCCCGAGACTCTGGAACTGGAACTCGTCAGCAGCGACGAGCGCAGGGATGCGAGGCGAACCGCCGTCAAAGACCAGCGGATGTTGAACGGAATCCAAGCTCAGCGCATTGTGGTGGAAAATGGACCCGATCTCTGGATCGAACTCAAAGCTTGGGGCGTGTCATCCAAGCTCCTGTCACCAAGCGACATGGGGATACTGGACATCGCAGGGTCCGTGCCAAGCAAGGTGCCCTCCGAAAACCAGAGCCTGAGAGCCTTGGAGATTCTTCGACGTCTCCGGGAGGAGGGTTGTCCGCTGGGAGTCGACATCACTTGATTGAAATTCGCCCAAGCCACCTTCAGGCAGCGATCCTCCCCCGGAAATCTAGCTAGTCTCCAACCCGCAGACGCGTAGCGCGCAGAGGCATTCCACAATCGGAGCGCTTAGGGAAGGAGCGTGACACCGACACCAAGCCAAGCCGCATCCGCTGAAAACTGGTCACTGGGAGGCATGTAGAATCGGATCGGAGTTGATGTAGCTATGGTGTCGTCCAAACGTCGCGACAACAAACGTGCCAGCGGCCAAGCGCTCCGCAGCGTTGAGGCCACATTCAAACCACGCGCACGAATGCTCCAACTGCTCGGCGACCAGCTAATACGTGACCCGACGATCGCCGTCTTCGAACTCCTGAAGAACAGCTACGACGCCGATGCCACCACCGTAACGGTCACTCTGTTCGACATCGAAAGCGTGGATCAGGCGACCATCGTCGTCGAAGATGATGGCTCCGGTATGACGTTTGACACGGTCCTGAACGTGTGGCTTGAACCCGGAACCGACCACCGGGCTCGCCAGAGGGCGGAGGGACGACGCTCTCCGCGGCATGGCCGACTGCCAATGGGAGAGAAGGGTATCGGCCGTTTCGCCGTGCACAAGCTCGGCAAACAGGTTGAACTTGTGACCCGTGCTGGCGATTGTGGAGAGGTAGTCGTTGAACTCGACTGGGAGACCATGGAGCGTGAGGACTACCTGTCCGACGCGTCCATACGGGTTGTTGAGCGTGAGCCGCGTGTCTTCGTAGGTCGAACGGGTACAAGAATCAGGGTGACCCATCTGCGTGAGCCCTGGACGAGGCGCATGGCTCGGACGTTGAGGAGATCCGTAACCGCGATGACCTCCCCGTTCGAGGAAGTTTCTTCATTCCTTCCGGAGCTCATCCTGAGGCCAGATCCGGATTGGTTTGGAGGGCTGTTGGACCCGGTCAAGGTCACCGAGGCAGCATTGTTCCATGTGAAGGCGGAAGTTGATCCCACCGATTGGACTATGAAGTACGCCTATATCTTCGATCCGCCCAGCACTGCGCGGAGGTTTGAACCGCGGAGGGTCAAGCGGGAGGACGTGCCCCTAGGACCCATTGAAGGTTCTAGGAAGGGAGAAAAGTACCTCCGCCATCTGCAGGAGACCGCGGAAAGGGCTCGTGAGGAAGCGGCTGATGCGGCGGTTGGCGTTGGCAAGTTCAGGATGAACCTGCACATCTTCGATTTGGACAGGGAAACTCGCGAACTGCTCATAACGGACTATCGCGGAGTATCAGAATACCTAGACACCAATGGTGGGATTCGAGTCTACCGAGATGGAATTCGGATCTATGACTACGGAGAACCGGAGAATGACTGGCTCGATCTCGATGCAAGGCGTGTGAACCTACCGGCCCAGCGAATTAGCAACAGGCTCGTCGTGGGTGCCGTACATCTCGATTCCGCGAAGAGTCGTGGACTTGTCGAAAAGACCAACCGCGAGGGCTTTGTGAGTTCACCGTCCTATCAAGTGTTCCGCAGTGCCGTGCAATCGGCGATTCAGCACGTGGTGTTTGAGCGGAACCGAGACAAGAGGATCATTCGGCAGGTTGTCGGAAGAAGTCGTGACGCTTCCGAGCCCGTGTCTGGTGCTCTTAAACGCCTCCGCCAACGGGTGCGTAGGCATGGACTGTTGGAAGAACTCGGTCCCTTTATCGACCGGGCCGAAGCCGAATACGGGAGCTTCCGCGAAACCCTGTTGGTCACCGCGGGCGCTGGGCTGACGATGACGGCAGTCGTTCACGAGATCGAGAAGGGAGTTAAGGCTCTGAATCGTGCCCTCGATCGCAGAGCCGAACGCGAACGCTTAGCTGAATTGGGGCGCCATCTGGCCGAAGTAATCGAGTCGATGGGATTCATTGCTCGCCGATCTGACCGCACGAGAGAGCAGGCATCCGAGCTTGTGTCTGTAGCGCTCCGCACATTCGACTACAGGTTCTCGCATCACGGTGTGACGGTCGAAAACGGGTTTAACGAAGCGAAGGACTTCATGGTTGAAGTTAGGCGACGACTGATAGTGGGAACGCTGCTCAACATGTTCGACAATGCGATCTACTGGCTGAATGCCAAAGACCCCAGCGTGAAGCGCCTCTACGTTGGCCCGACCCAAGAGTTCAAGGGCAGAATGGGCATTCTGGTTGCGGACAACGGACCTGGCTTCTTGGATCCGCCCGAATTCTTAGTGCAGCCCTTTATGACACGTAAAGGGGACGGGATGGGCTTGGGACTTTACATCGTCAACGAGGTGATGAGGGCTCACGGCGGAGAGTTGCTGTTCCCTTCACACAATGAAGTCGACCTACCCAGCGGCTTTCAAGGAGCCTGCGTGGCACTCCTCTTTAGGAGGCTGTGATGCAAGGTCTCCGCACGAGCAGCGTCCTCGTACTTGATGACTGCGACGACGATGCACAGAAGATCCAAGAGGCCTTAGCCTTCCGTGGCATCGGCGCGATCATGGTGCCAGGTGGATCGGATCGCGTGCGTACCGAAGACACCATTAGGGGGGTACGTGTTGCGGTACTCGATATAAATCTGGGGGTTGGAACCGACGGCCCATCGCGAGTGCGTCACACGAGGGGAGTCGTTGAGCCCCTCATTGACGCACGAAACGGGCCCTACGTGGCAGTTGTGTGGACGACAAACGAAGAGGACTTTAGCCTTTTCGAAGAACAGCTCCGAGAAATGCGGTGCCCTCCAATCCGCACGGAGATGCTGGCAAAAGACGAGGTGCTTGACCTTGAGGCTAAGGACCGGGCGGAGAAGATACTCGAAGCTGTTGAAAGGGCCATCTCTGGGGCGCCCCCGCTCGAATTTGCGAACCGCTGGGAGCAGATTGTTCGAGACGCAGCCAACGACGCGGTCGTTGATCTCGAAATAGCAAGAGCGTCGCAAGGCGCGCCTTCTAGGTCAATGGCGCTATTGGCTGCCTTGCTTAGATCTGAGGCAACCCAAGTCACACTCCAAGACGACACCAACAGCATGAGAGCACTGCTTACAGCACTCAATCCAGTGCACTTTGACAAAGTGGAAGAACTATCGATGGCCATTGGATCAAGCGAGGCCGCAGCTGTCTCGCCTATACGGCTCGCCGCCAGAAATGGAACCAATGGAGTATCGCTGAAGGAACAGTCACGACTAAACGGCTCGCTGCTGTTCGATCGGCGAACCGAGAATTTCGGTCCTGGCCGCTTGTATCTCTTCGATGAAATCAGCGCGCTAGGTATTGGATCGGCGCTGGCCAAACAGACAGAGATTCGGTGTGAGACGGTGGAGCCCGGCCACTTGGACCGCGCCGGCGAGCTACCGGTGGTATTCCTCGAAGTGAGTGCTGCCTGCGATCATCAGCAAGGGAAAATCAGGATGGCCAGACTAATAGCAGGCGTCGTGTTCGATGCGTCGAAGTTCCAAAAGATCGTTGATGGAGAGCCGGTCGCTAGCGGAGAGCGGATCCACGCCCGGAAAGCCGGATACTTGCGCACCCTCGATCCCGTAATGATTCCCAGCGTAGAGAAATTCCCAGCCGACGCGGTACGCATCGTCTTGAATGCACACTACCCGGTCGCGGTTTCAATCGAGGAATTCGAAGACCTCAAGCCGCTCGGCAGATTTCGAGAGCCAGTGCTCGCCGATGTCCGGGCATGGCTTGGCTACCAATCCGGCCGTCCCGGATATGCATCGGTCCAGTGATCCGCAGGTGCAGTCTTAGCATAAGGCCCGATTGTTTGTGACTGAGGAGGGGTTTCTCCCAACCGTTCACAGCAGGAACGGAGGTGGCCATACGTTCATCATCCGTTGGCTATAGGTACGCTATACACCATGAATAGCGATTCGCGGCCAATTGCAATGTTGGTCGATGGCGATAACGCTCAGCCGTCGATGATCGAGCACATCTTAGCCGAGGTCGCCAAATACGGTGTCGTAACAACCCGACGCATATACGGTGATTGGACGACGCCGCAAATGTCCGGTTGGAAAGAGTCTCTCAATTCCTACGCCGTGCAGCCCATGCAGCAGTTTCGTTACACGGTGGGAAAGAATGCTACGGACAGCGCGTTAATAATTGACGCCATGGATCTCTTGCACGCGGGAACCGTTGGTGGGTTCTGCATAGTTTCCAGTGACAGCGACTACACGAGGCTGGCTACCAGAATTCGCGAGCAGGGATTGTTCGTTATGGGTGTAGGTAGGTCCGGCACGCCGAAAGCGTTCGTAACGGCATGCGAGGTATTCGTCTATACGGAGAATTTGTCGCCGCAAGAGAATCGAAATGAGCAGATCGCCGAGCTAGCCTCCTCAGAATGGACCGGGACAGTCGTGCGTGCCTTAGAGATGGCCACGCAGGACGATGGCTGGGCATTCCTTGGAGTCGTGGGCAATAAGCTACGACAGCTGGACCCCGCCTTCGATGCCCGCAGTTATGGACACAAGCAATTGTCGTTACTCATCAAATCTCGTCCTGATCTGTTCAAGATGCGAGAATCCAAAAGCAAGAGCGGCCCTTCGCTCATCTACGTGAAAGTTGTTTGAGAGCCAAAGTGCCGGGCATAGGGACGCCTCCTCTAGCGGTTCCTCCGAGTTTTGGGGCCACGGAAAGACTTGTCTCTGTTGACTCAGAACGACGGTGACACGCGACTACAGAGCAATCATCGTTGCTGTACTGTTCATTGCACTCGGCATCGCAATAGGTACCCTTTTCTGCCTGAACAAGAGATTGACGCCGGCTATGGCTCCGAACTGGTGGTCGGGACTGTTGCGACCGGGGCCTTCGCTGTCGGTGTAGTCGTTCGTACTTGATTGTGGAAAACTCAAAGAGTCTGTCAACGATCGGACGGCGCGACTGATTTGCCTCTAGGTTCGCCTTCAGTCTCTGTGAAATACGCTTGGAATTGGTCCTGCGGGAAGAATGACGGGTGGAATAGGAACACTCACATTAGGGGGGATCATTTGTATAAGACTTGCACAAGGAGATGACCATTTGAGCAGACGTCGAAAGGCACAAGAATGGAACACACGACGCTTAGACCACGAAGTGTGGGAAAAGACGTGGCTTAGACGACTCGTTGCACGCTTTTGGCCTTTGGTCCCAGAAGAATTGAAACAATGGGCTATGAGAAGGGCAGTCGGAAAAAGTCTGAACCGGGTAGTCAGGCAAGGCGACCCCGCGCCTATTGCTCGTCAACCGGTTAGGAAGAAACGATTGAGGAAGAAAGGGCGTCGGCAGTAAGAGGGAGCACTAAGCTTAGCGCTGGCGAGTTTCGTACAGAATCCAAATGAGTCGAATCCTTCAGTCATTTTGTTGGGCACTCAGAGCTTGCACGTCGTTTTGACATGGGCGATGGCATTGCACGCTGCAAATGCTTCAACGGCACCGGCGGCCATCCGGGAGCATGTAACGGGCATCGCACTCAGATAGGACTCTCACCAGCATCTCTCCTAACAGTTCAGCGGGGTTGCTACGTGGGTCCTTGCTCCGGTCGGACTGACACAGAGTCTCCCGGTTACTCCCTCGGACGGACGTATTTCGCCAGTCTGCGGCCCTTGGCAACTTCGGTAATGTAGGATTCGTAAAGCCCAGAGTGACGAACAATTTCGGCATTGGTCAGGCCCTCTAGTTCATCGGCGTACTTGATGCCGAATAAGTGTATTTGGGCCACCTGCTCCCCATACGGTGCAGAATCGTACATCTCCCTCAGTTTCCGGCCTGCTTCCTGGCCAGTCATACCAGTTCCCCCATGAATTTGGCGAAGGCGTCGAGGAAGAGTATCGGCTTGATGAGGTGGGTTGGCGCCATATGACGTTTCCGGCGATTGTAAACTAGCCGTCCCCAGCATTCGAGCCGAATGGCCAGATACTCCTAGGAATGTCGAACAGTCGCGGAGTATCTTGGCAGAATGCCGGATGGCTGAAGAGACCATGCGAAAACCAGACCAACTCAGTCGGCATGGAGTTCCTCTCTTACTCATTGGCTACCTCAAGCGTCCTCGGCGTATATCAGCTTCCCCTATCAGTTGACCCTCCCAATCCCTAATCGGCGGCCAATTCTTGTACAGTGGCGCAGGTCCGGCTGCCTCAACGTGTGTCGATAGCCAGGAACTATGTACCAGTAGATTGAGAGAACGCCAGGAACTATAGACCACTTCGCCAGATGGGTGACCACTCTGGGTGCCGGGAAGGCGACCATAGCCGCAGATGTTGTTGAAGGAGCGGCGATGGTGCACAGGGAGGTGTCCAGAGTGGAGATAGCTGAAGTGGTAAGGCGCTGGCAGGCAGGAGCGAGTCAGCGCCGCATAGCGGCGGGGACGGGCCTGTCGCGAGTGACGGTCCGAAGGTACATAGAGGCGGCGGTGGGTGTGGGACTGGACCGTGATGGACCGGCTCCGAGCGAGGAGCAGATGACGCGCCTGGCGGTGCTGGGGATAGCGGGACCCAGGAAGGTGGAGACTCCCACCGAGGACGTGCTGGCCCCGTGGGCCGAGCAGATCCATGAGTGGGTGACCGTCGACCGTCTGCAGCTGACCCGCATCCACGAGCTGCTCGGTGGCCGTGGATGCGAGGTGTCCTACACGTCGCTGAGGCGGTTCGTGCTGCGTCGTGGGTGGAGCAGGAGGAGGCCGGTAACGGTCCGGATGGATGGGGGCGAGCCGGGAGAGGTGGCGGAGATGGACTTTGGCAGGCTGGGTCTGATGGATGATCCGGAGACCGGCAGGCGTCGGGCGGTCTGGGCGCTGATCATCGTGCTTTCCTACTCGCGGCACATGTTCGTGTGGCCGACGTTCAGCCAGAAGCTGGTCGACGTGATCGATGGGCTGGAGGCCGGGTGGGCCTTCTTCGGCGGCGTACCCAGGTACCTTGTGATCGATAATTTCCCGGCTGCCGTGGCCGGCGCCGACCGACTTCATCCGAGGGTGACCCGGGGCTTTATGGAGTACGCCCAGCACCGCGGGTTCATCGCCGACCCCGCCCGGGTGCGTCATCCCAGGGACAAGCCCCGGGTGGAGCGCGGCGTGCCGTACGTGCGTGAGCGGTTCTTCAAGGGAGGGCAGTTCATCGACTTTGCGGACCTGCGGTCCTCGGCGCGGCGCTGGTGCATGGAGGTGGCAGGCCGCAGGATCCACGGCACCACCCGCAGGCAGCCCCTGGTCGTGTTCACCGACGAGGAGCGGGAGGCCCTGGGCGAGTGGGACCCGGAGCCGTACGAGATGCCGGACTGGCGTACCGCAAAGGTCCATGCCGATCACCACGTGGCCTGCCAGTACGCCCTGTACTCGGTGCCGTCATCGGTGTGTCCGCCCGGCCAGCGTGTCCAGGTGCGCCTCGGCAGCAGGCTGGTGCGCATCTACCATCGAGGAAGGCTCATCAAGGTGCATCCCCGAAAGGGCCGCGGCGGAAGATCCACCGACCCCGACGACTACCCCGCAGAGCTCAGCGCCTACACCCTCAGGACGCCCGAGCGCATAAAGCGCACTGCGGCCGAGCACGGCCCCGCCGTCGCCGACTTCGCGGACAGGCTGCTGTCGGGCCCCCTGCCATGGGCCAGGATCAGGCAGGGCCACAAGCTCATCCGCCTCGGCGAACGCTACGGTCCCCACAGGCTCGATGCCGCATGCAAGACGGCCCTGTCCGTCGACCTGGTGGACGTGCGGCGCCTTGAGCGCATACTCGCCCAGGCACTGGAGGAGCAGGCCGTCCAACCCCATCCCGACCCGATGCCGCCCGGCCGGTTCGCAAGGCCCGGCGCCGTCTTCGCACATGCAGAGGAAACACACCCATGACCACCACCGATCTCGCACCCCTGCTCAGACGCCTCAAGCTCGGCGCAGTCCTTAACACCCTCCCGGAGAGGGTGGCGCTGGCGCGCAGGGAACAGCTCGACTACCCCGCCTTCCTGCAGATCATCCTCGCAGACGAGGTCAACCGAAGGGACCACCGCCGCCTGGAGATCAGACTCCAGAAGGCCGGCTTCGAGCAGACCTGCATACTCGAGGACTTCGACTGGTCGGCCTCCATCACCCTGGACCGGCGACTGCTTGACGCCGCCTTCTCACTCCAGTTCCTCCCACTCCACCAGCACGTCCTGCTCGTCGGTCCCGTGGGTGTGGGGAAGAGCTTCCTGGCACAGGCCCTGGGCTACGCCGCCGTAAGGGCCGGCCACACCGTCCGCTTCGTCCATGCCGACGACTACCTGCGTGACATGGCACAGGCCAGGGTCGACCGCTCGGAGGAGAAGACCTTCCGGTCCTTCCTCGCTCCCGACCTGCTCATAATCGATGACCTCGGCCTGCACAGACTCACCGGACAGCAGTCCACAGATCTGTACGAACTGATCATCGGCAGGCACAGAAGGTCCAGCCTCGTGATCACTTCCAACAGGGCCGTCGACGAGTGGCTTGGACTGTTCGACGATCCCATCCTTGGCAACAGCGCACTCGACCGCCTGGCCAACGCCAGCTACCAGATAGTCATTGAGGGCGACAGCTACAGACTGCGGCTCTCACCTCACAGAACCCTCACGGACCGAAAGGAGGTGCTTGACCCGCAAACCTTTGGCTGATATCTAATCCGTATACCGGCTCCCGGGGTGGACCAATGACCCTGGCGATAACTGGTACATAGTTCCTGGCTATCGACAAACGTGTAATGTATCTTGGTCATCGCCCAGCCCTCTTATACTCCCGCTTATACGAGAACTAGCATTCAGAATGGACCAGGATTCGCGGTGCGGATCAGTCCCGCAAAGGGTATTTCCGCCTTGACATCCGCCAGAGTCCGATTCCCATTTGAGTGACGTCAGCGTCGCTCCATGTTGATACAGTCAAGCTCTACCCTAATGGGAGGCTGACCAGATCTAGAAGTGAGCTGGCTTTGACTGACTTCGGATTAAACCGTCCCGAAGTATCCACTGATTCGAAATGATGCACGACCGTTCCTCAAACCAGCGGTCCCGATGATACCGAAAGTGCAATCCCTTCGAGTCGCGGTGACGGGGAATCGTCTAGGCGATGCACAAAAAGGGTATTGAAGTTGGAATCGTCGTAGTCGAACCTTTCGATCCGGTTCAGGTCCGTATCCGCCTCACAGAATAGACCGGCGGCCAGCCCATCCAATATCGGCTTTATGAAGTTCTCAATATCCAAGGATTGATAACCGTGGTTTCCTAGATGAAAGCTCATCCCCACGGATATCGCAAAGTTGTCCCCACTATTCCAGGGTTGGGGGCCCCTGCCCCCTCTTACAGCAGAAGCCACCTTAACCTTCCATCGTCGCTGGCGCTCTTTGCCCCTTTGCCCATCAACGATGGCGTTCGCGATGTACCCTGTGATCGGCTGATTGAGGGCTCGCAAGCCATCTGACAGTTCCAAGGCGGGGACAAGCCAGTCTCCGATTTGCCTGTAGACCAGCTCAATAGATAGCTCGGCTTGTGACATGTTGGGACTCTACTCTCGAAGACTAGGTTGGACGGACTGTGGATGTCGTCATTGGCAGGCCAATGGGTACCCGTCACCCGCGCTATTGCGATTTCGTCTACCCTATCAACTAGGGATCAATATGCAATTCTAGCCAAATCGCTTGGCACCGGGGCGCGTAGCGGCTGGATTGCTGTTGTAGATTAATGGAGGTCTGCAGAGTGACACCCTCTGAGTACCGAATAGCAACAGGGCGGCTAGTGAGCACCCGCGCCAGTCGCCAGTAAGGTCCCAGCACGTGGTGTATTGAAGCGTCATCCCGCCGATGGTAGCCTCGCGGCTCATTTGGCTTGCTGCCAAAGAAAATCCGCCGAATCACACGACCTCTGGGGAGAAGCTAGGATCCACAACCCTTAGACTGCCGTACACCGTCCCCCGAGAGCATTCTCAGGCAATGTATACGTGTGGCTGTCTTGTTCGAATACCGGTGCCCCAACCCAGCCGCGTTTCGGCTGTCTTTTAGCGCATCAGGCTGGCATTTCACAGGTTCCCACCAACCGCGAGGTAAGATCCCCTACTTCAGACTTCAATCCAGCTCACGGTGAGGCGTGACCGTAAAAGTGAAATCGGGACTGTAGTGGGTGGAGTCATTGGAGTTTACGACCAACACGATCTACCAGTAGATGGCGACAATTTCTGTGTCCAGGAATCTCTCCAGATCTCTACTCTTAGTTGCCCTGAAGTTTTCGGCTAGGGCAGCTTCTCCACGAACGATTCCAAGGTCTGGCTTACCAAGAACTTTCTCTCTGAGAGAATGCCTTGCCTCTCCCGGAGTCTGTACTCCAAACTCTTCTTCGACCAGCTTGGTCGCTTCGTCAAAAACCGCTCGTCTTGCCACCACGCTCGAGAGCCAATCCCCAAGTGGCATTACCGGTATGATCGTCGTCTCTGCAAAGTCAGGCGGTATACACTTTCGGTGGTAGGCTCCCAATAACTCCACATATTCCTTGATCACTTGTATTCTGGAGGGCTCGTCCTGGTCGAGCGGCTGCTCCTCGATATGCGATTGGTCCTCCATCGCAACCCGGATCGCCTCCCCAAGACTGCTTATCGCCTCCCTAAAATCGCCGATCACTCCTTCAAACATGTCGGCGAGCTTCACGGGTTGCCAGTCTTCCTTGAGACCTTGGGTGACGAGGCGACACAAGGCGTTGTATTGGGAACCCGAAAACAGAATCTGTCTAATGTCCTTCCAGAACAAACCGTGGTCAGCGACCCCTGTGACATATACTGGACGTACAACGCCTGAATATTCGGACTTCAATTGCTCTCTGACCCTTCGATGAGCGAGGACCTCCCTATCCCTCAACGTGATAGCTTCGTAGTCCACCATGCGCCCTCTCAGCGGAACTAGCCCAGCTAGCAATCGTTCCAATACCTGACCTATCGCGTACGCCTCCCTAACTTGATTGGCCGGGACGGCTCCGAAAATGTCCTCTCTATCTCCCATGAACTCATATAGCGTGCCGATAACCGTAGTCATTCGGAAGATTGGATCGGTCTCAAGCACCACTTTGGCTTCCAGAAGGTCTCCTCGCTTCAAATTGCCGATGTCGACTATCCATTTGTCCCGAGCGAGGCTCTCAAAGCTCTTCTCAACATCTGAGAGGCACCCAACACCGAGCTGATTCCGGACACCTGAAGCGACGACAGCGAGCCTTTCTCGTTCGAGGTCATACAACTCCTTGAAACTATTCTGAACCGTTGCCTTGCGTATCACCTGCGTTGCCTGGCCCAGACTTCTTTGCGTCTTCGAGCCTATCTCACTTCCTAAACCTGCGAAGCCGATGTTGAACGAACTCCCTAGTTCGCTGTTAAGAGCTGCCGTCTGACTCTCCGTAAGCTGGGTTACTATGCCGCGCTTCCTTGAAGCGAGGAGACTATACACCGACACCTCATCCAGATAGACAAACTCCCTCAGGCTTTCCGACATCACAGATTCCAGCCCTATTCGGCCGGTTAACCAACTCCTGATTCGTCCGACGATGTTCATAGTGCGTTACAGATCCGCTTTAGTTGATATCAGTTTTCTGGTGCGAAACACGCTCGAAGCCGCCGACGAAGTCCTCCGGATAGATACACCGTCTCTTGTCGCTAACCGCCAAGAGCGCAGCTTCTTTCCAGATGGCGGTGAGGTCGGCACCTGACCATCCTTCGGAAACTTTCGCAACTGCTTCGTAAGGCAGGACGCCTGTTATTCGCTTCCCACGTGCCGTCTTCTTAAGTATGTCTAGTCGGTCTAGTTCGTTCGGGAAAGGGAATTCAATCTCCCAATCAAAGCGCCCCGGGCGTCGGAGCGCGTGATCTAGGTCCTCATGCCTGTTAGTGGCAGCTATGACTACAACGTTTTCGTCTCTAGTGAATCCATCCATCAGTGTAAGGAGCTGTGCGACTACCCGCCTTGAGGCTTCATGAGACTGATCATCCCTTTGGCTGGCAACACTGTCGATCTCGTCGAAGAATATTATAGCCTTCTCCTCCTGCGCAGCTCGTTCGAAGATCCTCCTGAGCAATTCTTCGCTTTGACCATACCATTTACTAAAGATTTCCGGTCCTGAAATCTCGAAGAAAGCTGCGTCCGACTGTGATGCGATGATTCGCGCCAGCATAGTTTTGCCGGTACCTGGCTCGCCAGTGAAGAGAACGCCCTTAATGGGAGGCACCCCGATTGCGGACAATTCATTACCGCGCAAGAGTGTCAATTCAATTAGCTCCTTGGCTCTATCTACGACTGGTCTTAATCCTCCGAAATCATCGAAGTCCAAGAGTTCCCCTTCTGGAGCAGTCCACAGAAAGCGGTCTATGGTTTGGTCATCAATCTCAGAATGAAGGTCGATGTATTTGATGCCTTTCTCAGATAGAACTCGCACTACTCCATCAAGGTCGTTAGCTTGAACGGTATAGTCGGGTCTATAGTCTACGCGGTCACTTGTCGGCACTGTGCGAAATCTACCGTTGGCTTCTATGACCGTGATGTCTTCGAGTTTTATCTTGACTACCCCAACCCAAACGTTATCTGGCCAAACATCACTTGGTATCACGTATGGGGTTGGACCCATTTCACTGGTAGCTATCAGGAGGACATCACCGCGCTTGAACTCGGGCGTGGGCTGGTCGAACCAGCCAGTGATTCCATTCTTGTACTCTATATAGACTCTGGCTCCGTCGTTGCTGACGGCAGTCACCTTGGCGACTTGACCCTCAGGGCCCATCTGTACGTTCATTTCTTTCGCCTTATGAGGGTTGGACGATTTTCTTCGCAGTTGTCCTTCTTGGTAGTGCTCAATGGGGAGCGAGCACTCTTTCTCAACAACGACTCTTCAACTCGACGCAAGAGTGCAGACCGGTCATATGACGCCGCAGCATCTGTCTGAACGTGCTCATAGGTTCGCACGGGTCCGCAGCCATTCGACAGCTCTCCAATCTACCTGGCGGATCCTGCTGGTAAAGCCATGAAGAGACGAACTGTGCCCCCGATCCCTAGCTTAGGGGCACTCCGAAGTCCGTGGAGGAGTGGGCTGAAATTGTTGCCGCTAGCCCGTGTGACAATCCCGAGAACTGTGCTTGCCGCCATCAGCAGGCTTGTCACCCAAATCCTCCGCATTAGAGACTTTCGGCGCTCACGAACCACGTGTGCCCAGATAACCGAGGATACTGGTCCCAGTTCCACATGCGGAGAGGTCGGAATCGAAACCTCGGTCTCAGGGGATCATGATAGCAGGCTGATGGCTGTGTCTCAGACCTGCAGTCGAGGAGTTGCGCCGGCCGTCCACGGTCAACATCTCACTTGTCTCGTCCCCGAAGGCGAACAGGCCAAGCTAGTTGAGACCCCGGACCCTTAAGATCAGGGCTGTCAGGATGAGATACCGGATGTGATTGCCTCGGCGACGTCGGTTCGGCACCGCAATGAGATAGCTCAGCGACTCGACTGTGCAGCCGTGTGCGATCTGGCCGGCGACGGTGCAGGCCAAGATCTCGGCACGTTCCTCGGGCGCCTTGCGCAGAGAGAGATCGAAGCTGCGGGACGTGTCGTCTGATACAGGAGCCTCAAAGTCTGGGGATGCGCGTTAGGCGGTATACGCGGCTGACCAGTGCCTTCTCCAGGAGTGTGCATTACCACTGGTACTCCACCGCCCTGTTCTTGACGCACTACAGCTTCTGCCGGCCGCACGGGAGCCTGAGAACGCCGGCGATGGCCGCTGAGCTAGCGGACAGGCCGCTGGACATCGCTTTCGTCATCAGGCAAGGGCGTCGAAGAACTCGAACTGGACGTACACAGGCGCCGGGGGTCGTATCGGAGGAAAATCAGAATTCAACCCTAGCCAATGCCCACGGGTACCGGGCGCTGACGCTAGCGCGCTCGACCTGCAGGTACGAGGGCGCGGCCTCTGAACAGACTGCTCTGAGGTTGGGGATCAAGGACCTTGCGGAATCGCGGGTGAGCTATGAACGCCTGCGTATCCACATGCTGCTGAGGATGGAAGGTGAATCGCGAGAGAGTCTACAGGCTCTACCGCATGGAGGGGCTGTGGCTAGGACCGAAGCGGCCAAGGCAACACGTATCGGTCAGAGTGGGAAGGGCAGGGTCAAGCCTGCGAGACGCGAGATCGGAGTCTCCAAACGCCTAGCTTGTCATATCACCTGCCCAGAAAATGAGATATAGACGCTTGGGTCAACTGCCCAAGTCATTTCCTCGGCGAAGCCAGCGAGGTCAGAATTAGGGTTGCGAATCACTAGGGTGTCCGACAACTGTCTTACCATGTAAGCGGCACTTTGCTCATCTAACAGCTCGAGACCGCCGTTGCCTGGAATTCGTTCGCCGTGGATATACCCGACTCTCTCGTTGCCTCCATCGTCGACAATGCTCTTGGAGCTCCATACCGACAGACGCCGCCCATGGAGGCGCGACAATTCGTTCGCTGGTTGGAGGCGCGGAACGTCAACATCAGCTCTCAAGCGCTCCTCTTCTTAGCCAGCGAAGGTGTTTTCCCGCCTATCGCCTGGGAAGTTCCTCCCGACTCGGCGAGTAAGGATCGATTTGTTCCTGTTGAGATCGACGGGCTCGGATGTGTGTACGGGGATCGAGGGCAGACCCCTGAATTCAAACAGTTATGTGATCAGGCTCCGACCAATTTCGAATTAGGCCGATCTTGGTGGCATCCGTTTCAACTTTGGCGGGCGAGTCGGATAGCAACCTATTTGGACCTCAACGTAGCCTTCTACCAAGGCCTATACGATCCAGACGCCTACCAGAAACGAATTGAGCGACTGCAGCGTCTCGACCTGCGGGAGAAATTGGGGAATTTGGCAGCTAGCGAGCCATGGTCCGAATCACTCTCCATTGTCGGGATGCTCCTAGCCGCAGAGCCGCTGGTAATTGAGACCCTAATTGGTCGAATCAAGACGGACCCGTTTCAAAATGAAACCATCGAGGGTTTGATCGCTTGGCGCCAAGAAATCGACCACGATGACGTTCTAACGGCAAATCACAGCAGCGTGGATATGATGCGGCGCTGGCACAACAAGCTCGCCATCGATGCGGAACTTAGCGATCCTCTAAGCAATTGGCGCGAACTGATCGCCTATGTGCCTCGCGAAAAGCGCCTCACGCTCAAGGGTGCGGCGCTTCGCGCTGAGGACGGCTACTATCAGGCGGAGGTGCTGCGCCGCTACCTCGCGAAACATCATGGCGTGACTGATCTGCCAGACGAGGACCTCGTCCGCCTAGATTTGCAGGTTCCCGACTATAAGGAACGGTTTTTTGGAAGCCAAACCACAACCGACGGCAACCGATCGGTTTTTAGGAATGTCGTCCGACAATACGATCTCGACCCGCAGCCTCGTGTCCGATGGTTGGTCGAGGGGGCAACAGAGATGGGATTCATCGAGCGATGGGCGGAACGCCGGCATGTGAGCCTGGAGCGCGCAGGGATCGAACTGCTTGATCTGAAAGGCGTCGGCAAACTGGAAGATCCGCTGGTACGGGATTTACTAATCCTGAGCCAAGAGGAGGAGGTCTTCGTTGCAATGACAGTTGACGCTGACGATCAGTATGTTGAACGTCACCGGGTGCTAGAGAATATGTCGAATTCTGGTCTGTTGCCGGGAGGCTACGCAATCTCCAAGCCGAACTTTGAAGATCAAAACTTCAGTTTGGAAACAATGCTAATGGCCACCAATGCGTTGAACGCCGATATCGAGCCTCTCCATTTGTCGGATTTAGATGCTTCGCTACATGGTGAGAACGTAGGATTTGCAGCCTTGCGCAAAGCTTATTGGGTGCTCCGTAGCGTTCAGCTCACCAAGGGGGAAGATTGGGGGAGGGCCCTCGCTGATGCCTTGAGTGGCACTCCAGGGACCGCAGAGACACTCATTCATGAACAGTTCACACGAATACTCCGGGGTAGCCGCAGCAACTACAGATTCTCAACCAAGTCTGTTCAGTAGATGAGGACCAAGCCGTCCCGCAACGGCATTGAACCTCAAGGACGACTCTGTCGATCCTGATTCAGAATTGATCAGCGACCCACGCATCGACTGTCAAATCGGATGCTCAGGGGTTGACGTCCCGATCGCAACGTTCGGCATCACTTATCCGATTCCGTGCCCTCAGGGAATTTGACGGAGGCGGCCGCGAGGGCGACATGGGGCGCTCAGTCTGACGAGCACCTAGGTCAGGGAACGTTCGAGAAAAGCTGTAGGAATACACGATTCTGGAGACAGACTGAGCGGATTTCAGCATCACGAACGCGCCAACGAATCGCTCTGGATACGTTTACCACCACATGCACGGCGCTCAAGCCTAAAATGATACGACGTATTGAAAAGTTCTACCTTCAGTCACCGACAGCCCACATTTTCGGCTTTCGGTGACTGAAGATAGAACCAATTGACACGCACCCTCAAAATGGGGGATGGACACTCGTCACGAGCGTGATCGCACCACCAGCACCGGATCGCCGGAGGCGCGTATCAACGCCTCCGCCACGCTCCCTGCAAGCCACCTTGACAACCCGGACCTCCCGTGCGTCGTCATTGCGATCAGGTCGTTCGGCGTCCGGTGGGTAAGGTCCAAGAGGGTCTGTGCCGGCGATCCTAGCAGCACCGTGGTCCGAACCCTAAGCCCTCTGCCCTTCAGGTCCCGGGACACACCCTCCAGATACTTCGCCGCCTCGCCGTTGCGATCGTCTCTGAACCTGGCCAACTGTTCGTTTGATGGGTATGCGAAGACCGGGCCCTCAAGATCCACGACCCTCACCAAGAGAATCTCAAGCGAAAGAGATCTGGCCAGCGCCTCAACGTAGGGAACCGCCTGTTCGGCGAGTTGCGAACCGTCCAGCGGAAGCATGATCGTCTTTAGAGGAACCGCCCCTCGCCCTTGATACGCCTTTGCCTTCTCCGGCGCAATCGCCAGTACAGGCACGGACGAGGCGTGGATCACCCTGTCGGTCACACTGCCCATGATCGTCCGGCCCAGAGCGCTCTTGCAATGGGTCGACATCGCTATTAGGCCACATCCCTCTTCGTCGGCAACACGGAGAATCTCCTCTGCGGGTCGTCCAACGGTGGTCTTGATCCGTGCCTCTACGCCTTGGTCATCAAGTCGACCTACAATCATCCCAAGCCGATCTGCGGCGTGGGCCAAGGCGCTGGCCTCGAGTTGATCCCTGCATATGAGATGAGGCGCCATCGAAGCGGGATAGTCGATGGCATTGGAGAGGCAGCGGCAAGCTCAGGGACGAGATATTGGATAGGGAGATCTTCTACACGATGCCGTCGGTGAAGGTGTTAGCGGCTCACTACAGGCAGATGTACAACGAGGTCAGCTACAGTTGCGCATCCCAGCGCGTTGTTTCCACTCAGCTGCCCACCATGTCTCAAGTCGATTGAGGCGTCATGGACCGAAACCCCTAATGGGTGGATCAGTACGCCTCATGACTAACTGCAGTTGGCGCGAAGACTGGGACAAGACCACGTGAATGGCGGACGGGGCGCCGAGTTTCCCTGATAGTTCAGTTTGCGCCCGAACAGCCGGAGAGCACCTGATCCCTTTACCAAGCGGGCTCGAGGTCGGTCGGTCACCTGTACCATGCCGTCAGCACCGTTGCCAGTAAACGGCTACGTCGGACGATCCGGCACCCTGGGAAGATGGCGTTGGGACTCCCATCGACCACCACTTCTGCCCGCCGCGTAATCGCCTCCTGGTTCAGTCTTGTCCTCAAGGCGGCCTCAGTCGCTCTGCTGGCGTTCGGAGCCTATTACGGACTGAAGCTGTTCGAACTCAAGACCTTACCCTAGCAACTGGCCGCATATCCGGTAGCCGCTCTGGCGGTCCCTGCGGTCTGGGTCTTCTCTGGCCTAAGGGCGGTATACCCCTTGGCCATATGTATTCTCATCACCCTGCCCTTCCTTCTCGACTCCGTCGGGAGTGCCCTGGACCTTTACTTCACCATCCACTGGTGCCACGACGCCCTCCACTTCGTCTGTTGGGCGCTACCATCGGGCGCGGTAGGTGCTCTGGCGTGGGCTCAGGTCGCTCACTCATCTGCCTATCATCCAAAATGGTCACCACCTATAGCTGTGGTCAATGAGAATTCGACCGACAGACTGAGGATCAGTCATCGGCCACGGTAGGGGCTTACGCCTGGGCACTTCAGATCGAGGCCCCCCACGCGCGGATCCTCCTCCCGCATGGTAAAATCTTGTTTACTCTTTACGTAAGACGTTACAATGATCCGAGGCTTCAAAGATCGGAGAACCGAGAGGTTCTTTGAGGGCCAGTTGGTGCCGGCCTTCCATGGGTTCGCTGATCAGACGACGCGTCGACTCACAGTATTGGACAACGCTTCCTCCTTACAAGATCTGGCCGGATTGCCCAGCAACAGGCTGGAGGCTCTCTCCGGCAACCGGACGGGCCAGTTCAGCATCCGGATCAACCGCCAGTGGCGAATATGCTTCCGCTGGGAAGATGACGGACCGTACGACGTGGAGGTCGTGGATTACCACCGATGAGGAGTTGGACATGAGTACAAGCAACGGAATGAGGCCGGTCCACCCCGGAGAGATATTGGCTGAGGAGCTCGAGGAGCTTGGGTTGTCGGCTAACGCGCTCGCCAAGGCTCTTGATGTACCCACGAATCGAATCACGGCAATTCTGAAGGGACAGAGGGGAGTGACGGCTGATACGGCTCTTCGCCTTGCCCGGTACTTCGGCACCACGCCCCAACTATGGCAGAACCTTCAGAAAGCATTCGAGCTGCGCGTGGCGGAAATCGAGTCTGGTCCGCGGATCGCAGAGCGTGTGCAGCGACGAGAAGCGACCCCGTTGGGCGGCAGATGAGGTGACAACTGGCCGCCAGGTACCTACCACCGGGATAGAACGTGGAGTTTCTGTGCACCTTCGGGGAAGGAGCCTATGGCGGTGCTGCAGGAGCGTTGTCACCTGTCTGTTCCCTCGATCACGCTGATTCCGAGTTCACGCCAGTCTTCCTGAGAGACATCCCGTCCTGCGTCGGTCGTTCCCGAACCTTCGGCTGCCCTCTTCCGGTAAAATCCGTCGCCAGCCGAGCTACGCGCGGCAGAATTTCACGGCGAAGGCAGCCCAAATACCGTGGCGCGTCGTGCGAGTCGGCATATCCATATGCGGCCCGCCCCAGAGCATGCAGGTCGAGGGCTCCGGGCATGGCTTATAGCCAAGGAGCGATACGCGAGACTGATTTCCGTGAAATTACGGATTTGCAGAAGGAAGT
The DNA here is from genome assembly GCA_965207145.1 of Dehalococcoidia bacterium. Taxonomy (GTDB): domain Bacteria; phylum Chloroflexota; class Dehalococcoidia; order Lucifugimonadales; family UBA2962; genus CAUZIR01. The sequence continues at coordinate 1,409,188 of OZ242262.1, read as the reverse complement.
ACGTTCAGGGTGAACGCTGACCACCGAGGTCTATTGTGAAAATACGCTGGCCTTATGACCGCAGGCAGACACTCCTGCTCGTCGCGGTCGCGCTGGCGCTCCTTGCACTCATTTTGCTGTACCTGCTCGGTACGGCACTCATTGCACTCGGAATCAGCTTCATCATCGCCTACATGCTCATGGGCCCTGTACGCCTCATCGAACGGGCCATGCCATGGAGAAAGGCCCGCCCCGCCCTCAGCCGGACCGTATCCATCGTCATTGTCTACATCCTCGCCATCGCCATCGTCGCCGGCATCCTGGCCGCGATCATCCCCTCCATCGTCGAGGACAGCCGTCGATTCGCCAGCGAGATTCCCACTCTGGTTGAATCCATCAGGGCAACCGCCGAGGACTGGATAGGCCGCTACACCGATGACGTCCCGGCCAATGTCAAGGACCGCATCCAGCAGTACCTTGACGACGCGGGCGGGCTGCTGGGCGACGTTGCCTGGAGCTTCGTATCCAGGACCGTGGAGACTGCTACCACCTCCTTTGCCCTCATCCTCAGCCTGGCGGCCGCACCTGTGATCGTGTACGGGCTGCTCAAGGATTCCTCCCGGATACGCGCCAGCCTGCATGCCCCGTTCCCCCCGGACCTTCAACCTCACCTGAGAGACCTGCTGGACATCGCCGAGAGGACGCTGGGCGGTTACGTCCGCGGCCAGCTCATCCTGGCCGCCATCGTCGGTGTGATGGTGACGGTGGGTCTGGTGCTCCTTGACGTACCGTTTGCGTTTGTCCTTGGCCTCGTGGCCGGCCTTACCGAGTTGGTGCCGACTCTCGGGCCGTTTATAGGCGGGCTGTTCGGGGTGTTGGTCACGCTGGCGGTCGCGCCGGACAAGGTCCTTTGGGTGTTCCTCCTGTACCTGGGGGTGCAGGTATTCGAGAACACGCTGCTGGCCGGACGCATTCAGAGCAATGCGCTCAGGATTCATCCGGTCTGGCTGATCATCGTGATCGTGATCGCTGGAAAGTACTTTGGGATCTGGGGAATCATTATCGGCCCCCCGATAGTTGCGGTCGCAAGGGACATAGCGGTGTGGCTGTCGCAGGAGTGGAATAGGTCAGAAGCGCCGGAAGAAGGGGTAAAGGTGGAAGATCCAGACTAGGCCCGCCACTGGTCTAGCGCCTAGTGCCCTGATCCACTCCAAGACTATCGGGGCCCAGGAAACCTTACACGTTGTTTATGTGGGTCGAGCTGGCTAGCCGGTCGCAAGAGTCCCAGAAACGCCCCTCCGGCGATGAAGTCTTTCGTGTCCGCCCTACTCCAAGTCGGCTGATTGCCCATCCTAATCGCATTGGTTGAGATTCTAGGCGATCTTCCTGGCATTCATGTATCGAACTGAGGCCGAGCGGTTTGCGGCTTCAGATTAGGCTCAAGGACGGCCAATCCAAGTGCACAGGTTGTCTTCGCGGACTAGCCGTTGGTGGCAAGTAATTCGGGGTTGCTGGGGAAGGGAATCCTCTTTGCGAAACTCTGCTGGGCGATAGGGGTCCTTGGCCAAAAGCGATCTCTTGCCGGTTCGATGAAGGTTGTAAAGGTGACTCTGCGCACGGCAAGCCGATTCAGAAAATGCACCATCCTGGCTCGTGCCAGGTTTCTCCCTTACCCGGGCGGTGGGTCACCGCAGGACATCCAGCCGCGCCGTCGGCCGTTCGTTTCTGCGGGCCACCATGCGAGTCAGCCCCAGGGCTTGTCCTTTATCCAGAGCCAGCATGTCGGCCTCCCCACCGGGCCTCCCTAGCCGTTCCGACCATAGCGATGCCGACACCATCCAGTGCCTCCAGCCCTCAGGCATCAGATCGGAGAGCTCGATGGTCACCAGCCCACTTCGTTCCCAGTGACGTCTCCACCAAATCGGGCTGTGGAAGCTAAAGAATTCCGGTTCCCAGTATCGACGCAGGTGCGCCGGTGCTTTCCCGGAGATGAGTTCCTCAACCAGACCGGGAACCACAATCCCCAGCTGCCCGCCAGGCCGGACCAGCCGGGCCATGTGATTCTCAAGGTAAAGGTCATCCGTCCCGAAGTAGTGATAGGCGTCCACGCTCACCATGGCATCGAAGAACCCGTCGGCGAACGGCAGGGCATGTGCCTCCGCATGAATGGGAAACACGTTATCTTCAACTCCGGCGGCGCGGAATCGCTCAAAGTTGTCGGTGGCGTCTATCCACAAGTCGGTCGCCCAAACCTGGAGCCCGTACTCCCTGGCCAGGAATATAGAACTCAACCCCTTGCCGCAGCCCATGTCGAGAACCCGCATCGCGGGCTCAAAATCCATGGACCCAGCCAGGGACTCCGTCAGCCACAGGGCATTCGGCCCCATCATGTTTTCCAGAACCCAGTCCGGATCATAGCCCGCCGACCGGGGAAACTGGGTCGGCCGGAACAATTCTTCGCGTCTGTTGCTGGCAGGCAAAACCCGCCTCCTTGACTTTCGACTCTCGGGAGTTTGAACGATCGTCCAGGTCCGCCCGCATCCCAAGGGTCCAACATAGATGGTAGGGGCAGTGAGGCTCGGCGTGCCAATCGGGACCGTCCTGTGAACACCTGGCCCCCGTGACATATGCGCAGGTGGAGTCCGGGGAGTTCACCTCTGAGGTCTATCAGGAGTACCGGACAAGCGCGTGCTTTAGGCCCGCCTCCGAACTGGAGTAGATGAACACCCCCGATGACAGGGGCTAGCTCAAGCACGTCGCCATCACCGTCGTTGCTTGGGCGGCGGCCGGCGTCGTGATGGGGGCCCTCACGAGTAGATCAGCCGACCGCTGTCTCCCAATGGAAGGGCGTTGCCATGCGCAGGCCAGTCACTCAATCGTGAAGAAGGGATTCCAGGCGATCTCCCACAGGTAGCCCTCCGGATCGGCAAAGTACCCTGAGTAGCCACCCCAGAAGGTGTCCTGAGCAGGCTTGACCAGGGTGGCGCCTGCGGCTACCGCCGTCTTCAGCAATGCATCTACGTCCTCCCGCGTTGACACATTGTGCGCCAGGGTGACGCCGGAAAACCCACTGCCCACGGTGCTAACTCCGGCGTCCTCGGCCAAGGCGTCCCTGGGGTATAGGGCCAACCAGGTGCCCCGGCACCTGAAGAATGCAATGGACTCTGTGTTTTCGTCGTGGAGGGGCAGCCCCAAGCCGTCGCGGTAGAACTCGACCGAGCGCGCCAGATTGGTAACGCCAAGAGTGACAATGCTGATGCGCGGTTCCATGAGTGTTCCCTAATCCATCCTGAGTGGGCTCGAAGATCCGAGCCGGAGTGGTAGTGGGCACCGATCTAGGCACCTCCGCAGGCGCGGTCAGCACCCGCATGCCAAAGACCCTACCAGAGTCAAACTCAGCCGCCCAATCGCACTTTACCTCTCGGAGCATAGCGAGTGGGCCAGAGTGAGGGTTCATTGATGGCCGAATCCGCCACGCCCCTAATCATGCGTGGCTCTCAGAGCGTGCCAGTCGGGAACCGGCGCGCCTCAGGGCGCCCGGGATGCTGACGTTGAAGAGGTAGTAGACGATCGGCACCACGATGAGCGTAAGGCCGGTCGAACTTATCAGGCCGCCAATGACCACGGTGGCCAGTTCCGCGCTGATCAGGCCACCCTCGCTGTCCGCGAACGTCGCAAGCGGCAACAGGGCAAAGCTCGTCGTAAGCGTCGTCATCAGTATGGGCCGGAGCCGGACGCGGGCACCGGTGATGAGAGCATCCCTCACCGGCATACCTCCCGCCCGCAGCTGTTCGACGAACGAGATCAGCACGATAGCGTTGGTGACGACGATCCCGACCAGCAGCAGCACGCCCATCATCGCCGGCAGTCCGAGCGTGCGGCCCGTTATCGCCAGCGACACGAGCACCCCTATCAGGGCCAGCGGGAGGCTCGAGACTATGACGATGGGGTTTCTCAGAGAGCCCTGGCTGGCCACCATCACCAGGTACATGAGTACGATCCCGGCGGCTATCGAAAAGAAGATCGCCTGGAATCCCTCGGCGATGTCGGCGAATATCCCCCCGCTCACCACGCTGACCCCCGGCGGGAGCGAGAGGGCCTCGATCCTTTCGTCGATCTCCCTTCCGACCGCCTGCGTGTCGGTGGAGGTGATCTCCCCTGTGATGGAGGCTGAGCGCCGGAGGTCGGTGCGCGTTATGGTGACCGGCCCCTCGTTCAGCGAGACCTCGGCGATCGCGCCCAACTCGGCAGAACCAAGCGGGCCCGAGATGACCAGGCGCCCGATGTCCCCCGGAGAGGTCAGGGAGCTGCGGTCTGCGGAGACGACAACATCGGTCGTCACACCGTCAATCTCGATCGTCGTCACAGGACGACCGACCAGGAACTGGCTAAGCTGGAGGCCCACCTGGCGGGCGCTGAGCCCCAGCCGTCCGGCCGCCACGGGATCGACCTGTACGGATAGCTCGTCCCTTGCGGAAGCAACGTCGCTGTCTAGGTTGACCACGCCGTCGACGCTCGCCAGCGACTCCATCAGCTCGTCGGATACGGCCGCGATCTCCCCGTAGTCCGGGCCCGAGATGCTGATCTCGACGCCCCCGGTCTGGGGCCCGCGGTTGATCTCGCTCACCCGGAGCAGCAGCCCGGGCCTGCTCAGGTCCTCCCTGAGCTCGTCTGCCAGGTTCTGCGGAGCCCCCGGGGCAAGATCAAGCAGCAGGCTCGCCTGGTTGAACGATCCCGGAGCGCCCCCTGAGGCCAGGTCGGTCGCTCCAACCGTGGCCGTATAGACATCGGAGAATCCGCGGACGCGCTCCTCGATCGCGACCACCTCGGCGAGCGTCCGCTCCATGGGCGTTCCCGCGGGAAGGGTCAGTTCTACCGCAACGTCCCGGTCTTCGCTGGTCGGAAACAGGGTCACCGGTATGACGGCCAGTAGGAGGAGGCTCGCCGCGGTCGCGGCGGCGGCGGCGGCCAGGGTGACGGCCTTGTGTCCAAGCGCCCAGCGCAGCACCGGGGTATAGGCTCGCTGCATCCAGGTCTCGTGGACGAATGTCATCTCGTCCCCGACCCCGCCCTCGGGAAGATCCCCGGGCCGCAGCAGGTAAGCGGCCATCACGGGCACGGCGGTCAGCGCAACCAGGAGGGAGGCCGCCAGCGCGAGACTGATCGTTATGGCGAACGGCAGGAAGAAGGCGCCGACGAGGCCCTCTATGAAGCCGAGCGGAATGAACACCAGTATCGTTGCAAGAGTCGAGGTGAAGATGGCGGGACCCACCTCCACCGTGGCCTCCAGGGCGGCCCTCCACCGCTCCTTCCCGGCCTGTATGTGCCGGTAGACGTTCTCGAGCACCACTATGGCGTCGTCGACCACCCTCCCTACGGATATGGTCAGCCCGCCAAGCGTCATGAAGTTAAGCGACATATCCTGCCAAGCCATCAGCAGCACGGCGGTAAGGACACTGAGCGGGATCGTCAGACCGATAACGATCGTCGGACGCAGCGTTGCCATAAGCCCGCGGATTACCGTCGGCCTTATGGTGAGCATGAATACGAACACGACGCAGACAGCGAACAGGAAGCCGAAGGCCGCCTCGGTCAGCAGGGAATCGATCTGGCCCTGGATCTGCGGCCCCTGGTCGGCGACAACGACGATCTCAAGGCCCGGGATGGCCACGGCCATCTCGTCGAGTACTTCCCGCACCGAGCTCGTTACCTCGACCGTGTTGGCCTCGGGGCTCTTTATTATCGACACTCCTATCGCCGCGCTGCCGTTGGCGCGGTAGATGCTTGCCGGGACCGCGTCCGTGAGCTCAACGCTCGCTATATCGGAGAGGGTGACCGGGCCGGAGGGCGAGGCCCCGACCGGAATGCCGCGGATGTCCTCGACCGAGCCGACGGTGCTCTCGGTCTTCACCGGCAAGGTCAATTCGTTACCGCGCACGAGGCCGGACGGCACCGACACGTTGCTCTCTCCGATGGCCCCGATCACCTGCGGGAGGGGTATCCCGCTGGCGCTCAAGAGGTCCGGGTCCACAGAAACGCGCACCTGTCGCTCGACCTCGCCGATGACCTCGACATCCATGATGCCCTCGATGGCCGAGATCTCCGGCAGGATGCGCGTACGCACCGCGTTGGCCGCCTCCTCCAGCCCGTTGTTGGAGGCCACGCTGAAGCTCAGCACGGGGAAACGGTCGGGATCGAATCGGCCGACCGAGGGGCTGTCGACGCCGGGCGGGAACGATATGCCGGCGACCGCTGACTCTATGTGCGCCTCCGCGCTCGGCATGTCGGTGCCGTACCTGAAGGTGGCCAGCACGATCGCGTTACCCTCAAAGCTCGTAGAGCGGATCGACTCGAGCCCGTCGGTGCCCGAGATCGCCCTCTCGATCGGGGCGGTGACATCGCGCACGACGCCCTCGGGGTCGACGGCCGGGTAAGAGGCGGTGATGGCAACAAGGGGAAACTCGATCTCCGGGAAGAGTCCGACCTTGAGGGAGTTATAGGCGAAGACGCCGCCTGCGAGCACGAGCACGACGGCGAAGAGGGTGACCGTCCGCCTCTTTATGGCGGCAGCGGTTAGAAATCGCATCCAGCTAGCCTAACCGTCCTCTTGCATCTCTGTGAACGCTGGTTGCCGGGAAGGGCCTGCAAGACTCCCGGCGGGGCAGGTGGGTCGACTGTCATCGGGCGAAATCATCCCTAACTGCTAACGCTCGTCGTGCCTGTCAGTTAGGTATCCATGAGTTGATCTCGACTCGGCCCGAGAGCGGAGGTCAAACCCGGAGAATCACAGCTCAGGCGTTGAAGAAATGAGCTGGTGACCTTTCCCGGGGTTGAGGTTGGCAACCTAACGACAGCGGAACGCCTAGACTGAGAGTTTGAAGAACGAAAGCGGATAGCTTAGCGACCGGGCAGCGGCCAATATTGGAAGCGTAGGAAGTTTAGGAAGGGAGGGAAACACCCTACTGATCGATGATCAATGCGCGTGCTCTGCCAGAAGCCAGATGGCCGGCTTGACGAACGGTAGCGGGAAAACTCTGATGAACCGACTCATGATATGCAGCGTTGTGTCGGGGCTGGGGATGCTCGCCCGGGGGTCCATCTCCAGCGTGATCGTCGCCGTCATTCAGCCGAAACTACCGACGACCGAGGAGACTGTCGCCGACCCAGGCCTCGGACCCCAATGACCGCCTCGACTCGCCTTGCAGATCGGGACAGTCGACCCAACACCCCGGTTAGGTGCAATCCTTTCCTCACACATGGCTTCCTCATCCCTGATGGAGGTTCACTGAAATAGAGACTCTACGCACTGAGCCGATGGTGCTGGACCCCCAGCACATGTGGACAGTGGTGCTGACGCGAGATGCCAGCTTTGACGGCCGCTTTGTTTACGCCGTGCGCTCAACGGGCATCTACTGCCTGCCCAGTTGTCCCAGTCGCCGACCCCGCCAGTCTCAGGCGGTCTTTTTCTCCAGTCCGGAAGAGGCCAGGGACGCAGGCTACCGGGCTTGTAAGCGGTGCCAGCCCGATCGTCCGTGCAGAGATTCAGAGGTGCTCCGGCGTGCGGGCGATTACATTGACGAGCAGATTGAGCACGACGGCACCCTGCCATCAGTGGCAGAACTCGCCGAGGCTTCGGGAGTTGGAGTTCGTGTACTTCGCCGCGCAATCAGGCAACAGACCGGCCTCACTCCGATGCAGTACGCCCGAGTGCAGAGACTGAGACGGTTCAAGCTCACGCTTCGGGACAAAGCGAGCGTTACCGATTCCCTGTACGACGCCGGCTACGGATCTTCCAGCCGCGCATACGAAAAGGCCGTGGAGAACCTCGGCATGACTCCGGCCACTTACCTTAAGGGAGGCTCAGGCGCCGTGATTCGATACATTGTCACAGGCTCGGTGCTGGGCGAATTGCTGGTTGCGGGAACTTCCAAAGGGGTATGCGCGGTCAAACTAGGAGATGATGCCGAAGAGCTGATATGCGAACTTAGAGGCGAGTTTCCAGCTGCAGATGTTATTCCCATTGGGTCAAGCGAAGACGACCTGGAATGCGACGGATTGCGGGGCTGGGCCAAAACTATCTTGGAGTATCTGGATGGCGACCGGCTGGACTTAGACCTGCCACTGGACGTGCGAGCTACGGTCTTTCAATGGAAGGTTTGGCGAAAACTGAAGGGCATCCCACCTGGTCAGACACTTACCTACCAGCAATTGGCCGGGGCAATAGGCCAGCCCACAGCTGGCCGCGCCGTTGGCCAGGCCTGCGCCTCTAACCCTGTGGCGCTCGTCATTCCCTGCCACAGAGTTCTTCGTATGGACGGCAGCCTGGGCGGGTACCGCTGGGGACCATCCCGCAAGAAGGCCCTTGTCGAGATGGAGCGTCGGGACTCAAGTGACCGGGACCGCAAGGGCGATGCAGCGGATGACAGCTGAGATGGCGCCTACTTTGAGGAGGTGGTCTGGCCCTTTCCTTGTGTAGGGCGCTGCAATCGCCCGGCTAGCGGGCATCATCCTTGCACGGCGTCCCGTCGGACGCCAATCATTCAGAGGGAAGCTCAAAGCTGGGATTGCATTCGACCAGCCTTCTGGGCATCCCGTCCTTGATCTGAAATGTGTCTTCGATTCGGACTCCCCCTGTCCCCGGCACCGACAGGACAGAATGGCCAACGGTTAAGAGCATCCCCTCCCGAAGCTCTACGCGAGAATCTGCAGGGTGGATCGTTGGGCGAGGCATCTCTTCGAAGTCGAGTCCAATGCTGTGGCTGATCCCCGTTACGTAGAAGTCTCCATACCCGGCTTCGCTGAACACCTGCTGAGCCGCGGCATCCAGGTCGCGGTTGCGCACTCCAGGTCTTATCGCGGAGATGGCTGCCCTCTGCGCATGCTTGTATGTGTCGTGCATTTCCCTTTGCTTCGGACTCGCGGGTCCGATCACGAACGTACGGGTGATGTTGGCGCAATAGCCCTTGTAGCGCGGCACAACGTCGACTACGACCAGGTCGCCGATCTGAATCCGCTTGTAGGATGTGGTGCCGTGCAGCCAGCCCGACCGGGTACCCGAGTTGACGTAGACAGGCGTCGCTATGCCCTGGCCTCCTGACCTGCGCATGGCGTATTCAATCTCAGCTCCGACATCGTTCTCGGTCACGCCCGGTTCGAGCCACCTTGCCGCGGTCTCGATTCCTACTGCTGCAATCCTGGCAGCCGTCTCCATCAGCTCAACCTCGGCCTCGTCCTTGACCATGCGAAGCTCATCCATCACAGGGGCGATGTCCACGACCTTCACCATTGGATTCGCCCGTTGAAACAGGTTCAGAAGGAACGCCGGGGTGTCAAACCACATCTGGACGCCAACGGTCATGGCTTCCCTGCCGCCGACCATTTGGCGCATGACGCCGACGACGTCCTTGATCTGCTGGCCTACGGTTTCGAAGACCTTCACAACCATCCATGTGATCGACTCGGTGCTGATTCCCTCAGGGCTCTAAACAGCACGCTCATGCTGCGAGCAATTTGCGGTAAGGCCAAGACAAGGTCGCAGGCAGGAAAGGGAGTGGCGACGCAGGTTAGATGCCGTTGATCTACGTTCGCCGCCGGACCGGCGACCTTACGTCATCGCCCGGTTAGAGCCCGGCCGGGCGAGGCAAGGTGCTGGACCACTTGACTGCCATTGCCATCGGCCCGCGCGGCAAGTAGGTAGCTCTCGCCGCCTGAGCAAGATAGCCATATCAAAGAACAGTGACCCGCACCGAGTCATGGAATCGACGAAAACCCCGGTGGGGCGATCGAAGCTGAAAGGAACCTGAATGCGACTGTGGTCTCTACACCCCGGATACCTGGATGCCAGAGGACTGGTGGCACTGTGGCGGGAAGGGCTACTTGCCCAAAAGGTGCTCGGCGGGAACACCCGGGGCTGCCTCAGCCATCCTCAGCTCGAGCGTTTCCGGGCTCACCCCTATCCCTTGGGTGCGATCGGGGCATATCTGCTGGCCGTGTCCGAAGAGGCACGCCTGAGGGGGTACAGCTTCAGCCGAAGCAAGATTGCGGTCCCTGAATCGCGGCCCCGGTCGATCAAGGTCACCGAGGGGCAGATGCGCTTTGAGACCTCGCACCTTGCGACCAAGATCAAGCGTCGCGATCCGGGGACGCTGAAACTTCTGGACAAGTTCGATGCCCTAGAGCAGCACCCATGTTTTGTGGTCGTTCCCGGGCCTATAGCATCGTGGGAGCTAGCGCGCATGTGACGATGCTGCCGCCCGGTTAGACTCTGGCAAGGAGTGCAAGCGCCGTGTGGATTGCTAACCGCCATCCACGACCGAAACACCGCCTTGCAAGGCTCGGTGGGACGCCCAGTGGATGGGCGGACACCGTCCGATGTGACCTGGAACCGGTCGATGGGAGACGATCCGGGAAGACACGGATACCCGCAGGCCTCCTCGATGCTGGCTGAAGCCGGTCCGGACGTCCTGACCTTCACGGCGTCCCCTGAGCCTCACTGGAGGCAGATCTTATTGAACAACCCGCTGGAACGATTCTTCAGGGAGATCCTCAGAAGGACGCATGTGGTGGGGATCTTCCCGAACCGGCTGGCAGGAGCGGTGCTGGCACATTAGAGTAACGGGTGGATTATCGGGCGCCGCCACCTGACGCCTGCACCTCCAGGTATTGACCAGGAACTGGAAGTATCACCTCCGGCGATGCTTCCGCAACCAACTGCGGCGTAGACGACATCAACAGGATGACGCGTTAACGCACCACTTGCTGGTACGTGACCGCTGAGAGAGAACACTATCGCGTCTACCACTGCGAAGGAGGCAGGCCATCAGGGTCAAATTGAGCGGAGGTGAGGCAGTTGCCAAATCGCTTGTAGGCGAAGGCGCTCAGGTCGTGTTCGGCATACCGGGCATACAGATCTACGGGATTGTCGCCGCGATTCGGGACGAGCCCGGCATCCGCATGATCACCACACGGCACGAACAGGCGACGACGTACATGGCCGACGGCTATGCCCGTGCGTCAGGCAAGCCGGGGGTCGCGCTGGTGGTACCGGGCGTCGGTCTCTACAACGCAGCCTCAGGCCTGACCAATGCCTACTCCCGCTCCACACCCGTACTCCTCATCGCGGGCCAGATTCCCCGCGGAGCCATCGGCAAGAACCGTGGGGCCGTGCACGAAATTGCTGACCAAGCAGGTGCCGTGCGCTCCGTCACCAAGTGGCAGGGACAGGCATCCAGACCTCGCGAGGTTCCGGATGCCGTGTCAGAAGCGTTCCGGCAGATGCGCACCGGCCGTCCCCGTCCAGCTCTTCTGGAGATACCGCCCGAAGTCGGAGTGGAGCGGGAAGTCGTCGAACTTCGGAGTCCTGTCCATGTCTCTAGGATCGTGCCGAGCAGGGAGGCACTTAAGGAGGCGGCCCAGGTTGTCGCCAGGTCTCGACTGCCACTGATTTACGCGGGGGGCGGGGTGGCGCGATCAGACGCCGAAGCAGCGCTCATCGGTCTGGCCGAGGCGACGAAGATACCCGTCATCACTTCCAGCGGGGGCAAGGGCGCCGTCCCCGATAGACATCCGCTGTCCTACGGCTCTTGCTTCAGTCCCAGGGGCGAGAGACAGGAGATGAACCAGCTCTACGGGGTGATGCAGTCTGCCGACGTGGTGATAGGAATCGGCGCGCGCTTCTCGCTGGGCTATCCTGCCAGCGGGGCGTCCACGCTGGTCAACATCAACATAGACGACACCGAGCTTACGAGGCATCATCCCAACACCATCGCCCTGCACGGCGATGCCGGAGCGACCATAGAGGCGCTGCTTCCCCATCTCATCGAGGCTGGAGCGGGAGACCGTCCGTCGCCTGCCGAGGCGGTAAGCGCTGCGCGCAGGCTGATAGCCTACTACGACATTCGGCTCAAGGAGCCGCAGTACCCTGTCCTGGAAGCAATACGGCGGGGCGTCCCTGAGGACGCTTTCGTAGTTTGGGACGTTACTCAGTTCGGCTACTATGCCCGGACCCATTGGCAGGTCAATCACCCCAAGACGTACATAGACTCCGGCTACTCGTTCAATCTCGGTTACGCCTTCCCAACGGCGCTGGGAGCAAAGGTCGCATGCCCCGACCGCCCCGTTGTCTGCATGACCGGAGACGGTGGATTCATGTTCAACTCGTCAGAGCTCTCCACGGCCGTCCGGTACGGCATCAACTTGGTGACCGTGGTCTTCAACAACGACTCCTTCGGCAACGTGGCGCGCGACCTGGACGACGCGTTTGACGGAGCCTATGGGACTGACCTGCACAACCCGGATTTCGTCAGGTTCGCTGAGTCGTTCGGTGCTGTCGGCATGAGAGCAGACGACCCGATGGAGTTGGAGAGATTGATTCCCCTGGCGCTGGAGCGGCAGGCGCCGGTGATTATCGACGTGCCCTTTGGAGACATGCCGGTGCCGCCCGCCCCTCAATTCGCGCCGTTCTACACCCTGCCCTGGACCATGCCACAGGAGGGCCTGATAGAGTCCTGATGAGCGGCGGAAGACTCTGAGCGGGACACTTCTCCACCCAACTCTACAGCACCAACTCCCAGCGAAAAGCTCGCAATTCGGTACGCCTTGGCCCGCACACTAAGGACCACGCCAGCATCGAGCCCACCAAGAGCGCATCCTCAGTGGGCCATGGCCGCTCACCGGTGGAGAAGACGGCCGCCTATTACCGTCCGTTCAAGGCGGGTCAACCCATTGGGAACGGTAACCATCAGGGAAGCGGGCCCCTACACCGGTAGAATCGTGTCGGATTTGGCCAAGACGTCACCGTTGCGTTCTACAAGCCTTAAGCGAGCTTCGGAGAACGCAACGATGGCGTTTTAACCGTTGGCGTCTTGGTAGGCCATAGCCTTCCCGACGTAGGCGCGCGTCAGCGCGCCGTCGGACGGTGGGCGGCGGCGCGTCCTACTCGCCCTCAACGTAGTAGGCGGAAGAAAAGACGTATCCGTCGTGGCGGATTATCCAGAGGTACACCGTCAATTGCCCCGCCGTCCTGGGGTTGGGCCACAAGTAATCGAACCAGTGGCCTCCCTCCGTGGCGCTGAGAAGTGATTCGCCAATTAGCTCTCCGGCCAAAATCCCCTGGAACACGCTGGCATCCGCTCCAACCAGCGCTTGCTCCGCGCCCGAAACGATTATCACGCCCTGGGGATCAACCATCATCAGCCAGTAAGAGCCGTCTATGCTCTCCGGGCTGTTGTAGTGCGCAACCGTGGCCTCCAGGCCCTGGCTGTCATAGTAGTCCATAGCGCTCTGGACGTAGGCCTGGGTGTAGGCCGCCGGGTCCGTGACGCCAGGATAGTAGCCCGATGCGAAGATCATCCCGTCCTGACGCACCGCGTACCCAACCTTTGGCACTTCCTTGAGCGTTACCGGGTGCGGCCACAGGTATTCCACCCAGACGCCTTCTCCCTCCCCGGCCTTGGCCAGTTCTTTACCCAACTCGAAGCCGTCGGAACCCACCACGTCCTTGATGTCCGTGCCTATCAGGTGGGGCAGCAGAGGGTGTACGTGATAGATGTCGTTCTCGTCGGTGGCAAAGAGATACCACTCGCCCTCAAAGCTGGCGACGCTGTTGTAGTAGTTGAGCATGGATTCCAGGCCGTCCCGCTCGTAACGCTCTATCGCCCGCTCCACGTACTCCACGGTGTACTCGCGCGGGTCCGCGTCCTGCCAGGCGGGTGGCTCCGGCGATTCGCCCACGGAGTAGTAGCCGGACGCAAAGATCAGGCCGTCGTGGCGGATGGCCCAGGTGGTCTTGGCCTCCTCCACCCGCGTGATCGGATTGGGCCACAGGTACTCCACCCAGACGCCTTCCTCGGTTGCAAGGGCTATCTCCTTGCCCAGTTCCTGCCCGTCGGAACCAATCACGCCCTTGATGTCGGTCCCTATCAGGTGCGGGAAAATGGGATGGGCCAGGTAGTTATCATCCGCGCCAATCAGGAACAGGTAGAAGCTTCCCTCCAGGCTGTCCGGGCTGTTGTAGTGGGCGATCGTCGCTTCAAGCCCCTCGCTCTCGTATAGGGCTATTGCGCGGCTCACATAATCCCTGGTGGCTTCCGCCACGTTCTCCTGGAGGGTGGAGTGGACGGATACGAAGATGAGGCCATCGCGCAGGACAAGGTAGTTCCGCGTTGGACCCTGCCTAGTTGAGGTGCCGGTGGCCGTCTCCACCACATATATCCCCTGTCCCTCATACCAGGCGCCATCTTCTGTGGCGGCTCCCAACAATAACGCGGCGGATTCGAGCTTGCTTCCCAGGAAATGATGATAGAACGGCATTGCCAGCAGGATGCCTTCATCCTCGCTGATTATGAAGAGATACCGGCCTCCCTCAATGCTCTCTTCGCTCTTGTAGTATTCGATCGTCGCGTCCCGGCCGTTGGCCTCGTAGTAGGCGATAGCCTTCTCCACGTGGGCGCGCGTCAGGGCGTCGTCTTCATTTGCGGGCTCGGGTTCCGGGGTTGGAGCCGGCGCGGCGGTCGGCATAGGGGTTGCAGTCGGCGCGGTAGTGGCAACGGGCTCCGCGGTGGCAACGGGCTCCGCGGTGGCAACGGGCTCCGCGGTGGCAACGGGCTCCGGCGCTGGGGAAGGGTCGTCGCCGCAGGCAACTGCAAAGACCGCAATCGAAGCCGCGACCAGAAGCAAAAGCAGTGCTCTCACGCCCGCTGGTGCTCGTTGGCACTCCAATCCCGTCCGATTCATCCGCTTTTTGCTCTCTCGCTCGGTTCGCAAAACTAACCCTCTCTGGAATGTACTAGTGATCTGTCGATTGTTGGATATTAGCAATGTAGCAAAGGGTGGTGCGACTAGACATCAACCTATGTTCCGAAAAACCAAGGGGCGACACGAAATCCGGTACTAACCAGTTGAGAAGTGCGCGCCGCTACTGGCGATTTCCGCAGCCTTTCAGATATTCATACTCAACACGATCGGCCTCGTCATGCTGGCGCCGATGGTGGTGCGGGCATCCGGCCAGTCTGAAGATTATCTTTCATGGTTGACATTTGCCGCGCTGGCAGTCACCGGAGCTACCATGATCCTGCAGACCCCCAGGCTGCGGGATTCGGGCTCCGGCCGCCTCATCGTAGCAAATTTCCACGTTGCTTTTTTGGACGGTTTGCGCTGTCGCGCACCATTTGGGCAGAACTGGTTCGCTGGCCAGCTTGATGGTGGTTCCTACCCTGCTCCAGTCAGTCTTGACCCTGCGTCTTGCCTCCCTCCGCCGGGTTTTGACACGGACGGTGAGCGAAGCTGCGGTACGTGGGATAGCTAAGACAGAATATGACTATGGTCGTGACCATGGTATGATCGACACAAGTCCGGTCTGGGAAAGTAGCGTCATGGATACAAACAGCGACACATCAGGCGGCACTCGGACCATGAAGGCGTCGGAGTTCAAGGCCAAGTGCCTTCAGCTCATGGACGAGGTAGCCGAAAGCGGAGGCGAGATCGTCATCACCAAGAACGGGAAGCCTATCTCCCGTCTCGTGCCCTACCGGCAACGCCCCAAATCGTTCTTTGGCGCGGACCGAGGCCGAATCACGATCGTCGGCGACATCATCAGTCCCATTGACGTCGAATGGGAAGCGGAGACCAATCCAGACAGGGTGCTGAACCCATGATCCTCGCAGACACCCATGCGCTGATCTGGTTGCGGACCGGTGACGCCCGCCTGGGAGCAGTCGCAAGACGGGCTCTCGATAATGCGCTTCGCGACGAGGAGTTCGCCGTGTCCGCCATGACGTTTTGGGAAGTGGCAATGCTTAGGAGCAAAGACCGATTGGACTTTCCGGAGGACGTCGGGTTGTGGCGTCGAGAACTGCTCCGGCAGGGGCTCGCCGAGATCCCCGTCGATGGAGAAATTGGAATCCGTGCCAACGCCTTGCCCGACTTTCACGCCGACCCCGCCGACCGAATTATCGTTGCCACGGCCCAGGCCGGACACCGGCTGGTGACTGGCAATGAGCGAATCCTGGCCTGGGGTGGCAACCTGGCCCGGCTTGACGCGAGGGAGTAGCGGGACGAGAAGGCTGCAGCGTACACCCTTCTGGCCTATAGCCACCGCTACTTGCTCGGCCCAGCATGTGTCTACCCGTTGGCTTCCTCAAATGCTCAGTTGACTTTCACACCTGATGCTGTCGCCCTTGATATTTCCCGGAAGATAACCCGCCGGCTGCGAGGCGGAACCAAACTGCGGCGGGACTTCACGCAAGGCTCCTATTAGCTCGCTGCTCCCATAGCAGTGGATGTCGCCGGGGAAATGGCCGAGGATGCCGTCAACACCGGCCTGGACGAAGGCGACGCTGAGGTCTCGGATGAGCCGCTTTGTGGGCCAGTCCGGCCGGTCTCGCGGTCTCTACTCCGGGGACCTAAAGAGTGAAATGCGGTTGCCAGCGATGTCGAAGAATATGGCCATCGAGCCGAAACCGCCGGGAATCTCGGTGGGAGCCATAAGCGCACTTCCGCCGAGATCCACAGCCTTGTCTAGGTAGGCCTGCAGGTCGCTAACCATTACCGCGACGGAAGGATTGTTGGGCGGCATACCCTCTACGTGCTCGAAGATACCCCCGCCAATCCCTCCCGTTTCCTGCTGGACAAGGCGGTAGTTGGTCTCCTCATGAAGGTGGATTTGCCAGTCGAACATTCCGGCATAGAACTCGGCGAGCTTCGCCGCGTCGCCGCCTCCCAATTCGAAGTGCACCACCGGCGGACCGTTCCCCTTGGGCGGCATCTGTCCGTCCCATTCCGGCGGTAGCGCATACAGACCCACGGTGTTTCCGGCCGGGTCCTCGAACATTGCGATCGAGCCCATGCCAGGCGCGATCTCCACAGGTGGCACGATGGCCTTCCCACCCATGCCGGCCGCCTTGTTCAGCGCCGTTTCAAGGTCGTCAACCTGTACATAGAAGGTGACGTAGCTACGTGCCGGCGTACCCTCAGCTGTGGGAAACAGGCCGCCACCGATGCCTCCCTCGTTTGCAGAGACCAGACCGTAGTTGTGCATCTCCTCGCCCAGCACTTCAACCTTCCATCCGAACAAATCGCGATAGAACTGCCGCAAGGCAGGCCCATCCGGGCCGGCAATTTCGAAGTGCACCACCGGGTTTCCCATCGCTCAGCATCACCTCCGATTCAGGCGGGTTGAGTAACTTCCCGGCTCTCAATGTAAGGCCGGATTTTGCAGCGGGTCAATTGGCTTCCCTCTTTTTCGGTCCAGTCGCCGGGTTAGCCAGTCCGACCATTGGTCTGCTCCACGAACTCCTGTCCATATCGAAGGTCGGTGCGCCGGACGACGTACTTGCCGCATAGGACAATGTGCCGATGCACGCGAATCTGGCGAAAAGAGCACGGCGTCTGGCATCACTTGCGGGCCAATGCATTGCTCTTCGTTAATTCACCGCCATGGCCATGGCGCTGAGGGCTAGATAGATGCCAGGTGTGGCCGGGGTTGGCCGCATCGTCGCCCGGCTTGCGGCACAGCCTCTTCGCATGCGTGCGCACCGGGCTCCAGCCACCGGGGATGACCTAACTCCGAACTCCGTTTGGCAGGTGGTCTTGTGTTATGCCACCGTCCGTCGACCTCAGGACGGCCGCAGCCAAGTCCTAGCCTCTGTCTATCGCCAAAGGTCGGGGTCGGGCCGGTTCATCAGTCCGAAGCCCAGATATCCATACCAGATGACCAGCAGCACGTAAAAACCGCGCGCCAGGGTGATAAAGGTGTCACGGCCATCGTTGTGGAGTATGGCTACGATGAAAAAGGCCATAACGGCCAGACTGACAAGTGCAGCCAGCAGGGAGATTATCCGGTTGAAGTCCTCTCTCGTGGAGAGGCCCAATGCGAAAATGGAGCCGCCAAACCCAAGCGTAATCCCACCGGCGTAGAAGAGGGCGGAGCCGGCGTAGTAGACGGGAACGCTTCCCGCAATCTGGTCGCTGGTTTGGGCATCGGCCAGAATGAAGTCCATTCCGCCGGCCAGGATCCAGCCGGTCAGTCCGACGAAGATCATGAAAAAGCCCATCTGAGCAAGCGCCTTGCCGTTGCCCTGCAAGGTTACGTTCCGCATCAGCGCATAGAGGCCCGAGAGGATCAGGGCCAGGCCAAGGATTATCGCGATGTTGGTTACATTGGTCAGCGCGGCGTTTGCGCCCTTGGCCGTTATGGAGCCAACGGCGTCTGACACCTCGGCGCTATCTATGATTAGCCCGCCCGGCTCTACGAGAAAGAAGACGAAGGCGATTACCGGGCCGAAGATAAGGGACAGACCCGCTAGCCGGTTCACCGCTATTGTGCCCATGTTTGAACCTCCTTTACTTGATGCCATGAGAAGGGTCCACTCTGTTCAGTCCCTCCTAACATACACACTGACGACAGGGTTGTGGCTTTGGGATAGGAGATTACCTGCACTCCGGATTTCGGTCCAACTGGAGAGTTAGTCGGCTGGATCGCTGAACTCGCAATCCAAGGAGGTCTGCCAAAGCGCACGAGTCCGGGGTCCCCGGACCCATCACCAGTACATCATCTGCTCTCCACCAGTTCACCATCGGGTCCGTGGCGCTTTGAGCCAAAGTGACACGACACATTGAGAGTTTCCACCCACAGTCACCCGTAGCCCACATTGGCGACTGTGGAAGGTGCATTTCCACACCCCTTTTCATATCGATCACACGGTTCGTTAACGGCGGAGGGCCTGACCTACTAGCATTGAGACGTCCCGCACTCGAGCCAACGTTAGGGTGCGGCCGGTAAGGTCCCCGGGCGGTCTCTGGCCGGGGCGCGTAGCTCAGAAGGGCATCACCCGGCCCAGTCCGCGCTCTTGCGCCATGCGGTAGACGCGAATGCCGACGGCGACGTCCTCGATGGCGACTCCCTGGGACTCGAACAGGGTGATATCGTCGTCTGACCGGCGGCCCGCGACCTGGCCCGTAACCACGTCGGACAGGTTGCGCACGCGGTCCCACGTGAGGACGCCGCGGTCGATTGGCTCGACGAGGTCGCCGCACTCGATCTTCGCCTCTTCGACGTCGTCGGCAACGATCACACTGGCGCGACGGACGACCTCTGAGTCGACCTCCTGCTTCATCCAGTGATTGTTCCCGGCCGCGTTCACGTGCGCGCCGGCGCCGAGCCATTCGCCCAGCAGGACGGGAGTAGGAGCCGTGGTGATGACGTTGACTATATCGACACCTTCGACGCACTCACGGCCGCCGGTGACAGCGCGGACCTCGATGCCGAGGCGCCGCTCCATCATCGAGGCGAAACGCTCCCGGTTCTCCCGGTTGCGAGAGTAGATCCTAGCGCTGGTTATGTCCCTGACTCTGGAGACGGCCTCAAGCTGCGTGCTGGCCTGGTAGCCCGATCCGATCATGCCTACCGTGGACGCGTCGGCCCGGGCCATATACTTGGTCGCTATGCCGCTGGCGGCGCCGGTGCGGACCTGTCCCATGCCGTTGGCCTCTATGAGGGCGATGAGCTCCGCAGTGGATGTGTCGTAGAGCTGGACGTAGAAGCGCGAACTGTTGGCGACGAAGTCATAGGTCTTCATGCCCATAACGCCAAGCTCGGGGGCGGTCGCGGCCATGAAGTTGAAGGCGCCGTCGCCGTTGGGCAGGCGGTTGCGCGGGAAGTTGAAGGCCTTGCCTTCGGCGAGGTGGACGAAGCCCTTCTCCACCTCCTCGAGCGCGATGTCCATGGTCAATACGGCGGCGACATCTTCTTCGGCGAGGTAGAGGGCCATATCGGTTCTCCGTTGTGTTGATGAGCCTGATCTGCGGCGTGCCAGCGCCGTGTGTGAAGCTTACAACCACAACCCGTTGACGGTACCGATGGAGACTGTGTCGTGGAGTTCGAAGGTCTTCCTGCCGGGGTGAACGCCTACCACGGGAAGGCTACCGAAAACACTCCCACCCCAGCAGCGCCTCGTGGTTTGAGGCACTGAACACACGTGTGGACTCGTTCGAACCGGCTACTCCGAAAGAGTTACGCGCCGAATCCCTTCCGCCAAAGCAAGGTACAGGTATCAGGCTGCACAGCCTCTACCCATCCACGCTCGCCAGGACAAGATAGATCGCTAAGGCTCATCCCCCGAGCGCCGACCGTCTCCCTCTGTACGCTGCCATGAGCCCGTCGCGCTGATCCCTGGGCAGGTATTTCACCGCTTCGCGCATCGCGACACCCGAGATTCGGCCAGTCCTAGGCGCCATCCAGCTGTAGACAAGGCAGGGTCGCGTTTTGCTCACCTCTCGCAGCGTCCATCCGATGGCCTTACGGATGAAGAATTCCTTTTCCCCGAGCATCGCATCTGCGTATCGGCTGAATCGGTCGAAATCTCCTTCCCCGCGTCGCAACGGTCCCAACAGTGCGAGGATGGCAGAACGACGCACCCAGAAGTCCGGATCCTGTGCCCATAGGTTCAGCGTTGAGCCAAGCTCGGGGAACCGCTCCACCAGCGAACCCGCCATATAGATGGACAGAGGGTCGACATAGGCCCAGGACTTTGACCTGCGAATAAGTGCTTCGACAAGCACAATGTCTCTCGCTTCCAGAAGATGCGTCGACTGTTGAAGGGCGACGACTCCTGCCACGCGTAGCTCATGAACGTCCGTATCCCAGCAGGCCTCTACGAACGCAAGTAGTGTCGTTCTCTCCGAAAATGAGCCGCGTCCCACGACCTGCCTAACGGCCTTGCGGATCGAGGGAACACTGGCTCCGATGAATCGAAGGTCGCTCTTAAGGTACCGCTTCTCGTTCTTGGCGCGCTCAGGGTCCGCTGAAGCTCTAAGGGACTCACGAATCGCTTCCACCAGCCGTCTAGCCTCGGCCTTCCTGTCCAAGTTCACCGCTCCGCGTAAAGATCCCTTGCAAGAGCCTGCCCCCTCAGATCCTTGCCCCGTCTAGCCTGTACTCTCCATGCCTCTCATTTACCTGGCACCGTAGATCAGGTTCGGCAGCCACAGCGCAATCTGCGGGAATGCCAGTACGAGGGCAATTACGACGGCCATGCACGCCATGAATGGCAATACGCCTATCCACACGTCCGAAATCGTGCGCTGCCGCACCGTCTGATTCGACTGTTCGGCCTCTTCGCGGTCGACATCCTGACGAACGCCGTGAAGGACGTACAGGTTGATCCCTTCAGGTGGACTGATCAGTGCCGCCTCCACCAGGAGCACCATTATGACGCCGAACCAGACAAGGTCGACTCCTGCCTGCTGCAGTGTCGGGATCAGGATGGGCACGGTGGTGACCATCATGGCGAAACTCTCCATGAAAGTGCCCAAGAGAAGGTAGAACACGATCAGGGCCAGGACCAACTGCCAATCACTCAGGTTCAGGCTCGAAATGGCCTCGGCGATCTCCCCGGAGATTCCAAGCCGGGCGAATGCGAAGCTCAAGGTGAATGCGGCGAGAAGGATCAGGAAGATCATGCCGGTGGTTCGAGCCGTGGAAATGAGCGACTGCTGGACAATCCGCAGGTTTCGCCTCAAGACAACCCGGGCAGTCTTGCGAGATGGCATGTGGGCCGAGCGCAGCGCCTGCTGTGCGTCGTGCGTGAGCAGATGGATGAGGCCGGTCCGCCTGAGCAGGAAGCCCAGCAACGGCGTAAGTAGCTCGCCCGAATTCAGCAGAATCGCTAGGGCAAATGCGCCAGAGACTCCGAAGGCGGCGGCTTCGCTTGGCGATGCGATTCCGAGATAGATGAATCCCAGGACGATGAAGATTAGGGCCAGTATTGGCAGAAGGTGGATGGCTCCAAGCAACCTGACCTTCCATCCCTCCCAGTTGCCAAAGCTGTCGCCCCGCTCTCTCGGGGCCATATCGCGCCAGGCCAAAGCCAGGACGGCTATCATCACAACGAATGACGTCGCAAGGATGAGCCCGGGCAGAAGGCCCGCCATGTAGAGGCGTCCGATCGATTCCTCCGCCAGCACCCCGTACAGGATCAGGCCTATGCTGGGAGGAATCAGGATGCCCAGCGTTCCACCGGCGGCAAGTGAGCCCAGGACCATGCGCTCTGAATAGCCCCGCCGCCTAAAGGATGGAAGCGACGCCCGGCTTATCGTGGCGGACGTGGCCACACTCGAGCCCGAGCAGGCGGAAAAGATGGCACAGGAGACGACGTTGGTGTGGATGAGCCCGCCCGGGAGGAACCACAACCAGCGGGCGATGACGGCATACATACGCTCCCCAATGCCGGAGCGGTTCATCAACTCACCCATGAGAATGAACAGGGGCACGGCCACCAGAATGAAGCCTGTCGTACCCTCCCAGGCCTTGTTGGCCATGATGTTCCAGAGGGGAGCGTCGGAGAAGAAGTACATGATGATCAAGGACAGGCACCCCAGGGCGGCGGCAACGTACATGCCCGCCATGAAGAACGCGCCCATCAACCCGAATGCCACGCCGAGAACCAAGGCCTAGCCTCCGAAGACCGTCTGAGGGATCATTCGACCTTCTGTCCCCCCATGAGCTCGTGCAAACGGGGGAGCAGCCTCTCGGCGATCATCGAGAGCATCATCTGCAGAGCGGTGATCACCAGCATTGTGAATCCAACAGCAACCACGGCCTTTGGTATGAACAAAGGAGTCCGCGGATAGACGTTGTTGTAAACGTCTCGCTGGTAATCGCTGATCACGCTCTCCCACATCTCCCAGGCGGTCACGTAGCCCAAGAAGGCCAACCCTCCAAGCGCCACCAGGTCCGCCACGGCCCGGACCGGCGGGCTCATCCGTGGCAAGAGCACGTCGATTCTCACGTGAGAGTCCGAACGAAGTGAGTAGGCCAGCGCCCAGGTGACTGCCATCGCCAGGACGTAGCCGCTGATGACATCGGTTCCCGGGGCCCTAGGCCAGTCGAGATTTCGAGCTACCACCTGGTAGGTGATGAAGAAACCGAGCAGCAGCAGTTCAAGGCCGCAAATGTATCCGAGAAGCAGGTACAGCCTGTCGGCCTTTTGGCCGATGGCGCGGAAAGCCAGCAACAGATGGAGAGCCGGCGTCCTCTGCCCCTCGTAGGTTGACAGGCTATTGGCGGCCACCGCGTCTTCCTAAGTCAAAGATTCGCGGCGCCGGGCCAATCTTGCCAGAGCTCCCGTCACGTGGGAGTCACCGGAGAGTGGCGGCAAGCTGCCAAAACGCTACTCACGTTCGAGATCTTCCAAGCCGGTCTCACAACCATAAGGACCGCCCAGCCGGCGCACGAACCCAGAACGGCCAGCAGGGAGCGTTCCTGGCCTGGGGTCGGGTATGCGGCCAGAGTTCCACCCGCAGGCTGAACTTCCTTCAGTCGCCCGCCGCGAGAGAGGCGATCACGGGGCGAACGGCCCCTTGGTAACGGGAACCTGCCTGATCGACCCGTCCGGTTCCACCCAGAGACCCGTGTAGGGACTGATCTTCTCATTGGCGATGTCGACGATCTCCTGGTTCCGTTCCGGGTATCCCAAGCGACGTAGCCATCCGGGGAAGACATGCTCGGGAAACACCACGGTCCGGATGTGGCGGATTATCTCTTCGGAGAATGGCACCGGCTGAACTCCGAGTTGCTGATGAATTTGCAGCGCGACTACGTTCTGGAACGGGGCCAAGCGAAGTGCCTCAAGCTCGGCCTTTGCACCTTCCTCGATGAGGATCTGTTGCAGGTCTTCCGGAATCTTGTTCCAGACGTCCTTATTGATTACGTTGTTGGTGTACCCGAAGCCGATCACGGGACCGGCCATGTAGCTGGACACTTCATACAGGCGGTCCGGGATTGCCAGCAGTATCCCCGTGGCGGCTGCGTCTATTTGGTCGAGTTCCAGCGCCTGGTACAGTTCGCCGAACCCTAAGAACACCCCCTCGGCTCCCATACCGGTGATGAAGTCGGTTATGGCGCCGCCGTGAGTCCTTATCTTGAGGCCCTCGAAAGCCTCGACGCTCTGCAGGGGCCTGTTCCCGAAGAACCACTGGTCGGCACCGGCAAACCAGTTGCGATTCAGGACAGGGCTGCCGCCTGTGGCATCGAGTATGATCTGGTCGACCTCCGGCGCGACATCCGTCAGTATCATGTAGGAGCTTTCCCAGTCGCTGGCCATGCCCCAGAGGGCCTGTACCTCCAGGGCCGGGAGCGCGCCCGCTACGTAGCCGGCGTATATGTTCACCATGTCCAGGGTGCCGTCTCGCACTTGATCCAGGGTATCGGGACCTGCCAGCCCCAACTCGGCGAACGAAACCACTGAGAGCTTTACCTGGCCGTTGGTGCGCCTTTCTACGTTGGGTGCCCAGTAGGCCTGGATCAGCAGACAGGTAGGCAGGGTGCGGCTGATGCAGACGTGTTGAATCTCAATGCTCTGCCCGCTTGAGGTCAGTTCGGTCGGGTTGGTCAGCTTGGCCTTTTCTATGAGGCCTCGATAGTAGTCGCTGGTAAAGATGAACATGTGGCTGGCGATTCCCAACTCTGGAACACCGAACAGCGCCGCCATGGACCCCTGCATGTATTGCTCCTGGGGTGCCTCGAACATCATGCCCTCGTGGGGGGGCGGACCGATTAACTGCATGGGATCTCCCACAAAGATCGCACCTGGTCCGCCTGCGTGCTCATTCGCATATTCGGCGAGCAGCTGCTCTTGGGAAGCCTCCGGCTCTACGGCCGGTTCAGAAACAGCGGGCGTGGCGGTTGCGGTGGCCGTCGGCTCGGCGGGAGCGGCAGTCGGCTCTGCAGGCACAGCGGTCGCCGTGGGCGTCGGTTCGGCAGTTACAGCGGTTGCCGTGGGATCTGCGGCCTCATCGCCACCGCACGCGGACAGTGCCAATCCCACAGCGAGAAAAGCCACGATGAGAAAAGTCCCCTTCTTCATTGAATAACCCTCTCTTTGCTCAGACCGTCTCGACAGGCCACCTTGTGATCGTCCGCTGCAAATTGACAAGAACGTTGCGAATTCCAGCGCAAGGGTTGTCCGGCGTGGGCCACTTGTAGTGCCCAGATCTTACTCTGTCAACGGCATGCGGATCCCTGTTCCAGTGTCGAACTCTCCGGGCAAGTCCCTGCTAGGGTGACGTTCCCCCGTCGAACAATTCTGCGCAAGTAGACTGTTCCGGGCAAAGAGCGCGTCATCCCTCAGCGCCCACGCTTCGGCAAACTACTCTAGGAAATGTTCACGCTCAGGTCCGCCGCCTAAGGGCCGATACTGATACCGGGTACAAAACAATCCCACTCAGGGTTGCCAGTATGCCACACAGGGTACTCTCGGCGATCCCTAACCCTACAGGCCTCCACCCATGGGCCACCGCTCCGGACCTGCCTCGGGACGGAGGCTAACTCTCCCGGCGTATGCCGGGTCTCAGCATCATTCCATTCCCCCTGAACCCTCGTTTCGGCAAAGCTAACATTAGAGTCCGACCATAACTTGAGGGGAAGCTCAGCTTGGAAGAAGGAGAGGAAGGAACGGCAGGCAGGCGTCTGACAATTGGGCTCGGCATTTTGGTTTTGTTGCCGCTCGCGTTGATGGTTGCCTGCGACGATCGAATCGAAGGACCGACTCCGACCCCGACACCAACGAAGGCTGAAATAGCCGAAGAGGCGGCGCGGGAATGGGCGAGCAGGAGCATGGGGAAAGTTGCGGACGAGTTGATTGATCTCGCCATAGGCGAGGTTCCGGTAGTGAGCCAGCTCGCCGGAGATGTCCTGGAGGAACAGATCCGCAAGAGCGTTACCTGGACCTTCGAGACGCCTCGACCCGGATTCGGACACAGGTACGACGTGACGGCGATCGTCTCGGTGCAACTTAATATCGACCTGCCCCTTCTGGACGAGAAGGCCTACTCGGTGTCACTGCCCGTGCGTCTGGATGTCGATACTGTTGATAAGGCCATCTTGGACTGGTCGCCTCACATCCTCGGAGCGACCATCGAGGAAGTCGGTGGGCAGTCAGGTCCGTGAGTTCCTGCCAGCGTAGGCGGAGGTCACCCGCTCAACCGTTGTCCGGGACACGGAGTCGCCCGACGAACGACGCCGGCAAGATTTCGATGCGGTAGGCAGGTAGCGCCAACGCGAGACGAGCGCCCTGCTCGCGGAGAAGGGGTCCGGGGACAGAAGGAGCCCGGAGCGTCCCCCAGGCTATAGCTGGACGAAGGTGGTTCGAGAGATGGGTAGGTCAATTTGACTGGTCCAGCTTTACCAAGTGATGACAGTCATGCCAATCGAACGAGACCATTTGATCGATGGAATCCAACTTGAGGTTGCGAACTTGCCGGTAGCAGGTCTGGGCGAACTGCGGCAAGCGGGTTTGGTCTGTCTGGCGATCATCTCCGCTCTGGCGATGGGCATCGCCTGTGGTGGCCCTCAGTCGACCGAACCCGGGGGGGAGCGAGTCGTCGAGGTGGCTAAGGAAGTCGAGGTACCCGTCGAGGTCGAGGTGGAGAGAGTCGTTGAGGTGGTCAAGGAGGTTGAGGTACCCGTCGAGGTCGAGGTGGAGAGAGTCGTTGAGGTGGTCAAGGAAGTCGAGGCCGAACTGGAGCCGGCCAGTCATCCGTCGCCCGGCCTCTGGGCCGGCGATCTGATCGGCGATCCGGGTCAAACGGAATTCTCCCCGCCGTGGCTGGCCATTCGGATCAGGCCTGGAGAGGACCCGTACCAGGATCCGTGGAAAATAGAGGTTGGTCCCTCACCAGGCTATCTCCCGCCTGCAATTCTCTGCGACCCGAAACAGAGACCGGACGGGTGGGAGCTGTCCTCGTGCACGGGGCTGGTCTATGTGGATCTCCACATCTTTGCCCCTGAGAGGGGGGGCGTGCTTGAGGTCACCCTCTCCTCTCCCAGCTTTGTCGCCAGAGGAACCCTCGCGCGGATAGAGCCCCGGGACGAGCCTCAGTCCAGCGACAACGTCGAGGTTCTGTGGCATCAGCCGGGTGAGGCCCTGCACTCGGACATCTGGGCCGAGGACGGGCTCGTTTTCGCTCCCAGACTAGACGGCATGATCGAGATCATAGACGCCGACAGCGGGAACATCCTCGGACATGCAGCCGCCGGTCACTACGTGTTCGACGTCAAGGCCAGGGACGGGATTCTCTATGCAGCCACCGCCTCCAACGGCCTTCAGATCATCGACGTCTCGGACCCGGTCAGGCCGCAGACCATCGGCGAGTTCTTTGCGCCCCCTCATGAAGGCTTTGCGAACTTTCACAACATCTTTCTGTCACCCAACGGTGAGTTCCTATATGCCATCAACCAGTCGGAATACCCGAAGACAGACTTGCTGGTCATAGACGTGTCGGATCCTGCAAATGCAGTTGAGGCCGGCCGGTTCAGCCTGGATACCGACAAGGCATCGGCGTACAACTTCCACGACACACACGATGTCAATGTCATGGAGGTCGATGGCAGGCTGATCGCCTTCCTTAACTACCTCGACGCGGGCCTGTGGATACTGGACGTTACGGACCCGCAGGACATATTCGCCGTGGGCTCGATCACCTGGGAGGGCATCTTCAGCCACAGCGGGTGGCCCTTCAGGATGGGACAGCGACTCTACTATGCCCACAACTCAGAGGGCTATGATGCCCACATGACGATTCTTGACGTGACCGACCTGGCCAATCCGACGGTCGTTTCGCGCTTTGCCACCCGAGAGGGGATATCCATACACAACGTTCAGGTTGAGGGCGGCATCGCCTATATTTCGTATTACGTAGACGGGCTCCGCGTGGTCGACCTCAGGGATCCGCTCTCACCCAGGGAGATCGCCCACTTCGATACCGTCCCGGCCGAAAATGAACGGGACATCCTCCAGGGGGCATGGGGCGTTCGAGTGCTCGATGAAAACGTGTACGTCTCCGACATCGAGCTGGGGACATACGCCTTGAGGGTGGACATAGATTGACACCCGCGTCTCCATCTTCTGCGAACCGAAGGAGCCGACTCTACGGTTCGGCGGCAAGGCTGTGCACGATCTTGCTGACGGTGATGACCGCCCTGATCCTGGCCGGCTCGGGCTGCGATGGCACCTCGGACTCTCAGCCGTCCGGCACCCCTCTCAAGATCGGCCTGCTGCTGGACTTTACCGGATCTCCCGAGGCTTCTTCCGACAGAAAGCGGGCCTTTGACCTTGCGATACGACACATCAACGACGGCGGCGGAGTGCTCGGAATGCACGTCGAGAGTGTCGCCGCAGATGCCACCCGCGATCCCTCCACCGCGGTGCAGGTGGCAAGGCATCTCGTGGAGGTGGAAGGGGTACATGCGATAGTTGGACCTAACGCCAGCTCGGCGGCACTGCCGGTCTCCCAGGAAGTCTCGGCCTCGCTTCGCATACCCACTATCAGTCCTTCGGCCACCTCTCCGTACCTGACCGATGCCGAAGACGAGGGTTACTTCTTCCGCACGGCGCTCTCAGATGCACTCCAGGGACCAGTGCTAGCCGACCTGGCCCGGGACCGCGGTTTCACCAACGTAGGCTTGATCTACCAGGATGACGCCTACGGCCAGGGATTGGCCGACGCCTTTGAGAAATCCTGGACCGGAACCCTTAGGTCCGTGTCCGTTGCCGCGGGACAAACAGGCTACTTTCCGGAACTGGAGCAGAGCGCCGAACTGGGGGCGCAGGCCCTGATCGTCATAGCCTTCGAGTCACTCGCCCTGGCCATGGTGAGCCAGGCAATCGAGGAGGGCCTTTACGACCAGTTCGTATTCGGCGATGCGGCCAAGAGGTTAAGTCTCGTCAGGCAGCTAGGCGGCGAAAGGCTGGGCGGGATGTACGGTACTGCGGGAGCGTCCGCGCCGGACAATGACGCCACAGCCGGGTGGGAGGCGGCCTTCATCGCCGAGTACGGTGAACTGCCCGTTCTCGCCTATGTCAAGGAAACTTACGATGCGACCGTAGCCCTCGCCCTTGCCGCCCAGGCTGCCGGCACTGTGGAAGGAGCGGCGATCCGCGATCATCTGCGGGAGATCGCAACAGCGCCCGGTCGGACCGTCCTGAGCACTAAAGGAGGTGTCTCCGAAGGCCTTGGCCAGCTTGCCAAGGGCAGGCAGATCAACTTCGACGGAGCCGCAAATGCCCTGGATTGGGACGCAAACGGTGACCTCGTAAGGGGCCACGTGGGCACATGGAGGTTCACGGCTGACGAGCGCATAGAAGAACTAGAGGCCGTGTTCGTCGAGAATTAGTGGCAGTCAAGGCCGATCAGGTCACTTGGCGACAACAAGGACTGATTCTCATCGAGCGTTCCGCCACTGCCTTGGACACTGGCTCCGGGGCGAGCTCAGGGGCATGTGCGACGGTGCGGTAAAGGGCATACTCCCGGTTCGAGTCCGGCATGATCAACCTGCGCCATCGTCAACGGCCCGCCTTCAGAAGAGCGGGTCGGATCCTCGTGTTCCAGTAGTCGACGTCGCCATCTCGCCGCAGCTCCTCAACCAGCTGCACCGTGTCCGCTCCCACGGCCTCGCTTAACTCGGCGGTGGTGCGACCTTCGGCCAACTCGGTCACTGCTGTCCGCAATCTCATCACGTAACTGGCGACCTGAAGAGCGGCCTGATCGGACGCTGAGCGGGTCTGCAGGGCCTCTAGCTTCTCCAGCCAGTCCAGGCCTCTTTCCGCCTCTTCGTACTTATCATCCAGTGGGTTGGTCGTGCTCATCCGGCATGCTCCACCATCAGAATCGGCCGGGCCAGGTCAAGGGAGGAGAGATCACGGACACTACAGTATCGCCCCGGCTCCAGCCTTCCGGCAGTTCACCACCACCGCCACAGCGTCCACTCCACCCTACTCTTGGAAACGATATCAGTGCATCTCCGTTAGATGGCCCTGGACCTGACCCGAATTCCGATCCTGCGGGCCAGCAAGGGTGGTCTCCGGTCAGCTCACCATTCCCTGCGTTCTTCCCTGTCCTTATCCAACGAGAATCCGGCCCGTCCCTGCGTCAACATATCCCCTGGAGCAAGAGACGGGGCCACTCGAAAATGCCCCGCTCTGCATGGCTGAGGCGCATTTCAAATGCCCTTTCCCGGTCGATCGCGCTGCCTTCGTCCGTCCACGGCTAAAATGAGCCCGCACATCTTAAAGCTACCATCCACCTGGACAGGCCCGGGGTACCTCGCACGTAATGTGCTCACGGGGCTCCTGAGCGTCCCGGCCCGTGTCGTTTGGAGCACTTGTTGACCGAGGGTTGGATCAGCGGCCCAGTGTGCATAGACGGCGAGAGACGGTTCTCGGCCCGCACCAGATAGCCTATCGGCGACGCTGACGAGCACAGATTCACGGGAGGATGCCCAGATGGCTGATACGACGCTGGTTTCCAATATCGAGGATGTCGCCGGGGATTTCTCCGGCAGGCTGAGCGTGTCTGCTCAGAATCTGACCACAGGAGAGCGACTTGGCTTCAGGGAGGAGGAGGTGTTTCCGGCCCTGAGCACGATCAAGCTTGGCATCATGGCCGAGCTGTTCTACCGGGTGGAGGAAGGGCAGCTGAGCCTGTGTGACAAGGTCGTCATTGAGGCGTCTGACCTGCGCGGAGGGACCGGGGTGTTCCGAGAATTCGTCACCCCGGTCGAGGTTACGGTCAAGGACCTTTGCATGATGATGATCGTTGTAAGCGACAACACGTGCACGTGGCTGCTGGGCGACATGCTCGGCATTGCGAGCATCAACGAGCGGATGCGGTCGTTGGGCCTTAAGGAATACTCCCTTAATTCCGACCTTGGTCCCACCATGTTCAAGGACTTCGAGCAGGGTGGAAAGGGGGTAGAGGCCTATTCTGAGTGTTCGGCCAGGGACTTCACCAAGCTGGTCTCCCTGATGGCGACCGGCAAGCTGGTTTCCGAATCCGCCTCCGCCCAGATGCTCGATATGATGGGGCGTTGCCAGCATGTCGAGTGGCTCGGGCGATACCTCCCCCTGAACCCGTACGCCGCAGAGCTGGGCAGCCCCGCCGAGGTCAGGCTTTACAACAAGCTGGGGGCCGGGCTGCACGCCCGCTGCGATGCAGGACTGATAACCACCCCGAATGCAAGCTACGCGATCACAGTCATGACGGCCGACAGCGATGATCCCAGCCGGATCATATGTTCCCACGAGGGCAGCCGCGCCATCGGCAGAGTCTCGGCGCAGGTCTATGAGGCCTGGGGCGCGTGATGGATTCTCTTTCGTAGACCCTGGGCCGCGCATCGGGGCCCTCCTGGGTGAGCGTCGTCCCGAAGAGGTACTCCATGCCAAAGTTCGCCATCCGTCTCCTAGCCGCATTTCGAAGCATCTCCCTTCTCATCTGGAGACTTCGTGGCAAGACGCAGGAAGATGTGGCCGCCGAGCGCGTTGTCGGCGGCCAGTCCTGGAACGACTTCTGCGATTCACTCAAGGCGGCGGGGGCCGCGCTGAGCTTCCCCGGCGCTCCGCGGGATCCGCTAAGCCAGGCGGAGGGTTATCGGTACTTGAGCCGTCTAGCCCGCGCCGGCCTGACCGCGTTCGTCGAGCACGCCGACCCCAAGGCGCCCGTGCTCCATCGCGTTGTCGACGAGATCACCAAGCTGGGCGCCGACAACCCCGATAATTTCTATCAGACGGCCGCGCTTGATGGGAATTACGAATACAGGATCACCGGACGGCGCAACAACATCGCCTACCTGAGCTTCGGCACCCAGGCCGGCAACTACGGGCAGGGGGGTGGTCTTCCCCCAACCGGGCACATCGAATCCGAACAGATAGAAATGGACGAGAATGGTTGCTTTGAACTCGTGCTGAGCTGCAATCCCCGGGATCGGAACTGGCTGCCCATGAGGCCGGAAACCGGGACCCTGGTGGTTCGTCAGACCTTCCTCGACCGGGACGCCGAGACACCGGCGGAACTGACTATAGAGCGCATAAACTGCCCCGAGGACGAGCGGCGCGCCTCCCAACTGACGGCAAGGGCGCTGGACGAGGGGCTCGGCAAGGCTGGGGCGCTGGTGGCGGGCGCGCCACTTCTGTTCGCGAAGTGGGCGCGCGATTTCAAGAAGCATAGCAACGAACTACCACTGTTCGATCCGCAGGTTTCCCTGGCCGCCGGAGGCGATCCGAACATCGCCTACTATCACAGCCATTGGGCTCTCGCCGAGGACGAAGCCCTGTTGATAGAGGTCACCCCTCCGGGGTGCGAGTACTGGAATTTCCAGCTAAACAACTACTGGATGGAATCGCTGGACTACCGCCACTTCACGATCCACACCAACAAGCATTTAGCCCACTACGAGCAAGACGGTTCTGTGCTCCTGGTCGTGGCGCACGAGGATCCCGGCCGACCCAACTGGATCGAGACCGCAGGCCACACGTCGGGCACGATGTGTTTCCGCTGGGTACGGGCCGATGAGCACCCTCAGCCCCGGACCCGAGTTGTCAAGTTGAGCGACCTGCCGGAACTGGCCTAGGGACACGTGACCTGCGCGACCGGGATGGGAATGTGACCTCCACGGACTATGGCAACCCCCATCGACCCATACCCGTCAGGATCTTCAACCGGATCGGCAGGGCGGGCCGACGCTTCGGCCTTACCCGCAAGCTGGAGGTCGATGCGCTCACAGGGTACGCACAGCGCAAGACCGGACTCACCGATTTTGGCGACGACGGCTGCCTCCGTGCCCTTAAGGTGCTCGTCGACTCGATCAACGAGGAGGCGGGACTGACCACGACCGGGCAGTTGATACAGCGGTCGCGCCTAGCCGGAGCGCTGATTCACCGGTTGCGAATCGAGGATCTGCTCAAGAGACATCCCGAGATCCATGACATCGACCTCGGGACGATCGTCATGGTCACTGGACTGCAGCGCACCGGCACCACCCTGCTGCAGCGACTGCTGAATTCCCATCCTGCGATCAGGGGCGTGTCGGGCGCCGAAGCACTGGACCCGGTGCCGGCTGCCGATCCAAAAGGCCGCAAGCACGCAGCCCGCAGGAGGCGTGCAGCTATTGCAAAGACGGCCATTTCCTACCTGGCCCCGCAGTTCATGGCGATCCATCCGATCGACTACAAGGAGCCGGAGGAAGACGTCCTTCTGCTTGACCTGACCTTCATGAGCCAGTCCGCCGAGGCGATGATGCACGTGCCGAGCTATTCCCGCTGGCTGGAGGAACAGGATCACACGCGGTCCTATGAATACCTGCGGCTAGTCCTGAAGGTGCTCTGCTGGCAGCGACCGGGCAGCGCCTGGGTGCTCAAGACCCCACAGCACATGGAATACCTTGATGTATTCCTCAGGGTTTTCCCCGGCGCGACCATTGTGCAGACGCACCGAGACCCGCGAACAGCTCTCGCCTCGTTCTGCAGCATGGTGGCCCACGGCCGCGGCATCTTCAGCGATCTCGTCGATCCGAATGAGATCGGGAGGCACTGGCAGAGGAAGAACGCCAGGATGGTTCGGCGGGCCATGCAGGCCCGGGAGGAAGCGGGGGCCCACCGGTTCATTGACGTGTCGTACTACGATCTGGTGGCAGATCCCATCGCCGAGCTCCGGCGGATCTGCCGGCAGGCCAGGATCGGTTTCGATCACGGGGCCGAGCGCGAAGCCGCTCGATGCCTGGAGGCGAATCCGCAGAACCGATTCGGCAGGCACGTCTACCGGATGAGTGATTTCGGGTTGAGCGAGCAGGTCGTCGACGAGGCCTTTGCGCCCTACCGGAGGAAGCATGCGATCCCGTTCGAATAGGCCGGCAGCCAGCCGCTGAGCAACAACCGGAGGTCATCCGGGGAGCACCCATAGCCATGGCACGAGAGTCCGGGAAGATTGGAGAAGGCGTAGTAGGCGCCACCATCGCCGCAATCCAGGATCTGCGGAGTCGCAAGACCCCCGACATCAGTCCCCTCCCGGACGACGTGCGGATCGACGGCAAGACCTGCCTTGTCACAGGGGCCAACAGCGGACTGGGCAGGGCTGCTGCAATCGATCTGGCAAGGCGCGGCGGGAACATGATCCTGGCATGCCGGCCCGGTCATGCAGAGACCAGTGGCGAGATCATGCGGCTTTCCGGATCCGGGTCCGTGGAGCTGATCGAGGTGGACCTGGCGGACCTTCGCTCCGTGCACCGCTTCTGCGACGAGCTCTCCAGGCGCAAAATCCGGATCGACATAGCGCTCCTTAACGCCGGCCTGATGTCGCGAAGGTCGAGAAAGACCCCGCAGGGGTACGAGGTCATGTTCGCGGTTCATTTCCTTGCAAAGAGGGTGATGATCGACCGGTTGCTGAAAGATGGCGTCATTCGTCCTTCCAGAAAGGCCGGCGAGACGCCGCGGATCGTGATCATCGCCTCGGAGTCGCACCGGTCCGCTCAGGCCATTGATTTCGATCGACTAGGTGCTTACACCGAGTTCGGGATTACCGAGAGCATGCGGCACTACGCCATCAGCAAGCTTGCCCTCTGCACGTTCGCGACCGAGCTATCGCGCCGCCTGAACCCGACCGAGAGGGTCGATGTCGCTGTGCACGCGATGTGCCCGGGGGGCGTCGCCACGAACATTGCCAGGGACGCGCCCATGCTGTTGAGACCGATCGTCAACGCGGTACTGCGGCGATTCTTCCAGTCTCCGGAGGAGGCGATCGGACCGGTCATATACCTGTGCTGCGCGGAGGAAGCGGGCATCTCTACCGGGATGTACCTGCACCTGATGCATCGCAAGCAGGTCTCGCCAGTCGCATCGGACCCGGAAAACGGGTCCAGGTTGTGGAGCGCCAGCGAGCTCTTGGTGGCGAAGTCCCGTGAACCGGAATGATCCGGCCCGGCCGATATAGACGCTCTATTGAGGCGGAGGGGCCAGAACCGAGGGCCAGCCGGTCGTGGATGGTTAATTCCCCGAGAGGTAGGTTCTAGTCCGCCACTCCCGGAGGCAACGCTCGACGCGAAGCCGCATTGAGGTGTGGGCTGCGAGAATCGCCCGGTGTCATGGCATAGGCTATGTCGACACGCGGCGGTAGAGCCAACCCCCAAGGGCGAAGGACTGACGGCTGGGATCGAAGACGGCACGCTCCCCCGCACCCCTTCCGGCGCGGAGAATGAAGATGCCGGACTGCTCCCCTGTCTCCCGCATTGGCGACGGCGCATGAAGGGCCAGTCCCTCGCCCGCCGCCGCCGTGATCCACAGCTCACCCCCTCGGAATTCTACCGCGGCAGGTATCCCCGGATAGGCGACGAAGTATCCGGTGTAGGGAGCAAGGTGGCCGGGTGCAGGCTCTGCTGCCGGCAACTCGGTCTCGGCCACCGGCGCCGCGGGCGGCGTAGAGCCGGTCAGCAGCAACTCCATGACCTCTTTGCCCAGGGTGTAGGCGGCGACATTCGGCCACACGTTTGCCAGTATCACAACCCCCGTGCGGGCCGGGATGTTAAAGGAGATGTGCGAGGCGAAACCGTGTATGCCTCCCCCGTGACCGTGGTAGACGCGCTCGCCCACCCGCTCTGCGGCCCAACCCAGACATTGACCGCTCGACCAGTCCGATGCCGCGTATTGGGGCCGGTGCATCTCCGCCAGCGTTCTTCCGTCCAGCACAACGTTCTCGTGCGCCTCGTCTCCGTCCCCTCCGCACTGGAAGGAAATCCAACGGGCCAAGTCCTTGACCGAGGAGTGGAGCTGGCCCGCCGCCACTATGCCGTTCAGGTGGCGGTACTCTGCGACCCTGAGCTCGCTCCTGGACGGATCGCCAGGTATAACAGCGTCATATCCGGTGTACAGATGCTCGGCAGGCAGGTCCCCGCGCTCGAAACCTGTCGATTCCATCCCCAGAGGCTCGATCACGTTTTCGCGCACGTAGGATACGTAGTCCACACCTGAGAGCCTGCTGACCACCTCGCCCAGCAACCCGAATGCAAGGTTCGAGTACTTCCACTGTGAATCGGCCGCGATCACGACCTCCGTTTGGGGCAGCGCCCCGAGAACCTCGGCGAGCCCCGGGAACTCCTCCGCTCCCCAACTCAACAGAGCAGTCTCAGTGGACAGGCCAGAGTAGTGGGTCAACATCCGCCGCAGGGTGACATCCGCGACCCGTCCCCCGGTCTCCAGCACCCTGCAGAACTCCGGCAAATGGGCGGTCAACGGGTCGTCAAGGCCCAGAAGCCCCCGGTCCCTGAGCTGCATGATCGCGGTGGCGGTGAATGTCTTGGTTATCGAAGCGACCCGCGTGATGGTCTTCTCGTTCGGCCGATTGCCGGCTGCAAGATCGGCCACTCCGAAGCCCCGGGCCCAGACCAGTTCCCCCTCGTGCAGGATGCCGGCCGCCAGGCCGGGCGAGCCCAGGTCGACAAAACGCCCCTCTATGTACTCCTCTGCCGCGGAGATACGGCTATCTGTTACGTCGCTCATTGATATCCCCCAGTGAAGATTGCTCGTCAAACATGGCCGGAAGTTGCCCTTGCCCGCAGCGGCCGGACTACGTCACGCCGCTACCTGCGCGAACCCAGGTCGGCAAGCTCCTCCTCCAGATCACTTACATCCAGACCCATTTCGGCGAGCGCGGCCACGTCCTGGCCGGCCTCAGCGTCAAGGCCCAGCATCACGTATGCTCTCGACCGGTTCTCGTAGGCCTCCAGCGCGTCCGGTTTCAGGTCTATCACCTTAGTGTAGTCGGTGATCGCCAGTTCGAAGTCGCCGATGCGGTAGGCTGCCATGCCTCTGTTGAGGTAGGCGGCCGTGAACTGGGGAGCCAGGTCGATGGCCGTGCTGAGGTCGTCAATGGCCCCCTCGGGATCCCCCAGGTTCAGCCTGGCTCTGGCCCTGTCGTTGTATGGTTCGGCCCAGTGCGGCTGAAGCTCTATTACTCTGCCCAGGTCCTCAATCGCCGAATCTAAGTCTCCCTCGATGGCAAGCGCTCTGCCCCTGTTGTGGTAGGCCTCGGCGTAGAACTGATCCCGGCCTATGGCCAGACCGTAATCGCGAACCGCAGAATCCAGGTCGCCCATCAAGCCATAGGCCACACCGCGGTTAAAGTACGCCGCCGGGGACCAGGGAGCCAGCCGGATGGCCTCATCGTAGTCCTTTATCGCCAGCTCGTACTCGTTAAGGCGCCGGTAAGCGTTGCCCCTGTTTATATAGGAAGGGACATACAATGGATCGACGCGCAGAGCCCTGTCGTAGTCCTCGACCGCCCAGACGTAGTTTCCCATCGCCTGCCATGCACCGCCGCGGTTGTCGTAAAAGACCGCCACGTCCGGGCTCAAGTCGACCGCCCTGCCGAAGTCCTCTATGGCCTCCGCGTGTCGGCCCAGGTTGACAAGGGCCAGGGCACGGTCGTTGTAGGCGACCGCCAGACCGGGATCCAGCTCGATGGCCCGATCGAAATCCTCGATGGCCCTCTCCCATTCGCCAAGGCCGTAGTAAGCCAGGCCACGGGCACGCTGGGCGATGGCGTCCGGCTCTGACCTCCGCATGAACTGGTCAAGGTCATCAACAGCCTCCTCGAAGCGGCGCAGCCTGGATTGCGAGACGCCCCTCCTCAGGTACGCGTCGGCCATCTCAGGGTCCACCCGGATGGCCTCGCCGTAGTCGGAGATGGCCCCTTCGATATCGCCCATGCTGGATCTGGCGTTTGCCCGGTGGTAGTAGGCCTGCGCGTTGGTGGAATCCAGCTTCAGCGCGCGGTCGAGAACCTCGATCGATCTTTGGACGTCACCCTGCTCCTGGAGTCTGGCGGCGGAGCCAATCAGGCGTTCGGCCGACGCCTGGTCACTCTCCTGGAAAACGGACACCTCCGGAGAGATCTCCGTTCGTTGTCCGGAATCTTCGGGAGCCCGGCCGCAGGCCAGGGCAATGGTTACCAAGAAGATCCCGGCAACGAGACCCAGATAGGTGGGCCGGTTTTTCAAACTTGGCAACCCTCCCAAATCGGGTCCGGGGACCGGGCCATGTCGGTCGCCAGCCTCAGCTCCACGGGGTCTCAGCGGGCCCGACCTTGGTGAAAGGCGGCCGCCGGGTGCCGGCGGCCTAGGGACAGCCCTCGCTGTTGACCTTGCCGTCCGCCATCTTCGTATTGCAGAAGATGGCGCCTTCGAAGTTCGTTCCGCTTACGTCGGCGAATGTGAGGTTGGCATCGGTCAGATCGGCACCACTGAGATCAGCGTCGGTGAGGAACGCTCCGAGAAGCGAGACTCCTCTGAGGTTCGCCCCGGAAAGGTCGGCGCGGGTGAAGTCCCCTCCCTTCATCACCGCACCGCTGAAGTTGGCGCCGCTTAGGTTGGCGTCCTTGAACTCGCCGCTCTCCAGCGTCGCCCGCGTAAAGTCGGAACCGCTTGCATCGGCGCCGAACAGCGACGCATTGGTCAGGTTGGCGAGACGGAAGTTGGCCTCCCTCAAATCCGCACTCTCAAACAGTATTCCCTCGAGGTTGGAGGCTATGAACTGGGCACCGCGAAGGTTGGCCTCCTTAAGGTCAGCGGCATCCCTGCCGTAGTCGTCTTTCTGCTGCCACCCCAAGACGATCTCTCCAAGGTCCTGGTTGCTGAAATCGGCTCCAGGGCAGTCAGCCTTCGGTCCTATCTCGCAGCCGCCGATCGTGCCGCCGATTGTAGGAACAGGGGTGCCGATGATTGGCGATTCTTCTGGCGTCGGCTCCTCCTCTGGCTGTGGCGCAGCCGCTGATCCGCAGGCCGCCATGAGCACCATTGGGCTGGCGGCTATTACTAGGCAAAGTAAGGTAAGTAGCCTAATGCGACCTGTCCAAGAGGAAGAGTTCCTCATTCCGTTAACCTCCCGGCCAGAGGACGATTACTCTATACCAACAGCAATCAGATAATATCAGCGTCGTCTACCACGGCTCTCGGCGGCTGCGCTCCCAAGAGAGCCTGCCATCCAGGCCTGTATCGGCCCCTATAGAAAAAGCCGGAGGCAGGTGGCTGCCGGGTGCCGGCGGCCTAGGGACAGCCCTCGCTATTGACCTTGCCGTCTGCCATCTTCGTATTGCAGAAAATGGCGCCTTCGAAGTTCGTGCCGCTTATGTCGGCGAATGTGAGGTTGGCATCGGTCAGATCGGCACCGCTGAGATCGGCGTCAGTGAGGAACGCGCCCAAGAGCGAAACTCCTCTAAGGTTCGCCCCGGAAAGGTCGGCACGCGTGAAGTCTCCTCCCTTCATCACCGCGCCGCTGAAGTTGGCACCGCTCAGGTCTGCATCCTTGAACTCGCCGCTCTCCAGCGTCGCCCGTGTAAAGTCGGCACCGCTGGCATCGGCGCCGAACAGCGACGCATTGGCGAGGTTGGCGCGACGGAAGTTGACCTCTCTCAGGTCAGCACTCTCAAACACGATCCCTTCAAGGTTGGATGCGACGAACTGGGCACCCCGGAGGTTTGCCTCTCTCAGGTCGGCCCCCTCCCTCCCGGATTCGGCGTGATGGTGGCGGCGGCCCAGCACGATCTCTCCAAGATCCTGATCGCTGAAATCGGCTCCGGGACAATCGGCCTTCGGCCCTAATTCGCAGCCGCCGATCGTGCCGCCGATAGTAGGGACAGGCGTGCCCCTGATCGCCGTTCCCTCCGGCGTCGGCAACTCCTGGGGCTGTGGCGAAGCCGCTGATCCGCAGGCCGCCATGAGCACCATTGGGCTGGCGGCTATTAATAGGCAAAGCAAGGTAAGTAGCCTAATGCAACCTGTCCACGAGGAGGTGTTCCTCATTCCGTGAAACCCCCGGGTCGGAGGACGATTACTCTGTACCAACAGAGATCAGGTAGTACCAGCGTCGTCTACCACGGCTCTCGGCGGCTACGCTCCCAAGAGAGTCTGCCCTCAGGTCTATCTCGGCTCCTAATAGAAGGCGCGCCAAGCGGGAGGCAGGTGGCTGCCGGGTGCCGGCGGCCTAGGGACATCCCTCGCTGTTGACCTTGCCGTCCGCCATCTTCGTATTGCAGAAGATGACGCCTTCGAAGTTCGTTCCGCTTACGTCGGCGAATGTGAGGTTGGCATCGGTCAGATCGGCACCGCTGAGATCGGCGTCGGTGAGAAACGCGCCCAGAAGTGAAACTCCTCGGAGGTTCGCACCTGAGAGGTTGGCACGGGTGAAGTCCCCTCCCTTCATCACCGCGCCGCTGAAGTTGGCGCCGCTCAGGTCTGCGTCCTTGAACTCGCCGCTCTCCAGCGTCGCCCGTGTAAAGTCGGCACCGCTGGCATCGGCGCCGAACAGCGACGCATTGGCGAGGTTGGCGAGACGGAAGTTGGCCTCTCTCAGGTCGGCACTCTCAAACACGATCCCTTCAAGGTTGGTTGCGACGAACTGGGCACCCCGGAGGTTTGCCTCGCTCAGGTCAGCCCCCTCCCTCCCGGATTCATCGAGCTGCCCCCACCCCAGGACGATCTCTCCAAGATCCTGATCGCTGAAATCGGCTCCGGGACAATCGGCCTTCGGCCCTAATTCACAGCCGCCGATCGTGCCGCCGATAGTAGGGACAGGGGTGCCCCTGATCGCCGTTCCCTCCGGCGTCGGCAACTCCTGGGGCTGTGGCGAAGCCGCTGATCCGCAGGCCGCCATGAGCACCATTGGGCTGGCGGCTACGAGCACGCAAAACAGGGTGAGTAGCCTAATGCGACCTGTCCGCATAGCAGAATTCCTCATTCCGTGAAATCCCCGGGGCGGAGGGCGTTCTCCCTACACCAGCAACGAACAGTTGGCTCGGCGACTTTCTACCATCGCTTCTGCCAACTGCGTTCCCAGAAGAGACTTCCGTCCAGGTCTATCTCGGCCCTTATTGACAGGGCACGAAGCGTGGTCTGACTATGCACGCGGACCTCGACAGCGCCGGTTGGCCGATCGAGCCTGGCTATCGCTTTGGTCGAGGTGCTCGCACGGTCAGGGTGATCAGCGTCCACATCCAGTGAAAACTCCTGGTGGTTGGAGTATAGGACGTGTGGCTCGACCTGCAACTGTACCCATCGCCTCCCGTGTAGGGAGCAGGCTCGGGCAACAAGGTCACGCTCGACCGAGTAGGCGGTGCCCCTGTCGAGCAGCGCATCACTGGGCCTCACCGGATCCGAAATGACGGTCAGGCCGGGCGGAGGCAGAGCCGGCGCCTGGGGAGGGACCGTGGGGAGCACCAACTCCGTGGCATATGGCGCGCCCGTATAGACCGATAGAGAGTAGCGGCGGGGGGTCGGCCAGATCGCAGGAAAGTTGGCGCCGGAGATGCACAGGCGGACTCTATGCCCGGCCCCGAACTCGTACGAAGTCGGCCTCAGCGGGATGGTGGCTGCGTAGACTTCGCCATTGTCGCAGCGGCCAGCCGGATCGGCCTGGGAGGCCTGCAGGCTGTCGAAGGTCACCAGATACGAATGGCCGTCCGGGGTTACATCTACAAGCTTGGCAACGAGGTCCACCTCTTCCAGTGGCGCATCCGTGCTGAAGAACAGCGTCACTGACGGCTGTCCCGTGACCTCTATTGGCGCCTCCAGGGCGGCGGAATCGTAACGAAGAGAGCCGAGGTCATCCGATGTCTGGTCGGCCGGGTAGTCTATTGGGTCGAGAATCGAATCGTAGGCCGCCGACGCCAGGCCCACCCTGGCGTCATACTCGTACACTTCGGCCCGCGGGCTTTCGCCGGACGGCTCCGGCGCCAGCCCTCCTCCCATGGCGGCGAATAAGGTCTCGCTACGGGTGCGGAGGATAGGCCACTCCAACTCGTCTCTCCACCGCCCTGCCCCCTGGACGTAGATGGTCACCGGCGGCTCGGTTTCGACGCCGTTCTGTTCACCCTTTAGCCACCTGTCCCACCACCTGTCCATCTCCGCCACGAAATCGACGGGCTCAACGGACGTCTGGTCGGGAAACACGTGCTTCCAGGGGCCGAAAATGATCCTCTTCGGGCCGCGGGCCTGCTCGAATACGCGGAACATGTCCTCGGGGTAGGCATCATGCCATCCGCATATTCCAAGCATCGGGATATCGATGAGGCTAGCGTCCGCCTTCTGACGCTCCAAGTAGTCCGGCGTCGGCGGTTCGCCGTGCCATGCAAGGTGCCAAAGGGTATTGCCTTCCAGGCGCTCGTACCAGCGCTCGATCCAGTCCGGTGTACCGTCCGACCGCAGCGGTGGCAGGAGGTTGTTGGCCGTCATCCCCGGACCCCAGTGGGGATCGGCCAGCAGCATAAGGCGGGAGCCGCGGTGCACGAACATCGCGCTCCAGTTGTCATCGGTGGCGTGGACGGGGACGATCGCCTTAAGGTGGGGAGGACGCGTTGTAGCCGCGGCTATTGCGGTTATGCCCCCGTATGAGAGGCCCCACATACCCACCGCACCGTCGCACCAGGGCTGTGCGGCCATCCACTCGACGGCCTCGTGGACATCGAGGCGCTCCCTGGGGTCAAACGGATATGGATTGACGCCTTCGGAACTCCCCACTCCACGGAAGTCAAGCTGCATGACAGCGTATCCCCTGGATGCGAAGTGACGCTGGTAGGGTTCCATGCCCCCCAGGCCGCCGAAGCCATCCTTAAGGTATGGGATATACGTCAGGATGGCGGGGAACGGCCCGGGGGCATCGGGGCGGTAGAGGTTACCGGCCAACTGCACTCCGTCCGACATTGGCACGCGGACGTCATACGTGACCCTCACCGCCTTTTTCACATTACGCCACCTCGCCTAGCGTTCGAGCCAGACGTTCGCATAGTAGGGGAACGCCTTGACCTGGAAGTTCTTGAGTGCCGTCGTGTGAGGGAATATCGCGTACCAGGTGCCCAGGTAGACGATCACCACGTTCTTGTATGCCTCGAGCTGAAGCTGCTCTGCGATCGCGAATCTTTCCGCCTGGTCGGTGGCCTGAGCGTACTCGATCCGGAGTCGCTTCAGCTCGGGGATCTTGGCCGTGAACCACCCGTCGCCGTCCAGATAGAAGTCGCTGAGCGGCTCACCGCAGCACCAGTGGGACGCCCAGGCCGTCAGACCGGCGTATCTGGTGCTGCGTTCTTCGCCGAAGGTGCTTATGACCGTCGCCCAGTCCAGGGCCGGCTGCTCGACGTTGAACCCCATATCCTCTATTTCCTGCTTTACCACGATGCCCACCGGGGTGATGGTGGCGTAGTCGCTGGGGTTGAGCAGTACGACGGTCTCACCGTCATAGGACGATTGGGCGACCAATTCGCGCGCCAGCTCCTTGTCATTGAGGTTGTAGTACTGGTCGGCGCCTATGTCGGTCTCAAGCGGGGTGCCACAGTAGAAGACGGCGGGGCACAGATCCCAGAGGTCCCTGCCGCCCAGGGCGAACATCGTCGCCTCGATGTCCATTCCAACCTGGAGGGCTCTCCTGGCTAGGAGGTCGTCAAAGGGCGGGAAACCGGCCCACGGGCGAAAGTCCGATCGATGACCGGGCTTGTACACGGGCACCACAAAGTCGGGGTCCTCATTGAGTCGCTTGAAGAAATCAAGTCCCGCACCGTCCACAATGTCCCACTCTCCCGTTTC
Organism: Dehalococcoidia bacterium; assembly: GCA_965207145.1. GTDB lineage: Bacteria > Chloroflexota > Dehalococcoidia > Lucifugimonadales > UBA2962 > CAUZIR01. The sequence goes on along the minus strand of OZ242262.1, from coordinate 1,365,825 downwards.
CAGGCCGGCGATCTTGGTCTCTTCGTCCGGGATCTCCAGCCATATGAGGGTGTCTATGTAGGCGGTCTGTTTTCCGGTGTAAAGGCTGTTCGCCTCGCCCCTGGCAACGTAGCCTTCGAACCGCTTCAGGGTCACCCTGTCGCCCTGCCTCCAGTCCTCGTACTCGTATGCACCCGACCCCACGTACTCGGGCGTCGGCGCGGTGTGAGTCGTGGAATGAATGAGGCTGTGGGGCATGACGTAGACGCTGCCGAAGGGCCTGGCAATGCCTGCAGCCACGGCCCCGTAGGGTGTGACCAGGTTCACGTCGAACGAGAGATCGTCGATGACGGTGAACTGGTTCTCGTTGTCTGTGAACTCATGCATCAGCGTGGCCGTCGAATGCGCACCGTTCAGGTAGCGCCCGAAGGAGGTCACCACGTCCTGTGCGGTGACCGGCTCACCGTTGTGGAACATCATCCCGGGCCGCAAGGTGAAGGTCCAAGTGAGACCGTCGTCGCTGATCCTCCACTCATCGGCCATCCGGGGGCCATCAGCCAGATTGAGGTCCCAACCGAGAGGCCCCTCGAACATATGGGAGCCCACCGCGACGGCCACGTAGGCCCCGTCGTGGGCAGGATCCAGGCTGTTTATGCTGGCCTGCGCGACGATCCTCAGTGTGCCGCCGAATTGAGGCTCGCCCGTCGCCGGAGGCGGGGTGGGCGTGGCGATGAGGAGCTTTTCGACCTCGACCTCAACTACCCTTTCGACCTCGATCTCCCTCACCACCTCCTTTTCCACCTCGACGATCTTCTCGACCTCAACCTCCTTGACCACCTCCTCCACCACCGGCACCTCGACGATCTTCTCCACAACCTCGGTTTCGCCCGCGCATGCCGCCGCGGCGATTGAGCCGACGAGGGTACATGCCAAAACGATCAAGAGTCGCTTCATGGTCCCGACCTCCCTAACTAGTCCAGACCAACCGGCACGGTTGCGGACCGAAAGGGCCTGCCAGGCTCTGCAGAAGGGACCCGCCAGCCGACAGGCCGTTCTCGCACCGCTTTGGCACCGATCGAGTCCCGCGCGCATTATTGCACAAAAGATTCAGCAACCGGTGGTTTGCTGACATTTGAGCCGATTTATCTGATCGATTTCGAATCCGATGCCCACGATGGCCATCCACCCTCACGGCCGCGAGTCCGGGGCAGCAGGCCCTTGGCCGATCGACCAATCTGAACGCGAGGACCGGCAGTCAGCCTACCAACGTACTTTTCAACCCTATGAGTTTGTGTTATAAACTAGTTTGTAGCGACAAAATACGAGGTGATGCATGCAGGGCGGAGAGGTCAAAAGAGAACGGATAAGTCCCAACGAGGGTTGGGAGTCGATACAGGCGACCCTGGAAAGGTCCCGGAGTTCGATGTACGTGGCCGGATGGCCGACCATCATGCTGATGTGGGGCGCCATCGTCGCCATCGGTTTCGTTGCGCAGTTTGCCGTGGACACCCACGCGACCGGTTTTGCCGAGGACTTCCCGTGGTTTCCGGGACCCCTGTGGGGCGGCCTGGGCCTTGTGGGCATGGTCGCAAGCTCCATGATCGGGTACCGGGCCAGCCGCGACAACGCCGCAGGTCCCACCGCCACCAGCGTGGGCCTGCGAGTATTCGCGTTCTGGATTTCGGTTGTGGCGGCCGCCTTCATAGTCCCGGCTGCATCCGGGCTGTGGACCGCAGAGGCCGACGGCAAGGCGATCGGCGGTATCGCCATTGGGATCGTGTCGCTGGGGTACATCCTCTTCGGCATCATGCACCACCCGGCGATCGCCCTCGTGGGGCTGGGCATAGCTGCGGCTTTCTATATTCCAGACCACTTTGCTGGCGACGCCGCGCTGGTTGTATCTGCCGCGATGATGGTGGTGGTGGTGGCCATAGCCTGGGTCTGGATTCGCAGGAGCGGCACCGCATGAAAGACGGTCCGATCGTCCTAGACGAAACGATCCACCAATCCACCCGGCTCCGCATCATGACCATGCTGGCGCACCAATCCGAGACCGACCGGCTGGCCTACGGTTTCATCCAGAAGACTCTGGACCTGACCGGCGGCAACCTCACCATCCATCTCCGTAAGCTTGAGGAGGCGGGATTTGTTGCCACCACCAAGGAATTCCTAAAGGCCAAGCCTCGCACCTGGGTGGAGGCAACGCCAGAGGGGCGCCGCGCCTTCAGCGACTACCTTTCCAACCTGGAGCGGGCCGTCAGGATGCCGCTGCGTTGAGTTTTCCAGACAGCCGCTTTTCGGCCAGGCCGGGTCCCTCCAGGGCCATTCGAGCCAAGCTGAGGTCTCTTACCGCGCTCTCACGCCCCTCGAACATGGAGGGCCGATCCTACCCTCCGCGCGGGTATCGCTCCCCTAGCCGAGCAAGTCCAAGAGCACCCGTACCGCGGTTGCCGCTACCAGCGCGCCCAGCAGCCACCTGAGATGTCGGGCGCTCAGTCGCCGGTTGATCTCGAACCCCAGCAGTGTCGCGACCATTGTGCTGCCGACTATCACAAGGGCCGGGACCGCAGGTACCAGGGTGCCACCCAGTTTGCCGATGAATGCGGCGCCCGAAGCGAACAGCATGATTCCAAGATTGCTGCCGATCGCCAGCCTTGTCGGTATCCCCAGTCCAAATATGAGTAGCGGCACCATCAAGAACGCGCCCGGAAGGCCCGAGATGCCGCCCACTCCCCCCACGACGGCGCCCACGGTAAGTGCTCTAACCCTATCGACATCGGGCGGCTCGGATTCGCCTGACCATCCGTCGTCGCCAGGCCCGCTGGCCCGCCCCCTCAGAATGCTGGGAGATAGCATTACCGCTGCGGCAGCCAACGCCATGCCCACCATCGTCGCCAGGATCGCCGCGTCTGGCAGAAACGTGGATGCCAGTGCCCCGCCCAAAGCGAGCGCACCGGCAGGCAGCCCGACCCAGAGCACCAGAGGTCGGTGCACGTAACCGGCGGACCTGTGGCGGACGATGTTGACGGCGCCGCTGGCAAAGCTCTGCACGACGGTCAGGCCGGTCACCTCCTTCACCGACAGGGGCTCGATGCCGAACAGCTCCGGACCGTACAGCAGGACCGGCAGGGCCGCTATGGCTACCCCCATACCCGCCACACCCGACACCAGGCCGGCGAATAAGCCTGCAATAAGAACGACGAGCAGCAACTATCCTCCCTGTGGAGACAGACCCACCCTCTTTCGCACCTGCCTTCCCCTGTAATTCAAGGTTAACCGACCTCCCTTGGGCCGAAATCTACGATGCGAGAAAGCGCTGCACCGGGACCACGAATTTCTCTAACGTGCCGGCCTCGCCCGTTGATCGTCCGGGGGCTGCACCTACCCTCCGCATAGACCATGAGGCTGCACGCACTCGGTTGACTCCCCTTATAGAAGTTAGGGTATGTACGGAGGCTGCGATAAATTGACCCAGGCGAGCGGCTCCCCTCGCCGGTTCGCTAATGTAGGCTCTGGCTCGCTTAATTCGGTGTTCGCGGGAAATGAGAAGTAAAGAAAAGGCTCGGAATGGACGGCCTAAGGCTAGGTCGTTGATCGTGCGGCGCGGTCGTTGCGGCGACCGTCTGGCGGACCGGCGGCCAGGGCGCAAGCATGTCTGACGGCAGGGGGATGGTTGAGGCGGTGAGCAGTAGTCCAACGCATTCGATGGCCAAACCGAACCGAAGCCGCATCCGGCTGCTCGCTGGCGTGGGAGTAGAAGATGACGCACACCGCGGCGCAACGGTCAAGCACAGGTCGCGCGTGGCCCGCGATCCGAGCCTGCCCAACCTGAGGCAGGTGCACCTGATCCACGCCGAGCTGCACGACGAACTTAGTGAGGCCGGCTTCCGGGTGGCGGCCGGGCAGATGGGAGAGAACATAACCACCCGCGGCATCGACCTCCTAGAATTGCCGCGCGGAACCAGATTGACGCTCGGCGAAGCCGCGGTGGTTGAGATAACCGGACTGCGCAATCCATGCAGGCAGCTCGATGGACTTGAGCCGGGACTGATGGCGGCTGTCCTAGAACGCGATCCCGATGGCGGCCTTGTCCGCAAAGCCGGAGTCATGTCCATCGTGCTTGCGGGGGGCGAAGTCAAATCGGGCGATTCCATCTCCATCGAGCTGCCTTCCCGACCCCATCATCGACTTGAGGTCGTATAGCCGACCTGTGGCGGTGCGAAAGCCCGGCTCAAGGACGGTCACCTTCAACTTCCCGAGCCGAGGGCCGCGCCAGCCGGATCACCAGATCGCAGGGCTCAGCGCCTACCTCGCTGGCGGTTCCTGCCTGATGCTCGTTGACCCGAGACGGCCGACTCCGGCAGAAATCCCTTCCAACCGTTGACCTTCACGAAGGGCCACCTTAGGGTGGACCGCAACGAGCTAGAGGAGCACAAACATGAGGCTCACTCCAAGGGAGATGGATAGGATCACAATCTTCTCGGTGGCTGAGATGGCCCGGCGCAGACGGGCGAGAGGCATAAGGCTCAACCACCCGGAGGCCGTGGCGCTGATCTGCGATGAGGTGATGGAGGAGGCCAGGGCCGGAAGGAGCTACGAAGAGGTCCTCGAGCTGGCCAGCCGGATCCTCACCGCCGACGAGGTGCTGGAGGGTGTGGCCGAACTGGCCGATCCGATAAGGGTCGAAGCGGGTTTCGACAGCGGTACCAAGCTGCTCGTAATCGACGATCCGATCAGATAGTGGCTCACACGCCGATGGGAGAAGGGACGATGCCAAAGCCAGGCGAGGTGATCGTGGCGGCTGGCAAGCTCACTGTAAATGAAGGGCGGGAGACAAGGTCGGTTAGCGTCAGGAACGAGTCCGACAGGGTCGTCTACGTGTCTTCCCACTACCACTTCTTCGAGGCGAACAGGGACCTGGCCTTCGACAGAAGAGCGGCGTACGGGATGCGCCTGGACGTGGCAGCGGGCACGGGCGTGCGCTGGGCACCGGGCGAAGAAACGACGGTCGACCTCATACCTCTAGCCGGCCGAAGGCATGTTCACGGTTTTCAGGGCTTTGTGAACGGGGCTCTCGACGACGTCGAGACCGCCCTGACCATGCTGAGATCGGCCGGGTTTCGCGACACAGGACAGGCGAAGGCTTGATCGGCAGGCGATCGGCTGCCACCTCGCCCTGCCCGAAAGAAGGGATGTCATATGCCGTTTGAGATCGACCGACACCGCTATGCGGGGACCTACGGTCCGACGACTGGTGACCGCATCAGGCTCGGTGACACCAACATCGTGGCCGAGGTGGAGTCGGATTCGACTCAGTACGGCGAGGAGGCGCTGCTGGGCTGGGGCAAGAACATCCGGGCCGGCATGCTCATGGCCCACCGCCGCACCCGGGCCTCGGACCTTGACTACGTGATCGCGGGAGTGGTCATCGTCGATCCGGTGCTGGGGGTGCGAAAGGGCAGCATCGGGGTCAAAGACGGGCTGATCGTCGGAATCGGCCGCGCCGGCAGCGGCGACATCATGGACGAGGTCGATCTCGAGATCGGAGCAAACACCGTAATCATCAGCGGGGTCGGCATGATCGCCACCCCCGGCGGGGTCGACAGTCACGTTCACATAGTGACCCCCAGGGTGGTGGAGGCGGCACTGGCGGCCGGAATCACCACCCTCATCGGCGGCGGCGTATTCGACAACGGCCAGCTCATCCTGCAGCGCTCCTTCGAGGCATTCGAGCACCTGCCTGTCAACCTCGGGCTCCAGGCCTCCGGAAGCGCCACGAGCCCGCTCCCCATGGAAGAGAGCATCGAGGCCGGGGCGTGCGGCTTTAAGATCCATGAGGACCTTGGCGCCTACGGCAACGTTATCGACACCTGCCTGCGGATCGCCGAGCAGGCCGACGTCTCGGTCGCGCTACACACGGACGGACTGCAGGAATCGGCCGACGTGCGCGGCACCATCGAGGCAATCGACGGTCGAGCAGTGCATGCCTACCACATCGAGGGAGCCGGGGGCGGCCACGCTCCCGACCTGCTGACTATGGCGGGTGTCGACAACATCATCCCGTCTTCGACGACGCCCACCCTGCCGTACTCGGTTGGCACGTTGCAGGAGCACTTCGCGATGACCGTGATTTGCCATTTGCTCGACCTGAGTATCCCGTCGGACGCAGCTGCGCTGGGCGGCAGGCTTCGACAACAGACGATGGCCGCCGAGGACGTCCTGCACGACCTTGGCGCCATACCGGTCATCAACTCCGACTCACAGGGGATGGGTCGGATCGGCGAGGTCATTACCCGCACCTGGCAACTGGCGCACAAGATGAAGGCCGAGCGCGGTGCGGTGAACCCCGACAACGACAACGACCGGATCCGCCAGTACATCGCCAAGTACACGATTAATCCTGCCATCACCCACGGCATCGCCGACCACGTCGGATCACTGGAGGCGGGCAAGATGGCCGACGTGGTCCTTTGGCGACCGGCCTTCTTCGGCATCAAGCCCGAAGTGGTGATGAAGGGAGGCTTCGTAGCCTGGGGACCGATGGGCGAGGGAAACGCCACGGTGCCAGGCTCTGAGCCAACCTCGTACGGACCCATGTTCGGGGGCATCGGCATCAACCCGTCTGCCCTGAGCGCCCTGTTCGTGTCCTCCGATTCGATCGAGTCGGGTCTTAGTCGTCGACTCAGGACAGCCAGGGGCCTGAGGCCAGTGGCGGGCGTCCGGACAGTCAGGAAGGGCGCGATGCTCCACAACAGCGTGAGCCCGCATATAGAGGTCGACGGGCAGGCTGCACAGGTGACCGTGGACGACGTGCCGGTGACCTCCGAGGCTGTTACGCAGGTGCCCCTCAATCGTCTCTACAGGCTTACCTAGGGGTCGCCCCGGCTTAGCCGCAGCGCGACACTTCAGGGTGGAGAAGGGGGGCTCCGACTCTGGTGGCCTTCGGAGGGCCTTGGAACCTAGCGGCAGGAGGTAGCGAGCGTGATCGATCTGTTGATAAACGGCGGCAGGGTATTGGACGGTACCGGTGCGCCCGCGATATACGCCAGCGTCGCGGTCGAAGGAGACCGGCTCCGCATATTGCGGGGTGAGGTTTCCGAGGTCGAGGCGGTGCAGACGATCGACGCGACGGGCAAGGTGGTGTGCCCCGGCTTCATCGACGTCCACGCACATTCGAGCCTGGTCATCCTGGACGATCCCGAGCACATGCCAAAGGTCCACCAGGGCGTCACCACCGAGGTCATCGGTATCGATGGCGTCTCTTATGCGCCGTTCAGGCGGGAGGAGGACCGTCGCGACCTGATCTGGCTTAACTCCGGTTTCGACGGATCTCCGTCGACGCCCAAGACGTGGGGCTCGGTCTCAGAGTACCTGGACGTATACGACGGAAGTGTCGCCGTGAACATCGCGACGATGGTCGGCAATTCCCCAATCAGGGCCGGATCGGTGGGCTGGAATATGCGCCAGCCGACGGCCGCCGAGATGGACGTTCAGATCGGCCTCCTGAGAGAGGCGATCGAGGACGGGGCGTTCGGACTTTCCACGGGCCTGGACTATCCGCCTGGCAGCTTTGCGGATACGGACGAGCTGGTGGCGCTGTGTGAGCAGACGGCCAGGCTGGGAGGCTTTTACCACACGCACGTCAGGTACAGCCTGGGCGACCGGTACCTGGATCCCTTCAGGGAGGCCCTGGAGATAGGACGGAGGGCCGACGTGCCGGTTCACCTCACCCACCTGTGCCGGCTTGTGACGCACCCGGGGGGCGCCGGTCGCATCATGGAGCTGGTGGAGGACGCGAGGGCCGGCGGGATGGACGTTACGTTCGATATGTTCCCGTATCCCTTCGGTCCCACAAAGATCCTGATCATGTTCCCGCAGTGGATCCAGGACGGCGGTCCTCGTAGGACCCTGGAAGTACTCAAGGACGGAGAAGCCAGAGAGCAGTTGCGCGACGAGGTAATCCCTCTAGCGCGGGACTGGGATGAGATTTGGATGACCAATTTCAAGCTCGCCCACAACAAGTGCTACGAGGGCAGGTCGGTAGCCTCCGTCTCCGAGGCGCGCGGGCAGCATCCGGTAGATACGATGTCAGAACTGCTCATTGAAGAGAGCCTTGGAGTCTCGTTCGTCGGCGAGGTCATCGACCAGGGAACGCTGCCGGACTTCATGGTCCATCCGCTCTACATGGTTGGCAGCGATGCGGTCATGATCGGCGATTATCCATCCCCGATGGCTTACGGATGCTACCCGATGTTCCTGTCGATGATGGTGCGCGAGGAGGGGCGCATCAGATTGGAGGAGGCGATCCGAAAGATGACGTCCGGACCGGCTCAGAGACTCGGCATACACGACCGGGGGATTCTGAGAGACGGCTTCTTCGCCGATCTAGTCATCTTCGACCCCGCAGTGATCAGGCCCAACGTCAGCCGCTCAAGGCCCAAGCAGCTCTCCGACGGGGTCGACTATGTGATCGTCAACGGCACCATCGTCATAGACGAAGGTCGCCACACCGGCGCATTGGCGGGCAGGGCCCTGCGGAAGGCCTGAGGCGGGAGCTTACAGGCCGAGCCGTCGAAGAGACCTGCTGCCCCGGGTCCTTCAGGCTGATTCGAAGATCGAAAAAGAAGCGCCCTGTGGATCAGCCAGCGACGAAAAGCGGCCCATGGCAGGGTTGCCCTCGACCGGAACGATATCGGTGGGCGGCACGTATACCGCCGCGCCCAGCGACCTGGCCTGCTCGACCGTGGCGTCGGCGCTTTCTACTCCGAAGTAGACCGACCAGTGGGGCGGGAATTCGCCCATTTCTGGGGTGATCTGAAGGACCCCGGCCACCTCGGTCCCCTCGGTCCGCAGCATCACGTAGTCCAGTTGCGATTCCGGAACCTGGAAACTCTCAAGTCCGAACACCGCCTTGTAGAACTCTAAGGCGCCGGCCCTGTCGGTCGTCAGCAGTTCATGCCAGTACATGGCCCCGGTCTCGCCCTTGATTTCAGCGCCGATGTGCTCTTTTGCCTGCCACACGGCAAAGAAGGCCCCCTGGGGATCCTGGCACATCGCCATGCGGCCGGCCTCAAATACGTCCATGGGCCCGAATACAACCTGACCGCCGTTTTTGCGAATGGCGGCCGCGGCCTCTTCCACGTCATTTACCGTGATGTATATGTTCCAGTGGGAGGGGACGTTCTGGCTCCGCTCCTCCTCGCTCTGCTGGTAGATGGCGCAGGCGGAGCGGCCATTGACCTTTTGTAAGTGGTAGTAACTGTTCGGCCCCATTTCCTGAGGTTCGTCCGCCCATCCGAACAGCGCGGCGTAGAAGGAAAGGGCCGCCGACTCGTCGGTGGTGGAAAGGTCGGCCCATGATGGTGCGCCGTGGGCGTGCGATGTAACTTCCGGCATGGCTTGCTCGTGCTCCCTGGAGTCAGATTGCTTCCGGCGGGACTGTCCGCCCGGTGAAATATCAGTCTATACGCCTGCGGCCTGCTAGCGAAAACGACTCAGAAGCTAAGGCCGGAAACGTAACGGCTTTCAAGGGGTCCACCCTGCCCCAGGCGCACTCAAGGCGGGAGAGTTCGTGACCAACGATCCGGTCCGTCGGGTTGCCAAGCAGAGAGCTAGCGGGAATGCTCCAGAGCCGTGAGCGCCATCTGCTGTCCGACTATGACGTGGGGCAGTATCACTTCGTCCGCCCCCGCCCTCCGCAGCTTCTCCTCGGCATCGGCCCTGGAAGCGCGAGCCACGATATGCAGGTCCGGGTTCAGGGTGCGGGCCGAAAGGGATATGTAGACGTTCTGGCTATCGTCACCGGTTGCGGCGATCAAGCACGCCGCTTCCCTGACCTGCGCGGCTTCCAGGTTATCGTCAATGGTCGAATCCCCGCCTATGCAGAGAAAACCCCTCTCTTCCGCATCGGCAATCGCCCTATCGTCCCTTTCTATGACGATGATTTTCGACGATCTTTCGCTCAGCGCATGGGCAACCGCCATGCCGACTCGCCCGTAGCCGCAAACTATGAAATGGCCGGTAAGTCTAGCCATACGGCTCCTCATTCTGTGCCTCCGCACAAGGCTCCGCAACATCTCCTGCGCCACGACCAACTGCATGACGGTGGACAGGATGTACAGCATCACCGCTACGCCAGCCACCATCAGGAACATCGTGAACACTCGCCCGGCCGAGGAAAGTGGACGGACCTCCTCGTACCCGACCGTAGTGAAGGTAACCACCGTCATGTAGGCGGCATCCAGGAGCGACCAGCCCTCGATCGACATGTAGCCCGCGATGGCCGCACCCACCAGTACCGCCAGCGCGACCAGACTCCTCGTAAGCTGCGTCCGGAACAATCTCACCGGTTCATGTCACCCCTGGTCGACCTGATCTCTTGCGGCCCGTGACCGGTGCCGGCCGAGATCGGTGAGCATGCGCCGCCGGCCAGCCGATTGGCAAGGAAAGATCATGTTGACAGGAAGGATACTGAAGGGCCGTAGCCTCAAAGTCCATGCCTGAACGGACCCCACAAATTCCTCCGAACCCGCAGGTCGATGCAGTAGACTCGTGCTAGGCGATCGTCGGGCTCGCAGTCGGGGCCTGCTTCCCGTGCTGAGGACTGCGGAACCCGGATGGGCAGGCGAGACTTGCGGGCCGCCCAGGTAACTCGGCGGTCTCCACGACGTTTTAGAAGTCGACGGCCAGTTGAGAAGACTGATGACGTTATGGATCGTGCCTGCTACGACATAGAGCACATCTCCCGGTACCTGTACACCTGGCCGATACGCAACAGCGTGATGTCCCTATGCCTGACGCCCAGGCACGACTCGGCGCAGCGCCTTCTCGGCTTTGAGATCACCACCGATCCCTCGTCGGCAATCAACATGGAAAAGGACTGCTTCGGCAACTCAAAGCACGTCCTCAACATCCACCGGGATCATGATTCGCTGGTGGTGACGGCCCGATCCACCGTGCAAACTACTGCGGCCCCGTCCCTGCCCGACTCGCTGGGCCCTGACGCCTGGGAGGAGATACGCTCGTGGAGAGAATCGTTTGACGAGTGGGACTTCATACACTCGAGCGAGTTTGCACGGCCCTCGCACGCGCTGGAAGAATTCGTCGAAGGACATGGCATAGCGAGCCCTGGAGCCGATCCCCTCATCTCCCTGCTCGACCTTTCCGACATCCTCTACCGGGCCTTCGAATATGTGCCGGGCAGCACCTCGGCTGTATCGCCCATCGAAGATATCCTCGAATCGGGTCGGGGCGTCTGCCAGGACTACGCCCATGTAATGATCGCCGTCGCCCGGCTCTGGGGAATACCGGCACGCTACGTCTCCGGCTATCTCCATATCGTGGACCGGGAGGGCCGATCCGTACGGGCCCAGGCCAGCCACGCCTGGGTTGAGTGCCGCCTGCCCGATCTCGGGTGGATAGGCCTCGATCCCACCAATAGAAGCATTGCCGGAGAGCGGCACGTGAGGGTGGCGGTTGGTCGAGACTACCGTGACGTCGCGCCCACTCACGGTGTATTCAGGGGCGGCGGGTCCACGCGGCTCGAAGTCGAGGTAATGGTCGAGACCGGAGTCCCGGACGGATGGCCGAACGGAGTCAGCCCCTCCCACCCGGTCTGCGCCGCATCAGGCTAGAACCTTCCTCTTAACCGCCCGTATCAGGCAAGCGTCCGCACCGGACCGGTCCCCCGGTTCTCTCTGGCTCGGTCCCGGCGGCAGGGTCCGCATCCTTCGGATCAGAACGAGGAGTCGACGGCCGACACTGGTCTCCGCCTCTCCGCCCGCCTCGCCCCGGTAAAGCAATCGCCTTCGGCGCCGCTTACCTGCGCAGCGGATGTTCGGGGCTCCGGTCCAAGGCGCGGCATTGGCCCATAGGATGCGGGGCGACGTAAGGCAGTAATATGTACCCCGACGCCGGCCGGGCGATTGGCCCCTCGATGAAACGTACTCGGACAACCAACGTGACCGGCACGAGGCGCGGGGAGAACCCATGGCGGACATAGAGAGAGCCCGGGAAATCGCCGGGCGAATCGTACAAAACGTAAAGCACGTAATCGTTGGCAAGGACCAGGCCATCGAGCTGGGGCTCATAGCCCTGATCTGCCAGGGCCACGTGCTCATAGAGGACGTGCCCGGGGTCGGCAAGACCATGCTGGCGCGCAGTCTGGCTCGATCCTCCGGCAGCAGCTTTCGGCGCATCCAGTTCACCCCCGACCTGCTGCCCAGCGACGTGACCGGGGTCTCGATATTCAACCAGAAGACCTCCGAGTTCGAGTTCAAGCCCGGACCCATAATCTCCCAGATCGTGCTGGCCGACGAGATAAACCGCGCCACGCCCAAGACCCAGTCGGCCCTGCTTGAGGCCATGGAGGAGAAACAGGTGACCGTGGAGGGGACGACGCACGTGCTGCCCAGACCCTTCACCGTGATGGCCACCCAGAACCCGATCGAGTACGAGGGCACATTCCCCCTGCCGGAGGCCCAGCTGGACCGATTTCTGCTCATGATCACTCTCGGCTATCCGAACACGGAACAAGAGCTCGAGATAGTGAACAACCAGCAGTCCGCGCATCCCATCGACTCCCTCGGGGCGGTTGCCTCGCCGGACGAGATCGTCCTGATGCAAGACGCGGCCCGGGAAGTGTTCGTCGACGAACTGGTCCGCCAGTACATCGTGTCCATCGTCGAGTCCACGCGCGACGATGCCGACATCAGCCTGGGATGCTCGCCGCGGGGCTCCATATCGCTATTCCGGGCCGGCCAGGCCCTGGCCCTGATCAGAGGCAGGGACTTCGTGCTCCCGGACGACGTAAAGGAGCTTAGCGAGCCCATCCTCAGCCATCGGATGATCGTATCGGCGGCCGCGCGGATGAGGGGCGTCAGGGGATCTGACGTCGCGCGCCGCATAGTCGAAGCGCTGCCGGTTCCCGGCGCTCACGTTAAGGGATTCATAGGCCGCTAGACACAGATTATGAGATTCGTCGTACTGCGCAGGTCTTACCTGATAGCGATACTCATAGCGGCCGCCCTGATCACGGGTATGGCCACCGGCCTGGGTCTGTTCTACAGGCTTGCCTACATCTTCGCTCTGGTGGTGGCGGTCAGCTTCGCCTGGAACTGGCTCAGCCTGAGATCCATGACGGTCTCGATCGACCGCAGGACACGCCGGGTCACGGCCGGCGACACGGTGGAAGAGCACATCACCGTCCAGAACACCTCGAGTCTGCCCAGACCCACCATAGAGGTAGAGGACCTAAGCGAACTTCCCGGTTTTTCGACCGGCAATGCAATGGGTATGCTGCCGAGCGCCGCCGTCGAGTGGACCCCCAGAGGCATCGCAAGGAGGCGGGGAGTCTACACGATGGGCCCGGTGGTGGCCCGCAACACAGACCCTTTCGGTCTCTTCCACAGGGAGCTCACCTTCCCTTACACCGATTCTGTGGTCGTCTACCCCAGGGCCCACGACCTTCCAGGCTTCCGGGTGCCGCCGGCCAACCTGTCGGGAGATAGTTCCCTTAAGCGGCGTACCCATGACCTGACCCCACACGCGTCCAGCGTTCGCGAATACGCCCCGGGCGACAGTCTGGGAAGGGTGCACTGGAACAGCACCGCCCGGCTGGGCCACCTGATGTCCAAGGAGTTCGACGAGGGCCACGCAAGTGACGTCTGGATAGTGGTCGATCTCCATCAGGACGTTCAGGCCGGAGAGATGGAGGAGAGCACAGATGAGTATGCCGTCAGCGCCGCCGCGTCGCTGGCCAAGAGATTCCTGACCGAGTCCATGCCGGTGGGCCTGATCGCCTACGGGGCGGAGAAGCTGCTGCTCCAGGCCGATACCGGCGCCGGCCAGATGGATCGCGTCCTGGCCTACCTTGCGCGCAGCGAGGCCGATGGCACGATGCCGCTCGGGGACGCGCTGGCAGAGGACGAGATGCTGTGGAGCCATCACACCACGCTGGTGGTGGTGACCTCCTCGCCCAGGCCCGAGTGGGTCTGGGCCCTCCGGCAGCTCTCCCTGCGCCGGGTCAGGGTCGTTGCCGTGCTGATCGACGGCAGGTCCTTCGGCGGGTTCTTCGACTCCCGCGAGGCTCTGCCCCACCTGGAGGCGGCCGGCATCCCCACCTACGTTGTGGCCTCTGGCGACTACCTGCCGGAGGCGCTGAGCAGGACCCACCGTCCCAGCGAGGAGGCGGGCCCCGACGGGCAAGTGCCCGCGGCGGCCAGACCTGTGGAGGTTGCCGGTGGCCCGTAGTGAGGGCGTTCTCGCACCGCCCACAGGAACCGCGCCGAGCCGCGACCGGATCCTGTCCCTGGCCGGTGCGGAGCATGCGTTGACAGACCTGCTCAGGCGTTACAGCCCGCAGGAGGGCTGGGCGACCCTTGCCATCCTGTGGGGACTGGTGCTGGTGGTCGGCGTCACGATCCAGCAGGCGGAGTGGACGGACACACCGGGCATGGTGCTGATAATTCTGCTGTCTTCCCTGGCAGGATTGGCGCTGGCCAAGATCAGGTGGCCATGGCCAGTCCTCATAGTGCTCGGTCTGGCCCTCGGGGTGGTGATCGTCTACTGGCAGGCCTCCCGACTGGTTCAGGACGAATCGTTCATAGGCTCGGTGCATCAGACGGCACTGCGGCTGAATGACTGGTACCAGGCGGCGGTATCGGGCGGTATCAGCACAGACCTGATGCCATTCAGCATGGCCCTGCTCGGCGGCGGATGGCTGCTGGGTTTCTTCAGCTCCTGGTTCCTTTTCAGGCGCAGATACGTGTGGCCGGCGTTAATCCTGGGTGGGCTGGCCCTGTTCACCCACATCAGCTTTCTGCCCAGTGAGCGAGTCGCCTCGTTCTTCATATTCGTCGCCCTGAGCATGCTGCTGCTCGTGCGAATGGGCTTTGTGCACAACCAGATCGCGTGGCGCGATGCGGGGACCAGGTTCTCGGCCGCCTGGGGATGGATAACCGTGGCCGCCGCGCTCTGCCTGTCGGCCATCGTGCTGGCCGTAGCGGCGTCGATACCGCTTAACGTGTACGTCTCAAAGACCGTGGCAAACGTGTGGACCCAGGCTCGCACGCCCGTCGCGACACTGGAGAGCGGTCTCAGCCGGCTGGTCACCGGCATCGCCTCCAAGAAGAACATCCACGGGCGGCCATTTGGAGACAATCTGCCCTTCCTTGGATCGATCCATTTCAACGGCGATGTCGTCTTCATGGCAGATACCGAGTACCCGTCCTACTGGCTTTCCCGGACCTACAGCGAGTACACGCCCAAGGGCTGGGTCGCAGGGGACACCAGGGAGGTCAAGGTGGGCCCGGAAACCGTGCCGCCGCCGCAGGGAGACGCCCTGAAGCGCACCGCAGTCGCACAGAGCCTGCTGCTGCAATTCGACAGCACCAGCCTGCTGGCGGGAGGCAACCTGGAATGGCTGAATCGAGATGCGACCATCGAGGTGCTCTCACCCAAGTCCTTCGAGATCAGCATAGGGGACCCGACCGGCGACGCGGATTTTCCCGCGGATGTCAAGGAGCTTGCGACCGAGCTCCGGACCAGGCTCAGTTCTCCCGTGGTCAGCTTCGTCGAGTCGGAGGTCGCAAAGCTGATACCCGACGATCTCGTCGTAACGCACATCGATTACAGCCAGCCCGGCGGAAAACCCCGGGTGGACAGCGTCACCCTGCAGCGCAAGGAATCGATCTCGCCCGATGTCGTCTCGTTCGAGTTCGATGAGCAGCTGATCAGGGGAGAGACATACGACATGGTGTCGCTGGTATCGACGGCCACCAACGAAGACCTGCGGCGGGCGGGAACTGAGTATGACGCCTCGATCACCGATCACTACCTGCAGCTGCCCGGCGATCTCCCGGAGAGGGTGAAGGAGTTGGCCGGGCGGCTTACCAGCACTGCGGACACTCCTCTCGACAAGGCCAGAGCCATCGAGACCTACCTGCGTGGGGAGTCGTTCACGTACTCCCAGGACATCGAGGCCCCCCCGACCGGCTCAGATGGGGTTGACCACTTCCTTTTCGAGACCCGGACAGGTTACTCGGACTACTTCGCCTCATCGATGGCCGTGATGCTCAGGTCGGTGGGCGTCCCGGCGCGCCTCGCCGCCGGCTACGCCCCAGGGGAGTTCGACGAGGCATCGGGCCTCAATGCCGTCAGGGATTCCGACAGCCACGCATGGGTCCAGGTCTACTTCCCGGAGTTCGGCTGGATCGACTTTGAGCCCACACCCGCGTGGCCCGATCCCAACCGGCAGATCGGCCGGCCGGCCAGCGGAGGCCAGGTCGTGGACACCACTGATACGTTCGACGACCAGGAGTTCGCCGAATTCCAGGGCTTCGTGTTTCCCGCCCAGCTGTCGGCGATCGGCCTGGGTGTCGAGGGCGGCTTCGAGGGCGAGGACAGCAGCATAGACGTGGTGAGAGTGATTGTTCTGCCGATCATCGCCGTGATCGTCGCGTTGCTGGTGCTGGTGGCGGCCCTGCAGGCCCTGTGGAACCTTGCCCTGCGCGGCCTCGCCCTCGAGCAGCAGGTCTACGCGAAGATGGCCAGGCTCGGCGGACTGGCAGGGGTCGGCAGATCCGCCAGCCAGACGCCCCGCGAGTACGCCGGCAGCCTGGCCGCCGCGCTTCCAGGCGTGGCCGGCGAGGCGACGCTGGTGGCGAGCCGCTACTCGGCTGTAACGTACGGCGCGCCGGCCTCAACGCCGGTCGACGATCTGCCGCTGCGGCTCGCCTGGAAACGAATCAGGGGTGCACTGGCGGGCAGGATCGCGCGGCGGCTGGTGCCCAGGGGAAGGACCCGGAGCGATTGATGCGGGATCACGAGCGACTTTGCTACGACATCTTTGAGACAGCGGCCGGCTGGGTCGGGGTCATCGCCTCTGAGCAGGGGGTTCGGCGAGCCACGATACCCCAGCCGACGCCCGGAGACTGCGCCGACGAACTCGGAGGCGAGATGGACGGGGCGATCTTCGAGCCCGATCTCCTGGGGAACGTAAGGGAGGGCATTCAGGGCTACATCGACGGAAACGTCCTCGATCTTTCCCACATTCCGACAGACTTTTCCGGTGCGCCTCCCTTCATGAGATCGGCCTGGGAGGCCTGCAGATCCATACCCCGGGGCCAGACCCGCACCTACAAGTGGCTGGCCGAGAGCGCCGGACGTCCGAATGCTCCCCGCGCCGCCGGACAGGCCATGGCAAGGAACCGCGTGCCGTTCCTCGTGCCCTGTCACCGGGTCGTGGCGAGCGGTGGAGGGCTCGGCGGCTACGGCAAGGGTAAGAGCGCGCTCGCCCTCAAGCGATGGCTCATAGACAGGGAGGCATCCAGTTCGCCTGGTTCTCCACCTCCCCACTGGTGGCGCGGGTAGCAGGGGGCGGCTAGAACGGGCGGGCTCGATCCGGGCTCACAGCGCCGGGTCCGCCCGGAGCTACGGGGAATTCAGCTCGGCAAGCACCTGCTGGGCGCGCTCGAGGTCCTCGTCGAACACCATCACGCGTACAGGGTTCAGGGAGATACCCATGAACGAGCTGGTATCGCCCTGCCCGATCATTGACGGAATGCCGTCCTCGATCAGCAGGTCCCTCAGCATCTCGGCCTGGATCTGATCCGGGGCTATCTCGAGCACCACCCACTTTTTCCTATCGGACAAAGCGATTCATCCCAGCAGGGCCACGCGGCCGGAGTCCCCGAGCAGATCGGCAAGCTCGGACGCCAGTTCGTCGGTCGCCGCAACGCCCAGGCGTGGCCAGTCAAGCTGAACCAGGCTGTCCGCGGTGGCGATCTCCATCCCCACCTCGTCGTCTCCGGCATGCTCCAGCATCGTGCGCACGAGCTGGTCAAGAAGCCTTACGTCGCGTTCGGGCTCACCCGACTCGATGATCCTGAGACTGAGCCTTCGGCGAACCGGACGATCGTCCCGCGAGGCGACCGCACCGTTCGTGGACCCGGTCGGCCCGGGAGACGGTAGATCTCGGGGCGCAGTGCTTGTTTCGACCTGCTCGGTCTGGGCTGCGGGCACCGCCGTCGACTTTGCCTCATCGTCCACCACGTGCTCATCGGCTGAGACCGCCGAGATGCTGACCCTGTCCTCGCCCCGGTCCCTGACGGTGCCTACGATCCGCACGAGCTTGCCCTGCTGCCAGACCGCCGCCGTAGACCCTTGCAGTTCCTCCCATACGAACACGTCTATCTCTCCGCCGAGCATCTTGAGGGTGGCGATGGTGAACGGACGGTCATCGCGCGTAAAGCGATTGGTAATTGCATCGACCTGTCCGGCAAGGCTGACCTCCTGGCCGTGCATGTCTGGCCTAATGCCGTCGCGGGACAGGATGGTGGACGGATCGACACTGGCGGCCAGCGAGGACACCGAGCTTACCGTCGACAGGTCTACGCCGAGCAGTTCAACCTCCCAGTCACCCTTCTGCCAGTCAGGGGTCGCGCCCTCCTCGATGGAGATCTGAGCGAGGGGAATCTCCACGCTCTGTCCGAACAGGTCGAACATCGTCGTCTGGCTTGAGCCGCGGAGATCGGCCTCGCTCTGTGCCAGCGAGATGATGCGCCCGGCGATGCTGAGTATGGAGGTGCGGTCCCCGAAGCAGTCGAAGGCGCCGGCCTTGATCAGGCTCTCGAGGGCCTTCTTGTTGAGGCCGCCTATGTCCGCCGCCCGGCACATCTCCTCGATCCTTTCGAACGGGCCATGTTCGCGGCGGGCGGCCACGAGGGGCTCGACCGCGGCGGCGCCGACGTTCTTGACCGAGGCCAAGCCGAACAGGATCGTGGGTTTGCCGTCCTGGTACCTGAGCGAGAACTCCACCTCGCCCTCGTTTACGTCCGGCACCCGTACCGGTATTTCCAGGCGGGCGCACTCAGCGACTGCGGTTGCGACCTTGTCGGTGTTCCCCGAATAGCCGTTCAGAAGGGAGACCATGTATTCGCCCGGGTGGTTGGCCTTAAAGTACGCGGTCCAGTAGGAGATCAGGCCGTAGCTGACGCTGTGGGCCTTGTTAAAGGCGTACCCGGCAAATGGCTCAACGAGCGCGAAGACCCGATCTGCGACCTGTTGGGAATATCCCTGGGCAAGCGCCCCCTCGATGAATCGCTCGCGTTCCTTGGCCATGATCTCGGGGATCTTTTTCCCCATCGCCTTTCGCACTATGTCCGCCTCCCCAAGCGAGTATCCGGCGAACTTGCGCGCGATGTGAAGCACCTGGTCCTGAAAGACGATCACCCCGTAGGTCTCGCGGAGAATCTCTTCGAGATCTGAGTGCGGGTAGTCGGGATCCTCACGACCGTACTTGGCGTTGATGAAGGTGTCGATGTGCTCCATGGGCCCGGGACGGTACAGGGCGATCATCGCAGCAACATCGCCGAGCGACGATGGCCGAAGGCTCTGTATGTAGCGGGTCATGCCCGCTCCCTCCATCTGGAATACGCCGACCGTCTCGCCCCGTGAGAGCAGTTCGAAGGTCTTTTCATCGTCCAGGGGTATCTCGGTAAGCTCGATCCTCTTGCCGGTGCGGCGCTCAACGAGGCCGCGGGTTCGCTCAAGGATCGTGAGGTTGGCAAGCCCCAGAAAGTCCATCTTGAGCAGGCCCAGGGCGGCAAGGGGGTCCATCGCGTACTGGGTCGTGTTCACGCCGTGCTCATCGCCCTTGACCGGCCTCTGCAGGGGAACGTATTGCTCGAGCGGTTCCTTGGAGATGACCACTCCCGCAGCGTGTGTGCTCGAGTGGCGCACCAGACCCTCAAGCTGGATGGCCGTGTCGATGAGCCTTTTGACCTGTTCATCATCCCGGTGCAGGTCGGCCATCTCGGTGCTCGATTCGAGCGCCTCCCTGAGGGAGATGTGCAGCCGCTGCGGTACGAGCCTCGCCACCCTGTCCACGTCGCCGTATGACATGGCCAGTGCGCGGCCCGAATCCCTTATGGCAGCCCTCGCGCCCAGGGTGCCGAAGGTGATGATCTGGGCCACATGATCGCGTCCATAGCGGTCGACGACGTAGCTGATGACCTCGTCTCGACGATCGTCCTGAAAGTCCATGTCGATGTCCGGCATCTCTTTGCGCTCTAGGTTCAGGAACCTCTCGAACACCAGGTCGAACTCGAGCGGGTTGATGTCCGTGACCCCGAGGCAGAACAGCACCAGGCTGGCGGCCGCGCTCCCGCGGACGGCGAAGAAGATCTCCTGCTCGCGAACAAAGCGTGCTATGTCCCACACCACCAGGAAGTAATTCGGGAACTGGGTCTGGTGGATGACATCCAGCTCGTACTCGAGACGAGCCAGCTCCACCTCGCCGGCGTTCGGGAGCCGGCTGGAAAGGCCCTGGCGGCAGATCTGCCGCAAATACTCGTCCGCCGTCAGCCCGTCAGGGGGCAGGAACTGCGGGAGCCTGAGCGTGTCGAAGTCCAGTTCGAGCTCGCACATCGCGGCGATCGCCCCCGTATTGGCGACGGCCTCGGGGACATCCGAGAAAAGCCGGGCCATCTCCTCGGCGCTCTTGAGGTAATAGGAGTCCTCGGTCATCCTCAGGCGACGCTCGTCCAGCACGTTCGTGTTGGTATGTATGCAGATCAGGATGTCCTGGAAGGGAGCGTCGGCCTGATCGACATAGTGAGAGTCGTTCGTGGCGACGGTGGGAATGCCAAGCTCCGCTGACAGGGCGATCAGGCCTTCGTTGATCGCCGGCAGTTCGGGAACGCCGCCGTGTCTCATCAGCTCAAGGTAGTAGTTCTCAAACGTGTCGCGGTACCATGAGGCGGCCTCCCGCGCATCGTCCAGTCGTCCCTCCGATATCGCGCGTGGTACCTCTCCGCTCGGACAGCCCGAAAGGACGACCAGTCCCTCGCTGTATTCCTCCAGCAGTTCGCGGTCCAGCCGCGGCCGGTAGTAAAAGCCCTCCAGGTGTGCCCTGCTGACCAGCCTTACCAGGTTGTGGTACCCGGCCTGGTTCTTTGCAAGGACCGTCATGTGATACGGGCGCTTATCGGCGGGGTCGCGGGAATGCCGGCTGTGGGCCGCCACGTACACCTCGCACCCTATGATCGGCTTTAAGCCCCGCTCCTTGGCGATACGGTAGAAGTCGATCGCTCCGTACAGTCCGCCGTGGTCGGTTATCGCCAGGGCGTCCATGCCCAGCTCGACGGCCTTGTCCACGACCGCCCGAAGGCGGCTCAGGCCGTCAAGCAGGCTGTATTCGGTGTGGACGTGCAGGTGTGTGAAACCGTTCGACGCAGCCACGTTGTCTTGTCCTGGGGAAGTGGTGGATCGGCTTGACATCACAGGTTTCGCGGCACCATTTATACGCGTACGCGCCGCGATTTTCCACCCGCAAAAAAAGAGGCCCCCTCCATCCGTGGAGGGGGCCTCTTGACCCTCTATCCTGTTCCGCCTAGTAGTCCATGGGAGGCGCGGCAGGCATTGCCGGCTCCGGCTCCTTGATGTCGGTGATCAGGGACTCGGTGGTCAGCACCATGGCCGCCACGCTGGCGGCGTTCTCGATCGCCGCCCGTGTGACCTTCGCTGGATCCATGATCCCCCGCTCGAGCAGGTGGGTGAACTCGCCGACCTCGGCGTCGTATCCCACATCGCCCTCGGCCTCGAGGCTCTGGGAGAGGATCACGTCGCCGGAGACGCCGGTGTTGGAGGCGATGAGCTTCATCGGCGCCTCGAGCGCCTGCTTGAGGATGCTGATGGCGGTGCCCTCGTCTCCTTCCATGGTCACGCCGTCGAGAGACTGCCGGGCACGTATCAGCGCCAGGCCTCCACCCGGTACGATGCCCTCCTCGACAGCGGCCCGGGTCGCCGACAGGGCGTCCTCGACACGGTTCTTCTTCTCCTTGAGCTCGACCTCGGTGGCGGCGCCGACCTTGATGATCGCCACTCCACCGGACAGCTTGGCAAGCCGCTCCTGGAGCTTTTCGCGGTCGAAATCGGAGGTGGTCTCATCGATCTGGGCCTTGATCTGATTGATGCGGCCCTGGATGGCATCCTCAGAGCCCGCGCCATCGACGATGGTGGTGTCCTCCTTGGAAGAAACGACCCGGCGGGCGCGGCCGAGGTCATCGACCTGCACCGAGTCGAGCTTTCGCCCGACCTCCTCGGATATCACGGTTCCCCCGGTCAGGATCGCTATGTCCTGGAGCATGGCCTTTCGCCGGTCCCCGAAGCCCGGAGCCTTTACCGCGAGCACGTTGAGGGTGCCGCGCAGCTTGTTGACCACGAGCGTGGCCAGGGCCTCGCCCTCTATGTCCTCGCCTATGAGGACGACGTTCTTGGTCACCTGCAGGATCTTCTCGAGACCGGGCAGCACGTCGGACACGGCCGAGATCTTCTTGTCCGTGATCAGTATGTACGGGTCGTCTATCTCCGACTCCATCCTCTCGGCGTTGGTCACGAAGTAGGGCGATATGTAACCCCGGTCGATCTCCATGCCCTCGACGAACTCCTGCTCGTACTCGAGGCCCTTGGACTCCTCGACCGTGATGGCACCGTCCTTGCCCACCTTCTCCATGACCTCGGCGATGAGACTGCCCATCACCTCGTCATGGGCCGACAGTGAGGCGACCTGCGCTATCTGGGTCTTGCCCTCGACGGGCTGCGACATCTCCTCGACCGAGCCACGCAGCACGTCGACTCCCTTGTCGATGCCGCGCTTTAGCGCCATGGGGTTGGCCCCGGCGGCGATGTTCTTAAAGCCCTCCTGGATGATCGCCTGGGCGAGGACCGTTGCGGTCGTGGTCCCATCGCCGGCCACATCATTGGTCTTGGATGCGGCCTCCTTGAGCAGCTGGGCTCCCATGTTCTCGAACTCGTCCTCGAGCTCGATCTCCTTTGCGATCGTCACGCCGTCGGAGATGACCTGGGGCGGTCCGAACTTCTTGTCGAGCACCACGTTGCGCCCGCGGGGGCCGAGTGTGACACCGACCGTGTCCGCTAGCTTGTCTATGCCGCGCTTCATGGCTGCGCGGGCGTCCTCGCTATATCTGATCTGCTTGGCCAATTGCTCTTCCTCCTGGCAACCGGCGCCCGACCTTGGCTTGGCGGGCGTCGTCTAGACCCTGGGTCTGAATTCCGTCGTCGACCTGCTTTACTTCTTGAAGAGGATGTCGTCCTCTCGAACTACCAGGTACTCGGTATCTCCGTCCTTGTACTCGGTCCCCGCGTATTTCGAGTAGACGACCACGTCTCCAACGGCGACCTCCAGGGGCGTCCGCGAGCCATCGTCGTTAAGCTTGCCCGGGCCAACCGCCACGATCTTGCCCTCCTGGGGCTTTTCCTTGGCCGTATCGGGGATGTAGATCCCGCCCGCGGACATCTGTTCCTCAGACTCCATCGGCTCTATCACGACCCGGTTGCCCAACGGCTTGAACTCTGTCATCTAAGATCTCCTCCTAATTTGCCTTTGCGCTTATGGCCCCGGCCCAACTCGAGCCCGCCCCCGCAAGGGGAGGCGGGCCCGTTTCAATGCTGCCACCGACCGGGCCCAAGGGCCCGTTAGCAGTCTACCGATTAGACTGCCAACCATCCTATGAACAGGCTCCGGATATGTCAACAGACCGCTTCGGGGTCACGCGGCGTTGACCGTCCGGGCGCCTCTACCTATCATCGGTGCGTGAGCAGCGGCGAACGGAGCGCATTGCTATGCGACGCAGCCGGTACGGCCAGGGCCCTGGTCGTCACCCTGCGTCCCAAGCAGTGGATGAAGAACCTGATCATCTTCTTTGCCCTGCTGTTCACGGTGGGAGAGGCCTGGAGTCCCGCCCGGGTCGGCGAGGCCACCCCGCTCGTTGTGGACACCGTCTTCGCATTCCTGCTGTTCTGCGTCCTTTCCGGCGCTGCCTACCTGCTCAACGACGTGGCCGACGCCGAGAGAGACCGTGCGCACCCGGCAAAGCGCTGGCGTCCGGTCGCCTCCGGCCGGCTATCCCAGCAGGTAGCCCTTGCCACCTCGGGGGCCCTCATCGCGGTCGCGGTCTCCCTGTCCTTCCTGCTTGAGACATCGTTCGGCTGGGTGGCGCTCAGCTATGCGGCGCTGATGGTCGCCTACTCGGCGGCGCTCAAGAGGGTGGTCCTGGTCGACGTGTTCGCCATCGCGGCGGGCTTTGTCCTCCGGGCCGTGGCCGGTGCCGCGGTGCTGGGGGTGCCCATCTCACCGTGGCTGTACATCTGCACGGGCCTGGGCGCCCTGGTCATCGCGCTGGGAAAGCGGCGAAGCGAGCTTGTGACGGCCGGGGACGGCGCGGGGCAGCAGCGCGACAGCCTGCGCGGATATTCGGTGCGCCTCATCGACCAGCTGACCTACCTCGTAGTCCCGGGGACGCTCACCGCCTACATCCTCTACGCGCTTACCGCCGACAATCTGCCGGACAACTACGCCATGGCGATCACCGTGCCGTTCGTGGTCTACGGGCTGATGCGCTACCTGTACCTTGTCAACGTTAGGGGCCTGGGAGAGAGCCCGGAAGACCTGCTAGTGTCCGACGCGCACCTCGTGGCGACGGTGGTGCTCTGGCTCGTCGCCTCCTCCCTGGTGCTGGCGCTGTTTAGAGCGTGAGCCCTCCGCAGGACCTGTTCGGGGCCATACCGGTCTGGGTCGGCGTGTATGTACTTGCCGGCCTGTCGCTGGGGGCCGCGGGGCTGGTTACCTACCGGCGCATGCTCAGGTTGATCATGCTCGGGCGTCCGGGCCGGACCGACAGGCTTGCGGTACGCCTGCTGGGCGCCATCCGGCCCGTGCTGGGACAGGCCAAGGTCCTTCAGAGCGTGTCGGTCAGCGACCGGGCGGGCCTGGCCCATCTGTTCATCTTCTGGGGCTTTCTCTCCTTCCTGCTCAGCTACCTGCTGTTCATATTCGCAGACTCCGCCTGGCGGCCCTTCTCGGGATGGCTGATCACCGAGACCGGGGTGACCGTGTTCGCGTCCTATCTGAACGTACTGGCAGCCATGTTCTTGCTTGTGATCTCCTGGGCGGCCGTACGCAGGTGGATAAGAACGCCGCGGCGCCTGTCCTTTGACCTGACCCAGAGGTCGGACGCAGCGGTCATCCTGCTGCTGATCGCCCTGCTAATGGCGCTGACCCTGCTCGCCGAGGCGATGTACGTCGCCTCCGGCGGAACGGGGCCGCATGCCGAAGCGCTGATCGGCGGGGCCATCGGATCGGCGCTTTCCGAGGCCGGCATCTCCGCCGGTCTGGCCAACGGGCTCCATGGCTTCTTCTGGTGGCTGCACCTGGGTGTGATCCTCGGGTTCGCCATCTACATCCCGGTCTCCAAGCACGCCCACATGCTGGGCGCCCCGCTCAGCTTCCTTATGCGCTCGCTCAAGGCGCCCGGCGCGCTCGGCACCCCGGACCTGGAGGCCGCCGAAACCTTCGGGGCGGCGCGCATCCAGGAGTTTTCCCGAAAACAGCTCCTGGACGGATACGCCTGCGCCGTGTGCGGCAGGTGCAGCGAGGTGTGTCCCGCCAACGTCAGCGGCAAGATCCTCTCCCCGATGCACATCGTGGAGAACCTCAAAGAGCATGTGCTGGACGCCGGGCCCGAGCTGGCGGGCGGGACGGACGCCCAGGACGAGCGACCCCTGATCGGGCGATGGCTGCCGACCGAGGCGATCTGGGACTGCCTTACGTGCGGGGCTTGCGTATCGGAGTGCCCTGTCGGCGTAGAGCACGTGGAGACGATCGTCGACGTCCGCAGGCACCTGGTGATGGAGACCGCCGAGATGCCGGACACCGCGCGCGAAGCGCTGACCAGCATGGAGCAGCGAGGTCATCCCTGGCGGGGCACGCAGCACACCCGGACCGACTGGACCGAGGGTCTGTCCATCAGGACGATCGCAGACCACCCGGGGGCCGAGTACCTGCTGTGGGTGGGCTGCACCGCGGCGCTGGAGGAGCGCAGCCGGTCGGTTGCCCGGTCGATGGCCAGGGTGCTAATACGCGCAGGGGTGGACTTCGCCATACTGGGCGAAGAGGAAAGATGCACGGGCGACCCGGCAAGGCGCATGGGGAACGAGTACCTGTACCAGGTCCTGGCGGGCCATAACATCTCCACGTTTGAGCGCTACTCGGTAAGAAAGATCGTAACGATCTGCCCGCACTGCTTTAACACCATCAAGAACGAGTATCCGGCCCTCGGCGGCGAGTACACGGTCATGCACTACACCGAGCTGGTCGCAGAGCTGATCGATTCCGGGGCCATCGTTCCAGCCGCCGCCGTCCTGCCCGGGAAGGGCCCCGATCCCGGGAGCGTCACCTACCACGATTCGTGCTACCTGGGCAGGCAAAACGGACTGTATGAGGAGCCGCGTCGTATTGCCAGGTCCATCCCGGGGCTCAGGCTCGGCGAGATGGAGCTCAACCGGCGAAGGAGCTTTTGCTGCGGCGCGGGAGGCGGTCACATGTGGATGGAGGAGAGCCGGGGAAAGCGTATCGACCACCTGCGCACCGACCAGTTTCTGGAGACCGGCTCAGAGGCCGTAGTCGTCTCCTGCCCGTTCTGCCTGCAGATGTTCGAGCAGGCAATCCCTTCCAGGCCGGGAGGAGAGGGCAGGCGGGCCGTAGACCTTATAGAGCTGGTGGACCAGAGCCTCGGCGACGATGCGCCAGCCGGCTCCTGACCGGCGGGCCAGGCGGCCCGCACTGGCCGTTTGACCTAGTTCTCGGGGGCCTCGGGCGCAAACAGGACCTGGTAGACGAGGGCCGCCAGGCCACCCCCCGCCAGTGGGGCGACCCAGTAGATCCAGTGGTCGGTCCAGAATCCGGATACCACCGCCGGACCCAGGCTGCGCGCCGGGTTGACGCCCGCGCCCGTGAGAGGCACGGCGACCAGGTGTATGACGACGATGGCCAGGCCGATCGACAGGGGTGCCAGCGCGCCCGGCGCCCGCCTGTCCATCGCCACGGCGAACACGACGAATACGAGCAGGAACGTGAGCACCAGTTCAACCGTAAAGCCCATGCCGAGCGATACGCCTTCGCCGAGGCCGTGGGCGCCCAGATTTCCTTCCCACGCGTCGGGGGCGACGTAGACGAGCAGCAGTCCCGCGAGGACCGCACCGGCCACCTGGGCGACCACGTACATGAAGGCCTTTGCGGGACGAATCTTGCCGGTCAGCGCCGCCGAGAACGTTACGGCGGGATTCAGGTGGCCGCCGGAAATGTGGGATGTGGCATAGACGAGCAGGGCAATGGCCAGCCCGTTGGCCAGAGCTATGGCGACCAGCCGCGCCGCGTTCATGTCGCCACCGGACGTGATGCCGCTGGCGATCACCGCTCCGGCGCCGACGAAAACGAAAAGCCCTGTGGCGAAGAACTCGGCCAGCGAGTCGCGCCAGGCGTCGATCGATCTCAGATCCTGCATCATTCCCTCTACCATGGCGCCCCCACCTCCAAGGCGGTGGCCCATGCTAAACACGCCCGCCCCGGCTGTCAACGCGGACCCTACGCGACGGCGCCGGAGTCCTCGGCAGCGTCCAGCAGCCGCCTGATCCTGCCCGCAGTGTCCGGTCGGCGCAGCCCCTCGTACAGTGCCGCCTCAACCATCCCCGCGGGCGTTCCCACATCAATGTGGTGCCCGTCAAACTCGTAGGCGTAAACCCCCTCGCGGTCCACCAGCGATGAAATAGCGTCGGTGATCTGGATTTCGCCGCGCGCGCCCGGCTCGGTCTCGTCAAGGGCGCTCAGCACGCCGGCCGAAAGGACATAGCGCCCGACGATCGCCAGGTTGGAGGGCGCCATGTTGAGCGGGGGCTTTTCCACCAGCGCCCTGACCCTGTGCAGCCGGTCCCCCGCGGGTTCGGGATCGACGATGCCCAGACCGGGCACCAGGTCATCGGGCACCTCCCTGACCGCGATCACGCTTGCGCCGAGGCGATCGTAGAGGGCGGCCAGCTGCCCGATCGCCGGACCGTCCGTCCAGATCAGGTCGTCGGGAAGCAAGACGGCGAACGGCTCGTCTCCGACCCATTCGGCCGCCACGGATACCGCGTGGCCGAGGCCGCCGGGCCGGTCCTGCACGATGAATTCGATATCGGCGATCTCCGCGAGCCGCCGAACCGAGTCGGCCAGCGACGCCTGGCCCGCAGACCGCAGAGCCGATTCCAGGTGGAGATCGGCCCCGAAGTAGCGCTCGATGGCGCGGTCGGCCGGTGCCACCACGACCGCCACGCTCCGCATGCCGGCCGCAGCCGCCTCGCTGACAACCATGTGGATGGCCGGCGTATCCAGCACCGGCAGGAGCGGTTTTGGAACCGCCTTGGTCACGGGCAGAAAGCGAGTACCGAGGCCCGCGGCCGGGACTACCGCCTTCCGGACTGACGGCCTCAAGAGGGCCCTAGGCCGGGGCGGCGAGCTGTCCGGTGCGATAGACGCGCCTGAGCATGGGCTGTGATCCCGACATGCCGATGACCACCGCAACGAAAATGACGCCCGTGACTATGAATATCGCCCATGCGCTGTACTGGTCGGCGAGGAATCCGTAGCCCAGGTTGGCAAAGGCCATGATGCCCCCGGCGTGCAGGACGTAGAGGCTCGAAATCCTGCCCCGCAGCCGGTCCGGAGCGACCATCAGGACGAAGGCGTTGGATATGGCCATGAATGTAGCCTGGGTAGCACCCATCAGGCCGGCGAACAGGGTTGCCGGAACGATGTGACCCGACACGGCCAGCACGATCGGCGTCAGGCCGCTGGTGACGCCCGTCCAGAACAGCAGCTGACCCTTCATTCTCTCGCTCTGGACTCCGGCGACGATCAGGATTCCTATAGCCGAACCGAGTCCGAAGCCCATGATCAGATAGCCCAGGTACGAGCCGTCGGTCGCCCCCAGGCTCTGGGCCGAAAAGACTGGCATGATCGACTCGAACGACATCACCAGGGCGCAGTGGAAGGCCACCAGGAGAATGAAGATCGCGATCGTCTTGTGGGTGTAGACGTAGACCAGTCCCTCGATCATGCCGCTAAGCACGCCCGAACTGGGCGTACGCTCACCCCTCGAGATCGTGCGGCATCGGGCCGCGAAGATGATCGCCACGCCGGTCAGGACGGCGCTCAGGACCAGAACCCCCTCCGGTCCGATCCCTCCAACGGCCAGGAGTGGGGCGGCCACCAGCAGGCCGAAGAAGCGCGACCCGTGATGGGTCAGTCCGTTGAGAGTGATCGCGTTCAGGATGTGGCGCTGCGGCACCTGGTTGGGGATGAGCGCCTGGATTCCCGGCTCCATCGCCGAGCGCGAACCGCCGCCGACGAATGCCGCAGCGGCCAGGTGCCACAGTTCCAGCGAGCCGACTAGGGCGGCTATCGCGACGCCGACCGCGACCAGGGTGTTTACGATGGTCGACACCCACACCAGGGTGCGTCGCTCGACCCGATCGGCCAGCAGCCCGCCTATGGGCGAGATGACGAGGAAGGGGATCAGCGACGAGAAGGTAATGATTCCCACCCAGGCAGAGCCCTCCGAGCGCTCGTGCGCGATCCACGATGCTGCGACGATGAACGACCACATGCCCCCGAAGGAGAACATTCCGGTCAGCCATATGTTGCGAAAGTCCCGGTAGGACCTGAGCGAGGCGAAATGGGGAAAAGCGGCCACCCTTCCGAGGGCCGCATAGGCCCTGCTCAGCACGGCCCGCCACCCTCTCCTCCCGGCACGGGAGCGTGGCCGGGGATGAGACCCTCCGCCTTCATCTGCTCCCAGAGCTGAGCGGGGATGGGGAACAGCGCCATGGCGACGTTCTCCTCGGCCTCGGACGGGCTTCTGGGTCCCGGAATGGTCGAAACAACCGCGGGGTGGGCCAGTCCGAACTGCAGGGCCGCCGCCTTGAGCGGCACGTCGTACCGGTCGCAGACCGCCTTGAGCCTCCTGGCCTGCTCGACCACCTCGGGAGGCGCCTTGGCATACCAGTGCCTCGTTCCGAGATCGGTCTCGACGTCAAGGTCGGACGCGAGTATGCCGCTGCTGTAGGGCCCTCCGTGGTACACGCCTATGTTTCGCTCGGCACAAAGGGGGAGCATCTCGTCTAGGGCCGAGGTGTCGATCAGGTTGTACCTGAGGGCTATGAGCACGCAGTCGTAGTCGCCGCGCTCGGCCATGTAGATGAACTTTTCGCTGTCGTTCAGGCCCGCTCCGATCGCCCCCACCACGCCCTGGCTGCGAAGCTCGGCGACCGCCGCGTAGGCCTCGCCGGCGATCTGGTCCCTCAGCTCGTCCCAATCCGACGGGGCGGGATCGTGGATAAGCAGGACATCCACACGGTCAAGGCCGAGTCGACCGAGGCTCTCCTCGAACGAGCGCATCACGCCGTCGCGGCTGTAGTCGAGCTGCTCGAACGTCGGCGGCAGGTCGGAGAAGGCGCCGAACTCGGTGCCCTCGACATCCGGGGCGTCTACCAAGAGCCGTCCCACCTTGGTCGAGATGACGAACGAGTCCCTGTCCAGTCCGGACAGTACCTCTCCCATGACCTCTTCGCTTCTGCCGTAGCCGTACTGGGGGGCGGTATCGAAGAACCTTATGCCGGCCCCGTACCCGGCCAAGACCGTCGCGGCCGCCTGGTCCCTGTCGAACGAGGTGTACATGCCGGCAAGCCCCGCTCCCCCCATCCCGAGCGTCGTAACCGACAGCCCGGTCTCTCCGATCTTGCGCATGTGAAGCTGGCTCATGTTGTCAGGGGTCCTAGGGGGGTCTTTGCGGCGAAGGTGTCGCCTTGCGCCAGAGTATATTCGTTCAGAGCCGGCATCAGCGACCGACCGGGCCGGCCGGAGATATGATTGGAGGGCGGATCCGGAGGACCCGCTGACGAAAGGAGTAGCCCGATGTCACTAGCAGAGCAGAGCTGCGTGAGCCCCAGGCGAGGCGGTGCGGGGATCGGCGCCGAAGAGATATCCGCCCTCGGAGCCCAGGTTCCCGGGTGGGAGATCGTGGACCACGGCGGCACTCCGCACCTTCAGCGGGCCTTTGAGTTCGACGACTTCGCCTCCGCCATCTCGTTCGCGGCCCGCATAGCGGCCGAAGCTGACGAGCAGGACCACCACCCGAGGCTCACCGTCGAATGGGGGTCTGTGCTCATCGAGTGGTGGACACACGCGACCGGCGGCCTGCACACAAACGACTTCATCATGGCCGCGAGGTCAGACCGGATATTCGCGACCTGACCGCACCGGGACAGAGGGGGCCCGATTCGGTAACGACCGCGGTGAAAAACTCCAGCGGGATCCTATCGATGCCCGGCTCCTCCTCGACGTCCCCGCCGGTCATCTTCACCTCCTCGCTCAGGGCGTAGACCGGGGCCCGGCCGGTAGCGGCACCAGCAAGAGCGAGACTTGGACTGCCGTTCAGCACCTCCTCCGGAGTGACCGAGTCGGCGCCGATCACAACCGCCCGACCACCACCCCAGGACGCCGGCAACTCGCGCTGAACCCGGCACTCCACTCCGATAGCACGGAGATCTTCTGCGAGCCGGCGACCATAGGCATCGGGAGCCGCGTCCGGCTCGTAGACGACCGCTTTCACGCGTTTGCCGCGGGACAGCGCCGCACTGGCAAACCGGGATACGGCCGTACCGTAGCTGCAGCTGACAATCGTCGCCTCGTCCGGCAACAGGGATGCGGCATGGGCGGCGACGGCCTCGGAAGCGCGGCGCAGTGCGGTGACATGGAGCTCAGATACGCTCACAGTTCGCGAGGGCTCAGCCGCGGCCAGCTCCGAACCCAGCCTGCGAACCGCGTTGCCCATCCCTGCCATGGCTGGCCGCGCCGCGGCGATTCTCTCGGCCATGACACGGATGGCTGCATCCCTGGAGGGGTCATCGGGCAGCAGGGCCGCCGCGTGGCCGAACAGAGTAAGCGCCTCGGCCGTGATCCTGGACGCGCCGTGCGAGGCATCCCGCCTCAGACGCCTGACGCCCGCCTGGAGAAGGTCGGACCCCTGATGTTCCTCGTCTGTCATCGTCGGCGCCCAGCCTACCGGCCGCTCAGGAAAGCAGTTCTGACAGCACCGCCATGCGGGTTACCAGGGCGTTCTCCGCCTGTCGGTAGTAGGCGAGCCGACGATCCCGGGCTCTTACCGAGAAATACCCGCTCCTCTGCATGGGGTCCATCACCACCGCGTCCGGCTTCAGGGATGCCATGAATGCCTCATCTATGACGAGCCCGGGTGCCCCCCTTGAGGCGAGCAGCTGCGCGTGGGCGACCGTGCGAGGCGCATTCAGATAGACCGCGTCCGCCGAGGCCACATCGGTAACATCGGCCGCCCTCCTGAGCGAGAGTCCCCTCTCCTCACACAGTGCGGCCACCTCCGGTGCCAGATCCCCGCTGAACGGGAGCTGGGTGACGGTCACGCCCTCGAACATGGAGAGGCCGGTAAGCAGTGCGTTGACGTTCCGGTGCTCCAGCCTGCCGACCACCGCAACGTGGAGCCCATCGACACGGCCGAGCTCGCTGCGCAGGGTGTACAGGTCCGCCAGTGCCTGGGTGGGATGGTCGACCGCACCTCCCCCGTTCACCACGGAAAGCACGTCGGCGGCGGCGGCCTTGGCCATGACGCCAGCCTCGCTGCTGCGAATCACCACGGCGTCCATGCGAAGGCTGCAAAGTATGCTGACCACGTTGTCGATGTGGTCGGGGGTGGTCACCGGAAAGGACTGGGAGGCGTTCTCCGTCTGGTGGCACTGGCCGCCCAAAAGCTCCATTGCCCGCTCGAAGGAGACGCGCGTTATGAAGCTGGGTTCGTAAAACAGGCAGTAGAGCGCCCTGCCGCCGAGCTCGGAGCCGGCCTCCCTGCGATCGGCCAGCGAATCGCACCTGGGAAACAGGACGCGCTCTATCCAGTCCCTGTCGAGATCATTGGTGAAGATGAGGTTCTTGAGTGTTGCCATTTGGCCGTTGAGTGTACCCTTCTGAATTCTGAGACTTAACCTGGCGGGCGACCTGAGGCCGCCTGTCCACAGGTGTCCATGCTATAATCTTCCGGCCCGCAATGCTGCCGGCGGCACCCCCTGGGGATATAGCTCAACTGGGAGAGCGCGGCGTTCGCAATGCCGAGGTTGGGGGTTCGAGTCCCCCTATCTCCACGCATTCCCTGCGTCCATGCGGCCGCCGCAGAACGCTAGGCCACCGTCGTGATTCGCTCGACCTTGATCTTGTCGGCTCGCTTCATCGCCTGGGCCAAGTCGTAGGCTGCCTGTAGCCGGTACCATGTGTTCGCGTCCCCGCCAAAGGCCCTGTCAAGGCGGATAGCCATCTCAGGGGAGATCCCCGAATGGCCGTTTACGAGGTCCGATAGTTGTTTACGACTGACCCCCAGCCTCTTCGCCGCCTCCGCCACGCTTAGCCCAAGCGGCTCCAAGCAGTCGTGACGCACGGACAGTCCCGGATGGGGTGGGTTATTCATAGGCATGTCATGATCCTCCTTCAGTGGTAATCGACCAGATCCACGTCTCTGGCATCCGCACCTTCGAAGCGAAACACGATGCGCCAGTTGGCCGACACGACCACTGACCAATAGCCGGTGAGATCGCCCTTCAGCGGATGCAGCCGGAAGCCCGGTAGGTCCATGCCAGTAGGACCCGTCGCCTCGTCAAGACGTGCCAGGATTCGTTCCACCCTGGCCACGTGCGCTGGCGACACCCGCCGCTGGTCCCCATTCTCGTAGAGGAGTTGGAGCCCCTTGTGCAGGATGTGAACGATCACCTGTAAAGTGTAACCTATCACCTCTCACTCCAGTAGTCCCTCTAGGGGTCCGACCTCCGGGCACTATCTGGTCGGCCACACCCGCTATCGTGGAGTGACACGTATGAGTCTGGCCGACTACCTCGTGGCGACGGCGTACAACTTGATGCGGACGTCCATGTTGCTGACGCCGCAGATCTCAGGGTGGTCCAATTGGTCCCAATCGCACCCTCCAGCGGCTACAGGTGATCGCAAAACCCTCTCTTCCGCGGCCCGTGAATCGGATCTAGAAGAGCGCGCAGGCTGGCCGATGGATGAGCGTCACCGGCATCGGATCAGCTGAGACTTCACAGAACAGATTTCGTCCCTGATCAATCTCTCTCCGCCGGTCTAACACCGCGAAACTAGCTGTCGACGCCTATATTGAGAATTCGTGCTGAAACGTTCGTAATATGGCCCCTCAACTCCACCAGTCCGGCCGCCGGAGCTTCCGGATCGGGCTAGAGGGATCCGCGAGCCATCTTCCGTCCCGATACGTTGCCGAATTGGCTCAAAAGTTCCCGGGCGACCAGTTGTATATCTCTTCGAGAGTTCCGCCCATTAGCGCAGAGCGCTCCGAATCCGAAAGCCAGTCGCCAACCCGGAATGCCTCGACGCCCTGCTCGTAGGTCAGCAGGCTGACCGCCCGGGTCCAGTCGGTACCCCACATGCAACGATCGAAGCCGAACGCGTTGAATATCCTGTCCAGTGGCGCCCGAATGTCCGGATAAGGGAATGGTTCGTGGGACAGGGTGCAGGCCCCGGAGATCTTGATAGCCACGTTGTCGTATTCAGCCAGCGAGAGCACGTTGGCAAGATCTGCAAATGGTTCCGGCGGAGGTGGCGGTTCGAAGGGCTGGACCAGACCCACGTGGTCGATCACCACACGGGTATCCGGATGGCGGCGAGCCAGTTCACCCAGCAAAGGTAGCTTCCCCGAGCACATGACGTTCACTGGAACACCCGCCGCGGCTCCAGCAGCCAGGATGCGATCTAGACCTGGATCGTCCGCCTCAAGCGGCCTGTACGTGAGCATGATGCGGGCACCGACCACACCGGGCAAACCGGTCCACTCCGCCATCTCGTCAGCGGTCGTTTCGGACTGCGGATCGAATGGCTTTATCAGCCCGAATCTTCCCGGATGTTTCGCGTTTACCTCGATGGCGTAGCTGGCGTCGTAGCCATACATGGAGAACGGCGAAACCAGCAGAGCCCCTTCGACGCCGACCGAGTCCATGGCCGCCACCATATCGTCACCAGTGACTTCATCGGGACCCTGTAAGAATCCGCTCCAGGGGCGTTCAGGGTGGTTGCGCTCGTATGCATGTACTTGCGAGTCTATCGTCGGGGTGCGTGTCGCCATCGGCTCCTTCTTGATCAACAATCAACCATGGGTTGCGGGCAGGCCGGCTCGCGGATCGCGGCATTGTAATGGACCACGAGTCCAGCCATGGTGGATGAGCTGACGTTCAGACGCTGCGTAGAGCGGGTTGGAACGGCCATCGGGCGCTCGAAATCCCTTGGCCTAACGGAGGCGAACTCGGAGCCAGCCTCTGTTTCACGGAGGCTTACCCGCAGCCAGTACGTCACGACCTAGTGCAAACCCTCATTGAAGCGTCGTCGAGACAAAGGGACTCGTGGGACGCATTTTGAAGATGATCGCTTCTACCCGACCGCCGCACCCGAGCTACGCGTCCTGGGCTCTCGCGGGACGCTCGCACAGTGGCGGCACCGCGGAGTAGGTCCACCGTACATCCGTTTCGGGAACCGGGTCCTGTACAGAGGCCGCGACTTGAATGAGTGGCTCGACGGAAAGCGAGTCAACACAGCGGCCTGAGCACTGAGGACCGAATTGCATCGAGGAAATCATCTCTCGGGCCTAGAACGCGCTACCGAACCTGGAGGCCCGTCAGTTGCGGCCGGTAGGCGGCCCGCATACCTGACGGGCCTCCAGGCACCCCCACGCGGGGAACTCAAAAGGCCAGGTACGCCGGGACGGTTCTCTTGCATTTCAGGGGTAACACCCGCAAGCTCAGCCCCTTCCGTTTGGCTCCCAGGGATTGACCACCTCCAAATCCAGGTTGGCAAAATCCCTGACGTTGCGTGTCAGGACGAACAAGTCGTTGGCCTTTGCGGTACCGGCGATCAGGGCGTCGGCCAGTGCCAGCTCCCCACCTGTGCGGTGTCTGCGCGCCTGGAACGTGGCAGCCCACTGAGCCTCCTCATTCCGAACAGGTAACACGCGCTCGCCAAACTCTTCCAACAACATCGAGAGCCAACTCCTTAATTCGTTACTGCGCTGTCCCTCCGGTAGAAGCTGGATGCCCAACTCGAGCTCTCCGACCACGATGGCCGACAGCCACAGGTCATCGCTGGCGGCCAGAAAGTCCACCACCGCAGGACTCGGATTCCTCTTCACATTCTCCGAAACCACGTTCGTATCCAGCAGATAACCGCTCATTGACTCTCTCCCGAGATGAACGGTACCTCCCTGCCACTACCCCTGCGGCTTGGAATCTCCAACTCCGTTCCGCGCGGGGTGTTCTCAACCAGCCACGTCCCCAGTGACGTGGGAGGTCGCATCGCAGCATCCCACTGCTGGGCAGGGATCACCACGAACGGCCTTCGAGTGCCTATGCGCTGAGGGCCCTTCGACTCGGCGAGGCGCAGGATCTCGGACAAGCGGGCCTTGGCCTCCGCCACGGTCCAAACGCGATCGGACTGGGGGCCATTCACAATGCACCTCCATGAGAACCTCAAATATAGTCTATTATAGACTAGCTAGGATAGGCCTGCGAATATCCGGTACTGGCCTACACTTCTGAGGTTGGATTTTCCCCAAGGGCTATTCGCCGCCGTCTGGGTTGACGGGCAACAGCTCGGGCGACCTGTTCATAAGCGTGGTGACCCTTGCGGAGTTGGAGCGTGGGCTAGCGCAGCGGAGACGCCGAGCGGACGAATTGGGTGCATGACCAATTGGTTCGTGTGAACACGCGCATTGGCCCGCAAGGGCGGGCGACCCAGATCCCGCCGAGGCACCGATTTCGAGCAATTAGGTCACAGAGACCGACCAGGACTTAGCCACCCCACATCACGAGGACTAATCTGAGGTTGCAGATAATCGCACCCTCAGTTGACCGTCCGCTGGGGGATCGTGGCGAGTATCTGCTAGCTTAGGGGAACGTCCTCGGAAGGAATTAGCCCCCACCCTGCTCCCGGCGTGATGTGTCGCGAGGCTGACGGTGCAGGTAGTCCTGAGACTTGGGGGAGCAGACAAACGGAGGTTTCCATAGAGATCGGAGAGACGCTCTACCTCTACCACAGGAAGCCATGGCGTGAGTGGCTCGAGGCCAACTTCGATACAGCCAGAGAGATATGGCTGGTCTATCCCAACAAGGCGTCCGGTAAGCCTCGCATCCTCTATAACGATGCCGTGGAAGAGGCCCTGTGCTTCGGCTGGATTGACAGCATCGTCAAGAAGCTCGACGGGCTGCACGCCGTCCAGCGCTTCACTCCGAGAAACCCAAAGAGCGGATACTCCCAGCAAAACAAAGAGAGGCTTCGCTGGCTGTCCGGAAAGGGCCTGCTGCACCCTTCAGTTAGGCAGTCGGTAAACGCCATCCTGAATGAAGAGTTTGTGTTCCCCCGAGATATCCTGAAGGCCATTCAGGTGAACGAACAGGCCTGGAAGAATTTCCAGAGCTTCTCCCCCGCTTACCAGCGGATCCGCGTGGCTTACATCGATGCAGCCAGAAAGCGCCCAGACGTGTACGAAAGCCGGCTCAAGAGTTTCTTAAGGGCCACCGAGAAGGGCAAGCAGATAGGCTACGGCGGCATCGACAAGTATTTCTAGAGATCGTCTACCTTCCGCCCTTCGCGTCCTCAACGGCCAGCGCGTCTTTGAGAATCCCTTCTACACGTGGAACGTGAACGAGATATATCAGCATGGCCTCAGCATCGGATCCATCGACCGGGCGAATACGAACTAAGTCAGATTCCTCCTCCTCCGGGGGTAGGACAACCCAGTCCCTGCCGCGGGCACGGACCAACGCACCGGGGGCACATCTACCCATATGCGGATCTTCAAGTCGTTCATGGTCCATTCTGTCTCCAGGTTGCACTGCGCGACCTTCGGGTCGTCACGCGCCGATTGGGTCTCGCGTCGCAAGTTCTGGGAATAGCGAGAAGTCGCGGTCCCGGGTAAGGAGTGCTTCGGCTCCGTGGGCCACACAAATTGCAGCTATCCTGGCGTCGTGGACGACTCCCCCTATAACTCGGGGGCGTCTGATGAATCTCTCCAATATCTCCGGAAAGTCCTCCGTCTCCCCGATCAGCCGCAATGATGGGGAGGCGATCCACGCTGAAAGCTGAAGCCAGGATTGCTCCGGACTAGTGGCGTTCTCTTTCCAGATGCGCGGATTGGTCACCACGCTGTGGAACTCGTAGCAGCAAGGCCACGGAATGGACCAAGCATCATTGCCCTCCGCCAATTCCCGCACAATCGTCGCAGCGGCCGCATGATGCCTCGATTCGCGGCGGTGGGCGTATACGAGCAAGTTCGTGTCGATGGCGATCATCGGGATGCAGGCCCTCCGTAGATCACTTCGCGAAGGTCCTGCCATGAGAACGCCTCCAAGGGGTCCTTCCCCCCTGCTTCGCCCACGCTGTGGTCGGGCAGCCGGTAGCGTTCGCGATGTGCAGAGTTGGAGAGTACCTGGCGCAGACCCTCTTCAACCACGGCGCGCAACGGGCGTCCCACCCGCTGCGCGTGCCGCTTCGCACGTGCCAACAGTTCGTCCTGGATGTCAAGCGTCGTCTTCATGAGTCCCATACTAGCCATATCATCATTTACGGTCAAACCATATTGCACTCGTTCACAGTTGATGGAACGCGTGCTTTAGCGGCGTGCAGCTTCGCCTGTCCACGTCGGTCAGCGAAACCTATTTGAACTCAGTAGAATCCGAATCGGCCGTCCACGAGAACCGTACTCTGTTGTGTCGATTGACAGACAAAGAACGACAAAAGCGCCTACACGATGAGGCGGGCATTGCGCCCATACTGCGCTTCGGGCAGATCGGTCCGATAAGGGTCGTATCCACGAGCTACCTTGACCCCCTCCGGGTCGACGCCGGCTCGAGCGCCTGCATCGGCCACAGGACCTGAAGGCGGTGAAGTACACCGGTTGACCGAGAATCCAGAGAGAGGTTCCTTTTTCACCACAGTGGAAGGTCCCGTAATCTCGATGACTCGCCCCGCATCGTTCTCCTCCTCTGGTTTCGACCGGTCGTTCAGAGTTCCCGGCCCGCCCGGTAACTCGTGTGCCGACGCTACAGTCCTTTGCGGACGGAGGGTCAGGGTCTTATGTCAACACGAGACTAGAGGGAAGAATCATGGCCGGGTCAGTTGTTCATGCCAGGTAGCACGCCACAAAGTGACCCGGTGTTTTTTCCTCCGTAGGAGGATGAGGATCCTGGCGGCAAGACTCCGTGGCGACCGGGCATCTGTCGTAGAAGCGACAGCGCCGCGCCGGGTTGATAGACAAAGCGAGATCCCCTTTTATGTCGGGAGCCGTTCTCCGATGGGTTGGGTCGGGGACCGGTACCGCGGACAACAGGGCTTTCGTATAGGGATGAAGAGGGTTTCGCAGTAACTCTTCCGTCTCGGCCAATTCAACGACCTTGCCCAGGTACATGACCGCGATCCTTTCGCACATGTACCTGGCCACTGCGAGGTCATGGGTCACATACAGGTACGAAATATCCAACTCTCCGGCCAGGCGCTGCATCAGCAGCATGACCCCGGTCTTGCTGGAGACATCGAGCATGGAGGTCGGTTCATCGGCCACCACGAACCGCGGGCGAATGACCAGGGCTCTCGCAATAGCCACCCGCTGCCTCTGACCACCGGACAGTTCGTGGGGATGCCGGAGAAGGAAGGCGGAGGGTGGACTCAGCCCTACGGATGCCAGTGTTTCTGTCACGCGGTCAACACGAGACATCATGTTTCCGATGCCCTGGACCGACAGAGGCTCGGAGACGATGTCATAGATTGTGCGCCTGGGGTTCATGGACTCATAGGGGTCCTGGAAGATCATCTGCACGCGCCGGCGGAACCCCTTGATCTGCCTGCCCCTCAGCCCGGAGATGTTGATCAGGGGATCTTCCGCCGCATCGGGATCCTCGCTCGGCAACCGGAACAGGGCCCTACCCTCATCCGGTTCCATCAACTTGACCAGGAGTTTGCCCAGGGTTGTCTTGCCGCAGCCCGACTCACCTACCACTCCCAGACTTTCCCCGCTCGAGAGTCGGAAAGAGACGTCGTCAACGGCGTGAATAAAGCCTGCGGGTCTTCGGAACAGGCCCCTGGATACCGGGAACTTCTTGGTTAGCCCCTCGACATTCAGCAAGGTGCGGCTTTGCGCATCCTCTGAGATTACGGCGTCGCCGCCAATGTGAGCTTTCAAGACGCTTGTCCACCAGGGACGAAAGTGTCGTCCAACGGGTGCCAGCAGGCGGCCCAGTGGTCTCTCTTGTTCACCACGGGAGGGAATTCGGACCTGCATATGTCGGTCGCGGCAGGACACCTGGGATGGAACGGGCAGCCCTTGGGTGGATTTACGAGGTTGGGTGGTTCGCCGGCCAGGGCGGCAAGCGATCTTCGTTCGCCAGATACGCTGGGGAAGGCCGACGTGAGTGCCGCCGTGTAGGGGTGCACCGGAGAGTTGAGCACCTCGACAGTCGGGCCCTTTTCAACCAGTCTGCCGGCGTACATCACGGCAACGTAGTCGGACACCTCGGCGACCACCGCAATGTCATGGCTGATGTATATGACGGCCATTTGATTTTCCTGCTGAATGGCCTTCAGTTCCCTCAGAATGCGATCCTGGACAATCACATCCAGGGCGGTCGTAGGTTCATCGGCGATGATCACGTCTGGGTCGCAAGACAGGGCCATGGCTATGACGGCTCTCTGGCGCATACCCCCGCTGAACTCGTGGGGGTACCTTTCCATCATCCGGGGGTCCAGGCCGACCTTGCGAAAGAGTTCGGAGACCTTGTTCCTTGCCTCCTCCGAAGTCGCGGTCACATCATGGGCCTCGATGGCCTCCTGTATCTGGGCTCCGACCCTGTAGACTGGATTCAGGACGTTCATGGCCGCCTGAAACACCATGGCAATGCGCTTCCAGCGAAAGCGGCGCAGCTCCTCGTCGGATAGCTGCAAGAGGTTCTGGTTTCCAAGCAGTACCCGACCGCTCACCACCCGGGCGTTGTCGGGAAGCAGGCGCATGAGGCAGGTGGCAACGCTGGACTTGCCACAACCCGATTCTCCAACGAGGCCCAGAGATTGTCCCCGGTCCAGCTCAAAGCTCACGTCCTGAACGGCCCGGACCTCTCCCTGCCTTACCCGGTAGGTAAGGGTCAGGTCATCGACCCTCAGGCAGGGACCGTGCGTCATCTCTGCCACCGTGGTCCGGCACTACGGCTATTCATAGCTGCGCCTCAATCTCGGATTTACCACCTCGTCAAGGGCCCGTCCCGCCAGGTAGAAGGCGCTGCAAATCAGGGTGATGGACCCTCCGGCAGGGATGATCAGCCACCAGTACTTGGTCCCTCCCAGAAGGTAGCCTCCGGTGTTGGCGGTGTGGATCATGATCCCCCAGCTCATTCTCAGGTCCAGTAGTCCAAGGAAAGAGAGCACCGCCTCTGCGAAGATGGCACCGGTGACCGTGAACATCATGTAGAGAAGGGAGAGGGGCAAAAGGTGCGGGATGATGTGCCGGAAAATGATGTGGAGGTGACCTCCGCCTGCAACGCCCGCCGCCTCTATGAATGGCTTGACCCGTATGGTCAGGGCCTGGGACTTAAGGACTATGGCGGTACCGCCAAAGCCCCCCAGAACACCGATGATCAGGGCAAGGTAAAAGAGATTCAGGTTGAACAGCGCGCTCAGCACTATCAGCAGTGAGATAGCGGGCAGGGCGATGATCAGGTCCGCCAGTCGCATGAAGAATGCGTCCAGAATGCCGCCGTAGTAGGCCGAAGCCGCTCCGACTACAGTGGCGATGCCGACCGTTACCAGAGCGGCGGTAATGCCCAGTACGAACTCGGAGCGGGTGCTGAAGAGAAGCTGGCTGAGCACGTCCCTGCCCAGCGGATCAGTACCGAGGGGATGCTTCCAGCTGGGTGGCGCGGGCTGCTCTGTCTGATCGAAGGCGTATCCGGTGACAGGATCATAGGTGGCCGGGTCCCAAACGGTCGCCATCAATATGGGGTGGGAAGCGGCCATCAGGGCGAATATCAGTATGGTGATCAGCGAGAGCGCACCCAGGCGGCTCTCCATGAAAATCCCCCACCCCGCCCTGAAAGACCTGGCAGATTGCCGCAGTCTCGCGAGGAGGAAGCCCGATCTGCCGTGACCGAATTCCATCGATTCGCCCGGGGAGGACATCGGGCCTAGGGGCTCGGGGGTTATCACCGGTAGCGAATCCTCGGGTCGAGATACACATAGAGCACGTCCACAATGGCGTGCGCCAGCAAGGACAGGAGCCCGATAAACAAGATCGCCCCCATGACCAGGGGCAGATCCTCGGAGCGAACCGCCTCAAGCAGGGTCAAGCCCGTACCAGGCCACGAGAAAACCACCTCGATTATGACGCTGCCATCGATGGCAAATATCAGGCTGTATACCAGGCTGGTAATTACGGGCAGCATTGCGTTCCTGGCAGCGTGACGGTCGCGCACCTGTCCCTCCGGCAGGCCCTTGGCCCTGGCTGCCATCACGTAGTCCTCTCGGATCGTCTCCAGCATGCTGTTACGGGTCAGCAGCATGGTTCCCGCGAATGAAATGAGGGTCAGGGTTGCCACCGGCAGGACCATGTGCTTGAGGATGTCCAGGGCCAGGCCGCCTATCCCCGAAAACATCCAGCCCAGCACCAGGGCCCCCGCCCCTGCCAAGATGACCGGATAGGCCGCGTACGATGGGACCCGGCGCCCCAGTCTCCCGATTACCAGCATCGCCACGAAAGCAAACGCGATGAACGATATGGCGCTCACAAGCATGTTGATGAACACGTAGTTGGCGGTGACCTCTGCTCCCCGCCAGACCAGGGGGTCCAGGAACTTGCCCACAGGGAACCACCCGAGCCTGAACGCGAATATCCAGATCATCATCAGAGCGAACGCCGGGGTGAACGCGGTGAACAGTGTGGCACCCGAGATAGTCGCCGAGTACTCGAGCAGCCCGCCGCGCCGCCATGCGATGGCCTTACCCAGGAAGAATCCGAGGTAGAAAGATAGCGCGGTAGAGGTAAGGAACAGCATCAGAGTCCTGGGCACCCTTTCCACCAGCACATCCAGGACAGGACGGGGAAAGTGACTGAAGGAAACGCCGAAGGTGCCCGTAAAGATGTTCTTCAGGTGGATGAAATACTGCTGCCAGACAGGCTTGTCCAAACCGAAGGCGGCCCGGATCTGGTCTTTGACATCGGGGGGAAGGTCCGGGTTAAGCACATAGAACGAGGCGTAGTCGCCCGGCTGGGCCTCAACCAGAAAGAAGGTGAGGGTAAAGATTAGGAGTAGGGTTACTCCCATCTGGCCGATACGTCGCAGGAGGTAGCCTGCCATAAGGATGGAATCCGGCTACAAGCTCAACCGGTCACGGTGTAGTCCGGAGTCGGGTTCTGGTTTCAATCAGATCAAATCCCGGAGGGACTGTCGGCGCTCCTATTTGAACTCCACCAGTGACGGCATGCCCGCAACGCTTTGCAGGCCGCCCCAGGTCTCAGTGTAGGGAAACTCGAGCCGCTCGCTGCGGAAAGTCTCCACTATCGGGGTGTCGAACAGGACAACGTAGGGCAGGTCCTCGGCCAGGAACGCCTGCATCTCAAACACCTGCCGACGCGCCTCCTCAAGGTCAGTCTCCGCGAGCAGTTGCTCAGCCAGCCGATCGAATTCAGGGTTGCTGTAGCCTCCGGGATTGTATCCCTCCAGCTCAGAGTGCTTGCTGTGGAAGAACGCCTCAAGGTAGTCAGGGAATGGATTAAGGCTCCATCCCAGGATCCACATATCGAAGTCCTGCTGGTCAAAAACCTTTTCGACGATGACGTTAAAGCCCGTTAGGTTGGCCCTCAGGGGAATACCTATCTCGTTGAGCCAACGCTCGATCCAGATCGCGAAAGTAGACCGGAGCGGATCGTATCCCGGGCTGGGAGCAAGGACCTCCATGTTGGGCACGGGCTCGCCATCGGGCATATTGAGTCCTTCACCCAACTGCTCGACAAAGTTGCCATCCTCGCTCATGCGGGGCTCGGTATCCCAGGTGAAGCCTGCACCCTTTAGCAGTGCTACGGCCTGGGTGACGCGCTCGGCGCGGCTGAGGCCCTTGCCGATGAGCG
This sequence comes from Dehalococcoidia bacterium, assembly GCA_965207145.1. Taxonomy (GTDB): domain Bacteria; phylum Chloroflexota; class Dehalococcoidia; order Lucifugimonadales; family UBA2962; genus CAUZIR01. The sequence continues at coordinate 1,321,753 of OZ242262.1, read as the reverse complement.
GTACGTCCGGGTTGTACCAGGCAGCGTTGCCCTCCGGCACGGTCGTGTAGATCGGAATTGCGACGCCTTGCAGCACCGTGTCCACCAGGAATTCTTTGTCTATCAGCGTGGCCACCGCCTGTCGAAAGGCCCTGTCGTTCATGGGCGCCTTCCGGAAATTGAAGCCCAGATATCGCATTCCGTCAGAGGTGTTCTCGATAGTGGTGAGGCCGGGCTCGCCTGTCAGTTGGTCTTGCAGGCCCTTGGACAACCCAAGCGGATTGAGCATGAAGTCGATATCGCCCTTCTTCAAGGCGAGTACGGCTGTGTCCTGACTGCCGTATATGGAATAGATCGTGCTATCGGAGCTCGGACCCTCCGTGTATTGAAGGGTCGTTTCGCCGGTGGTTTCACCAAAAGCGGTGAATTCGTATTCACCACTCTTGAACGTCTTGTAGGCCCCGTTGGCATAGTGAACCACCTCGGAACCGCTGAAGTAATAGTCGGGATTTGTGTCTTTCTCGGCGAAGGCACTCCGTTCCCACCGATCGAAGAGGAACCCTCCCGCGCTGGGCTCACCTTCGGGGACGTGGGCAAATAGTGCCTTCTGCTGCTCCGTAAGGTCCCCGGCCTGCCTTGCCATGTCCACAATCGGCTCCCAGTAGGCCTTGGAGAAGATGGGCATGAACGCCAGGCCGAACTGCCACCTTGCGAGGCCGGGCTTTTGCTTGAAATAGATTTTCAGCCTGTGAGGGCCTACTGCCTCAGCGTGGTCAAAGTACTCGGGGTCAACTATGGACGGCCAGTTTCCGGTCAGCTGCAGCTCTGATGCGGTGCGGGCAGTGAATGCAAAGTCCTCTGCCGTGACCTCGTTCCCGTCACTCCACATCACCCCCTGTTTGAGTTCGACTTCGGTGGTCCAGAACGTCTCGCCATCAACGACCTCCTCCACCAGCGGGGAAGGAAAGTCCGCCGCAAGTGAGGGAACCCACTCGTAACGCTGGGCAGAGTAGCCGTACAGCACGGGTTTAGTGTCGCCGAGCACGTAGCCGTTCCATACCGTGCCGTCTGGCCCGAGGTAGGCCCAATAGTTAGTTGTGGTCAGATCTTCGGCGATTCCAATGCGGTAGACACGGGGCTCACTTTGGACTTCGGGTTCAGCCGTCTCTTCGACCGGTAGGTCCGATGGAATTGCAGTTGTTGTCTGTACAGTCGAAGGCGTTGTATCGGCCTCTTTGGAACAGGCAATCGCCAGTAACATTGCTGCCATCAGAATAACGAGAAGGAGCCATTTCGAAGATCTCACGCCAAGTACCAAAGTGCTGGGGATTTGTCTGACAGCATAGCAACAGGTATGGATTTGCAACAGATCCTATTCATTTGGGTCGTGTCTCAGTTCGAGATCTTGGATTCTTCGATGCGAGGACCATGACCTAACTTGGCAGGATGTCTCAGTTTCAGCGTGGGCGCCCCCTAAACGGACTAAAGAAAAGGCCCCTTGCGCTGATCACTCCAGGTCCCTGCCAGGGCACTCAGCATTCTCCGGGAGGCCCTTCCCAGGGTCTCAAGTGCCTAGGGGGACTCAGGATGCCGTTCCTCGACCCCTTTGAACGGAGTAACCTTGCGATACCGTCGTTGCGGCGTTGGAGATTGTCGTCGAGGGGAGGCCGGAACTGCTCTGGATGCTTGTCGACCCGGGGCCGGATGGTGTTGAGAAGCGCGTCATCAGGTTGCCACCTGCCGGGGCGGAGAAGTTAACGGTCCTCATTACCGGCCACGGCTATCGAACGATTGACCCTTTGGAGCAGGTACAGAGCGCCCTGCATGCACAAAGACAGAAGGCCGGACACCCGGCAGGCATGTAGGTGTCAGGGGTGCGACCGCTCTAGCTCGGTGTCGATCTGGTTCCCTGCGGGATCGCATCAGGCACCGGTAAGTCGTCGCTCTCGGAGTACAGGCGTATGGACAGATGCAGTTGCGACATTCTCATTCACGGCGGCCAGATCATCACCATGGGTCCAGACCGCGGGATCTATCGCCCCGGTGCGGTTGCGATCACCGGCTCCCGCATCGTAGAAGTCGGTGCGGATGACGAGCTACGGGGTCGCTTTGCGGCGAGGTTGACGATCGATGCCCGGGGCGGCATCGTGCACCCCGGCTTCATAGACGCCCACAACCACGTTGTGCATGCCACCTGTCGGGGGGTGTTTGGAAGCATCCACGAGGCGGGCTCATCGCCCGTCAATTTCGCGGACTGGAAGGCGGGCGTTACCGGTCAGGACGAAGCCGCGGCCGCCGCCATGGCGGGTCTCGAGATGCTTAAGGGAGGCTTTACGATGTTCATCGAGCCGGGCTCCCTGTTCTCGACCGGGGCGGGTGCTGAGGCGGTTGAACGCGTAGGCCTGAGGGCCCTGTTTTCCCCTCTCTATCTGTGGGACAGACGCGAGACCTTTGACGCCATACCCGCCCTGGTGAGTCCGAGCCTGATTGCCCGTGCGCCCGCCGACTACGACCGGTCTTTGAGGCAGATGGACGCAGAGCTTTACCGCAACAAAGACCCGGAAGCACTGGTTCGCGGGTACATCTTCGTCTATGGGCTTGGAACAGCCTCTCCGGACCTGCTGAAGGCTGCGCACTCGTGCGCCCGGGACAACGACGTGCCCCTGCATATGCACGCCGGATACGTTCCGAAGGAGGCCGAGATCTTCCGCGCCATGACCGGCAACAGCCAGCTCGTACAGCTGCAGGAACTGGGCGTCCTGGACGAGCAGACCGTTATCGTGCATGCGAACGCGCTGGACGAGGCAGAAGAAGCCGCGGTTCGCGAGTCGGGCTGCCAGATCGTGTGGTGCCCGACGGCCTTCTTCTCACTCGGCATCGGACGGGATGCGAGATTTGGGATGGTGGAGCGGCACCGCCAGGGAACCCGCGTCTCGCTCGGCACCGATGGCGCATTCGACTGCGCGCCGGCCCGGACCATGCTCGCGGCGCACTTCGTATCCGAGACCTACGACGATCCCATCTCGCCTGCCACACTGCTCGAGATGCAGACGATCAACGCGGCCGCTGCCGCCGGGATGGAGGCGGAGCTTGGCAGCCTGGAGCCGGGCAAGCGCGCCGACGTGGTTGTCAGGTCCGCACGCGCTGCGGAGTCCTACCCGGCCGACAACCCGATTCACCTGCTGGCGCTGGCGATGGGAACCGGAAGCGTGGACACGGTTGTCGTCAACGGCGAGATCGTCCTCAGCGAAGGAAAGTCGGCCCGGGTGGACGAGCGCGAGGTCTACCGAACTGTCTCCGGCTCGGTCGCCGCGAGGGCAAGGCGACTTGGCATCGAACTTGGGCCCGAATGGCCCGTGCTTAACTGATGTGGCCGACTGGAGCCTTAGCGTCTCACCAAGGGACTCCCGGTTCCGCTGGCCGGCACCGGGCGCCGGACGTGCAGCCCGGGAACCGATTGGCGCCGCCGGTCGTCTATACGATTGATGGACATTAGCGCAAAAGCCATCGGCATCTGCGCGGCGACGATCCTCATCGCCGCGCTGGCCGCCTGTCAGGGCGGGCAGGACCCGGACGAGTCCAGGCTGGAGATCACCTCCGGGCGCAGCCCGGACGCATCGGTAAGCGGGACCGTCGACTACCGCGAGAGGCTGGACCTCAGCGAGGGCGCGACCCTGATCGTAGAGCTGCGCGACGTATCGTATGCAGACGCTTCCGCCCCGCTCATCGCCAGGCAGACCATCTCCGGGCCCGGGCAGGTACCAATAGGGTTCAAGGTCGGATACAGCCGCGCGGATATAGATCCGCGCAGCAGGTACTCGATCAGCGCCCGCATCGTCGAGTCCGACGGCCGCCTCGCGTTTACTAACGACACGGCCTACGAGGTCATCACCCACGGTAGCCCAGACAGGGTCGACATGCTCCTGGTGCTGGTCGAACCCCCACCCGAGCTTGCGGGAGAGGGATCGGACTGGCGAACCTGGGTGGAGGTTCCGGTACGCGTGATCTCGGCCAATCTGCTGCCTAACGAGCCGGAACCCGTGCTGCGGATCGCCTACTACCAGTCCACCATCGAGGGATGCGCACGGCCCGGCAGCCAGAATCTGGAACTCAGCGGATATGACATAGGCGTCACGGTCACCCTGATGCAGCCTCCGCCGACGCCCTGGGCGATTGACTGCGGTGAGCAGGTGGTCGAGCTCGACGCGATCGAGCATATCCGGGGCCCCCTAAAGCCAGGTCAGACCTACCGCGTGTTCGCGAACGGCAGGGAAACCACCACCTTCACCCCGCCCGATCTCGGAGGGCGGCACACGTTCATAGCCGAGTCACCGGTCGAGAGCACCGAACTGGTGATAAGGGAAGGCACTCCGACCCGGCACCAGCTCCGGGTGGTATCGGCCCTGCCCAGGGGCAGCTCGTGCTCCCAGTTCAACGGATACGAGACCCGGCGAACGGACCCGAACAAGATAGATGTGATCGTCAGCCACCACGAGGTCGCAGACGATATGGCGGTCTGCACGGCCGACTATCCCCTGGTCGAAACGGTCGTTCCCCTGGGTGACGACCTTGAGCCGGGCGCCGAATACACGGTCAGCGTCAACTCCGACACCGTCACCTCTTTCGTGGCCCGTTAGGCCGGGGCGGCGGGCGGGCGCCCCGGTACCGAAGCCTCGCGACCCTGTGGCGGCCCGGCGTCCTCGTGATAGGGTTTCGGGACGGTCCCAAATTCCCCTCGCTACCGCGAGGCCACTTCGTCCGCCGTTCGCCACCGAGCCGCGCGCTTGCTCCAGTCTCACCGCCCGACATCGGCCATAAGGTCAACCCTGACAAGCCTGGGCAGGTCCCGGTCTGGATTCCTCGCCTGGGTCACCGGCGGCCACATCGTCGTCCACTGGTATGTGGCGGTGTTCGCCCTCGCACTTCCCTATCTGAAGGAGGAGCTCGGCCTGACGCCCGTCGAGGTGGGTGCCATCACCACGGTCATGATGGGAGTGGCCAGCGGCCTGCTGCTCGTATCGGGCTACGTCGCCGACACCTTCCGGAGCCGCGGGCGCCTGATCCTCGCTGTAAGCATCGTTGTGTTCGGCCTCGGATACCTGATGCTGGGCGCGCTGGAGAGCTACGGGTGGGCCCTGGTGGCCGCCGGCCTCGTCGGTCTTGCTATCGCCCTCTGGCATCCGAGCGCCATGGGGTCCCTCTCCATCAAGTTCCCCGACCGAAGGGGCATGGCACTGTCGGTGCACGGCGTGGGAGCGAGCGTCGGCGACTCCCTCGGACCGCTTGCGATAGGGGCCGTGATCCTGCTCGTCGACTGGCGGATAGCCTTTCAGGTCCATCTTGCGCCCGCCCTCCTTTTCGCCGTTGTGCTGTGGCTGGGTCTGAAGACCTCACAACAGGCCTCGGACGAATCCGGGGGATCCGTCCGTCCCCGGTTCGCCGACTACGTGCGGGGCATAAGGGCCATGTTCACGAACGCCCAGGCTGTGGCCGTGCTCTCATCCACCGCTCTTGCGAACATGGCCAGGCTCGCGATTCTCGCCTTCCTATCTGTCTACCTCGGGGAGACACTGGGCTTTTCGTCCCTGAAGCTGGGGCTCTACCTTTCGCTTCTGTACGTTCTGGGTATAGTCTCCCAGCCCGTCATGGGCCTGGTCTCAGACCGGGTCGGGCGCAAAGCGGTGCTGGTGCCTAGCTTCGGTCTGATGGCCCTGCTCTACCTTGCGATAGCCTACTCCGGCGGCGGGGTGCTGCTCGGCGTCGTGATCTGTGCGCTCGGGCTGTTCTTCTACGCGATCCTCAACATCACCCAGACCGCCATAATGGACGTTGCCGACGAGAGCGTGCAGGCCTCCACGATGGGTGTGATGGGGCTGACAAGCCAGCCCTTCGTTCTCGGCTCCCCGGTGCTGGCCGGCTATCTGGTAGAGCGCTTTGACATCGAGGCGGCCTTCATCTACGCGGCTGCGGCCGGGGCGCTGGCGACGATCATCATGGTGCCCGTGAAGTTCCGGTCGGTGAGGGGTCCCAATCCCTGAGTCCTGCCGGGCCGTGGCGCCGACGAAGGCTAGCGTCGCCCGCCGCCCACCAGGCTCAGGAAGGCCTTTAGCACCGCTCCGGTCATGGCCATGACAACGCAAAGGATCAGTGCCACCAGGCCGAGCACGCCCAGGCCGCCGCCGGCCACAAAGCCCCCCTGGCTTCCTCCGGCGACAGAGGCTGTGGCCGTCACGCATCCCACACCGCAGGAGACCACGCCCAGGATGAACAGGGCCAGCCCTCCCCAGAGCAGAAAGTTCGCCACTCGGTGCACGCGTAGACCCCCTTGGACACAGGGTAGCGCCCCCGGCGCCTCGGCAATAGACACTAGCAGGTCAATCTGAAATAGTTCGCACGGAACCGGTTGTTTCGACCACGGATGATCCGCTCGAATACCTGAAGGTCGGGTCATCGACTAAGGGAGACCGGTTAGGCTGGTGAGCGCTGTATCCATAACCGGGCTCGCCCTGACATTGGCGCTGGCAGCAGGTTTGGTCCTGTCAGCCGCGGCCTGCGGCGCCCGAACCTCCGTCGAGGTCGGTCCTGGGAGCGTCGATGGCTCCGATATCCCGGAACGAGAGAGCGAGTTCGCCACGGCCGAGGCCGACAGGAAGTCGGCGGCCGGAGATTGCAGGATAGAGCCGGGAGCCCAGTGTGAGGGAGCCGACTTCGAAGGGGCCGATCTCGCCGCAGAGCAACTGGGCAACAATCTGCAGGAGGACGGAGTCGACCTTTCCGGGGCCAATCTGCGGTTCGCAAACATGAGAGGCGTCGATCTGTACCTTGCCGACCTGACGGGTGCCGATCTGACGGGCGCAGACCTAACAGGCGCCAACCTGAACAACGTAAACCTCAAGGGCGCCGTCCTCAGCGATGCCGACTTGACCGACGCCAACCTGTCCTGGGCCGACCTGCGCGAGGCCGATGTGGAAGCGGCGATCCTCTGCAACACGCTGATGCCGGACGGGGGCACAAGAAACGACGACTGCTGACCGCGCCCCGGGGCCAGGCCGATCCGGGGATTTTGGTTGACGGCCATGCGCGGGCCGTGATAGAAATGCGCCACTCCGCAAACGGCTGCTCTCGGGGGCCGTTAGGGGGATTTGCCGGTCAGGCGCCGTGTCTTTTCGGGACGTGGCAGATGTCGCCGGAGCGCGGTTCCCGAGGCCAAGGGAGGGATCCCATGAGACGAGCACTATTTGTGCTGGTGCCCCTTGCGATCGCGGCGCTCGTCGCAGCAGCCTGCGCGGGCGAAACCGAGGTCGTAGAGAGGATCGTCGAGGTGCCGGTGGTCGAGGAGGTGGTCAAGGAGGTTGAGGTCGAGAAGATCGTCGAGGTCGAGACCGAGAAGATCGTCGAGATCGAAACCGAGAGGATCGTTGAGGTCGAAACCGAGAGGGTCGTAATCGCGACACCGACGACTCCCCCGGCCGGAGAGCCCGTATTCGGCGGCGAGCTGAGGACGGTCTCACAGGCGAGCGTGGCCAGCCTGGATTCGGTCTGGACGGAGGCGTACGTGACCATCGCGGTCGCCTCACACATATTCGAGACACCGCTGGGCTGGAACTCGCAAATCGAAGAGCAGCCGAGAATGGCTGCCAGCTGGGAGGTTAGCGGCGACAAGCTGACCTACACCTTCCATCTACGGGACGGCTTGAGATTCCACAACGGCGACGCTGTCGAGGCCGCAGACATGGTGGCCTCGATCGGACGCTGGCTCGGTGGCATCTCGGCCCAGGCCGGTCTGCTGAGGGAGTTCATCGACGAGGACAACCCCCTGTCGGTGGTCGACAGCGACACGTTCACGGTGAACCTGAGCCAGCCATACGGCCTGGTGACCACTGCGTTCTCCAAGGCCTGGAGCACTCCGGTCATCCTGCCGGAGGAATACTCCGGCACCAAGGCCTCCTTTGAGACCTACGAAACCACTGAGTTGATAGGCTCGGGCGCCTACAAGTTCGCCGACTGGCGGCAGGGCGACCGGATCGTCCTTGAAAAGTTCGCCGACTACGTCCCGGCCGACGGTCCTCCCGACCTGTATGTCGGCGGCACGGTGGGCTACCTGGACAGGATCATCTGGCTGGAGGTCCCCGACGAGGAGACCAAGGTAGCGGGCCTTGAGACCGGTGAGTGGGACGTGGTGGACGGAGCCGGGTTCGACTTCTTCCAGAGGCTCAAGGACAACCCGGAGATAATCGTTCCCGTCTACAAGCCGGGGCACCGCTCCTTCTACGGCATGATCCCGTCGCATCCGCCGTTCGACAACCTCAAGGCGCGGCAGGCGGCCCTGTTCGCCACGGACGTCGAAGAGGTGATGTACGCGCTCGGAGACGACGAGCTCTGGGACCTTTGCCCGGCGATCTACTACTGCGGAACCCCGCTTGAGACCGACGCGGGCGGCGACGAGTGGTATGCGCAGTTCAATCCCGACAAGGCCAAGTCCCTGCTGGCCGAGTCCCCGTACGACGGCGAGACGTGGGTGCTTCTCAACCCGACCGACTACGCGACCATCACGCCGGTCGGCATCGTGGTAAAGCAACAGCTTGAGAACATCGGCTTTAACATCGACATGCCGGCCTACGACTGGGCGACGGTGGTCACCAACCTTGGCCAGCCGGACCAGTTCGCGGCATGGACGAGCTGGGGCGCCCACTGGTGCTGCGGAGACCCGGTCTCCGACTCAACCGGTGCAGGTACCCAGCAGTTCTGGCCAAAGATCCCGTACGTGACCGACCTTCGGCTCGAGTGGGCCCAGGAGACCGATCCTGTAGAGAAGGCGGCGATTCTCGACGAGTTCCAGATCGCCCTGTTCGAGAACGTCTACTGGGTGTATCTCGGCCAGTTCTACACGATCTTCCCGCACACGGCCGACTACAAGGGCTTTGAGGTAAAGGCCATGCCCTTCTACTCGAACGCCTGGCTGGAGCGTTAGGCGGGCTTAGAACCTAGGCAAGACCTGATTAAGCGGGCCCGCCTCTCATGGCCGATGAGAGGCGGGCCCTTTCATATCAGAGGTGCCCAGGGTCGGGAAGGATGCGGCGGCGCGGCCGCCACATTTGATTGAGAACGGAGCGCAGGCGGATGGCCACTAGGTACGACCTTGTGATCAAGGGTGGAGAGGTCATCGACCCCGCCCAGGGAGTGCACGGGGTCTTGGACGTTGCCTTCTCCGGCGGGCGTGTGGCCGCACTGGATCCGGCGATCCCCGCGGCGGAGGCTCGCCATACGATCGACGCGGCCGGCAAGCTGGTCACCCCCGGCCTGATCGACGTGCACGGACACTACTTCGAGCACGTCGTCCCGTGGGCGATAGGCGCGGACGAGGCCTGTCTGCCCAACGGGGTCACAACCACGGTGGACGCCGGCAGTTCCGGATGGACACACTTCGGGGCGTTCCGCGAGTTCATCCTATCCAAGGAGAGAACCCGCCTGATGGCGCTGCTTAACCTTTCCTCCCTGGGTATGCTCAATCCCCTGCGCCCGGGCGGATTCGGCCCGACGATCGGAATCAGCGGCGGCCCCGGCTACCTTCTGCCCCACGAGACCGCCGGAGAGCTGATGGACCTTCGCTACGCCCAGGTGGAGGAGACGGTCCAATGCATCCGGGACCATCCCAACGTGCTGCTGGGGGTGAAGATAAGGCTCGACCACACCATAAGCGGCACTGACAACGTGATTCCGGCCCTCGAGCGGGCAAGGAAGGTCGCCGACATCACCGACACCTTCATGATGGTCCACGTCGCCCGCGTCCCGGTCCCGATGGCCAAGGTCTTTGAGTACATGAAGCCAGGGGACATCATCACGCACGTATTCCACAGCGCCGAGAACAACATACTGGATGCGGAGGGCAACGTCCTGCCGGAGGTCCTTGAGGCCAGGGACAAGGGCATCATCATGGACATCGGGGCCGCAAAGCCCAACATCGGCATAGACATATCCCGCGGCGCAATAGCCCAGGGATTTCTCCCCGACACCATCAGCAGCGATATAACAAAGCCGGTAAACGACGTCGGCTACATCTATAACCTTCCCGACGTAATGAGCATGTACCTGGGCCTCGGGATGAGCGTGGAGGAGACGATCACGGCGGTCACGCTGAATCCCGCCCGGGCCATTGACCGCGAGTCGGAGCTGGGCACACTGAGGGTCGGCGTGGTGGGAGACGCCACGGTGCTCGACCTCGAGCAGGGGAGGTTCAGTTACGACGACGGCGACGGCAAGGTGCTCGAGGCCGGTCGCCGATTCCGGCCCGTGGCCACGGTCAAGGACGGGGCGGCCTGGACCCCGCGGGAGCCCGGGGAATGAGCCGCATCTATTCGGCCCGCTTCCCCGCGGCGATCGCGATCGTCCTGATCCTCCTGGTTGCGGCGTGCGGACAGACGCCGGAGACCGAAGTCGATCCGACCGCTGAACCCCCCAGATCCGGAGGGGTATCCACCCCGACTCCTCAGCCCACCCTGGCGGCGGAGAGGGCTCAGATATCAGGTGTGGACGAGCAGATCACGGACGCTCAGTACAACGGCGACGGCACCTTCACGGTGGGCGATTGCGTCCTGGGTCCCGATCTCGCCTGTCCCAATGCCGACCTCAGGGGCCTGCGCTTTCGCGAGGGCGGCCAGCAGTGGAAGCAGTACGAGGGCGTCGAGTTCCCCGGCATGGACCTGTCCGGTGCGGACCTGGCGGGGGCCGATCTGCACGAGGCCAACCTTGAGGGGGCCAACCTGGCTGGGGCCAACCTCACGGGGGTCGGGCTGGCGTCGGCAATTCTGACCGGCGCGGACCTTACCGGCGCCAATCTCACAGACGCCAACCTGACATGGGCGTCGCTCAGGGACGCCAAACTCGACGGGACGATATTCTGCCGGACTGTCATGCCGGACAGCGAGGAAAACAACGAGGGCTGTTAGCCGCTCCGGGCATGAGCAACACCCGCGCCGGACTGTGTATAATCTGCGCAACAAGCGACCAAACATCTGATCACGGTCGCCGCGGCAGTCTATTGACGCGCTAATAAGCCACCGATCCACGGAACCTGGAGGTGCACGGGTGAGAAGACTATTGGACGGTCACGCTCGATTGGGTGCGCTGCTTATTTTCCTCCTTCTTGCCGCTGTGGCCATCGCTTCGGTGGCTGCGTGTTCAGGAGACGAGCCGGCCTCCCAGCCCGAAGCCCAGCCAGCCGAGGCCACCGTACCCGCCGCAGAGCCTACAGCCACCGAGGTTAGCGACGCGCGACGCGCCGAGGAGGAGGCCGAGAGCGCCACAGCAAAGGTGACGGCAGAGGCGATGCGCAAGTCCGAGGCCGGCGAGTGTGAGATCGGGCCCGGCACAGACTGCGAAGGGGTGGACCTTAGCGGAGCGGATCTCGCTCCCGGCAGCGAGGGCTGGAAGCAGTTCACCGGCGCCGACTTCACCGACGCTAATCTCAAGAACGCCAACTTTACGGGCGCCAACGTCAGCGAGGGCATATTCGAGGGGGCGGACCTCACGGGAGCGGACTTTACCGACGCCAGGCTCCACTCTGCCACGCTCAAGGGCGCGATCATCGAGGGAACCAACTTCACCGGTGCCAACCTCACCTTCGCCAGCCTCAGGAGGACCGAGGGGGACGCCATCTACTGCAACACCATAATGCCCAACGGCGACACCAACGACGAGGACTGCTAGCCGCCCGGCGGCGCCCGGCATCGCCCATCGGGGACCGGGCCAAGGCGGGTAGAAGGAGGAAGAAAATGAAGGTTTCCATGTTCCACCTCATGCCGCACCGGGAGCTTCCCGACGACTTCGAGGAGCGCTACCACTCTGTGTGGATCGACCCGCCGTGGGCAGAGCTCGCGGACGCGGAGCGCGTGGGCCAGTACTACAACTGGACGCTCGACGAGCTAGAGTACGCCGCCGAGATGGGCATGGACGGCGTGTGCATAAACGAGCACCATCAAAACGCATACGGGTTCATGCCCTCGCCCAATCTGATGGCCTCGGCGCTCGCCAGGAGGACGAAGGACGCGGCAATCGTCGTGATGGGAGCCACACTGCCCGCCTCCAATCCGCCGCAGCGCATAGCCGAGGAGTACGGGATGATCGACGTGATCAGCGGCGGCAGGCTCGTCGCCGGCATGCCGCTCGGCAGCTCGATGGACATCAACTACTGCTACGGCATCCCGCCGCTCGAACAGAGGGAGCGCTACCGGGAGGCGCACGACCTGATCATCCAGTCCTGGACGCGCGACGACATATTCACCTTCAACGGCAAGTACACCCAGCTCAGGTACGTCAACACCTGGCCCAAGCCCGTGCAGAAGCCGCATCCCCCGGTCTGGGTGCCCGGGACGGGCAGCAAGTCCACTTGGGACTTTACCGCCGAGAACGACTACTGCTACTGCTTTTTGAGCTACTTCGGCAACCTGTTCGCCAAAAAGAACGTCGATCGATTCTGGGAGAGGGCCGCGGAGCTGGGCAAGGACGACAATCCCTACCGGCTCGGCTTCCTGCAGCTTGTAGTCGTGGGAGAGACCGACGCAAGGGCCGAAGAGCAGTACTTTGAGCACATAAAGTACTTCTACGATAAGTGCCTTCACATCGCGCCCCACTTCTTCGTTGCGCCGGGCCACGTAGACCACGCCAGCCTCGTAAAGGCGACCCGCATGGGCGGTTACGCAAAGTCCGACCTGATGGAACAGCGCGCCGACTGGAAGTTCAAGGACTACGTCGATCACCAGTTCGTCATAGGCGGCGGTCCGGACACCGTCGCACAGCAGCTCGAGGCGGCCGTCCGCAACCTGCGGGTGGGCAACCTCATGGTGCTGCTGCACATCGGATCGATGCCGCATGAGCTGACCAAGAAGAACATCGCCCTGTTCGCAGAGGAGGTGCTGCCCAAGATCCGTCCCATCTGGGACGACGAGGGCTACGAGAATCACTGGTGGCCCACGGGCGCCCGCCAGGCGAGCGAAGCGCCCGCGCTGGCAAGATGATCGTGAGCGCGCCCGACAGGAGGGCGCTTCGCACCATGAATGGGCGCGTCGAGTCGTTCGTCGCGGTCGCGGGGCAGGGACCGCCTGTCGTCTACCTGCACGGCGCGGGAGGTCCGGCCTGGGATGGATTCCTGGACGACCTATCCGAGCGGTTCACCGTCTACGCCCCATCCCTGCCAGGCACCGAGGGCGACCCGGACGCGGTGAGGGAGATCCGCGGCCTGTGGGAGCTGGTCCTGCACTACTACGAGGTCTTTGACCAGCTGGGCCTTTCGTCTCCTGCGGTCGTGGGCCACTCGTTCGGGGGCATGGTCGCCGCCGAGATCGCCGCAACCAACCCCGGCCGGGTGAGCAAGCTCGTGCTGATCAGCTCCATAGGCCTCTGGAGGCAGAGCGAGCCCGTCAAGGACTGGATGGGTTTGAGTGAGGAAGACCTCGGCAGGCTGGTCTTTTACGATCCCGATGGCGCGATAGCCAACGAACTTACGGCCATGCCCGAAGAGGAGATCGCAAGGCAGGACGAGCAGATCAGGCGCTCATGGGCGCTGGCGTGCTCGGGAGCGTTCGTCTGGCCCATCCCGGACAAGGGCCTTTCCCGGCGAATCCACCGGATCTCAGCCCCCACCCTGATCGTCTGGGGAGACGGCGACGGCCTCGTGCCTCCGGTCTATGCCGACGACTTTGCCGCGATGATAGACGGCTCGAAGGTCCTGACTGTGGATCGGGCCGCGCACGTTCCTCATCTTGAGCGCAGGGACGTCGTCTCGCCGGCCGTGGTGGACTTTCTCTCGGGCTGATCCGACCGGCGGCCCCTAGGGATCGATAATCCGGCGGCCGACGCCGGGGCCGCGCCTTGACGCCGCGCGGGCGCAGGGCGCACGCTATCTGTATGGCCTCGCTCCTGCACGCCGAAGGGCTCAGCAAGCACTACGGGGCGACGGTCGCTCTGGACTCGGTCGACTTTTCCGTGTCCCATGGGGTCACCGGCCTGCTGGGCCCAAACGGTGCCGGCAAGAGCACGGCCATCAAGCTCTTCCTTGGCCTCATACCGCCCACTTCCGGTCGCGCGCTGGTAATGGGAGATGAGCCGTACCGGAGCCCGGAGGCACGCATACGGCTGGGCTACATGCCCGAGCACGACTGCCTTCCGAACTCGACAAGCGCATCGGAGTTCCTCAGCCATATGGCCCGCGTGAGCGGCCTGCCCGCATCCGAGGCACGCACGCGCTCGGCCGACGTCCTGCGGCACGTGGGGCTCGACGAAGAGCGCTACCGCGCCATCGGAGAGTACTCGACCGGGATGAAGCAGCGCGTCAAGCTGGCCCAGGCCCTGGTCCACGACCCCGTCATGATCTTCCTGGACGAGCCCACCGCCGGGTTGGATCCGGTCGGCCGCGACGAGATGCTGGACCTGATCAGGCGGATAGGCACCGAGTTCGGGATCAGCGCCCTGGTCTCCACCCACCTGATGGGAGACGTCGAGCGTACCTGCGACAACATCCTTGTGATAGAGGACGGCCGGGTCACAGAGCAAGGGGCCGTCCGCGGGTACACGAGGGAGACGCTGACCATGTTCATCGAGGTGGACGACAGACGTGACGAGCTGGTGGCCGCTCTGGCGGAGCGCGGGCTCACCGCCGCCGGGGACGGCAGAGGGCCGGTGCTCATCGAAGACGTGCGCGATGAGGCGTTCGATGCGATCCGGGACGCGCTGGTCGCCTCCGGAGCGCCGCTTCGGCGACTGGCGCCGGAGCGGGGCCAGCTCTCGGACATCTTCCGCGCCTCCGGGCGGCAATCCGCAGAAGATGGGGGCGGAGGTCCCGGGCGTCGGCCGACGGGCGGTGATGGAGGATCCGGCCGGTGAACCAGACGGGACGCGGGGAAGTCTATGACATCGGCTACCAGCACTACACCGGGGGGCTGGAGGGCCGCGAGGGCCGGCTGATGGCGCTGGTGCTCGACGGCATGCGCACCGCCCTGGGCATCGGCCGCGGCCTGCCCTCCAAGATCCTTCCGGCGCTCCTGTTCTTGGCGCTGATGATCCCGGCCCTGGTCTTCATGATCATCGCTGTCTTTGCGGGCGAGGTGCCGGAGGACCTGATCGGCGTTCCTCGCTACTATGCTGTCGCCGCCATACCACTGCTGATCTTCTCGGCGATCATCGCCCCCGAACTGCTCACGGCGGACCGCAGGAGCGGGGTTCTCAGCCTCTACCTGGTGCGACCCATCACGGTGGGCGACTACGTGATTGGCCGCTGGCTGGCCTTCTTCCTGCTCTCGCTGATCGTCGTCTGGCTCCCGCAGATCGTCCTGTTCATAGGCGTCACCCTGGGAGATGCCGACACCGGCAGATATCTGCTCGACAACTGGCTGCAGGTGCCGCGGTTCCTTTTGGCCGGGGCGGCCCTGGCCCTGTTCACCACCACGCTTCCCCTGGCCGTAGCCGCCTTCATCAACCGTCGGGCGATGGCCGCCGCATTCGTGATCGGCCTGTGGTTCATATCGGCGGCCGTGGGCAACGCACTCGGTAACGAGATAGGTGGGACCGCGGGCTCCTGGCTCTTTCTGATCGACATAGGCTCGAGCCCCGTCGACATCAACGACCTGATCTTCGGGCTGACAGTCGAGCGTTCCGGCGCCGGGGAGATCGGGGAGGTTCCCACGGCGGTCCTGGTGGTCTGGTACCTGGTGCTGGTGGCGGTTCCGGCGGGACTGCTTTGGCGAAGGTACCGGGGGCTGGGCGCATGACATCGCCGGTAGGCGGGCTGCCAACTATAAGGGTCGACGGCGTATCGAAGTGGTTCGGCACGGTCGTTGCCGTAAGCGACGTCTCCCTCGAGATAGGTCCCGGCATCACCGGGCTCTTGGGACCCAACGGTGCGGGCAAGACCACGCTGCTGCACATGATGAACGGCCTCAGCTCACCGTCGGAGGGAGAGATCACGGTGCTGGGCGAGCCGGTGAGGGACAACCCGGACATCTACCGGCGGCTGGGGGTGATGGCCGAGCACGAGGCGGTCTACGAGTTCTTCACGGGCCGGGCGTTCGTGGAATTCTCCGCCGACCTTCACGGTCTGGGCGGCCGTCCCGACATGGTCGACCGTGCGATAGCGGCGGTGAACATGGCCGACGCTCAGCACCGCCAGCTGGGCGAGTACTCCCGGGGGATGCGCCAGCGGATGCGCCTTGCCGCCTCGATAGTGCACGATCCGCAGGTGATCCTTCTGGACGAACCGCTCTCGGGCACGGACCCGCGGCAGCGCATCGAGTTCGCCACCCTGCTTGGCGAGTTGGCGGGGGCGGGGCGGACCATCGTCATCTCCTCGCACATTCTTGAGGAGGTCGAAGCGCTCGCAGAGAACATACTGCTTATGATCAGCGGGAAGCTCGCTGCGGCCGGGGACTACCGGGCGATTAGGGCGAAGCTTAACGAGCGTCCCTACACGGTCAGCATCGGCTGTTCGGACCCCCGCCGCCTGGCCGCGGCGCTCGTGTCGCTGGACGGGGTCGAATCGGTGAAGGTCGACGAGGACGGAAAATTGGAAGTCCTCAGCAAGAGCGTCGCCTCGCTTCAGATGGCGGTGCCACAGCTGGCGGCCGAATGCGGTATCCGGCTGCAGCGCGTCGAGCCGCTGGACGACTCGCTGGAGAGCGTCTTCAGCTACCTGGTGCAGGCGTGACGGGGCGGGTGCTCGGGGACCCGGTCCTTCGGATATCACTCAGGCAGCTGTCCGGCCCGGTGCGGCTGGCGGTTGTGGTGATCCTGTCGGCCATCCCGGTAGTCATCACCGGGATAATCGTGGGCACCGGCGGAGGTGAAGAGGACGGCCTGGTCGGCGGAATCCTAAACGGCATGCTGGCGACGGCGATACTGCCCATCGTCACGATGGCGCTTGCCACGACGGCTTTCGGCAACGAGCTGGAGGATAAGACGCTCGGCTACCTGGTGCTCAAGCCCGTCAGCCGGCTGCGCATAGTGGCACCGAAGTTCGCCGTGATAGTGCTCATGGCCGGGCCGTTGCTCGTACTCAGCGGCGTCGTGACCAGCCTGATTGCCTTCGATGCGGACGCGCGGACCGCCGCCGCGGTAGCGGTGGGCATTGCCGTGGGCTCGATCGTATACGCCAGCGTGTTCATGTGGCTCGGGCTGATGACCACGAGGGCCCTGGGCTTTGCCCTACTCTATGTTTTCCTGTGGGAGGGGGTCCTTGCCACGTTCCTGGAGGGGATCAGGTTCCTCTCGATTCGGTCTTACACCCTGTCGATCATGTACGGAATAGACGATGTCAGGCTCTCCGCGCTGGAAGGATCGGCCATAGGGCTTCCGGCCGCGGCCATCGGCGCGGGGATCGTGACCGCAGTCTTCTTCCTGCTTACGATAAGGCGCCTTCG
Organism: Dehalococcoidia bacterium; assembly: GCA_965207145.1. Classification (GTDB taxonomy): domain Bacteria; phylum Chloroflexota; class Dehalococcoidia; order Lucifugimonadales; family UBA2962; genus CAUZIR01. The sequence goes on along the minus strand of OZ242262.1, from coordinate 1,304,369 downwards.
CACGATGGACGTGCCCTAGCCGGCCCCGGCGAGCCGGTAGCCTAGCCATACCGCGCCGATTCCGGCGGCGACCTGCAGGGCTATGTTGGCTGCAGTCGCCCCGAAGTTTCCCTCCCGCATGAGGGCCAATGTCTCGTACCCGAAAGCCGAGAACGTGGTAAAGCCGCCGATCACGCCCACCACCAGGAATCCCCGCAGCGGCGCACCGGGTGCCAGCCGCTGGTCCATCAGCCCGGCGGCCAGCCCTATCAGGAGGCATCCGACCACGTTTACCGCAAGCGTCCCGTAGGGTATCCACTGGGATCCTGCCAGGTGGCCGAGGCCCCGGCCGACGCCGTAGCGCGCTATCGCCCCGAGAAAGCCACCCGCTCCGATCAATAGAACCGCAATCATCTCGAACTCCGCTTTGCCGTTCGGCGTCGCCCGGGCGCCACTTTACCTCACCGGCTCCGATTGAGCTTGTCGTCCGGGTGGGCTTAGAATTGAGCGTATCCTGCCAGGTAATCCACATGTCCAGCGCCGACCAGACACCGATCCTGTACACCCATCCCGACTGCACCTACTCGGCCGCAAAGAAGGCCGAGCTGGACGAGGAGGGAGTAGATTACCAGCAGGTTGACCTGGCCCTCGAGCCGGACCGCTGGGCGGAGCTCGAGGAGCTGACCGGCGGCGAGCGCATCACCCCGGTGTACATAGGCCCCGCCAGCATGGAGATCGGCTACCACGGGGTAGGCTGAACGTTCTAGTTCAGGGGGCCGTCGGCCCCCTCCGGAGGCAACGTGAGGATGGTTACGATCGTCGACGTCGGACACGCGGCTCCAGACTTCACATTGCCGTCCCTAAGCGGACACCAGGTCAGGCTTTCCGACTACCTGGGAAGGCGCGTGGCCCTGTTCGTCTGGGCCTCGTGGTGAGCCTGCCGCGCCCAGCTGCCGGTCTGGCAGACCATCCACTCCGAGAACCTGAGCGGGGACGCCAGCGTCCTCACGGTCGCCGTCGACGTGCAGGGGGCGGGGCGGGTGCGGCCGTACGTGGACAAGGCGCAGGCAACCTTCACCACGCTGCTCGACGAGTCCAACGCCCTCGGCGCGCTGTACGGCTTTCGGGCGGTGCCCAACCTGTTTCTCATAGGATCTGACGGCACCGTAACCTTCAGGGAGCTGGGAACGTTCAACGTTCGGGAGCCGGGTAAGCGGGCCCTGGTCGAGCGCTGGGCCCGGACCGGGGAGGTCGTGGCTCCGGAGCGGGGCGGCGAACAGGACGCGGGCGGCGGGCGTGCGGAGGCCAACTCTCGCTTTGCTGAGGGCCGGCGCCTGTACGAACGGGGCCTTATCGACGAAGCGCTGGCCGAGTGGCGAAGGGCCGTGGCCATGGATCCGGACAATTTCAACATCAGGAAGCAGGTCTGGGCCATCGAAAACCCGGAGCGGTTCTACGCCGACAGGGTCGACTTCGACTGGCAGCGAGAGCAGCTGGACAAGGGCCTCTAGTTGCCCAGGGTCCAGGACATGTTCGACATGTCCGGGCGGGTCGCCATCGTCACCGGCGGCGGGACCCACCTGGGCATTTCGATCTCCGAGACGCTTGGAGAGCTCGGGGCAACCGTCGTGCTCGCCAGCCGACGCCGGAGTGTGTGCGCTGAGGCGGCCGCCGAGCTGAGGGGGCGCGGTATCGACGCCCACGGCGAGGGCTGCGATGCAACCGACGAGGCCCAGGTGCAGCGTCTGGTCGACTCGGTGGTCAGCCGGCACGGGCGGCTGGACGTGATGGTATGCAACGCCGGCGGCTCCCCGGCCGATGAGGACGCTCCGCACGCCGATGTCGCCCGCTTCCGCGAGTCGCTTGCCATGAACATAGACTCAACTTTCATCTGCGCCCAGACGGCGGCCAGGGCGATGATCGCCCAGGGCGGCGGGAAGATCATCACGGTCGGCTCCACCCACGGCATCATGGGCACAGATAAGCGCCTCTACGAGGGCACGGGTCACAAGCGATCGTCGATAGGCTACTTCGCGGCCAAGGGGGGAGTGGTAAACCTGACCCGGGCGCTGGCCGCCGAGCTCGGCGAGCACAACATCAACGTGAACTGCCTGAGTCCCGGACAGATGCCAAAGTCCACGGTCATGCCCGAGATGGTCGAGCGCATGCGGCTCAGGCAGCCGATCAGGAGGACGGGCAGCCCACAGGACCTTAAGGGAGCGGTCGCGCTCCTGGCCTCGCCGGCGGGCGACTGGATCACCGGCCTGAACCTGCTGGTGGACGGCGGCTGGTCGGTCTTCTAGCCGCCCCGGGCCCGCCGACCTTTTCTTCTAGTCGCCGAGAATCCTGCCCACCGACTCGAGCTCCTCCTCGCCCAGTCGCCAATTCACCGCGGCCGCGTTGGCCCGGATCTGCTCAGGGCGGGTCGCGCCGGCGATGACTGAACTGACCGACGGGCGCGAGAGCAGCCAAGCGAAAGCCAGCTCGAGCAGCGTGTGGCCCCTGCCTTCGGCAAAGCCCGCCAGGTCCTCGATCAGGTCGAAATCGGCAGCCTCAAGGGGCGCCCCGTGGACCGCGAGCCTGGAGTCAGAAGGCGGCGGCTGTCCGCGCCTGTACTTGCCGGTGAGCAGGCCGTGCTCCAGCGGGAAGTAGGGGAGCACCCCTACCCCGTACCGGTCGCAAACGGGCAGGAGCTCCCTTTCCACGTCCCTGTTGAGCATGCTGTAGGGAGGCTGCACGCTCACCATGGGGGCCAGACCGGCCGTCCGCGCCGTCCACACCGCCTCGCACAGGCGCCAGGCCTCGAAGTTGGAACAGCCAACGTAGCGAACCTTGCCGTCCCGCACCAGGTCGTCCAGGGCGCGCATCGTCTCCTCTATCGGTGTTGCATGGTCGATCTGATGCAGTTGGTAGAGGTCTATGTAGTCGGTTTGGAGCCGCCTGAGGCTCTGCTCGACCTCATACATGATCGCCTTCCTCGAAAGGCCCTCCCGGTTGGGTCCCTCCCCCATCCTGCCGTGCACCTTGGTGGCTATTACGGCGTCCTCCCGCCTCCCCTTGAGGGCGCGCCCGATGTACTCCTCCGACCTGCCCTCGCCGTAGGCGTTGGCGGTGTCCAAGGTGTTGACACCCACGTCCAGTGAGGCATGAATGAGCGTGGCGACCTCGTCGGGGCCCATGTGAAACGGCCAGCGGGAGTTGTCTCCGAAGTTGTTGGTACCAAGACCGATCGCCGATACCTCGAGGCCGGAATCACCTAGTCTTCGGTACTGCATTTCGCCTCCTCGCGCTGTGTCTTCTGGCCGGAACCGGGATCTGGACCACACCTGCCCGCGCCCTGCGCGCGATTCGGACGGGCAACCAGTAGCCCGCCTCGCCGCTCGACCTCGATAGCGAAATCGACCGAGTCGATGCGCAGCGCAAGGTCCAGATCCTCCGGATGATACTGTCGCTGGCGGGAGTCGTGGTATTTGCCTGACTCCCCGCCCGCCAGGATGAGGCTGCGCACGGCCGCGGGATCCGGGCGCCTGCCCTCGAGCAGGTTCCTGAGGTACAGGGCGCAGTGCTCATCCTCGTCGGACCTGGTCCTGCCCCAGGCCCCCATCGCCACCAGGGTTACCCGCTCGGGCCGCGACCTCCCCACGGCGGCGGCGGTCGCAGCGGCGTTGACAAGGGATCCACAGAAGATCCTGTCCGCGCCCGCGGCCGCGGCCACGCCGGTGGTACCGGCCCTGGTGGACTGGGCGATCACCCTGCCCCGCAGGTCCTGCGATCCGAGCTCAAAGGGGGAGTTACCGTAGTCGAATCCCTCGGGCCTTTGGCCGTCAATCTCGCCCATGCAAAGGTCCGCCTCGCCCCTCTCCCTGAGATCCAGCGCCTCATGGACCTCGGCCACCATGATGATTCGCTCCGCACCTCGGGCGAACGCAATCGAAGCTGACGTGAAGGCCCGCAGGACATCTATGACGACTACGGTACCGCGGCTGCGGCGAGCCCCGTCGACGAGGCTCTCGATGACCACCTCCACCTCAGGCCCGCTCCCGGAGGCGACCTGTCGCTAGGTGGCCCAGGCGACGCCGGCCCCTCCTTCGGGGCCCCGGTCGTAGACGGAGATGCCGGGCACCTTCAGACGCGCGACGTAGGTGCCGTTGGTAGCCGTGACGAATAGGAGCCTGGAGTCGAATCCGTAGAAGGCGCAGTTGGTCGCCTGGCCCCCGTGGCGAATGATCCCCAGGGCGGTCCCGTCCGGCTCGACGACCCAGACGCCGCCGGGACCTGTCACGTAGGCATTGCCCTCGACGTCCACCTTCATGCCGTCGCCGGGCCCCCCAAGGTCATAGTCCATGTCTAGCCAGATGCGGTGATTGGTCAGCGCACCAGCCTCGTCCACATCGAAGGCCGATACGTTCGTCTCCTCAGAGTTGACGACATAGAGCACAGTCTCGTCGGGCGAGAGGGCCAGGCCGTTGGGCTTTGAGACCTCCTCGGTGGCCGAGACCAGGTTACCCCCCGGTTCTAGCCGGAATACCGAGTTTGCGACCTGCGTCATCAGCGACGGCGCCAGGGCCTCCTCGTACTCGCCCATGAATATGGGATCGGTGAAGAAGATCGTCCCATCGGAGCGCACGATCACGTCGTTGGGAGCGTTGAGAGGACGCCCGGCGTGGGAATCGGCCAGGACGGTGATCGTCCCGTCCGGCTCAGTACGGGTCAGGCGCTTGAGGTTGCCCTCACAGGAGATCAGCCGGCCCTCGGTGTCGAGGGTATTGCCGTTGGCTCCCCCGGAGTTTTCCCTGAGCACGCCGTTCCAGAAGGGAGGCCCGTACCGGATGAGCCTCTCGCGGGCTATGTCGCTGAATATGATGAAGCCCTGGGGGAAGAACAGTGGCCCCTCCGGGAAGCCGTACGAGTCCCCCGCCTGCCAGACCGGGTACTCGTCCACCAGCGCATGGAACCTGGGGCTGAACGCGATGTTTTCCATCTACCGGCCCTTTCTCCGTTGAGCCGCGCGCGCCGCTAGGAGGCCTTGGCGGCGGGGCGAAGCTCGCGCGGCAGTACGAAGCTCACATCCTCCTCCACCCCGTCGATGCGGTTGACCTCCTCGGGGGCGAGCTTGTCGATCACCGCAAGGACAAGGTCCTCGGGGGTCGACGCCCCGGAGGTGATGCCCACCCTCTCGACCCCGCTGAGCCAGCGCGGGTTGACCTCCTCGGGCCCGTTGACCAGGTAGGCGGTCACACCGGCAGCCTCGGCCACCTCGCGGAGCCTGTTGCAGTTGGAGCTGTTCGGGGCCCCGATGACCAGGACCAGTTCGACGTGCTTGCAGAGCTCCTTTACCGCCGCCTGGCGGTTGGTGGTCGCATAGCACAGGTCGTTTCGCACCGTGACGTTTGAAAAGTGGCCGGTGATCTCGTCGATAGACGACTGGGTATCGTCGACCGAAAGGGTGGTCTGGGTCAGCACCGCTATCGGCTCCTGGCTGTCCCACTCCGGCAGCTCGACGCCCTCGCGGTCGTCGACCAGATGCATCCTGGACTGCCCCATCGTACCGATCACCTCCTGGTGGCCGCGGTGGCCGACCAGGATCACCCGCATTCCCTCGCGGGTGTACTTTTTGGCCTCGTTGTGGACCTTGGTAACCAGCGGGCAGGTCGCATCTATCACATGCAGGCCGCGCTCTTCGGCCTTTCGGAAATCGTCCGGGGGCGAGCCGTGTGCCGAGAAGACCACCGTCGAGCCGTGGGGCACCTCCTCCACCTTCTCCACCGTCCTGGCCCCCTTGTTCTCAAGGGACTTGACCACGTAGGGATTGTGCACGATCTCGTGCTTTACGTAGACGGGTGCGCCGTATTTGACCAGCGCCAGCTCGACGACGTCGATGGCGCGAACGACACCCGCGCAGAAGCCGCGGGGAACCCCCAGATAGACCTTCATTTGCGGGCACCTCCGATGCCGGATTCTAGCACAGTAAGAGCCCTGGGCCGGGTCATCGGGCGGGCTGTCGCGGTCGCCATCCGGACACGGCAGGGCGGGTTTTTCGGGGGCTCCCGCACCGCAGTGGGGTTAAACTCATATGATCACCTGGATCACCTGCCGGGAGGACCCATGAATTTTGCCGAGAGATCCGAGCGCCTAGGGACAGAGACCGCCTTCGAGGTCCTGGCCCGCGCAAAGAAGCTTGAGGCCGAAGGCCGGGACATCGTGCACCTGCAAATCGGAGAGCCCGACTTCGACACTCCACCCAACATAGTCGAGGCCGGCATCGAAGCCCTTCGCGCCGGCTACACGCACTACGTTCCGTCCCCCGGATTGCCGGACGTGCGCGCCCGGATCGCCGAGGAGGTGTCGCTGACTCGCAACATCCCCGTCGCGGCCGAGAACGTGGTGGTGACCCCGGGCGGTAAGCCCATCATTTTCTTCACCATGATGGCGCTGGTCGATCCCGGGGACGAGGTCCTCTACCCCAATCCCGGATTTCCAATATACGAATCGATGATCAACTACGCGGGCGGCATTCCGGTACCGATGCAGCTGCACGAGGAGAGGCAGTTCAGCATCGATGTGGAGGAGGTGGCCTCTCAAATCACCCCGAGAACCAAGCTGATGATCATCAACTCCCCCAACAACCCGTGCGGAAGCATCATCCCAAGGGACGATCTCATGAGCCTTGCCGAGCTGGCGGTCGAACACGACATCACGGTGATGTCCGACGAGATCTACATCCGGTTCCTCTACGAAGGCAGTCACGAGAGCATCACCCAGTTCCCGGGCATGGCCGAGCGCACGATCATACTGGACGGTTTCTCAAAGACGTACGCGATGACCGGATGGCGAATAGGCTACGGAGTGATGCCCGTGCCGCTGGCCGAGCACATGGGCAAGCTCATGGCCAACTCCTCGTCATGCACGGCCGCAGCAACCCAGATGGCCGCTCTTGAGGCGATGAACGGTCCCCAGGAGGACGCCTACGGCATCGTCGCAGAGTTTAGGAGCCGCCGTGATGTCATCGTGGACGGACTGAACCGGATCCCTGGCATCGACTGCCAGATGCCCAGGGGAGCCTTCTACGTGTTCCCGAACGTGACGGGAACGGGCATGACCAGTCGCGAGTTCGCCGACCGGCTCCTTGACGAGGCCGGGGTGGCGGCACTGGCGGGCGAGGACTTCGGCAAGTACGGGAACGGCTTTGTCCGCTTCTCCTTCGCCAACTCGACCGAGAACATACGAAAGGCCCTCGGGCGCATCGGAGACTTCGTGTCCTAGCGATGTCAGCTCGGCGCCGACACGCAAGGGACCACGGCCCCGGCCGCCGGCCACCGACCGGCCTGCCCCGGTAGAGATCGGCCTCCGATGACCCGGCTGCGGGTGGCTCTGGGCCAGATAAACACCACCGTCGGCGACCTCGACGGCAACGCGGGCAAGATACGCGAGAGCATCCGCCTGGCCCGGGAACTGGACGCCGACATCGTGGCGCTGCCCGAGCTGGCGGTCACCGGGTACCCTCCCGAGGACCTTGTCTTCAGGGCCCAGTTCGTCGCCGACAACCGCACGGCTCTGGACGAAGTGATCGCAGCGTCGGCAGGCCTGACCGCCGTGATCGGCTTCGTCGACGAGGCCGGCGGGGCGATCTACAACGCCGCCGCCATCATCCATGACGGCGAGCTGGTCGACGTCTATCACAAGCACCTGCTTCCCAATTACGGCGTGTTCGATGAGCAACGCTACTTCCGTGCAGGCACATCCTCACGGGTATACGGGGTGGGCGGGGTCACAGTGGCGGTCAACGTCTGCGAGGACATATGGCGTCCCGATGGGCCGGTAGCGGAGCAGGCAGCTCTGGGCGCGGGGCTGATCGTGAACATAAACGGCTCCCCGTACCATCGGGGAAAGCGCGCAGAGCGCGAGGCGATGCTAGCGGAGCGCGCCGCGCAGACGGGCGCGGCGATCGTCTATGTGAACGTCGTAGGCGGTCAGGATGAACTGGTCTTCGATGGCGGCAGCATCGTCCTCTCTCCGTCGGGAGAGATCCTGGCCAGGGCCCCCCAGTTCGAAGAGGCGCTCGTGGTGTGCGACATCCCGGTCGACGTTCGAGATCCTGGCCGCGGCGACGGATATGTGCCGGTCTGCGGCCCAGCCGCCGAGCGGCGACCGATCCCACCTCCGACTCACGCGCCGCCCCTGGATGCCATCGCGGAGGTCTACGCGGCGCTGGTGACGGGAACCCGGGACTACGCGCTCAAGAGCGGCTTTCGGAAGGCCATCGTCGCCCTTTCGGGGGGGATCGACTCCTCGCTGGTGGCCGCCATCGCCGCGGACGCTCTCGGAGCCGAGAACGTGCTGGGCATCTCCATGCCCTCCCGGTATTCGTCGGAGGGCAGCGTCGAGGATGCCCAGGCCCTTGCGGCGGGGCTCGGCATCAGGCTGGCCTCATCCTCGATAGAGCCGGTCTTCTCCACCTACCTGGACACTCTGGAGCCGATGTTCGGGGGCGCCGAGCCGGATGTGACCGAGGAGAACCTTCAGGCGCGCATACGCGGCAACATCGTAATGGCCCTGTCCAACAAGTTCGGCTACCTTGCGCTGACTACCGGCAACAAGAGCGAGTATGCCACCGGATACGCGACGCTCTACGGGGACATGTCGGGAGGGTTCGCCGTGATCAAGGATGTCCCCAAGACGATGGCATATGACCTGTGCAGGTACCGGAACACGCTCTCTGCGGCCATCCCTGAGTCGGTCATCGACAAGCCGCCGAGCGCAGAACTGCGCCCCGACCAGCTCGACGCGGACTCGCTGCCGCCCTACGAGGTACTCGACCCCATCCTCAAGGCCTATGTGGAGGACGATTTGCCCTATGGCGGCATTGTCGCTCTAGGCTACCCACCGGAGACCGTCAGGCAGGTGATCTCTCTCGTCGACAGGGCCGAGTACAAGCGCCGCCAGGCCCCTCCCGGCGTCAAGATCACCGAGCGCAACTTCGGGCGGGACCGAAGGATGCCGATAATTAACCGCTACCGGCCCTACTAGGCCGAAACGCTGCCAACGGGGCACACAGCGCGAGGGGCAGACCCATGATGAGGACGGCGCTCTTGACCGGTCTGGCGCTCGTGTTGGCCTTACTGACTTCGTGCTCCGGCGAAGGAGACGCTCCGTGCCCGGACCAGACCGAGCAATTCGTAAGGTACGAACTGTTCATGGGCCGCAGCGGCCCCGACGGGGAGGTGGTAAGCGACGAGGAGTGGGAGGCCTTCCTTGCGGATACGGTGACCCCGCGCTTTCCTGACGGCCTCACCGTGCTCGACGGACGGGGGCAGTGGAGGGACTCTGCGGGCCTCGTCCAGAGGGAACGTTCCAAGCTCCTTGTAATCCTGGCGCTCCCGGGAGACGGGCCGGCCGGTCTGATCGGTGAGATTTCCGACGGCTACAAGCGCCGGTTCGGCCAGGAGTCGGTCCTGAGGGTGGTCTCAGAGGCCTGCGTCTCCTTCGACTGACCGCCCTTCGCACTCTCCCCCACCCTTACATGGATGCGGCTGGCGGCTTTCGTGGCTCTCCTCTCGCCCCACGAACAGGCGTGCCGTCTGGGATCCATTTGAAACCATCGGCGGCCCGAGTCTGAATCCGCCCCGTCTGCGGCCAATCGCGTCGAATCTGAACGCTCTATTGCTCCTGCAAAAGCCCTTTTGGTCGTGAAAACCTTCCCAATGTTGACGCTTTTGGTCTGGAATGCTAGCTTCGGCTGCAATCATCCCGGTGGGGGTCCAAGCCGTCATGAAGCGCGCAGTGCTGGTTCCACTAGTTGTCGTTTTCGTAATGATCATGTCCCTTTCGTGCGGAGGTGCGGAACCCACTGTAGTGGAGGTCGAAAAAGTAGTTGAAGTCGTAAAGGAGGTGCAGGTGCCCGTCGAGGTCGAGGTACCTGTCGAAATCGAGAGGAAGGAGATCGTCGAGGTCGAAAAGCCCCAGGTGGTGGAGGTGGTGAAGGAGGTCGAGGTCGAGAGGGTCGTCGAGGTGGTAAAGGAGGTTGAGATCGAAGTCGAGAAGATCGTCGAGAAGGTGCTCATCGCCACGCCGACCCCTCCGCCCGTCGGCACCCCGCAGTACGGCGGAACGCTCCGGGTCGTATCGCAGGGCAGCATAGCCTCGCTTGACCCGATATTCACCATTTTCTACGTCACCCACGCGGTCTCTTCCCACATCTACGAGACTCCCTTCGGCTGGGACGAGAACTACGAGGTGAAGCCCAGGCTCGTCGATTCGTGGACCGTCAGTCCGGACTCCCTGGAGCACACGTTCTTTCTGAGGCCGGGCGTGACATTCCACGACGGCAGGCCCCTGACGGCCAATGACGTGGTAGGGTCCATCAAGCGCTGGCTGACCACCGGGTGCCCGGGCGCCGGGGTGGTACGCAACTTCGAGACGGATACGACGGTCACGGCGATCGACGACGGCTCGTTCAAGATCACCCTGACCGAGCCCGTAGGCAGTCTGGTCGGCATGCTCGGCGCGCCCTACTGCACATCGTTCGTGGTGCCCTCCGAGCTGGCGGCCACGCCCAACACCGAGGCGATGGCCGAGAACATCGGCACAGGGGCGTACAAGTTCGTGGAGTGGACGCAGGGCCACCAGGTCATACTCAACCGGCACGAAGACTACGTGCCTCGCTCCGAGCCCGGCAGCAACTACGCCGGAGCCAGCAACGCCTACCTTGACCGGATCGTCTTTTTGGAGATACCCGACGAGGCCACCAAGATCTCCGGACTCGAGACCGGAGAGTGGGACGTGGTTGACGGGGCGGCATTCGACTACTTCCAGAGCCTCAACGAGGATCCGGCATACTCCGTGCCGCTGTACGCGCCCGGCAACCGCTCGCACATGTACCTGAACGTCACCCACGCCCCGTTCGACGTAAAGGGCATACGCCAGGCCCTGCAGGCGGCGGTCGACGTTGAGCAGTTCATGTTCGCGCTGGGGCCGGACGATCTTTGGGTCTCATGCGCGGCCATGTACTGGTGCGGCACGCCGCTGGAGGTCTACGACGGCGAGGAGTTCTACGACCAGGACAACCCCGAACTCGCTGCCCAGATGCTGATCGACGCCGGATACGGCGGGGAGACCACGGTCATCCTCAACCCGACCGACTACGCGACGATCACGCCGCTGGGGCTCGTCCTGCAGCCCCTGATGAGGGATATCGGCTTTAACGTGGAGATGCCGGCGATCGACTGGTCGACGGTGGTCAGCAATTTCGGGACCCCCGAAACCTTCGCCCTTGCGACCGCCTGGTACTCGCACTTTGAGGGACCGGACCCGACCAACGATCACCTGATCTCCGGAACGGTAAGCTGGCTGGTCCAGGACGAGGAGTTTGTCGAGCTGCAGCTGCAGTACGCGCAGGAGCCAGATCCTGCGGTCCGCATGGAGGTGCTGCGCGAGATACAGAGGCAGCGATACGACAAGGTACCCAACGTAATGCTGGGCCAGTTCTTCCCGATGACCCCGACGACAGCGGCCCTCAAGAACTTCCACGTCAGGCCACTGCCGCTGTTTATCAACGCCTGGCTGGAGCGCTAACCACCAGTTCTTCGACCGAGCGTAGGGCCGCCCGACGGGCGGCCCTACTGCGTTGTGCAAAAGTGCTTTTCATAGGCCGCCCGATGCGAGAAGATTGAGGGGCGGTGAGACTGAACGTGAAGGTGGGGGCCGTGTTCCCCCAAACCGAGATCGGGCCCGACCCTGCGGCCGTAGCCGAGTACGCAAGGGCCGTCGAGTCCATGGGCTTTGACCACATGGTGGTCTACGATCACGTCCTCGGGGCCAACCCGCACAGTCGGCCGGGCTGGTCCGGCGCATACAGCAGCGAGGACCAGTTCCACGAGGTGTTCGTCCTCTACGGTTATCTTGCGGCCCTGACGGAGCGGATCGAGCTGTCGATCGGCGTGCTCGTCCTTCCGCAGCGCCAGACGGCCCTTGCGGCAAAGCAGGCGGCGGCGGTCGATATCCTGTCGGGAGGCAGGCTCCGGCTGGGCGTCGGCGTGGGCTGGAACGATGTCGAGTTCGAGGCCCTGGGACAGGACTTTTCGGACCGAGGGCAGCGGATCGAAGAGCAGATCGAGCTGATGCGGCTGCTGTGGACGAACGATCTGATCACCTTCGAGGGCCGTTGGCACAAGGTCAGCGACGCCGGCCTAAACCCCCTGCCCGTCCAGCGTCCGATACCGGTCTGGATGGGAGGCGGGGCCGACGCCGTGATGAACAGGATCGGCCGCTTGGCAGACGGTTGGTTCTACCCGGGAGACCATCCCATGCCGGACGAGGGGTCGATGCGCCGAATGGCGCTGATGCTTGAGGCGGCCGAGGCCGCCGGCAGGGAGCCCGGCTCCATTGGAACCGAAAAGATCTTTCGGCACAGCACGAGACCGGACGCGGGCTGGGCCGAGGGGGCGGCGGCATGGGCGGAGTACGGCGCCACGCATGTGTCCCTGAACACCATGAACTCGGGGCTCAGCTCGCTGGCCGACCACCTGTCGGCCCTGGAGGCTTTCTCAGAAGCGGTGAGGTCCTAGGGGTTGGCCGACCTCCGGACAACTCCCCTCCACCAGGCACACCGGGACGCCGGGGCCAGGATGGTCGAATTCGCCGGCTGGGACATGCCGGTCCAGTATGCGGGCATCCTGAGCGAGGCCCGGGCGGTCCGGGGATCTTCCGGCATCTTCGACGTATCCCACATGGGCAGGCTGGTTATAGAGGGTCCGGGCGCCGCAGCCTACCTCGACCGCGTGCTCAGCGTGGATGTGCCCAAGCTTCGCATCGGCCGGGCCCGATACGGCGTCGTGTGCAACGAGTCTGGCGGGATAATCGACGACTGCATCGTCTACAGGCTCGGCGAGGCTGAGTATCTACTCGTCCCCAACGCGGCCAACACGCCCGCGGTCAAGGAGTGGCTGGCCAGGTGGTCTCCCCCGGCCGCCGAGGCCGCCACGACGGACGTCACCGAGGAACTGTCGATGATCGCACTCCAGGGACCGGAAGCCATCGACCTGCTCGGACCGCTGGTGGATGCTGACATCTCCGGCCTGCGCCCCTTCGGGCTCTGCCAGAGCCGGATCGACGGGGCGCCCGCCACCATTGCCAGAACCGGATACACGGGTGAGGACGGCGTGGAGTTTTTCGTACCCTCGGGGGACGCCGCGGGCATCTGGGCGGAGCTGGCGGCGAGGGGCGCCGCGCTCTGCGGCCTGGGCGCGCGCGACGTACTGCGCCTTGAGGCCGGACTGTTGCTCCACGGCAGCGACATGGACGAGACGGTGAACCCCTACGAGGCAGGTCTCGCCCGCTTTGTAAGCGCCGACAGGGAGGCGTACGTGGCGGGCCCGGCACTGCGCCGAATCAGGGAGGCGGGGCCCTCGCAAAGTCTCGTGGGGCTCAATGTCTCGGGGCGACGGGTCGTCCGGGGAGGCCAGGCGATACTGTCAGGCGGGGCCCAGGTCGGCCGGGTGACCTCCGGGAGCTACTCGCCCACGCTTGACAGGAACATAGCGTTGGGCTACGTTCCGACCGCATTCGCCGCCGAGGGCACCCGGCTGACGGTCGACGTGCGGGGCAACGAGGTGGAGGTCGAGGTGGCGAGTTTGCCCTTCTATTCCAGGGCGAGATAAGCTGCGAGCATGAACCCCGACGAGCTGCGTTATTCGAAAGAGCACGAGTGGGTGCGTGTAGAGACCGACGGCGCAGCCGCCATCGGAATAACCGCCTTTGCCGCCGAGAGCCTCGGCGATGTCGTCTTCGTGGACCTGCCGGAGGCGGGCGCCTCGGTTGCCCAGTTCCAAAAGTTCGGCGAGATCGAGTCCGTAAAGGCTGTCTCAGACCTGTTCTCGCCCATAAGCGGCTCGATCACGGAGGTCAACCAGGGGGTGGTCGACAACCCCCAGCTCGTCAACGACGGTCCATACTCCGAGGGGTGGCTCCTTAGAGTCGCCATGGCCGACGAATCGGAGATGGACGGCCTGATGTCATCCTCCGAGTACGAGAGCTTTTTGGAATCGGAGGGCGGCTAGCCGGGCGAATGCCAACCGCTCGGTCATCAGAAGGGGGCTTTACCTCTCCATACAGCCCCAACACGGACTCCGACCGCGAGCAGATGCTTGCGGCCATCGGAATCGGCTCGATCGACGAGCTGTTCCGGGACATTCCCGAGGAGTTTCGCAACCCGGACCTAGATATTCCCCCGCCGACCTCGGAGCTGGAACTGGGCCGGGAGATCAGGGCGCTGGCCGGATCCAACGCCGTCCCGGGAGACTACGCCTGCTTTCTCGGCGCGGGCTCCTACCGCCACTTCATTCCCGCGATAGTCAGGCAACTGGCCAGCCGTGCCGAGTTCATGACCTGCTACACGCCCTACCAGCCAGAGGTGTCGCAGGGCACGCTTCAGGCCCACTTCGAATTCCAGTCGATGGTCTGCCAGCTGACGGGCATGGAGGTGGCCAACGCAGGGATGTACGACGGCGCCACCTCACTTGCAGAGGCCGCGCTGATGGCCGCCCGCGTCACCGGAAGGGACCGGATCGCGGTGCTCGACACCGTCTCTCCCTCCTACCTGGAGGTGCTGCGCACCTACCTGGACGCCCCGGGACTGGCAATAGATCCGGTACCCGGCGACGATCCGGGCATTTCGGACCGGACGGCCTGCCTCATCGTGCAGCAGCCGAGCTTTTTCGGAACGTTCGAGCGGCTAGAGGACCTGGCCGAGACCGCCCACGAGGCGGGATCACTGCTCGTCGTCCTGACCGACCCGATCTCCCTGGGCATGTTCAGGCCGCCTGCGGACTACGGGGCGGACATAGTCGTGGGCGAGGGCCAGACCCTGGGCATCGCGCCGACATTCGGGGGACCGTACGTGGGGATCTTCGCCTGCAAGCAGCGACACATACGGCAGATGCCCGGACGGATCGTCGGCCGCACTGTGGACAGCGAGGGGAGAACAGGTTACGTGCTCACCCTGCAGACGCGCGAGCAGCACATCAGAAGGGAGCGGGCGACCTCCAACATCTGCACCTCGGTCGGCCTGATCGCTTTGATGGCAACGGTCTACATGATCGCCCAGGGAAGCAGGGGACTGCGCCACATAGCCAACCTGTGCTACCAGAAGGCGCACTATGCGGCCTCTGAGATCGGCCGCCTGCCCGGTTACTCGCTCGCGCTCGGGGACCGGCCATTCTTCAGGGAGTTCGTGGTCTCCTGTCCGCTTCCCGTATCGGAGATCAGCGACGGACTGCTGGCAAGGGGGATAATCGGCGGCCTCGACGTAAGCGACCGTTTCCCCAACGGCATGCTCGTGTGCGTAACGGAGATGAACAGTCGCGAGGAGATCGACAGGTTCGTCGAGGCCCTTGCCCAGATCGGTGGCTCACGTGGCTGAGCGCATCGGCACCGAGGACCCGCGGCGGCGGCTTTCTATGGACCGAACCGTGCCGGGCCGCATCGGAACTACGCTGCCCTCCGCCGACGTTCCCGAGCAGGCCCCTCCGCCGGCCGAAATGCTGCGAGAGACGCTCCCGATGCCGGAGATCAGCGAGAGCGGACTGGTGCGCTACTTCACCCAGATCAGCACGTTCAACTTCTCGATCGACCACAACTTCTACCCGCTCGGCAGCTGCACCATGAAGTACAACCCCAAGCTCAACGACGAGATGGCGGGCCTTCCGGGCAACTCCGAGATTCATCCGCTGCAGCCGGAATCGACCGTCCAGGGCGCGCTGGCTCTGATGCATGATCTGCAGGAGATCCTGGCCGAGATCACGGGCATGGCCGGCACCGCTCTCTCGCCCATGGCGGGCGCCGAGGGCGAGCTGGCCGGCATGCTCATGACCCGGGCCTACCACCGGTCGCGCGGCGACCTAGGGCGCACCAAGGTACTGGTGCCCGACAGCGCCCACGGGACCAATCCCGCCTCCGCGGCAATGGCGGGCTTTCAGGTGGTCACCCTGCCCACTGACGCCAACGGCAATGCGGACATCGACGCCCTGGGATACGTCCTGGGAGAAGACGTGGCCGGGTTCATGCTGACCCAGCCGAGCACCCTGGGCCTGTTCAACAGCAACATCGTCAGGGTCGTTGAGATGGTGCACGATGCGGGCGGCCTCATCTACGGGGACGGCGCCAACCTGAACGCCCTGCTCGGCCGGGTAAAGCTTGGAGAACTCGGCTTCGATGTCGTCCACTCCAACCTGCACAAGACGTTCACCCAGCCCCATGGAGGCGGAGGCCCGGGTGCGGGCGCCGTAATGGTCGCAGAGCGGCTGGTTCCGTTCCTGCCCGCTCCGGTCGTCGAGCGTACGCAGGGGCCGGACGGGTCGGACATGTACCGGTTTGCGACGCCGCCCAAGACGATCGGGAAGATGGCAGCCTTTCACGGCAATTTCGGCGCCCTGGTACGCGCCTACGCCTACATCCGTACCCTGGGCAGGGAGGGTATTTCGGCCGTAAGCCAGGACGCCGTCCTAAACGCGAACTACCTGCTGTCGAGGCTGCGAGGGGTCTACGACCTGCCGTACGACCGAACCTGCATGCACGAGGTCGTGCTCTCGGCCTCAAACCTAAAGCGCGAGTTCGGCGTGACCGCGCTGGACGTTTCAAAGCGGCTGATAGACTACGGTATCCACCCGCCGACGATGTATTTCCCGCTGATCGTCGACGAGGCCCTGATGATCGAACCGACCGAGACCGAGTCCAAGGAGACCCTGGACCAGTTCATCGAGGTTATGAAGCGAATAGCCGACGAGGCCAGACACAACCCGGACCTGCTCAGGCAGGCGCCACACGACACACCCAACACCCGCCTGGACGAGGCGCTTGCGGCGCGCAAACCGGACCTTCGCTGGCGCGCGCCACAGCCGTCTTAGGGACCCTGGGCCGCCGGTGAGCTAACCGGCCGGACCGTGAGAAAGGAGCGTCAGATGCCCGGAATCGGAGACCAAGCCCCGGACTTTAGCGTGCCAGACCAGCACGGCAATACGGTCACCCTAAGCCATTTCAGGGGATCCAAGAACGTAGTCTTATCATTCCACATCTTCTCGTTTACCGGCGGGTGAACGGACCAGATCTCCGGGTTTCGGGCCGCGTACCCGAAGTTCGTGGAGAAGGATACCCAGGTCCTGGGTATAAGCACCGACCCCAAGCCGACGCAGACGGCATATGCCACGTCCCTAGGCAACCTGCCCTACCCGCTGCTATCGGACTTTCACCCCATAGCCGAGGTGACCAAGGCGTACGAGCTTTACAACGCGGACCGCGGCACCGCCAACAGGGCGATCGTCATCGTCGACAAGCAGGGAGCCGTACGGTATCGAAGGGAGTACGGGCCGCCTGCGCACATCGATATGGACGAACTGATCGCCGAGGTAGACGCCCTGTAGGACGGCCGAGTCCTGGCCCGGGCGATCGGGGAGTGCCCCGGCGGACCTGACCGGGGACTCCGGACGCATGCGCTGTAGGCGAGGCCACATTCGGTGAGTGATCGAGCCTTCGCGGCGGGAGAGCACGTCCTGCTCGTCGACCGACGAGGTCGACGCTACCTTGTCCTGCTTGCGGACGACGAGCGCTTCAACTCGCACATCGGCCACTTTGCGCATACGGACGTGATCGGCATGCCGCAGGGAGCGTGGATCGAGACGTCGCGCGGCCACCTGCTGCTGGCCCTTAGACCGACCATGGCGGACTACACTCGCCTGATGCCGCGAACCGCGACCGTCGTCTACCCGAAGGACCTGGGTGGCATAGTAATCGGCGGCGACATCTTCCCGGGAGCGACCGTGATCGAGGCGGGGTGCGGATCTGGCGCGGTTACGATCGCGCTTATGCGGGCGGTTGGTCCCGGGGGCTTCGTCCACTCCTACGACCTCAGGCAGGACATGGTAGATCGGACCCAGGAGAACGTTCGTGCCCTGACCGGCGACCTGAGCAACGTGTCTATCGAGGTGGGGGACGTGTCGGATGCACTGGATGAACGAAGCAGGTCCGAAAGACCGGTCGACAGCGTGGTCCTGGACCTGCCGGAGCCCTGGGAGATAGTGCCGCACGCCGTCGGGGCCCTCAGGCCCGGCGGGGTGCTGGTGAGCTTTCTTCCAACCGTGCTTCAGGTCAGGGACCTATCGGAGGCGCTCAAGACGAGCGGTCGCTTCGCGGTGGTAGAAACCACCGAATCGATCGTAAGGTCCTGGACCGTGGCCAACAGGAGCGTGCGTCCCGACCACCGGATGGTCGGGCACACCGGGTTCATAACCACGGCTAGGCTGTGTCAGCCGAGACCGACCTCGTCCGATCCGGCCGCCGGTTAGCCGGGCTCTTCGTCAGGATCAATCGGCCACAGCGCATCCATCTCGAATGAGAAGGAAGGATAGCCGCCTTCCCGCAGCCTTATGTGATCGGGGCCCAGGACGGGAGGGGCCGGAAGGTGCGCGATCTCCTCGGCCGACGGGAGTATCTGCTCCACCGTCCTCACGCCTGTGCCCCGCTCCTGGAAGAGAGCCCTGAACCCGCCGAGACCGTCCGGCCGGACAAGCTTTCGCACGCCTTGCAGGTTCGCCGCCAGCTCAGCTCCGGCAAGACCTGTCTCCCTGAGCTGAGCCTCGATCCTGTCGATGCCACAAAGCCTGAGCATTCGCTGCTGGGTCAACAGGCCGATCGGACTCAGTCCGACCTTGGCTCCCTCCGCCTCCACGGCGGAAAAGTCCACGTGCGCGGTCATGTCCTGGCGCCCGACGTTCTGGTAGGGGCTCAGGCCGTCCACGTGACGAAAATAGGTCTGCAGCGTTCCCCTCTCCCGTGTGTATATCTCCTGCGCTGTCCCACCGTAGTCGATAGTCAGGACAAAGCCGCAAGACAGGATCTTGCCGACCCTTTCCATCCACGGCCTGATCCCGTCGTTGACCTCGCCCCGGAAGCCGTCGGACAGGTCGCAACCGACGGTAGCGAGGCGCTCGCCGATGGCGCACGTGATGGGGTCAGCGAGCCTCTCGCAGAGGCGGCCATCGGCATCTACGGTAACGAAGATCTCCTTTAGCTGCCCGGCCTCCACCTGGAATCTTGCAACGGGCATGGCGTCGACCAGCTCGTTGGATAGAACGCAACCGGTCACCGCCCCGGGGGCGCGTTCGGCCATCTCGATGGTCACGTACCTGAGCGCGCCGGCGAACGGTCCATCGAGCCGTCCGGCGTATCCAACGACGTCGCGAGCCAGAAGCCCGTCTCCTGCGCCGAGTTCGATCACCGAGAAGGGCTGAGGCCGGCCCAGAGCGCGCCACATCGACCTCAGCTGGATCGCAATGGCCGCACCGAAGGCGGGGTGGACGGCCGGGCTGGTGTAGTAGTCGTCCCTGGCTGCGCGGGTGCCGGGATCGGTGTAGTAGCCGCCCCGCGCCGGGAAATAGAGCGCCAGTTCCATGAACTCGCGGAAAGCTATCATCCCGCGGTCGGCTATGCGGGACCGTATCTCCCCTTCCGCGGCGGTTGGATGGCCTTGGGATCCGAGCGCCCTGTGAACTTCCATAAGACAAAAGGGGTGCCCGGGATCCCCGGACACCCCCAAGAGCCGGTCTGGTCGCGCCGCTTACGACGCCGCCTTGGCGGCCTTGCTCTGCTGCCGGGCTCTCTTGGCCTGCGGACTCTCGCGGTCCCAGCCCGAGCCCGGCATTGAGTTTCTGAATTCGGATTGCGCCCCGCAGTTTCGGCAGGTACCCACGCTGGTCGGCCCGTTTGGGCTCTCGATCATCCAGAAGTGCTCGCAGTCCGAGCTGATCGTTTCCTCGATGGTCAAATCTGGCCCCTTCCTCGGTTGATGCAATGCCTGGTTTCCGATCGTTTATCTCCGGGCTAGCGGCACGTACTCTCGGTCCATCTCGCCAACGTACTGGAGCCGTGGTCGGAGCAGGATGTTATTTTCCAGCTGTTCGATGACCTGCGCGGTCCATCCGGGGATCCGGCCCATGGCGAATATGGGGATGTACAGCGACTCGTGGATGCCCAGGATCTGATATATGGCTCCCGACCAAAGGTCGACGTTCTGGGCGATTCCCCTCCTTGCATACGGCTCCATCGCCTCGACGAGTGCGCTGATGATGGCAAACCACCTGGGATCGCCTCGACGCTCGCTGAGCCTCTGGGCATCCCCCTTGAGATGCTTGGCCCTGGGGTCCTCCGTTCGGTAGACCCGGTGGCCGAAGCCGACGATGACTTCCTTCCGGCTTAGCCGGTCCGCAACGTACTGCCTCACCAGGTCCTCCGAACCGATCTCAAGGGCCATCTTCATCACACCCTCGGCGGCCCCGCCGTGTGACGGACCCTTGAGCACGGAAATTCCCGTTGTGATGGCGCAGTGGATGTCTGCCTTGGTCGAGGCGGCCACGCGTGCGGCAAAGGACGAGGCGTTGATGCCGTGCTCTGCGTGCAGGACAAAATCCTTGTCGATGATCGCTGCGTCCTCGGGATCCGGCTCCTCACCGAAGAGCATGTACAGAAAGTTCGCCGCATGGCCGAGATCCTGTCTCGGGGGCACCGGCTCCTTGCCCTCGGCGATCCTCGCGTGAGCGGTCACGAGGGTGGGCGCAAGGGCGCTCAGGCGGATACCCTTGCGCAGGGTTGAGGCGATGGAGATGTCGGAGGCATCCGGCTCGAAGGCGGCGCTGGCCGAGATCGCCGTTCTCAGTGCATCCATGGGGTGCGCCGCGCTGGTCATGCGGACGACCTCGAGGATCTGGTCGGGCGCCTGCCTGCCCGCCCTCAGCGTCTCGTCGAATGCCTTGAGCTGGGACCGGGTGGGCAACTCCCCGTGGAGCAGCAGGTAGGCCGTCTCCTCGAAGGTCGAGTGCTCGGCAAGATCGTTGATGTTGTAGCCGCGGTAGAGGAGCTTACCTTCCTTGCCATCTATGTAGCTGGCCCTGGTCCTGTCGACATAGACTTCCCTTAGGCCTCGCCTGATCTCGACTTTCGCGTCCTCGGTCATGAGCTCCTTTTCCGAGCGACCCACCCCTTCCATGTGGTGAGAACAGCCTTACCTAAGGTCGGAGTACCGGAACTACCTAGAGAGTGCCAGCGGCCAACTGAGGACCTAAGCCGAGGGGCCCCGACGACATGTTCGCGCCTCGCTCGCGGATGTGCCGACTCTAACATTTGGAGCCCGTTTAGTCAAGGTGGCACTATCGCATAGACGCCTGTGACATGCGATAAACGGCAGATGTGCCCGGCGACGGTGTGCAGCTGAGAGACGGGCGCTAGACACCGTTATTTCTTTCACAAGTCGTTGACGGTAACCGGCCTCGTCCATACAATGAAGCCACCTCTAAAAGGCGGCAAGCACCTAGCTTAACCGGCGCCTGAGGGGGCGGTGCCTACGGCGAGGTCAACAGGGAGTGGTCGGCGTGGGGACCGAACCCAGCAGCGCCGCTAACAGAGCTGTTGGAAGTCTGAATGGCGAGCGATACCCCACAGGTACCCGAGGTCGTGGTGCTGCGCCTGCCCCTCTACGTCAGGGCTCTCACGCAGATGAGTCAAGACGGTACCAACGTGATCAGCTCCCAGCAGCTCGGGGCCCGCCTGCAGATGACTCCCGCGCAGATCCGCAAGGACCTGAGCTATTTCGGCCGGTTCGGCAAGCAGGGCAGGGGCTACAACGTGGAGTTCCTGCTGAGCGAGCTGGGACAGATACTCGGCCTGAACCGCCAGTGGCCCGCCTGTCTGGTTGGCGTTGGCCGGCTGGGCCGGGCGATCATCAACTACCCGGGGTTCGCACCCGAGGGCTTTCATATCGTTGCCGCATTCGACAGCGACCACGAGCAGGTAGGTGACACGGTGGGCGGGCTGAAGGTGATGCCCATGGCGCATCTGCGAGATACCCTCGAGCGTCAGAGGATCGCCATCGCCATAGTGGCCGTGCCCGCTCCGGAGGCCCAGAGCGTCATCGACGATCTGGTCGACAACGACGTGCGCGGGATACTCAACTACGCCCCTGTGGCCCCACAGGTACCCATGGATGTGGTCCTGCGCAACATCGACCCGGTGCTCTCACTGCAGTCGATGACCTACTACCTGCTGGACGAGCAACAGGACTCCGACCCGGACTGAGGATCGCGCCGCTCCCTGAGGGCGCGGCGTGTACCCTGGCGCTAGACCTGGGGCTGGTCGCCGCCCACGCCGCGAGCCGTGGCCCTTCGCCTCCTTCGCGCGACGGCTATCCTCGCGCGGGAGCGCCGCATGGCCAGCAGGGCGCGCTGCAGATCCATCGCGGAGTCTGCCGAATCCACCCTCTCCTGGGCCCTCTGCAGCGCGGCTTCCGCACGCTCGATGTCGATCTCCTCGGCCTGCTCGGCCGTGTCGGCCAGAACCACCACCTGATTTCTGAGCACCTCGAGAAAGCCGCCCGATACGGCTATCGCGCTGCGCTCTCCATCCTTGGATATCAACAGCTCGCCGGGTGCCAGGGTGGTAAGGAGAGGGGCGTGCCCTGGCAGAATTCCCAGGACACCGGCGGTGCCGGGCGCGACCACGCCCTCCACCTCCTCGGAGTACAAGAGCCGCTCAGCGGTGACTATGTCCAGACGCATTGCTGACAAGCTTTATCCGCCCTCCGCCGCCATCTTCTCGGCCTTCTCGACCGCCTCTTCGATCGTTCCGACCATGTACAGCGACTGCTCGGGAAGATCGTCGTGCTTGCCCTCCAGGATCTCCTGGAATCCACGCACCGTCTCCCTGACGGGCACGTAGCGACCCTCCTGGCCGGTGAAGGCCTCGGCGACGAACATCGGCTGGGAGAGGAAGCGCTGTATCTTCCTGGCCCGGGCGACCGTCTGGCGGTCCTCCTCGGACAGCTCCTCGATGCCCAGAATCGCGATGATGTCCTGCAGGTCCCGGTAGCGCTGCAGCACCTGCTGAACGCCGCGGGCCACATCGTAGTGAGCCTGCCCTACTACGGCCGGCTCCAGAATCCGGGAAAAGCTGGTCAGGGGGTCGACGGCGGGATAGAGTCCCTGCTCTGCGATCGACCTCTCCAGGGCCACGACGGCGTCCAGGTGCCCGAAGGTCGTGACGATTCCGGGGTCCGTGTAGTCGTCCGCCGGCACGTAGATCGCCTGGAACGAGGTTATGGAACCGTTCTTGGAAGATGTGATGCGCTCTTCCAGATCGCCCATCTCCGTGCCCAGGGTAGGCTGGTATCCGACAGCCGAGGGCATGCGGCCCAGCAGCGCGGAAACCTCCATGCCCGCCAGGATGTAGCGGTAGATGTTGTCGACGAACAGGAGGACGTCCTGCCCGCGCTCCTCCTTGAAATACTCGGCCATGGTGAGCCCCGTAAGGCCGACCCTGGCCCGTATTCCCGGCGGCTCGTTCATCTGGCCAAACACGAGCACCGTGCTCTTGATGACGCCGGACTCCTGCATCTCGTGCCACAGGTCGTTGCCCTCGCGCGATCTCTCACCGACCCCGGCGAAGACCGAGACTCCCTGGTGCTCGGTGCCGATGTTTCGTATCAGCTCCTGGATGATTACCGTCTTGCCGACTCCAGCGCCCCCGTACGCCCCGATCTTGCCACCCTTGGTGAACGGGGTGATCAGGTCCATCACCTTGATGCCGGTTTCCAGCACCTCGACCTGGGTGGCCTGCTCCTCAAAGCCGGGGGGCGGGCGGTGTATCGGCCAGTTGTCGCCGGAATCTATCTCCTCCAGGCCGTCCAGGGTCTCCCCTAGGGCGTTGAACAGCCGGCCCAGGGTGGGATCGCCCACCGGCACGGCGATCGGCTGACCCGTATCGACGACATCGACGCCGCGCTTCAGACCCTCGGTCGGTCCCAGGGCCAGACACCTGACCCAGTTGTTTCCCACATGCTGCTCGACCTCGAGCACCAGCCTCTGGTCCCCAACCGCCGTCTCGAGCGCGTTGTAGATAGTCGGCATGTCGTCGTGCGGGAACTCCACATCCACGACAGTGCCGATTACCTGGGTCACCTTTCCGTTGGCCATTTCGTTCTCCTAAACCGTTCGGTTGCGCGCTAGGCCTCGACCGCCGCCGCGCCGCCCACTATGTCCAGCAGTTCGGTCGTGATCGATTCCTGCCGAACCTTGTTCATCTCAAGGGTCAAATCGGCCTTCATCTCCAGCGCGTTGTCGGTGGCGCCCCGCATGGCCACCATGCGGGCGCTCTGCTCGCTGGCCACCGCCTCGAGCACAGCGTGGTAAATCTCCATCTCCACGTACCTGGGAAGCAGCTCGGCGAGCACCGCGCGGGGGCTGGGCTCAAATATGTAGCCGACCGTGTCCTTTGCCTCCAGCTCGGCCGGAACCACCGGAAGCAGCGGCATCACCTCCGGCCTCTGCAGCGTGGTGTTTACGAATTGGGCGTAGGCCAGGTACACGGCGTCGACCCGCCCGGCCTCGTAGTCATCGATCACCACGCGGGCGATTGGGCCGGCGTCCGCGACCGTCGGACGATCGCCCATGTCCGTGAAGACGGCCCGAAGGTTCGCCGTGCGGGCGAAAAAGTCCCTCCCCTTCTTGCCGACCGCAACGACGTCGGCCTCGGCTCCGAGGTCGACGAGCTGCTGGGCCGCGCGCCGGTTGACCGCCGTGTTCAGACCCCCCGTAAGGCCACGGTCGGGAGTGATGACGATCAACTGCACCCTGCCGGGTTCACGCCTCATCAACAGCGGATGGGTTTCATCAACATCCTGAGGCTGTGCGGCCAGATCCGCGAGCAGCGCCTGCATCCTGTCGGCGTACGGCCTGGTCTGAAGTGCCATCTCCTGGGCGCGGCGCATCTTGGAGGCGGCGATCATCGACATGGCCTTGGTGATCTTGGCCGTGTTATCGACGCTGGTTATGCGCCTTTTTATCTGCCGTACTGAAGCCATGGACTAGTCGCCGCGTTTCACCTCTCTCCGATGCCCTCCTAGAGTGGCACCGACTTTTTGAACTCGGCCAGAGCATCATTGAGCTTGCCGGTAGTCTCATCGCTGAGAGCGGCCGACTCGTTGATCTCGGACAGGAGCTCAGGGTGGCTGGAGGAAAGATAGCCCTGGAGGGCATTCTCGGCCTCGCCGATCTTGTCGAGTGCGACGTCGTCCAGGTGTCCGTTGGACAGGGCGTACATGATCGTTACCTGGTCGGCCAGGGCCAGGGGCCTGTTCTGTCCCTGCTTGAGGATCTCCACCGCCCTCTGACCCCTCTGAAGCTGGGCCCTGGTCGCGGCGTCCAGGTCCTCTGTGCCGAACTGCGCGAAGGTGGCCAGCTCGCGGTACTGAGCCAGCTGAAGGCGCAGGCCGCCGGCCACGGAGCGCATCGCCCTGGTCTGGGCCGACCCGCCAACACGGGAAACGGACAGCCCCGCGTTCACGGCCGGTCTGATGCCCGCGTTGAACAGCTCGGGCTCAAGGTAAATCTGGCCATCGGTAATCGAGATTACGTTGGTGGGAACATAAGCGGACACGTCGCCGGCCAGCGTCTCAATGATGGGCAGGGCGGTAAGGGAACCTCCACCGTGCGCTTCGTCCAGCTTCGCCGCCCTCTCCAGCAGGCGGCTGTGCAGGTAGAACACGTCTCCCGGGTACGCCTCGCGTCCCGGGGGGCGGCGCAATAGCAGCGACATCTGCCGGTAGGCCCATGCATGCTTGGAAAGATCATCGTAGACGATAAGGGCGTCCTTGCCCTCGTTCATGAAGTGCTCGGCCATGGCGCAGCCGGCATAGGGTGCCAGGTACTGCATCGGCGCGGGGTCCGCGGCGTTGGCCGCGACGACGATGGTGTGGTCCATCGCTCCGTGCTCCTCAAGCATCGCCACGGTCTGTGCGACCTTGCCGGCCTTCTGCCCGATCGCGACATACACGCAGATCAGGTCGCCGCCCTTCTGGTTGATGATGGTGTCGATGGCGATCATCGACTTGCCCGTGGACCGGTCGCCGATGATCAGCTCACGCTGGCCCCGACCGATGGGAATCATCCCGTCGATCGCCTTGATTCCCGTCTGAACCGGACTGTTGACCGATCTGCGGGAGGCGACGTCGGGGGCGACGATCTCCGCGGGCATCGTCCTGGTAGTGCCGGCCGGGCCCTTACCGTCGATTGGCTCGCCGAGCGCGTCCACAACCCTCCCGATGAGCTCGGGGCCGACCGCCACCTCGACGATTCGATCGGTGCTGCGCACCTCGCTGCCCTCCTTGACGCTGAGGGGATCGCCGAGGATCACGGCTCCAACTCCGTCCTCCTCAAGGTTGAGGGCCAGGCCCGTCACGCCGCTCTCGAACGCGAGCAGCTCCGAGTAGCTGACCCCGGAAAGGCCGTGGATACGGGCGACGCCATCGCCGACCTCGACCACGGTGCCGACCTCCACCATCGTCAGGTCACGCCCGAAGTCCTCGATCTGGCGCTTAATGACCGAGGCGATGTCCTGTCCTCTAACTGCCATGTCGTTCTCCGCTAGTTTTGTGCCCATGCGCTTCCGGTGCCGAATCGCCGACTTTATCGCGCGATTGAGCCCTCCGGAACGCCGGAGCCGCCGTTGCCATTACCGGGATAGTTCCCTCTTCATCTCCTGGAGCCTGGTGCGAACGCTACCGTCTATTAGCCGGTCGCCGACCCTGGCAATTACGCCGCCGACCACCGCCGGATCGACGCGGGTCCCGACCACCACGTCGGCGCCCACCGCCTCCCCGAGGGTGCGAGCCAGCCTGTCGATCTGCTCCTGGCCCAATTCCACGGCGGTCGTGACCTCCGCCCGAACCACTCCCCTGTGCGCGTCCACCATGAGCTCAAAGTGGTCGGCTATGTCCGGGATCGTTCCCGCCGCGTTTCGAGAGGCGAGCAGGCCGGCCAGGTTGCGGGCCAGCGGGCCGACGCCGTCGCCGAGCACCTCATCGATTACGCTCAGCTTTCGGTCGAGCGGTACCTGCGGCGAGTCGAGCAGGGCGGGTAGATCGGATCCCTGCATCGCCTGGGCGATGGTCGCAAGGTCCTGCCGCCACTCGCTCAGCCGATCGCCCTCGGTAGCGATCTGGAAGGCGGCCTGAGCAAACCTCCTTGAGGAAGGTGCACCGGGCATCGGCTCAGCTAGACCTCATCTGCAGATGGCCACCATCATCGGCCCCGGCTCAGGGCGCCGCTGTCCTCTAGAACCTTGTCGATCAGCTCCTTGTGCGCAGACTCGTCGAGCGAACGCTCGACGATCTTCTCGGCTGCGTCGACGGCCAGTGCCCCGAACTCCCTGCGCAGCCCCTCGATGGCCGCGTCCCGTTCGCGCTGGATGTCCGCCTCGGCCCTCTCGCGCTCGGACCTGATCTCCTGTCTGGCCTTTGCCAACTCCTCTTCCCGGAAGCGATCGGCCACCTGGCGGGCCTGGGCGATCATCTCCTGACCCTCTGCCCTCGCCGCGGCTATCTGCTCCTCCATCTCCGACCTTGCCACCGCCGCCTCTTCGCGCGCCTTCTCGGCAGCCTCAAGGCCCTCCTTGATGCGGCCCGAACGCTCGCGCATAGCCTTGGTGATGGGCTTGTAGAGAACGAGCCACAACGCTATGAAGAGGATGAGGAAGCTAATGATCTGGGTTATCAGACCCGATAGGTTTATTCCAAGTGCGCCCATACCGCCCCTGTTTCCTCGGACTAGCGCCCCCGGCAGCTGCCGGCGGCTATACGAACTTGATTATGATTGCCACGACCAGGGCGTAGATCGCGATCGCCTCGGCGAACGCGATGGCCAGGATCATGTTCTGCTGAACCAGGCCGACGGCGTCCGGGTTGCGCCCAATCGACTCCATCGCCTTTGCCGCCAGAAGTCCGACACCGATCCCCGGGCCTATGGCCCCGAGGCCGATCGCCAGTCCGGCACCAACACCGTTAAGGTCACCTTCAAGCATTGAGCTTCACCTCCGCTCCGTATTGGCCGCGCCGATCTCTCTTCGGGCCGGCACGGCTTGCTTCCGATTCCTGGCCTAGTGCGAGTCGTGCGCCGCGCTGGCCACCGCGGCGAACACCAAAGTCAGCATTGCGAATATAAAGGCCTGTATGAGACCAACGAACAACTCGAGCCCCATGAAGGGCAGCACGCCGATCAGCGGGATGAGGAACGCCATGGCCACCAGCAGCACCTCGCCGGCAAAGATGTTGCCGAACAGACGGAAGGTGAAGCTGATGATCCTGGCCACTTCGCTTACGAACTCGAGTATGCCCACGAAGAACCACATCGGGCCCTGCCCGAAGTTGATGTACTTGCGAAGGTGCGAGAAGACGCCCAGTTCCCGAAGGGCCCAAAAGTGCACAAAGAACATCGCCACCAGGGCTATGGCCAGGGTGGTGTTTACGTCGGTGTTGGCCGAGCGCAGGAAGGGGACAAGAACCCCGGCCTGCTTGCCCTCCGACTCCTCGGAGTGACTCCATTCCTCCCACTCGGCCGCGGTGATCGTGTCATCGACCGAACCGAATCCCATCACCCCGACGGTCCCCGCGCCCGAGAACACGTTGACCTTGACCTTGGACAGGTCCGGGTGTTCCTCCTTGTCCTCCAGGTGGTGAATGACCTCCTCCGGCGACTCTATCCAGCCGATGGTGCCGAAGCCGGGGAGTATGCCCATCCAGTTAGCGACCAGGATGAACAGGAAGATGGACAGCGCCAGCGGAACGTAGGTCAGGCCCCGCTTTCCCGCGAGCCCCTCGCCGATGCGCTGGAAGTACTCGATGATCACCTCAAACAGGTTCTGCCACCCGCTCGGGACCAGGCTCGCGCGGCGCGATGCGATCAGGCCGAGCAGCAGGACTATGACGATGGCCCCCCACGTGGTCACCATCGTGTTGGTGATGTGGAAGCTGCCGATGTTCGGACCGGAGGAAATGTTCTCGGCGGGGATCTGCAGGTGGGCGATTGGAGCGCCCAGGAACCCGCCGCCGAATTCGTTGCCCAGCGCGCCGCCCGCCAGACCGATGATGAAAAGCGCCCCAAAGGCCAGCAGGACGATCAGAACCTTCGGGTTGCGCAGCAGCTTAAAAGTCTCCTAAGAACGCCCGGCGCCTGCCAGGGCTAATCGATCATATCGGCGGTCACTTCGCCGCCGGCGGGCCACTCAGCACCGCCAGAATCATTCGGTACATGCCCGTCACCGCGACTGCCAGGCCCACCAGGGTCCCCACGATGGTCAGTATGGGCGAAGTGCCCAACCAGGTATCGAGAGCCAGCCCGCCGATGGCGCCCCCCGCGATCGTCAGGGCGACGAACCAGCCGACGCCCACCAACCGCGCGATTAGTGCCCTCTTGCTCCTGGAAGGACCGTCCACTCAACCGACCCGCGCCCCTGTTCACCGGCGTTCCCGGCCCGCCACGATGGCGATTGCAAAGCTTATCACAATCTCGATTTAGGGGTCAACAATGCGGGAAAGGGGCCAAACGGCAGCGCCTGACGAAGGTCAGATGGTTGACCCCGGTCGGGGTCCAACAAAGAAGCTTGGCAGGCTCGGCGAACGAGACCGGATCAGGCCAATGCCTAACTGGATGCGGGTCCCTTGGAGCTTTCGCCTATGTCGTCCAGGTCGAGGGTCGAAACGAAATCGCTGAAGGCCGACAGGGTCTTGAGCTCCTCTTCTCGAAGCGGCTTTGGGCTCGTCTGCTCGCCGGAAACGATCGGCTTGCCGGTCTCGGCGTCCATCTGGACGCTGGCCCTCTCAAGCACCGCCTCCTCGGCGAATATGGGCGCCTCGGACCTTACCGCCAGCGCAATCGCGTCGCTGGGCCGGCAGTCCACCTCGACGCTGCTGCCGTTTACGCCCAGCACGATCTTGGCATAGAAGGTGTCGTTGCTCAGTTCCGAAACCACAATGCTGCTGACGCTTGCGCCGAGCGTGTTTATTACGCTGCCCAGAAGGTCGTGGGTCAGCGGGCGGGAGACGGCCACATCCTGGAGCTTGACGGCGATGGCGTCCGCCTCGTTCGGGCCTATCCAGATCGGGAGGTAGCGGTCGGTATCCTTTACGCGCAGGATCACAACCCGCTGATAGTCAGTCAGGCTCACGCGGATGCTGTCTATCATCATCTCCCGCATTTGCGATCCCGTCCCCAGTCAACATGCAGGCGGTTCGATCCGATCAAGGTCCCGAGCGGTCCGCCGACGCCCTGCGAAAGGGCCCTGTCCCCGCCTCGGGAAGGTCAATTCTACGGGCCGGTTTTCGGGAGTGTCAAACGATTCGGCGAAGGCTACGGTCCCCGCACCGACCAGAACGCACAGGTGTTCGGTGAGGATCGGAGCCGTCCTTATATAGGGTCAAATCGATGGCACGAGGCCTATCTCGTATGGGTCGGGCTGTAGGCTGCAATTGCTTAGGATCGGAGGTCGCTTTGGCAACCGAACATGGGGTGATCGCCATCCTGGCCGGTGGCCCTAGGACGTATACGGATTCCGATTTCCTCCAAGTCGGCCTTCGAGCCGGTGCTCGCCGGCCGGGCACCTGCGCGCGGGCAACAGACCTAACTCCACTCCCGGGCGGTACGAGGAGACCGGGGAGGATCGAGACCAGGCCTTCCATTCACACCCATGCGGCTTGAGTTCAGGATGCCCGCGTCAGCCGCGCCGCATCGCGACTCCATTTTGCTGAATCCAAGCCATGGAAGCACTAACTGGCCGCCAGCAATCCGTTCGAACAGATAACGGGATGAGTCGCGGCTCCAACCGCTGAGCATCCTGGCTCCAGTTTCCTATAGGGCGCCAGAGCCTTCTGTGCTGAATGCGCTGGCATTGCCATGAACGTTCCGGCCTCACGCCAGCCTGCACCCAAAGCATGTCGGGCATTGAAGAGGGCAAGGAGGCCGACGAACTTGGTAGAGGATAGAGCCGCAGCCCCTCTTCAAATCTGATCTTTCTGCCGACGGTCACCCCATCCAGCGCGAGGCAGGCCCTGTACTGTCGAGGTTCCCCGTCACCACAGGCCTACTGGCAGGGGCAGCACGACCAACTCCAGCCCGGCCCCGGCCGCGCCGAATCCCGCCATCAGGGCCAACTCCCAGACGGGCGATGTGTAGCAACGGTGGCCGGGAGCTTCGCAGCCTCCTCAGCACCAAGGCTGTAGTTGACGTGAGCGTATTAGAGCTTGGTCAAGCCCTTAAAGCCTGAAACGGTGCCGACGATGAGCCAGACCCGTCCCTCGCCGTCCGTAGTCACGCCCAGGGACAGGCCGGTGTTGTCGAGGGACTTGAGTCGATACTCCCTGTTTGCTACTCCGGCGTGAGCCACATCGCCCAGAACCAGCATGAACGCGCCGCCTCTGGCCTGGTTGCCATCGTCGATGCCCATCCTGAGATGCCGGTTGACGTCTCCCTCCATGCCTGCCGGTCTGGTTGATCGGCAGCTGGATATGTCGGTGCTGGTTGATGAGCTCTATCGCGAGGATCTCGCCCAAATGCCGAGCAGAGTCCCGTACGCGAAATCGGCCATTTCAGAATGCGGCACTACCAAAGCGGGCACTCAATAGATATTTCGTATCGCTGTTCTTGTGCAATTGACGAGCCGACATCACTAAAACATAATGATATGTCCTATCACTAGATGATTTGGGATACCACGCACCAAACCTAATGGCGGCACTGGAGAACCGAGGCTATAAGGCTACTGCGCCCAGGAAAGCGATAGCCAAGCACCTAGAGCAAAAGCATGAAACCTTCACAGCGGAGGCGCTCAGTGAAGAGCTGCCTTCAGTGGGCAGGGCAACGGTATATCGGACCGTCAAACTTCTTCTCGAGGCGGGACTGGTCTGCAAGGTTCCCATGATGGACGGAGCCCGTGTATACAGCCTCGCTCGTGTTGGCCATCAACATCACCACTCCGTCTGCGTCCAGTGCGGTGCGGTTGGGGAGTTCAAGGCGGCAATTATCGATCGGTCGCTCAGGGCTATTGCCGCCGACATTCCCGGACAGGTTGTCAAACACCGCATTGAGTTGTACGTGACCTGCAACGATTGCCGTGCCGACCGGGGGTAAGTAAGGGGTTTGTTCCGATCGACTGAGATGGAAGCGCCCGGGATCCTCTACTGAAGCTTAGTATCGATAGAAGATAGTTCCTTAGGAAACCAAATTAACTGAAAGGAAGAATCCCCACGAGAACAGGGAGTAGAAAAGAGAATGAGACATAGTCTACTGAAGTGGAGGTCAGCGGCCGTACTCGCAGCGATTGCGGCCTTGGTCTTCGTCATTGCCTGCGGCGAGCCGGAGCCAGAGCCGGTCCCAACGGTCGACACGGCCAAGCTGATCCAGGAAGCGGTCGCCAGCGCACAGGGCGCGAGCGCCGCGGAGATACAGAAGTCGGTGGCGGCGGCCATCGCTGAGCAGCCCGCGGGTCTGACGCGCGCGGACGTCGAAGCTATCGTGAGCGAGGCTACGGAGGGGCAGCTGTCCGCGTCCGACGTGAAGGCGATCGTCGACGAGTCATTCCGGGCACTGCCCGCACCTGAGATCGACGTGAACCGGCTCACCAGCCTCGTCAATTCCGCGGTCGCCGCTGCGGTGCCGGAAGGCGTCAGCGCTGACGAGATCACCAGGATCGTCCAGGCGCAGGTGAGCGCCGGACTCTCCGGCACGTTCACCCGCGGCGACATTGAGGACCTGGTTGCCCAGGCCGTCGAGGACGCGGTCGGCGACCAGCTCACCGCCGACCAGATAGCGGAAATCGTGAACGCCGCCCTCGTTGCCGCGAACCAGGCGATCGAGAGTGCGGCTGCTGGAGGAGGTCCCACGCCCTCCGGGCGGCCAGTCCAGGTGGTGACGACCACTACCTTCTTGGCCGACTGGGCTCGTGTGGTAGGTGGAGACAGGGTAGAGGTCTTCAGCCTGCTGGAACCGGGCGCCGATCCGCACACATTTCTGCCGGGAGCCCGCGACGTCGCCAGGATAGCGGATGCGGACCTCGTGTTGACTGTCGGTCTCGAACTGGAGGCCGACTGGCTCGAGGATCTGTTGCACAACGCCAGTGCGGACGAGTCCAAGATCGTCGCGCTTGGTGACAGCATCGATCCCATCGAGTTTGCCATGGTCGCTATGCGTCACGACGATCACGAGGATGAAGACGACGACCACGGGCATGAAGGTCACGAGGACGAAGGCGACGACCACGAGGACGAGGGCCACGACCACGAGGACGAGGGCGACGACCACCATGACGAGGGCGACGACCACCATGACGAGGGCGACGACCACCATGACGAGATGATCGTTGGCCGGCTGCTCGTCGCGGACGCGCTGGAAGCGCATCTCTCCGTCATCGATCTGTCGACGGATGAGGTTGACAGCGGGCTGTTTGAACTCGCGACGCCTCGCGCCACCGTGCGCCCCAGCCCCACCCACCGATTCGCTGTGGTCCTGGCCCGAGGACCGGAAGACGGCGACGATCGGATACACATCTTCGATGGCGGCATCTTCCTCGTCGAGCACGGCGATCACTACGACCTTGTCACCCGGCCCGTCTCCCGACACGCCTTGGAGATCGCAGAAGAGGCGCCGATTCACTATGTCAACAGCCACGGCTGGACAGCGATCTTCGCCGACACCAGAGGTCACGCCATCCTGATCAACGAGGCGGACCTCGCTAACTCAGGCGGCGACTATGAGCCGATCGTGCTTGAGGCCGGGCGTCAACACGGTGCCGCCATCGTCGTCTCTGACGACCACGTCATCGTCACGTCCAACAATCCCGATTACCCGGACAACTCAGACGACAGCCTGCCCGTCGGGGCTGAAGTGCGAACCTTCGACGACGAAGTGGTCTACGACGCCAGCAACCGCTCCTGCCCCGGCATGCACGGGGAGTCACACAACGAGCACGGCGTAGCCATGGGCTGCATCGGAGGCGTGCTCTTCATTCACGCTCACGACGACGAGTACGAGCACTTTTTCATCGCCAATCCGCCGGAAATGCGCGCAGACTCCCGGATCGGGTCGGTTTACGGCCACCATCACGTCGAGCACTTCTTCGGCAGGGCCTCTTATCGCGACGATCAAGGCTTCGCCGACGACGGCATCTGGCTCATCGACGCGGCCCGCGACGAGATGCGACAGGTGTTCAGCGAACCCAGTGTCGGCTCCGCATTCTCCAGCGACGGCGAAATCTTCTACGTCCTCGGCGCCGACGGCGTGCTCCATGCACTCGATGCGCATGACGGCGATCTGATCGAGACCATGGAGTTGGTCGGGACGGGTGAGGCTGGCAGGCCCGCTTTCATCATCGTAGGCGAGTGGCTCTACCTCGCCGACCCGAATAGCGGTCATGTCCTCGGGGTCCACCTCGAGCACATGGAGATCGAAGAGGAATGGGAAGTCGGCGGCGCTCCGTCGAGCCTGGCCTTCGTCGGGGTCGCCGATTCGGGCGGTGCACCCGCTGAAGGCCATGACGATCACGACGACGATGGTCACGACGCCCATGGACATGAAGGGCACGACCACGGACTTCTAGATCCTCACTTCTGGTTCGATCCGATCCGCGTAAAGATCGCAGTCAACGAGATAGCCGCCCGGCTTTCGGCCATAGACCCTAATGGTGGGGGAATCTACTTCCAGAACGCCTCAGACTATGGGGAGCAGCTCGACGAACTTCACTCCTGGATCCAGGAGCAGGTCGAAGAGATACCGCCGGAGCGCAGGCTGCTGGTTACATCGCACGACAGTTTCACCTACTTTGCACAGGCCTACGGGTTTGAAATCGTCGGGCTCGTAATACCGTCTCTGGCAACCGACGTCGACCCCTCTGCGGACCACATCGCGGATTTGGTCGAGGTGGTGCGGGAACGCAATGTACCGGCACTGTTTGGCGAGACGACAGTCAGCGAGAGGCTGGCCCAAGCCGTAGCGAGGGAGACCGGCGTGGAGCTGTTCCGGCTCTATTCGGGTTCCCTTGGACCGGAGGGCAGCGGAGCTGACACGTACCTTTCCATGGTGCGAACGAACGTTGAACGCATCGTTGAGGCATTGAAATGAACTCCGCCCCAAATCCACACAGCGAGAGGATGTCGCTTCAGGAGGTGACTGTCGAGTTCGATGGACACAAGGCCTGAACAACCTCACCTTCGACCGACGTGGATGCGGGGACTCTAATTGGCGTAGTAGGACCGAAAGGAGCCGGCAAGGGCACTGAACAGCGTGCTCTTGCCGGACTCCTTCCGGTTCAATAGGGGAAGGTAACCCTTCACCGCGTAGACCAGGGAAGCGGACCGCTTGCCTACGTGCCTCGTCGGGAGAGCTTCAACTGTTGGTTTCCCGCGACCGTGATGGGCGCCGTGCGGGACATTGGAACACCCATACTGGACTCCTCCACCAATGTAACGGTGTCAGGGCCACCACGTTGTAAGAGCGCCTTGTCCATGGGATAGAGTCGACTTGGCCTAGAGGAGGGAGGCCGCACCTCAGTCGCCCACGACCCCCCGAAGGCGTCTGGCGAGCTCGTTCCTGGTCAGCATGACCCTTCGCCCGCATGTGCGGCATACCAGGCCCACGTCCGCCCCGAGCCTGACAACCTCCCATTCGAATCCACCGCAGGGGTGGGCCTTCTTGAGTCGGACGGTGTCCCCGAGCCTCAGGTCGGGGGCCATCCGCCATCCGCATTGCCTGAAAGGGCCGCAGGCGGTGTCGGAACGAAACGTCCGGCGGTCACCAGCCCAGGCCCTCACTGTCCAGGACATCGTTTACCGACCTGCGCAGCCTGTCGGCGGCGTCCCGGGCGGCTTCGGCAAAGTCTCCCCTGGACTCCGACGCGTAGAGCACGGCGCGCGACGAGGGGATGATGATACCCCTGCCGCCGCTCCCCGCCCCCGCCCTGACGGCGGCGGCGAGGTCCCCGCCCTGAGCACCGACACCTGGCGCCAGAATCGAAGCTTCCGGCGCCAGGGCACGCAGCGCAGCGACGTCCGCGGGGTAGGTAGCACCCGCGACCAGCCCGACGGCGGCCCTGGACTCCCAGCCCACCACCCGGGCGGCGAGCCGCTCGTAGACCGTCTCGCCACTGTCCACCAGCACATCCTGCAGCTCGGCGGCGCCGGGGTTTGACGAGCGACACCACACGTAGACGCCGCGGTCCGAGTACTCGAGGAACGGCGCCAGGGACTCGCCGCCGCCATAGGCATTGACCGTGGTCGCGTCAAAGCCCCAGACCTCGAACATGGCCCGGGCATACGCGGCGCTCGTAGAGCCCACGTCCCCGCGCTTTGCATCTCCTATCAGCACGACGCCGGGGGCCGCCGAGCGGATGTGCTCGATGGTCTCTTCCAGGGCGGAAAGGCCCGGGATACCCAGCGCCTCGTAGTGACCCAGATTGGGCTTGAAGGCGCAGACCAGGTCCGCAGTCGCATCGATTATGGCCCGGTTAAAGGCGGCGACGTCGCTCAGCGGCATCCTCGCCGGCTCGGGGTCCAAGCCGACGCACACGAGGCTGCGGGACCTGCCCATCGCCGCACGGAGTCTTTCGGTATAGGGGTGCACCTTTAGAAACCTGAAATACTGTACACCGGCCCATGTCAACGCTGATACCGAGGATATATGAGCGGCTCCTGAGGACCTACGGGCCCCAGGGATGGTGGCCGGCCGACAGCTCCTTCGAGATGATGGTCGGCGCCGTGCTCACGCAGGCCTGCACCTGGGTCAACGCCGCGAGGGCGATCGCCGCACTACGGTCCGCAGACGCCCTCGGCCCGGCGTCCATCCTGGCGCTGCCCGACAAGGAGCTTGCAAGGCTCGTGAGACCGGCAGGCTACTTCAACGCCAAGGCGCGAAAGCTCAAGGCCCTCGCCTCTTTCCTGATGGACAGGTTCGGCGGTGATCCGGCGGGCATGTCGCAGGTACCGACCGGGCGCCTCAGGCAGATGCTGCTGTCGGTGCACGGCGTGGGTGAGGAGACAGCCGACGACATCCTAGTGTACGCAGCAAATCGGCCCGTGTTCGTCGTGGACGCATACACCCGCAGGATAGCCGCCAGACTGGGGCTAGCACGCGAGGAGGTCAGGTACTCTGAGCTCAGTTCCCTGTTCGCCGGAGCCATGCCGGAGGACGCCCAGGTACTGGGAGAGTTCCACGCCCTGCTGGTCCGTCACGCAAAGCAGACCTGCCGCAAGTCGCCGCGGTGCGACGAATGCACCCTGGTCGATCTCTGCCCGACCGGGACGGCCACGATAGAGGCGATCACGCCGGGTTGAGGACCCTTATCGAGTTGGTCTTTACGATCAGGTAGACGTCTCGGCCCTCGCGGAGTTCAAGGTCGGCCACGGCGTCCTGCGTCAGCTCGACCACGATGCTGACGCCCACGTCGCAGTAGGCCAAAATCCTGCCCTTCACAGGATGGAGTTCGGTCAGACGCGCGCCCAGCACGTTCCTGGCGCTCAGTCCCGTGGGCATGGCGGTCGCGACGATGACGTCTGCGGCCCCGATCGACACAGTCACCTCGTCGCCCGGCCTGCCGCGGACCTCGGGTGCCTCGACGATGGCCTCGCCGACGCGCACCCTGCCCGGCCGCGAGCCGTCCGCGGGTCGGACTATCTCGCCGTCAAGCAGATTCTCAAGGTCCGGGTAGTCGGCCAGGGCACCGACCGAGGGGTCGACCAGAACCTTGGCCGGCGGTCCCTGGGCGACGGCCCTGCCGCCTGACAGCACCAGGGCCTCATCGGCCAGGGCCAGCACCTCAGACAGTGAGTGCGAGACGATGACCATGGGAATGCCGAGCTCTGCGCGGGCCATCTTAAGGTACCGGATGATGACCCCGCGCATAGGGGCGTCGAGCGCGCTCAGGGGCTCATCCAGCAATAGAAGGTCGGGACACGTGGCCAGCGCCCTGGCCAGGCCAACCCGCTGGGCCTCGCCGCCCGACAGGCCCGCCACCGGACGGTCGATAAGGCCGGTCAACTCCAACAGATCGATGACCTCCCCCGGGCTCACCGTGCGCCTCTCCGGACGGAGTAGTTCGTGGCCGTAGGCGATGTTGCGGGCCACCGACATGTGCGGGAAAAGGCTGCCTCCCTGCATCAGGTATCCGACCCGGCGCCTCTCTGGTGGCAGGTACGTGGCTGGCGAAGCCGATCCGTACACCCTGCGGCCAAGGATTTCGATTCGTCCTGCGTCGGGCCGCTCGATACCGGAAAGGCAGTTCAGCAGGGTCGTCTTGCCGCTGCCGGACTTGCCGAAGATCGCGGTCACGCCCGACGTGAAATCGGCCTTGCACTGGAGACGAAACCCCGGATAGGACTTGGCGATGTCGAAGCTGACGAGCGAATCTCCCTTCGCTCTGCCGCGCTCGTCCAGGCCAGCCCGGCGGGTCCTAGCTTCCTGCGCCACGCGGTCCCTCCCTGGCCCTGCCCATCTTTGCCAGCAGCCAGTTGTGCAACGCCAGCGTCAGGACGGCAAGTCCTATCGTTATTCCTATCAGCTTCAGGGCCTCGCCGTCCCTGCCCAGCAGGATGTTTGAGTAGACCGCAAGGGGCAGCGTCTCGGTGCGGCCCGCAATGTTGCCCGCCACGACTATCGTGGCGCCGAACTCGCTCAGCGCCCTCACAAAGCCAAGTAGCAGGCCGGCCAGAATCCCCCTGTAGGCCAGGGGAACTGTGATGGTGAAAAAGACCCGCCACGGACCCGCACCAAGCGTCCTTGCCGACAGTTCCAAGCGGCGGTCGACGCCTCCCATGGCAACCATGATCGAGCGGGTGACGAGCGGGAACGAGACCACGGCCCCGGCGATCGCGGCCGCAAACCACGTAAAGATGATGTCCGAACCGAACAGTGTCCGGGCGGCCGTGCCGAAAGGTCCCTCCCTCCCCAACAAGAGCAGAAGGAAAAAGCCGATCGCCACCGGTGGGAGCGCAAGCGGAAGCGAGACCAGCAGGTCCAGGACGAATCCCCCCGGCACCCTGCGCTTTACGAGCAGCCAGCTGACTGCGAGCGCCGGGATCAGGTTCATAGCGGTGGCCACGACGGCCACCTGCAGCGACAATCCGACTAGCGATAGCTCCAGTTCATCACCCCTAGGGTCCGGCGGGCGGCCGAGAGAACCCGTAGCGCGAAAATGCGCTCTGCGCTTTCGTGCCCGTCAGGTATGAAGCGAACCGGCGCGCCGCCTCCGCCCGCTCGTCCCGGGCAACTAGGGCTATAGGGTAGACGATGGGGGAGTGCGAGCCGGCGTCCACTATGTCCAGGATGACCAGTCCCTCCCCGCTCAGCGCATCGGTGCGGTACACGATCGCAACATCGGTGTTGCCGCGCTCCACGTTGGTCAGTCCGGCCCGCACGTCCGCTGTGGGAACCATCTTGTCGGACAGCCGTTCCCACAGCCCGAGCGATGTCATGGCCTCCCTGGCGTAGTTGCCGGCCGGGGACAGATCGGGATCGGGGATCGACACGCTCGCGACCACCTCCGACGTTAACCCGGCGAGGTCGTCGGGCGGCTCGGCAAAGCCACGCCTGGCAACGACGACCAGCTCGTTGCCGAGCAGGTCGATCGGCTCAGAGGCGAGCCCGTCCCTCTCGATGAGCATGTCGACCGGCTGGCGGCCGGCCGAGACAAGCAGATCTGCGGGGGCCCCGTCGATAATCTGGCGTGCGAGCTGCTGTGAAGCGCCAAAGTTGAACAATATCCTCGTGCCGGTCTCTGCCTCGTAGTCCTCGCCGAGTTCGCTCAGGACGTCGGTGAGGCTCGCTGCGGCAAAGACGACAAGTTCCTCGTCTCCACCGCCGTCGCAGGCGGCTAAGGCGGCGAGGAAGAGGAGCGTCAGCAGGAGGCCCGAAAGGAACGAGCGTCCGGGCTTCGATGGCTGCAATTCCGCGTCTATGGCCCCGATGTTCTTGTGAGGAAGGGCGCCTGTTGGTATACTTGGGGACGACAACTTTTCCTTTTCGCGGAAAGTGGGGCCGGCCCCACTTTTCTTGGTTAAAGGGGAGGTTTTTTTGCGGTACTCGCGCTGCGCAAAGGTGCGTATGAGGAGGGACTGACAAAGAGCATGAAGAGCGATTTCCTGATCGCGCTGACTCAGCTTGCAGCGGAGCGGAACCTCCCCCGCGAGATAGTCCTTTCCGCGATCGAGGCGGCGCTGGTCTCTGCCTACCGGAAGGATAGCATAGCGGCCGGCCAGGACATCTCGGTAAAGCTCGATCCGGGCAGCGGCGAGGTCAGTGTCTATCTTCTCAAGCGGGTCGTTGAGGCCGTCGAGGATCCACAGCTTGAGATGGACCTTAACGAGGCCCGCAAGTACAAGGCAGACGCGGAGATCGGCGAGAGCGTCGCCTACGAGAGCCTGCCCCACAGCGCCGGCCGCATCGCAGCACAGACGGCCAAGCAGGTCGTGCTCCAGAGGCTTCGCGAGGCGGAGCGCGAGCTCGTATACGAGGAGTTCGCCGACAAGGAAGGCGAGGTATACACCGTCACCGTCCAGCGCATCGAGCCCAAGCAGATCATCGCCGAGCTGGGCCGCGCCGAGGCCGTCCTTCCTCCTACCGAGCAGGTCTACTACGAGCGCTACCGGGTGGGACAGAAGATGAAGGTCCTGCTCAAATCGATCGAGCGGTCCACGAAGGGTCCGGAGCTGCTCGTCTCGCGCGCCGACAAGCTTCTGCTGAGGCGTCTGTTCGAGATGGAGGTCCCCGAGATCTACAACGGGTCGGTCGAGATCAAGGCAATCGCCCGCGAACCAGGAGCCCGCAGCAAGGTGGCGGTCTGGGCCTCGCAGTCGGGCGTTGACCCCGTGGGCTCCTGCGTCGGCCTGAGAGGCATTCGCATCCAGAACATCGTAAACGAGCTGCACGGCGAGAAGATCGACGTCGTTGAGTGGGACCCGGACCCCACTATTTTCATCGCCCACGCGCTGAGCCCGTCGCAGGTCCTTCGGGTCGACGTCGAGCCCGCCACACTCTCGGCCACGGCCGTCGTGCCGGATCGCCAGCTCTCGCTGGCCATCGGGAAAGAGGGCCAGAACGCTCGGCTCGCCGCCAAGCTCACCGGCTGGAGGGTGGACATAAAGAGCGACGCCGAGGCAGTTGAGCCGGCCCCCGCGCGGGCTCCGGCACCCGCGCTCGATGCCGCGGAGCTCGTGGCAGCGGTCGCCGAGGTCCCGGCTGAGCCTGCGGCCGACGGCGAACAGCCCGCCGAGATCCCGGCGCAGGTGCCGGAGGTGGTGGAGGTGGCGGCCGAGCTGGCCGACGTGGCCGAGGCGGTCGAGCAGGTCGCCGCCGAGCCGCAGCCAGTTGAAGCCGCACCCGAGCACGAGGCGGCGGAAGAGCCCGAGGTGAAGGTGCCGGTCGAGGCTGAGTTGGCCGAGGCCCTCTTCGAGCAGGATCAGGCACACCAGGAGCCCGAGCCGGTCGCGGTCGCCGCCCAGTCCCTTTCGGAGCTGCCGGATGAGGTCTGGACGGTGCGCAGGCCGCCGGTCTCCGCAGAGCCCGGGCAGATCAGGTTCGCCGAGGATATCGAGGAACTACGACCCGACGGGCCAGGCCGGCGCAGGGGTGGCCGACGCAGGCGCTCATTCAGGCCCCGCAGGCGCTGATTCCCCGCCGGGGAATCGAACCGGGCACTGTGTCCGCGGCAGGACGGTCTCAGGGCGCCAGGGTGCGCCGATCGCCCCAGAGGACGTGCATAGCCTGTGGCAGAAAGGCCGACAAGTCCTCTCTCACCAGGCTGGTGGCGTCGGGCAAGGGTATCCGGGTGGACCCGAGCGGGAAGATGCACGGGCGGGGCGCCTACCTGTGCCTGGGTTCAGATTGCGACCCCACACCGCTGAGGGCCCGTAGGTTATCCTACGCGCTGAGGACAACAATTTCCGAAAGGGAGGCGGCGAGGCTGATATCCGAGCTATCGGGACAGACCCCGGGCGAGGGCCGCAGCCGAGAGATAAATGACAAGCAAGACCGGACATAAGGGATCGGCGACCGGGCCCGCGGGGCCGGGTTCCCAGTCGGTTCGGTCCGCCCCGCGCCCCGCTGCGCCGCCGGCACTGGACATACCTGAGGCCATCGCCGTCGGCGATCTGGCCGCAATGATGCGCGTAACCGCGATCGACGTGATCAAGCAGCTCATGCGCCGCGGCCACATGTACACCATCAACGAGGTGTTGGACTACGATCTCGCGGCCGACATTGCCGAGGACTTCGGCTACGAGATCCTTGAGCCGGAGGAGGAGGGCGAGGACGCGACCTCCATCGTGCCCACGCAGGAGGGGGAGGACCCCGCCAGCCTAAAGCCCAGACCTCCGGTCGTGACGATTCTCGGGCACGTCGACCACGGCAAGACCACCCTTCTCGATGCCATACGCAAGACAAACGTGGTGGCCGGAGAGGCC
The DNA here is from genome assembly GCA_965207145.1 of Dehalococcoidia bacterium. GTDB lineage: Bacteria > Chloroflexota > Dehalococcoidia > Lucifugimonadales > UBA2962 > CAUZIR01. The sequence continues at coordinate 1,262,089 of OZ242262.1, read as the reverse complement.
GGGGGAATCACGCAGCACATCGGCGCCTACCGCGTGGAACAAAACGGAGGCTCGGTCACATTCCTGGACACGCCAGGCCACGAGGCGTTCACGGCCATGAGGGCGAGGGGCGCCAAGGTCACCGACATCGCAGTCCTCGTGGTCGCCGCAGACGACGGACTGATGCCCCAGACCGAGGAGGCGATCGACCACATCAGGGCCGCCGACGTGCCGATGATAGTGGCGATCAACAAGATGGACAGGCAGGACGCCGACCCGGAGAGGGTCAGGCGCCAGCTGGCCGAGCGCGATCTGCTGGTGGAGGACTGGGGCGGCGAGGTGATATCCGTCCCGGTCTCGGCCCTCAAGGGAGAAGGCGTCTCGGATGTACTGGAGCACATCGGCCTGGTCGCCGAGATATCCGAACTGAAGGCCAATCCCGAAAAACCAGCCAGCGGTGTCGTGGTCGAGGCGCGGGTCGACCGAAGCAGGGGCAATGTCGCCACCGTTCTGGTGCAGAACGGCACGCTGAGGGTCGGCGACCACCTGGTCGTCGGCACGATACGCGGGCGGGTCAAGGCGATGATGAACGAACGGGGTCAGCGGTTCAACGAGGCGGGACCATCCACCCCTGCCGAGATCCTGGGCATCAGCGGTCTCCCCGAGGCGGGCGAGATGTTCGAGGTGGTGCCCGACGATAAGACCGGGCGCGCGCTGGCCGAGCGACGAGAGCGTGAGACCAGCTCCCGGGCGGGGGCGTCCCTCGGAGATGTCTACACCCGCGTCGAGTCGGGCGAGGCCAAGGCCCTCAACCTGATCGTCAGGACGGACGTTCAGGGCAGCGTGGACGCGGTGCTGTCGGCACTGTACGGGCTCAGCACCGAGAAGGTGCGCGTGAACGTCATAAGGTCCGCAGCGGGGGGCATTTCGGAGAACGACGTCCTGCTCGCGGTCGCATCCGATGCGATCATAATAGGCTTTAGCACGGTCGCGCAGGCGGGAGCCCGCGCCCTGGCGGCCCAGGAGGGCGTGGAGATACGCAGCTACGAGATCATCTATGACCTCGTGGCGGACGTGGACAAGGCCCTGAAGGGCCTGCTGGAGCCCGTGTTCCGCGACGTGGTGGAGGGCGAGGCTACAGTCAGGGCCGTGTTCCCGATGGGACGGACCGCCCGGATCGCGGGCTTTTATGTCGGCCGCGGAAGGATCGCTCGGGACTCGGAGATTCACGTACTGCGGGGCGGCGAGCGCCTGTTCCTGGGTAAGATAGCCAGCCTCAAGCACTTTCGAAACGACGTCCGCGAGGTCACCAACGGCAACGAGGGCGGCCTTGTGCTCGACGGGTTCAACGGCTTTGAGGAAGACGATGTGCTGGAGGCCCACCGCACCGAGCAAGTCGGCGTCGGATAGGGGCGCCGGATGACGCGCCGGCTGGATCGCGTCAACGCGAACCTGCGCCAGGAGATCAGCCTGATCCTGGCCAACGAGGTCAAGAACCCCCACATCAACGGGCTGGTCAGCATCGTGGCCGTTGATACCTCTGCCGACCTGCGAAGGGCAAGGGTCTTCGTCAGCGTCTATGGGACGGACGACAGGCGCGGAGTGCTCAGGGCGCTGGCATCCGCCGCGGGCTTCGTGGGACGAAGGCTGGGCGACAGGCTTGCCATGAAGTCGGTGCCCCATCTCCAGTTCAGGCTGGACCAGTCGATAGAGCGCGGGGCAGAGATGTCCGACAAGATTCTCAGAATCGTCGGCCAGGATCCGGCCTCCGGCGATCGATAGGGAGATGGCCCGCACCACCAGGTCCGTCGACGGCGTGATCGTCATCGACAAGCCCGCTGGCATCACATCTATGGATGTCGTCCGCCGGGTAAAGCGGGCGAGCCGGCTGAGAAAGGTCGGGCATGGAGGCACGCTCGATCCGGTGGCAACCGGCGTGATACCCGTATGCCTGGGGCAGGCCACCCGCATGATGGAGTACCTGGTCGATGGCAGAAAGGAATACCGCGGTCTGATCGAGCTGGGAGTTCAGACCGACACCTACGACTCGGCCGGCCAAGTCACCGCGAGGTCGGACCCATCCGGAATAACGGCGGAGCAGATCGAGGCAGCCCTGGACGGGTTCAGGGGAGAGATCGACCAGGTTCCGCCGATGTACAGCGCCCTAAAGAGGGAGGGCAAACGCCTGTACGACCTGGCCCGCAGCGGCGTAGAGGTGTCGCTGGAACCGCGACGCGTACTGGTCGAGGACATGGCCCTGGAGAGCTACGAACCGCCGCTCGCCTCGGTGTTCGTCAGGTGCGGGAGGGGCTTTTACATGCGATCGCTCGCCCACGACCTAGGTGCGGCCCTTGGTGTAGGCGGAAATCTCAAGGGCCTGGTGCGACTTCGCAGCGGACCTTTTCGACTGGAGGAGGCCCTCAGCCTTGAGAGCGCCGAGGATCTGCTGGCCACCGGCAGCCTGGAGAGCATCGTGCACGCCCCCGACGCCGTACTGATGAACCTACCGGCCGTGGTGCTGGGGCAGGCCGCAGCCCGGATCGTCAGGCAGGGTCAACCCATACCGGCCGGTGCCCGGATCCCCCCGGCGAGGCGGGGCCAGCGCGCAAGAGCATACGGAACGGGCGGAGAATTCATTGCGCTGCTTGTCTTCGACGGCACAAGTGGCCAGTGGCGCCCGGAAAAGGTATTTGATCTGTCGTACCTGGAAGACGGCGGGCCAAGCATCGTCGAATGACCCCGGTCCGGGAGGAGAATCCCCGGGATCGCATTCAGCCGCGGACAATCTCTGAGAAGGTGTAATCGCCATCATGCAGCCCCCGCCGGGCCAGAGACGTGTCCACAAGCAGTTTCGCGTGGTATTCCGTGGGGGCTGGTGGGACGCCCTCAAGGGCGAAACTCAAGTCCGGGCCATTGACCGCGCCCTGCGCGAGGTCGACGAGGGCGGCTGGACGATCGTCTGGATCGCCAACGATCGCTATAGTTTCGTGAGAAAGGCCCTTCATCTTCTTCTCGCCATCTTCACCGGCTACGCAATCTACATCCCTCCCAACCTCATCATCATCGCCGAGCGCTTCGAGCCGGTCGACTAATCCCACGATTCGTAGGCGGTCTCGATTACGGCTACGTGCTCGGCGTTATGACCCCTGAACGGAGGCGTGGAGTAGAGAGAGACTGATCGAGAAGCTATCCCCTTCTCGTGAACGCTTTCAATCTCCAGGTTCACCTCATCCAGCAACACGCGAATCGAGCCCCGGTATACGGTCTGAGTCAGAGCCCGGTACTGGTGTAGCGTCTCGGCCTGTCTCACCATGCTCACCTCCTCCGCCTTCCAATCGGGCACGGCTCCAGCCATTGAATTCGTAAAGTAGCATGTGTAACGATGTTACACACACCTTGGCTCGGCTGGAGGTCGATATGGCCAGAGTGCAGTTGGTAATGGCGGACGAGGACCGGGACCGCTTCGTTCACCAGGCGCGGCAGGAGGGCATGTCCCTCAGCGCCTGGCTGCGCGCAGCTGCCCATGAGCGGCTCAAAAAGCGCCTAAGTGTGAAGCAATTCCAATCGCCTGAGGATGTTGAGGCGTTCTTCAGGTCATGTGCTGTGCTGAAAGGCCCAGAGACGGAGCCTGAGTGGAATGAACACCTGCGTGTGATGAGCGAGTCGCGTAGCCGAAGAGCTACCAGAACGTGATTTTCGTTGACACCAATGTCTTCATCTACGCGGTGGGACGCCCCCATTCTCTCAGGGCAAATGCCCAGGAATTCTTCGTTGACGCCAACCGAAGTGGCGCGCCGCTGTGCACCTCAGCGGAGGCATTGCAAGAACTGGCTCATGCATACTTGCCGGTTGGAAGGCTGCAAACCTTTGACGCGGCGTTAGGTTTGATAGCGAGCGCCGGCGTAGAGGTGTGGCCGCTGGAGGGGGCGGACGTTGCTCTGGCCCGTCAACTCCATGAATTACATCCAACGCTGAAGGCCCGGGATCTCTGCCTCCTAGCCAGCTGTCGAAGGCGTGGAGTCCGAGAGATCAAGACCTTTGACCAAGCATTCGCAGCCGTATCCGGCAGTCCGTCAGTTCGATAGGTGTACCTGCCCCCTCCGCCGCTGTGACGCATGTAGTCCCAGGTCCGGTGGTCGTGGCCAAGCCGGACGACTACCGTTTGGTAGCGGACCGAATTCGCCTGACGATCACACTGCTAGCCGGCGTGTAATATCCGGCGGCGTTTCGGCTGGAGCAGGCCTCGGAACGTGATCAAAATTCTTGACCCTTAGGCGATCGGACCCTAGAATTATCTTTGGCGTCATGAGCGCCGGTGGTGACGGTCGCAGCCCGACGCCACAGCAGTTCCCGGAGCACATACCTTGTCCGACTACGCCATAGTGCAAACCGGCGGCAAGCAGTACCGCGTAAAGGCCGGCGACGTGATCCGCGTCGAGACCATACCAGGCGACGAAGGCGACTTCGTCGATCTGGAAGACGTACGCATGCTCAGCATGGGCGGAGACGTGACGGTGGGAGCCCCTTCGGTGACGGACGCCAAGGTCACGGCACAGATAGTCGGAGCCGGGCGCGGCGAGAAGATAACGGTCTTCAGGTACAAGCCCAAGACCCGCTACCGGCGCAAGAACGGGCACCGCCAGCCGTATACCGACCTCAGGATAACGAGCATCTCGTAGATTATCGCCGGCGGCCGCTGGCCCCCGGCTAGAGTGACGCTAGGAGACATAGACCATGGCGCACAAAAAAGGTTCGGGCAGTTCCCGGAACGGGCGCGACAGCGCCGGCCAGAGGCTGGGAGTCAAGCTCTACGACAACGAGTTCGCGACCGCGGGCTCAATCATCGTCCGTCAGCGCGGGACCAAGATCGAACCGGGAACCAATGTGGGCTTGGGCAGGGACCACACCCTTTACGCACTGGTGGACGGGAAGGTCAAGTTCGAGCACGCCGCCCGGAAGAAAAAGCGCGTCAGCGTTTACTCCGTATAGGGGCCCGAGAGCCCAGCTGGAGAAGACCATGAAGACCGGAATTCACCCCGAGTATTTCCCCGAGGCCCAGGTCGTTTGCTCGTGCGGGAGGACATTCACGACAGGCGCCACCAAGGCCATGCTGCGGGTGGAGTTGTGCAACCAGTGTCACCCGTTCTACACCGGCGAGCAGAGGATCGTAGACACGGAGGGGCGCGTCGACCGCCTCAAGAGGCGCTACAACCTCAAGTAGCTTTGCCCGGCCCACATCTGAAGATCGACGGCAGAGGGGTGAGCATGCTCACCCCTCTCTAATTGGGGGACTAACCAGGCAGGGCGGAACCGCCCAGACGCCCGCAGCCAGATTCCATGAATAAACCGAACAGCCCTGTCACATACGGTGGCCAGGCCGTCCTGGAGGGGGTGATGATACGCGGCCAACGGGCTGCGTCGGTCGCCGTCCGCACCCCTGAAGGCGACATCTCCCTGCACAACCTTGCTCTGAACCCCTGGTACGGGGGAAGGGCCCGGCGCATCCCGCTGGTCAGGGGCGTTCTGGTAATGGCCGAGACACTCACGCTCGGCATGCGCGCCCTCACGCACTCCGCCAATGTCGCGGTGGGCGAGGAGGAAGAACTTGGCAGCGGGTCGATTGCTGGCATGATCATCCTGGCGCTGGCCGTGGCGATAGGCGTGTTCTTCCTGGCGCCTGTGTTCGCCAGCCGCGGGCTCGAGGGGGTGATCGGGTCGGACCTGGTCAGCAACATCGTAGAGGGCCTGATCAGGCTGGCCCTGTTCCTTGCCTACATAGCCCTCATCGGCAGGATGGAGGACATCCGCCGGGTCTTCATGTACCACGGCGCAGAGCACATGGCCGTCCACGCGCACGAGAACGGGGACGAGCTCAGCGTGGAATCGGTCCGCCGCTACCCCACCGCCCACCCAAGGTGCGGGACGGCCTTCCTGCTGGTTGTCATGTTCGTTGCGATCGTGGTGTTCGCCTTCACGGGGAGGGAGCCGCTGTGGTGGCTGTTCGCCTCGCGCGTGCTCCTGATCCCGATCATAGCGTCCGTCAGCTACGAGGTGATACGTCTAAGCGGGTTTCACCAGGACAACGCCCTGGTCAAACTGATCGCGCTTCCCGGCCTCACCCTTCAGCGCCTGACCACCAGGGAGCCCGAGGACAGCCAGATCGAGGTGGCCATAGCGGCGATGAACGAGGCGATCAGCGTCGACGGTCGCGAAGACGCGACCACACCTGGTCAGGCGTGACACCCGAGGCAGACATCAGCACCAGCGTGTGGTAGAGAAGGTCTGCGATCTCGTCCGGCAGCCTGTCCCCTTGGCCGGAGACCGCCGCTATCGCCGTCTCTCCGGCCTCCTCGACGACCTTCTGCCCGGCCCTCTCGGGGCCGCCGGCCAATAGCTCGGCGGTGTAGCTCCCCTCGGGCATCTCTTCCCGCCTGTCCTGGATCACCGAGAAAAGCTCGTCCAGGATGCTGGAGCCCCCTTCGACCTGCTCGAAGCCGGGCAGTCCACCCAGTGGCTCGGCGTAAAAGCAGGTGGGCTCCCCACTGTGGCATATGGGACCGTCCGGGACCACCTTGAGGAGCAGCACGTCGCCGTCGCAGTCTGGCACGGCGCTGCGCACCCTCATGTAGTTGCCCGACACCTCCCCCTTGTGCCACAGGTCGGCCCGGCTCCGGCTGTAGAACCAGACCTCGCCGCCCTCGATCGTGCGCTTGAGCGATCCCGGGCTCATCCAGCCGAGCATGAGTACCTCGCCCGTGTCGGCGTTCTGGGCGATCGCCGGGAACAGCCCTCTCTCATCCAGTTCAATCATCCCCTCATACCTCGTCGACTCCTCAGTCACTCACTGCGCCGGCCGACGACCCAGGCCGGCGGGCCTTCCGATCGAAAGTCTACCCGGCCGGTCTCACCGGGAGCCCACGGCTGGCCATGAAGGCCTTGGCCTCCGATACGCTGTACGCACCGAAATGGAAGATACTGGCGGCCAGCACGGCATCGGCACCTCCCTCCTCGACGGCCGAGCACAGGTGATCGAGATCACCCGCACCGCCGCTGGCGATGAGGGGAACCGGTACGCGGTTCGATATGGCCGACAGCAGTTCCAGGTCATAGCCGGTCTGCTGTCCGTCCGCATCCATGCTGGTCACCAGCAGCTCGCCCGCGCCCAGCTCGGCGACCCGAGCGGCCCATTCGACCGCGTCGATACCGGTGGGGGTCCGTCCCCCGCGGGTTACGACCTCCCACACGGAATCGTCACGCAGCGCGAGATCGCTCCCCGTGCCGGCCATTCCGGGGGGCAGGTCTAGGGCGGACGCGCCGATGCGCCGGGCGTCGATCGCGACCACTATGCACTGGTTGCCGAACCTGTCGGCGGCGGCCCGCACCATGTCCGGTTCGCCCACGGCAGCGGTGTTCAGGGAAACCTTGTCGGCGCCCGCCTCGAGCATCGCTCGGACGTCTTCTGAGTTGCGGATTCCGCCCCCTACGGTAAGGGGAATAAACACGCGCTCTGAAACGCTGCGGACTACGTCAACCATGATGTCGCGACCATCCGAGCTGGCCGTGATGTCGAGGAATACAAGCTCGTCGGCGCCCTCGCGGTCGTAGAAGGAGGCCAGTTCGGACGGATCGCCCGCGTCCCTGAGGCCGACGAAGCTGACGCCCTTGACCACGCGTCCGCCCGTCACATCAAGACATGGAATAACCCTCTTGGTCAGCAAGATTCCATCCTGTCGGACCTTCGCAGCAGGTCCGGGGTGAGCGGGATCCCGGTCAGGCCCGGAAGACCAGCATGTAGTGGAGCGGGTTGACGTCGTAGCGGCCGGTCAGGCGAAACCCGACCTCCGCGGCAAGCTCCCTTGAGGCCTCCTCGGAGAAATGGGAGCCGGCCGGGGGCCCGCCCTCCTGGTCCGCCTGGCGCCACTCGATGATCGCCAGCCAGCCCCCCGTCCTCAGCGCACCGTGTACATCCTTGAGCACCTTTGCCGGCATTGACGCCTCGCTGAGAAGAAAGGCGACCATCGCACCGTCAATGGATTGCTTGTCGAGGGTGACCTTTCGCTCACGGCTCAGCACGGTCTCAACGTTGCTCAGCCTCACTCGATCCGCCGCCTCCCGCACCGCGTCCAGCATCTGCTGGTGGATGTCGAGCGCATACACCCTGCCATCGAACGCGAACTTTGCGAGGGGTATCGTGAAATAGCCGGGACCACAGCCCACATCGGCCACCTGCTGGTACGGCATCAGGGGGAGAAACGACATCACGCGATGTGTATCGAGCATGTCCGCCCTCTCCCTGGAAAGGAGTGCCTCCTTCAAGGCAGGGTCGTACTTTTTCGCCATCAGGTCATCCGGTCTTAAGAGGGGTGTGGTGCCGACCTGGTCCGGGCGATCGCCACCTCCAGGTCGATGTGACCAGTATACAGCGCCCGCCCCACCACAGCGCCCTCGACGCCCAGGGCGGCGAGCCGGACAAGGTGACCCGTGGAGGTGATTCCGCCTGCGGCAATGACGGGCATGCCCGCCCGGGCAACCAAGTCCTCGACGGCTTCGAAGTTGGGCTCTGTGAGCGTGCCGTCCCTGCTGATGTCGGTGTACATGATCCTTACCACGCCAAGGTCCCGGACGCGGGCGACCAGATCGCCCGCGGACACCCCTCCGGGCCGCGTCCAGCCCGCTACCATGGCCTCTCCACCCCGGGCGTCGACGCTGACCAAGAGCCTTTCGGCCCCCACGGCGCCGATAATCTCGGCAACCACGGCACCTTCGAGCGCCGCGGTGCCCACCATCACGCGGTCGGCGCCTGCGGCCACCGCCAGCCGAGCCCCCTCGGCCGTGCGTATACCGCCGCCCAGCTGTACGGGCAGGTCGACCGCGGCCGCGATCCGGCGAACAGTGTCCGTGTTGACCGGAACTCCGGTGCGCGCCCCTTCCAGATCCACCACGTGCAACCGCTCGGCACCGCTAAGGGCCCACTGCCGCGCCACCGACTCGGGGTCGTCGGAATAGACGGTCTGCTCGTCAAAGTCTCCCTGCATCAATCGGACGCAGCGTCCTTCAACCAGATCTATGGCCGGTATGACCTGCATCAGGCGGCTAACCTGGCGAACTCGACGAACCGCCGGTACAGCGCGAGACCGAGCCGGCCGCTCTTTTCCGGATGGAACTGGACCGCCACAAGGCATCCGCGAGCAACGGCGCTGCAGAACTCGACCCCGTACTCGGTCGTCCCGGCCACCAGGCCCGGGTCCGAGGGGTCGGCATAGTAGCTGTGCACGAAGTAGAAGTGCGAGCCGTCCGGCACGGCGGACAGCACCTCGTGGCGGGTGCGCAGGCTCACGCTGTTCCAGCCCATGTGCGGGATCTTCCGGCCCTCAGGGAGCCTTCGGACCCGCCCCTCCATCACGCCGAGGCCCGGCTCGGTCCCTTCCTCGGAGTGCTCCAGCAGCAGCTGGAGGCCCAGGCATACGCCCAGGAAGGGCCGGTCGGCAGTGATGAAATCGGTAATGGGCCCAACCAGACCCCTCTGCCTGAGCGCCCTCATGGACGAGTCGTTGGCCCCCTGTCCGGGGAATACCAGCGCCTCGGACCGCGCGATCTCCCGGGGGTCTGAGGTAACCAGCGGGTCGGCTCCCACCGCCTCCAGGGCCTTGGCCACGCTGCGCAGGTTACCCGCCTGGTAGTCGACGATCGCCACGCGCAACGACCTGCTCATGCCGTCGTGCCTCTCTCACTCACCTGTCATCAGCTCCAGCGGCAGGTCGCGGTCCTCGTATCTGGCGAGCACGAAGAGCAGATCGGACAGGCGGTTTACGTAGCGCAGGACCTCATCGTTCGGCAGGCGGCCCGCCTGCCTCAGGGACACGATGCGCCTCTCCGCGGTCCGGCACGAGGCCCGTGCAACGTCGATCGCGGCGGAGGCGGGCGAGGCCCCGGGCACTATGAATGCCGAAGGGAACTCGACATCCTCTCTGAGGTCGTCTATTAGGCTCTCGAGATCTTCGACCATGGAGGCCGATACGGTGCCGACCCTCTCTTCCAGGACGTTCCTGTTCTCCGGGGCGGTGGCGAGTTCGGAGGCGAGCAGGTACAGCTCCCTCTGAACTCGAACAAGGACGTGTTTGACCCTTTCGGATCTCGAAAGCGCCCTGCCGAGTCCCATCATCGAGACCGCCTCGTCTATGGTCCCGTATGCCTCGGTCGCAGGGTCAGATTTGGAGACCCGTCCCCCGAACAGTAGTCCGGTCTCTCCTAGGTCCCCCGACCGCGTGTATACCCTTGGATTTGACACCCGTCCATATTACGGCACAGGGCATTGTCTAAGCCCGATCCGCGCCCCGAGCGGGTGCGGTCTGGGCCAGCACCACGGCCCTGATCTTACGGACCCTTATGCCAGCGCCGGCTCGGCCACCCTGCGATATATCTGCACGCGGTGCCTGCAGCTGTCGGCGACGAACAGGTGTCCGTCGGGACCGGTGTCCATCCCCGCCGGCCTCCAGAACAGCTTTTCGCGTTCGGCCATTCCGGAATGCTCCCGCCAGCTGGCCTGCTCGGGGTTAACGTCCAGAAACTCCTGGCACCACCTGGAGAGGGTCGCGTCTCCGACGAGCGTCTCACGGTGCACCTTGTCGTGGCCGAACACCTGCACGCGATCGTTCCGCCAGTCCGAGACGTAGACCGTGCCGTCCTCGTCGACGTGAACGCTGGACGGACGGCTGAGCTCCCCTTCGCCGGTCCCGCTGCAGCCGAACTCGCCCGCGAACTCCCCTTCAGGCGTGAAGTGCTGGACGCGGTCGTTTCGCCAGTCCGCCACCCAGATGCCGTCCTGGCCGTCTATGCATATGCCCCAGGGGTAGTTGAACTGTCCGGGGCTCGAGCCGAAGGTGCCGAACGAAGAGATGTACCGGCCGTCCGGGGACCACTTTTGCACGCGGGCATTGAGGTGATCGACGACGTATACGTCACCAGCCGAGTCGACCGCCAGGCCGGACGGCCTGTTGAACTGGCCGCTGCCCGAGCCCGTCTCGCCCCAGCTGTCGACAAACGTGCCGTCCGCCTCGAACACGGAGACCCTCTGGGTGTACTCATCGGCCAGATAGAGGCGCCCGTCCGGGCCGAAATCCATCGCGGTCGGCTGTATGGTCTTGCCGGGCTCGGTCCCCCAGTTCGCGAACTCAAACAGGAACTCCGAATCCAGCGTCACCACGCTCACCCGGACGTTCTTGTTCGCCGCGTTGGACCTGCTCAGGACGTAGAGGTTGCCGTCCTGAGCCAGCCTGACGTCCACCGGGTTCATGAACCCCCGGCCCTCGAACGAGGCTATGCCGATCGTGTGGCTGTACGAGTACCTGCCCATGCCGAAAAGGCCCTAGCCGTGCACGAGCTCCCTCATCTGGCCGAAGCGCCGATTGAGCACCCACTCGGAGTCGACGTTGAGCACGTCGTCCAGCAGCGTGGAGTACAAGTCCCGGAAATCGGTGCTGTAGTGGACGTCGCCCTCCAGCTGATCCTCGGGTCTAAGGCTCGGGTAGTCTCCGTACAGGCCTCCGCTGACGGCTTCTCCTATCATGAACGCGACGCCGCCGGAGCCGTGGTCGGTCCCGGACCCGTTATCCTCAATCCGGCGGCCGAACTCCGAGAACATCCAGACAACCGTATCTTCCGCCAGCCCCTGCTCGTTGATGTCGGCCCAGAAGCACTCGACCGCCTCCGACACCTCGTCCCACAGCTTGGCATGGTTGACCATCTCGTTGGTGTGGGTATCGAAGCTGCCGTGCTGGGTGTAGAAGATGCGAGTACCGAGCCCGGCCGACATCACCTGGGCAACGCCCTTAAGGCTCTGGGCGATCGGGTTGTTCGCGTCGTATTCGACGCTGGACGAATAGCCCGCCGGAGCCGATCGCAGCAGATCGGCGCCATCCAGCATGCCCCTACCGGTCTGAAGCAGCCTGAGGGACGGGAATCCCTCCTCCGACATCGGCTGGTAGATTCGGCTGACGGTGTCCAGGAGCGCGTCGCGGTTCGACGCTCCCGCAAGACCCGTATAGAGGCCGTAGCTCTCAAGGGCGCCCACCGAGGAGACCGAGACCCCGGGATATGCCAGCGCCCTCGGCAGTCCGCGTCCGAAATTGACGGCGGTCACGGGATTCTTGCCCTCGGGGTCCAGGGCCTTCGTGGCCTTGCCCAGCCAGCCCTCGGATGAGGCCACGGAGGGCTCGGCGGTATGCCAGATGTCCATCGACCGGAAGTGGGACCTGTTCGGCTCCGGGTAGCCGACGCCCATGATCACCGCCATCTTGCCCTCGTCGAACAGGCGCTTAAAGGGCCCCATGTGAGAGTTGAAGGCGACGCGGTCATCGAGCGGGATCACGTCTGAGCCGCTCAGGCCCATGACCGGCCGGTAGTCATAGTACAGTCCGTCCTGGTACGGCACGACCGTGTTCAGGTAGTCGTTGCCTCCCGAGAGCTGGACGACTACTAGGTTCTTCGGCCCGCCGCCCCTGTCGCCGTTGGAAGCCATCTGAAAACTCCTAGTTGTAGTGACCCATGGGGCCCTGCCTTCAGCAGTACTGGTAGTCCGGTGTGGAGGCTATGAGCTGGAACATCTCAATCGCGCGGTCCCGTCCGCCCGCCCGCCCCGACTGGCCTGACGCGTGGTCTACGAGTATGTTCATCGTCCTGTCCGACACCTTCAGGGCGCCCATGGCGTCCAGGCAGGCGCCGACGTACTCCTCGGCGGTCGGGTCGGAGCCGGCCGAGACCACGCGCTCAACCATCCGGTCCACGCCCGGGGCATCGGTGCGCTCCAGCTCGCGCGAGGCGAAGTTTATGCGCTCAACGAGGGCCCCGCTGTCGATCCACTCCTCGCCCTCGTGCCAGCCCTCGACGCTGGGCGGGTTGAGCAGGTGCTGACCCATGAACATCGAGTAGTCGGCCAGCTGAGAGGCGTCCATGTCGGGCAGGTTAAGCCGGTCGGTAAGCCGGACCGTCCCGTACACCAGCTCCGCCGGGCCTTTTACCTTGCGGAACCGCACCTGGGGCGATTTGAAGTGGTCGGAGGTGAACACCTCGCGAAGGACCGCGCGAATCTCGCCATCGCTCTTCTCGAACACGTCGGCCAGCCGGGCGACCTCATCCTCGTCAGGCTCGTCAGCCACGAAGAACTGGTAGAGCCTGCGGGAAACGAACTCGGCCGTGGCGCGCTGGCGCACGATGATCTCGACGATCTGCTCCCCGTTCCAGTCGCCCGTCTCCCCGAGGAAGGTCTTTTGTGCCTCGTCGTGGTCCTTCGGGTCGAAACGGAACTCCATGGGGAACGGCCCCAGGAAAAATGGCGGCATGGTGGTCCTGGAGGCCCAGCCGGTGAAGGCGCGCGCGGCCGCCTTGACGTCGTCCTCCGTGTAGGCTCCCCGCCCGCTCTCATCGATGCCCATTGAAAACAGCTCGAGCAGCTCGCGACCGTAGTTCTCGTTGGGAGCCTGCTTGTGGCTGTTCTGGTTGTCGAGCCAGAACATCATTCCCGGGCTCCTTGATATCTCCAGCAGGATGTCGCGGAACTTTCCGAGGCCTACCCTCCTGAACAGATCTATCTGGGTAAGCATCTCGAGCCCGTGGTCGAGCTTTACGCCGCCTACCGCCAGAAGGCCGTGCCAGAACAGGGCGATCTTCTCTTCCAGATGCTTTTGGCTGGTCGCAAGGCGCCAGGACCACTGCGGGTCCGCGTGCGCGGGCGCCCGGGCCTCGGTGGCCGCGATGAAATAGCGTTCGAGCAGATCCTGATCGTCGGGCTCACCGTACTCAGGATGGAGCAGCTCTTCGACCGTCTCGTCGTAGCCCTTTGCCAGATAGACGTCTATCTGGTCCCTTGTCGCTCCGAATCCGGCCCTGCGGAGCAGGTGTGCCATAAGTGCTGCTTGTGTGTCCGCTGCAACGGAGGTGGTCATGGCATCCCTCCCGGGGCAGCATGCCCCGGCGCTAAGGTGTCCGGCCTGCTGTCATGAGCGCGCCTGCTCACTTGTCTATCGGTCGGATTGTAGTTTTCGCCACCCGCCCGGTCAATCAAGTTCTTTTGCATCCGGCAGCCGGCTGTTAAGGCACGTCTTTCGGCACGCTCAAGATTCCCCGGCCTTGCCGGAATGTGGCGGCCCGGGAGGTGGAGATGCGGTGCGTCCCACCCCGACATGGCCATCCGCCCTACAGTCGAGTTCGAAAAGCGACCCGTGTCCGGGGGGAGGAAACCGGGACGCCAGAATCTGCCGGCACGCGTAGTGGGGAGAGTTGCATTACCATCCACAGGAGCGCTCGGCCCGGGACGCCGGACGCAGGGTAAGGTGGGGCGATAATCGAGCGAAAGTGCAGGTGAATCTATGAGCGTAAGGATAGTGACCGACAGCACCTCCGATCTTCCTTCAGAGGCCGCCGAGCGGCTGGGGGTAACCGTGGTCGCGCAGAACGTCCACTTCGGCGAGCAGACCTACAAGGACAACGTGACCCTAACCCCGGAGGAGTTCTACCCGATGCTGGCCGCCAGCGCAGAGCTCCCGAAGACCTCTCAGGCCTCTCCCGGCGACTTTAAGGAGGTCTACGACCGACTTGGGGAGGGTGCCGACGGCATCATTTCGATTCACGTTTCCGCAAAGCTCAGCGGCACCTACAACTCGGCTGTACAGGCCGCGTCGCTAACCTCCGCATCCTGCCCGGTCAAGGTCATAGACACCGCCCAGGCATCGATGGGCCTGGGCCTGGTGGTGGTTGCGGCCGCAGAGGCGGCCGGCGGGGGCGCCGATCACGATGAGATCGTTTCACTCGCCGCCGAAGCAGCGGCCCGGGTCCAGTGCATTTGCCTGTTCGAGACGCTGGAGTACCTGGAAAAGGGGGGGCGAATCGGAAAAGCCAGCGCCCTGATAGGCTCTGCGCTGAGCATCAAGCCGATGATCATCATCCGCGACGGGCAGGTACAGCAGCTCGGCAAGGCAAGAAAGTTCTCAAGGGGCCTGGACAAACTCAGGCAGACGGTGCGCGAGTTTGAGCCGATCGAGGCCCTTGCGGTCATGCACAGCACGACGCCACAGGCGGCAGAGCAGGTCGCCGGCGACCTGAGCGATCTGCTGCCGGATGGGACGGATCCCTACATAACGCGCTTCGGCCCGGCCCTCGGCGTCTACACGGGCCCGGGCGCCATCGGAATAGCGCTTCTCCAGGCCAGGGCGTAAGCGACCAGAGGCCGGGCCGAGGCGGCGTCCGGGCAGGGCGCTGCTAGTTGGCCGAGACCTTGATCTCCAGGCGCTTTTTGCGGGCGGCGTCGCTCTTCGGCAGCGATACCGTTACTACGCCTCGCTCGTACGAGGTCTCGGCTTTGTCAGCATCGACGGAGGCGGGGAGCCTCACAGACCTGCTGAACCTGCCGGCGCTACGCTCCCTGAGCAGGTAGTCGGAGGCCTCTTCATCACGCTCGGCCTCCGTGGAGCCGGCGATCGTTAGAATCCCCTGATCAACCGTGACCTCGATATCCTCCGGGGCGATCCCGGGGACCGAGGCTCGGATTACCATCTCGTCCTCGCCGCGCACGACGTCCACGGGCAGCGAGTAGGTGGCCACCCTGCCCCGCCAGATTCGCCCGAATGCATCGTCCACCCTGTTAAGCTCGGTGAACGGGTCCCAGTGTCTGAGTATCATGCCGATTCCTCCTTGCGATACTTGCCTTCGGTAATGTTCTGCGGTTGCCTAGCGTCGGACCTGCAACCTACAGTAGCCAATTTACCAGACCTATAACAAATACTGCAAGTCTCGTTAGTCGAACTACTCAAGTATAATATTTGCAACAGCTTTAGAAATAAGGGCTGACGAGCCACTATCATGAGCAGCTACTACCAGGTACTGGGCATAGGAAAGGACGCCTCGGACAAGGAAGTCAAGGCGGCCTTTCGGCGTCTGGCCCGCAGGCATCATCCCGATCTGAATCCCGGCGACGAGGCGGCGGAGCGCGAGTTCAAGAAGATCAACGAGGCCTACGAGGTGCTCTCCGACCCCGAGAGCCGCAGCAAGTACGACAGGTACGGCGACAACTGGAGGCACGCGGATCGAATCGAGTCCGGCGGCTTCGGATTCGGAGCGGGCGCCCCCCGGGGTGCGGGCGATCTGTTCGGCGGCGACCTGTTCGACCTGCTGGGTGGGTTCGGCCGTTCCCAGGCGCGCGCCTCCCAGCGGCTCGAGACCTCGGTCGACATCAGCCTTGAGGAAGCCTTCGCCGGCACCACCAGGAACGTATCGCTGTCGGGCCCGCAGGGACCGCGGCGCATGGAGGTGAAGATACCGTCCGGCGTGAGGTCCGGATCGAAGGTGCGGATTTCGCCCTCGGAGGGCCTTGATGTCCTGATCAACGTCAGGGTGAACGTGCACCCCCGCTTCAGGCGCCGCGGGGACGACCTGCTCGTGGATGCGGAGGTGCCGTTCGAGGTGGCTGCGCTCGGCGGGGAGGCGGAGGTGGCCACGATGACCGGCCGGATCCTGCTCAAGATACCCTCCAGCAGCGGCACGGGACGCAAGATCCGCCTCAGCGGCAGGGGTATGCCCGTGCTCGGCAGCCCGGAACGCCGGGGAGACCTGATAGTGACCGTCCGCCCGACGGTTCCCGGTGACCTTACCGACGATCAGCGCGAGTTGCTCGAGACCTACAGGAGATCCAGGGCCGACATGGCAGGGACGTCCGCGCCGGTATGAATATCAGCATGGGAGAGCTGTTCGGCCGGGACGAACCGGTCTTCGTGATAAGCGTTGCTGCGCGCATGTGCGGGGTGCGCACCCAGACGCTCCGCTACTACGAGACCCTCGGCCTGGTCACGCCCGCCCGAACGCGCGGCAACCAGCGCGTCTTTTCGCGCAGGGATATCGACCGAGTGCGCAGGGTGCGCAACCTGGTCGATGACCTGGGCGTGAACCTGGCGGGCGTTGAGGTTATCCTACGGCTGCTCGGACGCATCGAGGAGGCCGAGCGGCGTGTGGCGGAGCTGGAAGAGGAAAATCGCTCGCTCAGGGCAGGGGCGGACCGACGCCGCCTGCAGACGCGGGCCGACCGAGGGCGGAGACAGCGGCAATGAGACAGAAGCTTCAGGACGTGGCCCCATGACCGAGGGCCAGGACACCACGGGCACTGGAGGCGGGCCGACTACGGTCGTCCCTCCGGGCGCAGACGAGGTCAGGCAATCCCCCTGGTCATGGTGGTGGAGCGGGGCTCCCTGGATCGCGCTCGCGATACTGTTCGGTGCGCTCGATCCAGGCGCGGGCCTGTTCATCTTCGCCCTCGCGCTGGGAGTGGCGGTAACGATACCCCGGTACCTGATGTGGAGAAAGACCATCTACTACATCACGGGCGACGGCGTGGTCTTCCAGAGGGGGCTGCTCGGCACACCGCGGATGTATTACCTACCGGCCGAGAGCTTTCAGCGAATCGTGGAACGTCCCGGCATCTTCGGCCGGCTCCTGGGCTACCACGCCGTCGACATTAGGATGCGGGAGGGCGGAAAGGTCAGCCTGGCCTACGTTCCGGCATCTTCGAATCTGACCGACCGGCTGATCCGGCTCAGAGACAAACACTCCGACTACGACGAGCAGCAGGAGCTTCACGAGCTGGCGATGATCGAGGCCCGCCAGAGAGGGGAGGAGATTCCCTTCGAGTGGGAGCAGGACCAACCGCCCGCCGAGGAGGAACAGCCGGACGAGCAGCCTTACCCGGAGGCCGAGGCCGAGCCCGAGCCGATGCCCGATCGTCCAGAGCGGCGCGGGCGATCCTCCCCCACCCAGGCGACCCAGTACCGGCCCAACGTCACGGGCTACGATCCCAAGCTCGGCAGGGGTGACAAGGGGCGCGAGAAAGACAGGGGTAGGTGAGGGAGGCCGCGGACAAGCTGCTCCTGGTCAAGGCGGGCCGCCTGCTGGACGGGACCGGCGCTCCCGCCGTTGAAGACGGCGCCGTCCTCATAGACGGAGGAAGGATAGTCGCCGCCGGCCGCGCATCGGAGGTGGTCGCTCCCGAGGCCGCACCTGTGGAGACGGTAGATTACCGTGACATGACGGTGATGCCGGGGATGGTCGACTGCCACACTCACCACAACGGATTCGGCGACGGGCGACCGGGCGACGAGCTTGGCGAGATGCCCGACGAGATACTCGCTCTCCAGTCCGCCCGCAACGCCCGGACCAGCCTGTTCACGGGCGTGACCACGATCCGCGAGAACGGCCCGAAAGCCTACACGATGCTCAGGCTCAGGGACGCTATGGAGCAGGGGATCCTCGACGGGCCCAGGATGGTGCTCTGCGGCCGCGCGGTCGCGATCATCGGCGGTCACATGGGGTACTTCGGCACCGTGGCAACCGGCGTCGACGAGGCTCGCGAGCAGGTTCGCCGCCTGATCAAGGAGGGGGCCGATTACATCAAGGTAACCGCAACGGGTGGGACCACCGCAACATCCTTCCCGCTTCTTCCCTCGTTCAATGTCGACGAACTGACCGCGCTTGCGGAGACGGCCCACGGGCTCGGCAAGCTGACGGCCGCCCACTGCTCGTCCACCCAGGGGATCAGTAACTCCCTGGAGGCGGGCATCGACATGATCATCCACTGCATCTTCAGGGACGCGGACGGCACCGATACCTACCGGCCCGACATAGTCGACCGCATCGCCGAGGCGGGAGCCTACGTGAACCCCACCCTGCAGGTGCAGCGCGCCACCGCCTGGGCTCTACGGGACAGGCGGACCGAGCGGCCACTTACGACCGCCGAGCAACGGGGCCTCGATGAGGCCGAGCGCAACTTCGAGCGGCGCATGGAGGACTGCAGGCGCATGCTCGACATGGACGTCAAGATGATCACCGGCTCGGACTCGTCGTGGGCGGACTACAGGCTCGGCAACGCCGCGTACGAGACCGAACTTCTGGCGGAGGCCGGAATGTCGGGCCCGGCGGCCGTCGCCTCGATCACCGGGGACGCGGCCAGATCCCTCGGAGTCGACGAGTCGGTCGGCACGCTCAAGCCCGGCAAGCACGCCGATCTGGTGGTGATCGACGGGCAGCCCGACCGCAGGATATCCGACCTGTGGAAGGTCGCCGACGTGTTTCTCGGCGGCCGGCGCGTCGACCGCGGCTCCACCGACTCCCGCGCACCCATCAGACAGCAGCCCCCGGCTGCATAGCGCCCGCGATGTCAGCCGCCGAGGGCCGCCTCCTCTGGGCGCCGACCCGCGCGCAGCTGGAGCATTCGAACGTGGCCCGGTACATGCGCTGGCTGGGCGAGACCAGGGGCCTTAGCTTCCCGGACTACGAGTCCCTGTGGCGCTGGTCGGTGGACGATGTGGAGGCGTTCTGGGCCTCGATATGGGAGTACTTCGACATAACGGCCCACCGGCCCTACGACCAGGTGCTGGCTGAGCGCACGATCCAGGGCGCCCGCTGGTTCGAGGGCTCCCTCCTCAACTACGCAGAGCACGCCCTGGCAAGGCGCGACGGCCATCACGCCCTGATCGCCCACTCGGAGACGCGCCCGGCCATCACGCTCTCGTACCGACAGCTCGCCGAGGCGGTGGCGAGCGCGGCCGCCGGTCTGAGGCGTCTGGGCGTAAAGCGGGGAGACCGCGTGGCAGCGCTGGTGCCAAACATCCCCGAGGCGGTGATAGGACTGCTGGCCTGCGCCTCGATCGGCGCCGTCTGGTCCAGCTGCGCCCCGGAGTTCGGCGTACGCAGCGTGATCGACCGCTTCCGCCAGATCGACCCGACCGTCCTGCTCACAGTCGACGGCTACGTCTACGGCGGCAGGCGCTTTGACCTGTCCCAGACGACGGCAAGGGTCCGTGACGGTCTCCCCGGCCTTAAGGCCACGGTTCTGATCCCCTACCTGCACCCTGAACGCGGAGCGGGAGAAGGAGCCATCGGATGGCCGGATGAGATGACCCGGCCTGCCGGAGATCCGAGCTTTGAGGCCGTCCCGTTCGGCCACCCGCTCTGGATCCTGTACTCATCGGGTACGACCGGCCCGCCCAAGGCGATAGTCCAGGGCCACGGCGGCATACTGATCGACCACGTAAAGACCGCCTCGCTCAACCTCGATCTGGGGCCCGGCGACAGGCTGTTCTGGTACACCAGCACAGGGTGGATGATGTGGAATTTCCTCATGTCCGGACTGCTGCTCCGGGGCACGATCGTGCTCTATGACGGAGACCCGGCCCACCCGGACCTGATGGCCCTCTGGCGGCTGGCGGCCGACGTGGGCATCACCTACTTCGGCACCAGCGCGCCCTTCATCCATGCCTGCATGCGGGCCGGCATCAGGCCCGGGAGTGAGGTCGACCTCTCGTGCATCGGGGGGATCGGATCGACCGGCTCACCGCTCTCTGCCGAGGGGTTCGAGTGGGTCTACGGATCGGTGGGACCGGATCTGCTCCTCAACTCGTTCAGCGGGGGCACAGACATCTGCACCGGCATCGTTGGAGCCTCTCCGCTCGTGCCGGTGCGGGCGGGAGAGATCCCCTGCCGTATCCTGGGCGCTCCCGTGGCGGCTTTCGACGAGCGCGGAAACTCCGTTGTGGACGAGATGGGCGAGTTGGTGCTCACCGGGCCCATGCCCTCAATGCCCCTGCACCTCCTCGGCGACCCGGAAGGGCGCCGTTTCCGGGACAGCTACCTGACCCCATACGAGAGCGCCTGGCGACACGGGGACTTCGTGCGCATGACGCCGGGGGGAAGCTGCGTGATCTATGGAAGGTCCGATTCGACCCTCAACCGCGGCGGCATACGCGCCGGCACGGCGGACTACTATCGGGTCGTCGAAGACATGCCCGAGGTCCAGGACAGCCTGGTAGTCGACACGGGCGGCGCAGACGGCGATGGCCGCCTCGTCCTTATGCTGGTGCTGAGCGAGGGGACGGTTCTTAGCGACGCGCTGATCAGCCTCATAAGGCACAGGATCAGGACAGAGCTCTCGCCGCGCCATGTCCCGGACGAGATACACGGCATCGCGGAGGTGCCCAAGACCCTTAACGGCAAGAAGATGGAGGTGCCTGTAAAGCGCCTGCTCCAGGGCGCCCCCGTAGACGAGGTCGCGGCGAGCGGAGCCATGGCCAACCCGGAATCGCTGGCCGCGATCATGGAGCTTAGGTGAGCCGAACGTTTAATATGACCTGATCGAGCCCACACGCGTTGTGCGGGACGCTCGCGGGGCGTCCGGGGAGGCATAGAGTTGAGCGACGGTTTCACGCTGGTTAAGGGTGCCCGCCTGATCGACGGGCTGGGCGGGCCGCCGCTGGAGCGCGGGGCGGTGCTGATTCAGGGCGCCCGTATCCGGGCGGTGGGCACCGAAGAGGCGGTGGCCGCCCCGGAGGGGGCTGAGGTCGAGGTCTTCGACTATCCGGAGATGACGATCATGCCGGGCCTGATCGACTGTCACGTCCACCTCATCAGCCTCGGGGACGGCAGGGCCGGAGACGACCTTACGCTGCTCCCGGACGAGGTCCTCACCCTCCAGGCGGCAAGAAACGCCCGGAATCATCTCTACTCCGGTGTCACCACGGTCCGGGACTGCGGTGCTAAGAACCGGACGACGTTCCTGCTGAGAGAGGCCATGGAGATGGGCATCACGGTGGGCCCGAGGCTTATACTGGCCGGACGCCCCGTCGCCATAGTCGGCGGTCACCTGAGCTACTTCGGTTCGCCGGCCACCGGTCCCACCGAGTGCAGGGCGGCCGTCCGTCAGCTGATCAAGGAGGGGGCGGACTTCATAAAGGTCACCGCGACCGGCGGCAGCACGCGCACTTCCCTGCGCTTCCACGCCTCCTTCACCCTTGAGGAGCTGGCCGCGATAACCGACGAGGTCCACAAGTTCGGAAGGCACGTCGTCGCTCACTGCACGTCGTCGGACGGCCTCATCAACGCCCTCGACGCCGGGGTCGATACGATCGTCCACGCCATCCACGCCGACCGTGACGGGACATACCGCTACCGGCCTGACCTGACCGAGCGCATCATCGAGCAGGGTGTCTTCGTCAACCCGACGCTGCACGCCATCCGCCACCAGATATGGTTCCTGGAGGGCAAGCTTGAGCGCGAGGGCCTCGACCAGACCGAGCAGTCCGGCCTGGACGACCTGCGCCTTGCCTACTCCAGCCACGCCGAGTTCGTGGATCGAATGAGGGAGGCGGGAGTTACGATGGTCGCCGGCTCAGATTCGGCCTGGCTCAACTACCAGATGGGGGAGTTCCAGCACGAACTGGAAGCGATGACGACCGTCGGCATGTCCCCCCTGGAGGTGATCACTTCGGCGACCTCGGACTCGGCCCGATCCTGCCGTGTGGACGGAGAAACCGGAGCCCTTGACGCTGGCCGGCGCGGGGACGTGATCTTGGTGGACGGAGACCCGTCGCGTGACATCTCGGCCCTCTGGAAGGTCGCGGAGGTGTTCGCCGACGGCGAGAGGGTCGACAGGGGCAACTTCGTCTAGTTCGACTCGCCCACCGAAGGGACCGGGATCTTGGCGTGCCGCGGCCCGGGCGGCGAGGCTGTCTGTGGCAACTGACGGATGAGCGAAGAATTCGCCCTAGTTAAGGACCTGGCGATCATCATGGCCGTGGCCGGAGCCGCGGTCATCGTCTTCCGACGCTTCAAGCTGCCCACGGTCCTTGGCTACATACTCGCCGGGGTTGCGGTGGGACCGTTCACCTTCCCTCTCCCCCCGGTCGAGAACGTGGCCATCATACGGCTTCTCGCCGATCTCGGGCTGGTGCTGCTGCTGTTCGCCGTCGGCCTAGAGTTCGGCTGGCGCAACATCCGCAGGGTGGGACTCGGTGTCCTGATCATCGGCTCGGTAGAGATGCTGGTGATGATATCCCTGGGATACCAGCTCGGCAGAATGCTGGGCTGGACGGGCCTGGAATCGATCTTCCTGGGCTCAGCGATGGCGATCAGCAGCTCGGCCATACTTATCAAGGTGCTGAGCGACGCGGGTAAGCTCGGGTCGCGCGTCGGTCGCCTGATCATAGGCATCCTGGTGGTTGAGGACTTCGTTGCCGTCGTCCTGCTCACGCTCCTGTCCGGAGTGGCCGCGACCGAGTCCACGTCGGCTGCGGACATCGGCTGGCTGGTAGCAAAGCTGGCCATCTTCGGCGCGGCATCGCTGACCATAGGCGCCATCGCCGTGCCTCGCCTGATGAGATTCGTCGCCCGGCTAAGGTCCTCCGAGGCCATGGTGATCACGAGCCTGGCGCTTTGCTTTTCCCTGGCGCTTGTCGGGGAAACACTGGGGATGTCGGCCGCCGCGGGGGCCTTCTTAATCGGGGCGGTGATCGGGGACACAAAGGACGCAGAGCAGGTCTCGGGCTCTCTCTCCCCCATCCGGGACATGTTCGGGGCGATCTTCTTCGTGTCTATAGGCATGCTGATCGAGGTGCGCGCCCTGCCCGATAACATCGTGCCCGCGCTGATCATAATGGCGGTCTTCATGGTCGGAAAGATCGTGGCCGACACGCTGGGATCCTTCGCCTCCGGGCAGTCGCTTCCGACCTCTTTCAGGGTTGGGATGGGCATGTCCCAGACGGGTGAATTCTCGCTCGCGATGATCAAGTCCGGCGTAGAGCACGGCGCCATCGGTACCTTCGTCTACCAGGCGTTCACGGCGGCGCTGGCGATCAATACGCTCGTCTACCCGTTCGTATTCAGGGCCGCGGACCGCGTGGCCGCCCTCGTGGACAGGCGCACACCCGCTCTCTTGAGACGCTACGTACCCGAGAAGGACGCCGTGTTCCAGCGCTTTAGGGTTCGAATGAGGCTCGACCCGAGTTTCGCCGCCGAGGTTCGCAGGTCATCAAAGGCCCTGCTGGTCAACCTGGCGATCATCATAATCATCATCGGGACCGGCACGCTCGGGGTGGAATTCGCCCCACGAATTGCGTCCGCACTCGGCGTTCCCACGCCGGTGGCGGGCAGCGTGATCGGGGCCGCGGTACTGGCCCTGTGCTTTCCACCCCTGGTTTCCATCTGGCGCACGCTGCGGGAGGTCACCGATCTCGTCGCTTCGCGACTCGCGCGAGTTCCCGGCACCGATCTGACGGCTCCACGCCCGCTTCGCAGGCTGGCTTCAGAATCGATCACCCTGGTGCTGCTGCTGATCATCGGCCTGTGGTCGATCCCCCTGCTGGGGCGCCTGCTGGCGCTTGGCTCGCTCGCATCACCCCTCCCACTGCTGGCCATTTTCGTCCTTGTCGCCTTCGGATTCAGGTCCCTAAGGAGAATCCACTCAGAGCTGGTGCTGGCCTTCAGCAGCACCTTCCTGAAGACCGGGGGAGCCAAGCAGGATGCCAGCACCCATCCTTCGGTCGAGGCCGCTTCGTCATTTACCGCGGCTGATGCGGAGACGCTGGCCCTGGCAGCGGCCGGGGAGGACCGCAGTCCCTACGAGCCCCGCCTCTCCACCGACGACATGGCATGGAAGGTGATCGACTCGAGGCAGGAGGGGGACCACTTTGTCGTAGACCTGGAGTTCAGGAGCGCAGGCGCGGCCGAAGGCGAAGGCGGAGAGGAGAGATACTACATCGACCAGGAGGGCGACATCATGCTGAGGGAGGTGGTCTCCTGGCCACCTGACAGGCATCGACGCATCCCCATGGCCGCCGTATACGGGCTGGCGCTCGCCGTGGTGGGCGGCCTTACCGCCCTGAGCCTGGTGCTGGTCTCCCGGGGTCCGTGACCGCGTCCGCAGGGCGGGCGGTCACGGCTGGCGCGGGCGCCTACTTTTCGATCGGCGCACCCACTATGCTTCCGTACTCGGTCCAGGACCCGTCGTAGTTGCGGACCTTGTTCATGCCCAGGATCTGGGTGAGCACGAACCAGGTGTGGGAGGAGCGCTCACCGATCCGGCAGTAGGCGATGACCTCGCGGTTGCCCTTGATGCCCTGCGAGCCGTAGATGTACCGGAGCTCTTCGACCGGCTTGAACGTGCCGTCCTCGGCCACTGCATTGGCCCAGGGGATGTTGGCCGCGCCCGGGATGTGACCGCCGCGCTGTGACCCCTCCTGGGGCAGGTGGGGCGGCGCGAGCAGTTCGCCGGAAAACTCTGCGGGGGCCCGCACGTCGACCAGGCCGACGTTGTTGGCGGTCTGCGCAACGGACAGGACGTAGTCCCTCGTAGCGCGGATGCTCGTGTCCGGGTCGGTCGCCCGGTAGATGCGCTTTGGACGGTTGGGCAGTTCGGTGGTGATGGAGCGGCCCTCGTCGATCCACTTCTGGCGTCCGCCGTTCATGATCTTCAGGCGCCGGTGACCATAGAGCCTCAGCTGCCAGAAGGCGTAGGTCGCAAACCAGTTGTGGTTGTCACCGTAGAGGACGACGGTGTGGGCCCTTGTGATCCCGGAGCCCCCCATAAGCCTCTGGATCTGCTGCTTGCTGAGTATGTCGCGGGTTACCTCGTCGTTGAGCTGCGTGGTCCAGTTCCATCCCACCGCTCCAGGTATGTGCCCCTGCGCGTACGCCTCTTTGTCTACATCGACCTCGACCAGGACGACGTTCTCGTTGTCCAGGTTATCGGCAACCCAGTCCGTCTCTACGATCGACTCTGGATGAGCAACCCTTGCTGCCATTTCCAACCTCCTCCTGTCTGTCTGGCTTTGGAAGGCCCCCCGGCGGGAGGCCCAGATGTCTCGGCCCCCGGTTGGCCGGCTAGCCGACCGGCGGGGTGCCGCAGAACTGATCGTAGTCGATCAGTTCGGTCACGGTCGGGTTGTCTCCGCACAGCGGGCAGGAAGTGTCGCGCCTGAGCCTGACGGAGCGAAACTCCATGTCCAGAGCGTCGATGAGCAGCAGCCTTCCGCTGAGCGACGTCCCGATCCCCATGATCAGCTTTACGGTCTCGGTGGCCTGGATCGTGCCCACCATCCCCGGCAGCATTCCCAGTACACCCGCCTCCGCGCAGCTCGGCACCTCTCCCGGGGGCGGGGGCTCGGGGAACAGGCACCTGTAGCAGCCCTTCCCCGGCAGAAAGACCGTTGCCTGCCCGTCGAACAGCAGTATGCTGCCGTCGACCAGGGGCTTTCCGGCAAGGTATGAGGCATCGTTTACGAGATAGCGCGTTGCGAAGTTGTCCGCGCCGTTCACGATCACGTCGTAGCCGGAGACGATCTCCATTGCGTTCTCCGAGGTGAGCGGGGCCTCGTGCGCAACGACGTTGACGTCCTTGTTATAGGCCTTGAGGGTCTCGGTTGCCGACTCCACCTTGGGTTTGCCCACGTCATCGTCGGTATGCAGGATCTGGCGCTGCAGATTGGTCACGTCGACCTCGTCGAAGTCGACGATCCCAAGCGTGCCGACGCCGGCGAGCGCCAGGTAAACGGCTATCGGAGAGCCCAGTCCGCCGGCGCCTACCACAAGCACCCTCGCGTTGATCAGGGCCCGCTGCCCGGACGAGCCCACCTGGGGCATTATGATGTGCCGGCTGTAGCGCCTGACCTGGTACGGGGTAAGGGCCTGCCCGGCGGCTGCGGTCCCGGTCGCGTGCCCGTTCGTCTTGGTCTTGGTGGTAGTCATCTTCTGGGTCCTCGCTTCCCGCGGCCGATGCGATCGGCACCGATCGCGAAAGCCTAGATGATAAGGGGTCGCGTTCGATGCGGCAAAAGCCACGCCCGAACAACTAGCATAGCAGCCCGGACCTGGAACCTGTAAGTCGGACTGCTGGCTGCGCGCGCACGTCAATAGACTGAGGGACCGAACCGGCACGGCACCGTCGGCCGATATAATGGACTGCCATGCTCCTGGCCATAGACATAGGCAACACGAACGTGACGATCGGAGTGTTCGACGGGCTCGATCTGGTCGCCACCGCCCGCGTCGCAACGGAACCCGGGCGCATGTCCGACGAGTACGGTCTGACGCTCACCCAGCTCCTGCCCGCCAAGGGCGTGCCCATAGAGCGCGTGGACGAGGTGGCCATGTGCAGCGTCGTCCCCCCCCTGACGCCGACGTTCGTGCAGATCTGCAAGGACTTCTTCCCCGGAGTTCAGCCGCTGGTCGTCGGGGCGGGGGTAAAGACCGGGGTCAGGGTGCTGTACGACAATCCCAGGGACGTCGGCTCCGACCGGATCGCCGACGCAGCCGCGACCTTCCGCCTCTACGGCGGTCCCGCGGTGGTGGTCGACTTCGGCACGGCCACCGTCCTTGACGCCATCTCCGCTGAGGGCGACTACATAGGCGGGGCGATCGCGCCCGGCCTGACCGTTGCGGCCGACTCCCTCTTTCACTCCACCTCGCAGCTTCGCCGCGTCGAGCTGGCCAGGCCCGACTCGGCCATAGGCAAGAACACCATCCAGGCCCTGCAATCGGGCCTCGTGCTCGGCTATGCAGACCTGGTCAGGGGCATGGTGGACCGATTCGACCGGGAGCTCGGCGGTTCGGCGACGGTGGTCGCCACGGGGGGGCTGGCCGGGCTCATGCAGGAAGAGACCGGCCTGTTCGATGTCGTCGACCCCGACCTCACCCTGACCGGCCTGAGGATAATCCACGAGCTCAACCAGTAGTACAATTGGCCCGGCACACCCCGGCCCCGGCACGCCAGACGGGCCTGCCTCCCGGACCGTGCCTTCGGATACGGCCTTTACCGAAGATGGCGGCCTGACCGCCACAGGAAGGGACCCAGGATGCCGACACCGCTCGAGGGCAGGCACGTCGCGCTAGGCGTGACCGGCTCGATAGCCGCCTACAAGGCGGTCGACCTCGCGAGCAGGCTTGTGCAGGCCGGATCGCATGTCGTGGTCATGCTAACCGATGAGGCCGCCCGGTTCGTCCCGCCCCTGTCTTTCGCCGCAATCGTGCATCGGCCCGTAGTGACCGACCTGTACGATCCGCGCTCCGAGATGGGCATGGACCACGTGGCGCTGGCCGAACAGGCGGACCTGGTCATGGTCGCCCCGGCGACCGCCAACACGCTGGCGAAGATGGCGCATGGACTGGCCGACGACCCGGTCACCACCACTGTGCTGGCCACCGGCGCGCCCGTGATAGTGGCGCCGGCCATGGACGCGAGGATGTTCGAAAACCCGGCGACCCGGGCCAACCTGGCCACCCTAAGGGAAAGGGGGCTGCATGTTGCGGGACCCGCCAGCGGGCGCATGGCCTCGGGCCTTACGGGCGTCGGCCGCATGGTCGAACCGGAGGAGCTGGTCGGCCATGCGCGCCTGGTGCTGGGTCGCGCGGGAGACCTGGCGGGACGCAGGCTCGTTGTGACCGCGGGGGGCACGGAGGAGCCCATCGATCCGGTGCGCGTGATAACCAACCGCTCGAGCGGGAAGATGGGCTTTGCCATAGCGGAGGCGGCGCGGGACCGCGGGGCTGATGTGACCCTGATCACCGCAAGGTCCACACAGCCCGAGCCGGTGGGAGTATCAGTGGTAAGGGCGGCGTCGGCGCGGGCCATGGCGGACGTCGTAAGGGAGGCGGCCAGGCAGGCCGATGCGGTCGTGATGGCCGCCGCGGTCTCGGACTGGACCCCGGCCGCGCCATCGACGACCAAGCTAAAGAAAGGGGCGGCCGGTGGCCTCTCGCTCGAGCTGGAGCGGACCGAGGATGTAATCGCCTCAGTGGAAGGGCCCCGGCTGGTCAAGGTCGGCTTCGCGCTGGAGACGGAGGATCTGGAGCGCAACGCCCGCGCGAAACTGGCGGCCAAGGGCCTCGATCTGATCGTCGCAAACGACGCCTTGCAACAGGACGCGGGGATGGGTGAGGACGAAAACCGTGTGGTCATTATCGGCCGCGACGGGGAGGCCCAGCAGGTGCCGACGATGAGCAAGTACGAGGTCGGCCACCGCATCCTTGACCGGGTGACCAGGCTGATCGGCGAGCGCGGCGGGCGCTCAGCCGGTGAGCTTATCGAGCATGGCTAGGGGCGTGGTGGCCAGCAGGCCGGCGTCCACCGGCAGGGTTACACCGGATATCCACCGCGCCTCGTCCGAGGCCAGAAACAGCACGGCGTATGCGACGTCCCACGCCGTGCCCTCGGTCTGAAGGGGCGCCGCCCTCCGGCGAAGTTCCCGGACGCGCTCGTCCACCCTGTCCTCGACCATCGGCGTGTAGAGGTGGCCCGGAGCGATGCAGTTGACGCGCACGCCCTGGGGGCCGTGGTCGACCGCCATAGCGCTCGTGAGGGCGATAACGCCGCCCTTAGAGACCGCGTAGGGAACGGCCGCGCCGAAGTTGCCGGCCCTGATTCCCACGATTGACGAGATGTTCACTATGGACCCGCCCCCGGTCTCCTCCATGGCGGGCACGGCGTGGCGGGCCATCAGGACCATGCTCTTGAGGTTCACGTCCATCGCCCGCTGGTAGGCCTCATCCGTTGTGTCGACGACCGAGCCAAGGACGCTTATGCCAGCACTGTTGACGAGAACGTCCAGGCCCCCGAAGCGCTGGAGCGCCGCTCTGACCGCCGCCTCGCACTGATCGGGCCGGGTGACGTCGCAGACCTGGACCGCGGCCTCCCCTCCCTCTGCCTCGATGTCCGACAGGGTTCGGGAGGCCCGTCCGGGGTCCTGGTCGACCAGGACGACCCTCGCTCCCTCGCGTGAAAGCAGCGTGGCCGTAGCCTGTCCGACGCCGACCCCGCGCCGCCCGGAGCCGGCACCGGTTACTATGGCCACCTTGCCGCTGAGTCTGTCCCGGCCCGCCGGTGGAGTTTCCAAAGGCCGCTCCCTGCGCTCTTAGTACCGATCGGCCGGGCCGAGTTTGACACGCGCTCAAGCGAACGGCAAGGCGCCTGCTCGAATTGATGGGGTCGTCTGCGGCAGCCTAGAATGGAGCGGCGGATAATTCCACAGATCCGCCCGGCATCTCCCAGAGTGCGCCCAGTGACTACCGCAGGCCCCTACACCGACATACCGAAGGCTTACGACCCCGCCGCGCACGAGTCGGCGATTTACCGCATGTGGTCCGACCGCGGCCTGTTCGCCCCAGGCGGTGACCCGGACAAGCCGCCCTTCGTGATCGTGATGCCCCCTCCCAACGTGACCGGGGCCCTGCACATGGGTCACGCCCTGACGATGGCGCTGGAGGACCTGATGACCCGCTGGCACCGCATGCTGGGGGAGCCGTCGCTCTACCTGCCGGGCGCCGACCATGCCGGGATAGCCACCCAGGTCGTCGTCGAGCGCGAGCTCGCAAAGCACGGGATAGACCGTCACGAACTGGGCCGCGAAGAGTTCCTCAAGCGCGTGTGGGACTGGGTGGATCGCTACGGCAGCCGCATAGACGAACAGCTCAAGCGGCTGGGCATCTCCTGCGACTGGAACCGGCGAAGCTTCACCCTGGACTCCGGACCGAGCAGGGCCGTCAGACAGACCTTCCTAGACCTGTATTCCCAGGGTCTGCTGTACCGTGGTGAGAGGATCATCAACTGGTGTCCGCAGTGCGCCACGGCGCTGTCCGAACTCGAGGTTCGCTACGCCGACGAGGAGGCGGCGCTCTACCACGTGCGCTATCCGCTGGCCGACGGGTCGGGACACGTGGTGATCGCCACCACCCGCCCGGAGACGCTTCTCGGCGATACCGCCGTTGCCGTCAATCCGGGCGACGAGCGCTACAGCGCCCTGATCGGCAAGGCGGCCGTCCTGCCCATTCTGGGAAGGCATATCCCGCTCATCGGGGACGAGTCCGTCGAGATGGAGTTCGGCACCGGCGCCCTCAAGGTCACGCCGGGGCACGACCCCACCGACTTCGAGATAGGCGAGCGCCACGGTCTCGACGTGATCAACATCATGAACCTGGATGGTTCCCTCAACGAGAACGCCGGGCCGTTTCAGGGACTGGACCGGTTCGAGGCGCGCACGAAGGTGGTCGACCGGCTGACCGAGGACGGACTGCTGATGGAGGTAGAGCCCTACAGCCACTCGGTAGGCCACTGCGACAGGAGCGGTGACGTCGTCGAGCCGCTGGTCAGCCGACAGTGGTTCGTAAGGATGGACCCGCTGGCCGACCCGGCGATCGAGGCCGTCCGCAGCGGACAGATCAGGGTCGTCCCGGAGCGGTTCGAAAAGGTCTACTACAACTGGATGGAGAACATCCGCGACTGGTGCGTCAGCCGCCAGCTGTGGTGGGGCCACCGGATCCCCGCATGGTACTGCGACGACTGCGACGAGGTCTTTGTGGCCGTCGACGAGCCAGAGTCCTGCACCGGCTGTAGCTCCGGCGGCCTCAGGCAGGATCCGGACGTGCTCGACACCTGGTTCAGCTCGGGCCTGTGGACCCACTCGACTCTGGGCTGGCCCGAGGCGACCGCCGACATGGAGCGCTACTACCCGGGAACGGTCATGGAGACCGGCTACGACATCCTGTTTTTCTGGGTTGCCCGGATGATCATGCTGGGCATGTTCAACAACGGTGGTCGCCCTCCGTTTTCCACCATCTACCTGCACGGGCTCATCCTCGACCCTCACGGGGTGAAGATGAGCAAGACCAAGGGCAACGTTACCGACCCGCTCGACCTGGTGGACGCCTACGGTGCGGACGCCCTGCGTTTTGCCCTGACCACAGGGACGGCGCCAGGGAACAACATGCGCCTGAACGAGCAAAAGCTGGAGTGGGCGCGCAATTTCGCAAACAAGGTGTGGAACTCCGCGCGGTTCGTGATGATCAACATGGACCGGGCTACCGCCGATCTCGGCGACTGGGGCGAAAGGCCCTCTCCGCGCCACAGGCATGACCGCTGGATCCTCAGCCGCCTCTCGCGCGTGGCCGGACAGGTCGGCTCCCACATGGAGAACTTCGAGTTCGGCGAGGCGCAGCGCGAGCTGCACGATTTCATCTGGAACGAGTACTGCGACTGGTACATCGAGATGGCCAAGGTGAGGATCAGGGCGGGTGACCGGTCGGCCGTGCCGGTCCTGGCCTACGTCCTGGAGAAGATCCTCAGGCTGCTGCATCCGTTCATGCCCTTTGTTACCGAGGCCATCTGGCAGCAGCTCACCGACAGGCTGCCGGACGGTGCATCCGGGGCGGGTGGATCGCTCATGGTGGCCCGCTACCCGGACCGGCAGGACGGGATCGTTGACGAGCGGGCCGAGGCGGAGGTGGAGACCGTCATGGAACTGGTGCGCGCGGTCAGGAACCTGCGGGCCGAGTTCCGCATTCAGCCGGGCCGGCCGATAGCCGCCTCCGTGGACTCCGCGGGCGCTGTCGGGGTGATTATGGAGGAGGCCGAAGCCATCGGGGCGCTGGCTTCCATAGATCCGCTGACCATCGGGGCGGACGGGACCGACGGGGCCGACAGGGCCTCGCTGGTGCTGACCGCCAGCACCGTGTCGGTGCCGCTGGCAGGCGTTGTGGATGTCGGGGCGGAGATCGAGAGGCTCGAAGCCGAGCTGGCGTCGCTGAGCGCCAGCGCGGAAAGGCTCGAGAGGAGGCTGGCCGACCGCCAGTTCCTGACCAAGGCCCCACCCGAGGTGGTAGAACGCGAACGCGAGCGCCTGTCCGGACTGCTGGAGCGCCGGGAGCGCGTCCGCACCATCCTTGAGCGCCTGGGCTCCTAGGGCCGCATCGTAGGCGCCCCTTTCGGCCCCTCCTCCGGGCTCTGCCCGCTAGGCTGGACCCTGTTTCGCCCGCGCCTGGTCCGCCAGGCGGGTGAGCTGGTCGAGACCCTTTTTGGTGTCTGAGGCCACCTTCGCCTTGTCCGAATTCTTCACCCTGTAGCCGAACAGCCAGTAGGTCAGCTCGCGTGCCTGCCTCAGGGAGATTCCCCGACTGACCTTGGCGCCGGTCTCGGCCCGGAACTCGGCGACCAGGTCCTCCCGGCTGGCGCCGTACAGCCTCTCGAATGCCTCATCCGTCTCGTCCGTGCGGTACCTGGCCCCCCTGGCAAGGTTGCCCTTGCGAACCTCCTCCTCCACGGCGTGCAGGATCGCCTCCTCCACCGTCACCCCGTAGTAGAAGTTCAGGTAGCCCCTGTACTTTTCGACGCCGAGACGCTCCTTCATCAGGTCGCCTATCGTCCGGTCGCCAAGCTGGGCGGGCAGGTTCCCTCGCAGCAGCAGGTCCTCGCGCTCGGAACCGGGGATCAGACCGCCTCCCGCAGCGCACAGGCGCTGGGCGAGCAGCGGCCAGTCAAATGCCTCTCCTGCGATGAAATAGCTCTCGCGCCTGCCGCGGTGGACGCCCTCCGGAGCCGACCAGCGCGCCATCGCGTCGATCATGGCCAGGACCCACTCCTGTCCCCCCTCAAGTGCCTGTCGGAAGAGCTCTAGGTTCCGGGCCTCCCCGTCGTCCGCCCGGTCTCCCGAGTCATCATTCGCCGGGTCCGCGGACTCGGCAGAGCCGTCCCGGGCGTCGTCTGCGGTTGACGTGTCGGTGGAGTCCACGGCGTGCATGGGCTAGCCGCCGTGGCACCTTTTGTACTTCTTGCCGCTGCCGCACGGGCAGCGCTGGTTCCTGCCCACCTTACCGCCGCCGGAACCGGGCGCGCCGCGGCCATGGTCGCCGACGACCCCTGCCATCACACTCCTGCTCTCACGGGCGGCCCGCGCGGCCTTCAGGCGGGCCGGCGCCGCTCCCGGGCCGGACGCCTGCGCGCCGTTCGTGGCCCCGGGCCTTGCCGCCGTGCCGGCGGGCACTGGCGCCATGTGGTAGATGGCATGTACCACGTCGTGTCGTATCTTGGCGAGCAGGTCGTCGAAGTGATCGCGCGCCTCCTTCTTGTACATGACAAGGGGGTCGCGCTGTCCGTAGGCGTAAAGGCCGATGCCCTGGCGAAGATGCTCTATGGAGGTCAGGTGCTGAACCCAGTTCATGTCGATGACGCGCAGCATGACGTGGCGCTCGATGACGCGCATGAGCTCAGGGGTAAGCTCGGTCTCGCGCCCCTCGTAGGTGCGGCGGGCGATGTCGACGAACCTCTGCTCGATCTCCTCTGAGGAGGCCCGGTAAAGGCCATCTGCTTCAGCTTCGCGCCGGTCCAGCGGGAGTATGGCGCCAAGCTCCTTGATCATCGGCTCAGGGTCCCATTCCTGGGGGGACAGGCCGCCCACGTGCGATGAGACGATCTCGGATATCTCCGTCTCGACCATCTTCAGGATGTTGGCCTTGATATCGGCCCCCTTGAGCACCTTGTCGCGCTCTTCGTATATGACCTCCCGGTGGGTGTTTACGACGTCGTCGTAGTCGACCAGGTGCTTGCGCGTGTCGAAGTGGTGGGCCTCGACCTTCACCTGCGCGTTCTCGATGGTCTTGGTGATCATCTTGTTCTCGAGCGGGGTATCCTCATCTATCCCGGTCCAGGTCATGATCGACTTGATGCGGTCGCCCGCAAAGCGCCTCATCAGGTCGTCCTCCAGGGAGACATAGAACCTGGTGCTGCCGGGATCACCCTGCCTTGCCGACCGGCCGCGCAGCTGGTTGTCTATCCTCCTGGCCTCATGCCGCTCGGTGCCTATTACGTGGAGGCCGCCCGCGTCCACGACGCGCTCGTGGTCGCGCCTCCACTCGCCCTCGCTGCGGCTATCGGGGCTGCCGCCGAGGATGATGTCGGTGCCGCGTCCGGCCATGTTGGTGGCCACCGTCACCGCGCCGGGGCGGCCGGCCTCGGCGACGATCTGCGCCTCGCGCTCATGGTGTTTTGCGTTGAGGACCTCGTGCCTTACCCGGCGGCGCTTGAGCATATCGCTGAGGTGCTCGGACTTGGCGATGTCCACGGTGCCGACCAGCACGGGCTGTCCGGCCCTGTGCCTGTCCTCTATCTCATCGACCACGGCCCTCCATTTGCCCTGCTCGGTCGAATAGATCAGGTCCGAGCCGTCCGTGCGGGCATTGGCCCTGTTGGGCGGGATGACGACCACGTCGAGCTTGTAGATCTTCCAGAACTCCTCGGCCTCGGTGGCCGCGGTCCCGGTCATGCCGGCGAGCTTTTCGTAGAGGCGGAAGTAGTTCTGGAGCGTAATGGTCGCGTAGGTGATCGACTCGCGCTGGACCCTCAGGCCCTCCTTGGCCTCCAGGGCCTGGTGCAGCCCCTCAGAGTAACGGCGCCCCGGCATCAGCCTGCCTGTGAACTCGTCGACTATGACCACCTCGCCGTCCTTTACGACGTAGTCGCGGTCCCGCTCGAACAGGACGCGCGCCTTGAGGGCATTCTCGACGAACGCCACGGTCCGAAGGTTATCCTCGCCGTAAAGGTCCTTTATCCTCAGCAGCCGCTCCATGCGGTCGATGCCCTCTGCGGAGAGCGAGACCGCGCGGTGCTTTTCGTCGACGGTGAAGTCGGTCTCGGCAGAAAGCTGCGGGACAAGCTTGGAGAATTTCTGGTAGTCGGACGGGGAGTCCTGAGCCGGGCCGCTGATGATCAGGGGGGTCCGCGCCTCGTCTATCAGGATGTTGTCGACCTCGTCGACGATGGCATAGCTGAGGGGCCGCTGCACGCGCTTATCGAGCTCGGCGACCATGTTGTCGCGCAGGTAGTCGAATCCGAACTCCGCGTTCGTCCCGTAGGTGATGTCGGCCCGGTATGCCTCCTGCCTCGAGCAGGGTGTCATGACCTCTGCGGCCTCGGCGCCGTTCTCATTGTCCTTGCCGGGCCTAAAGGCAAGCGCTCCCTGATTTTGCAGGGCGGTGGTCGTCATGCCCAGCAGGTGGTAGACCGCGCCCATCCAGGCCGCGTCACGGCGGGCCAGGTAGTCGTTGACTGTGACCACGTGAACGCCCCCGTCCCCGAGGGCGTTCAGATATGCGGCCAAGGTGGCGACCAGCGTCTTGCCCTCGCCCGTCTTCATCTCGGCGATCCTTCCCTGGTGAAGAACCACTCCGCCGACGATCTGAACATCGAAGTGGCGAAGCCCGATGGCCCGGCGGGCCGCCTCCCTCACCACGGCGAAGGCCTCGGGGAGCAGGTCGTCTGGCGTCTCGCCGCGCTCGAGCCGGTGCCTGAACTCATCGGTCTTGGCACGAAGGGACGGATTGTCCAGGGCGGCTGTCTCGGCCTCGAGGTCGTTGACGGCCTCGGCTACGGGAGAGAGCCGCTTAACGACCCTCTCGTTGGAGCCGCCAAGGATTTTCGCTATGCCCTTAATCACCATTTCAGGCCGCCAACAGGGTCAGGGGGATGGCTCGATTATACCAGCGAGACCACCTCACACGGCAGCAAGCGTGGCCCGGGTTCGGCCACAGGCCGGGCTTGTTAGAGGCCTTCGGCGGAACCGGTCGGTCGCCTAGTCGGTCGCCCCGAACATTGCGCCGACCGACTCATCATTGTGGATCCTCTGGATGGCCTCTCCGAGGAGTGACGCCACCGACAGCACGGTGAGGCCCTCCCACCTTTTGCCATCGTCGACCGGCACCGTGTCGGTTACGGCCATCTCGGAGAGTCCAATGCCGGAGAGGATCTCGGCCGCCCGGCCCGAGAGCAGCGGATGCGTGACCGCGCAGTACACCTCGGCGGCGCCATGCTCGCGCAGGGCGTTTACTGCGGCGACCACGGTTCCTCCGGTACCGCATTCGTCATCGACGATAAGCGCGGTCTTGCCCTTGACCGAACCGATGAGCGTGGAGGCCTCCACACGGTCCTGGTTTCCGAGACGCTGCTTTTCGATTATCGCGATGGGGGCATCAAGATGGTTTGCCGTGCTCCGGGCGCGCTTGGCATCGCCGACGTCCGTTGCGGCGACCACCAGATCGTCGCCGGCCAGATGCCTAAAGTGGCGGGCCAGGATCGGTATGGCGGTCAGCTCGTCCACAGGGACGCTGAAGAACCCCTGTATCTGGCCGGCGTGCAGGTCTACGGTCAGGACACGGTCGGCACCGGCGACCGAGATGAAGTCGGCCACCAGCCGGGCCGTGATTGCCACCCTGGGCTGGTCCTTCTTGTCTGTCCTGCCGTACGCGTAGTGCGGTATGACCGCCGTTATCCGCCCTGCCGAGGCCCTCTTTGCCGCGTCGATCATGATCAGGAGTTCCATCAGGTTGTCGTTGACCGGTGTGGCGAGCGGCTGAACGACGAACACGTCCTTTCCGCGGATGTTCTCGAGGATGCGGACGAATGTGTTGTCGTTGGAGAACTTGAACGCCTCGCTGCGGCCGAGCTCTACCTCCAGGTACGAGCAGATGTCGCCGGCCAGGGCCCGGTGGGCGTTGCCTGTGAGTATCTTTAGATCGTCGAAGGGCGGCACAGGGACTCCTCGCCCAGGCGCTCTGGACTGACGGGGTTGAGCGCTTGAGCGGCCCCGATTCTAGCATGTAGGATCGCTGGCGGCGGCCGGGCTCAGTGGTCCGGCGATACGCCTTGCGAAAGGGCGCCCATCTACTCGATTCCGGAGCGGGCGCATGAGCCACCGATGGCTTGCTTGACCGGTAGATAGGGCTGGGGCTAAACTGGTTCGGCTGTGCCTACGCGAGGTCGGGCCCCTCGGACGTCACGCCGAGGGGCCTTTGCTTTGCCGGGCGGCCCAAATGACACACCCAGAGTCCCGCTTGACCGAACCAGCGACCAATATTACCCGAGCCCGGCTGCAGCCGTCCGAGGTGGACCGGCTGGCCAGGCGGTTCGAGGACCGTAGCCCCGAGGAGCTGCTCAGCTGGGCGGCCGAGTACTTCGGGGACGCGCTGGCGCTCTCGACCAGCTTTCAGGTGACCGGCATGGTGCTGCTGGACATGCTCAGCCGCATCTC
Source organism: Dehalococcoidia bacterium (assembly GCA_965207145.1). Taxonomy (GTDB): domain Bacteria; phylum Chloroflexota; class Dehalococcoidia; order Lucifugimonadales; family UBA2962; genus CAUZIR01. The sequence goes on along the minus strand of OZ242262.1, from coordinate 1,224,461 downwards.
GCCGACGACGCGCATAATCACGCTCGATACCGGACGCCTGCCCAAAGAGACCTACGACCTGATCGACCGTACCCAGCAAAAGTACGGGAGCCGGATCGATGTCCACCATCCGGATCCGGTCGAGCTCGGGGAGATCGTGGGGCGCCACGGCATGAACATGTTCTACCGCAGCTACTCGCTGCGCCTGCGCTGCTGCGAGATCCGAAAGGTCCGGCCCCTTGAGCGGGCCCTGAAGGGTCTGGACGCGTGGATCACGGGCCTGGTCCGGTCCCAGGGCGGAATCCGGGCCAAGACCCCGAAGCTGGAGATCGATCAGGCCCGGGACGGACTCATCAAGCTAAACCCGCTCGCCGACTGGGACGAGGACAGGGTCTGGGCCTACATCCACGCCAACGACGTTCCCTACAACTCGCTGTACGACTGGGGATACACGAGCATCGGCTGCGACCCGTGCACCCGGGCGATCGAGCCCGGCGAGGATCCCCGGGCAGGACGGTGGTGGTGGGAGAACGGGACGGTGCCCAAGGAGTGCGGCATCCACCTGAGTTCGCCCCTGCGGAACAGACCGGCGCCTGGCTCGAACGGGCGGCAGTGAGCGCCAACCCCAACGGCTCCCGGCTCATATCCCCCTACGGGGGCGAACTGGTCGACCTTACGGTCGGCGCAGAGGAGGCGGCCGATCTAAGGGCGCACGCGGCCACATTGCCCTCGGTGCAGCTCTCGCCCCGCGCGATGTGCGACCTTGAGCTGCTGGCCACCGGGGCATTCTCGCCGCTGGACCGCTTCATGGGGCGGGATGATCACCGCAGCGTGGTCGAGGACATGCGGCTCGCCGACGGGCGGCTGTTTCCCATACCCGTCACGCTGCCGGCCGAGCCGACCACAGGGGTGGCGCTGGATAAGGAGATCGCCCTCCGGAGCCCGAACAACGACCTGCTCGCCACCATGACGGTCGAGGACATCTACGAGTGGTCCGCAGGCGAAGTCTCGCGGAAGGTCTTCGGTACATCGGACGCCAAGCATCCCATGGTTGCCGAGATGGCCGGCTGGGCGACGCAGAACCTGTCCGGAACGATCAAGGTCATCCAGCTTCCCGTCCACCACGACTTCGCGGACCTGAGGCTGGACCCGGCCCAGACCAGGACTAGGCTCGAGTCGTTCGGACGGGAGAACGTGGTGGCGTTCCAGACGCGAAATCCCCTTCACAGGGTTCACGAGGAGCTCACCAAGCGCGCCGCCGAGTCGGTGGACGGGGTGCTGATGATCCACCCCGTGGTCGGGCTCACCAAGCCCGGGGACGTCGATCACTACACCAGGGTGCGCACCTACAGGGCGCTGACCGAAAAGTACTACGACTCCGACCGCGTCCTGCTCTCCCTCCTGCAGCTAGCGATGCGCCTGGGCGGCCCCAGGGAGGCCCTGTGGCACGCGATCATCCGCCGCAACTTCGGTGCCAACCACCTGATAGTCGGTCGCGACCATGCGGGTCCCGGGGTGGACTCGGCGGGCGAGCCGTTCTATGGACCGTACGACGCGCAGGACGCCGTCGCCGAGCACCAGGACGAACTGGGCGTGGCGATGGTGCCGTTCCAGATGGTCGCCTACCTGCCCGACGAGGACAGGTACGAGGAGATCAACAGGATCGGCAAGGACACCAGGACCGCCTCCATCTCGGGCACGCAGGTCAGGGACGAGTATCTGGCCAGGGGCAGGGATCTGCCGGCCTGGTTCACCCGGCCGGAGGTCGCCGAGATCCTGTCTGAGACCTATCCGCCCATGCACAGGCAGGGTGTCTGCGTCTGGTTCACGGGCCTGTCCGGGGCGGGCAAGACGGCCACCGCGGACGTCCTTACCAATCTGGTCATGGAGCACGGCCGGCAGGTCACGGTGCTCGATGGCGATGTCGTACGCACCCACCTGTCCAAGGGGCTGGGCTTTTCCAAGCAGGACCGCGACACGAACATCCGGCGTATCGGGTTCGTCGCAGGCGAGATAGTCAGGCACGGCGGCATCGCGATCTGCGCGGCCGTAAGCCCCTACATCGCCACGCGCAACGAGGCCAGGGCCATGTGCGGTTCCGACCGCTTCGTCGAGGTCTTCGTCGACACCCCTCTCGAGGTCGCCGAGTCACGCGACGTAAAGGGTATGTACGCCAAGGCCCGCAGGGGCGAGATCAAGGGCTTTACCGGGATAGATGATCCCTACGAGGCTCCGCCGGATCCGGAGATCACCCTGGACACGGTCGCAAACTCGGCAGAGGACAACGCCCGCCTAATCGTCTCCCACCTCAGGGAGCGGGGCTTTTTGCTGTAAGAAGCCTTAGCGGGGCCGCAGGCACGGCCCCCGCCCGGGCTATCCGGCCGGCTCTACTGGGAGGCGCGACCGGATTCGACGGTGCCCAGGAAGACCCGGGCAAGTATGTCCGAATCCCTGACCGACTCGGGCGTGCCCTCGTGCACCACCCGCCCCCGGTTGAGAATGTAGGCGCGGTCAACGATGTCCAGCACTCCCTTGATGTTGTGCTCGACGATCATCAGGGTGGTGCCCAGCCGTTCGCTGATCTCGGCCACCTTGGCAAAGACTTCCTTGACCACGATCGGCGCCAGGCCCAGAGTGGGCTCGTCCAGCAGCAGCGCCTCCGGGTCCGCCATCAGGCCGCGTCCCAGAGCCAGCATCTGCTGCTGTCCTCCCGACATCTGGCTGGCCATGTCCCGGCGCTTTTCGTGCAGCACGGGAAACAGCTCCATGACCGCATCCCTCCGGCGCTCCTTCTCGGCCTCGTCGGAGAGATGCAGGCAGCCCATCTCCAGGTTCTCCTCGATGGTCAGGTGCGTGAACACGCGCCTTCCCTGGGGCACGAAGGATATCCCCTCCCTGACGATCTCGTGCGTCGCCGCGACCAGGGGCTCCTCCCGCCAGTAGACGTGCCCGCCGACCACCGGCGCCAGTCGCATGACGGCCTTTAGCACGGTGGATTTGCCCGCGCCGTTGGGCCCCATGACCGCGACGACCTCTCCCCTCCGGACACTGACGGACGCCTGGTCCAGGGCCACCACGGCCCCGTAGTGGACCGAGACGTCGACCAGCTCCAGGAGAGGCGCCTCCCGGTCGGCGCCGTTGTCCATTGGATCCTCCACAGGTCTATCTTCGCTGGCCGGCATCGTCATGGATCTCAGCTCGCCGTCACACCCCGAGATATGCGTCTATGACCTCGTCGCGGCTCAGCACCTCATCGACCTCCCCATCGGCAAGGAGCTTACCGCTGTCAAGGACCATGATGCGGTCGGATAGCTCCCGGACGATGTCCATGTTGTGGGAGATGAATATCAGGGTGTGGCCACGCTCGCGCATGCCCTTCATGATGACCTTGACCCGCTCGACCATCTGGGGGAACAGGCCGGCGTAGGGCTCGTCCATCAGGTAGATGTTCACGTCCAGGGCGATGGCGCGGCCTATCTCCAGAAGCTTTCGCTGCCCATACGACAGGTTCATCGCAAGGGCGCTGCGCTTGTCCCACATCCCGACATCCCTCAGGATTTTCTCGGCCAACTCCTTGTGGCCGGGACGGGCGCGCTCGAAGAGTGAGGGGAACAGGCGGCGCTCGGTGATTACGACCATCAGGTTGTCCCAGACGCTGATCTGATCGAAGAGTCTGACCTCCTGGAAGGTACGGGTCAGTCCGTGGCCGGGAGTCTCGTGGGCCCGCACGATCCACAGCCCCACCCCGTCGATGATCACCATGCCGCCGTCGAGGGGCAGCGTCCCGCTCAGCAGGTTGACGAGGGTCGACTTTCCAGAGCCGTTGGGGCCGACGACGCTGGTTATGCCGCCCTGGCGAACGGCCATGGAGAGCTCGTCCACCGCCCGGACGGCGCCGAAGTGCTTTGATATGCCGCGGGTCTCGAGGGCGAAGTCGTCGCCCATTTCCTCAAGCTCAGAGCTCACAGCTTGAACCTTCCCACCAGGCCCTGGGGCCTGAACAGCATCAGCAGCACCAGCAGGATGCCGAGCACGACCTGCCGGGCCTGCCCGATGAACTCCACGGGCATGAAGGGGAGAAAGCGCATTCCCTCCTCGAGCAGCACGAAGGCCATCGCACCGAGCAGGGAGCCCCATATGGAGGCCAGACCCCCCAGGATGACTATCGAGACGAGCAGAATCGACTCGAGCAGGATGAACGAGTTGGGATCAATGAAGCTCGTCCAGCTGCTGAAGAGCCCGCCAGCGAGACCGGCCATCATCGCCGAGATCACCCACACCGCAAGCTTGAAGTGAGTAACCCTGTAGCCGAAGACCTCTATGGCCTGCTCGTCCTCCCGGATGGCCGTCAGCACCCTGCCGAACGAGGAGGTCACTATCAGCCAGGAGATGAGCACGACGAGCGCGAGGAAGACCAGGACCAACAGCAGAAACTCCAGCTCCCCGTCGAGCACCCACCCGCCGAAGGCCGGCCTTGCGATCTCGTGGATGCCGAACGCGCCCCTGGTGAGCTCCCGCCAGTTGAGGAAGACGTTGAAGGCGATGATCGCAAAGCCGAACGAGACTAGGACGTAGATGTCGTCCCTGAACCTGTTGAACACGATCCCCACTACGATGGCCACGATGCCGGCGAGCACCACGCTCACCGGAAGTGCGGCGAAGAAAGGCAGCCCGAAGGTGGGAATGGCCTCGGTGCGAAGCTGCTCGTAGGCGGGGTCCGACGTGAGTATGGCCATCGCGTAGGCACCGACGCCGAAAAATCCGATGTGGCCGACCGACAGGAGTCCGGTGAACCCGACCACTAGGTTCAGGCTGACAGATAGGATCGCCCAGATGGCGAACACCGTGCCGATCGTTATCGCGAACCCGACGCCCTGCCACAGCATGAAGGCGACCGCCCAGGCGATGACGATCAGGTTCGCCCATAGCTCAACGTTGCCCCTTGCGGCCCGCAGGGCGTTCCCAGGATCGCGCCACGCCCCGCCCAGTTCCCTTAGCGCCAGCAGGTCCTTCAGCAACGTCTACTTCCTGGGCAGAAGGCCCTGCGGCCAGAACGATAGGAAGATGATCAAAATCACGAACGATATGGCGTCCTTCCATTCGCCGGCCAGGTCCCATATGCCGAACTGCTCAATCAGGCCCAGTATGAAACCCCCGACGATCGCCCCGTACAGGTTCCCCATTCCCCCCACCACCGAGGCTATCCAGCCCTTGAGCAGCAGCAGCAGACCCATCCTGGGCTGAATCGCGGTGTCGTGGCCGCTGAGCACCCCGGCGGCGGCGGCGTAGACCGCTCCTATGAAGAACACCACTGCGATCACGAACGTGGTGTTTATCCCGACGACCTTTGAGACCTCCTCATCGTCACCGATGGCCCTTACGGCCTTGCCGAAGGAGGTCTTCTTCAGGAGAAGCAGCAGCGCCCCGAACCCTAGCAGGGCAACGCCTATGGCAAAGACGTTAAATCCCTTTATGTTGGCGCCGCCCACCGTCCAGGGATCGCTTCCAAACGCCTCGGGAAGCGGCCTCGGTGCGCTCTGGAACACGATGACCGTAAAGGCCGTGATCGCCAGCAGGACTCCCAGGGAGGCGACGAGCATGATCAGCGGAGACCTTGCGCGCTGACGCATGTACACGTACAGGCCCCTGTAGAGCGCCAGCCCCACCGCGCCGGCCAGAAAGCACGAGACAGCCCAGCTGAGGTAGAGACTCGATCCCGGGGCACCTGAGACGAGCATGCCGCAGTAGGCTCCCAGGATCGCCGATCCAAGCACGAGAAGCGCGGTCAGCGCCATTCTCAGGGGGCCTGTACCTACTCGGCGGCATACCCTGCTCAGCACAAGCCCTGCTACGGCGGCCACAAGGAGACCGATCACGGGGCTGAGCATGACGTTGAGATGTTCGGGAAATGACAATACGAATCCCGTATAGACCCCTGAGCCCGCTACCAGCGCGCCCCCAGCCGCGGCCAGAACGGGACGACGCAGGCGCTCGCGCAGCCGCGGGTAGGCGACCATGTACAGGGCCCAGGCGACGACCCCGGCAACCACGAGGGCGAACACGATGTTTACGTAGGGATTGTTGACGTCGAAGCGGCTCCCGACCGATTCCTGGGTCCGCATGTAGAACACGCCGTAGGCGCCCAGCGCCGCCGCCGCCCCGTAGTACAAGTCGAAGAACCATACGGTGCTGTACACGAGGGTAAAGCCCATCGCAAGCAGGGCGTACACGGCCCCGACCGCAAGACCGTTGAAGGTGAACTGAAGGGCCTGCTCCCCCGACTGGCTTGCTTTCCAGCCGATGTAAGCCGCGACCGCTATGGTCAGTACGATCGCTAGGATCCTGCCGTGACTTTCACGGAACCTGATCAAACGGCCTCCCTGCAAAACCCACCGGTCCAGACCGGGTTACCGGGCCGGCCCAAGAACCCTGCGCCGGCAACCTTCCCGGTTGCCGGGCGGTCAGCGCCGAAGCGCAAGTCCGGGGACTGCCGCGAGAGAAAGATCGCAGCGGTCCCCGTGCCGGCCCGCGCCAATACTACTATGCGGATGGCCTACTCGGTCGGAGCGGAGCCCAGCACCTTGTAGCCGCGGTTGTCCTCGGTTCTCTCGCCCGCGGGAAGCACCTCGACCACGACGTTGGCAAGGCCCACCACCTCGCCCTTCTCGTCGAAGCTGTAGTTGTCTCCTATGGTCCCGCTCCAGGTGATGTCGTACAGACAGTCGCGGATGCCATCGGCGTCCTGGTCGTCGTTGGTCTGCTTGAGGCACTCGGCGGTTATGTAGACGTCATCGTATGCCGAGCCCAGATACCACTCGAGCGTGGTGTAGTCGTAGCGCTTCCTGAAGTTGGCAAGGACCTCCTGACCCTTGGCGTTCGCCGGATCGAGGTCTGCGATGATCGCCTTTACGCCCGTAGCCGCGTCGCCCGCAATCTCAAGGGCGGTGGCTCCGACCGGCACTATCTCCGAGTAGATCGTTCCCTCGTATCCGAGCTCGCGAACCTGCTTGATTATCGTGCCCCCGCTCGATTCCGACTGGGCGGCAAGGTGCAGCGCGTCAGGGTTTTCTCCCAGCAGCTTGGTCAGCTGGGTCCTGAAATCAATCGTGTCGGAGCCATACCGCTCCTCGCCGACAATCTGCCCGCCGAGCTTTTTGAACTGAGCGACCGTCGTGCGCCTGACGCCCTCAGCGTAGTCGGTCGCCTCCGTCATCGTTGCCAGGGTGCGGACGCCGTCGGTCCACATCGCGTTCCCGGTGTCTACCCCCACCTGCGCATCGCTCATCGAGGTTCGGAATATGTAGTCACCCGCTTCGGCTATGTCCGGGTTGGTCGCAAGGCCTGAGAAAAGGATCACCCCGTCCTCTTCAGCCAGCGGCGCCGCACCGAGCATCGCACCGCTGCACGACGTTCCCAGGATTATCTTCACGCCATCAACGTCCGTCAGCTTCCTGTAGGCCGTTATCGAGTCCTGCGCGTTGCACTTGGAGTCCTCGACGATTAGCTCGAGCATGCGGCCGTTTATGCCGCCGGCCTCATTGATCTCGTCCACGGCCAGCTGCTTGGCCTGATTGGCCACCGTACCGTAAGTCTCTCCCGGTCCGGTCAGGGACTCCATGACCCCTATCCTGAAAGGCTCATCTGAAGTCTCCATTGCCTCTTCTTCAGGCTCTTCCATCACTTCGGGTGCGGATGTCGGGGTGGCAGCGGGTGCGGGCGTCGGCTCGGCGGCATCTCCGCCGCAGGCAGCCGCGGCCAGCGCCAGCGCCGCGAACAGTCCGACAAGGACTATCCATCTACTGGAAGGGAATCGCATAAATACCTCCTTAAGGCGGCCGCTCTCGTTCTAAGCGAGTAGCTGTCTTGCCGGCAGGATGACCCCCACGACACGCCGGCCGCCCAATTCAACATGTATCGATAGAGTGTTTGGGCACCGGTGAGCGGTCGCCAAACCCAGCCATGGGAGGATTCTAACAGCGAGCCCGCACGGTCGGTAGGCAGTAGAGTCCCAGCACGTGGTGTATTAGGTGTATTAGGGGGGATCTGTATAAGCAGAGACCACCGCGTCATCCTTAAACGGGCAAATGTCAGAGCTCGAGAAAGGAGGACGACGGTGGTCAAGGAAAGGAGGACATGATCGGAGTGTCTGAAGATCCAGTCAGGCATTTGGGGAACCAAGCGGCGACATAGCTGACCCGGATGAATCTCCGGCCGCATGTCCAAATGCCGAAACCTGTCTAAGCGACCTTGGCAACCAGCCCGAACCGACTTTTCCAGTGTAGTAGCGTCAGCCTGAGCCGGGAAAGCTACTGCGGCAGCCGATACGTCGGTAGACTGCGGGCCTCACTTAGGAGGAGATATCGAATCAAGTCCCGCAGCCTAGTGCCCCGAATGCAGGTCATCTCCTTGACCGCGCGTTCACCGGACATTTTCGACCACATAGGGGTCAAGAGTGGGAAGGCCTAAGCCTCCCCATTCTTCGATAATGCTAGGCCTGTCGGGTCCTTGGGCGACCGCGCCGTCGACCTTCCTTAAGCCAGTAATAGACCGCGTCTTCCGTGCGCTTTATCTCAATGTCTCTGCCGGACATCCGTGCGGCATCTCCCAATCGGCGCCTTACCGTGGAGAGCGTCTCTCCTGGCGACGGTTGTACGACACCTGCACTTCCCCGGGGCAGGCCATTGATGCTCTCGAGATAGGCGGCAAGGTCCTTTTGCCTCTTGCCACCGCCCGTGAGCCTCATCGCTTCCTCAACAGATGTAGTTGTGAACTGCGGCATACGCTATGAAAGCCTCCGATCTTTATCCCGCATCGCCATACCGAGAGTTGGGGCGATACGCAGCAATAATAATATGCCACAAGAGTGACACCGCGAAACCCCAAACGATCGCCAAGTATCTCAAATTAAATATACCGGGTCCCATTCAGGTGAATCACATCGATTGGCGCAAAGGTAGGTCGATATAAATGAGGATGGCCGCCACGTGCCTGCAAGGAGAATAAAGATGAATAATTCGGGACTATGCACTTGACGCGGATATCAGGAGTTGGTAACATTGTTGCGTGATGAGTTACGCGCCCGTTTACTATCCTGTTCAGCGGCTATTTTCTTGGCCTCTCGGACGACTTTCGCAGGGAACATTCGCCGGGCCAGTTCATCCTTCGTCAGTTCGTTCGCGGGTTTCTTCCGTCTAGGCATAGGAGTCTCCAATGGCAGAGATTGGCAGCATGAATTTGGTCCGGCTCATGGATGAGTTCCACAGTGAGGAAAAGTGCCGGGAATTGCTTGAGGAACTGCGCTGGCCCAATGGCGTGGCCTGCATCCAGTGCGGCTCGACCCACATCCGCCATACCAGGAGCCGGAACCAGTTTGACTGCGGCTCATGCGGCTACCAGTTCTCGGTCACCGCCGGGACCATGCTCCACGACTCCCACCTTCCGCTCAAGAAGTGGATGCTGGCGGTCTACCTGATGGTCGAATCCAAGAAGGGCATCTCGTCCAAGCAGCTTGAGCGCACCCTCGGGGTCGCCTACCGGACCGCGTGGTATCTCACCCACCGCATCCGGGCAGCCATGGAGGACGCCTACCCGCTCAAGCTCAGGGGCATCGTCGAGATAGACGAGACCTTCGTGGGTGGCAAGGTCAAGGGCCGAGGTCGAGGCTACACCGGAAACAAGGCCATCGTCGTGGGAGCCGTTGAGCGGGACGGCAAGATCGCCCTCAAGGTGGTCACGGCCCGTGACCGCAACACCCTGCACCAGTTCATCGGAGAGGTCACCGCAGACGAGACCCGGGCCTACTTCACGGACGATTGGGCGGCATATGACGGGATCGCCGACGAGGACACCATCCACGAGACAGTCAACCACTCGGCGAAGGAATGGGTCCGGGGCGACGTCCACACCAACTCGGTCGAGAACATCTGGAGCCTGCTCAAGCGGTCGATCATAGGCGCGTACCACAGCGTCTCGGTCAAGCACCTTGACGCCTATCTGGATGAGCTTGAGTGGCGCTACAACAACCGGGACAACCCCTACCTGTTCCGAGACACGCTCCTGCGACTGCTCCGCTCCGACCACGTCGAATACCGGGAGCTGGTCGCCTAGCCGTCCTATTCGATTCTCAGCAGCGTGGCCTCGCAGGTGTCGGGGTCTACCCAGGCATGTGCGGTGTGTCGCACCATGCCGCCAAAGGCGTTCTTGCCCCCGAAGTCCATCTCGACATAGTGGTTGCCCTGTTGGAACTCGCTCACAGGAGTGATCCGGGTCACGTAGGTCTTCATGCTGCCGGGGTCGTTCATCTGCATCCTGACCAAGGCTTCGAGGCCGTCGTGGTTGCCATCCCACTTGCTGAGACAGTGGAAGCCCTTGCGCTTCTCCTCGCGCTCTTCGGTCGACAGTTGTGGTGGCTTGGTCGGACTGGTTGTGGGCCTGCTCGATCTCGACGAGGACGTATCCTCGCATTCCTCTGCGGTTGCTCCGATGCTGAGCGCGGCGATCAGGATGAGCCCGCCCATGACCCAGAGCCACTTGTTCCTCTTGTACTTCCGCGCTTCGTCCGTCTCCAGCAATGCAGGTGCCCCCTTGCGGCCGTGGAGCAAGAGCCGCCTGCCAGAACAGACCCGCGCACCGATAGAGCCACAAGGGGACATGAGGTCCCCTGGCTCCACGGATAAGTACTCTAATCGGCTGCGCGCTACGAGCCTGTTCTGGCGATGGGGAGACTAGCAACTGCCTTCCTCAGTGTCCATAGAACGGGTGTACGTGGCCGGGTCAAGCTAACCATTCAGTCTGTCTCTGAGTTCGTCTATCTCTGACTGTATGATTCGGCCTCTCACTGCCGACATCCTGTCACCAGCCCTAATTTCTCTCCGCAGGCTACGTGCCTGCTGGCCCTCTCGTCGATTCAAGAGGGCAATTAGACAGAGCAGTAATATGAGGGCTCCAGCGATAGTGACAATATATGCATATACGGCTGGCATATCAGTTAGGTACTCAAGCACTCGTCCGGCTAATCCACCAATCAGGCCAAAAAGCCAAGAGCCAATCGACCGCACCGTGTCGATTGTGCTGACAACGTCCCAGAGACGCTTGGCCCATCTACGCATCCGGCCATACTAGCACCAATCCGCGTCAAGTGCATAGTCCCGGAATAATTGTGGATCCCGACCAGGAGCCTTGCTCGTGTATGAGCGGCTGCTTCACCGACAGGCTACTCCCCGGTAATCGAATGCAGACACCATCCACTTACTCGGTGCTACCGGCGAGGTGCGTCAGTATCTTCTGTGAGCCTTGTTACGAAGTTGCAGGCGCAATCTGCTCGACCAGAAGGGAATTCTAACGGCCGAACTAGCGGAGTCAGGCCTCCAACTTCATCGATCGCTACCCAACGGTCGGGATTCAGTGGTGAAGATTGGATCTTCGCCCATTCGTATACCGCGGCTCCCCGCAGCTCATACGCGAGTCGATAGGCGGCGTAACCCCGGACCCATTCGCACCAGGCAAGATACTAAGGCGAGACTCTATCGGCGTCGCGGAATCTCTAACAATCGTCTCCAAAACCCTTGTAAACCCTGACCGATTCTCGTCGCTCGGACGCCGCGTTCAGGGTGTGTATAGACCGGAATCCCAATGGCGCAGCACTCGCTACCGGAAACCTTCACGCTTGAGCGTGTAGTTGCTGAGGACCCGAGCGTCTATCATCGAGGTATGGCTACCTTTCGGACATCCATGCTGGTCCTCGCGATCGCTCACGCATTGTTCGTGGGCCTCACGGTTCTGGTGGGCGCCTTTGCGGACGGCGGCGACATCTGGTCGCGGCTGCTGGTCGTGCTCGTTCACCCCCTGTGCGCGGTGGGCATGCTTTGGTTGACTTGGCAGCAGCGGCCCTCGAGTCCGGCGATCATCGCTATAGCGCTCATCATGGTTATGAACGTCGCCGCCGACCTGTCACTTGCCCAGCTGATCGCCTCAGGTTCCGTAAAGGGAGACAGGTGGTTGCCGCTATTGTTTTCCGTGGTTCCAGCGATCGGAATCGTCTACGCGCTCACAATGCTCAGAGCATCACGTTCAACCACCATTTAGCTATTGGGCACCTTCAGCACCTTGATCCGACGCTTCATCGGTAGCGGCGTTCGGCGACGAAATGACCGGCGATCCATGAGACCCCCATCACCGGCCAAACGAACCACCAGTTGACGTGGGGCAGGCCGACATGCTGTAGGAAGCCGTAGCAGAAGGTGACCGCCGCGGTCGCCCCAAAGGCTATGGCGAACGCCTCCAGCTTGATGCGACTCTGGGTCTCGTCCAGGTCACGCATAAACCTCACGTAAGCAGCTATCGCATACAGAAACGGCACCATGGGCAAGACGGCCACCGGGTAACGCCAGGCCGCATCCGGATAGGCGGAGGTCAATAGCCCTGTCCCCACGACGAGCACTGCATAGATCAGCAATGCCAGAGTCATCCGCGTCGAATAGCCCTTCTTAGCATCATCCATGGTCTGTGCGGCCCCCTCGAAAAGTCCCAGATGGACTGTAAGGATAACCGGAATCTATGCCGGAAATTGCCCTAGTTGCCCGCGCAACAGGCCGACATGCCAGGAGGCCCCGGGGATATAATCGGCCCACATAAGCGGAGACCGATTAAGAGCCGGTTCGCCGACCATGTTCAAGTGGACAGCAGACAAAGGTTGGAGAGTGGTGATGGCGCCTGGCGTCATCGCATGACCCACAGCCATCATCTTGCAAGCCTGTCTCGGTACCCATACATCCCACTAGGGGCGGGTAGTCGGCCCAAGGCTGACACAGTGTCGTAGAAGAAGTTCCCCCGGGGAGCGGTTGAGAGAGCCCGCCTCCAGCACTTCTGAATGGGTGGGGGGCCTGCTCCATCTGAAGCCCGCAAATGGGCGGCCGCCGGGAAAAGACCGGAAACGACGATGACCACGCGGCGCAGGAATTGTCCTGCGCGGTTAGGACAACAGGAATCTGGGTCGGCGGGCCGGCAGGGCCCGCGCGTCGGCTCCCGGACCCCTCGGATCTTGTCCGATCTACTCTTTGGGCGCCGGCCCGATCACCCTGTACTTTCTGTCGGCAGTCCGCTCCTCGGTTGGCAGCACCTCGACGACGACCCGTGAGAGGCCGACCACCTCACCATCCGAGTCAAAGCTGTAGTTGTCTCCGATTGCGCCGCTCCAGGTGATCTCGTACATGCAGTCCCTGAAGCCGTCCGCATCCTGGTCATCGTTCGTTTTTCTGAGACACTCGGCCGCAATGTACACATCGTCGTATGCGGATCCCAGGTGCCAGGGCAGCGTGATGTAGTTGTAGCGCTCCCTGAAGTTGGCCAGAACCTCCTGCGCCTTCTCGTTATCCGGGTCCAGGTCGGCCGTGATCGCCTTCATTCCGGTTGCAGCATCGCCGGCTATCTCAAGAGCGGTCGTTCCCACGGACACCGTTTCGGCATAGATCGGTCCCTCATACCCAACCTCCCGTGCCTGCTTCATGATGGTACCGGCGGCAAACTCCGATTGCGGGGAGATGTGCAGCGCGTCCGGATCGGCCTCAAAGAGCTTTATCAGCTGGGTCCTAAAGTCGGTGATATCGGATGCAAACCTCTCCTCGGCCGCAATCCGGCCGCCGCGCTTTTCGAATTGGGCGACCGTGGTGCGCCTCACGCCCTCAGCGTAGTCGGTGGCCTCGGTAATCGTGGCAAGGCTGCGAATACCGTCCTCCCACAGGATGTTTCCGGTGTCGATGCCTACCTGAATGTCGCTGATCTGAGTGCGAAAGATGTAGTCGCCGGCCTTGGCGATGTCCGGGTTGCTCGCCAGCCCGGAGAACAGGATGACGCCATCCGCCTCCGCCAGCGGCGCGGCGCCGAGCATGGCTCCGCTGCATGAAGTTCCCAGGATGATCTTCAGACCATCAACCTTCGTCAGCTTGTTGTAGGCGGTTATTGCGTCCTGGGCGTTGCACTTGGAGTCCTCCACGACGAGCTCGAGCGGTCGCCCATTTATCCCGCCTGCAGCATTGATCTCATCGGCTGCCATCTGCTTTGCGTTGTTGGCCACCGTACCGTAGGTTTCGCCAGTGCCGGTCAGCGATTCCATCACGCCGATCCTGAACGGCTCGGGCTCGTCGCCACCGCAGGACATTGCGGCCAGAGCCAGCACCATGCCAAGTAAGACGATCAGTTGCTTAAACATCAGCCAAATCGTACCTCCAAATTAAGGAGCGCTGCCCCCCCACCGACACTGGCCTTCAGGCATCCCGCCGACGCATTCGGGTACGTTCACAGGCGCCGGGAAAGCCGTGGCATTGGCAATCGCGCAAAAGGCATGCGCTGGCCGGGTAGTCTACATGTAGCCGCTTTCTAGAGGCACTTGGCACCTGCGCGGCTCTTTTGACAAATCTTTGTCGATCTATATGTCGGGGCTGGCAACCTGCCAAGCGAGCATATACTGGGACTCTACTTCAGCCAGTGGCCCGCCCCATCTCCCGTGCCGGCTGCCACGCGTGGTCAACGAACGGCCAGACCGGAGCCTGGGGGGCAGGTCATTCGAGCATCAACTCTCGTGTCTACCCCCGTTTGCGTAACGCAACTGCTTGCTCTATGGCACGTGCACACGACGCTGAGCCGGATGATGAGGTTGGAGGCATCAAGCAGCGCAGAATCCTTCGTAGGTCGACGCCGCCGGGGTATCCTCTTGGATACAGCCGAACCCCATACCAAAGTCCTCGGCACTAATGGTGGGAAGCGCGGCGTCCCGCTCGTCGCCGCCAGCCCAACCAATTTACCGGACGACACATGACTGAAGCGTTCCAGACTCATCTTCGCAACATCGCCATCGTCGCGCACGTCGACCACGGCAAGACGAGCCTCGTGGACGCGATGCTGCGCTACAGCCACGTATTCCGCCCCGATCAGCAGATGACCGATTTGATCATGGACTCGGACCCACAGGAACGGGAGCGTGGTATCACAATCCTGGCCAAAAACACCGGGATCAAGTACGGCGAAGTAATGGTCAATATCATCGATACACCAGGCCACGCCGACTTCAGCGGCGAAGTCGAGCGCGTCGTGAACATGGCCGATGGCTGCTTGCTCGTCGTCGACGCTGTCGAGGGCCCCATGCCCCAGACTCGCTATGTCCTGCGCATAGCACTTGAGCAGGGGCTTCAGCCGATCCTTGTAATCAACAAGGTCGACCGTCCAGCGGCGGACGCTTCCGCCGCGCTGTCGGCGGTGCAAGACCTCTTTCTCGAATTGGTCACTGACCCCGGCCAACTCGACTTCCCGGTGCTCTACGCATCTGCTCGCAACCGGTAAGCGCTGACCGAAGTAACGGACGTTCCCAAGGACATGGCGCCCCTGTTCGATGCCATCGTCGAGTGCGTGCCGCCTCCTGCCGCCGATCCCGACGCCCCCCTCCAGCTGCTCGTGGCCGCGCTGGACTACGACAACTACATCGGCCAGATAGCGGTCGGCAGGGTGTCGCGAGGACGCATAGCAAAAGGCGAGCAGGTCGTGCTGATCGGCCACGACAAAGGCGCTCGTGTCTTCCGAGCGGAACGCCTGTTCACATTCCGTGATCTAGCGCGCCACGAGATCGATTCGGCATCCGCCGGCGAGATCATCGCGCTGGCGGGCTTGCAGGACGTCCGCATCGGTGACACGGTGGCCTCGCCCGCCGGACCGGAGCCCTTGGTGCGCATGAAGGTCGAAGAGCCCACCGTGCGCATGGCCTTCGGCGTCAACACTTCACCGTTCGCGGGTCGGGAAGGCCGATACGCTACGTCCCGCATGCTGTGGGATCGACTCCAGCACGAGATACTGACGAACGTGGCGCTCCGTGTGGAGCGCACTGAGGGCGCGGACGAGTTTCTCGTGAGCGGGCGCGGCGAGCTTCACCTCTCTGTCCTGATAGAGAAGGTGCGCCGCGAAGGCATCGAGTTTCAAGTATCGCGCCCAGAGGCCGTAACCAGGCGCATCAATGGGAAGGTTCACGAACCCTACGAACTGCTCTACCTTGAAACACGCGAAGAATACATCGGTCAGGTCACTGAAGAACTGTCGTCGCGTCTCGCTAATATGGTTGATATCGAGGGCGACGGCTCCGGCAACGTGCGTCTCTTGTTCCGACTACCGACCCGTGGCCTGATCGGCTTCCGAAGCTTTTTCATGCGCGCCGCTCGCGGCAACGGCCAGATGAACACCGAGTTCGTGGGAATGGAACCTATGACCGGCGTGCTGAAGAACGCCCGCTCTGGCGCCGTGGTGTCCGCAGAGAGCGGCATCGCTGTCACCTACGGCCTCCAGAACGCCCAAGAGCGCGGTGAGACCTTCGTCGAGCCTCAAACGCCTGTCTACCGGGGCATGATTGTTGGCCGCCACAATCGCGAGCGCGACATGGACCTGAACGTTTGCAAAGAGCGCAAGATGTCCAACATGCGTTCGGCGACGCAAGAGATCGTCGAACGCCTCGCGCCCGCGGTGAAGTTCAGCCTCGAACAGGCACTGGGGTTCATCAACGAGGATGAACTCGTCGAGGTAACCCCGAAGAGCATCCGCATGCGCAAACGCATCCTGAGCCCAAGCGAGCGCTATCGGGTCCAGCGCGCCCGCGCCCGCGCCTCCCGCTAGTCTAGCCGGATTCCCCCGAGGGCCTCGACTGTGCCCAACGAAAGATGGCACAAGAGGTGCGGCAGGTGACTGCCGTCCATGGGCCTCTAGCTGTGGATGAAGCCTGCGCATTGACGCCCCAGGCCAGCTGGCTCGAACGGAAGCTCAAAATCGGGGAGGCCTGATGCCTCCGCCTACCAACGAGCGGGGCAATGGCACCGGCGCCTAGTGTGGAGTGCTCTCCTGAAACGATCGTACCCTACGGTTGGTATTCCACGGCTTGCAAGTGAACCGACGTCCCAGGTCCCTGGTGATTTCCTGCCATTTCCTTTCTTCATCTGGCGTGATGAATGTGACAGCCTCACCGGTTCGCCCCATGCGGCCGGTCCGTCCTACCCGGTGCGTGAAAAGCTGTTCAGAGTCAGGCAGGTCGTAGTTGATGACCTGTCCGATGCCCTCAACGTCCAAGCCTCGGGCTGCGACGTTTGTAGCTACCAGTATCGGCGTGGCTCCAGAGCGGAATGCGGCCATTACCCGCTCACGTGCGTTTTGACTGAGGTTCCCCTGGAGCGCCCCCACCGGGAAACCCAGGGTGCTCAGCTGCCTGGCCAACTTCTTCACGCCGTGCTTGGTCCTGCCAAAGACGATGACGGGCATGCCATCCCGCTGGTGCAACAGGCTTTGCAGGGCGCATATTTTTTCGCCCCTACCGATGGTGTAGACGTAATGCTGGACAGTGGGCAGCGTTTGCAGGTCCGAGTCGATCTCGGCCGTCGCCGGGTTACGCAGGTGCTTAGTGGCGGTCTTTGCTACCCACGCAGGCATCGTCGCCGACAGGAGCGCCGTCTGCCGACTGGAAGGCGTCCGGCCGAGGATGGTCTCAACGTCCTGGGCAAACCCTCTGTCCAGCATCTCGTCCGCCTCGTCCAACACCAGCAGACGAACAGTTTCGAGGCCTAGAGTGCCCTGTCGAAGGTGGTCGAGCGTTCGGCCCGGGGTCCCGATGACTATCTGGGCACCGGCTCTTAGCTCAGTGCTCTCCGGCCGCGGGGAGCGGCCGCCGTAGAGTAGGACGACGCGTAGTCGGTGTGGTGAGGCGATTGACTTGGTCACCGCAGCCACCTGGATAGCCAACTCGCGCGTGGGAACCAGCACCAGCGCTTGAACTTGCCGGGACGAAGGGTCGCACCGTTCCACCAACGGGATCGCAAACGCCAGGGTCTTCCCAGATCCTGTACGCGCCTGTCCTATCAAGTCGCGTCCCTCCAATAGAAGGGGAATGGCCTGTTCTTGTATGGGCGTGGGCGCTGATATGTTCAGACGCGAGAGCGCTGACCTGGTGGCGGCTCTCAGGGCCATTCCAGGAAACACTGAATCGCCTGCCGGCGCACGGTCAGATGGTGATCCCTTTGTGCCATATGACTCCGCTTCCGGCGGGGATGTTTGGTGGGAGGAGCGCCGGACTTTGAAACACGGGCGGCAGTACACCGGACGGTTCTTGCGCGGCCGGAAAGGGACGGTCGTCGGCGTCGCGCATTCAGCGCAAACGGTCTGGTGCCCTGGTCTACGGCTGTGCAAACCTGGGCTAGGGGAAAGGGATTTCAACGGCATGCGTGGGTGGACTCCTTAGGCTGAAGGGGCGTCAAGAAATGGGGACGTGTACGAAAGATGGGAAGGGAGACGGTTCCTTGCAGTGGACACCGTCCGCACGCGAATGGACGGGCTCTGTTCACTCTAACAGAAAATTGGCTGGCAGACCTGCAATTGGCTCATTGGTCACCCGCTGGGCTTGAGCCCGCGGCCGCACCACGATGCCGGAACAGTCCGGACTCTTGATGCGGGAGGCCTTGATGGTTGCCAGAGGTCAGGCCATCTCCGTGACCGAAGGCAGGCCAGACCGTCGTGCCGGTTCCCCAGGTTGCCGCCCCAACTTCAATACGGGACCGACCGGCCGCGGCACTTGGCGCGGCCGGGCATAGAAGATACAAGTCTCAACCGAGATGTCGCTACCCTCGCTCTCGACGGGCAGCATCGCAAGCAGGCTGCCGCAGCGGACTCTTGCGTTCTCGCCGTCACCCGCAGTGGGACCATGCGAATTCAGAGCGCGGGTACATCGCCTGTCCAACTGCCAAGGTACTTGGTAAGCCAGAAGAGACCCGTGTAAGTGACGGCACCTGAGGCCACGAGAAACATCAGTGTGCGACGGTACCGGTAGGCGCCCCCGATCGAGCATGCGCGACGGCGGCGCAGATAGACGACCAAGGCGACCAGTGCAACAAAGAGACCACCAGCACGAAAGTACCAGCCATAGGTGTAGTAGAGGGTGTCGCCGAGTGAGACGGCCTCAGCCACGGTCGCCGCCCCCACCAGCACCAGCACTACCGGCGACACGCAGCACGTAATGGCAGCTGGGCCGAAACAATGCCCATGAGAATCCCAGCCCGCATGGGCCGCTCCGCTCGGCGTGGCATCTTGGAGCCCGGGGCAGCCTTCGGCTCCCTGGTCAAGTGCGATCTGCGGCGTGCCACGCTTGGCTTCGGCTTTGGATCTTAGGGTCTGAACCGTTCAAGCCTGAAATTCGTTCCCTTGGCCGGTTGCGAGCGCATGGTCTGCCGGGAGGGCGTGGCTCTCCACGGGGCATATTGATCCCTGACCCTCAGGATCACACCACACACTGTTGAGCCCAGCAATTCACCCGCAGCCACTGTGGACGCCTGCCAGTCAAATGAATGCGTACCGGATTCCGTACCTGCACACCCCGCAACGCAGTATCTCCAACGGTTCAATGGAGGGGAAGCAGTAGACCGGTTGATAGCCAAACCCGAGAAGGTTGGTCCGGTGCAACTCATAGAGGGCCACCCCTGCCCAGACCGGTCTACGCCCTGGTCATGCAGATCGTCAGCGCACAGATCCAGAGACTCTTCAGCAGCCGCCGTTCCTCAGGTCGTGAGTGAAATGGCGACCGCGCAACCGACCGCCAGCACCAGCACCAACAGCAGCCAGAGATCGTTCAGCCTCCGATCGCGCCCATGAACCTTCATCGCGAGACCCCCGTGCGTTCCCCGGGAGCCCGGGCCATCGGCGACCTCCCAACGCCGCCCCAAGTTGCCGGGTTGTTGTCCTCTTCTATCTAGAGCGTTTCGAGGAGGTACACCGTTGCGATGAGAATGGGCATCTTCATTCGCAGAGATGCCCCGCGGGGAGGCGACCACCCGTCAGGACGGCAAGGCTGGAGTCGTAGCAAGAAATCCCGTTCAGTCACGCAGGCTGAGTGCCGAAGGCGGCGCTTGGACGCATAGCATCTGCACTCGCGGCCATGCAGCCGGCAAAGTCATGCCATCTAGAATCCGGCACCGCGGTGCCGCCTACGCAGCCAACCCTCTAGCCAAGGGGACCCGTCGAGCCCACCGGTCGACCGTCCTCCAGTCTCAGCAGGTAACGATAGTCGTACCCCATCCGCCTTATGCGCTCTCCGCCATCGTCGCGGTCGAAGACCACGATCACCTGCCTGACAACACTGCCGGCTCTTTCGACGGCATTGATGCATCTGATGATTGAGCCTCCGGTCGCACAGGTGTCGTCGACGATCGCTACCACGGATTCCAGGTTGCCCTCGATCTGCCTGAGCAGGCCGTGGGCCCTGGGTTCCGTCCGAACATAGAAGCCACGTCGCGGCACCGGCGACTGGTGCACGACGGCGGCCACCACCGGTATCGACGCTGTGACAGGTCCCCCGATGGAGCGGACTTCGTCTGCGAGCAGATCGGCCATGCGCCGGCCGACGATGGCGCTGCCTTCCGGAGACAGCATGAACGAGCGTCCGTCCACGTACCAATCGGTCGACTGGCCGTCCGTCAATTCGAATCGCCCCCGGCGAATGTGGGGCTGAACCAGGCGGGCCAGCTCCGTCAGAAGTCTCGCATCCTCTCCATCCATTCGACTACCGGAGCCCCGACTCCATGTGCCGGGAGTCTACTCTGGGCAGCCATCAGGCCTCCGGCACCCAGGAATTCAAGGGGCGGCGCAATCAACTGTACGGGCTTTACAGCAACGGTAGTGGAGGTGACCAATACCGCAGCGAACTCCACGACGACGATTACGAATGTGCCTGTAGATCACATTCCCCCCCGAGTTATCGCCGGTAGCGTGCATTCAGCAGTTCGACGGGCTCAGCGAGGGCGCTCCGAGTCGCTCTTGCCCTGTACGGTCCCAAGCGCATAGACAGCCGGAAGGTTCCTGAACGCACCGTCGTAGTCCAGTCCGTAGCCCACCACGAACACGTCCGGCACCCTGAACCCGAAGTAGTCCACCTTTACGTCGTGTTTCCGGCGGGACGGCTTGTCCAGCAGGGCGCAAATCCTGACAGAACGTGCTCCCAGGGCCGCCAGCCTCTCCGACAACAGCGCGCACGTTGCCCCGGTATCGACTATGTCCTCGACTATCAGCACGTCCCTTCCATCGATCCATTCACGGCAGGGCATCCAAAGAACCTCCAGGCCAGCGGCGCCGGTGCCCTCATAACTTCTCATGCGCACCGTGGTGACGCGCATGGGCTCCCCGAACGCACGCATCAGATCCGCCAGGAAACACACCGCCCCGTCCATCGCACCTACAAGGACGAACTCAGACAGGTCGTGGTGCTCGCCCACCTTCGCGGCGATGTCCTCGATCGCCCGTGCTATCCGGCGCTCGGAGAAAAGAGCCGGTCCCAGTTCCATGTTCCTAAACGCAGCCATTGCGATCCCGGATTCCGGTCTTACCGACCTTGAGGCCCTCCATTACTCACTCAGACAAGCCTGCGGACACTGGACTTGACCCAAGGTCGATCCCTACACGTGCCGTCTTTCAGGTTCACTCGCCCCATAGGCAGAGCAAGGCGAAGATTCTAAGTTGACTGCGGCCCGAGTGGCCCAGACGCCCACGTGTCAGACTCACCGCCGCCCGATTCTACGTGGGCGCTCGATTGCGCAGAAAGTCTTGCGACGTTCGCCCTACATATCGACGGGATCGAAGTATCTGAGTGTCGGCTCGCCGTCCAGGTTGGCCGCAAAACACTCTGACCAGCCAGTTTCGACCCGCCAGCTTACGTACGCCTGATGATGGTCATAGGACTCCCACTCCTCCATGAGGAACCATCTGTCGGGATCGTCAGAGTCCCTCATCACCTCAACGGATATGCACCCGGCAAAAGCCCGGGTATCAGGGAGTGCGTCCCTCATCATCTTCTCCGCGACGGCGGTCTGCTCTGGCTTCACGCGGAAATCGAAAGTCGCCTTCTTTGTCATCTCGGACCTCCGTCTGGCTACGCCCGGCTAGTCAATCAAGATCGCTCAAGGACCGAACACTCCGGCGCCCCACGGTCTAGACCGGCCTTACCGAATCGCTTACTACCGGGACGAGTGCATTACTCCCCGGGTGACGTGACTGTGAGTACTATAGTGCGCGTCACGATTCAGATCACCAACCTCGCCTAGCGCCGGTCCAAAGCCGGGCAAGAGCCATGCGCCCGGCCGAGCCGCCTACAAGGCGGAGTTCGCACGTCAACCCGGCGCCCCTTGTGCTCATTTGACACAGGTGCTCAGTCTTATGCATCTTTGTGAGCGGGCCCGGCCGTGCCTGAGGATCGATATCTGTATCCCTTTCGCTGACCCATCCCGCTAGTGGCAACTATGCCCTCAAGGCAGGTCGGGGAGTGTCGGACGGAACCGGTCAAATGGCTCGGGCTCCAGGCTAGGTAGGGTCGCCCTACGCCATCGCATCACGGTCAATGCCCTCTCGGGGCCTCGACCGGAAACATATAAATGAGACGAGCACTCGGGCCGGTAAACAGCCGGTTTCACGTCCCCACTTCAGCTGGGACAGCATTCGACTGACGCCGATTTACCCGGTCATGACGCCACGAGCCCTCCGTGGTTGGCTCCCTAGCCTAAGGGCTACCAAGATCGGCACGTCTTCGGCCATGGCACTGGCTGCCATTCTCGCTGGCATATTGCTTACGAGTGTCATTCCGAAGGGACCCGTGGTACATCCGGCATTTGCTCAAACGGCCGACTCCTCCTTTGAATTCGCCGAGAACGGTGAGGGGCCGGTCGGCACCTTCAGGGCCGTTGACCAGGATGGAGACGCCATCGAGTGGTCCCTGAGCGGTCCCGATGCCGCCCTGTTCACCATCGAAGATGGTGTTCTGAGCTTCAGGGACTCTCCCGACTACGAGGATCCACGGTCTACGGCGGCGGGCGGGCCAGCGGCGGGGAGAAACGCCTACAGGTTGACGATCAGGGCCAGTGGCGGCACACACGACGTGACCGTGACGGTTACGGACGTGAACGAGGCGGGCGAAGTGAGCATCAGCAGGCTGCAGCCGCAGGTAAGTCGCCCGCTCTCGGCAAGCCTTTCCGATGTGGACGACGGGGTGACGGGCGAACGGTGGCAGTGGGCGCGATCCGCGGACGGGACGACATGGACGGACATTGCGGGAGCGACATCCCCGAACAGGAGCCCGGCACCGGCTGATGAGGACATGTACCTTCGCGCGACGGTCACCTACTCCGACAAGTTCGGTCCAGACCAGAATGCCTCTGCGGCGAGCGCAAACAGGGTCGAAGCAAGGACCCTGTCCAATGGCGCTCCCTCCCTTGCAGGCCAGGACAGAGATGGCGACGCGCTCGTCATACGGTCGATCCGCGAGAACACGGCCGTGGGCAGGAACGTAGGAAGGGCCATTTCAGCGACGGATTCCGATGACGACATACTGTTCTACGAGCTCTTGGACACCCCTGACCTCAGGGATAGCGATGGAGTTGCGAGGTTCACCATCGACAGCCGTTCCGGTCAGATAAGGGTCGGCAAGGTGCTGGGAGCGGACTCCCGCACGCACCTGGACGATCCCGATGAGCGGGAGGACGAGGACTCCACGAATCTCACCGGCGATCCATCGCTGCCCGAAGATGAGGATGCCGACGACGCAGGCAACAGCGAGTACGTGCTGCGGGTCAGGGTGAGCGACCCGTCGACCGCCTCGGCCACCTTGAATGTGATCGTCAGGGTCACCAACGTAGACGAAGCCCCCATCTTCTCTGAGGACGCACCGACGGAGCTGTGGGTTGGGGAGGGCACGGACCGGGCGATCTTCTGGCTCCAGGGAGGCACCGAGCGAATCGACGTAGATGCCGACACTTATGCCGTGACCGACCAGGACGAAGGTGCTACCTCCTTCACTTATTCGGTGACGGGTGACGACCGCGAGTTCCTTGCCTTCAATGACGATGACATCCTGAGCTTTAAGGAGGGACACGAGACCGACCTGGAGGAGAAGGCCTCGTATTCGATAACCGTCGTGGCGCGCTCCGGCAGTCGTACCTCCACCCTAGACGTGACAATCTACGTGGGAAATTCACTGGAGGATGGGGAGGTGGTCTTGTCCTGGAGGAAACCGCAGGTCGGCACGGAGGTACATGCCACGGTCATTGACCCTGACGGTAGCGCGACCGTCAGGAGATGGGCGTGGGAGCGGTCCGATGAGATCACCGAGGATGTGAACGGCACGCCGTCGGCCGAGTGCCGGGACGATCCGGACACGCCCGACATCGATGTCGTCGACGATGAAAGCTGGAAGGAGATACCCGGAGCCACGTCGGCGGCCTATACCCCAACGCAAGCCGACCTAGACAGGTGTCTGCGGGCCATCGCGGTCTACAGGGACGACCTGCACAGAACCATCCTTGCCGCCTATCCCGTCTCCGCGGAGGTGGACATCGAGAACTGCCTCGTCGACATCCAGGACACCGGTGAATTGGCATGTGAAACCGGTACCCCGACCCTTGTGCGGGTCGAGACATGCACGGAAGACCCGGTAACCGGTGAGCGGACATGCACGGTGAGGACCGAGCTTGGGGGCATCCCAAGTCTGTACATACAAATGGCACGGGAGATAGGGACTTCGGAAGCTCCCGTGCAGGGCCGGAGTCCCGCCAACTCCGCTCCAAAGTTCGTGGACCAGGACCTAAGTGCCGCAGGAGACCAATCCGCCAGAACCAGCCGCAAGGTGGCCGAGAACACCGAGGCCGGACTGGGCATCGGATCACCGGTCAGTGCCGATGACGAGGACGGCGACCTTCCCGTCTATTCTCTGGACGGTGCGGACGCTGAATCCTTCAGCATATCCAGGACCACCGGCCAGCTTATGACGAAGGCCGCCCTGAACTACGAGGCCAGGAGAAGCTACGCGGTGATGGTGATCGCCACCGATCCCTCTGGCGCTTCGGACAGCATACACGTGACCATCAACGTCACAGACGTGCACGACCCCGTGAACATAACCGGAGACCGCTCGGTACGCTATGCCGAAAACGGCACGGGACCGGTCGCCAGCTACAGCGCATTTGACGAGGAGGGGCATACCATCGAGTGGTCCCTGAGCGGTCCCGATAGCGACCTGTTTGCCATCGACGGCGGCGTGCTGAGCTTTGCCGATGGCGGCGAGGAACGTTTACAGAGTGACCATCAGGGCCGCGGGCGGCACTCGCAGCGTAACCGTGACAGTTACGGACGTGGATGAGGCCGGGACGGTGAGCATAGATAGGCCGCAGCCGCAGGTCGACAGGCCGCTTTCGGCCAGCCTTTTGGACGAGGACAACGGGGTGACGGATGAGAGGTGGCAATGGGCGAGATCCCGTGACGGGCGGACCTGGACGGACATTGAGGGCGCGATATCGGCGGCGCGCACCCCGACGGAGGTTGATGTGGGCATGTACCTGCGCGCCTCGGTCAACTACTCGGACATCTTCGGCGCCAACAAGACCGCCTCGGCAGTTAGCGCCAACCGGGTGGAGGCAAAGACCCTGTTCAATGACGCTCCTTCCTTCGCCGATCAGGATGAAAATGAAGACACCAGGTACATCGACATTTCCCGGTCCGTCGCCGAGAACACGACCGCGGGCATGCCGATTGGTGAGCCTGTATCGGCTTCGGACGAGAACGAGGACGTACTGTTCTACGAGCTGCTGGACACTCCCGACCTTGAGGATGGCGACGGTCGCGCTCGGTTCACCATCGACAGCCTCACCGGTCAGCTCAGGGTCGGCAGGCCCCTTGGTGCGGATCCCGGCCAGACCGAGGACGAGGACTCGACGTCCCTGGTCGGCGACCCGACGCTGCCCACTGGTGAGGATGCAGGCGGCGCCGACAACAGCAGGTACGTCCTGCGGGTGAGGGCGACTGACCCGTCGACCGCCTCAGACACGGTCAATGTGATCGTAACGGTTACCGAAGTGAACGAAGCTCCCCACTTCGATGAAGACGCACCTACGCTGCTGAGTGTCACAGAGGTCACGGAGAACGGGGACCCGCCGGTCATCAGGATCGAGCACGGTAACGCCCGGGTGGATGCCGACACCTACGCCGTAACCGACCAGGACGGCAGCGTCAGTGGCACCGACGGATATGACGACACCACCTATTCGTACGAGGTGTCCGGTCCCGACAGCGATGACCTTGCCTTTAACGACGCCGGCGTTCTGAGCTTCCTCGAGGACCACGAGCCTGACTTTGAAGACCGCAGCTCGTACTCGATAACCATCGAGGCCCACTCAGGTGAGGGCGAGCGCCACCTGATGTCCACACTGGACGTGACCATCGAGGTGGTCGATGCGGAGGACCCCGGAGGGATCATCCTGTCCCAGAGGCAGCCGCAGGTGGGCATCGCGATTCACGCCCTTGCCGGAGACGAGGACGGCGGCGTGGTCATCAAGAGGTGGCGGTGGGAACGGTCCGCCGAGGTCACTGTGAACGACAGGGGCATTCCGTCGTTCGAGTGCGAGGACGACCCGGATACACCGGGAATTGACGGCGTTGGCGGCTGGACCACGATCTCAGGAGCCACGACGGCCGTCTACACCCCGACGCAGGCCGACGTGAGCAGATGCCTGAGGGCCACGGCGATCTACACGGACAACATAGGCAACCGCAACGACGAGGCGACGGGTATCCTGGAGGTTCCAGCCCGAGATGGCCATTCCGATGACACCGATCGGCAGGGCGACAGCGGCTTTGTCAATGTCGCGCCCGTGTTCCCGGACCAGGACTACCTCACCGACGGAGACCAGTCCGACAGCACCAGCCGGGAAGTGGCCGAGAACACGGAGGCCGATCAGAGCATCGGGCAAGCTGTCAGGGCCCTCGACGATGACGATGACCTGCTGATCTACACCCTGGGCGGTGCCGACGCCGAGTCCTTCAGCATATCCAGAAATACTGGCCAGTTGATGACGAAGGCCGAGCTGGACTACGAGAGCAAGAGCAGTTACACGGTAGTGGTGACTGTCACCGACCCGTTTGGTGCCACGGACAGCATCGTGGTGACCGTCAACGTTGCGGACGAAGACGACCCGGCGGTGATACGCCTTAAGTGAGCGGCATTTGCGGCGAGCTCCGGCTGACGTGGGCCGCTAGGGAGGGCACGGTCACTTAGCTCGTCAGTCCGTCCAGCCAGACCCAGCAGTCCTGCGCCGCAACGCGTCCCTCGTGCAGGGTGAGCGACTCCAGCGCCCCCTGGCCGACGGGCCGATCCAACTTCTGGCACAGCACGGTCCTGTTACCCGGGCCTCCAGAATGCCCTCTTGAGGGAGACTTCGATCTACCGGGCAACTGTCCGAAAATCGGCTTCCGTGGCATCCCCGCGCCAAAAGAGGAGCCGGCAATGGAACCTTTACTTGGCGTGCGGTCTATATTCCACAGGCGATAATATGGCCTTCACCGCGTGCAAGTAGAACTTCGAATGAGAGCTCTCTCGATATTGATCGCCGTGGCCATCGCTGTGCTGGCGGTGGCCACGGCACAGGTCATTCAGCCCCAGCCGGCGCACGCCGACGCCAGCCTGGGCGAGCGCTACGACACCAACGATAGCGGCTTCATCGATCGCGACGAGGTGCTGGCCGCCATATTCGACTACATAGGCGGCGAACTCTCAAAGGACGAAGTCCTTAGGCTAATTGGCCTCTACTTTTCGGACGTGCCGGTAAGGGCCGCAGACGAGCCATCGCCGGAGGTGGCACCCGTTGCTCCGGACAGCTATGTAGCCGTCGTTCCCCGGGCGCTTCGGGCGGGCTTTGAAGAGCGTGTATCGATATCGCTTCTCAGTGGCGATCAGCCGGCATCCGGCAACGTTCGTCTGATTCTTCAGGACGGCGATGTCACCCTGCTCTCCCTGGTGGCCAGGGTGGAAGGGACTGGAGGCCTGAAGATCCTCGTCCCGCAGATCGAGAGTGGGACATACGAGATCGAGCTTCGAGTCGAGGGCATTCAGGAGACTCGCAGGGCCCCAATCGAAATCTTTGATGGCGTGGCCCTGTTCGTCGAGACGGATAAGCCGATATACAAGCCGGGCCAGACCGTCCACGTGCGGCTCATGACCCTGGATGCACTCCTGAAACCCCGGCCGTATGCCGCCACGA
The DNA here is from genome assembly GCA_965207145.1 of Dehalococcoidia bacterium. Classification (GTDB taxonomy): domain Bacteria; phylum Chloroflexota; class Dehalococcoidia; order Lucifugimonadales; family UBA2962; genus CAUZIR01. Next base: position 1,196,406 of record OZ242262.1, on the reverse strand, counting down.
TCGAGGTTCAGGACGCCAAGGGTCTGAAGGTGTTCAGAAAGGAGGTTGAAACCGACGAGTTCGGCATGGTCACGGTGGATCTGCCGCTCTCGACGGAGCCGAACCTCGGTGTCTGGAAGCTCACTGCAATCGCCGGGGACCAGAAGACCGAGCTGGACGTGCGTGTGGAGGAATACGTCCTGCCGAAATATGAGGTCACTGTCGCAACCGAGAGGGAGTGGGTACTCGCCGGCGATCCGATCACCGGCACCGTATCGGGGGAGTACTCGTTCGGCAAGCCGGTCGAGGGCGATGTGGAGATCATCGCCTCGCGGTATGTCGGTCAGTGGGAGGAGTTCGCGCGGTTCAGCGGGCCAATCGACGGCGAGACGCCGTTCGAGCTGCCGGCCGTGGGGTTCGTCGCGGGTGTTCCCCAGGCTGGTGGACAGGGGAACGTGACGCTTGGCGTGACCATCCGCGAAAAGGGCACGGGATACGTGGAGAGGACGAGCAAGCTGCTGACCGTGGTGGCCTCTCCGGTAACGCTTAAGGTGATCCCGGAGAGCCGGGTGTTTAAGCCGGGTCTAGAGATGGGCTACCTGGTAGTCGCCCAGACCCCTGACGGGACACCCGTCGACACCGATGTGACGCTGACCATCGACTACCTGAATGAATATTTCTGGACTGAAGCTACGGATAGTCGCACGGTAACGACCTCCGGTGGCAAGGCATTGGTAAAGACGGCTCCTCCGGAAGGCGCCGTCGCACTGACGCTGTGGGCCGAAGCCGATGGCTCATACACGTCGCTTTCGCTGCAGTCAGGTCATTCGCCGTCCGGTAACTTCATCCACGTAGAGCAGCTGACCACGGGCGATATAAGGGCAGGCGACATCGTCCGGTTCCGGGTCAACTCGACTAAGGAAGCGAGCAATTTCTATTACGAGGTGCTCTCCAGGGGTACGACGCTCTTTACAGGCGTGTCTTCGGGCCCGGTAATCGAGTTCGCAGCCACCCACCTGATGGCCCCGTCATCGCGCCTTCTCGTCTACCAGATCCTCCCGAACAACGAGATCGCCGCCGACTATTTGCCCTTCAGCGTCAGGGCTGCGTATCCGCACGAGGTCAGCGTGGGGTTCGATCTGGAAGAGGTCCGGCCGGGAGACCCGGTTGATATCGACGTTCAGACGCAGGGAAGGTCTCGTGTCGGGCTTGTGGCTGTCGACAGGTCGGTATTCATCCTGGCCGAGAACCGGCTGAACCTCCAGCAGGTGTTCGATGAGCTGGAAAGGCTGTATCTGGAGCCCCAGGCGGAGCTTCACGACGCACGTTACCTCGAGACCATCGAGACCCGTGGCGCGCAGGAGACGTTCGAGGCGGCCGGGACGATCGTCTTGACCAACAAGAATGTGCCAACCGGCGAAACCTTCGACCTCGGACCTTTCGACATGATGATGGATGACGCCGTTGTCGTGGAAGTCGAGCGGGTGGTGGAGGCAGCGGAGGAGGTGGAATTTGAGGCTGCGGCACCAGCCGATGCGCCGGGGGAGGCCCTCGCCGAGGTTCAGCGGGTGCGCCAGTACTTCCCGGAGACCTGGATCTGGCAGGACATACAGACCGGCGAGGACGGCAGCGCAGTCTTGGCCGTGGAAGCGCCGGACAGCATAACGACGTGGATGCTGCGCGCGGTTGGCATTTCCAAGCAGCACGGACTGGGCGTGGGTGAGGGCTCGCTGCGAGTGTTTCAGCCCTTCTTCCTGACCGCCGACCTGCCCTTCTCGGCTATTCGGGGCGAGGAGTTTCCGGTATCGATCGCCCTGTATAACTACCTGGATACCCCGCAGCAGATCCTCGTCGAGATCGAGGAGGCCGACTGGTTTGATCTACTGGATGAGCCAGCGAAATCGGTCACGATAGACGCCAGCGACATCGGTGGTGCGGAATTCACTATCCGCCCGACCAAACTGGGCACCAGCCCGATCAAGATCGTCGCCCGCAGCACCGAGGCCGCCGACGCCGTGATCAAGAACCTCCTGGTAGAGCCCGAGGGCGTCGAGGTCGAGATCGTCGAGAATCACATTGTCTCCAGCGGAGATGAACGAGACCTTGCCCTCAACGTGCCGCCGGGAGTTATCGACGGGTCCGCACGAGCCTACGTCGCGGTGACCGGGAGCCTCCTGACTCAGAGCATCGAGGGTCTCGACCGTCTGCTTAGGATGCCATTCGGGTGCGGTGAGCAGAACATGATCCTGTTCGCCCCGAACGTGTACATCGCCCGCTACCTTGACGAGACCGGTCAACTGAAGCCCGAGATCATGGCCAAGGCGGAACACCTGATGCTGGTCGGCTACCAGCGCCAGCTGACCTACCGACGCGGCGACGGCAGCTTTTCCGCCTTTGGCAATAGCGACCCGGTGGGCAGCCTCTGGCTGACGGCGTTCGTCCTAAAGACCTTCGCCGAGGCTAGAGACCTGATGTACATCGACCGGACGGTGCTCGACGAGGCGGCCGCCTGGATAGAAAGCCACCAGCTGCGCGACGGCTCGTTCGAGAGCGTCGGATTCCTGCATCACCAGGAACTCCTCGGCGGTCTCCGGGGTCGCGATGCCCTCACGGCCTACGTAGCAATAGCCCTGCTGGAGGCCGGACGGGACCATGCGACGGCGAGCGCCATCGCCTACCTGGAGGGCAGGCTGAACTCGATCGAGGACCCGTACACGATGGCCATAGCCGCATATGCGCTGGAGCTCGCAGGCAGCCCAGCTAGGGACGAGGCATACGAGAAGCTGATGTCCATGGCCCGAGAAGACGAAAACGGCGCACTGTACTGGGGCGGGGACGGGCCGCCCATCGAGGACTATCCGAGCCCTGGTCACGGGAATCGGAGCGCAGACATAGAGACGACGGGCTATGCGCTGCTCTCGCTCGTGGAGCACGGGGATCTGGTGAGCGCCTCCCGGGCTGCCAAGTGGCTGGCCGGCCAGCGAAATGCGCTCGGCGGATTCGGCTCGACGCAGGACACGATCGTGAGCCTTAATGCGCTCACTTCCCTGTCCGCCAGTGTGCGATCCGACGTGGAAATGACCGTCACCCTACGGAGCGGCGGCTGGCAGGAACAGGTACGCATCACTCCGGAGAACTCCGACGTAATGCAGATCGTGCAGGTTCCCTTAGGCGACACGCTTTCGATCTCAGCGGAGGGCAAGGGGGACGCCGTCCTGCAGTCGGTGCTCAGATATAACGTCCCGGAGAGCAGGAGTGAGGTCCAGGACGTGTTCGACATCACGGTCGACTATGGCACCGATCACGTCGAGGTTGATGACCTGATAACCGTCGTCGCCACCGTCACGTTCACGCCTCCCGGCCCGATCCAGGCGGGCATGGTCGTGCTCGATGTCGCCGTGCCGACCGGTTTTGTGCCCGTGCGAGAGACGATCGCTACGCTCGTGGAGGAGACCGCCAAGCTCAAGCGCTTTGAGATCGCCGGCCGAAAGGTCATCCTCTATATCGAGGACATGAATCCCGGTGAGACCATTTCCCTGGAGTTTCAGGCACTGGCACAGTACCCGGTCAGGGCAATGGAGGTCGTTTCCCAGGTTTATTCGTACTACCGACCCGAACTCCGGGCCGAAACGCTGGGTGGTGCCATGTCGGTGACGGAATAGCGGTGACCCGTGCCGCGTTTCGCTCAAATCATATTCAGGTGCGTCTACGATCTGCCGAACACAGTCACTAGTCGTGTCACGCCCTGTAGCAGCCGTGGGTGTGGGTCGCTTGCGCCAAGAATCCCTCGCGTGGAGGAACGGCTGCAATAGCCGGACGGTAGCTATTGGGTGCGCGATAGGTCCAAAGGTGGTTCGGAGACGCTTTCGCCTGCACATGTTCCGGCTGCCCAAGTGTTACCGGAGCAATCCGCTCCCGCTGCACCCCTTCTCGGACGCAATCTTGGTGTCCCACAAAGTATCTAGCGACTGGCTTGAGGATTGGGGCAGGATCACAGTGGGACCTGGGCGCCCTCGCTAGGATTCGAGAAGTGCGAATCTACGGCCTTGTATTTGTCGCGCTCCTCTTGGCTGGCTGTTCAACTTCAGACAAGACTCCGACCCCAGGCCCGGACATTGAGGCAACGATTCAGGCCGCGGTGGCGGAGGCGCTGTTGAGTGCGAGCCCCGTTCCGACTCCGAACTCAGAGGCTACGGCGCAGGCACACGCAGTGGATAACCTGCCGAATGCGACCCCCGTTTCTACTCCGGACATAGAGGCAACGGTTCAAGCTCGCCTATCGGAGGCACTGCCGACCAAGACATCCACTCCGACACCTGTCCCCGATATAACGGATCAAACACGTCCGGATTCCACGGCGACCGCCACACCGACACCGACGCCGACACCGACGCCGACGCCGACGCCGACACGGAAACCAACGGCCTCCCCCACGCCGGCCGTCACCGTGAGACGTACTGCCAGCCCTGATGTCATAGAAGAGCCCCGCATACTCGACAGATGGCCCTTTGGGTGGACTGGCGATGTGATCTTCGGAGACGGGGACCATTACGGGTATGCATTTGTCGGTGTAGTAGCAAACGAGAGCGGGAGCCGGATTCTCGTTATGGATGTCACCGAGCCCGGGGCGCCAAGGTTCTCCGGCAGCTTCCCTCTGGGCTTTTCCGGAAGGCCGGCGCATCTGCTTGGCTCTTCACTGGTAGTGTGGTCACCGGACCAGATTGGCGAAATGTCCATCTATGACGTGACCGTTCGCACAGAGCCCAAACTCGTGTCTACCTTCTCGATTCCCGAGGGCGAGATAGCAGCATATGGCGATCACATCTTCATATCTGCACAGGGAATCAGCATCGTAGATATTTCCGATCCTTCAGATCCAAGGCTGGTTGGTGTCGTCGGCGATGTATGGGGACGGCTGGCGATCTGGGAGCACTATCTGCTTGTAGCCGGCTGGGAGGAGGGGCTGCTGGTGTTCGACATCTCGGATCCCGCCAAACCGGAGCGAATCAGCAGCCTTGAGCCATGCCCTCCTCACCGAAGTCTCCATGGGGCGAGCCGATCTGGAGCTTGGGACGTGGCTGTTGCGGGTGACGCCATCCTGGTCGCGGAAGGGGAATGTGGCCTTCGCCATATTGATCTTTCCCAGCCCGAGAGCCCCTTTGAAAGTGCGCACTTACCTCAGTCCGTCTATTCGATCGTAGTTCACGGCCATATAGCGGTTGCCTCGGCGCAGCAGACTATGGGAGACACACGTACAACTGAGATCGTCGTCATCGCCATTGGAGACGACGGAGGACTGGTTGTTCAGGGCGAATGGGAGGCTGGAGGCTACACCTACCCCGCGGCAGTAGTGGGGGATTACCTCTACGCGACCTCAGCGGGCATTGTGGTCTTCGACATCTCGGATCCTGGTGATTCCCATGTAGTTTCAGCCATGACGACACGCCCACCTGAGGCGATCACATATGACAGTGATCGTGTGCTGGCCGTGGGCGGTGGTCTGACGATATTCGACGTGTCAAATCCGGCAGACATCAGCGCCGAGAGCTACACGCCCCTGACTGCGTGGGGTTATGACATTGCCCTCCTAGGGAACTCAGCTTTGATTGGCACTTACCACGGAGGCCTGTTGTCGGTTGACCTCTCGAACTATGGCAGCCCCCGCCTCATCTCCACGCCGGACGATGAGAGCTGGACCGAGAGCGTGGCGACGGTCACCGAGAATGTAGCCTACTCCGTAACCAGCGATTACGAAGTCTTCCGAATCCAGTCGGAGGATATGGTGCCCACGGACATTAGTCCTTTCGCGGTTCCGGGTACCCCGGTTAACGCCGTACAGCATGAAGAGGGTCTCCTGTTTGTCATGACCCAGGACGGCTTTTGGCTGATGGATACGGTAAACCCCGTAGCTCCACAGGCACGTGCCTTCTTTTCAACCGGGAGTCCACCCAGAGACCTAGCCGTCGAGGGGCATCTGGCCTATGCGGTCGGAGAATTCGGCGTTCGTGTTGTTGACATCTCCGATCCGGGACGTCCGAAAGATCTGGAGGCGGACTTCAAACTGAGAAACGTCGTCGCCGCAGACGCAAGCGGTCAATACTTGATACTGGGGAGTAGAAACAGCAACTGGATTGCCGTGTTCGATGTAAGTGTTCCTGAGGAGCCCGACAGGATCTGGTCAACAGAGGTGACGGACGAGATCAAGGACATCGTGGCGGTTGGAGACTACGCCTACGTTCTTACGGAGGACAGCCTTCTGACTCTGAGCCTGCCCGCCATGTCAACCGCCCAGACACCGGACAGCGGGTCAACATCGGACGGCGGATCATGGGGTCCCGTCAGCGGTGAACTGCAGCACGAACCGTCGGACGGCACGTATGTGTTCGAGTTCGCCGAGGCCTGGTTGGCCGACATGGTTGTCGAGGCGACCTTCGAAAACCCCTACGCGGCCTCGGACGCACCATGGGACTATGGACTCCTGCTTCGAACCCAGAACAGCGGCCCCAGATTTCAGTTCCTAGTGAGGAGCAGCGGACGATGGGCCGTAAACAGTCGTGCCGGTCCATCGGCACGGCTCCGGCAGATCGCGGGAGGCACACTTCCCAACATTAACTTGGGCACCGGAGACCGCAATCACATTATGGTCATCACCATCGGGGGGCGCGGCTGGATCTTCGTCAACGGAGATTTCGTATCCGCCGTGGATCTGAGCAGCCTGACTGGCGCTGGCAGCATCGCAGTCATCACCGGGGCCTACCGGGGCAATGAGAAGGCCGGAGCGGTCACGCGCTACGAGGGTTTTCAGGGATACAGCCTCACGAGGCGATACGGTCCAGCCAGCGGCAGCCTGGCCAGTCAAGAGGGCAGTTTTGGCTGGCAAGGAAGCCGTGTCTCGAGCAGGGACCTTGTTGTCGAAGCATCTTTCGTAAATCCGCCTGGGGGTTACTGGGACTACGGTTTCGCCATACGCAGCCCGGAGTACGGTCGACTCGAAGTGATCAACCTAAGGTACGACGGAAGGTGGGATCACCTAACCAGCGACGTTGGCGTTCAGGGGTATACCGAGGCGGCATCGGGCTCCGTCACGGGTTCGCAAACAGAGCCGTCCAAACGCAACCGCCTGCTGCTAATCGCTATCAGGGACGCTGGCTGGCTATTCATAAACGACGATCTGCTCTTCAAGTTGGGCCTCAGCCACAACCAAGACGAAGGCTTCGTGTACGTCCTCGGCTATTTCTGGGCCGGTCATCGGGGGGAGTTGGAGTTCACAGACTTTTCGGTCTGGGCACCCTAATCTGGCTGGTGGTCGCGTGGGAGATCGGCTTGGCCCGTCGCCAATTGCCCCAGCCGGCTCGGAGATATAGTGCACTGCGACCAAGCGAACGGGACGCCAGTATTATTCCTATGCCTTGGCTGGTTTTGCCCAGCACTCGAAATCGACCGTTGGGCTCACAACTCTCATGGCCTGGAACAAAACCGTTTCGCGGGGACACGCCCGCGCGTGTCTTTCCGAGGCTGTTTTGACTGAGACCAAATTACCCCGGGCCGATAGTCGTGGAGCAAGACGACGAACCGCAGGCACAATCCCCGGGAGAGTGAGAGAGGGGATCGCGACATTCTCGTAAGACGATGTTCGGGGCAGAGCAGCCACCTGCAAGCTAACGGAACTCCGCAGGTTGGATTCGAACCAACGACCGGTCGGTTAACAGCCGACTGCTCTACCGCTGAGCTACTGCGGAGCGTGCGTAGCTACACGCGGCTGCGCGCCTACGTGCAGGGGATGGCGCAATTGTAACACCGGCGGCCAAGCCTAGTTAACCCAGGGAAGCGCCCTTATCCCATAGGAACAGGTATAGGCGATGGTCAGGCCCTTGATCACCTTGCCTACGAGCACGATGCCCAGGAAGCGAGCCATCGGGTATCGAGTCGCCCCCGCAGCGATTCCCACAAGATCGAACAGCGGGTTGGGAATGATGGACACCAGAAGGATGACTACCCACCCTCGCTTTCTCATCCACCACCGGATACGAACGTAGGTCTTGCTACGGTCGACCAGGCCCCCTCCACCATAGCCCACGGCGTAGCCCGAGATCTCTCCTAGAGTCTCACCTGTAGCCGCCAACAGACCCAGCGCCAGCGGATTCAGCACCACGCTTACGGCGCACAGCGAGATCAGCCCAGGTACGGGCAGCACCATGGCGGCGCTTCCAAGGAAGCTGAGGAAAAAGACACCGGGATACCCGACGTTGGAGAGTTCGGATAGGTCCGAGAACCTGCTGCCAAGCAGCCAGGCAGCAACGACCAGCCCGACTCCCAACAGCAGGAAGGCGAGTTGAACCGCTCTGCCGGGCCTGAGCATCCACGAAAGCCGGGATGTCACAGCCAGCAAAGGCGCCGGTAGGGAATGTTCGGGGGAGCCCGTAGGGCCGGAATCGTCCACGGGCGTCCATTCTAGTGGACGGAAAGCGCCCGGTACGCGATTACAGGCCTTTCAAAGCCCGACGGGAGGCTAGGCGACCATCTCCGCGTCCTCGTCTGTCGTCCCGGATCCCGGATCGGACGGAGGGGCCGACGAGGTCCGCACGTTGAACGCCAGGCCCTGCTCGCCGGCATCGACCCTCACCCGGTCCCCACTCGTCACCTGACCCGCCAGGATCATTCTGGACAGGTCGTTCTCCAGGTGGCGCTGTATTGCGCGCCGCAGCGGCCTGGCACCGTACGCGGCATCAAAGCCCTCGTCGGACAGCCAGTCCCGAGCCTCATCGGTCAGCTCAATCGACACGCCGTGCTCGACCAACCTGGCAGATACGTCGGCCACCATCAGGTCGACGATGCGGCCGACCTGCTCGGGTGTGAGCGGGTCGAAGATGATGATGTCGTCGATGCGGTTCAGGAACTCCGGCCTGAATGTCTTGGTAAGGGCATCCCTGATCGCCGCCTCTCGCCTCTGCGGTTCCGCAGCGGATGTTCCCCCGACCGGGAACCCCACACCGCCGCGGCTGGCAGCGGTCGTCCCGACGTTGCTGGTCAGGATCACCAGGGTGTTTCGGAAGTCCACTGTGCGGCCGTGACCATCGGTCAGCCTGCCGTCCTCCAGTATCTGCAGCAGCAGGTTGAAGACATCCGGGTGGGCCTTTTCGATCTCGTCAAACAGCACCACGCGGAAAGGCCGCCTGCGCACCGCCTCTGTGAGCTGGCCTCCCTCATCGAAACCCACATAGCCCGGGGGAGCGCCGATGAGTCGCGATACCGAGTGCTTTTCCATGTACTCGGACATGTCGACGCGGACCATGTTCTGCTCATCGTCGAACAGGTATTCGGCCAGGGCCCGGGAGAGTTCCGTCTTGCCCACGCCGGTGGGCCCCAGGAAGATGAAGCTACCGATGGGCCTGCGTGGATCGCTCAGGCCTGCACGGCCGCGCCGTATGGCATCGGAGACCGCCGTAATGGCCTCGTCCTGGCCGACGACTCGGTCATGCAGCCGTTCCTCCATGTGCAGCAGTCGGTCCGCCTCGGCCTCGAGCAGCCGGTCTACCGGAATCCCCGTCCAGCTCGCGACAAGGACGCCGATGTCGTCGGCCGTAACGACCATGTCGGTCTCACCCTGCGTCCTCTCCGCCATGAGCTCGTCGTATCGCTCCTGCGCCCTCGCGCCCTCGGTCCTCAGCGTGGCGGCCTGCTCGTAGTCGCCGCGCTGGGCTGCGGCCTCCTCCTCGTCCTTGAGACGCTTGAGCCTGTCCTCGGCCTCTCGCACGCCGGGAGGCATGGCCTGGGCGTCGATTCTCAACTTGCTGGCCGCCTCGTCTATGAGGTCGACGGCCTTGTCGGGCAGCTTGCGCTCGGTGACGTAGCGCCTGCTCAGTCGAACGGCCGCCTCAAGGGCATCGTCGGTGATTGAGATCCTGTGGTGAGCCTCGTATTTCGGGCGAAGGGCACTGAGCATCTCGATTGCCGTCTCAACGTCAGGCTCTTCTATCAGGACGGGCTGGAACCTTCGCTCAAGGGCGGCGTCCTTTTCTATGTACCGCCTGTACTCGGCCTCGGTGGTCGCGCCGAGGGCCTGTAACTCGCCGCGGGCCAGCATGGGCTTCATCATGTTGCTGGCGTCGATCGCACCGTCCGCCGCTCCGGCGCCCACCACGGTGTGAAGCTCGTCGATGAACAGGATGATCTCGCCCTGCGCCTGCTTGACCTCGTCCAGGACCGCCTTGAGCCTCTCCTCGAACTCGCCCCTGAACTTGCTGCCGGCGACCAGGGCACCCATATCCAGGGCCAGGACACGCCGGCCCTGAAGCTCGGCGGGGACATCGCCCGACACTATGCGGCTGGCCAGTCCCTCGGCAATGGCGGTCTTGCCCACGCCCGCCGCCCCTATCATGACGGGGTTGTTCTTGGTCCGCCTGATCAGGGTCTGCATGGTCCGCGCGATCTCATGTTCACGTCCTATCACCGGATCCAACTCGCCCTCGGCGGCCAGGTGCGTGAGATCTATGCTGTATCTGTCCAGCGAGCGATACCGGGACTCGGCCCTCTGGTCGGTGACCCTGTGAGTGCCCCTGACGGCCTGCATGGCCTGGTAGACCCTTTCTACCGTGATGCCGCTGGCGGCCAGCAGGCGAGATAGCTCGGTGGACTTTCCCTCCTCGCTCTTGACCACGGCCACGAGAAGGTGCTCGACGCTCATGAAGTCGTCGTTGAGCCTGTTCGCCTCGCCCTTGGCCAGCTCGATCACCTCCGCGACCCGGGGCGTGATGTAGGTCTGGGCCGCCGGTTGGGCCACCCTTGGCGCTCCCTCAAGGATCTGTTCCACAGACGACCTGAGAGAGTCCGCCGACGCGCCCATCTCGCCGAACACCTCGTGTACCACGCCGTCGCCCTCCTCCAGAAGGGCGAGCAGCACGTGCTCGGTATCCCACTGGGGGTGCCTGTAGTTGGCCTGATGCTGATGCGAGCGCTGGATCACCTCGTAGGCACGCTCTGTGAACTGGTCAGGTCGCAGCATCATCCTCTACCTCCCCGGACGCTCGCGGCGGCGGCCCGCGTCATCATTAGCATGAGTAGATTATAGTTATTTGCAGTCTGTCATTCAATATAGTTTAGTCTTACTGTATCAACTTGAAGTATTCGTAACAGACCACAACCTTCGACCCCCTCGCAGCGTAGTAATGTTTAAGAGTCCCTGTGCATAGGCCTATGCGTCAGGAGGACCAGGGGGAAGTGGCCATGGGCGAACCGCTCCTTAAGGTTGAAAATCTCCACACATACTTTCACACCGTAGACGGGGTGGTTAAGGCGGTGCGAGGCGTCTCTTTCGAGGTGCCCGAGGAAAGCGTCATCGGCATCGTGGGAGAGAGTGGCTCCGGCAAGACGGTGACTGGCCTATCGATCATGGGACTCGTGCCCAGGCCGGGCAAGGTGGAAGAGGGCTCAATCGCCTTTAGCGGAAGGAACCTCCTCGAGCTAAGCGAGGCCGAGATGAGACCGATGCGTGGCAAGGAGATAGCGATGGTCTTTCAGGACGCATCGAGCGCCCTGAATCCCGTTATCACCATCGGCGAGCAGATCCAGGAGGTGCTCCAGGTTCACACGGACTTGAGCATGAAGCGATCGACCGACGTGACCGTCGAACTGATGACGCAGATGGGTATCGCCAACGGCCGTCAGATGCTTGACCGGCATCCCTGGGAGATCAGCGGCGGCATGGCCCAGAGGGTGATGCTGGCGATGGGTCTGGCACTGTCGCCGAGGCTGCTGGTTGCCGACGAGCCCACATCGAACCTCGATGTCACCGTCCAGGCCGAGATATTGCACAGGCTCAATGAGCACCGGCGAGAGACGGGATCGTCTGTCATCCTGATCACCCACGACCTTGGCGTCATGGCCCAGATGGCCGACCGGGTCATCGTCATGTACGGCGGTTACAAGCTGGAGGAGGCGGACACGCTCACGCTCTACGATCGGCCCATGCACCCCTACACGAACGGCCTGCTCGAGGCGGTGCCGAGGTTCGACAGGCCAGTGAAGAGGCTGACGCCCATCAGGGGAGTGCTGCCGTCGGCCCTTGACACGCCGGACCGATGCCCGTTCCTGGACCGGTGCGACAGGGCTCTCAGCGTCTGTCGGACCGGCCCGATGCCCGATCTCGAAGATCCGGAGCCGGGACACAGGGTGGCCTGCTACAACCCTATCCCTGCGGGAGCCCGGCGGTCCGGCTAGCGCATCCGCGCCAGATCGGCCAGATCCGAGAGCAGAAGATCCAGGGCAACCTCGTCGCGGGAACCCCCCGACTTGACCCGCTCATCGGCTTCGGCCAGTAGCCGGTGCGCCGCCGCCAGCCGCTCCTGGGTAAAGCGGGGCGCCTGCTCAAGGGTCTTCTGGAGAGGATAACCCCTGATGCCCAGGCGCTTTCCCATCTCCTGTGGCCCAACGCCCTTTCGCTGAAGCTCCTTTGCAAGAATGAGAAGCCGGACCTGCCGGTGGAGCATGTACAGGACGTAGCCCACCGACTGGCCGTCCCGCAGCACCCGGTGCATCTGGCTAAGGGCCGGACCGGAGCGTCCGGCGAGGGCGGCGTCGACGGCCGCGAAAATGTTCGCCTCCCTGCTGGCCGTAACCATCTGCTCAACGTCGGACGGCTCGATCTGCCGGCCGGAAGCGTAGACGGCAAGTTTCTCAAGCTCTGAATCGAGCGCCACGATGTCGCCGCCGGCCGCCCTCTCCAACATCGTGGCCGCCGCCTCGGATATGTCGCCGCCCTTGTTTCGAACCCGTTCTCGTATCCACCTGCGCAGCGCGGCGCCCCTGGGCACCTGGCAGCGCTCGACGTTGGCGACCTGGGAAAGCTCCCTGAGCAGAGGGCCGGGGGCGGAGCCCAGCGGGCCGTCCACGAATGCAACGTCATTTACCTCGGGTACCTGCCCGAGCCTGTCCGCTATCCCCTTCCAGGCAGCGGGCGTGCCGGATCGCCTGCCGTCGAACCGGGTGAGCAGGCCCCTCACTATGACGAGCCTGCGGTTGGAAAGGAACGGCACCGCCATCGCGGCGGCCAAAAGCTCGTCGGGAACCAGGGACTCGCCGTCAAGGGACGAGATGTTGGCCTCCCTCAGATCTGGGGGCTCAACCGCGTCTCGAAGGGCCGCAAGCCTTTCTCGGACCGCCAGGGCGTCCGTCCCGTACAGCACGTATATCATTTGATCAAGGTCCTGCCACCAGGCCGCGCTGCCGACATGTTCTCCATAATTCGCCTGATCAGCTTCACCGGGCTGCCCCGACTGGTCTTCCGGCTGCTGCTGGATCGCCGGGTGCCGCTGATCACAAAGCTAATACTGCCGGCGGCGATCGTCTACCTCGTCTCTCCAATTGATTTTTTCCCGGACGTGGTACTCCCCTTCGGCAGGCTGGACGACATCCTCGCCCTGATCTTAGCTCCGGTCCTGTTCGTCGCCCTTTCGCCCAGGCAGGTGGTCCTTGAGCACATGGGCCGCGCTCCCGCCCCGGAAGACGAAAAAAAGGAGATCGAGACCACCGCCAGGACGATCGACGACGACGCCGAGGGCAGGGCGGGCTGATTGGCCCTGGAAGTCGGCATAGTGGGGCTGCCCGGCAGCGGTAAGTCCTCGGTCTTCAGCGCCGTCACACGCGGCCGAACGCAGGCTTCCCCGCGGCCTGACAGGCCGACTCTCGGGGTTGCCAAGGTCGAGGACCGGAGACTGGATGACTTGGCCCGGGTCGGGGGCTCAAAGCGGGCCGTTCCCGCCGAGGTGACCTACCTCGACCTTCCGGCTGCACCCGACGGTTTCGGTAAGCACGCCGGCATAGGCGGGGAGATGCTCACGCACCTTCAGCGAGTGGACGCCCTGGCGATGGTGGTGCGCTGCTTCGAAGATCCATCGGTTCCACATGTCCTCGACAGGGTCGATGCTCCCCGAGACGCTGCGGCAATGCTCGACGAGCTTGCCCTGGTCGACATGGAGATCATCGAGCGGCGCCTCGGACGACTCGACGAGGGCCTGAAGGGGACCAGGGCCGCCGAGCGCTCGAACATGGAACGTGAGAGGAGTCTGCTCGGTCGGCTGGCGGCGGGCCTGGAGGACGGCCAGGGCGCAGGGGATGCCTCAATGTCGGCAGAGGAGCGAAAGGCGGTTTCCGGATTTGGTCTGCTTACAGCCAAACCGGTGGTGATAGTCGCCAACCTTGGAGAGTCTCAGATCGGCGCGGCCGATGGGCTTGTGTCCCGGCTTTGCGAGGGTCTTCCTGGCAGCGGGAAGCGTGCCACGGCGGTCTTCGGCCAGCTCGAGGTCGACCTGGTCTCGATGGAACCGGAAGAGGAGCTGGAGTTCAGGCGCGAACTCGGCATAGGCGAATCCGGGATGGCCAAGATGGTCAGGGCCTGCTTTGAGGCCCTCGACCTGATCACCTTCTTCACGGTCAACCCCAAGGAGACGCACGCCTGGGCCGTCAGGGCCGGTACCGATGCCAGAACCGGCGCCGGAGCAATTCACAGCGACATGGAGCGCGGGTTCATCCGCGCAGAGGTCGCCACTTGCGACGACTTCGTGGAGGCTGGCGGTGAGGCGGGTGCCCGCCGCGAGGGACGGATGCGCCAGGAGGGAAAGGGCTACGTGCTAAGGGACGGGGACGTGGTCCATGTGCTCTTTAACGTGTGATGGCTCTTAAGGCGGATGCGGGCACCATCTCCCTCTACGTCCACGTGCCGTTCTGCGCCACCAAGTGTCCCTACTGCGATTTCAATACCTACGCGTCGATCGAGGGACTGATGGAGCCGTACGTAGGAGCCCTTTGCAGCGAGCTGCGATTCTGGGGAGAGGTCCTCAGGTCCCCCGCCGTATCTACAGTCTTCTTCGGCGGAGGCACGCCGTCCTACCTCGGATGCGGCCAGCTCTCTGCGGTTATGGAGACGGTGCGGGGCTCATTCGACCTCGCCCGCGGCGCAGAGATCACGGCCGAGGCGAACCCGGACGATCTGACGGGTAGAAAGCTCGATGAGCTAGCGTCTGCGGGGGTAAATCGCCTCAGCGTCGGCGTCCAGTCCCTTGACGACGGTCTGCTGGCAACGCTCGGGCGCCGCCACAGCGCGGCCGAGGCCGAGTCGGCGGTGGCCAGGGCCGCGCGCGCCGGCTTCGAGAACCTGAGCATCGACCTGATGTACGGCCTACCGGCCCAGACGCTCCGGCAGTGGACTGAGACCCTCGCCCGAGCACTCGAGCTGGGCACGGCGCACGTCTCGATGTACGCCCTGACCCTGGAGGAGGGAACGCCGCTGGCGCGAAGAGTCGGGGTGGGCGAGGCGGCAATGCCCGACCCGGACCTTGCGGCGGACATGTACGTCGCGGCAGAGCAGATTCTGGAGGATCGAGGCTTTCGCCACTACGAGATCTCCAACTGGTGCCTTGCCGGCAGGGAGAGCAGGCACAACCTTGCCTACTGGCTCAACCGGCCGTTCCTCGGGGTTGGGCCGGGGGCCCACTCCTACCTGGGACGCGTTCGCTTTTCGATCATGCGGTCCCCGCGGGAATACACGGTGAGACTCTCTGCCGGAAATGCCACGGCGCGGGACGAATCGTGGCCAGACCTGCTGCGTTCGCTGCCGTTCGTAGACCAGGTCACCGAGATCGACCGCGACGAGGAGATGGCAGAGACCATGATGATGGGCCTGCGCCTGGACGCCGGGGTATCCGAATCGGGTTTTCGCAACAGATTCGGCCGCGCGCTGAGCGACGTCTACGGCCCGACCATTGACTCTGCGGAAGGGCAAGGACTCGTCGAGTGGCGCGAAGGGCCGGGCCCGGGCGACGACCGCTCGGTCTGCCTGACGGCAAGGGGCCGCCTGCTCGGCAACGAGGTGTTCTCCCGCTTCTTCGAGCCATTCCGCTGAGCCCGGCTTCGACCCCCGGCCGCTGGCACGTGTGCCCGTCGGTCGGCAGGGGAATATAAGTACATCCGTGCTATTCTTTCAGCCTCATGTTTGTAGTCGGGACCGCCGGCCACGTAGATCACGGTAAGTCGACCCTGGTAGAGGCCCTCACCGGGATCGACCCGGATCGACTGGCCGAGGAGAAAGAGCGAGGCCTCACGATCGATCTGGGCTTTGCCTGGATGACACTGCCGCGGGGCGACGAGATCAGCATAGTCGACGTGCCGGGCCACGAGAGGTTCGTCAACAACATGCTCGCCGGGGTGGGCGGGATCGACATGGCGATGCTGGTCGTCGCCGCAGACGAGTCGGTCATGCCCCAGACGAGGGAGCACCTGGCCATTCTGGATCTGCTCGGGGTATCCCGCGGCGTTGTGGCCATCACAAAGTCCGATCTGGTCGACGAAGAGCTAGCGGAGCTGGTCGAGGCGGAGGTGGAGGATCTCCTCGGCGGAACCGCCCTTGAGGGTTCGCGCTCGATCGCGGTATCGGCGCTTACGGGCCAAGGCCTCGCGGAGCTGATCGAAGCCATCTCAGAGACCCTCCAGGATGCGGAACCGCGCAGGGATGTCGGCCGGCCGAGGCTGCCCGTGGACCGCTCCTTTACGATGACCGGATTTGGAACCGTGGTCACCGGCACGCTGATCGACGGTCCACTCTTGGTGGGTGACGAGGTGGAGCTTGCCGTTTCCGGAGAGCGCTCTCGCATCCGGGGCCTGCAGAGCCACAAGACCAAGGCCGAACGCGTCTCGCCCGGTAACAGGGTGGCCGTAAACCTGTCGGGCATTGCGCAGGACGCGATCGAGCGGGGCGAGGTGCTGACCCGCCCGGGCTGGCTGAGGCCTAGCAGATCGATGGACGTGCACCTCAGCGTGCTGCCCGATGTGCCGCGCGCGCTGCGGCACAACATGTACGTGACCGTGCACACCGGCAGCGACGAGACTGTGGGCCGGCTGCGCCTTCTGGAGAGCGACAGGGCTGAGCCCGGTGAGTGGGCATGGGCCCAGCTAAAGCTCGACGAGAACGTCGCCGTGGTCAGGGGGGATCGGTTCGTCATACGCTCCAACCAGTCCACCCTTGGAGGGGGCACCATCGTCGACGCCCATGCGCCCAGGCACAGACGAAGGCACGCCCCGCTGCTATCACGGCTGAGGATCCTAGAGGAAGGCTCGATCAGGCAGGTCCTGACAGCATGCGTCGAGCAGCACGGGCCGATCGCCCTGCCCTCCCTGGCGGCCAGGGCGGACCTTTCCCCGAATGAGGCGGCGGCAGAACTGGAGCTGATGGAGGGCGCCGGCGATGTCGTCGTGATCGGATCGGGAACCGGCAAGATCTACCTCAGCGCCGCCGGTTGGCGCGATCTTGCCGATAGCGCGGAGCGGTCGGTCGCAGGCTACCATGAGCGCTTCCCGGCGCGCGCCGGAGAGCCAAAGGAGGAGCTGCGCAGCAGGCTGAAGCTGTCGGCCGCCCAGTTCGGCCCCGTGCTCGAGCATCTGACCGAAAGCGGCGTGCTCGCCCACGCGGGAGCCGCCGTGCGCGTGCCGGCTCACAGACCGAGGCTGTCCGCCGAACAGCAGGCGCGCGCAGACGAATTCCTTAACGCCCTCAGAGCGTCGGACCCGTACTCGCCGCCGACCGACGCCCTGCCGGAGGAGGACGTCCTCGACCTGCTAGAGGGCCTCGGACAGGTGGTGCGCGCCGGGGATTCGGTTGTATTTTCGGCGGATGCATTCGGCCGGATGCTGGACGGCATAAGGGCGTACGCGACCGAGCACGGGGAGGTCACCGTCGCCGACGTGCGCGACCTTTTCGGAACCAGCCGCAAGTATGCT
Organism: Dehalococcoidia bacterium; assembly: GCA_965207145.1. Lineage (GTDB taxonomy): Bacteria > Chloroflexota > Dehalococcoidia > Lucifugimonadales > UBA2962 > CAUZIR01. Next base: position 1,178,661 of record OZ242262.1, on the reverse strand, counting down.
CTGGCCCTGCTCGAACACCTGGACAGGACGCGCATCACGCGCAGAGTTGGCGACGCCAGGGTCATGCGCGAGGCAGTCTGATGCCCCTCGACCTGGGAACTGCCGCATCGCAGATCGACCGCATGGTCGTTGACATCGCCGCCCGACGGACCGGGCGCGAGGAGGCGGTAGGCCGTCTCGTCGCCGCCCTGAGATCCTTTGACACCGCCCGCTACGAGCGGTGGCGCGAAGAGATCGCCCGGGTCGAGAACCGATCCACGGTTCGCTTCCTCGAAAATCCCTCTCTAACTTTCCCTCCCCCGGAATTGCCGACCGACCTGACCGTCGGGGCGGTCGACGGATCGCAGATAGGGACCGACCGGCACCTTGCGGCACGGTGTTTTCTGATAAACATCGGCAGGTGCGTGCTCACCTACGGGTCCGAGCCCCGCGCAGACCTCGGGAGCGAGCCCACACTGCACTCCGGTGACGAGGAAATAGCCATACGCGACGAGGTCACCGGCCGCACCGAGCGGGTGGAGGGCCCGGTACTCGCCGCCCTGAGGCACGTAAGGGAACTGGAAGAGGTGGCCCGGCTCGCCGAGCAAGTTGACCGGGGCCGCCCCACCGTGCTGATCATGGACGGACCGCTCACGGTGGCCGGGCTTTCTGGCAGGATCTTCCCTGAATTCGTGCTTCGCACGCTGGTAACGGATGGATTTGCCGGAGCCATGGACCGCATCAGGCGGGCCGGCGGAGGCCGCGACCTGGTCGTTGCCGGATACACGAGCTTTCCCGCCCACGAAGAGGTCGCCCGCGCGCTTAGCTCGGGGCCGGAACGGGAAGGAGGGCCCGGTCTGCCGAGGCGCGCACCCCACGGCGTCATGGACCTTGAGATCTTTGAGCGCCACCTGCCATCGGGCCACCGCTCGGCGCTGTTCGAATCGACGGGCCATCCGCTGGCCGCCTACCAGGGCGGGCACGACGCCGCGAGCTTTTATATGAATGCGGGAACGGAGATCTCCCGCGTCGAGCTGCCGACCTGGGCGGCAGAAGACGGCCGTTCCATCGACCTGGTTCACGCCGCGCTCATCAACCAGTGTCGGCGCGGCGAAGGATACCCCACCGTCCTGGTAGAGGCGCACGAGCAGGCCGTGGTCACCGCCCGCGACCGGCGCGCGTTCGCTGACCTGCTGGAGTCCGCCCTGGCCGATCGGGGCGTGCCGGTGCGCACGTCCGAAAAGGGCCTGTCAAAGACGGTCAGGAGGCTGTGAGCGCTCCGATGGAAGGCCCGCAGCCAGACGGGACACCCGGCCTCGTCGGAAGGGTCGGTGAGGTAGTACGGTCCTCCTCGACCGAGTTCGAGACCCAGTGCTATCGCCTAAACTGCGCCCCGGCCATCGGCGCGCTGGTTGCATGCGGCGAGGATGATCAGATCTTCGGCGTGGTGGCAGACTCGGTTACCGAGAGCCTCGATCCATCGCGCACGCTGGTACCGAAGGGCGCTGACCTGGCCACCGAGAGCGAGGTCTACTCGACCAACCCTCAGCTCTCGCGCCTGCTGGCCACCAGGTTCACATCGGTCGCCGTCGGCCACCTGGACGCGGGTGTGATCAGGCGGCGCCTTGCGCCGAGTCCGCCGCGCATGCTCTCGTTCGTCAGGGTCTGCAGCAGAGACGAGGTGCGCGATTTCTCGGCCTCCGTAACCTTTCTACCGGATCTTCTCGGCACGCGCGTCGGCTCGCCCGACCAGGTGGTCTCCGCATTCATCAGGCGTGCCGCCGCGGCCCACCCGGAACCGCAGGAATTCATCGTGCGCGCCGGAAAGGAGCTCGCAGGCCGGCTGCCGGGCCAACTGCGCAGGCTGGAGGCGATCCTCAGGATGGCCGCCGAGTGACCAGCTCGGACGAAAAGTTCGAGGCTCTCGGGCGTGGTGACGAGCTGTCGGCCGACTGGTCGGGTACGGTGGTCGGCGGCTCCCTCATCGACGGTCTGGAGGTGCGGCTGGAGGAGGGCTGCTCCATCGAGGATGTGAAGGTCGGCACGCTCGTGACCGTCCAGGGAGCGACCAGGCGATTTTTCGGACAGGTCACCGGCGTCAACCTGTCGGCCTCCGACAGCGCCGTGGCCCAGAGCCCTCCCGCCGCCCCGGACGCGCTTATCGCCCGGGTAGTTTCAGGCACGGTCGCCTATGGCACCGTCCGGGTGGAGCCTCGCCTGTCGATAGGCGTCGGGGACGGGACCGGTGGTCCCCAGCCCGCAAAGACGGTGCCTTCCCACTTTTCGGCGGTGGTCCCGGCTTCCGCGGCGGACGTGGAGCTCATCTTCGGAAGGGAGAGCCAGAGGCGGTTCTGGATAGGCTCTCCCCTGGACATGGAGACCAAGCTGTGCCTTGACATAGGCGAGCTGGTTAAGCGAAGCAATGGAATCTTCGGAAAGAGCGGCACCGGCAAGACCTTTCTCACGCGCCTCCTGCTGGCGGGGGTGCTGCAGAGCGGGGAGGCCACCAACCTAGTCTTCGACATGCACTCAGAGTACGGATGGCAGGGATTCTCTGAGGGCGGCTCGGGCAAGGTCAGGGGTTTAAAGCAGCTGTTCCCCTCCAAGGTGGCGGTCTTCTCCCTGGACGAGGAGAGCTCTCGTCGCAGGGGACTAGCGCCCGACTACGTCGTAAGGGTCGGCTACGAGGAGATCGAGCCGGAAGACGTGGCAATTCTGCGCGGCGCGCTCGATCTTTCGCCACAGGCCGCAGAGGCCGCCCACTCGCTGCACCGCCACTACGGACGCCGCTGGCTCGCCAAATTCATGGAGGTCTCCGGGTCTGACGCCTTCGGGGAGCTGGCATCGGGACTCAACGTGAACCAGGGGGCCCTTTCCGCCCTCCACAGGCGTCTCGGGCGCCTCGAGCGCTTCGGCTTCATGGACAGGAGCGGTGCCCACGACTCGGTCAACCACATCCTTCGCTACCTGGACCGCGGGGTCCACGTCGTGCTCGAGTTCGGCCGCTACGGGCGCGACCTTGCCGCCTACATACTGGTTGCCAACCTGCTCACACGGCGCATCTACGAGCGCTACGCCGCATCCAAGGAGAGGTCGCTCGCCGGCCAGGGCGCCGAGCCCGAGCCCCTGGTGATCACCATCGAGGAGGCCCACAAGTTCCTAACGCCCGAGGTCGCGGACCAGACGATATTCGGCACCATTGCCCGCGAGATGCGCAAGTACAGCGTTACGCTGCTGGTCGTCGACCAGCGCCCCAGCGGCATCGACGAGGAGGTGATGAGCCAACTGGGCACCAAGCTGTGCTGCCTGCTCGACAACGACCGGGACGTGGACGCCGTCCTTACCGGCGTTGCCGGGGGGAGAAAGCTCAGGCAGGTCCTGGCCAGCCTTGAGTCCCGCCAGCAGGCACTGGTCTTCGGCCACGCGGTGCCGATGCCGGTGGAGATAAGGACACGCGAGTACGGGAGCCCGGAATCATACCGTCAACTGGGCTACGTGGACGATGCCGAGCGAAAGGCCCGGGTGGAAAGGGACGCCGCCGACCTGTTCGGCTCCGCCTAGGTGGTCCGGCGGCGCTGGCGGCTAGTACCCCAGGGCGTGCAGGCGATCGTCGTCGATGCCGAAGTGGTGGGCCACCTCGTGCACGACGGTGTCGGCGATCTCGCTCACCATCTGCTCGCCGGAGAGCCCGAGCGCCTCTATCGAGCCCTGAAAGAGCGTGATCTTGTCGGGAAGTACCTCTCCGTAGTCGTAGCGCTCGGTCAGGGGCACCCCTTCATAAAGGCCGAGGAGAAGCTCGCCCTCGCCAACGCTGTTGCCCGCGAGCTGGTCCCGGCTGGGCTGATCGTCGACCACGATGTCGACGTTGTCCAGGTAGAGCCGGAGCCCTTCCGGGATCGACTCAAGGGCGCGAAGCACCAGGTTTTCGAACTCTGCTCTTTCCACGTTCCTAGCACCCGGCGAGAATCGAAGCGCCGGCACCGCCGAGTCTACCACCGCCGGGCCCGGCGGGACTAAGTCCCCGGCAAGATCGATTGTGATACATTGCACGGATGGCGCAGGCTTTCTCGGCTGCTGGCGGATCGGGCGCTCTCGGCGGCCGTTTCCGCATGTTTCACCACACGCTCCTGGTGGCCAGCGCCGTCCTGATGGCGGTGACCCTGTACCTGGTCTTTTTCTGGGTGCCGACCGAGGCCAACCTGGGCGTCTCCCAGCGAATATTCTACTTCCACGTCCCGCTGGGGATCATCGGCCTGATCTCGATCGTGATCGTGGCGATAGCCTCGGCGATGTACCTTCTGAGGCAGGACAAGCGCTGGGACGATCTGGCGCATGCGACGGCCGAGCTGGGCATGGTGTTCGCCACGCTGATCCTGGTTACCGGCGCCATCTGGGCAAAGCCGGTGTGGGGGGTCTGGTGGACCTGGGATCCCAAGCTGACGACGACGCTAATCCTCTGGTTCATATACGCCAGCTACCTGATGCTGCGTGCCTACGGACCCAAGGGAATACAGCAGGCCCGCTACGCCGCGGTGATAGCACTGATTGGGGCCATCGACGCCCCGATCATCTACTACGTCACCGAGATATGGCGTAACGCCCACCCAGACCTCGTGATCGGGCCACTGGCCGAATCCGACGCGCTGGAGTCGCGGATGACGACCGCGCTCCTGGTCTCGATGATCACGTTCCTTGTCCTCTTCGCATACATAGTCACCGAGCGCTACTCGCTGAGGCGCTCGGAGAGCAGCCTTGATGAGCTGCACCAGGCGGCCTCGGTTGGCCGCTAGGGCCGTCCTCGTCCTGGCCGCCCTGGCTCTCGCGCTGGCCACGCTGGCGGCCCCTCCGGCGGCGCTCGCCGCGGGCGCGCCTGACACCGCGGATGCGCAGGGCGAGGTCCGGGTCGGGGCACAGGCAGAAGACGGCGGTGACCCGGAGGCGAACCTGCCGTTCCTGTTCGCCGTATTCATAATCACCTGGGCCCTGTTCTTCGCCTACGTGGTCTACATGACGCTAAAGAGGCGCGCAATGGAGCGCGAGATGGAGGCCCTTCGGGCGGCGATCGCCGAGAGGGACGCTGCGTCCTCGCCCGGGCCGCAGGCAGAGGGCGACGGGCAGGCCTAGGGAATTTGAGATAATGGCGACCTCGCTGCCGAAGGGGACAAGACGCTAGATGGCCCAGCCAGAAGGGTACGTACCGGACCCCGCCTACGAGACCGAGGACGGGGGCTCGTTCATAGCCGCCAACCGGCTCAAGCTGCTCGTGGGTGCGCTGGTACTTGTCGGCGCCCTGAGCTACTTCGGTTTCATGGCCTTTCAGAGCGCCACCGTCTACTACTACACGGTGGCCGAGGCGGCATCGCTCGGGCCCACCGAGGACGGGCGGCTAGTAAGGGTCAACGGGAAGCTCATCCCCGCCTCGTTCAGCCGGGCGGAAGGCTCAACGGAGGCGCACTTTGAGCTAACCGACGGCGGCCAGACGATGGTGGCGATCCACGACGGCGTGCTTCCCGAGCTGTTCTTCAACGAGCACTCGGAGATCATCCTTGAGGGCTCGTTCGACGAGGAGATGGTCTTTCACAGCGAGAACGTGATCGTGAAGTGCCCGTCCAAGTACGTCGCGCTGGAGGAGGAGGCGGGCTAGCCGCATCCAGAGAAACCGGCTAGATCGCCATCGTATCGACCAGCTCGCGGGCGCTGTGCGTCTTGGTTCTTGCCGTCATCTCCCTTATGCGGTCCTCGAACGGGGGCCGCGACCTGTCCCTGTAGATCACTCCCAGCGGGATGCCATGGGACTGCACCAGGGTTCTTGCCGCCCCGAGATCGGTCGGGTTGTGATCGGGCGGGATCGCCCAGGCCATCGGCTCGATGCCCTTCTTGACGCTCCCCTTTAGCAGCTCGTACGTGTCGTTGTAGGTGGTGCAGGGCGACTGGACGTGCACGATGGCAAAGCCGGGGTGCTCCATACCCTCGACGATCATCGTGGCAAGGTCCTTTACCTTGGACGAAAGGGCCGATGCGACGTAGGAGACACCGAGCGTCAGGTACAGGGAGAGGGGGTGCACCTCCTCTTCCACCTTTCCGTAGGGCGTTGAACTCGTGACCATGCCCTGCTCCGAGGTGGGGGAGGACTGGCCCTTTGTCAGGCCGTACACGCCGTTGTCCATGACCACCGCGCACACGTTGAGGTTGCGGCCCGCCTGGGGCGCGATGTGTTCCATTCCGATGCTGAGGAAGTCACCGTCGCCGGCAACGATGATGACATTGAGGTCCGGCCTTCCCATCTTCACGCCCATGGCTATGGGCAGCGTGCGGCCGTGGATGCCGTGGATCCCGAAGGGCTGGTCGCCCTCCAGCAGGTGCACCATGTTGCCGGAGCAGCCGATCCCGGCTACGACAACATTGTTCTCTATCGGTCTGCCGGTCGCCGCCATGCGCTGCTGCACCGCCGACTCGATGGCTCTGCGGACCCCGAAGTCGCCGCATCCGGGACACCACTTAAAATCGTATTCGGGATTCTTGGCGCTCAAGCGTGCACCCGTTCCTTCCTCGCCGCACGGACGCGCTCGGCAATCCTCTGCGACAGTTCGCCCACCCTGAATGGCAGGCCCGTGTACTGAGTGATCGACTCGGCCCTCACGCCGTGGGAGCGCAGGACCATGGAGAACTGGCCCTGGTAGTTGAGCTCCGGGACGAGGACCAGGTCCTTCTCGCGGAGCTGAGAGAGCATGTCGGGAGGCAGGGGGTTAAGGAACATCGTGTAGTACCAAGAGATGTCCAGCCCGTCGGCGCTCAGCCGCTCGTACGCCTCGCGGGACGGGCCCTTCGAGCCCCCCCACGGCACAAGGGCGATCGAGGCGGGGGCGTTGTCTACCTCGAAGTCTCCGTCCTCCAGCAGCCCGAGCTTGCCCCAGCGCCGCTGGGTCATCTGCACGTGACGTTCGGCGAGGTGCGTCGTATCCCCCATCCCGTCGTGCTCGCTTCCGTTCGCCACATAGCTGCCCGGCCCGCCGGGCAGGGGCATCGCCGATAGCTCGCGGGGCTCGTAGCGATGGTACCCGTTGGTGCCGGTGTAGACGAGGCGCCCCTCGACGGGAACCCTGTCCAGATCGGGCTTGGGTATGTTCTGGTTGCGCTCGGAAAGGGCGTGCTCGCTGAGGAGGATAACCGGCCCCTGGTAGCGCTCGGCCCAGTTGAAAGCCTGCACGGTCGCATAGAAGCACTCCTCGACCGTCCCCGGCGCGATGATCGGCAGCCTGACGTCCCCGTGCGCCGGGAACATGGACGATAGCAGGTCGGACTGCTCGGTCTTCGTGGGGAGCCCGGTCGCAGGCCCGCCCCGCTGAACGTCGACGACGACCAGGGGAATCTCCGCCATCCAGGCGAGGCCCAGGCCCTCCGCCATCAGCGAAAAGCCCGGGCCGGCGGTGGCGGTCATCGCCTTCTTGCCGGCAAAGCCCGCACCTATGCAGGAGGTTATCGATTCGATCTCGGAGCTGACCTGGTAGACGAACCTGTCCGGGGCGGGGGCGTTGCGCTCCATCCACACCAGGATGGAGGTGGCAGGAGAGATCGGATAGCCCGCGTAAAAGTCCATACCGGCGTGCATGGCGCCCAGGCAGACGGCGGTATTACCGTTCACCAGGATCTGCTCGTAGTCCGGCGGGTCCGCATCGGCGAGTTCGCCGACGCTCAGGCCGCTCTTTTCGGCCTCTACGCGCCCGAGCCGCATCGCCTTCAGGTTGGAATCTATGATCTCGGCGTCGTTGGGCCTGCCCCTCGTAAAACGCGCCCTGACGAACTCGTCGAAGATCTCCTGGTTCATGCCCACCAGCTGGGCCAGCGCCCCGATAACGACCATGTTGGCCGCGCGCGCGTTGCCCGTGGACTTGGCGAGCTCGTTAAAGTCCATGCCGAACGAGTTCTCGGCCCCAGTCGGCTCGAATTCACCGGAGTTGTAGACGACAACGCCGCCGGCCCCAACCTGCTCGCCGTGGTTGTCGTAGGCCTCCTGGTTAAAGCACACCAGGACATCGAGCTCGTCGCCTGAGCTTCGTATGGTCGAGGTGGAGATGCGCGTCTGGGTCCACGTGGGCCCGCCCATGATCTGGGAGGGGAAGGTGGCGAAGGTCTGTGCGTGGTAGCCGGTCTGGGTGGCGGCCTGAGCCAGACCCTCGGCCGACGTGACGACGCCCTGCCCGCCCTCACCGGCAAACCGGACGACGAAGTCGCTCTTTTTCACGGCGCCCTCCATCACGTAATCAGATAATCGGATCGCCCAAGAACAAAAGGACCTCGCCTAACCGGCGAAGCCCATTACAGACAGGTTAACGCTTAACGCGAAGATAACAGGAGAAAATCTCCCGTGTCAATCGGTCCAAAACACGGATTTAGGCGGTGTTACAGGCGTCTGTTCACCGGTGAGACCGGCGTGGAAGGACTAGGTATCACTCAGGCCAATGTCCGGCGGATATTCATCGCATTTCGTGATGAAACAGTTCCCGGCAGGTCATCGGAGCATGGAACGTCATCAGTCCTGTACGACGTAGCCGAATGCAATCGAGCAGACCACAAGGAACACGGCATCGTAAACGGCCAGGATCGGCAGCCACGGAAGGGCGCCTCCCCAGGGGTCGGAGGCCAGCGCCGGCCCGGACGCCTCGACGGCCGCCACCACCACGGGCACCGCTATCGGCAGAAACAGCAGCGGCAGCATCACCTCGCGGGCCCGGGTGTTTACGGCCATGGCGGAAAAGAGCGTACCCACCGCCGCTATTCCGACCGTGGCCAGCACGGCCACCGGTATGAATCCCGGTGCGAGCAGGGGCAGATCGTAGATGACCGCGAAGATGGGGAAGGTGACCACCTCGACGGCTATCATGAGGACGAAGATCGAAAGAACCTTGCCCAGGTAGATCTCGTCCCTGCCGACCGGCGTCAGCAACATCCCCTGCATGCCGCCCCTCTCCTTCTCTATGGCGAACGTTCGCGTCAGGCCCAGCACCCCTCCGAAGGTGAAGGCCACCCACAGGATGCCCGGGGCGACCAGGCCGACGCTCTGCGGGGTCGGGTTCAGGGCGAAGTTGAACACGACGATCACAAGGAGCGCGAACACCAGGACCGAGACCACCGTGTCCTTCGTGCGCGTCTCCAGCACCACGTCCTTCCACACCACCGCAAGGGGCGGCCAGCCAAGGAATCTCTCGATCGTCTTCATCGCCCGGAGCGCTCCGGCGATCCCGGGCTGCCGACGCCCGACCCACCCGACGCGTAGGTGAAGTAGATGTCCCGGAGCTCGTCCGCCCCCTCCCCGGCCGGCCCGAGCGCGCGCTCGTGTGCCACCGTTCCGCGCGCAAGTATGGCGACCCTGTCGGCCATCGCCAGGGCCTGATCCAGGTTGTGGGTGACGAGCAGCACCGCTCCGCCTCCCGCCCTGGTAGCGGCGACGACCTCGCGCAGCATCTCGGCGGCGGACTGGTCGAGCCCGCTCTCCGGCTCATCCATCAGCAGCACCCGGGGGCGATGAAGCAGGGCGCGGGCGATGGAAAAGCGCTTTTGCATGCCGTGCGAGAGGACGCCCGCCCTGCGCCCGAGCCCGTGCGCCACGCCCACCCGGGCGACCGCCTCTTCTATGCGCTCATCGGCCCCACGGAGGCCGAACATGCGGCAGAAGAAACGCAGGTTCTCACCGGCAGTAAGGTCCGCGTAGAGCATGGGCTCGTGCATCACGACGCCCGTCGCCCGGCGCACGCCGGCCGCGCGGCGCACCGCGTCCATGCCCGCCACGCGGACCGTGCCTGAGTCCGGTCTGGTCAGGGTGGCAATGACCTTAAGGAGCGTCGTCTTGCCGGACCCGTTGGGCCCGAGTACAGACAGCACCTCCCCCCACCCGAGCCTGAGGTTCAGGCCGTTGAGGACGCGGACGCGACCGTAGGACTTGGTAAGGCCATCGACCTCGACGGCGTGCTTGCCTGCGTCTATCGCGGGCACGCACGTCCCGGCGCGGCCCGTCCGAGGCCTGCGCTCCCGCTTACGTCGGCGTTAACGTCGTTTCCCATGGGCCCCGGTACTGTAGTATATGCGGGAAGACGGCGGCAATCGGCGCCCCGCACGCGCGGGCATTGAGCCGGGTCTTTCCGCAGGGAGCAAGTCGCCAAAGATGCCTACTGTAGAAGAGCTTCGCGAGCGCTATCTCGCCCTGGGCGAGGGGCCCAACTCGGCACCGGGGGTGACCGAGCCGGAAGAGATCGACGGCTCGGTCCTGATGTGCTTTGACTACGAGTACCCGGGCAGCGACGCTGAGGTCGCGATCGACACCGACGAGTTCACGGCCGTCTGCCCGTGGACCGACCTCCCCGACTACGGCACGCTCACCGTCCGCTACGTCCCGGACAGGCTGGTGATCGAGCTAAAGTCCCTCAAGTACTACCTGCTCCAGTACAGGGGCGTCGGCATCGTCCAGGAGCATGCGGCCAACCGCATACTGGCCGACCTTGCCGAGGCGGCCCGGCCGGTCTCGATGACCGTAGAGCTCGACTACAAGGTCCGAGGAGGTCTGCACACCGCGGTCACCGCCTCCTACCGGAGCGATTGAGCTCCTACGGCGTCAGCCTGCTGTCGGGCGGCCTCGATTCGGCCACGGTCACCGCCCACGCGCAGGGCCTGGTCGACCGCCTGACCGCCCTGACGTTCCGGTACGGGCAGACCCACGCGCGGGAGGTCGAGGCCGCGCGGGCCATCGCATCTGACATGGGGATCGCCCATCGGACCGTCGACATCTCCTTTCTGGGAGAGGTGGCCTGGTACTCGGCGCTCACCAGCCCGGAGCGCTTCCCGGTCCCGTCCGGGCGTTCGGACGATGAGATCGGCTTCGGGGTTCCGATCACCTACGTGCCGCTGCGCAACACGATATTTCTCGCGCTCGGGGCGGCGCTGGCGGAGAGCGAGGCCCTGCACGCGATCGAGTCGCTGGGCGAGGACCCCTCGGGCACGAGGGTGGTCGTCTTCCTTGCCCCGAACGCAATCGACTACAGCGGCTACCCGGACTGTCGGCCCGAGTTCTTCAGGGACGCAATCGAGACGATCAACCTGGGCTCCAAGCTGGCGACCGAGCACGGGGTGCGCATAGAGGTCGAGACCCCGATCATCGACAAGACCAAGGCGGAGATCGTCCACATGGCCCTTGAGCTCGGCGTCCGCCTCGAGATGACGTGGTCGTGCTACCGGGGCGGCGCATCTCCCTGCGGCGAGTGCGACTCGTGCGTCCTTCGCGCGAGGGGCTTTGCCGAGGCGGGCGTCGCCGATCCCGCCGGGCGCGGCTGAGCCGGGGAGAGGAAGCGGGGTCGCCGTGCTGCGGGTGAGCAGACTCGCCTCGGGTAAGCCGGAGATATTCCTGTCGGTTCAGGGCGAGGGCCGCACGGCAGGCACGGCATCGGCGTTCGTCAGGCTCGCGACCTGCAACCTGGCCTGCACCTGGTGCGACACCGCCTACACGTGGGACTGGTCACGCTTCGACCACGACGAACTGGTGATGCACATGGAGCCCGCGGAGGCGGCATTCCGGGTCGAGGCGCTGGCGACGACCAATGTCGTGATCACGGGGGGAGAGCCGCTCCTCCAGCAGGCTGCGGGCCTCGGCGAGCTGGCCTGCTCGCTCGCCGGGACGGGCCACAGTATCGAGGTGGAGACCAACGGGACGATAGCGCCCTCAGAACAGATGCTAGCCTCCGTTGCCCGGTGGAACGTATCTCCCAAGATCTCAAGCTCGGGCAACGCCGCCGGCAGGCGAGAGGTCCCGGAGGCGCTCAGCGCCCTGGCAGCCCTTCCGAACGCCGACTGGAAGTTCGTCATAACGGACCGCCCCGATATCGAGGAGGCGGCGCTCCTGGCAGGGCGGTACGGCGTCCCTGCCGGGCGGGTCCTGTTGATGCCAGAAGGGACTTCCGCCGCCGTTGTCACAGAGAGATCGAAGTGGGTGATGGAGGAGGCCGTCCTGCGGGGATTCCGCTTCTCCTCGCGGCTGCACGTCCTATTGTGGGGAACGGAGCGAGGCCGCTAGAGGACGCCGGGCGGGGGCGGGATAGGTGTTATATTTGGCAGCCGTTACCTACGCTCGCAGACTAGGAGACCAGCCGAGATGAAGTTCGCCAGATACCAGGTCGGGGAAAGCGCCGAGTACGGGATCATCGACGGGGAATCCGTGACCCGCATCACGGCCGCGCCGTGGGAGGAATACGAGACCACGAGTGATGTGCGGCCGGTATCGTCGGTGCGACTGCTCGCGCCGACAGAGCCCTCCAAGATGGTCGCGATCGGCCTCAACTACAGGAGCCATCTCGGCGACCGAGAGCCCCCCGCAGTGCCCGAGCCGTTTCTAAAGACGCCGTCCTCGCTGATCGGTCCGGGCGATCCGATCGTGCTCCCGGCCGAGTCCAAGGTCGTTCAGGAGGAGGCGGAGCTCGCGGTTGTGTTCGGGAGGCGATGCAGGCGCGCGAGCCGGGAGGACGCCCTGAGCTACGTCCTCGGCTACACGTGCGCCAACGACGTAAGCGAGCGGGGCTGGCAGGCGGGCGACTTGCAGTGGTGGCGCGCGAAGTCCGCCGACACCTTCGGCCCGATCGGCCCGGTCATCGCAACGGGCCTGGACCCGGCGAACCTGGCGATCGAGGCACGCGTGAACGGCGAGGTTGTGCAAAAGAGCAACACGGCCGACCTGCTCTACGACGTTCCCGCGATCATCGAGTGGGTGAGCCGGGTGATGACCCTTGAGCCCGGCGACGTGATCCTGACCGGCACCCCGGGAACGACGGCGACCATCTCGGCCGGGGACACCGTGGAGATCGAGCTCGAGGGCGTCGGGGTGTTGAGCAACCCCGTAAGGGACGAGTAGGGCCGGACCTAGCTAAAGTACTGGTCTATCCTCAGGTCCAGGAGCTCGCGTCCCGAGCCCGCCGACCAGTAGTAGATCAGGTATGCCCCGGCCCCGACCATCGCGAGATTTCCGAGCGGCTCGACGTAGGGGAATATCTTGCGGATCAGGTTTTGCACCATTCCCTTAAAGAAGACCACACCCACCGCCGCGGCGACCATGATCACTCCCATGCCCAGGCCGTAGGCCAGCGAGCCCAATACAGTCTCTGCGAAGCTGCCCGCCGACAGCGACTGACCCGCCACGACGCCGACGGCGGCGAGGAAGATAGGAAGGGCGCAGCTCAGGGAGGCGACCGCGTAGGCGATCCCGAACAGGAACACCTGCCGCAGGCCCTTGCCGGACCCCAGGTTGACTCGGCTGGCGGCCATGATGCCGATCTTCTTGCGGGAGATTAAAAGCCACAGCCCTAGTGCCGTGATCGCCACTCCCACCGCCAGGCCCGCAAATGGCAGGAAGTTCCCCACGACACGGCCGCCGGCGGCAAGGATCAGGCCGACGAGCCCGAAGACCACGATGAATCCCGCGGTCGCGGCTAGGCCGAGCATGATGCCCTTGAGGCCGGCGATCACCGGGTTTTGCTCGGCCTCGGCGCTGCCGAGCTGGTAGCCGACGTATGCCGGAAACATCGCCGCACCACAGGGGTTGAAGGCGGCGACAGTGCCTCCTGAGAAGGCGAATGCCAGTGGGACCTCTATCATCTGTAGACTCCGTTGCGGGCAGGTGCGCTGGGCCCTCTCAATTATATTCGGCCCCGGGCCACAGACAGGCCCCGCTCGTGCGTACCGCTATATCTATGCTACGCACGGGCCGCGGATTCCGATTCCGGCATCGCCGGCGCCTTCCCCGGTGCGTTAACCAGTCAACAAAGGCGCTCAGGGACCGCAGACAAGTTGACACCGGACCGCGGCCGCTGGTACATTCGGCTTACCGTGTCACCTCACCCATCGGCAGCCGTCACAGAGTGTAGACGCACTTTGCCCGGGTAGGTGTTCGGCTAAGCCCCCGCCACCCGGCCCCGCACATATAGCGGGGCCTTTTGTTTAGGGGGCCATCGGGAGAGACCGAAAAATGACCCAGATAAGCCGAAAGACGGCCAGCGACAGGGTAATCCCCTCGGTGCCGCAGGAGCTTGACGACTTCGAGGCCGCGGTCAGGAAGTTCCAGGCCGGCGAGTGGGACCAGACCGACTTCATGGCCTTCCGACTGCGCCAGGGCGTCTACGGACAGCGCCAGGCGGACGCGCAGATGGTGCGCGTTAAGGCACCCTTCGGCGGCCTGACCGCAGACCAGCTCGACATACTCGGTGAGTTCGCCGACCGCTACGCGCCCATGCGCAAGGGCCACGTAACCACCAGGGAGAACTTCCAGTTCCACCATGTGCTCCTCAGCGACGCGCCCGACGCGCTCAGGCTGCTGGCCGACGGCGGCCTCAGCACCAGGGAGGCCTGCGGGAACACGGTGCGCAACGTCACCGGCTGCCCGATGGCCGGGGTATGCGGGGTCGAGGAGTTCGACGTCACGCCGTACGCTGCGGCCTACGCGCGCTACTTCGTGCGCCACCCGTTCACCCAGTCCCTGCCACGCAAGATAAAGACCGCGTTCTCGGGCTGCGCCAAGGACTGCGCGATCACCCCTATCCACGACATAGGGTTCATTCCCCGGGTGGTCGACGGGGAGATTGGTTTTCGGATGGTCGCCGGCGGGGGCACCTCCATCATGCCGCGCATCGCCCCCACCCTGTACGAGTTTGTGTGCATGGACGAGTACCTGAAGGTGACCGAGGCGTGCCTGCGCGTTTTCCATAGCTCCAACGAGCTGAGGAGAAACCGCATGAAGGCGCGCATAAAGTTCCTCATCGACAGGGTCGGCATCGACGAGTTCAGAAAGCAGGTCGAGGAGGAGATGGAAAGGCCCTGGGCACAGCGCTCCTTCGATCCGACCGACCTCCTGTTCATCGAGGACGAGGCGGCGGACGCTCCCCCGCTCGACGGCGACTACGCCCCGACCGTGCCCCATCCAGACTTTGAGCGCTGGGTCGAGACAAACGTGGCCGACCAGAGGCAGGAAGGCTACACAGCCGCGACGGTAAAGCTGCCCTTAGGAGACATACAGGCAGAGCAGTTCGGCAAGCTCGCCGACATGGCCAGAAGGTACGGGGGCGGCAGGTGCCGAATCACCCACCAGCAGAACCTGACTTTCAGGTGGGTCCCGCGGGCGGCGCTCTACGAACTGTGGCTGGGCCTGCGCTCCATTGGCCTTGCCGACTCCGGCGCCCACCAGATCGCGGACGTCGTCGCCTGCCCGGGAACCGACAGCTGCAAGCTGGGCATCACGTCGTCCATGGGACTGGGCCGGGCGATGAGGGAGGCCATCGAGGGTCTGGACACCCGGGACCCCCTGGTCGAGAGCATGCACGTAAAGATAAGCGGCTGCCCCAACGGCTGCGGCCAGCATCACGTTGCCGACATCGGCTTTCACGGCGCTGCCGCGAAGGCGCCGGGCGGGCAGGTACCGGCCTACGAGCTGTTCCTGGGAGGCAGCTACGAGGCCGACGACCCGAGGTTCGGGATCCGGGCCAGGACCAAGGTGCCCGCAAAACGCGCGCCCGAGGTCCTGCGCAGCCTGATCTCGCTGTACCTTGCGGAGAGAAACGAAGGTGAGCCATTCAGGGACTATGCGGCCCGGGTGGGCAAGGAGAGATTCGACGAGATGCTCGCCGATTTTAAGGAAGTGGGTGAGCTGAACCGTGAGACCCTGGCCAGCTACATGGACTGGGACAAGACGATCAAGTACGTCCTTGAGCGCGGCGAGGGAGAGTGCATGGTCTGACCGGGTCATCTAGCCCGGACAGTTCCGACCCCCTAGTCTTCGGCATCAGGCTCTATGGGTCTTCCGCGCCAGACCTTGGGCCGCGGGCGCGACCCGGCCGTGACACTCGGTACGAAGGCCAGACCGTAGCCTGCCGCCAGCGCCGAGAGGCCGGCCACCAGCACCGCCTGTCCCGCACCCTCGGCGGCCCGGGTGACGACGAGGGAGGCGATCACCATCGCGAGTCCGGCCGCCATCACCCGCCCGGAAGTAAGTCTCCCTGCCCGGCCCAGCCTGTTCGCGGCGTACCTGGCCAGCAGGGTCGGCAGCCCGTAGTCGGCGGCTGGGCGGGGCCCCAGGGTGCCCCCTCGTCCGAGTATCTCCTCGATCTCCCTCTCGTAGCGCTTGGGCATCGGAAAAATCGTATGAATCGCTACCGGCAGTGTCAAGGACGCGGGCGCCGGTCAAGGCCCGGGCGGTGCTATAATCGCCGCCCGTGAGCTCAAGCGGCGACCGTCAGTTCGTCAAGTACACCTTCTACAAGCTGGACCCCGCCTGGCGTCGGCTTACCCCCGAGCGCCGAGCCGGTGAGAAGAAGGAGTTCGCGGCCGTAGTCTCTGAGATCGCCTCAGGGATGATGATCCGCACCTACAGCACCGTGGGCATGCGCGGCGATGCCGACCTCCTGCTATGGCAGGCGGCTAACACCCTCGAGCAGGTCCAGGATTCGGCGGCAACCCTCAACTCGACGGCGCTTGCCGCCTACCTTGCCACGCCGCACTCCTTCCTTGCGATGACCCGGCGCTCTCACTACGTGGACGGGCATAGCCACGAGGGCCAGGAGGGCCGCTCGGTCAGGGTGACCCCTTCCGAGGGCGCCAGGTACTTTTTCGTCTACCCATTCGTAAAGACCCGCCAGTGGTACCTGCTCCCCGCTGAAGAGCGCCAGGAGATGATGAACGCGCACTTCCGCATCGGCCACAAGTACCCGTCGGTAAAGATAAACACCAGCTACTCTTTCGGCCTGGACGACCAGGAGTTCATGGTCGCTTTCGAGTCGGACAGCCCCTCCGATTTTCTGGACCTGGTTGAAGAGCTAAGGGGCGTGAGGGGCAGCCTGTACACCCTTCGGGACACGCCGATCATCACCTGCATCCGCATGTCTATAGAGAGCGCGCTCGACAAGCTGGGGTGATGAGGCGCGCGGAGCGATTGGCGGGAATGGGGGGTTGCCATGCGATATGAGGCGGACTCGGCAAGCTACGAACTGCACGAGGGTTGGGGCGACCTTCCGGCGGGCTACATGTTCCACCGCGTGGCGGGTGTGGCAACGGACGCCGACGACAACGTGTTCGTCTTTAACCGCAGCCCCCAAAAGATGCTCGTCCTGGCCGCTGACGGCACCTTCAGGACCGACTGGGACGCGTTCTTTAAGGTGCCGCACGGGGTGGCGATCGACTCGGCAGGTAACGTCTACACGGCCGACGTCGGTACGCACGTGGTCGAAAAGCATGCTGCCTGGGGCGGTCTGCTGATGACGCTGGGTACGCCGGACCGGCCGGCCGACACCGGACGCAACGAGGGTTTCCTCGTGGAGCGGGCGGGCGGGCCCTTCAACATGTGCTGCGCCGTCGCGGTGAGCGATTCCGGGGAGATCTTCGTCGCTGACGGCTACGGCAACAGCCGGGTCCACAAGTTCTCGGCAGAGGGAGAGCCCCTGATGTCCTGGGGCAGGCCCGGCAAGGGCGGCCCCGGGGAGTTTCACCTGCCGCACGGCATCACGATCGACCGCGACGGCAGGGTGCTGGTGTGCGACCGGGAAAACGGCCGCATACAGATCTATGACCAGGACGGCGGGTTCCTCGGCATGTGGGAGGGACTGCTTCAGCCCACCTCGATCGCCCAGGGCCCGGACGGCCTGCTGTTCGTGCCCGAGCTTCAGCACAGGCTGACCGTCATGGACCCTGAGGGCGGGGTCGTGGCCCGGTGGGGCGGTGAGCGGAGCCGGGCGCCGGGCATGTTCGTTGCGCCTCACGACGTCGCGGTAGACTCGCGCGGGGACGTGTATGTGGGAGAGGTGCTCGAGGGCAAACGAGTCCAAAAGTTCGTCCGCTCGTAGCGGACGCAGCAATTCAGATACCACCGGGGGAAAGATGAACGTAGACACCGCCATATGCCGCATCCTTAAGGCAGAGGGCATCGACTGGATAGCCGCCTTCCCGCACCAGACGCTGATAGACGCCGCCGCGCGCGAGGGCATCCGCCCCGTGATCGTCCGCCAGGAGCGAGCCGGCGTGAACATGGCGGACGGCCTGAGCCGGATGACCAACGGGCGGACCATAGGCGTTTTCACCATGCAGTACGGCCCGGGCGCGGAGAACGCCTTCGGAGGGGTCGCCCAGGCCTTCGCCGACTCGGTGCCCGTGCTTCTCCTGCCTGGCGGAAACCCGCAGGGCCGCCACGGGGTGCATCCGAACTTCGACTCTGTTGAGCACTACAGGGGCGTGACCAAGTGGGCGGGATACATCATGTCCGCAGACCGCACGGTGGACGTGATGCGCACCGCGTTCAGCCACCTTCGAAACGGGCGGCCGGGACCGGTGCTCGTCGAGATCCCGGCGAACCTGGCCTCAGAGGAGGTCCCGGCGTTCGACTACAGGCCGGTTCCCCAGACCAGGTCGGCTGCGGACCCGGCGGACGTTCGCGACCTGGTCCGGGCGCTGCTGTCCGCAAAGCGTCCGGTGATAAACGCCGGCCAGGGAGTGATGAACGCGGGCGCCACCGATGAACTGGTCGCCTTCGCCGAGCTGACCGGCGTTCCGGTTCTGACCACCCTTGCGGGAAAGAGCGGATTCCCCGAGACCCACCCGCTGTCGCTCGGATGCGGCGCTCGGACCGCGACAGGCATGGCGGCCAGGTTCCTGATGGAGTCCGACTTCGTGCTCGGCATCGGCACCAGCTTCACGGTCTCGGTGTTCGGGGCGCCGGCGCCGGAGAGTGCGACGCTCGCTCAGGTGACGAACCGGGGTGAGGACCTTCACAAGGACCACCCGGTCGACTTTGGCGCGGTGGGAGACGCGAAACTGGTGCTCGAGCAGATGATCGCAGAGGCCAGGTCGCAGGACGCGACGGCGAGGGCCGGCGTCGCCGAGGAGATAGCCGCGAGCCGAACAGGGTGGCTCGCCGAGTGGGAGAGCCGCTTCGGCTCCGACGAGACGCCCATGAGCCCCTACCGCGTGTTCCGCGAGGTCGAGCGGGCGGTTGACGTGGCCAACACCGTGGTAACACACGACTCGGGCTACCCGCGCGACCAGCTCGTCCCCTTCTGGCGCCCGGTAACGCCGCGCAGCTACATCGGGTGGGGCAAGTCCACCCAGCTCGGCTACGGCCTTGGGCTGGCGCTCGGTGCGAAGATGGCGCGCCCCGAGAGCGACGTGATCAACTTCATGGGAGACGCCGCGTTCGGCATGGCCGGCCTGGACATCGAGACGGCCGCGCGCAATGGGATCGGCATAACCACCATCATCCTTCACAACGGCGTGATGACGGGCTACGCGGCAAACTACATGCCCGTCGCCGCCGACGTCTACGGGACCCACGAGCTGGGAGGAAACTACGCGGTCGTGGCCGAGGGACTCGGAGCGCACGCAGAGCGGATCGAGAGCCCCGGGGCTATCGGCGATGCGGTAAGAAGGGCGCTGGGCGCGAACAGCGAGGGCCAGCCCGCGGTCATAGAGATGATGACCAAGGAAGAGCCCAACGTGTCCATGTACTGGTAGGGGGCCTCTGCTTTCGGCTAGGCGACCGATCCTTCGGCGAGGAGCCGGGCGATCTTCTCGGCGTTGTAGCCGATCTCGCCGAGCACCTCGGAGGTGTGCTCCCCGAGTCCCGGGGCCGGCCTGAGCGCTGCGGCCGGGGTCACCGAGAAGCTAAACGGAGGGCCCATCTGCCTTACGGGCCCTATCGGGGTCTCGGCGGCGACGCTCAGGCCGCAGGCAACGGCCTGCGGCTCGTCGTGGGCGTCCATTATGTGGCGGCTCTCAGCACACATAACGCCCGCCGAGCGCAGCCTGCTGACGGCCAGCGAGGTATCCAGGCCCGCTAGGGCGGATACGAGAGCATGGGCCACATCCCGGTCGGCGACCTCGCGCGCGGGCTTGTCGGGGAATCGCTCCACCAATTCTGGGGTCCCGAGCGCGCCCGCTGCCGCGGCGAACTGCTCGTCTTCACTGCACGACAGGTAGATGTAACCGTCCCTTGTCGGATACAGCCTGCGGGTCGCCGTAACGCCCAACTGTCCCCACCTTCGCGCGTCAGAGGGTGGCTCTGCGCTTTGCACGAGCTCCGCCGCCTGGACCGCGACTCCTGCGGCGAGCAGGGATGTCTCGACCCTGTTTCCAGACCCTTCCCGCACCTGCGCGAAGAGGCCCGAGACAGCGCCGAAGCAGGCTAGCATCGAGGCCGCGTAGTCTGCTATGGCCACCTTGAGGAAGATGGGGTGGCCCTCGGTGCCCTGGGCGGACATGGCACCCGTGAGCGCCTGTATCAGCGGGTCGAAGGCAGGCTCTCCCGAAAGCGGTCCCGGGCCCCCGTAACCGCTCACGGAAAGATAGACGAGCCCGGGCCGCAAAGCCCTTAGGGTCGGCTCGTCAACGCCCAGGCGGGCCGCCGCGCCGGGGCGGAAGTTCTCGGCCACCAGGTCCGCTCGCCTGACCAGTTCGTACACGACCTTGCGACCCTCCGGCCTCCGAAGGTCCACCACGATGCCGCGCTTGCCCCGATTCCAAGCCTGGAATGAGCCTCCTATCACGCGAAACCCGTCTCCTGCGGGGGATTCGACCTTGATGACATCGGCACCCATATCTGCAAGCAGGCTGGTGGCGTACGAGCCCGCGATGTACCCGGTAAGGTCCACAACGCGCGTTCCGGCCAGGGGGCCTCGGCTCCTGTTTGAGGAGGACACACGCGGCCCGGGCGGACCTGCCGGCATGGGTAAGAACCTCACCGGCGGCGCCATCCAGGTTACCGGGCCCAGGACATCGTCGCTGTCACGCTCGAATACTCCGCTCTCGTTGGCCTGAGGATGTTCGAAGAACTGCGCTCGAGATCTTACGAGGTCGCAGGGAACGTCATGCTCCGAGAGAACCCTGATCCAGTGGCGGCCCGCCTCCATGGATATGACATCCGCGATCAGGCTCCTCAGGGCGGGACGGTTCGCAGGCTCCAGGTTCCACGGCGCACCCTCGAATCGCGGGTCCTCGGTCCATTCGAAGCGCTCGAGTGCTATGCACAGCTTGTTCCAGAACGTGTCGGTGCCGCACGTAAACATGAGCCACTCGCCGTCGGCGCACTCGTAGAACTGGTAGACGGGGTTTACCCCCATCTGGTCGGTCGACTCGCGGACCCACGACCGCACGTTCGGGCCGGTGACCATGGTCCCGGACTGCATCGCAAGCGCGCCGCAGTAGAGCGATGCCTCCACCTGCTGGCCAAGGCCCGAAGCTTCCCGCTCGCACAGGGCGGCCCCGATTGCCCCGGCGGCCAGGAACGCCGCACCGTAACTGGCTATCGGGAGGTTGACGTAGACGGGAGGTCCGTCCCAGCCTCCCTGGTCTCCGTAGATGCCGGCGTGGGCGGAGATGACACCCTCGTCGGCCGGAGCGTCGGCAAGCGGCCCGGATTCCCCGAAGGGGGGCATGGCGCAGTAGACGAGGCGCGGATTCATGGGACGTAACGAAGGGTAGGACAGGCCCGCCCGGCCCGCCTCTGCCCCGGGCATCGTCCGGACCAAGACATCGGCACCGCCCACAAGGTCAACCAGGGCCGACCGATCAGATCTGCTGTGCGGATCCAGCGAAGCGATCCTCTTTCGGCGGTTCCAGAGCCGAAAGCGAGCATCGCCCGCGAACCTCCCGCTGTCGACCCTCACGGTCTCGGCGCCCAGCTCGGCCAGCAGCATCGTCGCGTAGGCCCCCGCCACGTCAGAGTCCAGGTCGAGAACTGAGACGCCCTCGTAGGGCCGACTTGCGAGCATCGATCCCCCGTTTTGCAGCATCTGGGCACCCGCCGATACGGATTCGGGAAGCCCGAGCGTCGGCCAGTATACGTCGGCAGGGCGCCAGCGGGCGCGGCGGCCGGTGCGGGTTGCCCGATTGCCGGTGGTGGAGGCGGTCTGCTATATTGGGCCGTGCGGGCCTTGTTACCCGCGTTCCCGGCTAATCGTGGGGCTGTAGCTCATCTGGGAGAGCGCTTCAATGGCATTGAAGAGGTAGGGGGTTCGAGTCCCCCCAGCTCCACATGCCGGCACTGTATTAATAACTGGGCTCCTGAGCGCGATGTCGGAGGCATCCCGCAGGCCGGAGGCTCCGTCCCCGGGAATTGGCATCGTGTAGCTAATCGTCGCCCTCCCTGGCCTGACGACGATCTCCTTTACGAACGACCGGATGAACGATTTCGTCTCGGTCAGATCGCTGCTCTTCAGGTACTCGCCCATGTCCCCGGCAAACGCGGTGATCGTCTCCGACAAGCTCGCTCAAGATCGCTTCCTCCGGGACGATGGTGGCGCCCTCCCGGATGAATGACGACGAACGCAGTCGTTCCAGCGCCTCACTGACCGTAGGGATGGCAAGATCGGCGCCGAGCCCGGAACTTGCGAGGGCTCGTACCTGCTCGACCCGGATCCGCGAGACTCCCGCTACGAAGAGGGCGTGAATCGCCTCGAGGACCGCGGTCTCTTGCGAGTTGAGTGCCTGGGACTCCGCGCGTGGGCGTTCGAGATTGAGGAGGGCGAGGCCAGGGTATTCGCCTCTTGCGGGCACGGGCAGACAGCCTGGAGCGGGCCGCCGGCAGGATCTCCTGTATCAGCATGGAGACGTCTTGGCCATCGAAGGACTCGATGTGCGGGTCAGACGAGGTACGCCGCACCTCGATGGTGGCCCTGCCACACCTGATAGAAATAGACGTGACAATCTTCAGGTCCTCCCGTGCACCGGCCCGCTCATCGGCGTCGCCAGAACCCTCCGGGAGCTGTTCAGCCTCCGTTTCTAAGTCCAACCCTTCGGAGACCGAGGCTTTCTTGGCGCGTTGCGAACGAAAGCTTACTTTAGGCAATGCCGGACGAGGTACGGACTCCAGCAATTGCCCTACCCGCGCCTCTACCTGACATAGCGCTAGCCTGACAACTGAGAGGCGACACCGATCCAACAGACTCAAACCGGTTCCTTTAGATCCTTGGCGGAACGGCGTTTACCGGCAGCCTAACTCCGCGAAGTGGAATCGAGCAGGATCGAGTCAATCAGTGCCTGGGTAATCTGAGTTCTCTCGTCAGACTCTTGCCAAAGATCGGAATGGGGTCGCTCTCCGTGAAGCAATCTGACCATCACGCCCTCTGACTTGGCGGCAGTTACCGCTGGAATGAAATCACTGTCTCCGGCCAACAACACTGCCTCCTGGATGGACTGCTTGGCGGCGAGCTGGACCATATCCACTCCCAGGAGAATGTCGACACGCTTCTGTTCGTACCTCGGTTTTCCTTTGTCGTCAAAGCCGCGGAAAGCTAGACGCCCAAGCCGAACCGTATACCGTGGCAGTCGGTCCAGCGTGTCAAAGAACTTCCTTTGAGCCGAATACCGTTCTCTCTCGTCTTGGGTCGGCGGATTGCCCTGATACGGTGGACAGTGGTAGTAGTAGGTCCTCAGGATGTCCGATTCACCGGCTATCCGCCTTGACAGGGCGGCGAAATCGATACGCACCATCCCGAACTCGTCCTTCAGAAGGTAATCGAGGTAGGCGCCGTCAATGAAAATCGCCACACGGTTAGCCAATGGAACGTAGCCCCTTAGATGGAGAAACGGGATGCCCATGAAGGACACCCCGTTTTACGGAACTATACTCACCTGGGGTGCGCCTTATGGGACGGACACCAGGGACTATCAACGTCGAAAGTGTATATCGAGATGTGAGGGGGAATCAATACCCGATTCCCCTGTATAGGCCGCTCGCAGGGCCACGGTCAAGCCCCGCCGCCTGGGGCGGAAGCAACATACGCCATGGGTCTGCATGCAGGTCTCAAGTGCAGTCCGCGCTCGCGCATTTAGGGTCGCATTGACCTGCCCTCATCTTTCGTACAGGTCTCTATGCCAGGTCCGCCAGCATGCTGACCGAGCGCCTTTGATTCGCCTAGTGCAATTCTGAGGCCGGCAGTAATTCTTGCGCTATTCCGTTCGAATTGCGGGCCTCTAGCTGTCGCGCGGCCGATATCCTAGGCCCTCCTCAAACTGTGCCGGAAAAGGCTCTACTCGTTCCGTTTCCACAATGCTGGCCGCACATTCCCAGTGGGGGTGTGGCTCCTGTTCAACGTAGCTGTTCCTTCCAAAGAACTCGTACCGCAGGTGCTCCAGGGTCCGCCTGGTGGCCAGCGCCAGGGCCAGCGACTTGATCTCGCGATAGAGGTCAGGTTTGCTCTCAAGGTGCGGCCTCATAAGTTGGTCCCCCTCCCGCTCCCAGGCCTGAGCTACATTGCGGGCCGCATTCACTGCGACCGGCAGGACGATCCGAAGGATCTGATCTTCGTCCTCCTTCTTCAGCCGGAACAGGCTCCAGCGGCGATTCAGCTGTCGAAACATCTCGTCCCCGAGCATTTCCTCCGGCGTGCGGAAACTACCGATGGCATGTAGCAGATAGCCCAGCTCTCCCTCTATCTCCTTCGACGCCGTATTCAGTTCGGCCATCGTGCTGGAGCAGTCTCTGTGGTGCTCGCTCAGGGCTTTTGCATGCTCGTCGCTCAGTCCCATCGCCGTGGCACAGGCGCTCATCATGTCCGCGGAAGCATCCTGAAGAGCGGTGGTGATCTCGGGTTGCAAACGATCGCATATGTCGAGAAGGACCGACTCCTGCCAGGTCATAAGGGGCTCTGTGGCGTCCCGAAATGCTATGCGGTCACGAGTGCAGTAGGGGCATTGGCAGCTTCTAAGGCAGTGGGAATCGACTCCGTAACCCTGGGTAATTCGGCGGTAGGCTGCTCTCCGCATCTCCCCGTACGATTCGGCAGCGAATTCGGAGTTAACTATCTTCTCGAAGATGGGGGCTATGGTCTGGGATGCCGGGCAGATCTCCGCGATCAATAGTGGAGGCCCCAGTTCGTCCATCGTCCTATCGTCCATCTCGGACTCTTCGCATATGCGGCAAATCCTGGCGCTTCCACCGAACATCGGGATGGCAAAGTCATGGCCCGGACAGGTAAATTCCTCAAAGGGCCTTTGGGCCGGGTGCTCCACCGGCTCCCACGGTGCCACCCCTTCGTACCGGTTCGACTCTAGGAGCCTGAGTACCAGAGGATCGTTCGTGTCTCCCGCTTCTGGCCACAGAAGGACAATCGGCGCATTGGCACCTTCCTCGCTGCGGAAGATCAGGGAGTCGTCCCTATTGTCCTGGGCGGTGCCGGCATACAGGTGAGAGGGCTGAACGCAGTAGGGCCTGTCGCACAGGTGGTTTACCTGTCTACCTTCGGGAATACGACCACGGGTTTGCACATATACGGCCCGGTGGGCCATTTCCTGCCTTTGGTCAATTTTCAGGCTGCCGTACCCGTCACTGTTAAGGGCGTATTTCCAGACCATACAGTGACCGAGAAGCATGAAGGGAGAGTTAACTTGCATCGGAATGCCGAGGCAGTCGGCGGGGATAATCGGGCCTTCGTTCCAGGTTCTATTGGGTATTGGGTTCCTGGTTTGAGATATGCCTCCATACCATCGCCGGACGACAGCGTCCCGTTCAATCCGATAGTCTCTCGCCATAGACCTTTCCTCGTGATATAGAGCGGCTTCGTTCCTGACTCGGGATGTGGCGCCGCAATCCTGCGGAATCTAGTCTCCCAATAGGAGGCTCGCCGATGAGTTCTGCTCGCTGTCTGCCGTTTGAGCTCAAGGTGCCGAGACTCGGGCAGGCCCTTAGAATCCCGCTTCTAGGTCCGATGACGGCTAAACCTAATCTCCACACGTCCTCTGGGTAAGAGGCCCTGACCGGGACGCCTGACGACGTAGGTGGAGGGCAGTCTATGGTGCCCTCGAGGATGTCTCGGGAACCTCATGAGAAGGTGCGCACATGTGCCCGCCCATACAAGCTCCGACGAAGCGGAGGAGCCTCCTCGCAGTGGACGGCCTGCATTGGAAAGGGCTATGTAGCGCAGTGGAGCAAATGAGTCACTTCGTAGCTTGAACAGGCGGTAGAACACCCTCCGCACGAGAGGAAGTGGACCCTATTTTGTGGAGAGCAAGTCACCGACCAACATCTTTCTCAGCCTCTCTCTTCTTCCTCTCGTGGTAGGCGTAGACAGCTATCGGCCCGCCCGATGCGGCGCCGGCAACGAAGAAGAGCTGATTGAATGCGTCGTTGTTGAATAACTGCGACAACTGCCTACTGGTTACTTGGCCTTCTGCCGACTGCTCCAGCAGCATCATGATTATCACCATGACAAAGTAGGGGACGAAGCCGGCTACTGCTCCAATGACCATTCCCAAAACAGCAACAAGAACCACCCTCCAGTATGACCAAGCGAAACCGACTATGGGAGCCACCACAGCGCAAACGACAAGGAATGCGATTAGAGTGCTCGGATTGACGTCCTGAAGCGTCCACCATAATTCCATCGCCATGTAGAGAAGCGCGGCGACAATAACGAAGCCGATTGAAGCGCGAAGTAACCAGTTTTTCCACTCCTTGATCACAGCTTCAACCACAACTTCCCCGAGTCTCTTCAAGTAAGGGATATCGCCTCGTCCTCAACTGATTGCGTCATATAGCGATCTTCTCATATGGTCAGTCAGTTTCAGACCGGTCCCAGGACCTGAAATGCGCATTAGTATTGCCATCGACTCAACGCCCAATTTGGTAGCCTTCAGGTCGCCAGAGGACTCAGTGGAAAGGCCATGCGGTGCTGAACGCACCAAGTCTTGCTAGCCTCCAGCCTGTCCTTCCTGCCTCAAGTACAGTTGCGAGAGTCTATTGTTCTAGACGTAGATTCGGATCATCTGGACCATCGGAGGAGACATGGCGAGAAAGTGGGAGTTGATAGGAACTGAGTCTCCGGTGGGCGCGCAAACGTCCGACGTTCCAGGGTGGGTGACTGATGCACTATCACGGATGTATGAAAGACATCCCGGCATCTTTCGAACGGCGGAGGCTGAGGGCAGGCGGATCTTCCTCACGGGCAAGAATTATCGCTACGCGATTACCTGTGAAGGACAGGCTGGACAGTACCGAAGCATCTACCGGCGCAAACGCGTGGATCACGCAACAGCTCTCGTTGTCCGGGACGAGAGGGTGCTCCTGGTCCGCAACAAGGGCAGGCGAAGGTATTCCCTGCCAGGAGGCGCCATAGAAGAGGAGGAATCCGGGAGAGACGCTCTAGTCCGTCACCTGAAGGAGCAGACCAATCTCAAGGTGCGTGGTTCGTACCTGTTGTTCAACTACAAGAGCCGTGCGAATCGCCACCGCGTCTTTCGGGTGGAGGCTGTCGGGAATGTTAGAGTCCGAAGGAAGGTGCTGGATTCATATGCCTGGTGGGATGTCAATTCCGAGCTGCCAGTACGCGATAGCGCTCGCGAGATCATCGCAGGAGCCCGGCTAAAGTCGGGCCGGCGAAATCAGAGGACCAGTGCAGCGTCCGTCCGTGTAGCCTCGGGCTGGAGAATTCAAAGAATCTTTGCAGCGTTCGCCCGTATAGCCTCGGGCCGGCGAATTCGTAAGACCCGTGCAGCGTTCGGCCTAGTAGTCAACGAAAGAAACGAGATCCTCCTGATCCAGCGAGGGTACGGCTGGAGCAAAGGCAAATGGAGTCTTCCTGGAGCACACGCCGATAAGGGGGAGAGACTGCAGGAAACCGCCATAAGGGAAACTCGAGAAGAGACGGGCATATGGATGTCAGCCGATGTCTTGTACCACAGGAGCGAACGGCACGGCTTTGAGGTGTGGCGAGGACGAAGGATGGGAGGTCGCCGAAGGGTTCAGAGAAGGGAGTGCATGGATGCCCAGTGGTTTAAGGCCGACATGCTACCTCACGACGACAGTCTGGCCTTTGGCCCTGACAGTAGGGCGATCGGGAAATGGGCAGCCGAGAATCCGGGGAGCCGCAGGGTCCACTACCCTCGGTCCAAGATGCGTAGAGCAGGCTTTGGCCTCGTCGTGAACAGCAACAATGAAGTCCTGCTCATAGAGCGCAAGCATGGGACGAGGAAGGGCAAGTGGAGCATACCGGGTGGCGACGCGGATAAACGGGAACGTCGGAGAGATACCGCCATACGGGAAACGCTGCGGGCCACCGGAATCGACTTCGCGCCTGACAGTCTGTACTACCAGAATAGGTTCGGCGCCCGGATATGGATAGGGAAACCCCTTCGAAGTCCTGCGGACGTCTCTGGCGGACGCTGGTTCGCAGTCAACGAACTACCAGACGAAGAGAGTCTGGGTTTTGCCATAGACGTAAGGACCATAGAAAAATGCGGGCCTACTAAGTTAAGGCACTCAAGTTTACAGGGTGTAATTCATTCGCGCCCGGTCTTAATATCAATAGCTCCACCTCCCTTAAGCGTGAACATTCTGCAAATTTCACCATTGGGCATTTCGTGTTCTACGTAGGAGTCATAGCCTTCTTCGCCAACTACCACTGTTAATTGCATGTATTCATTCACGGGCATTGATACTGAGTCGCCTTCTCTAACTACAACGATTTCCTGGTGACATTGTTGAATGCTCATAAGCGCCTCTCATCAGCTAGCTCATATGTGCTATACTACAAACAGGTGCAAGGCCCGGTATCAAAAACACCGGGCCTTGGTCATATGGACATTTCTAGTCCGCGAATAGCGAGTTCGTCGGTAATGCTAGGGTTGTCCATGTTGCACCTCCTTTCAGAGCCCCTGCCAGAACAGGGGCTCTCTTTTTGGCTATTTTACTACGCCGACCTACGTATGTGAGGGAACCAGTCCTCATCGAACGGCAACGATTTCCTCATGGTCTGGGGAGGGTTAGGGCCGATCAGATCCTGGAACCGTATGTGCTCTGCATTGAGCATGTGCATGAGGATGAGCTCGAATTGGTCGGTGTCTCGGTGGTTCATCTTCCACCCTAGCTCTTCGAGGTAGCGGTCAAGGTGCTTTACCGAGATGTTGTGGAATATGCCGACTATGGACCGTTTCAGCATCGCCCACATGCTTTCAACGGTGTTGGTGTGTACCAGCTCACCTTCCCATTCCCGAACATACTCTTTTATCGAGTGGTTGACCGTAGCTGTCGATAAACCCTGATAAGAGGCGAAGTCGTCCGAGAACAGCATGTCTGCATCGGAGTATTCGCGGATGAACTTATGCAGCGTAGGTTTCTTACGATCAGGCTGATGGCGCATGATAACGCCACCATCACGACTCACTAGGCCCGTCACTATAGCCTTGTTCCCCTTGTAGCCTTTTCCTTTACCACGGACTTTACCGCCAACCCAGGTCTCGTCAATTTCAACCACTCCACCGATTATTGGTAGATGCGTTTGCATCATGGCATTTCGGATACGGTGGTTCATATACCAAGCGGTGTTGTAGCCGACTCCAAGCATCCGCTCGATCTGCTTGGCAGACATACCTTTCTTGGATTCGACCATCAAGTAAATGGCAAGAAACCATTTGTGCAACGGTACACGGGTGCTATGAAATGCCGTGGCTGACGTGACGCTGAACCAGTGTTCGCAGGCTAGGCACATGTATTTGTCCCGAGTTTGAACGTGCCTGATGATCTCGCCGCCGCAGCGAGGACATATCACTCCATTGGGCCAGCGCAAGGCTTTCAAAAGCTCCCTACAGGCAGGCTCGTTATTGAAAAATTCGGTGATTGTGCTAAGTGTTAAGCCCATACCCCTATTTTAGCAAAAGATAGTCTATACAGCCATTGACGGGACTATGGTAAGGTGAACACCTACCACGGTCGCCTAGGTTCAATGCCTGGAGCTTTCAGTCGGGCCTCATGCCCCCTTGAGGCTCCAATGGGCGACTGTGGTAGGTAGCTCGGCTGAAAGGGGGCACCTTGTTAGATCTACCTATCAGTAACGCCTAGGGAAGCTGTAATCCAATAACAGCTATGGGGAGGTTTCCTCATGGCTTCCCTTCGTTGGCCTATCTTAGTCCTCCTCCTGGTTGCGGTTCTTGCTTGTGAACAAACGGCTACCGCTGACCAGACCCCAGAGCCTCTACAATTCACACCTACCCCTAGGCATACCGCAATGCCCAACATCAAGCCACCTACTTCTACTCCCAAACAACATCTGAATGTAACGCTAGATCGCTTTCGACGCGCTATGGCCGTCGATGATCCTACGCTGCGTATAGCCTGTACAACCCGTTTTGGTAAGGGCGCTTGTCTCGGTCTTAGCTATGACAACCGCAAAGAACTGGCAGGGTTGCGTTTTCTATCAATTGAAAACAAAAGCCAGTGGATGGTTACTGTAGCTTGGCAGGACACACGACCGCGACGAACAGAGTGGGAACTTTGTACGGGCTATCATCAGGAGCAAGGTACATGGGAATGCGAAACGAGTCGCAAAACTCCAAATGAGGCTCGTAACGAAACTGACAAATTTTTGAAAAGGGAATGGCGAAGCTTATTGACTAGTTGGCAAACAGAATGGCCTCAGCTAGTGCGCGAGTATGAAAGAGCGGGTGCATTGCCTGTAGTTAAAGTTCCCACTCCCACGCCTAATCCTCGAACAATCTTCTTAACCACTATGCGACGGTTCAGTTCAATTGAGGGCGTGTTCGATAAGGTTAGTTGTGATATAGCTTCTACGGGACGTGGTGAATGCTTTTACTACGGAGAGCTTCATCCAGATTATTTCGTGGGCTTTCTTTATAGACAAGACGGTGATCGAGTAATTACATGGACTTTAGTTCCAGTAAGTTATAGCAGCCAGTATCAATATCGTTTAAGCAAATGCGCTACGGAGCTACCATATACCAACTGCTTCAGAGAAGATCAAGAATGGTATAGGCATAGGCCTCTACTTAAGGAGTTAAGACAAGCCTTTAGGCTTTGGTAGGAAGAACGTTTGCTAAACTGTAGGATAAGCCGTTGAGCCAGTTATTTGTAGCGATAATCGCAGGTGTGATAAGTACGCTCACTACAGCTCTGTTAGGTTGGCTCTTTCGTGCTCAAATACGAAGGGTGTTCGTTATCTTGGCTATTCCTACAGAAATTATATTTGGTTGGATTTGTACATTTGCTTTACTCGTTCTGATTGCCGTATTGCAAGTAAGCGGCAAAGATACGCCGCCGATCATACTGATGGTTTTTGGTGTTCTGGCAATTTGGCTGTGTCAGAGAGCAATACGCAGGTCGTAGTCGATTTTCGCATGAGTGCGTAGAATTAGTAGGCCCGGAAAAATGGGCTGCCGACAACATGAAGGAATAAGGCGCTGGTGGCATTTTCCCGAGAGCACCGGACCGACTAGGGTCATCTTCGGGATTCTGTAATTCCCTTGAAAGATAGGCAGCGTCGGCACGGCTCTCGTCCCACCGCCCTGCGGGCTGCCTCCCTTCCAGCTAACCTTTCAACGTCATCGTATGTCTCGGCAACCTTGATCAAGCTCTCTCGGTCAGTGCCGTGGAGTCCTCCACCGGCGTCACCGCTCCAGCCGCAAACAGCCCTGCGATGACCTACGGCCACCGGAACTACATGCATGAGCCTGCTCATCTCGCTCTTGTAAGCCCTGTCTTCCTCCTGGAGCAGGGCAAGGGTCTTATCTGCCCGTACCAACCTTACAAGCTGGTCAAAGTTGGCCACGGCATCAGCGATTGAAGCGGGGCTTCGCCGGAGCGCCCTCTTGAGGCGATTCTCCATTCGCTTGGCCGCCTACCGATCGTGTGTGTGAGAGAACCAGACCAACCGGGGCGCTTTGCCTTGTGTCGCCTTTGCACCGCCGCCAACAGCATGCTCCGCGATCCTTGTCGCCAGATCATTCGTCTGACCGATGTAGTAGCCCCCATCGGCCAGTTCTAGAATGTAGACATACCAGACCAGTGGGTCTGATGCCTTATCCGAAGTGTTCTCGCGAAGCTTGTTCGTCGTCATGACGCTTCTCACCCTTTCTTCACGCGACAGCTTGAGCGCAATTTCTCCTTGTGATGATATGACCCTAACAGTCGATAGCGTCTTGGAGATGCGCTGACACCGACGGAGGTATCCATGCCGGGAGACACGGGAAACGAACGTTTCCCTAGCGGTCGCATTCTAGATGGAGTTACGCGCAGTATGAGGCGTGTGTCGATCGCCAGGTGTTACGTTCCCCGGCTCTGGAATTTCTGGATCAGCTTGGTGGGGTTGGCGGCAATCACCGTCGTCATTTGGGTCTTGGAGCCTATTGAAGACTCTCAGGCAAGAGTCTTGGCGACCGCCGTTTTCGCAGTTATGCCCTCCTTGTCTCTCCTCGATGGACTCGGCAAGGACAAACAGAGCCGACGAATAGACCTACCCTCTGCCTGGCCTACGGTTCTTTCGCTATTTGTTCTGGGCATCCTTCTCGCCGATATCGCCGATCTGGCTGCGGTTGTGATGAGCCTGATCTCCATATTGGCATCGCTGCCTGGACTGTGGGTGCTCTGGTGGCTTGCCAGGGGAAGACGGCTGATGTGGCTTTCGATCATCCCGTCCATCGTGGCTGCGTCGCTTCTCGTGGTTCCCCCGGTTACCCCCGATGGCGTGGCGCTGGATCGACTGTTCGTTCCATTGCCGATCGTGTCGTATGGGTGCATCGTCTGGGCGCTCGTAACAAGGTGGTTTGTCGTGCGCGCCGAACGGCATCGGGGACGACCGATTTCGGGGCCCGGAATGGAGAGTCTCTCCATGCTGTCTCTCTTCGCGCCCTTCATAGTTCTTACCATGTTGGCGGTCAACGCCCTCGGGTTTGACGACACCTGGGTGGCGGTATCGGGCGTACTCGTTGGGCTTGTATTCAGTAGCGCAATTTCCGTACCGGTCAGACAGTTCCTTCTCGATGTGGGCAATCTCTCACCCAAGAGGGGATGTGATGTTGGAATTAGGGAGGACCCAGATTGAGGCTGACCAGAGCGCTTGTCTGAGGGTACCTCCCGTTGCTGTCAGGACGCTTCGTTGAGGAGAGGGGAAGACAATGGCAGGAGATGCACAGAAGCCGAACAATCTGCCTGACGCGGACTAGCTAGGAAGCTCGCGTGGGTGCTTGGCGAGAAGGGTCTTGCGGGCCTGAGGCCCTGCTAGCACAGTCGAAAGCGTCCGACCATCGGCTCATGGATTTGGGCCGGTTCGGAAAACTGCCTGACCATGCGCCGCCTGAATCCCTTGTCGAAACTGTGCCATTCTCTGCGTAATGGTCAGCTCGAACCCGTTGCCTGCGCGGGTCAGTTCCATCAACTGCGGCCGCACTTGGGCCTCATTGCTGATGAATCATCCAACACCGAAGGCGACTAGCGATAGGACGGCTGTTACGAGCAGGGGACAAAAGCCGCCCTAACTAGTTGTTGCAAGGCGGTCTGTATCGGCTCGTAATGTCTGACTCTTCCGCTTGTCTCCTCACTACGCCTCCCACATTGGTCCGAGCGTGGATATGCGTCATCCCGTTCCGTGCTGCGCAATTGTACGCGTGGTGTGATACAAGAGAGTTCAAACGGTCTCTGAGGCTACCTGTTTCGCCGACGTAAATGGCCACCCAGCCGTTCATGGTCCACTTTGTGAAGACGTAATTGCCGGGCACATCATTCCAATTGGGTTCTAAGGAGTAGACACTGTACTCATAGGCGGCCCCCGATGAACCGTACCAGGTAACGGTTTGCTGCGTAGTCGTCATTGCGAGCCCCCTTCTATTGACGTTCTATCTCGCAGGTTTTCGATAAACTCATTGGCAGCAGCGACGTAATGGCGAGCGTCTACCGGATCTATGTTTTGCCCAACTTCGTGCGCCGCTAGATTTCTGACCTCCTGCATCCTCGCGATCGTCTGGAATTCTTGGTCGCTTATAAGACCCGCCTTAAGGGCCTGCCTAGGTATGGCGTGGACTCCTCGCGTAGCGTCTGCTGGAGTTCCAAGAGCCAACAGACCTCGAACAACTTCCAACTCTAGATTGCGCCAAGATTCGATCACAGCAAAGTGTTCGTAGCCATCCCAGACGAAGTCTGCTATAGACTCTGTTTCCAGAGCGACGTCTCTAGTCTGTTGAGGAGCGAGTTCCTTTGTCTCCCGTTGTAGCGCTATCTCCCTTTCGATCTGCTTTGCATCCGTGTAAGTACCGGCATCTATAGATATGTCAAGAAAGTTACCCTTAAACCTCAGGCGTGTAATGCGCTCTATCAACTGGGCTACCTGAGCTCTAAACAACAACAAGAACAGTCCAACGAGCGATAAGACCACTAACGGCCACACTAGAGTTCCAGCAAGAGCGACCCAACTACAAGTGGTAACGTTCAACAGCGGTAACCTAACGCTCGTTTCCTGTTAATGATACGCGTGTCATATCCTATATTCAAACAACGCAGGCTCTGACACGAAGCTAAACGGCCGCGTTGAGGATGGGATCAGTGACCAGGGTGATTCTATGGCAGGGAAAAAGCAACGCGTCCGCCCGCCGAAGAAGATGATAGAGCCGATCCCCGACACGTTTGAGAACGTGTTAAAAGCGGTGGCTCAGCCTATGCCACCAGAGGAAAGGGAGGCCTTGAATCGTGAACTCGATAAAGACACATGTACTGATCATGAAATATGCTCGTGAAAAGAAGGAGGCAGACATAACATGATCCTGGTGGTTTTAGTGTTGCCATTGATCTTCGCCCCTTTTTTACAGCACATCTCGCACAGCGCAAGAATGCCGCAGCGCCCGCGAGGGAAACCGGAGTGCGTTACAGCGAGGCCAGAATCATCCTGGGATATCTGTGAAGCTGGTTCTTTGCAGGGTTCTTCTTCGGACCCATTGGCTGGATACTTGCGGGGCTATATGAGCATCGGCCCTTCCAAATTGACGCATATCTTAGACAAAAGGCTGGCAATACAGACGTGGAGCGATATCGCATAAGGTAGAAATGCCTAATAACAGAATCAGGAGGTGCCATGCCACAGGTAATGCAAGTCGTAGAGGCTTTCAATAATGTGAAATTTACTGTAGCGCAACCCGATAAGCTCGATGCAACAAGTTACTTGGCGCTACAAATGGTTGACCGTATGGAAGATCCTACAAGTATGGTATACGCGAATACACGCATACAAGTGGGGGACCTGGTATTGGTGACTGAGGTCAATCAATTCCTGTTTGGTCCAAGTGATGGGGAGAAGAGTGGAACCGAAGCGATAAGCCATATAATCCTTGGGTTGATTCCACCGTCACAGATACACGAAATAGAGAACTACTCCGATTTAGTCAGGCCAAGTTCTTAAAGGCATAGATGATTATGACTCTTGAACAAAAGCTTGACTAGCTCACTGAGGTCACCTGCAATGGGTTTGAAATTCTCGGCACTGGATGCTCAATCTCTATTCGTCCTTCAACACAGTGATGGCCAATGCGCCCGCCAGATACAAGCCAGCTATGACCAACAGCAGCACCAATGGCACCGATACGGAGAAGTCTCTCGGGTGCGCATTAGCTTCGGCGGCCATCCACAGATATGAACTGAACAAACCGCCAATGCCTATAAAGACACTTGGCCAGCGTCGGAACTTTAAGGAGTCGCCACTCAGAGCTTCCACGACCAGTATCAGCGCTGTGCAAAACGCCGTTATCGCGGCGAACGACTCTGCACTGGCTGTAGGGTTACTGTCTGTAGGCGAGCTCAGCATCGGGATTACGAATGCTATTACGGCCATAGTCGATGGGAGCCAATAGGCTTTCACGCAATAGATGCATCATCATGCGTTCCAGAGCTTCCCTTAAAGCTAATTTCTGCTACGTCTAAATCCTCCCTGAAGGGTACGGCACCTAGAAGGATGGCACGAATGGCGTGATGAACTGACCCACTGCCGTGCGCAGCTGGCATGTGCGGCTCGTGTCTCGGTCCCCGCAGTCGACCTCGACGAACGGCGAGCGATGTAGGCAGCATTTGCAGTTTTGAAGGCTTGCCGAAGGCTTTGGGACTCAGGGCTCACAGGTGAGAGATCAGATTAGGGCGCAGAGTCGCCTCGCAGATTGCCACGCACCATCGACGTCGAGGTGACCCGACACGTAGTCTGCATTGAGCAACTCTTCACTCAGATATTTATGGTGTTTTTCCGTTTTCTTGTTTTGGACGGAAATTGCCAATGTCTTGGCATTGGGCGGTCCGGCGGAGGCGAATTCCCTGAGGAGTTGACCTACCTCGTCTGGAGACGACCCCCTGAAGAGTAGCGCTGGCCCGCTCACGGCAACACCCACGCCTTGAAGTTGGAGTTGCAGAGCTAGGGTGTTCAAGATCCGGTCACCCAACCAGACGAATAGGTAGGTGTCGCGGCCGTTCTGCAGTAGGGGTTGGCGACCAAGGTTGAATCGCTGAAAGGTCTTCCGTCCCTCCGAAAGAAGTTCGCGCCCTGGATCGTCCAAGTAGATCGGTAGGTCGCTGTCTGCGAGTACTCGACGCATTTCCTCGCGGACGCGATCGTGAATCGAGGCCCCGCTTCCCTGAAATCTCGGGACTAGGCCGCCGGCAGCACGCTCAAGTCCTACCTCGCGGCGCCGCTCGTCAATCTCCACTATCCTCCATCGGCGGCCGGCAAATATCAGGAACGAGTTCAAGACTAGCGGAAACGTTATAGGCAGCGTACCAAGCGGCCTGGTCTTTTCGACGAGGCACCACTCTTCAGGTGACGCAAATGCCGCATAAAAGTCGAAGTGGTTTACCAGTCGCTCTCCAAGCATATCCAGCACAAGCGTGCCGTCGTGAGTCTGAGTTAGCAGCTCGTGCTCGGCTAGGTCGCGCAGCAGCTGCGCGAAATTTGCCTGGTCCACAGCATTGAATGGACCGAGTGAGCACAGAGCTCGATACGCATCCACCGCCTGAAAGCCCCCGTGTTGGGCAGTGAGCGACAGGACTTGCTGCACCAATGTTGAAAGATGCAATGCGGCCGGCAAAGGGGGTTCGACCCAGCGCTGGAGCATCAAGCGGACCATTGCAACGGTCTGGGTGAGCGAAGCGTGCAGTTGATCGATCGGTGACGAGTTCTCATCGATCTGGTGCTCTTGTATGTAGATTCGAATGACAGACGGTGACCCAGGCTTGCGACCTGAGCGGCCAAGACGCTGGATTAGGGAGGCGACGGACGCGGGCGGCCCAATCTGGGCGATCGAGTCGACGGCGCCTATGTCGATCCCAAGCTCAAGGGTAGTCGTTGCAATCACCGTTGCAGGACGCTCCTCCCTTAGTCGTTCCTCCGCTTCCTCACGGATTTCACGAGAGAGATTGCCATGATGTGGCCGGAATTCGTTCGGCAAACTCATTCGTTCTGCCTGGCGGCGAAGTAGATCGGCGAAGAGTTCAACTTGCGCTCGCTGATTAGCGAATACAAGATTTGTCCTGCCACGCAACGTCCTAAACAGATGTCGTGACACCTCCAAATCGTCGCCGGCTCCCGGCTCGGTGACCTCCACGCCAGCTTGTCGATGGCCGCCAAGTCGGTCCTCAGGGTCACAGGACACATTGGGGCGAACTCGCCGGTATCCACGAACCTGCATTTTTACTTCGCGGCTAAGCCCCTCTGAAGCGATCTGCTCGACCTGCCCGCCGCGTCTTGGCCGCAAGAATTCCGCGGCCAATTCAGGTTCCCCTAGGGTGGCTGACAGCCCGATGCGAGGGACGTTTCTTTGGGCAGATAGCTCAATGCGGTGCATCAGGGATTGGAGCTGCCGACCCCGTTCCGTTCCGATAAAGGAGTGCAATTCGTCGACGACGATGAACCGGACGCGTTCGAAGAGGCGGGGGATTGCCGACCCGCGCGTAACGAACAGAGCCTCCACCGATTCCGGCGTGATCAGGAGCGCCCCTTCCGGGCGCTTAACGAATCGCCGCTTTACGCTCGCGTTGATGTCCCCGTGCCAAGGCGTGACCGTAGTACCAATGCACTCGAAGAGCTCTTCGAGGCGCGTGCACTGATCGTTGATCAGGGCCTTTAGAGGCGCGATGTAGACGACGCCGAGAGAATTTGCGGCCTCGTCCATTAGAGCACTGCAAATGGGAAGGAATGCCGCTTCGGTCTTGCCAGACGCAGTTGGGGAAGAGATCAGCACGTCTCGCCCGTTCAAGATAGGGGCGACTGCTTGCTCCTGGACTTCACGTAGTTCCTCCCATCGCTGCTGCCATACCCAGCGCTGGATCGGCCGAACAAGTTGGTCGAAGGAGGAGGACGCTTTTTCAGCCAAGGGAACGAGTTCGGCCGAATAAACTACAGGCGGAACGAGACGAGCTCGTCATCCGCTGTGGATACCGAAGGGCTTCTCGCGGCGCCCGTGATAGAAGAGGCCTTCTCTTCTTCCAATTCGACAGAGCCGATCAGGTCCCTCCACGACATGCCCGGGTTTTGCTCAAGGATCACAAGCAACTGCACGAAAGCACGAATGGTCGTCCGCGGCGTTCGAAAATAGGCCTCTCCGATTCTCTTTGAACAGTGTTCCATGAATGCGTGCAGCGCTTCGTCCGGCAATGCATGCGCTTCCGAATCACCTGCGGCATGGACGTGGCGGAGCTTTGTGAGGACGATGTACAACTCCTCTGCACTTAGGTTCGCCAGCCGCAGGACAGGCCCAGAGAAATCTCTCACGCCAGCTGACGCAAACACATTTTCGCTAAGTCTGGTCTGCAGCGCCTCGTAGCTGTAGAGACCCCTGCGCGTGTCAGTCAGGAATTCGGGAGTGCCCGCCATCAGGAACCCCAGATGAGCGACCGATCCTTGGAGGCAATCGTTCAGGATCCTGAGAATCTGCTCGTAGTTGCTGCTCCTCGCGCGAGTGTTGGCGAGTTTGTAGAGGTTCACCATTTCGTCGAACGCGACTACTAGCCCACTGTATCCGGCCAGGCGGACGAACCTGGCCAGCAACTTCAGCTGATCGTAAATGCTGCCGTCATCGACGATCGAACGAACCCCAAGATCGCGCCGTGCATCCGTTCTCGTTGAATATTCGCCCCGCAGCCAGCGCACGGCCGATGACTTCAGGTCGGCATCGCCTCGATCATGACCGCGCCAATAGGCGGCGACGACAGACGCGAAATCGTACCCTCCCACAAGCTCAGAGAGGGTCTCTAAGTGCCCATGGATGATTTCTTCGGTATCCGTTCTTGATTCGCGCGCAGTCTTCTGTGCCTCACCGATGAAACGCTCCACCACCGGGGCAAGTCCTCCCCCATCGGGATTGGTACGGGTGCTGAGATTGCGTGCAAGTTCGGCGTATAGGCTCCGAGCTTGCCCGCCCGTAGCAAATATGCGCCTGTCGGGCGTAAGGTCTCCATGCATGGTGACCATCTGCTTTTCCAGGGCTGCCGTGCGAATCAAGTGCAGAAAAAAGCTCTTTCCGCTGCCGAATTCTCCAATCACGAACTTGATGGCCGAGCCACCGTCAGTCACACGGTCAAGATCGCCGAGCAGCGCCGATACTTCCTTCGCTCTACCAACCTGAACATGCTGGAGTCCACGGCGCGGCACAACCCCGGCAGCTAGCGATTGCAAGATCGCATCACGGTCTCGTTGACGGATCCTAGAACTAAGTGACATCGAGCAGTTCCTTGACAGCTACTTCGTTGACCTCAAGTGGATCGTCGCCCTCGATGAACGGCTCGTCACAGAGCTTGAAGGCGACATCGTTGATGGTTTCCATTGCGCCTGCGGGCATTAGACCTAGCTTGGCCGCAGACTGTTCAAATTCACCACGCGGCCAATAGGGCTGCCGAGCCAGGTATTGAACGAGCTGGGCATGTGCATGGTCGAGAGGGCCACAGGAAACAATTGCCGTCGGCAAGTCGCCCTCCTGCTCTGCAACTACAGCATCGGGCTCTAAAGGTCCGGTGGCCGGCGGGCCTTCAAAGATCTCCGTGAGCAGATCAGACACCTCCCGGGTCGCCTTCATGACTTCGGCGATTCGCTCTCGATCCAGTTCCACTCGGTCAGTGCCCAAGCTATGGGCTGTAGGAGGTGGGGGCACCCGATATCTGGTCGTCTCCTCCGGCCGAATTACGGTTACCGGCGTTGTCGCAGGCTTCGACGCCAACTCGTGAATATCACGATGAAGCTGTTCGGTGTTCAGTCCGATGAGCTTGTACACCCGGTCCAGTACCTTGATCTCGTCTGAGCTGACAATGCCATCTGCACCTGCAACTGTTATCACGAATCGCGCTATCAACCCGCGATCAGATGGCGTAAGGGCCTGCAGCCGTGATTTCATCCTGTTGAGCGTCGGTGGCTCTATCAACAACCACCTCAAATGGGCACGGAGACGATACCGATCAGGGAGCGGTAGCTCCAATGCCTGCTCCAGATGGGTCTCTAGGAGGCGCTCCTCATCTGCAGTCACCGTTCCGTCCGCGGCGCCAACAGCGGCACCTAGATGCAAGAGCACCGTTGCAGCTAGATACCTGTCGCTCGGCTGCGAATGTTGACCCGGCAGCCTAAACACGGCCACGTACTTGTGCTTGGTCAAATTGATCTTTGAGTACCGAATATCTGGAGCAATGCCGAACCCTAGCCGTTCGGCGAGTTGTGCAAAGGTTGTCGCCTCCCTCATGGAGAATGCGTCCGCCCTCTGGGACGGGAAGACTGCGACGACGTCAGATACCGGCATGGTCGCCATATCCTCCCCCTCGAGCGCCGATTCAATCCTTCCAACGAGATCGCGTAGTTCCGTCGATTGCCTTTGACTCGCCAGGTCGTGAGGAAGGAGCGCGATGGCGCCGAGACTGTCACGATCGCCGTGTCGACCGACCCAGCGACTGTATTGGTCAAGGTCGTCGGCGACGGTTTCTGCCAACCGCTGCAATCTTCGAATCGGCCTCTTCAGCCGGGTGACATCGGGCAAATCACCCGCCCCTAGCCTGACCCCGTGACTAAAACTGGCACTGGCAGGACGATAAAAGTGTGTCAATAACGTCTTGTTGCGTGGAATCTTGATCCCCGATCCATGAGCTTGCTGATACCGCAACATGAAGAGATCGTTGAATTCGTCCGGGCATCGAAGAGCTGGCGTTCTCAAAGAGATTTCCGGACTCAATCGGAGCCACGACAGAGCCCAAGATGCGGGCAGCGGATCTCCGGCAGCGACGATGGAGCCTAAGCCTAGCTTGAGTTCGAGCGGAAGTTCCCAGCCTTGTCGAACGAGTGGCGGCTCCAGTTGTGAAAGATCCCGATCTGCCCTCAGACAGTTGACGAATGAAAGAAACTCGCCAGCGTAGCCACTAAATGACTTATTCTCCCGATACAGTCTGAGCAAACGCTGCACCTCAGCGATCAAGGCTCCGGTTTCCGCGCTGCTTATGTCGCTGCGATCGGTGTCATACAGAATTCGGCGTTCAATTCCATAGAAGAACAAGAAGACGTAACCGACGTAGGCACCGCCTGGACGACCTTGGGCCAGCCAGTCAAGGTATGCAGCTCTGGATGCCGGCGTCATCCCACTGTAGGAAGGCCAGTACCCCATCTGCAGGCCTTTGGTATCGGGAGAACGATCATCAACCGGGAGACTCGGGTCGATCAGTGCAGGATCGGTCGCAACGTACTTGGACACCCCGGGGAGAAACTGGCCCGCATAAACCATTCCGTCCCTGAGCGTCCGACCTTTGATCACGACTGACTTCCCGACAGGAATCCACGCGTCCCGCGCCTTTCGTGCGGTGCGTCGTTTAGGCCCTACCAGGGTGTGCAGCCGGTCTTCGGTAGGTATTGGCGATGCACGACGATTCTCGGAAACGATAGCCCTAGGTGCCGTGGGAACGACCCATTGCTTGCGCTGTTGTCGTTTCGAACGTCCGGTGTCCTCTTGAGTAACCAGATACCGGCGGGCTAGATCGACAAAAAAGCTAACTAGATTCAATGCACCCACATTCGAGTGAGAAAACCACGATTGAGATTTCGGGGAGTTCCTGACCCGCTAAGCATTCTGATCAGAAACAGGTGGCCCTCGCTGGAGCATTCGACGACGTGCGCGGCGGAACGCTCTCGAAGCCGGCGACCGAAGAACTACACGCCACGGTGGCGGCTTGGGCACGGCGATCCCTGGAAGTCTCAGATCTTGACGAACCCGCGTTCCTCCGGTTCCTCAGCGAACTCACCCTGCTGATCGGTTACTACCGCCGGGACGAGCGCATCGCATTGGCCGACGACGCAGAGGAATACCTGCGAGACGCCCAGAGGCTCAGCCAGTACGCGGTTCCCCCGCAGGCGCGGGGATAGACCCTCAGCGATGCCACTTCGGCCGAAAATTTTGACGGTGTGCGT
This sequence comes from Dehalococcoidia bacterium, assembly GCA_965207145.1. Lineage (GTDB taxonomy): Bacteria > Chloroflexota > Dehalococcoidia > Lucifugimonadales > UBA2962 > CAUZIR01. The sequence goes on along the minus strand of OZ242262.1, from coordinate 1,136,500 downwards.
TCATTGACCACTGAGTTAACCAGGGCAAATGCGCGGCTAGCTCGTGTCAGTTCAGGCCAACCCAAGCAGCAGGCATGGGCTGAAATGATCGAGGAAACCTACGGAGACCAATTCTAGTCCCCTAGCACCTCATCAACTATGTCGAGGGCAACGAGGGCGTAAGCACTGTCACGCAGGTCGACAAACGTGCCGGTCTCCTCAATGAATGCCATTTCGTATTCCCGCTTCCACTGCTCGAACGCCTCCGGAGCATCGCGTATAAGCCGACGGGCCAAGGTGCGGGACGTGTCGCTCTCGCTCCACTCAACCTCCGTGAACTGACACCGGGCTCGCAGGCGAGACATTAAGGCTTCCGGGCCCATGGTGTACATCTTACCAGCCGGTTCCCCCGCAGGCGCGGGGGGATAGACCCGCCCGCACCTTTTATGAAACGATTAGCCAGATCCACGGTGCGCGGCGATCCAGGGTCCTGCTCTAGAACGCGGCCCAGCAGGAGGTAGTCGTGATGCCGAGCCAGAGACTGCGTCTACTACACGTAGAAAAGGGGCTTGATGGTCTGGAACAGTACGCGGTGGGAGTGATCCATTGACCATGACCAACGACCGCTGGGAGGAAGACCCTCCTCTGTTGATTCTCCGGGATGGGCAGGTCGTGTATCTGGAATCGCAAGAGCTGGCCCAGCGCTACCTAGCGATCCATGATGTCTGGGCGGTCTATCGGCAGACCGGCGACAGGCAGGCGCTGGTCGACCTCGGCATTATGCCCGCCGAGGCGCGTTAGGAGCACAACCGACCAGCAGTAGCCTCTCCACGCCTTGTGGCGGCGGGCTGGTTCCCCCGCAGGCGCGGGACGCGGGGGATAGACTGTCATCGCCCAAAGCCTCTCGCCCCAAACCCGGCTACACAGCCACACTTACTCGATAGACAACGTCAGCGTCCTTGGGCGTGTCATAACCTTCGTCTCTGAGCGCTTCCAAGTACAGTTGAATGGCTTCCCTGACATTATTGAGGGCTTCATCCACCGACTCCCCTTGCGAGTAGCAGCCGGGCAACGCCGGGACCTCCACCCACAAACCACCTTCTTCGGCTTGGTGTACTACGACTGAGTACCTCATAACTTGACCTCACAGGAGCTCTTCGAATTTCTCCACCGATACGCCTGCACGCTCGATAGCATCTAGCAGGATGCCTACTTTCAATTCCCTTCTGTGCATTGGTAAGACAAGCATCCTCCCTTTCGGATGCTTGAGGATATGGTGACTTCCTCGAATGCGCACGGTCTCGTATCCCAGACGATGGAATGCACGAATCGCACGTTGCGCGCTTATGTTTCGGAGCCTTCTCCCTCCTGTACTCATTGCAGACCCGTTATTCTACGAACCGCCCCAAAGCCCAGCACCTACCAACTCTTCTCCCTGGATGCGTACGCGTGCCGAGCTTTGGCCTGCTGATCGCGCCATTGTGCGGTGAGGCGGGCCGTCCGCTGCCTAATGGATCTCGCAACACCCCGTACCGGACCAACGTAACCGCGGTATCAGCAGCATTGTCGCCACCTGCGATGAAGTACGCTCCTTTCATGGTTTCTACGCCGCATTCACGGCCACCATCGCCTCGCGGCAGCGAACCCTTGTTTGAAGCCAAATTGGTGTTACGCTCAGAAGCCTTGGACCATTCCAAGCATATGCTCCGAGACAAGTCCCTTTCAATCTCAAGGTAGTAAGCCTTCAGAAAGGACGTTACCTGTAGTTTCATAAGTCAATACTTGCGTCTGCAAGAGAACCCTTATGACCAACAATCCAAGTAGCTCGACGGCGACACAGCCGATCCTGATGCACAATCGTCTCATCTCCTCGCAGGTGGCGTAACTACAAGAGTTGGTGAGAGGCTAGGAGCTGACGGCAGTCTGCAAGGGGTTTTCGCCGCGAGCATGCCAGGTGTCGAACAGCGAGGCGAGGATCAATCCCGCCATCGGTGCCGCGCGCTGAGCGCGTCCCGCCGCTGATCCTACGGCCGACCACCAAGAATCGCAGGCTGCGTTCCGCGGCATCGTTGTCTGATGGCAAACGCGGCTCCGCGACGAACACGAACCGGTCGGTCCACCGGCACAGGGCCAGCGGCCTAATCTCCAACCGCCGCCGGGCCAGCCGCATCCATGCTCCGCCGCAGCGTCTTTCTGGCGACCTAGAGAACCTCGGCGGCGCCCCGCCGTCGTACAAGGTCGTTGAGCAGCGACATCAGCCGCACGCGGTGAAGGTCCAACTCGTCTCCCGTCGTTTCCAAGAGTGCGCTTCCCTCCCGTGGGTGCTCCACGTGGAACATTCTGGGGGGCTTTTGGAACACAGCCCCGCAGCCGGGGCTTAAGAAAAAGTGTGAACTCCTAGGTAACCCGTCCAGCCTCTGCAGTCCTGTAGAGCCGCCTCCCCGCCTCGGAAGGAACCCTCCGCGCAAGTACGGGATTCATGTACACCCCTCCGGCATCGAAAAGGCCTACCGCTCGTTGATGAACGCCTCTTAGGACATCAGCAGCAGTATCTCGCCAGCACGAAAGACTCGACATCCACCCACCGACTTTGCGGGTCAAGGTGCCCGCTGCGGCCACGATCGGTTGGCTGAGCAGCGAGTGTATTGAGTGGAGAAACAACGCGAGGTTGATGAAATCCTCATCAAGGCTGCGTTAGAGGGATTCGCCGGATCCCACCTGCAACCTCAGGCTCCCTAGAAGGAAGTGTATCCTGCGACCGGTCAAATGACTCTGGGAGAGGGTATCGAATGAGACAGACCTATGGGGACTTGGTACGTGTCGACGCTGACTTACAGCGCGGGCCAGAGGTCATAAGGCGCGTGCCGCTGGGGTCCAACGTGACCTCCGGCGGCGCTGACGAAGCGACGCTGCAAGACCTTCTGTTCAGTTTTCCCCAGACGCTCCCCATCTCTGATATCGACCCCGCATATGCCGGGGCCGTGCCGGTCTGCAAGGAACTGAGTCTCCCGGCCGGCTATGCCGACGCTCTGTACTGCAACCAGCTGGGCCGACTAACGCTGAGCGAATTCAAGCTCTGGCGAAACCCGCAGGCCCGGCGTGAGGTAATCGGTCAAATCCTCGACTACGCTAAGGACTTGGCAGGATGGGGATACGACGATTTGCAGAGACAGGTATCTCTGGCCACCGGGAAGAGCGGCAACGTGCTCTATGACTCGGTGAGTAAGCACCACCCCGAAGTGGAGGAAGCGGAGTTCGTTGACAACGTAGTGCGCCACTTGAGGCGAGGCGAATTTCTGCTATTGATCGTCGGCGACGGGATTCGGGAGGATGCGGCCGACATCGTAGATTTCGTCCAGCGCTACAGCGGCCTACATTTCAACCTTGCCATGGTGGAGGCCGCACTTTATCGGGATTCGGCGAACACTCTTTTCGTTCAACCTCGAGTACTGGCTCGCACCGAAATCGTGCGGCGTTTCGTCGTTGACGGAGGCCTCGTCGGCAATATAGCTGAGGCCGGCTTGCACGATCAAGAAGAGACCCTGTCGGACCAAGATCAACAGAATCTCCAATTCTGGAACGCGGTGGTCAGAGATTTCTACTTTGCGGACATCAGCGTGGAGGTTCCTGCCGCCACCACTGACTCGACTCTGTACATCGTGGTACAAGGTTCTGGATTCGGAGGCTATGCGCTATGCTTCGATGGATACTTGCACCGTAGGGCAGGGCAGATTGGCTGCTTCTTGACAGCACGAAAGGATTACCCCCGAGAGGTTCGCATCTTCGAGTCGATAGTTGACTCCCTAGACAAGCTGCGGGAAGAAACGGTGGGTGAGCTGGAGCATTGGGAAAACGCCTCTGGCCGTCCCAGAATAGGCTTCCGCCGACAGATCGACCTGGCTTTCTTGGCGGAGGGGGAAGAAAGCGAGAGTTTCAAAGACGCGGCTGCGTGGATGCGGGATCGCCTCAACCTTCTGGTTAGCACGCTGAATCCACGTCTGCAGGCGTTGCTAGCGGATGAGAGTTAGGATCAATCTGGCTACATTGCCGTGGGCAGGCGCCCACAGGATGTGGCTACCTCGCACCGGTAGTTGGCGGCTTTGGGGCCCGCGGGGTTGGCAGGTATGCAGTATTAGTGCATATCTACTGGGTAGAAGCTGATGTCATCTTGAATCAGGAATAGGCTTTAGGGGCATAATGCAACTGGTGTGAAAATGAACGAACCTGAGCCCGGGCAAGCGCTAGGCTTTGACATCGACGACGGAACCGGGCTTCGGGTAACTCGCGCTCGGTTCATGTCCGAGTCCAAGTTCTCCTGGTCTCTGTTCGACGGTTACGATCGCATCCGCATTCTGACTTACTCGGCGGGCGTGGGTGCCATAGTCCGGCTACTGGACAGACACGGGTTCAAGGACTTTGAGTGCGTGTTCGGATGCGAAGGTACCTTGCGCACGCTAAAGGACATCTTGGCCTTCCAGCAGGTCTCCATCGGAGACACTCGAGCCGCAATCAAGGGTTTGCCCGACGAGCGGCACGTCTTCATTCTCGGCCGAGTTAGAGAGGGACAGGCCCGATTTCGCGTTCTCAGGAAGCAGATCGCCCACGCCAAGCTGTACCTGCTGGAGCAGACGGAATCCGACCGGACCCGGGCAATCGTCGGGACTGCGAATCTTTCCGAGACGGCCTTGGAGAACCGAGCCACCCCTGATCACCAGGCTAGTCACCCATGGATAACGTAACGGGGAAACCAATGAAAGACAAGCAGGGCAAAGCCAAACGCAAGCAGCCCAAGGAACTTGGAGCGGGCTACCAGCCATCAAAGGCTGAACTAGAGGCTGATGTCTCCATTGATGCAACGCCGGAGGAACTGGCCCAAGCTGTCGCGGGCCATCACCCAGACAGACCGCACACATGCACCCCCAAGCGCTAAAGTCTCGCCTGAGAGCCCTGTGTGAGAACACGGGTGTCGAGTGGAGTGAGAGCAACACCCCTCGCACCTTGGCCCGTCGACTCTCGCGTGCCGTGCCCGAGAGGTTCGAGCAGTGGCAGCGTGAGTACATGATTGTCTACAACGACGAGTCGGGCAAGTTCATCGACGTGCGAGAAGCGGCATATGCGGCCGTCGTGCTAGACAGGGTTGATGAGGTGTTTAACGACTAACTGTGGGCACTCTGCTATATGATTCCCACTTCAATCAGTGCGAAGTTAACCTCTCCCCTCTCCTGCACGTAAGCATTGCGAGACGCCACTTTCTGAAAAGCCACGATAATTTCACGGATGAGAGTGGTGGGAACTACTTCGACTACGTGTCTAGTGAAATCGGAACTCTCCTCCTGAAACATAAGGACACACTAGATGTTTGGGTTGGACCTCAGACTAAGGCGGGGTGTACGAAATGAGCAAAGTAGATCAGTATCACTCAGTGCTACATGAATCGGACAACAGATATCACATCTACTCTGATTGTCCCCAGGGCAACAACATCAGGAGGCGCTGCCGGTGTGACGAGTCGCAACCCGACACGCTCTGTGAATGGTGTGACGGGAGAAAGAGTTGACGATGGCCCACATTGCGACAACGCAGCAACACGGAGACGCACTTTGACGCCGCCCTGATCAGGGCACGATACAATGGAGGTCAGAGGGTTGGCCCGGCGATGCTGACAACATCCCGGGCCGTGACACCACCTGAATGGGGCAGGTGATGCGAACGGGATTGTAATGCTCGCAGACCCGCTTCCAACAGGTGGCGGGTCTTTTTCTTTTTCGGGCATTTGAAGGGAGGCAGGCATGGCAACAGGAGCCGACAGAAGGACGGAGCCGAGACGGGCGGCCATCTACGCACGCGTATCTGACAAGAGCCAGGACACCGAGGACAAGACCTCGCCTTCCGAGCAGGTCGCCGACATGGGGGCGCACTGCGAGCGCAGGGGACTGACCATCGCCGCCCGCTACGAGGAGGTGGGCAGGGGCTGGTCCAAGAAGCGTCCAGAGTTCCAGAGAATGCTCGCCGACGCACGGCGCGGACGCTTCGACACCATCGTCTGCTGGAAGTCAGACCGACTCAGCAGGGGCATGTACCCTGCTGACGCGCTGATGGAGGTCGTCGAGGCGTACGGCATCGACATCGAGGCTGTCATGGACGCCATCGACATGAAGACCTTCGGCCTGATGGCGGCCATCGGAAAGATCGAACTCGACAACTTCCGCGAGAGAGCATCCATGGGAAAGCGCGGCTCTGCAAGGCAGGGACGCATCCCGGTCAGCAACGTGCCATACGGCTACCGCATCGGGGAGGACCGCCGGCCACAGGTCGTCGAGGCAGAGGCAGAGGTCATCCGCCGGGTCTTCGACATGTGTGTCCGCGATGGGGTGGGAGGCCGCGCCATCGCCCGGCAATTGACCACGGAGGGCGTCCCCACGCCCAACGCCGTCGGCCCCTGGTACGACCGCACCGTCACACGCACCCTTGGACACGAGGCCTACAGGGGCACATGGTGGTACGGGAGGTACGGCATGTGTCCACCGAGGACGGAATGAAGAGATAGGACCGGCCGGAGGACGAATGGGTCGGCATTCCCTTCCCGCCCGTAGTCGACGAGGATAGCTGGGAGCTGGCCCAGCAGGCCAAGAGGCGGCGGCTGAGCCGGGCGGTCCGCAACACGAAAATCTTCCATCTCCTGCAGCACCTGGTCAGGTGCGCCGAGTGCGGGTACCTCATGGGATGCTGGGCGAACAGGCGCGAGACCGCCAGGCGCGATGGCAGGGTCTACCGCTACAACCTAGAACGCCCCCGCCGTTACTACAGGTGCTACGGGATGCAGCACGAGGGTCTGAGGTGCCGAGAGCGTCCATTCATCAGGGCTGAGCGGCTGGAGGGACTGGTCTGGGGCGAGGTGAAGAAGGTCCGGAGAACCCGCAGCTGATCGTCGCTGGCATCGAGGCCATGGATTCCCGGGAGGACGAAGACGGACTGGCTGATGAGATAGTCGCGGCCGAGGTTGGGCCGAAGGGCACTGCCGGAGGTTCGTGGACGACGCCACCATGCGGCGGGCAAGGGCGCAGAGGCGGCAGGAGAAGGATGCAAGGCGCTATCGAAACAGCGTCGAGGAGGCGGAACTGGAAGCCCATCGCCTTTTGGCTGAGGCCCGTGAGTTTCGCCACCTCGCCGACACGGTCTTGAGGGAAACCGGCCCAGGTCTAGCTGACGACCGGAGCAGATGACAGGCCCGATCATCCATGTGAGGGCACCTTTTGCATTTGCTGGCGCGGGTCCGATGGCACCCCATTGCGCTGCGAGTGGCTGCAAATGTCACTTGGCAGCCTCTTGCCGCACGGCCATATATGCGGCCTGGCTCGCATTTCAGACCCCTTTGTCGCCCAACCCGGCTCTGACACTCCGCCTGGCTACCTCAGAGCACCCAGGTCCGCACGCTTTGGTCAACGGCCGAACGGAACAGTAATCTCGCTCGGTAACAATGTAACAGAGAGTGGTCACCGAAAAGCATAGCCTACATCGCATGTCAGACTAGTGAATGTATTCACTTTCACAGGATGGATCTGCAGTTTAGAGGTCTTACACATTGTTGACAACAACCGCCCTGTGCACTAGGGTGGAATTGAACATCCTGCAAAGCTGGAACTAAGGGAAGAACTCAAAAGACAACGACAACCTGAATCAGGAGGCGCCAAGCGCAGATTGGGTCGCACGACATTGCCCGGGACCGGGGCAACGTGCGGCCCTTTTTTGTGGAGGTTGACATGTATAGCAAGGTGGTGGTCCCGCTGGACGGGACCGACGCAGCCGAGAGGGTGATTGCAGAGGTGAAGCACCTTCTTCCCCCCGGGGGTGTCATACATCTGCTTCAGGTCATACGGCCGCCGGATGCCGACGGGCCGGTGCAGTACATACGGCCGCCCGGAGAAGGCATCGGCCGACACCTGAGATACGGTGTGGCCCTGGTGCGTTGGCACAGCTGCACCGCGCGGGTGGTCAGCGCCATTGTGTCGAACCGCAGCGTGTCCGACGGAATCTTGCGGTATGCGGAATCCGTTGCCGCGGACTTGGTAGCCATGTACACCAGGTCGCATCCGCACTCGGCGACGCCGAACCGGCGTTTTATCGCGGTCGACGTGAGGGTCAAGGCACCGATGGATGTGCTCGTGCTTGAGGAAGCGGACCTGATGACTGCCGCCGACGATACCCGGGTCTGGGCAGGTCGCCAGTGAAACGTCTCGGAATAGGGCGGTGAGGAACCCGCAGGATCTCCCGGAACGAGTCCGACTGTCTGAAGGGCGTTGACGCGATGCATGCCAGCTCAAGACTCGCCATGAGTTTGGGAGCGTCCGTACTGCTTTCTGCGGCAGTGGGACCCAAGCGGGCGAGGCCAAGAGGGGCGACATTGTCAGCTACACGCAGCCGGACGTGCGGTTCGCCGCCGCTGCCTTGCAGGCGACCGGACACGCTTCGGGCATATGGGTCACCGGCCAGGCCAGCGTTATCGTCGAGCCAGACCTGGCCCTTCTGATCCTAAGGGTCAGGATCACAGGTGAAACGGTTGCACTGACCCGAGCCAAGGCCGCAGGCGCGATCGAAGCGATCATAGAGGCCGTTAAGGCCTGAGCGAGCAGGACGTTCAGACCCAATCGTTTAACATCTGGCCTCAGTACGAATACGCGGAAATAACCAGCGGAGAGGTGACGACAAGCAGAGAGGTGCTCGTCGATTACACGGTAAACGACTCCGCCAGAATAAAGATCCGCGACGTCGATGCGGTCGGCGAGATTATCTACGACCTTGCCGCTGCCGGTGGAGACGCCACGCGGACCAGCGATATCTACCTCAGCATAGAAGACCCGAAACCGATCATGTCGGGGCTCCGTGAAGATGCCGTCAAGAACGCACTGGCCAGCGCCGAGCACCTAGCGGAGCTGACAGGCGTAGCCGTCGGCGAACTGATCTTCATCGGCGAGGTGAGGGCAAATGCGCAGCTGACAGGCGGTTTTGGGTATGAAGTGCTCATGGAGGCGGCCGCCTTCGATCAGGCGACCTCCATCAGCGGCGGTGAGCTGCGGCTCAGCCTGGACATCCGGGCAGCTTTCTCAATCCGGTAGCATTCCCAGGCCTTATTCGCGGTCGTCCGGGAGTTCATTACACAATCCGCCACCCGGCCAACGGGTCATTCTCGGCATCACACGCTGCCACGTTCTTCAGGGTGAAGCCCCGGTCGCGCCTTACTCCCACACCTCCAGCCCTGCCGAACCAACGAAATGCGGTGTTCTCCGATATGGCCGAAACTCAGCCGCCTGAATGAGGCGACGTTATACAGGGAGCAGATCAGCAAAGCCCTGATGAGCACCTCGGGATGTATGCCAGGCCTGCCGTTGTCATGACAGTACCTGTCCTCAAGGGGGGAGACGAGCCTGCCGAAGTCGAACCGCTCGTCGATACGGATCGGTAGGTGGTTGGGGTCGATGAAGTCTCTCAGTCGGTTGGTCGTGAATTGGAACAGAGTCGAGTCCCTTCCTGAACGGTTCACCGATCCGAGCATCGTGACCTCCCGGCTTACGCCCTCATTTTGAGGCCACCCCAAGACCCAGCATATGCAACCAACTAGCCTGACCTTTTTCAGACAGGCCCACGGTACCGTGTTTGACAGGATGGAAGACCTCGGGCTGTCTTTCGCAGGTCCAAAAGCCCCCATGGGCGTCAGGCAAATCCTTGGCCCAATGAGCTGCCACCTGACAGCACGGACGTCCCCACGTACTACCTAGTCGGCCGGAGTCCGTCCACTGCAACCCGCCAGTTGGACTTCGTCTTCGCCTCAAATGGAATGGCCGATTCCGTGCGTGTGCGTGCCCTGAACGATCCCTATAACTGGAGCCCAGCGACCACTGTCGCATCGAGACCGAGGTCTCATGTTGCATCGGAGACCACACTCGCTGGGAGGGTAGACGCCAAACCGAGGCGTACGGCCCGTAGGCGATGCGGCCGTGCTCGGCGTGGCGAATGAGGATCAGGGGATTGCGCTGGCCCTCGCGCTCGGCGGGTTCAAAGTCGTTCTCGTCGACTCGTCGCGCGATAAACTGCGCCAGGCGGTCGAAGATGTCGGCAATGCGCTAGGCAGCCTCGAACGGCAGGAAATGGTGGACCGATCGGCAACGGAGCGCGCCTGGAAGCACCAAGTGCCCTGGGCGTCTGTTGCGGGCGCCATGGTAGAGGTCAGATTCGCCGAGGAGGCCACGGAGAATCCGAACCCTTCACGTCTCTCAGGTTTCCCCGCCGTATACACCACCAAACATGACGGAGCCCCGACCCAGGAATGACCGAACCGGGGCTCCCAAGCGGCTGGATTCAACGGAGAAGCAAGAACCTACCTCACACACACTCCTTTGACCCGTCATACCTACGGTCCAACCGGATATGGCACCGCGCACCATTCAGGCAACCATGGTCTACGCCCTCCTCGAGCTCGGCCAACTGAAACGAGAGCTTCTCCGTGCAGCCCGGACAGGTAAACTCCACCGCCTGCCTGTAGAGCAGATAACTATCAAGCCTCGCCACCTTAACGCGCCTACGCCTGCGCCTCCAGTAAAACCACAGAACAACCAGGACGAAGACCGCGGCCAGGGCTATCCATAAAGGCACCAGAGAACCCTCCCGACAAAACAGCAAAGCCCCGGACGTTTCTTCACCGCCAGGGCTCGTGGGCGACCGGAGTCAATCCACGAGCAAGAAACTGTCGCAGCCGCCTAGCGAGACTGTATCATCTCAGTCAGCTACCGCCATGAAGGTCGTCTTCGCAACAATCTTCGCCACATCGGCCGTCGCAGGGATGCTCGGCCTGGCATGGCTCGAGAACTACCTGCAGCACAAGATCCGGCAACGGAGGGTCGCCAGGAGGCGCCAGATCCGCGAACAGATCCTGGCGCGTAGAGCGGCCAATCAAACCACGGCCACCTCAACCACCAGGGCAGACAGAGTATAGGCAGCTCCAAGCACTATCCACTTCACCGAGCTAAGGCCGTTCATCCAACAGACTAGAGCGGCCGCAGTCAGCACCACGCCCAAGAACACCAGGGACCACTCGGGAATCAACAGAATCCGAAATTCTGAGTCACGAATAAAACCCTCGTAAAGTAACCATCTGCGATCACATCGCCTCCCATCTCGCTCTCAGCCTCGGCCACACCGATTCCAGCCTCTATGGATCCCGGATCATGCAGATTCTCCCTGTGACCGAGACTATCAAGCCAGATCTCGACAGAATCACGATTGCTCTGAGACGTGCCTTTGCTCGGACTGTAAGCCTCGATAAACAGCTTCTCCGACAGGCCGTAGCCGTAAGATCCATCAGAGGCATACTTCCGGCAAGTGTAACCACCGAGAAGCGCCCTATCAGTTGGGTCGAGACCATCTAGCTCTTGGTCCATAACATCCTGCCTAGCGATGTTCACGCTATGGCCCCTGGCAATCTCCCTGATAACAGCATCATGCAGCAGAATACTCAGACCGTGCTCAGCCCTCACCCTGTTCGTCTCGGTGACCAAAGCCTCCTCGAGCTCAAGGTCGTACCAAATACCCTCCTCGCTGGCAACCAGTTCATGGCTAGAAGGCACATGGCAGTTGGTCATGTAGTACGTGAGCAGCGGCACCGCACCGGCCAAAACCGCAAAAGAGAAGGATACCGCTCACAAACCGCACTCGAACACTCGGTTGCCGGCGTCCTGATACAACTCGGCCCCGTGAGTCAGGTCCACAACAAAGGAAAACTGCCTGCAGCAGATCAAAGCGTGCCGACCAGATGCACTTGCGGTCATCAGAGAGGAAGGCCAATCACCAGGGTAATCGGGCCTTGCAAATTACCAATTCCCAGCACACCCGCACTCATCCCTGCTTTTGGACCTCGGTTTCCTCCGACTCTTAATCCCCATCGGCTCCACCGGTTAGCTGGTAATGATTAATGACAACGCTCGGATGCACACTTCCCTCAAGGGTGAAGCCCTTCTCATCAAGCATCCGGCGCACGGACCTGTTGTAGGCAAGGAACTCGGCCCTTGCCTTCGACGCTGCGTCCGGATCCTTGGGTAACACGTAACCCCCGATCATTGCCTCTAGGATTTCCAACCGATCGTCAACGTAGAGGCGAACGTGCTGATCGTTTGTCATACGATGGCTCGCATAGTAGTCAAGGTACTCCCTGCCCTCTTCGGAGCCGAACGCGTACCAAATGGTCCAGCCAGACTTCACGATCCGCCCTGCGCTTCGGGATTCGATTGCGTCTGCCGAAAGGCGTAAGTCCCAATTGTCGAAAACCTCATTAGACAACCGCCCAATTGCATTCATGCCGACAATTCCTTATCAACGCGGACCTTGTGTATCGGCCTATGGCCCGAAAACCAACACTATTTCACGCGTCACCTATGGGGCCTAGAGACTCTTTGAAATGGCCCCAAGACTCTCATTGCTGTCCCTAAGGCTCGAGGTGGCTGGATACGCCCTGGCATCATCCCTCGGCCCTCTCACGATATGCTCTTGAAGAATGTCGACAACATCAGGCACGCTCTTACGAATCGTGTTCCCTGCCCTATCCTGTGCGGTACGATGAAGGGCTCCACCAACCACTTGAATCTCGGCGCCGACACTTGAGCACTGAGATGTACAGGTGGTGGGGACCGCCCCACGCTGAACTGGACGGCTGTCTGAGAGCCGTCCAGCGACACACTCTAGTCGCAGTCACCTGGAACAACCCCTCTCCTATGCTGATCGGTTTGTGTTTTCGGTCGATTCCAACGCTTCTGCCTAGGCTTAAGACACCATGTCATCCGCTAGCCGACCAAGTCATATCGTTGTGTAACATAATCGAGCCAGTCGCTCCATTGGTCGGACCTATTGTGGTCCCTTACCCAGCCAACCCACTGCTGATGAGTGAACATGGCAAACCGCGCCTTGCCACGGAAGATCTTCGCCCATTGCTCAAACCCGTCGATCCCGCCCCGTCTTAGCCCGGCTTCCAATTCCCCGTTTCGTTCATCTACCGCTACCGCCGTTACGACCAGATCATATTCCCCAGATCGGGCGATTCCCTCGGCCAAGGCCTGCTGACGGAACAGCTGGTAACCATGCCTGGCCGCTGGACAGATGGGCAGGAACCCCAGCGCCTCCCTGTTGACTACGGGTGCCAGGTGCTCCCAGTATCTTCTGCCCCAGGACGACTGGTGGCACCTGCTTTCGTCCTCGGCCACCTCAAGCGGACTATTGCATCGCTCAGGGTTGGGGTTGCCGGGTCGACGGGAGCTGCCCCTATGTCTCCATGCAGAACATTCGTAGAAGCTGTGCTCGGTGAATTTGTTCTCGACCAACACGAGCCCTTGGCGTCCGTTCACGCGCAAGCCGAGGTCTGGCGATGTCTGGTTTGCCCCCCGGTTACCTCCCGTTTCTCCGAGCAGGGACGAAGGGTGCAGTTTGCTGTCCTCTGGCTCGGCGAATTCCAACTCGATGCACTCTAGAGTATCGATCTCCTCATCGACATGCGCCTTCAGGAAGGAGGCAAAAAGGTCACGGCCTTCGTCAGACGTTCCAAAGGGGAAGTACAGGTTGGCGCACAGTACCCACGAGCTCTTGAGGTTGTGTACGCCTGCGTGCTTTTGCACCTTGTTCTTTTCCAGATAGGCGGTTAGAGGATTGTCCGAGCCGGTGCGTATGCCCGGCCAGAGACCCTGTTCCCAAAGATCCCACGGCAGTATCCAGGAGCGCCGACGCCCGATCTGCTCGCCCGGTTCTTGGCACTTCAGGTTGTTCCTGCGCCAAAGGGTTTGGTATTCGTTCATCTGTTGGTCGAAAGATCCCATGTTCTTCTCCGTTTCCACAGGCAAGCTCAAACTCCCGTTCTACCCTACCGATTCTCCGCGCCGTTCCCTGGGCCCTTGCCAATCGCTACTCTCGACTTTCTGCCACGGACTGCAGGATCATCTACCGCAACAGACCTCACGTCTTCAAAGCAGCCCTCAACCGAGTGTCGATTGACTTGCGGGCCCGTTCATGGGACAGCAGGATCAGAAGGCCCCGGGCCCTGGTCATGCCCACGTAGAGGAGAGACTGGATCCTTGCGTCCTCCACGTCCTCTATGTCGACGACGATCACCACCTGGCTCTCGAGGCCCTTAAACGAGTGGATGGTTGAGAACCTGAGGCATTCCTGAGGAGCATCCAACGTCCGGGAGCAGTCGATGAGCGGGAGCTCACCGACCTCTTCGACTTCAGCCAGGACCGAATTCTCCAGACGTCGGGGCGACAGGACCATGATGTCGTCGACCGGTACCCCACCTTTCATCAGTCGTTCGACGGTGTCCGTCAGGGTCCTCGCGAATCCGGGTGCGGTCTTCCAGTAGCGGCGCTCTACCGGCAATCCCGCCTCCCTGCCGAGCCTGAACGGCGGGCTGCTGAATCCCCCGAAGACAGCTGCCTCTTCGGCAATTGCCCGGGTGTTGCGGCAGTTGAGGGTAAGCGTCGCCCTGACGAAGTGTTCGCAGTACTCCGACAGGTCCACGGCGGATTCGGAGTCGGTTCGGTAGAGGGCCTGACCGGTGAAGTCTCCGAAGATCGCCCATGTTCCCCCGGCCAGGCCTCCGCGCACGGCCCGGTTCAACAGGTCTAGGGTGCCACGCCGGGAGAGGTCCTGCGCTTCGTCCATGACCAGCACGTCGAACAGCCTTTCCATCTCCTCCAGGGCGATTTCCCCATAGAACGGGTACAACTCCTCAAAGAGCCTCGGGAATTCCTGGCCCTCCAGGGCCTCGCGCTCGTGTTCGATGAACTCCTCCCCCACACTGCTCGAAACGATGATCTCCCTGAGGATCCTGTGCCAGCTTCCGGCCGCGATTCCGGTGCCCCCGGTCTGCCGCTGGAGCCAATCCCCCAGAAGTCGGTTGAAGCACACGAAGAGAACCCTCGCACCCGAACTATTCGCCCGACGGGCGTATTCGAGGGCCAGGAGGGTCTTGCCCGTACCGGCGCCGCCCGTAAACCGACAGCGGGGATTGGCCGCAAGCTCATCCAGACGGTCGTACTGCTCGCCGGTCAGACTCAACAGCCTGTCTTCCGTCCTGCTCAGGGAGGCAGACTTCGCGATCACAAGGTCGAAGTTCGGGCGCAGGTAGCTGACGACCGCCTTGAGCTGGGAGAGCGTCGGAAGGCGCTCGCCGCCCCGTGGCTGGAATTCCCTCAGGCGATGCAGGGCGACCCTGCTTATGGAAGCGGAAATCGGCCCTCTCAGGTCCTCGGCATCAATGACGTCCGACCGCTCGAATTCCGGACTTGCCGGCGGGCATACCACGTCGGGAAACACTACTGCGAATCCAATAGGGCAACCGGACTCGGGAGCCCCTCTGCCGAAATGACCGATGATCAGGTCTCTCAGGGCGAACATCGAGTCCTTCGCCTGCGCAAACGGGCTCTTCTTGAGCTCTGCCACCCGGCCATACCGGTCCATGGTCCTCCATACTCCACCCTCGCAGGACAGGCGTCCGCCCTTTACTTCCAGGCAGATGATGCCCTCGTTGGGAATGAGGACGACGAAGTCGATCTCTCCGTACGGGCCGGACGGCCTGCGCGCCAGTCCCACCGAGTGCAGGACAGTCCATCCATCAGTATCCGGATCGGCGGCAAGCAGTTCGAAGATTCGCCGCTCGGCCGAACTCTCCACCGAGCCGTCGATCCGGGCAGGGATCATTCTCGCCATGTCAGCTACTTACCGCGGGGAGACGCAATCGAACGGATCTTGACGCTTGATTGGCCAGCCGGGTGCCGCTGTCTCGACGTGTCCTTCGCCGCCACAGGGGTCATTCGGGCCTGACCTTGCCCGCGGAACCAGCTTGCAGCGGGAGCGATGTACTGGGCCAGCATCTGTCACGCAGGAAATGCCGAGCACTTCAGCCGAGCCCATCAATTGCCGGCAACCTCGATCAGCAGGCGGCAGTGATCGCTGGCGCCCCACTCTTCCACCGAGTTCATCGCGCGCACCGAAACGTCCCGGTGAAATCCCCGCGAGGCGAACGCGTAGTCCAGCTGAATCTGGGCGGTCGCTGAAGAGTCCCTGTTACTGTGCCAGGTGGGCACGTTCCTCGTATCTGGGGGCAGGCCCTGAGGCGTCGGGTCCGCACGTCTGCCCGCCGGGTGCTGAGGCCCCAGGAACTCCATGCCCAGCGCATCCATCCGTTCCATGACGCTGCGATCGCGGGCCGG
The DNA here is from genome assembly GCA_965207145.1 of Dehalococcoidia bacterium. Classification (GTDB taxonomy): domain Bacteria; phylum Chloroflexota; class Dehalococcoidia; order Lucifugimonadales; family UBA2962; genus CAUZIR01. Next base: position 1,120,280 of record OZ242262.1, on the reverse strand, counting down.
GAGCGCATACCGGTTGTCGTCGGTGGCGCCGTAGATCTGGTTGAGGTCACCGGCGGCCAGGATGCGGTGCGTGCTCGGGTCGTCACTGCCGATGAACTTTGACAGGTCCGAGACTATGCGATGAGCCGAGCCATCGGAATAGCCTACAAACCACTTGCTCCCTGTCGATGGATGCGGCCGTTCCCAGCGGGCATACATGGAGAACACAATGAACGGGGGCGAATCAGCGGGAATGATCCGGGCGGCGGCGGTGGTGCCGATGTCACTGATGGTGAAATCGCCACTAGCCGGCTCGCCGGTAGTATCTACCGGGTTGAACCATTCAACGGAGACCCGATCGGACAGCCTGGCTATCATGGGGAAGCGGTCATAGGAATCCGAGGCCCTGAGCTCATCGCCGCCGACTTCGATCGACTCGGAGACATCCTCCGGGACTCGCCCCGCTTCCTGCAGCAGCGCCACGTCTGCGTCCATCTGCAACAACTGGCTCCAGGGCTTCCTTCGCCTAGCGATGTTCCAGCTAACTATCCGCGTCAAGTGAATAGTCCAGTATTCATGAAGACAGCCCGAATGCTACAGCAAAGCCAAGTACCATACCGATCAACACGAGCGCCACTATGAGCGTAATGACCCTCCTATCGTCCTGATCTTCAATAGGTTGCTTCAAGTCAACTGCCCAGCTCTGACACGCTGGCATTACCCCATTCGTCGATCATTACCGTCTCGCGTCTCTCACCGCCAAAGACAAACCGTATGACACAGACTACTATTGGAAACAGATGGTCGCAGTAGAAGCCTTTTTCGTCATTTCGCGCTTTATCGTTCAGGGCCTTTTTCTCTTAGAATACCCTGTCCCAAGGCATGAACAAGTCTGCCTATCGCAAGGACTCTCCAGGCACCTGGCAGGTGAGCTCGCATGGGTTACGGAGCCCTTTGCAACCAGAACAGGGCAGTACGATGCTGCTGTAGGACTCGTGCCAGGTCTTCGGGATTCGCGGCCGGTCCCTATCAGCGACTGGAACCAGATGCTCCGCCGTTAGCATCAGCCAGTGCTCGTAGCTATCAACGAGACTCGTCTCGCAATAGGCGCAAGAGGTCTGGCCGCGCTCTACCAGCCAGTGCCCGTACTCTCGCCGAGCTATGGTGCCCTTCCGTTTCGGCAGAACCGTGTCGCCCTCTTCCGGGTAGTCGTCAAGCGGTCTCATTCGAATTTCGCCCGAGCTGCCGCCGAGTCCGAGTTGGCCGCGGCCGTCACGTGCAGTCGACGTCCGATAGCTCCAAGTGCGGCGTCCATCATGTCCAGCCGCGACCCGTGCTGAATGTCCAACACCCGATCCACCTGAGGTAGATGCCACCCAAGGCGGCGGGCCAACTCAGCCTTGCCGACCCCCTGGTCTCTCATCCCCTGGTACAACATCACCTTCACCGAGACAAGGATCGGCAGGACTGCGTAGACCTCGCCCCGCGACGGCGTGGGAATCTCCTTGCGGTCATGTATGCGGGCGCCTATCGCCTCTTCCAGTGCATGGACGGCACGGGCTATGGCTTCCTCGCGGTCTTCTCCAAAGGTGGTCAACTCAGGAAAGTCGGGAGAGGTCACCAGGAGAGTTCCGTCATCGTCTTTAAGCACTATCGGATAGGCAAGCATCATTCCAACCCCAGGTCTTTCTTGATCTTCGCCACGAGTCCCCGCCCAGCTCCCTGCCGCCTCCATACATCAGAAGCTGGCTGGTGCGGTCTCCGAGCCTTACGGTGAGATGTCCGCTTTCACCCTAGTGGGTGTGGAAGGTGCAGCCTGCCTCCTCAGCCAGCGACGGAGCTCCCTTGCGTTCATCTCTTCACGTGTTTAACAACACTTATGTTGATGTCAACGTACGTGTTGCATTTAGCAGTGCGGGCACGGTCTCCAGTGGGACGTGACTTGCGGACGCGTGGAGAGTGAGATGGAAGCTCGCAATCCGGGCCGATGGGGCGTCAAGTCTCCATCGTCCGCCAGAGACCTGAGCCAGGCCGGACCCGGACCGGTCCAGATCTTTAGGAGTTTCTTGATGCAGTACTGCTTGGCAGTTGCTCGCTAAGCAGTCTCATCCCACTCCTCAGAATCTGGCCCGGGCCATCTTTCTGAAGCGAGCTCAGCGATTCGCTGGCTCCTGGACCTGATGGTCTCCTCGTCCCAGGATTGTTGAGACAGCAGCTGGTTGTTCAGCAGCAACACGCTGTGCTCTTGCAGTTCGTCTCGTTTGCTCATCCATGGGCCGTTGGACATGGATGAGTTAAGTTTCTGGGTTGCGAGTGTGAGGTTGCCGATAGAGTGGATAATCATATTGCGTTGGTAGGTCGCTACATCCCTATCAACGTGCCCTGGAAGTGGCCACTCCTCTGGTCTCCAGCCTACCGGCATCAGGTGTTCGATTGTCAGATTCTTCGGAACGGCAGGCTGCTCAGACTTTCCGGAGGAACGGAGCACACGCTCGACGCCTTCGAGCACCAAACGCAATCTGCCCCTTGTCAGCAGGCGGTAGAGAGGAGAAGACCCCAGGGCATCAGCAACAGCTTCGTCGCGAGGCCATTCCCTCGCGTACGCGGTCTGCTCCCTGAGGTATCCCGTGGTAACCGTGTCAGCCTTGTCCAGTCCACTATCCCGTAACCGGCTGGCGAGCTCCAGAACCAACCTGTTGTAGTCCTTGGCGGTCTGCCGGCAGATCATTCTACGGACCAGAAAGCTCTCCAGGGCGCTGAAGGCTCTCAGACGCGTTCCTTCCTCAGCTGACAGGAGCAGCAAGAGTACAGGGGTTATGACACGTGCCTGCATGACATCCACATGGTAGTAGAACGACTTTTCCTCAGGACTGCGTCCTCCGGCCAATTCGAATTCACGGTAGTTCGCCAAATCACGCTTGACCGCAGACATGACCGCGTGAACCTCTTGACCATCAACGTAGTTTCGGAACACGTCAAATACCCTGACTGGCGAAACCTCCGACCCCGTGCGCATCGCCAGCCAATAGTTGAGGAGCATGTCCAGGCGTGGCCTGAGCAGGCGACCTTGCCTAGCCTCCATGCGCCACTACGCCTCGTCCATGTTGCCCCAAACGTCGCCCCGAGAAACTCGCTCCTGAGAGAGGACGAAGTTCTTGATGAGATCTGACTGCTCGAGCGGGGTGCCACGAGCATTCAGCGTCTCAAATATGAGGTTGGGATCATCCTGAGGGCTGAGGTCGATTACCACCATCTGGAGCATTGATGTTGCCGCGGCCTCAAGAGCATCGATTCTGGCTTCTATTGGCCCCACTGCGTCGTCAAGCCACTTGCGGATTTGCAACTGGAAGAATTCGTGGGCTTGGACTATCAAGGATTCCTCAAAGTCGTTTACGGCGAGACCGTTGTCCATGGCGTGTCTGAACGCTTCCCTATCGCTCCTCGTGGGCCAGAGCTTGAATACATGGAGTTCATCGTCTCCGATGAGTTCCTCGTCATTGAGAACAAGCTTGGCCAGACGCCTTGCCGCCCTCTTGACGTATGGCTGGTCTGACTCTTCGCAGATCTGTTGAAGGGCATCGAGAAAAAGCTGCAGCGTCGTCATTCTTTGTTGGCCGTCAATCACTTCTCGCTGGTCTATGTCCTTTGCCGCGGTCGGGACCTGCTTGAGGACTACGGCACCCAGGAAGTGCGGACTTGTTCTCTGCTGCGCTTCCACCCCGTTATCTGAACCTTCCAGTTCCTCAAGGTAGTTCTCTGCCACATTGCGAACATCCTCCCAGAGCGGCTCCCATTGATCGTCCTGGGACCAAACGTAGTGGCGCTGGAAGGGCGGAATGGTGTAGCGCACCTCCTTCTGGAAAAGGTCTTTGGGAGTGAGAATGTCGGTATGCATGAAAATCTCCTGAATGTCCTTTAGCCGAGGTGACTGAAGTTGCCTTAGCCTCTCTATTCATTCGGGAATAATACACTTGCGCCCACGCGGGGCGGTGGCCCACTAGTATGACGGGGTGCGGAGGGTCTTGTTACTCGTCGCCGTCGAGACTGGCGCTGGAGTCGCGGGGTTCATGATCGACATTCCCCCCGTGTCTGGCATGTAACCGCCGTCGTGGGTGTCTGCCTAGTTATCGCCGTCCTGATCTACGCTCCCGAACTGTGGGCCCTACGGCGGAAGCATGTCCGCGTCTACCGGGCCGCCGTGGCCCGCCATGAGCGGGCGCGAGAGGCCGATATCGCGGCACGGCTGGAGACGTGGAACCGAAAGCCCCTGGTCCGGTCTGTGGACTATGACCCCGAAGGCGGTTACATCGAGGCGCTGGATAGGGCCGCCCCGCATGCCTATGGCCGCTAGGTTCCGGCGCAGGGCCTATGATTGGCTCAGGATCGGGCGAAGATGAACAGGACCTTATACCGGGGGATGAACCAGTACCAGCGGCACAGGGCGGATTCCGTCCTGACCATTTCCCAGCCCTCGGCGCTGCTTTTCTCTATGTGCCGGGCGATGTCCCCTTCCGAGCCGCAGCCCCCAGTCCATCCGCACCATTTGCTCGTCGCTCGATACTGCTTGGCTTGCTGCGTCAACGTTGGAACCCCCTTGCGGCCTGGATTGATGGTTACTTACGACGGTAACCAGCAACCGCGCAAGCCGAACAAGGGGGCTCGATGCCACCCTCCCAAGCCGTCTTGGCTCGGCTCAGCGCTTTACAAGGTCACCGTCGCGGGCGGAAGTTTACGAAAGACTAGGGATTGTTAGGGATTGACAATATGTTGCTATCTTCAAGAGACTCAGACGAGTATCACCCTAGAGGCAAGACACGATTAGTCAGAAACGCCCCCGAGGTCGACCTATGGTCAACCACTACCCGCCGAGTATCGACGCGACTCCCGAACAGATCGCCAACGTGATGCTGGCACCCCCGCCCTCGCGGGTGGTCAGGGCGTACCGGTGCCGGGAGTGCGAGAAGGCGGTCCACTATCCGGACACGCTCCACGATGATGGGCGCTGTAGCCCATGCCACAGGCACGCCGCCTGATCGGGCGATATCGGGACTGGCTTGACTGGTTCCTTACGGGTAACTTCCGGTTCGGTCGGTTCATGGAGGAGGTTGAGAGTTTGAGAGCCGCGTGGTATTCAACTCTGCGGATGGTCTATCACACGTCCCGCATGTGCTATGAAGCCCGGAACATCCCGGACGCCTACAGGCGCGAGGGGAAGGGTGGCCGCGTACTATGCAATACCTGCCTGATCCTACAGGCTAAGGGGCGGGCTCTGGCTCACCCTCAAATCTAGAGAAGGTGGAGACGTAGGGAATCGAACCCTCGCGACGCATGTTATAGAGACCGGTCGTCTCACCAGAGAGCGTCTCCGTCTTTTGGGGCCCCCGGTTCGCATTGGCCGCGACCGGGGGTCTCCCTTACCAGAGGGTAGGCTGGCGTATGGCCAGACGGCGCGACCGAAGGGGGCCCCTGGGTCTTGGCGGTCGTGGGGTCTTGCACTGGACCGCTTTCCGACCACTGAGCGGGCCATGGGGGCCATCTGCCATTCGGTGTCCATCGGGCAGCTGCTGTGGCGTCCCTCGAACTCTATGACGTACCGCTCCAGATGCTTGCGGCTCATGTGGCGGTAGGTGCCGTGATAGCCCCGCTTGAGAAGGGCCCAGAGGACTAGATGCCGTTCGTGTGGGCCTGTCCTGACGTACTCGGAGACTCTGTGCCTGACCGTCTCGTGGGCCCTCGGGAGCCCGTCGTACGCCTTGGCCTCGCCGGTGTAGACCTGCGTGGCCGGGCAGGTGTAGTCCGTGACGAATCCCTGTAGCGTCTCGGCTTCCGTGCGGTCCAAGACCTCAGCCTGGACTGTCTCTCCTCCCGATCCTTGGCTCCCACGACTGCGGTCTTGCCAGCGTGCGGGCCCGCGTGGAGCCTCTTTCGCTCGTGCCTTTTGCATTCCTTCCCGCCCATGTAGGTCTCGTCAACCTCGACCGACCCGGCGAACGCATAGGCCGGAGCGTCTCATGTCTCGCGTATGCGGTGGGGCCATGTACCACGCGCTCTTTTGGGTGATCCCGAGATCGCGGTGGAGCTTCACGCTGGAGACGCCTTTGAGGCTCGTGCTGTAGAGATAGAAGGCCATCGCCCACTTGCTGAGGGGTAGCTTGGAGTCGTGGATCACGGCCCCGGTCTTGACGGTGAATCCTTACCCGCAAGCCAGGCAGGCTATCCCGTTGAGCCAGCGCTGTTCGATGAGCCGGGTCTCGGCGTCGGCATCCTTACCGAACCTGTTGACCGCGTCCATGAGGGTGATCCCCGCCCTGTAGTGCTTTCCCGTTGGCGTATCACTTCTCCCCAGACTGTCTCCAGCTTAGTGGTAGGAGCGATGGACAACAACACGGCGGATCCTACGTCCTAAAGATTATCGAAGGGCCCTCTGGCATTTCCCTCAAGCAGACTAGCCGAGAACTCGGACTCCATTAGCAGGCTCTTCCGCCCCTCTTGGTCATGGTTCAGAATGCCCGGTATAGAGCCGTCTTCATAGGTCACCTGCGTGTCAAAACTGTCCAGCGTGTCTAAGGTGTTCGGTACTCTCTCCCCCCCGTCGGAAGAACGCCAAGCGCACCACGGTAGGCAGGGGACTGACTGAGGATATAGGCCAAGGCATTGGTAGCAGTGTCTTCAATCCTGCTGATCAAGCGAGGCACTAGATAGGCGAGCAAAGTGGTTTCTTCAGGCATAGCAATGCACTTTAGAAGTCCCCGTTTGAGTTATGACGGGCTGGGTTGGTCGGCTAGTCCACCGGCCTGCCTGTGTCCCCGGGCTGGATGATGTAGTCTCGGCGGTCTCTATAGAGGCGGGTGCGATTAATTACGTTCTCACCATCGGCATCGAAACCGTCCCACTGGCTGTTGAACCAGTAATTGAACTCACCAATGAAGAGGTACTTGTTGGCAACGCGGAAGAAGCGGCAGTCTACGCCCTCGCCGTCTTGGAAACGGGTGTAGATGGCGTTCAGCAGTTCCAGTTGCCCGCCCTTCTTGCTAAGGACGTATTCATGGGGCCAAGTGTCCCGGTAGGCTACCGCCTCTCGCCAGGGGGCGTGGGCGATGAGTTCCGTCAGTCTAATCCTTAATTCGATCTTCCCCTGCCGGGCAGTGTCGTCCCACCTGCAGTGGAGTCCTAGACCCCGGTCTCGGCTGCTACGGTAGGCTCTCGATTGTCCAAGTGGAACTGCTTCTGCTGGCGCTGAACCGGTTCAGGTTTATGCTCTGGGCTTCCATCACGGTGTTGCCCATGCTGATACCGCCGATGTTGCCGTCAAGCACCGCCGCGCCGTCCTCTCGAATCTTCATCGTGAAATCCCCTATGGAGCATTCGTCCCCCGGGTACAGGATCAGGCCGACCGTGCACTGGCCGGAGCCCCCACCTACATCCACCGGCTCCGAGGGCTGCGCAACATCGCCAGGCGCTCCAGTCCCCGTCGGGTCAGGAAAGCTGAATCCGGTTTCGATACCGCAGGACTCCACGGCCCGACCGAGCGCTGCGCTCTCCTCCATCGTCAGCCCCTCACCAGGCGCGTCAGGCGCGTCCGCGCCCGAGAGGACGGCAAGGATGCGTTCGCCCGAAGGCGTCCCCTCCAACTCCTCCATCAGACACGCGAGTCCGGCTGTGTCTGGGGGAGGGCCTTCGCCGGGCGGCATAAGCGCCGCGGCCTCCTCAGGTGTCAGACAGGCCATGACCTGTAGCATTCCAGGGCCGCCGCCGTCCTCGTCTGACGAAGGAAACAGCCCGACCGTCGGGTTGTCTACGAGAGCGTCCGATACACATCTTCGGGTCTCAACGCTCAAGCCGCCAGCCGCGACGCTCAGCATACCAACGCTGGCAGCGACCCGTTGCTCCTTAGTGAAGCAGTCAGCGGCTGAAGATAGTCCGTTCTCACCACCATCCAATGTCTGGTCCACTAACGGCGCTCTCAGAAAAGGCTGATAGCCTGCGCCGAGGCTAGCTTCTACGCAGGACACCTCTTCTTGACCGAGGAGGTCTATGAGGTCTCGTCCCTTGGACTCATCATCGAGGTCCCAGTCTGGGATGGTCACCGAGACGCTACTAGACGGTGCTGTGGCAGTGGCTTCTGGGGAAGTCGGCGTAGATGTTGCCGCCGGAGTTTCAGTCGGAGCACTCGCCGCCGGCTGCGAACTGGGCGTCGGGTCCGCTCCGGCGTCACAGGCTGCGACCACAGCCACCAGCAGGGTTGCCGCGGCGGTCACAAAGCATAGAGCCCTTAACATCGTATGGCGTTGTTTGTTGACAAAATCACCCTTTTACCGACTCCATCACCCAGGCATTTGGCTTGAACCTGACTGTGAAATTTCCCGATCTTATGAGATCTGGTGGCCCATGTGATGGGAAATGGGGCCGTACACGCCGCTGAAACACGCGCCTTTACTCAGTGCAAGCTACAGACTAGGGAGTCGGTGGTCAAGTGACCACATGGCAACTGCGACTGCCCGGCTAGGGCACTCGGCAGGTGCGGAACTGTAAGGGATAGTGGGTTAGGTCATGGCTTGCCCACGGGGATCTCGCGTAAGAACAATGGTGAAACTGGCCGCATGTGACCTCGCAGTACCCTTAAATGGTGCTTATCCTGACCTTGAGTCTGCCCGAGATTCTGCGAGAAGCTGTTGGGAATTGCCCAGCAACACCAGTACCTTGAGGAGACGGCGTAGAATTACACGCTAGCCAGCGCTCCACCCATCAACCGGATTCTTGCGGTAATGGAGGCCCAGCAACGCTTGTTAGAATGGACTGACCAAACAGTTCGAATTGTTGAGAGGTAGGCTTTACTCCGTCTCGATTGAAGCTGAACATGTCAAAGTTGACAACCCTCACACTGGTCCTAGCATCGCTTTTCGCAATGCTGGCCTGCTCCGGGGATGGACCAACCCCGGCTGCACAACCCACGGTGGAGGCTGCGGCCACCCACCCACCACAGGCCACTGCAACGCCAAGTGCCATCCCACAACCTACTGCCACGGCAACTCCTCAACTGGACAGTGCTGACACCGGTCAGGACAAACAGCCTTCCGGCACGCAGGGCCTTGCCCCACTCAACCTCAACATTGACGATCCACAGGCCTTCCTTTCCGCCCTATCCGTACAAGAGCAGTCCTGCCTGGCCATCAACAACATCGGCACCGTCGAAGTCTTGGCGGCGATGACCGACACGGATGCGTCGGAAGAAGCGGACGCCATCATTGACTGCCTTGAAGACAGAACGGTGCTGCGGCTATTCCTGAACGATTTTTTGATCGCGACCGGGGAACTGAGGGATGAGACCTCCGAATGCATCCGCGACGGTCTCGGTTCAATGGACCTGCGCAGGTTCATGAAATCGACAGGCGGGCAAGGCGAATCAATGGATGACCAAGTGGCCGGGTTGGCGAGCTTGATGACGATCATGGTTTGTCTGAGCGACGATGAGTGGGAGAGGGCAACCGCCGTTATGGGTTTGGGACCCCGCGATAAGGCTGGTACGGATTGCCTGCTTATGAAACTAGGTGGGCCGACTGGAGTCGCAGAAGCCTTGCTCCGAGCTTACTATTCAGGCAGGCCCCAAGAATTCATCGACGCGGCGGATAAGTGCGGCCTGGGCTCTGTCGGCATGTTGGAAGATGTCCCCGTGGATGCCAGTTCCATTGGAATCGACAGTTCCACGGAAGGATTGGGGCATCCGCCGGACACACTACACCCCTTGACTCTTGAGGACCTTCAGGCGTTCCTTTCTGAACTCTCGCCTAGGGAACAGTCCTGCCTTGACAACAATGGCGTGGGCCCTCTGGAACTGTCGCAGATTACGGAGCCCTCGCCAGGCGTCTCACCAGATTCCGCCGCCGCCGCCGTCAACTGCCTGCAAGACGAGACTGTGCTGCGACTGTTTCTGACTACCCTGATCGGACAGATTGAACCTTTCAGCCAAGAGACTTCATTGTGCATACGCGAAGGATTCGTTCCGCTGGATCTGCGAGGGCTGCTGGCTCCAGCCGTTGCCGGGTTTACCCCGACTAATTCACTAGCTCTCGGCATGGCGGCGCTGAACGTTTCCGTTGCCTGCATGAACGATGACGAATGGGAGACCTATGCCCCCAGTCTTGGTATGCAGCCTGAGGATCGGGAGGACGCATCTTGCATGTTCGAGGAGTTGGGCGGGCCTGCGAAGCTGGTGGAAGCCATGCGGGACGCCAGCTACGGCGAACCACCGGAATCGTTCTTGATGGCGGCCCAGACCTGTGGCTTGGAGGGCACCCCTTCATCGCAATAGGTTGCCGGTGCCGCACGTTAGCGAAAGCCGACATTTGCGCCTAGGCTCACGAACCCAGCCGCAATTGAATGGTGGCAACATCCACCAACCATGTAGGCTCCACCAAGCTTGGCAATATCAGCAACCTTCGTCTTGCGGATCAGACCGGGGATGCATGGAGAGTTGTCCTTCCGCCAAGTTCCGGCACAGGCGCGGGGAAAGATCTGATCATTGTACAGGTGTCCTGAGTAGTGCCGGTTCAGGAGGCCTCGCACCCGCTCGTCGCCGTCACGTACGCCGTACCAGTGACCAGGCAGCACTAACGCCGACCTGACAGCAATTCTCGAGCTCGCATCGAGCACGACAGGCTCGTGGTCTCGGAGACGGCGGCGCGCCTCTCCTCTTCGTCACTCATACCGCCGGATTCGGCCCAGGCGGCAAACGCATCGTAGAACTCTTCCAGGGTCATGCCGAACGACTCGATAAAGGGATCCGTCTGCCGGTGCGAAACCACGGCCAACTCGGACACTCCGACATGTTCAACCATGAAAACAACGGCCAACTCGCCTATCCGGTAATTGAATGCGTCCTGTCTCAGCACGGCGGTCGCTTCTTCGGGCGACAGTTCCGTCGGCACGTAGTAGCCCGGACAGGAATAGGTGCTGTCATGCGTGGTCATACGCTGCAGCCTGTTTTCGATGCCGGTGGGTTCGTAGGCACGTGTGGCGTATTGGGCGAAGCCCTCGGTCAGCCAGATGGGACTGCCGTAGTCCTGCAGGATGTGGATGTACTCGTGGGCAAGCGCCCACCACTCGACGTTCGACACATTCGGTTCCTCGGGAGGCGGGGGATAGGCGAAATACATGAGCACAACGATGGACCCTTGGGCGAAGGCCCCTGTCCACCAGTCCGGCCACGGCCACTGCTCGCCCGACACCTCCTCATACAGCGGCTTGACCGAGTCAGGGCCGCCCACCACAACAGTGAATCCTGTCGCCTCCACACCCCACCGCTCTGCAAAGAAGCCGCGTATGAACTCCATTTCCTCCTGGTAGAGGAGGCGAGTCAGTTCCGGCATTTCGTCGGTAAAAACCCACTCCGGGGCCGGAGATTCGGCGCGTGGCCACGGCTCCGGCGTCGGTACCGGCGTGGGAGTGGGAGTTGGTGTTGGCGTAGGTGTCGGCGTCGGCGTCGGCGTGACGGTTGGGGTGGCCGTCGGAGCGGGCGATAACAGGACGTCGGGAGGCAGCGGGCTGCCGGCCGCCACCAGCGAGATGCCGAGAACGATTGCCAGGACGGCGAAAAGCGACGCAGTGATAGCTACTTTCAAGTCAGGTCTCCTTGGGGAACGGGATAACCCTGTCAGGGCCGGCTAAGCGACCCTAAGCTGGACTTCTTTCGTGTCGCCGGTCGGCGTCGCGCCAGGCGGTGTAGAATCGATGGGAGAACACGTCGCCGTAGATGGCCCATACGCGCTTGACCTGCCCCCCGAATTCTGGTCCAACACGAATGTCAGTACGCTGGACCAGTGAGCTTGCCAAACATCTCCACGGGCCAAACGGCGTTGGGTGAGGCCCATCTGCCCCGCGATTTCAAAGAGATGCTCCCTTGGGTGGATCGGCTGAGACCTCTCAGTAGCTGACGTCATCCCTTTCAGCCACTGCCACCTGGGATCCGAGCCCGCGTGAACGACCCGGCTCGGTTACCGCCACGATGATCAAGGCGAGCGCCGCCGGTACGTATAGGAGGCCGAAAGAAAGGACCCCCAGCGCGCAGAACCCCAGGAATGCGACAGAGATCGTCCAAAGGAGCAGCCTGCGTCCGGTCTGCCCGGGGAAGGTTCGCAGAAGGGCCAACAACGCGATGCCGCTCAGCAGGACGGGCACGATCAGCACCCAGATCACCTGTAGGCCGTTCATCTCGACGAAGGTAGCGCTGACCCGTGTCGTCCCTTCGATCGTAGTCGACACGCCCTGGTACACCGGCCCGAGCAACAGCCAGAGACTGGCTGCCCAAGACAATAGATGAGCCGCCCACGCAGCTATGGCCGCGATCATCAATACACCTCACTGCCCTCATGGTCTGGTCGCTTCCCACAGCCTCCGCGCAGGTTCCTAGCATTGATGGCATCTCTGCCCTGGCTCACACTGGCGTCAAGTGTTGTGGGGAGCGCCTCCAAACTCGGGTCGCTCATAACCGCTCCGATACACTCCTGGCTCCCGCCGACGTAGGTGTCGTACAGGTCAATGTCGGTCGCAACGCACCAGGCCCGACCCTCCGGCCACCATATGTTTGGGGAGTGCCGCTTGTAAAGGCGGGTGTCGATGTACCCGTAGCTCTCCCAGAGGCAGAAGTAGCAAATGTCGGGAGTTGCGGTGAATGCCCTGAGGGTTTGGACAAGGGTGCGACACTCCGATTCGGGGATTGAACCGACCCGCGGATGGGAGCCCCACGGCGGGTCTTCGTACATGACTTCGGTGTCTTCACTCAGACCCGCGATTCGTTCGAACTGCATCAGGGGATGGACGATTCTTCCCGTCCACGTGGCCACCGTAGACCATCGGACCGGTCGCTCCTTGTCACCTTCCAGATAGGCGGGATGAAACACCCTGGCATAAGCATCGAACCCATCTGGAAGCAGGGACCTCAGCGTCCCGAAGTTCGACAGGCTCTCCTCCACCCATCTCGCCTCCGATACGTCCTCTGAGAAGTCCACACCATCGGGGGCAAGCTTCGTCTGCCGGATGGGGACGGGCCCTCCTGGGGTGTACATCACCTCTTTTTGCGGACCGGCACCTTTCCTTGGGGAAACCCAGCCCGACACCAGCGGACGAAGCCATGACTGCATGTGGAACGTCACATCCCAATTGATGCTCCTATATCGGTCAAGCTGCCCTGCGGACTTCGTCCGCAGGGTGCTGGATGGCCAAGAAGATTTCGCGTGCAACGTGGCGTTTGAGGCAACGTATTATCTCACTCTTGCTCAGTCCCTCCGTGGTGCGGCGGCGCATGTATTCCCTGGTCCGGGGATCGTGACTAAGCCTGACCAGGACGATGCGGTACAGGGCCGCATTGGCCTGGCGGTCACCCCCGCGGTTGAGCCGATGCCGGTTGGTCTTGCCTGAGGAAGCGGGTATCGGGTTCACCCCACACAGGGAGGCGAAGGCCGCCTCGGAACGGAGACGCTGGGGATTACTCCCGGCGGCGACCAGAAGGGCCGCTGCCGTGTCGGGTCCTATACCGAATATGTCCACCAGAGCCGGCGCTGCCTTCAGAATGAGCCGCTCCAGCTCAGCCTGCAGATCCTGGATCTCCTTGCTGAGCTGACGGTAGCGGCGGGCAAGTGTTCGAAGCGTGTACCTGGCCGCCGTCTCAGGATCGTGCAGGCGGCCGAGACGGAAGCCGACGCATCGTGTGACCAGGGCAGCGGTTGGCAGGCCATCGAGCGTTTCGCGGAGCTCGGCCGGTGCCGTGACGACCAGGGCCTTCATCTGGTTAGAGGCCTGCGTGCGAGCCTTGACGGCCGAGTCCCTGGCGCTTTTCAGCATGCGGATCATCTCGACTTCGCCTTCCCCTGACTTGGGGGTGACGTCCGCTACTCCAGACAGCACCGCACGAGCTGCCATCTCAGCGTCGGTGGGGTAGCTCTTAACCTTTCGGAAACGGGTTGAGCGGTCAGGTCGGTTGACCTCGACGACGGCGTATCCCCTACCGGTCAGGAAGCGGGCAAGTCCAGGGCCGTAGGAACTGGTGCCCTCAACCCCGAAGGCGCTAACCTCTCCCAGACCTCGCGACCATCGTTCGAGTTCCCTGTACCCGCACATAGTCGCCAGCGCGTGGATCTCGCCGAGGCGGACACCCTGCCGATCGACGGCCACCGCAACATGCTCGTCCTGGTGAGTGTCGACTCCGATTACCACGTCGACCGCATGACTACCTTGTTGACCGACGACTCCTCTCATTCCTGCCTCCTGAGGGACGGCGTGTCGGCCAGGCAAGCGGACAAGACTGCGATGGGACGTGAAACCAGGCTCCTATTAGGTCACTGCTCGCCAAGGCCTTCAGCCCTGAATGGGCCATCCCGAGATCGGGTCGACAGATCAATTTGAAGACATCTGAGCCAGTCACATTTCGGGTCAGACTTGAGCCGAGATGGCCCAGTTCTATAATCGCAGTCACATTGGAAAACCTCGCAGTCTTTGGCCGTCACAGCCCGCAGACGGCAGCGCGAGCCTAATGTGCGGTGGCGTCGTGGAGGCGCTGGCCAATAATTCAGTTGAAGTTCTTGATTCTGCGAAAAGCAGCCTCAACTCGAAGCCTATTGGGCGGGATGATGGGAATCGTAAAGGGTCAAACTCCCCTTCCAAATTGACACCACTCCGCGAACGCCTTCTTACAGCGCTAGACGACCTGCAACGGTCGAATCAACTCCTGTAGCGATGAACAATCGTCAGGGCCATAGAGTTGCAGGATCGCCTTGCCCAAGCGATCGATTGCACTTGGTGGAAATGGGGGAAGGTCACGCCAAGCCCACACACACCTCGAGTTCAGGACATCCGCTGTCAGGGGGGCCCATTGCGACGCCAAGCAGCCGGGGCCGGCCCTGCAAATTGGCCTCCCTCAGGCATGACCCTTCCCGTTGGCGGTTGTGTGGAGAACGTTGTGGTCTACTCACGCCTGCGGATAGGCGCATGAGGCCGCGTCATCACGGACACCTGCGACGCCCAGCAACATCACTCCACACCGGCCAACTCTCCTCAAGTCTCGAAACCATGTCTAGCCGCGCGTAAGTATCCGACCGTGGGGCAAGTGGGCATCTCGACGGTTCATTGAACGGCGATGGGTGGAAGTCGTGTCTGGTGTGTAGACCAGGTACCGTCAGCGCCCCGGTAGGGTCTTCACCAATGAACGGGCGGCCCTTTCAATGTCGCAGGGGTGTGCATGAATCCCGTACCTACGAAGATGGCTTGCTGCGTGTCAGTTACGAGCCTAAATTTAGCCAAGGTTACGAGTTGGAAATGAGCAACCTGAGAGCAGGAGCGTCGCCCACGGATTCTCCGTGGAGGTGCAGAAGAGAGATTGCTAAGAAGTGGAGAAATGAAGCTGATAAACGAGCTGAAAGGTCAAAGGCCCTCGGCCTGTGCGATCGCACGGGAGTTGGGCCTGGCCCGTAACACTGTGCTGCGCTACCTGAAGTCGCCCGAGACCATTAGACGTCAGCTACGGCCTCTGCGGGGATCGAAGCTGGACCATTATACGGACCATATCGACCTCCGGCTCTCAGAGGGACTTGAGAATTGCCGGGCGCCGCTGCGGGAGATCCGGGAGTTGGGTTATGACGGTTGCTACACGACGGTGGCCGATTATGTGCGACCACGGAGGCAAGCCCGTCAGGCCCAGGCGACAGCGAGGTTCGAGACGGCACCCTGTGAGCAGGCCCAGGTGGATTGGGGGAACTTCATCTAGATTGACGGGAACGGCCGGCGGCACCGGATCTGGGCCTTCGTGATGGTGCCTAGCTGGTCAAGGCCCCTGTTCGTAGAGTTCGTTGGGCGGGCAGACACCGCCAGTTTCATCCAGTGCCACATCAACGCCTTTGAGTACTTCGGTGGTGTTCCCCACCGCTGCCTTTAGGACAACGCCAGGGTGGTGACGCTGGGGCGAAACGATAAGGGTCGCATCGAGTGGAATCGGCGGATGCTGGACTTTTCGCTGGGTGTGAGTCTTCAGTTGCGCCTGTGCAGGCCCCCTACAGGGCCCAGATAAAGGGTAGGGTCGAGAGCGGAGTGGATTACGCCCGTGGCAACATGTAACCCAGCCTCGCCTGGTCGGGCGATGTCGATTTGAACCGCCACGCGCTCGAGTGGTGCGACATCGTGGCCAACCGGCGCACGCACGGTACGAAGGGTCGGCGGCCTCGAACCGCTCGGTGCCGACCAGATGGTGGGCCCTCAGGATGGAAGCCCGGTGCAAGCGGGCGGTGGATATCGACTTGCCACCGGTGATATTGGCGGTCATGTAGGCCGTGACTGTTGCCGTCGTCGCGGGCATGGCGGTCAGGCCTTCGGAGTTTGCCCAAGCGGAGAATGATGCCCCGGAGGACCAGTAGGCCGTGCGGATGCTGGGAACTGAGACTTCAGCGATGGAGTCGGCCATGTCCGCCGAAAGATGGGCCGGCAGGAACTCAATGGTTGCAGGTTCGCTGGTCATGGTGTCCTGTCTCCTTATTCCTTCGTTCCTTTCGTTGACGTTACCTTTTGCACGTTTTACCGGGGCATTTGCGGGGGCCTGAATCGGGATTCCGTGCCCGGTATGGTAGGCTTTTGGCACATGCGTTCCGGAGGTTGACCAATGACCAACCATCTACCCGTCGAGCCCGGCCACGAAGACCGGGCTGTTATGGGGATGGGGATCGGCGTGTCACACGCACGCCGCACCCGCTACCAGGTGGCCGTCAACGACGCTGGCCTTGCAGTCTCCGATAGGGCCAGACGCGCACTGGACACCCCCCTGGGGCGCGTCGAGGCCGACCGCCGACGCCGCTCCCGGGAAGACCGCGAACTGGCCGAGGCGGCAGCTTGACCGCCCCGCGGGCCCCGGAAGGCGCCGCAGCGCACACAGCCCCGCACGCGGGCGGCCCGTCGATCATCGCCAATGACTTCCGGCACCGAAAGACCGACTTCCCGATCCGGGCCATGCTTCACGCGATCGAGGGCCCGTGCCACCGCAAATGGGGCCGCGCGAGGGGCTGGACACTGCGTTACGAGTCGATCGCGGCAGCCGAGGCAGATATCGGCGAGTTAGTGTTTACGTGCCAAGCGTGTCTACGTGGCAAGGGCGCGCTGTTGGATCGGCTATGAGCCTTTTCCCCGAGATCCATTACTGGAATGTCTACACGTCCGCCGGGCGCTTACACTCCGGGGCCGAGGCCGACCCGGCAACCATCGAGGGCCTGCGGGCCGTCGTCTTCGATTCCACAGGCGGTCCGGACTGGACCGCCCGCCCGATCCCGGGGCGGTCCGGCTACACCATCGAGGGCTGCCGGGTGGATCGCTTCGCCTCACTCTGGCGCGTCCTCGGAGATGCCGGCAGGCCGCTTGCCGGGTGGGCTGTCGCAACACAACCCGAGGCCTCGGAGACCGCTTGGACCGCCGGGGCCGCCCAGTGGTGGCCAGGCAAGCCCATACCGGCGGACTTGTCCCCCCCATGGGTGGCCGTGACCCTGCGGGGAAACATCGTCTTTGACGCGACGGCGGCCGACTGGCTGCCGGCCCTGCAGCGGACCATTGCCTGGACCGCCTGGGATCTCGGCGTATGAGCCCGCCATCAAGGCGCGGATGGTGCGGTAATGCCCTGGTGGTGACTGCATGTCCAACTCGGAAGTTGACCGCAGAGGCGGGGGATCAATCAATACGGTCCACGCCCTCGATGTGCAGGCACGCCCGGTCTAGGGCCCGGGTTTTGAGGGGTCGCATTTGCAACGGCCCGCGCAGCTGGCAGAATGGATCGGGGATCTCGGTGCCAATAGCGGCACGTATCCCGGGCCCGGTGTCGGAGATAGAAGGTATTTAGGCCCACGTCGCCGATGGTCCGAAATGGGCACATCGCCACTGGCTGGACCTGGCCGAAGTTGGCCGAGCCACAGGCTCCAAGTGGCCGCGCATCCCCTCCGTCGGTCAAGGTGCGACGCATTGGGCCGACGCCGGTTGAGACTCTCAGGTCTACTCCAACACAGTCAGGCTTATTCCCTAGTCGGGCTGCACAACGTCACGGCCAAATACCAATCAACAAGCCGGACCTTAGCCTTGTTGTCAGATTTGTGGCCGGGCGTCCAGCTACGCTTATCCGCCTTTCCCGCGCTGGGCAGGGAAACCGGCGGACCAGCGACCTGCTATCCTTGCGGCCGCTTGTCGAATCGCCGTTTTGGGTGGATCTTGCGGACCGGGCGGCCCCGTGATGATGAGCGCGGAGGCCCACGAACTGGTGGAGCGCATATATCCCAACATCGAGAGGCGTCGCCGTGGTGGTGTCTGGCAACAGAGATTTGACGGCGCCGCCGTAGCGTAAGGCTCCAACGCCGCCCGCATCCCTTGGCGCAACCCCGGGACCGCCCAAGGTGGATTCTGGTAGGTCGTCGCAGTCGAGAATTTGCCCAAGTCGCTAGACGACCGGCTGACCGTGTGCGTCAAGTTGCCGCTGACGGCAATTCGCGAGCCCGCGATATTCCCCGAATCTTCCGGCAGGTCGCGTCAGGTCGGCCCGAGCTCATCGTCTTCTGCTGAATCTACCCTTTACATGGTGGTAGGGAGGCCGCGCCTTCATGTCGATTGAAGAGGGCGCGCCTTGGGGAATGACCAAATGCGACGGTGCCTATCCATCGTTAACCGAGGCGGACTTGATACGCGTGGCCTATTGGCCCTCGACCGACACGAAACCACGCCAGCTGTGGAACTTACACGCCGCACCCTGGAAAACCTGGCCGATGCCGAGGAAATCGCACTGTGAGGCGGGGTGGGATAAAGTCTTGCTGCTTCCAGCTTCCGCTGGCGGAGTTGAAGGCTTCGGACTGGAGGAAAAGTGAGCGGAGCGTCCGAGTGGTGCGTAGCACTTACCTCAGCGGTGTCCGTACCGACGGTCGGGTGCCCTAGGGCGCGGGGCGATCCGTGCCGGGTACTACAGCAGGGGCCACGTGTTGGTGGAATACGCGATGACGCTCGGCTACTCCGCCATGCTGCTGCGGCTGGACCTGGCAATTGCTAAGGCTCTGGCGCCCCTTGCGGGTGAGCTCGGTGAAATCGACGGAGCGATTCTTGAAGGACGCCCAGATGGCAAAGTCCTTACGCCATGTTAAGCGGTTGTAGATCCTAGCCTGATGCTAGGAGGCGCCTAAGATGGCCCATGTCCGCCTCGATATACGGCAGGGTCGGCCACCGTTGCGGTATATCCTTGACTCATCCCTGAAGGATCCTATCGCAAATGGCGAGAGCGCTTCTGGCTTTCGCCGTGGCGTTCAAAGCTGAACCCGTCAAACGGCCGGGCTTCACACTAGACTTCCGCGGCTGAGCCGGACATCGCCAGCATCCCCGACGCGCTATCGGGCGGGCCCGATACGCAGAATGATGTCGCCTTCGGGGGGACAGGTGCCGCGGTTGTCGCAGTTGCTCGTCATCACGTAGAGCCATCCGTCTGCGTCGCTTACGATGGTCCGCAGGCGACCGTAGGCGTCCTGCAGGTACACTTCGTGAGCCATGATGGCATACGGATTTTCCGTGTCAAACACTACGCGATGCAGGTGTCTGCCACCTTCGCTGTCATTGAGCCCGACGGTCGTGAACAGGAAACTGCCGGTCCATTCGGGGATCAAGTCGCCGCGATAGAATATCGCTCCGGTCGGGGGCACTGGCTCCTCCCAGGTCAACACCGGGCTGACGAGCCCCTCTTGCGAGTCGCATCCCCAGATGCTGGGCCAGCCTAGGTTTTCGCCGGCAGTCACGACATTAACCTCGTCAAACCCTCGCAAGTCCTGCCTCCCCAGTTCGATACCGGAAGGCCCGTGGTCCACCATCACAATGTGTCGGTCGTCGAACCAGTCGAATCCTTGGGTGTTGCGTATTCCGCTGACAAATACGTAGCTGCCCGGATCCGGGTTGTCTGGAGGGATACCGCCATCGAGGTCCATTCGGAGCAATTTCCCCGCCAGGGTTTCGGGATCTTGAGCGTCTCCTGGCAGATAGGCTCCGACCGCTACGTACAGCATCCCGTCCGGCCCCACCCGCATACGACCGCCTTGATGGTGTAGTCCCGCAGGCAGGTCATCGATGATCAGGCGGTCTAACTTCGCCGAACGTCCGTCATCGGAGAGCACATAGCGCTCGATTCGACCAACTTGCAAACCGTCCTCTTTCTCCACGTTGTAAAAGACGTAGAACTGCCGATTGCTGACGAAGCCGGGGTTCAAGAGCAGGCCAAGCAGCCCGCCTTCGGACCCCAGCAGGGGTATGCCATACAGCGGCGGTGGCATCGAGATATCGAATTCAAGTACCGATTTCGGAACTACTTGCCCATCCTGTACCAGGCGCACACGACCAGGCCGCTCAGTAACTAGCAGGTCGCCTGAAGGAAGAATCGCAAGTCCCCAGGGGATCTCAAGACCGTCGGCTATCACCTCGACGTCCAGGTGCACCGCGCCGGGCTGGCCCGGGGCGCCCTGAATCAGCTGGCAAGATGAGTGTGTAGGCGGCATCTTCGGCGGCGCGACGCCTTCAGCCACATCAGCCTGTTGCCTGTCCGGAGTGGACGTCTCAGCCGCAGAGGCGGTCCCTGCCGGGACGGTCTCAGCAATCTCCCTGCCATTGGTTTGGCTGGCTGAGGAGGACTCCAGGTCGGTGCTGGGCTCAGCGTCCCCGACGACACAGGCAATAGCCAGAAACGCAACGATGGACGGCATTAGCGGAACGAGACTGGAGACAATTGTTCGGCATTTCAATTGCATCAGCGCGATCCTTGGGCATAGACCAGTTCTGCTCAGTCTAAGGCACGGACGGTTAGTTGCTGAACCGCTGAATCCAGATGCAATCCGCCAGGCGAAGACCAATGACTTTCCTCGAGTTCGCAGAGGCGCCAAATTCTCAGTTTGACAGACCATGATCGGAGTCGTTCATCGAAATGGACTTGATCAACATGGAGCGACGAGGGATACGCCTCCTAGACGTCGCGACTGTTCAGGAGCTACCTCGCATATATGAGTTCGCTTTCGGTACACTTCGGCCCACCAGACTTGACAAAATCAAGAACTCTCGCAGTTTCCTTCGAGCCGGAGTTGGATATGAAACTGACGGAACTCATTGCCTGCGCACCATGGCGGGAGGCGGTCACCTACCGTGATACGTGGCCCCATGAATACGTCCTCAGCGAGAAGGATGGACAGCGGGAACTGCTGCACGCCATCTTTGCTCGGTTCCAGGATGGCGAGGGCGTAGATTGCCATTTCTTCCGCGTGAGCAACAAGTACCTCTTCATCGGCGACTTCAAATACTGGTTCAACGGCCAGTGGGACGGCTTCGACCCCAATGATGACGAGAACGTGATCAACCGCGCCCGTCTGTATCGTGACCGCCGGGACTTCGTGATTCAGCCTGGCGACACGGGGATGCCGGAGGACTATCCTGCCTGCCCAGCCCACCAACCCCAATTGCCGGATACTGAGGAGGAGCGTCATGCCTGAAGAATTCACACTGCTCGCGTATCTGGTGCCTCGCTTGACCAATAGAGTGGAGGACACAGCCACCGACGCTCTGGCCTTCATCCTCAACAAATCCCCTTCCTGCCGCGATGCGCTGGGCCTGCTGTTGATGGAAGGTGAGGGAACTTACGACCTTGACACCCTATCCAGATTTGAAACCCAGGTAACGTACAAGGACGGGTCTCGCCCGGACATGGTGGGGTACGACCAGGGGGGTGGCAAGCGGCTACTTGTCGAGTCGAAGTTCTGGGCCTCCCTCCTTGAGGGGCAAGCCAGCGGCTATTTCAGCCAACTGGAAGACGCAGGGCCGGGAGTGCTGCTGTTCATCGCTCCCGCCACGAGGTTGGAGATACTGTGGGGGGAGATCACGCGCCAGATGGAAGGCGGGCAAGATGGATTCGGGCTGGAGGAGGTCAAAACAGCCGAGCAGATTCGCAGGGCAAGGGTGATCGGTCCAGACAAGCAGGACAAACGGCTGATGCTGGTAAGTTGGCCATTGATCCTAGACCGTTTGGCTGAAGCGGTCTCCCGTGATTCCATGCTTGCTGCGGACATCCGACAACTCCGTGGACTGGCGCAACGGGAGGACGAAGAGGCTTTCCAACCCATCAAGACAGCTGAACTCAGTCCCTCAGTACCGCGCCGGCTCCAGTGGCTCAACAGGCTGATTGATGACGTGGTTGATGGTCATGGCCGCCCGAAAGGCTGGATGTCTACTCGAGGCCTCAACGCTACGCCTCGGAGGTCCGGCTATGGGCGGTATTTCAGGCTGAGGACTGAGCCGGGAGAAGATGTCCCCGGCATCTTGTTTTTGTGTGTGAACTTCCGCCTGTGGGCCACCAATGGCGACACCCCTCTGTGGCTGAAGATTGGACATGAAGTCCCAATCAGCCCGGCCCGTCTAGGCAATGCACCCTCACTGGCCAAGTCGGAAGATGGCAGTTGGCGTTACGAGGTGCCAATCCACCTGCAATCTGGCGTGGAATATGGGCGCGTTCTGGAAGATGTGGTATGCCAACTGAATGACATCGGGAAAATGGTAACGAGGACCTGCCCTGTACGGTAATCCGTGATGGCCCGTGAGGCTAGATGGCCAGTTTCTCACGTACGGTCTTGATCAGTTCGAGGATGTCTGACCGGGCTACTTCCACCTCGTCCCGTTGGGCGAGGTCCTCCAAAGCTCCGACGAGTCGTTCATCGCCGAATTCCACCAATTGCTCAATCGCCCTTATGTGCGGAGGCGACGAGAAGAAAGGATAGCCATCTTTATGCTCTTCAGGAGCCCTTACGATATCTAGCAGGTGCTGACGTATCTCCTCGGTGTCTGGCGACGGCTTCCAGAGCTTCCGCACACCAAAGCTGTCACCAACATAGACTGGCCCGATAGGTATGGAGTCCCGGCTGCGCCGATGGTGTGGATGATTGGCGCAATAGGTGTAGAAGGGATCGGGGATGGCGAGGTGACGAATCTCGCAATAGCTAGGAATCTCGCGGTTGAAGCTGGCGGACCCACGTTCGCTGCTATTAGACCGGTTGAACCAGCAGGTGCCGCAGCAGTCTGACCCTCCATTTGGCATTTGATCAGAATCCTCCTATCTGCCCCTTTTGCTGGACACAATATCAAGTCCCTTCACATTGACGCTCAGGTTGATGCTGATGGTGGCCGAGAACAGGTTCCGGCGGCTGCATGAGCCGGAATTGATGGCTGACGTCTACCTCGGCGCCAGGTACTAAGGACGGGATCGCGTTAGAGGAACAGGTCGAGAGGATCGCCGCCTGAGGGTATTTTCAGAGCACCCTTTGACGCAACCTCCCGAGGACTCGCGATTCCTGTAGTGTGAAGCGTCGGGATGGAGTGACGGCAGAAGCCTCATACTGGCCCGGACAGGACCGTAGGCTGAACCATCTTCGAGACATAACTGGGGAACCTGCGGTAAAGATATTGCCGAGTGTCGCGGTGTCGCGACGGCCTGTGATCAGGCGGTCAGAGTCGGCGAGCATATATCTCAACGCTCAGGAATTCCCCGATCAACACCATTTGAAGATTCCCGAGGCGCTCCGCGCGGTCAGCCCTACAAGCCGGGTGCATCGGCCACTGAGCGGCTATCCCGCGACGGGAGCCGCCTCCTGCGCGCGACGGGCGATCGCCAGGTCGTAGCTGGCCTGACGGCGCATCCAGAAATCGGCGTTGCTCCAGCCGATGCGCTCCAAAGCAAGGGCCACCTCGGGCGATATGGCACATCGCCCGTTCAGCAGCCGCGAGGCCGTGTTCCGGCTGACTCCCAGGCGGGTGGCAAACTCGTTGACGGTCCAGCCCACCTCCTCCAGGTCGTCCCGCAGACCGGCGGCTGGGTGGGTAGGATTCTGTGCGCTCATTAGCAAACCCTCCTTCAAGTTAGTGGTAGTCCTCAAGGTCTATATCTATCGCCCGGCCTTCGACGAACCGGAAGGTCACCCGCCAGTTGCCGGAAACTCGGACGCTCCATGTACCCCGCCGGTTGCCGCGCAACTGATGGAGCCGGAAGCTGGGTCGGCGCATGTCCGTGGGCCGAACGGATTGGGCCAGGTCGTCCAGGATGCGGTTGACGCGGGCCACATGGTCGGGATTGATGCGGCTGATATCGTCATGTTCCCACAATCGCCTCAATCCCGCATGCCTAAACTCCATATACCCCATTAAACCATGTGGCGCCACATGGTTTAATGGGGGACGAGATCAAGCCTCACCTGACGAGGGTGCTCTGCCTCACGGACGGCATTGGCCGCAGGTTGGCCTACTCCGTTGCCGAGGAGCCGAACATGGCTCCCAAGTTCACATAAGTTGCGTCTGCATGTCGCCTTAGGTCTTGGGTGGGGACGGCGCCGCCAATGGCCGGACTGCTCCGGCTGGTCTGCGCCATCCCCCCCCCCCCCCGCCGAACCGGACGTGCGACTTTCACCGCATCCGGCTCTCCATCAGATGGGTCAAACCAAGGTCGGAGATATCGGCTTTTCCGCCATCACAGTCGGGTTCATACATCCCTTCTCCGGCGTAGTTCACTTCTTTCCCCACCCATCTGACTGCCAGCCTTCGCCATGTGGACGGTTTTCCCGTCCTCGGACTACTATGCGGACTCTGCCACCCGTCCAGCATTGGCCGCAGGCTGGCCTACTCCGTCGCCGGAGAGCCGGACGAGCTTCCCAAGTTCCCACAGGTTGCGTCTTCATGCCGTCTTAGGCCCTGCTTATACGCCTAGCTTGGCTCGTTGCCGCGCTCGTCATCGGAGGATGCCGGTCAAAGGGAGTACGGCATCCCTGCCTTAACAAGGCTGTCTCTATAGGCAGAAGACAGAGATTCCGATGACTCCACCCTCGCCCTACCGTGAGCGGGTGGTTGGGGTTGCGACGCTTCAATCAGCAGTTCCTTTCGTAGCCATAACGACACTCTGGCTAGCAGCGCGCGGTTCAGTAGGGTGGCCGCCGCCACATTGTCAGGAAGGCTTCAGACACGGATCTGCCTCTGGCCCCCGTGCCTGCTTCCCTAGCCACCGGCCCACTCCTGGCCGGGTTCCATACCTGGAACTCTCAACCTATGCGCTTTTTGGCGCACCCTGCCTGTACGCCTGGCACGTTTCGTTGCCGCGCTCGTATCGGGGGATGCCGGTCTAGGGAGTACGGCATCCCTGACCAAGGAGGGCTGTCCCTGCATCGGAGAGACAGGGGTTCCGATGGCTCCACCCTCGCCCTACCGTGAGCGGGTGGTCATTCCTTCGACGCTTCAAACAGCAGTTTCTTTCGTAACCGTAGCGACACTCTGGCTAGCAGCGCGCGGTTCAGTAGGGTGGCCGCCGCCACAATGTCGGGAGGGCTTCAGACACGGTTCTACCTCTGGTCCCCATGCCTGCCTCCCTAGCCACCGGCCCACTCCCGGCCGGGTTCCACATTTGGAACATTCAACCTACGCGCTTCTTGGCGCACCCCACTCCGTGATGTACCAGCGCCAGCCGTTGTGTAGGGTAGGCCGCCGGCGAGTTACTCCGTGTTAGCGGAGCACTTTTCCGTCGGCCCCTTCCGAACCGGACGTGCGGCTTTCACCGCATCCGGCTCTCCAGTGTCATGTGGTTCGCAATGCGTCTAAGATACTTGACTAGCCAAGGTAGGCTATTTCACGGTGGGACTAGGAGGCCGCGGCCATGAAGTTAATCTGCATCGGTGGCGCCACCTTGGTGGTGTTACTGTTTGCCGTCGCATGTGCACCCAGTGCCGTTGGGCCACAAGGACCAGCCGGGCCTCAGGGGCCAGCCGGGCCTCAGGGGCCAGCCGAACCAGCATATAGCCCGGAGTTGTACGACGATTGCCGCGAAACCTTTAGCCATTTCAGCGAGTCCACTTTGCGCCGAATAGTGGCGGCCAATTGGGATGTGACTGAACTAGGAGAGCTAACGGACGATGACGTACGTGGCATCGTCACGATGGCATGCTTTGGTATCGCATCGGGTGCGGACCTACCTTGGGGTGATCTGCTAACAAACTGAACATCTAGTTCAGGTAACAGCCCTAGTCGTTGGGAAACGGCCGACCTTGCGTGGGAAGGCTTTTCGTGGCTCCTAGGTGGAAGTCAAGTATTTCTTTGTCTGCGCTGCGATTGCGGAGTGATGCGCCCGTGGTGGATGTCCATGTGGCACCTTCGACAGACCACTAGGGTCTTGCGTCGTCGGGCCGCCATGAGCTTTTGCAACGGGGATTTGGGACCTTGGGCCTTTACGTTCAGGTCGCGAAGTACGCGGATGTGATGGACTTCGACATCCACCTTTGACTCGCACATCTCGCATTCGTCCGCTAGGAGCCGTTTGACCAGCTCGTTGCGTTCGGCCCTGTACCGCAGAGACTTTCGGTCTAAGAGTACTGCATGTCGATTCCGCTTCAGGGATATGCCACCGAACTGCGTCACCAGAGGGCGTTTCCCATTGCCCTGTTCCTTGAAGACCTTGAGGCAAGCTCGTTTCCCATGCGCGGTACGCAAGGTGCTCTTGTAACGCCGTACGATTTTCCGGCGTGTGGTCTTGTCCTTGTCCGCAAGGGTCTTGACGAGCGACTGGCTCATGACCCATTGCAGTCTCCTGAAATGGGAGACGTTTAGGACGACCTGGTAGTACTCGACGACTCCCCGAAATTCCGACTGGTACCTGTCCATGATGGAGTAGTCCTCGTCGTGGATTAGCACGCTGCGGTGAATCGGTTTGCCGTTTTTCATGTGGACTTGGCAGTGTTGTTCGATGACTTTGGTGGGAACTCGTAAGCCGATTTGGCCGTTGACACTTCGTCGACCCCGGTGGCCGAGCTTGTCGTTGCCTGCTGGTTTGTGAGTTCGTAGCCGAGGAACTGGGCCGCCCGGCTGGCGGCGTGGGTTATGAGGGTTTTCTCCCTGGATAATTCCAGCTTGAGTGAGTCGCGCAGGAACGCCTCCAGAGACTCCCTTATCTGCTCGACTTCGGCCTTCGGCCCGATGAAGTCCAGTACGAAGTCGTCCGCGTAGCGAACGTATCGCAGCCGCCGGTAGCCCGTGTCTCAGGGGTCACTTGATGGCAGTTGCCGCATCTGCTTTCGCAGTTGCAGCGCCAGATGGTGATTCCCTGCTCGCCGGTGGCGGACGGCCCGACTCCGCAACTGCTCGTACGGGCGGTTGCGTCCTCTTCCGGTGCCTAGGGTGTGTGCTGGTATCAGATCGCTCTCGACATACTTGTCCAACCGGTCTAGGTAGATGTTGGCGAGGATAGGACTGACCACTCCTCCTTGCGGCGTACCGCTCAGTGTGCGGTTATACGTCCAATCCTCCATGTAGCCTGCCTTCAGTCGGTACTTGAGCAGACGTAGGAAACGGTTGTCGTGGAGCTTCTCGCCGAGCACCGACAACAGGACGTCGTGGTCGATGTTGTCGAAGCACCCCTTGATGTCGCCCTCGACGAACCATCGAGTTCCCTTCCAGGTGTTTACCAATTCGCTCAGGGCGGTGTGGCATCCCCAGTCAGGCCGAAAACCGTGGGAGCGGTAGGAGAATTGCGGCTCGTAGTAGGCCTCCAGAATCATCCGGATGACTTCCTGAAGCAGCCTATCCGTCCACGTCGGTATGCCCAGGGCGCGGGGCGCCCCACTAGATTTGGGGATGTTGACCCGGCGCACCGGAGTCCATCGGACCCGCTCGTAACGCAGGGCGTCGATGATGCGGTCGATCTTCTCCAGTGACATTCCGTCCAAAGATCCGATGTGCTTTCTGCGCTTGCTTGATGAGCTGGAAACGTCGAGGGAACTCCTCAAGTCTGGATTCGGACACCTCCAAGAAATAGACATCGGCAGCACTCTCTACGGCCTGCCGCATCAGTTGCTGGCGAGCGGTTTCGAACGCTTGATGAAGTGTTTTGTCGCCGCTGTTCACAAGGGCCGTCACGGGACCTACCCCAACAGGGTTACGATGAAGTCGCTCAGCCACGATCTAGAGAGCCTGCTAGAGACGATCTGCACAAAGCACTATGGCGGAACGCAACGCTCCCTGGTGCAACAGGACCTCACATTCATCAAGACGGATCCCGTGCTTAGCGATTGCGTGAGAATCCTATCCTTACTCGGGAAGATGGGCCGATACATCAGCCTCGACGTTGTGGCGGGGGGCGAGCCACAGGCCCATAGACCCCAAAGGTGAGTGGAAGGCACTGGAGTCCTGCGTATAGGACCCAATCCCGTATCTTGACAATCTGGAGCGATTGCACCGCGACTACTACCCGCGAGTAAACAGCGCGTTGATTGCTAGGATGGAGCGGTTGGCCAGGGCGATAGCCATGCAGTACACGCTTGGGGGACATGCCGACCCCGAAGGCGAAATCAGACGACTCTCAGTCGTGTATCAAGAGTTCAGGAATCTCCGGGACGACCAATTCGGCACCATCGGCTATCGCCGTTCGGTGGAGATACTCAGGTGCGACACCGACCAATGGGTCAGGCGCTCCGCCCAGCAAGTCGCAGCATCGGGCTGGCCTTCGCTTGCATTCAACGAGGCAGAGTTTCGTGGCGAGTGGCCGTTCCGCGACGACCATGTGACTGTCGAATGCCACGATAGTCTGTTCTGCGTAGTCAACACTGGCGGTTACGATTTCGCACTCAACGGTGCAGCGCGTAGCCGTTTCGGATTGCCATTTACGCACGATGCGGGAGTGGCGGTGCTGGGGAAGTCCCTGGGGCCGTTCATTGAAATGGCACGCGGACTGTCGACGTGACCGAGAGAGACCCGCGTCAGAGCCAGCTTGCATGGTTGGAAAGTAGTCTGTCGATCCTCTATTGACTTCAGATGAGATGCACCGGATGATGTGCTCCGTACGCTAAGAACCGGATGATACAGTGATATGATCAATAGGGTAGACGTACGGTTGGATGTCGAGCACCGGCGGCGGTTGGAGGAGTTGGCGCAGGAGAAAGGAGCGGCCATCTCCGACGTCGTTCGCAGTCTCATTGATGGGGCCTACGAGGAAATCCTGCGCACGCGCCGCAAGGAAGCGATCGAACGGCTGATCGGGTTGAACGTGGAAGACCCGCCGGACCCGGATGCCCTCTCACGCGAATTGGAGGCCGCCCATGAGCCCGGCGGTCTTCGTTGACGCCAACGTCCCGATCTACGCCGCAGGTGGGGACCATCCCCTCAAGGACCCGTGCGCCCGGATTCTCCGCAGTGTAGCCGACAACCCGCGGCCCTTTGTGACCGACTCCGAGGTTTTCCAGGAACTGCTTCATCGCTACCTGGCTCAGGGACGCTGGGAGTTAGGGCGAGAGGTGCTTCGGGCCTTCGCCGAGGCCATGCATGGCAGAGTTGAGCCCGTCCATGCGAAGGACGTGCTTATAGCGTCGGGGCTTGCGGATCACCAACCCAATGTGAGCGGCCGTGATCTCGTGCACGCGGCCGTGATGCAGCGCATAGGAACTGGCCGCATCATATCGGCGGATACGGACTTCGACCATCTGGATCATGTCGAAAGGCTGGACCCTGCCCGCATCGGCGAGTGGCAGCCAACCATCTCAATTGGGGAGGAGTAGCCCTCCTACCCACTAGCTCATATGGAACCGGGAGCATGCACTTGACCCAGATACATTTGAGCGCAAGTACTCACCGGCATGACCAAGCGGACCATCTCAGGGTCGCCCGACGGGGGCTTGGTGAGCACCTTGTACGTCGGGCGGCACAATATGGAAGACACTTCAGTATACCCATGAAGCGAACTTCACCTCTATTTCCATATTAGTTGGCACCTATGGGTATGCGTGACTTACATTTGAACGGCTTGTCCTCACACTTAAATGGTGGTGCTGAACGATGATTGGCGACGCTTTTAGCGTTCTTAGCTTCGACCGGGCGCTGGAAGTAATCGAGCCAGCCGTTGTGTTCGCTCTGGTATTAGCTATGTACACCATGATTGTGTTCTACTTCTGTCGGTTCATCGCCCGACGGGATCTGTTTCG
This sequence comes from Dehalococcoidia bacterium, assembly GCA_965207145.1. Taxonomy (GTDB): domain Bacteria; phylum Chloroflexota; class Dehalococcoidia; order Lucifugimonadales; family UBA2962; genus CAUZIR01. The sequence goes on along the minus strand of OZ242262.1, from coordinate 1,090,290 downwards.
ATTTCAACATGTGGCGTTGAATAACCTGGTAGCCCACAATGCCATTCTCCGTGTGTTGCTGTTCTCCTCGATATGGATCTTCCGTTACTGCCTGATCTTCCCACTGCTGGCTTACGGCTGGTTCTTCATGCTCACGGTGATGCTAGCGATTCTCTACAACTCAAAGGAGCCCGCGCATCTAATTATCATATCTATGTCGGTAATTACGGCCGTCAGAGTAACAGCCTATTTCGAGGAAGACCTTGCAAGGGATATAGCCCGTATCTTACCTTTCGCGCTCTTGGGGTTATTCGTTGCCAATCTTGCAGATATCGACATCGAAGCTACGTCCCAACTATTACGAGAATCAGGGAACGAGTGGGAACGGTTGCTCTACTACTGGGTATATGTGATTTTGCAGGAGATAGTATTGAGGCTATTGGTGCCAGCATTTAGGGCGGTACGAGACCTCAAAATAGCACATACACAATGGCGGAGGACGAGAGCTCAGCAGCAAACGCGCACAGTGACTGCAAGGCAGGCAGCGGATGAGGGAGGGGATGAAGAATGAGCAAGAGGCGTTCCAACTTGTCCCAGAGACTTGCTCTAACGAGAAAGGGCCTCGTGCTGCTAGCGTGGTTCCTGCCGACGACGACGCCCGATTTCTGAAACGGGTTGAAAGGTCAGGCCGTTTGACCTCTAGTGGACAGGGGGAGCGGCCAAAGTGGACTTTAGCCGAGTATTCCAGCGATTCTCAGACAATGAATCCTGCATCGAGCACCTTGAGAGGATCAAGTGGGGAGATAACCCCGCCTGCCCCTACTGCGGCGGCACACAGGTGGCCCGTAAAGCTGAAAATCACCGCGTGGGCCGCTGCAATTGCCACGACTGCAAGACCATCTTCCAGAAGATCAAGATCGACCTGCAAAAATCGACGGCACTTTGAACCGATGGGCTCGATGCCGTGGTCGACACCGCCTGTCTCGTGAAGTAGACCGGTGCAGGCGACCATGCGTACGCGGCATGGGATTGAGCCGGTAGACCATTGCACGTGCCCCGAACTTAACCAGAGGGCCGTTGATGATCCGGGCCAGAAAGACCGCGTTCTGGCCCTTCTAGATGGCCTTTAGAGCCAGGGCGGTCCTCATGCGTTCCGTCGCCGTGGATGGAATGCCCTTGGATTTTTGATCGTAACCCCGGGCCACGTTGCGCAGCGTGGCTTAGAGTACCTGTTCGGGTGTCTGTTCCGGTTGAGTCATGTGTCACCCGCGCCGACCACTTTAGCAGTCGGGGGTTATTGTATAATGCGCCGTAGGCGGTGCGGGCAGCAACATTTCAGTCCCCCGCGCCGCTTAGGGGCTCCCGGCTCTGGCGATCCTCGGGGCCCCGCCCCCACCTCCACCCCTGTCAACTGCCGCTTACGGTCTACAGTCGCCATTGCGATGGTTCCCGCGCAGGCGCGGGGCGCGGGGATAGACCCATCGTGGACGCGCTCACGCTGGCCTATAACGTGATCGCGGTCCTGGTGGCCGCACCCATGATAGTGGGCACCACGTAGGGGAAACCTAGCCGAGAGGGTGTTCTACGCGTGGAGAGGCTACTGCTGGTCGGTTGCGCTCCTAAAGCGCCTCGGTGGGCAAGATGCCGAGGTTGACCAGCGCCTGCCTGTCTCCGGTTTGCCGATAGACCTCCCAGGCATCATAGATCGCCAGGTAGCGCTGGGCCAGCTCTTGCGATTCCGGATACACGACCTGCCCATCCCGGAGAATCAACAGAGGAGGGTCTTGCTCCCAGCGGTCGTTGGTCACGGTCATTGGATCACTCCCACCGCGTACTGTTCCAGATCATCGAGCCCCTTATCTACGTGTAGTATACGCAGTCTCTGGCTCGGCACCACGACTACATCCTGCTGGGCCGCGTTCTCGAGCAAGACCCGGTTCCACCGCAGGCGCGGGGATAGACCTGTACCAGGCGGCGGGGCATCAGCCCGGTCATGGCTGCGTAGATCTAGGCTTCGGTGGTCTGCGGCAGTTCCTGGTAGTCCTTGCCAAGTCTGCGGGTACTTGCCCAACCATGCGAACGCGCGCTCGACTACCCGGCGGCGCGGGGTGACCTCGAAGGCGTTCTGGTGCGGCGGCGGCCTGACCAACTCCAGGGACCATCCACCTACGTTCCTGACCCATTCCACCAGCTTGCCGACGTATACCGCCATCAGCGCCAGCCTGAATCCGTCACGGTCCTACACGTCCGCCGCCTGCACCGCCACCGACAGCTCGCCATGACGGCAGATCGATGACTCTAAGACCCCGCCGAGCATGGGGCAGATAAAATCCCCGGGGACGCCCACACCTGCTCACGAATCCCTGGCACTTCTCTCAGACTCTGATCGCGTTCAGGTCCAGACCCTCGCCGGAGAAGCTGGCGCTCACAGGCTCTCTTCAAGTGGGCGTGCAGGGCTCCGGTCCTTCGCGCAATTCAGAATGAGTGAGCGACACGCTGAATGCTGGCACCCGCCTGACCTTGCGCTCCCTGGCTTCCCGAGCCTCTCGACGCATGCGCACACCCCGCCGCAATTGGGCACGAGTCATGCCGTGCGTTTTCCGTGGAAGCTCAGACGGTCTCGAACTGCAGGGCCGAGAGGTTGAGCGAGGAGGACCTCTTCGAGAGGTTAAGCACCTCAATCCCAACCACTTCGTTCGATTCGTTATAGTCCAGCACCAGCCCCGGCGAAACCTCTTCTGACTCGACTATTGGGGAGTCGTCGAGTCGAAGGTAGAGGGCATCGGCTTCCCTCTCCACTTTCAGCTTCATGGGTCTCCCCTCCTGCCTCTATCGAAGAATACACTCACCACGCACCACGGGGCGAAGTTGGTGTTGACGGCTACGCGCAGCACGCGATCGCCTTGTTCTGGAATACGCCGGAAGAACCGCTCGATTTCAGGATCGTTTGGGTCTGGAAAGCGAAGCGCGGGTTCCGTGACCCCTAATTCCATGCGTGCAGGAGTACGCGTAACGCGCATAACACGACCAGACGATAATGGAAAGTATCCTGTTCATCGCCCAGCGCTTCCAGCGTCCTGTGAGCAATCCAAACCGCCATCACCAGTGCCAACTCCAAGATCCACACCACCGGATGCAGCAGGACCAGATACCAGAGCGTGAGTTAAAGAGAGGAAGTGGGCGTAGTTTGCATCCGCGAGGCGCCTGTACCTATGCAAGAGCTAGAGACGATTCAAGAGTGGACGCAGGAGAAGGTCCGAGATGGTGAGGCCAACGACAGGGACAAGTACTAGAAGCTTATTGACTCGCTGGACGCAAACATTGGTGAGTCAAGGCTAGGCTATCAGGAAACTCCCAAAACCTACGGCATCGACGCGGTTGGCGCGACATAGGCGGGCATGTCACTACATGCGCCCTGTCTAAACAGGTGTATAATTCCCTTTCCAAAGGCCTGCGGCAAATATCTTGCAAATGCAGAATATCTGTGAGCTCAACCGGGCGCGTAACGGTTCCGGGGCATCGTCGCCTAGGCCGAGCGGGACCTGGGAGAGAACCCGCGACCGGCACTTGTTGAAGGCGGGCGCGATGATCGCTCCTTTGCTGATTATCCAGGTATGGATAGCTGTGACGCAGGCTCAGCCCCTCAAAGTGCAAGGAGGATTGGATGCCCTTACTCACCTTCGAAAAGCTCCATGGTGCCGTAGCCGGCGATGCGGTGGCCCTCAGGTCTCGGATCACCTTGCAGCCCGCCGGCGGCGAGGGTGACAAGGTATTCCCGCCTTCCTATTCGGTGGATGGACGGGCCGAGCACAAGTACGCGGTGGAGGAGCGGCAGGTTGGAGGCGACGAGAGGCCGTCCACGACCGTCTTGCTGGACTCCGTCGCATCGCAGGCAAACCGGGCTGAAATGGGCTTGCTGGAAGGGTGGGAGCGGGGCGAATTGGCCTTCCCTGTCCCATACGTCGATTTCTCCGAAATCGGCGGTGTTACGGACTTTGACAAGTTGACCGTCCTTGAGGCCCCACACCGACTGGCGGACGCGATCTTCCGGGATAGCCTGCTGGACTGCACGCTGTTCCGCCTATCGGACATCGGGGTCTCCATCACCAACGCGACGCCCCGAAACGCCACCGCCCTGTTCCGCTTCTCCCCGACCTCACTGCTTTTTGGCATGTGGGACTCTACCGGTCCCAAGGGAGGTCTGGGGTCTAAGTTCCAGCGGGCCTACGTCTCCGAGATTGTGGGCTTCGATGTTTCCGTGGGGAGGAAGGTAGGAAGCCGAATAGACCCGCTGCAAATGGAGAAGGTCGCGCCGGAGGACAAGGCATTTAAGAGCGCCGACTCCTCCGAGGTGTGGACAACCAATCCTGACGACGCCGAAAAGGACAAGAGGGGCGTACCCGCTCTTGCCTCGCGAGCCGGAGAGGGAGGCGAAGCGGGCCAGCCATCCAAGATCAACCACGGCAACATCGTTCCTTCGATAGACGCTCAGGCTGGGGGCGTGACGATCTCCAGGGCCCTGCAGACCACCGTGGTTTCCTTCGCGGCGCTGCGCAGGCTGCGTTTCAGGGGGTTCGACTTCGAGGCTGAGATGGCCGCCCGCTCGGCGGTCGCCGCCCTGGGCGTCGCCGCCATCGCGTACCAGTATGAGAACGACTTCGACCTGCGGTCCCGCTGCCTGCTGCTCCCGACCCATCCGCCCCGTCTTGAGATGCTGGGCAGGGACGGTTCAGCCGGCGAGGTCGTCGATCTGAACCGAGGCGCGGCCGCCGAGGTACTGTCGGCCGCGGCCGAACACGCCAGGGACGCCGGGATTGGCTGGGAATCGGGGACTATCCGCCTCAAGCCCGCGCCAAAGCTGCTCGAGCTGATCCGCCGCAGCCGCAAGCAGGCGGCCACGGAACTACCCGCCGAATAGCTGATGGCCGCCGCAAGGAGCTTCGCAATAGAAGTGAATCTCCTGACGGGACGGTACGTTGCCACTTACCACAACGACCGTCGGTCAGGTGAGTGGCCGCCACATCCGGCACGTTTGTTCTCTGCGCTGGTGGCGACATGGGCGGAGGACGGCGGCAATCCGGAGGAACGAGAGGCGCTGGAATGGCTAGAGAACCAAGGCCCGCCGGGTATCGCCGCATCCAGTGCCGTGCATCGCGCTGTAGTCTCGCACTTTGTGCCCGTGAACGACGCATCGGTCCTAGGCCTGTCCCTGCAGGCGAACAGATACAGCAAAATCGCCGCACTGGTAGACCGACTGGATGAGGTGTTTTCCGACTCAGGCGGCGAGGTGAACGAGGAAGTATCTCGGCTGCAGGATCAACTGGCGAGGGAGCGTGACGTCGAGGATCAGGTCGGCACGGTCGGGAACACACCTGAATCCTCGGCCGAGGAGATGCTGCCGGAAAGGCGCAGGAAGCAGGCCCGGACCTTTCCCCAGGTCGCACCCGACGATCCAAGGGTGACCTACATCTGGCAAGGCGGTGCCCCGGAGTCGGTATGCGAGAGCCTGGACCGGTTGCTGGGCCGGGTAACGCGCCTGGGTCACTCCTCTTCGCTGGTATCTTGCAAGGTGACGGCGGACTCGCCCGAGGCCACCCTCAGGCCAGGCGGGCCGGGTAGGAACCTGAGGACGGTAAGCCGGGGGCAGCTCGCGGAGCTAGAGCGGCGATATGCTCGCCATCGCGGAGTGAACCCGCGCTCCCTGCCCTACACCGATGTTCGATATACCACCTCCGTCGCAGACGGCGCGCCCTCGTTGGTGGCAGGGCCGAACACCGCCGGCGAGTGGATAGTTTTCGAACTTTCGCCCGACTCAAGCTACTTCCCGTCGACTCGGACTGTGGAACTGGCTGCGGCGATGCGCAGGGCCATTCTCCACTACGCCGAGGATCCCATCCCCGAAGAGATCAGCGGACACGGGAGCGACGGGGAGCCCGTCTCAGGTCCTCACGTGGCATTCCTCCCGCTTCCCTACGTAGGCTTTGAGCGCGCAGACGGCCGGCTGCTAGGCATAGCCTTGTCCGTGCCGAATTCGCTGAGTGACAGCGCACGTAGAGCACTGCTGCGGGCGATCGGCGAATGGGAACGACGGGTCGAACTGCATCCGTATCCGCTGAGGCTCAATCTGGGGTCTCACGGAACCGTCAGCATGGCCCGGGTGCGCACGCCCTCCGAGCGCATCACCCTGCGACCCACGGCCTGGCGACGGCCCTCTCGCCGGTGGGTGTCCGCTACGCCCATCGCACTGCCGAGGCACCCGGGAAGGCTCGTCGGGGGAACGGCAACAGCCCAGGCCAAGGCATGGGAAGAGGCCGAGGCCGCGGTCTTGGCCGCAGGCGTGCACGTGGGATTGCCGGAGCCAACGGCTGTCGAGGTCACGCTCAGGCCTTTCATCAAGGGCGCCAGGCCAACCAGGCATTTCCCCGCCTTCAGCCAGAGAGGCCGGGACGGCAGTCCGGTGAGGCGCCAGCTTGTTCATGCGTTATTGACCTTTGAGCATCCCGTAAGGGGGCCCCTGATGCTCGGGGCCGGTCGGTTCATGGGGTTGGGGTTGATGCGGCCGATTCCGGCGTCCGGTGACTCGCCGGAAGGCCGGACCAATGAGTGAGTTGACTCGCGATGCCTTCGCCGAGTTCTTCAGGGAGGTGCATGGCCATGAGCCGTTCCCCTGGCAGACAAGTCTGACCGACCGGGTTCTCGCCGAAGGCAGGTGGCCGAAGGTAATCGACCTGCCGACAGGTGTGGGTAAGACCGCGGTCCTTGACACAGCCATCTACGCCCTTGCCGCTCGACCCGATGTATCGCCCCGGCGGGTGGTGTTCGTCATCGACCGGCGGATCGTGGTAGACCAGGTCTACAGCAGGGCAAGACTGATCAGGGACCGGATCGAATCGGGCGGAACCAAGACATTGCTAGTGGTCCGAGACCGCCTTCACGGATTGAGCGGCGGCGAGTCTCTGGGAGTCGCCGTGTTGCGAGGGGGAATCCCGATCGAGAATGAGTGGACTCACCGCCCGGACCAGCCGTGGATAGTGGTATCGACGGTCGACCAGTTCGGCTCTCGCCTGCTGTTCCGCGGTTACGGCGTGACTCAGCGTATGCGCCCCGTCCACGCCGGCCTTGCCGGTAACGACTGTCTCGTGATCCTGGACGAGGTGCATCTGAGCGTCCCTTTTGCGGAGACGCTGGCCAATGTTGAAAAGATGGAGTCCGGTGACCTGCCAAGACGGTTTGTCGTTGTCGAGATGTCGGCAACGCCCGGCGCCGAAGGGGTAGAGCGGTTCAAGCTGGATGCTGCCGACTTGGAAAGCGAGGAACTGAACCGGCGTGTGAAGGCACAAAAGGAAGCGGAACTGGTGCCGGTGCGGAATCAGGACGCGATACCTGCGGCCGTGCTGAAGATCGTCAAGGCAATTGAGAAGGACGGCGGCGATATCCTGAGCGTGGGAGTCGTGGTGAATCGCGTGCGATCTGCCCGTGAGGTGTATCGAGCGCTCAAGGAGGCCGGATACGACGCCCACCTGATAACGGGACGTATGAGACCGCTGGACCGTGTCGATGCGCTGGAGGGGATAGCCTCCCTGGTAGATCCAGACGGTGAGCGGAGCGCAGACAAGCTGTCCGTCGTTGTAGCCACCCAGGCCATCGAGGTCGGCGCTGACTTCAGCTTCGACGCGCTCGTTACCGAATGTTCCCCCGTCGACAGCCTGAGGCAACGGCTCGGCCGCCTCGACCGCCGGGGCGCGTATTTCGACAAGTACTGCAAGGCAGCCAAGGTCTGGATAATCGGCCCGAAAGCAGACCTAATCTCCAGGAAACCGGACCCTATCTACGGAGACTCGGCGAAGGCCACCTGGGGCGAGTTGGAACGCCGCAGTAAGAATGGTCCGGTAGAAGTTGGTCCGCTCGCACTACAGGACTTCCCCAGGGAGGCAACCGCCGCAAGAGACCGGGCTCCGCTGCTGTTGAGAACATACATGGACGCTTGGATACAGACCAACCCTGAGCCGCTTGTGCAGCCTTCCCTGGGCTGGTTCCTTCACGGTATCAAGGAAGGCCACGCCCCGGACGTGGCACTCGTATGGCGATGGGACAGGTCCCATGATGCGCTCAGGCTGGTTCCGCCACGACAGGCCGAGTTCCTTCAGATCCCGATCGACGCAGCAAAGCGTTGGCTCGCTGGCGGCGAAGAGGTGGAAGTGGCCGACGTCGCACGGTCCGCAGCTGGTAATGAAACGCCCGCAGCCCCTGGCGAAGACAGCAGCGACTGGGTGCGCTGGCAGGGATTCGACAGATCGCCCGAGGCTATCAGTGTCCGGCAGATCATTCCCGGGGATGTTCTCATCGTCGACCCCAGGCGCGGAGGGCTGAACGCCAGAACGTGGGACCCATCGTCAATAGAGCCGGTGGAAGACCTGGGAGACGCCAGCCAAATGGCCTATCGTCGCAAAGCGACGCTGCGCCTAGACCGGCGCCTGGCTCCTAGGACCCCTCCTCCAACGCCAGCCGAACAAGACGATGCGGACACTCCTGCCCGTGGGCGCATCGAGGAGTGGCTGGACCGGTCGCGCGACAACCAGGACGGTGCTCCCGGTTGGTTGAGCCTCGCGATAGAACGCCTTGAGAAAGGCTTCAAGATTCACCTGATTGAGAATGGCGGCAAGCAATCGAACGGTCGGTACTACATTCTGACCGAACGACATGGCCGAACCGATAGACCCATAGTGGATGCGGCCACCATGGACGGCTCGGACGAGGCGGGGTCCATGACAGGGTCAGGTGTGAAGCTGGACAGGCACATGGACGCCGTCGGGCAGCGTGCCAAGCGAATCGCCGAACGTTTGGGACTATCCGCGGAGATAGCGGCCGACTTGCGTCTGGCCGGCCGCCTTCACGACCTTGGCAAGGTTGACCGGCGCTTCCAGGCCCAATTGGTGGGCGGTGACGAGGTGGACCTGGAAATGCTGGACGAACCGCTGGCAAAGTCATTGCCCGGGATGCCTCGGGGGCGGGGCGGATACCCCGTTGGGATGCGGCATGAGCTGGCGAGCGTGGCGCTGGTCGGGTCCAGCCCGGAGGTCCTCGACACTGCCTTCGACAGGGACCTGGTCCTTCACCTCATAGGCACCCACCATGGCTGGGCGCGTCCGCTACCGCCGATAATCAAGGATCACAGGCCTCAGACGCTGGCCCACAATTTCGAGGGTCATCGAATGGAGGCCGGATCAGGCCTTTCCGAGGACGGACTGGCGCTGGAGATGGCCGACCGGTTTTGGCGCCTCGTCGACCGGTACGGATATTACGGACTGGTGTGGTTGGAGGCCATTTTGCGCCTGGCCGACCACAGACAGAGCGAGGTGGAGGCCGAGTGGCCGTGAGAGGAGTCCATCTCACCGGACTGGACGGCACGAATCCCCTGGGCTTCTTGGCGGCCCTTGGCGTGCAGGTCGCGTTCGCTTCGGAGCTGGAGCAGCCGCGCATGTGTTGGAGCGACGATATCGTTCCCCACGCGGTAGTAGGCGAGGATTTCTCCATTGATCGCATAGCCGATCAGGCGATGAAGATCTTCCGCCTGTGGAAGGACTGTCCTGCGGTGAACCCCAGCCGACCCGACGGATCGTCCATGCCCAGAGGCGACGAACTGAAGCTCACACCCGATGACACACGAGCCTATCTCAGGCTTGCCGGTCAAGGTGGCTCGTGGAGCGCGCTGACTACGGCGCTGTTGGCCGAGGGGAGTTTGGACAGGAAAGGCGACGTAGCCAAGCCCTCAGACCTTTACTTCACGGCCGGTCAGCAGAAGTTCCTGGACACGGTTCGCAAGGTACTGGGAGGAGCCTCGCGAGATGATGTGCTCGTCGGACTCCGGGGTCCATGGAGCTACGAGAGCAAACTCCCTTCCCTGGGATGGGACATCAGTGACGACCGGATGTACGCGCTCAGGGCCATGAATCCCAGCTCGAGCTCGGAGAAGAAGCCGACCAACCCGGGCGCCGAAGCCCTGGCCGTATTGGGATTGAGCACTTACCCCGTTTTCGGAAGCCAGGGCCGAGCGCTCACTCAGGGATGTTCAGAGTCCTGGAAGCGCGGGAAGTACTCCTGGCCGCTCTGGCACAGGCCCGCTTCGCCGTATGCGGTCAAATCCCTGCTGGCACACGCCTATTCTCTCGGCTCTGCGAGCGAAGGGCGCCATGGTTGGTTCCGTTCCTGGGGTGTGTTCAGGGTTCTCCAATCGTCAATCAGCCGATCCGACCAGGGCGGCTACGGCACATTCGCCCCTCCGGAGGTTGCATGGCAAACGACCTAGAAGAGCCGTGCCCGTGGCCGTCAATCTGGTCTCCCTGCGAATCCTCAAGAAGGCATGCGCTTAAGCAGGTTGAAGGATGAGGGGGGCGTTTCCATACCAAATCTGGGTGAAGAGTTGTTCATGGAAGTGTGGAGGTACTGAATCCCATGCGAAAGACATATATCGTCTGTTATGACATTGCCGATCCCAAGCGCCTGAGGAACGTCTTTAAGAAGATGCGGGCGTGGGGTGACCACCTCCAGTTCTCCGTATTCGAGTGCCAGCTCAGGAAAGTGGACTTGGTACGCCTGCGCTCCGAGTTGGCCGAGATAATTCACCACGACGAGGATCAAGTGCTCTTCGTCAACCTGGGGCCTACCGAGGGGCGCGGCGATCGGGTGATAGCCGCCCTTGGCAGGCCCTACGTTCACATCGACGCGCCGCTGATAGTTGTCTAGCCGGGGGGTACCCGGTGACGCTGATCGGGCTGGGCGTATTCCCGCACCTGAACAACTGCAATGGCCCTAGCGTCCATGAAGGACGACCGATCGGCAGGGAGAGGAAGGAATAATGATTGCTCAGTCCGAAGTAGAAACTGCACCAGCCCGCAGGTCGCTGCCCGACTATCTTCCGGCGCGCATGATAAACGAGCACGTCTACTGCCCTCGCCTGTTCTACTTCGAGCAGGTGGAAGGCGTGTTCGTGGACAACGAGCACACCGTGGAAGGCTCAGTCCAACACAGGCGCGTCGACAAGGAGGGCAAGTCAGCACCGAAGCCGGATGAAGAGACCGAAGAGCCGGTGGTGGTGCGCTCGATCACCCTGTCATCGGAAGAACACAGGGTGATTGCCAAGCTGGACCTGGCGGAGTTCGACGGCGGGAGAGCCACGCCGGTCGATTACAAGCACGGGCGCCCGATGAGGGCGGACAACGGCGTTGATGTGTGGCCAAGCGACCGCGTCCAGTTGGCGGTCCAGGGACTGGTGCTGCGCGCCAACGGCTATCAGAGCGAAGAGGGTGTCGTCTTCTATCAGAAGACACGGCAGAGGGTCCGAGTCCCGTTCGACGACGAGGCTATGGCCTGGGCTGAGAAGGCCATTGCCGATGCGTGGGAGACGGCGGCGACATCCGAGATGCCTCCGCCACTCGTCGACTCCCCCAAGTGCCCCGGCTGCTCCCTGGTCGGTATCTGCATGCCGGACGAGACCTGGAATCTACAGTCGCAAGCCGGCAACGGCGGGTCGGGCCAGCTCAAACTCTTCGAGGCCGGCCCCAAAATACCCGACATGTCAAAGGGAAAGGCCACGAGATTGCTGGTGGCCCCACGAGTGGAACTGCGCCCCCTCTACCTGAACTCTCCAAAGCTGCGCGTCGGCAAGTCAGGCGGTGTCTTGCGAATCAAAGAGAATGACAAGGTGATGCAGGACGCCCGCATCAACGAGATATGCCAGGTCAACCTCATGGGAGCCGTGCAGATCAGCACTCAGGCCGTGTAGGAATTGTGCCGGGAGGAGAAACCAATCTGCTACTTCTCGCAGGGCGGTTGGTTTTACGGTGTGACAACGGGGCTCGGTACGAAGAACGTCTTCCTTCGGCGGGCACAGTTCCGACTTGCCGAGGAAGAGTGGTTCTGTCTCCGTCTTGCACGGAAGCTGGTGGCTGGCAAGATTCGCAACCAACGGACGATGCTGTTGCGCAATCACATTGAGCCACCAGGACCGGACATACGAGAAATGAAACGCCTTATCGGCCGCGCCGAGGCAGCCGAGTCGCTTGACGAACTGCTGGGCCTTGAGGGTTGGGCGGCGCGGGTCTACTTCGGGCTGTTTGCGGGCATGGTGAAGCGTGAGAGCGATGGAGAAGTCAAACAGGGATTGTCGTTTGATTTCGCGGCCCGGAATCGGAGGCCGCCGAGAGACCCGGTGAATGCGCTGCTGTCACTCGGCTACAGCCTGCTTGTTAAGGACCTCACGGTTGCCTGCTATGCCGTCGGCTTTGATCCCATGATCGGTTTCTATCACCAGCCTCGTCACGGCCGCCCCGCGCTGGCACTGGACCTGATGGAGCCACTTCGCCCCCTCATCGCCGACTCAGCGGTGCTGAGTGCGGTAAATACCAAGATGGTCTCAGAACGCGATTTCGTGACCGCCGGCCGGGCCGTCTCGCTCACTCCGAATGGACGAAAGGGATTCTTCCGTGCATACGAATCCCGGATGGACACTCTTGTGACGCACCCATTCTTCGGTTACCGAGTAAGCTATCGTAGACTGCTGGAGATGCAGGCCCGCCTTCTCGCCAAGAAGCTGCAGGGAGAGTTGGCTGAATATCCGGTTTTCGTAACGCGATAACGCCCGCGAGCGGCGGGGCGGCATCGGAATTCCTAGAGGCGCTCGCGCACCCATGGACAAGGCGCTTTCGCCAAAGAGGACTGCCACATAGACGCTTCGAGAATCAACCCCATATTCCCGTTGCTCGTGTTTGACACTCGCTGCGTGGATTCCAAGGCAGCCAGAGCATAAGGACTATCCGCGGCCGAAGGGTCGCGGCCCCATTGAAGCCGCGCCCTGTTCGCTGCGCGCCTGTCAAGTCCAACATCTATCCGCGGCCGAAGGGTCGCGGCCCCATTGAAGCGAAACGCCGTCCACGTCTTCCCGCGCCTGGTCACTACCTATCCGCGGCCGAAGGGTCGCGGCCCCATTGAAGCGTGATCCAAGTCGTAGAGCAATTCACCGGACCATCGCTATCCGCGGCCGAAGGGTCGCGGCCCCATTGAAGCGCGCTCGGCGTTCATCGTCCGGCACCGACCGGCACTCCTATCCGCGGCCGAAGGGTCGCGGCCCCATTGAAGCGACCAGATGACGGTCCAGCAGGCAGAGGAGGCGGTGGTCTATCCGCGGCCGAAGGGTCGCGGCCCCATTGAAGCGACGAAGCAACGGATGGGAAATGCCCTGGGTAGGAACTATCCGCGGCCGAAGGGTCGCGGCCCCATTGAAGCGAGAGCATCCCGGCCAATCCCGTGCCGATCACCGAGCTATCCGCGGCCGAAGGGTCGCGGCCCCATTGAAGCTGGACGAAGGCGGTCTGTCACGGCGGCCAGTCGGACGGCTATCCGCGGCCGAAGAGTCGCGGCCTCTTTGAAGGACAGGATGCCCTCTATGGCCGATAATAGGTGTGTAACTATCCGCGGCCGCGAGGTCGCGGCCCCATTGAAGCGCAGCCAAGTCGATTGGCAAGACGAGATCTTGCCCCCTATCCGCGGCCGCAAGGTCGCGGATCCATGGAAGCCGGAACCGTGACGTACTCGGGCAACCGTGCTGAAGTGTCTGTCCGCGGCCGCGAGGTCGCGGCCCCATTGAAGTGCAGTGGCCTGAAAATTCGTGTCGCGAGCCGTCTCTGCTATCCGCGGCCAAAAGGTCGCGGCTCCATTGAAGTCGCTCGACGAATTCCCTGTCTCCGTTGACCAGCGTGATTATCCGCAGCCCTCCGGCCGCGGCCCCGTTTAGGCGCAGGCTACCAATTCTATGAACCCCCTGCCCCTGCGTCCGTTGGAGGAGATACGGGCTGACATATTGGCCTTGGAGCAAGAGTGGGAGTTATCGCTAGAAGTAGCTCAATGACGCGCGTGTGGCTGGGACTTTCGCTGACGGCGCTAGCGCTAGCGCTGGGATGCAGCACCACTACGTCACAAGTGGGCCAAGACTTAAGCAGTGACGTGCCCGTGGCGACAGTGTTCTACCCAACTCATGGATTCAAGCAGTGGCCGCCCCATGAGGCCACCGGCGAAAGGGGCACGACACACTGGAACGTCTACGGGCCTCCCAGAGCCGACAATCCTTTCCCATGGACCGGGTTCACCACGACATGGCCAGAAATCGGCTGGTATGCCTCGAAGGACATAGAGACCATAGAGTGGCAGATCCAGCAGATGCAGCGGGCAGGGATCGATACGGTCATCATCTCCTGGTTTGGATGGGGTGACGACAACCTCGACGGTACAGCGGACTCATCCGGTCTTCACGCTCAATACCAGGAAGCCGCCAGGTTGTTGCTCGAATACATCGATGCCAACGGAATCCCGATGAGATTTGCCATGCTCGTCGAGGCGTTCACTTTCTTCGTCGGCGGTGTCAGACCTGTATCGACGGCCGAATTGTCAGATGACCAGCGCCAGATGGTAACCGACTACCTGTGGGACAACTTCTATGCCCCTTCGAAGTACGGCAACCTCGCATTGAGACTGGATGGAAAGCCGGCGCTATTCGGAGTACCTGACGTAAAGGGGGGATGGTGGAGGAACCATGGATGGAGCGATGAGCGTTTCAGGTTGATCGAGATCTCCAACAATCATCAGGACGAGGACGAATTCACGGCCGACTACGTGTATTTGGACCCGCCATCGGCAATTCCGGGAGTCGACGGCGTCGTGAACATCTGGCCAAGGTTCACCAGCGTTATCACCTATGCCTCGAACAGCCCCTACTTCTCCTGGTACAACCCGCCCGAAGGCGGCGATCCTGACAGCCCGGTGAACCTTCCAGAAGTCGATCCTCTGGGAACGGAGGGAAAATACGATGACGCCTGGCGGCAGATCATCGAGCATCCGAGCAGGCCTGAGATCAAGATCGTCCTGATCTGGTATTGGAACTCGTACTGGGAAGTTTGCTACATAGAACCGGATGCGGGTATCGGGGCGTATGCCGTCGGCGACCTTTACGTCCGCAAGACCGCCCACTATTCCGAGCTGTTCCGGTCGGGGCTGCCCTTCGAACCCTTCTAGGGCGCGTTCCCTCTGCAAAAGTCCTCTCGCCGGATGATCCGAACCCCAATTTCTGGCTGGTCTGCTTCGCGAGCCATGGTTCAGTCAGAATGTCAGTTTCGCGACATAAAGAGATCAGGAGAATCGCTCCCCTCATCCCTTGCGTTATATCGCCACATTAACGTTCCTGGTGAACCAAAACTCGGAAGATAGGCCACATACCCGGCACAGCGACCTCGCTTCGCCCTTCAACCTACCAAGGCATCGCTCCTGCCCTAGCTCGCTCCTTTAGCCAGATCCAAGCCCCTTCTGGCAACCATCCCGCATAGTCAGGCGTGACTCGGATCACCAGTAGAAGATCGTCGTCGCGTAGATGCTTTCTGAGGCGTTCGTTAAGTTGACTCGCCGATTCTGAAGTCGAAATCAACCAAGTCCTTTCTAGGTAGTGAGCCCAGTCCGGACTGTTTCCCAACTCGTCGTAGAAGGCCTTGACTCGACGCCTAGCCTCCTTCCTTAGCCTTGGGAGATCCCGTTCGATGCGTTCTCATCGACGGGGCGATGGGAAAAATCGTAGCTGACAACGTAGATCATTCCTGTTCACCCTTGTCGTTGTCCTTGATCCTGCTATCCACATGTCTCTGTGAGGCGCCGAACCTCACTGTTTGGAGCTCTTGCATGGTTGCTGGACTATTCTTCGTGCCGAGGCGCCGTTCAGCTTGCTCCCGAATATCTTTCGCGAGATCAAGTCGTTCCCGCGAAAGATCCTGATACATGCGGTTCGATTGCTCCAACTGTTCAATGCGGTCGTCCTCGCTAGCTAGCCTTTCGCGCTGAACGTGTTGCAACATCCCGCCAAAGACGAGAACGAGGATGCCAACAGAACTGCTTACTATGAGATTTGCGAGTTCCATCACCGAAAACGACCTGAGCCTACCATCATTGGGATTTGGCGCTACTCATTAGTCAGCACAGATTCGACTCCAAAGATCTGATCTCATGGTACCAACGGCGAGGTAGGCATCACGTTCGTTAGCTATATGGCTTCCGTACCCTTTCTCCACTCCCCTAGTGCCTTTAGCGCCAGTAGTACCTCTTCCTAGATGGAGTGACCGCCACTGTCATGGGCCTTTTGGACGAGACGGCGTCTAGAACTTGTGACCGATGTCTAGGGCGAGCGGTTTCACCTAAATCCTCTTGCGGCTGATACGCATGAAATGATGGCACCTCAGCTCTCGCAAAGGTTGCAACGAGAGGGGACACGGCCCGAATTGGTCTGGATACATCGCTGTGGTGAGCGTCACAAGAGCCAAAGGCTGCCACACTAGAGTGAAGAAGCGGCTGGAAGCGTCTTCTGCAGCCTCTCCAATGGGATACTGATATGCTCTCCACCAGTTCACCACCGGGTCCGTGACACTTGAGCTAAATTGAGACCGGGACTATGCACTTGACGCGGAAGGGCGCTAACATGCCGCCATGCGGAAATTTACCGGGGCGTGTCTGTTCGAAATCGTTCTGTACGGTGGGGGTGCGGCTATAGCTGCCTACACTACATTACTGCCTGGCTGGGCGTGGGCAGTCATTACTAGCGCCTCTCTGTTTGGCCTGATCACTATCTACGCACCAGAGATACGCGAGTGGGTCGCTAGCCTGAGCGGAGAAAGGAAACGCCAAGAGGCAGCGAAGGCACGTGCCGAGTCATGCCAAGCGGCGCGAGAAACTCCCGTAACAGCATCTCGCCCGGATGGGTAGGCTCGCGATCGCTCGGGATGCGGACCATATCTGCTCTCCTCCTTCAGTGGTGGTCGGTTATCTCGACTATCGTTGAACCTGCCTGCGTCCAGACGAAATAAACCCGATACCCGTCGTTTACACGAATACTGTATTCCCCTTCCCTGTCTCCGCCGAGTCTTTCGAGCCGATTGCCTGGGGGTCTGCCAAGGTCGCCTAGGACGACGGCCGAATCGAGTTGGTCAAGCTTTCACCTGGCGACCCTCCATATCTTTAGAGGGCACGTCCGGCGCGCCGCCCGCGTGTTGTTCTGCTCTCCGAATTCTGGTCCAGTCTGAATGCTAGTTTTTCGGGGAGCAGATCACGGTTCGTCGGTACTTCCTTCTCATCAGGATGGGGGCCCACGTTCTTGTGTTTTCCTTGTTTGGTTTAGGTCAGGGCGTCAACGGTTAGCCACAAGGATTTCGGAGTACTTCACTGCAGCCCTATCCTCCACCATCAGGGAACGCCCAACGGCCTCGAGGGCCTTTTCGACCGACGTAATGTGGGAGCGATGCCCAGTATCGAGAAGCCGGCGGACTGCATTCTCTTGCAGACCCAGACGAGCGGCAAGGGCAACGTTGGTGATGCCCTGTTCCCGCATTGCTGCATGGAGCGCGAGCTTCGCCGCGACAATGGGCGACACGGAGATCAGAACCTGCCCTTCCGCCAATGGGCTAGGTGTTGGAATGTCTTCACGAGCCTTGACGTACATGCCGAGGGCAACTCCCAAGCAGTCCTTGGCCAACTTCAGGGCTTCTTCCCAGGACCATCCGCCGGTGTTGGCTCCATAGACGTCGGGGAAGGTCACGGTATAGGCTTCTCTTCCACTCGCTCGCTCCTCATCCTCATCGCGGACGATAATGCATGGATAGGCGTAGCGCATGATTTATAGCTCCCTTCTATCTATGTGAAGGTCCCTCAGCATAGAGGCCAGCGTGCCCGTGGGGATCTCCCCATGAGGGACGGTAGTCCTGTAAGCACCTACCCGGACCTCTCCATGGCTGCCCTTCCCTCGGCTGGGGAAGGAGTCGAAGTCCAGCCGGTGCCTGCGAGCATATCGTCGGACCCGCCTGAGAAACTCTCGGTTGTTCACGAATCCATTTCAGCACATATTTGTGCGATTATCAAAGGGCTCTGATAACGGAGGACGCCCTGCCGCGGCTTCTAGATCACTCGTCCTTGGCCATTAGACGTCCTGAGGGTCCGCGCCGGAATGCTCCTAATGGAGGTTCTCCACCACGCTAGTCGATTTCAGGAACTCTTTCACTGATCCTAGTGTTGGAACTGCAGTCGATCTCAGTTCTACAGCATCTTGTGAAGCTCGCCCTTCTTCGTCGTGGTAGTGTTTCCATGGAACGTAGCTGCCCGCCGGGCGGACGCCGTAGGCTCCGCAATGCCAAAAGCGGGCAGCAGCAAGGCTGGCCAATGTTCAAACTGGTCGCTCCGCGAGACTTAGGACCTATCCCAGCCGCCGCCGTCACAGCCATCGTGGCCCTGGCCATCTTTGCGTGGACCGAGAGGACCGTCCTCGTTGACCCGGAGGGAATGTCCGTTCCCTACTGGCCCTGGAAGCTGTGGCAGATCGGCCCTTTGCTAATGGGGATCGGCGGCATCTGGTGGATCTGGTCGAGTACCCGCCGGGTGCCCTGGATACGCAGCCTAGCGCTGGGCATTCTGGCCCTCGTTGTGCTGGCCAACGGATACAGCGATCTGTTCGCAGACCATTGGGGTGACGTATGGCGCACCGTCAACCCTCTGTTCATCGGTTCCTCGAGCGTCGCGGCAATGGTCTTTTGGCGCTCTGGCCACACCGCAGGCCGAGTGGGCGCGTTGGTTTCAGCGGCACTGGGCGCCCTGGTATTCGCCAATGCATACTTCGTCGACAACGGGGTCCTCTGGCAGATACTGAACCCGGTGCGAATGCTTACGGCGCTGGCCTGGGCCGCCGGCGCCTGCCAGGCCAACGTCGCCACTGCCGAAAGTGGTGAATCGTCGGGAGATGGTTAGCACCCCCACTGCGCCGCCTGCGTGTGGTCGCTACACCCGTGACGACATCAAGAAATCATGGAGACTGCCGTCTCCTTAGTACCTCGGTTCTGGCTGGAGGTGCGATGGACGGCGGCCCGTTAGCGGTCCTTCCAGCTTGGTGCCGGATAGAGCACTTCTGAGACGGCTGCATTGGCGGGGGCCACCACTAGTATCTCGCCGTCCTGTATCTGAGCAGCGCCCATGGCCTTGGCCGTGTTCTTGCCGACCGAGTCGATTTTGATTGGGCCGTAGAAGGTGGATATATCCAGGCTGCGTAGAGCCGTCCGCACGGCGTCGACGTCCAGTGAGCCGGCAGACTCGATGGCCGCCTGCAACGCCAGGGCGGCGGCGGTGGCGCTGGCAGCCTGATAGACCGGCGCGTCACCCCACTTCTTGCGGTATCGCTCGGCGTAGTCGGAGGCGGAACCGAAGTACTCGCCTTCGTAGCTCATCGACGACTCCCACTGGGTGGGTCCTATCAGATAGTTAGCGTCCGCACCAACGTCCCTGACGAAATCAGGATTGGTCGGACCCACGGTCAGTACGGTCGCCTTAGGGCTGAAGTCAAGCTCCTTGGCCGTGCGCACGAAGAGCAGGGCGTCCTTGGAGTATCCGGCACCCACGAAGACATCCGGGTCCAGGTCCTTAAAGCTCGAAATGATATCGCTGACGTCAGTCACGTCCTGCGGATACCCCTGGACGGCCATCACCTCCATGCCGTACCCCTCCGCCCACTGCCTTGCGCCCTCGGCAACGCTTTTGGGGAAGAGGACGTCAGCGTACGCGATTACGACTGACTTGGCACCCTGATCGGCTAGCAGGCGCAGAGCGGATTGAGCGTAGTTTCCAGCAGTCGTCAGCACGGCAAAGAGATTCTCGTACGACTGCTCAAAGAGCGATTCGGATGCTCCGCTTCCCTCAACTAGGATGACTCCCCGCGCCTCGGCCACCTCGATGGCCGGCTCTGTGAGCGTCGAGCTGTACGGGCCCAGCAGAAAGTCCACCTCGTCCTCGTCGATGAGCTGCTCGATGAGCCTCGCGGTCGTGTCCGTTTCGCCCTTGTCGTCGTACAGGATCAGCTCGACCTTGTAGCGTTCCCCGCCCACGTCGATGCCGCCGTATTCGTTGTTGACCCAGTCCTCCCAGAGTAGGTAGCCCTCCCTCGTGAGCTTGCCTTCCTCGCTGTACCTGCCCGTCTCGCTGACGGCGGCGCCGATCTTGATGACCTTCTCCCCGGAGGAGCAGGCCGCAAGCGCCAGGATTACGGTCAGGACTAAAGCGATGTGCACAACGACTCGGTTCATTTCCCTTTACCTAGCTTTCGAGCGTACTTTGGCCTTTCGAGCACGAAACTGAGCTGGAGGAGGCCTGCGTGGAAGCTAGAGCAATCCGAAACGGACCACCCAGAATCTTCCCCCAAGGACCGACCACCGCGGGCCGTACGCATGTGATCAGCCCTTTTGCTCCTCTGTTACTGGTCTGTTACTGGTCCGTTCTGTACAGGTACCTCACGTCATATAGTCCATACAGCGTGGGGGTCGTGTTACCGAAAACATTGCGCACCGCGCTGAGCCGCTCGGAGAGCGTTGTGTAGATGAGCGGCAGGTTCTCGGCGACTATCTCCTGTGCGCGATGGTAGAGTTCGACCCGACTATCTCGGTCTAGCTCCTGACTGGCGTTGATGTATATCTCGTCGAGCTCGGCCTCCCACTCGGTCGCCGGCTCGGGCTGGTTCGGATACCAAAGGTGCAGGCCCTCGGCGCTGTGCCAGACGGTGATTCCGCTGTGCGGGTCCGTTCCGCCGGTCAGTCCGATGAGCGTGGCATCCCAGTCGAATGTCTCTGTGAGCTGATCGACCAGCTGGCCGAACTCGATCACTCTGTAGTCGACTTTCAGGCCGATCTGGGTCATGCCCTCATGGACTATTTCGCCGACTGTTTCCCTCACGCTGTTGCCCGCGTTGGTCACCATCGAGAACTCGATCTCGTTACCTTCCCCATCTTCCCGGATCCCATCCCCGTCGGTGTCCAGCCAGCCGAGGCCGTCCAGGATTTCATTGGCCTTGTCCAGGTCGTACTCGTACCTTCTGACGTTCGGATTATGGAAGTCTCCGGCAGCCGGACTGACGGACGACCACTGGGCATAGCCTTCACCGTGTTGCGCCTCGTCTATGATCCTGTCTTTGTCGATGGCGTATGCGACGGCCTGCCGGAATTCCTGATTGCGGAACCATTCCAGCTTGTGAGACGGCAGATAGGGCTCCCCGGTGTCGGGGTTGCTGCCAGGGTTCATATTGAATGCCACAAACGACGTCCCGAAGGCCGGGCCGCGCCTGTATATGGTGAAGTTGTTCTCCTCTTGCAGAGGCTCTAGCTCGGCGAGTTCCTCCCCCAGCACTCCATGGACGTCCGCCTCCCCCGACAGGAACTTTTCGAGCTCGTCCTCCAGTTCGGGGACGATTACGTGGACCACACTGTCCAGGTAAGGCAGACTGTTGCCGTCGTCGTCCCTGAGCCAGTAGTCCGGGTTGCGAACGAAGACCACGCGCTCGCCGGGAACATAGCTCTCGATGGTGAAGGGACCGGTGCCTATCACCTCGGCGGGGTCCGTGTCGATATCCCAGGTCGTGGTGAAGTTCCCGTCGTCCACGTGACTCTCCAGGATGTGCCTCGGGTATATGGCGGTACCCATCGATCGCAGGAAGGTGGCAAAGGGCACCGGTAGGACGCACTCAACGGAGTAGTCATCGAGCGCCCTGACCGTCATCGGTGACTCCTCCCATTCGCCGGTTTCCTCGTTCATGAACCGGAAGTGGAAGGTCGGCCTGCTGCTCGCCGGGATGTCGTGGTTATAGATGATCCGGTTGAAGGTGAATTCAACGTCGTGGGCGGTAAAGGGCTCTCCGTCGTGCCATTTGACGTCCCTGCGCAGATGGAACGTCCACGTCAGTCCGTCCTCGGAGTGTTCCCAGGATTCCGCGAGCGACGGCTCAACCTGGTCGGTCAGCCACGAGGTCTCGGTCAGGCCCTCGAACAGGTACCCGAGAACGCCTGACGACGAGGCATCATTGGAAATGGCGAGGTTGAACGTGAGGGGCTCCGAGATGGTAGCGAACGTCAGCGTCCCGCCATGCTCACCCGTGGTGTATTCGAACTCCTCGGCGTTGCTCCTTAGTTGGCCTACTATCGAACCCCGCGGGTCGGGCTCAGGAGCGATGGGTGGGGTCGGAATGGGCTGCGGCAGCACCCCGATCTGTGCGCTGCGAAGCCAAGTCCCGGCCGGGAGTTCTGCGGGCAGGTAGCGGATATCGGGGGTGATCGCCTCGCCCGAGGCATCCCTGAAGCCAAGCTCGATGCGCCCGTCGTCCAACATGCGCGAGCGGATCCTTCCCAGAGAGTTCCCATCCGCCTCAACGTCGCTGCTGGCCTGCCATCGCCCGGTCGGATCGCCGATTGACACGAAACGGCTCGCCGGCAGTATCTGCTCTCCGCCCGGCAGCTCTACGCCGTGTTCGATCCGGCCGTCGTCGGTCAGCCTTGCGATGATTCTCAGTCGCTGGAGCCGCGGCGAGGGTGGCGTGACCGAGGGCAGCTCGCGTCCGAGTAGCCCCTGGACCTCGCTGCTATCGGCGATGTCCAGGCCCGCAAGGAACAGGGAATTGTCCACATCGGCGTCCCCCAACGCGCATAAGATCGCACTCCTGGCCAGGCGGTAGATGGGCAGAGCTGCGCTCATCTCACGGTCAAGCGCGAGCAGTTCACCAAGGTCCGTTGTCTCTACCTCCCCCAGCACCGTCCGCAATCCGGCCGTCTCACGGCCGCAGGCTGCCCGACTCGCAAAGCCGTCGACCATGGCCTGAACGCCAGCATCCTGCCAGCCCATATCGGCATCACGGGCCGCCTCAACGATTCTGCCGGCCTCTGCCGCAGGAGAGATCACGCGTTCGGCGTAGGCGAGTTCGGAGTGGACCCGCAAGGCATTTTCCACCGACAGCGATTCTCCGCCGCTGATCCTCCCGTCGAGGGCAATCCAGGCCGTTCTAAGCCACACGAACTGCGCGGATGCCGATCGGGCCACATCGAGCACGAGATCCTCGACCGCGACCGGGTTGATCGCTTCGCCCTCAGCTATCGTTCCGGCCAGTCCCGACGCCTCTACAGCACTGGTGTACGCGCCAGCGAACTGCCGAGACAAGGCGCTCGTTGAAGGATTCTCTACGAAGGTAGGTTCTGATGTTTCCGAGACCGCCAACCCGGCAATCTCCGGCCGCTCGAGTATGCCCTCGAGCATCTGGGTGTGAACGCCCGCCGCATAGATCGCTCTGGCCCTCACAGACGACTCCACATCCGCGCCCGGATCGGCCACGGCACTCACCGTCGTCGTCACCATGCCCTCATCGTCGGCCACAGCCGCGACCTCGTGATCGGCCCCGTCGACACTCACGGTGACAGCATCGAACACAGTGCCACTGAGCACCATCACGTTCTGCCACAGGCCGTGGAAGCTGACCTCCTCACCGGACTCGTCATCGGCAATGACCGCAACGAACACCCAGGAGGGGCCGGGGCTCCGGAGCGTGACCTCCATCGCCTCCACCTCGGCGACTGAGGCGCTCACACCGCTCGCGGTCTGCTGACCCGTGTGATACGAAACTCCTGCTCCCCATCGCTCATCGAACGCGTCTATGGGGCCCCTGCGTTCGTAGACGCGCGGGCCCACCACGTATATGGTCGCTGTACCTCCGACCTCCGAAAGGTCTCCGCCGCCCAGGTTCCCGACCCGGTAGTGGACCTCAAATGGCTGGCCCGCAACCACACGCTCAGGCGTCACCACCTCCTCTATTTTCAGCAGGGAACTGCTCCTCTCCTCCTCCTCGTCCACCAGATGGACCACCAGGTCAAAATCGGCCATCAGGGGCTGATAGTCACGCTCGAGGTAGGTCGTCGCCTCTATCAGATAGGTCCCCGGCTGAAGGTATCGATCGATGCGCGAATTGCGTCCCTCGCCTCCATCGTCGTTCGCGGCAATGATCAGGCCTCTGGAAATAGACACCAGCGACATGACGGGGTCACCGTTCTCCGACACCAGGTCTATGCGCACGCGGCCTCCCTGCGGCATATCGAACAGGTAGCTGTGAGCGGGGTGCTCGACCACGAAACGTGACCCGCACGTATCGATCGTCCACGATCCCGACGCGGTCAGATCCATATCCGACTCGAGCGAGCCCAGGGGGGTTGGCTCACAGCCCGCAGCGCGGCTCACGGTTAGCGAGAAGTCACCGGGTCCGCGCACTCGACCGCCGACCGTCGTCGCCTCGACCATGTAGACCCCAGGCGCAAGATCTCGCTCGATCCGTGCGTCAAGGCCCGCCCCGCCGTCGTCGTTATCGGTGATCCGCACCCCGTCTTCGGTCAGCAGGTACAGGTATGAGTCGCCCTCATCTGACGCCAGGTCTATCCTGATCCGGCCGCCCTCGACCACCTCGAAACGATAGGTGTGGGCATCGCTGTCAGTGCGGAAACGCGAATCGCAGTTTCCGGTCGTCCATCGGCCGTCGGCCCGCAGTTCGCTGTCGCCCTCGGCGCCCAGCGCGCCGAGATCGGTCACCCCGCAGACTCCCTGACTGCCCTCTACCGGGGCTCCCTCCAGCGCTGGCATTATGGCCAGTACCCCGACCGCCAGCGCGATTGCGGCAAACGTCCCCGCCAGCACGCGCCTTCTTGTGGCAGTCCAGTGCATGGCGAGATATTTGGCGTACTTCTGCGGACTTAGGGGCACGATATCCTCCTTCGTGCAGGCATTTTCGCAAGACCGAGTATCAACTCATTCGGGGCATATTATCACTCCGCCCTGCGTTGATCCTGACAAGTGAATCGACGACTCCCGGCGATCCACGAATCGAAATTGCAAATGGCTGTCGCCAAACATTCCGAAATTCTCACCGGTGATGGTCAGAAGCCGCTCCGCGCGGTGGGGCGAGTCTCGCAGGATGCACCTCGGGGGTTCAGGTGACACTGAGTTGATGACAGCCCGTCCCGGTGCCACCCCGATATCGGGCCGCGTCTCCAGCGGCGGGCACTGGAGCGTCCTGGTAAATTCCGCCTCCTCGGTCTCCCCGTCCCAATAGGCCAGATTCAGCTCGACAATCGTCAGCCATTCATAGTTGGTGCAGGGGCCCTCCATCTCGATGAGAAATACGCCGTTCCTTCCTACGACATCGATCTCACCGAAAGGATTCGGCCTCAACTGGTGGCCGGTGGCCGTGACGATGCCGGTGATGCCGCGATTTGGCAGGGCGGCCAACCCTGACTCATCTGTGGTAACCACCATCTCCGGGACTGCGTCTATGACGGGGACGCCAACTTTCGGTTCGACCTGATATAGCCGCATATAGCCGCAACGTCACATCAGAAAGGGCGTCGCCGTCCTTGTCTACGACCCTGAGGGAGGTCCTTGCCGGGGTGTCGTAGAGATATTCTCCGTAAAAGCCCCTGCGATGTCCGGTGTTTGACCTCAGCCCACCGGCGGTGTGAGGTCCGATGAATTCGACCTGGAGCGTGGCCATAATGTCGTCTATGATCCGAGGCAGCACAATGCACTCGTATTCACGGCGCCAATACGCGGTGCCGCATCCTGCCATCTGATCGGGCCGGTTTGCGTCCGGTACCAGCACCTGGTCGGCCGTCAGGTACATATGGTAGAGATCTATGACGCCCAGCTGATGCATCAATTCGTGGATCAGACCCCAGTCGATGTCGGGCCGTCTTTCATAGTTCTCCAGGGCGAAATGGCTGTGTGAAGGGTCCCCTATGACCCACCAGCCATCCATGTACCACCTGAGTTCGTGATGCCCTGGTAATCCTTCATCTTCGGCGATGGAGAACAGTTCGGCGCGAACCCGGTCCTTGACCCCGGCCTGGGACAGTAACGTGTTCATTAGCTCGATGTGCTCTTGAACCCATCGCTCCGGCGACTGCAGGCGCCTGTTCGGCTCATTGGCGAGTCTGAGCGACTCGTAGGTGCCCGGGGTGAACGCCATGCCCAGGCTGTAACCCTTTAGCCAATCGACTACTACGTTGTCGTCTTCGATCAACTCCGCGATCTCGTCCCGGGTATCGACGCCGAAGGTCACCACTGGACTGTTAGCCTCATCGAGCCATTCCGTCGAAAGCACCAGCGCGATGTGTCCTCCCCCCTCGATCCCCTCGTGACGCCCTGACTTGACCGGCGCGCCGTCAATCTCCCACGCATAGTCAAATGGGCCCGATTCCGTGTCTCCAAAGTTCCAGACGTGAGCTATCAGCTGGACGGGCTCTCCCGCATCCGGCCACCGCTTGATCCCGTCCTGTTCCGGGCAAACAGTCGCACCCCTGAACTCGCCAAATGGATAGGGGCAATCTCCCCGAGGAAAGTACGCGAGCTGGTAACGCTGATATCGTGGCAAGCGCTCGATGTAGGTAACTCTCAGATCCACGCCACCTTCATAGACGGGCGGCAGATCTCCACAGAACGGCATGGATCCAATCTTCCAGTCAATGCCCTTCATCTCGTCTGGAACGCATCCGCCCAGCGCATTGCTGCTTATGTCAAATGTCTGCAGCCTCGTAAGGAAGGCCAACTCACCCGGCAACGCCCCTCCCAGGGAGTTTTCGCCGAGCAGCAGGCGCTGGAGTTTGGACAGGTGAGACATCTCCCGCGGTATTTCTCCGATCAGGCGGTTCCGGCCAAGATCCAGCGTCTCCAGGTTCGTCAGACTTCCAAATGAACTTGGAATCACACCCGTTAGCTTGTTGTCACTGAGCTGCAGTTGCTGGAGCTCGACCAACTGGCCTAGTTCTGGAGGAATCTCTGCCACGAGCTGGTTCAGGCCTATGTCCAGCGTGGTCATTTTGACCAGGCGGCCAAGTTCGGCCGGGATGCTGCCTGACAGATCGTTGTCGCCAAGCCGCATAATCTCAATGTCAGTCAGTTCTCCCACAGCCGGCGGTATGCCGCCCGTCAGGCGATTATGGCTGAGATCTAGGGTCACCAGCTCGGTCAGACTCCCAAGCGAGTCCGGAATTTCCCCGGCAAGCGAATTGCCTCCCAGGTGCAATTGACAAAGCCTGCGTAACAGTCCTAGCTCTCGGGGAATCTCCCCGGCAAGCTGGTTCCGGCCCAGATTCAATCTGGTCATGTCGGTCAGGCCGCCAAGTTCGGCCGGGATGCTGCCTGACAGCCCGTTGTCATCGAGCCGCATGACCTGAACGGCGACGAGCTCACCCAGCTCCGGGGGGATGGCACCAGACAGACGGTTGTGGCTGAGGTCCAGGGTCTGTAGACGGGCCAATCCGCCCAATTCGTGCGGGATTTCTCCAGTAAGCTGGTTTCGACCAAGGTCCAGTGTCTCCAGCGACCCCAGGCTTCCAAGCGAGGCTGGAATCTCTCCCACAAGCAAATTGCCAGCGAGATGTAACTCCCGAAGCCTGTGCAACTGCCCAACCTCTCGAGGAATCCTGGCCACGATCTGGTTCTGGCCTGGTCTAAGTTCAGTCACATCTACCAACCTGCCGGTTTCGGCCAGGATGCCGCCGGACAGGGCGCTGATATGGAACTGAACAGCCTCGACGGTGACCAGAGCGCTTAGCTGACGGGGGATGTCACCCGTAAGTCGATTGTGGCTCAGATCCAGGGTCTCCAGGCCCGCCAATCCGCCAAGTCCGCTGGGGACCACTCCTGAAAGACCCGCCTTTTGCAGATCCAGTCCCACTACTCTGACCGGATATCCTCCGACCTCGACGCCTCTCCACCGCTCCAGGGGAACGGATTCATCCCAGTTCAGTGCGCCCGCCCCAGCCAGAGATTCCTTCATTTCCAGCAAGGTCTGGCAGTCGGCCATGAGATACGCCTCAGCGCTGTTAGTGGAAGTCTCGATGCCGCGCACACACTTCCTCATCTCGACCACCGCTAGCCGCGGGTCCGGCTCCTGCCCGGATTGGGGTGTAGCCGCTGGGGTGGATGAAGGAGACGGTGATGGCGCCGGCACGTGAGTGTGCGCGGGGGTGGACGTCGACCGGATCTCCAACTTCGTTTGGCCATCAAGCTTAGCCACTGCGGTGTGTGACGTTGTCGTCGACGATATGGGCGCACCTACTTGGGAATCCGTGCCGTACAGAATGAGCGTCGAAATCGGCTCAGCGATTCCTGCCTCACCCGGCGGGATGAGGTACTGAGACGCTGGGATTGCGGTGAACTCCAGGTCAGAAGCGTCGGTAACCGGAGCGTTCGCCGCTATACCGTGGGATGCAAAGGCTCTCGTGACTCTCAAGCCCGCTAGGGTCTCTGACTGGTCCGCGTAGGTCACAAAGGAAATCTGCGCAGTCGCCAGCAAGAGCACAATCCATAGCATCGAGCGATTGCGGCTCTTCATCTCCTCGAATGGCTCCCCTTGCCCTGTCGTGAATTGGCGCTTGAGTGTGTTGGCCCAGGTCGCTGTTCTGCGAATCTTTCCGGCCAAGTGTACCGGGGCAATGCCTGACCCTTCGTCTTTCGCGTTCACGGTCTTAGCATGCGCGAGAAAACGGGCCAGTTACGGTTGGGCGATCACCACCGTCCCCTGTCAGGAAGGAAGACCCACGAGCAACCCCCGCGTACGGCCGAGCAGGCAAATCAAGGGCCTGAGAGAGGCCGTCGTGCCTATTCCTGTCTCACCGCTGCCGGGCACGTCTGTCCGACTGCGAGCACCGAGTCCGTTGAAACGAACCTGACTAGCAATCCACAGCAATCTGCGGACCGTATACACAAATATCCGGCCTGTTTGGTGGACTCTCTTCCCGAAACCGGGTCCGGAGTCATCGTCCCTCCAGCTCGCCGCGCGTCTGCAGCCTGCTGGTGCAGAATGAGTTTTCGAGGTCACCCGAAGATGGGTCAACTGTCTCACATAGGTCTTGGCCCTCGCCAAGGAATCATCTTTAGATTTCGCTCGATCGCAGCAGCGGCGGTGATTTCAATTCTCCTTATGGCGGCCGCAGTCTCCTGCGGGACCGACGGCAGTGAGGAGCCCACGGAGCCCCAAGCGCCCGCGGCGACTTCCGAAGCGGCCTCGCCCACACCGGATCACGCAACGGCCGTTCCGGACGAAACCATGGCCGTGCCGGCCACTCCAACGCCAGTCGCGGACGAGAAGATGGACGCCGGCGATGAGGCCATGACCGAACCGAAAGACAAGATGGCCGACGACGAGTCCATGGCCACTCCCGAAGACAAGATGGCCGATGACGAGTCCATGGCCACTCCCGAAGACAAGATGACCGGCGACGAGTCCATGGCCACTCCCGAAGACAAGATGGCCGATGACGAGTCCATGGCCACTCCCGAAGACAAGATGACCGGCGACGAGTCCATGGCCGCCCCGGACGACAAAATAGCCGACGACGAGTCCATGGCCGCCCCGGACGACAAAACGGCCGACGGCGAGTCCATGGCCGCCCCGGACGAGAAGATGGATGCCGACGGCGAGTCCATGACCGACCCGGACGAGAAGATGGATGCCGACGACGAGCCCATGACCGGTCCGGACGAGCAACTGGTTACCGACGACGAGTCCACGACCGACCCGGAAGAGGAAGTGGTTGCCGACAACGAGTCCACGACCGACCCGGAAGAGGAACTGGTTACCGACAACGAGTCCACGACCGACCCGGAAGAGGAGATGGTTGCCGACGCCAAGGTAACTCCGACTCCCGTTCTGCCTGAGCCTGACCGAACCGGTGACGAGCCGCTGGCACCCGAGCTAAGGGACACCGGTGCATGGATCAACTCCGAGCCGTTCACCCTCGAGAGCCGGCGCGGAGAGGTTGTCCTCCTCGACTTTTGGACCTACAGCTGCGTCAACTGCATCCGCACGCTTCCCTACCTGAGATCGTGGCACGACAAGTACGCAGATTCCGGCCTGGTGATTCTGGGCGTCCATGCGCCCGAGTTCGAGTTCGAGGAGGTCCTTGAGAACGTCCAGGAGGCGGTAGATGAGTTCGGCCTGCTATATCCGATAGTTCAGGACAACGAGCGCGGCACATGGAGGGCATTCCGGAACCGTTTCTGGCCGGCGAAGTACCTGATCGACAGGGACGGCTACATCAGATACACCCACTTCGGAGAGGGGCGCTACGAGGAGACGGAGCAGTGGATCCGCAAGCTGCTGGAGGAGACGGGGGCCGATCTGAGCGGGATTTCGGACGAGACTGAGCCGGGGCCTGTGATCGACTCAGAAGCCCGCAAAGCAAGAGGGGATGAGAGAAGGACCAGGGAGCTTTACGCCGGCTTCAGCAGGAACATCAACGCGCTTAAGTCGGGCAACAGGCCCCCCTACATCCTGCAGCCCGAATACTTCTCCAGTCGGGGTGAGGACGTTCTCTATTTCGATAACCTAGAACACCAGAACAACTATCTGTATCTGGAGGGCCTGTGGCGCAGCACCGATGAGAGTATCGTGCACGCGCGGGATACAGAGGACTTCACCGACTACGTGGCGATTCTCTTCTACGCCACCGAGGTGAACGCCGTAATGTCGCCGGTAGGTACTGAGCCGTTCACCGTCAGGCTGGTGATGGACGAGGCGCCGCTCACGCCGGATCAGGCGGGAGTCGACATCACCTTCGATGACGAGGGCAACAGCATCGTCATAGTCGACGAGGCACGGATGTACAATCTCATCACACTCGCCTCCTACGGGGGACACGAGCTTACCCTGAGTTCTGACTCGGACCAGATGGAACTGTTTACCTTCACCTTCGGTGCCTATGACACCGGCCGTTAGCACGCCGACGATGCACTCAAGATTCATCGCAGCCGCAGCGGTACTCTCCGTCATCCTGATAGCTGCTGCGTGCTCCGGATCGCCCTCCGACGCCACAGTCGCGGAGCCGTCTCCAAGCCCGAACAGGGTCGAGTCGGTCAGCGAGGACGGTGGCCAGATCACCGCGGACATGCCGGAGGCTACGACGGTGGAGGAGGAGTTGTCGCCGCGTCCTGACCAGGTCGAATTGATCGAGGGAACGTTCTCCGAGGACGGCATACAGGTCATCCTTGGCACACCGGACGTCGCGGTAGGCACACACAGGATGGCCTTCGTGCTCAACGCCAAGGAGAGCCCGGTCCGCGCGCCCTTCGCGACCGTGGTGTCACGGCACGTGCCTGAGGATGGATCGGAGAGCAGCGAGGAGACCGCGCTTGCCGTGTTCAGGCCCTGGCCGTACGGCACCCGGGGGAGCTATACGACCAGCCTCACCTTCGATGTCGCGGGCTCATGGCAGCTCGATGTAACCGTGCTTGGTGATGACGGAGAGAGCCGGACCGCCCAGCTTTCCTTCCCGGTCGCCGAGGAGACCGAGGCACCGGACGTCGGGGCGCCGGCCATACGTAGCGAGAACAAGACCCTCGCCGACGTCGACGACCTTGCAAAGCTGACCACCGGGTCAATCCGCGACCCCGATCTCTACGGGACGACGATCGCCGACGCCGTCGGCTCCGGAATACCCACGGTGATCGTGGTCGCCAGCCCCGCCTTCTGCATCAACGCGGTCTGCGGCCCCCAGGTGGAGGTGCTCCAGGAGCTCAAGGACAAGTACAAGGGGCAGGCCAACTTCATACACGTCGACTTCTACGACAACCCGGACGAGATCCAGGGGGACCTCAGCAGGGCCCGCATCTCTCCCATCGTCTTTGAATGGCGGCTCCTTGGCGTCGAGTGGTCGTTCGTCATCGACCGCGACGGGAATATCTCCGCCCGCTTCGAGTCCTTCGCCACCTTCGACGAGCTTGATGAGGCCCTGAGGAGAATCCTCTAGCGTGGCGGCGGTGCCGGGCGAAGTCCTGGGTGCCGCAGCAGCATAGCCGCCGGGCCACAACGTCCAGAATCACCAGAATCGCGAATCAGAGCCAGGCCTCAGTCGGGGGTCACCCACAGGTCCCTGGACATCGGGGTCAGGAGCTCATAGCCATCGGCCGTAACCACCAGGTTGTCCTCGCTCTTCATAGCGGTGCGGGTCTCTGACCACGGCAGTACATCCGGAACGCAGCCCTCAATTGACAGGGTCATGTTCTCCTCGATGCACCCCTGCGCCTCTGCGGTGATGAAGGGCTGCTCGTGGGGGGACAGGCCGATGCTGTGGCCCAGGAACGAGTAGCCGAACTCGAGCGACCTGTCGATCTCGCTGGAGAATCCCATCCCCCTGCATACCTCGACGAAGCGCTCCCACAGTTCGGCGTACCTGACCCCGGGCCTGATCATCTCCATGCAGGCCTCGCTACCCCTCCTGCTCACCTCGTAGAATCTCTCCACGTCCTCGCTAGGTGCGCCTATGGACGCGCAGCGAAGCATGTCGCACCAGTACCCCTTGTAGATTGCCCCGCCATCTATCCAGACCGTATCGCCCTTCTTGAACCGATAGTCGCTTGGGGGGCGCATCGAACAGGACCGGGCTGCGGCCGCTGGTGGTCAGGAAGATCGACCAGGGGTGGGCGGCAACTCCCTCGGGGTTGCTCTTGAGCATCGTTGAGCAGATTACGTGCGCCAGCTCCTTTTCGGACATGCCCGCCCGCAGCTCCCTGAGCCCCGCCTCAAAGCCCCTGCAGGTGATCTCGCATGCCCTTCGGATGCATTCCACCTCAAGGTCCGACTTGATCGCCCTTACCTCGCTCACCACCTCGTAGCAGGAGACGAATTCGACTTCCGGCAGCTGTTCCTTCAGACCCTCGTAGAGTCCCGCCGAGGCCGCCATGCGATCGTTGGGACCGATCTCGGCCGCTATGCGGGCCCGCTCCAGGCCGCTGTCCCTGATCGTCTCAACCACGATCGAAAGCGGGGTGCGACTCGACCCCGGCCGATACTGGGCCCAGAGGCGGACGTCCTCGATCCAGCTCGTCCGGGTGGTCTCCTCAAGTCCCTCGGCGATCATCAGGGAGGGTACCCGGTCTACCGAGGCCGGCAGGAGAGCGAACTGGGACTCCTCGTCCCAGCTAGTGACCCAGTAGTACCCGTGCAGGAGACCGGCGAAGTAGGTGACATTCTCCTTGCTGGAGACAAGCAGCGCGTCGATACCGGCCCGCTCAAGGACGGCCCTGAGCCTGCCCGACCGGTCCAGATACTCCTCGAGCGGAAAGTCGGAGAACTCGGGCTGCTTTACGGAAGGCCTCCTGCGTCGTTTCGGGTAGACCTACCTGGGGGCCTGCCCCAGCCTATACGACCTTGCGCTCGTAGTCGGGCAGATAGCCCTTTCGGTAGTCGGTCTCCTCCCAGCTGTCGTCCTGCTCGTCCCAGACGTACGGGAGGGTGACCACTTCCCCGGGAGCGTTGATCGACCCGGCGGCCGCAAGTGCGTCGAGGACGATGGCCCTCTGGAGAGCAGGGTCGTTGGGCTTGCCGGTCTGGTGTCCGAGTGGGAAGTTGATAAAGACCGACCTCGGAGGCTTGACCGCCCTGGTTATATCCAGGGCCGAGGACATCGCAAGAGTAGGAATGCCAGCCTCTTCGACCGCTCGCGCTACCAGTCCAACGGACTGGTGGCAGACCGGTCAGGCGGGAACGAGGAACAGCAGATCGATCCTGTCCATCTTGAGGCGATCAACAAGGTCGGGGCAGAGCTCCTCTCGCACCCGTCGGGTCGAGTAAATGCCGCCCATGAAGCTGTAGGCCGGATCGGATAGCTCCCCGATGATCCCTTCGGCCTCAAGCTCCCTCATACGATCCAGCGGGAAGACGCAGTTGGGGTCGGCCTTGGCATCGTCGATTAGATAGCCGAAATGGCTGACCGTAAGGTCCGTCCTCTGCGTCTTCTTTGGGACTTCCCTTAGCGAGGTGTCATCCATCATGTGGAAGGGCTTTTGGTCGACGAGGTGGACCCCGCCCGACGTCACCAGGGCCACCCTGGACTGGGCCACGGATCTGGAGATCGGCGTCCACGGCACATCCTCGTTGAACACCCACCGGTAGGGTGCATAGTCCGAGTACATCTCCGTGGTGCGCGGTATGTAGTCTATCGGCGCCATGCTGATCCGGTCGGGGAGGATCCTGCATCGGTTTCGTCCCCTCTAGCTGAGTAAGGTAGCACAGCCCTGCCCGTCATTAGCGCACCGGACACCAGCCCGGCAATGGACTGCAGGCCGACGGCCGGAAGGAAGGCAGCTACCTGCGTTCTCTCTGCATGGCACAGCGCAGACCTGAAAGCTCTGGTGTATGTTGCGTGTATGTCACGCACAAACGTGGACATAGACGACGGAGCGTGCGCCGAGGTCATGCGGCGCTATCGCCTCTCGACCAAGAGGGAGGCCATCAACTTCGCCCTGCGGACTCTAGCGGCAGCGCCGGCCACCCTTGATGAGGCTCAAGCGCTCCGGGGCATCGGCTGGGAGGGAGGCCTAGACGCGATGCGGTCGGATCGTCGGCCGTAATTGCCATGCCGACGCCCCGCCCTTTGACGTCCTTCCTCCGCCCGACCAACCGCTAAATGGTGCACCCCTTAGCTCCGAGATGAAGGCCGGGCGCACGGTGCAGGTGACAGCGACGGACGCCTTGGACGCCAGCCCCTCCAGAACGGTTACGATCACGGCTACCGACGCAACCACCGGCAGCGCCATCGGAGACAGGTATGATGCCGACGGCATCGGGGGCGATCGAACGGACCGGCGGGTGCCAGGTTCACCCAGATGGCGTTCCGCCGAATCCAATGGTCAACAATCAATCGTCAAATAATGTAGTGTTGAAATTGATTGGGGCGGCAGGTATAGCGCTGCCAGAAGGCCAATCCAGCAATCGTCACCAGATCCATCACCGTTGGGAAAACTGCGCATAGAGCAAGGCCTTTCGGGCCCTAGCGATTGACGATGCCGGTGATTTCCTCACTGAAAAGAGCGATGACCTCCTGGCGGGTCGTAGTGCCCGTCATGATCGGCCTAGGGGTGGCTGCGGGAGCGCTGTTCTTCGTCTTCGCATCTCCCGGACGGCCCAACATCGGGGTCATCAACGTCCCCTACACGGTCATCAACGAGAACACGGCCTATGTCATAGGCGAGTATCTGGACTACGCCCGGCGCGACGACTCGATAAAGGCGGTGGTCCTGAATCTCACGTCTCCTGGCGGTGGCGCGGCCGCAAGCGAGCGCCTCTACATCGAGACCAGAAGGCTGAGGCAGGAAAAGCCCGTGATCGTGGTGATGAAGGACCTTGTGGCCAGCGGGGGGTACATGATGGCGATGGGCGCTTCGCACTCGTTCGTTCAG
The DNA here is from genome assembly GCA_965207145.1 of Dehalococcoidia bacterium. Taxonomy (GTDB): domain Bacteria; phylum Chloroflexota; class Dehalococcoidia; order Lucifugimonadales; family UBA2962; genus CAUZIR01. The sequence goes on along the minus strand of OZ242262.1, from coordinate 1,055,217 downwards.
ACTTCCTCACTCGTTGGGAACGTGGGCGTTGTCTCCTTTGCCGGCCCCCTGATACCTCGCATTCCCGATGAGAACGTGGTGTACAGCGGCCCGTACAAGCTGGAGGGCAATCCGAGGAGGGACTGGGTCGCCACCAACGACCAGTTGGCGGCAGCCTTCGCCGAGATCGTGATCGTGGAGCGGGGGGACCGGCTAAGAATATCTAAGCAGGATCTGATGGAGGCGCGGGTCTACGCAGGCCTGGAAGCCGTCAGGCTAGGTCTGGCCGACGAGGTCGGAGCCGAGAGCGACGCCTACCGAAAGGCCGCTGAGCTGGCGGGGATTTCAAACTACGGCTTTGTGGACGTCAACCTGGAGGTGCTCCGCGAACTGCTGCGCGACCTCGAGGACTTCTTGGTCCTCTCCTCCGGTCCGGCCGCTTCCGGGATAGACGACCTGATGGAACTGGTATCGCCAGGCTACGAGGGCACAGGTGCATCCCCGGATGGCATCATCCCCGGCGAGGTCGACAGTCACGGCCTGAGCGGCATAAGGGATCTCATGCTCTACGGAAGGATCAGTACCGCCGGGGAGGACCCATTGCCGGACTTCCCCCTCGAGATAGGCCGTCCGAACGTCTACTACCTGTACGTGGGAAATGAGCCTTAAGCTACTGGCACTGGCACTGGTGCCCATATTCGGAGCGGCCGCGTACTTCGCGACGTCCGCCTTCTTCTACCGGGGAGGCTATGAGCCCCCGCCCCCCTCGGACATATCCTACGCCGGTGTGACCACGAGCCCGGCCCCGGACGGGCCGCTCCCCGCCTTGCCGGTCGCCGGTGCAGGAAGCGGCCTTGTGCTGGTGGATGCGCGGCATGGCAACGCGTTTACGGAAGACGAGATTCTCGCGCTGGTGTCCAAGATCACCGAACGCGGATACCGCGTCGAGTTCGTAGGAGAACTGGCTCCGGCATTCAGCCAGCGCTTCGACGCGGGGCCGGAGGCAGATCTGGCCAGCGGGTTCGGCCCCTTCCCGCAGGATTTCGGTTCGGACGAACTGGAGGAAAAGCTGCGGGGTGCCGACAGCCTTCTGGTTATCATGCCCGGGCGCCCCTACTCCGAGTGGGAGGCCGCGCTGATCGAGAAGTTCGTAAGCAAGGGCGGAAAGCTCGTGCTTATCTCAGACCCTGCCCGCCGACAGCAGATAAACACCCTGGCCGAGCGATTCGGGCTCGATTTCCAGCCGGACTACCTTTACAACCTGGTGGACAACGACCAGAACTTCCGTCACATCTTCGTAAGGGACTTTCAGCCGGACGAGCTTACCGCCGGCCTTGAGACGATAGCCCTGCACACGGCGGGATCGATCCGCTCCTCCGGACCCGGCCTTGCGTTTGGAGACGCCAACACAAGGTCCTCGCTCCTCGGTGCCACAGGGGAACTTAACCCCATAGCCCTTGGCGAGAGCCGCAGAGTGCTGGCCATCGCCGACTTCGAGTTCATGGTGCCGCCTTACATTTCCCTGCTGGACAACGACCGGCTGGTGTCCAACGTTGCGGACTTTCTGACCGCCGGTGAGCGGGACTACGATCTCACCGACTTTCCGCACTTTTACGAGCCGGGCCAGGACGGAGGCGTGGACATCCTGCTGGGCCGCCCGGACCTGTGGGACATCGGGCTGGTACTCAAGAACGGCCTTTCGAACCTGGGGTTTCCCGCGCGAATGAGCGGGGTGGAGGACCCGAGCCGCGATACCGTTTTCCTGGGCCTGTACGACGATGCCCTGCAGGTGAGCCGGTACCTTCAGGCTTCCGGGATTCGAATCGGCGACACGCTTGGGACGCCCTTCGCCCCGGACCTTGAGCCTACCGGGACCTCCATTACGGTGCTGGATCGCAGCGGGGACAGGGACGTACTGATGGTGCTGGCCGACGGGCCCGAGGCCCTGTACGGGGCCGTGGGAAGCCTGCTGTTCGGCGAATTCCGGGCACAGCTGGTTAGTGATTTCGTTGGGATGCGCGGATAGTTTATGAACATTAGACCCAGACCCCTTCTCCTAGCCCCCCTTGCGGCGGTCGTGCTCTTCGCAGCGGCGGCGTGCGGACAGACCACCAGCGACTCTCCCGCTGTGACGCCCAGGCCGGGCGAGCCCTCTATCGACGTAGCCGTTTCGCTCTCAGAGAGCGATCGCGCCGTCGTAGCGGACTTCACCGAGCAGAGCAGCGCGCTGGACGGTGAATGGAGCGATTTCCGCGAAGAGTTCGACGACTGGCGTGCCGGGCTGATCGATTGCCATCCGAGCTCGGTGGAGGACGCCCTCAAGGAATTCGCGGTCGAGTTCAAGTCCGTTACCGAGCAGGCCAGAAACCTTCCGCGGGCACCGCTAACCAAGGACCTGGCAGACTCGCTGATTTCGGCGGCGGCGGCAGAGGAGGCCGCATTCCGTGAGCTCAGGGACCGCTGGCAGCCCAACGCGGTCTCGCTGTTCGAGGCGGTGGAGAAAAGGCGTACGGAGGCCGGCTCGGCACAAAAGAGCGCCGAGGATGTCGTAATAGGCATGCAAAGGGAACTTGAGGAAGAGGAAGAGCGTCCGGAAGGGGAAGCTGTTGAGGATGATCTCCAGCTGGCACTGGAGTCTGTCATCGAAGACTGGGACAGTCTCCACGAGCAATACTACGACCTGCTCGTCCACCTCAGCGTTCTGGATGTGCCCGATATCCTGACACGGCTTGGGGTGCTGGGTGAACGGCTTGTTGAGATTGCGGCCGTCCTTAGGGACCTGCCCGCAGCGGGCGATAGGGAAGGCGTGGCAGAAGCACTAAACGAGGCGGCGCAGGCCGAGCTTTCAGCCCTGAGGCATCTCGTTGGTCTCCTGGCATCAGTCGGCGGTCCCGCCGACGCGGAATCTCCGCCCGATGATCCCCGGCAGTCTACAGGGACCGAACCGGATATCGTGTCGCTGTTCTCAGAGATGAACGCCCAGGTCAAAGACGTGGAGGATGAACTTAACGAGGCACGCAAACTAACCCCACGTGACGTCGAGGGCGATCGCGAACAGAATCTGGCCGACCTTCAGGAGTACCTAGAGCACCATCTCGCCCTGGTCGCCGAGTGGGACGCCTTCCACGACCGCTACGACCAGTGGAGAAGGACCGAGGGGGGCTGCAACCGCACGGAAGTGGCCCGTGAGCTGGCCCAGTTCAATGTTGAGGCTGCCAGACTCGCGCAGAAGGTGCGGGACCTTCCGCACCTGAGCCATCTGCTGCCGATCTACGATGCGCTGGTGGATGCCGCAGAGCGCGAGGAGGGGGCCGTTCGCGCACTGGCCAACTCCTGGCAACCGTTCTCTGTAGACGCCTTCAAGGCGGTGGACACCGAGCGGGTGACAGTGGACAGGCTTCGCCGCCAGGTTGCTATCGGTCTAAAGGAGCTGGAGGACCGGTTCGGGACATCTTCCGGAACTCCCTAACCCCCGAGGCGTACCCGGAAATCGGCGGGAAGACACACGCCGCATCGCCGCTGGGACGCAGGGCGGCGGCGCGGCAAGCCCGGCCGCGCAAAGATACCGATGGGACTGACCGTCAGCCGAAACGTCGTGGCTTGTCGGCATTCCTTACCCGCGCCAAGACGGCACGGTATCCTTGGGAGGCAGACGCGACCCTAGAGCGGTCTGCAAACAGCGCACATGAGTGCACGGAGGGACCGAAATGCTAAGTCAGGTTCACGACCATCTGGTTAAGGAGCTTGGCGACAGCAGCCGTACGGATACCATCTTCGTACTCACCGCCATCGTCTTTAACCTGATCGTCCTCGCCATCAACTTCGGCGTGGCCACGGAGGCCGCCGCAGAGGACGATGCTGCAACGTACGACATCATTTTGGCAGTGTTCATCGTCATGACGGTGCTGCTGAACGTTGTAGCGGTAGCGGCGCTGGTGCTGGGCAGGCGAACCCGCCGCATACTGCTCGGCGGCCTGGTGGCCATGTACCGCGACAACGATGTCGACAGGTACTACGAACCGACCCTTATGTCCAATTACGGCGTTCGATACCTTCTCTTCGCGGGGGTTATCTCGGCATTGGCGGTCACGGCCATCCTGGTTCCCCTGATCATCCGATTTATCAACTAGGTCGTCTCACGCCGCGAGACTTTCGGCCGGCAGTAGAACCGGGTTTATGCCCGGCAACGGAAGGCAGATCGGTCTCAATCTGCAGTTCCCCTGGCAGCAGTTCGATAGATCGGCAAACTAGCCTCAAAACGACGGCATTTCACCCAGAGCTTCCCCACACCGCCAACAGCACGGTGCCTGGGGCTTCAGCCTCTCTGCGACCGATAGCCAGAACGATTCGATCTCCGACTCATCCCAGTTGTCAGCTGTATTCCCCACGTGTTCCCAGCATGAGTCGCAACTCAGCTTCTGTACCACCTCCCCGACACCGTAAAGCCGCTCTCCCGTCAGCCACGACACCACCCGACTGCTCCACTCCCCATTCATCATCCAATCCGGATAACTCAGTTTCCTGAACACCATCCGCAGCACCATCCGCACACCTCCATAAGCAAAAACCATGGCTCTGCCCCGCCGGAGTCCCGGCCCGCCCTGCGGGGTTAGCCGATTTGACGGAACATCGCTCTCGCCACAGACGTTCCTGCGTCTATCGGAACATGGTTTCTAATAGTAGAACAGATGTGCTGATTAAGCAATGGACCTAAAGCCGCTCACCCTAGTGGGAAGTCCGGCCGCGCATCAGCCGGTCGATCCTCCCTTCGGGTCCGGGCAGGGTGCGTAGATCCGCCTTTGTACAATAAGCCTTCTTTCTGGAGGACCGGCATGAAGGTTATCGAGGCCGCAGAGTTTAGAGAGCAGTGTCTATCGCTCTTGGACCAGCTCGATCCCGATGGTCTTGTGATCACCAAGCGAGGCACGCCAGTTGCCCGTCTCATGCCATATGGCGCCCCGGAGCATGATCAGATAGGCAGCCTCCGGGACAAGATCGTGGTCAAGAGTAACGTTCTTTCGTCCGGCCTTAGCTGGGATGCGGACGCTCGATCTTGACATTCACATCTTCGTCTTCGCCCCAAGCAACGAATTGGAGCAGGCGGTGCGGGATCCTAGGAAGGGAGTAAGCCTTGGCAGAGGATGAAGACAGACCACTCAGCACGGTGGTGCCGCACCTGGTTGCCGCCATCGTTTGCGATGTGGCGGTCGCCGATCCGACCACCAACAAAAAGAGCCTGATCGGGGTCTTCGACAGGCTGAGCGTGGGCAATTTTCCAGCGAAGCGACCGGTGTCGCTGTACTTTAAGATTACCGACGCCGAGGGCAACTACGACCTCGACATACGCTACGTGCAGAGCGACACGGGCAAGGTCCTCGCCAAGGTACAGGCCCAGGGCGGGCTCAACGTCAAGGACCGCCTCTCTTCGGTCGACTTTCACTTTTCCCTGCCCCCTCTCCCATTCCCCACCGCAGGCCGGTACGAGTTCCAGATCTGGGCAAACTCTTCTTTCTTGGGTTCCACGTCGATAACTGCCGTCCAAGGCAGAGCCGAAAAGTGACTTAGCCCAGGCAGGCTCGTGCTGCCCGGGTGGACCGAACCGCATCAAGCGCAGCAGATGGAAGCGGTAGAGACGGCGCTAAGGACCAGCGAACAGGCGAAATCGCTACCTTGAGGGCGAACCGCCGCGCAATTGCCCGCCTCGGGTGCCGGATGCTAACCTCGAATCATGTCCCCGCAATGCAGTTCCCGTATCCTTCGTTGCCCCGCAGACAGTCGGGCGCACTCAGAAGAGTCGCCAGCGGCGACCCGGCAGGGATTGAGGCCGGGCTAGTTGGAGATTCCCGACCCGCATAGCTCGCCGGCCATCAAGGTGGCCGGCATGGGGAAGACCTACGGGTCCGTGGAGGCCCTTAAGGGCGTCGACCTTACGGTGCCATACGGCACCATACGGGGCCTTCTCGGCCCCAACGGAGCCGGTAAGACCACTCTAGTCCGACTGCTCACGACCCTTCTCAGGCCGAGCTTCGGGACGGCGACCGTCGGCGGCTACGATGTCGTGCGGGAGTCCGCCAGACTTCGCGAGGTCATAGGGCTCGCCGGACAGTACGCCGCCGTGGACGAGAACCTGACCGGCCGGGAGAACCTGACCATGGTGGGCAGGCTCTACCACATGGGCTACGCGGCCTCCAGGAAGCGGGCGGACGAGCTGCTTGAGCGCTTTTCGATTGCGTACGCGGGCTCGCGGCTGGTGCGAAAGTACTCGGGCGGCATGAGGCGCAGGCTCGACCTTGCAGCAAGCCTGGTCGCCCGTCCAAGGATCCTGTTCCTCGACGAACCGACCACCGGGCTCGACCCCCGCAGCCGTCTTGAGCTGTGGTCGGTGATTCGAGAGCTGGTGGACGAGGGCACAACCGTGCTGCTTACAACCCAGTACATGGAGGAGGCCGACCATCTCGCCGACGTGATCACGGTCATCGACCGCGGAAGCGTGATCTCCGAGGGCACCCCGGAAGAGCTCAAGGCCCGGTGCGGAGGCACCCGCCTGAGCATTCAGGTTGCGGATGATGCCTGGATAGAAACGGCGCGCTCGGTCGCGGCCGAGGTGGGCGTGGACGCCCCGGTGGTCAACGGTGGAACGGGACGGGTGTCCGTTACCGTCGAGGGGATGGGAGGCCCGCTCGCTGAGGCTGTAAGGAAGCTCGACGCGGCGGGAGTCGAGATCTCCGACATCGCGCTGCGCCAGCCGACGCTGGACGACGTGTTCATGGCCCTTACCGGCCAGCGAGCCGAGGGCGATGACCCGGAAGGGGCGGACTGACGGTGCTTGCTGACGTCTGCCGACAGGCGGTCTGGACGGTCACCGACACAGTGGTGATCGCAGAGCGCAACCTGATGCGCTATCTGCGGTCCCCGGACATGGTGGTGTTCCTGACCATCCAGCCGATCATGTTCGTCCTGCTGTTTAACTTCGTATTCGGGGGAGCCATATCGGTGGGCGGGACCGACTACATCAACTTCCTGCTCCCGGGGATCATCCTTCAGACTACGATCTTCGGAGCCACCCAGACCGGCATAGGCCTGAACGACGACCTGGCCAAGGGAATAATCGACCGGTTTCGCTCCCTGCCCATGGCACGGCCGGCGGTCCTCGCGGGGCGAATACTGGCAGACACGCTGGCGAACGTTTTCGTCGTCGGGGTGATGCTGGGTGTGGGATACGCCATCGGCTTCAGGTTCGGAAACGGGGCGGCGGCGGCCCTCGGAGCGGTCGGATTCGCCGTGTGCTTTGCGATGGTCTTTTCCTGGATTTCGGCGTTCATCGGGGTGAGCACCAGGACGGTGGAGGCCGCTCAGGCCGCGAGCTTTACCTGGATCTTCCCGTTGACCTTCATCTCATCGGCGTTCGTACAGGTAAGTTCGATGCCCGGCTGGCTCCAGGCGTTCGCCAAGGTCAACCCCATGACCCTAGCGGTCGACTCGGTCCGGGCCATGTCGATCGGCGGACCGGTCGCCGAGCCGACCTGGCAGGCCGCATTGTGGATGGCGGGGATACTGCTGGTCTTCATACCCCTTGCGGTGAGCCGCTACCGCAGAGCGGCCTGACCCCGGTCCCGTGCCTTGACGCGGGGCTCGGACGGTGGTGCAATCTGAACCCGAATAGCCGGGCGCGCACGCCCGGCGGTGCGGCTCACAAGCAGGGAGTTTGCTGTGATCGATATAGGGTCGGGCGCCTGGGCGGCGCTGGCACTGGGTTTACTCCTCGGACTAAAGCACGCCACCGACGCGGACCACGTGGTGGCGGTCGCAGCGATCGTGAGCGGAAGTCGCGGCAACATCTCGCGCAGTATATGGATAGGCGCCTCCTGGGGGCTGGGACACACCGTTCCCCTGCTTGCGGTGGGCATAGTCATCCTGGCGCTCAAGGCGAGTTTCCTCGCAACCTACGAAGGGATCGCACCCTACTTTGAACTCGCGGTGAGTGTCATGCTTGTCGCACTGGGGGCCCAGGTCCTGTGGAATCTGGCGCGCGGCCGACTGCACATGCATGCGCACCTGGACACGGACAGCCCGCATGTGCACATCCATGCCAGCCATAGCCACCCGTCCGACGTCCCGGAGACAGACGCCGTCGCCGAGCATGGGGACGGCGGGCACAGCCACGCTCTCTGGTCGAGCATCCGCCCCACCTTCAGGCCTCGCTCGTTTGCGATAGGGCTGGTGCACGGTCTGGCCGGGAGCGCCGCGGTGATGCTGGCTCTTGTTCCAACGATCGAGTCGACGGCCGTGGGTGTCGGTTACCTGGCGCTGTTCGGGATCGGGACAATCCTCTCCATGGCCGCGATCACGCTGGGCCTCAGCGCCCCGTTCAGGGCGTCTGCCGGGTCCGTCCCGCTGAGAAATGCCATCGTCGCCATGGCAGGCCTTGCGAGCCTGGCCATCGGCGGCGCGCTCATGGCGGAGACTGCGTCTACCGACGCCTTCCGCTTCTAGTCCGCCGCGCTCCCGGGAGCGATAGCTCCGGCCGGGCCGGACCAGCGATGAAGCTGGCGACGGCCTTGCGGCGGGCACCAGCCCAGCGAATCACCCTGACAGGCCTCTTTGGAGCAGGACTCGCCCGGCGAGAATTCACAGGCTAAAGGCGCGGACGAGGCGGAAGCCTGATATGCAACTGCTTATTGTGGTTCATTAAGGTCTTCATAGATCAGGATGATCAATCAGCCATGTGATTGGAGGTGCTGCGGATGGTAAAGAGAGTAAGCGTTGCGCACGCGAAGGCTCAGCTTTCGTCCATAGCCTCTGAGGTGGCCTCCGGCGGGCCGCACGTCATCATTGAACGCTGGAGCAAGCCGTGGGTCGCACTGGTGAGGATCTCCGACCTCGAGTACCTGGAGCAGGTCCCACCGACATCGGAAACACCCCTGGGGGTTCTCGCCCTGGCTGGCGCTTGGCGGGAAGCTGACGATGCAGACATGGAGGCTCTGGTGGAGAAGATCTACGCCGAGCGGGACAACGACCTGGGACGCCCGGCGGAATTGGACGTCTGATGTATCTCCTTGAAATGGACATCCCGAGCAATCTCGCCAAGCGCACACCCTCCAACGCACCTGTCGCCAGGTTGGCCTCGGTGCCCCGGGAAGCCCAGTTCACATCCAGCATCACCCTGGGGGAGATGTTCTGTGGGGCCTATCGGCTGCCAGAGCCTACAAACCTCTTCCAGGAACGGTTGGATACGGTGCTTTTGCCGAACTTGTCGGTGCTTCCCTTCGATGTTGCGGCAGCACATCGCTATGGCGAGATGAGGGCGGAGTTAGAGAGGCGCGGGAAGCCGCTAGGTGAGGCGGACCTCAAAATCGGGGCCATCGCGCTCACCCGCGGCCTGACGGTAGTCACCGGTAACGTCCGGCACTCTCAGCGCACTCTCGATCTGTCGGTGGAGAACTGGCTGAAAGGGTGATCGGCTGAAGCGGTCAGGGATGCTGTAAAGATCCCGAGGCGACAACCGCTTGTCCGAGGCCCGGGAAGATCCATATCCATACGAGCAACGATGGCGAACCATCGGTAAGGTGCCTCGAGCCCTATTGGTCTAACTACTGCGTAACCGTATATTCCAGTTCGACCAGCTTTCGACCCTCGTTGTAGACGTGGAGACGGTAGAGGCCGGGGGCCCAGCGCACATCCGATGAGTGGCCCACCGAGAGCCACCATGACCACAGACTTCCGTTGTGGCGAGCGTCCGCCGTAAACGACACACTGCGGCGCCCGTACTCGAACCCGTCTTCGTAGTAGTACACAAGCTCCAGAGGCACCTCAGTGGCCGAGCCGACGGTATATGTCCAGCGCAGCAAGAGCCAGGGCCCATCGCCGATGGCACCGGCCGAGATCGTTGATATTGGAGGACCTTCCATGGCCGCGGCCAGATAGGCCAGGTGCACGCGGCCGTCGACTGTGCGCAGCAGGGGGTTTGCCCCACCAGTGCTCAGGGCCGAGGTGTCGTACGGCTCGGTCCCGTCATACCACCTTGCGGCTATGGCATCGGTCGTAGAATGACCCACGCCCTCGTCACCTTCGAAGGCGGCCCTGATCTCGTCGATGCCAGCCCCGGTTCCGTCCCGCACTCCATCCCCTCCTTTGGCCACTGAAATCAGGTAGAGATCGCGCAGCCCCTGCCCGAACGCCTCTTCACCCAGCCTGCGGTGAAGGTCCGCAAACAGGCGTTCCCCCAGCGAGTAGTTGCATCTATAGGCGCTGTAGGCCCCATCCTCGCTGGTGGCCCCGAGACTCTCGAGTCCGGCTATCGTGCGGACATGGGCGCATGGCCGGTTGGTAACCCTCACCGGCTGACCCGTTCGAGCCTGTTCGGAGATCGAGGCCATCAGCTCGGCGGCCCCCTCATCCACCCAGGTGTTGTTGCCGTACCAGTAGTAGTGGGCGACCTCGTGGGCGATGATCCTTCCGGCGACCTCCGCCTCGTGGCTGCCGTCATCCACGTCGTAGCGGGGCAGGACAGCCACGTGGGTGCCAAAGTTTGCACCCGCAAAGTCGCTCCAGACTGCTCTCTCAAAGAGCATGCCGACGTAGCCCGTCGGCAGGGGAAGATTCATGAAGGCCTCGACTGCCCGCACCGAGTGCTCAAGCAGGTCCATCGAACGGGCCGATCCCGGTGCGGTCCGAATGATCGAGAGCACCACGTCACCCGAGAGAGGCAGCACTACGGTCCGTCTCTCCAGGGAGGTTGAACCGGGATCCAGGAGAACGGCGATCAGCTCCGGATTGGTTCGCGCAACGCCATCCAGGGTGGCCACTACAGGCACCAGCTCATCGGTTATGCCTCCCTGGATGGTCGGGTGGGACATGACCGTCGCGAAAGACTCGGGCCTGAAAGCGGAAAGGTCCGACAGGGCATCTACGGCAGACAGGTCAGGTGGCTCGACTGACTCAAGGAACTGCATACCGACAACCCTGAGTGCCTGATCGGCATCTGAGTAGGACAGGTAGGAGATCTCTTCGGTCACCCGGACCTCCAGGGCTGTTATCCCGTCCCGCATCCAGCTCAGGTCGACGACCGAAGACAGGACCTCTTCATCTCTCAGATTGTTTAGCCAGCGAATCGCCCCGGCTTCCACGTCGCTCATGCCGTCTTGCACCCAGCCGAGCGAGACGATTTCCGAGGCGGCAGGCCGGCTCGTTGCCGCAATGTAGAGCAGGTCCTGTATAGCCTCGGCCTCCGCTTCGTCAACGCCGTCCCGCGTCCAGCCCGGCCTCTTTATCGAGGAGGCCAGGGGCGGGTCCCTCTGCTCAAGCCAGCGCCCGTTTACAAACTCAGGGAGGGAGAACGGAACAACAACTGCGGCTGCCGTGGCCCCGGGCGTCGGCATTTCGGGTGGGCTCGGCACCGTCCGGATTACCGTGAGCGGCGAGCTAGCAAGCCAACGTTCGACCGTGGCCCCGGCCGGGAAGAAACGCGATCGCGGCAGCCGACGCGGGCCCCACGGCCCTCCTGCCTTGCGCTCCTGCAGGGCGAATTGGGTGCGCCCGTCGGCCAGGCGCTGTGCGGCGACACGTACCTCTATGCCGCCGGTGACCGCTGCGGCGCTCACATCCAGCGGAGAGCTCGCCATCCAGCGGTCAAGCTCCGCGTTCGCCGGGAAGAAACGCAGCTGTGGCAGCCGACGCTCTCCCCACTCCCCACCCTCACCGCGCTCCTGGACCGCGAACTCCATGCGCCCATCGGGGAGGAGCTGCGTTGCAACGCGCAATTCGATCATGACCACGTCGGCTCTAGCGTCCGGCAGGCTTGCCATCAGCGGAGAACTCGCCAGCCAGCGACCGACAGCTGCGGAATAAGGAAAGAAACGCGACTGCGGCAGCCGACGCTCTCCCCACTCCCCACCTTCGCTGCGCTCCTGGATCGCGAACTCCATGCGCCCGTCCTCAAGGAGCTGTGTTGCGACACGCACCTCGACCTCGCTCACGCCCGGCAAGCTCACCGTCAGCGGCGAACTTGCAAGCCAGCGACCGACATCCGCGCCGGACGAGACGAAACGTGACCGCGGCAGCCGACGCTCTCCCCACTCCTCACCCTCGCGGCGCTGCTGTATCGCAAACTCCGTACGCCCGTCGTCCAGGCGCTGCGCCGCTACGCGCATTTCGATTTCACCTGCGGCGGCGTGGGCGGGCTGCGTAAATGCCGAAAGCCCGACAATGATGATCGCGACCAGGAGGCCGAAGAAGCGCGTGCGCAAGGGACTACGCCGCAGCCACTGTGTCCAATGTGTTTGGCAAGTCAGTGAGCAGGCGAGATAGCAGTGCCGGTTCGAATCCCCGCCTCGGTTACGGAGGTCACGAACAAGTCTCCCCTCAGTTGATTGTCTATCCACCCCAGGACCTGCGGATTAGGACGCTCCCTAAACAGTTCGGACACTACATTGGCATCGAGGAGGAACATGAATGCGGCCTTCAATCGAATTGCGTAGGTTCGCGCATGGGTTCCCTGGGGGTAATCTCCATTTCGACTCCGCCGAGTGGTCTAAACAGCTGATGTATCGCCGTGCCAAGGTTGGAAGGTGGGGTCGCGTCCTCATCCAGCGCCGCGCGCAAGATCTCGCGGGCCTCCTGTTCCATCGAGCGACCGTTTTCCGCCGCCCTCACCCGAAGGCGCCGCTTGAGGCTCTCTTCCAGGTTGCGCACCGTGATGCTGGCCATGCTGTCACTCCTTCTGTTTACTTAAGATATTTTGTCACGCATGCATTTCTATCGTTGATTGCAATAGCTGCGCGACCGGGATTGTGGCGATTCCCCTCTTGACCACCGACATGCGGTAGGCACCGGCCCGAGCCGTTAAGCTGTCACGCGATGTATTTCAACGTGCGCCTGTGGGGCTTTACCAGGGGGTTCAGATTCCGGCTACTTGTCGGGGTGATCTTCGGTCTGCTTACGGCCGCATCGGGCGTGAGCCGCCTCGCGATGTCCGGATACGTAGTGGCCCTGGTGTTCCAGGGCGAGTCCATGTCCAGGATCTCGCTGGCGATTCTCGGCGTGGTGCTCTCGATCATGGCCCGCGGTGTATTCCAGTACGCAAAGGAGATGACCGGGCACGAGACTGCGCTAAGGATTCAGATCTCCCTTCGCCGGTCTCTGTTCTCACGCGCGCTTAGGCTTGGGCCGGCCGCCCTCGCCCGCAGGAGAACGGGCGACGTGATCATCTCGCTCGTCGAGGGAGTAGAGCAGCTCGAGAGCTATTTCGGCGAGTACCTACCTCAGCTCTTCGTCGGTCTCATCACTCCGGTAGGCCTGTTCGTGTTCATGGCGTTTCTGGACCTTCCGACCGCGCTCATCTATCTGCTGTTCGCGATGGGCACCCTGATCGCGCCGGCAGCGTTCCACCGCTGGAACGAGCGCGGCTCGTGGAACCGGCGCCAGGCGTACGGGGAGATGAGCGCAGACTTCCTGGACTCGGTGCAGGGTCTGGCAACCCTCAAGGCCTTCGGCCAGAGCGCCGCAAAGGGCGACGTGCTCGCAGAGAGAGCCCGTAGTGTCTTTACATCGACGATGGCAATACTGGCGGCCAATCAGGCAACGGTCGGGGTCACCTGGCTCGGCATAGCAGGAGGGGCGGCCGTCGCCCTCGGGTGGGGCGCGGTAAGGGTTGCGGGCGGAGACCTCGAGCTTTCGACCCTGCTGGTGGTCGTGATGATGGGGGTGGAGGTCTTTCGGCCGCTCCGCGAGCTCACGCTCCTCTACCACGAGGGGATGCTGGGGATGGCCTCCGCCCAGGCCGTCTTCGGGCTCCTGGATGCCCGCCCGCAGGTCGCAGACGATCCGGATGCAGCGGACCCGTCCGGGCCCGTAGAGCCGAGCCTTCGCCTAAGCGGGGTCACCTTCTCCTATCCCGGCCGCAAGGAAGCGGCGCTTACCGGCATCGACCTCTCGGTCGCTCCCGGCGAGACGGTGGCCGTAGTCGGACCGAGCGGTGCGGGAAAGAGCACGCTGGTGTGGCTCGCCGCGCGCTTTTACGACCCCACCGCCGGCAGCGTATCGATCGGCGGCGTCGATCTCTCCTCCGCCCGGGCGCGCTGGGCCAGGGACCAGGTATCGCTCGTCACCCAGGATACCTACCTGTTCCACGGCACCGTGGCGGAGAACCTTCGCTTCGGCTCGCCAGGCGCCACGGACGAGGAGCTTACCGACGCGGCCCGGGCAGCCAACGCCCTGTCATTCATCTGGGAACTCCCGGACGGATTCGACACCGTGATTGGCGAGCGGGGCGTGAGGCTCTCCGGCGGGCAGCGCCAGCGCATAGCGATAGCAAGGGCCCTCCTTAAGGACGCTCCCATCCTGGTCCTGGATGAGGCGCTTTCGAGCGTGGATGCGGAGAACGAGGCCGCGATACAGGCGGCGCTCGACCGGCTGATGGAAAACCGAACGACGCTGGTGGTGGCCCACCGCCTCTCGAGCGTGGTGGGAGCCGACCGCATAGTCGCCCTGGACCAGGGAAGCATCGTAGAGCAGGGGAGCCACGACGAGCTAATGGCGGCAGGCGGTCTCTACTCATCTTTGATGGCGGCGCAGGTGGAGAGGACACGACCGGAGGTGAGCGGCGCCCGAGCCAATGTACAGGCCGCCGAACGAAGGACGGACACCGGACCAGCGGCGGTGGCCGTCCCAGGCGTTCGCATGGGCCCCTTCGGCGTGCTCGGCAGGCTCCTCAAACTGGTCAGCCCCTGGCGTGCCCAGCTTGCCGGTACGTTCCTTCTGGGTGTCGGGCGGGTCTTCGTTGTGGTCGGTCTCGGGGCGGTGAGCGCCCTGGTGGTAAGGCAGGTGACCGCCGGCGCCGATCTTACCGCCCCGCTGATCGCGCTAGGGGTCCTGGCCGCACTCACTCCACTCACCTACTGGTGGGAGTCATGGGTGGCCCACGACATGGCGTTTCGCCTGCTCGCCGAAATGCGCATCGACGTTTACAGAAAGCTCGACCGGCTCGCCCCCGCCTACCTTGTGCGCCACCGCTCCGGCGACATCATCTCCGCGGTCACGACCGACGTAGAGACAGTGGAGCTCTTCTTTGCGCACACGATAGCGCCCGCATTCGTTGCGGTCGCGGTGCCGGTCTCGGTGCTCGTGGTGATCGGTGTGATCCAGTGGCCGCTCGCCCTGATCCTCCTGCCCTTCTTGGCCCTTGTCGCCTACCTTCCGTTCCGGGCCCGCGACGATCTGGACGGTCTGGGGCTCGCCGCCCGGGAGCAGCTCGGCGAGGTGAACGCGCACATGGTCGACGGCATCCAGGGCATGAGGGAGATTCTGGCCTTCGGCCGCGAACCTGACCGGCTGGCGGAGGTGACAGTGGAACAGCGCCGGTACGGGGTCCACCGCATGCGCTTTTTCAGGCTGCTCACCGCCCAGCGGGCCATGATAGAGGTGGCGATGGGCCTTGGCGGCATAGCGGTGCTGGGCACGGGGGCCTACCTCGCGAGCGAGGGCAGCATGCCCTTCGACCTGCTTCCCCTGGTCGCGATCATCGCCTACACGACCTTCCTCCCGATCTCCGAGGTCGCTCAGGTCGGGCGCCAGCTCGCCGACACGCTGGGAAGCTCGCGGCGGATTTTCTCCATCCACGATGAGCCCGTGCCGGTGGCCGACGGCCCCGGGGTGGCCGCGGGCGGCCGCGGCGCGGTCGCGCTGAGAGACGTCAGTTTTTCCTACGGGCCCGGCCTGCCGCCGGCACTGAGCGGGGTGAACTTTGAGGTAGAGCCGGGCCAGACCGTCGCGCTGATCGGAAGGTCCGGGGCGGGAAAGACAACGGCGGCCCATCTCATGATGCGGTTCTGGGACCCTCAGTCAGGGGAGGTCTCCCTTGACGGGGTCGACATAAGGGACTATCGCCTGGACGAGCTGAGGAGCCGGGTCTCCCTGGTCGCCCAGGACACCTACCTGTTCAACTCCTCGATCAGGGACAACCTCCTGATCGCCCGGCCCGGGGCGACCGAGGAGGACATGGTGGCCGCGGCAAGGTCCGCCGCAGCGCACGAGTTCATAGCCTCCCTGCCAGACGGGTACGACACGGTCACCGGCGAGCGGGGGATACAGCTCTCGGGCGGACAGCGCCAACGAGTTGCGATAGCACGAGCTTTCCTCAAGAATTCGCCGATCCTCATCCTCGATGAGGCGACCTCGCACCTCGATGCCGAAAGCGAGGCACTGATCCATGCCTCCCTCGAGGAGCTAATGGCCGGGCGCTCGACCCTTGTGATCGCCCACAGGCTCTCCACGGTGAGGGCCGCCGACAAGATCGTTGTGCTGGATGCCGGGAGGGTCGAAGAGCAGGGCGACCACGCAGAGCTGCTCGGGCTGGGGGGCATCTACGCAAAGCTCGTGGCCGCGCAAATCTCCTCTGCGAGAAGCTGAGGCTGGCAAACCAAACTTAGTCCGGCTGAACTCCGGCGTAGCTGGTCCGCTCCAGGCCACGTAGCAGTTGCAGAGTGCGCCTTCGGAGCCTGATTGTGTTGTCTCTGGTCACCATGCGCTGGAACCTGAAAACACAGAGCCCTTTCCACATCAAACGTCGCCACCGGCGTGCGGTGGGCCACCTCCGACTGCACCGCTCCCAACCCGAACTGCTCCCCGAACCCTACCGTGCTGATTGACGCTTGACACCTACAGACCTAGCCTGATGACTAGTCAATGTGTAGTGGAGGATGTGAGCTGTGAGCAAGAAATGGCCGGTTCAAGATGCCGGGATGCGGTTCAGCCAACTCCTCGACTCCGCCCTGGCAGAGGGTCAGCAAATCATAACCAGGGGTGGGGTGGAGACCGCTGTGCTCGTTCCAATAGAGCAATGGCGAAGGCTGGAGCGTATGACCAGACCGGAACTGAAGGACCTCCTTCTCGCTGCAGAAGCTCGCACCGAGAACCTGACGCCGCCGCGCCGTCAGCATCGCCGCCGCACCCTCTGCCCTTAGGGTGAATCTATGTACCTCTTGGACACCAACGTGGTCTCGGAGTTACGCTTCCCTCCCCCCATGGTGGTGTATTGGAATGGATCGAAGACGTGCATGACATCTTGCACTCAGCCTGACACTTGACGTCGCAGTGACAGCCGTTCCGCGGCCAACCGATTCATGCTGACGCCAGCTTCGGCAGCGTCCATCGCCAATGCGCGGTGGGTCTCTGGGGGAACGCGCAGAGTAATCGTCCCGCTGTAGCGGCGCGTCGAAAGCGGCTCCGGTACTGCAATACCATCTTCCAGATTAAGTTGGACGGCGTGGGACACCAACTCTCGTATCCCGGTCAAGGCTCTTTCCGGCGTATTGTCCAGGTGACTCAGCAGACCGAACTCGGTGCATAGGCCGACGTATTCCTCGTCCTCATCGGACCAGAAGACCCGGTAGGTGTAGCGGTCAATCAATTCAGCCATGCATTTCCTCCAATTTGTCAATTGCCTTCAGTGCCTGACGGACCTGATACGGCTTAGCCATGCCTCGGACTGGCTGGATATTCACCAGCGGCCTGCCATGCCAGGGCATCCTGTAGAAGAGATGGCTGCCTCTCTGCCTAGGCTCTCCAAAGTAGTGATCACAAACCCTTCTGAGGTCGTCAAACCGGACGTTGCGGGGGTTTCGCCTCAAATTGTCCAGCGTTCTGTCCACATCCACATGATGGCATTACTGATGTCATTCATCAAGAGCGATGCAGCTTTCTCCCAGACGCCCCAGTGGCGTACGCGCTAGCTCCCGAGCCTTGCTCAAGTTGGGCGGTCCGCGCCGATAGTCGTGGGAGCTGTGCGACCTGACCTGGTTGTATATCTGCCTGTATTGAGCCGTTGAGACCTTCACCTCAGTCATTGTGTAGAAGATCTCCCTAGCCACATGAGTCACAAGCGCGATGCGATATAGAGATTCAAATCCGAGCAACTGCCTGCCTTTGTCGCTGCTGAGTCGGATAGTGTCCCCTTAGCCCGGCAAGCCCACGTGGAGGCAAAGCGGGCAGGAATAGCGCAGAGGGTCAGACTTCGGGGAGCAGGTCAACCCGGTGTTGTCGGATGGACACTTTCGGCACGCTTACGGGATAGTGTGCGTACCGGTAACGACTAGCCAAGGCCACAAGGAGCCAGAATTTGCATGCGAAATACCTTTTCATGGCCAGCATGGACGTTGAGCGCGGCAAGGAGGACGTGTTCAACGAGGTCTACGACACCGAGCATGTCCCGTACCTCAGCCAGGTGCCCGGGGTGCTGTCGATCGCCCGGTTCCAGACCGACGAGCTCAGGCTCGCCATCGGGGGCGAGGTGAAGACCGTCAGGGTCGAAGGACAACCCCGCCACACGGCCATCTACGAGCTGGCCGGCCCAGAGGTGCTGGTCAGCAGCGAGTGGGCCGAGGCGGTCGAGACCGGGCGATGGCCCGACAAGGTAAGGCCGCATACGACCAACCGCCGGCACGTGCTGCTGCGGCGCAACGAGCCGTAAGCTCCGCTTCCCAATCTGTCATTGGTGTCTGTATAGACTCATTGACCCAATGTGGTCAGGTGGAGACTACCACCTGCCGTATGCTAACTTCGAGGCGGAAGGCGACCCGTTTCGCCGGTTGTCGCTTGCGGATCTTGGGTGCGTCGCCGGCATCACGACACTCACACCTGCCGCAAGGGCCGAACCTGGCGGACCCTGGTGGAGGAGAGGAATCGGACCGCCGCCCGACGGCGGTCCACCTCCAACTTCAGTGCCGCAAAGAGTCCGGGAACCCGCTGCACCTCATCCATGATGACCCGCTCAGGAAGGTCGGCGACAAAGCCCATCGGATCGGCCTCGGCGCTTTCCCCAGTTACCGCATAGTCGAAGATGACGTACGCATGGCTCGGAGGGCCGGAGAGCGGCACACGGAAGGAACGGCCTCCCGAAGTCAGGCGTTCCGGCGCGCAGGCCATCAGGGCGAGCGTGGTCTTGCCGCACTGGCGAGGACCGTGAATCAGCGCAACCGGCGAGTCCTCCAGAGCTTCGGTCAGACGCCGCTCCGCAAAGCGGGTGTAGAGCGTATTCTCGGTCTTCGGCTGACTGTAACTTTAGCTATCGGCAGTCTGCAACTTATCCATGCGGCAGAATGAAAGGTAAACCTCCGCTCAAAGAAAGGACAACACCCGACCTCCACCAATCCCGCACACATCCGAACATCCGTATTCATACGGGTTCTAGGCCGGCCTTTTGGCCGTTGACTCATCGGCCTTCCCCGGTTTGCGTCCCATCCGGATGAAGCGCACGTTAATTCGGTGTGACGTAGTCGGCCCACTCGGCCATGAGCGACCGCCTGCGTTCGAAGAGATCGCTGCGCCGGTAGGCACCCTCGACCTCCTTGACCACGTGGGCCAGCGCGTCCTCCGCGAGCTCTCGCGGCCGGCTTGTCTCCGAGCACCAATCCCGAAAGCTGGAGCGGAAACCATGCGGGACGCACCTGATGCCGTTTTCCTTAAGCAGATCGGAATAGGCAGTCGATGCGACTGCACGGCCCGAAGGTCCCGGAAAAACGAGACCCGAGCCGTTGGCATATTCACGGGCCCTTGCCAGCACCGCCAGGGCCTGAGCGCTTAGGGGTACGCGGTGCTCCCTGCCGGCCTTCATGCGCTCGGCCGGTATGGTCCACGTAGCGGCGTCAAGGTCGACTTTGTCCCAGCTTGCATTTCTTACCTGTCCCGAGCTTGCGGCCGTAAGAATCAGGAACTCCAGCGCCAGCCTGGTGGTCGGGTGAACCCGCGTGGCCCTGATGGTCGCTGCGGCGGCAGCGACCCTGTCATGCGGCAGAGCCCTATGGCGAACCTTGCCGACGCTGTTTTTCGGAAGCGCCTCTGCGATCGCGTCGCCCGCCGGATCGTCCCGGCGGTGTCCCTGGGCGATCGCCCATTTCATGGTGGCCGATATTCGCTGCCGGACCCGTCTGGCCGTCTCGCGCTTCACATTCCAGATGGGCAGCAGGACGGCCAAGACATCCGCGCTGGATATGGCGTCGACCGGTCTTTGGCCCAGCCTTGGCAGGGCGTATGTCTCCATGCTGGCCCGCCACTGTTTCGCCGAGCGGCCGCGGGACCGCCAACCGGCCGAATGCAGATCGATCACCGCGTCCAGGGCCCCGGCGAATGTTGGGACGGCTCTCCTGCCGACTGATCGGGGATCGCGGCCCTGCCGGACCGCCCTGGCGTTCTCCAGGGCCATTTCCCGGGCCTCCGCGAGCGTGACGAGCGGATAGGAGCCCAGCCCGATATTTATGGGCCTACCTTCGATGCGCACTCGCTGGCTCCAGGTCTTGGACTGGCGTCCCGGGACACTGGTGCTGTTCTTGACGAGAAGCGAGAGGCCGAACCCTCCCCGGCCGTCTCCGTATCTTCCCGGTATACTGATGGCCCTGACAAAGCTCGCGCTCAGGCGGGCGGGACGCTTCATATAGAGCGGCCTCCATTATCATCCAATTATCACTATTTTATCGGACACCGCGACGGTCTTCAATGAATGCCGAAGCTGCAGTTAACGCCTGTAGCATGATATACAACGGTAGACATCATGAGACTTGCTCAGGCGTATGGAGACCCTGAGCCTGCGGACGTGACGTCCGCCTTCTGGGGACCCGGAGACGCCACCAAGAGCACGGTGGTAACGGCCATCGAGGGTCTGCCGGTGCACGGGCTGATCACGATGAAGGCGCTCATGTCAGGAGAGCACATGCTTCTTCTGGAGCTTACCTACGAGGCAGGGGCGGGCGCCCAGCCGCACACGCACGACCACGAGTCGCACTGCTACGTCGTCAGCGGGAGGATGAAGGCGACGGTCTCAGGCGAGTCCCGGGAGATGGGTCCGGGCGACGCTTGCCTTCACCCGGCGGGCGTACTCCACGCAATGGAGGCGATGGAGCCATCCGTCGTGGTCGAGATCAAATCTCCCAGACCCGACCCCTCGCGCTTTCTCAGCTGAGGAGCGAAGCCTCCATCAGGAACCTTCTGGCCCTATCCGGGTCCCTGGCATTGGCCCGCATCCGCTCGCGCCAGGCGGAACGTGCCGCCGGATCCGACAGCGAGATCTCCCGGGCGTTATCGTCGGTCCGGCCTCCCACGTGCTCCAGGGCGATGCGCCTTCGCGCCGCGCTGTAGCCATCGAGGATTGCTTCACCGGAGCGCCCGTGCCAGACCTCAGCCACGGCGGCGGCGAGCGCCTCTGCGTCGGCGAGCCCGCCGTTAAGGCCCATTCCGCCCAGAGGATTGTTGACGTGGGCGGCGTCTCCGGCCAGGAGGATCCGACCCGACCGAAGGGTCGAGGCAACTCGCTGGTGCACACGGTAGATGCGGGCATGCTCCACCTCGAAATTCTCCTGGCTGCCAGCGATCGATGAGAGGCGTCGCGCTATCGCCTGAGGCGAGAGGGCCTGCTCGTCGGTCTCTGAGGCGCGGGCCGGGTAGAGCACCCGCCAATGCTCGGGGGCCCGCAGGAGCACAGTCCAGTCCACGGGGTCTGAAACGTAGTTGACGGGGCCGAACCCTGGCAGGCGGCACTCGAAGGCAAATGGGGTGAACACTGTTACGTACCGGTCGGGGTAGGTCTTTCCCTCAAAGCCGATGCCCGCAGAGCGGCGAACGGCGCTGTTCGCACCGTCCGCACCAACCAGGTACGGGGCAGAGATGTGCAGCAGGCCATCCTGGGTATCGACGACGGCGGTCGCCAGGTCACCCTCGTCGCTGGCCGACAGCACACGTCGGCCGAAGTGAACCTCGGCGTCCGGGCGGCGCGATAGTCTCTCAAGCAGCATCCCCGAAAGGGTGTGCTGGTCCTTTTGCACCCTGAAGGGGTGATCGGTGGCACCCGCCAGCACCGACAGGTCGAACTCCGCGACGAGCCCCTCCTCCCAGTCCCGGTACTGGACCGTGCGTGCCACGTTGCCGGCGGCGATGAGCGGGTCCGCGAGCCCGTAGCGATCCAGCAGGTCGAGGGTCGACGGGTGGAAGGTGGATGCGCGGTACTGCTCGACCAGGCCCTCGCCAGCCTCGAGCACGGTCACCGGCACACCGCGCTCGGTGAGCGCAAGGGCGGTCATCATCCCGACCGCCCCACCTCCGGCTACCAGTACCCCGCAGATCGTGTGTCGGCCCGCCGGCCGTCCGCCGCTCAAGCGCAGCTAGGCAACTATGGCCCTCGGATCGACCGCCGTGCCCGTCTCTGAGGCCAGGTAGGGTGCGAGGGTGAGCTGCAATGTGGCCTTGGACATCGCCGCGTCCATCATCTGCTGCTCGCCGGATATGATCCCGTCGACGAAGGCGGCCGCGGCGCCGTTAAAACCCTCCAGCCAGTCCGACGGCACCTGGAAGGCCTGGCTGCCGTCGCCGGTAAAGAGCATCACGGGCGGAAGGTCGTACATCTCACCCGTGCAGCGCGTCACCCAGATCGAGCCCGCTGAGCCCTGGAACTCGAAGAAATCGTCCACCGGGTAGTAGCGCCCGCGGATCTGCATCTCGGGCGCGTACACGCACTCAAGGATGCCCACGAGGTCGCGCCCGGCGTGCTTCCAGACGACCGCCGTGGGCGATTCGATCATGTAGTCGTCGGTCCTGGTGATGATCGCAGAGACCGACTCCGCCTCCCCTCCGATCCAGACGGCCGATGCGAACTTGTGCCAGCCCGCATCGTAGGTAAGGCCGCCGGGATTGTCGGCAGGGTCGCGCCGCCACTCGAGGGCATCGTCGGTCACAGTGACCTCGGATGCGGCATTGTCCTTGCCAAGGAACGTTCGCATGCGCATCGAGGACAGCTCCCCGATGGCCCCCTCGTCGATCAGCTCTTTCGCCTTGACAAGGGGCGGGTAGTAAAGGAAGTTCTCGGTCACACGGAACATGGCCGATGACGCCGCCGCGACCTCTGCCACCCGGTCGGCGTCGGCGATCGTCGGGCCTATGGGCTTCTGGGTGGAGACGTGCTTACCGGCCTTAAGGGCCGCGATGCTCTGGTCCGGGTGAAGGTGGGTCGGGGTAAGGAGCTCGACGGCGTCCACCGCCGGGTCGGCAAGGACCTGCTCGTAGTCGGTGTAGATTCTCGGGCTGATGCCGAGGCGCTTTGCGGTATGCTCGGCCCGCTCCTTTGCCGGATCGCACAGGGCGTACACCTCGGCCTGCGGATGCCTCAGGTACCCGGGGAACGTGACGTACGAGATCGCACCGCAGCCCACTATCGCCATTCTTACCTTGGCCATCTCTAGGTCCTCCTTCGGTCTCGCCGGCTCCCTTAGCCCGAGCGGGTGGCCCGCATCTGTCCGCGTAGCCTACC
The DNA here is from genome assembly GCA_965207145.1 of Dehalococcoidia bacterium. Lineage (GTDB taxonomy): Bacteria > Chloroflexota > Dehalococcoidia > Lucifugimonadales > UBA2962 > CAUZIR01. The sequence continues at coordinate 1,031,954 of OZ242262.1, read as the reverse complement.
GCACCGTTGCCCGACGCGGGATTGACAACCAGCCGCTTCGATATCAGGCTACCGAAATCCTCTACCTGGCGGGTTTTACCGTGACCTCAGCGAATGTTACGACGAGAAAGATAACCGTGCTGTTCGATCTTCGCTGCCCGATGAGGGACGGGGTCGAGCTCATGACCGACGTCCACATGCCGGCCGAGGGGGGACCCTTCCCGACCGTGGTCTCGCGGACCCCCTATGACCGGGCCCAGGAGGACTACTCACTCCCCAGCTCCATTGACCTTGCCCAGCGCGGCTTTGCGGTCGCCACCCAGGATACTCGCGGGCGCTACGACTCCGGCGGCGACTGGTACCCGTTCATAAACGAGGCAGCAGACGGCGAGGACGCCCTCAAATGGGCGGCGGCCCAGCCCTGGTCGAACGGAAAGCTCGGGATGATCGGCGCCTCTTACTTCGGTCTCACCCAGTGGCAGGCCGCGCAGAGCGGCGACCCGAACCTTAAGGCGATCGTGCCGCGCGTCGCCTACTCGAACACGTATCACAACTGGGTCTACACGGGCGGCGCCTTCCAACTGGGGTTCAACCTGACCTGGTCGATCCTCATGGCCACGCGTACCGGCAGAAGGCACCACCTGTTCCTGCCCGAAGAGATCCACGCTTCGACGCTCTTCTGGAACCTTCCGCTGATGGAGGCGGACGAGGCCTCCGGGCGACGGATTCGGCACTGGCGCGACTGGGTCGCCCATCCCTCCTACGACGAATACTGGGAGAAGCTGCGGCCCATAGATGATGGCTACGAGAATGCGTCCGCGGCCGCTTACCACATGGGGGGCTGGTTTGACGTGTTCCTCCAGGGCACGCTGAATAACTTCATGGGCATGAGCGCAGGGGCAAAGACCCCCGAGGCGCGGCGCAATCAGAAGCTCATCATCGGCCCGTGGATGCACGTCCTGGGAGATTCCGGTACGGAGCGAAGGACGGGAGACATCGACTTCGGGATAGCCTCGCTTATCGACCTTCAGGGCGAGCAGGCGCGCTGGCTAACCTGCCACCTCATGGGCGTCGACGACGGCATCGGCGCTGAGCCCAGGGTCAGGGTCTTCGTCATGGGCGCCAACCGCTGGCGCGAGGCCGACGATTGGCCGATTCCCGGAACGCACTATGAGCCCTGGTACCTGCGTTCCGGCGGAAGCGCCAACTCCATGCTCGGAGACGGACTGCTGACGCCGGACCCTGCGGACTCAGGCGAAGGCGGGGACGCGGGCGCCGCGAGTGACGGGTTCACGTACGACCCCATGCACCCTGTGCCGACGATCGGCGGAAGTACGTGCTGCACCGAGGACACCGTCCCGGTGAGCATGGGACCGCGCGACCAGCGGCCCAACGAGTACCGCCAGGACGTGCTGTGCTACACCTCCCGGGAGCTCACCGAGCCGCTGGAGGCGACCGGGCCGGTGAGGGCGGTCCTCTACGTGGCGTCCTCGGCGCCGGACACCGACTTTGCCGTAAAGCTCGTCGATGTCCACCCGGACGGGTACGCGATGAACGTCGCCCAGGGCATCCTGAGGACCCGGTACAGGAACGGCTTCAGGGAGCCCGAGCTCATGGAGCCGGGGACGGTCTACAGGATCGAGGTGGATCTCTGGTCGACGAGCATCTGCTTTAAGCCCGGGCACCGCATTCGGGTCGAGGTCACGAGCTCCAACTTCCCGCAGTTCGACCGAAACCCCAACACCGGGCACGAGTTCGGCATGGACGCCGAGATGGTGGTCGCAAGGCAGACCGTCCTCCACGACGCTGAGCGGCCCTCGCAAATAGTGCTCCCCGTTGTTGAGCCAAGCCTGGGGGACGAGTAAGGCGACCATCCGCCGAGCACTCTAGGCCGGCACCCTGCCGTGCATGTGCCTACCTAGAGTGCTCACGCGCAGGGCATAGGGTGTGAGTCTTCCGGTCCTGTCCGCGTAGCGCACCGCACAGCCTCTACCCGGCCGCGGGATTGACAACCCTCCTGTTCGATATCAGGCTACCGGCATCCTCTGCATGGTGGGTTTTGCCGTGGCCTCATCGAACGTTACGACGAGAAAGATAACCGCGCTTTACGATCTTCGCTGCCCGATGAGGGACGGGGTCGAGCTGGTGACCGATGTCCACATGCCGGCCGAAGGAGGGCCCTTCCCTACCGTGATCACCAGGACCCCCTACGACCGGGGCGAGGAGGACTACCTGCTCCCGACCGCGATCGACCTTGCCCAGCGCGGCTTTGCGGTCGCCACCCAGGATACGCGCGGACGCTATGATTCGGGCGGGGATTGGATCCCGGTCATAAACGAGGCGGACGACGGCGAGGACGCCCTCAAGTGGGCCGCTTCACAGCCCTGGTCGAACGGAAGGCTCGGGATGTTCGGCGCGTCCTACGGGGGACTCACCCAGTGGCAGGCCGCGCAGGGCGGCGACCCGAACCTCCTGGCGATCGTCCCGCGCGTCGCCCCCTCGAACCCCTACCGCAGCTGGGTCTACACGGGCGGTGCGTTCCAGCTGGCACTCAATCTCAGCTGGTCGATCTTCATGGCGACCCGAACCGGCAGAAGGCAGCACCTGTTCCTGCCGGAGGAGATCCACCTCTCTACGCTGTTCTGGAACCTGCCGCTGATGGAGGCCGACGAGGCCGCAGGACGCCGGATCAGGCACATGCGCGACTGGATCGCCCACCCCTCCTACGACGAGTACTGGGAGAGGCTGCGGCCAATAGAGGATGGCTACGAGAAGGTGGCCGCAGCCGCCTACCACATGGGGGGCTGGTACGACATCTTCCTTCAGGCCACGCTGAACAATTTCATGGGCATGAGCGCGCGGGCAAGGACCCCCGAGGCGCGCAAGAGCCAGAAGCTGATCGTCGGCCCGTGGATCCACCTGCTGGGAAACTCCGGCACGGAGCGAACGACCGGCGACATAGACTTCGGGATAGCCTCGCTGATCGACCTGCAGGGCGAACAGGCGCGATGGCTCACCTGCCACCTCATGGGGCTCGACGACGGCATCGGCGCTGAGCCCAGGGTCAGGGTCTTCGTGATGGGCGCCAACCGCTGGCGCGAGGCCGACGATTGGCCGATCCCCGGGACGCGCTATCAGCCCTGGTACCTTCGCTCCGGAGGAAGCGCCAACTCCATGCTCGGCGACGGCCTGCTCACGCCCGACCCGGCTGACACAGGAGACGGCGGCGGGGCGGGTGCCGGGAGCGACGGGTTCACCTACGACCCCATGCACCCCGTGCCGACGATCGGGGGAAGCACGTGCTGCACGGAGGACACGGTCCCGGTGAGCATGGGCCCGCGCGACCAGCGCCTCAACGAGTACCGCCAGGACGTACTGTGCTATACCTCAAGGGAGCTCACCGAGCCGCTTGAGGCGACCGGGCCGGTAAAGGCGGTCCTCTACGTCTCTTCCTCCGCGCCGGACACGGACTTTGCCGTAAAGCTCGTCGACGTTCTCCCGGACGGGTACGCGATGAACGTCGCCCAAGGCATCCTCAGGGTCCGCTTTCGGAACAGCTTCAGGGAGCCCGAGCTTATGGAGCCGGGGAAGGTCTACAGGATCGAGGTCGACCTGTGGTCAACGAGCATCTGCTTTATGCCCGGCCACCGCATCCGCCTCGAGGTCACGAGCTCAAGCTTCCCGCAGTTCGACCGAAACCCCAACACAGGGCACGAGTTCGGCATGGACGCCGAGATGGTGATCGCACGCCAGACGGTCCTCCACGACGCGGAGCGGCCCTCGCACATAGTGCTCCCCATCGTTGAGGCAGGCCCTTAAGGCGAGCAGGGGGTTGTCGACCGCGCCATCGCAACCCGCGCCACAAGGCCAGACCCACACGCAGACACGGCGCTGCATTTGCCTTGCTGCGGGATTGACAACGCGCCGCTTCGATATCAGGCTACCGGCATCCTATGCATGGTGGGTTTTGCGATGGCCTCATCGAACGTTACGACGAGAAAGATAACCGCGCTCTTCGATCTTCGCTGCCCGATGAGGGACGGGGTCGAGCTCATGACCGACATCCACATGCCGGCCGATGGGGGACCCTTCCCGACCGTGGTCACCCGGACGCCATACGACCGGGCCCACGAGATGATCTTCTCCGTCCCGAGCGCGATAGACCTTGCCCAGCGCGGCTTTGCGGTCGTCTCACAGGACACGCGCGGGCGCTACGACTCCGGCGGCGAATGGTACCCGTTCGTAAACGAGGCAGCAGACGGCGAGGACGCTCTCAAATGGGCCGCCTCACAGCCCTGGTCGAACGGAAGGCTCGGGATGATCGGCGCGTCGTACTTCGGGCTCACCCAGTGGCAGGCCGCCCAGAGCGGCGACCCGAACCTTAAGGCGATCGTCCCCCGGGTGGCCTACTCGAACACCTACCACAACTGGGTCTACACGGGGGGAGCCTTCCAGCTTGCGTTCAACCTGAGCTGGTCCATCGCGATGGCGACGCGCACGGGAAGAATGCATTACATGTTCCTGCCGGAGGAGATCCACCTTTCCACGCTGTTCTGGAACCTGCCCCTGATGGAGGCGGACGAGGCGGCGGGGCGGCGGATTCGGCACTGGCGCGACTGGGTCGCCCATCCCTCCTACGACGAGTACTGGGAGAAGCTGAGGCCCATAGAGGACGGCTACGAGAACACGTCCGCGGCCGCCTACCACATGGGGGGCTGGTATGACGTGTTTCTACAGGGAACGCTGAATAACTTCATCGGCATGAGCGCGCGGGCAAAGACCCCCGAAGCACGCAAAAGCCAGAAGCTGATCATCGGCCCCTGGATCCACCACATGGGAGAGCTCGGCACGGAGCGAAAGACGGGAGACATAGACTTCGGATTTGCCTCGCTGGTCGACCTTCAGGACGAGCAGGCTCGATGGCTGACCTGCCACCTGATGGGAATCGACGACGGGATAGGCGCTGAGCCCAGGGTCCGGGTCTTCGTCATGGGCGCCAACCGCTGGCGCATGGCCGACGAGTGGCCCATCCCCGGGACGCGCTACGAGCCCTGGTACCTTCGCTCCGGCGGAAGCGCAAACTCCATGCTGGGCGACGGCCTGCTGACGCCCGATCCCGCGGACTCCGGCGACGGCGGCGGGGCGGGTGCGATAAGCGACGGGTTCACGTACGACCCGATGCACCCCGTGCCGACGATCGGGGGGAGCACGTGCTGCACCGAGGAGACCAACCCGGTGAGCATGGGCCCGCGCGACCAGCGCCCCAACGAGTACCGCCAGGATGTGCTGTGCTATACCTCAAGGGAGCTTACCGAGCCGCTTGAGGCGACCGGGCCCGTCAAGGCCGTGCTATACGTGGCATCTTCCGCGCCGGACACGGACTTTGCCGTTAAGCTCGTTGACGTCCGCTCGGACGGCTACGCGACGAACGTCGCCCAGGGCATCCTCAGGGCCCGGTACAGGAACAGCTTCAGAAGTCCGGAACTGATGGAGCCGGGGAAGGTCTACAGGCTCGAGGTCGACCTGTGGTCGACGAGCATCTGCTTTATGCCCGGCCACCGCATCCGGGTCGAGGTCACCAGCTCCAACTTCCCGCAGTTCGACCGCAATCCCAACACGGGACACGATTTCGGCATGGATGCTGAGATGGTAATCGCCAGGCAGACCGTTCTTCACGACACGGAGCGGCCCTCGCACATAGTGCTGCCAGTCGTTGAGGCAGGCCCGGGGCACGACTGAGGCAGTTCTGTAAACCCGGTCATTGCGCCCTAGGCTTGCGGGCCATGGACACCCGCAGCCACCGTCAAGAGGCCCAACCATACGGCGGCCGCTAGCTGTGCCAATGCCTTCCCTTCCATACCCCGATAGCATCTTGACATCATTAAGACATGACATCATGATGTGTACATGCGCACGACGCTCACCCTGGACGATGACATCGCCGCCGCCCTGAGGGAGAGGGCTCGCATCTTAAACAGGCCGTTTAAGCAGATAGTCAACGAAGCTTTGCGCCGAGGCATGTCGCCGGCGTCTCGTGAGGAAATTCCTCCATTCAGTCTTATTCCGAACCGCAGCGGTTTTGTCCCCGGGATAGACCCCCTCAGACTTAACCAGCTCAGCGACGAGCTTGAGACCGGAGCGCTCCTTCGACCGTCGGCCGAGTGATCGTCCCGGACCTCAACCTACTGATCTACGCCTATAACGACGCCACCCCGCTGCATGGCCCCGCCCGCAGTTGGTGGGAGGAGCTTGTCAACGGCACTGAGCGCGTCGGAGTTCCCTGGGTCGTGGCGGCGGGCTTTGTGAGGCTGATGACCCACCGCAGGGTACTCAGCAACCCTATGACGGCTGAGCAAGCTGTTGACTACGTGCAGGAGTGGTTCCGTTCCTCGCACGTTGCACCACTGAACCCCGGCTCCGACCACCTGACGCTCCTGAGAAGCGCACTGTCTGCGGCTGGAGTCGGGGCGAATCTGGTGACCGATGCGCACATCGCCGCCCTCGCAATCGAGTATCAGGCCGAGCTTCACTCAAACGATCCGGACTTTGGCCGCTTTCCGGGTCTGCGCTGGCGAAACCCACTGCGATAGCGTCAATTACGAGCTACAAATGAGGCGAAAGTTACGAACTAGAATTGAGCCACCTACTTTCGTCCTGCGACCTTGTCAGTGGCTTTGGCCGATTCAGTCTCCTCCTACCAGGCTGGCAGATGCTGCTGGGAAGGGAACAGGCCAGTCTGCCGTTTGTCATTGAGCCGGTGGCTGTCGCCCCGGATGTTCAGTACATGGCTGCGGTGTAATAGTCGGTCCAAGATGGCCGAGCCGATCACGCTGTCCCCCAGCAGTTCGCCCCATTCCCCGAATCCCTTGTTGGAAGTGAGGAGCATTGAGGATTCTCGCACTCCGATGCTCCTCAAGAAGCTACAGAAACCGCCGTTCCCCAGCCACCAGATATACGGAGGAAGCCTCCAGAACGCACTCTAGGATACGTCTGTCGGCGTGGCCGAATCTGCCCGGGGTCAAGCGACCTCGATATCGGTGAGTTCGAAGTCCCCACCCTTGAACAGAAGAGGCTCCCGAGTGGCTTCAGAAAGCGCGTAGGCGAAGCAGTCGCCGAAGTTCAGTCCCGCCGGGTGGTTACCCTTGCCAAACCTTCGCCAAGCCCTGCGCGCTCCCTGCGCCTGGTCGGCGGTGACCGGCTCCAATTCGATCTCCGCCTCCTGAAGGAAGGCATCTAGCTCATGACCGGCTGCGGCGCCGCTGCGACTTTCAAGGACGATCGTCGTTTCCACAACAGTGGCGACCGACATGCGGCAAGTGGGTGCCGCGGTGATGGCCGTTGCGTAGCGCTCCGCGTCCGGCTCGTGGAAGAGGATGGCGAGGACCGCCGACGTGTCTACGATCACCTGGGCAGGCCCCGCTCGTCGTACAGGAAATCACCGTGCTCGACGGCGGATGGGCCGTCGCGCAACATGCTGGCGCAGCGTTTTCCGATGGCGAGAAGTCGCTGAACACGAGCCTCGGCGCTGCGCTCGCTCGTCTCGCGCGCCAAGCGCTCCCTTAGGGCCACCGTAATCGCGCCGGTCATCGTCTCCCCGGTAAGCTGCGCTAGGTCACTGGCGAGCCGACACGTCTCTTCGTTCTTGATGTTGATGCTCACCGCAGCCTCCTCATACGGGTAGACACCTTGTATATAACTCTACCATGCGGCCTAATGCCGAGGATTGATTAACGGTCTGTCCAGGGGTCTGTCTAGGGCCCCTCCCAATAGAGTACCAAGCCGAACTTCACTCAAACGATCCGGACTCTGGCCGCTTTCCGGGTCTGCGCTGGCGAAACCCACTGCGATAGGCCCCTAGCGCCCCGTTCGACATCTACGGCCCGGTAGTTCAGGCCGGAGTCCTGCCCTAGGTCACCGAAGAATCCGCAGGACTCATCCACTGGTAGATCCACAGGACAACGGCAGTTGACCTGCCTTTAGTCCGCAGCTTTCTTCGCGCAGGCCTGTGGCGGGTTTGCAGTTTGCTCATTCAGGCTGACAAATCCGCAGATGCACTCCCTCGGTCCGCCAACCCATTGGCAAAGCCCGAGGACCACGAAAGCTAGCGCCTGCGGAAGAACAGATATCCGAAGGCGCCCATGGCGAGAACGCCCACGACCGCCAGGACGATGATCAGCGTCATGCGCTGGCGGGGATTGGTTACCAGGCCGCCCAGGGCTCCCCGCACGCGGGACGCGGTGTCGCCTAAGACGGGAATCCCTGGCCTGTCGGGCGGCTCTATGGTGGGTGGGGCAATTGGAGTGCGCTGCCTTGGTGTTGCGGTCGGGGTAGGAAGTGGAGGCGGCGTAGGAGTGGCAGTGGGCGTGGCCGTTGGCGTCGCTGTCAGAGTGGGAGTGGCAGTGGGTGTAGCCGTTGGCGTCGCTGTCGGCGTAGGTGTGGCGGTCGGCGTGGCCGTCGATGTCGCTGTGGGCGTGGCGGTTGGCGTGGCCGTCGGTGTCGCTGTCGGCGTGGGTGTGGACGTCGGCGTTGCCGTCGGTGTGGGCGTGGCAGTTGCTGTCGGTGTCGGCGTTGCGGTCGGCGTTGGCGTTGGTGTTGGCGTCGCGGGCCTTGAGGGCGACCTCGTTTCCGCCGTCGGCTCAGATCTAACCTCGGACGAGGCCTCCTGCCCCGCATCGGCCGTAGGCGTCGGGGTGGGGGTCGGCGAAGGCGTCGGTGTCGGCGTTGGGGTGGGCGTCGGCGTCGGCCGGTCCGGCGGAGGAGGTGGAGGCTCAGGCGGCTCCGGGGGAGGAGGAGGGTCGGGAGGGGTGGGAGGCTCCGAACCTTCGCAGTTAGCGTCCCTGCCAGCTTCTACGGGGCTCCACAGTCCGACATCATCGTGAAAGCAGATCCCGAGTTCGTTCTGGGGGCTGGTAACGGTGAACCTGATCCTGAATATGTTTCCATCCGGTACCTCTATCTGGATACCGCTGTAGCAGAAACTGCTTACTCGCGAGACCGAGACCCCGCTCAGGCCCGAGGATTCGGTATGTATGTGATCGGCGGTTGTTTCCACATACATGACGTACGATGTACCGCTATTGAGATTCGACGACCTGACAATGCAGCCGGGGTCCCCGCCCGCATAGGTGATCCCGGTTATCCAGATTGCCAGCGTCGACAGGATCAGGGTTGAGCCTGCGAAAATGACCAGCCTCATGCGCCCCCGGCCTCCTCGGACAGGAGCCGCGTATCGGACGCACGCTTTGCCAGAGGCCGTCGCGGAGGGGAAAGCCCATCTTCAGACGCCGCCGGGGTTAGCGGGTGACGAGGCCTCAGGGCGCACAGGGCACGGAACCGCTCAACGACCGCCAGCGCCCCGAAGACCTGCAGGCAAACCCTCGGGCCCGAATCAGGCCGCGCAACCACCAATGACGGCACCGGGACTCCAGCACCGCGAGTCTTCACCGGTGCGCCTGGGATCCGTGTAAACAATACACGCTCGAGCTTGTGACACCGCCGTAACGATACACAGGATGAAGTCTCAATTGGGAACTCGATCGAAGGACGATCGGCCGGGTCACTCAAACGACGCGTACCGCCCCCAAATCGATTGTGCATGCGCGGGCGCCGCGTGGGTCGGGGCCAGGAGGTTCTTGCTCCCCGGTGGCCCAGGAAGGGGCGTCCGTCCTTCGGCCTGCCACGCATGGCCGGACCGTGTCCGGACTCGGAGCTAAACCGAGGACGGCATGCTCAAGTCAGCTTGCAATTAGCGGCGAGGCCGGCATTAGACGGGGCGTGCCTGCCTTCCTGACCGGCATTGGCCGAATCGAGCGAGCAGGCGGCTGCCCGTGGCTCGCCCAGGCGGACTGTCAGCTACGATGCATGCCGAAAGGCCGGGGCGGCTGTCGATCTACGGAGCGTATATCTCCGCGGAGGCGAGCACGCCGTCGATGCCGTTTCCGCCGACGACCATGACTCGACCATCGAGCAACTGGGTGTGACCGTAGTTATAGCGAGCGTCAGACAGGGTGCCGACTATCTCCCACTCGCCCGTCGCCGCATCCCAGACCTCCGCAGAGTCGCGCCTGCCGATGCCGCCGATCACCAGCACCTGCCCACCTGCAAGGAGTGCAGCGTCGTGGTCCGCCCGCGGCTCGTTGGAGTCACCTGTACGCGTAAAGGTCATGGTCTCCGGGTCCCATACATCGGCCGTGATGCGCTTGCCGCGGCCGCCGACCACCATGACCCGGCCGTCCTCCAGCTTCGTTGCCGAGTGGGCCGTGCGCGAAGACGTCATCTCGCCCGCAATGGCCCAGGTGTCCGCAGCCGGATCGTAGACCTCTCCGGTCTTCGAATACGGCGGGTCCACCTTGCCACCGCCGGTGACAAGCACCCTTCCGTCGTCGAGCAGCGTCGTAGTGTGCTCCATGCGCCGCTCGTTCATCGGTGCAACCAGCGTCCACTCGTTCGTCTCAGGGTCGAAGATCTCGACCGAGTCCATCAGGCCGAGTCCCTCGGCGCGCCCGCCGGCGACCAGCACCCTGCCGTCGGGAAGCAGCACCGGGTCGGTGAGGTCACGGGCCTCGTTGAGCGGCCCCGTCTCGGTCCAGGTGCCGGTGGCAGGGTCCCATATCTCAGAGGAGTTGATCGGGATGTTCTGCTCACCCTCCCCGCCGGCTGTGAGCACGCGGCCGTCCGCGAGGACTATGGTCGGCGCCGCCGCGTGGGCCGCGTTGGTTTCGCCGGTGAGGCTCCACTTGCCGGTTGCCGGGTCGAATATCTCGGTTGTCGTCTCGTAGTTGAGCCAGAAGCCTCCGCCGCCCCTGCCCCTTCCGCCGGTGACAAGAACCCGTCCGTCCTGGAGCGTAACGGTGCCGGGGGACTCCCTGAGCGATTTCATGTCCTCGACCCGGGAGAACTCTCCCGGAGAGCTGCTTACGACGGGCTGCTCTGGGCGGGGCTCTGCGGTGCCCGACTGTACCTCGGGCTCGGTGACCTCACCACCACCGCCGCCGCCGCAGGAGGCGGCCAGCGCAAAAGTCAATATGAGCGTGCCGATAACAAGAGAGCGTTTCATGGGCCTTCCCCGGATGGGTCTATCGCTATGCAAAGGGATCGAGGCGCTTATTGTACACTCCGGCGGCCGCTGCCGGGACGGATCGACACCGATAGGATAGCCGCCCGAGATTGGACCTACCCAGGGTCGGGTTCGGGCAGCCCCTGCGTGGTGATAGCATCGATTCCATGGAGCCCGAGCCAGGAGGCTACCCCCGGAGGCCGGTCATACGCACCTACCGGTCCGGATGCGGGTGCTTTCCGACGATTCTCGCCCTGCCGGTGATCGTCGCGATCGCTGTGATCGTCGTGTTCCTGCTGACGCGCGGAGACGAGGCCCGTTCTACGGCAGCCTGCGAGCTCTTCAGCCGGTCTTTTGACCCCGGGCGGGAAACGCAGCTGACGGAATTCGAGCTTGTGGGCGTACTGGGAGACATCCAGGGTCTGGCAGAGAGCGCCGGCTCCGAAGTGCGGGGGGCGGCAGAGGTGTTGTTCGTTGCATCCCAGTCACAGGACGTTTCCGGGATCATCGCGGCGGCGGCGGAGATGGGTGCTGCCTGCGCCCGGGCAGGCTACACGCGGTAGCGGTCGTCGGCTCGACGACCCCGCGCTGAAAACCATGACCTCATGAGCATCGGTCACCGGTCTGGACTGCGCGGCACGTTTCACCAGTGGGCACCTCACTGCTTTAAACAAAGTTCAATAAAAGTCTCAAACAACTCGCAAAACTCCTTGATGCCCGGACAGGCGCTGCGTACGCTGCCTTTCGTCCGCTAAGCCTCGGGTCCCTCTACCTATGGGGCCGGAAACAACACGGGAGGGGTTGGATGGAGTTTGTTCGAGCGAAGGTCACCAACTACAGGAGCATCGACGACTCGGGCTGGGTGTCCATGGATGGCATCACCTGCCTGGTCGGCAAGAACGAATCGGGCAAGTCAGCGTTCCTCCAGGCGCTGAGGAAGCTCAACCCGGCCTCCGGGGCCAGCGGGGACTTCAGCCTCAGGGACTATCCGCGCAAGGGCTACACGCGCTACCGCAGGATCCACAAGGAGCAGCCCGCGACCGTAGTCAGCGCCGAGTTCAGCCTGTCAGACGAGGAGGCGACAGAGCTCCCGGCTCTCGCCTCCAAGACGTTCGTCGTCCACAAGGACTACGCCAACAACCTGTCCTGGGACCTCAAGTTCAACCAGCCCTACCCGGATCCCGCCGCCCGCAAGATCGTCGAGGATGACCTCCTTGAGATGATGCCCCAGTTCGTCTACTTCGACGACTACAGCGTCATGCGTGGGCGCATCTCCGTCGAGGACCTGCTTGAGCGCCGGAACGGAGGAGGCGATCTCGACGATGCAGACAGGGTGTTCCTCGCCCTGCTTGCCGTGGCCGGCATCGAGATCGAGAACCTTCGCATGCACGCCAACTACGAGCACCTCAAGGCCGAGCTCGAGTCGGCCGCGATCGGCATATCGGATGAACTGTTCGAGTTCTGGAGGCAGAACAACCAGCTCAGGGTGGATTTCGACCTCTCGCTCGCCAACCCGGCAGACCCGCCTCCCCTCAACAGCGGCACGATCCTGCACACCCGGGTCTGGAACGAGCGGCACAGGGTCTCGGTACCGTTCGACGAGCGTTCCCGCGGGTTCGTGTGGTTCTTCTCGTTCCTCACATACTTTTCGAACCTGGAAGAGGAGATGACGAACGACCTGGTGCTGCTGCTCGACGAGCCCGGCACCAGCCTGCACGCGATGGGGCAGACCGACTTCATGCGCTTTATCGAGGAGCGCCTCGCCGCAAAGCACCAGGTGATCTACACGACGCACTCGCCCTTCATGGTGGACCTCGGCAATCTCAGCAGCGTGAGGCTGGTCGAAGACATGGACAGCAGCGGCACCGTGATAAGCGATGACGTGCTCGACAACGGCAGCGAGACCGTCTTCCCGCTCCAGGTCGCCTTGGGCCACCAGATGGCACAGAGCCTGTTCCTCGCGCCACACGTCCTGATGGTCAGCAGTCCGTCGGACGTCATCTACCTGCAGATGCTCGGCGATGCCGTCACGGCGGCAGGCGGGCCGCGCCTGGATCCCAGGTGGACGATGGTCCCCGTAGGCGGGGCGGAAAACGTACCCACCTTCGTTTCGCTCCTCGGCGAACATCACATGACGGTGGCCGTACTGATGGACGTAGCGCCCAACCGCAGGCTCAGGGTCGAGGCACAGGCGAGGGGGAGCAAGGCGATTTCCGCCGATCCCGTCAGGTGGGTAGAAGTGACAATGTCCCGGGATTCGGACGTAGAGGACCTGCTTGAGCCGGACTTTTATCTCGGTCTCGTCAATCAGGCCTATTCGAATGTACTGAACGTGGAACTTACTCGCGCGGCAATAGCGGACAGCTCGGTCTCGAGGATAGTCCAGCGCGTTTCGGGGTATTTCAGGAAGCACGACATCGACGGCGGCCGGTTCGACCGCAACCGCCCGGCTTCACTGCTGTTGACAAGGCAAGACGAGCTTTGCTCCGGCATGGACCAGCGGACCGTCGAGCGGGCGGCGACTCTGTTCGAACGCGTAAACGGCCTGCTGCCGGCGAGCGCGGCTAGCGAAGCGCCGGCCAGCATCCAGAGGCCCCGCGCCGTAGCCTAGGCCATACCACGATGATGGATCATTCCTACAGTTGCAATAGTGGTTCAGGCCGAATTGCCGGGCGGAGGGTGAAGCAACCGGAAGCTTCGCCGACAGCTTAGACTCCCCGAAGACAGGGGAAGCGGACTCACTAATGGACCAGCCGAGCGACGGCTCCATTCAGACAGTCGGGCTGGGCCACGAATATCACTCACCTGGAATCTGCCCCGATGGGCATGGCAATTGGCCGAATGGCCACGCCGTTGTCGGTCGACATCACCCGTGCCTTGGCATTTCAGCCAGATCCCTACAGAGTTCAGCATAAACAGGGCGTGACGAATTGGGATATATTCTTCATAGAGAGAATGCCTTGGCCCGCGTTATTGCCGACTACAAGGGACCCATGCGAATTTCCATACGGCCATCGTCCGGCGGAGCCCATTCTGCGGGATTTGCAGCGCAAGTGAATTGAAGGCGTACAGCCCCTTCCCTGAGGGCATTTTCGGAGGCAACCATGAAGATCAGGAAATCCTTGACCACTGCGGCTCTGGTGGCCGTTTTCGCCTTTGCTGCGCTGCTCGCAATCATGCTCCCCTCGCCTGGCGCGGTCTACGCGGCCGATCCTTCGTTCGTCTCTGATACCAACGCACGATCGGTGAATGAGAACACACCGCCGGGCGTCAATATCGGCGAGCCCATCTCGGCCACCGACGCTGACGAGACCGGTGAAAACGCCCTCGAGTTCGGCAACACGCTTACTTACAGCATCGACGCCGCATCTGCAGCGCTCTTCGACATAGACTCCTCGACTGGCCAACTCATCACCAAGTCCCCTTTGAATCATGAGGTTGCGGACTCCTATACGGTGACGGTGACTGTTAAGGACGGCGAGACCCGGGATCCGGACATCACGCAGGCCGTAACGGTAACGGTGGTCGACGTAGATGAACCGCCCGCAGCGCCATTCGCACCGACGGTGGTGTCGGGACAGGATGATGACGACACTCCCACCACGAATGAATCGACCACGACGCTGAAGGCGGTCTGGCACGCGCCCGATAACACTGGGCCCGCGGCCCTTACTTATGAAGTGCAGTTCAAGAAGACCACCCAAGCGAGCTTTACCACTTTGTCCCCAGCACCCTCTGGCGCGGTCGCCACGATCATAGAGTTGGATCCGGACACTCCTTACCAAGTCCGGGTGCGGGCGACGAACGCGGAGGGCACTGGTCCCTGGTCGCTGGTGGGAACGGGCTCGACCAACAAGGGGAACAACAAACCTCCGACGTTCATCGACACCAGCAACGTTGTCACGCGGGACGTGGATGAAAACGAGGAGGCGGGAGAGGATGTCGGTCGCCCGGTTTCAGCGACGGACGACGGTGTTCTCCCGTTGACCTATCGACTCGAAGGCCCCGACGCTGGGCTGTTCGATTTTAACCCGTCGCAGTCCCAAATACGGACGAAAAGAGGCGTGACCTACAACCACGAGGACCCGTCTTGCGGCTACGTTGATGGAGCGGAACCTTCCACCAGGTGCACCTACTACGTGACAGTGACGGCTTTCGACGGACAGGGCGGAAGCGATGCGAAGGCGGTGCAAATCGAGGTAGACGATGTGCCCGAAGCTCCAGGCGTGCCGAGGGGGATCACCATCCGGGCGACGGAGAAATCGAGCAGGAGCCTCGACGTGAGCTGGCAGGAACCGGAGAACATGGGACCTCCAATCACCGGCTACGACGTACGGTACAGGTTAGGCAACAGCGGCACCTTCAGAACTGCCGAAGCCACGGGTACCACTGTTACCATCGTGCCTTCGGATGACGCCGCCACAACTGATGTCGATGAACGCCTCACGCCCGGCGCCTCATATGAGGTGTACGTCCGCGCTGAGACGGGCGAGCTCACCGGCCCGTGGTCGGGGCGAGTGCTATGGCGGACAAGCGCGGCCAACCGACAACCGAAATTCAATGACCGACCAGACACAGAAGAACGGAGGACTGACCCAGACTATTCCTCCGCCGGCGATACTCGGCTGGTGAACCGGTCTGTGAATGAGAACACCCGGACCGGTCAGCCTGTTGGAGCCGCGGTCCGGGCCAATGACCGAGACAAGCTGACCTACAGCCTAATCGCAGACACGATTCGTACAACGGACATTGACAAGTTCGATATCAATAAGTCGACCGGGCAGATACTGACAAAGGATCCTTTGAATCACGAGGACGCTACGTGTGGGTACGCTGCAGGTGCTAACCCAACCGTGTGCACTTACATGGTGCAGGTGCAGGTCTGGGACGGCCTGGATCAGCACGGAAACAAGGAGGACGAACCCTCAGTCGACGACATTGTCAGTGTGACTATCGAGGTCGTCGACGTAGATGAGCCGCCGCTGGCGCCGACGGTGACGGTGACGTCGCCCGAGGTTGGGCAGGACGCAACCGAAGCGACGCTGATTGTGACCTGGGATGCGCCTCAGAACATGGGCACGATACCTCCCATCACCGAGTACGAGGTGGAGTGCAGCGGCGCCGGAATTACGAGCTCCAATCCCTGTCCCCAACCCCCCGGTCTGACCCTGACAGACTTGGTCCAGATGCACACGATAATCGGCCTCACGCCGAACAGTTCTTACCAAGTTCGGGTGCGGGCGAAGAACGTCGAGGGCAGCGGGGCGTGGTCGACATCGGTCAGGCAATCGACCAGCAGGGCTGGCAATGCGATTCCTACGATAATCACCCCGGCAAACGATCTGACGGTATCTGAGAATTCTCGTCCCGGAACATCCATACTCTCTCCATCGACCCCGAGTTCTTCCCGTGTGGGTGCATCGAATAATGATGGGGACGGAAGAGTCACCTATCGCCTCGAAGGCCTCAACGCGGGTCGGTTCACCATCGACGGGCAGGGGCAAATCAAGACGAAATCGTCCCTTAATCATGAGGATGAGGCATGCGCCTACGTTGCAACGGATGACCCAACTTCATGTTCCTACACTGTGAGGGTGAAGGTCAGCGACAACGAAGGCGGCAGCGATTCCACAGACGTGAGGATCACGGTCACAGACGTCGATGAACCTCCGCACTCCCCGGCACGGCCCAGGGTGACAGCCACGAAGGACTCGGGCTGGAGTCTGGAAGTGACCTGGAACGAGCCGCGCAACACCGGTCCGGCCATCACCGACTACGACATACGGTATCGCAAAGTCGGGGAGGTTGAGTGGCAAAACTGGCCCCACGATGGCACGGACAGGAACGTCACGATAACGACCATACTATCCGACGCGACCGATCCTGCTACCTCTGAGCACCTGGAGCCTAGCACGCAGTACGAAGTTGAGGTTCGGGCGAAGAACGGGGAGGCCGATGGGACAGGCGTCTCCCCCGCAGACGCTCCGAACTGGTCGCCTGCGGGCCGCGGCACTACCGGACGGAGCAACATACGGCCTGTCTTCGACAACGAGGCATCCCTGATTACGCTTAGGGTGGATGAAAACACGAGGGCGGGTCAAAACATTGGCAGAGCAGTGGAGGCGACGGACGGCGACCGCAACAGGCTCACGTACAGCCTTGAAGGTCCGGGCGCGGCCTCGTTCGCCATCGTCCCCTCTTCCGGCCAGATACGGACGAGATCGGCCCTTGACTACGAATCGAGACAGGAATACTCGCTGACGGTGAAGGTGAACGACGGGCAGAATAGGGACAACAGCGTCGCCGTCAAGTCGGTGACCATAATTGTCGAAGATGTGGACGAACGCCCGTCAACGCCATCTCCGCCGCGGGTGACGGGTATAGCCGGTTCCACGGACAGCGTCCGAGTCACATGGGACGAACCAGCGAACACGGGCCCACCCATCACAGACTACGACGTGCGGTGCTTGGGCTGCCCCGGTGATGTATCCCACGACGGTGCGGACAGGATCACCATTCTCACAGGTCTGACCCCGGGTACCCGCTACACCGTGGAAGTGCGCGCGAACAACGGCGAACTATTTAGCGACTGGTCGCGATCGGGCACAGGATCACCGAACCCCGACGTGGCCAACCAGAAGCCGATATTCTCCGCAGGCGCTCGCTCTTTCCAGATAGCAGAGAACGCGAGCCCGGGAGACCCCATCGGCAGCCCTGTTAGGGCCGTGGACCCCGACCTGGACCCGGTGACCCATACACTCGAAGGCGCGGACTCTGCGTCGTTCGTCATCGACGCCGGCAGCGGCCAGATACGTGTGAACGCTGCGCTGGACCACGAGAAGAAGGCAAGGCACACGGTGACGGTGAAGGCGACGGACACCAGGGGCGGGAGAGCAACCGTCAGCGTTACGATCAACGTCACGGACATCGCCGAGCCACCGGGCACGCCGTTGGCGCCAACGGTGACGGCGATATCTAGCACAAGCCTACAGCTGAGCTGGGACGAGCCGGAGAACACCGGCCCGGCCATCACCGACTACGACTACCGGTATCGGAGTGGATCGGCATCCTGGACCGAGGTCACCAACACGACTATCACGGGCAGGACGGTGACGATTCGAGGCCTGACGCCGAACACGTTCTACGACGTGGAAGTGCGGGCGAAGAACGCCGAGGGCACTAGCGATTGGTCGAACGTAGGTAACGGGTCGACGAATGCGCCCGGGGCCAACAACCTGCCGGTGTTCTCGGACGGGGCGAGTGCCAGGCGCAGCGTCAGTGCAACCGCGCCTGCAGGCACGTCCATCGGAGCACCTGTCGCGGCGACGGACGCCGATTCGGGCGACAGCCTTACCTACACCCTCGAAGGACGGGACGCATCATTGTTCGTCATCGTTTCGACGAGCGGCCAGCTTCGTACAAGGTCCGGTGTAACGCTCTTTGCCGACGAGACCTACACAGTAACGGTCGCGGCCTACGACGGAACGGACACCTCCAGAATCCCGGTAGTGATCACAGCTACCGCTGCGCCTCCCAACAATCCGCCCGTATTTTCGGAGGGAGCGAGCGCCACCAGAAGCGTATCTGCAAGGGCGCAGGCCGGCACTCCCATCGGCCGTCCTGTCACGGCGACGGACGCCGATCCCGGCTCCACGCTTATCTACAGCCTTGAAGGCACGAACGCCGCGTCGTTCAACATCAACAGTTCGACCGGCCAGTTGCTCACGCGGGCAGGGGTAACGCTACCTGCGGCATCTTTCCCGGTCACGGTCGTCGCAAGGGACCAGCTTGGCGGAAGTGGGAGGATAGCGGTGACGATCACAATCGTCCCGAATGTCGCCCCGGTATTCGCGAGCACCAGCACTGCCAGAAGCGTAAACGAGAACGTGGCGGTGGGCACGGCTGTGGGCTCCCCAGTTACGGCTACCGACGCCGACAACGACACGCTGACGTACTCGCTGGGCGGAGCGGATGCGGCCCGGTTTGCTATCAACAGTCGGACCGGCCAGATAACGGTCGGCTCCGGTACAACGCTCGACTACGAGACACGAACGAGCTACAGCGTGGTCGTGACGGCCACCGATCCGGACGGAACTCAAGACACGATCACGGTGACGATAAGCGTGATCGACTTAGACGACGATCTGGGTCGATTCGATACAAACAATGACGGATCCATCGGCCGGGATGAGGTCTTCGGGGCAATACAGCAGTTCCTCACTGGCCAGGCTACTGTCGACGACGTGCTGGGCGTCATCCTTGGATTCATCAGCGGTCAATAGGTCTGCTCAAAACAACTGAGAAGCGACTCGAATCAGAAACAGGCGGCGGCCGAGATGCTGTTCCCGGCCGCCGCCTGGATGTCGGATACTCGCCCCGACTCAGGCTAGCCTGCAGGAATGATGGGCAGGACTATATGCGACGGGCGTGCCTCGTCGTGGTAGATCGTCTGATGGGCCGACCTCAACTCTGCGTCAACGCCCCACCTGTTTCCGGTGTTGGGATTGCGGTCAAACCGCGGAAAGTTCGACGAACTGATGTCCACTCTGATGCGGTGTCCTGACTTAAACACGTTGCTGGTGGGCCAGAGATCAATGGTGAACTCGTACACCCTGCCCGGTTCAAGGAGCTTTTGCGCGGTCGTTCCCTCCCGGTAGCGTCCCCGGATAATCCCGTCGCACAGGTTGACGGCATGCCCGTCGGGATGGACGTCCACGAGCTTTGCCGTGAAGTCGGTATCGGGACCGTCGGTGGAAGCGTAGAGCTTTACGATGACCGGGCCGGTCACTTCCAGGTCACCCACCAGCGGTTGAGACGTATAGACCAGCACGTCCGAGCGAGCCTCTACCTCGCGCTGATCGTACGCACCCCACTCAACGATCTCGGGGTTACAGCAGTTGCACCCACCCCTTGTAGGCACGGGGAACATGGGATTGTATACAAAGCTGTCAGTAGGCTCTGCGGCGGGCGCAAGCGCAGACAGGACGCCATCGCCCATGACGGAGTTCGCATCACCGCCGGAGTGCAGGTACCAGGGAGTGAAATCGGTACGGGCCAGGGGCCACTCGCGCTCGTTCCGCCACACGTTCGCGCCCATGACAAAGAGCTTTAGCGGGGGCTCCCTGTCGGCACCGTTGTCCCTGCCGCGCAGCCAGCGGTCGAACCAGGCAAGCTCCAATTCAAGCAGGTCCTGAGTCGAATCGAACCCGAAGTCCTTGTCACCGGCGTAGGTCAGGCGGCCAGCCTGGTGCACCCAGGGTCCCACGATCGCCCGCTGGTTCTCCCTGGCCAGATCGGTTCCACCACGCTCGATCATGCCGGCGAAGTTAATTAAGGTGCCGGCGGTAAAAAAGTCGTACCACCCGCCGATCTGCATCACGGGGACGCCGATGTCCCCGTATCGCTCCTTTATCGCAAGGCTCTTCCAGTACTCGTCGTAGTCGGGGTGATCGCACCACTCCCGGTAAAAGGCGACGTCCTTGCCGCTGAGCTCCGGCAGGTCGCGGATCGGCAGAGTATGAAAGACCTGCGTCCAGTCGTAGATGTCGATGCTCTGGCCGGACCGCCCGTCCATAAAGAACGACCAGAGCGCCGTCCAGCCGAGCTGGAAGGCTCCGCCCTGATACTGGGGTGACTCGTGCAGATTGTCGCCGATGACGCGGGGCACGATGGTCTTAAGGTACCTGCTGCCCATCGCCGCGGCCTGCCACTGGACGTTGCCCACGTACGACGGGCCGTGCATGCCGATGTTCCCGTCGCACCATTCCTGGCCGCCGATCCACTCGAGGGTATCGAACCCATCGTCGAACTCGTTGACCCACGGCACGAACTCGCCCTCAGAGTCGAATCGCCCCCGCACGTCCTGTGCGGCGACCGCATAGCCGTTCTGGGCGAAGTAGGTCGCGCTCTCGGTCACTATCATCGGCATCTGGTTGTTATAGGGCGTGCGGA
Source organism: Dehalococcoidia bacterium (assembly GCA_965207145.1). Lineage (GTDB taxonomy): Bacteria > Chloroflexota > Dehalococcoidia > Lucifugimonadales > UBA2962 > CAUZIR01. Next base: position 1,010,968 of record OZ242262.1, on the reverse strand, counting down.
TTAGGATCACCGGCCAGGGTCCCTCTCCCAGGGGGAAATAGACATCCAGGGACAGGCTCACGCCGTCTCGCATAGGCACCTTGATGTCGTACTCGACGCGCAGCCCGGCCGGCTTAAAGACGTTCCTCATACCAACTGACTCCTTATCGAATACCTGCTGCCCTATTGGGCTAGGATGCCGCCGTCTATCGCGAGCTCGGTGCCGGTGATGTATGCGGAATCGTCGGAGGCCAGGAAAAGAGCTCCCTTAGCGATGTCCATGGGCGTTCCCATACGGCCGAGAGGGACGCGGTCAGCCGTGCCCGAAAGGAACTCCTCCGAGTAGGCATCGGTGAGCATGGCCGTATCGATCGCACCGGGGTGGATCGAATTCACACGGATCTGGTCCCGCGCATACTCCATCGCAGCCACCTTGGTGTGGATGCGGACAGCTCCCTTAGCGGCGTGGTATGCGGCGGCCCAGGGCATGGCCTTCATCGCCGACAGGGACGAGATGTTCACGATCGAGCCGCCCCCCACCTTCCGCATCTCAGGGGCGACGGCCTTCGTACCCAGGACGATGCCCCACATGTTTACGTCCATCACGCGGTCCCATTCGGCCTTTGAAACGTCGTCCGTTGTGGACATGGTGAGGAGCCCCGCGTTGTTTACCAGGATGTCCACCCGCCCGTAGCGCTCGACCGCCGTGCCGACAGCAGCGTCCCAGTCGGCCTCGCTCGTTACGTCCAGTCTTACGAAGGTTGCGGTGCCTCCCGCCTCGGCGATCCGGGCCTCGGTGGCCCTTCCCTCCTCCTCGAGGATGTCCCCGAACACAACGGATGCGCCCTCTGCTGCGAACAGTTTGGCCTCAGCCGCGCCCTGCCCCCGCGCCGCGCCCGTGATGATGACGACCTTCCCTTCAAGTCTCATGGCCACCCTGCCCAGATCTGTATCCCATCCGCTATCGGAGTCAGCACAGATCACCGATCTTCGGCAGAACCTCTTCGGCAAGGAGCCGGGTAGAGCGCAGCCACTTGTCCTTGGGAATCCAATCGTGGTGCATCGACATGAGCACCCCGAAGCCGCCGACCTGATCGTAGATCGACCTGATCTTCTCCTCGACATCCGCAGGTGAGCCGATCAACCAAATGTTGTCCACCATGTACTCGAGGGTGACTTCCTCGTCGGGCATCTCGGGATCGACCTTGAGGATATCCAGGTAGTTGAACTTGCTCAGCACCGGGTAGATGTAGCCTCTAAAGTCCCGGGCAAGTACGCCGTCAGGATCGAGGGCTTCCGCCCGGGCCTCCTCGGTGGTGGGCGCTATGAAGACGTCTCTCGCGATGCGCCACATGGACCGATCGATCTGCGCTCCGGTCCTTGCGGCACCCTCCTCCATCGCCTCCCAGTGGGATATCAATGTGCGGGCCGGAACGTGGTTGATGCTCATGGGTATCCATCCCCGCTCTCCCGCCACGACCAGGGTCTCTGACTTCGCCGACAGGCCCGCGACGGCGATGGGTGGATGGGGCTTTTGCAGCGGGAACAGGTGAACCCCGAATCCCAGCTCCGGGTCGGGCTCCGGTATGTGAAAGGTCCAGAACTCGTTGCTGTAGTCACCCGGGGGAAGGCCCGCCCAGATGCCGATCACGGCGTCGACCGCGAGCCGGGCAAACTTCCTGTGGTCGCCGGCCTCGGCGTCGATCCCGAAGGAAACCGAGTCGGGGGGCGAGGCCCCGGGGCCGATGCCCCACATGAACCGGCCCTTTGCCATGTGATCCAGCTGGGCGATCCGGTGGGCAAGCTGGAACGGGTTGTGGTTGGGAAGGCAGGAGACACCCGTGCCGAGCACGATGTTCTCGGTCCTGGCGAGGGCCATCGCGATAAACAGGTCGGGGGACGGGATCGGCTCCCAGGCCATCGTGTAATGTTCACCGATCCACGCCTCCTGGAAACCGAGCCGGTCGAGCTCGACGACTTGGTCTAGGTCGGCGTGGATGTTCTCGGTAAAGTCCGACCCCGGAGGGTGAAGCGGCATTGCGAAATAGCCCAGCTTCATTTGCTACAGTCCTTAAGTGGGCCCTCCGGTGCCAACAGGCGTGGCCTCGATCCTATCCGGTCAGGTGAGCATTTCATGAAGGGTGGTTCCATCGGCAGGCATGGTATCAGCTAATGGCGCTGCGGGCAGGCTGCGGCCCGATGGACGTATTCTGGACCTGAGGACAGTATAGTTCGGAGGCGCCGGCGTGCGCCTCGGGCTGGTTTGCGTCCTGGTCGCCGCAGCGCTGGCAGTGGCGTGCTCGAGCGACGGAACGCAGAGCCCGGGACTGTCAGGGGGCAACACAGCCAGCCCGACGGTCAGCCAGGACCTTTCGGGGACGCAGACCTCTCAAGTGGACGCTCGGGCCGCCGCTATCGAAAGAGGTACGGTGCTCCTTGACGATCCTGTCCCGGACCGGCTCACCTACGGCTGGGAGACGAACTTCGATCTCCACTCGGTGCCATACTCCGAGATCGTTTCCGGCGGGCCTCCCAGGGACGGTATATCTCCCATCGACAGCCCGGTCTTTTTCACCGCCGACGATGCCCCGGACTACATGCGGGCGCAAGAGCCCGTGATAACCCTCGAGATTGGCGGTGAGGCAAAGGCCTACCCGCTGGCCATGCTCATCCGCCACGAGATCGTAAACGACGTCCTGGGAGGCACTCCGGTCGCGGTCACCTACTGCCCCCTCTGCAACACGGCTCTGGTCTTCAATCGGAGGGTGGAAGGGCGCGTGCTCGATTTCGGCATCTCGGGCAACGTCCGAAAGAGCGACCTTGTCATGTGGGACAAGCAGACCGAGTCATGGTGGCAGCAGATCACAGGAGAGGCGATAGTGGGCGACCTCACGGGCACGCGGCTCAAGGTGCTCGCCGCGCAGATCCTGTCCTTCTCGGCCTTTAGGGACGCGTACCCGGAAGGACTGGCCCTCTCGCGCGAGACGGGGATTTACCCGGCGGGCACCTACGAGGTCGCACCGTACGCCGGATATGATCGGGAAGGGGGACAGCCGTTCCTGTTCAGTGGTGACGCAGATCCCCGTCTCCCGCCCCTTGAACGTGTACTAACTATCGAGATCTCCGGGGAGGCGATCGCCTATCCGTTCTCGGAACTTAGGCTCACGCCGGTGATAAAGGACGTGGTCGGAGGACGCGAAGTGGCGGTGTTCTATACGGGCGGTACGTTATCGCCGTTCGCCGGCACCGCGGCGGTGCCAAGGCGGCCGGTCGGCTCAACGGGGGTGTTCGATCCGATCACGGACGGACTCTCCCTCACGTTCACGGCGAGTGAAGGCGTCATCACAGACGAGCAGACCGGATCGGCGTGGAGCATCCTGGGCGAAGCCCTCACCGGCCCACTCGCAGGAACGAAACTAGAGCCGATAGTGCACGGCAACCACTTCTGGTTCGCCTGGGCCGCTTTCAGGCCGGACACGGCCGTACGGGGCATCGATAGCTACACCCGGCCATAGCCGCCCCTGCGAGAATCTAGAAGGCCAGGGCGCGGGCGGGATTGTCGATCAGGATGGCGTCAATGTCGGCTGAGGAAAAGCCGCGGGCCCTCATGCGAGGAGCGATGTTCTCTAGGATATGCGCGTAGCCCTTGCCGCCGTATTTCCTTCGCTGGGTACTAGTGCACACGTCGTGGCTCAGGACTACTTGGCTCCCAAATCCCTCGCTGAGCATGAACTCGAGCGTCTCGAGCCGCTGCGCGTCGCTTGAAATGGTCGTGAAATCAAGGTTGCCGCCGCCGATCGTCGTGTCCTCAAGACCGTAGGCGTCCCACTCCATGTAGCAGCCCGAACTCGCCATGTCCCGCAGCCAGTCCCGGTCTACCGCGAACACGTCGAGGTGCCCCATGATAATGCGGCCGGGATCAGCGCCCCCTTCAAGGAGGGTGTCGAGTATGTGCGGGGGCGAATCAGGGTGAAAGCCGGGGTGGATGAGCACCGCGGCACCGGTTTCGACCGACGCCTGTGCCGAAGCGCGCAGGACCTTTATCGTCGTATCGTTTGTAGGCCAGAAGTTTCCGACCTCCCCGATCACGCCGGCACGTATGCCAGTCTCGCCCACGCCATAGGTGAGGTCCCGAACGATCGACTCTGCGATGTCATCTTCGGTGCGGTCGGCTAAGCTCGGCGGATAGGAGACTGGTACATAGTAGCTTGCACCCATTACGATTTTTATTCCGGTAGCTCGAGAGATGCGGGCTAGGGCCAGCGGGTCCCTCGCAAGGCCGTTGTTCGTGGTGTCTACCACCGCGTCCCCACCTGCATATCGGTACCGCAGGAGTTCCTCAACCGCCTCTCGCTCGTCCAGCAGCCTCATGTTGTCCTTGTTGTACATAAAGCGCCTGTAGAGGCCGCCAAGCCGTTCCATCGTGACGGGGGCGTCTATCCAGGCACGCTCGCTGGCCTCTTCGGGCATCCGGAAGTAGGCCATCATATCAATCAACAGATGTTCGTGAGTCTGGGTGATCCCAAGCTCTGCGGGATCTACCGGACCTAGGACAGTCTGCACTTTGGGGGTCGCCATAGATACCTCTCTCTCGACCATATGCCTCCAGAACGACAGGGGCCGGCGCTGGTGCGCCGGCCCCTTCAACTCATTCTTGGCCGCTCACCAAGGCGGCGCGGTCTGCTGACCTAAACTTATGTCAACCTTCCCGCGACTGAGGACCTACCATACCTAAAGGCCAGTGTCGCGCCTGCCGTCAACATAAGCGCTCCCATCATGCCGAAGACCGCGATAAGCCAGCCGGGTACCGTCACATCGCCAGTTGGCGGCAACTCAAGATCCGGATCTTTAGGGAGTTCTACCTCCTCTGCTTCAACACTCACCGAGGAGTCTCCCCCAACCGCGCCGTCAACGTCGTTCGAACTAGTGACGATACCCGTAAAGCTGAATTCGCCAGCCGTACCCGGCGCCCTCACCGTATAAGTGAAGTTTGCCGAATCGCCTATGATCGCGAACCTCACGGTCTGACCATCCACCCTCACCGAACCATCGTCGACTGAGCTGGACAAATAGACGAATCCTTCAGGCAGCGTCTCAGTCACCCCGCCGAATTCGCCCAATCCACTCACGCTGATCGATACCTCGACATGAGATCCCGACAGCACGTCTGCGCCAATCGACCTAGTAGCCGAAGCCCCAACCGTAACGTCAGTAGCGCCCATGACCGGTTGCCGGTCGCCGTTCGAATCCGTGACAACGCCGGAGAAGCTAAAGGTGCCTTCCGTAGTCATAGGAGCGACAGCGGTATAGGTAAAGTCCTCACCATCACCTAAGAACACGAACCTCACGGTCTGACCATCCACACCCACCGCCGCTTCCGGCAGAGAACTGGAACCAGCCTCATAGGTGAACCCTTCAGGCAGCGTTTCCGTCACTCCGCCAAACTGCCCCAGACCACTCACACTGACCGAAACCTCGACATGACCGCCAGGCCCTACCGATTCCACATCGAAAGATCTGGTGGCACTGTGGCCATTGGCCTCTAGGTCACTCGGACCAAACAGCCCCGCCACGCCTACAGACGTCACCACAACCGCAACCACCGCCACCAGCTTTAAAGCTCTTGTGACCAAGCTATCCGCTCCTTTTCTCCGTCTTCACTTCCGGTACCCGATTCCAAGCAGCAGTCTAATCCTAGGACTCGTCTTCCATCATGGAAGCGTCATCCTCCATCGCGTCACCAGCGCTGGCCACAAACAGGCTTATAGCTCCCAGCACATCGTCCCTGGTCGCATCTCCATCCAGGAATTCCTGGATGGCGGCGAACACCTCATCCCTGTCGATGGCACCGTCCCCGTTCGAGTCAAAGCGCCCTAGCAGCGGGTCGACATCCGTCTCATCGGTGGCATCCGTCTCATCGGTGGCATCCGTCTCATCGGTGGCATCCGTCTCATCGGTGCTAGGAGCGTCACTCGTCACCGGCGTAATCACCGCATCATCGGGTCCATCTATAACGGAGATGTTCACCGTGATGGAGACGCTGGCTCCCAATGGATCCGTGGCCGTCAACGTCACCGTGTAGCTGCTCTTCGTCTCGTAGTCCAGCTTCACCTTGGTCTTAATCTGCCCGTCGTTCCTGCTGTCCAGCTTGAACGATCCCGCATCTGGCCCGCTCAGCGTGTATATCAGCGGCTGGTCGTCATTGGCGGTTATCGGATTGCCAGCGTTGTCGTCCGCCTTGTTCTCGTTCACCTGTCTCGACGCTTCCGCGTTCTGCACACCGGCAGTGTCCGGATCCTGATCGCCAAACTTCGGCGCAGCGTTGGACGCGGGCCTGTCGTCCACGTCGTTCTCCGTCGTGGCGAGGGCAGTCCTCCGGATGGCCTCGGACACCGAATCGGTGTAGCTCACCACCGCAGTCAGATCATGGTCTGTGGCATCAGGGTTGTCAGCCGCTACCGGCGTGTAGCTAGACGACGTGGCTCCGACTATTAGACAGTTCTCCGTCGTCGTATCGTCGCATTCAGTCGTAGGCAATGAGGAGGACGGGTCAGTGACACCCCTGTACCACTGCCATGTGGCCCCCGATATGCCCCCGTCCTGGTCGCTAAGGGTGGCTATCAAGATCGACCCCACGTAAGGCTGTCTCTGCGACAGGAGCACGCTGCCAGGGTCTTCCGCATTCATGACCGTGACCTTCACGGCCTTCCTGCCGAGGACATCCGACTCAACTGAGTCAACCGTGGCCGTGGCCACCACAGTCACCTCGTACACGTTGTCCTCATTGTCGTCCGAAGGACTTTCGTAGTTCGGACGGAAATAGCCATCATCGGTCGTGGCAGCACCCTTGAACGTGAGAGCCCCAGAGGTTCCGTCGACCGTGAACAGGTCGGAGTCGACCCCTTCCACAGTGTAGGCCACTGTGCCGCCCTCAGCGTCGGTCGCCTGGTAAACGTTGCCACTCGCAATCTGCCCGCTGTCCGCCGAGGTAGCGTCAGTGGACTCGTCCACTTCTATTGAGGACGGATCCGTATCCCTGAACTTCGGCGCTTCATCCACGTCGTTGACGGTCACCACCACGTTGATAGTGGCAGAGGCGCCCGACGGATCAGTAGCCGTTACCCTCAGAACGTACTCGTCGTTGTCTACAGCGTTCTCATCCAAGGCCGGATTAGTTTGCGCAGGCGTTTGCTCATCCCTACTGCCGTCAGCGGCGTCATTGTCCAGCCTTGTACCAACTTTGATCTGGCCGCTCTCTTTGTCTATCGTGAACCTCGCCGCTCCGCTATTGTCGGCGCCGACCTTCAGGTCCGGTGTGTCCGCCAATCCGTACAGCAGCGGGTCGTTGTCTCCATCCGTGGCCGCCACCGGGTCACCGATGCTCGTACCCACCGCCGCCTCTTCATCCACGTCCAGCATCGCTACCGAATTCTGCAATCCCGGCGTCCCAGGCTCCTGGTCAGGGAACTGCGGACTAGCGTTGATCGCAGGTGTCGATTCCACTCGGAAGGCCGATATCCCCTCCGCAGTCTCCACTTCGTCTCCCACAGTGTCGTAGTAGGTCGCCATCGCTCGCAGGTACATCCCATCGTCGGCGTCCACCGGGGTGTAACCAGACGACCGCGCACCACCTATGTCCGTCCATTCCACCCCGTCAGCCGACCTCGACCACTGCCACCTAGTACGCGTCGTGTCCCCATCCGGGTCGGTCAGCGTCGCCGACACCGACGCCCCCACCTGCGGCTGCAGGTCGCTCAGACTCACCGATCCCGCCTCGTCTACGTTCGTCACCGTTACGGTTACGTCGTGCTCGCCACCAGTGGCCCTTATCGTCACTTCGTATACGTTGTTTCCGTTCCCGTCCGCCGGCTCCTCATAATTCGGAGACTTCTTGAACGCAAGCACCCCGCCGTCTATCGTGAAGTCTTCCGCATCCACCCCACCCAGAGACCACACAATGGGGTCACCGTCCGGGTCCGTCGCATTGAACGTCGCCACGGGGCCAGTCCCGTTCTCAGCGTAGTCTGCCGACATGTCCTGACGCGTAATCACCGCATCATCGGGTCCATCTATAACGGAGATGTTCACCGTGATGGAGACGCTGGCTCCCAATGGATCCGTGGCCGTCAACGTCACCGTGTAGCTGCTCTTCGTCTCGTAGTCCAGCTTCACCTTGGTCTTAATCTGCCCGTCGTTCCTGCTGTCCAGCTTGAACGATCCCGCATCTGGCCCGCTCAGCGTGTATATCAGCGGCTGGTCGTCATTGGCGGTTATCGGATTGCCAGCGTTGTCGTCCGCCTTGTTCTCGTTCACCTGTCTCGACGCTTCCGCGTTCTGCACACCGGCAGTGTCCGGATCCTGATCGCCAAACTTCGGCGCAGCGTTGGACGCGGGCCTGTCGTCCACGTCGTTCTCCGTCGTGGCGAGGGCAGTCCTCCGGATGGCCTCGGACACCGAATCGGTGTAGCTCACCACCGCAGTCAGATCATGGTCTGTGGCATCAGGGTTGTCAGCCGCTACCGGCGTGTAGCTAGACGACGTGGCTCCGACTATTAGACAGTTCTCCGTCGTCGTATCGTCGCATTCAGTCGTAGGCAATGAGGAGGACGGGTCAGTGACACCCCTGTACCACTGCCATGTGGCCCCCGATATGCCCCCGTCCTGGTCGCTAAGGGTGGCTATCAAGATCGACCCCACGTAAGGCTGTCTCTGCGACAGGAGCACGCTGCCAGGGTCTTCCGCATTCATGACCGTGACCTTCACGGCCTTCCTGCCGAGGACATCCGACTCAACTGAGTCAACCGTGGCCGTGGCCACCACAGTCACCTCGTACACGTTGTCCTCATTGTCGTCCGAAGGACTTTCGTAGTTCGGACGGAAATAGCCATCATCGGTCGTGGCAGCACCCTTGAACGTGAGAGCCCCAGAGGTTCCGTCGACCGTGAACAGGTCGGAGTCGACCCCTTCCACAGTGTAGGCCACTGTGCCGCCCTCAGCGTCGGTCGCCTGGTAAACGTTGCCACTCGCAATCTGCCCGCTGTCCGCCGAGGTAGCGTCAGTGGACTCGTCCACTTCTATTGAGGACGGATCCGTATCCCTGAACTTCGGCGCTTCATCCACGTCGTTGACGGTCACCACCACGTTGATAGTGGCAGAGGCGCCCGACGGATCAGTAGCCGTTACCCTCAGAACGTACTCGTCGTTGTCTACAGCGTTCTCATCCAAGGCCGGATTAGTTTGCGCAGGCGTTTGCTCATCCCTACTGCCGTCAGCGGCGTCATTGTCCAGCCTTGTACCAACTTTGATCTGGCCGCTCTCTTTGTCTATCGTGAACCTCGCCGCTCCGCTATTGTCGGCGCCGACCTTCAGGTCCGGTGTGTCCGCCAATCCGTACAGCAGCGGGTCGTTGTCTCCATCCGTGGCCGCCACCGGGTCACCGATGCTCGTACCCACCGCCGCCTCTTCATCCACGTCCAGCATCGCTACCGAATTCTGCAATCCCGGCGTCCCAGGCTCCTGGTCAGGGAACTGCGGACTAGCGTTGATCGCAGGTGTCGATTCCACTCGGAAGGCCGATATCCCCTCCGCAGTCTCCACTTCGTCTCCCACAGTGTCGTAGTAGGTCGCCATCGCTCGCAGGTACATCCCATCGTCGGCGTCCACCGGGGTGTAACCAGACGACCGCGCACCACCTATGTCCGTCCATTCCACCCCGTCAGCCGACCTCGACCACTGCCACCTAGTACGCGTCGTGTCCCCATCCGGGTCGGTCAGCGTCGCCGACACCGACGCCCCCACCTGCGGCTGCAGGTCGCTCAGACTCACCGATCCCGCCTCGTCTACGTTCGTCACCGTTACGGTTACGTCGTGCTCGCCACCAGTGGCCCTTATCGTCACTTCGTATACGTTGTTTCCGTTCCCGTCCGCCGGCTCCTCATAATTCGGAGACTTCTTGAACGCAAGCACCCCGCCGTCTATCGTGAAGTCTTCCGCATCCACCCCACCCAGAGACCACACAATGGGGTCACCGTCCGGGTCCGTCGCATTGAACGTCGCCACGGGGCCAGTCCCGTTCTCAGCGTACGTGACGGACGTGTCTGCCGCTTCCGCATAGCTCAAATCGCGTAGCGGAGCGTACGGGACCATAGTCGTCAGTAGAACACCGACGAGCACAACAACCAATGCTATTGCTGCGTTGGATGGCCGGATTAACATGTGTTGCCTCACTTTGCCAGCTTTGGTTGCACGATTCATCCTATGCTGAATCGCGCAGCATTACGCCGTGGAAAAATCTAGCACCCTAAATTGCCCATGTCAATGCGCTTTGTCTACCTGTGTGCCCTTACTCATGTGCCCCTGCCCGTGGCCATTATCTCCGTCACCGCGCCTGAGCAGGGGACACTCGAATCCGACAGCTCGACTCCTGTGATGAGATGCGCTGACGACCTCACGAAGGTACATTGGTGGCACCCTATGGCTTTGATGAAGGGGCAGTCTACGTAACAAAGCGTCTTCATGTCGAAAAGGAACAGTATTCTCCTAATCCCATTTGCCTTGGCCCACGAGACAAAAACTACGAAACCGCCCAATAGGCTGGGATTCTAGGGCACACAGCACAAGTCTCCAACGACAAGAATGTTGATCTGCCGAAAAAGCCGTATCCTAAAGCCTGCCTGCCACCAAAATCATTCGTCGCGCCTCCACCGACAGACTGCTTCCATCAAAGCCACCATAGACACGCTCCAAGAGGAATCTAGCTCTCCCTAGCATCTCAAATACCTCCGTGGCTACGTAAAGGCGAATGTGGTGACTCGCTTTTCTCACCTCGCCGTTCTGGGAGGTGATCGTGAATTCAACATGGTTGCGCCCGGCCACCGGATCGAAGTCTCGGCGTTCGTGATAGATCGTCCCGTCGAGGCCCTCCCGCGCCTCAATGCACACGTAATTGGCGGCAACCCAGTCCCTGTTCAGAAGATCCAGCAGCAGCCGACCGCCCGGCCTGAGTGCCTCGGCGGCACCGTCTATCACCCGCTGGTCGTCGGCCTCTGAATCGAAGTACCCGAACGCCGTGAACATGTTCACCACCGCGTCGAACTCATCCACAAAGGGGATCTCCCGCATGTCACCCTGCACAAACCTGACCTCCACTCCCGCCTCCTGGGCGGCTACCCGCGCCTGCGCAAGGTACTCCTCCGACATGTCGAGCCCGGTGACCTCAAGACCCGCCCTTGCTAGGGGTATGGCGTGGCGGCCGGGCCCGCAGCAAAGGTCGAGCACCCTGTCACCCGGCTTCAGGTCCAGGGCCCAGATCACGAACTCGGCCTCGGCCTCCGAATTCTCCTTGGTGAGCAGGTGGCCGTAGACATCCAGGTAGTCCTGGCCGAAAAAGGACCTATACCACTCCGGATCGTACTCGGTCATCATGCATCCCTCCCCGGCCGAATGCTAACAGACCGAAGGGGCCTGCTCGACCGCTGTCCCACCGCTCAAACGCAGACTTCCCGGCGCAGGCCCATGCTAGAATTACACTTGCCGCCGCACGGTGCCCGGGTAGATGGCGGCGCCCAGAAACAGATCCACATTCCTCCAGCTGACTAGGAAAACCCATGCTCGACCTAGAGGGCCGCGGCGTCCTCATCGCCGGCGCAAAGAGGGTCGGCGCCGTCGTCGCCCGCCGCATCGCCGATGAGGGCGCAGGCGTCGCCATAACCTACAGGAGCTCCATCAAGGAGGCCGAGTCACTCCGGGACGAGATTGCAGGGCGAGTCGACCGGACGGCTCTGATACAGGCCAACCTCTCGGACGAGGCCGACGCACAGCGCGCGGTCGCGACCGCCGCAAAGGAGCTAGGCGGTCTCCACTTCGCCGTAAACCTAGCATCGGGTTTTCCGCGCACCCCGCTCGCAGAACTCAACGAGGCGGCCTGGGAGCGCTCGATGGCCGACGCGAAGGCAAGCTACCTGTTTACCCTGCACGCAGCGAGAGCGATGATGGCAAACGACTTGCCCACCCGCGGCCACATAGTGCTGTTCTCCGACTGGGCCGCCCTCCACGCCCCGTACCGCGGCTACCTTCCATACATGACCTCAAAGGCCGCGATCACCTTCATGACGCGCGCCTTCGCAGCGGAGCTCGCTCCCTCCGGAATACTCGTAAACGCGATCGCCCCGGGCCCGACGATGAGGCCCCCGGACATTCGCCCGAACGACTGGCAGCAGGGCGTAATCGACCAGGCGCCGCTCGCCCGAGAGTCATCGGCAGAAGAGATCGCCGAGATGGTGGTGACCCTACTTAAGAGCGAGACGATCACAGGCGAGGTCATACGTGTCGACTCCGGAAGGCACCTTGCGGGGCCGGGCAGGTGAGTGCGCACAGGATCACGAAGACTATCGAGTTCTGCTACGGGCACCGTCTCTTGGACTACGACGGGAAGTGCCGATACCTTCACGGCCACAACGGCCTTGCCGAGGTCGACATCGAGGCCGACTCCCTGGACGAGCGCGGCATGGTGATCGACTTCACCGACGCAAAGGAGGCCGTAAAGGGCTGGATAGACTCGGCCCTCGACCACCGCATGATCCTCTCAGAGCGCGATCCGCTGGTGCCGGTCCTCGAAGAAGCGGGTGAGCCCCTATTCCTTATAAGGGAAAACCCGACGGCCGAGAACATCGCCATGCACATATACCGAAAGGCCCGGCAGCGCGGCCTTGCCGTATCGGAGGTGAGACTCTGGGAGACATCCACAAGCTGCGCCGCCTACTCCGAGAGGACCGACCGGCGGTGAGCGGGTCCGCGGCACTTGCGAGCGGGGGCCTGGACAGCGCCGCCCTCATCGCGCACCTCACAGAGCACGGGCCTGTCCATCCCCTGTACGTGCGGGCGGACCTCCCCTGGGAGGACCAGGAGGTGGCCGCCCTAAGGGCATTCCGCTCGGCGCTCTTTCGCGACGGCATGCCGATACAGCCGGTGATCGAGCTATCGGTGGGTGGCGCGGACCTGTACGGCGACCACTGGAGCATGAGCGGGAGCGCGCCCGGCTACGACGAGCCGGACGAGACCGTCTACCTGCCCGGACGCAACGTGGTGCTGATCGGCCTGGCCGCCGTCTGGTGCGCGTCGCGCGGGATCGAGACGATCGCTCTGGGCACGCTCGCCGGAAATCCGTTTGCGGACGCAACGGAGGAGTTCTTCGAAAACTACGCGAAGCTCCTTTCCACCGCATTGGGCCGGCGGATCACCGTCACCGCCCCGTTCAGGCACCTCGACAAGGCAGAACTCGTCGCAAGGTACGCTCATCTCCCGTTCGACCTGACCCTCACCTGCATGGCGCCGCGGGACGGGGTCCACTGCGATGCGTGCAACAAGTGCCGGGAGCGCCGCGAGGCCTTCGCCGAGGCGGACGTGGCCGACGGCGCCACCTACGCCGCCGTGCCCGGAAGGGAGGTGGCGTGATGGACCTGGTACCCAGGCACGGTGAGTCCGATCCCGCCCAGAGAGTCGAGGCGCTAAAGCCCCTGCTTCGAAGGGTCCTCGCCGAGCTCGGCGAGGACCCGGACCGCGACGGCCTGAGGAAGACCCCGGAGCGCTGGGCGAAGGCCCTGCTCGAGTACACCAGGGGCGAGCAGCAGGACGCCCAGGAGCACCTTAAGGTCGTCTTCGAGCTGGACGAGGACGACTACCCGCTGGGCTCGGACGACATGGTGATCGTCGACAGCATCGAGTTCGCCTCGACCTGCGAGCATCACCTCGCGCCCTTCAGGGGAAGGATCCACCTTGCCTACATACCCGACCCGGACAGGCGGATGATAACAGGCCTTTCGAAGTTGTCGCGCGTGGTCGAGGTGTTCGCAGCGCGCCTCCAGGTCCAGGAGCGCATGACCCAGCAGATAGCCCGCGCCATAGACGAGAACCTCAGACCCCTGGGGGTCATAGTTGTTACCCAGGCCGTCCACTACTGCATGATCCAGCGCGGCGTAAAGCAGGCCGCATCGACCACCACCACCACCGCACGTCGCGGAGTGTTCCTGTCAAAGCCCGAGCTTGAGGCGCGTTTCCAAGAGTACCTTCGCATGCGGCTGGACGGAACCGTGCTCTAGCGCTCCGCAGACCAGTAAGCCCTGCCCATAAGCAAAAGGCAAGGGGCCCGGCGATGCGCCGGGCCCCTTTTTTTCACTCTCGTGAGAAGCTTTCGGCTACCGCGTGTATCCCTCGGCCCTTATGCAGGCCACCCAGTGCTCAGGAGAGACCTCCTGCAGAGGCGGCACCGCGTCCTGGCACTCGTCTATGGCTATCGGGCAGCGCGTGTGGAACACGCACCCCGGGGGCGGGTCGGACGGGCTCGGCACGTCGCCCTCTAGGATGATTCGCTCGCGCTGGGCCTCGACCACCGGGTCCGGGATCGGGATCGCCGAGAGCAGCGCCTGGGTGTACGGGTGGAGCGGGTTCTCGTAGAGCTCGGTTCTGTCGGCGATCTCCACGATGTGCCCCAGGTACATCACCGCTATGCGGTTGGAGATGTGGCGGACGACCGACAGGTCGTGCGCTATGAACAGGTACGTAAGGTCGAACTGCTCCTGGAGATCCTCGAGCAGGTTGATCACCTGGGCCTGGATCGATACGTCGAGCGCCGAGACCGGCTCATCGCAGACGATGAAGCTGGGGTTAACCGCGAGCGCCCGGGCGATGCCGATGCGCTGGCGCTGCCCGCCGCTGAACTCGTGAGGGTAGCGGTCGGCCATGAAGGGGTTGAGGCCCACGACCTCGAGCAGGTTCGCGATGCGCTCTCTGTACTCGTTCTTGGTCTCGAACAGCTGGTGGACGATCAGGGGCTCGCCGATGATGCTCCCGCAGGTCATGCGCGGGTTGAGCGAGCTGTACGGGTCCTGGAAGATCAGCTGCATCTCCTTGCGCAGCGGCCTCATGCGGCCCGTGCCCCACCCTGCGATGTTCTCGCCGTTAAAGATTATGTTCCCCGCCGTGGGGGTGTTCAGCTGCAGGATCGAGCGCCCGGTCGTCGACTTGCCGCATCCCGACTCGCCCACGAGCCCGAGCGTCTCGCCGCGCCGGATGAAGAAGCTGACGTCATCGACCGCCTTTACGTCCCCGACCTTGCGGGCGAACAGAAGCCCTGCGGTTATCGGAAAGTACTGCTTTAGGTTCTGGACCTCGACGATGTAGTCCTTGGACCTGTCGGCCGAACCGTTTCCGGACGACGCCGGGGCCGCCTGCTCTTCGGCTACCTGGGTTTCTTCCACCATCTCGTCACCTCTATCGGCTTATGGGGATTAACTTGCTATCAGCCGGCCACGCCTACCGCGGCGATCTCCTCGAGTTCTTCGGAGCGGAAGCATCGCGACCAGTGGTTCGGGCTGATCTCCTTTAACTCGGGCATGGCCTCATTGCACTTGTCGATAGCGTAGGGACAGCGCGGCGCGAACGCGCACGCGTCCGGAAGGTCGATCACCAGCGGGGGAAGGCCCTCGATCGCCTCTAGCTTTTCCGGCCTGTCCTCGTCCAAGCGGGGTACCGACTTAAGGAGCCCGAGCGTGTAGGGGTGTTTGGGGTTGTGGTAGACCTCTGTCGCAGAGCCGCTCTCGATGATCCTTCCCGCGTACATGACGATGACTCGCTCCGCGTAGCGGGCGACCACCCCGAGGTTGTGGGTAATGATCACCAGGGCCGTGCCGAACTCGACGGCCAGGTCTCGCATCACCTCTAGCACCTGCGCCTGGATCGTAACGTCGAGCGCCGTGGTCGGCTCATCTGCGATGATGAGCCGCGGGTTGCAGCTTACGGCGAGGGCGATCATCACGCGCTGCCTCATCCCGCCGCTGAACTGGTGGGGATAGTCCTTGAGCCTTCTCTCGGCGTCGGGGATGCCGACCAGCGTCAGCAACTCCGCCGCCCGGTCAAAGGCCTGCCGGGTGGTCATATTCAGGTGCAGCTTAAGGGCCTCCGACAGCTGGAATCCGATGGTCAGCACCGGGTTGAGCGAGGTCATCGGCTCCTGGAAGACCATGGCGATGTCATTGCCGCGAACGCCGCGCATCTGATCGTCGGTCAGCTTGAGAAGGTCGGTGCCCTCGAAGATGACCTCGCCGTGCACAACGCGTCCGGGCGGGTTTGCGACGAGCCTCATGACAGACAGAGCGCTAACGCTCTTTCCGGAGCCGGACTCGCCCACTATGGCGACCGACTCGCGCTCGTCGATGTGGTAGCTGATTCCGTCGACCGCCTTCACCACCCCGTCGGCGGTGAAGAAGTAGGTCGCGAGGTCGTTGACCTCAAGAAGTCTCTCGGCCATTTGCTCCTACTCCTTGTACTTAAGGACGGCCCCGGCTGTTCCCTGAATACAAAATGCTCCCTGACGCACCGACCGCGGGGCCTGAGCCGACAGGGGGCTTTGAGTGGTACGGCGCCCGTCCCGGGGTCGCCTGAAGCGATCCGGCCCTAAGTGGACCTACCCCCGATAGACGCCGCCTTTATCTGGAAAGGGCGCCCCTTAAAACGCGCGGCCATTATAGTTTGGGCGCTTTGCAAAATCCACCCGCCATGAGAATCTGTTCACAATGCGCCCCGCAGGCCGGGGCGGAGCCCGGTCAATGCACATGAATTCCCCGTCGATCGACATAAACAGCCTAGCAATCCTAGGTACTGCCAATGCCCCTAGGTAGGCTCGCCGGCAAGATCGCCCTCGTAACGGGCGCTGCGACCGGCGTGGAGGGCCAGCTCATGGGCATAGGCGGTGCGTGCGCGCGCCTGTTCGCCCGGCAGGGCGCATCGGTCGTCGTTGCGGACCGCGACGAGCCGCGTGGTCGGACCACCGCCGCCGAGATAGAGGCGGAGGCCGAGAGCGGCCCGGCCATCTTCCTGCCCCTGGACGTTGCAGACGAGGGCCAGTGGGAGCGCGCGATCGCAGAGACCGTCTCTGCCTTTGGGGGCCTGAGCGTCCTGGTCCACTGCGCGGGAACGGCCGCCGTCGGCAGGGTCGTCGATACAACCGAGCGCGAGTGGGAGGAGATGATGGCCGTCCACGCCAAGGGCGTGTTCCTCGGCACAAAGCACGCCGTGCCCGTCATGCGCGAGGGCGGCGGCGGCTCGATCGTCATCGTCTCATCGATGGACGCCCTAGTGGCCAGCCCGGTCGGCGGCGCCTACACGGCAGCCAAGGGTGCCTCGAGGAGCTTTGCCCGTTTCGCAGCCATTCAGCACGCGGCCGACGGGATCCGCGTAAACTCCGTTCACCCCGGCTACACCGACACCCCGCTCGCCCGCGGCGCCATCGCCGAGATCACTGCCGACGGCACGGAAGATCCGCGACTGGCCCGCATACCGCTCGGGCGCATCGCTGCGGCCGAGGAGATCGCTAGGGCGATCCTGTTCCTGGCCTCCGACGAGGCGTCTTACGTTACCGGGGCGGAGGTGGTGATCGACGGCGGCGTGACCGCCCAGTAGTGGCCGCGAACAGGCGTCCCTTATTCGCGGCCCTCGCCGCCTGCGCGGTGGCGGCGGCGCTCGTTACCGCCCACTACGCCTGCGGCGGCGGGCAGGTGTCCGAAACGCCCACCCCGGTGCCGCCCACCCGGACGGCCGTCCCGACGGCCACCCACGTCCCGACCCCGGAGCCATCGCCGCCGCCAGCCGTCGGCAGGACCGAGTTCCCCCCGGTCTCGCTGCCGGCGGACGACGGGCCCCACGACGTAACCACCGAGTGGTGGTATTTCAACGGCCACCTCTCATCAGGCGGCCCTGAGCCGCTCATCGCCTTTCACTTCGTCATCTTTAAGGTGACCGCCGCGCTGATAGACGGAACGGGCCTGATGGGGCACCTCACATTCACAGACCTCTCTACCGGGGAGCACACCTTCGAGGAGCGCCTGTCCCTCTACATCCCGGCAGGGGAAGCGGGCTTTTCGCTCCAGATGGCCGACTGGTACATGTCGGGAGAAGGTGGAAGCTTTTCCATCGCCGCAGGGATGGACGAGACGCGGTTCGACCTTGACCTAACCGCCCTCAAGCCCGCGGTCATACACCCGGGGCCGGATGGCGACGGTATCGTGTACTACTCCCCGCAGGACGTTTCCTACTACTATTCCTACACGCGCCTTGCCGCAGAGGGGACCCTCACGATCAACGGGAAGGAGACGGCCGCCTCGGGGACCGTGTGGATGGACCACCAGTGGGGGGACTTTCAGATCGATCCCGCCGGGTGGGACTGGTTCTCCCTGCACCTTGACGACGGCACAGAGCTCATGCTTGCGACGGTCCGCGGCGACGAGATCGTCAAGACCGGACTAGGGACGTTCGTGGACACCGAAGGCACAGCCACGGCGGTGACCGCCGAGGTGACCCCGCTGGACCAGTGGACTAGCGAGGCGACGGGCGGGACCTACCCCCTCGGCTGGACCGTCCTCGTGCCGGAGATGGGGATATCGCTGACGATCAAACCCGTCACGGCGGACGCGGAGGTCGACCCGCAGACCCAGAACGTTCCCACCTACTGGGAGGGGCCAATAACGGCCGCCGGCACCCGCGGCGGGCGGGCGATCTCGGGCACCGGGTTCGCAGAGCTGGTCGGCTACTCGGTCACCTACTAGTCCAGCGCGACCGCGCAGATCCCCTGAGCCGGGTCGCCCACCCGGCAACTCCCGGGGCACCGGGCCCGGCGTTCGCACGAGCCGGCCCACGTCGACCAGCGGCGCTACCTGAGGGAAGCCGGCCGCAGGCTGGCTACGGCCCTCCCCGGGCTGGCCGGTTCGTCATTTGATGTTGGCACCGCACTCGGCCGCCGCTGCGAACAGTTCGAGAATCTCCTCAAGGTCCGGCTCCTGCCCGGTCAAGAACGACAGTAGGACCTCCATGCTGCCGAGCCTCTCCTGTATGCACCTGCTGACCGACGGCGGCGGCAGGTCGGAGGCATCGCCTCCCATGAGCGCTGCGGCCTCCTCGTCGGTCATGCACAGGTTGATCTGGAAGGCACCGCGCATGACATCGGCAAAGTCGGTGTCCGGACCGGGCTCGCCGATCCCTATCGCCAGGGGGTACTCCCGGGCCACGGCCCTGATGCACGTGCGGGTCTCGGTGCTGAGTCCCCCGGCTGCGGCGGACATGAATGCGATGTTCATGCCTATCACGTTCTCCGGGCTCAGGCACTGAAGCGGCAGGTCCTCCACCCCTCCCGGGACCGAACCCAGGGGGAACTGCTGGATCGAATCGAAGATCTCCGCTCCGATCGCGTCGCGAATGCAGCCGCGCTCGGCCGGCGAGAGGTAGGCCATCAGGTCGCCGACCCTGGTGGCTCCGGTGATCTCAAGCTCGTCTATCGAGCCCTCCGCCTGCGGGAACGGCGTAGCCGTGGGCGTGGGCGGAATCGGCGTAGCCGTGGGCGTGGGCGGAATCGGCGTAGCCGTCGCCGTCGGGGGCACCGGCGTAGCCGTCGGCGTCGGAGGCACCCACGTAGGCGTCGCCGTCGGAGGCACCGACGTAGGCGTCGCCGTCGGGGGCACCGCGGTAGACGTTGCCGTCGGAGGCACCGACGTAGGCGTTGCCATCGGGGGCACCGGCGTAGGCGTAGGCGTGGGCTCCGGCTCATCGCCCCCGCCGCAGGCGGACACTATGAGGGCACCCGCAGCGATGGCGATGAGCATGGCGGCGGACCACCGATTCAGGTTGGAAGACAGAAAGACGCGCCCAAACAAGACCGCGACCCCCCTTCTTAGAGAGTGCTGCACACCATCCTAGGGACTGGCGCGCGAAGGGGCCACGGCTTTTTTGACGCCATCTTCACGAAAAACCGGTCCCATGTATCGCAGACCCCCGTCCCGCCCGCAGAGAGCAGTTCCCGGCCCCGACTTGTGAGACAGGCTCAGGTCCAAGGAGTGCCTGGCGCATCGCGGCCAGAACGGCAGGTGTGCATGCCAGGGTCGTCACGACAATCGAGATCGCGCGGTGTCGAGAATCGCGGGCCAATACGCAACGTCCATACCCGGGGCGATGCGAATGCTTAGAGCCGAGACCCGTTTGAATCAGGTAGACGGCGCTGCGGCGAACCTCTCCGGTGGCAGATTCGACGGCGCAGAGGGCGAGTTGCCGCCAGCTAGGGAAATCCCCAGTCAGGCCGCACATTTTGGGCCTTCCACTCCAGCATCGGGTGAGCCTGGATGCGATCTTGCAGAGCGGTGTCGTGGGTCAGGAGCCCCGAATCGATGCGGCCTTCGTCCGCCAGCAGGTCCAGAAACTCTCGTTCGGCTTCTGTGAAGGATAACAGCGCGCCGAGCCCCGCGCGGCATTGCTCTACGAGTCTATCTCCATAGACGGCCGCGTCGAGACCCTGGGCACCGACAGTTCGGAGAGCGGGTATGAGTTGACCGGAGAGTTCGTCTGAATCGAAGGCCGCGTCTTCAGCAGAAACCGTCCGCTAGTCCCTTCTCGTTCCATTGCGCCGTAGACGACAAAGAAGGTTCTGAGCATCTCATTGTCGAGGCCGGTCATGGAGAAAATCAGGCTGCTGTCGAACAGGTCCCTGGCCTTACGCCGGTCCAATAGAGCTACCAGCTTCCCCGCAGCGAGCTCATGGGTGTCCAACACGGGGACGTCCGTAGCCTGCCGGCTTCCCAGGGAACGAGACTCCATCGTGGCAATAGGCCTGGGGGGATCGCGGCACATGTAATTGACATCCACATCGATCCGACCGCTCTGCCCGGAAGCTGCGGGATAGCGGAGCGACCACTTCCCTCCCGCGTGCCCGTCGGGCGGAGCCCGCCTGACGCCAAAGCCTGCTCGGCTGAACACGGCTTGCAACGCCTCCGTAGGCCGGAGGCGTTCATCCAGCATGGTATCCCTGCTCACAGCGCCGACACAGTTCAGGTCTATGTCCACAGACAGCCTCGGCACGTCGAACACGACCAGATTCAATGCCGTCCCACCCTTTGAGGGCGAACTTCGCCCGCAGAAACGGATGGCTCTGGATGGAGTCCAGCAGCCCCAGCAAATGAGCGGCTTTCTCCAGCACGTTAGCGCGGAATCCAGTCGCTTCCGCCTCCGCCATCAGCCACTCAGGGGAGATTCTCACGGGACCGCCGCCCACGAACGCTCCAGCACCTCTGCCGGGACGATCAGGTTCCACTCGGACACCAGACTCCCGACCTCTCTCTTGGAGCGTTCCAGATAGCAGAACAGGCAGCGCACCCCCATCGGCGAATATATCCGCGAGCAATCGGATCTGGGCAGCGAATGAACGGACCGCAGTCCATCGGCAAGTCCCGCGGCGGATGGACCACCAAGATTCATATGGTTGCCGCGGATGCTCGGACGGCCATGACATTCCGACTCTCTCCCGGACAGGCCACGATGCGCCTGAAGGGCGCCGGCTGCTAAGCCCCCTGGGTCCGTAGGGCGAGAACCTGTCCATAGTCATGGACCGTGCATATGAGGGCAACGAGACGCGCCGGCTTGCGCCGGAGATGGGGTCCAGCCTGGTGGCCCCGCCGCTTTCGACGCGGATCGATCCGTGGGAGTACGACAAAGAGATACACAAGAGGCTAAGCGAGATCGGGCGCCCGTTCCGGAGATTAAAGGGCTAGCGCCGTATCCTCTCCCGCCCTGAGAAGCTGAACGCCCTCCATATCGGGCTCATACTGTTCGCCCTGATCGCCGATGCGCTTCGATAGCGTTAACAGGTCCTGGACCATTCCCGCGAGCCCGCGAGTGGGCAGGCGCGGGCACGCCTGGGCGGATCGCCCGCCGGATGCAGGCCGCCGGCCCCAAAGCACGCGCCGGCGACAGGCCGATTGACCCGCCCGAATCGCCGCCCGCAACATCTCTCCGAATGCCCCTTAAAACCCGCAGTCAGGGCGCCGTGTAGCGAGTACACTGGCTACACGGCCACCGACACGGAATCTCAGTTCTGCACGGAGGTGGGACGAGGACAGCCAGGAGTCATGATGATCAAGACTAGATTTCACGCAATGGCCGCTTCACTCTCGATAAGGACGCTTGCCGCACTGGCCATCGCGCTCGCCGTCGCCCTGGCGGCCCAGACCGGCCTCGCCAGGGCCCAGGAGGGCGAAGACCCGCGCGCCGATCCGGCCGAATACACGAAGGCGTTCGTTGCCCAGGCCATGGTCAGGTACGAGCTGAACGGCCTGGCCGAGACGATAGCCCACTACAACAGCCCTGCGAGCATGGACGGGCAATGGTACGTATTTATCTTCGATGCGCGGGACGTGCTCGTCGCCCACGCCGCGGATCCCGACCTGGTGGGCCGGCACGCGAGCTCGGTGCTGGGACCCAACGGGTACCCCTCGGGCGACTCGGTCGTCGCGGTCGCAAGGGCAAACCCGGAGGGTGCCTGGCTCGACTACACCTTCACCAACCCGGCTACCGGCGACCTGGAGACCAAGCACTCTTGGGTCGTGGTGCACGAAGGGCTGGTCTTCGGCTCCGGCTGGCATGAACCCGGCCCGGGCAGGTCGCAGCCCGCCGAGTTCACGCAGGCGATCGTAGGGCAGGCGGTCAATCTCTACGAGGCGGTCGGCCTTGACGGTGCCGTCTCTTACTACAACAGCCCTGACAGCATAGACGGGCAGTGGTATGTATTTGTCTACGATCCGCGGGACGTGCTCATCGCCCACGCCGCCAACGCCAGCCTTGTCGGGCAGCACGCAATTCTCGTGCTGGGAGCCAACGGCTATCCCGCCGGCCGGGCGGTAACAACCGTCGCCAGGTCAAACCCCGACGGGGCCTGGCTCGAGTACATCTACCCGAACCCGGCCTCCGGCCGCTACGAGACCAAGCACACTTGGGTGACGGTGCACGACGGCCTGATCTTCGGGTCCGGCTGGTATGAGCCCGGCCCGAGCAGGACAAGGCTGTCAGGATTCACACAGGCGTTCGTCAGGCAAGCGACCAATCTTTACGATGCGATCGGCCGGGACGGGACCGTCGCCTACTACAACACCCCGCAGAGCATCGACGGCCAATGGTACGTTTTCATCGCCGACGAGGACGGCATACTGATAGCGCAGCCGACGATTCCGGAAAACGTGGGACAGAGCCTACTGGGCGAAGTCGGGATCGATCCCGCGACGGACCACCCGTACGGTCTCGATCTACTCGCGACGACCAGCGAGGGCCAGTGGGTCAGGTACAACTTCCTCAACCCGGACACAGGGAAGATCGAGAGGAAGAACACCTGGGTCGTAAGGCACGATGGCCTGTTCTTCGGCTCGGGCTGGTACGGGATCACCCCTGACATCATCGGCCTGCCGGATACCGGCGATGGAACGATCTCCTCCGGCTGGATTCTCGGAATCGGACTGGGTGGACTGTTCGCCCTGGCCGCCGGGGCTGGCACGCTGGCGGTCCGCCGCCGCAGCCGCGCCGGATAGGGAGCCGTAACCGCCAGGCTCTTACATCTACCGCTACAGGAGGCACTGCGGGGGTCCAACCGGACATGGGCGCCTGACAGTCCAACCTCCGCGGGACGACCGCAGTCAGTGCATATCGCACCGACTGATGAAAGAGCCGGGCGGCGAACCAACCGGTGCGTTAGAGTGGAGCCCAGCACTGCGGAGGTCCTGTAAGCTCAGATGAGACTGAGCGGACGAACAGCGATCGTCACCGGCGCAAGCTCAGGCATAGGGCGGGGCGTCGCGATTGAGCTTGCCAGGGAGGGCGCTGGCATCGTCGTAGCAGACGTCACCGAGACCCCGAAGAGGGGACGCTACCACGAGCGCGACACGGTCACCCCGACCGCCCAGGAGATACGGGTGGCCGGCGGGCAGGCCATATTCGTCTCCGCCGACGTCGCGGCAGAAGACCAGGTAGAGGCGATGGTGGACGCGACCGTATCGCACTTCGGGGGTCTCGACATCCTCGTCAACAACGCCGGGATCTATTTCGACACCGACAGCGGACAGACGAGCCCGGAGGACTGGGACCGGCTGATCGCGGTAAACCTGCGAGGCGTGTACCTGGGGGTGCACTTCGCCCTTCCTCACATCAGGCGCTCTCCCGCCGGGCGGATCATCAGCATCGCCTCCGTGCACGCCTTCGCCGGGGGAGGCGGACCCGCCTACGCCTCGGCGAAGGCGGGTGTGGTGAACATGACCCGGGACACGGCGGTAGAGGCCGCACCGGACGGGGTGACAGTGAACGCGATCTGCCCGGGCTACATCGAGACGGCCATACAGGACGCGCTCACGCCCGAGCAGGTCGAGCTGTCCGGGCGGCTCACCCCCCTGCCGCGCCTGGGCCTTCCCCGCGACATAGGCAGGGCGGCGGCGTTCCTGGCATCGGACGATGCGGAGTGGATAACCGGCGTCGCGCTCCCCGTAGACGGCGGGCTGCTCGCCCCCCTGATGCCCGGCTACTAGCGCCGTCCGTTGACCGGCCCGAAACGTAACCACATAATCAGGGAAGGCACACCGCCAACCAATCAATCACGAGGAGCAATAACTATGGCCATCGGGCAATTTGGCAAGACCATCCGTGACGCCCTTGCCGGGACTGCAACCGGCACCGGCAGCATTGCCGACGCCGCCATCGGCGCAGCCCGCGATACGACCGTCGGAGCCCTTCGGGGCACCAGGGACATCGCGGTCGAGTTCGAGGGGCTGGTCAGCGACGTCCTCAAGGGCGCCATCTCGGCCACCAGCGAGGTCGGAACCGAGCTCGGCTCGGCCGTAAAGGGTGCCGTCATAGGCGTTATCAGCGGCGTCGGCGAGGTAGGCGTCGTGACGGTCGGGGTCCTGAGCGACACGGTGCGAGCCGCGATAAGGGGCACCGGCGATGTCGGCGGCGAGGTCAACGTGGTCGCCCGCGGAGCCGTTGAGGGCGCGCTCGAGACCACCAAGGCCGTAGGGCTGCGCGCAGAGGACATGGCGTTCAGCATCGCCCAGGGCGCGATCGCCGGGACCCGGGACGTCGGGGGCGACCTCGGTGCGACCGCCAAGGACACGATCAAGGGGACTGTGGTAGGCACCCACGAGGTGGGCGGCAACCTGATGGAGGCGATCGAGGACAGCGCCCGCGGCCTGATCAGGGGCACCTCCAACGTCGGCGGCGATGTCGGCTCGGTCACGAGAAGGGCGGCAGAGGGCACCATAGAGGCAGCCGCGAGCGTCTCGCTCGGCCTGCAGGACGCCGCCTTCAGCGTCGCCCGCGGAGCCGTCCACGGCACCAAGGAGGTCGGCGGCGATCTCGGTGCGACTGCGCGCGACACCATAAGCGGCACGATAACCGGGACGCACCAGGTCGGCGGCAACCTGCTCGAGGCCATCGAGGACAGCGCCCGCGGCCTGATCAAGGGGACGGCCGAGATCGGCGGCGATGTGGCCGGGGTCGCAAGGGGCGCCCTCGAGGGTGCCATAGAGACCTCCGGCAGCGTGGGCCTTAAGGCCGAGGACGCAGCATCGGCCGTAGCCAACGGGGCCGTGAGCGCGGCGGGCTCGTTCGGCGAGGGCACCGCCAAGGCCGTATCGGGCGCGGTGACCGAGTCGGTATCGGGCGTAAAGGCGGTGCTGAGAGCGCCCCTGAGAGACACCGAAAAGAGCTGAAGGTCGCGGGGCGTCCGCGGCCATATATATCGAGGCGCAGCCATGCGGCCGCGGGAGCTGATAAGGCGCCTTAAGAGGACGGGGAGCCGGACGCTGGTCCGGCTCCTTCGCTATTGGCCGCTCGCGCTCGTCTACAGGACCGTCCGCGAGCTGAACGACGATGACGCAACGCACATGGCCGCCGGCGTCGCCTACTACGCGATCCTCTCCCTGTTCCCCCTCACGATCGGCCTGCTGGCGGTCATCAACCCGGTCCTTGAGTCGGAGGCGGTAAAGACAGAGCTACTGCACTTTTTCCAGACGTACCTTCCGGGCTCGGCCGATACGCTCGAGGCCAACCTTGAGTCGACCGAGCGGATACGGGGCATACTCGGTGTCATTGGCCTTGCGGGCCTGTTCTGGATGGCGACTGCTATCTTCGGTGCGATAAGCAGAGCGGTAAACCGCGCCTGGGACATCCACGAGGACCGCCCCTTCCACATCGACAAGCTCCACCACCTGGCCATGGCGTTCGGAGTGGGGCTGCTGTTTCTGCTCTCGCTGTCGGCGACCACGGCCATTCAGTTCGTGGACAGCTTCGATGCCCACGTGACCGACCAGTTGCAGTTCCTGCAGGACGGCCTGATCGGGACCGTCGCAAGGGCCCTTCCGTTCCTGTTCAGCTTCGGCATCTTCCTTGTGATCTACAAGTTCATCCCCAACACCAGGACCTATTGGCGGTACGTGTGGCCCGGGGCGGTCCTGGCCGCTGTCCTGTTCGAGGTGGGAAAGGGGCTGTTCCTGTTCTACCTGGACACCTTCGCCAACTACCAGAGGGTCTACGGCTCGCTGGGGTCGGTCGTGGTACTTCTGACCTGGACGTATGCGTCGTCCTTCATACTGCTCGTCGGTGCGGAGTTCTCCTCCGAGTACGAGCGCATGCGCAGGGGCATAGCACGCGGCCAGGTCGCCGCGGGCGGCGGCGAGAAGCGAAGGCCCAGGGCACCCAGGGCAAGGCGCTGAGGGCGGCCGGCCCCTACAGGATCACGCCGGCGTCCTGAAGGGCGGCGATATCCTCCCAGCTGTAGCCGTGCTCGATTAGCACCTCCTCGGTGTGCTGGCCGACCTCCGGGGCAAGGCTGCGGATCGAGGAGGGGGTCTTATCGTAGTGGATAGGGTGGTTAGCCACCTTAACGCGCCCTAGGGCGGGATGGTCGACCTCGACGATGTAGTCGTTTGCTCGCACCTGCGGATCGTCCCAGAGCTCCATCAGCCTCTGGACCGGGCCGTAGATGTTGTCGCGGTTGGCCGACAGGATCTCGTCCCACTCGGCGTAGGTCTTGCTGGCGAAGGTGTCATCGAGGATGCGGATGAGCTCCTCGTTGTTTGCGGCGCGCGCCTCGGTGTCCCTGAACCTGGGGTCTTCGGCCAGGTGACCGAGGCCCAGCGCCCCGGCAAAGGAGGTCCAGTAGCGGTCGGCCTCAAGGTTGGCGAGCATCAGCCAGCGCCCGTCGCTGCACCGATAGTAGTTCGAGATCGGGTTGTAGGCGCTCTCCCTGCCGGGCTTTAGGGTCAGGTTTATCTCCGATGACGGCTTGTGGGCGGTGAGCATGCCCATCGTAACGCTCAGACCCTGCAGCCATATGGAGCTTCCGAGGTGCGATGCGTCGACCCTCTGCCCGACCCCCGTACGCTCCCTCGCAACGAGCGCGGCCAGCACGCCCCAGCTGAGCATGATCCCGCCGATCTGGTCGCTGATCACGCCCTGCACGGGATAGGGCTCGGAGCCCTCCGGACCCGTCGCGTACATCAGCCCGCTTCGCGCCTGGCCCACCGTGTCGAGTGCCGGCCTTTCCGACTCCGGGCCCTCGGGGCCGAACCCGCTACCCGAGCCGTAGATAAGGCGGGGGTTGATCGCCGACAGGTCTGCATAGCCAAGGCCGAGCCGCTCGGCGACTCCCTTACGGAAGTTCTGAAGGAACACGTCCGCCCCGGACACGAGCCGCCGTACGATCTGGACTCCCTCCGGGTTCTTGAGATCAACGGCGATCGCGCGCTTGTTGCGGTGGTTCGCCTCGAAGTAGCTGTTGCGCTCCCCTGGAAGGCTGCGGTCGATCCCGCTCACGGTGAACAGGCCGCGCCCCGGCTCGCCGCTCAGGGCCTCGACCTTGATAACGTCCGCTCCCAGGTCGCCGAGCATCATCCCCGCGACCGGCCCGAACTGCCAGATCGTCCAGTCGATCACCTTTAGCCCGGTGAGCGGGCCCGGCCCGGTCCCGTTGGCTGCGTCCAATGTCCCTCCCGGAGGCGGTGTGCGCGGAGTTTAGCACCGAGCGCCCCGCCGGGATAGAATGGCCCGGCCATGCCGCCCGACCCGCTCACCGGCGCACACGTTCTTGCCCGAACCCTAGAGATGCTCGGCGTGAGGGAGGTCTTCACCATCGCCGGAGACCACGTCCTGCCCGCCATCGACGCGATGGCAGACGGTCCCTTCCGCTTCGTCGACACGCGCCATGAGCAGGCGGCCGCCCACATGGCCGACGGCTGGGCCCGGATTACAGGCCGGCCCGGCGTGGTCCTTGCTACGACGCCGGGCTTTGCCAACGTCGTTCCCGCCCTGGCCAACGCCGCCCACGCCGAGAGCCCCATGCTCTCCATCGGCGGGTCGGCCCCGCTCAGCCAGCTCGGCCGAGGGGCGATGCAGGAAATAGACCAGGTGGGGATGGCCCGGCCGGTGACCAAGCTCTCAGAGATCGTCACCGATCCCGCCCGCATCCCGGACATGGTCGCCACGGCGATGCGCACCGCCCTCACCGGCAGGCGCGGGCCGGTCCACCTGACGATACCCGTGGACATCCAGCAGCAGGCGGTGAGCGAAGCGCAGATCTCCTACCTGCCCGCCCGCCAGCCCCCGCCGATGGGGGCGGACCCGGCCGCAGTGGAGGAGGCCGCGCGGCTGATCGAGACGGCCCGGCGCCCGGTGATAATCGCCGGTACGGCGGCCTCCTACGGCCGCTCCGGGGACTGTCTCGTGCGCCTTGCGGAGGCGACGGGGGTGCCCGTGATGACCGAGGGGGACGCAAGGGGCCTGATCAGCGACGATCATCCCCTGTGCGCGGGCTTTTACGACGTCGGCCTCAATCGCGCGGCGCGCCTGGTGCCCGAGGCGGACCTTGTGGTCCTCGCCGGTAAGAGACAGGACCTCTCGGTGGGCTATGCGATGCCGCCCGCAGTCGGCTCCGGCGCGAGATTGATCCAGATCGACCCGGAGGGCCGGGAAATCGGCCGAAACAGGTCCGTCGACGTCGCCCTTGCGGGGGACGTCGACGCCGTGCTCGGCCAGCTGACAGAACACGCCGAGCAGGGGCGCCCGGGGGACGTGGACCGCTCGGAGTGGCTCGAGCGCCTCTCGGCCGAGCGGCGCGAGATGGAGGCCTGGCTCGAGTCGCTCGATACGGATGCCGTCCCGCTGCACGCGATGAGCGTCTTTGCCGAGCTTCGCCCGCTTCTCTCCGCGGGGGACTCGGTCGCCTTCGACGGCGGGGACTTCGGCCACTTCGGGCGCGCCTACATCCCGGCAACAACGCCGCTCAGCCACCTGTATTTTTCGACCTTTGGTATGCTTGGCGCCTCGATGGGCACGGCGCTCTCGATGAAGCTGGCCAACCCCGATGGCAGGGCGATCCTAGTCACCGGGGACGGGGCGTTCGGCTTTAACGCCATGGAGCTCGACACCGCCGTACGGCTCGACATCCCCATCACCGTGATTGTCGGAAACGACGCGGCCTGGGGGATCGACCGCCAGATCCAGATCGGGGCGTACGGAAGGCCGGTGGCGACGGACCTTCTGCCGAGCCGCTACGACATTGTGGCGAAGGGGCTCGGTGCCGAGGGCTACCACGTGACCACCCGGGCGGAGCTCGGCCCGGCGATCAGGGAGGCCCTCCGCTGCGGGAGGCCCGCGGTCGTGAACGTCGAGATAAACAGGACGGTGAGCCCGCGCGGCCAGCTGGCCGTGGAGCGATGGAGGGCCGGAGGCAACTAGGCCGGCCCGAGGCGTTACGGAGATCATGCGGACCGGGAGATGTTCGAGACTTACGTTGTAGGCAGCCTGCCGCGACCCCAGTGGGTGCGCGAGCTCATAGAGGACCGAAAATCGGGCGCGGTCTCGTGGGCGGATGCTGACCGCCTCCTCGATGCGGCCGTTCCCTCTGCGATCGCTATGCAGGAGCGCGCCGGTCTTGACTACATCTCGGACGGGGAGTGGCGCCGAGAGAGCTACGTCAAGGTCTTCGCCGACGCGGTCGGCGGCTTCGGCTACGACCTTCACACAGAGCACAGCGCGATCCGGGTGTCCTCTCTGCCCTATCCCGCCGTCGTTGAGCGCCTCTCGCCCCGGGGGCCCATCGCGGTCGACGAGGCGCGCTTTCTTCGCGCACGCGCAGCGGGCAGGATAATCGTCGCGGTCCCGTCCCCGTACACCATCGGGCGGCGGATGTGGACCGAGGAGCACTCGCGCGCCGCCTATCCCACCAGGGAGGAGTTCATCGACGACTGCGTCCCGGCCGTACGCGACGAGATAGCACGCCTTGCGGCAGAGGGCGTAGATGCGGTGCAGCTCGATGAGCCGTGGCTCGCGCTGCTCGTCGACGGGTCCTACCGGGAACGGGAGCGGATAACCGACGTCGACCGCGAAATGGAGCTTTCGGTCAGGTCGGTTAACGCCGTCGTGGACGGTGCCGCGGTGCCCGTATCGGTGCACCTCTGCCACGCGCACTTTGACCGAAAGCACGCAACGAGCGGGCCGTACGACCTGATAATGGACGCCCTCGGCGAGATGGACGCGGACCGCTTTGCAATGGAACTTGCGACCCCGGACGCCGGCGGCATAGAGGCCCTCAGTCGCTTTCCGGCAGACAAGCTCCTCGGCCTGGGCGTGATCGACCATACGGATACGCACGTTGAGACGCCCGCCGAGGTGGCGGCCCGCGCCGAGGCGGCGATGGAGTACGTCGATCCCGAGCGAATCACCCTCAACCCCGACTGCGGGTTCTCGCCCTCGAGCCAGAACCCCATGGACATAGACGAGGCATACCTGAAGCTTCGCTCCATGTGCGAGGGGGCCGCCCTGCTCAGGGAGAGGCACTAGGGGCGGGCGCCGTGACCTGCCGATGCGATCATGCCCAGCGCTGAGATAGTCGCCATAGGCTCTGAGCTCCTGCTCGGGCAGATCGTCGACACCAACTCCGCCTGGATGGCCCAGCGCCTCACCGGGCTGGGCGTCAACCTGTTCCATAAGTCCGTCGTCGGCGACAACCGCCGGCGCATGACAGAGGTCATAGACCGCGCGCTCGACCGGGCGGACATAGTCATATGCGGCGGCGGGCTGGGCCCGACCCAGGACGACATCACCCGCGAGGTGATCGCCGAGGTCACGGGGCGGGAGCTCATCCTGGACCGAGAGCTCCTTGAGACCATCGAGCGCATGTTCCGCTCCCGCGGCTTCCTGATGACGAAGAACAACGAGCGCCAGGCCTTCATCCCGGACGGTTCGATCGCCATACACAACCCAAACGGCACCGCGCCCTCGTTCGCTGTGGAGGACGCCCGGGGCGTCGTGTTCGCCCTTCCCGGCGTGCCGTTTGAGCTTAAGTGGCTGTTCGACAACGAGGTGGTCCCGTACATCAGAAAGCGCTACGGGCTCTCCGAGGTAATCACCTACCGGGTGCTCAAGGTCGCCCAGCTCGGCGAGAGCAACGTGGACGACCAGATAGGCCACCTGATCGCCGGATCATCCAACCCGACCGTGGGCGTGCTCGCCCACCCCGGCCAGGTGGACGTTCGCATAGCGGCAAAGGCCGCATCGGTCGCCGACGCCCAGCGCCTGATAGAACCGATCGAGAGGCAGGTCCGCACGCTGCTGGGCGACCACGTGTTTGCGGCGGACTCAGAGACCATGGAGATGATCGTCGGCGGCCTGCTCGCAGAGCGCGACCTGACGATCGCATCCTACGAGGACGTGACCCACGGCATGGTCGCAGAGAGACTGCGCGAGGCCACGCCCGAGCGCTTCATCGAGGCCGTCGTCGGCAACGGCCTGGTCCCGATCATGCGGCTGGTGGGTGCAGGTGAGGGCGGGCCCGAGCCCGACGGCCCCAAGGAGCTCTCAGAGCGCCTCGCGCTCTCGGTCAGGGCGCAGGCCGAGGCCGACCTGGGCGTTGCCGTGCACGGCGTTCCGGATCCCTCCGACCGGGCCGAGAACCTTGCCAAGGGCCAGACCTACATCGCCGTAACCGACGGTGCCAACGTGCGCCGCCGGACGTTCAACCTCTCCGGACGCGGGCGGCCCGACCGCACACGCATTAGCCTGGACGCCCTAGCACTTGTTCGAGCGGCGCTGATCGAGGGTTTCTGATTTGAAGAAACAGACCGTAAATTCCGTACTCGGCCCGATTGATCCCGCCGCCCTGGGCTTTACCCTCGCCCACGAGCACGTGATGCTCTCGAGCGCCGGGATCAGGCACGTTTACCCGGAGTTCATAGACCGCGACGCGATAGTCCGGGACGCCGTCGAGCACTTCGCCGAGTGCAAGGCCGAGGGTGTCGACACGCTGGTCGACGTAACGACCCTTGACCTTGGCCGGGACGTAGAGCTGGTCGCCGAGGTCTCCGAACGCTCGGGCATTAACATCATCTGCTGCACGGGAACGTGGCGCGACATACCCCGGGCCTTCTGGGAGGCGGATCCTGACGACATCGCCGCGCTTTACGTGCGAGAGATCACCGAGGGCATCGAGGGCACGGGCATAAGGGCCGGGATAATCAAGGTGGCGAACGACGCGGAGGGCGTGACGGCGGAGGGAGAGATCATACTGCGCGCCGCGGCCAGAGCCTCGCGGGCCACGGGCACGCCCATATCGGCGCACAGCTGGGCTCCCGGCCGGGTCGGCGAGCTCCAGATCGAGGTGCTCACCGACGAGGGCGTCGACATGGAAAGGGTCTACATAGGCCACTCCAACGACACGACGGACCTTGACTACCTTACCGGCATCGCGCGCGCCGGGGCGTGGATCGGCATGGACCGAACCCCGGGCGCTCCCATCCGGGATGCCCCCTCGGCTGAGGAGCGGACCCGGACGCTCAAGGCCCTGATCGACGCTGGCCTGTCAGGCCAGGTGATGGTGGGCCACGACTGGTCGATCTACATGGGGACCAACGGAGGGGATACCCGCAGGAAGTTCGACGAGCACAACCCCGACCGGTTCCTCTACATCACCCGGCGCCAGATACCCCGATTGCTCGAGCTCGGGGCGACCGGGGAAGACGTACACCGCATCACCGTCGAAAACCCGCGCCGCTTCTTCGGCGGCTGACCCATCCGGCCGGGGTCCCGGTGCCACCGGAGAGGTCACTAGATGGCGGAGTTAGATCTCCAACTCCGAGCGAAGGCGCGCCGCTGCGGCCCGGCTAGGACGCGAGCGCCAGCTCCCTCCCGGTCAGCACCATCACCTTCACGGGGCTAAGTCTCACGACCTCCTCGGCCACGCTGCCCGGCATCAATCTGGACAGGCCGTTTCGGCTCCCGGGGGTCATCGCGATCAGATCTGCACGCCAGTCGACCGCGAATTCCACGATGCCCCTGGCCACCGAGAAATGGCCCTTGACCACGCACTGGTATCTCATCCCAGCCCAGCCTCTGCGGGAAACGGCGTCCCGCAGGTAGGTCATCCCGTCCTGCCTGCGGTCCCTCTCCCAGCCCTCGTTCCAGAGCGCGAATCCGCCTGCGGCAACTACCGCCGGATTGACGACGGTCAGCGGAAACACCATGGGCATGGGGGTCAGCTCGCTCCTCACCAGGTCGAACACCTCCTCAGCCTCAACGGTCCCGTCCAGCGGCAGAACTACCCTCTCGTGCATGATGTCCCTCCTTTCGGCATATGTGGCCGCTACGAGGCCAGGGCCAGTTCCCGGTCACCAGCCATCGCCAACCTTACCGGGCTGAGCCTGACCATCTCCCGGGCCACGCTGCCCAGGACCGGCCTGGACAGGCCTGTCCGCCCCCTGCTGCTAATGGCGGTGAGATCGGCCGCCTGGTCGATCGCGGTCTCAACGTTGGCTCTGGCCACACTCGGTCCCTGCTTTACGAAGCACTGAAATCGGGCTCCGCCCCACACGTTGGACTCCATCGCGGAGCGAAGGCACGACAGGGCCTCCGCTCGTCGCCTCAGCTCCAGTTCATCGCTCCAGACGGCGTGTCCTCCCATCCCAACATATACGGCCGGCTCGATGACCATGGTCGGCAGGATCATCGCATCGGGCGACGCCAGTTCGCCAAGATGGCCAAGCACCTGCTCTGACACCTCGGAGCCATCCAGCGGCACGACAACTCGCTTGAACATTTGCGTCCTCCTTGCTGCTGTGGTGCGCGTCATGCCCCCTAGATGAAACCCACGTTTCTTCCGGGCCGGTCCCGCCCCATCTCAAGATAGTCCATCGGCGACCTCACCAGATTCACGGAGTGGCGACGGCAGGCATCAGGTCCGCCTCCTCTAGCACGAGGACATCCATTGGCGCCCTGACCCTCACGTCGACCGCGATAAAACGCCGGTTCGGCGTCGCCGAGTGCGGATGCGACCTGGTGTACATGGCTACCAGGTCCGCGGCAACGGATTCCGCATACCGCAAGATTCCTTCGGACACGCTGCGGTTCGACACAATGGCGCTGACCACCCGCGCGGTGCAGCTGTGCCAACGCACCAGGGCCACACCGTATCTCAGGTGTCGGCCGATGCCTTCTCCGGGCGGCCGTATGTACTGCACCGGACCGTCGGCATCCGGCGGCCGTATGACCTGAAGCAGATGTATGACACCCCCGGGGGGAAGAAGGTGCTTCACCTCTGCAATCACCCTCTCGGCTGCGTCGGTCCCGTCCAGCGGGACCACCACCTTGCTATACATGTCAACCTCCATAAAAAAGGGCCGCACGTTGCCCCGGTCCCGGGCAATGTCGTGCGGCCCAATCTGCGCTTGGCGCCTCCTGATTCAGGTTGTCGCTGTCTTTTGAGTTCTTCCCTTAATCCCAGCTTTGCAGGATGTTCAATTCCACCCTAGTGCACAGGGCGGTTGTTGTCAACAATGTGTAAGACCTCTAAACTGCAGATCCATCCTGTGAAAGTGAATACATTCACTAGTCTGCCATGCGATGTACGTTCAGTCTCCCGATTTCCGCTCGCTGTTACATTGTTACGGTATGAGACTACTGTTCCATTGGGCGGTTGGCCAAAGGGCGAGGAGGGCCCTTGGAACTGTCCACCGAATAAGCGACGAACTGTAGTGCCAGTGGTTCTGCAACAGGTTGGCTAACCGCTATTGCCGCTTTGTCTCTGCACGGCGATCCCTGATCAACTCATCTACCAGAGACCCAACACCATCGGTGCGTCTGCACACAATCTCCTGCGACTTCTTGATCGCCTCAACTAGCGTGAGAATCCGCAGTTCGCCACGGTCCAGCCGGACGGCGATCGCATCACCCTCACGCAATCTAAGGACGCGGCGAAAATCCACGGGGATGACCACGCGCCCGCGGCCGTCCATCTTGGTCACTATCTGCTTCATATCGCACCAATATTCACCCACTACGGTACCGTCATCCCCGCCTGTAACGCCCATGTCAGCGCTCCCGGACACCACCCGCCCAGCGTGCAGACCCCCGGGTCAGCATGGCGAATATGTTCAATCCATTCTTCACGGCCAGGGATGCTGGGAGGACCACAGGGCTGGGACGGAGCTTGGCTTATGACGTGGTGCCAGAGCACGGGTGACACTCGGAGGTGAACGTGACGTTGCCGGCTCGCCCCGGAAGAACAAGACAGTAACACCGCAGTGGTTTCCCTAAGGCTGATGAACGGTTTGCCTCTCAGGAGCCTGCGGCTGAGGACTCCATGATACTGCTCACCGGCTTTCCGATGTCCGGTTGAGCGAGTTGAATCAGGGGGTGCAGATCACCGCGCGCCGGGAGGCTTCAGTTCGGGAAAGTAGGTGGCGAAAAACCCCCGGTCCCGTGTGAGAAATGCATCCGATGCAGACAATGCGTGGGCGCCGATGAGAAAGTCGGTGATTATCCGCTCCCGGGGCCCACCAGCCTCACGGTACCTTTCCCAGCGTTGTCCCGCCTCATAGGCTATCGACGAATCGATCGGGGACAGGGCAGCCCCCATCTCTCTGAGTGCCACGTCCAGCGCGGTATGGGAAGGGAAGGCGGGTACGAGTTCCGCGTACACCAAGTCGCACACGACTATGGCTCCGCCATCGTAGGCTGCGCTCAGCCACTGTCTGGATCGGGGACCGTGTTCGTCGCTGGGCAGGAAAACGTCCAGCAGGACATTGGCGTCGACAGCGGTTATCACCTTCCCCTGATTTCCTCGATGTACTCGTCCACGCCGACCCCCTCGCCTAGGGCGCCTCTGCCAAGGATGCCGTACACGCGGTCCACTGGATGATCGGACGATGTCTTCTTGCGGATGAGAAGGCCGTTTTCCGTTGGGCTGATCTCGATCTCCACGTTGTGATGCAGACCGAATCGCATCCGGAGGGCCTTGGGTATCGTTATCTGGCCTCTTTCAGATATGTGCATGATCTATTTGGTATGAATATCGGATACAAGTAATCATACAGCAATTATATGTGCACGCCGTTAGCGGGATGTTTACACTCTCGTGCGAAGAAGGCTGTGCTTCTTCTTCCTCGCTTCTAAATGTTCTTCGATTGACGATGATTGACCCTTTGTTGGAGGTCTTCGCACCTGCGCATCAGTTCCTCAAACGTCTCCTCGTCGCTGTGGAGCATGCCGTCAGCCACCATCCTCCCAAAGTCGTCGGCCAGTGCTCCATAAAATGAACCCTCTGGCACCAGTTGCAGATCTCCGGACACGGCTGCCCCATAGTCTATCCAGTCCCGTGCCGTGTCCCTCTCGCGGAAGAACGTCGACTTGTGCCGTGCCACCTTCAGGGCCAGTTTTCGGTCGCTTATGGCCCTGTCTGCGAAGCCAGCATCGTCTAGGCGGACGAGGTCGTGCCAGTGTCTGGATAGCCGTTCCCCCCTGCTTCGCTGCTGGTGGCAGAAAACGTGCACGGCGGTCGCCTTCTCCCAGAATGTGCGCTCTGCCAACATGACAAAGGTGTTGGCTGAGGGAAATGCTACTCCCGCTACATGAGGGGCTGCATCGCACTCTATCGGACATTGTTTGCGAGGCTGCCCGGTCGACCGAGCCCCAAACTCGACCAGCAGCTTCGGCCTGACAAAACCATAGTCCGGGAACAGGGGCTCATAGGCGACGAACATCCGATCCCCATTGGTTTGTATCCGTGCCGAAAGGCCGGTCTCAGCAAGGCTGCCTTCGATTGTGGGCCGTGCTTGGCTTTCCACCCATTCAGCCAACCGCCTCCTTATCTCCCCCGTCCACTTCCGTTCCTGACTGGGGGTGGGCGGAAGCGGTTCCTCCCCGTATCCCTCTACCAGGTCAGAGGCGATGGCCCGGATGTCGTAGGTGATGTCCAGGTCTTCCGAGAATCGACGGATGGCGCGATAGGCCTTGGCCAAGGAGGTGCCGCCCTTGAACGTCAGGTTCGTCCCGAAGGGACTTTCTGCGAGTGAGCGTAGCGTATGCACGACCCAGACATCCTTCTCCAGAAGGTGGGCACGACGCCCGCTGCGGCCGGCGGCCACCTCCAGGGCGTCTCGTCGGTTCGCAAGGGAGAGCGAGTGAAACGGGACATCAGTCATTGACCATCATCGCGCTCACAGCTTCTGCCATCCACGCAGGCATCACTGCGCGCGTAGAGGACAATTCCTGAAAGTCCTCAGGGGAGAGCCTACGCCCAACCACCTGCAGGCCAGGCTTGACCTCATTAGGACCCAGCCAGGACAGGGCACGAACTGCCTCGCCTGCAGGCCGGTGCGGGGCCACCAACTGCCAGCGGGGAGCATGGCGCAGTTCCACCGTTAGTTCGCCGAGCCTCAACCTTCGATCGCGTCCTGAGGTCAGGTAAACGGACTCTACCGGCACCTGTGTCGTCAGACCGATCGCGTTCGCGGCCGCGCCGCCGCTGGGTACGATTGTCTCCCCCCAGAGCCCGGACAGTGATGCGATCACCCTATCGACAGCAGGTGGTCGAGGGCCGAAGCGAGTCTGGATGGGCTGCACGTAGATGCCCTGGTAGACCCGCATGAGCTTCCCCTTGCGTGCAAGACGCGACAGCGCCTGATCAACGGCAGCCCTGCTGCCAAGGTGAAGCAGGGCGCCTGGACACAACAGCGCACCCTCCGGCGATCGGGAAGCTTGATCAATTATGCGATGTGGAAGGCTCGGCATAGAACCCTTATCCTAGTTAATATGTCAGAAATCAAGAATACTATCTGACAGTTTACAAGGTTAGCCGGTTGGCCATCTGGTAGCGATGCTCAGGCGAGCAGGGCCCAGATGTGGCCCGTCCGGACAGACAGCGAGGACTTCGCCTCGGGCGGCTCGATCATGGGGATG
Source organism: Dehalococcoidia bacterium (assembly GCA_965207145.1). Classification (GTDB taxonomy): domain Bacteria; phylum Chloroflexota; class Dehalococcoidia; order Lucifugimonadales; family UBA2962; genus CAUZIR01. The sequence continues at coordinate 972,916 of OZ242262.1, read as the reverse complement.
TATGTGTCGGCTTCTTAGCCTCGAATGAAACGGGCAGCCTCCTAGGGGGCATCGATTTCTGTCCCACCAACCTCATTCCTAGCTAGCAATTGACCCGGACGGTGCAGCCCGTTTTCTCCCCTGCCCGGTCGCCAAAACTAGAAAGGCCCCGCCGCGGGGCGGGGCCTTTGGGAGGTGTCCTAAGGAACACCTACCTGGAACACCTCCAACTACTACTATCCAATGCGCATAACCTCCTTTCTGAAGGCCACTAAATTCCCCCCTTACACGGCCTCCACCGGTACCCCAGTGCCTCCAAGCCGGATTATACGCGCCACCCCCCTTCGGCGAAAACAGCCTCAGCGGTACGTCCCCATTTCAATCGATCCCCGACGCCCAAACGGGTAGCAGCGCCGACAGCCCGGCGGTCAGGCCATGGGGGTGTCAGCCGAAACACCACATTCCGGCCGGACCGGTCCGAAACCGCGGTACACCACGGGCTCTACATCGCCAGGTAGATACATCGGATGCCGCGGAGAGCCGCCCGCGTTCAGCGCCAGGCAGTAGACGATGCGAACACCCGATCCTCGCAGGAACTCCATCATCCGGGCATCGCGGCCTTCAATGGCGCCTAGAACGCCCCAGGCCGCGACCACCATCTCCCCGCCGAGAGTTACAGAAGCCACGTGCTCAAGGTTCGTCGCGACGATGTCGCCGGGCTCGGGACCAGCCGCCTTCAGATCACGCGGATAGGTCGCAACAAGGGGCGAGAGGTTGACCACATTGAGCGACGGGGCGCCCCACCTGCGGGCAAAGCCGATGCACCTTCTGATCGTGGGATCGTCGGCGTGCTCGTCCGCCCTGGACGGGTTTAGGCCTACGAACGTTACTACGGCCGGCAGCCTGACCGCGGCAGGGTCCAGATCGACGCCCCGGGTGAGCAGGTAGCGGTAGCGCCGGTCGGCTGAGAACGCCGCTCCCTGTCTCCTAGCGGTCATCTCCGCCGCCGGTCCCGGACGCCACCGCCCGAAAGTAGCTCCCGTCTCGATTCAAATGGCCGGGTCATCGATTGGACGAAGGCGCTCAGCGACGCGCCGCCTATACGGGAGGACGGGGCCTCATGTAGCCGGATGCCTGCTCGTAGGCATAAGCCGCCCGCAGGATCGTCGGCTCCATAAACGGTCCTGCCGCCAGCTGCAGGCCGGTGGGAAGGCCCGCCTCTGTGAGCCCGCACGGGACCGAGATCGCCGGCAGTCCCGTGAGGTTGTACGGGCCCGTGAAGCTCGGCATCATCGTCACGGCGGTCCCGGGCCCCGCATCGTGGCGGGGCGCTGCGACCGCGAAGGTCGGGGACGCTATCACGTCAACCCTGCCCAGGGCTTCGGCGAACTGTCGCTTCAGCACGTTGCGGGCGCGCTGGGCCTGGACGTATTCGGTCATCGAAAAGAGCCCGCCGATCCTGAACTCGGCCCTGTTGAGGTCACCGTAGAGCTCGGGGCGGTCCCGAAGGTTGCGCTCGTGGAAGGTGTAGCCCTCGCCAAGCAGAATCGCCAGCGCCGCGGCATCGGCGATGTCCAGCGCAGGTATCGAAATCTCCTCCACGTGCGCCCCGAGCGATTCCAGCTCTGCGATCGCCCGCTCGGCGAGATCGAGCGGCCCGCTCTGGACCAGCGGCCTTGTCCTGTCGAAGAAGAAGTGGCGCGCCACGCCGATGCGCATGCCTCTGATGCCACCCTCCAGCGCGGCACGGTAGTCCGGGACCGGCGCGCCCGAGCTCGTAGGATCGCCCGGATCGTACCCTGCGATCGCCCCGAGCATGATCGCGGCATCCTCCACGGTGGGCGCTATCGGCCCTGCGTGATCGAGCGTCCAGCTGAGCGGCAGGACGCCATGTCGCGACACCCGACCGTATGTGGCCTTGAGGCCCACCACACCGCAGAACGCCGCCGGCGCGCGGATCGAGCCCCGCGTGCATGAGCCCATCGTCCCCATCGCCAGGCCCGCCGATGCGGCGACGGCCGATCCGCTGGACGATCCCCCCGCGTGGTGCTCGCGGTTCCAGGGGTTGGACGGGATGGTGAACCCGCTCGTCGGGTCCGGTCCTCCGGCGGCGTTCTCGCTCATGGCGAGCTTGCCCAGCAGAACCGCCCCGGCCTCCCTGAGGCGAGCGGTGACCGTGCCGTCCTCTGCCGGCACCCTGTCTGCGAAGATCCTCGAGCCCGAGGTCGTCGGCACTCCCGCCGTATCGAAAAGGTCCTTCAGCGCTATGGGTATGCCGTGGAGAGGTCCACGATCGGGTCCGGCCGAAAGCTCGGCCTCGGCTCGGCGGGCCTGCTCCATCGCAAGGTCCGCCGTAACGGTGATGTACGAGTTCAGCGAAGGATCCAGGGCCTCGATCCTCTCAAGGAAAGCGCCCGCCAGCTCGACCGGGGACAGCGACCCGGACCTGATCAGCGAGCCGGCCTCTGCGATCGTCAGGTAGTGAAGGGGCGTCGTGGTCATCGCCGCTCCCTGTTTGGCTCGGGCTCAGGCGAAAATGCCACGGCGAGGTCGCCATCGCCAAGATCTATCTCTCGCAGTGGCTTAAGTATGTGCATGGCGGTCTCAAAGCGCGCCTTAAGGTCGGTGAGCTCGGCCTCAGTAAGCCGGTAACCCGCCCTGTGGGTCAGCGCCGAGAACTCGGCATTCTCCATCTGCTCCTCCTTGCTGTCTTCTGGTAGCCCCCGGCGCTCAGGGATCGTGCATTTCCCCGAAATCGCGCGCCGGAAACTGCCGGTAAGAGTGGGCTGCGAGCGCCTCCTCGTCCAGCTCCATGCCCAGTCCCGGACCCTGCGGGACCCTTATGAATCCCTCCTCCACCGCGATTGGACTGGGGGTGATGCGGTGCGAGAGCGTGTCGAGGTTGACGAAGAACTCGGTGATCACAAAGTTTGGCATGCACGCCGCAGCGTGCGCCGTTGCCGCAAGGCCGATCGAGGTGCTGTTGTAGTTGTGCGGGGCGACCCCGACCATGTAGGTCTCGGCCATCGCCGCGATCTCCCGCAGCTCGAGGATGCCCCCGACGTTGCATACGTCCGGGTTAATGATGTCCGCGGCCCCGGTCTCAAAGACCCTCCTGAATTCGAACTTCGAGTAGAGTTCCTCCCCTGTAACCACAGGGATCGCGATCTGGGCACCGGCGGCAGCGAGCGCCTCCATGTTCTCAGCGAGCACCGGCTCCTCGAACCAGAATGGGCGATACTCCTCGATCTCCCTGGCAAGCCGCACCGTGTGCATCGGGGCCAGCCTTCTGTGTACCTCGATCAGCACGTCTACCTTCGGACCGACCGCCTCCCTGACCGCCGCGACGTTGGCTGCGGCGCGGCGTAGGACGTCGCCGTCGACGTAGGTCCGCCAAGGTCCGGGAATCGGGTCGAACTTGAGCGCGTCAAAACCCAGTTCCACCGTGGCCGCGGCCCGCTCGGCAAGTTCTGCGGCATCCTTTGAGCCCCCGTACCAGCCGTTGGCGTAGACCCTCAGCCGATCGCGGACACGACCGCCCATCATCGAGTGCACCGTAACGCCGAGCGCTCTCGCGCTGGCGTCCCACATGGCCTGCTCGAGGCCGCTCAGCGCGCTGAACAAGTCCATTGACCCCCGACGTGCGGCCACGTCGTCATAGACGATCTGGGTGAAGTTCTTGATCTGGGCCGGGTCACGCCCCATCAGGTAGCGGGCGAGCTGGTCGACGTGGGCGACGATCTGGGTGTCGCGGTCTGACTGGGTATAGCACTCGCCCCAGCCGACTATGCCCTCGTCTGTCTCTATCCTCACGAAGCATAGGTTCTTGGACCCCGCCCCGTACACGGACCCGGCCTCAGCCGGGTGGACGAGAAAGGCCTTGACGCCGGTGACTCGCATTACGGCGTGATGTTAGCACGCGGCCCCCACCCATCCTTGAGACGAGTCTTCGATACCTTGACGACATTTTGGGAGCACTTTACTATTGTTTTAATGGGGAGCTAAACTGTCCAGTTGTGCGGATCATATCAAGAAGAGCGCTCCGTGAATTCTGGAATCGTCATCCAGAAGCCGAGCAACCGCTAAAAGCATGGTATAGCGAGGTGAAGCAAGCGGACTGGTCTACTCCTTCCCACGTGGCCAGACGCTACCCGAGGGCCAGCATAGTCGGAGGGGACCGAGTCGTATTTCGAATCCGACACAATGACTTTCGAATCGTTGCAAGGGTCTTTTACCCGGGTCGAATAGTCTATGTCCGCTTTGTCGGCACCCACGAGGAATATGACCGCGTCAATGTGGAGGAGGTGTAGTCATGGCACATATCCGGGCGATTCGCTCTGAAGAGGATTACGACGCTGCGTTGGCTCGGATTACGGAGCTCATGGACGCGCTCTCCGTCTCTGGAGGGCAACTGGACGACACAGATGATCCCGGCCGGGTCGAGCTGGATGTACTCACCGATCTCGTGGAGTTCTATGAAGAGCGGCACGATCCCATCGGCCTTCCCGATCACATCTCCGCCATCAAGTTTCGGATGGACCAGGCGAATCTAACGGGCCGCGATCTTATGCCCTTTATTGGAAGTCGGGCCAAGGTTTCTGAGGTCCTTGCTGGGAAGCGTCCCATTACCATGTCCATGGCCCGGGCCCTGCACCATCATCTAGGTATACCAGCCGATGTCCTTTTGCAGGAACCGGGAGCTCGCCTGCGAGACGCACCGCCGGGCCTGGAGTATTCGAGATTTCCCCTCAGTGCCATGGCCAAGGCGGGTTGGATTCCCCACGCCCAAGGCCTGAAGGACCACGCTGAGGAGCTGATCACCGAACTGATGGAAAAGGCTGGCGGGCGAGCATTTGCTGCGGCCCCCTTATACCGGAAGAGCGATAGCCGACGAGTAAATGCTAAGGCCGACGACTACGCCCTCAGAGCCTGGTGCTGGCAGGTGATGGCGCAGGCCGGGGAGAAGCTGTCGGACGAGAAATACCATCCAGAAGCGGTTAACCCCCAGCTCCTGCGCGAGGTGGCCCGGATGAGCGTTTGGGAAGATGGGCCGATCCGAGCTAGTCATCTATTAGCTCAGCACGGGGTAAGAATAGAGCATGTACGTCATCTACCCAGGACGTATCTCGACGGCGCTGCCTTGAGCCTCCGTAATGGAATGCCGGTTATTGGCCTGACTTTACGCTACGACCGAATTGATAACTTCTGGTTCACGATGATGCACGAGCTGGCTCACGTAGTCCTCCACATGGGCGATTCCAGCGAAGAAACAGGCTTTCTGGATGATCACACCCTTCGAAGGGTTAAGTCTGTTGGAAGCGACACCACCGAGCAGGAAGCTGACCGACTGGCTCAAGATTCCCTGATACCTCCAGGCATATGGGGCGACGGCGATATCGTTGAAGATCCGTCACCCATGGCTGTGTTGTCCATGGCCTCGGCCGCCCAGGTTCATCCGGCGATCGTCGCTGGTCGGGTTCGTTATGAATCAGGCAACTACCGGCTCCTTTCCCAGTTCGTGGGCACCGGAGAAGTTAAACGGCATTTCGCGGCGGCCGTTTAGCGACAGGTCAGGGCGGATGCGCCCTACGTAGTCTGCTGGGCCCTAGAGAACTCAAGGCAGCGAATGCCTATCTCAGGTGGTCCACTCCGTACCCTTCACCTGCCAACCAAGCCCTCAAACTCTCCGTTTGATGCAAAATTCAAGTTAGCTATATCATTGACTAAGTTGACTCAGAAGGTGTCAGTGATGGTCATGGTGAACGTTCACGAGGCGAAGACCAACCTGTCTCGCCTGCTAAGTCAGGTCGAGGCTGGCGAGGATGTCGTGATTGCCCGCAATGGCAAGCCCGTTGCCAGGCTGACACCGATCCAGAAGCGTGGCAGGCGACAGTTCGGCTCCATGAAGGGACTGACCTCGATAGATGACAGCTTCTTTGATCCGCTCTCCAAGGAAGAACTTGCCGCGTGGGAGGGCGACTGCATTTGCGACTTTTGCTCGACACCCACGCGCTGATTTGGTGGTTTGCCGGCAGCGCACATCTTTCTGCTCGCGCCCGACAGGCGATAGAAGACGAAGCCAACGAAGTGGTGGTCAGCGCAGTCTCGGCCTGGGAAATTTCCACAAGGCACCGGCTCGGAAAGCTGCCGGAGGCGATGGCACTTGCCCTGGACATTGAGGAAAGAATCGCCGGACAGAATTTTGGCGAACTCTCGATAACCACCGCCGACGCCGCCCGGGCCGGTATGCTGCCGGGTCCCCATCAAGACCCTTTCGACCGGATGCTCATCGCCCAGGCGCACGCATACAACCTGGTTCTCGTATCCAATGAATCTCTCTTCGATCGCTACGGCATACGCCGCCTCTGGTGATACTCGGACACATCAAGGATGAATCAGGCCCAGGGTGCGCTGTCACTGAAATGAATGCTATCCGGCCACCCAGTGCCCAATAGCGACATTTGAGAATCGCCCCGGGCACCTACCTATGTGACCTGGTATCCACTCGAGCATCACAAAGTGACTCCTCTATTGCGAAAGGCAATGTTGTCAACAGCCGGGCTAGTCGCCTTGATGCTGCTAGCCACCGCCTGCGGACAGCCTGAAATTGAGCGACCTGATGATGCGCTGCCCCCTGCTACTCCTTCGCCGCAGCAGACCGAGGACGCCCCTGACCTCCCGTCAACCGATTCGCCGGTCGACGTCACCCAAACGCCCACGGACACACCTGAACCCTCAACTCCGACTCCAACCCCCGTACCTCCAACACCCACGGAGACTCCCGAGCCGCCGACGCCCACCCCGACTCCGACTCCCGTACCCCCAACTCCAACCGAGACTCCTGAGCCACCGACGCCCACCCCGACTCCGACTCCCGTACCCCCAACTCCAACTGAGACTCCTGAGCCACCGACGCCCACGCCCACGGTGACGATTGAGGTCAACGCCGAATCGCCCAGCGAGCTGGTCATAACCTGGTCGCACGATTCGGAAGGCCCGGTACAACTGGAGTTGCTCAGGGATGGCGAGTTGATAGCCGAGCCCGCACAGGACCAGAGCTCCTACACGGACAGCGACCTCGATCCAAACAGGCGCTACGAGTACCGGGTAGTCCTTAGGCGGGGCGACGAACCAATCGCGACAGGTGAGGCGGCTGCGGCCACCCTTGCTCACCCTCCCAGGGCAGCGGGTCCGTTCGACGCTCACGTGACGGGCTTCTCGCTCGTGATAGTGGACGGTATCAATCCCCCCGAAACCACGTACAAGGTCACCGTATGGAACGAGGAGTGGTACCGAAACGCAAAGCACTACTCGGAATGGAGCACTTCGCGCTGCAGGACCTTTGAGGATCTTCCGACCGGACTACCGTTCGAATTCGAGCTCGTCGCAAGGAACCTCGACGGCGTCCGGACGATCCCGGTCCGCATGACGATCCACGGCAAGGAAAGGCTGGTATTGCCATCCGCTGACGCGGAGAGTGGCTCCGGTCAGGACACGGCTTCGGAGGCCCCGAAGTGCCAGGTCCTCGAGGCCCTTGAGCCCTACGACATCGAGAGCACGCCTGCCTTGTTGCTGCTGTCGGGATTCTCGGTCGCCGCTCTCGAACCCATACTGGCAAGGCCCTGGGTGGAGGATGGCCTGGATGAAACCGAGCGGGAGGCGATGGACTACCTGGGGCAGGTCGCCGCAGCAGACGAGGCGGCGGCGCTGAGGATTCTCGACCATCCCTTCCTCGAAACGGTGGAGCCCCACGACGCCCAGAGCCTGGCGGACCTGCTGGAGGTGCCGGGGCTCTCGGTCGCCGCTATCGAATCCGTATTGGCAAAGCCCTGGGTGGAGGATGGCCTGGATGACACGGAGCGCAAAATAATCGATCACCTGGGGCAGCTCGCCGCAGACGATGAGGCGGCGGTGCTGCGGATTCTCGAGCTGCCCTTCCTCGAGACGGTAGAGCGCCACGACGCAGAGAGCCTGGAGGATCTGCTGAGAGTGCCGGTGTTCTCGGCCGCCGCCCTCGAATCCATACTGGCAAGGCCGTGGGTGGAGGATGGCCTTGACGTATACGAGCGCAGGACGGTCGGCCGTCTCAGGGACATCGCGAGAAGAGACGAGATGGCGGCGGCGCGGATTCTTAAGATGCCCTTCCTTGAGGCCGTCGGTCCCGATGACGTGCTTATGCTGGATTCCCTGCTGGGCATGGCGGATAACGGGCCGGCACTCCTGGGTGAAGTGGCGAAGCTGGACTGGATCTCCGACGGTCTGGACGAGACCGAGACCGCTCTCGTGCGGGATCTAGGCTGGATCGCAATAGGCGATGAGGCCATGGCCCTGAGGATCGTGGGCATGCCCTTCCTACAGGCTGCCGAGTTTGCGGGCGAGCCCGAAGCGTCCGCGGTCAATGCCCTGTGGTCCCTGGGATGGAACAGTCAAGACGCTCTCACGCAGCTGATCGAGTTTCCCTGGGTCGAGGACGGGCTTAACGAGTATGAGGAAGCGGTGGCGCGCAACCTGGGATGGATCGCCGGTAATGAAGAGGCTCAGGCTCTGCGGATCCTGGCGATGCCATTCCTTGAGACCGTCGAGCCCGCCGATGGCGCGGCGATGGAATCGCTGGGAGGTCTGGCTCTGCACAGACAGGAAGCCTTCCAGCGCGTCATGTCCCATCCGACGCTGAGCGGCGGTATTTCCGGCGACTGGCCAAAGATCGTGGCCGTGCTTAATGGCGTAAGCCAGACCGATCCGGACCTGATCGACGTCCTTTTGGATCCCGATCAGGTCACCATTGAAGAGCGCATGACCGACCTGCCACTGGCTGGCGAGATCCAGATGGCGATCATACGCATCCAGCCGGGCGCGGAGCGAAGCATGGACCTGCTGGAGTACGCCGTGCGGTACGCCGAGGAGTTCATGTCAGTGCCCTTTCCAACCGGCTATGTAGCCTGGCTGTTTGTGGATAAGTCGAGTCTCCCCAGCGCGGCGGGCTCCAATTACGGCACGCACATAGCCAGTTGGACTGTCTACGATGCTGACGAAGGCAGCAGCCACTACGCCGATTTCACTGGCGGTCATATCGCCGACGAAGTCGCCCACTATTACTGGAGAGGCAACAGGGCGTGGATCAACGAGGGGATCGCCAACCTGATGACCTACGCGTCTGAGAACGCCCGCATCGGCAGTCCCGTGACCGTTAACGCCCGCCCGTGCGGATACGCACGCACAATTGCAGAACTGGAGAGCCTAGATCCCCCGCTGGGCGAACGAATCTTCGTGGATCTTTACCGCAATCTCGGCAGCGACAAATTCCGGAGCGGGCTGCGCGCCCTCCACCTTGGGTGGGAGGCCGCAAAGCGGGATGAAGAGCGGCATGGCGCCGGGATGGACATAGAGTTCATCAAGACGGTATTTAAGGACTTTGAGGATGCGGGTGGCTTTCCTGTAGAGGCGATAGCGGACCGCTGGTATGACGGGACGGAGCCATACGATACCTCCGTCAGGGACACCGACCCGGCCAACCCGCATCTGGTCACAATAGACGGCCGCATACATACCGCTTACCTGTCAACGGAGATAGACGGACCAACCGTAATGAGGATCTCCGCAGAGGACGTGGACGATTGGCTGTGGCTCGTGATCCGCTGGACCTACAGCGTGGGTTCCAACACGGAAGTGGCCCTGGAGATCGTTCACTACTACGAGGACGGTTTCGAATTCGGCCGCCGCACCGCGTCCTTTGTGGCGGACACCAAATACAACAACGGGCTGTGGAAATGGTGGCTGCATGTAGGAAGTGACCCCTCGGCACGCTGGGCCACCGGAAATTACCGCGTCTACGTTTACAACGAGGGGCGAAAGCTGGTGGAGTTGGAGTACGAGGTCACTCCTTGAATGGCCCTCCCCAGGGGCGACCTCCAAGTTGGCCCGATGACGCACCGCTTTGCCTCGATCAGCACGTCTACCTTAGGACCGACGCCTCCCTGACCACCGCGACGTTGGCCACGGCGCGGCGAAGCACGTCACCGTCGACGTAGGTACGCTGGGGACCAGGAATAGGGTCGAACTTCAGCGCGTCAAAACCCAGTTCCACTGTGGCCGCGGCCCGCTCGGCAAGTTCTGCGGCATCCTTTGAGCCCCCGTACCAGCCGTTGGCGTAGACCCACAGCCGATCGCGGACGGGACCGCCCATCATCGAGTGCACGGGGACGCCGAGTGCCCTTGCGCTCGCGTCCCACATGGCCTGCTCAAGGCCGCTGAGCGCGCTGAACAGGTCCATCGACCCGCGGCGCGCGGCCACGTCGTCGTAGACGATCTGGGTGAAGTTCTTGACCTGGGCCGTATCGCGCCCGATGAGGTAGCGGGCGAGCTGGTCGACGTGGGCAACGATCTGCGTGTCGCGATCGGACTGGGTGTAGCACTCGCCCCAGCCGACTATGCCTTCGTCGGTTTCGATCCTTACGAAGCAGAGGTTCTTGGACCCCGCTCCGTACACGGATCCGGCCTCAGCCGGGTGGACGAGAAAGGCCTTGACGCCGGTGACTCGCATTACGGCGTGATGCTAGCACGCGGCCGCCGCCCATCCTTGAGACGGACTCTTGACGTCTTAGCGACGTTCGGGGAGCACCTCACTATTGATCTAACTGGGATCTAGATCGCCCCTTCGCGCGGATCGTATCGAGAAGGGCGTTCCGTGAATTCTGGAATCGTCATCCAGAAGCCGAGCGACCGTTAAAGGCCTGGTACAGCAAGGTAGAGGAAGCGGCTTGGTCTGCTTTTCCGACGTGGTCGAACGCAACCTGAGGGCCAGCATAGTCGGAGGGGACTGAGTCGTATGCCTAATCCACGTCCAACGCGGCCTCCTAACGGAGGACTTCCGCCGTCAGTTTTGACCCGTTGGCAGAGGGTTGGGGTGCTGGAAGGTCTAGCTCCAAGACAACCCGTAGGAATAGCGCCGGGTGGATGGCTGGGCAGATCAAACGCTGAATAGGCAAGGAGGGTTTCGGCCTCAAGCGCGGGAACGGGCCTGAATTGGATGACTTCTGCGCATCCCCCTCACTTCCTGTTCCCAGGACTCTCAACGACACGGGCGAAATGCCAGACAACGGACTTACCCTGCTTTGCCACAAGCCCTGTGCCGCACACAGGGCATATGCACCTGCACCCCAGGCCTCTGGGGATGTCCCGGAGGTTTCGCCAGGTTCCGTCTGAATGCATTCCGAAGGGAACCCTGTCCATGCGACCCTCGTCACGCTGTTCTGCTGATATCCACCACAGGTTCAGCAGTCGGAGTCTTGATAGGTAAGGAGTCCAAGAATACAGCCTGCCCCATTACGCATAGCATTACCTAGCGTTAAGATGTAAGGATGCGGCTGCACAGTGACGTGGAGGAGGGATTGCCATGTTCGAATCCAGCATAACCACCAAGGGCCAGACAACGCTGCCCAAGGCCGTCAGGGACTCATTGGCGGTCAAGGCAGGTGACAGGGTTCGCTATGTCATCGTGGACGAGGGGGTGCTGATCATGCCGGTACGGCCCACCAGCCGTCTCTTCCGCAGCCTGAAGTACGACGGACCCCCTGTGAGCCTCGAAGGTATGGACAGTGCCGTCGCAGAGGGAGCAATCGAGAGATGGAAGCAGTCGACGCAAACGTGATCCTGCGGTATCTGGTAGGAGACAACTCTGAACAGGAAGCTGCGGCGCGCAGCCTTATCGATGGATTGACACCTGGCAATCCGGGCTTCATCTGCCGGGAGGTCGTCATCGAGGTGGCCTGGGTGCTGGAGAGGAGCTACCGCTTCACGCGATCCCGGGTCGCCGAGGTGTTGATGGACCTGACGGCCTCGGACAGCCTCGTGGTGGAGAATTCGGATGATGTGGCCGCCGCCGCGCACCGCTACCGCCAGGGAGGCATTGGCCTGTCTGACCTCATGATCCTCAAGGCGGCTGAGCGGGTGGGCGCCATGCCGCTGCACACGTTCGACCGCAGGCTGGCACGTATGGAAGGGGCGGTCCCGGCAGGACACCACCGATCAGGTGGAGAATCGCCATGAGGGTCTCGAAGGCTCAAGGCAGGGGACAACAGCGCCGATCTGCAGCGCGTGGTCTAGTCGGCCCCAATGGGGCTGCGGGCGTGAACAATCGCCGGACACCTGATGGAGGTGCCCGAGTGAACGATACGAAGATGATGGGCAAGGGGAGCAAGGGCGGCGGTGGAAAGGGAAGCGGCGGAAACTGGCCGAGCAAGACGGGAAGGCCGTCCGGTGGCGGAAGGGGCAACAGCCCTCCCAAGAAATAGCTTGCTGTTCCTGCCCCGAGACATGTTCGTCAAGAAGTTTCTTGAAGACCGGCCCTCACTCTCCTAAACCTGCCGCATGTGTCTTCTTGAGCCGCACCCAGGCAATCCGTCAGAGGCGGAATCCATACCGGCACGTTAGGAGATTGCGATGGCCGCACGCGAGAAATTCTCCAGCCAGGCAGCGCCCGAACTGCTATCCAAGATGCGAGAGATAGCCCTAAGCGACGGGCGCCATTTGCAGGCGGTCCTGGAAGATGCCATGAGGGGATACATAGAAAGCAGGGAGCATCAGAGGGTCCGGCCCAACGTTATGGCCCACTACCGAGCTAGCCTCGAAAGGAACAGGCGTCTTGGTGAGCTACTGGCCAGGTGACCATTGAATTCCAGACGATAGAGGAAGTTCTTGCGATACACGCCAGCCTGATCGCGGAATTCGGAGGCTCCCCCGCTCTTAGAGATCTCGGGGCGTTGGAATCGGCCTAGCTGCGGCCGCAGCTAGGGTACTACGACAGCCTGATCGAAAATGCCGCGGCCATGATGGAGAGCCTTGCGGTGAACCAAACCTTCGTGGATGGCAACAAGCGGGTGTCCTTCTTTGTCACAGACATCTTCCTGCGGATGAACGGCAGCTTCATCGACTGTGACGGCGAAGAGGCGTACAAGCACTTCATGGGTCTGTTCGATACGAACACTTTCAGGATCGCGGACCTTGATACATGGCTCTGCGAGCACGTGAGGTCTTTGAAGGGGCTTTAGCTGCGCAGAGGAAATGAGGCGAGCTGTGATTGCTCTACGCTCGCACCACCGGGGCTCAAGGAAGCGAGCAAATGCGATACTCACGCGCTGATTTGGTGGTTCCCCGACAGCGCACATCCCTAGCCGCGCAACCGACGGGCGATAACAGATGAGGCCAGCTACGTAGTGATCAGCGCAGCTTCGCCTTGGGAAATCGCTGCTAGCGATACGTGGATGTGAGGTCCTGCGGCCCGGGGCGCTAGCGCTTGGTGTACTGGGGCGCCTTGCGTGCCTTCTTGAGGCCGTACTTCTTGCGCTCTTTAACGCGTGCGTCGCGTGTGAGGAGCCCGGCCTTCTTGAGGGCCGGCCTGAGGCCCGGATCGGCCTCGCAAAGGGCTCTTGAAATACCATGGCGCAGCGCACCCGCCTGGCCGGTGTGCCCGCCGCCGGAGACCTTGGCGACGACGCGGTACTGGCCGCCCACGCCGGCGACGCGCAGGGGCGTAACGATCATCTGCTGAAGGGCAGGGATCGGGTAGGCCTCCTCCACGGGCTTTCCGTTGACCACGATCGGCCCGCGCTCCCGGTACACCCGTACTCGGGCGATCGCCGCCTTGCGGCGGCCGGTGCCATAGTAGTAAGTCTGCTGCTCTACCAACTCGGTCTCCTGATTCGCGCCATCAGTCCGATGCTCCGGACCTGATCGCCTCGATTATATCGGCCTTGCGGGCCCTGGAGGGCACCGACACGCCGCGTTCCTTGGCAAGCTCCCTGAGCCTGGGCACAGTCAGCGCCTCGAGGTCCTCGTCGCCCGCTGCCTGCGCCTCTCCGGCCTCGGCTGATTCCTCCTCGACTCCCGGCTCCTCGACGGTCTCCTGCTCAACTGCGGTCTCGGCAACGGCCTCAGCCTGTTCCATTTCCGCCTGAGGCTCGGGTGCGGGTTCCGGCTCGGGCTCTCGCTCCACCTTCGCCGGTCGCGCCGGTGCCGGAGCCTCGACCGGCGCAGCCTGCGCCTTGCTGGCGTTTACCTGCGCCTGGTGAGGGTGCTCTTCGCCCTCGTAGAGCTTCAGCCGAGAGAGCATGTGCTTACCGCGGATGTTCTTCGGTAGCATGCCCTTTACCGCCTGCCTGAGCGCGCGGGTGGGATGCTTTTCCAAAAGCTCCTCCAGCGTCTGCTCGGTCAGGCCCCCGTGGTAGCCGCTGTGGCGGTAGTAGATCTTGTCGGCAAGCTTGTTGCCGGACACGCGGAACTTGGCCGCGTTGACCACGACCACGAAGTCCCCGGCAGCAAGGTGCGGGGTGTAGGTGGGCTTGTGCTTGCCCTGCAGCAGCGTCGCGATCTCCGTCGACACCCGCCCGAGGGTCTTTCCCTCGGCGTCGACCACGTGCCACTCGGGCCTCAGGTCCGACTGCTTTACGTTGTACGGTCTGGTCCTTGTCGTCATCTTCTCTACTCTGTAATCGTGTCCGCCGGGACTTTCAGCCCCAGTTCCTCCGGGTAGCGGACCCTCATCAGGCACAGTCCCTGTGGGGGCATCGTGCGGGCCTGCGGCGCCTGGCCCTCCCCCGACAGGAGGTCTTCCACCTCGTGAGGCGCTATCTTTCCGGTGCCGGCGTCCACCATGACGCCCACCATTCTCCTTACCTGGTGCGGAAGGAATGCGTTTCCCTCCACGTCAATGCTTATCCGCTCCCCCTCGGTTCTTACGTCCACCCTGCTGACCTCGCGCACCGTGCTCGCGGCCGGATCGTCCAGGCGCCCGGCGAGCCTTGCGAAGTCGTGAACCCCGACCATAAGCCACGCCGCTCCCCTCATTCGGCCCAGATCGAGCTCACGGCCGACCACCACCGCGGTGCGGTCGGCCAGGGGCGATCTGTGCTGCCTCCTGAGCAGCGAGTACCTGTACCACCTCGAGGCCGCATCGCGCCTCGGGTCGAACCCTTCGGGAACGCTCTGGGCGCTGCGCACCACGATGTCCTGCGGCAGATGGTGGTTCATCCCGGAGAGGAACTGGCCGGGGGAGAGCGTCGATCCGGAATCGAACGCAATCACCTGGCCCGCCGCATGCACGCCGGCGTCGGTCCTTCCCGACCCGGCGATCCGGACGGACTCCCCGGTCAGGGCGCCCGCGGCCGCCTCCAGCTCGGCCTGGACCGAGGGGGCGTTCGCCTGGTACTGGAACCCGCTGTAACGGGTGCCGTCATATTCGATTATTAACGCCAGCCTTGTCACGATCCCATGCGAGACGGCCCTGGCGGCCGGCCTAGCTGACCAGCTCGATGATCACCATCTCGGCCGCATCGCCGCTTCGCTGGCCCTTCTTGATGATGCGGGTGTATCCGCCCGCCCTTTCCGAGTACCTCGGACCGAGCTCGGCGAACAGCTTATCGACCACGTCCTTGTCGGTCAGGAACGCAGCCGCCTGCCTTCGCTGGTGCAGCGTGCCCTTCTTTCCACGCGTGATCGTCTTTTCGGCAAGGCGGCGTATCTGCCTGGCCTTTGCCTGGGTGGTCTCGATCGACTCGTAGCGCAGAAGATCGGTAACGGCGCCGCGGAGCATCAGCATGCGGTGCGCCGTCGGCCGCCCTAGCGCTGAGCCAGCGACTCTGTGCCTCACCTCAGCCCTCCTCGGCCAGCTCGCCGTCGGCCACGGCCACCGCCTCGGGCTCCGGGTCGGCCGGCTCGGCCGCGGTCTCCTCAACCACCGCCGACTCTTCGTCCTGCGGAAGCGGCAGGCCCATGTGGGTCAGCCGGTCGTGCAGCTCTGTGAGCGACTTTTCGCCGAAGTTGCGTATCTGCAGCAGCTCCGAAGAGCGCATCGACAGCACCTGGCCCACCTTGTCGATCCCGGCGCGCTTCAGGCAGTTGAGGGTCCGGGAGGACAGCTCGAGCCTCTCGACCGGGATGTTGTACTGGTCCGGGGAGATCTTCAGCATTATCGGCGCGCCCTCGAGCCCCGCCGTTTCGCCCTGCTGAAGGCTCGTGAACAGGAAAAGGTGCGATATCAGGACGTCGGCCGCCCTCTTCACCGCGTCGACCGGCGTGATCGACCCATCCGTCCAGACCTCGAGGACCAGCCTCTCGAAGTCGGTCCTCTGGCCCACGCGCGTCGGCTCGATCGAGTAGTTGGCCTTGCGGATGGGCGTGAAGATCGCGTCGACCGGAAGGATGCCTATCGGCAGATCCTCCTCCACCGCGGCCGCCTTGTATCCCACGCCGGGCTCGACGTTGAACTCCACGGAGAGCTTGGCCTGGTTGGATGTGAGCGTCGCAAGGTGAAGCTCGGGGTTTACGACCTCAAAGTCCGAGGAGGCCATTATGTCCGACGCGCTCACCTCGCCGAGCCCGGACACCTCCATGCGCAGCTTGCCGGGGCGGTCCACCTCCGTGCGCAGGCGGATGCCCTTAACGTTCAGGAGGAACTCTGACACCTCCTCCTTTACGTGCGGGATCGTCGCGTACTCGTGCAGTATCCCCTCGATCTTTACCCAGGTAACCGCCGTTCCGCTCAACGAGCTGTACAGGATCCTTCGCATCGGATTTCCGAGCGTGACCCCGTAGCCGCGCTCAAGCGGCTCTATCGAAACCTTGCCGTAGTCGCCTTCGACCTCGACTATATTGATCTGCGGATCGGGTACAACCTCCGGCTCGTCGATCGGGAACTCGCCGGGTGCGAGTGTCTGAAATTCCAGGACCATGCCTGCTTACACCTCTCAGCCTTGTTGGATTGGGCGGGGCGCCACGAGTCGGGTGCCCGCCCCGTCCGGCTACTTGGAGTAGAACTCCACGATCAGCCGGACATCGATATCGGTATCCAGATGCGCCGTCTCGGGCTCGCCGAGCACCTCGGCCGCCCCGTTCTCGGGATCGGGCTTTAGCCAGCCGGGCACCGTCCTCCTCGACCCCGACTCCATTATCGCCTTTGCGAACCCCGGGACCGAGCCGTTGGAGGACTTCCACTTTATGACGTCGCCGGTCTCCACCAGGTAGGAGGGCACGTCCATTCGCCGCCCGTTGACGGTGATATGGCCGTGCGAGACCAGCTGGCGGCCCTGCTTTCGCGACTCGGCGAACGAGAGCCTGAACACGACGTTGTCCAGCCTTCGCTCAAGGAGCTGGAGCAGCTGGTCGCCGGTGACGCCCGAGCGCTTTCGCGCCATCTCGAAGTACTTTCTGAACTGGCGCTCCATCACCCCGTAGGTAAAGCGCGCCTTCTGCTTTTCACGAAGCTGCAGGGACCACTCGGAGGCGCGCCTGCGCCGAAAGCTGCGGTCGCCGGGCGGCTTTTTGCGGCGCTCGACCGCGCAGCGCGGCGTGTAGCACCGCTCGCCCTTCAGAAACAGCTTTTCGCCAATGCGCCGGCACTGCCGGCAGCTGGGATCGGTGTACCTTGCCATCTATCTGGCCGGCCCCGACTCCGTCCCGTGGACGGGCATCGGGCCCCGGCTCCCTCCTTCCTGAGTCCCTACGTCACTTCCGCCCCGCTCGCGCCGGGCGGGCTGCCCGGCCCTGCCATGCCGAGCTCTTCGCCGAGCCTGGCAAGGCTCAGCTCCTCTTTCCTGATCCGAATGTCGTAGTACAAGAGCGTCCAGCAGATCGCCAGCACCGGCGGCACCCCGACCGCCGCGGCCAACTGCCCGAGCCACCTGAAGGCCACCGTCACCGACGAGTCCGCTCCGCCTCGCCAGTCCGCGACCCAGTACGGGATCCAGCCGATCAGGGACAGTCCCACCGCCACCAGCACGAACGCCGCGGAGGCGGCGAACGTCCGCCACCAGCCCCCGCGCACCAGCCTGTAGCTCCTCTTGAGAGCATCCACCGGCTTGTGTCCCTCGACGATCACCGCCGGGGCCGCCACGGACCAGTAGACCGCGTAGACCACGGCGGCCACGAAGGGCACGATTATCCAGATGAGCAGCGCCCCTCCGACCACGATGCCCGTGGTAAGCACCGTCACCGCCAGGATCGACACGTACCTCCACTGCGCCCGCCGGTAGGCGGCTCCCACGTCCACCCTGCCGAGAACGTAGTGCTGGCAGACGGCCGAAACGCCCGCACCGAAGAACGCCGCCGAGCCCAGCAGGCTCAGTGCGATCACCAGCGTGATGGCCCACGCCCCGGAGCCGACCAGCTGGTCTATCACCGCTATGGGCGCATGGACCAGCGCCGACATCCAGACGAACTCCCGCCAGCGCCTCCGGTAGATCCGAAAGGCCTCGGCGACCATCTCCGTCACGCCGCGTTCGACCAGAGGGCCTCCCGGGTCTCCCGAGGGCCCTACCGTAAACTGCCTCACTGGCACTTTCCCTATCGAGATTCACTGCCTGGCTATACCCTTCGCCTCTTCCGAGGGCGACAGCCGTTGTGGGGCAGGGGGGTGACGTCCCTTATCGAGGTGATCGCGATGCCCTGGGCGAGCAGAGACCTTATGGCGGCCTCCCTGCCGGCGCCTGAGCCCCTCACGAACACGTCGACCTCGCGAAGTCCCTGCTCCTTGCCCTTTCGCGCCGCGTCCTCGGCCGCGCGCTGGGCGGCGAAGGCGGTCGACTTTCGTGAGCCCTTAAAGCCGGCCGTGCCGGCGCTGCCCCAGCAGACGACGGCACCGGACAGGTCCGTGATGGTGACGATGGTGTTGTTGAAGGTGGACTGTATGTAGGCCCGCCCGATCGGCACGGACTTTCGGTCCCTTCTGCGCGTTCTCTGTCTCTTGGCCATGTACTACTTCACCTTCGAGCGCTGGCCGCGTCCCGCCACGGGGCGGCGCGGGCCGCGCTTGGCCCTTGCGTTCGTGCGCGTGCGCTGCCCGCGGGAGGGCAGCCCGCGCCGGTGGCGCTGACCCTTGTAGGAGCCGATGTCGATCAGCCGCCTGATGTTCAGGTTCACCTCGCGCCTGAGGTCGCCCTCGACCGTCTTCTCGCGCTCGATGATCTCCCTTATCCGGACAAGGTCCGAGTCGGACAGGTCCCTGACCCGCGGGTTGCCGAAGACGCCGGCCCGATCGAGCACCTCCTTGGCCTGGAACGAACCGATGCCGTATATGCGCGTGAGCGAGTACTCGACCCGCTTGTCGTCGGGGATGTTCACCCCTGCCACAAGTGCCATGTCAGCCCTGCCTTTGCTTGTGCCTGCGGTTCTCGCAGATTACGTGTACGCGACCCTTGCGCCGGATGATCCGGCACTTGGCGCACCTTTTCTTGACGGATGCCGAAACCTTCATCTTGCCATACCCTTCCCGGCCGCCTACCTGAACCGGTAGGTGATCCTGCCCCTCGCAAGGTCGTAGGGCGACAGCTCCACCAGGACGCGGTCGCCGGGCAGGACCCTTATGAAGTTCTTCCTTATCTTCCCCGAGATGTAGGCGTGCACCTCGTGGCCGTTGGCGAGCTCGACCTTGAAGGTCGCGTTGGGCAGCGACTCGCGCACCAGCCCCTCGACCTCTATGGTGTCCTTCTTCTTGGTCATCAAAGCTGCGCCGCCGTGGTCACCACCGGTCCGTCGGCCGTGACCAGGACAGTGTCCTCAAAGTGCGCGGAAAGCTCGCCGTCGGCGGTCACCACCGTCCACTCGTCATCGAGCACCCTCGTCTTCCATGTGCCCACGTTGAGCATCGGCTCGATCGCAAGGGCCATGCCCTCGCGCAGCAGCGGGCCGCGCCCGGCCTCGCCGACGTTGGGCACCTGCGGGTCCTCGTGCATCGCGTGCCCTATGCCGTGACCGACGTACTGGCGCACCAGCGAGTAGCCCCTGCCCTCGGCATACGCCTGCACGGCCGCCGAGATGTCGCCGACGCGGGCACCGACCCGCACCTGCTCGATCCCGCGCAGGAGGGACTCGCGCGTGGCGTCGATCAGGTCGGCCGCGACCTCTGAAACATCACCGACCGCCACCGTAAAGGCGCTGTCGGCGTGCAGGCCGTCAACGATCGCACCGACGTCCACGCTGAGGATGTCGCCCTCCTTGACCTGCCTCGGCCCCGGTATCCCGTGCACTATCTCCTCGTTTAAGCTCGCGCATATGCTCGCCGGAAAGCCCAGATAGCCCTTAAACGACGGCACCGCCCCGGCCTTCCTTATGACCTGCTCGGCTATGCGGTCGAGCTCTGCGGTGGTAACGCCGGGACGTGCCGCTCTCGCGACGCTTTCCTGTGCACGCGCTACGACGCGGCCCGCCCGCTTCATCGCCTCGAGCTCGGCCGGGGACTTTATCGTTATGCCCCCCGGCCGCTCTACGGACAGCCCTACCGGCTTTCGCCCCGACCTTCCGGTCACCACTCCAGTTGAGCGCTGAATCTCGCCCCTCCCGATCCTAGGCCCGGACCATCCGGCCCTGCCGGGTGACGGCGGCCTCCATGGCCTGCCACACCTGGTCTATCGTTCCCTCGCCGTCGATCTCGATCAGGAGGCTCTTTCCCCTGTAGTGCTCGACCAGCGGGACCGTGTGGGTCTGGTAGACGTCGAGCCGGTTGGCCACCGCCTCCGGCCTGTCGTCGTCGCGCTGGTACAGTTCGCCGCCGCACCCGTCGCAGACCCCGGCCTTCGCCGGCGGCGAGAAGGCCTCGTGGTAGGGCGACTGGCAGTTCCGGCATATGAACCGGCCGCCGAGCCTCCTTACCAGCTCATCGCGTGACACGCTGATGTAGACCGCACCGCACAGGCCCCCGCGCCCGTCCATCTCGCGGTCGAGCGCCTCCGCCTGTCCCAGGCTCCTCGGGAACCCGTCGAGCACGAAGCCGGCGTGCTGGTCAGGGGAGTTAACCCAGTCCATGACCATCGCTATCGTCACCTCGTCCGGCACCAGGTCCCCCGCGCTCATGTACGAGCGCGCCCTGAGCCCGAGGTCGGTCTGGCGCGCCAGGTGGTCCCTGAAAAGGTCCCCCGACGAGACCAGGTTCACGCCGAGCGCGCCGGCAAGGCGGGCCGCCTGCGTCCCCTTGCCCGCGCCGGGCGGGCCGAGCAGTATCACCCTTTTCAAGGCGCACCTCGCCAAAGGCCGACGGCAGGCATCATCTGAGGAATCCCTCGTAGTTGCGCATGAGCAGCTGCGCCTCGAGCTGGCGCATCGTGTCCAGTGCGACGCCCACCATGATCAGCAGGCTCGTGCTGCTTATGGTCAGGGCGCGGATGTCCGTCACCTGCGAGATGAAGAACGGCAGCACCGCGATAAAGCCCAGAAAGAGCGCGCCACCCCAGGTTATGCGCAGGATCACCCTGTTCAAATATTCCTGGGTGGGACGGCCCGGTCGTATGCCGGGAATGAACCCGCCGTTTCGCTGTAAATTCTCCGCCAGACGCTGCTGCTGAAAAATTATCAGAGTGTAGAAAAAGGCGAATGCCACGACCAGGATGAAAACAACGAGCCAGTAGGGCCACCGTGTCGGGTCGAACGTATCGGTGAAAAAGCGTGCCGCGACAGGTACGAAGCCGTCGCTCAGCGGGTCCCGGAAATAGCTGGCGATCGTCGTCGGGAGGATGATGATTGAAAAGGCGAATATCAGCGGGATCATCCCGGCCGAGTTGACCCTGAGCGGCAGGAATGTCGATCCCGACTGGCGCTGCATCCTCCCGCCCCTGAACACGCTCCGTCCGTACTGGACCGGCACGCGCCTCTGCGCCTCGGTGAAGAGCACTATCAGGTAGACGATCGCGAGGCCGAACACCGCAAGGAGCAACAGCCCGCCGGCCTCGTCCCTCTGCAAAAAGCCCTGTCCGATAATCCTGGGGAAGCTCGCCACGATCCCGCCGAAGATGATCAGCGAGATGCCGTTGCCGAGCCCGCGCTCGGTTATCAGTTCGCCGAGCCAGACCAGGAACATCGTCCCGGCCACCATCGAGAAGATCATCGCTATCGTCGGCAGGTTCAGCCCGAAGTCCACCCCGGGCAGCACGCCCGACTGGCGCAGCAGCGTCAGCTGCCCCCAGCTCTGAAGGAAGGCGATCGGCACCGTCAGCCAGTGGGTGATCTGGTTGATCCTCTGGCGCCCGTAGTCGCCCTCCTGGGAGAGCGCCTTGAGCGAGGGGACCACCGGCGTCAGGATCTGCATGACGATCGAGGAGGTGATGTACGGGTAGACCCCGAGCGCGGCGACGCTCAGGTTCGCGAGCGCGCCCCCGCTGAAAAGGTCCAGGAAGCCGAGCAGCGCGTTCTGCTCGAACGCCCTGTTGAGCGCCTGGGTATCTACTCCGGGCACCGGGACGTGGGCGACGAAGCGGAAGACCACCAGCATCGCCAGGGTGAACAGTATCTTCGCGCGAAGGTCCGGGACCCTCATCGCGTCGATCATCGACTGGATGAGCTGGGGCCGCGATACCTCCTGCTGGCGCGCGGCCGCGCCCCTCTGCACCACTATTCCACCTGCCTGATCGTTCCGCCCGCCGCCTCTATCTTGCGGCGCGCGGTGGCCGAGAACCTGTGCGCCGCGACCGTAACCGGACCGCTCACATCGCCCCTGCCCAACACCTTTACGGGCCTTTCGGCAGAGTCGATCAGCCCGGCCTCGGCCATCGTCTCGGGGGTCGCCTCGGCGCCCTCGGGCAGCCGCGCGAGCCGGTCGAGGTTGACCTCCTGGTAGCGCGTCTGAGAGCGCGGTGTGAAGCCACGCAGCATGGGCAGCGACTTGATCAGCCTCAGCTGGCCGCCCTGGAAACCGACGCGTACACCGCCGCCGGAGCGGGACTTCTGGCCCTTTACGCCCCGGCCTGAAAAGGTCCCCCGGCCGCTGCCGTCACCGCGTCCGACCCTGCGCCGGGCCTTGCGCGCGCCCGCGGCGGGCCGAAGCTCGTTCATCTTTAGACCGTCGTTCTCTGCCAACCTAGCTCCCTGGCCTTCCTCTGCTCTCAGTCGGCGACCGGCTCGACCGCAACGAGGTGGCGCACCTTGTGGACCATGCCGCGTATGGAGGGGGTGTCGGCGTGCACCACGGTCTGGTGAAGCCTCCTGAGCCCGAGGCTCTCAACGGTCCGCTTCTGGTCGGCCTTGTTGCCTATGACGCTCCTTACGAGCGTGATCGAAAGCCTGGTCACGGCCTACTCCCGCCCGGCGCCCAGCCGCGCCATACGCGCGGCTCCGACCTGCTTTACGGTCCTTCGCCTCGCCCTCTCAACCTCGTGCTCCTTGAGCATCGAGAGCGCCCTGAAGGTCGCCTTTACGGTGTTGACCGGGTTGGTGCTTCGCCTCGCCTTGGTCAGGATGTCCTTGACCCCGGCAAGCTCGACCACCGCGCGCACCGAGCCGCCGGCGATCACGCCCGTGCCCGGCACGGCGGGCTTTAGCATCACCTCGGAGCCCCCGTACTTGGTGGTTACCTCGTGGGGAATCGTGCTCCCTGACAGCGGGACCTCGATCATGTTGCGGCGCGCGTAGTAAGAGCCCTTCTTGACGGCATCCGGCACGGCGTCGGCCTTGCCGAGCCCCACGCCCACCTTGCCCTCGCCGTCTCCCACGACGACGACGGCGTTAAAGCTGAGGTGCCTGCCGCCCTTTACGACCTTGGCCACCCGGGAGATCTTTACGACCCGCTCCTGCAGGCCGTCCTCGCTGTCGCGGTCCCTGTCTCTGTCGCGCCCTTCGCGAAAGCCCCTCTGGGACGTCAAATCGCCAGTCCTTCCTGCCTTGCGGCCTCTGCCAGGGCCTTGACCCTTCCGTGATACCTGTTGCCCCCGCGGTCAAAGACCGCCGAGGTAATCCCCTTTTCCACAGCGCGCCTTGCCACCAGCGCTCCGACGGCCCTTGAGGTGTCGGTCTTGGGGCGGCCGGATGAGCCGTCCCTAAGCTCGCCCTCAAGGCTGCAGGCCGAGGCGACCGTAATCCCGCTCTCATCGTCGATGAGCTGGGCGTAGACGTGCCGCAGGCTGCGGAACACCGCAAGGCGCGGCCTTGCGGCCGTGCCGGCGATGCGCTTTCTGGACCGGGCGTGCCGGATCCTGGTGCGGTGCTTGTGTGTCTTCTTGAGTCCCAACTAACTGTCTCCCGGGCGGACGCGGTGGTTTCCGCTAGACCCTGCGGGCCGCCTTGCCGGGCTTGAGGCGGACCTGCTCGCCGTTGTACCTGATGCCCTTACCCGTGTACGGGTTGGGCGGGCGGACCTTGCGTATCTCCGCCGCCAGCTGGCCGACCTTTTGCTTGTCGATCCCGCTGACCCTTATCTGGTTCTGTCCCTGGACCTCGATCGATACGCCATCGGGCGGGTTGATCGTCACCGTGTGGCTGCGCATGACGCTCAGGGTGACCCCCGGTCCCTCCTGGGCCGCCCTGTAGCCGACGCCGACCAGGTCGAGCTGGCGGACGTATCCCTCGCTCACGCCAGTCACCATGTTTGCCAGCAGGCTGCGCGTAAGGCCGTGCAGCGCCCTGTGCGTGCCCTCGTCGGAGGAGCGGGCAACCGTGATCGTCCCGTCGCTCTGTGCGACCGTCATCGCCGGGTGCACCGAGAGGCTGAGCTCGCCCCTGGGGCCCTTCACGGTAACGTCCGAGCCCGCGATCGTCGCGGTGACGCCCCCGGGAATCGGTATCGGTTTTCTACCTACCCTAGACATGTTCCAGTTCCAGTGCGTCCGCGCGCATCCGCTACCACACGTAGCACAGCAGCTCGCCCCCTATTCCCTTCTTCCATGCGTCCCGGCCTGTCATGACCCCCTGGGAGGTCGACAGGATCGAGACCCCGAGACCGGCGAAGTACCTGGGGATCTCCCCCTTCCGCACGTATACCCGAAGGCCCGGGCGGCTCACCCGCTTAAGGCCCGTTATGGCCGAGTCTCCCCGGTCGTGATAGTGGAGATGGATCTTTATGTCGCCCTGCGGGCCGCTGGTCTCCTTGAGCTCGAAGCCCTGGATGAAACCCTCGTCCGCGAGCAGCTGCGCTATCGAGACCTTCATCTTCGATGCCGGCATCGTCACCGTCGCGTGCTCGACCATCACCGCGTTGCGGATCCGGGTGAGCATGTCGGCTATGGGGTCGGTTACGGACATGGCCTACCAGCTGGCCTTCCGGATGCCCGGCAGCATCCCCATCAGGGCCATCTCCCGAAAGCAGATCCGGCACAGGCCTACGTGCCTGATGAACGCCCTGGGCCGCCCGCAGCGGTTGCACCGGTTGTACCTGCGGGTCTTGAACTTCTGCGGCTTCTTCCAGCGCGCTATCATCGAGACCTTCGCCAATCTAATCTCCTCCCATCGCGGCGGCGGCCCTAAAGGGTCCTGCCGCCGGTCGTCCTTGCAAAGGGAACGCCGAGCATCTCAAGCAGCCGCAGGCCCTCCCGATCGTTCGGCGCGGTCGTCGTGATGACCACCTGCAGGCCGCGCAGCCTGTCGACCGAGTTGTAGTCGATCTCCGGGAAGATCACCTGCTCGCGCAGGCCGATCGCGTAGTTGCCACGCCCGTCGAAGGACTTTCTGGAAAGGCCCCGAAAGTCCCTGATGCGGGGAAGGGCGGAGGCGACCAGTCGGTCGAAGAACTCCCACATCCGCCTCCTGCGGAGCGTTACGCTCACGCCCACGGGCATCCCCTCGCGCAGCTTGTAGTTGGCGATCGACTTTCGCGCCCTGTTGGTTATGGGTCGCTGTCCGGTTATCTGGCTTATGTCTCCCGTCGCCGCCTCCAGCGCCCGGGCGTTGGTCAGAGCCTCGCCGAGCCCGACGTTGACGACGATCTTCTCGAGCGTCGGTATCTGCATCGGCGAGCTGTAGCCGAACTCCTTCATCATCTCCGGACCCACGGTGGAGCGGTGCACCTCCTGGAGCCGGGGCAGCGCCCTGGGCACGGAGCCGTTCTCCGGGGCGGCCGGGGCCTCGGTCGCCTCTGGAGCCTGGGCGGCCGCCTTGCGGCGGCGGGGCCGCCTGGTGGCGGGTGCCTTCTTTTCGGCCATGATCGCTCAGCCTCTACTCGATGATCTCTTTACAGGACTTGCACACGCGCGCCTTCGAGCCGTCGGCGAGAAAGCGCCTGCCCACCTTGCACGGCTCTGTGCACGTCGGGCATATCAGCACCACGTTCTGGACCGGGAGCGAGAGCTCCTTGTCGATGATCCCCGCCTGGCGAAGGCTCGCCGAGGGCTTGGTGTGCCTCTTTACGATGTTCACGCCCTCGACCTGCACGCGCTGCGTGTCCGTATAGGCCCGCACGACCTTGCCCTGCTTGCCGCGGTCGCGGCCCTTTACCACCAGGACGGTGTCTTCTACTCGAATCTTCATAGCCATCGTTACCGTCCTAGAGCACCTCGGGCGCCAGCGAGACGATCCTCATGAAGTTCCTGTCCCGCAGCTCGCGCGCCACCGGACCGAAGATCCTCGTCCCGCGCGGCAGGTTCTCCTGGTTCACTATCACCGCAGCGTTGTCGTCGAAGCGTATGTGCGAACCGTCCCTTCTCCGGTAGCCCTTCGATGTGCGCACGACCACGGCCCGCACAACCTCGCCCTTCCTTATGGCGGCGGCGGGGGCGGCCTCCTTGACCGAGGCGACGATGATGTCGCCGAGGCCCGCGTAGCGACGGCCGCTGCCGCCCGGCACACCGATGCAGCTTATGGTCTTGGCACCGGAGTTGTCGGCGACCCTCAGGCGCGAGTAGATCTGTATCACGCCTTCTTCTCTCCCTCGGCGGACCCGGCCTCGTCCGACCCGGCCTCCGCGTCGTCCTGTTCGGCTGCCTCGGCCTCCGGCGTCTCGGGTTCGGCCTCAGGCTCCACCTCGGCGACGACCGGCTCTGCCTCGTCTTCGGCAGCCGGCTCCTCGGCGGGCACGGTCTCCTCTGCGCCGGCGTCTTCCGTCTCGAGCGCCGCCTCAGGGGCGGGCTCGGGTTCGTCTGAATCGGGCTCGGCGGCCTCCTGCTCCTCCGGCGTCTCGAGCTCGGCCTCAGGCTCCACCTCGGCGACGACCGGCTCCGCCTCATCTTCGGCGGCCGGCTGCTCGGGCTCCGCCTGCTCGGCCTCCGGCGCTTGCTGCGCCTCGGCCTCGGGCTCCTTGGTGGCCTCCGGCTCGGGCGCGGCCTCAGGCTCCTCGGCCTGTTCGGGCTCTGGCTCCTGCGCCGGCTCGGGCTCCGCCACGGCGACCGCCTCCGGCTGCCGGTCCTCGGCCTGGGGTTCGGCCTCGACCTGCCGGGCCCGGGCGGGCTCTGCGCCCTCCTCGGTCGCTATCTCGCCCGGCTGGATCTCGGCGAGGTTACCCCGCTCGATAATCGAGGCGACCCGCCAGCGCTTGGTCTTTGAGATCGGGCGGGACTCTATCAGCCTTACAAGGTCGCCCAGCCGCGCGTCGTTTTCCGGGTCGTGGGCGACGTAGCGCTTCTGCAGCTGGATCGACTTTTTGTATAGGCGGTGCGCGCGCCTGTGCTCTACGCGGACCACCACGGTCTTATCCATCTTGTCGCTCACCACGCGGCCGACGCGTGCCTTTCTCCTCGCAAAGCTCATTGCCCGGCCCCCGCCAGCTCGCGCTGCCTCATGATGGTCTTTATCCGCGCCACGCGGCGGCGCGACCTCCTGATCTCGTTGACGTCGGCGAGCTGCATAGTGGCCACCCTGAACCTGAGGTTCATCAGCGCCCGCTGCGTCTCGACCAGCTCTTCGGCGAGCTCTTCGTCGTTGAGCGTCGTGATATCGTCTATCGGCAAATCCGTCCCCTGGTGCTCCTAGGGCCCCGCCCTAGTAGGCGTCCTTCTTAACTATCTTCGTTGCCATCGGCAGCTTGGCCGCGGCGAGCCTGAGGGCCTCCCTCGCGATCTCCTCCGGCACCCCCGCCATCTCGAACATCACCCTGCCGGGCTTTACGACGGCCACCCAGTGGTCCACCGAGCCCTTCCCGCTGCCCATGCGCGTCTCCGCCGCCCGGGCGGTGACCGACTTGTCGGGGAAGACCCTTATCCAGATCTTTCCGCCGCGCCGCGCATAGCGCGTCATCGCCCGCCTGGCCGCCTCGATCTGCCTTGCGGTCACCCAGCTCGACTCGACCGCCTTAAGGCCGAACTCGCCCAGGTTGATCGAGCTTCCGGCGTTGGCAACGCCCTTGAGCCGGCCGCGGTGGTGGTGCCTGTATTTGAGTCTCTTGGGCTGGAGCATCAGCTTTCCTCCGCCGCCGGTGCTGGGGGTTGGGGCTCCGGCGCAGCCGCTGCCGCAGCTGCTGCAGCCTCTGCCTCGGCCGCCGCCGCAACGGCCGCCGCGGTGGCGGCTGCGGCGGCCTCCGCCTCTGCGGCCTCCTGGGCGGCCGATTCCTCAGGGCTGAGCGTCACCTCGATCGGCAGCATCTCCTCGTACTCGGGCTCTCGCTGCTGCTTGATCACGTCGCCGTGGTATAGCCAGACCTTTACGCCGATGCGTCCGAAGTCGGTGCCCGCCTCGGCGATCGCGAAGTCGACGTCGGCCCGCAGCGTGTGGAGCGGGACGCGCCCCTCCATAGCCTTTTCCCGCCGGGCTATGTCGGCGCCGCCGAGCCGGCCGGAGATGATGATCTTCACGCCCTTGGCGCCCGCCTGCATCGTCCTTCCCACCGCCTGCCTTATGGCCCTGCGGTAGGCGATGCGCCGCTCCAGCTGGTCGGCCACGCTCCTTGCGACAAGGTAGGCGTCCAGCTCGGGCTGGCGAATCTCCTGGACGTTCAGGCGCGCCCTGCGGTTGGTCAGGGTCTCAAGGAGCTTTCTGAGCTCCTCGACGCGCTTGCCCCCGCGGCCTATGACTATGCCCGGGCGCGCGGTGTGCACCGTCACGACCACCTCGGAGGAGGAGCGCTCTATGTCGAGCCGGGATATGCCGGCGTCCGGGTACTGGTCGGAGATGTTCTTGCGGATCGCAAGGTCCTCCCTGACCAGGTCCCGGTAGTCGCCCTGCTTGGCGGCGAACCAGGTCGCCTGCCAGTCCTTGATTATCCCGAGCCGAAAGCCAATTGGATGGGTCTTATGTCCCAAATCAGTCCGTCCCCTCGTCTACGACCACCGTGATGTGGCTGTTGCTGCGGATGATCCTCGCAGCCCGGCCCCGGGCCCTTACCCTGATGCGCTTTGTGCGCGGGCCCTCGTTTGCGTATATACCGACGATCCGAAGCTCGCCCGTCCGCGAGATCAGCTCGCTCTCGGCGTTGGCGCTCGCCGAGCGAACCACCTTGGCCACGACGGCCGCGGCCGGCGACGGCACGAACGCGAGCGTGTTGAGCGCATCGTCCACGAGCATGCCGCGCACCATGTCGACCACGGGCTTTACCCGCTTTACCGACAGTCCCGTGTTCTTCGCAGTCGCGGTCGATGCCATCCGTATCCGCCCTACCTGATCGAGCTGGTCCTGTCGGACCTGGCCACGTGGCCCCTGAAGGTTCTTGTCGGGGCGAACTCACCCAGGCGGTGGCCCACCATGTTCTCGGTTATATAGATCGGCACGTGGCGCCTGCCGTCATGGACGGCGATCGTCAGCCCGAGCATGTCCGGCATGATCATCGAGGCCCGCGACCAGGTCTTGATCACGGTCTTTTCCGAGCTGCGGCGCGCCCTCTCGACCTTCTTTGCAAGCTTGGGGTCCACGAACGGCCCCTTCTTAATGGACCTAGACATCGGTTACCTCTTGCCTCGCCTGCGGACGATGTCCTTGCTGGTGGACTTGTTGCGCCGGGTGCGATAGCCGAGCGCGGGCTTGCCCCATGGGGTCTTGGGCCCGGGCATCCCGACCGGCGACTTGCCCTCGCCCCCGCCGTGGGGGTGGTCCCTGGGGGACATCACCACGCCGCGCACCTGCGGGCGCCATCCCTGGTTGCGCCTGCGGCCCGCCTTGCCGTGCTTTACGTTCTTGTTGTCGACCGCGCTGAGCTGGCCCACCGTGGCCATGCACTCGCTGGACACCTGCCTGACCTCCCCGGAGGGGAGCCGGAGCAGGGTGTGTCCCTCCTCCTTGGCAAGCACCTGCGCGGAGCCGCCCGCGCTGCGGACCATCTGCCCGCCGCGCCCTATCTTCATCTCGATGTTGTGAACCGCCGTGCCGGTAGGGATCACCCGCAGCGGCAGGGCGTTGCCGGGGCGCACGGGGGCCTCCTCGCCGGCCATCACCGGATCGCCCACCCCGAGCCCCTGCGGGGCCAGGATGTAGCGCCAGTCGCCGTCGCGGTACTTGATCAGCGCTATGCGCGCCGAGCGGTTCGGGTCGTACTCGATGGTCGCGACCTCGCCGGGCACGCCGGGCTTGTTGCGCTTGAAGTCGATCTCGCGGTAGCGGCGCTTGTGACCGCCCCCGCGGTGGCGGACAGATATCCTGCCCCGACCGTCGCGGCCCGCCCGCCGCTTGATACCCTTGGTCAGCGACTTTTTGGGCTTTCGCGTGGTTATGTCGTCGTTCGTCTGGAAGACGACGCCGCGCTGGCCTGGTGTGTTGGGCTTAAGTGCTCTTAGCGGCATTCCTACACGCCCTCGAAGATCGTTATCGACTCGCCCGGTGCGAGCGTTACTATGGCCTTTTTCCAGTTCCTGCCCACGGAGAAACGCGGACCGAAGCGCTTTCGCTTGCCCTTTACTATCATCGTGTTGACGCCGATCACCTTTACGTCAAAGGCCTCCTGGACCACCTGCTTAATCTGAAGCTTGGTCGCTGCGGGGTCCACCTCGAACACGTAGCGGCCCGACTCCTGAAGGCCGGTGCTCTTCTCCGTTACGACGGGCCTTTTCAGCACTTGCGAGATGTCCATCGCCTAACCCTCGTAGTCCGGGTCGTCGGCATCGTCGAGCACCCGCCCGGAGCGCACGAACGGCCCGCCCCAGATGCGCTCGGCCTGGCGCACGGCCCCGAGCGTCATCACCACCCGCCCGTGCCTGAGCAGGTCGACGGCGCTCAGCTGGAACGCCGGCATCATCTTCAGCTTCGGAACGTTCCTGGCGCAGCGAAGGACCGAGGGGTCGGTGCCGTCGCCGACCAGCAGCACGGAGCCGGACACGCCCAGCGCCTCCATCACCGCCACGAAGTGCTTTGTCTTCGGCTCGGGCAGCCTGAGCCTGTCGACCACCACGAGATCGCCCTCCCTGACCTTGGCGGAGAGCGATGCCTTGAGCGCGGCCCGGCGCATCCGCTTCGGGGTGCGCTGGACGTAGCTCCTGGGCCTGGGGCCGAATATCACGCCGCCGCCGCGCCATATGGGCGAGCGGTTCGAGCCGGCGCGGGCCCTTCCCGTGCCCTTCTGGCGCCAGGGCTTGCGCCCCCCGCCGGAGACCTCCGCGCGCGTCTTGGTGCTGACCGTTCCCTGCCGCGCGTTAGCCTGCTGGGCGACCACCACCTGGTGAACGAGCGCCGGGTTCGGGCGCGCGTCGAACACGTCGTCGAGCACGTCTATGTGCCCGAGCGACTTACCCTGCGCGTCGTGCAGCCTGAGCTTCAAGCCCGGCCCCCCTTTATCGATCTTCGGATGTACAGGAGCGAGTTGCCCGCACCGGGCACCGCTCCCTTAAGGAACAGCAGGTTGCGCGCGGGATCGGTCGAGACCACCTCGAGGTTCTGAACGGTGATCCTGGCCGCCCCGTAGTGGCCCGCCATGCGCTGGCCCTTGAGCACCTTGCCGGGAGTGGTTCCAGCCCCGATCGAGCCGGGCGCCCGGTGGCGGTCCGACTGGCCGTGCGTCTTGGGGCCGCCGTGAAAGCCGTGCCGCTTTATCCCCCCGGCAAAGCCGCGACCCTTGGAGATACCGGTGGCGTCCACGCGGTCCCCCGCATCGAAGGAGCTGACGTCGAGCGTCGTCCCAACCTCCACCCCGCTGAGGTCGAAGCCCGGACCCCTGTCGGCGCGCACCTCGCGAAGGTGCCGGAAGCTTGCGCCGGCCCTCTTCTGGTGGCCGGCCAGCGGCTTTGTCGCGCGCTTTGCCTCCTCGAAGCCGATCTGTATCGCCTCGTAGCCGTCGGTCTCGGCGGTCTTTACCTGCGTGACGGTGCAGGGGCCGGCAAGGACCGCGGTAACGCAGTCTATCCCGCCGTCCTCGCGCACCATCTCCGTGGTGCCTATCTTCTTACCGAGTATCGCCTTTACCGACATCTGCCGCGTCCGTCTCTACAGCTTTATGGATATGTCCACGCCGGCGGGGACGTTCAGGCTGGTCAGGGAGTCGATGGTCTTGGAGGTGGGCTCGAGGATGTCGATCAGGCGGTTGTGGGTGCGCAGCTCAAAGTGCTCTCGCGAGTCCTTGAACACGTGCGGGGAGCGGATGACGCAAAAGCGCTTGATGGACGTCGGGAGCGGGACCGGTCCCGCCACCTGCGCCCCGGTGCGCTCCGCGGCCTCCACGATCTGGCCCGCCGACATGTCCAGGATCCTGTGATCGAACGCCTTTAGGATGATCCTTATCTTCTGCTTTGTGACCATTGCCTAGCCCGCCTTCGCCGCCGTCGTCACCGATTGGGGCGCCTGCTCGAAGCGGTCGAACTCTATCGAAAAGCCCGCCCGTCCCTGGGTCAGGGAGCGCAGCGTGTTGGCGTATCCGAAGCTCTCGGCCAGAGGAATCGTCGCCTGGACGACCTGGGTGTCGTCCACCGCCTCGATGTTCGTTACGTGTGCGCGCCGGCGCCCAAGGTCGCCGATCACCTCGCCCAGGTACTCGCCGGGGAGCGTCACCTCAAGGCGCATCACCGGCTCGAGCAGGTACGGCCTCGCTCGCCCCAGCGCGTCCTTCATGGCCATCGAGCCGGCGATCTTAAAGGCCATCTCAGACGAGTCCACCTCGTGGAAGGAGCCGTCGACGAGCGTCGCCTTGACGTCGATCACCGGGTAGCCCGCTATGGGTCCGGCGGTCAGCGCCTCCTGGATGCCCTGCCTTACGGCCGGTATGAACTGCTTGGGTATGTTGCCGCCCCTGATCTCCTCGGAGAAGGCGAATCCCTCTCCCGCCTCAAGGGGCTCGATCTCGATCTTGGCGTGGCCGTACTGGCCGTGCCCGCCGCTCTGGCGGACGAACCGGCCCTCGCCGCGCGCCGGCGACCCGACCGCCTCCCTGAAGGCGACCTTGGGCTGGCCTACGTTGCCCTCAACCCTGAACTCGCGCCGCATCCTGTCGACGATGATGTCCAGGTGGAGCTCTCCCATGCCGGAGACTATCGTCTGGCCCACCTCGCTGTCGTAGTTGACCTGGAGCGTGGGATCCTCGTCAGAGAGCTTGGCCAGCGCCTCGGACAGCTTGTCCTGGTCGGCCCTGGTCTTCGGCTCGATGGCGACCGATACCACCGGCTCGGGGAAGGTTATCGCCTCCAGCACCACCGGCGAGGACTGCTCGCTGAGCGTGTCGCCCGTGGAGGTCTTCCTGAGGCCGACGGCGGCGGCGATGTCGCCGGCCGAGACGAACTCGACGTCCTCCTTGTGGTTGGCGTGCATCCTCACGACCCGACCGAGCCTCTCGCGCTCTCCCGTGGTCGAGTTGTAGACCATCGACCCTGAGCCGATGGTGCCCGAGTAGACCCTGAAGTAGACCAGCCGGCCGATGAACTCGTCGGTGACGGCCTTAAAGGCAAGCGCCGAGAACGGCTGGTCGGGGTCCGCCTCCCTTACGACCGTGTCGCCGGTGCGCACGTCCCGACCCTCTATCGCCGGGACGTCCAGTGGAGAGGGAAGGTACGAGCAGATCGCGTCTATGAGCGGCTGGATCGCCTTGGTCCTGAGCGCCGTGCCGCAGAGCACGGGGACGATCGCATTGGCGATCGTCGCCCTGCGCAGCGCGCCGACGAGCTCCCCGGGGGCGATCTCATCGTCCTCCAGGAACCGCATCAGAAGCTCGTCGTCGGTCTCTGCGACCTTCTCTACGAGCCTTGCCCGGTAGTCCTCGACCACCTGGGCCATCTCGGCGGGGATGGGGCCCTCGGTGGGCACCTGCTCTCCTTCCTCCGGGTACAGGAAGGCCCTTCGCCCTATCAGGTCTACGACCCCGCGGTACTCGGACTCGGCGCCGATCGGGAGCTGGACCGCCACCGGGTTCGCGCCGAGGCGCCTTACGATGCTGTCCATCACCCTCTGAAGGTCCGCCCCGACCTTGTCCATCTTGTTGACAAAGCAGATGCGCGGCACCTGGTAGCGGTCGGCCTGGCGCCAGACCGTCTCGGACTGGGGCTGGACTCCCGCGACCGCGTCGAGCACCACCACACCGCCGTCCAGGATCCGCAGGCTGCGCTCCACCTCGGCGGTGAAGTCCACGTGGCCCGGGGTGTCGATGACGTTTATGGTGTGGCCCTTCCAGTTGGCCGTGGTCGCAGCGGAGGTTATGGTGATCCCCCGCTCGCGCTCCTGGGCCATCCAGTCCATCGCCGTCGTGCCCTCGTCGACGCCGCCGATCTTGCGGATGCGTCCGGCGAAGTACAGGACGCGCTCTGTGACCGTGGTCTTGCCCGCGTCGATATGGGCGATGAAGCCGATATTGCGCGTGCGGTCGAGCCGCGGGCCCTTGGGCCGCGGACCCTTGGGCGCGCGGGATGTCCTTGCTTGCTTGCTCTCGGTGGTCTTGGTCGTCATCGGGGTGGTCTCTGGGTGTGTCTTAGGGGGATTGTCGGGGGACTTACCAGCGATAGTGTGCGAAGGCCCTGTTGGCCTCCGCCATGCGGTGCAGGTCGTCCTTGCGCTTTACGGCGGCGCCCTCGCCGCGGGAGGCCTCGAGCAGTTCCTGTGCGAGCCGCTCCGCTATCGGCCGGCCGGACTTTGCCCGCGCAGAGCCGATGATCCAGCGCATCGCCAGCGCCATGCGGCGGTCGGACCGGACCTCTATGGGGACCTGGTAGGTCGCGCCTCCGACCCTCCGGGACTTGACCTCCAGGGCAGGCACGGAGTTTCTGACGGCCATGTCGAACACGTCTATCCCCGGCCGCTTGGCCCGGTCGGAGGCTATGTCGAGCGCCTCGTATACGACGCGCTGGGCGGTCGACTTCTTCCCGCCGATCATCACGCGGTTGATGAACTTGGCAAGGTCCGTGCTCCCGAACCTGGGATCGGGACTTATGCGCCTTCTCTCCGCCCTGTGCCTTCGTGCCATCTCAGTATCGCCTTATCCCAGCGCCTGGGTCCTTTTGCTGCCATACTTGCTGCGGCCGCGCTTTCGGTCGTCCACGCCGGCGGTGTCAAGAGCCCCGCGGATGATGTGGTAGCGCACGCCCGGAAGGTCCTTTACCCGGCCTCCCCGCAGCAGCACCACGGAGTGCTCCTGCAGGTTGTGGCCCTCGCCCGGGATGTAGGCCGTGACCTCCATGCCGTTGGTGAGCCTTACCCTGGCGACCTTGCGCAGGGCCGAGTTGGGCTTTTTGGGCGTCTGTGTCCTTACCTGCACGCAGACCCCGCGCTTTTGCGGAGAGCCCGAGTACCTTCGCCCCCTGTTCTTGAGGGTGTTGAACATGTACCTGAGCGCCGGCGCCTTGTCCTTGCGACGCTTGGACTTTCGACCCTTGCGGACCAATTGGTTTACGGTTGGCATGACTAGTCCGGCTATCGCTCCTTGCTGAGAACCCGGTGCGGGCCCGCCCAGCCCGCAAAAGTTGAGCCGCGTGGACACGGGATGCGGGGCCCACTTGCGTACCTTAGGCAAGGCACAGTAATACCCCTCCGCCCACGCAGGCGACAAACAGGTATGCTACTAGCTCACCGATGCGGCCGTCAAGCGGCGCAGGGCCCGTCGGCGCGCCGATCCCCGCGCCCGCGCGTGGGCGGACCCTCTCGTTGACCGGCAGATGGCCCGGTGATAGATTCGACCCGATGGCCACAGCATCCCCCAGGAGACGCCCCAACCGGCGCGGCAAGAAGGCGCCCAGGGAGACCCGCCTGTCTATGGCGGCCGAGAACTACCTGGTCTCGATCTTCCAGCTCCACGAGCTGGGCATACGGGTAACGCCCACCAACCTGGCAGCGCAGCTCAAGCGGCTGCCCGAGGGCGAGGGGCTGGGAACCTCCCTCCCTTCTGTCGGCGGCATGATACGCCGGCTGGTCCGCGAGGGCCTCGTTGAGACCCAGCCCGACAAGGACATCGAGCTGACCAAGACCGGCAGGGTGACGGCCGAGCACATCCTGAGGCGCCAGCGCCTTGCAAAGCGCATGGTCGTCGACCTCCTGGGCCTTGAGCCCCACAAGGCGCACGAGGAGGCCCACCGCCTAGAGCACGCCATCTCCGAAGAGCTCGCAGAGAAGATCGACGAGCGGCTGGGAAGGCCCACGACCTGCCCGTTCGGCCACCCCATACCCGGCAGCGGCTTCGTCCGCGACAGGCTCACCGTCCCCATCGAGAAGGTCTCCTCCGGTACCACGGTCACCATAGACCGCATCCCCGAGGAGGACCGCGAGCTACTAGAGTACTTCGTCCGCAGCGGCGTGATGCCCGGCCAGACGGCGGTCGTCACCGATGCCGCGCCCTACCGGGGGGTCGTCTCGATGAGGACCGAGGCCGGGGACGCTGTGGTCAGCTACGAGGTGGCCCAGCGCATCTGGGTAACGCCGGTTGGCGTCCCGAAGGCCGGCCAGGCGGGGCCTGTCTCCCCCCGCTAGCGGCCCTGGCGTCCGAGGATGTAGGAGACCAGGTGCCAGCGCTCCTCTGCGGTTAGCAGGTTCCTGAAGGCGGGCATCACGGTGGGGTTGGGCTCTCCCACCATCGCCAGGGTGAACGCCGTCCGGCTCCCGTAGGAGATCCACGCGAACAGCTCGCCCTCGGTGGCGTTCATCGCTATGTCGCCCATCATGTCCGCCGGGACCGCGCCGCGTACCAGATAGTCCTTCATCACGCTCTCGCCCGTGAGGGCCTGGCCGTGGCAGACCATGCAGTTGACCCGGTAAAGCTCGGCGGCCTCGTCCGTGTCGTAGGAATCGGCGTAGGCATCGGGCTGGATGAGAGTCGCGTACTCCTCGGCCGTGTAGACGATCTCCACCCCGTTCACCGGGACCGAGCCCTCGGGGGGCAGGATCCTCGGCATCTCCTGGACCTTGTAGGCCGGCGAATAGTGCATCTCGGTAAAGACCACCGTCGCGTAGCTGCCGGTCTCCGGGAAGGCCGGCAGCTTAAAGCGCACAAAGCCGAGCACACCGGTTTCCCCCGTGTTGTTGTTGTAACAGCCGGCGGCAGCGAGGGCCAGGGCCACGAGTCCCGCGGCGGCAAGGGCCCGCAGCGCCCGCAGCGCGGTACCCGTCCTATGGTTCTCGGAGGAAGGTGTTGGGGCCATGCGTCTAGTCGAAGTCGTTCTGCTCCCAGCCGCGCTTAACGTCCTCGGCGCCCGCCTCCCTCAGGATCTCCTCCGCCCTGCCGACCCTGTCCTCGTCGGTCGTAACGGTAAGGCCGATGTAGCCCTCGGTGACGCGCGTGTCGTATGCGCCCATGAAGACCCTGGGCAGCCGCGACTCGATGATTATCCCGATCACCGTAAAGATGATCGCGCCAAGCATGGTTCCCTCGTACATGATGATCGCCATGGGCGGCACGGAGAGGATGGGCTTTCCGCCGGTCACCAGCGGGTAGGCGAGCTGTGTGCCTGAGGTGAGGACGAGGCCGATTATGAAGCCGCATGCGGCGCCTATCAGCGGGTAGCGGAACAGGCTGTGGTGCGGCTCCTCCTCGCCGAACGCACCCTCAGGATAGGGCGTTCCGGTGAGTATCTCGTACTCGTCGCGCTCGAACCCGCCGGCGCGCACCGCGTCGAGCGCGTCGGCGGCCTCGTCGACCCCCTTGAACAGTCCTATGACGCTTTTCCTGGCCATCATGGCGACACCTCGCCCATCTTTGTCACTCCGTTAACCCGGCCGTTCCCCTTGGCGGCCGTCACTCCCTGATCGACGCCGGCACTATGCGCCGACCGACCCTTATCGTGTCCGCCAGCCTCGTCCCCTCCTTGACGTCGAAGACGGGCACCAGCGGGAATATCTTTGCGAACAGCAGTATGCCCATGCCCACGAACGCGAACGTTGAGGCCACCAGCAGGATCTCGATGATGCTGGGCGCGTAGCTCCCCCAGGAGAACTCGAAGGGCTGGCGCCTCTGGAGGCCCGGGATGATGATCAGGAACCTCTCCATCCACATCCCGACGTTTACAAGAATCGTCGTCCAGAACATCCACACAGGGCTTCTGCGCACCACCTTAAAGAGCCAGGCGGGAACCGGGATGAAGAACGCCGTTATCAGGAACAGCAAGAAGAGCAGCCCCATCGGCATCTGGAATATCTGCCATTCCCTGAGCGCGATGTCGGCGCTCTCCAGCGTGTAGAGGGCGAATATCCACTCCAGCGCGAAGAAGAAGAACCACGTCGTCGCAACTATGATCAGCAGCCTTCCTATCGCGTCGAAGTGGTCGTTGGTTATGTACTTGTCCCACTTCCACAGCCAGACCATCAGCGCCATGACCATGGCCACGGCGGAAACGCCCGAGTGGATCGCGCCGATGATGAAGTAGGGCGCGAAGATCGTCGAGTGCCAGCCCTCCACGCCGATCGCCACGGCGAAGTCCCACGACACGATGCTGTGCACCGAGACGAACACCGGCAACACGAGCGCCGACAGCAGGATCCCGGCAACCGCCTGCAGCTTCCACTGCCTGGGCGTTCCCCTAAAGCCGAGCGAGAGCGCCGCGTAGAACTTGCGTGTCCACCCGCTGCTGCGGTCGCGCACGGCCGCAAGGTCGGGGATCAGGGCTATGAACACGAACAGGGAGCTACCGATCAGGTAGGTCCCGACCGCGCTCGGGTCCCACACGAACGGCGATCGGATGTTGGGCCAGACCCCCCGCTCAAAGTCGTAGGGTCCGACCCAGTAGAGCCGCCACGGCCGCCCCACGTGGAACATGATGTTCGAGAGCGCCGCGAGCAGCGAGAACAGCGTCAGGACCTCGGCCGCGCGGGTGACCGGACGCCGCCACTCGGCCTGGGTGAGCCTCAGGATCGCGGAGACCATGATCCCGGCGTGGCTGATGCCGATCCAGAACACGAAGTTGGTTATCAGAAAGCCCCAGTAAACGGGCCTGTTGACGCCGAGAACGCCCGGGCCCTGGTTGAGCTCCCATCCGTATGCCCCGACGCCCGTGAGCCAGACCAGGAACAGGAATCCGAAGCCCCCGAGCCACCACCTGGGCATGCCCAGGACGTCCTTGATCAGGCTGTGGTTTATCTCTTTATCGGTGGCGTAGGTGTATTCCTGCATTACCCACCACTACTCCGGCTTGCCAAGGACCATCACCGTGGTCCGGTGGTACTTTTTGTGCAGCTTGTAGAGAAGGAGCTCCTTCTGCTCCCAGATGTTGATCACCGGCACCAGCCGGGTCGCGATCAGGAACAGGAAGAGCGCTCCACCGATCGCGCCGATCGCGATCAGCACGTCCGCAACCCCCGGTAGCACCGTGGCCGGAACGTGCTCGATGCCGTGGAAGTTGGCGGACTGGTCGCTCACCGAGTACCCGCCCACGTAGATGCGAACCCTGTCAAAGAACGTGCCGATCAGGACCGAGACGGCGACCATCGTCGGTCCCCAGATGCTCTTCCTGAGGAAGTTCCAGATCATCGTGACCAGCGGGAAGACGAACACCGTTATGAACGTCAGGTAGAAGATCGGCATGTACGGGCCGCGGATGAAAAGGTCCAGCACGGCCTGCTCGTTCGGCTTCTTTCCGTACCAAAGGATGTTGAAGCTGGAGAACCAGAACCAGAACCACAGCAGCGAGAGGGCGAACATCAGCTTGCCCAGGCCCCAGAACTGGTCGAGCCCGATCTCGGTGTAGCCGCAGAATTTCCGCAGGACGAACATCGTGATGATCATCGTCGCCGCCCCGGCCTGCAGCGCGTTCGCGGCGTGCGTGGCCGGGTAGAGCGCGTCTATCCAGCCCGGCACCAGCGTCATCAGAAAGTCGATCGAGAAAAGGAAGTGCACCGTTACCAGCATCAGGAAGTAGAAGGCCCCCAGGATGCCGAGCCGGTGCTTTTGCCAGTCCCACTGGGCGGAGCTCCCTATCCAGCCCCGGGCAAGCCACCGGTACCGGCGGCCCGCGGCGCTCTCCCTGGGCGCCCGGTCGCGCAGCAGCGCAAAGTCGGGCAGGGCCGAGACCCAGAGCAGGGCAAAGCCCACCACGACGAGCGCCACGATCGCGAGCGTCGTCCACAGGTGCGGCGAGTGCGCGAACACGTCGCCGGGATGGTAGAACCACAGGGACCGACGCCCGTCCTCAAGGCCCGGCAGCACCCAGAGGAGCGGGATGAAGAGCAGCAGGCTGATCAGCCCGGCTACCGACCACAACTCGGCCGGCCGCGAGATGATCCTCCGCCAGTGACCCTTGGCTATCCGCGGTGCGATGGCCACCATGGGGGCTGCCGACGCGGTGGTGAGCAGGAACGAGAGCACGGCCGCCGTGTAGCCCCATCTGGCCGTGTCCGAGACACCGTCGACCAGCCGCAGGATCATCCCTACGATGCCGACCACGAGCAGCGCCCCGAAGACCGCGACGGCGACCTTAAAGACCGCGCCGGCCTTCTCGCGCCGGCCGAGCAGGTCGCCCGTTATCGCCGGGTCGCTGACCCAGTCCGGGTTGTCGGCGTAAAAGCCGGTCGGAGGATGGGCGGCCTGGCTAGCCATGCGCCTTCTCCGGCACCGGGGCCGACTTATCGATCTTCTTGAGATAGATCACGCTCGGGTGCGTGCCTAGCTCCTCGAGCATGTGGTAACCCCTTCCGTGGTCGCCGTGAAGCTCCTTTTCCGCCATTCTGGCGACCTCGGAATCCTCGTCGTGAAGGTCTCCGAATACCAGCGTCCCCGTGGGGCACGCGTTAACGCATGCCGGATTAAGGGCCCGGTCGCCGTCCTCGAGCTCGTGGCCGTCGCGCTTGGCGTCGCGGCCGGCCCTGCGGATGCGCTGGATGCAGAAGGTGCACTTTTCCATGATGCCCCTGCTGCGAACCGTGACGTCGGGGTTGAGCTGGTTCTTGAGGCTCTCCGGCCAGGCCGGCTCCCAGAAGTTAAAGAAGCGGACCTGGTAGGGGCAGTTGTTGGCGCAGAACCGGGTGCCGATGCACCTGTTGTAGACCTGCACGTTGAGCCCCTCGGCGTTGTGGTAGGTCGCATACACCGGACAGACGGGCTCGCAGGGCGCGTCGTCGCAGTGCTGGCACAGCACCGGTAGGAAGCGGGCCTTGACGTCCGGGTATTCGCCCTCCCAGTAGCGCTCGATCCTGATCCACTGGTTGGCGCGCTGCTGGTTGAACAGTCCCTCTTCGTTTATGGGGATGTTGTTCTCCGACTGGCATGCGACGACGCACGCCTGGCAACCGGTGCACCGGTCGACGTCGATCACCATGCCCCACTTTGCTTCTGTCATCTGTCGCTGTGTTCCCTGTGCTGCACTGTCTGTTAGCTGTCTATCGGCGTTAGCGGGATCACCCTGTGGTGCTCATCGCGGGCGAAGTTCGGGTTGTTGTTCTCGAACTTGGGCAGCCTCTTCCATTCGCCCACCTTCTCGATCCTGACCCTGGTTGCCGACCAGGCCAGTGCCCCCGACTCCTCATCGACCCTGGGGGCCAGTATGGACAGGGCGTTCGCCCCCCTGTCCTCGGCGTAGCGCCCGCCTGCGCGGTGGCCCTGACCGAGCGGTATCGAGACCGCGTCGGGCGGCACCGCCGGGTGCGGGTACGCGATCGCCGTTATGCCGGAGCCGGCAAGGCCGCCGCTACCGTGGGCGGACACCACGCGAAGGAGGTCTCCCTCCCGAATGTCCATCATCTCGGCCACCCGGTGGTTTATCTCCAACCATGTGTCCCAGGTCGCCGACGTGAGCGGGTCCGGGGTGGCCTGGAGCCACGGCAGGTGCGCACCCTGTCCTTCGCCGAGCGAGGTCGACGAGAACGGGAGAAGGTGGAACGTATCTCCGCCGGGACCGGCGAACTCGGGCGCCGGCGCCTCCGCGGGCAGCATCTTGGTCTGCGGCGGGCCCCCCAGCGATACGGACCTGTGGTCGGTGTCCCACCAGCCGCCTCGCTGCAGGACTCCCACCCAGAAGGCCCGAAAGTCCGAGGCCTTCACCGAGCCCCGCCCCAGCTCGAACAGCTGGCGGGCGCCGGCCTCTACGACCTCCCTGATCGAGCTCGCACCGAGCCCCAGGTCCAGTTCCATCTCCGCAGCGATCGCCATCAGGGCGTCGGCCATGGACCTTGTGCCCAGCTCGCTGCCCCGGGCCTCGAAGAAGGGCCGGACCACCGGCTGCTGAAAGCCCACGACCTGGTGGCCGGGCCCCGCCGCCGGGACGTCGGTGCCCCAGTCCTCGAGCGAGGTGTGGGCGGGCAGCACGAGGTCCGCCATCGACGCCGTGTCGTTCAGGTGGCTTGCGAAGCTGAATATGAACGGAACGTTGAACGAGGCCTCGCGCATTCCCATCGCGTCCGGCAGGCCGTACATGGGATCCGAGCCGTCGATCAGGAGGGCCTTTACCTGCCCGTCGGTCATCGACCGGACCAGGTCTCGCCACTCAGCGCCGGTGCCCGCCCGCAGGTTAGCCTCGGCGTCGGCCAGCTCCTGGGTGGGAGGAGGCGGGTTGAACCTTATGCCGCCCTCGGCGCCTACGGAGCCGACCAGGAAGTTCAGCGAGTAGATCGCCGTCAGGTTGAACAGGCCGTTGGTGTGCGCCCCGGCCGAGCCGCCGCCGATCGCGAGCGCGGGGCGGTTTGAGGCGAACTCCTGGGCGATCCGGGTTATCTTCTCCGCCGGGACGCCGACCTCATCTGCGACCTGCTCGGGCGCCCACCGGTCGATGTCGATCTCGCCACCGCCGGTAATATCCCTGCCGGCCACCGGATCGGCGAGGCCGGAGCTTACGATCACCTGGATCATGCTCAGGGCCAACAGCCCCTCGCGGCCCGGCCTGACGAAGACCATCTCGTCGGCGTTGGCGCCGGTCATCGAAAAGCGCGAGTCGATATGCACCATCGTCCCGCGCTCCCGCTCTCCCTGCCGGAACTCGCCGTAGCCGCGCATGTAGCGGACCGGCGACACCCAGGTGTTGAGAAAGTCGGCGCCGAACGAGAGCAGGTATTTCGTGTTCTCGATGTCGAAGTCGGGGAGCCTGTCCTGGTCGAACAGGTTCTTCATGGCCACCCGCAGGTTGGTATTGTCCAGCGGGTCGTAGCCGAGGTAGGTGCCCCGGTAGGTGTTTACGAACCGGTCTACGACGACCCCGGCGGCGGATACGGACGGGCGGGTCACCACCACGACCTGGCGGTTCTCGCGCTCGTCCCTTATCTGGCTGAGCTGATGGGCTATCCGTGATATGGCGTCGGACCAGCCGATCTCCTCCCAGTTGCCCTCGCCGCGCTCGCCCACGCGCGCCAGCGGGCCGCGGATGCGGTCCGGGTTGTACAGGTCCTGCAGCAGGGCCTCGCTTCGGGCGCTGTGCCGCCCGCGGTTGACCGGGTAGTCGACGTTGCCCTCGACCTTCTTTGCGCGGCCCTCCATGACCCTCACGACGACGCCCTCGCCGGTCGGAAAACCGCCCGCGACCGTCGCGTACCAGTTGTCGAGCCCGGTCACCATGTCCTCTGGCATGCCCGGCGGCGACTGGACGAACAGCTCGTCCTCGGGGACACCGCACGCCGCTGCGACGACGGCGCCGAGGGCGCCCCCGCCCACAACGGTCAGGAACTGTCGCCTGGTCAGAGCCATCGGTATGTCGCCCGGGAACCCATTAGTAGTGACACGTCGTGCAGTCCGTGGGCGCGCTGTTGTCCCTGTGGCAGTCGACGCAGTCGCCCATCTTCAGCGGCTCGACCTGCCGCACCTTCTCCATCTTTTCCA
Organism: Dehalococcoidia bacterium; assembly: GCA_965207145.1. Classification (GTDB taxonomy): domain Bacteria; phylum Chloroflexota; class Dehalococcoidia; order Lucifugimonadales; family UBA2962; genus CAUZIR01. Next base: position 929,211 of record OZ242262.1, on the reverse strand, counting down.
CCGGACCGTGGCACGTCGCACAGACCGCCGAGGCCGGGATGCCGTCGCGCTCGGAGAAGAACTGGACGTGCGCCTGGTGGTTAAAGCGCACGTGATCGGGCAGCCTGTGCACCCTCACCCAGTCGATGGGGCGGCTCTGGGCATGGTAGTCACGCAGCTTTTCGATCTCGGGAAGGTCGTCGCCGACCACGGAGTGGCAGGACATGCACAGCCCCACGGCCGGCACCGTCGCCGCCGCCCCCTGGGTGACGTTGCGGTGGCAGAAGGTGCAGTCGAGCCCTATTCCGCCCTCCTCCTCCGACCCTGCGTGGACCGTGTGGGGGAAGGCGATGGGCTGGTCGGGGCCCTCGGTAAAGCCGAACACGCTGACCGGGCGGCCGAGCCAGGACGAGATGACGAACAGCAGGACGCCCACCACGACCGCGAGCCCGAATAGGCTGACCAGCCCCAGCACTCCTAGAAGTGCCATTCTCTTTGGTCCGGGTCTTTGCGGTTGAAAGTCGCCTGGTAGCAAGTGTCAGTGCTTCGGTTTCAGATTAGGGTTCAGATCCAGTAATTGGCCCAGAAGTCCCGCAGTACGCCCGCGTTGTCGACCACCCGCGACAGCATGTACATCGCGGCCCCAAACGAGGCCAGAGCGAGGCCGTAGAACAGGGGTCTTGCCCGCGAAAGGGATGCGTCGAGATGGCGGGATTGAATGAAGGATTGCAGCCAGTTGTGCGCTATGAGCATGTTGGTGGCGAAAGACACGATAAGCGCCACCATGATCCAGAGGTTGGTAAGCAGGTCGCCGAGTTCACTCCACTGGGGATTCGCTAGAACTTCCGGATCCACTGCCTACCTTTCGGTGATTTAGCGATGCGGCCCCACCCGGAGGGCGAGCGCCGACGGCGCCGCGCGCCCGTATCCATGCCCGCGCGAGGCTTGGTGAAAATTATCACACCACTATTTTGGTGTCAAGCATACGTTTATGCCTATATATACGGGGAAACGGGCCATTTTGCGGGCTCCAAAACGGCCCTAAATCACGGCCTCCGGGGAGCTTGTCGCACCGCCCGGGGGCCAATAACATTGCCCCTTTCCGATCAGGGGCGCCGGGGCGGGCGCCGTACGAGCGAGCCAGGGAGGCGCACATTTGGCAGAGCCGCACTTCGGATCCGATACGTTCCAGTTCCTCGCCGAGCTCAGGCTCAACAACGACCGGCAGTGGTTCGCGGCCAACAAGCCGCGCTACGAGCGGCACGTAAAGGGTCCCCTGCTCGAGTTCATCGCCGAGTTCGGCGAGGTCCTTCCCATCATCAGCCCCCACTTCGTCGCCGACGCACGCCCGAACGGCGGGTCCATGTTCCGCATCTACAGGGACGTGCGCTTTTCCAAGGACAAATCGCCCTACAAGACCCACGCGTCGGCTCACTTCAGGCACGCGCGGGCCCGGAACGTGCACGCGCCGGGCTTCTACCTGCACCTTGAGCCCGGAAACGTGGGTGCCGGCTGCGGCATCTGGAGGCCCGACACCCCTTCCCTTGCAAGGATTCGCGACGCGATAGTCGCGAACCCCGTCGGCTGGAAGGGCGCCACGGAGGGAATCGAGGGCCTGTCCCTCATGCCGGGCGAACCGCTAAAGCGCGCGCCCAAGGGCTACGATCCGGAGCACCCGCTCATCGAGGTGCTGAAGTCCCGCAGCTTTGCGCTCTGGGCAGGCTTCAGCGAGGAGGAGGCGACCGCGTCCGACTTCCTGGAGCGCTTCCACGAGACCTGCGGGCGGGCCGGGCCGATGACCGAATTCCTCTGCCGCGCCCTGGACCTTGAGTTCTAGCCTCCCCGGTTTCCGCACCCGGATGCGCCAAGTTGCGCGCGTCGCCGGGCGAGCCCTATCATAGGCGTACCCACCGACCCCTGTCCGCAGGGAGGCGCGTGTTTGGAAGGCGGTGCGGGCCGCAGCCCCGGCAGCGGTGAGTCGCATCCCGCGGGCGGGGAGGCCTACCTCGCCCCTTTGGCCCTTTAGAGCAGACAAAGATCGATCGGAGAAACCCCATGACAACGCCCATCGAGCAGCGGTACATCGACCTTCACCCGGCCTCCCTTGAGCGCTTCGGCAGATCCAAGGACCTGTTTCCAGACGGCGTCACACACGACGCCCGTCGGCTGCGTCCGTTCCCCACGTACGTGAGTCACGCCGAGGGATCCCACAAGTGGGACGTGGACGGCCACCGCATCATCGACTACAAGACCGGTCACGGCGCGATGATTCTCGGCCACTCGCACCCGGCGGTGGTCAGCGCCGTCAAGGAGGCGATGGAAAAGGGCACGCAGATGGGCTCTTCAACCGACGCCGAGATCCGCTGGGGCGAGCTCGTGCGCGAGCTGGTGCCGTGCGCCGAGAAGGTCCGCTTCCAGAGCTCGGGCACCGAGGCCGTCATGATGGCCCTGCGGCTGGCCCGCGCCTATACGGGCAAGACCAAGGTGGTCAAGTTCGACGACCATTTCCACGGCTGGAGCGACTACGCGCTGGCCGGAGGGTCGGGCCTCGGCGGCATACCCACGGAGACGCTCGAGACCATGATCGTCCTGCCGCCGGACGACATCGACCTGGTGGAAAAGACCCTTACCGAGCGCGACGACATAGCGGCGCTGATGCTGGAGCCGACCGGCTCTCACATGGGCCTTCACCCGATATCCCCGGAGTTCCTGGGCCAGCTGCGCGAGATCACCGAGCGTACCGGCGTCCTGCTCGTGATGGACGAGGTCGTAACCGGCTTTCGCCTCTCGCGGGGCGGCGCGTCCCGTAGGTTCGACGTTACGCCCGACATAACGACCATGGCCAAGATACTCGGCGGGGGGCTGCCGGGGGGCGCGGTGGCCGGAAGGGCCGAGATCATCAACCTGATGGAGTTCCACAACGACGCCGACTACGACGTCAATGAGCGGGTCTCCCACCCCGGCACCTTCAACGCGAACCCGCTCTCGGCGGCAGCCGGGGTCGCGGCGCTCGAGCTGGTGCGCGACGGCGACGTGAACGAGCGAGCGGATGCGGCCGCTGCCAAGCTCAAGGAGGGCGTAAACGACCTGCTGGGCAGGATGGAGATCCCGGGCCGGATGACCGGCCACGGATCGCTGCTCTTTTTGCGGCTCGGGGTGGACATAGAGGTAGAGGAGGACGGTGCCACGTTCCACCTGACCGACGAGGAGTGGGCGAAGGTGAACGACGGGCGGCGCAACTCGCAGCTGCACCTGGCCCTGCTCAACAACGGCGTGGACCCCATGAGCAACGGCACGCGCCTGATCGTCGGGCAGGCACACTCCGACCAGGACGTTAAGGAGACGGTCGACGCCTACGAGAAATCGCTGAGCGAGGTGCGAGAGCTCGGGCTGATCTAGCCCTGGGCTGCCCTGCGGCTAGACCTCCGGGGCGCCCAGCCGGTCGAGCTCGGCCCCGATCTCGTCCAGATCCGCCGCGGGGGGCTCGGCTCCCCCGTAGAACGCGGTATTGAACGCGGCCGTCGCCCGATGGGCGATGCCCCCGGGGACCAGGGCGTCGAGCTCGCCGCTGTACTCGGTCGGCGTCGCTGAGCGCGGTCTGGACGCCCCGAGCGATCCCGCGTACAGGAGCAGGCGGTAGTAGCCCCGCAGCGCCCTGACGACCCCGGGCGGGCCTGCGGGCAGCAGGATCGGGGACCGCACCCTGCGGCGGCGAAGCGCTGCGGGCAGAAGGCCGTAGAGCATCTCCGCTGCGTCGAAGACGGGGTCGGACTCCTCCCTGATCGACTCCCTTACGCCCGGCGGCGTTCGCGCCGAACCCCTGCCGCGGCGGCGAAGGGCGCGGGAGAGGATGAACAGGCCCGCCGCCGAGATGATCCCCAGCAGGATCCACTCGAGCGCGGTCACAAAGAGCGGCGTCTGTCCCGACTGCTGCTGGAGGAACTGCTCCCCTATCGACTCGCCGACCGGTATCACGTCGCCGGTCGGTCCATCCCCGGCAAACAGTCCCACGAACAGCCTCACGACCCCGTTTACCACCCAGGCGATGGGGACGAGGAAAGCGTAGAACAGGACCGTGCCCATCCACCCGAGGACCTCGGTGACCGGCGCGCTCACCGCGTCCAGGATGCTGCGACGGACCAGGCTGAACGCAAAGCCGATCGCCAGCACGACGGCGACCGCCGCACCGACCGCCCGCAGCCATATCATCGCCCCTCTACCGCCCCCGGCCCCTCGCCCGAGGCGCGCCACCCCGAGACCGGCAAGGGCGCCCGCGAAGAAGACGAACAGAGCCCCGAATGTGTTGAGCGGCGTCGCGGTTCCGATGTCGACCAGCACCGCCATGGCCATGAGCATGGTTCCGATCTTGTAGCTGCGATCAAGCGAGACGCCGGGCTCCTCGGAAGAGCCGAGACGCCCTCCCCTCCACCAGAGCACCACACCCGCTATGGCGCCCACCGTCGCCCTGAAGTTGGCGCCCGCGATCTCAGAGCCGCTCGCAACCACCCCGGGCCAGTCAAGGTCCCAGAACGCGTCCGACAGGTCGACCTGGGTGCCCATGACAAGGTAGATCGCACCCGCCCCCGCACACGCCTGCAGCGCGTAGGGAAACGCCTCTGCCACGAGCGAGTCGCCCCGGCCCGAGGGCAGTTGCGAGAGCATGCGGGCCACCACCGCCGCGGCCGCCATCAGCGCCAGTACGGCCAGCCACCCGAGAGGGCTGCCGTCGGTGCCGAGCGCAAGGCCGATTATGCCGAGCATCGCGTATATCCACGCGCTCTCGGACACCACCAGCGCGGCGATGATCAGCCTGTCCTGGGACGCAGGGCTCATCCGGGCCCTCCCTCCCCGGCATGGTCGTCCAGTCCGGCCATCTGCTCGGCGATGTCGTAGAGGGCAACGCCCGCAGGCACCGTAGGCGCCGCGGCGGCGCCCACGTAGACGACGGCGGCCGGGTGCCCCCTGGCCCTGAGGCGGGACAGCACCCCGGCGAGGTCGTCGTCAAAGTAGGCGGTGACCACGACGACCGTTGCGCCCGCCGGGAACCTGCCCATGCGGTCCTCAAGGTGGACCGCTATCGGGGAGAGGGTTATCGGCTGGAGCGTCGCCAGCGTCTCGAGCACCGCCCTGAGCTGGGGCCGGCTGCGCGACGGACGCAGCTCTGCCGGCCTGTCGGTGACCATGGGCACCCCGTTGGAGACCAGTCCGAGCGAATAGCCGCTCTCCATGCAGTGGGATGCGAGCGAGGCCGCCGCGGTTATCGCCATCTCGAGGCGGACCGACGAGTAGCCGCGCCAGTGCTGTGGAGATGTCTCGACGGAGACGGCGAGCATCACCGTGACATTTGCGCTCGGGTCGAAGGTGCGTACCCACAGCGACCGGTTCTTGGCCGTCGCCTTCCAGTCGATCGCGCTCAGCGGGTCGCCGGCCTCGTACTCGCGGGCGCCGGCCGGCCTGGACGGGTCCTGGAAGATCCTCGGCCCGCCCGCGACCTCGCCCAGGGGGCGGCCCCCGGGAATGCCGATCTCCGGAAGGGGCACAACCCTGGGATAGACCAGGACGGCGTCGGTCGTGCCCACGCGCTTTCTGGAGTCGAACAGGCCGAACATGTCGCCCGAGTCGACCCGGGCGGGCCCGAGCCGAAAGTAGCCCCGCTGCCGAAAGCGCACCGAGTAGTCCCACCGTATGCGCTCGTACCAGCCTATCGAGGTACGGTGCTCAAGCGTCGAGGAGTTGGGATCGACGCTCGGCGAGACCCTGGCGCCCTCCACGGTCACGGCGTCCGGGATGCTGTCCTCGGTCCTTACCCAGGCCAGCGGCACCGGCTTTTTGTTGGTCAGGACGATGGAAAGGGGTGCGGTCTCCCCTATGAACACCCTGCGCCTGGGCAGTATCCGCTCGTAAGTAACGCGGTTGAGCGAGACCCTGCCCCACAGCCAGCTGATGCCCGTCATCAGCAGGCCCATCGCACCGAAGGCGATCAGGACGCTGTGGCCGGTCAGGACACCGGCGGCGATCAGGATGACGAACAGCCCGGTCCACAGCTCCTGCCAAAGCTGGGCCAGCAACGGCTAGCCGTCCTTTCCGGACTCTGCCTCGTCCGTCCCGCGCTCCACCTCTATCGGAACCGGCACCTTCTCAAGGACCTCGGCGATCGCCTCGGCCGCCCCGAGGCCCCTGAGCCTTGCCGTCGCCCCCATGATCATGCGGTGGGCGAGCACCGGCACGGCGAGCTCCTTTACATCGTCGGGAAGCACGTAGTCCCGGCCGGACAGGGCCGCCCTGGCCTGTGCGGTCTTGTACAGGGCGAGGCCGGCGCGGGGGCTGGCGCCGAGCTCGACGCCCTCGTGGTCGCGCGTCGCACGCACGACGTCGGCGACGTAGCGCCGGACCAGCGCGCCCACACGCACCCGCGCAACCGCCGCCCGCGCCCTGCGAATCTCCGCCTCATCGGCCACCGCCTCAAGGGACGGAGGCCCCTCGGGGGCTTCGAATCGGAGGAAGATGTCCGCCTCCTCGGCGGCGGTCGGGTAGCCGAGCTCCACCCTGACCATGAAGCGGTCGAGCTGCGCCTCGGGCAGGGGGAAGGTTCCCTCCAGCTCCACGGGGTTCTGGGTCGCCAGCACCAGGAAGGGGTCGGGCAGGGGCATGGTCTCCCCGTCGATCGTGACCTGGCGCTCCTGCATGGCCTCGAGCAGGGCCGACTGGGTGCGGGGCGTGGCCCGGTTTATCTCGTCGGCCAGGAGCACCTGGCTGAACACCGGACCGGGCCTGAAGTTGAACAGGCCGGTCTGCTGGTTGAAGAAGTTGACGCCCAGCACGTCCGCCGGCATCAGGTCGAGCGTGAACTGGATGCGCCCGAACGAGCACCCGAGCGAGGCGGCCAGCGACCGGGCCAGCGTGGTCTTTCCTATGCCCGGCACGTCCTCGATGAGCACATGGCCGTCGCACAGCAGCGCCGCCAGGGCCAGGTCGATGGCCTCCCCCTTTCCCACCACGACCCGCTGGACGTTGCCCCTAACGCGCTCTGCCAGAGGCTGGACCTGCGCGGCCGGTCCGTCGGGCGACGAGAGCAGGGCCTCTTCCGGCACCGCCACTTTTGGATCCAGCGGGCCGGCCCTCAGCCGAGCCGCGCGGCGTGGGCGCCGCCCAGGCGTCCGAAGACCGATCCGTGCATCAGGCCCGCGGCCCGCAGGCTGTTGTAGTAGAAGATGCCGCCGACTATCTCGCCCGCCGCGTACAGGCCCTCGATCGGCCGGTCCTCCATGTCGAGCACCCGCGCATGCGCATCGATCCTCAGGCCGCCGTACGTGTAGGTGATGCCGCCGGTGACCCGGTAGGCCAAAAAGGGCGGTCGGTCTATGCGTATCGCCCAGTTGGACTTGGCAGGGCTTATCGTGCGCGTCGCGTTGCCGTCCAGGCTGCGCGGGGCGTACTCGGCATCGTGCGCCTCGGCGTTGTAGGCCTCTACCGTGGCGCACAGCGCGCCGGGACTGACCCCGATCTGGCGGGCCAGTTCCTCGATGGTCCCTCCCCTCGCAGGGCTCGAGCCCCCGTACCTTTCCTCGAGAAGCGGGGTGGAGCGGGCATCGAATATCTGGAAGGCGATGCTGCGCTCCTGGGCCAGAACCGCGTCTCCTACCCTCACGAACGTCTGCTCGGCGAACGAGGCTCCCTCGTCCACAAAGCGTCTCCCGTCGACGTTGACCATGATGCCCAGCGGATAGGAGCGCCGCGGCATCGCGTCGGTGATCGGCAGATCGCCGGTCGCCGGCGCGCCGATGTCGATGGGGGTGCCGTGGCAGCCCGTCCACTGTCCGGCGGGCGCGGCCCCCACCGCCAGGGCGGCCCGGTGACCGTCGCCGGTGTTGTAGCGCGATCCGCGCACCTTCGCCCTCTCCCAGTGGGCCCCGAGGTACTTGACCCTCATCTCGGCGTTCGCCTCGAAACCTCCGCACGCAAGGACCACGGCCTTGCTGCGGATCACGTGCCTGCCGTCCGCGTCCTGGGCGATGAGGCCGCATACCTGACCGCGGTCTCCCTGCATCAGCTCGACCATCTTGGTCTCGTAGAGGACCTGGATCCCGGCCCGCCGCGCCGACCGGGTGAGCATCTCGACCAGGCCCGGGCCCGATCCCAGCGCCGAGAGGCCGACCTGGTTCGGTATCACCGACGGCGCACTGGCCAGAGCCGGGCTGATCGACACCTCCCAGGTAACGCCCCGCGAGTGCATCCAGTCGATCGTCGGTCGCGACTGGGCGATCACAACCTCGGACAGCTCCTCGTTCGTGTCGCCGTGGGTGGCCTCAGCGAAATGCCGCCGAAAGTCGGCGGGCGTGTATGGCTCCATCGACGCGAGTCCCAGGTCCGCGTCGCCCGGGAGAAGCGAGCGCAGGTCGTCGAGTCCTTCGTGTGTGAAGCGAAAGCCCCCGCCCGTGTACGGGCAGTTGCCGCCCTGGGAGGAGGGAGGGGCCTTCTCGAGTACGGCCACCGAGGCGCCGGACTCCCGGGCCGACAGGGCCGCGCAAAGAGCGGCGTTCCCGGCCCCGACAACGATAACGTCGAAGTAGATGCTTTCCGCCATCCAGTCCCCCTCTGCGCGGCTCGGCAAAGTATAATAGGTTGCGCTAAGGAGAATCAGTCGTGGGCATGAGCAGCAAGGTCAAGACGGCGCTCATATTGTTCACGGTCGCCACGGTCGTGTACTCGATCGGCGCGAAAAAGTCGCACGGTCGCTTCTTGGGCGTGCCCTTCGAATGGAGAATCCCTCGACTAGAGACTGTCAAGAGACGGCTTTGGAATCCCTCGGACGATCGACTACTCACCCCGACTGTCTACGGCATAGGCTGGTGTCCCAACATCTACCAGTTCCTGGTGCGGCTCGGATACGCAGAAACGCGGCCTCAGCGCGAACCGAGGATGGAGGACCGAGACGGGGAGCGCTTCGCCTAATTCCCGGCCCACCCGGGCCCATCACGCCTTGCCCGGTGGTGTAGTGGTAGCACACAGGCCTTTGGAGCCTTTGACCCAGGTTCGAATCCTGGCCGGGCAGCGATCCCGCCTGCGCGGCCCACTGGGAGCGCTCGCTGCCGCCCTCCTGATCTCCGTGCTCGCCGTCTCGGCGGCCTGCAGCGGCGCGCCGGCGGCATCACCGGACGACACGCCCGAGACCGGCGCCGCAGAGCCGACCGAAGCGGGCCCCGCCACCGGCAGCGTCGGTACCTTCACCCTGACCGGGGAGATGGGCAACGACCGCCAGTACCATGCCTCGGTCAAGCTGTCCGACGGGCGGGTAATGTCCGTGGGCGGCCGTGGCAAGGGGGTGAGCGAGTGGCCCATCGTCCACCACAGCGCGGAGATCTACGACCCTGCGACCGGACGGTGGACGAGGACCGGCTCGACGGAGGAGGACCGCCAGTTCCCGACGATCGCAGAGCTTCCGGACGGGCGCGTGCTCCTCGCCGGAGGCAACGACAACCGGCTCGTCCCGCACAAGACCGCGGAGGTCTGGGACCCGGAGACCGGCCAGTGGAGCCCCACCAGCAAGATGCTCCGCGACAGGGAGCAGGGCGCCTCGGTCGTCCTGACCGACGGCCGCGTGATAGTCACCGGGGGCAAGAGCAAGACATTCCAGCAGCAGGCCCACTCGGAGATCTACGACCCGGAGACCGGGGAATGGACGCTGACCTCCGAGATGGAGACGGGCCGCGCGCTGCACACCGCAACCCTGCTCGCCGACGGACGCGTCCTTGTGACCGGCGGGGGCAAGTTCGACGGTCCGTACCACGCTACCGCCGAGGTTTACGATCCGGGCACCGACAGCTGGTCCTCGGCCGGGGAGATGAGCACCGGCCGCGCGCTGCACACCGCAACCCTGCTCGCCGACGGCCGCGTCCTGGTCGCCGGAGGGCTGGGCAAGCGCACGAGCGCCGAAGTATACGATCCGGCGACCAACTCCTGGTCGTCCGCCGGCGAGATGTCGATCTCCCGCGCAGAGCACACGGCCACGCTGCTTGCCGACGGGCGAGTGCTCGTCGCCGGAGGGGTCGGAAAGCGCAAGTCGGCCGAACTGTACGACCCCGATGCCAACTCGTGGCAGTCCGCCGGCGACATGAACTTCGACCGCTACCGTTACACGGCCATTCTGCTGGACGACGGCCGCGTCCTGCTCATCGGCGGCCAGAGCGGGATCGCCGAGACCGTGCTGGCCGAAACGGAGCTGTACACGCCGTAGCCCCCGACACCGACCTGGTCCGGCTGCTGAAGCGGACCTCCCGCGCCTTCTACCTGTCGATCCGGGTCCTGCCGGGTCCGCTGAGGGCACCGATCGGCCTTGCCTACCTGCTGGCCCGGGCGGCGGACACGATCTCGGACGCCCGTGCCATCCGACCCGACCGCCGCCTTGAGCACCTGGTTACGCTCAGGCGCCAGATAAACGGTCCCTGGTCGGCGGAAACCCTGGGGGGGATCACCGCCGATGTCCTGGCGGCCGAGGCCACCGAGGCCGAGGGCGACCTGCTGGCCTCGCTCGTCCCGCTGCTTAAGGAGCTGGACCGGGCGGACCCTTCCGACCGAGCCCGCATCCGCAGGGTCGTCACCACGCTGACCGAGGGCATGGAGATGGACCTATCCTCGTTCCCGGCAGGCGAGCCGGGCACCGTCACGGCCCTTGCCGACGCGGCCGAGCTCGACCGCTACACGTACCTTGTGGCCGGCTGCGTTGGGGCGTTCTGGACCCAGACCTGCGCGGCCCACTCTCCCGCCCTTTCGGGCTGGGAAATCGACTCGATGAGCGAGACGGGCACCCGGTTCGGCAAGGCCCTTCAGCTCACCAACATCCTTCGCGACGTGCCCGCCGACCTTCGCAACGGCCGGTGCTACCTCCCGCTCGACCGGCTCGGGGAGCTGGGCCTGGCGCCCTCCGACCTGCTCGATCCCGAGAGCTCGGCGAAAGCGCGGCCCGTGCTTACGGAGTGGATGGAGATCGCCCTCGGGCACTACGGTGAGGCGCAGCGCTACGTTCTGGCGATACCGGGCGGGGAGCGCCGCCTGAGGCTGGCCGCGCTCTGGCCGGTCCTGATGGGCCTTGAGACCCTGGCGATCCTCGCCCGCCGGCCAATGTGGCTTGCCGCGGGAGGTCGGGCCAGGGTGTCGCGAGGGTGGGTCTATTTGATGATGGCCCGCTCGGTCCTCGTCTGCTCCTCGGACTCTCTCATCGAGCGCTGGATGGCCAGGCTCTCCGGGAGGGTCGCCGCGGCCCTCTGACGGCCGTCCGCCTGCGCCCTCTGCGGCCGATCCGAAGTTGACGGCGCAGATGGCCCGTGATAAAACGACCAGGCCCCGGCGAGGCGGTGCCACCGCCGCTCCCGCCATCGGGGCATCAGCGCATCCGGGGAGGGGCATTGGCCGCAAGAGGCCCTAGGGGCATGGTCCAGACCGTGCTGGGACCGATCGAGCCGGCCCGGCTCGGCGTCACACTGATGCACGAGCACATGCTCCTTGACACCACGTGCTATTTCCGCGAGTCGGAGCACGCCAGCATCCGGGGCTTTAAGGACATCCCCTTCTACCCGGAAATGACGTCCAGATCCGACGTGCTCTACAACCACCACCTGGACGGGAGCCGCATGTTCGACGAGAGGGCCATGATCGAGGAGGTCCTCGAGTTCAGGCACGCCGGCGGCGGTTCGTTCGTGGACACCACCTGCGTCGGCATCGGCCGCGATTCCCTGGCGCTTGCCCGCATTTCGCGGGCGACCGGCCTGAACATCGTCATGGGCTCAAGCTACTACGTCACCTACGCGCACCCGCCGGACATGGACGAGCGGACCGAGGACGGCATCGCCCGCGAGATCATCGCCGACATCACCGAGGGCGTTGGCGATACGGGCGTTCGGAGCGGGATCATAGGGGAGGTCGGGAACTTCTGGCCCCTCACGGACAACGAGATCAAGGTCCTTCGCGCCTCCGGGCGCGCCCAGGCCGAGACCGGAGCGCCCATCACCATTCACTCGGGGGTCGGGGACGAGGCGCCGGCCGGCATCATCGACCGGCTCGTCGAGGGCGGCGCCGACCCGGCGCGGGTGATCATCGGGCACCTGGACACGGCCGTCCAGGACCCCGGGGCCCTGCGGGCCCTGGCCGAGACGGGATGCTTCCTTGAGTACGACATATTCAGCTGGGAGAACACCGGCCCGTTCGTCGAGCCGGCCATAAACATGCCGAACGACGGCCAGCGCCTCGAGAGGATCCTGTTCCTGCTCGCCGAGGGCTTTGAGGACCAGGTCGTGATCGCGCACGACATATGCCGCAAGTGGCACATGCGCCGAAACGGCGGCAAGGGCTATGCCCACATCATCGAAAACATCGTCCCGCGCATGCGGAAGATGGGCGTGAGCGCCACCCAGATCGACAAGATACTGGTCGCCAATCCCGCCCGCGCCCTCACCTTCATCTAGGGCGAGCTTGACTTAAACTGGCACCCGCCAGCACAGGAGGACAGAGAAGATGGCCAAGAGCCACAGCACGATCGAGGACCTGGTTCGCGGATGGAAGCAGCGTGGGATCACACACGTCCAGTTCGAGCTTCCCGACATGCACGGTGTGAGCCGATCGAAGATCGTGCCACTGGGCCACGTCGAGAGCTACGCCACCGGGGGACTGAACATGTACGGGGGCACGGTCTCGCTCGACACCGCCTCATCAGTCGTTCCGAATACGCTCTACAACGAGGAGGTCAACTACGCCGACCAGCTACTTCGACCCGACCTCGGGACCGCGCTGGACGTGCCGTGGCTGGAGAACACGGCCAGGCTGATCTGCGAGGGGGAGTGGGAGGACGGCACGCCCCACAGGGCCGCGCCGCGCTGGCTGCTTCGCCAGCTGCTCGACCGGGCCGACTCGATGGGCTACGAGGTCAAAGTCGGCCTGGAGTACGAGTTCTACATCTTCGATCCCGATAAGGCCGACCCGGACCCTTATTTCGGCGGGCTGCACATCTTCAACACGCTCCGCAACCGCTACGTGCCCGTCATAGACCGGATCCTGGACGAGATGCCGCGGGCCGGCGTGGACATCATCACCGCCAACTGCGAGTACGCACCGTCCCAGTTCGAGATCAACTTCGCCCCGGCGATCGGAATCGACGCCGCCGACCAGGGCTTTACCTTCAAGAACGGGGTAAAGACCATCGCCCACCAGATGGGCTACAACGCCACCTTCATGACAAAGCCCCTGCCCGAGGACGCAGCCAACGGCTGCCACATCCACCTATCGCTGTCCGACAAGACCACGGGCGCAAACGCCTTCCTCGACAACGACGATCCGGACGGGCTGTCCGCGGTGGCGCGCCAGTTCATCCAGGGGATGCTCGACCACACCCCGGCATCGATGGCCCTGCTCGCGCCGACCATCAACTGCTACAGCCGCTTTGTGCCCCACCACTTCGCGCCCTCCAACGTCAGCTGGGGACCGCAGGACCGCAGCGCCGCCGTAAGGGCCAAGAACTCGCGCGACGACAACACCCACCTTGAGAACCGCCTCGGGACCGGTCTTGCCAATCCTTACCTTGCGGTCGCCGGCGTCCTGGCCACCGGCCTGCTGGGCCTGGAGAAGGGCGTCCCGGCCGTCACACCCGACCCGTCGGCCGGCCCGGTCGAGGACGATCCCCAGTACACCAAGCTGCCCGCCACGCTTGAGGAGTCTCTTGCGGCCCTTGAGGCCGACGGGGAGTTCGCCGGGATGCTTGGCGAGGAGTTCGTAACCGTCTACACCGTCATGAGACGCCATGAGCTCGCCCGGTTCCGCGCCCATATAACCGACTGGGAAAAGAGCGAGTACCTGGAGATCTACTAGCCGCCCGCCAGGCAGGCTCCAGTCTGCGATCTTCAGCGCTCCCGAGGACCGCAGCCCCGGAATTCACAGGACACTAGAACCAGGGGCGCCAGGATGTCTTCCGGATGCCCCTACCCCAGCTCACGCACGGGCCGGTAGCCGGCAATGACCGCCAGCACCGCCGCGGCTGCTATGCCCGCGCCCACCAGGGCGGCGAGGGGCGCACCCAGCGGGCCCGCAAGGGCCCCGGCAACTAGACCGCCGCCCACCACCGTTCCCCAGGTCATCATCCAGATACCAGAGATTCGCCCGCGGTATTCGCCGGGCACCACTCTCTGAAGGAGCGAGGAGACGAGCGTCTGGGCGCTCGTGAACCCGATTCCCACCACCAGCGCGGCCAGCGCGGCAACGGGAAAGGAGGGGGCCAGTGCCATCATCACCAGCCCGGCCGCCGAGATCAGCACGCCGGCCATCGCGGCGTAACCCTTGCGCGGGACATCCAGCATCGAGGCGAGCACGATCGTGCCTATCATCGATCCGGCACCTATCAGGGAGAGCAGCGCACCCAGCAGGGCGGGGCCAACGTCGTACACCTCGGCCGCGAACACCGGCATCAGCCCGTAGGAAAACGGCACTACGACGAGCGGGCTGATCAGCGCCAGCAGCAGCAGCGCCTGCACGACCGGGGTGTCCCTCACCAGGCGGAACGAGCCGGCGAGCCCCGACAGGGCGGTGCCCAGTGTGACCCTCGACTCGGGCTGATTTCTCGTGCGGATCGCCATGCCCATAAGCATCGCCACGAACTGGGAGCCCGCCGCAACGAACACCGCCGCCGCAGGACCCAGGCTCGCCAGCGCGATCCCTCCCACTACCGGACCTACCAGCCTGGTCGTGCTGAACGCCAGCTGCACCAGCGAGAAGGCGTTGACCAGCCTGTCCTCGCCCACGATTCCGGGGATGATGGACATGCGCGCCGGCTCGATGATCACCCAGGAAAAGCCCATGAGCAGCACGAAGACGAAGATATGCCATGGCTCGACGAGCCCGAGCAGGATCACAAGGCCGAACGCCACGCTCAGCGCGCACTGGTAGACCGGGACAAAGGCCAGCACCTTGCGTCGGTCCAGGTTGTCGACCAGGACCCCGCCGAGCGGAGCTGCGATCAGGTTCGGAAGCGTGTCGAGCCCGAGCACGACGCTGGTCAGGAAGGCCGACCCGGTCAGGTCGTACGTGAGCCAGCCGATCAGTACCTGCTGGAAGAAAAATCCGCCGGAGGTGCCCACGCTGGCAACCCATAGAAGACGGAAATCACCGTATCGAAAGGACCTGAACGTCCTTATTCGGGTCAGAACGCCGGCCAATGCCGCCAAACCTCACAGAGACTTAAAAAAGCCGCTTAGCAGGCGGACGGGCCGTCGGGTCGCGGAACCGAGACGTACAGTCTAGCACGCGCCGCGGCGTATTGACTGGCCCCGCCCACCGCCATAGACTGCCTGATTAGTGCCTTTCGGGCCCTACCGGGCCATGAGGAGAGCGAAAGTCCATGTGCGGCATAGCCGGTTTCATGTTCAAGAACGGCGGTGGAGACGTGTCTCTGGGCAGGTGCCTTACCGACATGGCCACGGTTCTCGGCAGCCGCGGCCTGGACTCGACCGGCCTCGCGCTCTACGGCGGCCTGCCCGCCGGGCACCTTGCCCTCCGGATCCACCTGCGGAGGGACCGCCCGACCAACGGCGCCGGGGCCGAGGCCAGGCTCTCTGAGATACGCGAGCGGGTGGGCGAGGTGGCCTCCGTGGCCGGCGTCAGGTACACGGGCAACATAGCCCGCATCGAGCTCAGTGACGTGGCCGACACCGCGGACCTTGAGCGCATGATGGGCATCACGCACGCGATCGAGTCGACCGGGGCGGAGGTCCTGAGCCTCGGCAACGCGATGGAGATCGTAAAGGACGTCGGACCTGCCGATGAGATGACCGTCTACGACGTGGCGGGCTTTGAGGGCACGCACGGGCTGGCCCACACCCGGCTGGCCACCGAGAGCATCGTCAACATCTGCTACTCGCACCCCTTCTGGGCGAGACCGTTCCCGGACATCGCCGTCGTGCACAACGGGCAGCTGACCAACCACAACAACCTGCGCCGCTCGCTGCAGAGGCGCGGGTACGAGTTTCTGACCACCAACGACTCCGAGGTGATATCCGTCTTCATCGCGGACCGCCTGCGGGCGGGCGCCACGCTCGAGGAGGCGCTTGCCGACTCGATCGAAGGCCTGGACGGCACCTTCACCTACCTCGTGACGACGCGGGACGGCATCGGCTTTGCCAAGGACCGGTTCTCTACAAAGCCCCTGGTGGTCGCAGAGGACGAGGGCTTTGTCGCGATGGCCTCCGAGGAGGTCGCCCTCGGGCACCTGATAACGAGCGAGACCCGCGTCTACGAACCGACCGCGAGGGCTGTTGGCACGTGGCATCGGTAGACGCCAGGGGCCTTAGCCTGCGGGAAGTTAACAGCGCCATACGCGCCGGCCTGACGGCCGACGGGGAGGTGCTGGTCACCAACTCCGAGTCCCGCCACAACCTCGCCGTAGGGCTCAACCAGCCCGGCAGGGTGACCATAGACGGCAACGTCGGCTACTACTGCGGCGGCATGCTCAAGCTGGCCGACATAGAGGTCACCGGAAACGCCGGCTGGTCGGTCGCCTCCGACATGCAGTCCGGCAGCGTCGTCGTGCGGGGCAACGCCAGCGCCGCGGCAGGGGCGGCGATCAGGGGCGGCACCCTCGTGGTCCACGGCAACACCGGCCCGCGCACCGGCATCTCCCAGAAGGGCGGAACGATAGTGATCGGCGGGTCCGTGGACTACATGTCGGGCTTCGTCAACCAGCGGGGCGTGATGATCGTGTGCGGGGACACCGGGGAGGCGTTCGCCGACTCGATATACGAGGGACGCATGTTCGTACGCGGCCAGGTCGCCGACTTCGGCAACGGCGCCAAGTTCGACGACCTCGACGAGCGGGACGCCGCCGAGCTTACCGAACTGCTTGACCGCTACGAGGTGGCCGGGGTTCCCGAGGCCGCCGAGTTCCGGAAGATCGTCTCCGACAAGCGCCTTTACAACTTCAACAAGCGCGACTTCAGGATCTGGAGGACCGCGCTGTGATCGGCAGAGGGAGGAAGGTACCGTGACAGGCGCCGCCTCGGCAAACGGCGGATCGGAGGACACAAGACCCCTCATCCGCGAGAGCTTTTTCTTCGGCCCGGAGGTGGTCGAGGACATCCAGGCCAAGGCCGAGCTCGGCCGCTACCGCATCCGCGGCTTCGGCACCCTCAGGCGGCTCCCCTCGTTCGACGACCTGACGTTCATAACCTCCGGCATGAGCCGCGTGCCGCTGGAGGGCTACCGCGAGAAGTGCAGCACCGAGACCGTGCTCGGAGCCAGGCACGCGTCCGAGCCCCTGAGGATGGAGACGCCCATCTACATATCGGGCATGAGCTTCGGAGCCCTCTCGGCGAGTGCCAAGGTGGCCCTGGGCAGGGCCGCCACCCGCATGGGCACCATGACGGTGACCGGCGACGGCGGCATGCTCCTTGCCGAGCGCGAGGCCTCGCGCATGCTCATGTACCAGGTCCTTCCCAGCCGCTACGGGTTCAACCCCGACCACGTGCGCGCCGCCGACGCGCTCGAGATCGTCATCGGACAGGGGGCAAAGCCCGGGACGGGCGGCCTTCTCCTGGGCCTGAAGGTCTCCGAGGTCATCGCCAACCAGCGCGAGCTCCCGCCGGGCGTCGACCAGCGCAGCCCCGTCCGCCATCCGGACTGGATGG
This sequence comes from Dehalococcoidia bacterium, assembly GCA_965207145.1. GTDB lineage: Bacteria > Chloroflexota > Dehalococcoidia > Lucifugimonadales > UBA2962 > CAUZIR01. The sequence continues at coordinate 911,575 of OZ242262.1, read as the reverse complement.
GGGCGGACGACCTGATGATAAAGATGGAGGAGCTCAGGGAAGTCACCGAGGGGCGCGTTCCACTGTTCATAAAGCTGGGCGCCGGACGGGTGACGGACGATGTGAAGCTCGCCGCAAAGGTCGGCGCCGACGTCATCGTCATCGACGGCATGGAGGCAGGCACGGGCGCCTCGCCCGAGCTCCAGCTGGACCACACGGGCATACCGACCATGCCGGCGACCGCGGAGGCGGTCCGGGCGCTACAGGACCTGGGGCTCGAGGACGAGGTCGACCTGGTCGTCTCGGGCGGTCTGGCCAGCGGCGCGGACATGGCCAAGGCGCTGGCCCTTGGCGCAAAGGGCGTGGCGATAGGCACCGCGGCGCTGATCGCCCTTAACTGCAACAAGTCCATCTACACCGAGGACTACGAGCGGCTGGGCACCAGTCCCGGCGCCTGCCATCACTGCCACACCGGGCTGTGCCCGGTCGGCATCACCACGCAGGACCCCGATCTGGAGGCGCGGCTGGACCCGGACGAGGCGGCCGACCGGGTGTTTAACTACCTGAACGCCCTGACCCTGGAGATCCAGCTGCTTGCGCGCGCCTGCGGAAAGCGCGACATCCACAACCTGGAGCCCGAGGACCTCAGGGCCCTGACGGTGGACGCATCGGCCATGAGCGGCGTGCCCCTGGTCGGCTCCAACAAGGTCTACTAGCGGCGACCGCCTCCACCCCGGCCGGCGCACCGCACCGCGCCGGCAAAAGTCTATCTCAGCCACCACAGGAGTGATCGACCCGATGGACAAGATTTTCGAAATCCACATGGCCGGCGAGACGGTCAGGGCCGCCCTTCTCGCCGGCGAGGCGCCGGAGACGTGCGCCGCGTTCGAGAGGGCGATGCCCACGAGCACGTTCGGCGTCAACGCCAAGTTCGCAGGCGACGAGACGATAGCCATGCTCCCGTTCTACGCCCCCCCGGGGGAGAACCAGGTCCCCTCCGTCGAGCCCGGGGACATCGGCTACTATCCGCGCAGCCAGACCCTGTGCCTTTTCTACGGCGAGATCATGCCCTTCGGCTACATAAACCTGTTCGCCCGGGTCGTCCCCGAGGACCTTCCCGGGGCGGTCACAGCCGGCAGGCGCATCCTTGAGGCCGGCACGCTTCCCGTCTCAATCAGCATGGCGGACGCTGATGCGTCCGCGACCGGGCAGGCGCCGGCGGAGACCGGAAACGCGACCGCCGACGCGCTGCGCGCGGCAACCGCGGAGATCTGGGAGACCGAGCCCGCCGACGTCGCCGCCATGCGCACGCACACCCGACCCCCCATGGGCAACCTTCCGTGCGTGGTCTACTCGAACTTCGATCTGTTCTGGGGCACAGAGAACCTGCACGTGGCCCGGGAACTGGCCGACGAGTTGCCCGTCGCCCAGGCCGGCAGGGTGGCGGCCGCCTACCTGCTTCGCACCGACCACCGCCTGTCAAAGTGGGGCTTTGAGGGATCGACAGCCCTGATCCGCCGGGCTGCCGAGGCGGCCGAGGCTGCGGGATCGACCGATGAGCTGAAGGAGATCCTGGACGCCGCCAACGTCTACCTGAACCGCCTGGGCAGCTGGATCGACGCGATGATCCCCTGGAACGACCTGGACCGCCGCCTCACGCTTGTCGGAGGCTAGCTGACACCTCTCGCCAGGCAGGGCACCCGGTAGCTGACGCCTCGCCTCTCAGTCACCGAAACCGGCCTCCGGGGCAGGCATCGGGTCAATCGCAGTAGACCACCCTCGTGTCCACGACGCGGTCGATCACGGACCGGTGCTCTTTCTCGTCCATCAGCAGTACTATCCCGTCGGCGACCAGACCCAGTGTGAAGGCGTGGAGAATCCACTTGAGCACCTCGCGGACGAACATAAGGCCCCAGCCTGTCGGCTCGCCCCCTCGGCGCACGGCCCTGATGGCAAGGATCTGCTTGCCCGGGGTCTGCCCGCGCCCGAGGACGAGGAGCCACCAGATGATGTATCCGATAATGAGCGTCAGCGGGACGAGCACAAAGTCGATTAAGAGGGCCGCCAGGCGCCTTAGCGGGGATGCCGTTTCGGTTCCTAATGCCTGCAAAACGCCCCTCCTTGCCCCGGGCCGTCCCGGGATACGCTCAGTCGATTGTCGTCTCGCCCCGGCCGGCCGGCGTCACCCGTCGCCCGATTCGGCCACGGCCTTCCTTTCGGCCGACCGGCGATCGGCGATCTTCCACCCGAGGCCCACGGCCACGGAAGCAAGCATGGCCTTGACCAGGTCGCCGGGTATGAACGGGTACATCCCGGCCGAGAACAGCTCTCCCTCGGCCGGCCACGAAAAGCCCCCGTAGCGGAGCCAGAGCAGCGCCGGCAGGTAGACGACGAGCATCGCCAGGATCATCGTCCACATCGACCTGCCGCGGTTCCATCCGCGCTGCGAGAGATAGCCGACCAGCCACGCCGAGGCTATGAAGCCGATCAGGTAGCCCCCGGTCACGCCCTCGCCGGTGTATGCCCAGCCGTTGCCGCCGCCCTGGAACACAGGCACGCCGGCCATGCCCAGAAAGTAGTAAACCAGTATCGAGAAAAGGCCCCAGCGCCAGCCGAGCACCCCTCCGATCATCAGCACCCCGAAGGTCTGGAAGGTGATGGGAACGGGGTTATCCGGCAGGAAGAACCGCGCCCTGGCAAGCCCCACCAAGACGCCCACCAGCACCAGCGAGACGGCCATCTTGTGGGCGGGGTTGGCCCCCGGGTAGAGGGCCTCGAGCAGCGAGGGACCGGGCTTTCCGAGCAGCGCCCAGGGACGCGCCTGGACGACCAGGGCCCCCGGCCGCGTGACCATCTGCATCACCCTACACCTCCGACGGCCCGCCGTCGCGCGGGCGGAAGATCGAGTCCGGGCCGAAGCTGACCCGCCTGCGGGTGAGCCCGAGAAGGCCCCCGCCCACGGTCATCAGCGCCGCAACGCCCAACAGCCCCATGGGGACCTTCCTCAGGAACTCCCTGCGGGAGCTGCCAGAACCTTCGTTGTCCTTAGAGTCCATCCGGACCTCCTACAGTCGCACACACGGCCCGCCTTGCCATCCGCGGCGAGCCGCCGCAATTATAGCGGCGCCCAAACCCCCATTCAACGAAACGCGACCGGTCCGGACAGCCGCTTACTGCTGGCCCGACCCGATCCCGACCAGCCCGTGGAAATGGTCCACGGGACCGTGCCCGGACCCCACCGGGTAGGCCCCGCATATGGCGGCGGCCACGTAGCGCTTGGCCGTCGCCACCGCATCCCTTGTGCGCATGCCCCTCGCGAGGCCGACCGCGGCCGCCGCCGAAAACGTGCAGCCGGTCCCGTGCGTGCTCAGGGTCTCGATCCGCTCTGCGGCGAAGATCTCTATCTCGCCTCCCGCGAACAGGACATCCGTCGCCGGGCCGCCCTCCAGCCCCCCGGTTATCACGACGGCGCGTGCGCCCATCCCGGCTATCTCCCGAGCAGCCTCCCGGACCTGATCGATCGTCTCTATCGGCCGGCCGACGAGCACCGCGGCCTCCTGCACATTGGGTGTGACCAGGCTGGCCGCCGGAATCAGCAGGCGGATCAGCGCCTCCTCGGCATCCTTCCTCAGCAGCCTCGCCCCGCTGGTCGCGACCATCACCGGGTCTACGACCAGTCGGCTCACGCCGTGGCGCTGCAGTCCGTTCGCCACCTCCTCGATGATCTCCGCGCTCGAGAGCATCCCGGTCTTGGCTGCATCGGCGCCGATGTCGTCCATGACCGCATCGATCTGGGAGCGGACCGTGGCCGGATGCACCTCGAGGACGTCGGTTACGCCCAGCGTGTTCTGGGCGGTCACGGCGGTTATGGCCGAGGTACCGTAGGCGCCCAGGGCCGCGAACGTCTTAATGTCCGCCTGGATCCCTGCGCCTCCGCCGGAGTCCGAGCCGGCGACGGTCAGGACGCGGGGCCTGCTCACGCGGGCCACTGCGAGCCTTCGCCCGTGTAGGCCTGCTCCCAGAACATCAGCTCGTAGGCGAGCGCGGTGCGCACCAGCCAGTCGGTCCGCGGCGAGCGGTCCCCGGGCGCGATCGAGTCGAGGTGCGCGCCCATCCATTCGACGATCTCGCCGAGCGCCGCGGGCCCGTGGATGTCTATCCACTCCCGGTAGAATCCGCTGTCGGGCACACGGCCGGCCTCGATCAGCCGGGTAGCCCACTCGAGGTACGTCCCCTCGGTCACGTAGAGCACCGTGATGATCTCGTCGAACGTGCCCTCGTGCCCCACGCGGGTGACAAAGTCGCAAAAGCCCTGCGTGGCCGGCGATGCGACCGAGGCGGTGAGCTCCTCGGCGGTCGCATCAAGGGCGCCGAGCGCCCTTACGAAAAGGTCGTTTTCAGGGTTGAGCACCCCGCCGAGGAACCTGTTGATCGGCGCGCTCGCCGCACCAAGGTCCGGGGACTTGGCGATGGCCATGCCCATCACCGACACAAGGTCCTTTACGAAGATGTAGTCCTGGACGAAGTAGAAGCGGAACCGTTCGAGCGGCAGGGTCCCGTCGCCCAGCTCCAGGACGAGCGGGTGGACTACCACCCGCTCCCATGCAATCTGGTGCCTGGCCTTAAGGTCGCGTGTGAACGAGTCCGCCATGATCAATCCGTTATCGCCCGCACTCTCGCCGCGAGCAGGCCGAAGTCGAATTCACTTTCCTTCCTCGGACTGCCGAGCAGGTGGGCGCCAACCAGCGCAACGACGGTCGATGCGCCGAGGGCGGTCGCAAAGCTCACCAGCGTCTTGCCCGACCAGGGGATGGAGTTCCACGCGCTGAAGTCCGAGGCGGGGAAGAACAGCACGCCGACCACCACCCCGGCGACGAACGCCGCCGCCGCCGCACCGTCCGACAGGCGTCTGTTGTACAGGCCGTAGAAGACGGGCACGACCGCCGCCGCACAGATCAGGTCGGCTATCAGGAACAGGTACAGGACGCTGTAGCCCTGAGAGGCGATGGCGATCGCCGGGACAACCACCGCAAGCGTGATCAACCTGGATGATCCCAGAAGCCGGGAGCCCGACCAGGAGGGCCTAAACCGCGCAAGGTCCGAGGTGACCGCGGAGGCTATTCCGTTAAGCAGCGTATCCATGCTGCTCATCACCAGCATGAGTCCGGCGACCAGGACCACCGCCCAGGCCCATCGTGGCATCACATCGAGGACCAGGGAAAACAGGGCCACCGACGGCTCATCGGCCGATCCGTGCCCGACCGCGACGATCCCGAGCAGGCCCGCGAGCATAACCATGGGTATCACCACGGCCGCAGCGGCCGCAAACCCCCGCCTCAGCGACCGCTCATCCCTGACCGTGTACACGCGCTGCCAGAAGCCCTGGTGGAACATGTTCGCGGCCCAGACGGCGATGAACAGCGTGAAAGCGAACTCGATACCGGGCCCGTGGCCAAGCGAGAGGAGATGTCCCGCCTCCTCGCCGACACTGGATATGGCCGGACCGAAGCCGTCGAGCAGGAACAGAAGGGCGATCAGTACCGCCCCTAGCAGCGGGATGATGAGCATGAACTGCACCCCGTCCGTGATGACCGAGGCCCTGAGGCCCCCGTAGGCCGTGTAGGCGACCGTCATCGCCCCGACGATCAGCGCGGTCACCCAGAGCGGGGTGTCTCCGATCAGTCGCGCGGCCAGGGCTATGCCGGTCATCTCGGCGGCCAGGAAGATGAACATGTAGAACACGATCACCGCCACGGACGCCAGGTACGTCATCGGCCCGTACCTTGTCCACACGAAATCGGTAAGTGATCTGCCCTCGGGCATCAGCCGCCTCATGCGGGCGCCGAGGATAACGAACGCCGCTATGGGTGCGGCCGACCCCAGGCTGTAGCCGATCAGCCCCACCAGCCCGGCCCAGGTCCCCGTCTCGGCGGGACTGAACAGGATCCATGCCCCCATCGCCGAGGCCACGAGCGTCGCGGTGGCGAGCATGCCATCGACGCTCTGGCGCCTCCTGGCCGAGTAGAGGTAGGCGACGGCCACGAAGACGACCGAGGTGACCAGCGTCAGAACTATCGCCAGTGAGCCGTCCGACAAAAAAAGCACCGCCTCTGTCCGGGTCCCCTGTGGACTGGGCCGGCGCGGCGATGCCTCGATGGTTTCCGCTCCCTACGCTGGCGTTATCCAGGTCAGGTTCGAGGGGTCGACGGCCCTATGGCCGGCCTCTCAGCCCTAATGGGCTCCCCCGGGTGAATTTGATCTATAGCCTTGTCGCGCAAAGTCTATTTCCGCACTCAGCGCCGTGTCAAACACGCGGTCTTGGCAGGGCGTGGGGACTGCGATTAGGCTGTCCGGGTGACCTTCGGACCGGGCTCCATCCCACCTTCCTATCTGCGCATCGTCGCCATCGCCGGTGGGGGTTTCGGCCTTCTGGTAACGCCCCTGGTGATGGCGACATGGCTTGCCGAGTCGGACGCATACCTGATCGCCGGCCGCCTGTTCTTTCCTGCCTACCTCGGCGCGATGGCCGGACTTTACTGCTTTCAGGGGCGGGTCCGGAGCCGGTCAACGATCTGGGTGCAGGTCGCATTCTGGTTCACGCTGGCGGCCCTAGGGGTCGCGCTGGTCGGCGACCTGGGCTCCTACTACTCGGGATCCGGCAACGGCGCTACCGTGGGCTTTTCACCCCTCCAGTCGATCTTCTACGGTGCAGTGGAGTTCCCCGCGGTCATTGCGGCCCAGGTGGGCATGACCGCATACGGGCTGGCGCTCAGAAGGTCGGGTGCGGTGGGCGCACGAGCGGCCTGGGCGGTGACGGCGGTCGGCCCGCTGGGTCTTTTGCTCTGGCCGCTTCACATCCCGAGCGGCCCCATGTTCGTGATCAACCTGTTCACCGTGACCAGCTCGCTCGCGCAGACCGGGTTTGTCGCCGGCGCCGCCCCCCGCCCCGGGGCGCCAGTCCCCTGACCGATCTCGTAGACGGCGCGGCGGCGCTGGGCATCGCGCTCGGCGCCGAGCAGGTGGCGGCGTTCGAGCGCTACCTGGAGCTGATCATCGAGGGCAACCGGCGGGCGAACCTCACCGCCATCGTCGACCCGGCCCAGATAAGGCTGCGCCACTTCCTCGACTCCCTGACCATCGCCGCCGCCATCGAACCGGACCGCATCTCCGGCTCGCGCGTGCTGGACGTCGGCTCCGGCGCGGGGCTGCCCGGGGTAGCTCTCGCCATCGCGCTGCCGGGCTGCCGGGTGACGCTCCTGGAGGCCACGGGCAAGAAGGCCAGCTTCCTTGAGCATGTAAGGTCCGAGCTGGCGCTCTGCGACCTTGCGGTCATCAGGGACCGGGCGGAGACGGCCGCGCACCTGCCCGGGGTCCGGGAGAGCTTCGACATCGTGGTGTCAAGGGGCGTTGCCCGCCTGTCGACCCTGGTTGAGCTCACCATGCCGTTCTGCCGGATCGGCGGCCTGTTCGTCGGCTACAAGGGGAGGGAAGCGGAGGCCGAACTGGACGCGGCCGCCCGCGCGCTCGATGCCACCGGCGCGGGCGAGCCCGCGGTGGTCAGGGTCGACACGGCGATAATCGGCGAGGGCAGGGACGCGCGCCTGGTGGTGGTCCCCAAGCGCGCACCCTCCCCCGAGCGCTTCCCCAGGCGAGAGGGGGTGCCCGGCAGGCGCCCGCTGTAAAATGGCCCATGGCCAATGCGATTAACCCGACTCGTCGGCCTAGTCCTCTCATCGGCGGACTCGAGCGCCGGCGCAGACCTGCCGTCGATCCTCCGTCGACGAATATTCTCCTTCCCGACCCTGCTCTCCCTAGGGGTGGCGGGCGCGTTCATATTCTTCCTGGCCTGGGGCATCGACCTGGACTGGTCGGACACCTGGCAAAACGTCAGCCAGATGAAGGCCTGGCCATTCGTCCTGGCAATGGCCCTTTACTACCTGAGCTTTCTGTTCCGCGGATACCGCTGGAGGCTGCTGGCGCGCAGCGCCGCACAGAGCGGGGATAAGCCCGAAACCTCCATCCGCCTTCCATCGACGCTGCGCTTCGCCCAGCTGATCATCATGGGATGGTTCGTCAACACCATCGCCTGGCTCAGGCTGGGCGACGCCTACCGCGCCTGGGTTTTCTCCAAGGACACCAACGGCGGCTTTTTCTGGGGTCTCGGCACGCTCCTGGCCGAGAGGATGCTCGACATGGCGACGGTAGCGCTGATGATCGTGGCCGCGGTGCTGGCCGCAACGGTCACCACGGACCACACCATACTCAGGTACCTGGTCATAGCGACCGCCGGCACCGCCCTGGTCTTCTTCATTCTCCTGGTCACCATGCGGTTCTTCGGCCTCAAGCTGGCAAGGCTTCTTCCGAGCGCGCTCGAGCGCATCTACGGCCAGTTCCACCAGGGAAGCCTCGGCAGCATCGAGGCCCGCAACCTTCCTCTCCTCGCGGCCCTGAGCGTCATCGGATGGGCGCTGGAGGCAGCCCGGCTGTACTTCGTGGTCCAGGCGCTCGATCTCTCGCTCTCGATCCCGATGGTCCTGCTCGTTTCGCTGGGCCACGCGGTGCTCAGCACGGTGCCGACCCCCGGGGGGATAGGGGCGGTCGAGGCCGGCATGACCGGACTGCTCGTGCTGAGCATGCCCAAGGCTGACGCGGCTTCCGTGGCGGTGCTCGACCGATCGATAACGCTTCTGAGCGTGATCGCCATCGGCGGCCTTGTATTCGTGGCCAACCACATCATCACCCAGCGCAGGGAGGCCAGGGCCCGCGCCGAGACGGCGATATAATTGGCACCGGTGTCCATTCGCACCGGAGAGACCTTCCATGACCATCACCAAGACCAACCTTAGGCGCCGCAGCGCCGTGCAGGTGGACGGCGCAGACCGTGCGCCGGCCAGGGCCATGCTGCGGGGCGCCGGCCTCACGGACGACGACTTTGAAAAGCCCTTCGTTGCGGTGGCCAACCTGGCCAGCGACGTAACGCCCTGCAACGTGCACCTCGACCGGGTCGCCAGGGCGGCGAAGGAGGGCGTGCGCTCCGGAGGGTCCGTTCCCTTCCTGTTCGGGACGATAACCATCAGCGACGGCATCTCGATGGGAACCGAGGGCATGAAGGCCTCCCTGGTGAGCAGGGAGGTGATCGCGGACTCGATCGAGACGGTCGTGTTCGGCGAGAGCATGGACGGCCTCGTGGTGGTAGCGGCCTGCGACAAGAACATGCCCGGCGCGCTGATGGCGATGGCAAGGCTGAACGTGCCGTCGATCTTCGTGTACGGAGGCGCGATCCTCGCCGGCAACTACCTGGGCAGGGACATCAACATCCAGGACATGTTCGAGGCGGTCGGGGCCCACTCGCAGGGAGATCTCACCCTGGATGAGCTGATCGCCATGGAGAGGGTGGCCTGCCCCGGGGAGGGCGCCTGCTCTGGGATGTTCACCGCGAACACGATGTCCTCGGCAATCGAGGCACTGGGCATGGCCCTGCCCGGCTCGGCTTCCATGCCTGCCGTCGACCCCCGCAATGTCGACGCCTCGCGCAGCGCCGGAGAGGCGATGCACGCGCTGCTTGAGCGGGACATAAAGTCGCGCGACATCATGACCAGAGAGGCATTCGAGAACGCCATAACCGTGGTGCTGTCGATGGGCGGATCCACCAATGCCGTGCTGCACCTGCTCGCGATAGCCGCCGAGGCCGAGGTTCCACTGTCGATCGACGACTTCGACCGCCTCAGCAGGCTCACCCCGTACCTGACAGATCTTCGGCCGGGCGGGCGCTACGTGATGCCCGACATGGACAAGGCGGGCGGAGTGCCCACGCTGATGCGCGAGCTGCTCAGGGCGGGCCTCCTGCACGGCGACTGCATCACCGTCACCGGAAGGACCATTGCAGAGAACCTCGCCGATGACCACGCGCGGACCGGCGCAGATCCCGACAGCAAGGTCATATACCCGATAGACAACCCGCGAAGCCCCACCGGCGGACTGGTCATCCTCAAGGGCAACCTGGCCCCGGAGGGAGCGGTGATGAAGGTCTCGGGAACAAAGCACCTTCGGCACGAGGGACCCGCCCGGGTATTCGACTCGGAGCGCGGGGCCTTTAACGCGGTCACCGGCGGGCACATAAGGCACGGCGACGTGATCGTCGTACGGTACGAGGGACCCAAGGGCGGCCCGGGCATGCAGGAGATGCTGGCCCTGACGGGGGCCATCATGGGTGCCGGCCTCGGGGAGACGACGCTGCTCCTTACCGACGGGCGGTTCTCCGGCGCAACGCGCGGGCCCATGATCGGGCACATAGCACCGGAGGCCATGACCGGAGGCCCGATCGCGCTGCTGCGCGACGGCGATACGATCAGCATGGACGTGGAGACGCGCGACCTGTCGATGCGCGTCACCGAAGAGGAGCTCGCGCGCAGGCGCCAGGCCTGGAGCCCTCCGGCCCCGAGATACACCCGCGGCGTGCTCGCCAAGTACGCCAAGCTCGTCTCATCGGCCGCCGAGGGGGCGGTGACCGGCTGAGCCTTCTCTAGCCGGAGATCGACCTCCTCAGCGCCTCGGTCAGCGCCTCGGTGCGCGTCTGGTCCAGGTTCAGTGGATGCACGGTGAGCACGCCGGACGGCAGGCCTACCTCCTGGACAAAGACCCGCGGCTCGCCCGACTTCAGACGGTGGGAGACCTCGAACGCCGTCATGCCCAGGGCCTGCTCGTTAAGCTTGATCCGGAGCACCGGAGAGCCCTCACCGGGCACATCCACGACCGGGTCCACCGGCAGGCCGCTCAGCCCGTCGACGACGTACTCCAGATAACTCCGCTGCCGGGCGAAGCTCTCCTCGAGTCCGCCCTCGACGAAGTTTTTCAGGGCGGCCAGTAGACCGATCACCTCCTCCTTTGCCACCTTAAAGCCCCGACCTATCCCGTGCCTGGGGATGCCCGGCAGTTCGCCCTTGGGGATCAGGTCGCCGGGTGGATCCCAGATGTCGAAGAATTCGTCCATGTCCAGGTGCTGGAGGGCCACAGAGGCGATCAGGTCGCGCCGCCCGCAAAGTATCCCGCTCGACTGCGGGCCCCGCAGTGCCTTGCCGCCCGAGAAGGCGACGAGGTCGGCGCCGGCCCCGATGAAGGCTCGCAGGTTCTCCCTAGGAGGCAGCTCCCCCGCCGCGTCGACGAGCACCGGGATGCCGTGGCGGCGGGCCACCGCGACGACCTCGGCAAGAGGGGGCTCGCTTGTCGGGCCCTGCCCGTAGTAGATGGCCGCGGTCCGATCGGTGATCGCCGCCTCGTACTCCCAGGCCTCGGTGCGACGGACCCCCGCGTTGGCGACGACCTCGTTCATCCCCACCTCCACCAGGCTTGCCCCGGCGACTCGGGCGGCGTGATCGTAGCCGTTGCGATGCTCCCTGGCGATTATGAACTCGCTCTTAAGGCCCGTGGTGTCCGGCAGCCTGTCCATCGCGGCGGGGCTGAGCCCGGCCATTATGGCCGCGGCCCCCAAGGTAAGCGCGGAAGAGGCGCCGGCCGTCACGTAGCCGGCCTCAGCGCCCGTAACGGAGGCGATGTAGCGGCTCGCCCCTGCCTGTAGCTCGACCATGGCGACGGACTCGGTGGCCGCCTCGGCCATCGCATCGATCACCACGCCGGGCATCAGCGCACCTCCGACGCGGGTGGAGGCCCCCGAAACGTTGATTATCGTCGGTACCCCGAATTGTTCGTAGACAGACATTTGTCTCCTCTCTAGCTCAACGCGTCCGGCCGGAAGCGCCCGGCGAGGCGTCTCATCGACCGAAGGCTCTCAGAACACGCGCCGCCGACTCATAGTCGCGGCGACCTCCCCTGAATATCGGGGGGACAAGATACACGTTCCTGTAACCGGCCTCGGCGTAGCGCTCGATCAGCTCGACGGCTATGTCGACACCGTCCCTGCCCCCGTCCATCCCCGCGGTCACCCAGTCCGGCAGCCTTCCGAAGGTGACGCCGTCCGGGACCGGAATCTGCACGCCGCAGAAGATGGGCTGGCCGAGCTCTTCGCCCCAGGCGTCAGCGTAGGCCTCGGCGAAATCGGCGAGCACTGCCGGCTCAAACAGGGCCTGCAGCAGGAAGAACTCGGCTCCCGATTCCACCTTTCGGCGCGTGAGGCGCACCTGCCCCTCCAGCGGCTCGCCCAGGTCTATCGTGGCGCCAACGCAGAAGCCGGACCGGGACCTGAGCTTCAGCCCCCTAAAGTCCACTCCCTCATTGAGGCCCCTTACGGCCGCGATCAGCTCTGTGGGGCGATAATCGTCGACGGGGACCGCCCACTCAAGGTCTCCCGCCCGGTAGGGGTCGCCCCTTACGACCACCACGTTCTCAAGGCCCAGAAGGTCGGCGCCGAGCAGCATGCCCTGGATGGCCATCCTGTTCATGTCCCGGGTAGAGACCGTGAACAGGACGTCCCTTCCGGTGTTGCGGGAGATCCAGTACGCGCCGGACACCGGGTTCAGCCTGGGAGACTTGCCGGGGTTGTAGGCGACGGAGATAAAGTCCGCGGAAAGGTCCTGTGCGCCCGACAGCAGGGCCGGGTCCCCACCCCTGGGCGGAGAGAAGTCGCACACGAACACGTGCCCGTCTCCGGCCTGCTCGCAGCGCTCGACGACCCTGGCCATAGGCGCCAGTGTACGGGCGGCCGGGGGCGAAAAAAAGGCCGGAGAGCTGACGGCTCTCCGGCCCCGGCAGTTCGGATTCTGCGCTACTTCCAGCCCAGCGAGCGGTTCTTACCGGGCGTCAGGGACACCCTGTGGCCCTGGTAGCACTTAAAGCGCTCTTCGCGTATGTCCCGGCGCTTACCCGAGAGGGAGGACTGCTCCATCAGGCTCGAGCAGAACGGGCAGGTCACCTCGTAGACCGCCCTGTTTCGCAGCCGGACGGCCTGAACGTAGGTGAGCGTGTGTGCCAGCTGAGGCGAGTCGCCCACGTAGCGCAGTACGTAGGTGGCGCCGGCGCTTACGAGGTTCTTCGGACGGCCGTTCCTGGACTGTTCCTGGTGGCTGTAGTCCACGTAGCCGCACTTAAGGCATTCAGGTTCCTGGAACCCCCTTACAAGCGTGTCGTAGCAGCGCGGGCACCGATCGTGGCCGCTCCGCTCGCGTATCGGGCGCGCTACAGTGTTCGGGAGTGGCTCGACGACCCGCGGCCGTGCGGGTAATGGCGGTATCGCCGGCCGGAATGTAGTCGGTGTGGCCTGGATAACCATTGCGCCCCTCCCCAACCCGAGCGGTGTGCCGCCTGACCGGCGATTCCGCCACGGGTGCCAAAATTAGGACAATTGATAAACATTGTTTGAAACTTTGTCAAGACTCATTTCAAGAAATCGTCACCCTTTTCAGTTGTGATCTTTTTCTCGATGCCGTCCACTCGCCGGTATCGGACGCGGGATCGATATCCTTCCACCGCACCACTATGCGGTGGAAGGCCATCCCGGCGTGTCTGGTGCGAGTCGCTCCATGGCACTGTTGTTCTACTTTTCAGGGGCGCCCTTTTGGGGGTGTGATCGCCTGAAAAGGATCTCTGGCCGGACGGTCGGGCTCGTTTGACACCCTCAGGGGCCGGTGCTACCTTCCGACCGTCCACCGTGAAGATCGTCGTCTGCGCCAAACAGGTCATCGACCCCGAGACCCCGCTTTCGGCATTTAGGATCGATCCCGACCTGATGAGGGTGGTGGCGGCCCCCGGGGTCCCCCCGGTCGTCAACGGATTCGACGAGAACGCGACGGAGGCGGCCCTTCGGATCAAGGACGCCTCGGGCGCCAGCGTCACCGTCCTTTCGGTCGGGGACGGCTTTGCGATGGACGTGATCAAAAAGCCCGTGTCCATGGGCGCCGACGACCTCGTGCTGGTGCAGGCCCCGGAGCTGGCCGACCTCGATGCGTTCGCCACCGCCTACGTGCTCTCGCGGGCGGTCAAAGCGCTCGGCGCCGACCTCATCCTGTGCGGCCGTCAGGCCTCCGACTGGGACAACGCGCAGGTTCCGCTCATCCTCGCCGAGATGCTCGACATCGCCTGCCTGCCCTTCGCGCAGGACGTGACCGTCGACGGGGGCACGGTGCGCGCAGAGCGCGTGCTGGCCTCCGGCTACGAGGAGATAGAGGCCGACCTTCCCGCGGTGGTCACGGTCAGCAACGAGCTGGGCCCGCCCAGGTATCCGACCCTTCGCGGAATCATGGCCGCCGGCAGAAAGCAACCCACCGTGATGAGCCCCCATGACCTTGGACTCGACGCGGACCGCCTCGCGCCGAGGTGCGCGTTGGAGGAGCTGTACGTGCCGGAATCGAGCCGCCTGTGCGAGTTCATCGAGGGCGAGAGCGGTGCGGACTCCGGCCGACTGCTCGCCCTCAGGCTGAGGGAGGAGGGACTGATCTGATCGAGCGAGCCCTGGTGATCGGAGAGCTCTCGCAGGACGGCCGACTCGATCAGGGCGCGGCCGAGATGATCGCGCTCGCGCGGGCCCTGGCGGCGGAGGTGTCCGCTGCGCTGATCGGCGAGGCGGAGTCGGCGGCTGCCGCAATAGCCGCCGGTGCCGATCGCGCATACCTGATCGACGGTGCCGGGGAGGTGGCCGGCGGCGGTCGCGACGCCCAGCTGCAGTGCTACGAGCAGGTCTGCCGCCAGTACCTGCCCGGGATAGTCCTGGTCTCAAGAACCGACGTCGGCTCGGAGATCGGCCCCCGCCTCGCCGCCCGGCTGGATGCGGCGCTGGCGCAGGACTGCACCTCGGTCGGGCTCGAGGGAGACGGCCGGCTGACGGCCGTTCGGCCAGTCTACGGAGGCAACGCCGTCGCCAGGGTGTCGTTCCCGGACGACCGGCCGGCCGTCATCACGGTCAGGGGCAATGCCTACGATCCGCTTGAACCAGACCCGTCAAGGTCGGGTGAGGTGACCGGCGTGCGTCCCTCGCTCGACCCCGGGCGCCTCAGGGTGAGGTCCGTTCGCCTCGTCCGGCAGGAGGCCGCCGGCATCAGCCTGGAGGACGCGGCGGTCGTAATTGGCGGCGGAAGGGGACTCGGCGGCCCTGAGCCCTTTGAGCAACTGCGCGAGCTGGCCGGCGCTCTTGGAGGCGCGGTCGGGGCGTCCCGCGCGGCCTGCGATGCGGGGTGGATAGACCACTCCTACCAGGTGGGTCTGACGGGCAAGACGATCACCCCCGATCTTTACATAACCTTTGGAATATCCGGCGCCAGTCAGCACATCGCGGGATGCAGCGGAGCAAAGAACATCGTCGCGGTGAACACCGACGAGCGGGCCAGCATTTTCAGGGATGCCCGCTACGGCGTCGTAGGGGACTGGAAGGCGGTGCTACCGGCGTTCCTGGCGGCCGTGACGGATCTCAGGGGAGGCTGAATCGGCGTGCTGGCGAACTCGCCGCCGACCGCGTAACATGGAAGTGCCGACTGCGGGCCAGGTCCGCTCAGGACCGTTTCGGCCCACCCAATTTCACCTGGAGAGCGCCCCTTGATGGAGGGAGATTTCGAGCTAGACGTCAACGAGATCCTGATCGACATCAGCGAGGCTGAGGTACTGTCGATCTTCTTCCCGATGTTCCGAAAGTCGCTCGTTGTGGACCTGCGCTCCACCGAGCACTCGGGCCCCATGGTAAAGATAATGCCGATGGTGGCCTCCCCGCAGGAGCGCATGCGGGCGATCCGCCGGCTGCGCCCCGGCTTTCCGCGCCGGCATAGCCTTTCGGTGATCGGCTGGCCGCGCTACGTGGAGAGCCTTGAGACCCACGGGATATGGCAGCAGGTGATCGACCAGCTATCCAAGGCGGGCCATCCCTCGCCCGGCGAGTACATGTCCCGGGTCTTCGACGAGCTCAGGCGCCAGGAGAAGGCCGAGCTCGCTCGGGTCGTGATGGGCCAGAACTACCACACGATCTGGACCAGCCAGCGCACGCCGGACTAAACACGTCCTACGGCCCGGCTGGGGACCGTCCCTAGACCGCCGCAGCCTCCTGCTCCTGGGTCTCGACGATCCGGCCGGCCAGGTGATCCGGCACCGGCTCCAGCCGTGCCAGCGTCAGCGTGAAGGTCCCCTGTCCCTGGGTCTGCGACCGCAGGTCCGTCGCGTACTGCAGAACCTCTGACTGGGGAACCTCGGCCTCGATCACCGTCGTGCCATCGCCCCGGGGCGTCATGCTCTGGATGCGGCCGCGGCGCCCGTTGAGGTCGCCCATTATGTCGCCGGCCGCATCGTCCGGTACGGTCACCGCAAGCACCATGATCGGCTCCAGCAGTATGGGATCGGCCGCCTTGATGCCCTTCTGCAGGGCCTGTGACCCGGCGATCTCGTAGCATATGCCCGACGAATCGACCGGGTGGCTGCTGCCGTCAACGAGGGTCGTCTTGATGTCGACCACCGGGAAGCCGGCCAGCACGCCCTCGCCCATCGCCCTGGACACGCCCTTTTCCACCGACGGGATGTACTCGCGGGGAACAGAGCCCCCGACGACCTTGGACTGGAACTCGAATCCTCCGCCCCTGGGCAGGGGCTCGATCTCCAGCCAGACGTGGCCGTACTGCCCGTGACCGCCGGACTGCTTTTTGTGCTTGTGCTCCACCCGTGAGGTGGACCGGATGGTCTCCTTGTAGGCCACCCTGGGCACGGCGAGATCGACGGAGACGGCGAACTTCCGGTTCATCTTCTCCATCGCCACCAGGATGTGCATGTCGCCGAGCCCTGCGATCAGGAGCTCGCCGGTATCCGGCTGGCGCTCCACCCTCAGCGTCGGGTCCTCCTCGGCGATGCGGGCCAGGGCACTGGTGAGCTTGTCAACGTCGGTCTTGGCCGTGGGGCGGACCGCCATCACGTAGATCGGGTCCGGGAAGGTCAGGCCCTCCAGGACGACCGGATTGTCCTTTTCGGTAAGCGTGTGGCCGGTCTCGACTGAGTTGAGCTTTGAGACCGCTCCGATGTCGCCGGGGCCGAACTCGGTCACAGCCTCGGTGTCCTTGCCCGTTACGACGAATACCTGGCCGACCCGCTCATTCTGCCCCGGGGCCGCGTTCCAGACCTGCGAGTCGCTGCGGAAGGTTCCGGACATGACCCTGAAGTAGGAGAGCTTGCCCACGAACGGATCCGCGGTGGTCTTAAATACCAGGGCGGCGAGCGCGTCGCCCTCCTCGCCCCTCTCGCCCGCCCTCTGCCCGCCCGCATCGGCCGGAGAAGGACAGAGGGCGATCAGCGCTCTGGCCAGCTCCCCGACTCCGATGCTCGCCGCGGCCGACCCGAACAGGACGGGTATCACGGTCCCCTCGGCAACCGCGCTCCTGAGGCCGGCGGAGACCTCGGCCGGCGTGAGCTCTTCGCCCTCCAGGTACTTGGTCGCCAGGTCGTCGTCGCTCTCTGCGACCGCCTCGACCAGCCTCTCGTAGGCCGCCTCGGCGCGATCGGCCGCCTCCGGCGGAGGGTCCTTGGAGAGTATGTCGTGGACGCCCGCAAAGGACGACCCGTCCCAGACCGGCACATTAATCGCCACGCTCTCCCTGCCGAAGGCCTCCGTTATCGACTCCATGGCACGGTCGAAGTCGGTGTTTTCGCGGTCCATCTTGTTGACGAAGATCAGCCGCGGCAGACCCGCCTCGCCCGCCATGTTCCAGGTCTGTACGGTCCCTACCTCCACACCGGCCGGCGCCGACACCACCTCCACCACGGCGTCCGCGACCCGGAGGGCCGAGACCACGCCGCCACGAAAGTCCGCGAACCCCGGCGTGTCGAGGATGTTGAGCTTGTGGCCCGCCGTCTTGACCGGGATGACCGACATCTGGACGCTTGCGGTCCTCTTGATCTCTTCGGGCTCGTAATCGGAGACCGTTGTGCCCTCGTCCGTGCTGCCGGCCCGGGAAGTCTGGCCGGCGGCGAAGAGCATCGCCTCGGCGATCATCGTCTTGCCCGCCCCGCCATGCGACACCAGGGCAACATTGCGCAGCTTGTCAGAGCCGAACTCGGCCATCCTCGCTCCTCCTCTGTCTAATGCCCGCGCGTCCCGGCGCACCGCCTACGACGGGCAGGACGCGGGCCGGCACATTGTAAAGGCGGCCCCCGAGGGGTGCAATCGGCCGCTTGCGGTTCCCGCGGCCCGAAGGGGACAATTGACGGATGTCGACACAGACCATCGGATTTGTGGGCGGCACCGGGCCGGAGGGCCGCGGCCTGGCGCTCAGATTCGCCCTGGCCGGCCGGTCCGTCATGATCGGGTCCCGCCAGCGCGAGCGCGCGGTCGCTGCGGTGGCGAAGATCGCCGACAGGGTGCCGGAAGGCTCGGTCGCCGGAGCCCCCAACGACGAGGTCGCGGCCGCATCCGACGTGGTGTTCATCGCCGTCCCCTACGAGGGCCAGCGCCCGACGCTGGAATCGATCGGACCCAGCCTCACCGGAAAGCTCGTGATAACCGTCGTCGCCCCGTTGGCCTTCGATGGCGGGGCCGCAACGGCCGTGCGGGTGCCGGAGGGCTCGGCGGCCCTTCAGGCGGCACAGCTCCTGCCTAACGCACGGGTTGCCGCCGCGTTTCACAATTTGTCGGCGCGGGACCTGCTCAGGCCGGACGAATCCGTCGACTCCGACGTTCTCGTATTCTCTGATGATGAGCGCGCAAAGTCCGAGGTCGCAGACCTTACGAGCCTGATACCCGGAGCAAGGGCGATCGACGGAGGCGGCCTTGTCAACGCGCGCTACGCCGAGGACCTGACCGCCCTGCTGCTGAACGTCAACCGCATTCACAAGGCGCACGCCTCCATCCGAATCACGGGCCTTTAGCCCGCCACGCAGCTATGAAGAAAGCGATCCTCACGGCCGTACTCGCCGTCCTTGCGGCGACACTCCTCGCCGCGGCTCCGCCCGGTGAAGGAGACACCGCCGACGCGCAGAGCCCCGCCGTAGACACGCCGTCGGCGATACGCATCGTCTCCTCGGATCACAGGGTGCTGTTCCCGAGTCACATCGAGTTCACTCTAACGGCCGAGTCGGACAGCCCGATAACCGGAATCTCCATCCACTACCGCCTCGGCGACCGTCCCTACTACGTCTACGGCTATCCCGCCTTCGATCCGGGAACCGCCGTCACAGCCACCTTCATCATCAACAGCGACCGCTCCGCCTACCTGCCGAGCGGCCTGGACATCGAGTACCACTACCTCGTAGAGGACGCATCCGGACGCTCCCTCAGGACCGACAGCTACGGCCTGACCTACCTGGACCCCCGCTTCGACTGGCAGTCGATGACACTTGAGTCCATCGAGGTGCTCTGGCATGACCGTCCGCGGTCAGAGGTCGAGGCCGCCGCGACCGAGGTGGACCGCCGCCTCGCCGAGGTCCGACGGGTGCTGGGTGTCGAATCGGCGCCCGTGATGCGCGCGGTCATCATCAACGGTCGCGCAGAGGCCGCCCGCAGCTTTGCGCCGATCAGCAGGGCGGCCTCCGAGAGCCACCTTTACGCAGGCTTCGCCTACACAGATTTCGACCTCTTCCTGCTGGCCGGGGTCGGGGTGAGGGGGATGATGCACGAGATGGCCCACCTGCTGCTCGACGAGGCGATAGCCTCCCCGCTCGGCAGAGTCCCTTCCTGGTACAACGAGGGGCTGGCGATGTACTTCGAGCCTGGCTCGCCGCCTACCGATCCCGCCGTTCTTTCGGCGGCGCGGACCGGCTCGTTGCTCACGCTGTCCTCGATGCGCGGCCAGCCAGGGCGACCCGGTGACGTAAGGCTCTTTTACTCGCAGGCCCGGAGCCTGGTCGCCTACATGATCGAGGCCTACGGCGAGGAGAAGGTAACCGAGGTGATAGGGGAGCTCAGCGCGGGCACCCGGTTCGAGGACGCGATCAGGTACGCCTACGGCCTTGATCCCGCCGGGCTCGAGGACGAGTGGCGGGCATCGATAGGCGCGCCTCCGATCACTAAGGGCCGGTCGGCCGACCCCGATCCTTCGGCGGCTCCTACGCCGCCCGTCGAGCCTTCCGAGCGCCCGGAGCCAGACCGCGAGACCGACCAGTACGAGCCGTCCCTTCGGGCCGACCCGGGCACCTTCGGAACCTCCCTGCTGCTAGCCCTTGCGGCCGCCTTCGCAGCGGCGGTAGCGGGCGGCGGCTGGCTGCTGCGCCGTCGACGCTTTGCCCGCAGGTCGGCTGACGAAGAGCCCGAGGGCTTTGACCCGCGCTACGACACGCCCCCTTAGCGACCCGGTTGGCCCGCCGCCCGATTGTAGCGGCCACCCTCCGAGCCTAGAATGGCGCGAATGAAGCTCCGCGTCCTGGGCGTCCACAACATGGAGAGCGAGGCAACCCGGTTTGCCGGCTACCTGATCGACGACGTACTCGCCCTGGACGCAGGCTCGATCTCGCGCTCCCTCACCTTCGAAGAGCAGCGCCGGATAGGCGCCGTACTGATCACCCACGAACACAACGATCACGTGCGCGACCTGCCCTCCCTAAGGCAAAGCCTTGCGGCCGCCGGTGCCTCGTTCGACGTCTACGGACTCTCAGAGACGCTACAGTCCATCGCCGGCAGATACTTCCCGGGCGCCGGGAGGGCCGGGGCGACCGGAGACGGCCCCACGCCGCGACCGGTCAGCGAGGGCGAGACCTTTCCCATAGGCAGGCACAGCGTTCGGGCCTTCAGGATGCGCCACACCGTGCCGTGCGCCGGCTACTGGGTCTCGGACGGCTCGGCTCGGCTGTTCTACACCGGCGATACCGGCCCGGGGCTCAGGGACGTCTGGAGCCAGATCGAGCCCGACGCCCTGCTCACCGAGGTCACCTACGGCAACGACAACCAGGAGGCGGCCGTCAGGCTGGGCCATCTGACCCCCCGGCTCCTTGAGGCAGAACTCACGGAGTTTCGACAGGCGCGAGGATACCTGCCCAGGGTCATCGTCACCCACATGAACCCTCCCTGGGAGGCGGCCGTGCGCAGGGAGATCGCCTCCATGGCCGCCGGCCTGGGCACCGAGGTCATGGTTGCCAACGCCGGCGAAACGCTAGAGATCCGGCCGGTGGGAGCATAGATCGATGTCGTCTCGCCGGGCGGCCTTCGTCTACTCCGACGCGCTGACAAGGCACGTTCTATCGGACGAGCACCCGATGAAGCCGGTGCGGCTGCGCTACACGTTCGAGCTGCTGAGCGCGTACCGTGCCTTTGAGCCGGAAGCCGCAGTGCTCGTGGAGCCACGGCCGGCCACCGACGAAGAGATAGGCAGCTACCACACCCCCCAGTACATAGAGGCGGTCAAGAGCTACGGGCGTGGGCAGGTGCCGGCGCGCGCCCACCTTTACAACTTCGGACCCGGGGACAACCCGGCCTACGAGGGAGTCTATGAGGCGGCCGCCCTTTCGACGGGCGCCTCTATGGTCGCCGCAGAGCTACTGATCGACGAGCGGGTCGATGCAGCGATCAGCATCTCGGGCGGCCTGCACCACGCCATGCCCGGGTACGCGTACGGGTTCTGCGTGTTCAACGACCCGGTCGTCGCCATCAAGGCGATGGTGGCAAGGGGGATGCGCGTGGCCTATGTCGATATCGACTGCCACCACGGAGACGGCGTACAGAACGCCTTCTACGACACCGACCGCGTGCTGACGATCTCGCTCCACGAGTCCGGCGCGTACCTGTTCCCGGGCACAGGCTGGGCCCAGGAGACCGGCGCGGGCGTCGGCCGCGGCTACTCGGTCAACCTGCCCCTGTTTCCATACACGACCCCCGACACCTACCTGTGGTGCTTTGAGCAGGTGGTGCCGCCCCTGCTTGAGAGGTTCGCTCCTGACGTGCTGGTCACCCAGCTGGGCATAGACACCCATTTCAGGGATCCGATCACACACCTGGCCCAGACCGTGCAGGGGTTCTCCGACGTGCTGCGGACCTTCTCAAAGATGCCGTATCGCTGGCTCGCCCTGGGTGGTGGCGGCTACGACTTGCAGGCCGTAGCCCGCTGCTGGGCGCAGGCCTTCGCCATAATGTCCGGCCAGGAGCTATCCCCGACCATTCCCGCGCAGTACGCCGAGCGCTACGGGGTCGGCTCGATGCTCGACCCGGACGACCTTCCAATAGGCGACGATATGCGTCGTCAGGCGCGCAGCTACGGCGAGTCCGGGGTCCAGGCCGTGCATTCGCTGATCTTCCCGATGCACGGCATCAGGTCGGCCTAGGGCGAGTCCCGCCGCCCGCGGCGACGTTGTGTCAACATAGCGGGTATCCACATGTCCGGGGGGTGAGACATGGCAAAGGTAACCGGCGCGCAGCTGATATCGAGGTCGCTGTCGGAGTGGGGCGTTGACACCGTCTTCGCCATCGCCGGCGACCACACGCTGCCTCTTATGGACCGCATGGCGGGGGACGGTTTCCGCTTCATAGACGCAAGGCACGAGCAGGGAGCGGTCGACATGGCCAATGCCTGGGGCCGGATACGCGGCGCGGGGGTCTCGATGTTCACAACGCCGGGCCACGCAAACGCCATACCCGGTCTGGCCTTCGCCCACCAGCTCGAGTCGCCCCTGGTGAACATATCCGGGAGCGCGGGGCGACCGCGCCTGGGCCAGTGGGCCGCCCAGGAGATCGACCAGATCGGAATGGCGGCCCCGGTCACCAAGGCCTCGATCATGGTTTGGGATCCCCTGCGCATTCCCGAGCTGGTCTCCCGCGCATTCCGGACGGCCCTGTCGGGCAGGCGCGGACCGGTGCACTTGACCATACCCGTGGACGTTCAGACCGCTGAGATCGACGAGTCGACCGTGCGGGCCCACCCCCCGTCGCTCAACGGGCCTCCGGCCGCCTCTGTGGCCGATCCGAAGGACATCGAGGCGGCACTCGACCTGCTGGGCGCGGCGAGCCGCCCGGTCATCGTCGCCGGCAACGGCGCCTGGACCATCGGCCAGGGCGAGCTGG
Source organism: Dehalococcoidia bacterium (assembly GCA_965207145.1). Classification (GTDB taxonomy): domain Bacteria; phylum Chloroflexota; class Dehalococcoidia; order Lucifugimonadales; family UBA2962; genus CAUZIR01. The sequence continues at coordinate 888,702 of OZ242262.1, read as the reverse complement.
ACAGGCTGGCCGAGGTGACCCGGATTCCCGTCCTGACCGAGGAGGCGGCGCGGGGGGTGACCGCTGACGATCATCCTTACTGTTTCGGCATCGCCGACCCGCGCGTCGTCGAGGCGGCCAAGCTCATAGGGACGGCCGACGCCGTATTGCTGCTGGGGAAAAAGCTCGACTTCACCCTGGAGTTCGGCGAGCCCCCCGGCCTCGCGGCAAACGCCTCGATAGTCCAGGTCGACCCGGAGCCGTCGGTGATAGGCCGAACGCGTGGCGTCGACATCGGGATCGCGGCCGACCCGCGGGTGGTGGTCGCCCAGCTTGCCGCCGCCGCAGAGGGCCGCAGCTGGAGCGAGGGGGGACTGGTGGCAGAGCTGCGCGACAGCGTTACCCGACAGCGGGGTGAGCTGGCAGCTCTTGCCGGCGACGGCCCCGGGATACACACGATGAAGATCCACACCTCCATAGAGCCCCTTCTGGACGAGGACTCGGCGGTGGTACTTGAGGGGGCGGACGTCGGCTTCTACGGGGCCGCATACCTTCCCGCGCACAGGAAGGACCGCTGGTTCACCAACGGCGTAATGGGAATGCTCGGGTGGGCGATACCCTTCGGCATAGGCGCCCAGGCGGCCCTGCCCGACTCGAGGGTCGTGGTGATGGCGGGCGACGGCTCGTTCGGATTCAATGGTTTTGAGCTTGACACCGCCGTTCGACACCGCATCCCCGTCGTCATCGTGGTGGGCAATGACTCGGTATGGGGAATCGACTACCACCAGCAGGTGAAGTTCTTCGGCCGCTCGGTCGCCACCGAGCTAAGCCCTGGAACCCGCTACGACCTGGTGGCCGAGGCGCTGGGGGCCCGCGGGGAGTACGTCGAGGAGGCCAGCGGGGTCGGTCCCGCGCTCAGGCGCGCCCTGGATTCCGACCTTCCGTCGGTCGTCAACGTGCGCACGAGCCCCTCTCCCAGCCCGCTGACGCGGTGGGTGCTGGACACCAAGCAGTACTAGGCCGGCACCCGGCCGGCTAGACCTCCTTGTACTCGCCCTCTATCGTTCCCTCGTCGGAATCGCCTTCCGTCCCGCCCTCGGGCGGGGCGGCGCCGGGACCGCCTGCCGCCGCCTGCTGGGCATAGACGGCCTGTCCCACCTTCTGGACCGACGCCTGGAGCTCCTGTACGGCGAGGTTGATGCGCCCGGTGTCATCTGACTCGATCGCGCTTCGCACCGCCGCCACCTTCTCCTCGATCTCCTTTTTCTGCTCCTCGGAGACAGCGTCCGGATTGTCGGCTATCAGCCTCTCCGCCGCGTGGGCCGAAGCCTCGGCCTCGTTCCGCGTCTGAACGGCCTTGCGCCGCTCCTCGTCCTCGGCGGCGTGAGTTTCCGCGTCCTTGACCATCTGCTCGATCTCGGACTCGGACAGTCCCGAGGAGGCGGTGATGGTGATCTTCTGCTCCTTGCCCGTGCCCTTGTCCCTGGCCGAGACGTTGAGAATGCCGTTGGCGTCCAGATCGAAGGTGACCTCGATCTGGGGCGTTCCCCTGGGCGCGGGGAGTATGCCGTCGAGCATGAAACGGCCGATCGTCTTGTTGTCCGTGGCGTTGGCCCTCTCTCCCTGCAGCACGTGGACCTCCACGCTGGTCTGGCCGTCCGCGGCGGTGGTAAAGGTCTCGCTCTTTGCCGTGGGAATCGTGGTGTTTCGCGGTATCAGCGGGGTCGTGACCGCACCCATCGTCTCGATGCCCAGCGTAAGGGGGGTGACATCCAGGAGCAGCAGGTCCTGCACCTCTCCCTGCAGCACGCCGCCCTGTATGGCCGCGCCCACGGCGACCACCTCGTCGGGATTGACACCCTGGTTGGCCTCCTTGCCGAATAGGTCGACCACCGCCTTTTGGACCGCCGGCATCCGCGTCATGCCGCCCACGAGGATCACCTCGTCCACTTCGCTCGGACCGATCCCCGCATCCCTAAGGGCCTTCTTGCAGGGCTCCACGGACCGGGTCACCAGGTCCTGGACGAGGTTTTCCAGGTTGGCCCTCGTCAGGGTCATGACCAGGTGCTTGGGACCCGAGGCGTCAGCGGTGATGAACGGGAGGTTGATCTCCGCCTGCATCAGCGTCGAAAGCTCTATCTTGGCGCGCTCGGCCGCCTCTCTCAGGCGCTGAAGGGCCATCCTGTCCTGCTTTAGGTCGATCCCGTCGCTCTTTTTGAACTCGGCCGCTATCCAGTCGATGATGCGCTGGTCGAAATCGTCCCCTCCCAGGTGTGTATCGCCGTTGGTCGCCTTGACCTCGAACACGCCCTCGCCGATCTGCAGGATCGTTATGTCGAAGGTGCCGCCGCCGAGGTCGTAGACCGCGATCGTCTCGTCGCCCTTCTTGTCGAGGCCGTAGGCCAGTGACGCCGCGGTCGGCTCGTTGATGATCCTGAGCACCTCGAGCCCGGCTATCCTGCCGGCATCCTTGGTGGCGTTCCGCTGGCTGTCGTCGAAGTAGGCCGGGACGGTAATCACGGCCTGTGAGATCTTTTCGCCGAGCTTGGCCTCGGCATCGGTCTTCATCTTCTGCAGGATCATCGCCGAGATTTCCGGCGGGGCGTAGGTCTTGCCCGACATCGCCACCGCCACGTCGCCGTTTACAGCGCTTGAGACCTGGTAGGGAATGAGATCGAGGTCCGGCTTGATGGTGTCCTCGCTGTAGCGCCGGCCCATGAAGCGCTTTACGGAGTAGACGGTGTTCTCGGGATTGGTGACCGCCTGGCGCTTGGCGGTCAGACCCACGTAGCGCTCCGCGCTCTTCGGGTTGACGGCAACCACCGACGGGGTGGTGCGCGCGCCCTCCGAGTTTTCGACTACAACCGGATCTCCCCCTTCGATGACCGCCATGCAGGAGTTGGTGGTCCCCAGATCTATTCCAAGTATCTTCGGCATTTCGCTATATGCTCCTGTGAATTGTTCTCATCGAGACGCCGCCTTGCGCTCGAAATCCGCCTTGCTTTCTTGGGCTGGAGCGCGGCTACCCGGCGGCCTCGGGCGACTTTGATACCGTCACCTGGGCGGCACGCAGCACCCGGCCGTTGTGCCGGTATCCGTTCCTTATGACCGACATCACCCGACCCGGCTCGAACTCGCTGGTCTCCTCGAAGAAGACCGCCTCGTGCTCGGCCGGCTCAAAGGGCCTGCCGCGAGCCTCTATGGGCGTGACGCCCTCGGTCTCGAGCAGGTGGTCGATGCGGCGCCGCACAAGGTCCAGGCCCTCTCGCCAGCCGGGTGCAACCGCATCCTCCGGGACCATCTCCAGAGCGCGCCCGAAATCGTCGGCAACGGCCAGGACCTTAAGGATGACCTGGGACTGGCCGAACCTCCTGATCTCCTCCCGCTCATCGGCGGCCCTCCTCTTGTAGTTCTCAAGATCGGCCTGCGCCCGCTGGGCGAGCGACCTGAACTGGTCCTTCTCCCTGAGGGCCTCATCGAGGACCGAGGAATCGACCTGCTCGGTCCCCGTGCCGTCTACTTCTCCGGCCGCCTCGTGCCCGCCGTCTTCCAACTGCCGTTCCTGTTCGCTCATAACGTGACGCTCCGCTCGCGTGTCCGGGCTATCTGGCCCCTACTCCGAGCATCTGAAACATCTCCCCGAGGCTCTCGTCGACAACCCGCTTGAGCTCAACCCTTCCCCGGGTCCCCGCGACCTCGGCCTCGACCCGCAGCTTGAGCAGTCTGTTGAAGATCGCCAGCACCAGTTCGACCCCGGACAGGTTGAGGCCCAGGTCGCCTACCAGGTGCTTGATCAGCCGCAGGCGGGCCAGATCCTCCTCGGAATACAGCCTGAGCATCCCGCCGGTCCGGAACGGGGACACCAGGCCTATCCGCTCGTACTTGCGCAGGGTCTGGGGATGCATCTCAACGATGCGTGCAGCGACGCTGATGATGTACACGCCGTCGCTGCCGGTATGGTAATCGGTCGGACCTCTCACCGGGCTCCTCAGCCTCCGTCGGCACCATCCCGGAAACCTAACCTGCGCCGATTGGCGCCGTTATAGATGTCGCCGGTAGGGCCAGTAAATCTACCGAAAAAGTATAGTAACTTGATACGCTGCGTGTCAATATATATAATTCAAAATCGCAATTGTGATGATTTGCACGGTTGATGAAGCAGATCCAATCCGACCGCGGGGCCGGTGCGTAGTAGTCATTTGCAGAGTTGCCGACTCCAGAGCAAGCGGGCCGAGCAATTCAGCCATATATCAAAAATATACATAATCAATATCAAGGCAAATTGGTTAACAAAATACTCGGGGCGTTTCAGAATGTCCCTCCGGCATTCGCGCCGGACGGAGGAATGGAGGATAAGGAGGAGAGTATGATGCTTGCGTTAAAGAACTGTCCCAGGTGCAGGGGCGACATGCACTCGAACCGGGACGTCTATGGACCGTACGTCGAGTGCCTTCAGTGCGGCCACATGGATTACACCGGCACAACCACCACGGCAGGCACCCGCCTGAAGAAAGGCACCAAGAAGCCCGCAGCCGCTTAAACGCCCGAGTAGGAGCTTTCGCAGAGAGGCCCGCTCATCGAGCGGGCCTCTCTTTTTTCACCAGAGGTCGTCGCGGAACCGCTGCTCCTTCCAGGGGTCGCCCTCCATGTGGTAACCCCTGACCTCCCAGAACCCGGGCGCGTCGTCGGCCAGGAACTCCAGGCCGCTGACCCACTTGGCGCTCTTCCAGCCGTAGCGCTTGGGGACCACCAGCCTCAGCGGGCCGCCGTGCTCGCGGGCCAGGTCGGCGCCGTCATGGCGATATGCGAACAGGACATCGTCATCGCCGAGCACATCGAGCGCCACGTTGGTCGAGTACCCGCCGTAGCTGTGGACCATCACGTACCTGGCCTCAGGGAGAGGCCTTGCGGCATTGAGCACGGCCCCGATGGGCACGCCCTCCCACGTGTTCTCAAGCCGGCTCCACTGGGTAACGCAGTGGAACTCGGCGTCGATCTTTACGCGGCCGAGGTCGAGAAACTCGTCCCAGTCGAAGACCCTCTCGGACTCGACCAGACCGAAGACGCGCATCCTCCACTCGTTGACATCCACAACGGGCGTCCTCCCGAAGGTTAGAACAGGGAACTTTGCCGTCGTGAACTGACCCGGGGGCACGCCGTCGTCCGGCTCCCTGGTCCGATTGATCCTTCCGATCTTCCTTAGCATCCTTGGCTACCCACCTGAATCGGCGACCGGCCTGCACCGGGAACAGGCCCGGCCGCTCTGGTCGCAACTCAATTCCCATTGTCTGCGATAACACCCGTCAAATGAAATGGTCCGGCTCTAAAGCGGAAACGGCGACTTCGGGACCTCCCCGACCGGGCGGGCAGGTTTAGATACTCCGGACGCAGGTCCGACCGGCGCCGGGAGCGGTGCTAGAATTCGCCAGATGCAAGCGGGCTCCACCTCCCATCCCACCGAGTTTCCGTCGGGACCGATCCACCGCAAGACGACACTGGACAACGGCCTGCGCGTCATAACCGGCGAGATGCCCCACACCCGGTCGGTGAGCATCAGCATATTCGTGGGCGTAGGCTCAAGGCACGAGCCCGACGGACAGGCGGGGGCCTCCCACTTCCTTGAGCACCTGCTGTTCAAGGGCACCGGGTCCCGGCCGGAGCCCGAGATGATCAGCGGGGCGGTGGAGGGTGTGGGCGGGGTGCTGAACGCCGAGACCGAGCAGGAGTTCACGGTCTACTGGTGCAAGGTACCGCAGCCCTACCTGCTTGACAGTCTCGACCTGCTCATAGACCTCGTGCGGAACCCCCTGCTGCCGGCCGAAGAGGTCGAACGTGAGCGCTCGGTCGTCCTGGACGAACTGGCCATGATCCACGATCACCCGGACTACAAGGTCCAGTCCCTGCTGGAGGGAATGCTCTGGCCGGACCACCCGCTGGGCAGGGACATCGCCGGAACCGGCGAGACCGTCTCTTCACTCAGTCGCGAGACCCTCTTCGGACACCTGGAGCGCTATTACACCCCCTCCAACGTGGTGGTGAGCGTCGCCGGCGCAGTGGAACACGATCCCGTCGTCGCCCAGGTCGAGCGCGCCAGCGCCGGGTGGCGCGCCGGGCCCGCAGCCGAGTTCTCCACCTACGAGGGCTCTCCCCGTCAGCCGGTAGTGAGCATGGAATACCGGCGCACCGAGCAGGCCCACCTGTCGATAGGGCTGCCAGGCGTCTCCCTGTTTCACCCGGACCGCTACGCCCTGGACATGCTGAGCGTCGCGCTCGGCGAGGGAATGAGCAGCCGGCTGTTCCTGGAAGTGCGCGAGCGGCGCGGCCTCGCCTACGACGTGCACTCCTCCGTAACCCACTTCCGCGACTGCGGCTCCTTCCAGATCAGCGCCGGCGCCGAGCCGCGCCGCATATACGAGACGGTCGACACCATACTCGCCGAGGTCGCATCCATACGCGACGGCATACCCGAGTCTGAATTCGACAAGGTCCGTCGCCTCGCTTCTGGCCGCCTCATGCTGGGCATGGAAGACACCCGTGCTGTCTCCTCCTGGTTCGGCCTGCAGGAGATGCTGATGGGACGGATCGTCGGCATAGATGGAGTAATGGAAAGGCTAGGAACTCTCACCTGCGACGATCTGGACCGGGCCGCCGCTGCCCTCTTCGTTTCAGACGGCCTCAGCATGGCCGTCGTTGGGCCATGCCGCGGCAGGCGCCGCCTGGAGACCAGTCTGAAACTGTAGGCCCCACCGAGCAGGCATGCCGTGCCGGCCGGTCCCAGTGCCTTAGGCCCGATAAATTGTTACCCTAGGATCATGAGAGAGGTATTTAAGGAAGCCAGAACACAGCTGTCGGGGGGAAACAGGGCGGTCGTGGCGACCGTGGTGCGGACCAAGGGCTCGACGCCCCAGAAGCCGGGTGCCAAGCTGCTCGTCCGCGAAGACGGCTCGGGGGTCGGCACCCTGGGTGGCGGCTGCGTGGAGGGTGACATCTGGTTCGCCGCGAAAGAACTGCTCAGCAGGGGCGGCCCCGCCCAGTGCCGCGAGTACCAGCTCAACGAGGATCTCGCCGCAGAGGACGGACTCGTGTGCGGCGGGACCATGTACTTTCTCATCGACCCCGTATACCAGCCGCAGGAACTTCTCTCCTACACCGAGGAGATCGCCGACGCCTACGACGGCATGGGATCTGTGGCCCTGGCCTCGCTGACAAAGCCGGCCGGGACCGAGGACGGCCCTGTAATGTCCGGGACCGGTACGGGCCGTAAGCTCTTCATCCGCCAGGACGGCTCGACTCAGGGCACCCTTGGCTCGGACCTGCTCGACCGGGACGCGCTGGACCGCGCCGGGGCGCTCATGATCCACGGCCGGAACGAGTACGTGGTTGCAGACGATGGGTCCGAGTACTTCATAGAGGCTTACACGACTCCGCCCAGGCTCGTGCTGGCAGGCGGGGGTCACGTGTCCAAGGCCATCGCCCCGCTCGCCGCCCGGGTCGGATTCCACGTGTACGTGACGGACGACCGCGAGGAGTTCTCCAACCCCGAGCGGTTCCCGGAGGCGGTCGAAACGGTGACGGCAAAGCCCGAGGAGGCGATGGCGTCCCTGCCGATCAACCCGAACACCTTCATCATCATCGCGACCCGCGGCCACCGCTACGACAACGTCGCCCTGGCAGCGGCGGCCGCCACTCCCGCGCGCTACGTTGGCCTGCTGGGCTCAAAACGCAAGACCATCCTCATCTATGAGGACCTCTTGAATATGGGGGTGTCCATAGAGAGGCTGCGCGAACTGCGGTCCCCTGTAGGGCTGGACATCCGCGCCCGGACGCCGGACGAGATCGCGGTCAGCATAGTCTCGGAGATGCTCATGTTCCGTCTTGGTGGCTCCGGAGCGGTGATGAAGCTCGACGACGGGCTGGTCGACAAGATCTACGCCAAGCACCTGGCTGCCACGGCGGGGGAACGGGTGCCCGAGGCCGCTGCGGCCGCCCTGGACTGAGCGGCCGGCCCGCAGACGACGGCGTCCCGGCGACGGCCCCCAATGACCGTTTCAGCGATCCTCACCGCGGCCGGTGAGTCGAGCAGGATGGGCAGCCCAAAGCCGCTGCTTCCCTGGCCCTCCGGCCGCGGCGACGACACCACGCTGGTCGAGTACCAGGTTTCCCAGCTCAGGTGCGCCGGAATCGACGAGATCATCGTCGTCCTCGGCCACATGGCGGACGAGGTCGAACCGCTCGTTGGCGGGACCGACGTGAAGAGCGTCCTGAACCCCGACTACCTCAGGGGCAAGACCACGTCCATCCGGGCGGGCCTTGCCAAGATTGACCCAGGTGCCGAGACGGTCGTGCTCCTTGCGGTCGATCAGCCGCGCCCGGCATCCATAATCCGACGGGTACTCCAGGCCCACGCCCTGAGCGGTGCCGCGGTCACGTCGCCTCTGCATCTTGGCAGGGGAGGCCATCCGATCGCCTTCGACTCGCTCCTGCTGCCCGAGCTGGGCGAGATCACGGAGGAGGGCCAGGGCATCAGGGAGGTCATAGGGCGCCATCTCTCCCGCGTGCACCGGGTGGAGATCGAAGATCCGGCGGTGCGCCTGGACCTGAATACGCCCGAGGACTACCGGCGAGGCTACGATGTCGCCGCCGGGCTCACCGCGGCGACATGAGCACCCCGGCCCGGCGTCCACCGATACGGGTGGCACCCTGGGCAGCTTATCCCTTGAGGTAGACTCCGTCCGGGTCCAGTTCCCCGCGCAGGAGCTCAACGATCCCGGACGATGGAGGCTCCATCGTCGGCAGCCGGGCACGGCCTCGCCCGAGCTCGAATCCCGTCTTGCCCTGCACGTCGTCAAAGCCAATCCCCGGCGCCAGCGCGGCCACGGACAGCGTCCCCGTTGAACGGTCGATCTCCATCACGCACAGGTCTGTGATAACGGATATCCTGGGGTAGTGAACGGGCAGGCCGGCCCTCTTCCTTGCGTCCGGGCCGTCCAGATAGCCGGGGCTGGTGATGTAGTCGCAGCGCTCCGGAAAGCGCCTTAGCTCGTGCCTTGTGATGATCAAGATACGCGGGGAATGCGAGGCGAGGTCGTTTGCGCCCCCGCTTCCCGGGAGCCTCACTTTCGGGCGGCTCGGGTCGCCTATGACCGTGGAGTTGAGGTTGGCATACCTGTCCACCTGCGCGCCTCCAAGAAACGAGACGTCTGCGACGCCGCGCTGCAGGATGCCGCCGAGCGAGTCGAGCAGAGAGCCGTGCCGGACCGCCCTGTGCATGACCCTGGGATCGGAGACCGAGAGCGGTGTCGGCAGCACCTTCGGTGCAACGGGTCCGGTCTCGACCACGTAGCACATGGAGGGCGCGTGGGTGCGCTGGGCAAGCAGTCCGGCGACCATCGGCAGACCCGTGCCTACCAGGACGACATCGCCATCGCGTATGTGGCGAGACGCCTCGGTGACCATCAGTTCGTCAGGACGCCAGTCGCTCATGGGCCGGGCCTCCGGACACGGACCCGGCTCGCCGTGCCGGGGGGCCGCAGGGACCTCACTGCATCCGCTCCATCTCGGAGATGAGCAATGCGCGCTTTTCGTCGGTCAGCGCCCAGTCCAAAAAGCCTCCGAAATCGCTCGTCTCCTTGACCGCACGCCGCAGATACTCCTGGTACTGTTCGCCTCCTGCCCGGGCCAGACGCTGGTATTCGACGATGTGCTCGCGGTCGTGCTCGTAGTGCCCGAAGACCGATGTCGGGTAGGCCCCGAACGGCTCAACCACCACGGCGTCGACGAACAGGTAGGGCACCGTAGTCTCGGCGGGATGATCGCGGAAATACTCCGGGCCCACCAGCTCCTCGCAGCTGACGATCACCGCTTTGGAAGCTTTGATCATCTCGGGCTCGTGCGTTGAAAAGCCCTGAATGGAGAAATTGCCGCTCGCGTCCGCCCTCTGGACATGAACCACGGATACATCGGGGCTCAGCGCCGGCAGCAGCGCCACGGGATCCACTTCATCGGAGAAGGGATTATCCATCACCGCTACCTCCCTTCCCGGACCCTCGGTGCGCTTGGTCTCGATGATGTCCGAGCCCAGCAGGCTCTTTATCGGCATGAAGGGCAGGCCCAGGGATGCCGCCAGAAACCGTGAGGCCATGGCCAGGTGGCTGTAGTCGCCTATGGTGATCGAGCCCGCTTCTGCGGCCGCACGCCAGCGGAAGGCGGTGCCGTACCGCTCGAGGTTGCCGGTACCGCACTCGGTCCGCCTCACAAGACCCGCTCCCACCAGCAGATCCATCGACATCGCCAGATTGCACCCTACGACCGTGAGGTCGCCCCTGGCCTGCCGTGCGATCTCGAACGATATGGCCATTGGGCACCGGCCGATGCTCTGTCCCCCCATGCCCAGCACCGCTCCGGCGAATACGAAGCGATCGACCGCCTCGGAGGCCGTCATCAGCTTGTTCGTCAGTGTCTTTCCCATCGGTTCACACCGGCCCGCGTCCCCGGGCGGCCCGAAATTGTAGCAGGGCCGCAGGTGGTGCCGATATCATGAGCCCGGCTCCACGGGGCGGCCGGAAATCAAACCGAGCAGATAGGTCCACCCTTCCAATGAGACAGTTCTCTGAAATCGCCGAGCAGGCCCGAGAATTCATGGGCTACCAGGACATCGGAGGCTGGCTGATCTACGACTACCGCTACTCCAACCCGGTGATGTGGGACGCCCTGGGGCCGGTGTCCTTCCTGACCCGCCCTTGCTGGCTGTGGATACCGGCCGACGGATCGCCCATCCTCATGCCCAGCACGGTGGACCTGAGCCGTTTCGCCGCGATACAGATCGACAAGAGGCCCTGGTCGCGCCGCGACGAGATGATCGAACTGGTTCACCGCATCGTGGCCGGAGCTGGGAGGGTCGCCATGGAGTACTCGCCCAGGGCCGAGCTTCCGCGAGCCGCCCGCGTTGACGCGGGTACCGTTGAGCTGGTGCGCGAGGCCGATGTGGAGGTAGTGTCGTCGGCCGACCTGTTCCAGTACGCGACGCAGCGATGGGGCCCGGAGCAGTTGGCCTCCCACAGGGAGGCGGCCGACCGCCTGTCGAAGATCGTGCTCGAGGCCTACCGGTTCATCGGCGGGCAACTGTCCTCGGGGGTAACCGAGTACCAGGTAGCCGAGTTCATTCGCCGGCGCTTCAGCGAGGAGGGCATGGCCGTCCTGGATGGTCCCGTGGTGGCGGCCAACGCCCATTCCGCCGACCCGCACTACGAGCCCCCGGCTAGCGGTTCCTCTTCCATCAGGGCCGGCGACTGGGTCCTGATCGACCTGTGGTCCCACATGGACGGTGAGGACACGATGGCCGCCGACATCACCTGGACAGGATTCGTCGGCCGCCAGGTGCCGGAAGCACACCGAAAGGTCTTCGATATCGTGATCGGAGCGCGCGATGCCGCGGTCGAGCACCTGCGGGCGGCCCACCTGCGGGGCGATACGCTGATGGGCTGGGAGATGGATAAGGTTGCAAGGGACTTCATATCCGAAACTGGATACGGCGATTACTTTGCGCACCGTCTGGGGCACAGCATAGGACGCGAGATCCACTCCAACGCCGTCAACCTAGACGGCTATGAGACGAGGGACACCAGGCGGATAATTCCGGGGATATGTTTCTCGGTAGAGCCCGGCATATACCTGCCTGACTTCGGCGTCCGCTCAGAGATTGACGTCTATCTGTCGCCGGACGGTCCGGAGGTGACGACCACCATGCAGCGCGAGCCGGTGCTGGTGACAGTCTAGCCGGGCGACTCCGAGACCACCGTCCCTTGAGGATGTCGCCGAGGGCATCCCGGCCTTTGGGCCTGAGGGCCTCCTAGTCCGACGATGGCAGCCGCTTCGGCTGCTGGACGACCATTTCCTGACCGTTGCACTTGACCACGCCCGTACCGGCCTTGGTGCAGAGTAGCGTAACGCCGGTGTCCAGGGCCCTGTAGCGCTTTCCGAGCTGGGTAGCCACGGCTAGCTCCTGGCCACCAGTATCCGGTCGCAGCACGTCAGGTCACCATCGCCTCCACGGGTTACGACGAACTCAGCGCCGCACTCGCCGCAGGCCAGGCGGGACCCGGTCTTGTTGGTCGGTGCATCGGACATGTCTGCTGGATTATATCCATCCTGCGCCGCAGCACGCTTGGCCGAAAACGCCTGCCTGTACACCCGGCGCAACGTCGCATCGCGCTGGCTGGCCCCGGCCTACGCCACGGATATAATCAAACCGCTGGCTGGCAGGGGGAAGTGTCGGAACTGGTAGACGAGCAGGATTTAGGATCCTGTGCCGCAAGGCGTGCGGGTTCGACTCCCGCCTTCCCCACCAAACTTGACGTGGGTCCTCCTTGGGTTTACACATGGGACAGTCATATCATAATTTGTAAACCGGAAGGAGGGGGCAACCATGTTCAGCGAACGTCTCAAACTCGCCAGAAAACGCAGTGGCCTGTCGCTACGGGCATTGTCCTCAGCGATGGACGGCATCGTCTCAGCCCAGGCCATAGGCAAGTACGAACGGGCAGAGATGATGCCGAGTTCGACGGTCGCCATCGCCTTGGCCGATGCACTGGAGGTATCCCTGAGCTACCTGTTGAGCCCTACGACTGTCTCTCTGGAGTCGGTCGAGTTCAGGAAACCGGCTTCGACCAGAGCTCGGGAAAGGGCGGCGGTGGAAGGTGAGGTTCTAGACCATGTCGACCGCTATCTGCAGATTGAGGAAATCCTGGGGATCGACACCACTCAGAGCGAGTGTCCCAGTGGAGCGCTCCACATAGTGAACTCCATGGAGGACGCGGAACAAGCAGCCACGGCCGTTCGCGCCGCGTGGAATCTCGGAGGGGGTCCGATCCCGGACATGGCCGACTTGCTGGAGGAGCGCGGCATCAAAGTCTTCAAGTGGAGCTTACCGGGATTGGTGGATGGTCTCAGCTGCCACGTGCGCCGGGTCGGAGGATCTGACGTGCCCGTCGTGGTCTGCTCCACTGAGAAGTCTCTCGAACGCCAGCGGTTCACCATTGCTCACGAGTTGGGTCACATCGTCTTGGACATCCCGGCAGACGTACAGGGTGAGAAAGCCTGCAATCGGTTCGCAGGAGCCTTCCTGGTACCCGAGGAAGAGCTCATGCGTGAGGTTGGGCGGCGACGCGCCAGTTTCGGATTTGCTGAGCTGATCGAGATCAAGCACATGTTTGGGATCAGTGCTGCATCTCTGGTTATGCGAATGCGTGACTTGGGAATCATCTCGGACTCCACGCTAAGGGACATATTCGAAGGCATTGGAAGCAGTTGGAAGACCAGTGAGCCAAGTCCTCTTTCCAGAAAGGAGAGGCCCAAGCGTTTTCGTCGTCTTTGCTTGAGAGCGCTTGCGGAGAACGAGATATCGGAATCCAAGGCGGCCGAGTTGCTCAGACTACGAGTCAGCGAGATCGACCGCATCATGGCTGGTTCGGCTGCTTAGGCAAACAAATCAAGGTTCTCGTCAGCGACAGCTCTATCCTGATCGAATTCTCCAAGCGTGGGATATTGGACAGGATGTTCGCACTGGAGTTTCAGTTCGCGGTGCCAGATCTGCTATTCCACGAAGAGCTCATCGACCTGGGCCCACATAGCCGGCAGGACCTACTTACGTTTGGCCTGAGCGTTGAATCACTTGACGTAGAAGGCGTGGAATTAGCAGTCGCCTACCAGTCCGAGCGACCAGCTCTCAGCCTGGTGGATTCATTCGCCCTCGCGCTAGCTCGGCAACTAGGGATGGGACCTCCTGACAGAAGACGGGACCATGCGTAGCGTCGCTGAACTTGAAGGCATCATACATCGGGATGCCATGTGGCTCATCGACAACATGTTGGACGCCGACGTTCTGTCGACATCTCAGGTCCTGGCAGTGCTTGAACAGATGCGAGATGATCCAAGATGTCCTGTCCCCAAAGCTGAGTTAGCTGAGCGCATCCGGCGTCTTGGCGTTTGAGTTGTGACGCCCCGCCCGTACACAGCCTGCGAGTAAGGGGTGAGAACGGACGGGCCGAAGGGTTCTGGTGAGGTCACCGGTTGCCGTCCAGCCACATCTCGAAGATGATGCCATCTACCATCCCCTTCGGCCCACGGCGGCAGCCACTTCGCCTCCTAACGATTGCTCAGACGATCTGCTAGCACAAGTGGCGTTGGGGGCGCCTATTTCTCCTACAGGAAGGCTCCGTGCCCGCCGGGGGTTCTCCGTTACACTCCTGTGGGGATTTAAGCGAAGCGAGAGTATTCCATGTACGTCAAGCAGAATGAGGCGTCGGACACCCACGCAACGCCGAACGTTCACGAAGGCAAGGGGACCATCCTCCGGCGGAGCATGTTCCGCAACGAGAGCAAGCTACCGATCCGCATGGAGGTTTGGGAGCTGGAGCCGGGGGTCAGCGAGGGCGACCACACCCATGACGGAGCCGGGGAATTGGAGGAGATCTATTACTTCCTCGAGGGCGAGGGGGTGATGTCGGTCGAAGGGAAGGACGTGCCCATCAAGGCTGGTGATTCGATCATGATCCCACCGGGCGTCGACCACGGGTTCCGCAATACCGGCAACAATCTCCTAAAGCTAGTGCTCATCTGGGGCAAGCCGACCGACTAGTCCGTCGGCCCTGGATTTCCCATTTCGGCGCTCTCGAGGCTTTTAGGATGCGCTCGTCGTGCCCCTTTGTCCTATAGGATTGCCGCAACTCAGGCGAGGGGAGCTTGGCATGGGCGACAAGACGAAGGTCGTAATCGTCGGGGGCGGGCATAATGGCCTAGTCGCCGCAGGCTACCTGGGCCGGGCCGGTCTTAACGTGCAGGTTCTGGAGCGCAGGGACGTCGTCGGAGGCGCCGCGGTTACCGAGGAGTGGTTCCCAGGCTACAAGATATCCACCTGCTCCTACATCTGCCACATCCTCCAACAGAAGGTGATCGACGACCTGGAGCTGCGCAGATATGGCTTCCACGTCTACCCCACAGACCCGTCGCACTTCCACCCCTTCCCCAACGGAAAGGCGCTGACCTTCTGGCACGACGACGCCAAGACGGCCGAGGAGCTCCGCAAGCTGTCTCCGGAGGACGCTGACGCCTGGCTCGAATGGGCCGATCTGTGGCACCGCGCCGTCCGGATACTCAGCGACTACTATCTCGGCCCTCCCCCCTCGCTCGTCCAGCTAACTGAGAGGTTTCGCCAGGAGGGCGAGGAGGAACTCCTCGAGACGCTGCTGACCGTCCCGCTCCGTGACCTGATCGACCGCTACTTCGTATCGGACGAGGTCAGGGCGGCGGTAAGCACCGGCGCGGTCGACATGGGAGACATAGGCGCCCCCGGCAGTGCGTACGTCCTCGCGCTCTATCGTTTCAGCGACTTCCGGGATGACACTGAGAACTACGGCGTCGTGCGCGGCGGCATGGGCTCCATCACCCAGTCGCTGGCCCGCTCCGCCGAGGCGTCGGGCGTGTCGATCAGGACGCGAGCCGAGGTGGCGCGCATTCTGACCAGCGGGGGCAGGGCCACAGGCGTAGAGCTCCAGGACGGTGAAGTGATCGAGGCCGACATCGTCCTGTCGAACGCCGACCCGAAGCGGACCTACCTCAAGCTCCTAGATACAGCCGACCTCGACGAGGAGTTCGTCGACGAGGTGAGAGCGCTAAAGACACAGTCGGCCTCCGCCAAGTTCCTGTGCGCCCTGAAGGAACTGCCCGACTTCTCCGGCCACCTGGGCTCCGAGTACAACCCGGAGCACCTGGCGATGATCAACCTCTGCCCCACGGCTGACCAGTGCGAGCGCAGCTGGAACGACGCCAAGAACGGCCGGGTAACCGACACGCCGATCATCCAGGTACAGATACCGACCGTGTACGACAAGACGGTCGTCCCGGAGGGCCGCCACGTGCTATCGATGTGGGTCTATTACCTCCCGCCCCATGTTCGCAACGGGTCGTGGCCGGAGATGCGCAGGCAGTTCGGGGAGCTGCTTATCGAAGAGGTGACCAAGTATGCCCCGAATTTCAGGGACGCGATCATCGACTGGACGCTACTGACTCCGGAGGACATCGAGGAGCGTATCGGCCTGACGGACGGCAACATCAGGCATCTCGACATCATCCCCCAGCAGATGATGTCGCGCCGACCGCTTCCCGGGTGGTCCGACTATAGGACTCCCGTCGACGGCCTGTATCTGTGCGGCGCCGGGACGCATCCCGGCGGTGAGGTGACGGGCGCTCCCGGACACAACGCCGCCCACGTGGTGCTGGGAGAGCTGGGCCGTTAACCACATACGGCGCCTGACGGCCCGACAAGGTCGAAGTCGTCGCCGAGCACGCGACGCCGTCACCGGCTCCGGCCTGAAGTGCCGATCGTACCGGGCTTCGATTACCTCACCCGGCGGTCTGTCGAGTCCGTCGGCTGGGGAGGAATCGCACGGCAGGGCGGTTTCGCTTCCAAATGCCGCGTCCAAACCGCGCGCAATACGGCTACCGATCTTAGGGAGCGGCCTAACCGGGAACGTGGTGGAGACACGAACCGGGGACTCCAAGCCGAACCCTTACGGACCGGCTTCACGGCAGCAATGGCTTAAGACCAGGAGTCCAATCGAGACCGACTAACCGGCGTTCACCTCGATAGCCATTGCCTTCACCCTGGACCTGCCTGGCTCCACCGATGCCGCCTTGGCCCCATTGGAATGCAGCAAAGGCCGACGGTCCTCTGGCGTTAGCAGTTCAGCGTATGGACCGAGCGCCGCGTCCAATTTGCGATCGTAATACTCCGGCAGCGTCTCGGATCTCCCCTCATGAAACGCCCTGAATTCGCGATCGGTCTTCATCACGTGCAGGATTCGCTTGTACTCTCGGTGGATACGCCATGCGCCCTGGGAGCGAAGGGTGTGGAGCACACGGAGCGGATACCCCGGGGTCGCCACCAGTCTCTTTAGCACGACCTGGGGCGATGCCATGTGAGCGTACATATCGACAAGGTGCTCGTAGTAGGTGACCGGGTCGTAGTTCTTGAGCGTCGTGACGACGTGAGGTGCGTAGTAAAAGGCGAACGGCATCGAGGTCAAGATGCGCCCCTCGTCCAGGTACCTATCGAACAAAGGGGTTCCACCAAAGGGAGTGGGGATATTGATGGTCGGCCACACGAAGGGCGCGCGCGACATGAAATCCTTGGTCAGTTCAACCGGCCTATATCCCTCATCCCCGTCGAGCCCGAAAATCAGGTTGGCCTGCATGCCGGGCACGTATTCGCGGATCTGATGGAAATGGTCGACCACCTGGTCGAGCTTGATGTGATCCGCTCGTTTCGACCCGACGCCGGACTTGTTCGAATATGCGCTCCAGGATTCGACCCCCGGAGCCAGGTAGAGGCATCCGCTGGAGCGCAGCCTCTCGAGTCTCTTTGGACGCAAGATGGACAGGGAACTCTCCATGATGTAATAGCTGCGGCCTCGGTGCGGGATCCTCTCTAGCACCGAGAACAGCTCGTCGAACTTCACTGCAAAGTTCGGGTCGTGGAAGCTGACGTACAGCTTGGGGTAGTTCTCGAATATGAAACGCAGGTCGGCCTCTAGTCTGTCCAAGGGCAGCAACATGAACGGATTGGCCCAGTCGATGCAAAAGTCGCACGCGTATGGGCAGCCGATGCTCGCGAGCATCGGCACCGTGCTGGATATGTAGGGCCTTCCGCGGGCGAAGATCGACGTCTTGATCTCCGGCATCCGCTCCTCGACAGTCGGTAGATCCTTGAGCTGCCGGCCGCTGGTCACCGTCTCTCCCCGCGGCGCCTGTCTCAAAATGTCCTCAAGCAGGGATTTATCGCAATCGAGCACAACCACGTCGAAGAATCGGCGGCAGTCGTCCGGAAATGACTTTGCATGTGGGCCGCCGATGACCGTCAGAACGCCGTCCCGCCGGAAGACCTTGGCCAGAGCGTAGGCCAGCGCGCTCGCCTGCGTATACGTCGAGATGAACACGACGTCCAGGTCATCCGGCAGTAGGTCCTTCGCGTCGCCCTGGCCATAGTAGGTCGCGTAGTAGGTGTCGTGACCCATCTGTCGGCACCAAACGCTAATCGCCTGCGGCATGACGCTGGCGTATTGCTTGAGGAAGTAGTAGGCGTAGGCCGCATGAGACCAATGCCTGTTTCTCTCCGGACGCAGGATCTCAAGTACGCCTACTCGCACGGCTTGACTCCAGGCGCTATGCACGAATTCCTGTGGGCCGAGCCCGGATATGCGATCGAATCAACCTTCATGGGTGCGTATTGTCTGACGACTCTGCCTCTTGGTGTCGGCTTGACGTCTGTTTCTCAGTGTCCCCGCTATCTTAGCCCCATTGACGTTGACGCTGTTCCAGACCTGGGAGTGCAGGCCCGTTGAGATCTCCGCACGAGATGTCGATGTGGCCAGAAATTGCGCGCGGCCGGGACACCCGTCTGGTCTCAGGAGGGGATGTACGCTAGCGACAACCAGCGAGAAGTTGAGACTCACTCTCTTCAGTCGAGCCCGACGCCCCGACCCCTTGTTCCCTTAAGCGCCGACCCAGCCAGGGATGGGCAACGGGCGATAGACACCCGCAGGGGAGTCAAGCCAATCTCAACACCACCAAGGGGCTGCTGAGTTACCCGGCGTCCTGGAATTTCAACCTCTCAGTACCAGGGAGTAGAGGATAAAGGGCCGTGTGGCGCAGTTTCCATATGAGTACCCTGTCTTATCCCCTTACCATTCGGTACATCGGGAGGGCCAGTCCGGGGTCTCTTGATCGACCCGCCACAGCCGGGACTATCGCCGGAGACTCGCAGTTCCGTTCCATAAAGTCCGCAGAGAGAGAGGGTTAAGGTGAGCGCAAAGGCCGACAAGTCGTCCGGACGGTCAGGCAAAGTCTCGCATGCCGCCGCGTCCTGGGGGGACGGCTCGGAGGTGGTTCTGCTTTCGGGCGGCAATCCTCAGATACCTAAGGGGGACGGCGACGAGCCCGTGCAAGCCTACATCGCGGCCATGCCGGGCTGGAAAAGCGACGTCGGCCGCCGCCTGGATGACCTCATCGTGCGCACCGTGCCCAACGTGCACAAGGCCGTAAGGTGGAACTCGCCCTGGTACGGCATCGGGGGCCAGGGCTGGTTCGTGAGCTACCACGTGTTCACCCGCTACGTAAAGGTGACCTTTCTCAATGGTGCATCCTTGAACCCC
The DNA here is from genome assembly GCA_965207145.1 of Dehalococcoidia bacterium. Taxonomy (GTDB): domain Bacteria; phylum Chloroflexota; class Dehalococcoidia; order Lucifugimonadales; family UBA2962; genus CAUZIR01. The sequence continues at coordinate 869,518 of OZ242262.1, read as the reverse complement.
GTGCCACCCGGCTCAGGCAAGGACAAGGAATCACGCTGGGTCGACATCCATGAGGGGGAACTGGACGAGGTGCAGATGGCGGAGTGGATCGGCCAGTCGGCCGCCCTGCCTGGCTGGCGAGGGTTCTAACCACCTGCCGAACCTGACGCTAAGTCGATCACATGGCCACGCCAGGGTCCGGCCGGACCACTTCGTAGGAAGAGCGCCGGCAGCACCAGGCAGCCATCTTCAATAGACAGACCGGGACTTCGGGCCTCCGTATCGGCTCGATGCGGCTGAGGCCGGCTCGCTTTAGCCGCTCTACCGCAGGGGCCAACGGGCGGGGTGGGCCGCCTCAGGCGCTCTTACAGCCTCCCCACGTTCCACCTGGTCTTTACAGTGGCCACCACTCCGAAGACCAGTGTGGCGACCAGCGCCATCGCAGGACCAGACGGCAGGTCGACATGGAAGGAGACATACAGGCCGGCCACCGCCGATATGGCACCGACCAGCGCGCCGATGACCATGACTCCCACGAACCGCCTGGCCAGAAGGTAGCCCGTCGCCGACGGCGTAATTAGCATCGCCATGACCAGGACGATGCCGGCGGCCTGTATGCCGATGATGATGACGAGGGCCAGCAGGGCGAGCAGCACGTACTCTACGATGTTCGTCCGAATCCCGATGACCGTTGCGCCGACCGGATCGAAGGTGGTGTACACGAGCTGACGGTGAAACGCGTAAAGCCCGACTACAACAAGCGCCGTCAGACCGAGAGAGACGAATACGTCGGTACGCGATACGCCCAGTACCTGCCCCAGCAACAGGTCCTCGATGTTTACACGTACGTACGTGGCCGTCGACAGCATCACGAGGCCCAGTGCGAACATGCCCGCGAAGATGATGCCGATCGAGGTATCCTCGCTGATTCCCGTGCGCCGGCTGACCGAACCCATCAGCAGGGCGATCGCTATTCCGGTGGGCACCGCCGCAAAGAACGGGCTGATTCCCAGCATGAAGGCAACCACCATGCCGGGCAAGACGGAGTGGGCGAGCGCATCTCCCATGAAGGCGCGTCCCCTCGTGACTACGTATGCACCGAGTACCGGGCACATGATGCCGACGAGCACGGAAACTATCAGCGCCCGCACCATGAACCCGTACTGGAAAGGTTCGGTCAGAAACCCCACTAGGTTCGACCTGAAGCGTTGCCAGCCCCGTTTCGCACAAAGTCCAGGCCATGCGAGCCGTAGAGTTCCTCAAGTACCTGCGGCGTGAACGCCTCCTCGGGTGTACCGCATGCGCAGACGTGACGATTGATGCACAGCACCTGGTCGAAGCGCTCGGCCAGGTTAGTAAGGTCATGGGTGGCCAGCAGAACTATCATGCCATCGTCGCGAAGCGACTGAAGAACCTCGATGATGCCCTCCTGGGCACCGACGTCCACCCCGCTGAAGGCCTCATCCAGCAGGACGATGCTCGCCTCCTGGGCCAGCGCTCGTGCGATGAACACCCGCTGGCGCTGCCCGCCGGACAGCTCCGTCATCAGGGACGAGCGCCGCTCCCACAGCCCAACCCGATCCAGGCACTCGCGTACCTTCTCCCGGTCGCTCTTGCTCGGTTGACGAAACCACCCGATGTTTCCGGATCGCCCCATCATCACGACGTCCAGAATAGTGGCCGGAAAGCGCCAGTTGATGCTGTCTCGCTGGGGGACGTAGGCCAGCGTCCCGTTGCGGGTATCCGCGCCGCGCAGATCCACGGTTCCGCTCGCGATGGGCAGGATGCCCGCAATCGCGTCGAAGAGGGTGCTCTTGCCGGCACCGTTGGGGCCCAGGACGCCCATCAGGGTTCCCTGCACCACCTCGAAGCTTATGTCGGTCAGGGCCTTAAGGCCGCGGCGCTCGACGGTAACGTCCCTGACAAATATGCCCAGCGTGGCGTCCATCTTCAGCGTCCGATTATGACAACGACTTACCAGCGCACCCTGGTCCCTCGATCAACGATGGCTCTCCGGTACGTCCTACACGATCCGATCGGCTATGGCGTCCTCACTTCAGGGCGTCGGCTATGCGTTCGACATTGGTGCGCACCATCCCGATGTACGTGGCCGCTCCGCTGCCGTCGCCGCCAAGAGAGCCAGAGTACAGCCTGACGAATTCCGCGCCGGATTCCGTGGCAACCGCCTGGGCCAGGCGATCACTTACCGTCGTTTCGCCGAACACCGCCGGGACCTCGTACTCCCTGACCTCCTCGACCAGATCGGCAAGATCTTCTGGAGACGGCTCAACCTCCGTCGTGATCGACAGGATCACCCCGACCACCTCGAAGTCATAAAGGTTCGCGAAATAGCCGAGGCTGTCGTGGGAGGTCACCAGCAGCCTGTTGGCCTGCGGCACCGCGGCCAACTGCTGCCCGGTCCAGGTGTGCAGTTCGTCGAGCTCCGCGCCATATGCCGAGGCATTGCCGACGTAGGTGTCGCGCCGTGCCGGGTCGAGGGCGGACAGGCGTTCGGCTATGTCGTCGACCGCGAGCTTTACGCGAATCGGATCGAACCAAAAGTGCGGATCGTGGATCCCGTGGCCGTGGCCCTCGTGCTCTTCCTCACCCTCGGCCGAGAGGGCCTCCAGGGACTCTATGGCCTCGTCTGCCCCGATATGGCCTTCATCGAACTCTTCGAGTATCTCTTTGACCATCGCGACCAACTCTTCGCCGTGTTCTTCATCCCCGTGTTCTTCGTCCCCGTGTTCTCCCTCTTCCTCTTCATCCCCGTGGTCCTCGCCCTCATCCTCATCTTCACCCGCGTGCTCTTCACCCTCGTCCTCATCTACATCCCCGTGGTCCTCATCCCCCGCCTCTTCATCCATGTGGTCTTCACCCTCCGCCTCTTCATCCCCGTGGTGCTCGCCCTCTCCGTAGGCCTCAAGCAGTTCCCGGACCTCGTCCAGCCCTTCCTCGGGCCCGATTTCACCCTCCTCCACCTCGTGAGCGACGTGGCTGAGTTCCTCCAGCAGCTCAACTTCCTCTGCATGAGTCTCGCCAAACTCGATCGGGTCTATCAGTTCGCCCAGCTCGACGATGGTCGACGGATCTCGCGCGGCGTTCTGCAGGAGTTCCCTGAGCCAAGACTCCTCTAGGCCGAGCCCTACGCTGAGCACGAGGTCGGCGTCGGCGACCTTTGCAACGTCCCTGGCACCAGGTTGATACGCGTGGGGGTCGGCACCTACCGGCACCAGGCTGAACACCTCGACATTGTCGCTGACTATGTTCTCGACCCAGTCGGCCACGATGTTGGTGGTCGTTACGACGAGCAGGTCGCGGCCCTCAGGTTCAGTTTCTTCCGCCGTGGCAGCTGTAGGCTCAACCTGCGGCTGCGGAGTCTGCACCGTCGTCGTGCCACGGTCGTCCGAGCACGCCGCAAAGGCCGCCGCCAAAACGACCGCTAGCGCCAAAAGGCCGCTCTTGGCCGCACGCGAAATCATGTACCTGTGTTTGGACGTCATCATTAGCCAGAAACTCCCGATTGGCGATCTATTTGCTTGCCCCAGAAGAGGCCACCTGCGCATCAAGTCCTTTGATAATTTGTCTCAATATAGAACAATGCAGAATCAACAAAATATCGGTGTTTAATCGATGATAATAGGTCTCAGTGCGGGGCGACGCAAAAGCCTAAAATGGACTTGATCTGTCTCTAGTTGCCCTCGCCCTCGACGCAGCGGTCACAGGTGACGTAGAGCTCGATCCGGTGACCCATTATTTCGCCCGGGATTTCGCTGCCCAGGCTCCGCATCAAGCGCTCAACCGTAGTGGCCCGAAACTCCCCTACGATGCCGCACCTGACGCACACCGTGTGGTGATGGTGCTCAATGCGCGACAGGCTGTACTTCGGAGCGCCGTCAATGAGGTTCAGCCTGCATATGACGCCGACTTCCATGAGCAGCTTTATGGTCCGGAAGATCGTCGCCCTGCCCACCCCGGGCAGTTCACTGCCGATCTCCTCCGCGGTAAAGCCCTCCTCCTTACCCTCCAGAATGCGGATGATCGCTCTCCTGGGGGCGGTGGAGCGATAACCGCGGTCCTCAAGGACGGCCATCATATCCGGGCGGGAGGCGGTGGGAGGCGTTGTCATGACCTGGTTAAGGACACCCTCGGCGGTGAACGCCGGAGCCCACATCCTATCGGTGATCTGTTTTGCGCGTCAAACCCTACGCCGCGCCTTTACCACGGGAATCTCGGCCACTGACGAAACGATCTATGCCAGCGCAAACATGCGGGCCCGATTGCCGACTCACCCACCGAGCAAACGTACCGGCCACAGCGGCCCCGGGCACCGGGATGATGCGAGATCTATCCGGACAGGCCTCGGTAGAGACGACCGGGTCTTGTCCGAGCGCCAGACTGCCCGCGCGTCGGCGGTTTCCTCCGTCCCTTCCTACCAAGGCCCAGAGCTCCCGCATCCGATGCGGTCTAGCCTACTGCGCGAGCCGGCTCATCCCGTTCATGGCGGCGTCCGCATAGCACTCGACCAGCGTAGGGCAGCCGATCACGGACTCGAGGAAGTAGTCGATTGTCCCGCCGTGCGCGATTACGGCCTGTCCAACGTGTATCAGTTCGGCCGCGCCGTCCCCGATCGTGTGGACGCCCAGCAGCCTGCGCGTATCGGGATCGAACAGCAGCTTAAGGAGGCCGACGTCGTCGCCCTGGATGACGCTGCTGATGGTTTCCCTATACAGCGCCTTGCCCACCTCGTAGGGAACACCCTCGCCGGTGAGCTGGTCCTCCGTCTTTCCCACCATCGCTACCTCGGGCACGGACTTGACCGTGTACGGGTAGAGATCGGGGAACGCATTCGCAGAGACTCCGAACGCGTGGCAGGCGGCCAGACGACCCTGGAGCTTGGAGGTCGAGGCAAGGTCCGGGAAGCCGATGACTCCGCCGACCGCATAGATGCCCTCTACGTTGGTCTGGTAGTTATCGTCGACACTCAGGCGGCCCCGTTCATCGGGAATTATGCCCACGGCCTCGAGCCCCAGCGACTCGGTGGCTCCCGTCCTGCCGACGCAGTACATTACGGCATCACTCACTATCTGCTTTCCGCTGCCGAGAAGCACGCGCACCTTATCGCCGATTTCATCCCTCAGGTACTCGATATCAAAAACCTCTTCGCTCAGGCGTAGTGTTACTCCCGTCTGGCGAAGGTGGTAGGCAAGTGTGTCGCAGATCTCTCTGTCGGCGAACGGCAACAGCCGCACCTCCTTATCCACCAGCGTGACTCGCACCCCCAGGGTTGCGAAGGTGCCACAGTACTCCAGGCCGATCGACCCGGCCCCCACAATGGTCAGCTTACGAGGCAGCTCGGGCAGGTTCAGGACGTCATCGCTTACAAATATGAGCCTCCCGTCCGCATGCACTACGGGAGGCCTGGTGGAGTACGACCCGACCGCTACGACCGCCTTGTCGGTGTTGATGGTGCGGTTCATTCTTCCGCCGTCGGCGCGGAGCTGAATGGTGTGGCGGTCCACGAACGAGGCCTCGGCGTTTATCATCTCCACCCTGCTTGCGGCGAGGCGCCCACGCAGGATATCCACCTCCTGCCGCATCACGTGCCGGGCCCTTTCCATAAGGTCGGCCATAGTGACGTTCCGCTTTACGGAGTACGACCTGCCGTAGACGCTGCGCTCCCGATGGCCGGTAAAGTGCAGAACGGCCTCACGCAGGGTCTTGCTGGCGGTTCCGGTGTTGACGCTCACGCCGCCGACTTCGCCGAGTTTCTCGACCACAGCCACGCGCCCGCCGAACCTTGATGCCTGGATGGCGGCCATCTGTCCGGCCGGACCGGATCCGATCACAACCATGTCATAGTCGTAGCTGGTCACCGTAGATGCTCCCGCTCTGGAGATGTCTATGACACGCGGGCTGATCATGTACTGGGCAGGCGAGTTGCGTCAAGCCGCATCAGAGGCCTGTGCGCCGGATTCGGGCCTCCGCTAAGGCCTCTACGACTGAGCCCTGCTCAACGGCATACCAGCGATCTTCCGCATGCCTGCGATGCCCGGTTAGCCCCGCGGCCCAATTGTCGACTCTAACTAAACGCTTATTGCGACTGGATATCGTGATCCTACAAGTACGTCACTGAGCAGCACAATCACAGTAAGGAACCCGGGCCAGAAGGAGGCATATTATCTCGGCCCGAATGTCCTGATACTGACTCTCATATAGTCCCAATACTGTACCTTTTCGGGCGAAGTTAGAGTCCCTGTCTGTCAGCCTAAAGGCGACTGGCTCCTTCGCCCGCTCTTGCCTGGCTTATTGAGTCAAACGACAGGAAATTGGCATGGGGGTTGTCTGATAAACTCATGGTGTGTAAGTATGGACAGTGGCAAGAACACTAGCCGTATGAACATGCAGCAAAAAGAGCTTTGATGGAGGAGCATATGGCCCACGAACACGACCAGCACGAGTGCGACACCCACGAACACCACGGCGATGAGGCCGGGCACGTGCACGACATGCACGAGTGCGACGACCACGAACATCACGCCGAGCACGCCGAGCATGAGTGCGACGACCACGAACACCACGGCGATGAGGCCGGGCACGAGCACGACATGCACGAGTGCGACGACCACGAACACCACGGTCATTAGATACCGGTGGCCCCTCCAGGCGGTGCAACTGGAGGAGCCGACCCTTCTTCGCCAGATCTAACCTGCCAGTCGAAGCGCCCGTTAGACCTTGCGGCCGAAACACCAGGCCGAAGGTTCGACCGGGCGCTGGCAGTTTCCTGTAAATCTGGACCTAGAGGCCACCGGGGCTAAGAGGTTCGTGAGATCGCAGATGTCTCACGAACCTCCCGTCAGCGCCAGGATTAGTCCTGGGCTTCGTCGGGCCGACAGCAGTAGGCCCACCCGGGTTCCCTACGCCAGCAACCTGCCTGGCGGCACAGGCGACCGGCTCACGTCACCTTCCGCAAGGCCGCATGCCCGCAGGGGGCATGAGGACGGTCGCGGTGTCGGAAGCCATGGACATGGACACGACGACCGCGCTGTTGACCTGCTGGGATCCGGCCGGCGCAGCCTGATCGTGCTCCTTGAGAGAAGCGCAGCATCGGCCGCGTCGCGACCCGGCTGGAGCAGTCGGCGGCCGACTACACGGGACTCCTCCACGCCGGACACCCTGAGCACAGGTGCCGGACGTTGGAGGCGTCTGCGGGAGCCTGAGTTCCCCCGTTTCTGCCGCGAAAGGGACCTGCGGGCGTCGCCCGGCCGCCGGTGGCTCAGACCTCTAGGGTGAGCCGTCCACCGTATACGAGTTACGCGCAGGGTAACTGAGTCCGGATCCGGACAGAGGGTCCCAGATGCTCCACGCAGGCCTGGGCCCGTGCGATCCCTCCACCTGCGGGACGTCACATGAGAACGACGGACCGCAGTACCTCTCCGCGCTCCATCTTGGCAAACGCCTCCTCGACGTCTCCCAGCGCGATCGTCTCGGAGACGAATCCGTCCAGGTCCAGACGCCCCTGCAGATACAGGTCTATAAACAGGGGAAAGTCCCTCGTCGGCAGGCAGTCTCCATACCAGGATGACTTAAGTGACCCACCCCTTCCGAACACCTCTATGAGTGGCAGATCGATCCTCATATCCGGGCTCGGGACGCCGACGAGCACCACGGTTCCCGCGTGGTCCCGCGAAAAGAACGCCTGCTCGTAGGTCACGGGATTGCCGACCGCCTCGATCGCCACGTCCACCCCGTTGCCGCCGGTCAGCTCTCGTATGGCCTCCACCGGGTCGGTCTCTGTGGAATTGATCGTATGCGTGGCTCCAAATCCCTTTGCCCACTCGAGTTTCCGCTCGTCTATGTCCACGGCGACTATGGTGTGCGCGCCGGCAAGGCGCGACCCCGCAATCGCCGCGTCGCCGACGCCCCCACAGCCAAAGACCGCGACCGAGTCGCCCCGCGTCACGCCTCCGGTGTTGACGGCGGCTCCCAGACCGGCCATCACGCCGCACCCTATGAGCCCGGCTGCCGCAGCCGAAGCTGCCGGATCCACCTTCACCGCCTGACCGGCGTGGACCAGGGTAAGCTCGGTGAAGGCGCCTATCCCGAGGGCCGGTGACAACGGACCCCCGTCGGCGAGAGTCATCTTCTGGGCGGCGTTCATCGAAGCGAAGCAGTACCAGGGCCTGCCCCTCAGGCAGGATCGGCAATCCCCGCAGGGAGCGCGCCAGGCGATGATCACGAAATCCCCCGGCTCAACACTGGTCACGCCGTCTCCGACCTCCTGCACGACCCCGGCGGCCTCGTGCCCGAGCAGGAATGGGAACTCATCGGTTATGGCTCCCTGCCGGTAGTGAAGATCGGTGTGGCATACCCCGCACGCCTGCACCCTGACCAGTGCCTCTCCCGGGCCCGGGTCGGGCACCACGATGTCCTCGATCGTGACCGGGGCGCCGGTCGACATGGCTATCACTCCGCTGACCTGATTTGTCATCGGTCTCTACCTCCTGGGGCTTGGTCGGAATTCCGCCGGTCCATGGCTTGCCGGGCCCTGGACTGCGAGGCGAGATGTGTTGGGAAAGCGTTGTGACCGGGACGGTAGGAAGGCCGCCCCGATGCGGCTCGTAGGCCGTATGCGAGCAGATTCTAGCAGACCCTTGGTCCTGACTACTGAGGTGCCTTGGGAGTCGCGCGGGGCACGGCCTGCGCCTGTGCGCCACGATCGGAAACGGCCGGCCCTAACCGTCCCTCGATTGAAGGCGCTCTTCTATCCGCGCCAGGATGTCTCGGATCTCCGCAAGAACGTGCGTCGATTCCTCCGGGGCCGCCTTCGGGGCGGTGGACTCCGCACCGGCATCGAGCGCCTGCTGGCGCTGAAGGAGGATCGCGTTGCGCATCTCAACGGCGTCGATGACCCCGACAAGATCCCCCTCGCTGCCGGCATACGGACCGGACTGTCCGGCCGTCTCGACCTTAAGGCCCCGCAGTCCGAAAAAGCGCATCAGCGGGTCATCGTGCAGGCGCACGTCGGTGATCCTGTTCAGCGGGATCGTCGCCTCCTTGCGAAAGAACACCCCCTTGCGAATCTCCACCGCCTGCGTCGTAACTCGCGCGGACAAGCGCCTCAGGAACTCGCGCCCGTACCAGCCGCTTACCGCCAGCCAGAAGGGTATGAGCAGCACCCCTACCACGGTGACGGCGAGAAACAGGGAGATGAGCCAGGCGCTGTAGCCGATCAGCCTGGGATCGAACTTCGCCTCGTATACGGTCTCTCCCGTAATGTGCGGCTCGACTTCAGTGCTCATGTAGGAACCTCTTTCCGACCAGTACGGCAGCCCAGGCGGCTTATGGCCGCCTGGGGGCTATCTCCGGGTGATCTCGCGCCGGCCCTGCGGACCCGGGCTACTGCTCCAGCGTTGCCTCCACGCTGAGGTCCACATTGCCCTTCATGGCACCGGAGATCGGGCATCCGTCCTTGGCACCTTCGGCCGCCTCTACAAAGGCGGACTGGTCTATGCCGGGAACCCTGCCGACGACACTGAGCGCGCTCGACTTAACGAAAAAGCCTCCACCTTCTTTGGGCGCTTTGGGCGCAAAGGTGACCTCAGCGCTGACGGAAAGGCGCTCAGGCGGCGTCCCGGCACCCCCGAGGCCCGCCGATAGCGCCATGCAAAAGCAGCTGGCGTGGGCGGCCGCGACCAGCTCCTCCGGGCTCGTCTTGCCGCCGGGCTGGTCTGAACGGGCCGCCCAGCTCACCGGCAGACCGGTAAACGCCCCGCTGCTCGCCGCGCTGACCTCTCCATTCCCTGACATCAGGTCGCCGTGCCATACCGCCTCCGCTCTCCTTACCACAGACATGTGCTCCTCCTTTTGGATCGTCTCGAAACTCCGTGCCGACCGGGCACCTTGTCCCGCGAAGGCGAGGCGCATCCTACCACACGTCCCCGACACCCAGTGCAGCAACGTAAGCCCCATGCCCAAGGCGCGGAAGGCGGATGCGGCCGGGCGCTGCGCTGATATACTCAAATGGCATGGACGCCTCGGCAATTCGCAACTTCTGCATCATCGCCCACATCGATCACGGTAAGTCGACCCTGGCCGACCGGCTGCTGGCCGAGACCGGTGCGGTCGACCCGAGAGAACTCGTTGACCAGCACCTGGACACGATGGACCTGGAGCGGGAACGGGGCATCACGATCAAGGCGCAGGCGGTCCGCCTCTCCTATAGATCGGACTCCGGGCACACATACCAGCTCAACCTGATAGACACTCCCGGCCACGTCGACTTCACCTACGAGGTCTCTCGATCCCTGGCGGCCTGCGAGGGTGCGCTCCTGGTCATCGACGCGAGCCAGGGTATACAGGCGCAGACGCTTGCCAACGTCTACCTGGCACTCGATAGGGACCTGTCGATCATCCCCGTCATCAACAAGACGGACCTGGCGGCTGCAGAGCCCGAGAGGGTGGCAACCGAGGTGTGCGAAACCTTCGGCTTTGACACCGACGAGGTGATATACGCCTCCGGCAAGACCGGGGAGGGCGTGCGAGGCCTTCTCGAAGCCATAGTCGACCGGGTGCCTCCCCCGTCCGGGGAAACCTCAGCTCCCCTGAAGGCCCTGATCTTCGACTCCAAGTACGACCCCTACAAGGGTGTGATGGCCTACGTGAGGGTCTTTGAGGGATCCGTCCGGTCCGGCGCCAGGATAAAGGTAATGGGTAAGTCCACTACGGGCGAGTCCCTGGAGATCGGCGTCTTTTCGCCCAAGGAGACGCCGGTCGATGGCCTCAGGACCGGAGAGGTCGGCTACATAGCAACCGGGTTCAAGCGCGTGGGCGATGCCCCGGTGGGCGACACCGTCACCGTCGCTGCCAACGGCGCCTCAGAGCCCTGGGAGACCTACAGACCCATGAAACCTATGGTCTTCGCCGGGCTGTACCCCGCCGATGGGGAGGAGTATTCGGACCTTCGCGAAGCCCTCGAGCGCCTGGTGCTCAACGACGCCGCCCTGGTCTACGAGCCGGAGCAGTCGGTCGCTCTGGGACCGGGCTTTCGCTGTGGATTCCTGGGCCTTCTGCATATGGACATAGTCCAGGAGCGGCTCGAGCGCGAATACCGATTGTCGCTGCTCGCCACCGCGCCGAGCGTCGCCTACCGGGTCGTCCTAGCGGACGGCACGATCCTGGAGGTGGACAACCCCGCCGACATGCCCGCACCCCAGACCATCGACGAGGTGAGGGAGCCGTGGCTGGACCTTACCATCCTGGTCCCGGACAGCTACATCGGTCCCGTGATGGAGCTGGTGACCGCAAGGCGCGGAACCATGCGGCGAATGGAGTACGTTCAGAGCGGCGACACGGGCGGCGGCGGGCTGGCGGTTGCGCAGGGCCAGAGGGTGATGCTTGAGTACTCCGTGCCCCTGTCCGAGGTGCTGGTGGATTTCGCGGACCAGCTCAAGTCCCGGACGCAGGGGTACGCGTCGATGGACTACTCGCTGGCGGACTACAGGTCGGGCAAGCTGGTCAAGGTGGACATACTCGTGAGCGGCGAACCGGTCGATGCGCTCTCGGTAATAGCCCACCGGGACACCGCCTACCAGCAGGGCCGCGATCTTGTGGCCCGTCTCAAGAACCTGATTCCCCGACAGCTGTTCGAGGTGCCCATACAGGCCGCGATCGGGAACAAGATCCTTGCCCGCGAGACTGTCAAGGCGCTGCGCAAGAACGTGCTCGCCAAGTGCTACGGCGGCGACGTTACCCGAAAGCGCAAGCTGCTCGAGAAGCAGGCCGAGGGCAAAAGGCGCATGAAGAAGGTCGGGCGCGTCGAGATCCCCCAGGAGGCCTTCCTGAGCATACTCAAGGTCGACAGGTAACCGCCCCCGTCGACCAGGCACCGCCCTTGTCCCATCGACCCGCCGGCGCGCCGAGGTCCTGCGCCGCCGAACCCGGACCGTGGGCACCGTGGATGTTGCGCTCAGCAGACCGGTTGCCTACCATGGCCTTGGCCGTGCTAGGCGGGGAGCTAGCGGTGCCCTCTACTCGCAATCCGCTCCAGCGGGGCTGAATTCCCCTCGGAGGTCCCCCTCCCAAGGCCACTGTCCACGGACGCCGGTGCTGAGAGCCGGGTCCCACGCGGCGAGAGCCTGTGAACCCCGTCAGGTCCGGAAGGAAGCAGCGGTAAGCAGGGTCTCTCGGGTGCCGTGGGTCCACCTGGCTTGAGCCGGCCCCGGAGGTCAAGTCTCGGGAGGAGATCGAACAAGGGGTGCACGGCCGCAGTACACATCTTCGCCAGAAAGGCGATACTGCGCGGCAACCGATGCGATCGCCGTCCAGTCCAAAGACGACCTTGCGTCCCAAACGCTCGCTCGGCCAGAACTTCCTGCGGCACCGCGGCACAGCCCGCAGGATCGTAGCCGCCCTCAATCTCTCGGCAGCGGACACCGTGGTGGAGATCGGTCCCGGCCGGGGCGCCCTTACAGGCCTGATCGCCGAGGGGGCAGGCCGCCTGATCGCGGTCGAGATGGACGATGCGCTGGCGCGTTCGTTGGCCGAGCGATTCTCCTGCGAGGACGCGGTGACCATCATCCACGACGACGCCCTCACGGTCGACATAGACGAGATATCCGGGCCTGAACGAGCCTACAAGATGGTCGGCAACCTTCCGTACAACGTTGCCTCGGCGATCATCCGTCGCTTCCTCACCGCACGGCACCGGCCATCGCTAATGGTGGTGATGGTGCAGCGGGAGGTCGCCGACTCTATGACCGCCGCGCCCGGCGAAATGACCTACCTGTCGGCCGAGGTACAGCTGCGGGCCTCCGCGCGCAGGCTGTTCAACGTTCCTCCCACGGCCTTCAAACCCAGCCCGAGGGTGCATTCGGCGGTCGTCTCGCTTGTCCCGCACGCCGGGCCGGCTGTCGACATCGACTCCGATGAGAGGTTCCTAAGGATGGTAAGGGCGGGCTTCGCCGCGCCCAGAAAGCAGCTTCGCAACTCCCTCAGGCATGGTCTGACCCTGGAGGCCGAAACGATCGAGGGCCTTCTTAAGGCCGCCGGCATCGATGGCGGACGTCGGGCTCAAACGCTTTCGCTCGCCGAGTGGGGCTCCCTGTACACGACCGCACGGGAGGCCGGGCTGTGAGTCAGGTTCGCGTCGCGGCGCCCGCCAAGATCAACCTCACGCTCGAGGTGGTGGGCAAGCGGTTGGACGGCTACCACGACCTGGCATCCATCCTGGTCGCGGTGAACCTGGAGGACGAGATCACACTCGACGAGGCCGAGGAGGTGTCCCTGGAATGTGATGTCCCCGGCCTGTCCGGCCCGGACAACCTGGCGCTTCGCGCCGCCGAGAGGCTTCGCGCCGAGACCGGGCACTCCGGCGGCGTCAGAGTACGCCTTGCAAAGAAGATCCCCCAGGCCGCGGGCCTGGGCGGCGGCAGCAGCGACGCGGCGGCGGTACTGATCGGCCTCAGCCGCCTGTGGAATACGGGCATGTCGGCACAGGACCTGACGCCGATCGCCGCCGAGCTGGGCTCGGATGTGCCCTTTTTCCTCTACGGCGGAACGGCGATGATCCAGGGCCGCGGCGAGATAGTCAGGCCCCTGCCTGCCGCCGACCTGAGGTACGCGCTCATAGTCACTCCCGATATCCATCTACAGAACAAGACGGCCGCCATGTTCGGAATGCTCTCCGGGGGCGGCCTGGACCGGGGCGCCCTGACGAGGAAGCTGGAGGCACGGATCAGGGGAGGGGGAGATGTGCCGGCGCAGTTCCTCTACAACCGCTTCGACGCCGAGGCCGACCGAGCATACCCCGGCCTGGCTCGCTACCGCGAGACCCTCGCCTCGATGGGCGCCACCGAGATCCACCTGTGCGGGGCGGGCCCGTCTCTGTTCACCTTCGTCTCGCGCCGGGAGGTCGGATCCACACTTCAGATCCTTCTCGCCCACAGGTACGGATGGCGCTCGCACCTTGTCTCGCCTACACCCCCGGTTCTGTGGCCGGGAGGGTCAGGATGACCGACAGCGTGATCGCAGGGGCCCTCATGGGCCTGATGATGGCCTCCGTCTTCGTGGCGGTGGGGGCGATCATTCTGCTGCCCTACGTCGACCCCAGGTCGCCCCAGGTGCAGATGCTCGTGGAAAGGGGCGGCAACTCGAGGCGATTCGTAATGGTGGTGCTGGCCTTCTACCCTGCATGGGCGGCCATCGGCGCGCTCGCGGGCCTGGTGCTCGTGGCGTTTGAGCGCGGGGTCCCGGGAGGAGGACTCGGCAGCCCCAATCTCGCCTTTACCGCGGCCCTGCTGGGCTTCACGCTGCTCGGCTCGACCCCGGCGGCCATGCTCCTGAGGCGCTCTGCGCCCGCCGTGGTGACAATGGGACTGGCGTTCGCTGGCCTGTTCGGCTGGGCCCTGCCCCACTTCGCCGGATAAACTAGGCCAGACCCATGCACCACAGCCCCGCAACAGCCGACCACGGACGATCGAAACAGAGCCCGAGACCCGCAGCGGGGTGAGGCAACTGCTCACGGCCCGCGAGCCGATCCTCCAGCAGCAGTGGGTCGCCCTCGACCTTGAAACAACCGGGCTCTCGCCCTCGTCGGACGCCATAATCGAGGTGGGGGCCGTCCGGTTCCGCGGGAACGAGACACTCGACACCCTTTCAACTTTCGTCAATCCCAAACGGCAGCTGAGCGATTTCATAGTCGGCTACACCGGGATCACTCAGGCCGACGTCGACTCGGCACCGTCGCCGGACGCCGCGCTCAGCGCCCTGAGCGCCTTCGTCGGCGCCGACCCGGTGGTAGGCCACAACATAAGGTTCGACCTGAGCTTCCTTGTGGCGGCGGGCCTCAGCCTGACAAACCCGACCTGCGACACGTGGGAACTCGCATTTGTCATCCGTCCCGGCGCCTCGTCGTACGCACTGTCAAAGCTGGCCTCCGAACTCGGAGTCGGCCACGACAGGCCTCACCGTGCACTGGATGACGCGGCGGCGACCGCCAGGGTTTTTGCAATTCTCATAGCCGAGGCCGCCGAGCTCGAGATCGACGTGCTATCCGAGCTCGACAGGACGGCGCGACGATCCGACTCCAGGCTCGCCTACGCCATGGCGGGCCTTGCCGAGACCGCCGCAGCGGACCTCTCGGCGGCCGACGATGGCCCCACACTCGGCTTCGACATAGCGGCGATCCGTCGCCGCAGCCACTCGGCGCCGGCGCTGAGGACGGCTAGAGAACCCATGCCTGTGGACACCGACGCGGTCGCGGCCGCCCTGGAACTGGGCGGACCCCTGGACCGGTCGATGCAGGGGTTTGAGCACAGGAAAGAGCAGGTGAAGATGGCGCGGGCCGTCGCAGAGACCATCAACACCTTCGCTGCGGGTGGGGAAGGCCGTCTCATAGTCGAGGCCGGCACAGGCGTGGGCAAATCGCTCGCCTACCTGCTGCCGGCGGCGCTGTACGCGCTCAGCAACGACGCCCGGGTCGTCGTCTCCACCAACACGATCAACCTCCAGGAGCAACTCCTCAGCAAGGACCTGCCGATCGTCACCGAGGCGATCACGGCCATGGCGGCATCCGGTCAGAACGGTCTGGATGCTTCCAGGCTCCGGGCCACACAGCTCAAGGGACGATCAAACTACCTGTGCCTTAGCAAGCTGCTGAGCCTGCGGTCCAGCGAGTTCGTCTCCGAGCCGGACGCGCGAATGCTGTCCAAGCTGCTGGTCTGGCTGCGCTCCACCGCGACCGGGGACCGCTCCGAGCTAAACCTCGGCAACCGCGCAGCCGCAGAGCCCTGGAACCGGCTGTCGGCCCAGGGTGCGAGCGGGTGCACCGGCGTGGCCGGGACCTGCTTCCTCAGATCGGCCCGGGAGCAGGCCTCCTCGGCTCACCTGATCATCGTCAACCACGCACTGCTGATGGCCGACCTCGCGACCGACGGCTCGATCCTGCCGGAACATGACCTGTTGATCGTCGACGAGGCGCATCACCTCGAGGAGTCGGCCACGCGGCAGCTCGGCTTTGAGATCGGCCAGGCCACCGCACAGGATCACCTTGCGACCATCTCCGGGCAGGGCGGCCTGCTGGCGCGCTCCGTGGGCATGGTCAGGGCCGAGCCAGTGTCAGACAGCCGACGCCAGACGGTCGAGAAGATCGCCGAGGAAGTGTCGGCCATGAGCCCTCGGATCCGCGAGTCGCTGGCCGGGCTGCTCGCCGAAGCGGCCGGGGTAGCCGAGTCTTCAGACGAGGGTCCCGGCGGAGGGGAGCGACCGAGAAGGGATCTCCGGGTGACGCGGGCCACACGTGCCCAGCCGGCATGGTCCGGCCTCGAGGCCTCGTGGGAACGAACCGACCTGCTCCTGGCCGAACTCTCTGACGTCCTCTCCCGCCTGATCATCGCGATGGAGGATATGGACGAGGCGAACCTCCCGGGATACACGGGCCTGATGGTGGACGCGGCCGAGATGGGCCGGGAGAACGAGCATCTGCGCATTCGGCTCGCAGAGTTCTTCCCGCGGCCGCAGAGCGAGAGCGTCTACTGGATCTCGAGATCGTCCCAGATGGGCAGGCGACCGCCGCACATCGGGTTGCACGCCGCCCCGCTGAGTGTCGGCGACAAACTGGAGGAGATGGTCTATTCCCGCACCGGTGCCGTCGTCATGACCAGCGCCACCCTCGCCGCGGACGGGAGCTTTGGCCACCTCGTGGACCGCACGGGTTTCGACCATGCCCAACATCTCCTGGTCGGCTCGCCCTTCGACTACCCGAACGCGGCGCTCATCTGCCTGCCGGACGATCTGCCGGAACCGTCGTCGTGGGCCTACCAGGGCGTGCTGGAACAGGCCGTGGTCGACGCGGCGGTGGCCGCCGGGGGGCACACCATGGTGCTCTTTACGTCCTACGCATCGCTTCAGCAGGCCGCCAAGGCTGTCCGCCCGTCCCTTAGGCCGCACGATATCTCCGTGCTGGCGCAGGGCACGGACGGCACGCCTCACCGGATCGTCGCCGACTTTATCGACAATCCGCGCTCGGTTATCCTCGGCACCGCCAGCTTCTGGGAGGGCGTGGATCTGCCGGGCGATACCCTCAAGGTCCTGCTGGTGACGCGCCTGCCCTTTGCGGTGCCCACCGATCCCATCGTCTCCGCACGCTCGGAGATGTTCGAGGACCCGTTCCGCCAGTATTCCCTGCCGGAGGCCATCCTGCGGCTCCGGCAGGGGTTCGGCCGCTTGATCCGAACGAGTTCTGACAGGGGCGTTGCGGTCATCCTCGACCGGCGGATCATCTCCAAGAGCTACGGCAAGTCGTTTGCCCGATCCCTGCCCCCGGCGACCCTTTCCCGCATGCCGCTCGGCGACGTGCCCCGTGCTATCGGTAGGTTCTTGGACGCCGAGGGCTGAGCCGGCCGCCGGGTGATCATTCACCTTGCGGGTCCGCTGGACCTGGAGGCCACGCTCGAGAGCGGTCAGGCGTTTCGCTGGCGCAGGAGGGGCGCGTGGTTCGAAGGCGTGCTTGGCTCCTCCCTCGTGTCGGTCAGGACGGCCACCGGCGGCCTCGAATTCCTTAGCGAGCCGGAGCCCGAGCCGCAGGTACTGCCCACGCTTGCCGACTACCTGGCCCTGGACGCAGATCTTGAGGCGATCTACCGATCGATTGGGACCGACGAGACGGTCAGCGCATCGATAGCCCGCTACCGAGGGATGAGGGTGCTGAGGCAGGATCCCTGGGAGTGCCTGGCCTCGTTCATATGCTCGTCGAACTCGAACCTGCCGCGCATACAGTCCAATATCGAAGCCATCGCAAGACTCTGCGGCGACACAATCAAGGTCCGCGGACCCTCCCGGCACGCGTTCCCGTCACCGGAGCAGCTGGCCTCGGCCGGGTCGGTTCCGCTCAGGCGGCTCAAGCTCGGGTACCGGGCCGAGTACCTTCACCAGGCGTCCGTCGCCGTGGCCGAGGGGAGAATCAGCCCCTGGGCGCTGAGGGAGGCCTCCTACGAGGAGGCTCTCGACCGGCTCCTCGGCGTCCCCGGCGTGGGGGACAAGGTGGCCAACTGCGTACTCCTATTCTCGATGGACCAGCCCGGGGCGTTCCCGGTCGACGTGTGGGTCCACAGGGCCCTTGAGGAGATCTACCCGCTGGAGATCCGTGCATTTCGACGCAGGCTCATGCGCCGGGCCGGCCCCGGGCGGCCCAGGCCGGGCAGACGCAGGGATGGCGCGATCATCGCGCGGGACCGGCTAAGGCAGTGGGGCCAGGAGCGATTCGGCCGCTACGCGGGCTGGGCCAACCACTACCTGTTCCACGATCGCCGCAACAGGCCCTGAGAGGCGGAGCCCCGCCCGGTCAGCTTGCCGTAAGGCCTCCGTCCAGGGTGAGACAGGATCCTGTCACGTATGAGGCCCTGTCCGACCAGAGGAACACGACCGCCCCCGCGACCTCCTCCGGCCGACCTATTCGACCCGTCGGGTGGGCGCCCGTAGCCTTCGCCCGGGCATCAGCGCCGGCGGGACCGTAGAGGCGCTCAAACATCGGCGTGTCGACACCGCCCGGGCAGACCGCGTTGACCCGGATGCCCTTGTCCGAGTACTCGAGGGCCGCCGCCCTGGTAAGGCCGATCAGGCCGTGCTTGCTCGCCGTGTAGGCGGCGAACGTCGGGGTCCCGATGAGGCCATTGGCGCTGGAGACGTTGACGATGCTTCCGGCACCCTGCCTGAGCATCTGCTGGATCTCGAGCTTGATGCAGACGAACGCCCCGCGAAGGTTGAGGGCCATCACCGATTCCCAGTCCTCTTCCGTCACCTCGTGGACCAGCCTTCGCTCACCCTCTATGCCCGCCCCGTTGCAGGCCAGATCGATCCGCCCGTAGGCGGCAACCGCACCTTCGATCAACGCCTCAACCTGGTCAGGGTCCGCGACATCCGTGGGTATGAAGGTGGCCTGTCCCCCCGCCGCCTCGACCGACTTGACGGTCTCGGCACCCCGCTCAGGGTCGCGGGCGCCGATCACGATCCTGGCACCCTCGGCGGCGCCACGCTCAACGACGGCCCTCCCGATACCGTAGGTGCCGCCGGTGACCACCGCCACCTTGCCGTCGAGCATGCCCATGGCTACTGGGCGAGCAACCCGGCGTCGACTGACATCGCGTGGCCGTGCACGAATGCGGCATCGTCGGTGCACAGCCAAACGACGACCTCGGCGACCTCCGCCGCGGTGCCGTAGCGGCCCATCGGCGGAATGCTCTTCCACTCGTCGTACAGCTCGGGGTTGGCGTCCCAGAAGGGCCGGTTGATCTCGGTGTCGATGAGTCCCGGCGCGACGCAGTTGACCCGAATGCCCTGGCGCGCGTACTCGAGGGCCGCCGACTTGGTCATGCCCGCCACGGCGTGCTTGCTGGCCGAATAGACCGATAGGCCCTTGGCCCCCACCAGGCCCGCACCGGAGGCCGTGTTCACGATGCAACCACCGCCGCCCTTCAGCATGGCGGGGATCTCGTACTTCATGCACAAGAACACGCCCGTTGAGTTGACCGCCATAACCCGGTCGTACTGTTCCTCCGAATGCTGATCGATGGTTATGTCGAACAGGCCGATCCCGGCGTTGTTAAATGCGATGTCCAGCCTTCCGTAACGGTCCATCACGGCGTCGACGAGCGCGGCGACGTCGGATTCCGAAGAGACATCGGCGTGCACAAAGCAGGCATCGGCCCCCAGCGCGGCTACCTGGGATACGGTCTCGTGACCCCCTTCATCGGCGATGTCCGAACAGACAACCGTAGCCCCTCCCCGGGCGAAGCGATGCGCCGTCGCCCGCCCGATCCCGGCCGAGGCGCCGGTCACGAGAGCCACCCTGTTCGAAAACTCCTGGCCGTTCATCCTATGGATGTCACCTACTGGGCGGTCGCCGCGCCATCAACGGTCATCGCGTGGCCGTGGACGAAGGAAGCGTCGTCGGACGAAAGCCAGGCCACCACCTCCGCAACCTCCTCGGGCTCTCCGTACCTGCCGATGGGCTCCATCGGAAGCCATTCTTCCTCGGCTTCGGGAAACTCGTCCCAGTACTTCTGGTTGATCGGGGTGCGGATGATGCCCGGGCAGATGCAATTGATCCGGATACCTTTGTCGGCATACTCCAGGGCCGCCGAACGAGTCAGGCCGACTACAGCGTGCTTGGAGGCCACGTAGGCGCTGAGACCCGCCATGCCTATCAGGCCCACCATCGAGGCGGTATTGACTATGACCCCGCCGCCCTGTGCCAGCATCTGGGGAATCTGGTATTTCATGCCGAGGAAGACGCTCTTGGTGTTGACGGCCATGGTTCGCTCGAACTCGTTCAGCGTGTGCTGGTCGGTGGGCTTACCGAGGCCCCCAATGCCGGCGTTGTTGTGGGCAATGTCGAGCCGCCCGTAGCGCTCGACCACCGCCCTTACCACTGCCTCGACGTCCGCGGAGTCGGCGACATCGGCGTAGAAGAACGATGCCTGTCCTCCTAGGTCCTCGATCATGCGCACCGTCTGCTCCCCCGACCCGGAGTCGATATCCGAGCAGGCGACCTTCGCACCTCTGCGGGCAAAGAGCAATGCGGTCGCCCGGCCTATTCCGGAGCCCGCACCGGTAACCAGCACTACCTTTCCGTCGAACTCGCCCATGTCCTCCACACTCGGCCCGATCTTGGTGGCATCCTAACCTGCGCCACCCGGCAGTGCCAGCCGGCGGACGGCACAGGCCCTGCCCTGAGCCTCCCTAGGGTACGGTCAGCACGATCTTGCCGAAGAAGTTCGTCCCCTCCATCAGCCGGTGGGCGTCCTGCGCCTCCTCCAGAGGGAAGGTCGCCGCGATCACGCCCTTAATCGTGCCTTTTGCGGCCAGATCGATGATTCTGACGAGATCCGCCGTGCGGCCCATGAAGACCCCGAAGACGCTCTGGTTGCGCACAAACAGCAATCCCACCTGCAACTCCACCTTCAGGCCCGTGGTTGCTCCGCAAATGCCATATCGACCTCCGGTGGCCAGAGACCGCGAGGCATCCTGCCAGAAGTCGGCGCCCACGTGATCAATGACCACGTCAACCCCCCGGCCAGCCGTCAGCTCCCTCACACGGTCGGCGATATTCTCCTGTCCGTAGACGATCACCTCATCAGCCCCGAGCTCACGAGCCTTTTCCGCCTTCTCTTCCGTGCTGGTTGTGGTGATTACACGGGCCCCGATGACGCGCTTGGCCACCTGAATCCCGGCCGTTCCGACCCCGCTGGACGCCGAGAGAATCAGCGCGGTCTCCCATGGCCTCAGCCGGCCGCGGCGCACAAGTATCGACCAGCAGGGCAGAAACACTGTCGGAAGAGAGGCCGCCTGCTCATACGAGAGCCCGTCCGGGAAGGCGACGCAGTTGTCGGCTGGAACAACGGCCAGCTCCGCGTAGCCACCATTGACACTCGAACCGATCATGCCTCGCCGCTCGCAAAGCTCGGTCTCACCGGCCAGGCACACCGTGCACTGGCGGCAGTTGAGCTGAGGGTTCACGACGACGCGGTTTCCCGTGGCGATGCGCTCCACCTCACCTCCGACCTCGACGACGTCACCTGCGATGTCGCCGCCCAGGATATGGGGCTCGTTGAGCGAGAGCCGGGTGCCGCGCTGGCCGGCCCTCGTGTACAGATCGAGCCTGTTAAGGGCGCAGGCTCTGACGCGGACCAGTACGTCGTTGGGGCCGGGTCGCGGGTCGGGCCGCTCGCCCAGCGTCAGCACGTCGGGTGGGCCGTGTCGTTCGAAGTAGACTGCTCTCATGATGTACGCATCTCGCCTGCCCGCCGGGTTGCGACCGTCCTAGACGGTCTATCCCACCAGCGGCCTGACCCTGGCGGCGAACCGATCCATGCGCTCTAGGGTTTCGTCTATGGTAGCCCCCTCGTAGTCGAGCATCAGGTGCTCGACCCCCAGATCGGCCAGCGCCGCGATATCCTCTGCGACCTGGGCCGGCTCCCCGGTGAGAAAACGACGCGTCCCATCGGGCTCGTACTGCGGCCCGGCATCGGAATAGAACATCTCGGCACTGTAGGCGATCCTGACCGAGTCTGAGCTTCGGCCTGCCTTCTCCGTTTCATGGCGGAGCCGACCGATGCCCTGCCTGAGCCCTTCAAGCGAATCAAGCCGGTGCCGGGGATTGTTGCCGAACGGATACCAGACATCGGCCAGGCGTGCGGCTCGACGCACGGCGGGCGGGCTCTCGCCGCCTACCCAGATTGGCGGGCAGGGTACCTGCACCGGCTTTGGCTCAAAGGCGATCCCTGCAAAGCTCACGTACTCCCCGGAAAACTCCGGGCTCGCCGACGTCCAAAGCTCCTTAAGGGCAAGGATGTACTCGTTTGTGACGGCGCCGCGCCTTGCGAACGGGGGTGACTGGAGAGCTATGAATTCCTCCTCCATCCAGCCTGCACCGCAGCCGACATCCAGCCTGCCTTCCGACAGCACGTCTATCGTCGCCAGTATCTTCGCCGTCAACAGCGGCTCCCGGTAGGGCAGAACCGTAACCGACGTCAGCAGTCGGATTCTCTCCGTCAGGGCTGAGAGATAGGCGAGCACGGTAAGCTGCTCGAACATGATGCCGGTGCCGCTCGACTCCTCGGTGTGCGCCCACTCGCCGGCGAATTCGCCGGACTCGGTGTACGGGTAGCGCGAGGAGATATCGCGGGGAATTACGATGTGGTCGCCGACGGCGAGTTGGTCAAAGCCAAGTGCCTCTCCGTGCCGGGCGACCCGGGCCAGGGCTTCGGGGCCGGCGAGAGTTCCGGTCGCCGGCACCTCGAAACCGTATTTCAATAGCCCGCCAATCTAGTCGACGAGGGGCCGGATCTCGCGCGCGAAGTAGTCCATCCGCTCCACGGACCCGGCGGTGGAAGTGGTTAACAGGTCAAACCCGAGGACATCAATTAGGATGTTCTTGACGCCAACGGCGGCCAGATCGCGGATGTCGCCCGCGATCTGCTCGGGCTCTCCGGTCAATATCACCCTCTCTCCGTCCTCGGTGTGATGGGCTCGGCGCTCGTCGTACCAGTTCGCGGCATAGGCGAGGGAGACCGACTCGGGGTCGCGACCCGCCTCCTCGGCGTGCCCTTTGACCCGCCCGTAATACTCGGCCAGCCTCTGCGGGGTTCCGAGACGGTAGTTCGGGTTATTGCCTATGGGATACCAGGTGTCCGCGATTCGCCCGGCGCGCCTCAGCGCTGGCGGGCTCTCTCCGCCGGTCCATATGGGCGGGTGGGGCCTCTGAACCGGCTTGGGCTCAAAGGCGATGGACGAGAAGCTCACGAAGTCGCCGCCGAACTCCGGGTTCGAAGAGGTCCACAGTTCCTTAAAGGCGGCGATGTACTCATCAGTCACCCTGCCGCGCCGCTCATAGGAGGGGGCGCCCAGCGCCTCGAATTCCTCCCTCATCCATCCGGCCCCGATGCCAAGGTCGAGCCGCCCACCGGACAGCACGTCTATGGTCGCGATGGCCTTGGCGGCGTGCACCGCCGCCCTGTATGGGACCACCATCACCGTCGTGAGCAGGCGTGCCCGGGTAGTTGCGCCCGCCAGGAAGCTCAGCGTCGTCAGCTGCTCCAGACACTGGCCGACGATCTCGCCTCCGGGAAAATCGCCCGAGTCCGAGTAAGGGTAGCGGGAGGCTATCGAATGGGGGATGACGATGTGGTCGGAAACCCCGATAAAGTCGAATCCGTGCTCCTCCCCCCGACGCGCCAACTCGGTCGCTCCGGCACGGGTCGCCAGGGGTCCTCTGTTCGGAACCACAAAGCCGAATCTCATAGCGGCGCCACCCTAATTCCGGGGCGGGAGGGTTGTCAACGCCTTGACACATAAGAACGATAGTGCTAGCTTTTGACCGGAACATACGTGCGGAGAATCAACGATGGCCAAGAAGCTATCTGAGAAGCAAAAGCGCATCCTGGAGTTCATCCAACTGTTTCTGGACGAGCACCACTACCCCCCCACCGTAAGGGATATACAGACCGGGTGTGAGATCAGTTCCACCTCGGTCGTCGACTACAACCTCCGCATCCTTCAGCGCGAGGGTTACCTGAAGAGGCAAAACGAGGTCTCGCGCGGCATCGAACTGCTCGGTACCGCCAGGCGCAGCGCACCTAACGTGGTCACGATACCCATCCTGAGCAACATCGCCGCGGGCGAGCCGCTCCCGGTGCCGACGCAGGACATCTGGAACAACGAGAACACCGATACGATGGACCTGCCCACTTTCTTGACGAGGGGCAAGGAGAACGTGTTCGGGGTACGGGTCAAGGGCCAGTCGATGATCGATGCGCTCATCACGGACGGAGACCTGGTGCTCCTTGAGCCCACCCAGACCGCCTCCGACGGCGACATGGTGGCCGCCTGGCTGCGCGACAACGAGGAAGTTACCCTTAAGCGCTTCTTTCTCGAGAACGGGAGGGTCCGCCTTCAGCCCGCGAATCCGTCGATGGACCCCATCTACGTACCCGCAGACAAGGTGTCCGTGCAGGGTCGCGTGGTCGGCGTCATACGCTCGGTAAACTAGACGCACTCTCCTTCAACCGTACGCCCTGGAAACAGGCCCTCTCCCCCTCTGCGCCCGGGGCCGCCTGCGCCTCTCACTGGCGGCTCACCGGCAGGGGATCTTCGTTGACCGGTATCGTGCGCGGCGGTATCATTCCTATGCGGCGTGGCCTAGGCGCGCAGGAGGAAGCAGATGCCGTTTCGAATAGGGCCTACCGAACTAATCATCATCCTGGTGATCGTTATGATCGTATTCGGTGTCGGGCGACTACCTGAGATCGGGGGCGCGCTGGGCAAGTCGATACGTTCGTTCAAGAGATCGGTCACCGGCGACGACGAAAAGGCTGAAACGGTCCAGTCGTCCGAGGAAAAGACCGAGAGTAAAGCCTAGCGGCCGTCTCCCGGAGGCCTCACGGCCTGCGGCTGAGACGCTTGAACGTGCCGCGGCTCTGGGAGCATCCAGACGGCCGGACCCGGGCGCGTTGTCAACGACTGCCGAACGAGCGTCTGTCTGGGACGTGGTTCGCAGGAGCCCACCGCTAAACGCGATTCGCCCCTCGCCAGCGCCCTCATTTCCTATCCTGACGACTCTTTCAGGGCCGCTTCGCTAGGAATTCATAACCCCGGGCCGAAGACCTAGACGCGCCCGAAGGTCCGGTCTCCGATCGATCGCTATCCACAGCGATCCACGGGCATTTGTTCGTTGACATTTCACGGCCAGATCTGCTAGTTTCCGGTCGACTCTCGGGGAGGCTCCGGGCGACCGTTTACGGTCGGAGGGCGCAAGGCCGTCGAGGCGCCTGACCAAGCCCCCTGGATGCTGGCAATTCAGCTCTACAGGTTAGGGAACGAGAGCGATCAGGGCTCGACTAGCGTAAACGGTCAGGGGCCGAGAAATGGCACAGCCTTACGGGTCCATCGGGGCGGTGGACATCCTGACTCCGAGGCAGGAGGGGGATAGCTCGGCCGCTTTGCCCGGACCCGACGGATGCGCCGCAGGCTCCATCCCCAAAGAGACGGGCAGCCTGGGAAGGTCTCGAGGGGGCACGCAGTGGCCCTAGCAAGGTCCATCCCCTTCGCCTCGGCAGGCCTGTCGGCGCTAAGACTTCCAAGCTACGTTCGTCTTTTGGACCGAACGCTCCCGACCCTGCCGGCCCTGCCCCTCATCGGATGGATCGTTTTCTTTGTTGCCGTTCCCTTCGGCTTTACAGTCGCCTTCAGCTTCCAGACCTACGACTACTACAACACCGACCTGCCCTGGACTGTAAAGAACTACCAGAACCTGGTCAGTTCTCCACAATTCGCCAAGTTGTTCGGCAAGACCGTCCTGGTGAGTCTGGTCATAACGGTGGTCTCGCTGGCGATTGCCTCGCCCATGGCCTACTACCTGGCGCGGATAGCCCGCCGACGCGTCGGCCTTCTTCTCGTGCTCGTTGCCGTGTTGCCCCTGTGGATGAACATCGTCGTGCGCAACTACGCATGGATGAGCCTCGTCAACAACAAGGGCGTTTTCAACACCGTCGGAACGGCGCTGGGCCTTGAGCCACTGCAGATGCTGTTCACGGTCTTCCTGGTCGCCGCCGTCGGGATCACGCTCTTTATACCGATAGCCCTTCTGGTCCTCTACGGGAGCATGGGCAACATAAGCTCGGAATTGGAAGAGGGCGCAATGGACCTGGGCTACAGCCGCCTGCGCACCTTCCTGAAGGTGATCTTCCCGCTTTCATCGTCCGCGTACCAGACGGCCGCCCTATTGGTGTTCATGCCGGCGCTGGCGCTGTACGTCACACCGAACATGCTGGGCGGCACGGACGGGGCGTTGCTGGCCAGTGTGCTCATGCCGGTGGTCAAGACGGGACTGAACTTCGCCAAGGGCGGTGCGATCGTGGTCCCGATAATCATCATCCTGATGGTGCTGGTCTACATCCTGCGCCGGGGTCTGAACATCGAGAACATATACAGGGCGGGCATCGGTTCCAACATAGCCAGAACCGCCTCTCGCCGTAATACGTGGCTGCTGGGCTACACACTGCTGATCATCGCCATTACCTACATGCCCATCGTCAGTCTCGTTTTCTTCTCGTTCGAGTCCAATACCCTTGCCCAGCTGCCCCTTATGGGTTTCTCCCTGAGGTGGTGGGAGGACATGTCCAACAGCGTGCAACTGCTGAGCTCACTCAGGGCCAGCATCTACGTCGCCCTGGAGACCGCAGGCATCACGATCGCCCTAAGTGCGCCGGCTGCCTACGCCATCACGAGGTTCAGGCTGGCCGGGCGGGGCCTGATCATCTTCATGAGCATCCTGCCCATGCTTATCCCCGAATTCATCCTGGGAATGTCGATCCTGCTCACGCTCGATGCGCTGAACACCGATCTGTCCCTCCACACGATCGCGATGGGCCATGCCACGCTGGCCCTTCCGTTCGTGTTCCTGACGATACTCGCCCAGCAGTACGGCTTCGATCGAGACACCGAGGCTGCGGCCAAGGACCTTGGCGCGGGGCCCATTGCGAGCTTTATCAAGGTCACGCTACCCCCGATGCTAACCGCGATCGCCGCCGCCGCTTTCCTGGCGGTAACGGTCTCGTTCGGCGACTACGTGGTCGCCTTCCTGCTCACCGGGACGACCACCACGCTGCCCATCTACATCTTCGGCCTGCTGAAGAGCGGCGTTTCGCCGACGGTGAACGCGGCCGGCTCGATGCTGCTTTTCGGAATAGTAGCCATCGTGGCCGTGGCGATAATCAGGCCATGGCGATATGCGGGAATGATTTCAGCGCGTCTTGCCCGTTTGACACGCTAGTTCGACATTGGTAAGTTCCGTCACCTAAGTAAGTTCACCAATCTAAGCAGTCTGGTCAGGCAACGTAGTGCTGTTCGAAAGGATCCACCCTTAGACACGACGGAGGTCTGGACGGATGAGAAGCACGATTGAGGAGCTTATCAACAGGGACCTGAATCGCCGCGACTTCCTAAAGCGCGTTGCGATAGTGGCCGGGGGGGTGGCGGTGGCCGGTCCTGTATCTCAGATCCTCGCAGCCTGCGGGACCGACGACTCCGATGGGGCTGACGGCGATAAGAGACTGTCCGGCACGGTCAAGGTGCTGGCCTGGGGCGACAAGCTCAACGACAACGTAAACGACGACTTCAACCGGACCACGGGCGGCTCGGCCCAGTTCACGATCTTCACCGAGAACCCCGAGGCGCTGGCCAAGATCCGCCAGAACAAGGAGGCCTTCGACACCGTCTTCATCGACGGCCTGTGGGCCAACACCCACTGGAACGCGGGCACCATCGTCCCTATCCCGTTCAAGGACTGGGACATATACGACGAATACTTCACCGAATTCGCAGATCTGTCCGATTGGCAGGTGCCGGGCGGCCAGATGGCTGTCCCCCATGCCTGGTCCGCCGACGCGATCGCCTACAACAGCAAGTTTGTAACCCGCCCGGACAGCCTTGCCGAGCTGCTCGATCCGAAGTGGGAAGGCAAGGTGGCCATCTACGACTCCTTCTACCGGAACATGCTCAACTTTGTTCCCGCCGTGACCGGCCTCAAGGTCACCGACATGCACGCGGAAAAGACCCTCGATGATGGCACGGTCGAGCAGGTCTATGACATACCGGACGACGTGCTAAAGCAGGTCAAGGACACGATGATCGAGCGCCGCGGCAATTTCAAGATGATCTGGAAGGACATCGACGAGCTGACGAGGGCGCTGGTCAACGAGGAGATCTACCTGGCGATAGCAGGAAACTACATCACCCAGAACGCCCTTGACGCCGGCAGCGAGGACATTGAGTTCGTTAACCCCACCGCCCACGGCCTGATGGGATGGATCGACGGGCAGTGCGTGATCAAGAACAAGCAGTTCGAGGACAATCCCGAACTGGTCTGGGAGTGGATGAGGCACTACCACTCAGGAGAGGAGCAGGCGAAGATCATCGGCAACACCTGGCTGGCCTCGACCAGCCGACGGTGCCTGGAGATCCTGGAGTCGCAGTCGGACGAGAACGCAGAGCGCGTGCGCAAGCTGGCGGCGCGGGAGACAGGGATCGTAAAGGAGATGTCGCTGCTCAGGCCGATCGCCCGGCCAGAGGTGTTCCAGGACGCCTGGGCGGAGTTCCTCGCAGCCGGATAGGCCAGGGAAACGTCTATACGACCGGACGTGGAGGGCCCGTCGGGACGACGGGCCCTGTCAAACGCCGCAGCGGCTGTAATACCTTCGGTTGGGCTGCTCGTTTTCCTGGCGGTGTATGTCCTCGCCGCCGCATGCCAGGGCCCCAGCCATGGCTCGGTAGCGTCCGTGTCAGCCGGCACCTTCCATACCTGCGCTCTTACAACCGAGGGCGGGGTGATGTGCTGGGGAGCCAACGGCAACGGCCAGCTCGGGGATGGCTCTTCGGTAGAGCGACGTACCTCACCGGTGAACGTTGCGGGTCTGGCCAATGGCGTGGTCGCCGTCTCCGCCGGCGAGCTGCACACGTGCGCCCTGACCGGCTCCGGCGGGGTAAAGTGCTGGGGAGAGAACGGCAACGGCCAACTCGGCGACGGTACCACGACGGACCGGTCCACTCCGGTAGACGCCGTCGGCCTTGCCGAGGGCGTGGTCGCCATCTCCACCGGCACCATCCATACGTGCGCGCTCACAACCTCGGGCGGCGTAAGGTGCTGGGGACGCATGCTCCTGGGTCCGCTGTCGGTGCAGGAACGGGCTCTTGGCACCGGCATGGCCAGGGACATCAAGACCGCCGAACACGTGGAAGGCCTGACCACCGGGGTGATCGCCGTCTCCTCTGGCACGCTGCACACCTGCGCGCTCACAACCTCGGGCGGCGTAAAGTGCTGGGGCTACAACAGGGAGGGGCAGCTGGGAGACGGGACCAAGACAGACAGTGGCACACCGGTCGACGTATCCGGCCTCAACAGAGGAGTGGTGTCGATCTCGGCGGGCTGGAAGCACACCTGTGCCGTTACGTCCGACGCCACAGTCAAGTGCTGGGGATGGAACAACGGCGGACAGATAGGGGACGGAACGGTAACCGACCGCACCACGCCCACGGCTGTGGAGGGCCTGACGGAAGGCGCCAAGGCGGTTTCCACGGGACGGATGCACACGTGCGCGCTGACCGCGTCAGGCGCAGTGAAGTGCTGGGGATTCAATGGTGTAGGCCAGCTCGGGAACGGGAAGAACCTGCCGAGCAGCGCGCCCGTGGCTGTTGAGAGCCTCTCGGGCGGGGTAACCTCAATATCTGCCGGGCTCTCACACAACTGTGCGGCCACCTCCACGGGAGGTCTCAAATGCTGGGGAATCGGCAGCTCCGGGCAGCTGGGTGACGGCACACCGAGCACGCAGCACCGCCCGGTACCCGAGGACGTTGCGGGGCTGGCGGGCAGGTAATCGCCCGCATCTGCCGCAAGGCGAGACCGGTTCCAGGCGCTGCTAGCGGGATTTGAGCCGGTTTCAGCACACCTTCATGGATGCACGAAGAGAGCTGCCAGAGCTCACCTGCGGTGCCATTAACTCTTCATTCCCGCCGTACGCACCACCTGTGGGCGTGACTATGCATCAACCCCTGCGAGGCAGATCATCGCCTCCAACGGCGCCTATCACGGCACCCTTACTTGTGAACAGGGTCACTAGTTTGACAGTGAGGCGAAAGAGGCCTAGAGTCGCGGCCATTGGGCGGTGGGCGCCGTGCGCGCCACGTCGCCCTGTGCTGCACGCGCGGAATCACTACAGAAGCCATGAGCTCATGCGAGGGGCAGGCTAAGTGGAGCAGCTGAGGCTAGAGGGTGTAACGAAGCGGTACGGTTCCGTAACCGCCGTCGACAACATCTTCCTCAGCGTTGAGAGGGGAGAATTCATCACCCTTCTGGGCCCCAGCGGCTGCGGCAAGACGACGACCCTTCGGATGATCGGCGGGCTTGAGGAGCCCACGAGTGGCGTCATCTACATCCAGGGTAGTGACGTGACACGAGTGCCCGCGTTCAAGAGGCCGACGAACATGGTGTTTCAGAGCTATGCGCTCTTCCCCCATCTGTCGGTTTTCAACAACATCGTCTTCGGGCTCAAGAACATGAAGGTCCCGAAGGATATCCAGAGGGAAAAGGCCGACCGGATGCTGACCCTGGTGCAGCTAAAGGGCCTGGAGGATCGTCGGCCCAACGAGCTCAGCGGAGGTCAGCAACAGCGGGTAGCCCTTGCCAGGGCCCTGATTAACGAGCCTGCGGTGCTCCTGCTTGACGAGCCGCTGGGCGCCCTTGATGCGAAGCTTCGAAAAGAGATGCGATTCGAGCTCAAGCGGATCCAGCATGAGCTGGGTGTTTCCTTCATCTTCGTCACGCACGACCAGGAAGAGGCGATCAGCCTGTCGGACCGCATCGTCCTGATGAACGATGGCGAAGTCCAGCAGGAGGGCACCCCGAGGGACATCTTCGAAAGCCCGGCAAACCAGTTCGTCGCCGACTTCGTCGGTGTGGGCAATTCGGTCTCGGGACAGTGCGTGGAGCGCACCAACGGCTCGGTTCTCGTAAAGTGCCTGGGAGGCAGCCTCGTCACGGTCCAGTCGGATGAGGCCATCTCTCCGGGCGATGCGGCCACGGTCTGGGTGCGCGCCACAGACGTCAAGGTGGGCAGCGGACTCAACGGCGACGAGGGCCAGGTGTGGCAGGGCCGGATCGGCCAGCTGCTCTACTACGGAGACCAGGTAGACCTCGTGGTTCTCGTCAGCGGCGACGTCGGGGACGAGGAATTTCGAACCGTGATCTCTGCCGAGCAGTTCTACGCCGACCAACTGGATGTCGGCAGCGAGGTGGAGATTGGATGGGAGACCGACAAGGGAAGGCTTTTTGTTGGCTAGGTAGGGCTGTTTTCTCCTAGCCAGCGGCGGTTCCTTCCATGAAACGAGTCGGCAGGTTGTAGGCGAGCGGTTTCAAGGGGACGCTGACGCAAGTTTGAGGTACCCTGGACGGCGCAAGGGAGACAGGTCGATAAGCCATTCCTCGGGTAACGTTTTCGATCGCCTAGGATTCGATTGATCGTTCCCGAGAAACCGGTCACACCGGACTTCATGGGCAATGGCTGGGGAGTTGTCCGGCCGCCGACAGTTCGCACCCCGCCCAGCCTGGCTGGCGGCTGATAGGGACAAGGAGAAACGGTTGCCATTTTCGGTTGGGCCAACAGAGGTCATCATCGTCCTGATCATCGCAGTGATGATCTTCGGGATAGCCAAGCTTCCTCACATAAGCGGCACGGTGGGCAGGGCCATGTGGGAGTTCACCAGGGGCCAGGCTGAGGCCGAGGACGCGCACCGCAGGCCGCCGACAGATAACGAGGCAAGAACTCTCAGACCACCGGACCGAGAACGCTAGTCACCATCGGCCCTGATCGCCTGCGGTCAGCGACCGCAGAGGCGGGGACATTACCGATGGGGACGGATGAATCTTCCCCCAGGAGGTGCCGCGGAAACTGACGCGGCTACGAGGTCGCGGCGGCGTGCTGCTCGCCCGCGTGGTAAGAACTTCGCACCAGGGGTCCCGAGGCGACGTGCCGAAAGCCCATACTCAGCCCCTCCTCGCGAAGCTCATCGAACTCCTGCGGAGTCCACCACCGCGTCATCGGCGCATGCTTCTGAGACGGCCTGAGATACTGGCCGATCGTTAGCAGGTTGCAGTCGACCGAACGAAGATCTCTCATCGTCTCGATGACCTCGGAATAGGTCTCACCTAGCCCGACCATCATGCCTGACTTCGTGGGAACTTCCGGTCTCATCTCCCCCGCCCGGGCGATCAACTCCAGGGATAGATCGTAGTCGCCCCTGGCGCGGACCCGCGGGAACACCCGCCTTACGGTCTCGATGTTGTGGTTTAGGGTGTCGGGTCCGGCATCCATCACGGCCTGCAGGGATTCACGCATCCCACCGAAGTCGGGAATCAGGACCTCGATCCGGCAGCCCGGGACGCGTTTGCGGATCTGGTGTATGCACTCTGCGAACATCGACGCCCCCGCGTCGGGCAGGTCGTCTCGGTCCACCGAAGTGATCACCGCATACCTTAGGCCCATCCGCTCTACGCTTGAGGCCAAACGGATGGGCTCAGCAGGATCGACAGGCAGGGGCCTGCCGGACGTCACCGCGCAGTAGGTGCATGCACGTGTGCATATGTCGCCCAGGATCATGAACGTGGCCGTGCCCAGGTCCCAGCACTCTCCGATGTTGGGACAGTGCGCCTCTTCACATACCGTGTTGAGTGCCTCGGCCCGAAGCAGGCTGCGCAACCGCAGGTAATTCGGGCCACCGGGCGCCTTCACCTTCAGCCAGTCTGGGAGCCGCCTTCGGGGCCTCGGAGGAGCTCGTTCGATCACCGCGCCATGTTACCAGAGGCGCCATCGACGCCTGCGTGCCGCGCCCCGGTGCTATATTGGCCTGACCGGAGTTCGAATTTGCGGGCAATTTGATGAAAGCAGAGAAGGCCGGGGTGCCGGCCGTCACGCCGGATACAAGAGACGAACTGGTCGAACTGGTTCTCGGCGACATCGCCCCATCCGGAGATACGACCGCCGAATTCGAGGATGGCACGATCGAGGTCTTCGGAGGCATCCCCGGCGAGCGGGTCGTCGCCCGCGTGCACCGCTACCAGAAACGCAGACGACAGATCGTGGCCGCAGCCGTCGTCACGGTTATCAACGCCTCGCCGCACAGGGTCGCACCACCGTGCCCCTACTACGGACCGTGCAGCGGATGCCAGTGGCAGCACATCGACTACGGACGCCAGCTGGCCCTGAAGGCCGATTCGGTGCGCGCGGCCCTTGCTCCACACCCCGAGCTCGACGGCACAGAAGTCGCCGCTACGATCCCGGGACCCGAACAGCTGGGATACCGCAACCACGCAAGGTTCACGGTCCGCCGGCAGGGACGCCTAGGGTTTACCAACCGGATCACCAGGCGCTTCGTCGACGTAGAACGCTGCCTGCTGATGCACGAGGGTATCAACGGCATTCTCGGCCGCCTCCAGGGCCGCGTGGGCGAGACCACGCAGCTCTCGGTGCGCTACGGCATTGGCTCCGGCGAATGGCTGGTTCAGCCAGCCATGAAGAGCGAGAGCATACCCATGCCCACAGGCCAGACGCACTACCGGGAGCGTCTATTCGGCAGGACCTTCCGCATCGCCTCACCCTCGTTCTTCCAGGTCAACACCAGGCAGGCGGAGGCCCTGGGCGGTTTGCTGCTGCGCCGCCTTGAGCTCAAAGGCTCGGAGACCGTGGTCGACGCATACGCCGGCGTGGGCACCTTTGCCGCACTCGTTGCCGCTCATGCCGGGAGGGTGATCGCCATCGAGGAATCCACCGCCGCGGTTAGGGATGCAGCCGTCAACATAGGGGGACTGAGAAACATCGAATTCGTCGAAGCCAAGACCGAAGATGTCCTCTCAAGCCTCGAATGCTCGCCCGACGCGGTAATCCTCGACCCGCCGCGCATGGGATGTCACCCGGACGCCATCGGCGCGGTCATAGAGATCAGGGCTGATCGCGTGGCATATGTCTCGTGCGAGCCGATGTCCATGGCCCGGGATCTGGCCTTGCTCGTATCGGGCGGATACAGGGTCACCAACGTCGACCCGCTGGACATGTTCCCCCAGACACACCACGTCGAATGCGTGGCAACGCTGCGGTGGGGAGATCGCTGAGGGCCCCCGGTCGCGGCCCGGATATTCACCCTCCGGCGGCGACCGCCTTGGTTACAATGGACGCTGTGAACGGCCGAATCGCAGGAGGCGGCGATCCGCTACTGATCCTCGCATCAGCCTCTCCCAGACGCCGGCAGATCCTTTCCGGCTCCTGGAGGGGACGGCTCAGCGTGTCCGCGTCGGGCATCGAAGAAGATAGCCCCGAGGCAGGGGAGGCCCCCGCAAGCTATGCCGTTCGCATCGCCGCCGCCAAGTGTCGGGCCGTGGCCGGTGAATCGGCCGCGGGCCTAGTCATAGCAGCGGACACAGTCGTCGAGCTGAACGGCGTTATCATGGGCAAGCCATCGAGCGCGGACGAGGCCAGGGATATGCTGGTGGCCCTGAGGGGTCGGGATCACTCGGTCACGACCGGGCTGGCTGTGGCATCGCCATGGCTGGCGGAGCTTGTGCTGGGCCACGAGACATCAATCGTCCGCATGCGCCACTACACCAGCGAGGAGATAGAAGCCTACATAGCCTCGGGAGAGCCCTTCGACAAGGCGGGAGGGTATGCGGTCCAGGACATTCGCCTCGCGCCTGCGGAGCGAGTTCGCGGGTGTTACCTGAACGTGGTCGGCCTCCCGCTGTGCGGGCTGTCGAGACTGGTTGCCCATGCGGGACCCGGACTCGATCGCATGCTCCGACCGGGCGAGTGCGCCTCCTGCCTGCCCACCGCTGGACTAAAGGACAAGGTGGCGGCGACATGAACATCCTTGGCATGGGCTTCCTTGAGCTACTCGTGGTGTTCTTCATCGCCTTCGTCGTCCTGGGGCCGGAGCGGATGGTGGAGATGAGCAGGAAGGCTGGCCGCCTCGTGGGCGACCTGCGAAGAATGAACTCCGGCCTGCGGGAGACCCTCACGATCGACGAGCCCGAGGAAGACCCTAAGTCCCGGTCCGACCAGGAAGCTAAGGGCGAGCAGCAGGGCGAGACTGCAGACAGACAACTGCACGAGGGGCCGGTCGACTTCAGGGCGTGGAGGGCCAGCCGCCTCCATGTCCCCTCCGACTCCGGGGATGAAGGGAGCGGGGAGGAGACTGAAGGAGGCAGCGGCGGCGCGGGACAGGACGGGGCGACCCGGTGAAGGACCGCAGCATGCCGACCCGCGATCACATCGCGGAGCTGCGGCGGCGTCTGGTCTGGTCGGCGGCGGCGGTGTTCCTCACCACCGGGGCCGCATTCTACTTCCACGAGCAGATCCTGACGCTCCTGATGGAGCCTGCGCAGGGCTTTGCCAACGTGCCCGAGGGCAAGCCCATCTACCTGGACCTGACCGAATTCATCGGAGTGGCGATGAAGACCTCCCTGCTGGTGGGCATCGCGGCCTCACTGCCGTTCGTGCTCTTCCAGCTGGTGATGTTCGTTGCGCCCGGACTGAATCCGACCGAGAGACGATACCTGTTCGTCCTGCTGCCGATGAGCCTCATAGTGTTTCTGGCCGGCGCGGCGTTCGGCTACCGGATACTCTTCCCGCCGGCGGTCAACTTCCTGCTCGAGTTCGGCAGCGATATCGCCACTCCGATGCCTCGCATCGGTACCTACGTGAACCTGATGCTGTCGCTGCTGTTTTGGATGGGTCTGGTCTTCGAGACACCGATAGTGCTGTTTTTCCTGTCTCGCATCGGTGTCGTTACCTCCGAGTGGCTGGCCAAGCGGCGTCGATACGCGCTGGTGGTGGCGTTCCTACTCGGGGCCATCATTACGCCGACATTTGACCCGATCAACCAGACCCTGGTCGCCGTCCCGATCATGGTGCTGTACGAGGCGGGTGTATGGCTTGCCAAGCTCGGCACACGCAACCGACTCAAGGCGCTGGAAAAGGCGCGGCAGGCCTCTACCTAGCCGACCGCCAAACCGTCCGATCCGCAGGCGCCCCACGGTGGAGGAGCAGTTGACGAACGGGGCGGCGGTGCAGATGGCGCTGCTGTATGGCCTGGCGACGGCGTCCCGGGAGCAGTGGTGAGCACTGGTGCGGGCCCGCGCAGGGACCGGAGGATCCGTCGCAGGGTGACGGCGCTGGTGGCGCGGAACGGGAGGCTGCTGCTCCTGCGAGAGCCTGACGACGACCTGTTCGGCCTGCCGGGCGGGGGAGTGGAGGACGGCGAGCCTCCTTCGGCGGCGGCGGTCAGGGAGCTGCGCGAGGAGACGGGGCTGGCGGCGCGACGGACGGACTACCTGTTCGACTACTGCGAGTTCTTCGGCGACCAAGGCATTGACCACTGGGGACAGGTGCACAGCGTGTTTCGGGTGGACGCGACGGGAGAGGTGACGCTGAGCGACGAGCACTGCGAGTTCGCCTGGTGGGACGGGGCGACGGCGACGCCGCTGCACACCTACGTGGGGCCCATCCTCTCGTTGGCGCAGGGGAGCGGGTGAAATGGGACGGACACCCTTAAGAGGCGGGAGGATAGTCGACCCGTCGCAGGGCGTGGAGTGGATGGGCGACCTGCTGGTGGAGGACGGCAAGGTGGCCGGGATGGAGTGGATCATGGAGGAGCCTGTGGGGCGCAGGTTATCGAGGCGGCCGGGCTGGTAATGTGCCCCGGATTCGTGGACCTGCACTGCCATCTGCGCGAGCCGGGCTTCGAGGACAAGGAGACCATTGCTTCGGGCACCGCTGCTGCGGCTGCGGGTGGGTTCACCACCGTGTGCGCGATGCCGAACACCGACCCTCCTATGGACAACGCGGCGACCATAGATTTCGTCGTTCAAAAGGCGGAGGAGGAAGGCGCCATTCGCGTGCTGCCCATCGGCGCCATTACGCGAGGAAGGCAGGGTGGGGAGCTTGCCGACCTCGAGGAGTTGGCCAGGGCGGAGGATTAACGCCGCGGCCTCGATGGGCCGCAGGCCCTGTCACCGTGTGCTTGACAGACGCAGGGGTGGGGCGGCATCGCGGCCGCACCCACCCCCAAAGGTGCCGGCGAATCCAGCACCTGAGCGCCTGGCCGTACCCCTACCGGTACCGGGAGTCGCCCGACTCTATGGCGTAGGCCCGGGACGCGAGGTCGACGAACTCGGCCACATCCGCGTTATAGGGCAGCTGCCTCTCCACGCGCTCCGCTGTATCCACCACGTCTCTCAGGCTGCCATGCCTCGCCCAGTAGCTGTGTCTCAGCAGTTCGGCGTACTCAGCCACCACCGCCGCAAGCTGGAATCTGGGATCCGCATCCTCGAAGCGATCGGCCATCTCCCTGCGGAAGAACTCGCGGTCGATCTCCACGGCGCGGTTGCTGTCCGGGTCCTTGTAGCGCACCCAAACGGTGCCTATCGGGCCGCGGCTGCGGTCGCGCAGCTCGATCTCGTAGAGCGCCGTAACGTCGTGTCCCGCTCCAACCTCTCCGGCGTCGACGTAGTCGTTGCGAAAGTCTCTGTCGGCCACTTCCCGGTTCTCATAGCCGATCAGGCGGTAGGCCTCCACAACCTCGGGGTTGAACTCAACCTGGATCTTCGCATCCCTGGCGATTACCTCCAGAGTGCCCGTGAGCGATTCGGAAAACACTCGCCTGGCATCGTAGAGCCTGTCCACGTAGTGATAGCTTCCGTTCCCTCTGTCAGCCAGCTGCTCCAACAGTACGTCGTTGAAGTTGCCCATGCCGACTCCGACGGTCGTAAGGTCGATGCCCTCACTCACGCCATCCGAGATCCTCCCGAGTATGCCCTCCGGAGAGGTCAGGCCGACATTGGCCACCCCGTCCGACAGCAGGATCACCCTCGTAGTCCTGTCCTGATCAAGATGCTCAAAGGCCATCCGGTACCCGAGGGTCAGTCCGGCGTCCGCGTTAGTTGAACCGCCCGCAGCGAGCGAGTCGATGGCCCTGAGGATGGCCCTGCGGTTCCGGGTCGACGTCGGCTCCATCACTACCCTCGCACTGGTTCCGTACGCGACGATTCCGACCTTGTCGGAAACGCGCAGTTCGTCGACCAGCACCCTTAGCGACTCCTTCACCAGCCCGAGGCGGTCCTCCCTGTTCATCGAGCCGGAAACGTCGATGACGAACACCAAGGTGGCGTCCTTTCGCTCGTTCCTGGATATCTCCATGCCCTTTAGACCGACCCTCAGCAGCCAGTGCCCCGGGTCACCGAAGGGGGATGGCGCACCGTCAACGTGGATCGAGAAGGCCTGGTCTGCAGGGGGCGTGTAGCCCTGGTCGAAGTAGTTG
This sequence comes from Dehalococcoidia bacterium, assembly GCA_965207145.1. Lineage (GTDB taxonomy): Bacteria > Chloroflexota > Dehalococcoidia > Lucifugimonadales > UBA2962 > CAUZIR01. The sequence continues at coordinate 831,130 of OZ242262.1, read as the reverse complement.
ACGAACTCCTCGACTCGCACGGAATCCGGGTCCGGCAGGAAGCCGTCCGAGATGAACCTGCGAGCGACGGTGTAGGAAGCGGTGTCTACGTCGACCGCGAAGGTCGACATGTAGTCCCTGTAGGTGTCTACGAACGGGTTGACGCCATAGTCCCTGAAGAAGGTGGCATCGTACGGCTCGCCGGACCTGTCCCGACCGGCGCGAGAATATCGCCCGCCACGGTCTCGCCGGTCACGGGGACCGTAGCTGGGACTCGCCTCGGGCTCGGACTGCGATGTGGCCACCGAGATCTTCTTGGTCTCCACCACCTTCTCCACCTCCACCTCGACGATCCTTTCCTCTACTACCGGCACCTCAACTATCTTCTCGACTACCTCGGCCTCCACCCTCTCTACCCTGCGCCGGGAACCGGGAGTCGGCGTGGCAATGAGGATCCTCTCCGTCTCCACCTCGATTACCTTCTCCACCCCCACTTCCACTTCGACGATTTTCTCGGTCTCGACCTCCACTATCTTCTCCACCTCCACTTCGACGACCTTCTCCTCTACCACCTTGACCTCAACCATCTTTTCCACGACCTCGGTCTCGCCCGCGCAGGCGACAACTGCGGCCACGGCCGCAAGGACGGCCAGCGCCACCATCGACATCTTCAGCGAGTTCCTCATCCGTGCACCTCCCAATCGAACTTGCGCACTGCTGCCGGAAACTTCCGACTCCACGCTCGTGGCATATGGACGAAGCCGAGGGCCACTTTGTTCCAATTGCCGCCATGCGCACGTTTGTTCTATAATCTGCTCGTGGCCGCGTCCGACATAAATTCCTACCGGGCACTCATGCACAAGGTGTTCGGATACCCGGAGTTTCGGCCCGGTCAGCAGCAGGTGCTGGGACGGCTTGCCGACAGCGACGTGCTGGGCGTAATGCCCACAGGCTCAGGCAAGAGCCTTTGCTATGTGCTGCCGGCCGTGTCGAGGGGACGCACGGTCGTCGTCTCCCCGCTCATAGCGCTGATGCGCGATCAGGTCCACTCGCTAAGGAGCGCCGGCGTGCGCGCCGCGTTCATCAACTCCTCTCTCGACAGGGCCGGCCAGAACGCCAGCTACCTGGCCTTCGTGAGGCGAGAGGTGGACCTGCTCTACGTCGCTCCGGAGCGATTCGCCAACGGTAGGTTCGTCGAAGGTCTGCGAAGGGCCGGAGTCAATCTGCTGGCCATAGATGAGGCCCACTGCGTATCGGAGTGGGGCCACGACTTTCGGCCCGATTACCTGACGCTGGGCTCCGTGCGCCGGGCCATAGGATCGCCAAGGACCCTGGCCCTTACCGCCACAGCCGAGCCCGCCGTCCAGGACGACATCCTGGATCGCCTGGGCATCCTAGAAGCTGAACGCGTGGTGACCTCCGTAGACCGGCCCAATTTGAGGTTTTCCGTCGAGCACATCCCGGATCTTTCGGCCAGGCGTGAGCGCCTCGCGCAGCTGCTCTCCGAGCGCAGGGCCAGACCCGGCATCGTCTACGCCCGCACCCGTCGCACGGTCGAAGAACTCGCCTGCATGCTGACCGAGGCCGGCATTCCGGCAAAGCCCTACCACGCAGGCATGGACATGGAGCGGCGCGACGCTGCCCAGCACCGGTTCACGATCGACGACGCACCAGTGATCGTCGCCACCAATGCCTTCGGCATGGGAGTCGACAAGCCCGACGTACGCTTCGTGATCCACTTCAACATGCCCGGTCGCCTGGAGGCCTACTACCAGCAGGCGGGCAGGGCAGGCAGGGACGGAGAGCCCGCCGACTGTATCCTCCTGTACGGGGGCCACGACATCGCCGCCCAGCGCCAGTTCATAGAGCGCGGCCACCCCGATGAAAAGCAGGTTCGAGACGCCTGGATTTCGCTGGTTAAAGCCGGCTCGTCCGGCGCGTCTGACCCTGAACTGAACGTGGGGCTAGACCGGGCGGCGGACGGGTTCGCCGCCACGCTAGCCGCCCTGCGGGCCTGCGGCCTCGTGGACCACGGCTCGCTGCGGCCTCTCTCGGACGATCCGGACGCCCACATCGATGTCTCCACGGTCACAAGGCACAAGCGATACGTCGAGGACCGCCTGGCCCTGATGGTGGAATACTCCGAGGCGAAGGGCTGCAGGCGAGCGATGATCCTGCGGTACTTCGGGGAGAGCCCGGCCAAGTCATGCACGGCCTGCGATAGCTGCATCCAGCGGCCTGACGAGACCCGGACCGAATACCCCCCGTCACTCTACGAGGCGCTCATCGATCTTCGAGAGAAGTTAGCCAGGCGAACATCCAGAGCGCCCTACCAGGTCCTGGAGTCGCGGTCCGTTAGGGAGCTGGCAACCTACAGGCCTCGCGACATTGACGAGCTTATGGAGACCTGGGGCATCGGTGAGATCAAGGCGAACTGGTTCGGCCGAAGAATCCTTCGGACCATCGCCGCATGGGAACAGGCCAACCCGGACGCGCCCCCTCGCTTTCGGCGCAGGCTGCAGCGCTCCTTTGTAGCCCCCACCACCGATGTCTCAGCGCCCGTGGTCTCCGAATCCGACCCCCTCTACTCCAGGCTGAGGGCGTGGAGGGCCGATCGTGCCAGGCGGGACGGAGTGCCCGCCTTCATGGTGTTCTCGGATCGGACACTGAAAGAGCTCGTGACCGCCCTGCCCCGGGACCGCGATTCCCTGATGCGCGTCAGGGGCGTTGGACCGGCCAAGCTGGGCACGTTGGGTCCGGAGGTGCTGAGCATAATTAATGCCAGGGCCCCCGCCCGCGCATGAAGCCGAGGCCCGACTACCGGCCCATAACCTCCAAGAGCGCGCTCAACCGGGTTTCGGGCATGGCTTTCCGCTGGTCCCTGAACCCGTACCGCGGCTGCGTCCACGGCTGTCACTACTGCTTTGCGCGCCGCTTCCACTCCCATTTCGACCTGGGACCGGGCAAGGACTTTACAGGCACCATCTTCGTCAAGACGAACGCCCCCACCCTGCTCAGGCGGGAGCTGTCGGCCCGAAGCTGGCGGCGCGAGACGGTCGCCTTCGGAACGGCCACCGACCCGTATCAACCCATCGAGGGAAAGTTCCGCATAACCCGGAAGTGCCTTGAGGCTTTCGCCGATTGGAGGAGCCCGATGGGGCTGATCACCAAGGGCACCATGGTCATCCGGGACATCGACGTTCTTTCCGACCTGGCAGGCCGGACGGACAGCTCGGTAACCGTGAGCATCCCGACCGTCGATCAGGAGCTGTCCAGGCGTCTGGAGCCGGGTACGCCGCCCCCGGCAAAGCGGCTCAGGGCCCTTGAGGCGCTGGCTCAAGCCGGCATAAGAGCGGGGGTCAGCATGGCCCCCATCATTCCGGGGCTTACAGATGACCCGGTCAGCATGCAGAGTGTGGCCTCCCGGGCCGCCGACCACGGCGCGCAGTTCCTGTGGGGCAGCACACTCTATCTGAAGGACGGTACAAGGGACCACTTCGCGGCCTTCGTCCGCGATCATTACCCGGACATCGAGGGCGACCTGTTCCGCCTCTACCCGGGTGCATACGCACGAAGGGACGTGGCTCGCCGGATCGACGAAAGGGTAGCCGCCGTCAGGCGGGAACAGGGCTTTGCAGACATGCAGCTCAAACGGGATCGCGCCCGTCCCCGACAGCTCGAGCTCAGCCTGTAATCGCCCTTGTCCTGCCGCCGGGCAGGCCAGAGAAACGCGCCGTCGGTGATCCCTGCAGGGCCCTTCCTAAGGTCTGAAGATCCCGAAGGAAAATGCCTGCTCGAGCGGAATCACAACCGATTTCCCGGTTTCGTCGGTCTCCAGAAAATCCGTCATCCACTCCATCCAGCGATCCACAACCTCCCCTCGCACCCTGTGCCAGTCCTCCTCGCTGGGGGCCACGCCGTGAACGAATAGCAGGTCTCCGTGCCTGTAGATCACCATGCTAACCCCGGCGCCCGCGATCACCTCGGCGAGCTCCGGCCAGAGCTCGTCATGCGCCTTCTTGTAGCCGGCATACCCACCAGGCCTGAGCCTCATCACCGATCCGATAGAAAACAGACTCCAGTACCTCCCTTCCCGAGTATTCGGGCAAATGTTCCCACAGCGGGCAAGGCCCGTCGGCAACGGCGGGTCATGGCGACTCCGGTTCCGCCCGCGCCGCGGCGAGCGCCGCCATTATCTCGGCTTCGACCTCGGGCTCGTCACCGGCTTCCAGGGCATTCCTGAGCGCATCGGCGGCGGCCCGTCCGCCGATGCGGCCCAGAGCCCAGGCCGCGTGCCCTCGCAGCATGGGCTCTGCGGCCCCGCAAAGGACGCGGTCAAGGGCCGCTACGGCCGACGGGTCTCCGATGTTCCCCAGAGCCACGCATACGTTTCTCTGAAGGCCCACGCGTTTCGCCCGCCTGATAGGGCTGTTGCGGAACCGCTCTGAGAATCCCTCGTCCGTCAACTCCAGCAGTGGCAGCAGGGCAGGTGCCGAGAAATCGTGGCGCTGGGCGAACTGGGGCTCCAGGGAGCCGATGGCCTTTCGGTTGACGGGGCAGACATCCTGGCAGATATCGCAGCCGAAGACCCAGTCTCCCATCATCGGCCGCATCTCCAGGGGAATGCCGCCCCGTAGCTCTATGGTCAGAAACGAGATGCACCTGGAGTTGTCGACCACGTAGGGGGCGACAATCGCACCCGTCGGGCAGTCCACGATGCACGCGGTGCATGCCCCGCAGGTCTTGCGCAGCGGTGGATCGGGTCGCAGGGGAAGGTCGGTGACTACCTGCGACAGGAAGACCCAGGAGCCATGTGTCGCGGTCAGCACATTGGTGCTCTTGCCGAACCAGCCCACCCCCGCGCGTTCGGCGGCCGCACGGTCGTTCATGGGCCCGTCGTCCACGAACACCCTCGTCCTGACGGGATGTCCAGCGACCCCGGGAAGCCCATCGACGAACTTTTTCAGGCGCCGCTTTATCACCTTGTGGTAGTCATCACCCCACGCATACCGGGCCACCCTGCCGGTGATCTGGCGATCCCCGCCTCGCCCCCGGGTGTTGTAGCTGACGGCGAGCGAGACGACCGATCGGGCCCCCGCCAGCAATTCAGCCGGCCTGTTGGCCAGGCGGACGCGGTCCTCGGTATACCAGGGCAGACCGTCCATCAGACCGGCCCGCACCCGCTGTACGGCCGCTTCCTCATCGCGCAGGAAAGGCTCGGCACCGGTTATGCCCACCAGGTCGAATCCGGCGGACAGACCCAGCTTCTTTACCCTGGTCTCAAGGCCAGTCAATTGCCCAAAGCTCCCCGGACCCCGAACTGCCTCGCGAGGCCACCGGCATGCGCGCCGAAGTCCTGACCGCTCGATGCCGCGGCGTGGCATCCCGGGCCCACCTTGCGAATGGACCGCGACACCCTCCCGCGGCCTCCACAGACGCCTTGTTGACCGGGGTTCTCAGGCAGGAATATGCTTGACCTAGCCACCATCTTCTTTTCTCTATGAACAACAACCTACCACCACATTTGGGGATGAGCACATGTCTGCTGCCAAGATGAAGGAGTTGACCCGGGCGTACGGATTCGACGAGGTTGCGATAGTCCCCGGGGACGTTACCATCAATCCCGACCAGGCCAACACCCAGTTCTCCCTCGACGGCCAGTCGTTCGACATTCCGGTCCTCGCCTCGGCGATGGACGCCATAGTCTCACCGGAGTTTGCCGGGCACATGGAGAAGGCCGGCGGGCTGGCCGTCATGAACCTTGAGGGCGTGCAGACACGATACGAGGATCCGACCGAGCCCCTCAGCAGGGTCGTGGCAGCCCCCGAGAAAGAGGCCACGCAGGTCCTCCAGGACGTCTATTCCCAGCCCATCAAGGAGAACCTGATCGGTGATCGCGTGCGCGACATAAAGGAGACCGGCGCCCGCTGCGCCGTCTCGGTCACCCCCGCCAGCACCAAGCGCATGGCACCGGTTGCCGCCGACGCAGGCGCCGACCTCATATTCGTCCAGTCGACCGTCACCACCGCCCGGCACCTGTCCAAGAGCAAGCGCGGCCTGATCTTCTCCGAGCTACTGGAGATGATCAACGTGCCCGTAGTGGTCGGCAACTGCGTTTCATACGACGTCGCACTGGAACTGATGGAGACCGGCATCAACGGAGTGCTGGTCGGCGTGGGGCCGGGGGCGGCCTGCACGACCCGCGAGGTGACCGGAGTAGGCGTCCCCCAGGTGACCGCCACGATAAACGTCGCCGCCGCACGAGACGAGTACCTCAGGCGCACCGGCCGATACGTGCCCATCATCACCGACGGGGGAATCCGGACGGGTGGAGATGTGTGCAAGTCCTTCGTCAGCGGCGCCGACGCGGTGATGATCGGTACTCCTCTGGCGCAGGCGGAAGAGGCCCCGGGCGGTGGGCACAACTGGGGAATGGCCAGCCCACATCCCGATCTGCCCAGGGGAACCCGGGTCAACGTAGGCGTAAAGGGCTCGCTCGGCCAGATACTGTTCGGGCCCACCTCCAAGACCGACGGAACGCAGAATTTGGTCGGCGCCCTCAAGATCTGCATGGGGATGATCGGCGCCTACAACATCAGGGAGATGCACCGCGCGGAGATGGTGGTCGCGCCGGCGATAAAGACCGAGGGCAAGCACTTTCAACTCGGCGGCCACTGAGCTCTCGGGGGCGGCTCCCACCCCTAGATCGACAGCGTCCCCCTAAGGACGGTCACGCAGCGTCCACCGACCTCAACGAGCGTCGGCACGCGGCCGCTAACTCTCACCCTGACGTCTATGCGGCTCGGCCTGCGGATCTCGAGGCCCTGATAAACGGTCAGGCCCGCCGTTCCGCCCTCCACACCCAGCATCCCCTCGACCGCCATGTAGGCGCCCAGTGCCCCGGCCGCGCTGCCCGTGGCAGGGTCCTCCATGATCCCCGATCGTGGACTGAAGAATCGGCAACGGACCCTGCCGGGTCCATCAATGGCGAAGGCGCTGACTCCGGTCACGTCCAGCCGCCGCTCCATCAGCGCAAGTTCAGACCATTCGGGGCTCAGCAGGGAGACGGCCTCGACGCTAGCCAGCGGCACCATCAGCTGCCTCAGGCCGGTCGAAGCGACGCGCGGCCCCGGCCCCGAATGCGACACCTGATCGGCCGCGCATCCAAGGGCCGCCGCTATACCAACCGCGTCTTCCACCCGCTCGGAGACCTCGGGCCTGCCCTGCGTCATCGTGATCAGCGGGCCATCCCGGGTCGATTCGATCCTGATCGGTAGCACCCCTATACCAACCTCCTGGCGCACGGACAGGGTCTCCTCAGGAGACCCGAAACGCCCCTCCCTCAGCAGGGAGAAGGCGGTTCCCACGCTTGGATGACCGGCGAAGGGCAACTCCCTTTTCGGGGTGAATATGCGAAGCCTGTAGTCCGTGGTGGGCTCGGTAGGTCGCAGTACAAACGCCGTCTCAGACAGGTTGGTCTCGGCCGCGACCGCCTGCATCGTCTCGCCACCCATTTCGTCGGCATCCAGCACCACCGCCAGCGGGTTGCCGGCAAGGGGACGATCCGTAAACACATCGATCTGGCGGAACTCGTACTCTGCCATCAGGAGCGCCTCAAGGGTCCGACCTCCAGAACCCGTGGCAACCCGAGGAGATCGTCGTGCAGCGCCACATCGATCTCCGGGAAGAGGCGTGCCGACAGGGCGGCGAGGCGGCGGGCACTGTCAGAATAGATCTCCACCAGCAGCCTCCCTCCGTCCGAGAGCGCGTTCGGCGCCTGAGAAAGAATGGTGCGGGTGGGTCCCAGCCCGTCCGGGCCCCCATCCAGCGACATTGCAGGCTCGGCCCGCACTTCGTCCGGCAGCGTCCCCAGCACGGCAGTGGGTATGTACGGGGGATTGCAAACTATCAGGTCGAACCGCTCCTTCGCTTCGATCACGGGTGCCAGGTAGCGCCCATGGTGGATGGCGACCCGACCGTCCAGGCCGTGGGCCCGGCGATTGCGCTCGGCGATCGCCAGCGCTCCCTCGCTGGCCTCGATCGCATGGACGACGGCACCCGGCGCATTCGCCGAGATCGCAAGCGCTATGCACCCGCTCCCGGTTCCTACGTCCAGAACCCTGGGGTAGGTGAGTCCCCCGATCCTCTCAAGGGCCAACTCAACGAGCAACTCCGATTCCTGGCGGGGTACGAGCACATCCGGCGTGACGGCGAAATCCATGCCGTAGAACTCCCTGACCCCGGTTATGTAGGCGAGCGGCTCGCGTCCGGTGCGGCGTCCGACCAGGCGCCTTAGTTCGCTCGCCTGTCCTGCGGTGATCTCATCGGCAAGTCGGGAGTAGAAGGCGGACCTGTCGATGCCCAGCACGTGGCGCGCCAGCACCTCGGCCTCAAGCCACGCATCCTCTACGGCGGCCTCGACGAGCCGCTCCCGGGCCTCGGTCCAGGCGCCGCGCAGGCGCACCGGAACGGCCCGGTCAGATACCGGCGGCCTCGAGCTTGAGCTCCTGCTCGTAGCCAATCAGGGCGTCGACGAACGGCTGTATGTCGCCGTCCATCACCTCCTCCAGGTTGAACTGGGAGTGCCCGGTGCGATGATCGGTCACCCTGCTCTGGGGAAAGTTGTAGGTGCGCACGCGCTCGGACCTGTCACCCGTGCCGACCTGGGAACGGCGCTGCTCGCTGATCTCACGCTGCTGGCGCTCCACCTCCCGCGCATAGAGCCTGGACCTGAGCACCGACATTGCCTTTTCCTTGTTCTTGTACTGCGAGCGCTCGTCCTGGCAGATCGCAACGATACCGGTCGGCCTGTGCGTAATCCTCACCGCGGTGGCGACCTTCTGAACGTTCTGGCCGCCGTGGCCGCTTGCGTGGAAGATGTCAATGTCGAGGTCCTCGCCCCTGATGTTCAGATCCACCTCCTCCGCCTCCGGCAGAACGGCCACGGTGGCCGCCGAGGTATGGATTCGCCCGCTGGACTCCGTAACCGGGATGCGCTGAACGCGGTGGCCACCGCTCTCGTGCTTAAGCGCACTGTAGGCGCCTTCGCCCTGCACCTGAAGAACGATCTCCTTTATCCCTCCGCTCTCCGACTCACTGGTCGACACCACGTCGACCACCCAGCCCCTCCTCTGTGCATACCTGGAGTACAGGCGGTACAGGTCGGAGGCGAAGAGCGCCGCCTCCTCGCCGCCTGTGCCGGCCCTTATCTCCATGATGACGTTCTTTGAGTCATTGGGATCCTTGGGAAGTAGTGCCAGTCTCAGTCCTTCCTCGAGCTCCGTCTTTCGGCTCTCAAGGACCGCCAGCTCGGCACGCGCCAGATCCACCATCTCCTTGTCCGACTCATCCCGGACCATGGCCCTGAGATCGACCGATTCGCCGACGACCCTCCTGTACTCCGCGCCGAGCTCGGCGAGATGCCGGAGGCTGGCGTGCTCCTTGAGCAGGCCCTGCGAGCGCCTGAAGTCCGCCGACAGCTCCGGGTCGGCAAGCTGGCGCTCTATCTCGGCAAAGCGCTCCTCGACGGCGGCCAGTTTATCGAGCACGCCTATGAGCCCCCTGCCACCGCCCCGCGGACGGCACTCCCGGAGCGTTCAGTGAGCCAGGCAGACAGCTCCTCGCGCGACATCGACAGCTGCTCCCCGGCCGCCAGGTCGCGCACCGTTGCCGTGCCTGCGCGCATCTCGTCCTCGCCCACGATGACAGCATGTGAGGCCTCGACCGACGATGCGTAGCGCATCTGGCTCTTCAGCCCGCGTGATGGCGCCACAACCGCCGCCACTCCCGCCCTGCGCAGACCCGATGCCATCGTCACCGCCTCGCCTCGAGCGGGGTCTCCCACGTGGGCGACTACCACCTTAAGGGCATCCACGGGCGTTCCCCCGAGGTTCGAGCCCAGATTGGCAACGACACGCTCTATGCCCATACCGAACCCAATGCCAGGAGCGGGACGTCCCCCGAGCTGCTCGATGAGGCCATCGTAGCGACCGCCACCGATTATGGTGCTCTGGCTGCCGGCCTCAACAGGCACGATCTCAAAGACGGTGCGGGTGTAGTAGTCGAACCCCCGTACCATGGAATGCTCAACCTCGTATGGCAATCCCAGGGCATCGAGGTGGCCGAGCAGGGCCCTCCAGTGATCGGCCGCCTCCTGCCCGAGGTGGTCCACCGGCCGGGGCGCTTTCTCCTTGAGGTCGGCCATGCGGGGGTCCTTGGAGTCGAGCACGCGCAGTGGATTGGTCTCAATCCGCGCCCTTATCTCCTGCGGGACGTGCCGTGCGTTGTCGCGAAAGTAGCGCTGCAGGATCGCCACGTAGCCCTCCCGCGTATCCAAATCGCCCATCGTATTTACCAGCAGCCTGAGCCGACCGATGCCCAGCTCTTCAAGAAGGCTCCAACCCATCTCGATGACCTCGGCATCGACCTCCGGCTCCGGGCCTCCGATGACCTCAATGCCAAACTGGTGGTGCTGGCGGTACCTGCCGGACTGAGGCCTCTCGTAACGAAACACCGGGCAGAAGTAGTAGAGCCTGACCGGCTGCGGCAAGTTGTGCATGCCGTGCTCAAGGTAGGCCCGGCACACGGGTGCCGTACCCTCAGCCCTGAGCGTCAGAGGATCGCCGCCACGGTCCTCGAAGGTATACGTCTCCTTCTCTACGATGTCCGTAACCTGTCCGACCCCGCGGACAAAGAGCCTCGCGTCCTCGAACGCGGGGGTGTCAATGCGTCCGTATCCGAACCTTTCGGCGTTCCGGCGGGCGGCGCCGACCACCCGATCCCAGGGAGCCTGGTCTCCGGGGAGGCGATCATATGTGCCCCTTGGGGCCTGAAATCTCAATGGTCGATCGGCACCATACAGAGTTGACCGTACCTCTGCATACGGTCTTCCCAATGGTACGCCTCATCGAGCGGTCTCAGGGTCGGCCGGCGGCCGACCCTGGCTCTGAAGGTGGTGGACAAGGGAGCGAGCGCATGTTGGAGCGGAGACGGTTCCACGAGATCGAGATGGGCTCAAACGGTCCCGGTGCGGGTATAATCATGCCAGAATCATGGTAGATGCCCTGCTGAAGAAGGCACGCAAGTACCTTCCCGACGACAAGATCGATCTGATCGTCGACGCCTACGAGTTCGCCGACGAGGCTCACGCTGGCCAGACACGCCTTTCAGGAGAGCCGTTCATCGAGCATCCGCTTCAGACGGCGATGTTCCTTGCGGACCTGAAGCTCGATCCAAACGCCCTTGCCGCCGCCCTGCTGCACGACGTCATCGAGGACTGCGACATCTCCTTTGACGAGCTTGAGAGCCGGTTCGGAAACGAGGTGGCGAAGCTGGTGGAGGGTGTGTCCAAGCTCACCAAGAACGAGGCGTTCGCCAACAGGGAGGCCTCGGTGCTGGCCGAGCTCGCCGCCGACGCCGATCTGCTCACCAACGGAACCGGCGTCGACCGGCCGACCGACGCAGATCCGGACATGTCGGCCTTCTCCAAAGAGATGACGGAGAAGGAACGGATCAGGGTAGAGAGCCTGCGGAAGATGCTGATGTCAATGGCAGAGGACATCAGGGTCGTACTGATAAAGCTGGCAGACAGGCTCCACAACATGCGGACCCTGACGGCACATAACAAGGCCAGGAGAGTCGCCATCGCCCAGGAGACGCTGGACATATACGCGCCCCTGGCCCATCGGCTGGGAATCTGGGAGATCAAGTGGAGGCTGGAGGACCTGGCATTCAGGCACATCAATCCGCCCGCCTACCGCGAGATATCCAAGATGCTGCAATCAAAGCGCACCGAGCGCGAGCAGTACGTCGAACGGGTCCGCAGCACCCTCGCAGGCTCCCTGGAAGCGGCGGGCATCGACGCGGAGGTGACCGGCAGGCCCAAGCACATCTACTCGATCCACAAAAAGGCCCAGAAGTATGAATCCCAGAACATGTCGATGGGCGACATCTATGATCTGTTTGCCCTGCGGGTCTACGTGCGAGAGGTCTCCGACTGCTATGCCGCTCTCGGGGTCGTCCACTCCCTCTGGCGTCCGCTGCCCAACCAGTTCGACGACTACATAGCCAACGCCAAGGACAACCTCTACCAGTCCCTGCACACCACGGTGCTGTGCGAAGGCGCCTCTCCCGTAGAGATTCAGATCCGTACCCATGACATGCACCAGGTCGCCGAGTACGGCGTAGCAGCACACTGGCTCTACAAGGAAGGCCATCCCACCGACACGCAGTTCGAAAAGAAGATGACCTGGCTTCGGCAGCTGCTGGACTGGCAGCGGGAGGTCACGGGTGCGGAGGAGCTCGTCGAATCGTTCAAGACCGACATCTTCGACAACCAGGTCTACGTCTACACCCCCAACGGCGACGTAAAGGAGCTGCCGGCCGGCTCAACGCCCCTCGACTTCGCCTACCGCATCCACACAGACATCGGCCACCGCTGCGTCGGAGCGCAGGTCAACGGCAAGCTGGTACCGCTCCAGTACGCTCTGCGTAACGGCGACACCGTGCACATAGTCACGAGCAAGACCGTCAGGGGGCCGAGCCTGGACTGGCTCAATCCCAACCTTGGATACGTCAAGACCAGTTCCGCCAGGCAGAAGATCCGCCAGTGGTTCAACCGACAGGAGCGGCGCATCAACGTGCAGCGGGGCAAGGAGCTCTACAGCCGTCAGATCAGGCGGCTGACCACCGGCATGGACGACGGACAGATCGCAACGCTGGTGGGCATGGACTCTGCGGACGAGCTGTACTACTCGCTCGGGGTGGGCTCGATGACAGTCTCGCAGATCGCCAACCGGCTGTCCTCGGAGGAGGTCGCCCCACAGGAGGCAAGGCCTCTCCCGCTCACGCCAACCGGCCCTGCGGCCGGCATCGAGGTACTTGGCGTTGGCGATCTGCTCACTCGCATCGCCCGCTGCTGCCAGCCGATCCGGGGCGACGCCATCATCGGTTACATCACCCGCAGCAGGGGGGTCACGGTTCACCGCCAGGACTGCCCCAACATCGCCGCCGAAAGCGTGCAGGAGCGGCTGATAGAGGTGAGCTGGGGTCGCACGCAGACGCTGTACCCGGTCAACATCCAGATCGAGGCATACGACAGGGTCGGACTGCTCAAGGACGCGACGTCCCTAGTTTCGGAGGAGCATGTTAACATTGCCTATTGCGTCACCCGCGAGGTAGAGGACCGGAGCATCATCTCGATGACCGTCTACATCAAGGGGATCGGCCAGTTGAATCGACTGTTCGCCAAGCTCGAGGGCATCAGGGGCGTCATCAGCGTGGCCAGGTCGTTGGAACAGCCCGTCCTCCCGGGGTGACCGCCAGGAGAATTCCCAATTGCCCAGCGCCAAGTCACATAGAACATCGGCTCGCCGACAGGCCAGGAACGGACCGCTGCGAAGCCGTGTCAAGACGCACATCGCCAAGGCACGAGCCGCGATCGCCGACGGTGACATGCCTGCGGCCGAGATCCAGGTGCGCAGTGCGGTCGTGGCCCTCGACAGGGCGGCCAAGAAGGGTGCCCTGCACAGGGGTAACGCCAGCCGCCGCAAGTCGCGCATCATGAAACAACTCGCGGCAGCGCAGGGGGACCCGCACCCCGCGTCCGACTCCTAGAACTACCCGCCGGATCCGCCTTCCAGGAAATCCCTGAGCACCGAATAGTACGGTGCCCCGGGCTCGTGGTGGGGGTCATTGTGCATTGCCCCCTCCAGCAGGAACAGGCGTTTTCGGCCAGGAGCCGCCTCGTGGACCCGGCGGCCCATATCGACGGGCACGATCTCATCGTCCGTGCCGTGGAAGACCAGAACCGGCGCTCGTACCTCGGGCATCTTCGCGAGGGTGTCGAACCGCGCGCGCACAAGCAGCCCGGACGGAAGGAGGCGATTCCTGAGTCGCGCCATCTCCGAGACGGAGGTGAACGGCGACTCTAGGACCAGCGCCTCGACCTGCCGGCGGATCGCCAGCTCTACCGCGACAGCGGCACCCAGCGAACGGCCGAACACGACGATCGAGGACCCGGAGAACTCCGGGAGGGCCGCCAGGTAGTCGAACGCCGCCTCGGCGTCACGGTACAGCCCCTCTTCGGCCGGCGAACCCTCGCTTTGCCCGTAGCCCCTGTAGTCGACGATCATCACCGGGGCCCCGATTCCCCGGGCCATCGCAGCCACGGCCGCCGCCCTGTGCCCGATATTGCCGGAGTTGCCGTGCAGCCAGAGCACCACGCGGCTAGACGCGCCGGGTGAGGCGGGCGGCCGCACGAGCCACCCATGGATCCGAACGCCGTCACGAGTCTCCAGCCAAACGTCCTCATAGGCCAGGCCGTGGTCGCCGGGAGTGGCGAACACCTCGCTTTCGGGGAAGAAGATGAAGTACCTGTCCAGCAAACCAGCCTGTCTCGCAAGGGCCGCTATCAGGGCGGCCAGTACCACCGCACCGACAATCCAAATCAGAGCCCGGGTGGGCACGGTGGGCCTCAACTGCTGATCTCCGGGCCCGCCGCCTTTAACCTGCCACCCTCCGGGCACTCCGCCCGCCAGTGCTGCGAGCCGGGCCGGCCCGCCCGCTCTCGCCGTCTAGGCCGGAATCCCCCGTGCCTCGAGGTACTCGTGGAGCCGAAGCACCATGGCGGAATTCTCCTCCTGGGAAAAGCCGTCCACCATCGGCTCCTGCCGACCGGTCATGCCATCGACCAGCCCCGCATCTACGAAGCTCTCAAGGATCTCCCTTTCGCGCTCCACGGAGGCCAGAACGTTCCTGCCCGACCGCTCCGACAGGGCGGCGACCAGGCCGTAGCCTCCCCAGTTCGATGTGCTGGCAATGACAAGCTCGGTGGTCCTGGTAATGCATGGCTTACCGACTAGCTGCTCCGTTGAGGCGACTAGGTCCGCGTGGTTGCCCATGCCGATCTCGTTGCCCCCATCGCCCACGCCCACGGTGCGATCGTGCGGCCCGAACAGGAAATCGGTCTTGGCGTTGTAATCGGTGATATCCCTGCCTCGCATGTTTCGGAACTTCCCCTCGTCGGTCATCCCGCACCGCTCGATGGCAATCAACACCGACGGCGAGTGCTGGGAAAGCAGGTCTACCGCGAACTCCTCGCTCTCTTCTTCCGAGGCTATGGGAAACTCCACCACGCCTGCCGCATCCCCTATCGTCTGCTTGATCTGGGGGACGGCGTAGCGGTCGGAGACATAGATCACCTTGTACCCGAGAGCGGCAAGGCCCTCGCCTATCACCACGGCCCCCGGGGGTCCGTCGGTCTCACCGGCCCCCGAGTCCAGGATGTAAAAGCCCGTGACGATGAACGCCGTTCCCGGAGAGTCCAGGATCAGGTCTGCGGCGCGGGTGCAAAAATCGGGGCTGAGGCGCGGCCTGAGCGCCGATATGCCCCGGCGGTCATGGTCCAAAACGATATCTTCTATAGTCTCCACCATCTCTCCTAACAGCGCCGTCCGAGAAGCGGTCAGAATACCGCGTAGTCCTCGTCTACGGCGTCGGTGATGAACATGTAGCCGGGCGAGTGGGTGATCATCAGCGGGGGCTTGGAATTCATCGCCACCGCCTGGGGTGTCACTCCGCATGCCCAGAACACGGGCACCTCGTCTTCCCTGATCTCCGTTGGTTCGCCGAGGTCAGGGCTGCCAACGTCCCGAATGCCTATGGCCCCCGGGTCTCCAATGTGTACCGGAGCGCCATGGACCGCAGGGAACCTGGAGGTGACCTGGGTGGCTCTCACCACGTGGTCTCTGAGGATCGGCCTCATAGACACGACCATGGGTCCCGACAGGGACCCGGCCGACTCGGTCTGAATGTTGGTGATGTACATCGGAACGGTCGAGCCGCAGTCGATGTGCCTCATCTCTATACCCGCCCGCATCAGGGCAGACTCGAAGGAAAAGCTGCACCCGAGCAGGAACGCGACAAGGTCGTCACGCCAGTACGAGTCGATGTCCGTTACCTCGGCCTCGAGCTCACCGTACCTGTAGACCCTGTACCTGGGTATATCGAACCTGAGGTCGGCGTCGGGCGCCAGGCGTCGCGGCCGATAGTCTCCCGGCTCAGTGACCTCCAGCAGCGGGCAGGGCTTGGGATTGCGCTGGCAAAAGAGCATGAACTCAAAGGCCATATCGGTGGGCAGTACGACCAGGTTGGCCTGTACGTGCCCCGGGGCCATGCCCGCGGTGGTCTCGTTCACTTCGCCCGTCCGGATGAGTTGTCTGACCTCGGCCGGAGCCTTGGGCAGGGCGGTTAGCTGCATGTCGTCACCTCCTGGCTACCCGGACCATACAACGATCCGGCCTGTCTAACCAGATTCAATTTCGCGTCGCATCGCGTGCAGATTATAAGGCCGTCCTCTGAGCCCGCCGGTTACGGCTGCTTGCTCGCCCTCTCCTTGAGCTCGTACAGCTTTGCGATCGCTTCAAGGGGAGTCATCGTCGATGGGTCGATCGCCAACAGCTCGTCCACGACCTCTGACGGCGGCCCCATGAAGCTGAGCTGCCGAGGCGGTCCGGCCTTAGGAGGGGGTCCATTGCGCGATTCGGAGCCCTCCAGCTCGGACAGAACGTCCCAGGCACGATTTATCACCCCGGAGGGCAGGCCCGCAAGCCTGGCCACATGGACCCCGTAGCTGCGATCTGCGCCGCCGGGCACGATTCGGTGCAAGAACACGACCTCTCCCCCGTCCTCGGCGACCGAGACGTTGTGGTTGCGCACCCTCGGCAGCGTATCGGCCAGGCGCGTCAGCTCGTGGTAGTGGGTGGCAAACAGGGTGCGGCAGCCGAGCGCGGGATGATTGTGGATATACTCGGCCGTCGCCCTGGCTATGGCCAGACCGTCGTAGGTCGAGGTCCCCCTGCCGATCTCGTCGAGCACGATCAAAGACCGCGGACCGGCATGGTTGAGTATGGACGCCGTCTCCACCATCTCGACCATGAAAGTCGACTGGCCGACGGTCAGGTCGTCCTGCAGACCCACCCTGGTGAATATGCGGTCCACGGTGCCGACCGAGGCGTGCCGGGCCGGGACGAAGCTCCCTATCTGGGCCATCAGGACGATGATCGCCACCTGCCGTATAAACGTCGACTTGCCCGCCATGTTGGGCCCGGTAAGTATCACCAGCTGCTCGTCGCCCGTAGACAGACGGGCATCGTTTGCCACGAATCGCCCTGGGGCAAGCATCCTTTCCACCACCGGATGCCTTCCCTGCTCTATCTCGAGACTGGTCCCTTCGTGGAGGTCGGGTCTGACGTATCCGTTGCTCGCCGCCACCTCGCCCAGCGAGCGCAGCGCGTCGACCCGCGCCAGCGCGCGCCCGGTCTCAAGCACACCATCGGCCGACCGTCCGATCTCCGCACACACGCTGCGAAACAGCGACACCTCCACCTCGGCGATGCGGTCCTGGGCCGCGAGAACCCTGGATTCGTACTCCTTCATCTCGGGAGTAACGTATCGCTCGGCGTTGACCAGCGTCTGCCTGCGCACGTATTCCTGCGGGACGCGGTCCACATTGGCCTTGCTGACCTCTATGTAGTAGCCGAACACCTTGTTGTATCCGACCTTCAGGGACTTTATTCCTGTGCGGCCACGTTCCCTGACCTCGAGGCCCGCTATGTAGTCCCGTGCACCCTTTGCCCCGTCCCGGATGCCATCCAGCTCGGTCGAGTAGCCACGCCTGATGACCCTGCCATCGCCTACGGAAGCGGATGCGTCATCGGCTATCGCGGCCCCGATCAGCCCCACGACCTCCTCGTGCACCCCTATCCGCGAGCCCAGCGACGCGACCTGACCCGTTTCCTCGGGCCCCGCCAGCAGTTCGCGCACCCGTGGCGCCAGATGGAGGCTGTCCCTGAGGGCCAGAAGGTCCCGCGGTGCTGCCGAGCCTCCCCGCACCTTGTTCATGAGCCTTTCGATATCCGAGATACCCGACAATAGTTCCGCCACCCTCAGCCGCCTGAAGGCACTGGAATGGAACCATTCGACGACCTCCTGTCGTGCCCTCAGGCGTTCGAGATCCAGAAGGGGCCTTCCTATCCAGCGCCGGAGCAGGCGAGCGCCCATGGCGGTCCTGGTATCGTCCAGTACCGCGGCAAGGGAAGCATCGCTCCTTCCCCATCTTCCACCCTCAAACAGCTCTAAATTGCGCATTGTCTGAAGGTCGAGAACCATGTAGGACCCGACCGAGTAGGTGGTCAGGCTGTCAAGTCGCTCAAGGCCGGCACGATGGCTGCGGGCCAGGTAGTCAACGACGGCGCCGGCCGCCCTCGTCGCCAGCGGAAGTCCCTCGCACCCGAACGCTTCAAGGGATAGGACGCCGAAGTGTCGTTTTAGCCTTTCGGTCGCGGACTCGAGTCCAAAGGCCCCCGGCGGCAGATCGACGATCGGCCGCCCGTCGATTTCCAGGTCGGCGCCCTCTGGAATCAGCACCTCGGCCGGATCCAGCCTGGCCAGCTCGTCCGCCAGGCCTTCCGCCGCCATCTGGCCGGTCGCGAACTCACTGGTCGTGATGTCAGCGTAGGCGAGGCCCACCTGGCCCTCATAGGGGAAGATAGCGGCAAGGTAGCTGTTGGCGGACGGATCGAGAATCGACTCCTCCACCACGGTGCCGGGGGTCACGACTCTTACCACCTCTCTGTCGACCAGACCCTTTGAGGTGGATGGGTCCGAGGTCTGTTCGCAGAGAGCGACCCTGTGGCCGCATCTGATCAGTCTGCCGAGGTAGGTCTCCAGAGCGTGGTAGGGAATGCCGGCCAGGGGCACGCGCTCACCCTTGCCGAACTCGCGCGAGGTGAGGGCGATCTCCAGGTCGCGGGCGACGACCTCGGCATCCTCATCGAAGGTCTCGTAAAAGTCTCCCATCCGAAACAGGAGGATATCGTCAGGATGCTCGGCCTTTATCCGCAGGTACTGGCGTCGGGCCGGGGTGCTCATCACGCCATTTTAAGGCAGCGGCCCGGGCCGGTCACCGCACCGCCGGGGCGGCGATTGCCCCACTCGCTCCAGGGCCCGACACCGGGGTCGAGCGTTACGGGACGGGGATCAGTCCTCTTTCCAGAAGCGCTCCTCCTCCACCGCGTATCCACGGGGCAGGAGACGCTCCTTCACATCCTCGATCATGCCCGGGTGGCCGCACGCGTAGATCAGGGAGTCCTCCGGCGCAAGGCTCCACCGGGCCAGGTACTCTTCAGCCACCTGGTTGGCCCGTCCGGTCTGGCCCGTCCACCCGTCGTTTTGAGGCTCACCCGGCCGGCTTATGGTGGGTACGAAGGTGATCAGGTCAGGATACCGCCCCGCCAGATCGATCAGCTCGGCGTCGTACACGAACTCCGAGGCGTAGCTTGCGCCCATCAGAACGTACAGGTGGTGCTCAGCGCCCCGCTCGCTCCAGTCCTCAAGGTCATGCAGGTACTGTCGGAGGATGCTCACGTAGGGGACCACGCCGGTCACTGTGGCCAGCATCAGGTGGTTTCGCCAATCCGGTTGGAAGACGAACAGACCCTTGCCGCGCGGCCGAATCGAGACCGTATCGCCCTCCTCCAGGTCCCAGATGAGGGGAGTCAGCACACCTCCATGCTCGACCGGCACCAGCTCTACAAACAGCTCCAGGTCCGGCTCATAGGGGGCCGATACGATCGAATAGGCGCGCTCGATGCCGTCGATGCCGATCGTGCAGTACTGGCCCGGCTTGAAGGCAAATCCCTGCGGCTTCTCTATCCACATCTTGAGCAGGTCGGGCGTGACGTCCTCCCGCCGCAGGACCTTTACCTGTTGGAGCTTTCTCGCCCTCTGCGCCCTGATCTGGGCGATCCTAGCCTCTGTGGCCAAACTTCCTCCCGCGCCTTGCGCATGCAGCAACCTTTCCATGGTTACATGCACGGGGGTGCCTTACAAGGTCGCTGCCACCCTCAACGCCGCGACCCTGAGTGCGGGGCCCTGAGCGATCCTAGTCGGAGACCGGTTCCAGACGAACCGGCAGCAGGCGAAGGCGCTCCGCGCGCTGCATCGGGTCCGGCCCGCCGGATGAGTCGAGTACCGTTGCCAACCTGCCGAACAGCTCGGTCGTGGCAACCAGACCTGGATGGACGCCGTTTACGTGGACGACGCCACGCACACGGCTCTGGCGGCCGACGACATCGACGAGGTCGCCATCTCCCAGCCCCAGGCGTTCAGCATCTTCGGAGTGGACCTCCACCCTCTCCTCCTGGACGATCGAGTTGCGCCCTTTGACCGTGGCTATCTCCATCGCACGGTCGGACTGCAGGAGCATGCGCCCCGGCGCCAGGATCAGCGGGTACTCCGGATCGGCGCGGTCCGGCGTGGGCATCAGATCGATCAACGCGAATCTGCCCACCTTGTCGTCCTCGCTCCTTATGCGATTGAGGATGGGCGTCCCGCGCGTATCGCCGTTGGGGCACGGCCACTGCAACTGGCGTCTGCGGAGCATGTCGTGGGACATGCCCGAGTAGATCGGTACCTGTCTTGCCAGGTCGGCGAACACCTCTTCGCACGTCTCGTACTCGAAGCCCGAAGCGCCCATCCGCCTGGCGATCTGTGAAACTATTCGCCAGTCCACCTCCTGGTCGCCCTTCGGTCCAAGCCCCGGCGACAGAAGCTGTACGCGCCGCTCCATGTTCGTGTAGGTACCCTCTGTCTCGGCGAATGTGGCCGCGGGAAGCACCACGTCGGCGCTCTCGCAGAGCTCGTCGCGGAAGGCGGAATGGACTACCAGCAGGTCCAGCCTGCCGAGCGCATCGGCAAGCCCGTGCAGGCCAAAGTCCCTGAGGGATGTACCCTCGCCCATCACGTGCAGGGCCCGTACCCGTCCATCCGAGATGGCGGAGGCGAGATGCGAGACGCCGACACCCCGTGCTGCAGGCACCTTGTACCCGGCACGCTTCTCAAACCGGTCACTACCCTCATCATCACCGATTGACACGTAGCCCGGAAGGTCGTTCGGGCTGCACCCGACGTCCTTGGCACCCTGCTCGTTGGCCCCGATGAATAGGGGGTAAAGGCCCGTGGACGGCTTGCCCACGTTACCCGTCACCAACGCCAGGTTGACGATGGCCCGCACGCATTGCTCGATCCCGTCAGGCTCCACCGTCTCCAACCCGTAGAGGACGGCCGCCGGGCCGGACGAGGCGAACAGGCGGGCCGTCTCCCTTATGCGCTCTTCGGAGATGCCGGTGGCGACCGAGACCTTTAGCAAGTCGAATGAGGCCGCAGAGTTCTTGACCGCGGCCACGTTATCGCAGTGGTCGGCGACAAAACCGTGGTCGTCGAGAGACTCGTCGAGGATCGTCCTGAGCATACCTCCGATCAGTGCGCCCTCGCCCCCGGGCCTCGGCCTGAGCCAAATGTCGGCGAAACGCGTAAGCTCGGTCTGGCGCGGGTCAATGACGATCAGCCTGGCACCGTCTTTGACGGCCTTCTTGAGCGGCAGGCCAATGACGTTGTGCTCCTCGGTCAGGTTGCTGCCGACCACCAGGATGCACCTGGATGACTCCAACTCCCATATCGGGTTCGTGGCCGCCGGGTATCCCAGCATCTGACCGAGAACCTCGACGAGATGGGGCCTCGTGTTCGAGGAGACGTCCACATTATTGGTCCCCATGACCGACCGGGCGAACTTCTGCGCCACGAACGCGTCCTCATTTGTTCCCCTGGGAGACGCCAGCATGGCGTAACCACGCCCTCCCCTGAATCCGGCCAGTCGGTCCGCGACGGTGTCGATGGCCTCCGCCCAGGTCGCCTCGCGCAGTTCCCCGTTCTGGCGCACCAGCGGCGTCTTGATCCGCTTTCTGCTGTTGACGAAGTCGAGGCCGAACTTGCCCTTGAAACACGCCTGTCCGCGGTTCGCCTCCGAGTGCCGGTCGGGGACGGCGCGGATAAGCTTGTTGCGCCTGTTGATCTCCAGGTTGAGATTGCACCCCACCGGGCAGTGGGGGCAGACGGACTTGACCTTCCTGACGGCCTTGTCCCACTTGTAGTCGCGCTCCACGAGCGCACCGGTGGGGCACGCATCTATGCAGGCTCCACAGAATTCACACCCCGATTCCAGAAGGGAAGTCCCCTGAGAGGTTCCGATCAAGGTCTTACCGGCCCGGTTCAGGAACGTCAGTGCCGAATCCCCCCTGATCTCGTCGCACACGCGCACGCATCGTCCGCACACGATGCAAAGGTTCATGTCCATTTCCCAGAAGGGGTCTCCCACGCTCTGCGGGAGGTCGCGATTCTGGTAGGTGAGGGGAGTCTCCAGGTCCATCTCGAGCCAGCGCGCCGTGTCCTTGAGCTCGCAGCGCTCGTTCTTGGGGCAGGTGACGCAGCGGTCGTTTACCGACACGTGGCGCAGGCACACGTCGGCCGGACCGCATAGCTCTATCCGGTGGCAGGTCAGGCACCCGTGCGGATGCTCGGACAGCAGCAGGTCCATGATGCCGCGGCGAAGCTCGACCACCTCGGGACTATTGGTGCTGACCACCATATCCGGCGCAACCGGGGTCGTGCAGGACGCCGGTGCCCCGGGACGCCCATCCACGTTGACCACGCACATCCTGCAGGCCCCGAAGGGCTTGGTTCCCGGGTAGTAGCAGAGGTACGGGATGTATATCTCGGCCTCCATGGCCGCCTCCAGTACCATCTGGCCGGGCCGGGCCCTGACCTGCGTCCCGTCGATCGTGATGGTCAGATCTTCAGACACTCACATACCCCACTAGCGGCCAACCGCCTCCGGCACCGACCCCGGAGGGTCCGGCGCCCCTATCGGCACTTCGGCGAACGGGCGGGTGTTGCGGGGCGCGAAGTAGGGCCGCCGGCAAGAACCCGTCGGGCAACTCCCATCGTCCATGTGCGCACGGAAGTCCGACTCGAAATGCTTGATGGCAGACTCTATGGGATTGAATCCCAACTGACCATGGCCGCACAACGAGCCCACCTGCATGGTCTTGCCCACCGACTTCATCAGCTCGACATCGTTGGGTCGGTTCTCGTTGCGGCATATGCGCTCGACGATCTCGAGCAGGTTCGTCGTGCCCAGACGGCACGGAAAGCACTTGCCGCAGGACTCGAACTGACAGAAGGCGACCAGCACCCTTGTCAGATCGACTGCGCACGCCCTGTCGTCGGCCACAATTATTCCGCCCGAGCCCAGGATCGCTCCCGCCTCCCTCATCTCGTCGAAGTCGAGGTGCACACCGGTAGACTGGCCGCCGAGAACCCCACCGAGCGGGCCTCCCGTCTGCAGCAGCTTGAGCCGCCTCCCATCGGGCACGCCGCCCCCCAGATCCTCGATGACCTCTCCGATTGACAGGCCCATCGGCACCTCATAGAGGCCGGGGTAGGTGATGTTCCCACTCAGGCATATGATGGCCGTGCCGGTGCTCTTGTTCACGCCTATCGACGAGAACCACTCGGCTCCGTGCTGGAGTATCGAGGGGGCGTAGGACAGGGTCTTTACGTTGTTGATCGTGCTCGGCCGACCCCAGACGCCGAAGGCCGCCGGAAACGGCGGACGCGAGCGCGGCATGGAGCGGTTGCCCTCCACCGCCTCCATCAGGGCCGTCTCCTCACCCGCCACGTAGGACTCGCCCGTGAGCGCAACCTCCATATCGAAGCTAAAGTCCGTGCCCAGGATGCCCTCGCCCAGGAGGCCCGCCTCGTAGGCCTGCCTGATGGCGGTCTCGGTACGTTCGATCGGGCCATCGTGACCGTGGCGGATGAAGATGATGCCGTTGGAGGCTCCGGTTGCGTACCCTGCGATGGTCATGCCCTCGATGGTCATGTACGGGTCGCTCTCCAGGATCGCCTTGTCGTTATAGGCCCCCGGATCGCCCTCCTCGCAGTTGCAAAGGATGTACTTGGGCTTTTCCCCCCTCGTCATAAAGCTCCACTTGACGCCTGTGGGAAACGCGGCGCCGCCCCTTCCCCTGAGGCCCGAGGCCTTCATCTCCTCGATTACGTCCCCGGGCTGCATGTCGACGAGCGCGCGGTTCAGTCCCGCATAGCCGCCCCGTGCGATGTACTGGTAAATGTCGTCCGGGGCGATGGTCCCGGCGTTGCGCAGCGCCACCCTGCGCTGGCGGCCGACGGGGCTTAGCGAGTTCAGGTCCGGAACGTCCTGGGCGGCCGCCTGGCCGTCCTCGGCCAGATAGCCGATCACAGCCTCAGCCGGGACCACACCCGAGCCGATGTATCCGTCGACGATCGCGTCGACGTCGCCCGCGCCGACATTGCGGAAGAACACTCGCGGCCCGCCGGGCAGCATCACGTCCACGAGGGGTTCGGCAAAGCAGATGCCCAGGCAGCCGACCTCGTCGACCCTGGCATCGATCCCCCGCGACTCAAGCGTCTGGAGCAAAGCCGTGAGCGTATCGAAAGCCCCTGCGGCGTGACCGCACATGGCCGTACCGACGCGAATCCATGGCCTGCCGCCCCGGGTGAGCTCCTCCCAGCGTTCGTCCGCGGCGGCCCTCAGATCCTGGTAGCCCGCCATCAGCCGTCCCTCAGCGCGGCCACGCCGGTCCTTGCCGCCTCGGCGGTAACGCCACCCTTGAGCCGATGGTCCACGCTCATGACGGGCGCCTGCGAGCAGGCACCGAGACAGGTATTGAACTTGAAGGTCACAAGGCCGTCGACCGTGTCTCCTTCCCCGTCAAGGCCCAGCTCGCCCAGGACGCACTCGATGACCTCGGTCGCCCCGACCAGGTGGCAACTGGGTCCCCAGCACACCTCGACCACGTGGCGCGCCGGTGGAGTGAAGCGAAAGTTTGAATAGAACGACGCAACCCCCCAGACGTCGTTGATGGTGCTACCACTGTGGGAGGCCACGAACTCGACGGCCTCCTCGGGTATGTACCCCAGCTCGTCCTCAACTGCCAGGAGGGAGGACAGGACGGTTACGGTCGGTCTGGTCTGCGACTCGACCGCGCTCTTAATCCTCTGCTTCAGGGCCTCGGAATCGGCCGCTGGTGTGGGGCCGATTTTCGGGGTGACGTCGGGTGCCAAGCCCTATCTCCTATGTCCGCGACAGGGTTTGAAAAAGAGTTCACAAATGGTAACAGAAACCCACGGGCCCAACAAAGACGCCCCCCGTTCTCAGGCCAGGTCTCCCAGCATCATGCGGGCCACTTTCCTGCCCATCTGAACGGAGTAGTTGGTACCTCGATCCTCGGGGTATATCTGGGTGGTGTTGGCGAGGTAAAGTCGCCTGAACGGGGTCCGGTGATCGGGGATGCGGGCGGAGTACTCCGTCCCTATCACCGGCTGGGCAGCCCCGACCCTGTGATGGTAGCTGGTCTCTATCCAGGACTCGTCGAATTCGGGGTTGACCTTGCGCAGGTGGGGCAGGTACTCGGCCAGCAACTCCTGGTGGTCCATCGCGTAGAGCGGGTGGTCCACGGTCAGGTAGTTCGACAGGTAAACGATGTGCTTACCCCCGTACAGGGAACGGTCGATCATGTTGGTGTGCTCGATAACGCCCACGAAGGGGATGGACCGATCTGCGACGTTGAGCCAGTACACGTCGGTCAGGGGCCTTTTGAGAATCAATATGATGAGCACCGCCGCCATGTAGGTCACCCCCGACAGGCGGCGCGCGTAGTCGTCGGGCATGGGGGGAACGAGCTTCGGGAAGACGTAGGACGGCGTCGTCGCGAGCACGGCGTCGAACCGCTCGATGCCGGGACCGCCGGGACCCGACTCGACCTGCAGGCCGACCGCCCTGCCATCCTCGATTAGGATGCGGTCCACGGCCGCCGACAGGTGCACCTGGCCGTCCATTTCCCGTACGCGATCGGCCAGGATCTGGAACACCTCCCCAAAGCTGCCCATCGGGTAACCGAGCAGTTCCTTCGACATCCCCTTGCCGCGGGAGGCGAATCGGGTGTGTATCTTCCCCCAGAACCAGGGCATTCCCACCTCGTCGAAGTGCTGCTCGCCGAACTTGCCGCGCAGCAGCGGCCCCCACACCGCCTCGTATACGCCGCGACCGGCCCATCGCCTGATCCACTCGTCAGCCGTGTAACGCTCCAGGCCCCGCCAGTCGCTGCGCCAGTTAAGCAGCATGGTCACCGTGCCAAGACGAATCCTGTCGATGAGGCTGAGAGGGGTAAAGCGCAGCAGGTCCATCGGAGTGACCAGGCTGTAGATCCGGCCGTCGGAGTGAAGGATGCCGACCTTGGACTCGAACCAGCGCATGCGGTCCCCCAGGCCAATCTCGCCAATGAGGTCGATGATCGCCGTGTCGGAGGTGAACAGGTGGTGATACCCGCGCTCGAGCGGCGCGCCCCCGACGTCGAAGGTGGAGGCCTGGCCGCCCAGGAAGGGCGCCCTTTCGTAGACCACGGTGCGGTGGCCGGCCCTTCCGAACTCGTAGGCGGCGGCCAGCCCCGCAGCGCCCGCACCGATGATCCCCACTCTCATGTCTTGTCCGCCATGGGCTGCCCCGAGCGCCACAGGCGCCTCAGCGAGACGTTATCGAGCCACAGATAGGCCTGCCCCAGCAAGATCATCGGCAACAGCAGCGCCGCGTGCACCACCGCAGCATATCCACCCGCAACGGCGCGGTCGACGACGCCCAGCGGCAGTAGCACAAGCGTCTCCCTGGCCACCAGCTCGAACAGTCCGATTCCGCCTGGTGCCGCCGGCACGGATGAGCCTATGTTGGCGACCGCAGTCACCAGGACGGCCGCCACGGCTAGTTCGCCGTAGCCCCCCAGGGCTTCGTGCAGATCGAAGGAGATGGCGATCAGGAAGAACAGACCCGCCTCAAACAGCCATATGGGAGCCGACAGGACGAACAGGACGGCGATGGCCCGGGCGCTCTTTAGCGGGGCCAGTCCCAGGATGAGCTTACTACCTAGGCCCGATACCAACGCCTCGATTCGAGACGGGAGCATGCCCGCGGTCCGGTCGACCAGCCTCTGGGCCGCATCCGGGTACCGGGCCACCATGACCATAGCCCCGAACACCACCACAAAAGGCACCGAAGCCCCCACTACCAGGAGGGGCCATGCCACGCCGGACCTTTCGCCGAAGCCGTGAACGACCCCGCCCAGGGGGATGAGCAGTGCGACCACGACGATGAACACCAACAGCATCAGCGCGTCCATCACCCTCTCGACCAGGACCGTCGCCAGCGCGGCGCCCTTGCTCACACCCTCGCGCTCGCCCACGTAATAGCTTCGGACCAGCTCGCCCAGCCTCATGGGCAGGATGTTGTTGGCCATGTAGCCGACCACGACTACCGGGTACAACCTGCGCACCGACACGCTCTTCATGTGCATCAGCAGCACGCGCCAGCGCAGGGTCCGGAAAACGACCGACACCAGGTACAGGGCGATCGCTGGCGCAACCCACACATAGTCGGCGCCGGCCAGCGAGTCGACCATCTTCCTGACGTCGACGGTGAGCAGGAAGAGCGCCAGCAGCGCGACGCTCAGACCCAGCCCTATCCAAAGCTTTCCTCTGCCGATCACCCGACTAGGTTACACTCAGCCGCCCCCACCCGCGGCAGGACCGCCACCCTTAGGCCGCTGCTTCACTGAATGGGAAGAGGGGGCTGCCACCAGTGGGGAACGTCGTCTACCTCCACCGAGCCGACCCACTTGACCCATTCAAAGCCCCTCCTGCCGGGTGCCACGAGTCGGGCGGGATAACCGTGACCAGGGGTTAGCGGCCGCCCCCCGACGTGGGTTGCCAGCATCATGGAGCGCGCCTCCTCCAGCGGAAACCTCCGGTAGTAGCCGGTGACCGATGTGACGATCACGCTGCGTGCTCCGGCCAGCGGTCTCGAAGCCTCAAGCAGGTCACCGAGCCACACGCCGGACCAGGTCTGCTCCGTGAACCACCCGCCCGTGCAGTCCAACAGCGCCACGAGGTCGCTGCGGTCATCGAACCGCTCGAGCCCTAAGCTGCTCTCTTCGGCGACCATTCCGCCCACCTTCAGCTTCCACCGCTCCGCGTCGACGTCCGGTGTGCGGTCGCTGAGCCAGTAGACCACCGGGAAGCTGCCTTCGTAGCGGCTGGAGAACTCGTAGGAGCCGGTGAACCTGCGTCCGGCCGCCGCCAGGCCGCCCACGCGTGAGCCCAGTTCGGCCACCTGCCACAGGGCAAGGCCGGCAGCGCTGGCACCCGCCAGCCGAAGGAACGTTCGCCTCTCACCCCAGTAGCCCAGCCGTATGCCACGGGCGTAGGCCACCGCATGCCATACCACCAGCGGTGCGACCGCGATTCCAACGTATATGTGCCAGCTCACGCCCGAGAAGGGCCCCAGACGAAACGGTCCTACAACCGACCACCAGAGGCCGAGGGCCATCGCAACCGAGAATGTCACCGCAAGGGCGATTGACACCACGCGCGGTCCGGTCACCACCCGGCGGCGGCGGCGAAGGGAGTAGGAGACCTGCGCCACCTTCCACCCTATGACCGCCAGCAGTCCGTAACCGGCAAATCTGTGCGCCTGGATGAAGAACGCCTTGTCGGCGGATCCGGAGACCAGGCCGAAGATGCCGCTGACCAGCTCGACGGCTATGAAGACGAACAGCAGGGTATTGGACCAGGAATGTTTCATCTACTTCGGTTCTGTAGTCAGTGAGGTTCCCCAGTGTCAGGTGCCGGTTATCTTCGCGGTCGTGTCAGAGAGCGGCGCACCCTCTAGGGCGCCGTAGGCGGCCTGAATCCCCGCAGTTCCTCGTCGGAGAAGAACACGTAGGCGTCTTCGCTTCCCAGAGCAAAGTTCAGCTTCCGATGCAAAAAGTAGTCCATGGCCCGGCGCCAGGAGTCCCGGTCACCGAACGAAACCACGAACTTGCCCAAGGTCAGCCCCCTGTAGCTCTGCTCCGGAAACCACCAGCGGTGCTTTACGCGCACTCCCTGACCGAACCTCTCCTCGAGCACGGGCTCCGCATCCGGGACGTTACTTGAATGCATCAGCAGGACCTGCGAATCGGGTGGCGACTCAGGCGTGCTCTGGTCGTATGCGGGGTATCCGGCGCTGGCGATTTCCCTCAGGTACCAGGCCCACGGCCACTGGAATCCACTGGTGGCGTCGACGGTGACGGTCGGCTTTGGACCGCCCGACCCGGCGGTCGAGATCACCCTGGCTATCTCGGGGATATCGGGCGAGGTCTGCGTATAGACCATCATCTCCCGGGGAACGTCCCCGTTCTGGTACGCCGCCCGCGCACCGGTGCGCACCGTCACGACAGCGAGCACGGCGACGACCCCCACCAGCGCCATGGCGACGAAATAGACCCTGCCGATCCTGCGGTAGGCGAGCGCGCCCGCGCACGCGAGTGCCACCGCCGCGGCCAGCAAAAGCGCCAGCAGCCACGGCGCGTCAGGGCCGTCCCTGACGCCGAAGAACGCCAGCTGCCAGAGCACCAGGCCGAACAGGACCACCCATGCTGACACCCCGATGAGCAGGGGGTTTCGCAGGTGCCCCGGATCGACCCGCTTGACCAGGTCGCCCACGAACTTTCCGCCCAGCACGATCAGTGGAAGGGCTATGTTGACCAGAAGCCAGGGCATCTTCTCGCTGGCTATGGTGTAGATGACCAGCGTTGCGAGCGCCCAGTAGACGAGGAACCTGCCGAACGGATCGGGACGGCGCCAGTAGTAGACGGCCGCCAGCGCCGAAAGGATCAGCGGGAGAAACTCGTACAGCGGCGTCAGTATCAGGTAGTAGTAGGCCGGCTGGTTGCCCCGCGCCTCTCCCTGCTGGACGATCCAGTAGCCGAGGCCCCTCCAGAAGCCGGAGCCTATGCCGGAGAAACAGTCGGAAAAGCCGGTCCAGGGAGAACAGTTCGTAAAGAACGTGGTGTGCAGGCATATGAAGACCGCGTAAAAGATCAGGGCCGCCCGCCACCAAACGCCCCAGCGCCACCTGTAACCCACGTATACCGAGACCATGGCCAGGGCTATCACCACCAGGGCCGCGACTACCAACCCCCCGCCCATGGGAGCGCCTATCGGGTGACCCGATTCTGAGGCCAGGACCAGGTTTGACCCCTCGACCTGAAGCAGGCTGACGAACGCGGACCAAAGCGGCAGTGTGATCGTCCCCATGAGGATGAGCAGCGAGGCCGGGCGGGAGGCGGCGGCCACCGCCCCCCTGCCGAACACCTCCTGCCATCCCGCCGCCAGCACCCGGCCAGCCGCCACCGGCGGCGAGACGCCGTACAGGCGATCCCTGCCGAGCCGGGCGCGTATCCTTCTCCATCCCCGCTTGGCGACCACGAAGCCAAGGAACAGCGCCATCATCGCGGTGACGAGGTAGGCGCTCTCCTTGGACGAGAAGGCCAGCGCGAGCAGTGCGGCCGAACCGTAGAGGTAGCGGTTCTTGCCCGAGTCCAAGTAGCGCCAGATGAACGCCACAAGGCCCAGCGACCATAGCGCCATCAGGATGTCGTTCCTTGCGAACCGGCTGTAGTACAGCATGGAAGGCGAGAAGGCCAGCATCGCCGCCACCGCGAGCGCCCCGATGCTGCCCAGCCGGTGGCGCAGAAGGTAGGGCACCGCCACTATCGCCACCCCGGCCACCACGTACAGGATGCGGGCCGTGAAATCGGTCGCCCCGAACAGGAAGAAGAGGCCGGCATTGGCCTCAAACTGAAGCGGCCCGTGCATCATCGGGTCGTGAACGAACGAGCGGCCCTCGGACAACTCCCACGAAAAGTATGCGTGCAGGCTCTCGTCGTGGTGTAGAGCCCGGGAACCCAGGTCCCAGAGCCGCATGCCCGCAGCCGCGCCGAGCAGCCCCAGGTACGAGGCGAGCTCGGCCCAGCGAAGGCGCCGATCAACGCCGTCCCCGTGCAAGAACCCGCGGACCGCGCCGAGCAGACGATGCAGGCCGTCGAGGACAGTCCCGCGGGCGAGGGCCATGGCCCCGGGCATCACCGGACCGTCTCCAGGATCCTGTAGATCACCACGTCGTCGTTGGAAAACACCCTGACCATGAACTCGTCGAACTTGGCCAGCCCCCCGGAGCCATAGGTG
Organism: Dehalococcoidia bacterium; assembly: GCA_965207145.1. Lineage (GTDB taxonomy): Bacteria > Chloroflexota > Dehalococcoidia > Lucifugimonadales > UBA2962 > CAUZIR01. The sequence continues at coordinate 800,158 of OZ242262.1, read as the reverse complement.
CGGCGCTCCCTGGGGCCCACGTATACGTAATCTACGTCGTAAACGCTCAGCAGGTTCTCGGCCGTCCGTATGTCCTGGGTCTCATAGATCATCCGTACGTGCTCCTCGCGGCCCTCGAAGGGAGCCGACGAGCCTCTCCACTGGATCTCATGGCCGGGCCAGCCAAGTACCGTGGGAACCCCGGTCGAAGAGGACACGCGCCCAAACTCCGTGTAGGAGCCTCCCACAGCCTCCAGAACGGCCGAGTCGCTTTCGGCGTTGGCCCTGAGGAACTCGATCGCGGCGAACTCGCCGGGGTCTTCCATTGAGATGTGGACCAGTCCATCGAGGCCGACCGGCCCGCCGGGAAGGTCTGGTTTACTCGGCGCGGCGGCGGCCGGATAGTACAGCGAGGCCACAAGGAGCAGGCAAAAGACGCCCGCCCACAGGGCCGCGAGGACTCGCTTGTAGGCGCCCGGCTCCCTGAGCCTTGCCCACCAGTAGTACAACGCGAAACCCCCGGCCAACGACAGCAGCGCCCAGGCCTGATAGTAGAACTTAAAGACCGTGTTCATCCGGGTTCCAAACTGATCGCCGACGAACACAAGCTCAGGGCCGAGTATGAGCAGCAGGCCGAATATCGCCATAGCCAGGGCCGCAGGCATCCCCCGACTCTGCGGACCGGGCTCTTCGGCACCATTGGCCCTGAGCCCCCACAAGACCGCGTAGGAGCCGGCGGCAATCAGAACGGTCAGAGGCAAGAGTCCAAAGAACCGGGCCGCTACATCCACCTCGCCGGTCCGTCCCCACAGCAGAACGCCGAGCCAGCCGACGAAGGGCAGCAAGGCTACGGCCAGGGCCACCACCGCCTCGCTGCGCCATCCTGGCCTGAGGCGAGTCGACCAGAACGCGGCGACTACCATGGGCAGCACCGCCGCCAGCAGAAGCCCCCAGACGATCAGAAAGTGAATGGGCCTGGTCGTCACCTCAGCCACAGGCCTTATGCCGGAGAACTGGCTCTGGAAGGAGCCGAAGTAGGGAAGGTAGAGGAGAAAGGCAAGGCCGATGACCACCGTTCCCACCGGCACCACGGTGGCAAGCACCTCGCGAAGGGACGGTCCGTGGGACCCGTAGGCCCTGAGCGCCGCCACTACCAGGAATATCGCGGCAAAGACCGGCAGGTCCCAGGCATTTGCAAAGCCCAGGCCGCCAAGCGCCAGCCCAAGCACCAGCAGTGACGGCAACCCCGGAAGGAACGCGCGTATCCAACAGCGCCCCGCGGCAAAGGGGCCGTCCCGCCGCCAGATCGCAGCCGCATGCCCAGAGGCGGGAAGCGCCGGGGTCCGCACGGCCAAGAAGCTCACGCACAGGCCCAGGAACATGACTACGAACGGCAGCGACATGAAGTGCGGGTGAAGGTCGCCTAGCAGCGCCGAAAAGAATGGAAACTCCTGGATCGTGAAGTCGATCCCCTGACCCCCGTCAAAGGTGTTGATCACGCGGCTGGCACGCCACCACCACCAGAACTCGGTGGGGCGCCAGCTATCCGTCAGCTCCGGCGGCTGTCCGTCGAGCCCGTCTACGGCGATCCACCTCCAAAAGCCCTGCGAGCCCAGTCCGTTTGCACGCATGAACTCCAGGACGCCCTCGAGGTTTGCGGCGGCGGTCAGGAGGATCGACGCCAGCAACCCCGATGCAAGCGCAATCCTCAGTCTCCCTCCATCGGCCGACACAAGGTTGTACACGAGCCCCGCCGCCCCGGCGGCAGCCATGGCCGGAACGAGGGCAAGCGATAGGTTGTAGGCGACAGATGAAACTGTGCCCGTCAGGTTCGCCAGGCCGCCCATCATCCAAAAGCCGAAGTAGTAGTAGCTGACCGCCTCTCCCCTGAGCCAGGGGTCCTCCGGGGGCGCGAATTCGGTGCGCATCGAGGCGTTGAGCAGGGCGAGGTCCATCGGCTGCTCGGTGTGGTTTATCGCCGGGTCGAAGGAGCGGTACACGGTCCAGCCGACGAAGACGGCCAAGAAGATGGCCTCCCCAACCGCCAGTGCCTTCCACTGGGACCGTACATGGGCGAGCAGGTCGCTGCCGCGGCGGTAGATGATCCAGCCTGCCACCGCCGCCAGCACGAGCAGAACTACAAGAGGACCAAACCTCGAACTCGGCAGGATATGGGCGGCGCTGAGTATCCAGGTCAGGTAGCCGACCAGCAGCATGCCGAGGGGCTTGGCCAGGGTCAGGCCCCGGTCCCTGAGTCCTCCAAAGGCGAGGTAGGCGATGGGAATGGCGACCAGTCCCAGCGCCTCCACGCCGATCAGCCATAGGACCGCGTCAACCAGGGTTCTTCACCCCGCGGCTGGAAACTCCGAACACCTGGCTGGGAGGGCGGGCCCGGCCGGGCTCAGTTCCGGGGTCCAGAGAACAGCGCCTCAGCGAACGCTCCCGCGTCGAAGGGCGCGAGGTCGTCCAGTTGCTCACCCGTCCCCACGAACAAGACCGGAAGTCCGAGTTCGGAGACGATCGCCAGAACGACGCCCCCCTTGGCCGTACCATCCAGCTTGGCCAGCACGACGCCGTCGCAGCCGACCGCCTCGACGAAATTTCGGGCCTGCTGCAGGCCGTTTTGGCCCGTGGCCGCGTCCATGACCATCAGGACGCGGACCCGGCCGGCCTCGGACCGCTCCACCACCCGACGCACCTTCCTCATCTCCTCCATCAGGTTGGTCTTGGTGTGCATCCGCCCCGCCGTGTCGATGATCGCAACATCGGCCGAAGACGCCCTCGCGGCCTTGACGGTGTCGAACGCTACGGCTCCGGGGTCGGCACCGACGCTGTGCGCCACCACCCTGACGCCCAGCCTGTGGCCCCAGACCTGCAGCTGTTCGATCGCTGCCGCGCGAAAGGTGTCCGCAGCGCCCAGGATCACGTCCGATCGATCTGATCGGTACAGGTGGGCAAGCTTTGCGATCGTCGTGGTCTTGCCGACTCCGTTTACCCCGACCACGAGCAGGACCAGCGGACCGTCGGCGTCCCCTGGGCCCAGCAGTCGGTCCGGGTCCCCGGGCTCGCCGACGGACCGCAGTAAAGCCCTGACCTCGGCCCTGAGGGTCTCGAGCGCGACCGCCGGGTCAACTATCTGCTCGGAGCGGACCCGGTCACGCAAACGCTCCAGCAGCGAAAAGGTGGTCGATGCGCCCACATCGGCAACGATCAGCGCCTCCTCCAGTTCGTCCCATAGGCTTTCGTCAAGGCTCCCCCGCCTGAAGAGCGAGGAGACGCGCTCCGCCCAGTTCCTGCTGGTGTTGGCCATGGCGTTCCCGGCCTTTTTCTCTCGCCCTGTAACAAAGATTCTCAGAGGGGCGCCCCCTATCGCCCCCGGCGCTGTGGCTGCGCTCGGGAGCCGAGTGTGATCGGAGCCCCGAGACTACCAAAAAGTCCTTGGCCGCTCCAACGATGCAACCGACCGGGATGGGCGAAACGACAGAGGGCGCCCGGCCAGGCGGGCGCCCTCACAAACAATTCGACCGGCCGGCACTAGGCCGGCCGGTCCACGGACTAGCGGCGCCTGAGCGCGGCGCGATAGTCCCTGCGGGCTTCGTTGACCGTCGGGCCACCGCTGACGCGGCGGGCGCTCAACGAGCGCAGGTAGCCCTCGAACCCGGACGTGGCCGTGCTCTCGCGCATAGCCTCAATGATCCTATGGAGCATTCTTCCCCCCTTTCTTTGGGACGGTTGCCCCGTCCCTCATTCTGGATATATCCATTGTCAAACTTTCCCAGCATTGTATCCATACATACTCTTGGATACTATTTATCAAACGAGCACATATTGCCGGACAGCGGAGGCAGGATGAAATGGAGCTCAGGGAGCTGAGGAGCTTTACGACAGCGGCGAAACTGCGCAGCATCACTCGAGCCGCCGAAGAGCTGGGCATGGGCCAACCCACGGTAACCACTCACATCAAGAAGCTGGAGAGGGAGCTGGGCACCGTGCTGTTCGACAGGATCAAGAGGCCGATCCAGCTCACGCCGGCGGGCGCGACCCTGGCCGAACTGGCTACCCCACTGCTCGAGGGGATCGACTCGCTGGCGACCGATGCGGGCATAGCCGAGCAGGAGAGCCCGGTGCGGCTCGCCTCCACCCACGACATAATCCCCCATACGCTGCTGCGTGTGGTCCGGGTCTTTCTGGCGGCCCACCCGCATGCGCATGTGCGCATCCTGTCGGGCCGCAGGGAAGAGGTCGTCCACATGGTTGAGGACGGAACAGTCGACATGGGACTCGTGCCCGGACCGGAGCGGAGCATAGAGTTCGTGTTCCAGCCACTCTTCGGCTACGAGAGGGTCCTTATCACGCCCATAGAGCACCCCCTGCTGGACTCTCCGCTGACGACCCTGGACGACATCGCCCGCTGGCCACTGATCATGATGGGGAGGGGCACCTACACGCGTGCCATGCTTGAGAACGAGTTTCGGCGGCGCGGGGTCGACTACGAGATCATCATTGAGCTGGACAGCATGGACATGATCAAGCACTACGTGGCGCTTGGCATGGGTGTCTCTGTGGGCCCGAGACTTGCGATAGATCCCGAGGACCACGACATCCTCGGCGTCGTCGGCCTCGCGCACCTACTTCCGGTCGAGCAGGCCGGGATAATCACGCTGCGCGGCAAGACGCTGTCCACGCCGGCAAAGTCGTTCATTCAGACCCTGAGGGACGCCCTGGCCGCCGGGCCTGCCTAGAGAGGCTTACGTCCCCGCCCGCAGCTAAGCGGTGCGAGGTGTAGGCAGGCCACCTGCCATTCCGGCCTCAGATAAAGGGCCGGACGGGCAGACCGGCGCTATATGCCGACGCCGACCAGCTTTGCAGTTACCAGCAGCCTGTGGCTGTAGTCAAGGCGCGGCACGCAGGTCACGAGGGTGATGTAGACCCCGTCTGTGTCATACAGCCTTAGCTCGTCCGCGTGCACAACCTGGGTGGCAACCACCTCGTACAGGTACTCAGCCGTGTCGCTCTCGACCACCACGTATACGGATCCCTCCCCAACCTCGGCGAACTGGCGAAGTAGGTCGGCTATCTCCGGGAGTCGCTGAAAGACGTTCCCCTCACCCCTGAATGGGCTCTCAAGGTGTCCGAAGAACCAGCCGTTGCCAAGTTCGCCGGGGTCGGCTGTCTCCGGAATGTGCCCGATGGTGTTCTTGGGAGTCTCGTACGCGCGGCTGCTTCCGAGGTCGACGACCGCCAGCTCCTTTACATCCGAATCGACCCCGATCGAGGGTATGCTCAGCCTTCGTGCCTCCGTCTTCGGCGCGGAGAACCGGAGAGAATCGTGGGCGGAGGCCGGCTCGAATCCCTCCGGCAGCCCGACGGCGACGCGCGCGTCCGTGGCCGCCCGGAGTGGCTCGTGCCAGTACTTGGGGTGCATCTCCATGCCCGCGTAGACCGCCGCGTAAATCTCCGCCAGCCGCGCAGACGAGGCCCTGGAGACTCTCACCTGGCCATCCTCTGACGTCGCGTCCAGGTCACCCACAACCTCTCGGTCTTCCAGCGGCGATTCGAGGTGGTCGGTGCCCCCTGGGTCCGCATCGCCTGACGTCTCAGCGGATTCACGGCCATTGAGATTGGTACCTGACAGCTCGTGCCCGTCAGGACCGCCGTCGTCCGGGACCGATCTGGCCACATCGCGCTCGTCAGGACCGCCGTCGTCCGGGACCGATCTGGCCACATCGCGCTCGTCAGGACCGCCGTCGCCCGGGACTGATCCGGCCACATCGCGCTCGTCAGGACCGCCGCCCGGGGAGGTCCCTGCGGCATCGCGCTCGTCAAGGTCGCCGTCACCCGGAACTGACCCCTTGGCCCGGCTCTGTTGGGAGTCTCCGCCCCCGGGAACGGACCCGGCGGTCTCGCGCTCGTAGGGCTCTGAACCGGTTTCCGTCAGACGCTCGATCTCGGCGACATTGAAGTTAAGGTCTTCAAGGCCGGAACGGCTATGGGCGCGGTATCCGAGGTAGGAGCCGACCAGGCCAAGCGCGACAAGTCCCAGAGCGATCATGCCCAGACCGACCATGCGCGCGGCGCTCGATTTCATATCCGGAACTCCGGGGCTTTTCGTACCGTAGGCGGACCGACTGCCCGATCGCCCACCCGTCCAACCTGCGGCGCCCCTGCACCGGTAGCTTGACGGGACCGGCCTCCAAAGGGCTGATAGGAGACGCTTGGGCGGCTCCGCAAGTCCGCGGGGTGGCTACCTCATCCGCGGGGCGTGCGAGGCGCCATTGGTGATGGGTTCGTTGATGTAGACGTCCCCATTGCGGATCTTGATGTTGTAACCGCAGTCTGGGTTGCTGCACACCCAGGCCTTAAAGTGGATGGGAGCCCCCTGGCTCCCGAAATCGGAAAGGGGCAGCAGGTTCCCCTCCGGGCACTTCTGACAACCTGGAATTCCGTGACCTACCAACATTCGCCCCCTCTCTCGACTCTCCCGTTCTGCACCGGCGCTCCGCCGCATGCAGTGGCCTCAACGTGGCGGTACAGAGGCGAGGCGATTATAACACAGGCCCGATCGGTCCAACTGCACCTGAACGCCGGTACCTAGGCATCCCCACCAGGACGACCCAGTCTTGCATCGGCCAGCATCTCATATCTGGCCCCCGCACTTTCAAGGCGGCTGCGCATCAGGCACACCGTGCGAACGCCAAAGGTGAGTCGCTGCGGCCGCGTTGAGGTCGCCACCCTGAGAGCGTCCCTGCGATCGGAACGGCTGGTCCTGCCCGCGAGCCGTGCCAGGGTTATATGGGGCAAGAATCCCCTCTCCTCGGCCGGCCAGTCCAGGGCAGCCAGAGACGCCGTCACCACCTCGTGCAAACGTCCGGCCTCCTCTAGGCCTCCCGACAGGCCAATCCACAGCACGGAAGGCGCCCCCGATGAGGGAAAGGCCCCCACCTCGCCCAGCCTCAACTGGAACGGCTGAACGGTGCGCACGGCTCCGCAGAGCGCCTCGGCCACGGCGGCGATGCGGCCGCAGGGTACGTCTCCTAGGAACCTCAGGGTGATGTGAGCGGACTCGGCACGCACGGTGCGAAGGCCCCGTATCCGCTCGGCCGCAAGGGCATCCAGGGTCGGATTCAGGGCGGCCCTGACCGCCTGCGGCAGCTCGACCGACACGAACGCCCGCACCGTGCCACCCTTTTCCCCCTGGCGACCGCTCATACGATGAAATCATAGCAGTGCCGCCGGCGTGGTCTGGTCTTGAACATGGACGAGGCCACGGCTAGAATCGCCCAGGGCCCAAGGGTCCTAGTAATGCCCGGGCCCGCACCAAGGGGCGGGAGAACTGATTTGCGGTGGGCCTCAGGGATCTCCAATAGCCAAGCCATCTCCGACGCCGTGTCGGAGTGCGCCCGACAGCTGTCCCACGGGCTCGATGATCTGTCGGCCGACCTGATCGTCGTCTTCGCGTCCGCACACTACCAGCCCGACTACGACCTGATACCGGCTCTGGTACTCGAGCAACTCTCCCCGGATAGCGACGCTGTGATCATCGGCTGTTCGGCCGGAGGCGTCATCGGCGCTGGCCGAGAGGTCGAACATGCCCCGGGCATCTCGATCGCCGCAGCCTCGCTGCCCGGGGTGAGGTTGGCTCAGTTCTTTATCGAGGACCGGGATCTCCCGGACCCTGACGCGGGTCCTGACAGGTGGATCGAGCTCATCGGGGTCGACGCGGCCGAAGATCCTCAGTTCCTGCTCCTGGCGGACCCGCTGTCAATACGCGGCGAGAGCCTGCTCATGGGGCTGGACTTTGCCTATCCCGGAGCCGTCAAGGTCGGGGGGCTGGCCAGCGGGGCACCCCGATCCGGAGGCCATGTTCTCTTCCTCGGCGACCGCACCCTGGGCGGCGGAGCGGTGGGCGTGGCCATGTCTGGCGATGTGGAGATCGACACGATCGTCGCCCAGGGTTGCCGCCCCATAGGGGATCCACTGCAGATAACAGGTGGAGGCTCAAACGTCGTCACCGGACTAGACGGAAGGCCTCCCCTTGCCGTACTCACGGAACTGGCGGAACAAATGTCAGATCACGACCGCACGCTGGCCAGGCACTCGCTGTTCATCGGCGTGGTGATGGACGCGCTCACGGACGCTCCCAGGCAGGGGGACTTCCTGATACGCAACATAGTAGGCATCGACCGCAACACAGGAGCCATTGGAGTGGCCGCCCAGGTGCACGAGGGACAGACGGTCCAGTTCCACCTGCGGGACGCAGAGACGTCTGCAGGCGATCTGCGTGCCATGCTCTACGGATACGATGGCGGCCAGACCCTCCCAGACGGCTCGGGGGCGCTGATGTTCTCGTGCCTGGGCCGGGGTTCATACCTTTACGGCAGGCCCGATCACGACACCGACATGTTCCGCGACCGCTTTGGACCTGTGCCGCTGACCGGCTTTTTCTGCAACGGGGAGATTGGACCCGTAGGAGGGACATCCTTCCTGCACGGTTACACGACCTCGTTCGGGCTTGTCTTGCCTAAGACAAGGGGCTAGACAGGCCGTTGGCCGCGCAGAGACACGTCGGCGCCGTCCGGGAGCCTACGGGAATCGACTTACCTCAGCCAGGTCGAGCGCGCGCGCGGCGTTGCCGCCCAGCACGGCGAGCCTATCCGATTCCGACAGGCCGGTCGATACCACCTGTTTGCGAATCGCCGAGTGGCGCATGAGCGGGTAGTCACTGGCACCCAGCACCCGATCCGACCCGACCAGCGAGGTCACGACCTCGAAGATCCTGTGGTCGTAGAGAAACGGCGAGGCGGCGGTGTCAAAGTAGACACTCGACAGGGAGCGTCTCACCTCGGGCATCAGGGCGTACAGGGGCAGTCCTCCTCCCCAATGGGCGAGAATTATCCTAACCCCGGAGGAGATCGCGACCAGCCCCGCCACCTTGTCGGGCGTGGTTCTGCCCTTGCCCGGATACACATGCCCGACCGGCTCGGAGCAGTGTACCGTCAAAGACATATCGCGTCGGCCAAGCACCTCCAGGATCGGTGTCATCACGCCACTGTCCGACGGGTCAAAGCCCTGGGTGTCGGGGTGCAGCTCACCGATGCCTCTTAGGCCCATTGCGGCGCACCTGTCGATCTCCTCGACCGTCCCCTCCCGCGCCGGGTTCACCGAACCGAAGCCAACTATTCGGCCGGGATGGCGGCGTGCGGCCTCGGCAATGTAGTCGTTCGACTCCCTGGCCAGGCCCGGATCCGCCCAGCCGATCCCCATCGCCACGGAGATGTCGACCCCGTCCTCATCCATAGATGCAACCAGCTCGTCGGCCGTAGCCATCCGCGCCGCCGGGTCCGAGTACATCTCCGAGAAGGTGGCGTCTGCAGCGGCGAGCTCACCCCTTCTTGCGATCATTTCCGGCGGAAATATGTGAACGTGGGAGTCGACTATCACCTGCCAACTCCCCTCTCATGCTCGGCCTCAGTCTCCGGCCGTCTTTCCGTCGGATGGGCTGTCATGGGGCGCGCCGGCCAGCCTGGGCGTCTAGGCGCGTCTGTAATCGTCCTTGAAACGCTCGATGTCGTCCTCGCCCAGGTAGTCCCCGGTCTGCACCTCCACGATCTCGAGCGGGATCTGGCCGGGGTTTGAGAGTCGGTGCTTTACGCCTTTGGGGACGTACGTCGACTGATTCTCAGCCAACTCATAGGTCTCCTCCCCACGAATGACGGCCGCCCTTCCACGCACGACCACCCAGTGCTCGGCGCGGTGCTGGTGTCGCTGCAGGGAAAGGGAGGCCCCTGGCTTTACCGTCAGGTGCTTTACCTGAAAGCCCTCTCCCCCCTCGATCACCTCGTACGTGCCCCAGGGGCGGTGCACCTTGCGGGGGTCGAGCTGTTCGTCGCGGTCGCTCGCTCGAAGCTCGGCCACCACCTCCCGTACGTCCTGGTCCCTGTCCATGCCGGCGACCAGGACCGCGTCCGGCGTCTCGACGACCACCAGGCCCTTGAGGCCCACACCGGCTATTAGCCGGTTCTCGGCGATGAACGTGCTGTCCCTGACGTCATAGGTCAGAACATCTCCCCTGACAACGTTGCCGTTCCCGTCTACCGCTATGCTGTCTCGCACCGCCGACCAGGTGCCCACATCGGACCACCCGGCGTCCATCGGAACCACGACGGCCGACACCTCCTTGGACCCGGCTACGCGCTCGGCAACCGCATAGTCGATGGAGTCTGCAGGGCAGGAGCGAAATTCCTCCGGGCCGGGCCGGAAGAACTCACCATCAACCTGTCCGACCGCATGTGCAGCACGGCAGGCGGCGGCGATGTCCGGACGGTGGGCCTCGATCTGCGTTAGCCACACGGAAGAGCGCATCACGAATATGCCGCTGTTCCACAAGTACTCGCCCGTCGACAGGTAACTCTTGGCGGTCTCCTCGCTGGGCTTTTCGACAAATTCCCCTATCTCGAGCGCGCTGGATTCCGGTTCTGAGCCCGCCACCTCGCCGGCTACGCGGATATAGCCGTAGCCGGTCTCCGGCCGCGCCGGAGGGACGCCGAAGGTCACCAGCCGACCCCCCTGCGCAAGCGCATACCCCTCTTCCACCACCTTTGAGAACTCCCTCAGGTCGGAGACGTAGTGGTCGGCGGGCACGGCCATCAGTACATCGTCCCCACCCTGGCTCTCGCGCCAAAGGGCGGCCAGAGTGAACGCGGGTGCGGTGTTCTTGCCAACGGGCTCGAGGATCAGCGCCTCGGGGCGAATGCCCACATCCGCCAGTTGCTCCACCACCAGATAGCGGTGGTCCTCGTTGCAGACCACCAACGGGGCCTCCACGCTGCCGCACCGGGCCTGTGCGGCCACCAGACGCAGTGCCGTCTGCTGGAACATGGTGCCCTCTCCAACCAGGGACAGAAACTGCTTGGGGAAGTGCTCGCGGGAAAGCGGCCACAACCGTGTCCCCGAGCCCCCCGCCAGGATCACCGGCCTTAGCATGCCCTCCCTTGCCTCCTCATGGGCGACGAATTATATCAACCGCCCACCCCTTTCCTCCGTTGCACCTGTGAACTGGTCCGGGTGTATATTGCGGACCGGCCGACATGGAGCCGACGGACAACAAGAGCGCATACCAGGACCAAAATGGCAAGACTCGGAATACGGATAGAGAACGATCCGCGACTCTCGGCCGACGACCTCAAGGAGATCGCATCCGCCGCAGAGGCAGCAGGCTTCGAGTCGGTGTGGGTGCCCGAGGGAGGAGGCAGAGACGCCCTGTCTCTGTTGGCCGCCTTTGCGGGTGTGACAGAGCGGATCGCACTGGCCACGGGAATACTGCCCATCTTCCCCAGAACACCGACGGTCACAGCGATGTCCGCCGCGGGCATGGCAGCCATCTCGAGAAATCGATTCATACTCGGCCTCGGCACCGGGCACAGTCCCGTTGTCACGGGCGCCCACGGCATCCCGTATTCGGCTCCCATCGGGCGGATGACCGAGACGGTCACGATCATCCGCGGACTGCTCCAGGGCGAATCCGTAAGCACCGAGGGGCGCCACTTTAGCGTCTCCGGCGCCCGGCTCGGCAGGGCCGCTCGCGGCGTTTCCGTGCCGCTCTACATCGCCGCCCTAGGGCCCGGGATGATCGGTCTGGCCGGCCGCCTGGCCGACGGGGTGCTCCTTAACTGGACCGCGGCCGATCACATAGCTGGATCGATGTCGACCCTCAGGCAGGCCGCGGAACAAGCAGGCCGCGATTCCGCGACGGTTGATGCTGCCGGATACGTGCGCACGGCCATCGCCGAGGGCGAGGACGAAGAGCGAGTCAGAAGGCACCTCGGGCTTCAGGTGGCGGGATACGCAGCCCACACGTACTATCGGCAGTTCTTCGTTTCGACCGGGTTCGGCAGCGAGATGGAGGAGTCGGAAAGGGCCCTGGCGTCCGGCGACCGCGAGGCGGCGGCCGCGGCGGTGTCAACGGAGATGCAGGATCAGGTCGCGGTGGTGGGGCCGGCCGGAAAGTGCCGGGCGGAGATAGAGCGGCGGCGAACGCTCGGGCTTGACCTGCCCGTACTAGCGCCCTTTGCGGTGGACGCCGACGTCAAGAGCGCCTATCTTCGGGTAATAGAGGCGTTTGCATAGCGCGCGCCTAAATCAGCCGCAAGCGGCCGACTCAGGGGGAACAGCAAATGGCGGGACGTAGCCGGATCATGGAGGAGCTGGGAATCGAACCGATCATCAATGCCCACGGGCATCCTACCACCATCGGTGGGAACAACCCTTCCCGGGCGGTCAAGGAGGCGATGGACGACGCTTCCCTGGACTACGTCAAGATGAGCGAGCTTGTGGAGGTCACCGGGGGTCGAATCGCCGAGATGCTCGACGTCCCGGCGGCCATGGTCACACCGGGATGCGCCGCCGCATTGGCCTTGTCGGCTGCGGCCTGCATCACACGCAACAACGTCGAACGGATCGAGCAACTGCCGGACACGACCGGCATGCCCAACGAGTTCATAATCCAGCGCCAACTCCGGGTCATATACGACAAGGCCCTTACCGTCCCGGGAGGCGTGCTTATCGAGGTGGGTGAAGAGGAGGGCACGACCGAGGCGCATATCGAGGCGGCGATCACCGACCGCACCGCCGGTATCCACTACCTGGCCGGCGGGCTGTACGACGATCCCGACGGGCGTGAAGAGCGCAGCGACATAGTGCCCTTTTCCAGGTTGGTGGCCTTGGCGCATAAGCACGATCTGCCGCTGGTAGTGGACGCGGCAGGGCAGGTCTACCCCACCGACAGGCTCAGCCTCTATGCGCGCGGGGGCGCCGACCTTGTCGGCTATGGCGGAAAGTACTTTGAAGGCCTTAACACCAGCGGCCTGCTGGTCGGCGCCAACAAGGACCTGGTCCATCTGGCATACCGGCACAGCTTCATCGGCTTCGAGTATGAGCAGAACAGAGTCTTCGGTCGATCCATGAAGATGGATCGGCAGACCGTAATTGCCACATACGTCGCCCTGCGCGAGTGGCTGGCCACCGATCATGAGGCCCGGCTGGCCGGCTATGAGCGGCGGCTCTCCTCCAACGTGCGGCCGGTGCTGGAGGGTCTGCCTGGCGTCGAGATCAGGGACTTCCCGGAACGGGGTCTGCCGGAGGGCCTGCGCGTCCTGGTTGACCCATCCGCCGCAGGCATGACGTCATCCCAACTCGAGAGCCGGCTCGCTGAGGGCAGTCCCCGGATTCACGTCAGAACCGACGGGGTGCCGGACTCCTTCATCATCAGGATACAGACCGTTGACGAGGGCGATGAGCAGATCATCGCACGCAGGATCAGGCAGATCCTGGGCGGCTGAACAGCCCGTTAACCCCGATTTACCGGCAGCAGGAGACAGGCGCCATTGCTCGACATCGACCGCCTCCGAGCAGACCCCGAGGCGGTTAGACGCGCCCTTGCCCGCCGCGGCCAGGACGCGCCGATCTCCCAGGTGTTACAACTGGATGCCCGCCGCAGGGCCCTTCAGCAGGAGGGCGACGATCTTCGTGCGAAGCGCAACACGGTCAGCAGGGAGATAGGACGCAGCAGGCCCCCGGACCCGGCTCTGGTCAAAGAGATGCGAGGCGTATCAGACCGCATCAAATCCCTTGAGGCCGAGTCTCGGCAGGTGGCGGAGGACATCCGAACCGCCCTGCTTGAGATTCCCAACCTGCCAAGAAGCGAGGTCCCGGCCGGGCTCGACGAATCCCACAACGTCGTCATCAAGACCGTCGGAGAGCCCGGGAAGGCGGACTTCGATGCCCGTCCACACTGGGAGCTGGGAGAGCGTCTGGGAATCATCGATCTGGCGGCCGGTGCGCGCATCTCAGGCTCCCGCTTCTATGCCCTGAGCGGCAAGGGGGCGAGGCTTCAGCGCGCCCTGGTGAGCTGGATGCTCGACGTGCACACGACCGAGCATGGATACACCGAACTGTACCTCCCCTACCTGGTAGGCACCGCCACCGTCACGGGGAGCGGTCACCTCCCGAAGTTCGCCGACACCATGTACCGCGACGAGGAGGATGACCTTTGGCTGATACCCACCGCCGAGGTACCGATCACGGGCATGTTCTCGGGGAGGATACTGGACCCGGGGGAAGTACCCGCCGACTTCGTCGCCCACACTCCGTGCTTCCGCCGTGAAAAGGCTGCCGCGGGCCAGGACACCCGGGGCATCAAGCGGGTCCATCAATTCGACAAGGTGGAGATGTACAAGTTCGTACATCCCGCAGACTCCGATAGCGAGCTGGACCATCTGGTCTCCGACGCCGAGGACCTGATACGGCGGCTGCAGCTGCCTTATCGCGTGGTAGAGCTATCGGCCGGAGACCTCGGCTTCTCCGCCGTTCGCACGTTCGATCTGGAAGTGTGGGCACCCGCCAGCGGCGAGTGGCTTGAGGTCAGCTCGTGCTCGAACTGCGACGATTTCCAGGCCCGCAGGGCCAATGTCCGCTACCGGCCGGAGAGGGGTGCCAGACCCGTCTACCCGCACACCCTGAATGGCTCCGGCCTTGCCTTGCCCAGGGTGCTCATTGCGATCCTTGAGGGAGGCCAGCAGCCCGACGGCTCGATCGTAATCCCCGAGGCACTGCACGCCTATACCGGTTTCGACCGGATCGACTGAGTCGGCTCTTCGCGGCCGCAGCGCCCGGCGGCGGCTGCAATCAACTACGGGTTTCCGAAACGACGTCGAAGCTCGCGCTTTAGCACCTTGCCGAGGGCATTTCGGGGAAGCTCATCCACCTCCATGACAGACTCTGGACGCTTGAAGCTGGCCAGCCTGTTCCTGCAGTGCTCGATCAATCCTTCCTCGTCCACCCCCCACCCGGTTGCCGGCACCACCACCGCCCGCACGGACTCGCCCCAGTGCAGGTCGGCGACCCCGATCACGGCCGCATCCTCGACAGACGGGTGCTCGCGGAGCACCTCTTCCACCTCCTGCGGAGAGATCATCTCCCCACCCCGCTTGATGAAGTCACGGGCTCGACCGGCCAGATAGACGTAGCCATCCTCATCGACGCGTCCCAGGTCACCGGTATGAAGCCAGCCGCCGCTCATCGCCTCTGCCGTGGCATCCTCACGACGCCAGTATCCCTTCATCAGTCTGGGGCCCCGCGCCACGATCTCTCCCACCTGTCCCGGGGGCACCTCCGCTCCATCCTCATCGACGACCCTGATCTCCACATCCTCCAGAGGCAGTCCGATGGATCCGAGCCTTCGCCTTCGCGTTTCGACCAGCTCCGGGGAGCCGGACAGCTCGTGGTCCTCGGGAGGCAGCGCGGCGATGGTCGCACCCGTCTCGGTCTGGCCGAACGCGTTAATGAAACGCACCCCGGGCAGCCGCTCGATCGCAGCAAGAATTACGTTGGCGGGCATCGGCGCCGCCCCGTACGTGAGTATCCTCAGACTGGACAGGTCGCGACCGGCGAAGTCGGGATGCTCCATGACCATCTTGAGCATCGTCGGCACCACCGTGGCACGGCTTATGCCCTCCTGCTCGACGAGCCTTAACCACTCGCCGGCCTCGAACTGTCTTTGCACCACCAGCACACGTCCTCCGTAGATGGAGGACAGCACGACCTGAACGCCGGCTACGTGGTAAAGCGGCACGGACAGCAAGGTGCGCTGCTCGAATTCGGGATCGGCGGGGTTTACGTTCTCCAGGGGATAGGATGTGAGCCCCTCGTGCGAGAGCATGACGCCCTTTGGTCGACCGGTGGTCCCCGCCGTATACAGGATCACCGCCAGGTCTTCTCCTCCACGCGCCGGCACACGATCACCACCTGACTCCGTGAGCTCGTCGTAGGAGATCCACCCCTGCGGCGGCTCGCCATCTATGGCGACCAGGTGATTCACCGTGGAAAGCCGATCTCCCTCACGACGCATCAGCTCGGCCACCGCCGCAACGTACTGAGCACCAACACAAAGAACCCCCGCCGCAGAGTCCTCCAGCATGAACGCCAGCTCCTCGGTCCTGGCCCTGTAGTTGATCGGAACCGACACCGCATCGGCCCGCGAGATCCCGAACAACGACTCCACCTCGCGGTCCCCGTTAACGTCCATCCATGCGACCCTGTCCCCGGGCCCGACCCCCACACGTGATACCAGTCCCGCCGCGAGCGCTCCCGCACGAGCCTCCAGATCCCGGTAGGTCGTTCGGCGGCCGAAGAACACCGTCGCCACCCGGTCAGGCACGATCATCGCCGGTATGGACAGCAGTTCCGAAAGGTTCACAGACCCAGAGCCAGTCGACGTTCCAGGTCCAGCCCGGCCTCCAGGCCAATGTCCAGGCCGTCGAGCACCGCGGTCTTTACGGCGGTGACGATCGCCGGGTCGCGGGTAGCCAGATCCTGGGCGACCGATAGTGCTGCCGACTCCAGCCCGGAGCGCTCCACTACCCGGTGCACCAGACCGGCGGACGCCGCCTCGGCAGCCGACATGCGATCACCACGGCCGGCCAGAAACCGGGCCATAGACCGGCCAATCCCGATCGCACGCGGCAGGGTCTGAGTCCCTCCCGCTCCCGGGATCATGCCGATCGTCACCTCCGGCATGGCGAATACGGCATCCTCCGAGGCCACCCTGAGATCGCAGAGGCACGCCATCTCGACGCCGGCGCCTATGACGTAGCCGTGGACGGCAGCCACCAGCGGCTTTCGCATGCCCGCCATCAGGCCCCACAGGTCGCGCCGCCGTCGGCTGCGGTGGGCCGACACGAGGGATGGCGCGGTGCCGAACTCTATGAGGTCTGCGCCCGCGCAGAATCCCCTTTCCCCTCTTCCCGACACGATCGCCACCCTCAGCATTGGATCGTCATCGAAGGCGCGAAGAGCCTCAAAGAGTTCATCGCGCATCGAGATGTTTACCGCATTTATCCGCTCGGGGCGATTCAACTCCAGTCGGGCGACCGGGCCCTCGAGGCTGAACAGTACGGTGGGCTCACTCACCTGTGAACTCCGGTCTGCGCTTATCGGCAAAGGCGCGCAGCCCCTCGGCGCGGTCCCGCGTCGAATGCAGCAGGGTCGCCAGGTCGACCTCCATGCGCATGGCCTGTTCGAGCGAAAGGTCGGCTCCCTTGTAGACAGCCTCCTTGAGGTAGCGCAGCGCCAGTGGACCGTGAGTCGACATTACCCTCGCTGCATCCATAGCCCGCTCCAGGGCGCGTCCCGGCGCCGTAACCTCGGCAGCCAGTCCAGCGGCCGCAGCCTCCTGTCCGCTCATCACCCTGGCCATCAGGAGCATCTCGAGTGCCCGTGACCGACCGACCAGGCGGGGGAGTCGCTGGGTCCCGCCATCCCAGGGCAGGCAGCCCGCAGCCGCCTGGGTCATCCCGAGCCTGGCCTGCGACCCGACCACGCGCACATCACAGGCCAGGGCCAGTTCAAGGCCCTGATCCAGGGCGTCGCCTTCAATAGCGGCCACAGTCGGCTTGCCCATGCCGGCGACCGACGAAGCGACCGAGTGAGCGGCCATCCGCTCGGCCGAAGGGTCCACAGGAAGCGCCGATCCCCGGCAGAAGTTGGGTCCGTCACCGGTGAGAACCACGACGACGACATCAGGCCGATCATCGAGATCGCAAAGTGCCTCTCGCAACTCGGCGGCCATGACCTCGTCGATCGCATTGCCGGCGTCGGCGCCGGAAAGAGTTAGCTCGGCTACGCCGCTCTCCACCTGCAGGCGAACCCGTGCAAATGACATTGCGACAGCATAGCAAGGCGCCGGATTCCTCGTTCGGCGCACCTCACGGGCTCCCGGGCATGCCGGGCCTCCGTCTCCTAGCGAGTGTCTTCGTCGGCGGGGCTTACAACCACCTGCCGGTCGGCGCCGACCCCGGCGCTCTCGGTAACCACCCTGTTGTCGTCGGCCAGCGCGAGATGGACCAACCGGCGCTCATAGGGCGTCATCGGCTCAAGCGTTATGGATCGCCCGGAGTCGGCAACCCTTCGCGCAACGTTCCTGGCCAGGTTGCGTACGGCCTTGTCGCGTCGAGCCTGATAGCCGGCCACGTCGATGACGGCATTCGGACGCTCGGAGAGCTCGATGGTAGCGATGAAGTTAACGAGAAATTGCAGGGCCCTGAGGCTCTCGCCCTTGCGGCCTATGAGCAGACCGGAATCGTCGCCGTCAACATCGAAGACGGGACCACCGCCATCCTCACCCTTTGCATGCCTGACACTGGCGACGGCGTCGACCTCCATCAGGTCCAGCAGGCTGTTCAGGACCTTGGACACGACGCGAACCGTATCGCCACCGGACTCGTCCCCGGTGAAATCGAGCAGGGTCACACGCACGCGGGCCGGCTCACCGCCAAGGCCCAGAATCGCCGTTTTGCCCCTGCTAACGACGTCTATTTCTACTTCGTCGCGATCTGCGTCTAGCTCCCTTAGGCCTAGCTCTATGGCTTCCTCTACGGTCTTGGCCGTTGTCTCTATCGACTCCCTCTCCAATTGCGGCCTCCTCGTCGCCGGAAGCGGCCATGGCCGCCGCCGGCGCGGGCTGTGAAGTTCCTCCAAACTTAAACAGGTTTCTCAGCGGATCCCAGCCGGTGACAAAACCTTGTATCACCACTCCTATCACGTTGGAAACCACCCAGTAGACCGCCAGGCCGCTTGGGAAATTCAACGTGAAGAATCCGAACATCACCGGCATCATCCACAGCAGCATGCGATTCGTAGAGTCCTGCTGCGGGGACGCCGACGGCATCGTCGTCATCTTTTGCAATACGTACATCGACACCCCGACAAGGAGGGGCAGGATGATCGGCGAAGGGTCCGGCAACGCCAGATCCATCCACAGAAAGCGCCCGTTCAGCGGGACGGCCTCGTGCGCGAGTGAAAGGCCCGAGTAGAACTTGTTGGAAAGGGTCGCCAGGCGCTCGGGGGTAGATGGCAGGGTCTGGATCACCGCCTGGTAAAGGCCAATCCAGATGGGGAACTGTATGAATATCGGTCCCAGACAGCCCAACGGGTTCACACCCTGCTCTTTGTAGAGCTTCATCGTCTCCTGGGACGCCTTCTGCCGGTCGTTCTTGTACCTGTCCTGGATGGCCTTGAGCTTGGGCTGGATGGCCTGCATCGCCTTCATCTGCCTGGCCTGCTTGATCGTGAGGGGCACCAGGATTACCCGGATCGCGATCGTAAAAAGGATGATCGCCACGCCGAAGTTGGAGAACGAGATGTGGTAGAGGACGACGAGGCTGTTGATCATCGGGCGGATGATCACCTCGTTCCATATGGTGAAGAAAAAGTCCAACTCGCCTGTCGCCTAGCCTAAAGGCCTGATAGCCGTCATCGGCATATGGATTTCAGGAGGAATGGTCGTCAACAGCGCTGCTGCCACGACGGGTCGTCAGAGACCGGATTCTCGGCCTGGGGTCTATCGGTCTTGTATACCCAGCCCTCGTCGAGCGTGCCGACGCCGTTGACATCGTTAACGGCAATCGACCTGACCGTATGGTCCCACGCGCCCAGGTAGACCCTGTCACCGTATCCCACCACGTTGGTTCTCAGCCGCTCCTGGATGTGGCACTCCCGCTGACCCCCGCCGCCGATGAGGTTGGCCGTTCGAAGCCTACCATCGTCCGAGGCGACGATCAGGAAGTCGCCCACGGTTGCCGGCGAGCCTATGATCGGGCCATCGGTCTCCATGACCCAAAGCAGGGCGCCCGTATCGGGAGACAGGGCGTAGACGTTTCCATCAAGGGCGGCGGCAAAGACCGCGTCATCGGTGACCAGCGCACGGGCCCAGTACCAGCCATCGGCCCCTTCGAAGGTCCAAAGCTCTGAGCCGGAATTGGCGTCCAGGGCGTAGAACGTTCCGTCAAACGCTCCCACGAACAGGCGCTCACCGAGCTTTGCGGGCGGGGCGGTCACCGCTCCCCTCGCCTTGAACCTCCACAGCTCCGAACCGCCCCTAAGGGATAGCGCATATATGTTCTTGTCCAGCGAGCCGAAGTAGACGATACCCTCGTCGACTAGCGGAGTGGTCCACACCATGGAGCCCGTCTCGAAGGACCACAGCTCGGACCCGTTGTCGGCGGCGAAGGCGTATACGGAGCCGTCCGACGATCCCACCACCACGATTCCGTCACCGAGACCCGGCCCACCGACCAGCTGCTCCCGGCTCTCGCCGACAGGCACGTCCCAGATCTTCGAGCCGTCCAGCCTGGATACGGCGTAGAGGTGGCCATCGTATCCAGCCGCATAAACGATGTCGCCCACGACGACCGGGTCGCCATAGAACGCGTGGCGCCGGTCTTCCCCCACCAGGCCGTTGAACTCCCAAATCGACTGTCCGGTTTCCGCGTCCAGGGCCAGCAGGGTACCGTCCATCGAGCCGGTGTATATCACGCCATCGACGACGACTCCTCCCGCCCATCCGTCCGGGTTCGCCACCTGTCCGCATGCCGTCGCACCGGTGCAGGCGGCGGCCGACAGGGCGATGAGCAATACCAGCGTGATAAGGACCCGCCGGGGGACGCCGGGATAGACGTTCCCAGCTTCGCGGGGCTGGCGATGCGGCAAACTCGTCACGGGACGGGATCGTACCCCCATGTACCCATGGGCCTGCAGCGAGAAAGGCGAACGGCAGCCAGGCGCACGCCGGAGGCCAGACCGTGCCTTGAGATGGCCTCGTGCGCATAGCGTGAGCAGGTCGGCTCGTGACGGCAGCACGCACCCACATAGGGTGATAGCACCATCTGGTAGAGCCTTATCGCCCCTAGGGCAAACTTGTTTAACATCGCCCGATCAACTAAACGACAGCCCCTGGAAACTACTCCAACTCCCGTCGGCGGGCCCGGATACCCGCCCGCCTGAGGAGCCTGGAGAGCGACCGCTCAATATCCGAATATTCGGAGCCAACTACTCCCCTGCGCGCAATCAACAAGACATCCCAGCCGGCCTCTATTCCAGCATCGCGCACGATGGCCCGAAGCCTGCGCTTGACACGATTGCATTCCACCGCATTGCCGATACGCCGCCTGCTGGCCGAAAAGCCGAAGCGGCTAATCAGAAGCCGATCATCCCCCTGCCGATCGCGCGGTCTGGCCGCAAGTACCAGCAACCGGTCGGCCCAGCTGCGCCCGCTGCGACGAATCGCACGGAAATCCGACGCACGCTTAAGGCTGTGGTCGCGGCGCAAGGACTGGATTGCGGGGAGGAAGCGCCAGCGGAGACCGCTAGACGGTGAGCCTTTTGCGGCCCTTGAACATGCGGCGCCTAAGCACGTTCCGTCCACCCGGGGAACTCATCCGAGAGCGGAACCCGTGCACTCTCATCCGGCGCCTTTTCTTCGGCTGATAGGTTCTCTTTGGCATATCTGTCGAACGTAGACCTTAACGGAATTATATTCCCGCGTCCGGCGGGAGGTCAATTTGACCGCACCGCCGTCTACGCCTATTTACCGGCCTACGTGGGCAGTCGGACGGTCCACCACATCCCGTCCTGCGGTTTGACTGAGGTCGAATTCACAAAATAGACTTGCCCCGGAAGGGAGGCTCGTCCAGTTGGTCGATGAGCACGTGGCAAAGGCCGAGATTGTCAAAGCCCTTACCGAAAGGGCCAAAGGGCTGTGGGGCGCCGAACGCGCCCGGGAGGCACGCGATAACATAGAGGAGGCGGCCAAGTACGTGTGGCTGATCGCCGAACACCCCCCTGACGACTATGAGGCCCCTCTGTTCCACCCGTAAGGGTCAGTCCGCCAGCACCTCGGCCTGACGATCGATCAACTCTCCGATCCCCATCGCCGCAAGGTCCAGAATCCGGTCCAGCGTCCGACGGTCGAACACGGCCTCCTCCCCAGAGCCCTGCACCTCCACCAGGCTGCCGTCCTCGGCCATCACCACGTTAAAGTCCACCTCGGCGCGAAAGTCCTCCTCGTAGCTGAGGTCGAGCAATGGCTCGCCGTCCACCAGGCCCACGCTGGTCGCGGCTACGGCCTGTCTGAACGGTGAACGGCATATTTCACCTGTCTCAATGAGTCTGTTGCAGGCCAGCTGGGCGGCAACGTAGGCGCCGGTTATCGATGCCGTCCGGGTGCCGCCGTCGGCCTGCAGCACGTCGCAGTCGACCGTCAGCGTGCGCTCTCCCAGCGCATCAAGGTCCGTCACCGCCCGCAGTGCCCTGCCGATCAACCGCTGAATCTCCTTGGTGCGTCCCTTGGTCACGCTGGACCTGGGCGTGCGGGTGAGGGTCGATCTGGGCAGCATCGCGTACTCGGCCGTTACCCAGCCACGGCCGAGTCCTCGCAGGAAAGCAGGAACGCCCGATTCGGCGGTGACAGCGCACAGGACGCGCGTCGCCCCCGTCTCGATCAGCACCGAGCCCTCGGCAAACTCCTGCACGCCGACAGTCATTTTCACCGGCCTGAGTTGATTTCTGCTGCGACCGTCCCTACGCGCCATCTAGACCTCCAGCCAGACCGTCAGCTCTGCGAGCCTAAGCGAGGGAAAGTCTAACAGCCCGCACCCTGCGCACCGGCATCCGGCGCCGCGGAGCCTCCCGGAACAGACATGTGGGCAGGGCACGGCGGGTATAAGATACCCATCGCCGTGGCGCTTAAGGTAGACATAAGGGTACCGGTGGGCGGGACGATCCTCGAGACCGCGGAGTTCGCGCTAAAGTGCGAGCAGGCCGGTTTTGACGGCGTCGGCATAATCGACCATCAACACACGGGGCGGGATGTGTTCCTCGCCATGGCTCTGGCCGCCGACCGCACTCGGCGGGTAACGCTATACCCCGCCGTCACCAACCCCGTCACAAGGCATCCGATGGTCCTGGCCTCTATAGCGCAGAGCCTGGAGGAGATCGCGCCCCACCGGGTGATCCTCTGCGTAGGGGCCGGCTTCATGTCGACCCGGCATATCAATCGCGGGTCGGCGTCCGTAAGGGAGATGCGGGAGACGGTCGATCAGGCCAGGAGGCTCCTGTCCGGGGAGGACGTATACCCGGGTATCACTGACGGCAGGCTGGTCCGCACCTCGGATCCACCCACACCCGTCTATGTGTGCGCCACCGGACCGCGCATGATCGAACTGGCCGGGGAGATAGCCGACGGCGCGATGCTCATGGTCGGAGTCGATCCCGGGATGGTGGCAGACGCCATGGACCATCTGGACAGGGGAGCCAGGAGGGCGGGAAGGGCCGTCGAGGACATCCCTGTCACGCTGGTCTGTGGCGGCATACTGGGGCAGGATCGAGAGACCGCGCTGGAGCTTGCAAGACCATTCTGCTGGGGCCAGTTACACCACCCGATCAACGGTCCGCGCCTGGAGCGGGTGGGACTGGATTGGCCCTCCGGCATCAGCGGCCCCGACGACATACCGGCGGACGTGCTATCACGCGTCTGCGGCGCGACCGGCCTGTTCGGCGACCACGATACCTGGGCTGAAGGGATAAACGCAGTAGGGCGCCTTCCGGGAGTGCGCCGGCTCTTTATCCAGCCCAATCTCACCTATGAATTCCCCGAAGGGGTCCTTGCCGATTACCGGGACAGGATTAGGCCCCTCCTGAACTGAAGGCCTGCGGCAGGCCGCAATCCGTCCGGGTGGCTGCCCGGAGATCTCCAAGGGCAACCATCCATCCCGCGCGACGACGGCATCGGCCGGGGTAGTGCAGCATGACGCGGACGGTCGCGCCGAGTTACCCGGACATGCGGCTTGGATGTAGGCTTTAGCCACCGATCCGAATCGGAGGACATGCGATGAGGGCGATCACCGGGGCCAACCTGATCGACGGCACAGGCGCCGACCCGGTCTCCGGGGCAACGATACTCATAGGAGACGACGGACGAATACAGAGGGTGGGACCCGACGTCAGCCCGCCCGCCGGAGCCGCGATTCTGGACGTGGGAGGCGGTACGGTCATGCCCGGCCTAATAGACTGCCACGTCCACTTCATGATCGAAGTTGCGCCCATGCATGAGCTGGCGCTCATGCCCCTCAGCCTGAAGATCCTGCATGCGGCGGACAATGCTCGCAAGACCCTAGAGGCCGGAGTCACCTCCGTCCGCGACGCCGGCGGCACCCCTCTGGGGCTGAAGCTGGCGGCGGAACGCGGCTTGATCCCGGCCCCGAGGATGAGGATAGCCGTTTCCATACTCTCCCAGACCGGCGGCCACGGAGACTTCCTCCTTCCGGTCGGCACCCACTTCCCCATGGGAATGCCACTGGACGGCTCCCTGCCGGAATGGCCCAATCCGGTCTGCGACGGCGTGGAAGAGGTGCGCAGGACGGTACGCGCCAACCTGCGGGCCGGAGCCGACTTCATAAAGCTGTGCTCTAGCGGGGGTGTACTTTCCCCGAGCGACGAGCCCACCTCCACGCAGTTCACGCGCGGGGAGATCGAGGTCATGGTCTACGAGGCCGCGGCAGAGGGCAAAACCTGCATGGCTCACGCCCAATCCACCGAAGGCATAAGAAACGCCGTCGAGTGCGGGGTCGAGTCGATTGAGCACGGAGTGTACCTGGACGAGTCGGTGGTCGAAGAGATGAGACGAAGGGGGACCTTCCTGGTACCCACCCTGCTGCCAGGCGAGACACTGTTCGACCTGGCCAGAGAAAAGCCCGGGGCAGTCCTTCCGCAGTCACTGAGGAAGGCCGAACAGGTATTTCCTCATCACAGGGCCAGCTTCCGGATGGCCGTCGAGGCCGGCGTTCGCATAGCGATGGGAACGGACTCCGCAGTCTGCCCGCACGGCGAGAACGGTCGAGAACTCGGCCTGATGGTCGACAACGGCATGACAGAAATGGAGGCCATAGTCGCCTCGACCAAGACAGCCGCCGAGTGCATCCACATGGACGCCGACGTAGGCACTCTCGAGCAGGGCAAGCTGGCCGACCTGCTGGTAGTCGACGGGGACCCGCTCGGCGACATCCAGGTCCTGGCGGACAAAGAGAGCCTCGTCATGATCATGCAGGGCGGGAGGGTCTACAAGGATTCCATATCCCCCTAGCGCCGCCACCCGCAGAGCCGGTCAGCGGCGTTGATCGACTGGTTCAGAGTCCGGCAACGCCTTGCCCATGGGCTAAACGGCCACCTTACATCCTTGACCGGCATTCCGAACGCTCCCTATAATTAATCCGCTTTACCCCCGCCCCTCGGAGTCCAAGATCACCCAGGACGTAACCGCGCGCGTCACAGAACTTGAGACCAGAGCCCTTGCGGCGCTCTCTGGTGTGTCCAGCCGCGAGGATCTGGAGATATGGCGCGTCGCGTTCTTGGGTAGGAGGGGCGAGGTCACGCTGCTAAAGCGCAGCATATCCGGTGTCCACCCTGACGAGCGGAGAGAGTTCGGCCGCGCCGCCAACGCGGCGGCACTCTCCCTGGAGTCGGCATTTGCGGACAAGACCGCGGCGATCGACAGCCCCGCGTCGCACGGGGACGGAGCGATGGACGTGACCCTGCCCGGCTGGCCCACTCAGGTCGGAAGCATCCATCCCGTAACGGCCACAATGCGGGAGATCTGCACCGCCTTTGCATCCATGGGTTTTGAGATCGTGGAGGGGCCGGAGGTCGAACTGGATCATTACAACTTCGAGATGCTCAACATCCCGAAACACCATCCGGCACGGGACAGCTTCAGCACCCTGTGGATAGATCACAGCGACCCGGGCGGGGACAGACCACTGCTGCTGAGGACCCATACATCGCCCATGCAGGTAAGGACGATGGAGACCCAGGCACCACCGGTCAGGGTGGTGGTGCCGGGAAAGGTATACCGGTACGAGGCCACCGATGCTACTCACGAGTGGCACTTCACCCAGGTGGAGGGCCTTGCCGTAGACAGGGGAATCACCTTCGGCGACCTAAAGGGAACGCTGTACGAATTCGCTCGTCGCCTCTTCGGAGAAGAGGTAAGGGCGCGCTTTCGCTGCGACTACTTCCCGTTCGTGGAACCCGGCGCCGAAATGGCAATCGCATGGACCCCTAGACAGGGGCAGGGTGACGAGGCCGAGGACTGGATCGAGATACTCGGCGCCGGCATGGTGCACCCCAACGTGCTGGCAGGCGTCGGATACGACCCCGCCGTCTACACAGGATTCGCCTTCGGTATCGGCGTGGAGCGAATCGCGATGCTGAGGAACGGCATCGACGACATTCGACTCTTTTATGCCAATGACATCCGTTTCCTTCGACAGTTCTCCTGAAGTCTACTCCAGATGTTGATTCCTCTATCCTGGCTAAAGCGCTACGTTGCGATCGACGTTCCTGTCGATGAACTGGCCCACCGGCTCACCATGGCTGGCATCGAGGTCGAGTCCCTGCACAGGATCGGCGGCCATCTGGACCCGGACCTTGTGATTGTCGGCGAGGTCGTCGGTCTGGAGCCGCATCCCAACGCCGACAGGTTGCGGCTTCCCACGGTGGACCTGGGCAATGGAGAAACCGCCAAGGTCGTCTGCGGGGCACCTAATGTCGCCGTCGGTCAGAAGATCGCCTTTGCAAGGCTCGGGGCGCGCCTCTTTAACACCCACTCCGGCCGCGAGGAGCCGCTGCGGCCCGCCAACATACGCGGGTTCGAGTCGCGGGGCATGGTCTGTTCTGTCAGGGAGCTCGGCCTGGGCGACGACCACGAGGGCATCCTCGTTCTGGATGAGCGGGCATCCGTGGGAAAGCCGCTCGTCGACATCGTCGGGGATGTGCTCCTCGACGTCGCGGTCACCCCGAACCGGGCCGATTGTCTTTCGGTGCTCGGCATCGCCCGGGAGGTGGCCGCCCTGACGGACCGGCAGGTAGTCGAGCCCCGTCTCGACTACAAGGAGGCATCCGACCCCATCGAGGGGCGGGCAAGCGTCACGATCGAAGATCCCAGCCTCTGCCATCGGTACACGGCCTCCCTGATCGAGGACGTGACGGTCGGCCCCTCTCCGGCCTGGCTACAGGAGGCACTGATCAATGCGGGCCAGCGGCCCATCAACAACGTCGTCGACGTTACCAACTTCGTCATGCTGGAGCTCAACCAGCCCCTGCACGCATTCGACTTCGACCTTGTAGAGGACGGGACCATCATAGTCAGACAGGCAAGGCCGGCAGAGGTGATTCGTACGCTGGACGGCCAGGACCGCGAGTTGCGGCCGCCGATGCTGGTGATCGCCGATCCCGCCGAAGCGGTGGGTCTGGCCGGGGTAATGGGTGGCGCCAATACCGAGGTCTCCGAGTCCACCACGCGCATCCTGCTGGAATCGGCCAACTTCGATCCGGTAAACACCCGGCGCACCAGCGCCGACCTTCGGCTGAGCACCGGTGCCGCCTACAGGTTTGAGCGCGGCCTGAGGCCGGAGCTGGCCGAGATCGGCCTGCGCCGTGCCACGCGCCTGATCGCCGAGGTCACCGGAGGGACGGTCGCCCGCGGGATAGTCGACGTTCACCCCCACCGGGAGGAGACTCCGCCTGTCTCCCTGTCCCAGGCAAGACTCAAGCAGGTGCTCGGCTCGGACATACCAATTCTGAAGGCCTCCGCGGTTCTGTCCTCCCTGGGCTTTGAGGCGACGGGGGATGTGGGCTCGTCGGTCACGGTTCGTCCACCTTACTGGCGATCCGACGTGACCATCGAGGACGATCTGGTCGAGGAGGTTGCCCGCGTGATCGGCTACGACGAGATGCCGGTGACCATGCTCTCTTCGCCGATACCACACCAGCGACCGAGACCCGCATGGGAGCTCAAGGAGCGGATCAGGGACATGCTGGTCGCAGCGGGCATGCGGGAGATCATCACCTACAACGTGGTATCCGAGGACAGCCTGCAGGCGGTCGGCGAGTGGAGGGAAGACTCCCTCAGCCTCGCCAATCCAATGAACGAGGATCTCCGCTACCTGCGCACGACCCTTCGAGCAAGCATGCTCCAAACCGTTTCCGAGAACAGGCGGCTAGTCGGGGAAGAGGGCCTGCGCCTGTTCGAACTGGGACGCATCTTCCTCCCCAACGGCTCCAAGACGGAAGATCTTCCGCAGGAACGAGAGATGCTCACCATCGCCTTCTGCGGGAGGCGCCATCCCCATTGGTGGCACGGGTCCGATGCAGGGTCAGACATGAACTTTTTTGACGCCAAGGGAGTCATGGTGGACACCCTTCAGCGTCTGGGCATCGAGCCCTCACTTGAGCCGGTGGACGACCCGGCCCTCAGTCCGGGAAGGGCAGCCGCCATCGTTATCGACGGACGGAGAGCGGGCTCCCTGGGAGAGATCGACCCCTCCGTCCTTAAGGCATTCGACATAGACGGAATCACGGTCGCACTGGCCGAAGTCGAGTTCTCCGCCGTGCTGTCCGCGATGCCGCTGGCAGAAGCACGATACAGGCCGTTCAGCCGCTATCCGGAATCGGTCCGCGACCTCGCGCTGGTCGTCGATGCAGACGTTTCGGCGGAACGAATCCGGGGAATCTTGGCTGGGCACAAGCTGGTCAAGGCCGCCACTGCGCGCGATGTCTACACCGGTAAAGGAGTACCCGACGGCAAGAAGTCGATCGCATTCGGCCTGGTCCTTCAGTCCGATAAAGGCACCCTCACCTCATCACAGGTTACCCGCGTTATCGAGGACCTTCTACGCCGGCTTCAGCGAGCGGTGGGCGCCGAGCTGCGCACATGACAAGTCACCCCGCGCACCGCCACTCCCACACCGAGGCCATGCTCACCGTGGAGGAGGCCCTTGAGCGCATTCTCTCGTTCTTTGAACCGCTCGAACCCGCCAGGATGCCGATCGCGGAGGCCGGCGGCATGGTCATCAGCGAGGACGTTGTCAGCCATCTTGATGTGCCTCCCCTGGACAACTCGGCCATGGACGGGTACGCCGTTGCATCGCAAAGTGTCTCCAGTGCGGCCCCACACGCACCCGCAACCCTGCGAGTAATAGACAAGCTGGCCGCCGGGGATCTGCCCACCACCCCCGTCGGGCCCGGCACAGCTATACGAATCATGACGGGAGCGCCGGTGCCCCGGGGGGCGGACGCGGTGGTGCCCTTTGAGGATACCGACGAGGTCGAACGCAGGCTCAAGGCCCGGACCCTGGACGAGATTTCCGTCAGGCACCCGGCAGGTCCAGGCTCAAACGTGCGGCAGGCGGGTCGAGACCTCGCCCGGGGACAAACGGTCTTGCGAAGGGGCACCGTGATTGGACCGTCCCAGGTCGGCTTGCTGGCCAGCTTGGGCCACGCGACCGTAAGCGTTCACCGTCGACCCGTCGTGGCGATTCTCTCGACCGGAGACGAGTTGGTTGAGCCAGGGCTTCCCCTTCCAGAGGGCCGGATATACGACTCCAACGGCGCCGGCATAGCGGCGGCGGTGATGGAGGCGGGCGGGACGCCAAGACAGGTAGGCACGGCGCGCGACGATCTTGAATCGGTCAACGCAAAGATCGACGAGGGAATCGACTCCGACATGCTGATCACCTCGGCGGGCGTCTCCAAGGGCGACTTCGACATGGTCAAGGACGTTCTGACCAGGCGCGGATCGATGCAGTTCTGGTCGGTGCGCATGCGTCCGGCAAAGCCGCTGGCCTTCGGGCTCCTGAGCGCCAGCGACGGGTCGGGGCGCACGGTTCCCCACCTGGGCCTACCCGGCAACCCGGTCAGCGCCCTGGTGGCCTTCGAACAGTTCGGCCGCCTGGCCATAGCAAAGATGCTAGGCCGCGATCCAGCCATGAGGCCGAGGGTGCGCGCGGTCCTGACCGACCCCATTCACAACACCGATGGCAGAAGGGTCTATGCCCGCGCGGTGGTGACCAAACGAGATGGCAGGTACTATGCTTCGTTGACCGGCGACCAGAGTTCCAACCTGCTGACGTCGATGGCCGCAGCCAACGGCCTCGCCATCTGCCCCGAGGATCTTGCGTTAAAGCAGGCCGGAGACGAGGTCGACGTGCTAATGCTCAGGTGGCCGCCGGAAGTATTTTGATATAGAACTCTTGGGGAGAAGAGCATCAGATGACCACAAGCAAAGCCAAAGATGCCGAGACGGCGGCTCCAATTCGCTACTACGTAAACATCGATGCAGAAGAGGGCAGCTCCGTCTCATTGCTCATATCGGACCGGCGCAACTACCTGACGCAACAACACGACACGATCGAGGAGGCGGCGAGCGCCGACCCCGGACTGCTCATCGACCAGATCGCCGGCCAGTCCGAAGAGGCCGACTACCTTCTGCCCGACACCCCGCTCAAGGAAGCGGTCTTCCGGGTTATCCTGGCCAGCCACAACGAGCCGATGAGCGCCGACGAGATCAGCGCCGATCTCAGGCGCAGATGGACCATGAGCGCATACCCTCGCAACCTTTCCCCCTCCGTGGTAGAACGGCTCTTGCAGAACATGGAATCCTACTCGATCGGCAGCATCCTTCCGCCCGAGCCCGAAGCCCGGGAAGAAGAACCTGCCGACAATGCTTCGCAGGCGGATACGCAGGACATCGTAGCGGTCGAGGCGGACACTCAGGAGGCGCAGGCGGTCGACGGCGGCGGCGCGGAAGACGAATAGCTGCGCCGCTATAATTGCCGACGGTCAGCACCAGCATTCGCAACAGCAGGGTACGGAAGCAAGCCGGGGCAGCTCGGGGAGGACGATGAATAGATCCCTAGCCTTCTTCAGGGGCAGCATAGTGCCGATCGAGCAGGCCAAGGTCGGCGTGATGACCCACGCGCTCCACTACGGCACCGCGGTGTTCGAGGGCATCCGAGGCAACTGGAACGCCGAGAGGGAAACCATGTACGTGTTCCGCATGCGCGAGCACTACGAGCGCCTGCTCCAGGGATGCCGCATGATGCTGATGGATATCCCCTACACGGCGGACGATCTCTGCTCGATCACGGAGGACCTTATCCGGAGCAGCGGGCACCGTCAGGACGTCTACATACGGCCCCTGGTCTACAAGAGCGATGAGCTCGTAGCGAACCTCAAGCTGCACGAGATCGCAAGCGACTTCACTTTGATCATCGTGCCGTTCGGCTCCTACATAGACTCGGACGGAGCCATAAAGTGCTGCACATCCTCGTGGCGTCGCATCGACGACGCCACAATCCCTCCCAGGGTCAAGATCTCCGGCCACTACGTCAACAGCATCCTGGCAAAGACCGAAGCGGTCCTGGCGGGCTTTGACGAGGCGATCATGCTCAATCAGGATGGAGGCGTCTCGGAGGGTACCGGAGAGAACCTGTTCATGGTCTCCGGTGGCATGCTGCACACCCCCCTGGTGGCGGATAATAACCTTGTGGGCATCACGCGCAACTGCGCATGGACCCTGGCCGTTGAGGAACTGGGCATGGAGGTGGTCGAGAGGCGGATCCGCCGCAGCGAACTGTACCTGGCGGACGAGTTGTTCCTGACCGGCACGGCTGCGCACATAACCCCGGTGGGCAGCGTTGACAGCCGCCCGGTGGGAACCGGAGAGGTGGGCCCGGTGACGGCCGAACTGCGCTCCATATACTCACTAGCCGTGCGCGGCAATCACGACAAGTACCTGCATTGGTGTCACCCGGTCGCCCAGGAGCCCGCATAGCTTCGCATCGATGAGTCCCTTCCTGGCGGACTACCTGATATTCGTCTTCTGGGCCTCGATCGGGGCGATACAGGTGGGCGCATCATTCGGGCGCTTCGACGGCCTGCTGCTGGTCAGGCACACGCTGGCGGCACGCGCATTGGGGCTCGCTCTGACCGTAGGCTCGATCCTGTGGTTCTTCATGTCGGAAGAGCGCAACATCAACGACATCCATGGCGGCCTGGACGCCAACCTCCAGGGGGTAGGCTTCTTTGGTGGTGCGGCCCTCGCAGTGATCGCAACCCTGGGCATGTCGTCGCTGGTCCACGCTCGCATGCGACGCGGCGTGCCCTCTGCGGACGAGGGCCTTGAGGCCCTGAGAAAGACCAATTACTTCGAGGTTGTCAGACGATGCCTGCCGGCATGGTGGGACGGCTCTCCGGCGAGACTGCTCGGATTCTTCTCCGACGCCAGATCTGGTCTTCTCTTCCTGCTCGGGGGCCGATTGATCGCCTGGATCAGGCGGAGCTAGGGCTTTGTTCATTGAGGGTCCGATAGGCCACTGGGACGTAGACGCCTTCCTGTGGATCAACGGTCTGGTGGGCAAATGGGGGCTGCTGGACCGACTGGTCGAGTGGCTGGTCAGCGACTACCTGATACCTGTCTCGCTGGCCCTTGCCCTGGTAGCGCTATGGTTCGCAGGCCGCGACAGTGCCACCCGGTATCGCTACCAGATCGGCGTATTCGTGGCCCTTGCCGCCATGGGGTTCACCAGCTGGGCCGTCCAGGAGGTGAGCCTGGCGACCGAGAGGGCCCGGCCGTTCCTGGACCACCAGGTGAACCTCCTGTTCTACAGGCCCACCGACTTCTCGTTCCCCTCCAACTCGGTTGCCGCCGTGTTCGGCATAGCCGCCGGTGTCTTCGGGGCCAATCGAAAGCTCGGTACGGCCATGTTCGCACTGGGTGCGGTTCTCGGCTTCAGCCGGGTTTTCGCCGGAGTCCACTATCCGATCGACGTGATCGCCGGGGCACTGATCGGGGTGGTGATCGCCGTGCTGACCTACCAGCTTCGCAAGCTCGTCGAGCCGGTCCCCACCTGGTTCGTTAAGACCGCCCGGATATTTCATCTGGCCTAGCCGAGAGGCGATATCCTAGGCCCCTTGGAGAACAGACGCTTATGCCGGAACACGAGATAGTCCTTCGCGGCGGCAGGGTCATCGACCCGGAGTCCGGGATGGATGCCCAGCGCGATTTGGGCATCTCACGGGACCGCATTCGCGCGGTGGAAAAGATATGGGGCCGCAACATGAGGGGCGCCGAGGAGTTCGACGTAACGGGCCTGGTCGTCGCCCCGGGCTTCATAGACCTGCACGCCCACGGCCAGGATGCTGAAAACTACCGCCTCCAGGCCATGGACGGGGTTACGACCGCGCTCGAACTGGAGATCGGCACGGCCGACGTAGACGCCTGGTACGACGCCAGAATGGACCAGTGCGCAATCAACTACGGAGTCAGCTCAGGCCACGTTCCGGCCAGGATGGCGATCCTGGACGATGACGGGTGCGGGTTGGTACCGATCGGGGACGCGGCCCACCGACGAGCCTCAGAAGAAGAGGTCATACAGATCTCATGCCTAGTCGAGAGGGGCCTGGAGAGGGGCGCTCTCGGGGTGGGTTTCGGTCTCCAGTACACACCGGGCGCCTCCAGGTCGGAGGTGATTGACGCCTTTAAGGTGGCTGCCAGATTCGGGGCTCCGTGCGTGGTTCACATAAGGGGCATGGGTGATCCTCCGGCCGACCTTCCCAGGGTCGGCGCGGTCGAAGGCCTGCAGGAGGTGATCGCCTCCGCCGCGGTCACAGGTGCGCCGCTTCACATATGCCACATCTCAAGCGTCGGGCAATCGACGACGGCACAATTGCTGGAAATGATCGGCGGGGCCGCGGACGGAGGCATGGACATCACCACCGAGTGTTACCCGTACGCCGCCGGCATGACTCAGATCGATTCGGCACTGTTCGAGCCCGGCTGGCAGCGCATGACGGGTGTGAGCTACGGCCAGCTGCTCTGGCCCGCCACGGGCGAGGTGCTGGACGAACAACTGTTTAACAAGTACAGGGCGCAGGGCGGAATGGTCGTGATCCATTCCATCCCGGAGGACTCGGTGGACAGGGCGGTAGCAAGCCCCCTGACCGCTATGGCCAGCGACGGCTGGGTAATGGATGGCGCCGGGCATCCGCGGACCGCAGGCACCTACTCCCGTGTTCTAGGCGTGTACGCGAGGGAACGCCGAGCATTGACGCTCATCGAGGCGATACGCAAGTCCTCCCTGATGCCGGCAAGGCGACTTGAGCGACGCGCCCCCATGTTCCTCAGGAAGGGCCGCATCAAGGTTGGCGCCGATGCCGACTTGGTGGTCTTCGATCCGGCTGAGGTCAAAGACAACGCGACCTACCAGGCGCCCACCCTCCCGTCCAGCGGGATTGTCCACGTCCTCGTAAATGGCGTGCCGGTGGTGCGGGACGGTCAGCTCCAAGAGGCCGTACTTGCGGGCCGGCCGGCCCGCGCACCCATAGTCTGATCAGCCCCGGAAGGGGGCCAGAGGCGAATCTAGCTGAGCCGGGCCAGTTGCGGGATCTCCAGTTCGGCCGTGATGTGGTCGAACCACTCGATGACTTCGGAGTGCAGCGGAATCCCATCGGCGCGGCGCTCAACCTCCTCCTCGTGCTCGGACAGACCCGGGTAGAGCACGCGCTCGTGCCCCTCCGCCGGCTTGGTGGTGCGCAGGGTCCTGAGCATCTCGTCCATCGTGTCCAGGAACCAGTCAACGTCGGTGAACGCAGCTATATCGTATGCGGCGAAATAGTGGTCTTGAGCCAGCCGATCTCCGGGCAGCATGGCAGGCCGAGCCCCGGACAGCATCGTTCCAAGTATCTCCGGGATCATCGCCAGCCCGTAGCCCTTGTGTGAGCCCTGCTCCCGAATGCCGCCAAGCGGTAACTGCCAGTAGTTCCCTCTACCCGGGGACACCTGCGGCTCCATGACCGGAGTGCCGTCCATCGTGGCTATCCAGCCGGGATCCAAGAGCGCTCCCACACGCTCGGCCAGGTATATCTTGTTTCCAGCGATCGCCGTGGTGGCAGCGTCGAAGAGAAGGTGAGGCTCTGTGCGAGCCGGCGCGGCGATGGATATGGGATTGGTTCCCAGCCTGGGCTCGGCGGCGAAGGTGGGCAGTACGAATACCCTCGTACCGGCCCCGCCTGAGGTGGTGGCCATGCCGACCATGTTCTCCTGCGCTGCCAGCATGGCATGATGACCCACGGCGCCCATGTGGCCGCTGTTTTGCATGACCGCGATGCCGACACCCACCTGGCGCGCCTTGGCGATCGCCCTCCTCATCGCCCCGGGGGCGACGATGACGCCGAGACCGCGATCGCCATCCAGGCTGACCGTACCCGGTGTCTCTCTAATGACCTTGACGTCTGGAGCGGGGTTTAGTTTGCCGGACTGGAACTCCTCAACGTAGTAGCGAAGCATGTTGGAAACGCCATGGGTCTCCACCCCGCGCAGGTCGGTCTGAACCAGGGTGTTCGCACCCTCCGCAGCGTCATCGGGCGGACAGCCCATCTTCTCGAAGATCGCCTCGACGGTCTGCCTGAGAGACTCGTGGTCGATCCTTACCTGATCCTCTGAAGGAACCTTAAATCGCTCTAGCACTATCTATTGGTCTCCTATGGCTTGGCCACTGCTCCGGCAGGCAACCCAGCCGGCTAGTCGCTGCGCAATAGCTCTTCGCGCAGCCTCCTTATCACGATCTCCATCTCATCGTCGTCGATGTTGAGCGGGTCCACGGCCAGTACGTCCGGGCCCCCGAGCCAGTGCAGGAAGATCTTCGGAACACCCTGCTGCATGCGGCTCAGCACGTCGTCGCGCGCCGGGCCAGTCCAGTCGTCGGTGAACCTGAAGACCGCCGTGGGAATCAGCCAGTCTCGCTTGTCGTGCCTGATCTGTACCTCCAGGCCCGGAATCTCGATCAGTGCATCGACCACCTTCTGCGATAACTCGCGGTAGCGTTCGTTCTCGGCCTCCTCGTCCTCGGTGACGAAGGTCTCCAGGGCCTGCACCAGGCCCACGATCTCCTCCTTGGTAACCTTCAGGCCCCGACCTATGAACTGGTTGGGAGAGCCGTTGTCGCGCGCGGCCTCGATCAGATCCTTGCGTCCCGCCAGTATGCCCGTGCCCTGGGGACCACGAATCGCCTTGCCGCCGGAGAATATGACCATGTCGGCGCCCTGTTGAATGTACTTGGTCAGGTTCTCCCTCGGCGGCACCATGGTGGCCGCGTCGACGATTACAGGTACGTCATGGGAGTGAGCGATCTCGGCCAGCTGCGGCAGTGCCATGGCGTAGGGTGCAGCGAACGGAGCTTCAAGGTAGGCCACGGCCGCCGTCTTTTCGTTGATGGCCGACTCCAGCTCCCAGGGCAGACAACGAAGGAAGTCCCCTACGCCGACCAGC
Source organism: Dehalococcoidia bacterium (assembly GCA_965207145.1). Lineage (GTDB taxonomy): Bacteria > Chloroflexota > Dehalococcoidia > Lucifugimonadales > UBA2962 > CAUZIR01. Next base: position 764,187 of record OZ242262.1, on the reverse strand, counting down.
TTGGCCCCGACTGACGTGTAGCACTGGTCGTAGGGGAACCGGTGGATGTTGTGGATCACGATCTCGTTCTTCATCCCGGAGGTGTCAGGCAGTCGTTTCATCTTCGCCTTGTCGCTTCCGGCCACAACGGCGGCCGCCTGCATGATGAGCGCGCCGGCCGAGCCGGAGGTGACCATGCCAGCCTCTGCCCCCGTATGCCTGGCGATCACCCGGCCTGCGGCGTCGTTCAGTTCCGCCATGTCGACCATCACCTGTGAGGCGGCATTCATGGCCTGATGGACTTCAGGTCGAAGTTTCGTGCCGCCATAGGCAGTCGTCGGGCCGGAGGCGCTGATCGCCGGATTGACGCCTATCGCGCGAAACACATCGCCCAGGTCGCTGGTTGGAGCCATAAGAATACCCTCGCTCAATCTTTCAGGAACGCCGAAGGACAGGCGTGCGTCCTTCCGCGACCACGCCCGCGATTATACGGTTCGCGGCCCGGCCACCACAAGATGAGGGGCCATCCCGTGCTGGCGCATCCGCCCGGCACGCGCACACTACCCCCGACAGGGCCGGAGGCCCGGCAAAACCTCATCTAGTGGATCAGCATCGCGTCGCCAAGCGAATAGAAGCGATAGCGATGGGCTATAGCCTCCTCGTATGCCGCCCTTATCCGACAACGTCCGGCGTACGCGCTGACCAACATAAGCAGCGTGGAGCGAGGCAGGTGGAAATTGGTGATCAACGCGTCTACCACTCTGAATTCGTGGCCCTCGCCGATGAAGAGATCGGTGATGCCCCGTCCCGGACTGAGCGGCCCTCCCGGGTCGTCCTTCGATCGCTCGTAGCCTTCCAGGACCGTGTCCGCAGCGGCGTTGGACTCCAGCAGGCGCACCGCCGTCGTGCCTACGACGACCACTCGGCGACCCTCAGCCTTGGCGCGGTTGATGGCGGCTGCCGATCCGGTCGACAGCTCGTAGCGCTCGGAATGCATATGGTGCTCACGCGGATCGTCAACAGTCACCGGACGAAAGCTGTCCCAGCCCACATGCAGGGTTACGAATATCGTCTCAATCCCGAATGAACGAATCCGGCCAAGCAGATCCTCTGTGAAATGGAGGCCGGCCGTGGGGGCCGCAACGCTGCCCTCATGGCGCGAATAGACGGTCTGGTAGCGCTCCGTGTCCCGCAGGCGCGTCCTGATGTAAGGAGGCATGGGAACGACGCCAACGGCGGCAAGGTCGATACCTTCCGGCAGTCGAACCACGCGGGTGCCGTCCGCGCACACACCGAGCACGGTGGCCGCGCCGTCCTTCATTCCGTCAACATAGAACCTCGCGCCTTCGCGGAGCCTGCGCCCGGGCCGGGCGAGGGCACGCCAATCCGCTCCTTTCAAACGCTCCAGGAGCAGCAACTCGACTCGCGCTCCCAAGGGCTTGCCCCCGATCGGCTTACGGCCGTACAGGCGGGCGGGAAACACCCGGCTGTCGTTGAAGACGAGCAGGTCATTCGGCCGCAGGCAGCCCGGCAGGTCCGAAAACGTGAGATGCCGCAGGACACCGTCCAGCCTCCTTAAGACCAGCAGGCGGGAAGAGTCCCGCGGCTCTGCAGGCCCCTGAGCGATCAATTCAGAGGGCAACTCGTAGTCGTAGTCGTCGGTGCGCACGGTCGTATGGTAATGTCACCGCAGCGGCGGCACCCATGGTGCTGCCGTTGTCATCCCGGAGGAAGCGATGCTGCCGGAGCTTGAACTCAGCGAACGCGTAGCGGTCGTCACCGGCGGCGGCCGAGGCATCGGCAGAGAGATCGCACTCTCGTTCGCCGAGGCCGGCGCCGATGTCGTAGTCGCCGCGCGATCTGAGGCCGAAATCGACGATGTGGCCTCCGAGATAGAGGCGGTCGGACGCCGAGCGCTAGCGGTTGCCACGGACGTTACGAGCCCTGATCAGGTCGAGAACCTGGTCTCCACCACAATCACCGAATTCGGGCAAGTAGACATAATGGTCAACAACGCGGGGGTGCTCCATTTCCTTCCCCTGGTACCCCTCCCGGACGGCGGACCGGAATCGGTGCGGCTGGTCAGACCCCCGGTAACCCCCATCACGGACGATGAGTGGAAGCACGTCATGGAGGTAAATGTCAGCGGGGTCATGTACGGATGCCGCGCCGTAGGACCCCACATGCTGGAGCGCCGGTACGGAAAGGTCATAAACGTGTCATCCACCAATGGGACCATGGGCATCGCCTACGTGTCCGCCTACAACACCTCCAAGGCGGCGGTAAACATGTTGACCCGGGTTCTTGCACTGGAGTGGGCTCCCTACAACATCAACGTGAATGCGCTGGCCCCGGGCGCGTTTCACACCCGCATGACCGACAGCGTGTGGACCAGCGACGTCGGATCAGCCGAGAACCTGGCCGGAATCCCCATGGGGCGCAGGGGGGAACTCCGTGACCTGGGAGTCCTGGCCGTATACCTGGCCAGTCCGGCCTCTGACTATATGACTGGCCAGATCATCCACCTAGACGGAGGCCGCACCGCACGCTAGGCTTACCGCGATTCGGTAGTCCAGGAGCGTGAGCGGATGAGCCCTTCGGGACCTTCCGGCAAAGTCCAGACGGTGCTCGGGCCAATAGAGCCCGGCTCGCTCGGCGTAACGCTAACGCACGAGCATCTGCTAATAGACCTGACCTGCTACTTTCAGATGCCGGATGAAGCCAGCTTGCGCGGCTGCGTCGAGCGGCCTCTTACCATGGACATGCTCGGCAAGGTCTGGGGGATATGGCAGGCGGTTAAGGACCAGCAGCGGCTACTTGACGAGACCGTGGCCGTCGAGGAGTTGCTCCGCTACCGCCACGCGGGGGGCGGCAGCCTGGTCGACGTTACCAGCATCGGAATCGCCCGCGACCCTCTCGCCCTGACTCGTATCTCGCGTGCCACCGGCCTTCACATCGTCATGGGGGCAAGCCACTATGTTCCCGTATCGCATCCACCCGACATGGACTCACGCAGTGAGGAGTCAATCACCGAGCAGATAGTGCAGGATGTCACGGTTGGCGTCGGCGATACGGGTGTTCGATCGGGAATCATAGGCGAGGTGGGCAACTTTCACCCCCTGAGCGAGAACGAGCGAAAGGTGCTAAGGGCCTCCGCACACGCCCAGATCGAGACGGGCGCGCCCATACTCATACACCCGGGTCTCCACCCCGACAGCCCGCTCGAGATCATGCGGGAACTGGTGGACGCCGGCGCCGAGCCCTCAAGGGTAATCATCGGCCATCTCGACGCGATACGACCGCTCAGCGCCATAACGGAGTTGGCCCAGTCGGGCTGTTACCTCGAATATGATCGATTCGGGGCCGAGAGCACGGACTTCGACTACACCGTTTCCGGCGTGACGATGCCCATGCCAACCGACGCCCAGCGCATCGAGTCGCTCGAGCACCTGATCGCCGAGGGCTTCGGAGACAGGCTGCTCGTCGCCCACGACGTCTGCACCAAGGCCGACCTTACTCGCTATGGCGGCAAGGGCTACGCACATTTCCTAGACTCGATTGCCCGGCGAATGCAGGCCAGAGGCCACTCCCGCGACCAGATCGAGTCCATCCTCGTTCACAACCCGGCCCGGGCTCTGACGTTCGCCTAGCAAAGCGACGTTCCATCCCCGAGACCGGGGTCCGAAGGGCCGCGATCCGGACGCAGACATCGGCAAAAGGCCAGCAATGAAAACAACCACGGGAGAGACACCATGAGTCCGAAGGCCTCTAGCGGAAAGGTACAGACCGTTCTTGGCGAGGTTGAGCCTGAATCCCTTGGCATCACCCTGACCCACGAGCACCTGCTGATCGACCTGCGTTGCTACTTCAAGATGCCGGAGGAGGCGAGCCGGCGCTGGTACGTAGACCAGCAGATAACCATAGAGATCCTGGGCAAGCTGCGGGGGATGTTCTACGTCAACAAGGAAAACCAGATGCTCCTCGACGAACGGTTCGCCGTCCAGGAGGCTCTCAGGTATCGCTACGCGGGGGGCGATACGGTGGTCGATACCACGTCCATCGGCATAGCTCGTGATCCGCTGGCCCTTGCCCGCATCTCACGCGCCACCGGGCTGAACGTCGTCCTGGGCGGAAGCCACTATGTGCCCGAGGCGCACCCGGCCGACATGGACCAGCGCAGCGAGGAGTCGATAGCCCAGCGGATCATCGAAGACGTCACGATCGGGGTTGACGGTACCGGTGTAAAGTCCGGCGTCATCGGTGAGGTCGGCAATCACACCCCGCTGACGGAGAACATGCGGAAGGTGCTGAGGGCGTCGGCCCACGCGCAGGTGGAAACAGGCGCACCCATCCTGATCCACCCGGGAATCCACCCCGATACTCCTCTTGAAATAATCCGGATCCTCATGGACAACGGAGCAAGGGCCGACAAGGTCATCATGGGTCATCTCGACAACATCAGGCCCATGTCCGCAGTCAAGGAATTGGCCGACACCGGCTGCTACCTGGAGTACGACCGGTTCGGATCCGAGGACACAAGCGGATCGTATCGCTCCGGCGATATAGAGACTTCAAGCGTGAGCGACGTGCAGCGAATGGACTCGCTCGAGTACCTGATCTCCGAGGGCTACGGCGAGCGCATAACGATCGCCCACGACGTGTGCCTCAAGACCGACACCGTCGCCTACGGTGGCAAAGGTTACGCCCACATTCTGGAATCCATCGCACCCCGTATGCGGGCCCGGGGCTTTACCGAGGACCACATAGACAACATACTGATCCACAACCCGGCGCGGGCGCTCACCTTCGCCTAGACCACGGCGGACGCCCGGCAGGCAGGCCCGGGCATACGGTGTGATCGTCTCCATGCACCCTCTGAGCCAGAGAGGGTGTCATCACCGACTCCGCGCTCAAGTGTGCCAACCGACCCTACTGCCTTCGGGCAGCGCGGCCGGATGCTGCGAGCGCGATTCTTCCCCTGTCCCTTTAGCGGCACAAAGGCAGGTCAACGGTGCGGCGGGGCGGGTCCTACGGGGCCAGCAGAGCGTATCCAAACCGGCCAACCTGGCATCGCTGCGCCGGTCAGGCTGTGGACAGCTGCGCGGCCTTGAGTGTGTTCAGCAGCAGCATGGCTATCGTCATGGGCCCAACGCCGCCCGGGACGGGCGTGATCGCCGAAGCCTTCTCGGCGACAGGTTCGAAATCGACATCCCCGACCAGACGATAGCCTGACCTTCGCTCCGGCGCCTCGACCCGGTTGATACCGACGTCTATTACAACCGTTCCATCGGAAACCATGTCCGCGGTGACAAAGCCAGCGCGCCCCACCGCCGCGATCAGGATGTCCGCCTGGCGGGTGATCGCTGCGATATCCGCCGTCCGGGTGTGGCAAACGGTCACCGTGGCATTGGCTTCCTGGTTCCGCTGCATCAGCAGGGCGGCAACGGGCTTTCCCACTATGTCTGAGCGACCGCACACCACCACGTGCTTGCCGGCCGGGGAGTTGCCAGTCCTAAGCAGCATCTGCTGAACGCCCGCCGGAGTAGCCGGCACGAAGCGCGGGCTGCCGGCCAGCAGCAGGCCCATGCTCGCCGGATGCAGGCCATCCACATCCTTTTCGGGGGCTATCCGGAGAATGAACTCCCTTTCGTCCAGGTGATCCGGCAAAGGTAGCTGCACCAGGACGCCGTGGACGGATGGATCAGCGTTAAGCTCGGCGAGCTTTTCGCGCAACTCCTCTGCGGGCGTGTCGGCGGCCAGCTTGTGGTCCGCGGCCACCATGCCAGCATTCGATGCAGCCTTCTGCTTGTTGCGCACGTACACCTGCGAGGCCGGGTCTTCCCCCACCAAGACCACGGCAAGGCCGGGAATCACATCCGCACTGTCCTTGAGCCGGGCCACTCCGTCGGCCACCTCGGCTCTCACCTCAGCCGCTATCGCCTTGCCGTCAATGATTCGTGCTGCCATGCCATCCTCCGGCGGCTTCGATTATACGGATGCACGTCCATCTAGCGGCCGCTGTTCGTCACCCTTCCCGATAACATCCGGTCGCTATCGCTTACCGCGTAGAATCTGAAAGTGTAAAGATGTTGGTCAACGGCGTGGACATTGTAGAGATACCGCGGGTCAGGCGCGTGGCCGAACGATACGGCCAACGCTTTCTCGACCGCATCTACACGGGCAGGGAGCAGAGTTACTGTCGGGGCCGCGCGCCCCAGCTCGCCACGCGCTTCGCAGCCAAGGAGGCCGTGATGAAGGCCCTCGGAACCGGGGTCCGGGGAGTCCCCTGGAAGGACATCGAGGTGGTCCGGCGGCTCGGCCGTGCCCCGACCATTGAACTGCACGGCAAGGCCGCCGCCCATGCCAGACGCATGGGCATAAGCCAGTTCGCCGTCTCCCTGTCCCATTCGAACGAGATGGCAGTTGCATTTGTCGTTGCTGAGAGTGAACTCCCCAACTTCTAGGCCGGGTCAACGGGTCAGGTACTGAGCACCACAAGATGAAGATCGTCACATCCGGCCAGATGGCGGAGATCGAGCGACTCTCGGAACGCTCAGGGGTAAACACCGACGAGCTAATGGAGAACGCCGGCCTTGCCGTCGCCGAGACATGCAGGCGCGCGCTTGGGCACGAATCCCGAATCCCAGACGTCCCTGTACTGATGATGATAGGGCCGGGCAACAACGGCGGGGATGGACTGGTAGCCGGCCGCCATCTCTCAAACTGGGGGGCCAGAACCACCGTCTACCTGAGCGCTTCAGGCAGGGAACCACACCCGAAAGCTGCCGAGCTGCCCCGGTCCGTACAGCTCGTCCTGTCGGATGACGATGAGGATCTGGCCATTTTGCGGAAAAGCCTGTCCGAGTGCGAGCTGACGCTGGACGCCCTGCTGGGAACCGGTAGCTCTCGGCCAATCTCCGGCCGACTCTCAGGCCAGATGGCCGCTCTGGCCGAGGCCAGGTCCGAGCGTCCGGAACTGCTGCTGGTGGCAGTCGACCTGCCCACCGGAGTAAACGCCGACACCGGAGAGGCCGACCCGATGTCGGTCAGATCAGACATCACCGTCGCTCTGGGCCGCCCCAAGATCGGTCACTGCACCATGCCCGGCGCGGAGCTCTGCGGCGTGGTCATGATAGAGAACATCGGCCTCACGGCCGGCCTCGACGATGAGATCGACCTTTCGCTCATCACGCCAGAATGGGCCAGGCTCCACCTACCCGCCCGCCCGGCGTCAGGCCACAAGGGCACGTTCGGCAAGGTGCTGGTGGTATCCGGATGCCGCAACTATATCGGCGCCGCACTCCTGGCCTCTACGGCCGCGTCCCGAGTCGGTGCCGGCCTAGTCACGGCCGCCGTCCCGGAGGGCATCCAAATGGCCGTGGCGGCCGGGGCACCCCAGGTAACCTACCTGCCCTTGCCGGAGACGCCCGGTGGCGGTCTAGCGGCTGACGGTGCGGAGGAGATTCTCTCGGCCCTGCCTTCTTACGACGCCCTCGTCATCGGCTGCGGGCTTGGCCTAGACCCGGGGACGGCCGGGTTGCTTTCAAGGCTCCTTACATCGGGTGCCCAGCTGCCGAGAACCGTTGTGGACGCCGACGGGCTGAATCTGCTTTCAACCATTCCCGGGTGGCACCGACACTTTACGTCTCCGGCGATCCTGACGCCCCACCTGGGTGAAATGTCCCGGCTAGATCCATCCAATGCCGGCCTGAACGGCGCGGACCGCATACAGTGGGCGCGTGGAGCGGCCCAGGAGTGGAACAAGGTCGTCGTCCTGAAGGGTGCCCACTCCGCCGTAGCCGAACCTAACGGAACGGCCATGATCTCCCCATTTGCCAATCCCGGCCTGGCCACCGCTGGCACCGGCGACGTGCTCGCCGGTGCGATCGGGGGCCTGCTTGCGCAGGGCATGCCACTGCCGGATGCTGCGGCGCTGGGCGTTTTCCTACACGGCGCTGCAGGCGAGTCGGTGCGAGCCGATCTAGGCGAGGCGGGCATGGTCGCAGGCGACCTGCTGCCCGAACTCCCCCGGACGATCAAGACCCTCAACGAGGGCTAGCCGGTGGCACTGCTCACAGGCGAGGAGCGAGCCGCCTATGTGGCGGCGATGTTCAGCCGGATAGCCTGGCGCTACGACCTCCTGAACACCCTGATGTCGGCGGGTAGACACCATGCATGGCGCAACATCGCGCTGGAGATGGCGCTAGACGAAGTGACCGGCGCTGGTCACGCGCTGGACGTGGCCTCGGGAACCTGCGATTTCCCGCTCGCCGCACTGTCTCTTCGTGGAAAAGGAGCCGGCCGCGGTGATGGGCCCGGCGCTAGTCCCCCCACCCGGGACCTCCAGCAGCGATGGGTCGCGGTTGATTTCTCCGAACCGATGCTGCAGGTGGGAAGAAAGAAGATCTCGGGTGCAGGCGTCGAGCCGCGTGTGTCGCTCTTACTCTCGGACGCCCATGCGCTGCCTTTCCGGGACGAGGCGTTCTCGCTTGCCACGGTGGGGTTCGGCATGCGCAATTTCGCGGATCGGCCAGCGGCCCTGGCGCAAATCGCACGCGTGCTCAAGCCCGGCGGGAGACTGGCGGTCCTGGACATCTTCTCCACCTCCGGAGGCAGCGCTGGGGCCTTCTTGTTCGGCGCCGCTTTCAGGGCTGTCGCCCCGCTTCTGGGACTCGCATTCGCCGGCGACCGAGAAGCCTACACGTACCTCCCCGAGTCGGCCGCGAGTTTCAGCGTAGCTCAGCTGGAGTCAGATATGGAGTCGGCGGGTTTGACCCTGGTGGGAGTCAAACAGCTAGCCTTTGGATCGGTCGCGATCCTGATCGGGGAAAAACATCCTTAGGCGGCGGGGCGAACCTGCAGGACACTCCGGTGCCTGCCGTCGACGAAGGAAGTCGTCGATGCCGCGGCGCTCAGCGCGCGCGCAGCATGGGAAAGAGGATCACCTCTCGGATCGATCGGTGGCCGGACAGCAGCATGGTCAGGCGATCGATGCCCATACCGAGACCTCCAGTCGGGGGCATTCCATGCTCCACCGCCACGAGGAAATCTTCATCTAGCCTGTCGTAGAACTCCTCGCCCGATACTCTGTCGGCCCTTCGCAAAGCCTCCTGTTCCTCCAGGCGAGATCTCTGGTCGATTGGGTCGTTTAGCTCGGTAAAGGCGTTACACACCTCCATACCGGCTATGAATCCCTCAAATCTCTCTACCACCCTCGGATCTTGCCGGTGCTTTTTGGCGAGAGGAGACATCTCGAGGGGATAGTCGACAAGGAAAGTGGGCTGAATCAGAGCAGGCTCCACCGCGTCGGAGACCAGCTTATCGAGAAGTCCCGCCCAGCTGGTCTGCCGCGAGGCATCGAGACCCAGGACCTCCATCCTGGCGGCGAGCGAATCGAAGTCGGCGCATTCGAGGAAATCGACGCCAGCACGCTCGATCAGCTGCTGCCTTAGGCTCAGCCTCGGCCAGGGCGGCGAGAGGTCAATCTCATGTCCATCGAACTCAACTTGAGTTCGCCCCAAGACCTGCCGGGCGATGAAGTCGACCATCTCCTCTACCATGACCATAACGTCCTTGTAGTCGGCGAACGCCTGGTAGCTCTCCATCATCGTGAACTCGGGGTTGTGATAAAAATCGACCCCCTCGTTGCGGAACACGCGTCCTATCTCGTAGACACGCTCAAGGCCTCCCACTATCAGCCTCTTTAGGTACAGTTCCGTTGCTATCCGCAGGTACAGGTCGGAATGCAGCTGGTTATGGTGGGTGACGAAGGGTCTGGCCATAGCGCCCGCCGCCACCGCCACCAGCACCGGCGTCTCGACCTCCACAAACCCCTGGCCATCCAGGAAGCGACGCATTGCCGAGACAGTATTGGATCGAAGGACCGCGACCCTTTGCGCCTCCTCGTTGGCTATGAGGTCGAGGTAGCGCTGACGGAATCTGATCTCGGTGTCCGTCAGACCGTGCCACTTCTCGGGCAGTGGCCTCAGTGCCTTGGAAAGCACGGTTAGTGAGCTGGCGTCGACCGTCACCTCCCCGGCCCGGGTGCGCATGACCTGTCCACTGACCCCGATCCAATCGCCGATGTCGAGATCGTCAACCAGTTCGTACGATTCGGCCAGTGAGTTGCGACGCAGTAGAACCTGCATCCGGCCGTGACCGTCCATGATGTCCACGAAAGCGGCCCTGCCCATGCCCCTGACGGCGACCATGCGGCCGGCCACAGACACGCTATCTGTCCTGGCATCGCCGTCCGATCCAGGCTCGCCGCCCTCGGCTGCCAAGAGAAGCTCTCGCGCCTGCCGGCTCGTATGCGTACGCGCAAAGCTGTGAGGATAAGGGTCCAGTCCGCGTTGCCGCAGCCTATCGAGCTTTTGCCGCCGGACCTGCATCAGGTCGCTCGGCGGCAACTCTTCATCTTGCATTCTCATCGCTCGTAGAACGGCTACCTAAGCTCTCTTTGGGCTTCTCTCAAGGTCCGGTGTGGTCAAGCAGCAAGCTCGCCGGAGTCGGCCGTGGCCCGGCCGCAGGGCCCTGAGGTAAGACCGACTTCCCAACTCTCCCCGACACCCAGAATAGCGAAAGGACTGAGCGCTCACCGGCCTGGTTCTTCGCTCAGCCCAAGCACCAATTCTAAACGACCTCGGAACGGTCGGTAAAACAGCCCTGTCTATACAAAATTTAAAACTCGTCCAAAAACTACTTTTGTGAGGTAACGCCCCCTGCTAACATCGGCCCACTCTCGACGGCTGGGCGGCAAACCGCGCCGTGACCTAGCCCACCGAGTTGAGGTTGATGAGCACCCGGATCTCCGGTGGCAAGGATAGGGGCCGGAGGCTCCAGTTGCCGAGGGGTCGGTTAAGACCGACGACCGAGAGGGTACGGGCCGCGGTCTTTTCGATCTTGGGTGATCGAGTCGTAGGGGCCACGGTACTGGACCTTTACTCGGGGTCCGGGGCAATGGGCCTGGAAGCCCTGAGCCGGGGCGCGTTGCGGGCTGACATGGTTGAAAGGGACGGTAGGGCTTGCAGCACTATCGAGGCGAATATCAAATCGCTCGATTACGGCGACCGGGCCACAGTCGTAAGGGCACGGGCGGAAAGCGTGGTTGGCTCGCCAGCCAACCGGGGTGGCCGCGAGGAGAGCGGACGTGATGGAGGAGCATACGAGTTGGTCTTCATAGACCCGCCCTACGATGACGATCCCTGGAGGGACATCCTGAACGGCCTGAGCGAGGGTTCCATACTCAGCCGCGGTGCGGTAGTGGTTGCAGAGCACCGCACGAACCTGCGACTAGCGGACTCTTACGGGCGCCTGGTTCGCACATCCACCAGGCGATACGGTGACTCGTCAATCTCGATGTTCAGCACGGCGGATGCCCATGGCTAAGGCCGTATATCCTGGCACATTCGACCCCGTGCACAACGGCCATGTCGATGTCGCCAGGAGGGCCGCGCAGTTGTTCGACGGCCTGGTGATCGGGGTCTATGACAGCCCTCCAAAATCTCTGCTGTTCTCCACAGAGGAGCGAGTTCGCATGTTCGCCGATTCCCTGGCCGACGCCGGCAGGGTTGACGTGAAGCCGTTTACCGGTCTGGCCGTCGATTTCGCACGCGCGGTGGGAGCGGACTTCATTCTGAGGGGCCTGAGAGCCGGCATCGATTTCGAGGTCGAGTTCGAGATGGCACACATGTGGAGGAGCCTGGCCCCCGACATCGACGTCGTGTGCGTGATGAGCGCCCTCGAGCACCAATTCATACATTCATCGCGGATAAAGGAAGTGGCCCGGCTGGGCGGCAATGTGGAGGGGCTGGTACCTGATGGGGTCGCCGGCCTCCTACGCCAGAGATTGAACTTAAGCTAAGGAGGATGGTATGTCCGAAACAGTAGACCGCATTCTCGGCGAGCTGGACGAGCTTTGTAAGAGCTCGAGCAAGGTCCTCGGAAGGCGGGGCAAGGTGACGGTTGACTCCGAGAGGCTGGCGCACATGGTGGCGGAGCTGCGTGATTCACTGCCCGAGCACATGCTCGAGGCCGGCGAAGTGATCAAGCAGAAAGACAGCATCATCAACCAGGCGTACCTTGAGTCCAAGCGTCTGCGGGATTCGGCCAGCCAAGAATCCAAGGCCATCACCATAGCCGCCCGCAGCGAGCACGAGACGATGGTCTCCGAACACGAGATCGTAACGGCGGCCGAGGACCAGGCGCAAAAGATCCACGACGAGGCACATCGCAAGGCCAGCGAGATCTTGCGAGAGGCTGGCCAGGAAGCCGTACGATTGATCGGCGAGGCGGACGCAACGGCCGCCGACCGGCGCGAGGGGGCCGACCAATACAGCCGGGAAGTACTCTTCAGCATCGAAGAGAGGCTTTCCCAGATGTTGGGCCAGGTGCGCAGGGGCATAGATGCCCTGGGCACAGACGCCGACCCCATGGCCAAGAAGATGGTCCAGCCCGCCACCAACGGCCGATCCATCGAATAGACGCGCGGCACAGTCCGAAGGCCTTGCCGGCGCCCGCGTTCAGGAAACGCCCTTGCCGAAGGCCTCCTTGAGCGCGGCTTGGTCGTTGCCTACGATTATCTGACCACCGGTCACAACCAGTGGGCGACGAATCAGGCGTGGCTCACCCACGATCAGGGACTTCATCTGTTGATCGGTGAGGGAGTCAGGATCAAGTCCGAGTTTGCGGAACGACGGGCTCTTGAATGAGAAAAGGTCTCTGATGGGTCGCATGGCCGTCAGTTCCCCCAGTTCCGCCTCGGTTAGCGGCTCTTTGAATATGTCCCGCTCGGCCAGCTCCACGCCCATGCTTGAGAGCGTCTCACGCGCCCTCCGGCAGGTGGTTCAGCCGCGTTTCCAGTAGAGTTCAGCCCTCATTCCGGTGCGCATGGCTCCTCGGGGGCGCCGAGACAGGCCGCTCCGGACCTCTCTGCCCTCCTCCTGGCTACCAATCGGACAGTTTCCACGGGGGCCGACTAGCGGAGCCTACGCTCCGATTCCGGCCGCATCTAGAATCCTAGATTGACATCGGCAAAGGGGTTGGCCGGCGTGGGAGTTGGCTCGGAGGTCTGTCTGAGCTGCTCGAGCATCCAGCTGTAGATGTCCGAATCGAACGCCGCGTAGACGTCGTGGTTGTCACGCTCCTTGTTCACCCAGTCCTGTAAGGCCTGCGACTTTATGTCATCAAGATCCGACGGCGATAGCTCTCTGGCCGGATCCCTTTCGGAAACCATGAAGAACAGGATCAGCTTCGGGTTCTCTATGTCTGTTACAGGATCGCTGACCACGCCGACCTCAAGGTTGAGAATGGTCTCAGCATAGGTGTCGGTCGAGCTGACCGGCATCCAGCCCCGGTCACCTCCGAGGCGAACGGTCTCGGGATCGTCGATCGAAAACTCCCTTACGATCTCCTTCCATACCAGCTGGCGCTGCTCCGGAGTCGTCGCCTCGGCCAGCCCGTCCTTCAGCTTGACGAGCATGATGTCGACTTCCGACCCGACCGGCATCACGATGCGATGAAAGTGAACCTGCTCTGAGAACCTGGAAACCTGTTCACCGATGAATTCCCGGAATTTGGCCCGAAGGATAGATCTTCGGGTGATCTCACGGTGCTCTCCCTCAGACAGGCGCACTGCATTGAGGTAACTCCGGTACCTCTCGTCAAAATCTCGCCTGAGCGCCTCCGGGTCGAGCCCCGGATCGCCGATAAGGAACAGACTCTCTATCTGGCGGTCTATCTCGTCATCCCGCACAGTGATGCCGTACTTGGCGGCCACCTGGGTCAGGATCTCGTCCTCGACGAACAGCTGCAGGGCCTCGAAAATCTCCTGGCTTGGCTGAAAGTCCAGCCCGAAGAAGCGAGCCCCCTCCTGGCGAACACGAAGCGCCTTAACCAGGTCTCCACGGGAATAGGAGGTGTCATTGACGCGCACCACCGTCTGCCTTGGAGGCATCACAAACGCTATGACGTAGCCGGCAATGAGGATGCCTGCCACCACCAGCAGCGCCAGGCCGATGACCATCAGGGTGATGCGCTGACGCGCCTGATTGCTGCGCCGCAGTACGGCCAGCCTGCGGCGGTCACTCGACAGATTCCTGAGACCGGATCGCTGTGAGACAAGCCTCCGGGAATCTGTGCCACTCGGGTTATCTGACAAGCCTAAGCTCCTGCTGGGACCCGGCCAGCCGGCGGCCGACCTCTAGTCAATGCCTCGGTCGGCTCGGCGCAGGGTCCGTCTGGAGAGTAATACGTCCTCGGTGGGTTTCCGGTTGGGACCTAACGCCTGGGAGCAGCGTACATGCCGCGATGATTCGGACTGTACGGGAGCAACGCCAAGATGCGCGCCCGCTTGATGGCCGCCGCCAGGGCCCGCTGATGGCGGGAGCAAGTACCGGTCTTTCGCCGGGCGTCCATCTTGAACCGCTCCGATACGTAGTTCCTCAGGACCTCTATGTTCTTGTGGTCTATGTGCTTGACCTTGTTGACACAAAAGCCACAGACCTTCCTGCGGGCGTAGAACCGGCCCCTTCCACCCCTTCTTCCTCCTCGAGTCGTCATCGCGCTAGCTCCTTTAGCAAGCCTTCACCATCAGCCTGCGCAAGCAGGCCTACCACGGCAGGTCGTCCACGTCCTCGGACGAGCCGGGCCCCGGGGGCGCGCCGGCGCCGGCCGGTCCCTGCGTCACCCCGCCGGCCACACCCCCGGCGCGGTCCAGGAAAAGGACCCTGTCAGCGTTGATCTCGAGGCTGACGCGGTTCTGACCGTCGTTGCCGGTCCATGTCCTCGTGCTAAGCCTACCTTCCGCGTAGACCCTCATACCCTTCGTTACGTAGTTGTTGCACTGCTCGGCAAGTCGACCCCACGCGTTCACGCTGAACCATTCGGTCTCCTCGCGCCGCTCGCCGTCGGAGGTCGTATATACCCGATTGGTGGCGAGGCGAAATGAGGTGACCGCGCTGCCGGAGGGCGTGTACCTCATCTCCGGGTCGTTCCCGACGTTGCCGATGACGAGGATCTTGTTCATGCTCATGAGAGATCAGATCCTGACGATAAGGTGGCGCAGAACGCGCTCAGAGGCCTCCAGGCTCTCGCCCAGTTCCTGCACGCCCTGCGGATCGAGGCTGAACCGGGTTACCGCGTAGTTGCCCTCGTGAAACTTCTTGATCGGGTAGGCAAGTCTCCGAAGACCCCAACTGTCGGTCTCGCCAACCGAGCCGCCCCGTCCGCTGATGAACTCGGCGGTGCTCTGGTGGGACTGCTCAACCTCGGCCTCTGAGGCGTCCGGGCTCAGTATGACGACTATCTCGTATTCCCTAAGCTTCTGGGATGTCAATTCTTTCCTCGCAAGGATACATTGGAAGGCGGATACGTAGGTGACAAACGGGAATTATACCATGTGCATTCTGTTGCTCAGCCCCTCATGACCAAGGCTGATTTGACCGCCCGCCCTCAATGCATTTGGCATACGGCAGACCCTGGTCTGGAGGGCAACATGCCCAAGCGACTGCCCGCACAAGGGCCCTTTGGCATGTCGATCCGTCATGCAGCGCGACTGAGGGCTTTACTGGCCTTTGCCGCCGTCGCGGTTGCTCTTGCGGCCGCGGCCGCCTGCGGCCCAACGGGGAACATGGCCTCTTCGGGAAAGGAAGACGCGCCCGAGGCAGGGGAGGATGACACCCTGCTGGCGAGCATCCTGAGCGAGGAGGATCCAACCGGGCTCAACTCCTTCAGGCAGCTGCTCGACAGGGACGACATAGACCCGATCTACGACCCCAGTTTCGTGCCTGTCAGCCTCTCCGGGCTGCAGCCTGACGAGCTGGTGATCGGGGTGTCCATCGAAGGGGACTCACGCGCCTATCCCATCCGCTATCTGCGGTGGCGGGAGATGGTTAACGACGAGGTCGGAGGCATTCCGATACTCGTTACCTGGTGACCCATCTGTTACACCGGTCTCGTGCACGACCGGCGGGTAGGCGAGAGGGTTCTGACCTTGGGTAATCAGGGCGCCCTCTTCATGCGGGCGATGACTTGGTGGGACCACGAGACGGGCAGCATCTGGTCCCAGCCCTGGGGCGCCGCAATTGACGGCGAACTCAAGGGAACCCGGCTCGAGCTCATACCGGCCGCCATCGAGCCCCTGCAGAGCTGGACGGACAGGCATCAAGACTCCCTGGTAATGGTAGTAGACGGCTCGACACATGCCGGCCTGCTCGAGCCGGCCAAGATGATCGACTTCTTCGTCATCGGGGTCATGCTCGGCGATGCGGCAAGTGCATACCGCTACGCAGACGTGGCCTCCGCAGGTGTCGTAAACGACCGGGTGGGCAGCCAGCCCATCGCCGTGTTCGCCGAAGCCGAAACCGGACAGATCAATGTCTTTTTGGCCATGCTGCCGGGAGAGGATTTCTCCCTGACCTTCCGCCTCCGCGGTCGCCGCTTCATCGACGACCAGACCGGCTCGACATGGAGCCAGCTCACCGGCAAGGCCACCGCGGGGCCGCTAGAGGGCAGCCGCCTCCAGAGATTGGCGTTCGTTTCCTCCTACGACTGGGCATGGGAAGACTTCTTTCCCCACTCAAGGCTCTACGACCCGTCCGGCAAGCCGTAGGCAGTTTGACAGCGCAGGCGCCCCGTCATAGCCTCGCCACGCCCACGCTGCGGGCCAGGAGGAGGGCAAGGTGGATGCCAATAGATTCGCCAGCGGCAACGACGTACTCGACTACCTGCGCACCACCAACAACTGGGGTAGGTGGGGAGACCTCGGTCGGGCCGGGGCGGTTAACCTGATCACCCCGGAAAAGCGCCGACAGGCGGCCGGGCTGGTGAGGACCGGTCGAGCAGTTTCGCTAAGCCGACCATGGGCTACAGAGCCGAGCGAGGAGAACTTCAGGCCCGCTCAACGCTTTACCTACACCATCGACGAATTCGTTGGCGATTGGCGGTCGGCGCACGACTACGTGGGCGTGGCGTTTCACGGCCTCGCACACACACACGTGGACGGGCTCGGTCACATGTGGGGCCCCGACGGGATGTGGGACGGCCGAGACCCCAGCGTCGAGGTTCGAGGCGAGGGAGTGCAATACGGAGGCATAGAGGAATGGGCCAGCGGTCTTACGACCCGAGGCGTGCTACTGGACATACCACGCCTGCGAGGAGTTCCCTACGTGACCTTCGACGAGCCCGTACACGGACATGAACTGCGGGAGGCGGCCGAAGACCAGGGTGTCGCCGTGCGCCCGGGAGACGCGGTGCTCGTTTACTCTGGAAGGGAGCATTTCGCCGCAGATCATGACGGAAGGTGGGCCGGACACCCCGAATGGCCCGGCCGCTGGCCTGGACTGCACGCCAGCTGTCTGCCTTTCATCAGGGAGACGGACATGGCGGTGCTGGGCTGGGACATGATGGATCAGTGGCCGAACGAGTATGGGCTCTCAATGAGTGTGCACGCCGCCCTGTTCTACTTCGGGGTTGCGCTGCTGGACAACGCGTTGCTGCAGCCGCTGGCCCGGGCCTGCGCCGAGGAGGAGCGCTACGAGTTCATGCTCACTCTCAACCCGCTGGTGATCCCGGGAGCCACAGGCTCACCGGCCAATCCAGTCGCCTTGCTCTAGCAGGCGCCTGCGGACAGGATGACAGGCCTCCGTTCAAAGGACCTGGCACGAGCGGCAAGGCTCCTCCTAGTCTCGAACCTGCGGGAGGGCCATGACCCGCATTTCGGGACTCGCTACAGCTACGTATGCCCATCGCTCCAAAAGTATCGCTGGCAGTGGTATTGGGACTCCTGCTTTCACTCGATCGCCCTTGCGCACCTTGAGCCCGAGCTTGCGGTCGGAGAACTGGATTCTCTGCTCGCGGCCCAAGAGCCGGACGGCTTCATGGGCCATGTCACGTACTGGAATGGCGCGGACCGAACCCCCTTCATCACGCGCCTGGAGAGCCGATTGGCCCTGCGGCCTCACCACTCGGCGCTCATCCAGCCACCCCTGATAGCCCAGGCGGCCGAGCGGGTGTCCGAGATTACGGGCGACACGGAGTTCCTTGCCCGCGCCTATCCGAAGCTGGCGGCGCATTATCGGTGGCTCTCAGAAAACCGCTGCCCGGACGGAGATGGCCTGATCGTCCTGATAAGCCCGTTCGAGTCAGGGATGGATAACACTCCGGCCTACGACCGGCCCCTGGGCATCGGGACGGCACGGCCGGGCTGGTGGCCGATCAGACTCCGAGTGGCGGGCCTGCACGTTTCCCACCTCCTGCGGGGCCGCAACTACCGCCTTGAACGCGTCTACCTGCTGTGTCGGTTCAACCTAAAGGATGTCGCTGTCAACTGCATTTACGCGGAGGCACTGAGGGCCATGCATCGCATCGCATCCGGGTTGAACCGGCCGGATGATGCCAGCATGTGGGCGGCGGAGGCGGAGAGGGTAGAGAGGTCAATCGTCGATGTCCTCTACGACGAGGATGCCCAGGCGTTCTTCCCTACGTACGGGCCGGACCGGCGCTTCAGCCGGGTGTTGACGGCCGCCTGTCTACTCCCGCTCCTGCTGGAGTCCCTTCCGGAAGAGATCGCCACGGTGCTCGTGGAGCAACACCTGGTGCAGACTGACAAATTCTGGACCGAGTACCCGGTGCCGACCGTGGCTACCTCGGAACCGACATTCCTGGCAGACCCCGGAGCCCGCAGGCACCCGCTGATATGGCGCGGCTCAAGCTGGATCAACACCAACTGGTTCGTGGCCCGCGGCCTGCGCCGGCACGGATACCAGGAACTGGCTGCGGCTATCGAGGAAAAGTCGGCAGTTCTCGTGGAGAGGTCGGGTTTCCGCGAGTTCTTCAACCCCCACACCGGCGAGGGTCAGGGGGCAGCAAACTTCGCATGGTCGACCCTCATCGTCGACATGATTTGAGTCAGCCCCACCGAGCACCATAACCCTGATAGGGTGTTGCACCAATCCATCGGAGGAGGACAGGCTTGGACCGAACGACACCTAGTGCACAGCAGATCGAATCCTACCTGGCAGACCGCAGCAACTGGGGAAGGTGGCCGGACAACCCGAGTGCGGGGACGGTTAACCTGATCACCTCAAGCAAGCGGCTGGCGGCCATCGGACTGGTTGAGACCGGCCGAACCGTATCGCTCAGCCGCCCCCTTCCGACCGAGCCCGCTCCCGACAATCCACAGCCGGTCCAGCAGTTCATGAAGCAGATCGATTTCGGCGAGGGTGTCGGCGCGGCCACTGACTATGTCGGGATAGCGCAGCACGGATTCGTGGTGACACACATCGATGCACTCAGTCACTACTGGGGAGCAGACGGAATGTTCGAGGGGCAAGACCCCGCCGAAGCCCTGGGATTCGACGGCGCCGAATTCGGCGGCGTCGAGGCCTGGCGGGACGGCATCCTGACCAGGGGAGTGCTTCTCGATGTTCCCAAGCACCGGGGTGGGTCCTACGTCGACCTCGACACGCCGGTCCATGGATGGGAGCTCGAGGAAATCTTGTCATCTGAGGGCATCGAGCTCGAACCGGGAGACGCGGTCGTCGTCCACTCGGGCAGGGAGCGCTATGCCGCAGCTAACGGCGGCGTCTATGCCCCTGTCGGCAGGCCGTATCCTGGCCTGCATGGCTCGACCCTGCCTTTCTTCAAGGAGCACGACGTGGGACTTCTGGTCTGGGACATGGAGGATGCCGGTCCCAACGAGTACGACCTGCCCGTAACCGTGCACGGCGCCATATTTGCATACGGCCTGGCAGTCGTTGACAACGCCCTGATCGAGCCTCTGGCCGAGGCGTGCCGCGAGATGGGACGCTACGAGTTCATGCTCATATGCGCTCCCCTCTTCTTGAGAGGTGGCACCGGCTCGCCGGTTAACCCGATAGCGGTCTTTTGATCATCGCGGCCATCCGACCGGCTGGGAGGTCTGCTACATGAAGGGCACAATGCGGGCGGTCCGCAAAGTGGGCGCCGGGCGCGGAGGCGCCGTCGTGGATGTGCCCATACCCCCCGTAGGATCCAATGAGGTCCTGGTACGTGTCGAGGCCGCCAGCATATGCGGGACAGATCTGCACATCTGGAACTGGGACGAGTGGAGCGCGGCCCGCGTCCGGCCGCCGATCACCCTGGGACACGAGATGGCGGGAACGGTGGTTGAAGTCGGCTCCGGGATGGAGCGTACGGCGGTCGGCGACTTCGTATCCGCCGAGAGCCACGTCACCTGCGGGGTGTGTTTTCAGTGCAGAACCGGCCAGGCCCACATGTGCCCGCAGACGTCCATCCTGGGCGTGGACCGAGACGGATGCTTTGCAGAGTACGTGGCCATACCCGAAAAGGTCCTGTGGCACACGGACCGCGACAGGCTGCCCCCCGAGATAGCCACGCTGCAGGAGCCCTTCGGCAATGCCGTCTTCTCCGCGCTCGCCCACCATCTGACCGGCCAGAGCGTCGGCGTCCTAGGCTGCGGCCCGATAGGCCTGTTTTCAATAGCCATAGCCAAGACCTCCGGGGCCTCACGCGTGGTGGCCTCCGACGTGAACGACTACCGGCTTTCCCTTGCCCGTGCGGTCGGGGCGGACGAGGTCTTTCGTCCGTCCGAGGGCACCGGTCGGGAGACGGCGGCCTGGTTGTCACAGGCGGGTGGATACGGGGTGGACATAGTCCTTGAGATGAGCGGGGCGCCCGCCGCGATCGACGCGGCGTTCAAGGGCGTCAGGCGCGGAGGACACGTCAGTCTTGTTGGCATACCCGCAAAGCCTGTGCTGATCGACGTGGCCGAGGACATGATCTTCAAGAACATTACGGTGCTCGCATTCAACGGCCGGCGCATCTTCGAGACCTGGTACAAGACTCGGCTGCTACTGGAAACCGGCGTCGTGGACCTTGCGCCCCTGGTCACACACCGCATGCCCCTTGAGGCCATAGACGAGGCGATGACACTGCTCGCCGGAGGACAGGCAGGCAAGGTCATATTGCTGCCACAGCCAGCCTAAACACGCCGACAACGGCCCCGTCAGGAGAGGGCCAAGTGGCTCAATCGCGCCCTGGCAGGCCGCGGTCCCTCAGATGCGAACGGCGACTATATCGAGCCAGTTCCGGGTCGTGTAGGAGATTTTCATCTCCTCGAATGTCTCTCGTGCCGCCTTCTTCAGGGCCATGCTCGCCTTGTCAAGGGGCACGCCGGGCATGGCGCCCTCGATAAAGTCGGAGAATGATGATATGTCCAGCCAACCCTGGAGGGGGACCTTTACAGGATCCACCTCCTGTTTCTCGATCCTGAATCCGTGCCCCTCAACGAGTTCCTTGTACTCCTCGGCGGTGAGCTGCTTTCGTGACTCCACCTTCTCGATCCTTTGAATCGACAGCCCATGCTCCCTGCGCAATATGCGCCGGGCCTTGAACATCCACTTGCGATAAAACAGCTGCGTCTCCTCGTCCAGCGGGCCGCTGTAGAACGAAGTGTTGAACACCAGCTTGCCCCCCGGCTTGATGGTGCCGGCAATTCGGTCAAGCAGCTCACCCTTGTCGGGAACATAGTGGATCGCGTTGCAGAAAAACACGGTGTCCACCTTTTCCTTGACCGCGTCGGAGATGTGCTCAACCTGGCTGTGAACGAACACCACAGCCGAGTCCCTGGCGTCCTTGAGGTCCGCCACCGCCTGCTTCAGGGCGGCCGCAGAGTGATCGACGCCTATGATAACGGTCTCCCTGGCCTCTCTGAGATTGGCCATTATCCGCCTTGTGACCAGGCCCGTGCCGCAGGCGAGATCCACGATGCGCTCGCCATCCTTGACCTCCGCCAGCTCAATGAGTCTGTCCGTAAGGTTCTGGTAGAAAGGATTGTTGGAAAACGCCGCAAAGGTGTAGTCTTCGTCGCCCATAGGTTCCTACTCCCCCGCCATTACCTCGATTACGCGCTCGGCCAGGTCCAAATCGCAACTTCGCCGATTATAACCCTCTGCCCTAACCAGTGCAGAGAGCCGATCCTCCGGCCGCTGCCGTTCCTGGCCGAGCCCGTCCGCCGCGAGGTCCTGCGGCGGACCCGAGCCACTACCTGCCGTCCAGGCCAAGCCGCCCGAGGATTTCAGGTATTTCGCGGCGTTCACTGTCGGTGAGCTTCCTGAACGGAGCGGTCACGTGATCGGCTGCAATTACTCCCATGTGCATCAGTGCCGCCTTCAGGCCCGCGTAGACCGAGCCCTGTGCACTCGCACCATCCCTGGCGAGCGTCTGCAGCCTCATAGCTGTAACTATCCGGTCGTCACAGGCCCTGGCCATCTCCGAGTCGCCCACGCGGCCCGCCTCCCATGCCTGGGCGAAGATCGCGGGTACTGCGTTCGCCAGGCCCGGGACGATGCCCTGCGCGCCGAGCGCTGCCGCGGTCGTGGCCCGCTGAGTGGTCCCAAGGGTTGACACCAGTTCGAACCCGCGGCTCGAGCGCAGCGTGTGCAATTGAGCCAAGGATTCACCGTCACCCGAACTATCCTTCACACCCTCAACCACGCCTTCCTCCGCCAGATCGGCGACGGTCGAGGGCGCAACGACCGTCTTGTGCATCTGTGGGATGTTGTAAACCCACAGCGGCACCCCCAACGCCTGCCGAATACGTCGGTAGTGGTCCTTAAGCTCCTGCTGCGAGTGCGGATAGTAGTAGGGCGGAGTGGCCGCAACGGCTGCGACCAGCCGGGCGACGGACCGGCCCAACTCGATCGTCAGCGACGTGCTGGACATACTGATATTGGCGATCACCGGCACCCGACCCGCCGCTTGATCGGCAACCAGCTCGATGCTCCTTATGCGTTCAGAATCCGTTAGCGCGGCAAACTCGGCAGTTGTGCCTGACGCCCAGAGCCCGGACACGCCGTTATCGAGCTGGTAGTCAACAAGGTTCCTGAGCGAGGGCTCGTACACCTTTTCGTCTTCGGTTATTGGGGTAAGCAGTGGCGTGATTACACCGCCACAGCCGCTGCTGTTCATGCTCCCCTCCAGTAAGTCCGCGGGCCGGGGTTTGGCCCCGGCCCGCCGCTCGATTCGGTCTTCAGCAGGGACCTAGGAGCCGTTGTTTTGCCAGATCGCCTCCATGACCGCGTTCGGGTTCATGGGCAGGACTTCCATCCGGATTCCAATGGCATCGTAGATCGCGTTGGCCAGCGCCGGAGGCGGAGGTACGATGTTGACCTCTCCCACGCCCCGAACGCCGTACGGATGGCCGGGGTTTGCAACCTCAACTATCACCGTATCGATCATGGGCAGGTCGAGGCTCGTAGGCATCCGATAGTCCAGAAAGCTCGAGTTGTTCATGTGGCCGCCCTCGGAGTAGTGATACTCCTCGTTCAGGCCCCAGCCGATGCCCTGCACGCTCCCGCCCTGCATCTGGCCCTCGACATAGCTCGGGTGGATGGCCTTCCCGGCATCCTGAGCAATCGTGAAACGCAATACGTCCACCTTCCCGGTTTCCGGGTCCACTTCGACATCGACCAGGTTGGCCGCAAAGGCGCCACCCACACCGGGCGGGTTGACCGAGCCTCGCCCCACGATCGGGCCGCCGGTGTCGTTGAGCTGGGCTGCCAGTTCACTAAAGGACATACTCAGCTCGGTGTCGGTCTTTGAGCGTACGACCCCCTCCTCCATCTCCACCGAGTCGGCATCCACCCCCCAGATGGCGGCCGCCCTGTCGGCCATCTGCCTCTTTACGTCGTTCGCGGCCTCGTAAGCAGCCCAACCGGTGGCAAACGCTGTGCGAGAGCCGCCGGTCCCGAAGGAGAAGCCTATCGTGTCGGTGTCAACCACCTGCGGGTGGACCTGCTCTGCCCGCAGACCCAGCACCTCGGCCGCCTGCATGGCGATGGCAGCCCTGCTGCCGCCGATATCCGGGTTGCCCTCAAGCAGGTTGATCGTGCCGTCCGCGTTGACGCTGATTGTGGCGGCCGAGTGCAGGCCGGCGTTAAACCAGTAGCCAAAGGCAAAACCTCTTCCCACCTTGCCCCCCCTCTTGGCAGGGGCCAGCGGCGCGCTCCAGTGCGGATGGTTCTTTACAGCCTCCAGGGTCTCTATACCGCCGATCTTGGGGTTGACCGGTCCGTCGGCCCTGCGGGTGCCCTCCTTGGAACAGTTAGCGAGGCGGAATTCAAGCGGGTCGAGTCCAAGCCCCTCGCACAGTTCGTCGACCACGGTCTCGACGCCCATGGCCGCATGAGTCGCTCCAGGAGCCCGATATGCGGCCGTCTTCGGCTTGTTGACAACCACGTCGTAACCGTCGACGGTGACATTAGGGATGTCGTAGCAGGCAAACACGCACATGGCCGCAGCCCCGACCGGGGATCCGGGGAATGCCCCGGCCTCGAACTTGAGCGAGGACTCGGCGGCCGTGATCTTGCCTTCCTTGGTGGCGCCCATCTTCACCCAGACACGGGAGCCAGGCGTCGGGCCGGTCCCCTCAAAGACCTCCTTGCGCGTCATCGTGATCTTGACGGGGTGTCCGGTCTTCTTGGACAGAAGGATGGCCGCTATCTCATGGTAGAGAGGAAACTTACCGCCGAACCCGCCGCCGATCTCCATGGGGGTAACGCGGACCTGGGACTGAGGGACTTCCAGGGCCAGTGCGATAGCGTCCCTGAACTGGAACGGGCCCTGCGTGCTCATCCAGACATGGATCCGGTCATCGTCGTTCCAAAGCGCCGTGACGTTCATCGGCTCGATGTAGCCCTGATGCACGGTGGCGGTGTCGAACTCCCGCTCCAGAACAAGATCGGCCTCGGCGAAACCCTTCACCGTATCCCCCATCTTGTGCTGGAAGTGATCTGCGACGTTAGAGTTCTGGCCGGTATCCTTGCCGAACTCGGTGGTGAAAAGGTCGTCGTGCAGTAGCGGCGCGTCTTCAGCCATCGCCTCCGGAGCGGTCAGCACCGGCGGCAAGACCTCGTACTCTACCTCTATGAGCTCGATCGCTTCCTCGGCAACGTGTGCGTTACCCGCGGCCACGGCCGCGACGGCCTGTCCCTCGTAGAGAACCTTCTCCCTCGCAATGGCGTTGTCGCGCAGGTACTTCATGGGCTGGGGTCCGAGGCCGAAATCGGCCGGATCGGATTCACGCGTCGAAGGCATGTCGGCCCCGGTCACAACTGCTGCGACCCCTGGGAGGGCCTCCGCCTTGGACGTGTCTATCGACTTTATCCGGGCGTGGGCGTGCGGGCTTCGCAGCACCTTGCCATAGAGCAGCCCGGTGGCGTTGTAATCGCCCCCGTACTGCGCCCGACCGGTGACTTTATCGGCACCGTCATGGCGTATCGGCCTGGTACCCACCACGTTGTAGTCGCTCGTTGACAGTACGACGTTAGGCTCATAGGTGGTCGTCATCGTGTCCCAAACTCTCCTTAATGGCTCTTAGAACTTGTCTGCCGGTAACCCTGCCCACGCGCCCCATCCTCCGGCTATCGCCGGCAGGAAGTGCACCTCGCTGCTCTCCCCCACCTCCGCCAGCACGCCTACGGGGCTTACCTCTCCGTCGACGGCGACGGTGATGTTTCCCTTGAGGCGAAATCCGTCCATCAGGCGGTCCTTCATGCCGGGATAGCGGCTCTCTAGCCCGTTGACGATCTCCCGCACTGTCTTGCCGGACATCTCGACGGTCTGCTCACCGCCGGTAAGGTCCTGCATAAGTGACGGTATGAAAACGGTCGCCATCTAACCCCGACCAGTTCGGCCCTCAGGCGGGCCGCCAGCTAATCTCCGTCCCTCGACCAGGTGGCCTCCATGACCGCGGCCGGATTGATGGGCAGCGCCGTCATGCGAAGTCCCGCCGCGTCGTGTATCGCGTTCGCTACCGCCGCCTGTGGCGAGACTATGTTGGCCTCGCCGACGCCCCGAGCACCATACGGGTGTCCGGGGTTGGCGACCTCCACTATCACGGTGTCGATCATCGGCAGGTCAAGGCTCGTGGGCATCCGATAGTCCAGGAAGCTAGAGTTGTTCATGCGGCCGTCCTCGGAGTAGTAGTACTCCTCGTTCAGCGCCCAGCCTATGCCCTGTACGCTTCCGCCCTGCATCTGGCCCTCTACGTAGCTCGGGTGGATCGCCTTGCCGGCATCCTGCACGGTGGTGAACCGCAGGACATCCACCTTTCCGGTCTCCGGATCGACCTCGACATCGACGATCTGACCACAGTAGGAGCCGCCGGCACCGGCGGGATCCACGGCGGCGCGGCCGACGATCGGACCACCGGTATCGTTTATCTGTCCGGCCAGATCCTTAAATGTCATGGTCAGCTCGGTGTCCGTCTTGGAACGGATTACACCGTCCACCATCTCGACGGAATCGGCTTCGACCCCCCACAGCTTCGCCGCCCGTTCCACCATCTGGCTCTTTACGTCGTTGGCCGCCTCGTAGGCAGCCCAGCCGGTGGCGAAGGCCGTGCGGCTGCCGCCTGTAACGGCTGTGTAACCGACCGAGTCGGTATCCACCACCTGCGGGTTTACGTCCTCGGCGGCTATCCCGAGGACCTCGGCAGCCTGCATGGCTATCGCCGCCCTGCTGCCGCCGATGTCGGTCGAGCCTTCAATCAGGTTCACGGTACCGTCGTTGTTCACCGAGATGTTGCAGGAAGAGGCAAAGCCTATGTTGAACCAGAATCCGATCGCCACGCCGCGTCCCGTCTGGCCTCCGCTGACGGCCGGCGCGACGGGAGAGTTGTAGTGGTCATGGTCCCGCATGGCCTCCAGCACCTCGACACATCCGATCCGGGGATGGACGGGGCCGTCCGCGCGTCGGGTTCCCTCTTTCGCGGCGTTCATCAGCCGTAGCTCCATTGGGTCGATGCCCAGCTTCACCGCCAGTTCATCAAGCACCTGCTCGGCGCCGAATGCGGCGTTGGGCGCGCCCGGCGCGCGATATGCGGCAGTCTTGGGCTTGTTGACGACAACGTCGTAACCGTCAATCACGACGTTCTCAATATCGTAGGCGGTGAATACGCACATCCCCGCCGCACCCACCGGGGAGCCGGGGTAGGCGCCCGCCTCGAACTGGAGATCGGCCTGGGCGGCGACGAGCTTGCCCTCCTTGGTCGCCCCCATCTTTATGGTCAAATGGGAACCACAAGTAGGACCCGTACCCTCGAATACCTCGGCCCTGGACATGACGATCTTGACCGGCTTATTGCCAGCCTTCTTGGAGAGCATGGCCGCGACCGGCTCACCGTAGACGTTTATCTTGCCTCCGAAGCCTCCGCCGATCTCCATCGGCGTCGCCTTGACCTGGGATACCGGAACGGCCAACGCCTCGGCCACCGCCGCCCGGACCACGAAGGCCCCTTGAGTGCTGCTCCAGACGTGGATCCGGTCATCGTCGTTCCACAGCGCCGTGACGTTGTGGGGCTCTATGTATCCCTGATGGACGGTCTTGGTATCGAACGTACGCTCCACGACCACGTCTGCCTTGGCAAAGCCGCTGTCGATGTCGCCCATCTTGTGCTGGAAGTGGTCCGCGACGTTAGAGTTGACACCGGTGTCCTTCCCAAACTCCTGAGTGGTCAGGTCCGGTATCAGGATGGGTGCGTCGTCAGCCATGGCGTCGGGCGCGGTCAGCACGGCGGGCAGTACCTCGTAATCGACCTCGATGAGGTCGATCGCCTCCTCGGCGATATGTGGGCTGGTGGCCGCCACGGCGGCTATGGCATGCCCCGTGTAAAGCACCTTGTCTCCGGCGAGTATGTTGCCCCGGAACCTGTCCATGGGCTGGTCGCCGAGCCCGTAGTTAGCCGTTTCCTTGGCCGACGGGAAGTCCTTTGAGGTCACCACTGCCCTGACACCCGCAAGCGCCTCGGCCTTGGAGGTGTCGATCGACTTGATCCGAGCATGTGCGTGCGGACTTCTCAGGGTCTTACCGTGAAGCAGTCCGGCTGCATGGAAATCTGCACCGTACTTGGCCCTGCCGGTGACCTTGTCGGCACCGTCGTGGCGGATCGGCCTTGTGCCGACCACCTTGAAGGTCTCGTTCGCCAGAACCTGGTTGGGTTCGTAAGTGGTGGTCATCCCGAAAGTCTCCTAAGCTGCCGCGCCAGCCATCTGGCCCGCGGCGTCCATCACCGCTCGAACGATCTTGTCGTAGCCGGTGCAACGACACAGATTGCCCGCCAGCCACATGCGTATCCGTTCCTCTGATGGGTTGGGTTCCTTCTCCAATAGTGCCTTCGAGGCAACCAAAAAGCCCGGCGTACAGATGCCGCACTGCAGGGCGGCATGCTCGAGGAAAGCCTGTTGGATCGGGTGAAGGCCCGCCGGGGAGGCTATTCCCTCAACAGTGCCTATGGTTGCGCCCTCGGCCTCTACGCCAAGTACCAGACAGCTGTCGACGATCCGGCCGTCCATGTTGACCGTGCAGGCCCCGCAGTTGCCATCGTTACAGCCTTCCTTTGCCCCGGTCAGCAGGACTACGTCCCGCAGGACCTCCAGGAGGCTCTGCCGCGGCTCGCAGAGAAACTCGACCGTCTCGCCGTTTATCGTGGTCGTAACGTGAACCTTCTTGCCCGACATCTACTTGCCCTCCCGCGCCCGCTCAACAGCGGTGTGAAGTGCCCTGCGGGTAAGTACCTCGCAGAGGTGTTTTCGATACTCGATGGTGCCGCGCATGTCGGTTATCGGCCTTGCGGCGGCCTTGGCAGCATCCGCGGCTGCTTGGATGTTCTCGTCGCTGGGCTCCTTGCCGACCAGAGCTGCCTCTGCAGCTTCGACGACCAGGGGCGTCGGCGCCACAGAGGCGAGGGCGACGCGGGCGGACTCCACCGT
This sequence comes from Dehalococcoidia bacterium, assembly GCA_965207145.1. Classification (GTDB taxonomy): domain Bacteria; phylum Chloroflexota; class Dehalococcoidia; order Lucifugimonadales; family UBA2962; genus CAUZIR01. The sequence continues at coordinate 735,439 of OZ242262.1, read as the reverse complement.
CCCATTGGCCAACACGACCGACACCCCGGCACCGGCCACGGCGATGTCCATTTCATTGCGAGGTATGAACCTTATGTACCTGGCTCCGAAGCCACTCGGAGGTGCCGGGACATGCAACGAAACCAGCATCTCGTCAGCTGCCACTTGCGTGCTGCCCGGACCGGTGCACACATCCTCCACCGCGATATCCCTCGTCCCGTTGGGTCCTGCCACCTTGGCGGTCGCCCGGTGGGCAATCAGGGCCGGTATGGCATCCGCGCTCGGCGCGGCGTTCATCAGGTTGCCACCGAAGGTCGCCCGCCCCTGAATCTGGATTCCGCCTATCAACGTGGCCGAATCCATAAGCCCGGGGTAAGCAGAGGCAACCGCCTCATCCTGATAGAGCCTATAGCAGGGCACCGCCGCTCCAACCGTCAATCCGCCGACCGGGTCGTAGGCGACCTCGTCTAGCTCCGCGATGTGCTTGCCGTCGATGACCGCGTCGAGCTGGTAGCGGCCGCCCCTCATCTGGACTAGCAGGTCGGTGCCGCCGGCCAAGATGCGAGCCTTGTCCTTGTATCGGCCAAGCAGCCCGACCGCCTCATCAACGGACGTAGGCCTGTGGTAGTCAATCCACTTCAATGGTCCGCCTCCTTGGCGTGGTTCACACAAATTCGGCGGCCGAAGGTGCCCTCCCGACACACATCGGAAGAGTTGGCAAACACCCCTTTACCGCCGTTGCAGGCCCCTATAGGGCCGGAAACCGCGCCCAGTATAACAGACATTTTTGACACACAACAATGGACCGTTTAGGCGGGTCTTTCGGGCGGGACGGCCTACGTCAAGCTACGCCAAACGCATCCGTAGAGACCTGCCCGAATCCGTAACCCCCGGCCCTTTCTAGGGCTCCCACAACTCCACTTCCGTGGTTACACCTCTCTGGTCGCCATCGGTAGAATTCCCACCGATCACCAGGACCCGCCCGTCGTCGAGCAGGGTCATGCTATGTGCATACCGGGTCTCCACCATGTTCGCGCCCTGGGACCACTCCTCTGTCTGAGGATCGAAGATGTCGGATGTGGCGACCTTGCCGATACCACCGGTCACCAACACACGGCCGTCCGAGAGCAGCACTGCGGCATGCTCTGCCCGCCACTCCGACAGCTCGCCTACGCTGGTCCATGAGTCGGCTTCGGGGTCGTACAACTCGGTCAGCGTGACCTTCCCCTTGCCACCGGTCACCAGTACACGACCGTCGGGCAGGAGCGTTGCCGTGTGTGCCGCATGAGCCACCTGCGTCGGCGCCGCCTGGGTCCACTCACCAGTCTGGGGGTCGAAAATCTCCGTTGTCTTCAGGTACGGAGACTCTCGCTTGCCCCCGCCGACCACGAGCACCCTTCCATCCGCCAGTAGCGTGGCCGAATGCAGGGCCCGCGCATCCGTCAGGGAGCCGGCATCCGACCAGCTGTCGCTTGCCGGGTCCCAGATCTCGGCCTCAGCAACCAGCACGAGATCCTGCTTCTCGCCGCCCACAACCAGCACTGTCCCGTCGTTGAGAACCACCGAGGCGTGGCGCCATCGTTCGATGGACATGGGTGCCACCTCCGTCCAGCTGTCGGCCGCAGCGTCGTAGACTTCAACGGAGGTGAGCGGCTCCTGACGGACGGCTGAGCCCCCTATGACTATGATCCGCCCATCCTCAAGCAGGTGGCCTGTCGGGTGCTCGCGAACGGTGGATAGCAGCGCCGAGTCCGTCCACTTCTCAGTGGATGGATCGTAGATTGCGGTGGACTCGATCGACGACGGTTTCCATGCCGAGGCCCCACCCCGGCTCTTGCCGGCAATGGCCATCACCCTGCCGTCGGCAAGCTTGACGGCGGCGTGGTAACCCCGGGCATCCACCATCTTGTCTGTCGCGGAAAACTTCCCGGGGCCGGCAGGGGTGGTCACGGCGGCCGTCCCGGCCTCCTCCCCGGTGTCGGTGACTACCTCAACGGCCTCCTGGGACGCCGGAGCCGCCGGGCTGCTACTGCAAGCCAGGGCGGCCAGAACGAGAGCCAGAATGAAGATCAGTGCAGCCAGCCTGCTCATAAACACCTCCCGGAAGGGTCCGACCACATGGACGGACGAGCGGTCCTGATTGACGTTCCGTAGGTAGCGGGTGTGGGGCGGTAAGTCTAACGCATGTCAGCAAGACTCTGCCTGTGCTCCGCACGGTACGGCCCTTAAGGGCCTCTATGGTAATCTGGCGTCCACTTTTGGCGACTTGGAGGAGCCCATGGGCACGGTAACCGGAAGCTACCTAGTGGCCCGGACCCTGAAGGAAGAGGGCGTATCGGTCCTGTTCTATCTGATGGGCGGTCCAAATTTCGATATCGTGATGGCGGCGCAGGATCTCGGTATCAAGACCGTTGACTTCCGCCACGAGCAGGCCGCCGCCTTCGCGGCACATGCCTACGCCCGCGTCACCGGCAAGCCGGGGGTCTGCACTGCGGCTTCCGGACCGGGAACCCTCAACCTGCTCACCGGCGCCTACACAGCCTCGATCGACTGCGCCCCGATGGTGATCCTCGGTGGCGCAGGCCCGGTCCACGAGATCGGCCGGGAGGCCTTCCAGGAGGTCGACCAGGTCGGGATCTTTGAACCCCTGTGCAAGTACGTGCACCAGCCCACCCGGGCTGAACGTTACCCCGAGATTGTGAGCACAGCCTTCCGGCAGGCCACCTCAGGCAGGCCGGGCCCTGTGTACGTGGATTGCGGAGCCGACGTGCTCTACGAAGAGATCGAAGAGAGCGGGGCGGTGCGACCGAGCAGATCGTGCACGAAGTCCGAGCCGGCAGCCGACCCCGCCGCGATCGACCGTGCTGCCGCCATGCTGGCCGAGGCCGAGCGGCCCATCATCTTCGCCGGTGGCGGAGTCTTTTTCTCGGGAGGGGCATCGGAATTCGAGCGGTTCGTCGACTTGACCAGCACTCCCTTCTATACCGCTCCGATGTCGCGGGGCCTGGCGCCCGAGGACCATCCGGTCTCGTTCCCGGCGGCACGCAGCACCGCGATGCGCGAGGCGGATCTGGTGTTCGTTGTGGGTACCCGGCTCAACTGGATGATGCAGTACGGGGGCCGCTTTGCCCGGGACGCCAAGGTAGTCCAGATCGACATCGACGCCTCGGAGATCGGCCACAACCGAGCCTGCGACCTTGGAATCGTCGCCGACGCCCGAATGGCACTAGGCCAGTTGGCCGACGCGGCCGAAGCACGCATTCACGAATTCGCCGGCCGGCGTGAATCGCCCTGGATTGCCAGGCTGTCCGATTACCAAGAAACGAAGGCAGCCCAGATGGAGGCCCTTCTCACCTCGTCCCAGACCCCAATTCATCCACTCCGGCTCTGCAGCGAGATCAACAGCTTCGTGGACCGCGATGCGATCATCTCCGTGGACGGAAACGAGATACTCCACTTTGGACGGCAGTCCATTAACACCTACCTGCCAGGCCACCGCCTCAATTCCGGGGTGACAGGAACTATGGGGGTAGGCCTCCCTTACGGGATTGGTGCCAAGCTGGCCAAGCCGGACAAACAGGTGCTGGTGCTGCACGGGGACGGGTCGATGGGCATGAACGCAATGGAACTCGACACACTGGTGCGATTCAACCTGCCTGTCGTCACCGTGGTTGCCAACAACGCGGGCTGGACGGCGCGCACGCCGTATTCGCGCAAGCCGGGCCGCGAACTCGGCTTCACCGCATTCCACGAGATGGCTAGGTCCCTGGGGTGCCACGGTGAGAGGGTCGAGGATCCGGATGAGATAACGCCTGCCCTGGAGCGGGCATTCTCTTCGGGACGACCCGCCGTGGTCGACGTCATCGTCGAGCCGACCGCCGCCGGCGCATCACCGGCCTGGGGCGGCTCTCGCATGGAATAGGGCTGGGCGTCCGGCAGGATTTCATCACCCAAAGCGCCCCTTTCGGCTGACTGAAGCCCGCCGATAGTGGCCCTCTAGCGGTTCGACTCTGCAGATCCGACCGTAGCTTCTCGTCTTGGCCGCGGCGGGGCAGGGTAGACGGCCCGTTCCGGCGGGCAATCAGTCGAGCAGATGCGCCTTTTGGGCGCGCCAGCCATCATCCGACGGGAACAGGGTTTCCATCCGTACGAGCTGCGGATCGCCATCGAACCAATCGGCCACAGCGGACCTCCAGGTAAGGTAGTGTGGATAGGTCTGGTGCGCCTGAAACGCTGCCTCATCCTCGTATACCTCGTAAAGGTAGAAGCGGTCGGGATTGTCCGGGTCCTGCGAGATGTCGAACCGAAAGCACCCGGGCTCATCCCCCACCGAGCCTCGGGCGTCACCGTAGCTTTCCCGGATGAATCGATCCCTGAACCCTTCCCTTATGTCGATCGTTACGAATATGGCAAACATGTCCCCCCCTTTGTACTGGCGCTCGGGGTGAGCCACGACCCGCGGCGACCCACCACCTGGCTGATATACCATCTATGGCCATGGACATCAAAGCCCTCATACGGGAGATTCCGGACTTCCCCGAGCCCGGCATCCTCTTTCGGGACATCACGCCGGTTCTCGCCTGTCCCGACGCTTTCTCCCTGGTAGTCGATCATTTCGTCGAGCGATACGGGCGCGATCGCGTGGATGCGGTGGTTGGCATTGACGCCCGCGGCTTTCTGCTTGCGGCTCCTGTGGCCTATCGCCTGGCCGTGCCCCTAGTCCCCGTTCGCAAGCAGGGCAAACTGCCGTTCGACACCCGATCGGTGGCCTACGAACTCGAGTACGGTCGCAATGTGATGGAGATGCACATCGACGCCATCCCGGCGGGGTGCCGCGTGGCTGTGATAGACGATCTGCTTGCGACTGGCGGGACTCTGGCGGCCACGGCCGAGCTTGTGGAGGGTGCGGGGAGCAAGGTGGCAGAACTGGGCGTCCTGGTGGAACTGGAATCGCTGGGAGGCCGTCAGCGACTATCGAAGTGGCCGGTCCACAACATGGTAGTCGTCTGACCAGACCTGGCGCCGGCTTGAGGTTGACATTGAACGGCGGCCGCTGTCACCATTTAGCACCCCTTGACAACCCTTTATGCGCGGGCCCGTTTTGGCATCTAATGCTGGCTGATTCGGTCCGGCGGTTAAACGCGAGGATTTGGCCATGGCCGTGATTACGATGGGCGGGCTTACAGGGTGCGGCGGCAGGCAGTTGGGCCAGATGGTAGCCGAACGACTGGGGGCCGACTACGTGGACCGCCTTATCCTGACCGGCGCGGCCAAAGAGGTTGGCGCCACGGTCGAGGCCCTGCTCGAGCGTGAGGAGCGCCCCCCCACCAGGGGCGAGCGCTTCTCAAGGTTGATTCAGCGCATACTGGAGCGGTCGGCCGTAAGCGGCGCAGGGGGAGACCCTTACTTTGGCCCTGGTGCCGTGGCATTTCTGACGCAGGAGTACGAAGACCTCCCTCAGCCAACGATAACCAAGGGCCACGAGGTCGAGGACGAAGCCTACCTGGAGGGCCTTCGGAGCGTATTCAATGACCTGGCATCCTCCGACAACGTGGTTATCGTCGGGCGCACCGGATCGTACATACTGAAGGATGATCCGAGGGTTCTTCGGATAGGGGTGGCGGCCGAGTACGAGGACCGGGTCGCTCGCATAATGGAGCGAGACGGTGTCGGCGGGGACGAGGCCATCGCCGTCATCACCGACCGGGACCGCGCAAGGGAGTATCATTTCAAGCGCTTTTTCCAGCTGGACAATCCCGAGGACGTCCGACAATTCCACTTCTACATCAACACCAGCGCCGTCGGCCTAGAGTACGCCGCGGGCATGGTGATCAGGGCGGCAGAAGGACTGGCGTCAGGCGATCTGCGCGCCGGCGCGCCGGTATCCACTTAAACCCGTTCTCTAGACAGTCGCACAGTCAGTCCAGGTACAGGTAACCGCGTGCTCAAATTCCCACGCGCGGTGATCGACGACCTGATCACCCACGCTATGGAGGAAACCCCGAACGAGTGCTGTGGGGTTATCGCCGGCGCCGACTCAACGGCGGTGCGCGGGTATCGGATCACAAACACGGCCAAGAGCCCGTTTCGCTACCTGATGGACCCTCAGGAATTCCTGAACGCAGACAGGGACGCCGAAGGGCAGGGCCTGAGTCTGATCGTCTTCTACCATTCCCACACTCACAGCAGCCCCTACCCATCGCCTACAGATGTGCGCATGGCGCTGGAGAGCGGTTGGCTGGACCCTTACTATCTGCTCGTTTCCCTGCAGGACGAGCAGGCGCCAGAGGTCCGTCTATACAGGATTTCTCCTGACGGCAACATCCTGGAGCGCGAATTCAAGGTCGTTTAGGCCGGGACGACGAAGGGCTCGGCGGCGCCTGCCCATGTCCCGGATGCTACCGCTCTTCGGGGACGCTGAGGCTAAGGGCGTAATCCGGAAAGTCTCCAAATCCTATGGCGGTCCCGCCACCGACGATCAGCACGGTACCGTCGGGCATCTCGACAACCGCCAACTGGCTGCGCCCGTCGGGCAGCGACCCGGCGAATGCCCACTGTCCGGAGGCGGGATCGTATATCTCGATCATTGTTACAGGCAGGCCCACCAAGTCCTCGCCGCCTATTACCAGAACCCGGCCGCCGGGGATCGTTGCCATCTCATGGCCCCGGCGCGGCTGAAGACCCGTCGCAACCACTGTCCAGGACTCATCTTCCGGATCGTAAACCTCGGCGGTGGTCTCCGGGCCAAGCCCCTCGGAGAGTCCCAGGTCAGACCCGCCCACAACCATGACCCTGCCGTCCTCGAGCAGCAGGGCCGCATGTCCGGACCGGGGTCTGGCCATGTTGGCTGTAGCGGTCCACGAGTCCGTCTCCGGGTCGTAAATCTCGGCCGAGGAATAGGCCGTTTCTGTCGCTTCACCTCCTACCACCAGCACCCGTCCATCGGCCAGCAGCGTCGCTGTGTGGAACCTTCGGGGCACGGACATGGAAGCCGCTCTCGCCCACCTGTCGCTGGAGGAGTCGTACAACTCGGCATCTTCAATCACGCTGAAGCCGGAGGCTCCCCCGATCACCAGTACCCTACCGTCTCCCATCAAGGCCGCACGGGCGCCCTGCCTGGCTATGAGCATGGATGAGGCAGCCGACCACTGGCCCGACCCGTGATCATAGATCTCCACCGTCGCCAGATCCTGCCTGCTCCAGAAGGGTCGCTCGTCGTCCACAATCTCGCGGCCCCTTCCACCCGCAACCAGCAGTCTGCCGTCGTCTAGCAGCGTGGCGGTGTGAAAGGTACGCTCAAAGTCCAACGGTTCAGTCTTCACCCAATCCGAACCGCCCCTGGGCAGAACTTCGGCCTCCGTGGGCGCGGTGCGCCTGAAGCTCATGCGCTGCTGTCCACCAACGATGACCACCTCGCCACCGTCAAGCAGAGTAGCCGTAAGGCCCCATCGCCCCTGAGACAGGCGACCGGCCAGCTCAAAGCCAGGACCGAGATCGACCTGCAGCTCCTCTACGGTAGCTACCGGCTCGGGACTCGGCGGCGGACCGAGATCTGGCGTGGCGGCCGGTACGATCGTGAATCTCCAGACCTCCGTCGACGTGGCCCCGGCGCCGGAGCCGGGCTGGGTGGTACATGCTGCGGCGGCCAGGGCCACCAGGAGCGCCGCCAGGAAAATGACGCCGTGCTGCAATTCTGACGTGCTGTGGTTCAATCCTCGCCGGTCAGAGCTCGGCGGGGATTGTCCACCATGATGTGCCGGAACTGTTCTTCGGAGATGCCGATTCCCCTCAGGTACGGATACAGACCCGTAGAGATGAACTGGTACCCGTCCCCCCCGGCCGACACGTAGGCGGACTTGAGGCACACGTCGTGAGCCAGCAGGAGATGATCGATGTAGCCCGCATCGACGACCCTCCTGATGTTCGCCAGGTCGCGCTCGAGCAGGAAGCGGTTTCGGTCGGACATGCCATCGAACGAAATGAAGGCGCCCCGACGGGCGATCTCGGCATGGTATTCGTGCTCAGGGTAGTCGTGAGCGTGGCCCACGACCACCCTTCCCGGGTCGACCCCCTCCTCTTCGAGTATGTCGAGCTGGTCCAGGCCGACCGGTGCGAAAAGGCCGTGTGTGGCGATCGTGGCGTCCGTCTGGAGGTGAGCCCGGGCCCCGGCCCGAAGCACGCGCTCTTCGACCGGGGATATCCAGGTCTCGTGCGCTCCGAGTTCACCGATTATCCCTGCGCGGACGCCGCTTCCGTCGATCCCTTCCCGCACATCCCGGATCATCTCGTCCGCGATCTGATTGGTTGACTCCCTGTAAAGGCGGGGATCATAGAAGGGCTCACGGTACCATCCGCAACCGAGCACGATGAGCAGGCCGGTCTCAACGGCCATACGCCGAACCGCCTCCGGCTGTTGCTCCAGCCCCCTGTTGGTCTGGTCTACAAGCGTGACGCCGCCGGCATCCTTGTACCGCTGCAGTTCAGACCGCGCGGCGCCGGGATCGTCGAGCACTCGATTGGTGTCCAGATGGTCCATCAGGAGCGACAGGAAGATATGCTCGTGAATTAGCGTGAACCCGAGTTCCTCCGGCCTCACCGGGCCGGTCACGGTCATGACCTCTGAAAGCGCCATCTGTCTACCCCCCGGCCAGCGCCCGGTGAGGGTTTCTCACCATGATTTGGTCCCACTCCTCATCCGTTAGGCCTACCGATCCCAGGCGCTCCCAAAGGCCGGCAGCCGCGAATCCGTAACCAGCCCCGCCGTAGGCGGCCAGCTGGCTACGGGTAGAGACCCCGGTCGACACCAGTACGTGGTCGGCAAGTCCGGCCCTCACCATTTCCTTGACAAGGCGTGCATCCCTATCGAGCAACGTCGGACTGCCGATGGGAAACGAGCTAAAGCACGTGAACGGACCTCTGGTTGCTATCGCCGAGTGCAATTCGTGGTCGGCGATGCCGTTGACGTGATCGACAATGACCCTACGCAGGTCTACGCCCTCTTCCTCCAGGATGTCGAGCTGGTCCATGACGGTCGAGGTGTGCGTGCCTGTGACGGCGAGCGCCGCGCCTGTGACCTTCTGGGCACGGGCCGCGGCACGGTGCATGCGCTCCTCGCCCGGGGTCACCCAGCGGGCATGGACGTTGATCTCCCCGATGAGGCCCGCGCGTACACCCGTTTCGGCTATCCCATCGGTCAGATCGTCCACCATGATCGCGGCGAGCGCATCGGCTTTCATCTTTGGAAAGTCGAGATCGTAGAAGCGCTCCTTGAACCAGCCCGTGCCGGTCACGATATTCACGCCAGCGCTCTCGGACAGTTCCCGGAGAACCAAAGGGTCTCGGTGAACTCCGCGTCCGGTCTGATCAACGACGGTCGACACCCCCGCCTCGCGTGCCGCCCTCAGCTCCAGATCGGCAAGCACCGGGTCACTGAGCAGGTTGCCGGGCATCCAGTTGTCGAGCATGTGATCGATAAACACGTGCTCGTGGGGAAGCGTTGTTCCCAGCGATTCGGCCGAGACCGGTCCCGTCACCGTCTGGACATCGGTCAACTGTAAGCCTCGCAGTTCGCCGACCGACCCCGGTCAAGCGCGCGGGTCCCCGGGTCAGGCCGGCACATTTCAGTCACGCAGCGGACCCGGTGAGCGCCCTTCTCGGGTTATCGACCATGATCTGCTCGAACATGTCTTCGGTGACGCCGATCTTGGCAAGGTGGGCCAACAGGCGAGTCGATATGAAATCGTACCCACAACCACCGTAGGAGACGTAGTGTGTCCTGTAGCAGACGTCATGCGACAGCAGCAGGCGGTCGATGTTGCCCGCTTCTAACACCGCCTTTATCAATCTGATCATCTTCCCGAGCTCGTACTCGTTGCTGTCCGACATCGTGTCGAACGATAGCCACGCCCCCCTGCGCACGATCTCCTCGTGGAATTCCGGGTACGGCCAACTGTGCGAGTGGCCGACAACGATCCTTGCCGGGTCCACTCCCTCCTCGCTCAGTATGTCCAGTTGCTGCAACGCCACCGGGCTCTTGGTGCCGTGGGTGGTCAACGTCACGCCCGTTTTCCTCTGAGCTCGGGCGCCCGCCCGGAGCATCCTTTCCTCGACCGGCGACACCCATCGCTCGTGGGCGCCAAGTTCGCCGATGATGCCTGCGCGAACTCCCGTGTCGTCGATTCCGACGGTCAGGTCGGCGATCATCTGCTCGGCCATGCGGTCGACGTACCAGCGGTGCAGGAATTGCTCGTAGTAGGGCTCTCGGTACCAGCCACAGCCAAGGACGATCTGAAGGCCGGTCTCTTCCGCTATGGACCGGACCGCTAGGGGGCGCTGGCCCAGTCCCCGGTTGGTAAGGTCAACCAGCGTCACGCCGCCGGCCTTCCTGTATCTCATCACCTCCAGGGTCGCCAGTTCCGGCTCGTAGAGCAGGTTGTTGACCGACCAAGAGTCCTTGAGCAGGTCGAGCAGAAGGTGCTCGTGCATCAGCGTAAACCCCAGATCGCTGGCACGTACCGGGCCGGTGACGGTCATGACCTCGGACATGGTGGCGGCCATTCTAGGTAGCTTTGTGACCGTTGGCGAGACAGGTCGCGCCGTCCCTCAATTCGGTAGACGCAGACCAGTCCGGCTTTTCCGACCCCTACCGTGAGTTGTAAGTGTCCAGACCTTCCAGGAATCGATCTACGTCTTCAGCGTTGTTAAAGACGTGAGGGTCGACCCTGAACAGGTCGCCATGGAAATACGTGTCGACCCCGCGGTCATGCAGGAACCTCCATAGCCCCTCGGCATCCTCGTGGGTCGCAGCCACGACCCCGAGCCTGTATTGCGGATCGTCCGAGGTCGTAACGTCCATGCCACGTTCCCGCATTCCGGCGATGCAGCGACCCGAAAGGTCAAGATTGTGTGACTCGACCATGCGCATATCGGTCTCCAGCAGTATCTGCAGGCCAGGCTTTGTAAACGCCAGTCCCATGAGGTTCAACATGCCCAACTCAAAGCGTCGGGCATCCGATCTGAGCTGAAAGTTGTGGATGTTGAAATCGTAGGTACTTGCGTAAGCGGCCCGCGTTGGGAGGCGATCGTGGTGACGACGGGCAACATACAGGAAGGCCACGCCCGCAGCACCGAGCAGCCACTTCATCGCGGTGGAGGTATAGAAGTCGACCCCGGTCTCGTGCAGGTCTATGTGCATCGCTCCGGCGCTCTGCGCCCCATCGACCATGACCAAGGCGCCCTTGGCGTGAGCGATCTCGGACAGTGCGCCGATGTCCTGTCGAAAGCCTTCCATGGGCGTGACGTGAGAGATGCACACCGCGAGGGTGTTCTCGTCGATCGCCGCCTCGAAGTCCTCAAGGTGCATCACACCCTCGCGCGCGTGCACAAAGCGCTTGGTCACGTCCTGATGCGGGGGCAGGTGCCAGGGGAACACCGACGACGGATACGAGAAATCGTCGAACACCACGTTTGCCCCGGGCCTTGGCTCGATCACGTCTATCGAGACCGCAGAACCTTCCGAGGTCGAGTTCACGACGGCCACCTCGTCCTCGTCGCAACCCATGAGCTCGGCGAACATCCGGCGACAGTCGGAGGCATCCGCGTCAAGTCCGTTCGCATACAGATCGTCCGGATCGTTCGAGAGCCAGTCCATATGCGCCTTCATGGCGGCCTCATGCCGGGTCGACACGGGTGCGATTCCTCCGCTGAACATGTAGGCTCGCTTCTTGGTGATGGGGTAGAGGTCTCTTATCTCCGCGGCGTTCATACAGCCCTCCTCGCCGAATAGGCGGCACTTTATCACGGCCGTTTGCAGGCCTTCCGCTAGATCATCAGGTCTCCGCCATTGATGTCCAGGGAGGCTCCGGTGATGTACGCGGCGCGGTCGGAGGCCAGAAAAGCCACCAGCTCTGCAACCTCACCGGGCTCGCCCAAGCGTGCAATGGGGAAGGATTCCGCGTAGGCGTCAGCACGTGCGTTGTCGATGGTGCTTCTCACCATCTCCGTGTCTATCAGACCCGGGCAGACGGAGTTAACGGTGATGCCGTATCCCGCCTCTTCCTTTGCCAGATGGCGTGTGAAACCCAGTATTCCGGCCTTGGCTGAGGTGTAGTGTGCGCCGCCGACCGTGGATATATTCTTGCCTGCGGTGGAGGAGAAATTGACTATCCGGCCCCAACCCGCGGCCCGCATTGGCGGCAATACAGCCTGTGAGCACAGGAAGGTGCCCTTGAGGTTAACCGCCACCACCCAATCCCACTCGTCCTCGGGTATGTCGATGACCTTCGTTGGACGCAGAACCCCGGCGTTGTTCACGAGCACATTTATCGTTCCGAACCGGTCTGTCGCCGCCTCCACCAACCGCCGGACGTCGGACTTTACGGTCACATCCCCGGCGATCCCCACCGCATCGGCACCGCCGGACCGCAGCGCCGCCGCCACTTCCGTGACCGCGTCCTGACGCACGTCGTTGACAACCAACGACGCCCCGGCCGCCGCCAAACGCTCTGCGACCGAACGTCCCATACCCTGTCCAGCGCCGGTTACGATGGCGACGCGGCCATCCAGTTCACTGGGATCGATGCTCAATCCACCAACTCCTCGCGACCATTAGATACTAGCGATCAGATTACCCCTTGTTCCTTACCGGCTTCCTCGAACGCGGCAAGGGCCTTATCGAGATGGTCCCTGGTGTGAGACGCCGACATCTGAAGCCTGATCCGTGCCTCACCCCGAGGCACAACGGGGTAGGAAAAACCGACACAGAAGATGCCTCGTTCGTTCACGGCCTCTACGAGCTCTACGTTCTGTATCTCGTCGCCAATCATGATCGGAACGATAGGATGAGATCCCGGTATGACATCGAACCCGAGTCTGACGATCTCGGACCTGAAGTAGCGGGTGTTGTGGTGCAGTCTCTCGCGCAGCTCGGGGCGTTCCTGCAGTATGTGCAGCGACTTCAGGGCCCCGGCCACTATGGGTGGAGCCAGAGAGTTTGAGAACAGGTACGGGCGGGAACGCTGGCGCAGCAGCTCGACGATCTCTCTGCGGCCAGTCGTAAAGCCGCCAGAGGCGCCTCCAAAGGTCTTACCCATCGTCGAAGTCGTGACATCGACACGGTCCTGCACCTCCAGCTCCTCCGCCGTACCCTTGCCGCTCGGGCCGATGAAGCCCGTGGCATGGGAGTCGTCCACCATCACCATCGCGTCATGTTTCTCGGCAAGATCGCAGATCTCCGGCAGAGGGGCGAGGTCACCCTGCATGGAGAAGACGCCGTCCGTTGCAATCAGGCGGAATCTTGCATCCGAGGTCTGCCTCAGCGTTTCCTCCAGGTCGGCCATGTCCGCATGCCTGTAGACCTTGCGCACGGCCTTGCACAGCCGCACCCCATCGATGATGGATGCGTGGTTGAGTGCGTCGGAAATGATCGCATCCTGCGGTCCGAGCAACGTCTCGAACAGGCCGGCGTTGGCATCGAAGCAGGAGGCGTAGAGTATTGTGTCCTCGGTACCCATGAACCGGGTTACCTCACGCTCTAACTCGAGGTGGATATCCTGAGTGCCGCAGATGAAGCGCACCGACGCCATGCCGAAACCGTGCGTTTGCATGGCCCCGATGGCCGCCTCTTGCACCTCTTCGGAGTCGGCGAGGCCCAGGTAGTTATTGGCGCAGAAGTTGACCATGTCCCCGCCGTCGGTTCGTACCTCGGCCCGTTGAGCGGAGGTGATGACCTTCTCGTCCTTGTAGAGCCCGGACTTGCGGATGGCCCCCAACTCTAGCTCAAGCTGGGCTTGAAAGCGCGCGTACGCGGTCATCGACTCCTCCTCGCAGGGTCGGGAAAGTGCCGGTCTGGCATGCAGCCGACCTGCGCCGGGAGCGTACCGCCACCGAAATAACGTGTCAACGAAGGAGCGGCGATCGTAGACCCCGCACAGCAGCTGAGGATCATTTGCCTTGGAGGCAGCTATACCGGTAGGTATCTGGCCCGCAACTTCGCGGGCGAGGCGGCGGTCATGTTCCTGACACGCAACCCGGAGCGCCTAAGGACTGAGGGATTTAGCGCCGTCGCGGCAGGCGACTTGCCCGCCGCCTGCGACAGTCCGGCCTCCCTGATCCTGGACACCGTGCCCACCTACCGGCGAGACGGAAAACTTCAACTGCCATATCGCTCGGCGCTCTCGGCGCTGATGGAGGGAGGGACCCGTCCCGTCTACCTGCACCTGTCGACAACAGCCGTCTATCCGTCAGCCTTCACGGCACAGCGCGACGGGGATCTCCCCACGCAGAACGAGGACACTATCCCACACCCCGAATCTGGCCGCGCCAAGGACCGTTTACTGCTTGAAGAGGCGATTATCGACACATACGCTGGAGCAAGAATACTCCGGTGCGGGGGCATCTACGGCCCTGACAGAAACTTGGCCACACGCTTTAGCAAGGGCGATTTCTCCCGCGCTGCGACCGGCAATCGGATGGTCACGCGCATACACGTCCACGACCTGTGCAGGCTCATACTCTCGTTCGGCCGGCTTCAGCCCGGGATCGAAGCCAGTCTCGTCAATGCCGTCGACCGAAGGCCGTCATCCAATCGTGAGACCTTTGAGTACCTGGAGCGTGTACTGGGAATCACCGTCCCGGGCGACTGGCGCAATGAGGCGCCGAAGGGCCGAATGGTGGTCAGCAGGTATGCGGACGGCCTTCTTGGCGGCCACTACAGGTTCCCGACTTACAGGGAGGGATTCGCCGCCTGCCTGAACTTATCGGGCCATCAGGACTCAAACGGCCCGACTGCCGAGGAGCCACCATGGAGATAGTCGGCCGCGAACCGATCTGGACCACCGAGTTCGAGCGGCTCAGTCACATGCCGGATGAGGACATCGATCTGGCCGTGGCCGCGCTCCTGATAGCCCAGTCAGAGTACCCTGACCTTGAGGGTGAGTCCGAGCTGGAGGCCCTTGAGGACATGGCATCGGTCGCCCGTAAGCGCATAGACGAAGACGACGATGAGAGCCCGGCGCACCGCATGAACACCATCGGACGCTGGCTAGCGGACGACCTGGGATTCACCGGCAGCCACGACAACTACTACGACCCCCGCAACAGTTACCTGAACGACGTGCTGGATCGACGTATAGGCATCCCCATCAGTCTGTCGCTGATCTACGTTGAGGTGGGCAGGCGGGCGGGCGTACCCCTGGTCGGAATCGGCATGCCGGGCCACTTC
This sequence comes from Dehalococcoidia bacterium, assembly GCA_965207145.1. Classification (GTDB taxonomy): domain Bacteria; phylum Chloroflexota; class Dehalococcoidia; order Lucifugimonadales; family UBA2962; genus CAUZIR01. The sequence continues at coordinate 720,240 of OZ242262.1, read as the reverse complement.
CTCGTCGGCCACAATGGGGCCCCTGACATCTACCTCGACCCGTTCCACGATGGTTCGCTGATCTCGCGCAAGGAGGCCAAGAACCTGTTTTCCCGGATGATGGCCAGTGCGCCCGCCGGGGCTCCTGCGGAATGGAACGACGCGTATCTGTACCCGGTGAGCAACCGGAGCTTTGTTACCCGTATGCTTCGCAACCTGAAGGCCATCCACCTGCGTTTCCAGGACTATGGCCGCGCGATTAACGTGCTAGACATGCTGGTAGCCATCCACCCTGACCTGCCCGAGGAGCGCAGGGATAGGGGACTGGCACACTTCAGGCGGGGCAACCGGGCCCAGGCCCTTTCCGATCTCAAGCGGTTTGCCGAATCTCGGCCGCCAGGCGGCGGCGATCCCACCATAGACGAGATCATCCGCCATCTGGGCTAGAACCAGGGCTTAAGGACAGGTTGGAGACATAGAGGGAGGGGAGGATCACGCAGGCGGTGACTACGTCCAAGCAACCACCGGAACAGGCACACGAGCCGGTCTACAGACGCGCCCTGGCCCAGCTCGACGACGCTGCTGACCGCCTCGGGCTGGAGCCCGACGTTCATGCACAGCTGCGCAGTCCCAAGCGCGAGTTGACCGTGTCGGTACCCGTGAGGATGGATGACGGCGCCGTCAGGGTGTTCACCGGTCACAGGGTTCAGCACAGCTTGCATCGCGGACCGGGCAAGGGCGGGATGCGCTATCACCCGGACGTCTCCCTGGACGAGATCCGAGCACTGGCGATGTGGATGACCTGGAAGGGGGCGATCACAGGCATACCCTTCGGCGGCAGCAAGGGCGGCGTGGCCTGCGACCCGAAGGAAATGTCGGAGGCCGAACTCGAGAGGCTCACCAAGCGGTTCGCCGTAGAGGTCGCACCGATCATCGGCCCCCAGGTTGACATTCCCGCACCCGACGTCAACACGACGGACCAGACCATGGCATGGTTCATGGACGCGCTGAGTGCGGGCGATGCGCCCGAATACGCCACAGTTACCGGCAAGCCGGTCGAACTTGGAGGATCCCTCGGAAGAGCCGAAGCCACAGGGCGGGGGGTCATGGTGGCGGCACGACGTGCCAGAGCCTCCATGGACATGGGACTTGAAGGCGCGCGCGTAGGCGTGATCGGCTACGGCAAAGTCGGGTACTGGGCCGCCCAGCTGCTGAGCCTGGAGGGGGCGCGAGTGGTCGCTGCGGCCGACAGCACCAGCGCCCTTCATTCGGCCTGCGGCATCGACCCATCGGACCTGCTTCGGCACAAGCGAGCAAATGGCTCGTTCGCAGGCTACCCGCTTGCCGAAGAAATCGACTCCAGCGATCTCCTAGGGCTAGAGCTAGACATCCTGGTACCGGCGGCCAAGGAGCGACAAATCGACGAGGCCAACGCTGGCTCCATCACGGCCGGGATGATCGTGGAGGGTGCCAATGGGCCAACGACCGGCGCCGCCGAGTCCATATTGCGCGACAAGGGGGTGCTGGTCGTACCGGATATCCTGGCGAATGCCGGCGGCGTGGTGGTCTCCTATCTCGAGTGGGTCCAGAACATGCAGGGCTATGCCTGGGAACTCAGGGAGGTCAACCTCAAGATGGAGCAGATCCTCACGCAGGCCTTCGACCAGGTGCTGGACACTGCCGACAAACACGCGACTGACATGCGTTCCGGAGCGACTATCTTGGCCGTATCACGTGTGTCGGAGGCGATTCGACTGCGAGGCATCTAGCCACCTCGATTCGGCGTGGGAGCCTCCCCCGCTATGCGCCAACGGCGACGCCAACGTAAGATTAGATTATGGTCGGCACGATGAATTGCCCGCGAGACAAGACCCCCCTAAAGGTCAGGACACACAGGGGAATCGAGGTGGACGAGTGTCCGGCCTGCAAGGGAATGTGGCTTGACCACCACGAGCTCGACGACCTTGAGGACAGGGCCTTCGACAGCGGTCACCGCAAGGGCACCCGCATCTACGCACAGCGTGATAGCGACATCTCGTGCGTCAAATGCGGCAAGCTAATGACAACCTTCAACTACAGAGCCTACAACCTTCCGATCGACCAGTGCCCGGACCAGCATGGGTACTGGTTGGATCCGGGCGAGGAGAAGCAGGTCATGGACCTGATGAAGAGGCGGGTGAGGGACCTGAACCGCTCCGCATCTGCCCAGGTCAGCTGGGACAAGACGGTTAGGCGCGGAGGCGGAAGGTCCTTTACCGATCGCATCAAGGACCTGTTTAGGTAGAGACGACGCCGTTGACCCGGCCAAGGCTGCCCGGGGATTCAAGTCTCTGACGGCGGCGGCGCCTGGGGCGCCAGGCCGGTCAGTTAATCCGCTTGGTAATTCCCTGCCATTCACGTTCCCGCAAGACGTACTTTTGTATCTTGCCGGTCGCCGTCTTCGGCAGGTCGCCGAACTCCACGTACTTGGGGGCCTTGAAATGGGCGATGCGTTCCCGGCAGAACTCGATCAACTCGCCTCCAGAAACTCCACCTGCCGCACGCTGAACCACAAAGGCCTTGGGAACTTCGCCCCACCTTTCGTCGGGCACCCCGATGACGCACACCTCCAGTACGCCCGGATGCTCCATCAAGACCTTTTCCACCTCCTGGCTGGAGATGTTCTCACCGCCTGAGATGATCACGTCCTTGGCGCGGTCCTGAAGTTCGATGTAGCCATCCGAGTGCCAGACCGCCAAGTCGCCGGAATGGAACCAGCCATCCCGGAAGGACTCGGCCGTCGCCTCGGGATTGTCGAAGTAGCCGGTGGCAACGTTGTTGCCCTGCATTACTACCTCGCCCATGGTCAACCCGTCGCGGGGAACGTCCTCCATGTTCTCGTCGACCACCCGCAGTCCGGTCTGTGCGACCACGTAGGGCACTCCCTGGCGCGACTTGAGCCGTGAGCGCTCGGCCACTGGCAGGGATTCCCATCCAGGCTGCACCGCGCATATCGTGTGCGGGCCATAGGTCTCAGTAAGACCATAGGCGTGGTGAATGAAGGCACCCATGCCCTCCATGCTTCGGATGACCTGAGGAGCCGGCGGAGCTCCGGCGGTCATTATCGTCAGGCCTGACAGATCTTGACCTTCGGCCGCCGGGGAGGAGTACATGCTCGTAAGGACGGTGGGAGCCGCGCACATATGGGTTATGCCCTCGTCGCGTATCAGCCCAAATATCTCCACCGGATCGATGCGCCTCAAGCAGACGTGGGTTCCGCCGACCGAGGTGACTCCCCACGTGAAACACCAGCCGTTGCAATGGAACATGGGCAGCGTCCAGAGATAGACCCCCCGCCAGTTCATCCCGATTTCAAGAATCTCTCCGAGTCCATTCAGGTAGGCGCCCCTGGCATGGTACTCAACGCCCTTCGGCAGACCCGTAGTGCCTGACGTGTAATTGATAGCTATCGTGTCCAGTTCCGAGTCCAATTCCTCTCGATGTACTCCGGGCGGAGCCGACGCCAAGAAGGACTCGTACTCCGGCCCAGGTATGCCCTCATCCCTGGCAGCGGCATCCACTACCTGGACGAATGTATTGACCGTCTCCAGGCCGTCCATCATCTGACGGACCTTTGGGGCAAACTCCGAATCAAACACCAGCACCTTCGACCCGGAGTGGTTCAGTATGTAGGTGATCTCTCGAGGCGACAGGCGAAAATTGATCGCTACCAAAACGGCCCCGATTCGCATGGGTCCATAGTGGCCCTCAAGCATTGCAGGCACGTTGGGGCACAAAAAGCCGACCCGGTCACCCTTGCGCACCCCGGCTTCCCTGAGTGCGCCGGCGAGACGGTTCACGCGCTCGTCGAACTCCGCGTAGGTAAGCTGCAGGTCCCTGTAGACCACGGCCGTCTTGTTCGGATAGACCATGGCGCTCCTGTCCAAGAAGGAGACGGGACTCAGGTTATGGAAGGAGACGCTGGAGGGCACGGGCACCTAGTATCCTCAGCTAAGTGGCGGTCATTATAGCGGCTGGCTCACCCACCGGAGTCCAGCGTCAGCGAGGGGCAGGACGCCTAGATGGTGCCCTGTTCTCTCGCCTGCCGCAGGGTAGTCTCGAAGGCATCTATCGTCCGGTCGACATCCTGCTCGGAGTGCGTTGCGGACAGTATGAAACTGGAGGTCTGGCAATAGATGCCGTTGTTGATCATTCCCTGATCGAGCACCGCACGTACCCCCGCCGGATACGGGTTGCCGGCAGCTTCCCCCATTCCGCCGAAGTCAGGGTCGAAGTCCCGCTCCGAACCCAGTTCGGTGTTGACGATAGACGCTACGCCGTAGGCAAATCCCGGGACCTCGTTTCGGCTCAGGACCTCATTCAGTCCGGACTTGAGCCGCTCGGCCATCGAGTCGGCGCGTTCGAGTACAGGCTCATCGCGAACGATCTGCAGCGCCGTCACACCGGCGGTGGCCGAAAGGGGATTCGCGTTGAATGTTCCAGGGTGGGCGATCCTACCCTTCCCGATAGTGTCGACCACATCGGAGCGACCGGCCACAGCCCCACCGGGCAGACCGCCCGCCAGGATCTTGGCCATGGTCGACAGGTCGGGCGTCACACCGTAGCGGCCCTGGTTCCCGCCCTTTGACCAGCGGAAGCCCGATACGACCTCGTCGATGATGAAGAGAACTCCGTAGCACGTGGTCAACTCTCTCAGGGCCTGTATGAACTCGGGTCTGACCACGATGTTGCCCTGGTAGATCAGTGCCGCTATGTCATCGTGGGACTTGAGGGCCTCCTCCACTTCATCCAGGTCATAGTCGACAAGGATCATCGTGTCCCTCACACCCTGTGGTATGCCGTTCCCTCCCAGGTCGGTGTCGGTGCCGACGTAGGGATTGTCCGCCCAGCCGTGGAAGGCGTCTTTGAACTTTACGATCTTCTCCTTGCCCGTATATGTGCGGGCCATGCGGAATGCCATCATGACCGCCTCGGTTCCAGAGCTGTGAAAGCGCATCTTTTCGGCTGAGGGAACCAGTTCATGCACTAGCTCTGCCCACCGGATCTCCATCTCGGAGGAGGCTGAAAGATGCGTGCCCCTGGCGAGCGCTGCCGAGACGGCCTCGACGACGCGGGGGTTGGCCTGGCCGAGAATCATGGATCCGTGGCCCGTCCGATAGTCGATGTACTCATTGCCGTCTATGTCCCACTTGCGCGGGCCCACGCCACGGTCCATGTACATGGTGAACGGATCGAACCGGCGGATATCGTGGGTAACACCGTCCGGGAAGAGCCGTCGCCCACGGTCAGCTAGCGCGGCGGACTTGGGATGAAGCTCAAAAAAGCGCTCCGTAATGGTGCTCATCAGGCGTCTCCTCGCTTTCGTGGCCGGGATTATAGCACCGGCCCGGGCGGGCCTATCCCGGGGCGCACTCCCGCGCCCCGAGCCTAGCTGGCTCTGATCTGGTTGAGGCGGTAGAGGCGCGCGTAAAGGCCATTGGCTTCCATCAAGTGATCATGGTCTCCCTCCTCTACAACCCTTCCCTTGTCCAGGACCAGTATGCGCCCGGCATGCCTGATGGTGGAAAGGCGATGAGCGATCAAGATGGCCGTGCGATCCTTGAGCAATACGCTCAGCGCTCTCTGTATCTGCACTTCCGTCTCGCTATCAACCGACGCCGTCGCCTCGTCCAGCACCAGGATGCGGGGATCGGCGACAAGGGCGCGGGCAAAGCTTATGAGCTGTCGCTGGCCCAGGCTCAGGTTCATGCCCAGCTCGGCAATCCGGGTATCGTACCCGTCAGGCAAGGCCGATATGAACTCGTGGGCCCCGACCGCCTTGGCCGATTCGAACATGCGCTCATCGGGGATATCGGGGCGGCTGAACTTGATGTTCTCGCGGACGGTGCCTGAGAACAGGAAGGGTTCTTGGAGAACCATGCTCATCTGGGAAACGAGTGACAGGCGCGTGACCTCTCTAAGGTCCCGGCCGTCGACCTCTATGGCTCCCCTTCCCCTCTCAACGTCGGCAAACCGGGCGAGCAGCGACACCAGGGTCGTCTTCCCGGCGCCGGAGGGCCCAACGATCGCCACTGCCTCTCCCGGCTCAACGATGAAGCTGACCTGGTCGAGCACGTCTGTGCCGGTCTCGTACGAAAAGCTCACTCGCCTGAATTCCACCCTTCCCCTTACGGCGGCAAGGTCGGGGGCGCCGGGAGCATCTACCACCTCAGGCGGCGCGTCGAGCAGGTCGAAGATGCGAGTGCCCGAAGTCATTGAGCGCTGCAGCTGGGTGTACTGCATGGTGAGACTCCGAACCGGATCGAAGAAGCGCTGGATGTAGAGCACGTATGCGATGAGCGCCCCAACCTCAATGGCCCCGCCGGAAACCATACGACTTCCGAAAAAGACCACCAGACCTATCGCGACCCCCGTCAACGCATCGACGGAAGGCAAAAGACCTGCGGACCATCTGCTCGCGACCTTGTTGGCGTCCAGATGGAGTCGATTTTTCCCCTCGAAGCGGTCGAGATTGACGGCCTGTCGGTTCATCGCCTGCACAACACGCACGCCTGCCAGATTCTCGTTCAGGTCGGCGTTTACGACCGAGATCGCATGGCGGACCCTGAGGAACTCGCGCTTGGCAAACGGTTGCCAGAACGCCACCACCAGCGCGAGAACCGGCAGGGTCGCCATAGAGATCAGTCCGAGCCGAACGTCTAGGGCGAGCACGGCGCCGATTATGAAAACGAGGCTCACAAGGTCACCCAGTGTCATCACGACTATGGAGGTCAACTCCTGCATCTGGCCTACATCGCCGATGACGCGAGAGATCAATCTTCCCGCCTCGGTGCGGTTAAAGAAGGAGACCGACTGGCGCTGCAGGTGGACGAACATGTCCCTCCGCAGGGCGTAAAGGAGACCCTGACCAACCCGCTCCATCGCCGTCTGCTGAAGGTAGTTCGCCCCCCAGTTGATCAACGCCAAGCCGACGAACACCGCCACCATCCACCACAGGCCGCCCAGGTCGCCCTGTGCTATGAAGTCGTCAATCGCTATCTTGATGACCCAAGGGACTGCGGTCAGCGACGCCGTGAACGCCAGCATCGCCGCAATCGCAATGGCCAACTCCCGCCGATAGGGCTTTACATAGCCCAGCATGCGGGACACCACACGCTGGTCATAGACGCTTCCGAAGACCTCCTCGTCGCCCTGGGCACCTGTCGAGCCGCCCAGCATCCATCCGGCCATCATGTGCGAGCGCTCCCGTATCCCGGATGCGGGGGCGCCAAGAATCCGCGCCAAATCGCCTCGTCGCGAGGTCTAAGGTGGAGGTCGAATAACCGCCGGTAGATCCCGCCGGCCGCCAGCAGTTCACCGTGGGTGCCACGCTCCACGATGCGTCCACCGTCCAGCAGGAGCACGAGGTCCGCTCTCTCCACCGTGCTAAGGCGATGGGCAATCACGAAGGTCGTTCTTCCCATCATGACCGTCTCGAGAGCCCGTCCCAGTTGATGCTCGGTATCGGCGTCCACACTCGACGTCGAGTCGTCCAGTATCAGCAAGGGCGGGTCGAGCAGAAGCGTCCTGGCGATGGCCACACGCTGACGCTGGCCACCGGACAACGATGCTCCCCGCTCGGCCACCGGAGTGTTCAGCCCGGCCTCCAGGCTGTCCACGAAGTCGCCAAGCATCGCCAATTTGACCACCCGAGAAAGCTCCGCTGCGGAAGCGTCGACGTGACCGTAGGCGATGTTCTCGCCCAGGGACGCCGAGAAGAGGAACACATCCTGCTGGACGATGCCTATGTTGGATCGCAGCGAGCCTATCGTCACGTCCCGTACGTCCGTACCGTCGATTGTGACGCGACCGGAGGAGACATCGTAGAACCGCGGAAGCAAGCTGACCAAGGTGCTCTTTCCGGAACCGGGAGCGCCCATGATGGCCACTACCTGACCCGGCTCCACCTTAAGATCAATGCCGTGCAGAACAGGTCTATCCGTCTCGTAGCCGAAGCTGACGTTCTCGAAGCGCACCAGACCCTTCGCCCTCCCGAGGTCGACGGCCCCGGCACGGCCGGCCACAGCGGGGCGATCATCCAGGATCTCGAACATCCGCTGGCCCGCCGCAATCCCCCGCGCAATGGTGTTGATTATCCAGCCGACCATGCGTACCGGCATCATCATCGTCTGCATAAAAAAGATGAACTGCGCCAGCTCACCCGGACTCATGTCACCGCGGACCACCAGGTAGCCTCCGAACCCGATGATCGCCACCATGGTCATCATGAAGCCGAACACGGTTAAGGAAATGCTCTGGGTTCTCAGTGCGGTCGCCCTAACGTTGTCCCGCGCAACCTCTTGATTGACCAGGTCGAACTTGGCCTGCTCGTGGCGCTCAGCCCCAAACGCTCGCACCACCCTCACCCCGGTCAAGTTCTCCTGCAGGACGGTACTCAGGTCCGCCATGTGCTCCTGAATGCGCTGCCAGAGATCCCGCATCTTGGCCCGCACACCCAGAGAGAGAGAGACGACGACAGGCATTAGGACGACACTTAGCAGGCCGAGACGCCAGTCGAGCACCAGCAGGATGACGGCCACGGCCACGAACTGGATCAGGAAGAACGGCGCCCTGAGCAAGCCCATGAATATGAAAAAGCGGATGTTTTCCACATCCGTGACCGCCCGGGACATGAGATTGCCGGTGTGATGGCGATCGTGGAAGGCGAAGCTCTGCTCTTGGACCTGGCGGTAGAAGGAATTCCGCAGATCGTAGGCGACCCTCTGGGAGACGGTCTCACCCAGATGGGTCTGCACATACGAGAAGGCTCCGCGGAGAACGCTCAGGACAACCAGCCAGATCGCGATGACGAGAATGGCGCCTTCGTCCAGCCCCTTGCCAGCAACGGCATCTGAGAGTCGATCGACCGCGCTGCCGAGGAAGCGTGGCAAGAGCAACTGGGCGGCCGTGGCCGCCAGGGTGGCCAGATAGACCGCAGCAACCAGTGCGCGATAGCGCAGCATGGCGCGCGTTATCCTAAGGACAATATCCATGCAGATCCGACCGGTCGCCTCAGGCGACGGCTATCGAATCGAGGACTGGATGCCGATAGTCTCGACGCGCCAGAAAGGCCCTGACAACACGTCAGGGTAAAGGGCGGAAACCAACGCCCTGTATGAGAGTTCGAATTCCCTCTTTATTCGTTCAATGCGCTGTCGCTGCTCTTGCAGCGATGCGTCATGGACGTAAAGTGGACCGATTCTCAGCAGGTCGCCGTCCCTCTCAAGCGTCACCACCAAGGCAACCAGTTCCGCGGTGCCCTCGATAGCGATGGGAGCTGAAGGCATCTCGATTCGGTTCAAGGTTACCACCACGCCTACATGCTCTGCCGAGGCCCGGAGATGTTGGTGTACGGACGCCAGATGCCTTTCAGCCGCGGCGATCCTGCCCTGTTCGATCAGCTTGCGAAGCTCCTCGCCGCGCACTCCGGCCAACTCGGCATGGGTCTGAGCCTTGCCAGTATCAGACCGGGACAGTGTCAGGACCACGTTCTCCTTGGTGCGCTTGACCCAATAGAGGTTGTCCCCAGGGACAGAGTCTTCCGCCACCACCGCGGCGATACTTCCTCCGCCAAGAACAATCAGTGCAATTGCCAGCGCGGCGGTCATGGGGACGGCCAGCGGTCTGGGTACCCGCAAGCGCCACCACCGCGAGCCTGAGCGAACCGGGAGTTCGGCATCGAGCCGCTCGCGGAGTCTGGCTCTGCCCCGAATCCTTGCAGCCCTGGATGGCTCTACCGCGGAGGCGGCCGAAAGGGTGGCTTGCGCGGCCTCCAACAATGGCTGCAGACGCTCTCGATGGCCGTCGTAGTCGCGAAGGCACTCCTCAATGCTCTGCCCGTTGGCCATGCGGTCAAGGCAGGCATCGAAAACCTCGTCGAGTTCCCTGTCGATCTCGAAAGGATCCATTAGCTAGATGTGCTGATGAGAGGGGCTGCCTGCCGGCATCAGGATGCGGCGCAGCTTCTTTATCCCGGCGTGTTGGAGGGCCTTGATCGCGTTCTCCTTTCGCCCGAGGGCCTCAGCCGTCTCCTTGACCGAAAGTTCTCCGGCGAACCTCATGGAGATCACCTGACGCTGTAGGTCGGTAAGACCCTCCATCGCCCTATTGACCTCTCTCATGGTCAGCTTTGTTTGCACGTATCTATCCAGATCGACACCGGACTCTCCAACGACCGCTGACACCTTTTCGAGCGATACGGTCTTTTGACGTCCTTGCTTGCGAAAGTGATCGACCGCGAGATTGTGCGCTATGCGAAATAGCCAGGAGGAAAAGGGATGACCCCGGTGCTCATAGCTGCCGATGGACGTCAGCATACGGAGGAAAACTTCCTCTGAGAGATCCTCGGCCAGCAATGCGTCGCCCGTCTTGAACGACAGGTAGCGAAAGACCTTGTCGTAGAAGCGGTCATAGAGCGCCTCGAAAGCGGCCGTCTCCCCGCGCTGAGCGCGCCTTACCAGAGCCTCGATACGCTCAATGGAAGGCGACCTGTCGGCGCTCACCGTTTTGACCTCCTCTACTAGACTACTGCCTATAGTAATTATAGATAACGTACGTTTCGTCCACGAAGTTAGTTCTGTGCCGTCCAGTGGACGCTGCCGATCGGCACAGTCAGAACTGGGCAGTTGACTGGTTGCGCGGCCATCGACCCCATTGACGCAATATGCCCTTCCTAGTCAGACCAATGACGGAGGCAGATGTCTTGCGCTGCGCACTGGTAGAGCGCGAGGCCCTGCCCACACTCTTTCCGCCCACTTCGTTTCGAAGGGAGCTGGGAAACAGCCTCGCTCGTTACCTTGTAGCAGATTCGATCGGTGAGGAGCCGCAGGGGAAACATCCGACCAAGATGACGGCACGAACAGCCTGTGTCGGAGGGGACGGTGGTGAAACGGTGGGCTTCATCGGCATTTGGTACATGGCGGACGAGGCCCACGTGGTTAATCTCGCTGTCTTGACAAAGCACCGAGGTCGCGGTGTTGGGGAACTTCTCTTGATCTCAGCCATCGAACAGGCCCTTGAACGCCGCTCGGCAGTGGTGACATTGGAGGTCCGCGAGTCAAATTACATCGCCCGCAACCTCTACACCAAGTACGGGTTCAAAGAGCGGGGAAGGCGCAGTGCATACTACTCCGACAACCGGGAGGACGCGGTGATCATGACCACCGGATCCATTGGCGACACTCCCTTTCTGGAGCGCTTTAGGAAGCTGGTTGGCTGCCACAAGACGCAGAGGGGGACCTCGGCGCGCCACATCCAATAGCCCACCGCCGAACCGAAAGCAGGCTTGCGTGGTTGGCAAAGGACCCGCTAAGTCCCTCCGAGCGGCCAAACTACCAAGATCACAGGCACCGCCACAGCGCCGACTAGAATCGACAGGGGCAATCCCATCCTCCAGTAGTCGGCGAACCGATATCCTCCGGGACCCATCACCAGTGTGTTGGACTGATGCCCTATCGGCGTCAGGAACGCGGCCGATGCGCCCACGGCTACCGCCATCAGGAAGGGGTCGACGCTGACACCCAGGTCTCTGGCGATGTCGATTGCGATCGGCGCCATGATGACCGCTGCCGCTGTGTTGTTGACGATCCCGGAAAGGACCATGGTGGCCGCCAACACGATGAGCAGGATCAGGTAGTCGGGCGTGTCACCACCCGCCGCATTGAGGAGCCCTGCAATGGTCCCGGAACCACCCGTACTGACGAGAGCGCCCTCGATCGGGATCATTGCCCCAAGCAGGATGATTATGGGCCAGTTTACGCTCTCATAGGCCTCTCGCAGGGTCACAGCGCCGGAGACGGCCATCAGTAGCGCCGCTCCCACGAAGGCAACCTGGACCGAGAGCACCCCGCTGGCTGTCAGCGCTATGGCAAGGCCGAAGATGGCGACGGTTATGATCGGCTTGGGCCTGGGCCGTCCGAGCCTCAGATCTCTCTCGACCAGGGGCAGACCTCCCATGCGGCTCAGCCCCTCCATCACCGCATCCGATCGCCCCTGCAGTAGCAGGACGTCTCCGACGGTCAACCTCACATCCCCCAGTCGTTCCTGAATCCGCTCGCCGCCCCGGGCTATGGCCAGGAGGTTGATTCCGTATCTGGCCAGCATTCCGATCTGGGAGGGCGTTCGTCCTTCGAGTTCGGAATCTGGGGCTACAACCGCCTCCAAGACCACTATCTCGCCCATATGCCCGGAGCGCGAGGCCGAACCATCGCTGCCTGCCATCTCAAAGCCCGATACGGCTATCAGTTCGTCCAGGACCTTGGGATCTGCCTTGACTATGAGGACGTCGCCAGCCCTGATTTCCTGGAGAGTGGAAGGGGCCTCGAACCGTCGCTCATCGCGGATAAGGCCTACCACGCCGAAGTCCGCGTCCATCGCGTTCTTGATCTCACCGAGAAGCCGGCCGGCCATGCGCGCGCCGGCCGGGACGCTTACCTCGGCAAGGTATTCCTGGATGCTGAATGCCTGCGGGTCCAGAGCACGGGACCGGCGTCGGGGTATGAGACGCCAGCCCAGCAGCACGATAAACACGATGCCGACCGCCGCGACAGCGATGCCCACCGGCAGAAAGTCAAACATCCGGAAGGGGTCCTGCCCGGTCTCAGCCCTGAAAGTGGCGATGACGATGTTTGGCGGTGTGCCGATGACGGTCAGAAGGCCGCCCAACAGCGAGCCGAACGCAAGCGGCATGAGAATGCGGGACGGCGACAGGCCTGTTCGGCGAGCGGTCTCGATGGCCACGGGCATCATCAGGACCAAGGCCCCCACGTTGTTCATGAACGCCGATAGCAGGACCGTCAGACAGGTCATGGCGATGAGTTGAACGAGGCGCCCATCGCCGAGCGCAGCCAGCCTGCGGCTGATGAAATCGGCAACCCCTGAGTTGGCCAGACTTCGTCCGGCAACCAGGACGGCGGCCACGGTGACGACGGCGGGGTGACCAAGCCCCGAGAACGCCGACTCGGCGGGAACTATGCCGGAGATTACAAGGACAAGTAGCGTGAGTAGCGCAACGACATCAAAGCGCCAGCGCCCCCACAGAAAGAACGCCAGCGCCACGCCGATGACGACGAATACGAAGGTTTGGTCCGACATTCGGACTCCACCGTGCCTATGCCCTTACCTTCTTGCTCGATCATCGTGTCTCCCGCGCCGGTCATCGGGGCGCTATTTTATCGGCCCTATCGGCGTTCGCGCCAGTATTGACCACTGCCCCCGAGTCAGTAACGACTGGGACGGGGAGAAGATCCACTCGGCCGGATTCAGCCACTGAGGCCCCTTCATCTATCCCTTCAGCCCGGTTGACTTTGCAAAAAAACTGGGCCTACGTTGGATCTCAAGGAGGTCGAGATGATCAAACCCAATCTGGAGCACCTTAGGATGTCCGCCGGGGAGACCGTCGGTACGTATCTGCTCGTGCTGTTCGGCACCGGCTCCGTAGCCGCCGCTGTCATCACAGGGGCCCAGGTCGGCCTGTGGCAGGTGGCCGCAGTATGGGGCTTCGGCATCGCACTCGCCATCTACGCGACGGCGGCGCTCTCCGGGGCACACCTGAATCCTGCCGTCAGCCTCGCATTTGCGATCTTCCGGCCTAAGGAATTCCCCGTGAGCAGGCTTCCCCTCTACTGGGTTTCACAGATGGCCGGGGGGGTCATGGCCGGGGCGACCATCTGGTGGCTGTTCGGCAACTTCATCAGCCGTTTCGAAGCCACGAACGGCCTTGTACGGGGTGAGCCGGGCAGCCAGCATTCCGCCATGGTCTTCGGAGAGTATTTTCCCAACCCGGACGTTTTTGGCACAGGTGCTTCCGCCCAGGATCTAATCTCGCCGACCGGGGCGATGGTCGTAGAGGCCTTCGGCACCGGCGTCCTTGTACTCTTGATCTTTAGCCTCGTCGACAAGCGTGCAGGCGGTCTATCGCCAGGACGCCTGGCTCCTCTTTTCATCGGCTTCGCCGTTGCTATCCTTATCAGCCTGTTCGCTCCACTGACCCAGGGCGGCTGGAATCCCGCCAGAGACTTCGGCCCTCGCTTGGTGGCGCTGGCGGCAGGATGGGGATCGATAGCGATTCCCGGTCCTCAAAATGGCTTTTGGGTGTACATCGTGGGCCCACTGATCGGCGGTCCACTGGGAGCAGCCGTGCACGAGATCCTACTCAGGCGCGGGCCAAGGGAAGCTGTGGAGGCCTCCTAGACGGAACCGGAACCGCCTCCCTCAACCGGTGACTTCGGGTAAAGGGGCCAGAGCCACTCGACTCCTTCGTTGCGGGGCGTCCTTATCACGGGACGTCTCTTGATCACATGCAGCCCGTACGCGATCAGATCGCCGGCCGTCGCCTGAGAATAGCCGAAAGAGTCCACAAGGCGAGTGACGACGCCTTCATAGCGCCTTCGCCACTCCACCTTCTGGCGGGCGAAGCGAGGTTCGGTCAGCGCTCGCTCCACCGACCGTGGCGTGGGCAGCAATCTCAACTCCACAGCCGCTCGCAAGCGTGGCTCCGAGCGGTAGTCGAACGATTTGCCCTTCAGCTTCCACCCGCTGATTCGATCGTGAAGCTGCTGCCGAAAGGCCCGCTTGTCCCGCGCCATCACCCCCACAGCCCTTTCCAGTTCCTGCATATCCCGCTCGTTGGGAGAACGGATTCCGACATTTCCCGTTTTGCCATTTGACTGGCAGAATTCGGCTATGCTGGTGACGTAGTTCTCGAAGAGCTCGTTGGCGCTGTCACTGAAAGATTCAGTCAGCGCCATCTGAAGCTCCTTTACTGCGAGCCGGTCGTACTCTTTCACGGTGTCGGCGATGAAGCCCACGTAAGTGACGATGTCGCCCTGGTCCAGGCTTATGTTCTCTTTCAGCCCCCGCCACAAGCTGTCTATGGCCGCCAAGGGCGTCACGACCCCGGTCTCGGCGCTGGCCACCACTCCTATGCGGTTCATCACATAGCGGGGGGATATGCCTCCCATGCCCTCATTGGGGTGGTGGCGCTGCATTTCGACGACGTCACGATGGGTGTACGAACCAACGAGCTCACCGTTATAGAGCTTGACCTTGTCCAGAAGGGTCATGCCCTGTCGTGAGGGAGCTTCAAGCCGGGACAAGATGGCGAAAGTGCTGACCACCGGCATGGTCAGCGGGGCGATGTCCACATCTTGCACGGTGCTCTGCCCGAGCATCTTGTTGAGGATCTTGACCTCTTCTGAGACCCGCAGATTGTAGGGGATCTTGATGGCTATGATCCGGTCCTTCAGGGCCTCCGAGGACTCATCTTGACTGAAGGTGTTGAAATCTCCCTCGTTGGAGTGCCCGATGATCACCTCGTCCCCGTAGACCGACCCGAACCTTTCCATCTTGATAAGTTGCTCTTGCGCCAGGGACAGCAGCGTGGTCAGCAACCTGCGATCTGCCTTGAAGATCTCTACGAATTCCATGATGCCTCGGTTGGCAACGTTCAATTCGCCGTCCAGGCGGAAGGCTCGAGCAGCAACCTCCTGGCGATCTCCATCAAGTTTTCCCTCGTTGTAGCTGCCCACGAGAACGGACGGGTCGGGCGGCCTCGGGTTGTTGGCAACGTAGTAGCCGATGCCCCTCGCCTGGGACTCAGAGAACACCACGCGGGTCACGGGCACCTCCGCAGGATTGCCCCTGTAGTCCCGCTCAAGGAGGAAACGGCAGTGAAAGCAAAGCTCGCCCTCAATGTGCAAGCCATGATCCCGTGCCAGCCTGCCCCTAAGCCCGTCTGGGATCAAGTGCAGGGGATCTTCCTGCATCGGGCAACCCTGGATGGTGTAGACCGCCCCATCCTGAGTTCTGGTGTAATGCTCTAGGCCACGCTTGATGATGTCGATAATCGAGGATTTCCCGCTGGCTGGCGGGCCCAGCAAGAGCAGAATCCGCTTCCTGACCTCAAGGCGCCGGGCAGACGCCTCGAAGTAGCCCACGATTCGGTGTAGAGCCGACTCCAGACCAAAAATCTGGCCATTGAACAGACCGTAGACGGGCTCTCCGTTGAGGTCCTCTTCAGTCCCTGCAGAGCTTATGGCGTCGTAGACGAGGCCATGGGAAAGTCGCGACAGCGCCGGCGTCGCGACTACAATCTCGAGGTACTGGGCGAAGGTTCCCTCCCAAGAGTACCTGTCTGTTTCCCGTTCGCTTTCGGCGAGGACCTGCGCAACGGAGATCTTTTGGCTCCGGCTGGCAGGGTGTCCAACCGGACCTACGATTCGAGGGTCCGCCGTGCCCGTATTGTCCTCCACAAGGGGATCAACCATAGCTGCGGTTCGTCACCCTCCGTCCCTTCGCAAGCCGTCAGTTCCAGACGAATGCGCCCCTGTCGAGCGAACCTCGCAGGGGCGCTGGAGTCAATTTCAATGGAGCCTAGATCTGAATCACTGACGTTGCCACCAGCGAGCCCAGCACGGCTACGGCCGCGCCGCCGATCAGCAGGAACCACCCGGCCACAAGCCTGATCGCATGGAACGGGATGGCCTGGTGAAAGAAGACCAGACCGGCGTTGATCGCCAGGATCAGTGTGGCGCCTGACATCACGAGCCACGGGCCGTCGCCGTAGCCGCTTGACATCTCAGCCGCGAAGTAGATCAGCGCGAATATGTTGAATACGCACAGGAAGCCTGCATAGAAGCCGACCGCCCTTTCCTCCAGATCCAAATAGGCCTGGGCCGCAACGGCCACCGCGTATACCGCCCAGACCAGGATCAGCGCCTTCATCATCGTGATGTTCGTAAGGACGTCTGCCTCGGTGGACCTTCCCTCCAAGAGCATCGGCGTCATCACTAGGCCAACCAACGACAACAGGCCAAGCCCGGCCACGACCACTCCCATCGAGCGACCTTCGGAAAACAGGCCCAGGTGGTTCCAGGACTGTGCAAAGAGTGCACCGCCGATCAAAACTAAGAACGCAGCTTCCATATCTCCTCCTAAATGACCCTCTCCGGGACTCTCGGCAAGGCTAAAGGGGCGGCTTCATCTGACGATACGGCTGTGGCCACCTTGGCGACCGGTTCAATTTCACACAGTCACCCAAAAGTGTCTAGGCGTCTTAAGGGCTTTCGCCTCGTGATTTCGCCCCATGCGGCCGATTCCCTCGCGGCTTGGCGGAAGATGGATTGCCCGGACGCCGAACAGCAAAACTTGCCTCTCACATCCATTCCAATGCTCAAAAAAATCGCCTGACTGTCCATCGCCAAGCCCGGCCACGACGGCCCAGTCAGGATATCGAACAGGGGCCAAGAATTCGCATGCCGCGCCACGATTGTACTTGACATAATACGTGCCCAACTGATACATTGCCGTTGGTTCCAAGGGGCTGCGAGGGAAGCTACCGGACCGGGGTCAAGCGGGCAACTGCGGGGCGTCCGGCGAGGTGAGCGGAGAGCAAGGTTCCTTGGGGCCTCTTTTTTTGTCGTCCGTATCCCCCCGTCCGGGTTTCAACACTCCCAAGAACGGCAGGTTGCGGTACTTTTCCATGTGGTCCAATCCGTAGCCCACGAGGAATTCATCCCCCACCTCGAACCCGACGTAGCGGATGTCTACATCGACGATGCGCCTGATTCGCTTGTCCACGAGCGTACACACATTCAAGGTGGCTGGCTCCTTGACTCTGAGGTATCCGAGCAGATAGTTCAGCGTCATGCCGGTGTCGACGATGTCTTCGATCAATAGCACGTCCCGCCCGGTAAGCCCGAGGTCCAGATCCTTTACCACCCGGACGCCCTCCTCTGAAGAGCCGTAGTATGAAACCGACATGAAGTCCAGCTCTACCGGCAAGGTGATTTCCCTGATCAAATCGGCCATGAAACAGACCATGCCCCGCTGGACACCCACGAGCACCGGCTCCTTACCCTCGTAGTCGGCCGATATCGCTCGCCCCAGATGGCGTACTCTGTCGGCTATGCCGCGGGCGGTGAACAGCACGCGGTCCACGCCGCCGAAATCCGCCGTGGCAAGAGGGCCGAACCCATACTTGGCCAACAACCGGTGGTAGTCGCGCCGGTAAAGGAGCTTGACCGCCACGTCCGGATACAGCTCCCGCATGCGCCTGAGTTTGCGATTCTTCTCGGTGACCAGGCTCTGTTTGAGGGTCGTCAGCTCCAGGTACAGGCTGAGGTCAGGGAGGTAGAAGTCCGGGGTGAACATCTCTGCCACCCTTTCCGCATCCCACCTGAGGGGGAACGATCTCGGCTCGTATTCCCACCTGACGCCGTAAAAGTCCAGTATCGAGGCGAATTCCTGCTCGCTAGGGTGAGCGAAGCGGATCTCCCCGTGCTGAGGGTTGTCGACCGGAGTGGGTCTGGAAGCCACACGGTATTATGACCCGAAACCCTCTCGAAAATCACCACCGGCACAGACGACTATACGATATGCAGTGGGTCACCGCCCCAATTTAACAACATGTAGCGAACCTTCCACGAACGCCATTGCCCGACCGGTTCATGCCCGTTCGGCGAGCGGCACGTAGGAGCGTTCAGACTCGCCAGAGTAGACCTGACGGGGGCGTGCTATGCGCAGCTCCGGGTCGTTGCGCATCTCCTCCCAATGTGCCAGCCACCCCGACGTCCTAGGAATCGCGAACAGGACGGGGAACATGGATATGGGAAAGCCCATCGCCTGGTAGATGATCCCCGAGTAAAAGTCCACATTCGGGTACAGGCCGCGCTCTACGAAGAACTCATCCTGAAGAGCGATCTTCTCCAGCTCGGTCGCCACCTCGATCAGCGGGTTGCGTCCGCATACCTCAAATACCTGCTCGGCCAGTTCGCGGAGGATCCTCGCCCGGGGATCGTAGCTCTTGTAGACGCGATGGCCGAAGCCCATCAGCCGAAATTCGCGGCTCTTAACCCTTCGTACGTATTCGGGTACGTTTCTTACGTCCCCGATCTCCGTGAGCATGCGCAATACGGCCTCGTTTGCCCCCCCGTGAAGCGGACCGTAGAGCGCGGCAACGGCCGCCGACACTGACACGTAGGGGTCGGCGTCGGAACTGCCCACGTTTCTCATGGCCGACGTGCTGCAATTCTGCTCGTGGTCGGCATGCAGCACAAACAGGACGTCGAGGGCCCGCTCCAGCACCGGGTCCGGTCGATACTTGAGCTCTGTGGCCTTGAACATCATGTTCAGGAAGTTCCCCGAGTAACTCAGATCGTTATCCGGATAGGCGTACGGCTGTCCGGCGTTGTATCTGTACGCGAACGCCGCCAGGGTGGGCATCTTGGCGATCAACCGCATGATCGACCGGCTGCGTACGCTCTGGTCGTGCACGTCCCGTGACTTGGGATAGAAGGTAGAAAGCGCGGCAACGGCGCTGACAAGAATGCCCATCGGATGAGCGTTGTAGTGGAAACCGTCGAGGAATCGCTTGATCTTCTCGTTGATTATCGTGTGGTGGGTTATGTCGTAGGTCCACGCCGAGAGTTGGGAATCTGTGGGCAGTTCCCCGTTGATCAGCAAGTAGGCGACCTCCAGATAGGTGCTGTTCGCCGCCAACTGCTCGATGGAGTATCCGCGGTATCGCAAGATCCCGGCGTCTCCATCGATAAAGGTGATCCGACTCCGGCAAGACGAGGTGTTCAGGAACCCCGGGTCGTGGGCTAGCAGGCCGAAGTCCTCCTCCGATGCCCTGATCCGGCGCAGTTCCGAGGCGTTTATCGCCGACCCTCGGTCGGGGAAAGTGCCGGCGAAGATCGGCACCTCATACTTCTCGCCTGTCCTGCTATCGGTGATGCTCAGCGAGTCGGCCATTACCTCCCTCTCACCTCTCACTGGGTGGTCCTCCAGACTCTTGGACCCCTAGTGACCTCTAAGATACCGCTGTATTTCTCGAAAAGATCGTGACGCTCGCCGTTATTCTCCCAGTCCCACCAGTGGTCTATGCTCTCCCATCGGCTGAGGGTCATGAACCGATCCGGATCCGAGGCGCTGAACACAGTTTCCCCAGAGATGTAGCCCGGCGTCCGGCTGGCTATCTCCCATAGCTCAGCCTGCAGCCTGTGGATCTCCCTCAGCGAGCCCGGCTTCATCCGGCGCTCTACCGTGACTACTACCGTCAACACGCCCCTCGCATCATCGATACGGCGCCTCAGATGCCCCGGGCTATCGTCCCTCCAACCTGTCCATCAGGGCATCATCCAGCTTTATATCGAGCGCCTCAACATTAGCCTGCACTTGCTCGGGCCGACTCGACCCCACCACCAAAGAGGTGATGCCCGGCTTGGCCAGCGTCCAGGCCAGAGCCACTTGGGTTGCGCTGTGCCCCAGATCGCCCGCCACCTCCACCAGCCGGTCCGCCACATCAAAGGTGGCCTGATTCCAGTAGCGCAAACGGGCCGTCCCAGCCAGCTTAGAGGCCATGTGGGAGTCCTGAGGAGGAGGTATCTCCGAATCATACGTACCTGTAAGGACTCCTCCGGCCAGCACCTGGTACGGAAGGATCGCCACCTCCTCCTGCAAGCATGCGGGCACCAGCTCTGCCTCTATATCCCGGTGGGCAAGGTTATAGGGAGGCTGCGTCGTCTCAAACCTGATACGGCCACCCGCGTCGCTCTCCCAAAGTGCCCTGATCAGCTGCCAGCCCGAAAAGTTAGAGCACCCCACGTACCGCACCTTGCCTGCCGTGACGGCATCGTCCAGTGCCCTCAACGTCTCATCAAGCGGGGTATCAGGATCCCATATATGGACCTGATATAAGTCGATGTAGTCCGTACCAAGGCGCCGCAGGCTGGCTTCGATGGCCTCGGTGAGGTGGGAACGGGACAGGCCTCTGTCGTTTGGTCCCTCTCCCATCGGGTAGCCGCCCTTCGTCGCCAGAACCACCTGATGACGGGAGTGGGCGATCGCCCTGCCGACCACGCTCTCTGAAAGGCCATCGTGGTAGACATCGGCCGTGTCTACGAAGTTCACACCCATGTCGAGGGCCTTCCTGATAACGGTAGCGGCCCTCTCGTCGTCGACATAGCCCGCACCAAACATGTTGGTGCCCAGACACAGAGGCGAAACCTTTAGGCCGGTTCGCCCGAGACCGATGTACTCCATTTCAGAGAACTCCCAGTCTGTCGCTTGCCCTCTGCGAGCGAGCGGCACACTTAAGGTCGCCAGCCGATTCGACTAAGGCAGGGATGGCCTCGTCCGGGTCGGCTGGACGACGCCGCAGCGACATCCGCCCGACCGAGCGGGCTATCAAGGCAGCAGGGGAGCCGGATTTTGGATCAATTCCGAGAACCTTGCCATGAAGTCAGCCGCCACCGCGCCATCTACCGTTTGATGATCGACGGTCAGGCTAAATGTGCACACATCCCCGATGACAACCTCGCCTCCCTCCACGACTGGCTTTCGCCGTGTCGCCCCGACGCCAAGGATCGCGGACTGGCCACGATTGAGGATTGGAGTAAAGGTGTCCACTGTACCCAGCACGCTGATGGTGAACGTGCCCCCGGCAACCTCGTCCGGCGAGAGTAGCCCTGCTTGCGCCCTCTTGGTTAGGTCAGATGTCTGCTTGGCTATGTCGGCCAGTGGAGTGTTGGCAACGTCCCGCAACACCGGGACTATCAGTCCCTCGCTGAGCGCAACGGCCACACCGATGTCAATGCGGTCAAAATAGTGGATCTTGCCATCCGCCAGAACCGTGTTAAGGATCGGCAAATCCCCAAGGACTTGTGCGCAGGCCTTGGCATAGACGTGGGTGTTGGTGACCGGGGTCCTGTTCACCCGCGACCAGTTCTTGCGCTGACGCTGTAGCTCGGTTACCGGCACCTCCAGGGTGAACGTGAGCTGGGCCGTAGACTGGATCGAGGCACGCATGTGGTCGGCTATGCCCTTGCGCATGCCCGACATATGGTCGACTCTAGCCGGTTCTGGCAACCCGCCCAGTGAGACGGCGAGCGGCCTGTCGGCCGGCTCCGCCGACGAAGAGTCCGCCTCGGCGAATTTTCGAACGTCCGCCTCCACCACCCGACCCCGCGGTCCTGTGGGAGTGATCTTGGACAGATCCACGCCGAGTTTCGCGGCGAGCTTGCGGGCACCTGGGGTCGATGGTACGGCGCCTCCAACACTCTTGGCTGGCCCGGCACGCCTGGGCGCTGGCGCCGATGGGGAATCAGTCGCGACTGTTCCCGCCTGCTTATGGTCCTCGGGAGGATTCTCACCTTCGCCGAGCAGATAGCCCATCAGGCCATTTACCGACACTACGGCCCCCTCCAAGACCGACTGGTGCAGCACTCCGTCGCCTGTCGCCTCAAGCTCGTAGTTGATTTTCTCGGTCTCAATCTCGGCGATGACCTCGCCCTGAGAGACCGTTTCACCCGCTCCCTTGGTCCACTTCGAGACCGTGCCCTCGGTCATTAC
This sequence comes from Dehalococcoidia bacterium, assembly GCA_965207145.1. Classification (GTDB taxonomy): domain Bacteria; phylum Chloroflexota; class Dehalococcoidia; order Lucifugimonadales; family UBA2962; genus CAUZIR01. The sequence goes on along the minus strand of OZ242262.1, from coordinate 697,872 downwards.
CATCCCGAGCTTGGGCATTATGATCTCGGTCGCCATTGGTTCCTCCCGGTCTTCAATCTAGGTGCCCAGCCGCTCATTCCAAGACCGCGATCGCGGCCTCAACCACGTCGACCGGCCTGGGGGGATGGCGCTCCTCCAGCGCAGGGCTGTAGCCAACGGATGCGTGGGGAGCGCTCAGTCTCCTTGGCGGTGTATCGAGGTAGTCGAAGGCCTGCTCAACAGCGAGCGCAGCGAGATCGGACGCGATCGAGCAGCGTGGGTAATCTTCATCGGTGATCACCACCTTGCGAGTCTTCTTTATCGACTCGATGATCGTGTGCTCATCCAGAGGAGAAAGGGACAGAAGATCGACGACTTCGGCCGAGTACCCTCCCTCTGCCAGCATCTCGGCGGCCTCCAAGCATGTGCGTGTGCCGTATCCGATGCCGATCAGGGTTACATCCGTGCCACCGCGGACTACCCTCGCTTGCCCTATCGGAACCTCGTAGGCCTCCTCCGGCACGTGTTGGCCACCGTAGTTGGCTCCAAGGGAGCGGATACACTGGAAAATTATGACCGGATCGTCGTCTCGCATCGCCGCTATCTGAAGCCCTTTGGCTGTATAGGGATCGGAAGGCACGACGCACTTCAGGCCCGGAAAGTGCGTGAACACGGACCAAAGCGTCTCCGAATGCTGCGCCGCATAGCCGTGGCCGGCGCCGGTCTGGGTCATGACCGTGATCGGCAGCTTGACCTTGCCGCCGAACATGTAGTGCATCTTGGCCATGTTGTTGAGTATCTGATCTCCGCAGACACCAACAAAGCCAACGAACATCATGTCCACCAACGGCCTCAGCCCAGCCGCGGCCGCGCCGACCCCCGCACCCATAAAGCCAGTCTCGGAGATAGGGGTGTCCCGGACGCGTTCGGGGCCGAATTCCTGTATGAGCCCCTTGGTTAGTTGGAAGGTGCCGCCGAAGTGGTCTATGAATCCCTGGTCGGCACGCCCCGCCGCGCCGGCCACATCCACTCCCATCACGATCACATTGGGATCCTCACGCATAGTCGTGCGAATCGCCTCGTTCGTCGCCTGGACGAAGGTTAGCGCCCGTTGGTCGGCCAAGGGCTATTCCATGGTCGCGATCGCCTCTTCGGCGATACGCTGGGGCGAGGGAATGAACTGATCTTCGAGGACAGGGCTGTATGGAACGGACGTGTGAGGAGCCATAACCCTTCTCGGGGGTGCGTCAAGAAAGTCGAATGCCTGCTCGGCTATCACCGCAGACAGTTCCGAAGCCATCGAGCAGCGCGGGTAATCCTCGTCAACGATCACCACCTTGCGAGTCTTCTGTACGGAGCTCAGGACGGTGTCTTCGTCGAGCGGCGACAAGGATAGTAGATCTATGACCTCGGCCGAATACCCTCGTTCTGCCAGAATGTCGGCCGCCTTAAGACACTGGTACGTCGTGTAACTGATGCCGATCAGGGTGACGTCCCCGCCTTCCCTGGCAACGTGGGCCTTTCCTATGGGAACCTCGTACGCCTCCTCCGGCACATGCGCGCCGGTTCCCACGCCTCCCATCAGCAGCTTGTTGTTAAAGACGATCACAGGGTCATCGTCCCGGATGGCGGCGATGTGAAGTCCCTTGGCGTTGTACGGATTAGAGGGCGCAACGCACTTGAGACCCGGGAAATGTACAAAGATCGAGTACAGGGTTTCGGAGTGCTGAGCCGCCGAGCCGACGCCTGCACCTGTGGAGGTGATGACGGTGAGCGGCAGGTTGACCTTTCCGCCGAACATGTAATGCATCTTCGCCATGTTGTTGAAGATCTGATCGCCGCAAACGCCGACGAATCCTACGAACATCAGGTCGGCAATTGGCCTGAGCCCTGCGGCCGAAGCACCCACGGCGGCGCCGATGAAACCGTTCTCCGCTATCGGAGTGTCTCGAACCCGCTCGGGCCCGTACTTGCCGATCAGGCCCCGTGTCAGCTTAAAGACACCTCCCCACGCGTCCTCGAAGTCGTCCCGCCCCGCGCCACCAGCCACGTCCTCGCCCATGATGATGACCGCCGGATCTCGCTCGAACTCTTGATGGAAGCCCTCGTTGACCGCCTGCGCATAGGTGAGTGCCCTAACCGCTGTCGTCGCCATATGTAGTATCTCCTCGCAGACTGTTCAATTCTGCCGTCGCTGGATCTTCACCCGCAGTGGTCCCTGGGCCGCGACCTCCCCAGAGGCCGCCCGAGGGAGGGTGTATGGGGACTAGGGGTACTTGACGTACACGTCACTGAGGATCTCGGAGGGGTCCGGGTAGGGACTTTCGACGGCAAACTTGGATGCCTCCTCGACCTGACCCGTAGCGACGCGGTCAATCTCGTCCAGTTTCTGTTGGGTGATGACGCCGCTTTCCAAGAGGAACTTGGCCATAGTGTCTATACAGTCTCGGTCCTTGTAGTAGGTCTCCTCTTCCTCGGTGCGATAGCCGAGCGGGTTATCGGCTCCATAATGGCCGTGATAGCGGTACGTCAACGCCTCGATCAGCGTCGGGCCCTCTCCTCGACGTGCGCGGGCAACCGCCTCGCCGGAAACCTCGTACATCTCCATCACGTCCTGACCATCCACCGTCACACCGGGCATCGCGTACCCGGCAGCACGACTCGCCACAGACTTGCCGGCGACCGCATACTCGTAGGGCGTCGACTCCGCGTAGCGGTTGTTCTCGCAAATGAAGATCACAGGCAGATCCCAGATGGAAGCAAGGTTCATCGCCTCGTGCAGCGATCCCTGGCTCGATGCCCCGTCACCAAAGAAGACGACTGACACGCTGTCACGCCCCTGGACTTTGGCGGCAAGTGCGCAGCCCGTGGCGACAGGTATATTTGAACCAACCACGCCGTTGGCGCCGAGCATGCCTTTGGTCGCATCGGCGATGTGCATCGTGCCGCCCTTACCTCGATTTGTGCCGGTCACCTTGCCAAGCAGTTCGGCCATCATCTCCTTGACGCCGACACCCTTGGCGATGCAGTGATGATGGCTGCGATGGTTGCCGAGCACGTAGTCATCATCTCGCAGGTGCGCACAGATGCCGGTCGGCACCGCCTCCTCACCAATAGCCGAGTGAGTCCCTAGGATCCGGCCCTGGTCGGCCTCACGCTTGGCCTGCTCCTCGAAGCGCCGTATCAGGACCATTGTTTCGTACATCCACAGCAACTTTTCCTCGGGTACGGATGCTCTCGCGGTGGCCATAAACCGCCCTCCAAAACTTAGAAAAGACCGCCCTGTTACTAGTCGGCAGACCCCTTGCCCGCCGGTGGCGGGATTATAAACGATAACCCTATAATCCCGCCGACATCCCCTCCCGGACACTTGAGGAAACCTCAATGCGACGAATACTCATCGCCGACCGACTCATAGACGGTACAGGGGCGGCTCCCGTCGCCAACGGCGCCCTGATAATCGAGGACGGCCGCATCCTTGCGGTCGCAACACGAGACCAGCTCGGCAGCAGTCCGGACGGGGAGGTCATTGAGCTGGCCGGCGGCACCATCATGCCGGGTTTCGTTGAGGTGCACGCCCACATGCACTGTTCGGCCAGCCCGGATGCCTATGAGCACGTCACCGGAGAAAGCCATGACGAGCTATTGATGCGTTCGGTCGGCGCGGTCCGAACGACCCTTGCATCCGGCGTAACCACGGTTCGCGATCTGGGGAGCCGCAACGAGATCGCCTTCCCGGTCAAGAGGGCGGTTACGGAGGGTAAGATTCCGGGTCCACGCATGCTCGTAACGGGCACTCCGATCACGACGACCGGAGGTCACTGCAACAGCTTTGGCACCGAGGCCGACACCGTCGACGAGGTCGTCACGGCCGTCCGGCAGCAGATAAAACTGGGGGCCGACTACATCAAGATCATGTCGACCGGCGGCGCTTTCACTCCGCGGTCCAACGTGCGCGCCGCCCAATATCCATCTTCCACCCTCATGGCCGCCGTCGCCGACGCTGAGCGCATGGGGGTGAGGGTCGCGGCCCACTGCCATGGCACGGTAGGCGTGGTCAACTGCACCGAGGCTGGCGTCCACAACCTGATTCACAGCACCTGGCTGTCGGCAGACGAGGGCGAGAACTGGGACTACAGACCCGAGGTGGCCGATATCATGGCCGAAAAGGGTCTGTGGGTCGACCCGACCATCGCCATTGCAGAAATCAGGTCTGCCAAGGGTGTGCCCCTCGATCCGGGCGCCACCTCGGCGGTCCTTGACGACCCCGAGGGTCGCTACGCCATCCTCCGCGACATGTGGGACCGCGGGGTCAAGTTCGTGACCGGTCTGGACACAGGTATGGCCTTCGTTGAGTTCGGCGACTTCGCCTACACGCCGCAGGTAATGGTCGAGGGAATGGGCATCTCCGAGATGGACGCGATCGTCTCGGCCACCCGCACATCCGCCGAGTGCCTGGACATAGACGACGAGACCGGCGTTCTCGAACCGGGCAAATCGGCGGATGCGCTGATGATCGCAGGCGATCCGCTCTCAGATATCAGGGCGCTGCACAGCGTGGACACCATAGTCAGCCAGGGCAGGGTGATCAAGGAGAACGGATCGCTCCTGATCTAGACACGTCCGCTAGGCAAGGTCGGGCACTCAGCCCCCGGTGTCCTCGGGCGGCCGCGGGTCACGGCGGCGGCGCTTAGATCCCGAGAGGCTCCCTGTTCGCCCGGCTAGGCGCGCCAGTACTTGTCCCCAGCCGGGAGGCTCCGGGCTGCGCCTTACGAGCTCGCGGACGGCGGCCGAGCCGTTTCCAGCCAGGGCCCGGCCATGGCCACCACACACAACATCGAATTCCAGAGCCGCTAACCTGGCAACCGAGCGCCCGTAGAGACTGCGGTCCGACTTGGGAAAGGGCGCCGACCTGGCCAGCTCGCTACCGTCGCTGAACAGCGTGTCTCCGGTGAACAGGACCCTCTCTTCCTCCAGCAGGTAGCACAGGCTGCCCGGCGAGTGGCCGGGCGTGTGGAGCGCGCGGACTGCTCGAGAGAACGGAAGAACGTCGCCATCCCCCACCAACAGATCTACCGGAGTCCTGCGAAAGAACGGTACCGGAGCGGGTACGCTTCCCGCCCCGAGGTAGCTGAGGCTCCACGTCCCGTCCGACAGTCGGCGGCAGTCTGCGGGATGTGCGACGATGCGAGCCCCGGTCATCAGCCGGAGGCTGGCGGCGCCACCGAAATGGTCGGGATGACCGTGAGTGATCAGGATCAGGGACACGTCCTGCAGACCGCGTCCAATCGACCGCAGATAATCCGCCACCGCAGATGACGCCCAGGGAGGCCCGGCGTCCACCAAGGCCACCTCGTCGTCCCCCTCAATCAGCCAGACACGGGACCATCGTACGCCTGGGAGCATGTGGACGCCGCAGGCGACACGCATTCGCTTCGACCCTCAAACTTAGGGTGCTTCAGGCACCCCCAGATCACGGAGTATGTCGGCCAGCCGGCCCCGCTCCTCATCATCAAGGTCGCGGAACGGAGGCCGCACCGAGCCAGCCTCAATGCCTACATACCCGGCCGCAGCCTTCAGAACGTTGGTGGCATAGCCGGCGAAATCACCATCAACAAAGTGCCAGAAGGTGGACTGCCGAGAGTGGAGCCTGTCGGCCTCAGCGTATTTGCCGGCCTCCAGCAGCGACCAGAACTTTGCCTCTCCCTGGGGCCAGAAGGCGGCGATACCCGTTATGTAGGAGGAAGCTCCGTGCTGATGAGCCAGACCTGCGGTGTGGCCATACGAGTTGTCCACGAAAGCCAAACTCTCGGAAAAGCGGTCCAGCGTCTCCACATAGTCCTGGAAGGAGGGATCAAATCCTCTCTTAACCGAAACGACGTTAGGGATTTCGGCCAGCCGGGCCGTTGCCTGGCAATCCACGCTATCGCCCAGATGGCGCCACGACTGGTCGTACACCATCAGGCCTATCTGGGTCTGGTTGGCTATCTCCGTGTACCAGCGAACAAGGGCATCCCGGTCCATGCCGTGGTAGTAGTACTGAGGTGGCACCATTGCGACCTTTGCGCCGGCAGCGAAGGCCTGATTGCAACGCTCTATGACCTCGAAATGCGAACTGGACGCGACTCCGGCCACAACCTCTATGTCGCCTTGTGCGGATTCCACGGCCGCCTCCACGACGGCCCCGTGTTCGTCTCGGGACAAGGTGTTGTACTCTCCCGTCCCGGATGGGCAGATGACAAATCCCTTGCCCCTGGAGACGCCACCCTGGACGATATGGCGGATATTCCTGCGCAGGGCATCCAGGTTGAGTTGGTAGGCCGAGTCGAACGGTGTCATCACCAGCACCGCCGGCCCTCTGAGCTCTTGGCGAATCGCATCGTAGTCCATCTGATCCTCCTAGGCAGTCAGCCGATCGCATAGTACCGCACCCGCCCTTCGTTTTCGCGCGCCGCCAGTGCTGGACACCTCCGATTTCGATAGACTCTGGTGCAAACTCAGCAGGAACCGTGATCGCAATGGCGCCAAGCAGGCCGCAGTCGGGATCTGTCCAGACCGTTCTGGGAACAATGCCACCCGATCAACTCGGCATCACAATCATGCACGAGCACCTGCTCGTCGACCTGGAATGCTATTTCGAGCCGCCCGAGGAGGCCAGCCGGAGGGCCTGGATAGACGCACCGGTCTCCATCGAAAGGCTGGGAGGCATCATGGCCAACTGGTCGCACAACAAGGACACGGGCAGGCTCTGGGACATTGATGTCGCCATCGAAGAGGCCCTCCGGTACCGGTACTCCGGCGGCGTCTCCTTGGTCGACGCCACCAGCCTGGGCATCGGGCGCGACCCACGGGGACTGGCCAGGATCTCCAGGGCCACTGGGCTGAATATCGTCATGGGGGGCAGCTACTACGTGCCGGTGGCCCACCCTGCGGACATGGACCAGCGCTCCGAGGAACTACTCACCGACAAGATAGTGGGCGACATCACGGTCGGCGTCGGCAACACGGGCATCAAGAGCGGGCTGATCGGCGAGGTCGGAAATTTCCACCCGCTTACCGAGAACGAGCGCAAGGTACTGCGCGCCTCGGCAAGCGCCCAGGTCGAGACCGGCGCGCCCATCATGATCCACCCGGGACTTTACGACTGGTCCCCCCACGGCATCTTGGAGGTTCTGGTTGCGGCGGGCGCAGATCCCAGGAACATCATCTTCGCCCACCTGGGCATGGCCATCTGGGACATGGGGGCCATGACAGAGCTGGCGCAGGCCGGGTGCTTTTTGGAGTTTGATCACCTCGGTGCCTACGAGGATTCGAGCATCCGCTACATGGGCAAGTACAACGAGTTCGCAGCCAGCGACACCCAGGAGATGGACAAGATAGAGTTCCTAATCGAGGGAGGTTTCGCCTCTCAGGTCGTCATCTCCCACGATGCCAATTTCAAACACCAGCTCACCCGCTACGGCGGCAAGGGAATCGCCCACATCCTCGACAATATCGTCCCGAGGCTGCGCCGGCGAGGTCTAGACCAGGGCCTGATCGACGACCTGCTAGTTCACAATCCGCAAAGGGCGCTGACGTTCGCCCAGGGCTGCTCTCTCCCCGAGATTGCGTCAAGGACCCGCAGCGTGCGGCGGGATGCATCGAGCGAAGCGACGCCCCACGGCTCGTGCGCGTTGAGTGTCCGGCCCCCTCCTAGATCGCCGTGCCCATCGATAGGCAGGTCACGGTACGGACAATACCGGTGATCGTGTGAATCTTTCCGGTGACCAACTCTCCCACGGCACCCAGGTCGTCCGCGTCGACGACCGCGATGATGTCATAGGGTCCGGTCACGGCATCCACCGTCACGACGGTCGGTAGGTCGCCAAGCGCCACGGACACATCCTTGGCCTTGCCAACCGAGGTTTCGATAAGTACGTAGGCTTTGGTGCTCAACTGTTACCTCCCCACGAGGCGGATTCTAGGATCGGCCCGGAAGGGGTGTCAAACATCTGCAATATAATTCGGGCCAGTCACTAAGCCGCTGCGGCCAACTCGAAAGGATAGGTCTTGCCCGACACCGCCAAGTTCAGGAAGGCCTGGGCCAAATTCGCCACAGGCGTATCGGTGATCACCTCTATCGAGGAGAACGGCTCCGTCCACGGCATGGCAGCCAACGGAATCGCCTCCGTCTCACTAGACCCGATGCTGGTATTGGTTTGTGTTGACCACCGGCGCAACACGTACCGGCTCATCCGCGACACCGGACGGTTCGCCATCAACATTCTCAACGAGGATCAGGACTCGGTGGCAGAGTACTATGCGCGCCCGCCCGAGAGACGCACCGGCCAGCCTGATGCAGAAATCGAAATCACCGGCAGCGGAGCGGCCCACATCAACGGCTGTTTGGCGTTCATGGACTGCACCGTGCACGATGAAGTTACCCAGGGAGACCACACGATCTTCATCGGCGAGGTAAGGAATCTGAGCGTGCGCGACGGCAGGCCGCTGATCTTCTACGAATCGAAGTTCAACAAGGTCGCCGATGACGGCGTCGAGCCGAAATGGGGCTAGTCGGAGCTAGCGACCAACGACCCTGTACAGGGTGACTTCCTCGTTGGCATAGACCGGTTCCAAGAACGGGCGTAACGCGCCCTCGAACTTCGCTATCCCAGCCTCCGGATAGTAGCGTCTCTCCAGTTCGCCGACGTATACGTAGTCCACGTCATAGCGCTCAATCACCGCCAGCGCCCTGGCAGGATCTTCCGTCTCGTACAGCGTGTTGACCTGATAGACGCGATGGGCCACGTCCTGTCGGTAGTCCCAGCGCTGTTGCTCCTGATGCCACTGCCATCCGGCGACGCTGGGCAGGCCAGTGTAAATCGAGACACGACCGCCCCAGCGATAGATTGGTGTATTGGCCTCGACTATGACCGGTGTACCCTCGATGTTGCGCTGCATCCAGGTTATGGCCTCGTAATCGTGTACTAGCTGTACCGGGCCCTTCTCGTCAGTGAAGGTCGCTCCCCGCATGTAGGCCATCCCATCCAGCGTCAACGGCTGGCCATCCGGCTGGAATCGGTCGCGCAGCCGATCCTGAGTTCCCATGACCGTGTAGATGGCGGCTCCCACGGTCAGCAGAACGAGCACCAGGACCCAAACACCCCTCCCCACTCCAAGCACCCAGCCAACTGACGGTCGGGTCATAGCCGTTCCTTCGTCCAACTCGTCGCGCCCGTGGCGGTCGGTCAAAGTCGTCCCCTGCATCTCCGGGTTCCCCACACCCGACGACAGTAGCCGCCATAGGGCGTAGGCCGACCCAACACCCATCAGCACCCACACCTGCAGATACGTCTTAAAGAACGTGTTCATGCGGTCGATATCACCTTCGACACGTAGGAAATCAACCCCGAGCACCAGCAGCAGCGATAACCCGATCATGGCGGCGACAAAGGCGTCCACGCGCGCGGTACGGCCGAACGAGACGACTCTGGCCGCGCCTACCGACGCTACGGCGATTAGCATTATCACTACGAAAGGTACTGTGCTGCCGGCCACCTCGACCAGTCCATAGACGGCTGCAGCCAGAGCCAACGCCACCGCAATGGCCACACCTACCGTACGGACCCGGCCAGGGGACAGCGGCGTCCCAACCGGCATCATCAGTCGCCGGAGTCGGGCCCCGTGAACCGACCAGCCCTCCCTGGCATAAAAGCTCCCGAGGATGAACACCGACAGGCCGCTGACGGCGAGGAATTGCCACAACACGGTCGTGTTGGTGGTCCTCTCCAGGCTCGAGAAAAACGTCTCGTAGCGCAGGTGGAAGGGAAGGAAGACCAGATAACCGACGAGAAAGACAAATGCAGCCTCAACGGCCGGGCGCAGCAGCATCGACAGGCCAAGACCTCCATGGCGGAAGTAGCCAGCGAGGAAGATGGCGGCTATGGCCAACGCAAGATAGGTGGGATAGTCCCACGTGTTTATCAGCCGCAGCGCCCCGATCGCCAATCCCAAGACAGCCAGCAGCAGCGCCCACGACAGGGAGGATCCCGACCTTCTCAACACGACCGCCAACGAGAGGCCGAGAGCGAGGAGGGTAAACGGTACGGCCATCAGGTGGGCGTGCAGATCGGCGAAAAGGAACGTGAAGAAGGGAAATTCGGTTATTTCAAAGCCGGGCGGATCCGGCGGCATCATCCGGCTCGACCGCCAGAAATCGAATTCACCGAATGGCAAACCTCGTACGAGGTTTGCCAGACCTTCACCGACCTGAATGGCCCCGTCCAGGTTGCCCAGCACCGCAACCAGAGCTACGGCCGACAGCCCGGCCCAAACCGGCCCCCAGTCATGGGGCACCAAGGGTCCCTTCAGCCGCACGGACCACAGCCTACGAAGCGCAGAGTCACCTGTCGGGGACGTGGAACAGGGCTCGGCGTCGAAGTGGCCTGGCCGGCGGTCTACCGTCCTTCCCCTGCACGCCTGCGTCAGGTTGTAGGCCAGACTGAAAGCACCGCCGGCCGTCAGTGCGAAGAACAAGGGTATGGCCAGGTTGTAGGCCACCCGCACATCGATGCCCGTGGCCTTTATCAGCATGCCCGTTATGAACTGGCCGAAGTAATAGTAGTTGATGAATCCCCCGGCGAACCACGGATCCAGGGGGGGCATGATCGTCGAGCGGGTGACCGCGTTCAGATAGGCGAGATCCATCGGTTTCTCGCCACCACGGAACGGGTGCCACAGGTCGGGATTGGCCATGCGCAGACCGACGAACGCAAAGAACGCGGCAAGAAAGACCAACTCCCCTATTACCAAGGCCGACCATCTACGCCTCAAGAACTCGACGATGTCCTCGCGCCGATAGATCATCACGATCGCCGAGGCGGCGGCGAGAAGTAGGGCCGCAAGCGCTATGGCGCGCGGAGAGAAAGAGACCCACTGCAGGCTGGCCAGCAACCACACCAGCGCTGCGACAAGCAAGATGCCGATCGCCTTGGAGAAGATGTACCCGCGATCGGCCAGCGGCCGCATCAGCCAGAGGGTCAGGGGCAGGGCCAGCAGGGCCAGGCCCTGGACGATCAGCAGCCACGAAAGGATGGGAACCCGCGAGGTCCACCGGTCGATGGCGAAGACATCGGTCCACGTGCCACCCTCTCGCTGGATCTCAGATTCGCCCGGGGTTAGAACGGGGCCGCGAGACCTTCTCTCCTGAGCGATCGTGGCGGTAACCTCGGCAGAGATGACCCTACGGATGGTGTCTGCGTCGTACCGCTCCTCATTGCGAAACACCATTACCGTTGGATGATCGTAGACGGAGAAGCTCTCGTCCGCGTGACCGAGGTCAAGGGCTATCGGAGAGGGCCGGAATTCTCGAAGCGGCCCCGGCTCCGGCAGATCGGGGCGCCCAAAGGTGTCGTGCACAAAGCTGACCCCGAGGAACGAAGGATAGGTCGCCTCGTATTCCACCAGCTCGTACCCCAGCCTTCCGGAGAACAAGAGATCGTAGTAGGCGGCGCTCAGGGGATATCGCTCGGGCAGCCTCGGAAGGGTGCCGTACAGCCTGTTCGAGTAGAACACGAGAACCTCTGCCCCCGACAACTCCTCCGATAGCGCCTGGAGCTTGGCCTGTCCATCCGGCTCATACATCGGCAGTTCCCGCACCCGGTAGGAATGTAGTCCGGGAAGCCCCTCCTCCCAGTGTTCCTTCAGCACCACACTCGCCGGCCGCACGTTGGCATTTATCCACTCCGAGGCCCTCACAGCGGTGTGGGTACCGGAATAGACGGACATGTACGAAATCGCGTAAAAGCCGGTGGAGCCGACCACGAAGGTGGCTGCGGCGATCATGGCCCAGCGTCCCCCTCTCAGGTACCGACCCCCCTGGAATCGCTGGAGCCTTCGCGATCCCTCCTGCCAGATTGACAGGGCAAACCATGCCCCGAAGAGCACCAGCACCGGCGTGATCGGGATCATGTAGCGCATGAACTTGACCTCGAAAGAGCCGGTGATCAGGAAGTAAGGCACTACCCAGGACAGGAGCAGCACGCCGACGCGCGTGTCCGCCCTGCGCGCAGGTAGCGTAGACACCAGGGCGACCGTAGCGATGACGGCCGCACAAGCGACCGCGATCGCGGAATTGAAAAGGACCAGGACCACTGCCGGGAGCACTAGGCCGAGTGCCACGTATGTGGCCGCAGGTCGCCAGGCAAGGCCGCGTACTGCTGCAAAAAGGGCCCCTCCCCAGGCGAGGATGCCCAGTGGCGCGCCCATACCCCAAATGACGTTTTGCTGGATGAAATACCAGTAGGGAACGGTGCTGTCGTACTGCCGGGTGTACGGATAGTCACGGATACGCCTGACCATCTCTGACTGTTCCGTAAAGTCCGCCCTGTACCGTCCCCAATCGATCAGCGCATACGGCTGGGTCACGAAGAAGGCGATAAGTGCAACCAGCAGTCCGACCGTCGATGACAATGCAACCGATCGCAGCCGCGTTCGGAAGCTCTCCGTCGAGCTGCGGCTCGAACCCGCGAGGTCGAACAGGTACATGAGTTGTGCGACACCGAAGGCCAGAAAGATCGGCAGTTGGCTCGCCTTTGTCGCCAGTCCAAGTCCGATAAAGAGACCAGCGAGGGCCGAATTGCCCACTCCTCCGTAGCGGGCCACCCTGTATAAGAAAAGCAGGGCCACGGCGGCAAACATCGCCTGCAAGGTGTCGACGGCAAAAAAGTGGCTGAGCTGGATGTGCAGTACGGCCACGGATAGCAGCCCAGCCGCCAGTATCCCGACGCGCCGACCGTACAGTCGGGATCCAAGCAGATAGACGGTAAGCACCGTTGCGACGTCAGCTATGCCCGAGATAGCCCTGCCGGTCACCCTGAGGTCGACTATTTCCTTGCCGACCGCCTCCGAGACTAGCTGCACACCCCTGAGCAGATAGAGAGGCAGGGAGCCGTAGGGGAACCACCCTGGGTTCCAACTGCTCTCGCCGGCATCTAGGAGCGAACCCAGATCGTCGAGGGGCGGAGGCGAGATCTCAGCCACGCTGAAGAGGATGGCCCGCTCGTCCGGGTGGGGAGTGAAGGGCATCTCACGGTCCCAATCCAGACCGTACATGCGCAGAGCCAGGGCTAGACCGACGACCAGCAGGAGCGCCGCTATTCGGACCCACCGCCGCATGACCGGCGGCCGCTCCTCTACCCTGAGCACGTCATGCAAGTCCGCGACCGCCTCTGGAGCCATAGACCGCCTATTTTATCGGCCGCAAGCCAACACGCTGCAGATCAGTGGCTCAGGGCATGTCGGGCTGGTGTCGATTCGACCGCGCGGGCTATCGCCTCGCTGGCGGGGCGAAGACCGGAGACAACTCTGCGAGCGGCCGGTGCCGATTGCGCTAGGAGAAGGTCAGTGCGCGCGCTGGATTGTCTATCAGGATGGCCTGGATATCCTGTCCCGAAAAGCCGCGCCGCTTCATACGCGGGACTATGTTTGACAGGATGTGATCGTAGGATTTGCCGCCGTAGGCGGCGTAGTGGAACTTCATGCAGACATCGTGACCCACCAGCACCCTGTCGCCGCTACCGAGCTCAAATACGCGCGCAATGCGTTCGATGCGCTGGGCATCAGTGGGCACCACGATAGGCGGAGGGGAGCCGGCGGCCAGATTCGAGTCCTCGAATCCGAATATGTCCCACTCCATGAAACAGCCAGTGCCTGCCAGCCACTCGATGGTCTCAATCGACTCTATGAAATCCAGGTGCCCGACGATCACGCCAGATGGATCGGCACCCGCATCGAGCAGCACACCCACGATGTGGGCTGGAGAGCTTGCATGGAAACCCGGGTGGATGAGGATGGGCGCTCCTGTCCGAGCCTGGGCCCGGGCTGCGGCTCGCAGCACTTTCGTTTCGTTGTCAGAAGGAGGCCACAGGTTTCCCAATTCCCCGATCACGCCGGACTTAACCCCCGTCTGTCCAACGCCCTCCAGGATGTCGCGAACCATCTCGTCGCAGACATCGTCCTCCGTCACGTCGTCAAATCCGGGAGGATGGGATAAGGGGATGTAGTAGCCTCCACCCATCACCACGTTCAGACCGGTCGCCCGTGAGATACGGGTAAGGGCCAAGGGGTCCCTGGCGATCCCCCGGTTGGTAACGTCTACGAGGGTGCCCCCACCCGCGTGCCTGAAGCGCATCGCCTCCTCGATGGCAGCCCTCTCATCGAGAAGCTCGTAGTTATCTGGAAAGTAGGGGAATTTGGACAGCGTCGCCCCGCGACGATCCATGGTGAACGGCGCATCCATCCAGACGCGCTCGCTGGCCTCTTCCGGCGGGGCCAAATAGCAGGCCTGATCGCAGAGCAGATGCTCGTGGGTGTGGGTTACTCCCAGAGTCGAGGGGTCCACCGGGCCCAGTACGGTCTGAACCTGCCCGGTGGGGCCGGACGTCACCGGGTACCCGGCGCGTCCGGATCCGGATCCGGGCAGTTGGTGCATCGCCTGAACACCGGGTAGAGCGTCTCCATGTGAAGCTTTGCAGTCCGGTATTTCTCAAACGGCATCCAGGACTTCATGCGGTCCTCAAAGTCAAAGGTGTACATGTAATAGGCCGCAACCTCCTGGTTGGTCAGGCCATCTCGTCTCGACGCCCACTTTTCCGTCTTGGCCAGCGAGCCGGCCCTGGTGTCCATCTTCTCCAGCATGGCGGTGACTTCAGCATGCTTGGCGACAAACTCCGGCGTGGCCCCCTTCTGAACCTCAAACCCGTCTTCTGCTTCGTAGGTCGTTCCCAGGTTTACGATGGTGCCATCGGCCACGGCGGCATCAAACCACTCTACCGTCTCCGGAGTTCGAGCCTCCAGATGGACATCCACCTCTCCTGAAGTCAGCGCCTGCTGAAGATCTTCCGGCGCGATCGGCACGATCTCCACGGCAAGACCATATGCACCCTCCGCTATCAGCCCGAATAGCTCGTGGTTTATCCACTGGTATCCCTCGCCGGTATCTCCGATTCGGACCACGCCATCGCCCACGCTTGCCTCGACCATGTCGTCGGCACCCTCGGCCACCGCCTCAGGTTCAGGCACCTCATCGGTTACGACCGGCTCCTCCGGTCCACCGGAACACGCCGCCCCCATGAGGGCGACAAGCAGGACGACGGAAAGCGCGACTGCGACTCTCAATCTGTTCATTCGTGCCTCCTCAAAAACGGCTGTTCAACCGCCGGAGACCGACGGCTCAGACTCAAGTGCTTCCTCCAGCTGCGTCGTGTCAAACCCCAGGTCCGCGAGCGTCTGAAGGTCCTTACGAGCAAGATCCAATTGACCGGCAAGTGTATACGCCTGCGCCCTCCGAGAGTAAGTGTTGGGATCGTCAGGGCTCAACTGAACCAGACGGCCCAGATCGTCAATCGCAGCCTGATAGTCCTCCAGTGCCATGTGTACTCCGGCCCGATTGCTAAACGCCGTCGCACTGTCCGGCGCCAGCAAGATGGCCCGGTCAAGGTCCGCTAAAGCGCCATCGAGATCCCCCAGCTCTAGGCGGATGGCCCCCCGGTCGTTATAGGCATCGGCTCCCTGCGGATCGAGTCTGATGGCGATGTCTAGGTCGATGACCGCCGCCTGCACGTCGCCTAGCCTAGAGTGGGCAGCCGCCCGGCTCCTGTAGGCTCCGGCGTGGTCCGGATCCAGCCTTATGGCGATATCTAGGTCGGCGACCGCGGCGCCAAAATCGCCCAGGTTGCCGACGGTGCCCGCCCTGCGGAAATAGGCCTCCGCAAAGCCGGGATCCAGCCTGATCGACGTCCCGAAATCCCTGATTGCCTCCTCGTACCGCTCCAGTATCTCAAAGGTGAGCGCCCGATTGAAAAAGGCGACAGAGCTAGTCGGATCTAGCGCGATGGCCCGGCCGTAGTCCGCCAGCGCATCATCGTATCGCTTAAGGCCCCGGTAGGCGTTGCCCCGGTTGTTGTAGTTTGCCGAAAAGTTCGGATTCAGCCTGATCGCCTGATCGAAATCGTCTACGGCCCACTGGAAGTTCGTAAGTGCCTGATAGGCGGTCCCTCGGTTCACGTAGGCCACTGCCATGCCCGGCTCGAGCTCGATCGCTTTGGTGTACTCGTCTATGGCCCCCAGGAAGTCTCCCAACTGAACGTAGGCCAGGCCCCTGTCGTTATAGGCCATCGCCATGTTCGGGGCGAGCTCGATCGCCGTATCCAGGTCCTCGATGGCCTCCACCACCCTCCCCTGGCGGTAGCGCGCCAACGCCCGGTTGCGATAGTGATCCGCACTTTCCGGGTCCAGCTCTATCGCGGCCGCAAAGTCCAGCGCGGCACCCTCAAGATCGCCCAGGCTGCCGCGGCTCGCTCCCCTGCGAATGAAGGCCTCAAGGTAGGTAGGATCAAGCTGTACCACGTGAGAGTAATCCTCAACGGCCTCGGCGAGTTGACCCAATGCCCGGTGGGCGTTGGCGCGGAAGTAATAGGCGTTGGGATTCTCCGGATCGAGTCGTATCGCCTCTGTGAGCATCCTAACTGTCGGCTCGTACTGGCGGTCCGCCTGTAGCTGCATGGCCCTGGTGATCAGAAGTCCGGCCTCCCTCTCCGGCGAGCCAAGTTCCGAAGCAGGAGCCTCATCTCCACCCTCGGACGCGGCGGTGCCTGTCCCAAGGGTCGGGTCGCCGCCTGAGCAAGCGACCGCAACGAATACGCCTGCCATGACTCCAAGGAGCGCAACAAGCCGGATGGGCCTCATGGCGACACCAGCCTAGCGGAAAATAGGCTGCCCTGTGGCGACCTGAGGGTCGCCACAGGGCAGCGCTCTGTTTCTACTTACCCTTTACGGCGCGAGTTGAGGCTACTTTACCTCTCGAGCCAGGCGTTCGTGTAGAACGGCAGGGCATTGATCTCAAAGTTCTTCAGGGCGGATGTAACCGCTACCATCGGGAAGAACTGTCCGAGCGGGGCGGTGGGTACCTTGATGTAGTACTGCCGCTGCATTTCCCGGACGATCTCTAGCTGCTCAGCCTCACTGGTAGCCCTTACGAATGCGAGCTGCAGATCGTTGAGTTCCTCGTCCCTTATCACCCAGTCGAACGTTCCGGACGAGTTTACGTCCATGATCGGGTGTCCGGTGTCGAAGTGCGCCGACCAGGCGGTGAACATGCTGTACGTCTGGGTGGCCCCGATCCTAGTCGTAACGGACGACCAGTCCAGTGAAGGCATCTCGGTGTTGAAACCGATCTCTTCCATCATGGGCTGGGCAACCAGACCCAACGGGGTGATGGTGGCGTAGTCGGTCGGGTTAAGTATGACGACCGTCTCGCCGTCGTATGACGACTGTGCCAGCAACTCCCGAGCTCTCGGAATGTCATCCTGGTCGTAGAACTCCAGGCCGGTCTCCACCTCGAGCGGGGTGCCGCAGTAGAAGACAGCGCCACACTTGATCCACAACTCCTGCGGGCCAAGGGAGAACATGAAGTCCTCGGCATTGATCCCGGCCAGCAGCGCCTGCCTTGCGAACTGGTCATTGAACGGCTGGACCTGCGGGTTCAGCGCGAGCCAGGCGTGGTTGCCCGGCTTGTACTGCGAGATATGGATATCCGGATCCTCGGTAAACCGTACGAAGAAGTCGAACCCTGCGCCGTCGATCGCGTCCCACTCACCGGTCTCAAGGCCCGCTACCGCGGTCTCGGGATCGGGCACCTCAAGCCAGGTCAGCTCATCGATGTAGGCGATATTGCGGCCCACGTAATTGCTGTCCGGCTCGGTCCTGGGAACGTAAGCATCGTGGCGCTCCAGCGTGAGCTTGTTTCCGAACTCCCAGTCCTTGAACTTGTAGGCTCCCGTGCCTATGCGGGTAGTCACCTCGGTGGTTGCCGGGGTGGCAGCCAGTTCGGCCGGCATGGCGTAAGCCACGCCGTGGGACGTGCCAAGCAGGTAGGTGAGAGAGCCCGTGGGCTCGTCCAAGGTTATCGTGAAGGTGTCATCGTCCACAGCTATGACGTTGTCGTCGTCGAAGAACTGCCTGGCGATGGCCGTGGACGAGAAGGAGGCCCCATACCACCTCTTGATCGAAGCCACCTGATCAGCCGCGGTCAGCGGTCGCCCGTCATGGAACGTAACCCCTGGCCGCAGATGGAACGTGTAGGTCAGTCCGTCATCGCTCAGGGTCCATTCACCCACTAGACGCTCGTGGGTCTCCAGCCGGGCGTCCCAGCCGAACGGAGCCTCGTAGATGTGCTGTGCTACAGCGTTGGTCACGTAGAAGATCGACCAGATCGGGTCGATGGAGGCTATGCTGCCCTGCGCGACTATCCGCAGGGTGCCTCCGAACCTCGGCACTCCGGCGGTCGGCGGAGTTGGAGTCGCGATCAGGACCTTCTCCCTCTCGACCTCCACCTCTACCTCGACCTCCCTGATGACCTCGACCTCCACCTCCTTCTCAACCTCTACGATCTTCTCGGTCTCGACGATCCTCTCGGTCTCGATCGGTACCTCGACCTCCTTGACGACCTCCACCACCACCTCTTTCTCGACCGGAACCTCGACCTCTTTAACGACCTCCACCACCTCTTTCTCGATCACCACCGTGGGCTCGCTGCTGCAGGCGGCGACCACAAGGGCGGTCAGAGAGGCGATGGCGGTTAAGGCGATGAGCCGCATCATTGGCAGACCTCCTCAGTGTGTCGGCACTTGATCGTGGGAGCCCTTCAGGCCCTGAGAACCAGGGCCCTCAATCCGGCTCCCGGACCAAGTACCAGAAACCATTTGCGCCCCGACTTCACCGGGACGCGTGCCGCGCGAACCCTAGCATGTTTGACCATTGAGGGTCAACTTTGCCCACCGCCCGCAAACCGGCGTGCCGGGGTGCGGCTCACCCCCTGTCCCTGGGTAATTCAACCCTTTAAGTCAAGAACGATCTCGGCCACGTCTCGACATCGCATGAACCGGGCCTCCGGATGCGATTTGATGTGCCGGATCAACCGGTCCAGCAAGAGCACCTTCGATAGGTGACCACTAACCTGGGGATGACAGGTGAGCATGAACGCGCCGCGGTATCTGTACGCCCCGTCGAACTCCCACTGCCAGGCGGTCAGGACCTGTTGTGGCGTTTGCATAGCGCCCGCTCCCCGGTGAAACCAGAAGTAGGCGGCGTCGTCCTGAAACCAGTGCACGGGCAGCTCCACAAGCGGGCCTGCTTCCGTGTCGAGCACGTAGGGCAGATCGTCATCCATCAGGGATGAATCGTAGAGAAACCCCCTGCTCGCAACCAGCTCAAGGGTGCGGTCAGACGGGTCCCACGACGGGGCCCTGTAGCCAACCGGCCGCTGCCCGGTGATCCCCTCCAGTATCGCCAGCGACCGGTCCATAACCTCGATCTCCTGTTGTGCGGCCAGGGTCGAGGGGGGCTCATGCATGTAGCCGTGATGGCCCACCTCATGGCCACGCCTGCACATCTCCCTAACGGTCTCCTCGTGGCGCTCGGCTATATATCCGGGCACGAAGAATGACGCGGAAACACCGTGTTCATCAAGCAGATCCAGGATGCGCCACACCCCACGCCTGGGACCAAAGTCGGACATGGATAGTACGGACGGCCGCCGCTCCGACTCGGGATCTCGGATCAGGGAAAGAGTGCGGCCGTCCAGGTCGAAGGTCAGCATCACAGGACATCGCGCACCGTCGGGCCACATGGTTCCTCCTTAGAAAATCCTTTCCCGCTCTAGCCGAAACCCGTACAGACTTCCGTCCGGCTTCCATCCGATACCCGACGCTCGGGCAGCGCCGAACCGGGGCTATCGGGCGAGACGACTCATGCCGGTGCCAGGAAGCGCCGGGGATTCTCCACGATTATGCGGTCGATAGTCGCTCTGTCGACCCCCATCTCCAAGAGCTTCGGGACGACGACATTCATCACGAACAGATACCCGTGAGGATTGTAAGCCTCCCGCTCGCTCAGGAGATCGGATCCGAGCACAGGCATATTGACGGCCCAATCCTGGCCGAACAGGATCCTTCCGACGTGGCCCGCCTCCAGCAGATGCATCAAATTGGTCAACCTCTCCTCCAGCGTCAGGGCACCTTGCCGGTGGCCGAAATTGAGGTGGTCAAGCCCGAGCCAGGCGCCCCGGTCCAAGACGCCGGTCAGGTAGTCGAGATCGTCGCTGTCATCGGAGTGGCCGATATAAATTCGCGAAGCGTCGACTCCCTCCGCCAGCAGCACATCCAGCTGTCGATCGCCAACCCGCTCGGGAGCGTAGGAGTGGCAGGAAATCGGCACGCCGGTCTCCTTCTGGGCGATGGCCGCAGCTCGCAGGATGATCTCCGCTTCTGGTGTCACGCCGCCGATGTGGCTGGCCACCTTGATGGCGCCAGCGCGAATGCCTGTGCCTTCAATCCCGACCAGTATCTCCCTGACGAATAGAGGAGCTATCTCTCCCGGCTTCATGGACCAGAAAATGCGGGGCACGTCGAACCACACGCCCGTCGAAGCCACGATTCTGACTCCGCTGGCCTCCGAGACCTCCCTTAGCAGGTCAATGTCCCGGCCCAGATCCATGGGCGTAACATCGATGATCGCATCCAATCCGCCCTCCGAAGCGGCGGTCAACTGGGCGATGGCCTTTTCGCGGGTACGTTCACGCTCGGCTAACTCGGGGAACGTGCGATTAATCCCGGCGGAGGTAAGCAGCACGTGCTCATGCGCCATGGTTGCTCCAAGGTCGCAGGGCCGCACGGATCCAGTCACCGTATTAATCATTCCCGTTACCCCGCTTGTGTTCCCTGATCTCAGATCTCCACTCCCGCAAGAATGGACTCCAGCAGGGCAACTCGTCGAGGCAGATCGGCAACGACAACATGCTCTTCGTCGGTGAACATTCCATCGCCCGGACAGCCCAGGCCATCCAAGACCGGTACGCCGAGGGCGGCGGCGAACTGGGCATCCGACCCGCCGCCGGCGCTTGCCTCCGTCAGAGTCATCCCGATGCCGGCGGCGACATCCTGGGCGCGCCGGAACAGGCGACGCGACTCAGGAGACGGTTTCATCAGCGGTCGATTGACTTCCGCCGAGGCATGCACGCGGGCGCCAGGCAACACTGGGGTGAGACCCTCGATCGCCCGCACCACTCGGCCCTCTTCTTCCTTGCTGGCGACACGGAAGTCGCCGAGGGCCTCCGCGTCACCCGCAACCTGATTGCCAACCACACCCCCGCTCATCTTGCCGACCGTGACGGTCGTCCCTTGCTCGTAGTCTGTCAGCTGACTCAGGCGCAGAATCTGATGGGCCAGTTCTTCCACTGCGCTGATGCCCCTTTGGTGATCGTTCCCTGCATGGGCCGCCCTTCCCTGAACCCTCACCCGGAATATGCCAAGCGCCTTACGGGACGTCTTGAGGGCACCGTCGGGTCCCAGGGGAGCCTCCATGCAAAGCACGAATTCGCTCTGCCTCGCGAGCTCCTCTATCAACGCCCGGGATGTGCCGCAGCCGATCTCCTCATCAGAGGTGAGCAGCACGGCTACCCGACGATTTCGTAGACGCCCGGACTGCGCGAGACTCTTCAGCGCGTGGATGGCTATCGCGATCCCAGACTTCATGTCGAATATGCCGGGACCATATGCGCGGCCTCTTTCGACACGAAAGGGACTTATCTCGAGGGTGCCGGGCGGCCAGATCGTATCCAGGTGGCCGAGCACCAGCACTTGAGAACGGCCGTCGCCGAGCCTCGCCACCAGGTGATCGCCCACATCTTCCTGACGGCGGAACTCGACGGTGGCCCCCACCTCCTGCAGCCTGGCTCCGACGTAGCGGCCGAGTTCGTCGACGCCGGCCTTGTCTCCGCTAAACGACTCTATCTCGACCAACTCGCGAAGCGTCACCAGGGGGTCCACCTGGACCCTGGCACACTCGGAAGATTCGGCCGGCATGGAGCGGAGGCTCGCAGCTAGGGTTGAGCGAACCTCT
The DNA here is from genome assembly GCA_965207145.1 of Dehalococcoidia bacterium. Taxonomy (GTDB): domain Bacteria; phylum Chloroflexota; class Dehalococcoidia; order Lucifugimonadales; family UBA2962; genus CAUZIR01. Next base: position 675,957 of record OZ242262.1, on the reverse strand, counting down.
GGGCCTGGCCGGGAATGTCCACGCCTACCTTCTCACTCAGGGCCGCTATCAGTTGCTGGGTAATCGGACCCGGCTTGCCGTCTGCGATGTCCCGCTTGTCCACCTGCGTCATCGGCAGGACGCCCGGACCCGTAAAGGCCAGGAAGGTCTCATCGGCCGTGTAGAGGTCGTACGGCTGCACGTCTTCCTGCAGGCAGGTGATACCCAGGTCCTCCGCAAGTTCTACGACGCTTGCGCGCGACTCGCTCTGCAGGATCTGACTGTCACCCGGTGTCCTTATGACACCATCCTTGACGAGAAACACGCTGTTGACGGTACCCTCGGTGACGTTACCCTCCTGGTCAAGCAGGATGGGGAAACCCTCGGGGTCGATGTCTCCCGCCTCCAGCTCGGCCATGTTGAAGTTCATGCGGCTGTGATGCTTGACCTTCGGCTCTATCGAGGTGTGGGAGTAGCTACGGCTCTTGGAGATGACGCCACGCGAGCCATCCTCGTAAAAGCGTGCATAACGGTAGAAGTCGACCTGGTACGTGTCCACCACAACCGTGGGTGGGCCAGCCTCATATGCCCACCGTCCCGGCCCGCGGGTCACGAACGGGTAAACGTAGAAGTCGCCCAGCTCCGACAGCAGGTGCCGGTTCCGCTCCACCGACTCATCCCATAGGGCTCCCATCTCTTCCTTGGTCAGACCGGGATCGATGCGAGTGTACTTAAGGGATCGATAAAAACGATTGAGATGTTGCTCCTTCCGGTAGATGACCCCGTTGAACGTGCGAGCCACGTCGAAAACGGTGTCGGCCACTCGGAATCCGCGATCCCGTCGGTCGATCTTTACGTCCTCTGACGGAATCCACTCGCCGTTCATGTAAGCGACCAGTCCTTGTGCCATGGATAACCTCCTCGTGGACTTGGGCTGCCCAGTATACGGGCGCTTTACTGCTGGTAGTAGCGGATGGCCTGGTCGACGATGTCAACGCCGACCATCTCTGACCAAGCTGCCAACAGCTGGCGGGTTATGGGTCCAGGCGCACCGTCGCCTATCTGTCGGTGATCCACCCTCGTCATCGGTAGCACCCCGGGGCCCGTAAAGGCAACGAACGTCTCATCTGCAGAGTAAAGGTCATACGGCTGCATCGGTTCTTCGGACGCTGGTATCTCGAGTCGCTTCGCCAGGTCGAACACGGTCTCGCGCGAGACGGACTGCAGGATGGAATCGTCCGGTGGAGTGCGCAGGACCCCGTCCTTGACTGCGAATATGGAGTTAAACGTGCCCTCGGAAACGTTCCCTTCACGATCAAGCAGGACGGCGAACGCCTCAGGGTCGAAATCGTTCGCTTCTATCTCTGCCAGCTCAAAGTTGAGCCGGCTCTGGTGCTTTAGTTTGGGCTCCAGCGTCTCCCCAGAGTACGAGCGAGTACGGGTGATCACACCGTGCGCTCCGGTCTCAAAGAACGGTGCCATGCGCCAGAAGGGGAGGGGGTAGGCGATGACTCCAACCGAAGGCGGACCTGCGTCTGTAGCGAAGCGTCCCGGCCCGCGGGTTACGAACATGTAAATCTGAAAGTCGCCAACCTCTTCGAGCCGGTCCCGGTTGCGGCCAACCGATTCCTCGACTATGGAAGTGAACTCGGTCCGATCAAGCCCCGGGTCTATGCGCACGTAGCTCAAAGAGTTATAGAGCCGGTCGATGTGGCGATCGAGCCTGAAGATGCGCCCTGCGTAGGTTCGCGGCGAATCGAACACAGCGTCTCCGAAGCGAAAGCCCCGATCGTTCCAATCGATTCTGACTTCGCCTGACGGGACCCAGCGGCCGTTAAAGTACGAGGTAAACATGCCGGAAGGCTAAGTGCGGCCGCGGGTAAATGCAATGCGGCTTACTTGACCAGCACCCCCCTGCGTTTATCATCTCTTGGTCGAAAATGCTGCGATAGCGCTGGCTCCGAAGCGCGCCAGCCGCCGGAGATCTCCCTCTGCTGACACTAGTTTCCCCTGAGATCGAAAAGTACGCGACCGAGCACACGTCGGCTCTGCCGCCACATATGGAAGAACTCGCGCGGTTCACCCGGCAGACTCGCCCGGACGCTGCGATGCTTTCGGGGCCCATCGAGGGCACGCTACTGCAGATCCTGGCCCTGGCGGTGGGGGCCAGGCGGATACTCGAGGTGGGCACCTTCACCGGATTCTCAGCGCAGATGATGGCGGCCGCCTTGCCCGAAGACGGCGAACTTGTCACCTGTGACACGGACGAGGAAACGGGCGCGGTGGCCAGGGACTTCATCGAGAGAGGGGATCTTGGTGACAGGATTATCCAGCGGTTTGGGCCCGCTCTCCAGACGATGTCCAGCCTGGAGGGACCGTTCGATCTCGTCTTTATCGACGCGGATAAAGAAAACTACATCGAGTACTACGAGCGAGCGTTGGAACTTCTGTCACCGACTGGCATCATCGCTGTCGACAACGTGCTGTGGGGCGGCCGCGTGCTGGAGCCCAAGGATAGTTCCGACCGAGCCATAGCCGCTCTAAACGAGTACGTAAGGGCCGACCCTCGAGTCCGGCACGTATTGCTTCCCGTGCGCGACGGGGTCATGTTGATCACCCCCATCCGCTAACAATCGAGTCCTGCGGCTCTTTGGCGGGAACCCAAAGATAGTACGTCTCCCCCTCTCCAAGGGGGGTTATCATTTTCTCCATGAGGGTTCACATCCGAAACCCGCAGCGGCGGAAGGTTGAAATCCAAGGGGTAAAGCTTGTCGACCAGTTGCTCAGGCGGCTGGAACTTAACCCCGAGTCGCACCTGGTCATAGTGAACGGGGAGCTGGTCACCGGGGACCATCGCCTGTGCGAGGGAGACGCCGTGGAGATAGTCTCAGCGATATCCGGAGGCTGAATGCGCTGCATCAACTGTAGTGAGCGCGCGGTCATCGACATTCGGCGCCACAATTCATCGTTTTGCAGGCCGCACTTTCTGGCCTATTTCGACAGGCAGGTCGAGACGGCCATTCGCCGTAAGGCCATGATTACGCCGGAAGACCGCGTGCTGATCGCTGTATCCGGAGGCAAGGACAGTCTCGTGCTGTGGGATCTGCTGGCCCGCATGGGTTACAGGACGGCCGGGCTGCACATCGAACTCGGTATCGGCGAATATTCGGCCGCCTCGCGGGAAACCACGGTCTCCTTCGCCGATGCGCGGGGGCTCGAGTTGATAGTTGTCGATCTTTCCGAGACCTACGGCATGGGAGTCTCGGAACTGGCCCTTCACACGGGCCGCGCTACATGCTCGGGCTGTGGGCTCAGCAAGCGCTACGTAATGAACCGTGAGGCGGCTGAGCGAGGCTTCGACGTTGTCGCGACCGGACACAACCTTGACGACGAGGCGGCCACGCTGCTGGGCAACGTGCTGCGGTGGCAGACGAGCTATCTGGCCAAGCAATCCCCGGTAATGGAGGAATCCCTAGTAGCGGGTTCCGGGTCGGCCAACCTGGTCAAGAAGATAAAACCCCTGTACACGTTGACCGAAAGGGAGACTGCGGCCTACGCGCTGCTGAACCGCATCGACTACGTTGTCGAAGAGTGTCCCAACGCCCTTGGTGCCACCTCGCTCAAGTACAAGGAAGCGCTCGCTCGTCTGGAGCTTGAGTCGCCGGGTACCAAGCACAACTTCCTGCTGCAATACGTTGAGAGGGTACAGCCGGCACTTGAGCAGACCCAGATGGATGGACACGAGCTGCGCGAGTGCGTCCTGTGCGGCCAGGCTACGACCGCCGAGGTGTGTTCATTCTGTCGCATGTGGGACCGGGCCCGCACCAACGCCGCCGAAGGTCGCTCCCCTCGACAGGCGCGGCGGCGGCGGCGACCAGTGTCCCCGACACCCGGATAAGTTAAGCACACTGTACCCACCGATTCTCCCAAGAGCAGTTGTGCGCCTCGCCCCTAGGTGTTCCGGAGGCTGGATTTGGAATGGCCGCCCGGCCCCCAAAAGGGCGCTGGGGGTCCTGGTCGTAACGATTGCCGCGGCACTGGCCACAGCAACCTGCGCTGGCGGCGACTCGACGGTTGACGAGACGGGACGCTGGTCGATAGTCGATGCCGGTCTTCCCGCCGCGCTGATCTCGATATGGGGCAGCAGCACCGACAACATCTGGGCGGTCGGCGCGGACCCGCGTGACGGCACCGGACCACTGGTCTTCCACTTTGACGGAGAGGGCTGGAGCCGGATCGAGACCGGCCGCACGGGCGACCTTTGGTGGGTGTTCGGCTTTGAAGGCGGCCCGGTCTTCATGGGTGGCAAGAACGGCATGATCCTGAGATGGGAGGGGAATCGTCTCGGTCTCATGGAAACGCCCGGGAGGGGCACGGTCTTCGGCATTTGGGGCGTATCCCCGGACGATCTGTGGGCGGTGGGCGGCAACGTTATAGACGGCGCATTTGTGTGGCGCTACGACGGCGAGCGGTGGCGGGAAGCGGAGAACTTTCCGGCCGATCTGGCCGAGCAACACTCCATGTTCAAGGTGTGGGGAAGAACGGCCGACGACGTCTCGGTGGTAGGCACGGGAGGCGTCGTTCTCCATTTCCGCGGCGACCTTGTCCTGCGCGAGTCCACCGACACCACCCACACGCTCTTTACGGTCCACGGCAACTCCTCCCTGAGTGTGGCCGTCGGCGGGGCCCGGGAGGAGGGCAAATTGCTGCAGGAAGACGGCGGCGGATGGACCGACGTCACTCCGCGAGGGACGCCCCATATCATCGGGGTCCACATGACCGAAGGCGAAGGATACGCGGTGGGCATAAGGGGCACCGTGGCCCGATGGGACGGTGACACTTGGAGGACGATTCAGACAGGCTTAGAACTTTCCGAGGCCTTCCACACCGTTTGGACCGATCCGGAGGGCGGTGTGTGGGCCGTGGGCGGCCGCGTAGTCGAGCCTCCCCTGGTGGACGGGATAATGGCCTATCGGAGCCCTTAAGGCAGATCCTACTCGGGCGAGGTCCCCTCTTCTAACGCCTTCCAGAGGGGTCCTTCGGTGCGTTCAGCTGCACGGTACTCGGCCGCATCGCTGGTCGGTCTAAAGCCCCAATCCAGTCCCGGGAAGCTCAGGGCGGCCAGAAGGACTATCAGTCCTCCCACCACCCCCACCAGCCATGTCATCGATATGAAGCCGACCGTCGACCTCAGCGGCATGATTCGGGCAAGGCCCCAGAAAGTAACCGGACCGCCCGCAGCGGCAGCAAAGAGAAGGGCCGCCGCCGGCGCAACGCCCATGCCCAGCAGCAGCAGCAGCGCCACCAATGGGATCTCGAACATGAGCGGCACGTTGATCAGAATCCCCAGCGTCGCTGCGATCAGCACACCCCAGGCGTGGTTACCGACGATCGTTTCGACACTATCGGGATCGATCCACTGGATGACGAGCCCACTGGCAAATCCGGCCGCCGCCATGATCGGGGCCAGACGAACGAAGTAGGTGAGGCTAGTACGTGCCCAGTCCCGGAAACCTTCACGCATCGCATCGCCCCACGGCTGCGGCAGATCCTCTCCCATGACCATGTCCTGCAGCTCGAGAGCGGCGGCCCCCGCCTCGTCCTTCGCACGCTTATGGCCCCGCCTGGCTATCCAGGCCACAGCCGGCCCTATGGCCAGCGAACTGAAAACGCTCATCGCGATCCGGCTGCCTCCGAGGAGAGGAGCGAAAATCAGGGCGCTCATAAACAGTGCGGGAACGTTCATGGTCGAAGAGCCCTGCACCAGGGCGACCGTTCCCTCTATGCCGGCGCCGCTGCGCCTCAAGGCCGAGGACACGGGCACAATGCAGGCCGAACAAAGATTCATCAGAGGTCCGAGAGCGGCTCCTTTGAGTGTCCTGCCTAATACACCGCCTCCCGACCAGAGCCTTGAGCCCGGTGGGAAAAGGAAGGACTCGGCGAGGCCGGCCATAAGGAAGGCAAAGGTCATGCCGACCGTCACCAATCGCAGGTAGGTAACCGAGAAGTCGACCCAACGGGAAACGAACGACGAGTTGGGGTCTCGTTCGATGCAGAATCCCTGAAAGCACTCGACCACAGGGCCCGTGACCGCCTGCAGGTCTCCCTCAACAATGTCCAGCTTGGGCAGGCGGTTGAACGAAAAGAACAGCCCTAGCACAAGGGCGATCAGCAACAATCCGACGAGCCGCTTTTTGGCGACGCCAGACGCTATGGTCAGTGCCGGCAGGCGGTAGCCCCGGGGCTGGAGCCTCTCCACGGTCTATCGCCCCCTTAACAGCCTGCGCACCTTGGCGCCTAGATCGGATTCACCGGAGCGGGGCGGTAGCGCCACCCAGACAATGAAGAGCAACGTGAAGACAACGCCCGGCAGCACCGCCTCCAACCACCATTCGGGCATGACCCCTCCGCTTCGCGACGGCTCGCCGCCCGTGGCCAACGAGCGGCCGGGAATTTGACTAGATGTTATCACTACGACGCCTCGGCCCTGTACCGGCCGGACGGCGTAAGGGGCCTATCGGGCCTTACAATGGTGCACACTGAGCGGCCTGACAACACATGCGCTCGCTCAGGGAACCCGTGAACTTTAGCCTGATATATCCCAATCAACCGGGGTTTTGCGACCCGAGTCTGGCCGCTTCGATTGCGACCGCCGCAGAGGAAGCAGGATTCTCCACGCTCTTGGTCTGGGACCACTACAGCGTCCCCTGGGGAGCGGATACCGTTGACGCCTGGGCGTTCCTATCTTTTGTCGCGGCACACACCAAGACCATTCGGCTCGGCACCTGCGTAACGCCTATTCCATTCCGCCCACCGGCTCAGCTTGCCAAGATAGTCTCGACCGTCGACCTGCTGTCAAACGGTCGCACGATTCTGGGCGTGGGGGCGGGCTGGCACCAGCCGGAATTCGACGGATTCAGCACCTGGGACCAGGACCGGATCAGGGTGTCCAAGACCGAAGAAGGGGTCCGCCTGATCAGGCGTCTTTGGACTGAAGACAGCGTCGACTTTGCCGGCAAGCATTACTCGGCAAAAGGGGCAGTGCTGGAACCCAAACCCGTTACAAGGCCCCATCCGCCAATGTGGTTTGGAGTAAGGGGTCCCCGCATGCTGCAACTTGCCGCCGAGTTCGGTGAGGCCTGGATACCCACGATGATCTCTCATGAAGAGTACGCGGAGGGCAAGAAGAGGCTCGCCGAGATGAGGGTCGCCACTGGAAGACCTCCAGAGATTTACGGGGCACTTCAGGTGTTCGATCCCCCTCGAAACGCAAGCTCGGCCCTAACAGACGTTGAGAAGTTCGCGGCAGCGGGGTGCGACGAATACGGCGTTGTCTGGTCATATCCGCCGGAAGATGCCCTGAAACGCATCGACTGGTTCTCCCGCGAAGTCATGCGGTCCTAGTAGTGCCACTGTGGGAAGTGGAAGTCAGCCGTGATGGATGTCAGCAACAACAGGGCGGCACGGGCGAGCACCTGCAGGGAGTATCGGTGTTGCGTGCTGTTCTCGGCAGAGCCCCCGCTATACAAGGAGCTCTCCAAGTCGGGTAGGCCATAGTCCGCCAAAACTGGCTGCGCCCAGAAAGAAGTCGACGCTCCGATGCTGGAGTTACATGGCTTCCAGGTCTATTGCGCAGCCTGCACTATGATCAAATTCGCCCTGTATTCCGCCTCCTGTAGCCGGACATAGCCGACCTCGGTTACCAGTTCAGCGGCGTTGATCATGTAAAAGTCCACGAATGCCTTGACCTCAGGCTTGGTCAGGGCCTCGGTGTTCACGTAGATGAACAGCGGCCTTGAAAGTGGTTGGTACTCCCCGGATGCGATCGTTGCAGGCGTCGGGGTCACACAGCCGCTGCCGGCATCGATCGCGACCAGCTTGAGCTTGTCGGGATTCTCCGCGTAGTAGGCATACCCGAAAAAGCCCAGAGCGTTCCTATCACCGTTGATCCCGACCACCAGCACGTTATCGTCTTCAGAGGCAACAAAGTCCGACCGCGCCGCCTGGGCCTCTCCCACGATCTCCTCGGTGAAGTCATCAAACGTGCCCGAGTCAGTGCCGGGACCGTACAGCCTTATCCTCTGGTCCGGGAAGCCGGGCCTGACCTGCGACCAGTTCTTGACGATGCTGCCCGGCTCCCAGATCGCCTTTAGCTCGCCGACCGTGAGGCAGTCGACGAAGTCGTTGTTCGGGTTGACCATCACCGACAGCCCATCGATCCCGACCCGCAGCTCAAGGAACTCAATGCCATTCTCCGCAGCAGCGGCACGCTCGGAGTCCCGGATGGGCCTAGACGCGTTGGAAATCTCGGTCTCTCCTGCTGAGAAACGCTTAAAGCCACCACCGGTCCCCGAAACGCCAACGTTGACCTGTACTTTCGGGTTGTCCTTGCGGAACTCCTCGGCCACGGCCTCGGTCACAGGGAACACCGTCGACGATCCGTCGATCTCTATCGTGCCGACCAGCCCGGCGGATGCGGCTGCGGAGTTGTAGTCTGTCACAGCACCGGTACGAAGCGCAGCTACGTTCACCGTGTACTCCAGCTCCGAAAGCCGAACGTAGCCGACCTCGGTTACCAGGGCCGCGGCATGCTCGATGTAAAAGTCCACGAATGCTGCCACCTCGGGGCGCTTGTAGGCTTCGGCACTCACGTAGATGAACAGTGACCTTGATAGTGGCTTGTATGCTCCGGATTCGATCGTCTCCGGGGTGGGTGTCACGCAGCCCTCGCCATCGTCGATGGCAACGAGCTTCAGTTTGTCCGCATTCTCCGCATAGTACGCGTACCCGAAAAAGCCCAGGGCAACCTTGTCACCGTTGATGCCAACGACAAGTACGTTGTCGTCTTCGGAGGCCACGAAGTCCGACCGCGCCGCCTGGACCTCACCAACGATCTCCTCGGTGAAGTAGTCGAACGTGCCGGAGTCCGTGCCGGGACCGTACAGCCTTATCCTCTGGTTGGGAAAGCCGGACCTGACCTGCGACCAGTTATCGACCGTGCTGCCCGGCTCCCAGATCGCCTTTAGCTCGCCGACCGTGAGGCAGTCGACGAAGTCGTTGTTCGGGTTGACCATGACCGACAGCCCATCGATCCCGACTCGCAGCTGGTAGTACTCCAGCCCGTTGGCTTCGGCATCGTCGGATTCGGAATCCCTGATCGGGCGCGAGGCGTTGGATATATCGGTTTCCCCTGCTGTAAACCGCTTAAAGCCGCCGCCGGTTCCAGAGACGCCAACATTGACCTGAACCCTGGGATGTAGCTTGCGGAACTCCTCGGCTACCGCCTCGGTTACCGGGAACACCGTCGACGAACCGTCGATTTCTATAGTGCCGGTCAGCTCGGCAACAGCCAACGGGGTGGGAGTGACCCCAACTATGCGCTCAATCTCCTTGGGTACCTCCACCACCTTCTCCACCTCTATCTCCACGGTTACTTCCTTAACTACCTCGACGGTGTCTACGACGGTTACGGTCGACGCGTCTCCATCGCCGCCGCAGGCGGCGGCCACCATTGCCAGTGCCACCGCCAAGAGCGCGACCGCGCCCCAATTCTTGTTCTTGATCAGCTGTGTCATCCTTCCTCCGGCGCCGTTTGCTCCAAGATTCCGGCCGCGTAGGACCAGACGAAGCGAGCCACGTCGACACCACACTAGAGAGGCAGGATTAATCGGCGGTCAAACGAGCATTAAGGCGAGCTTAATTCAGGGTTATCAGGCCGTTAACGGGGCTTCTCGCTCTGTTAGATTAGTTTGACCCATGCCCCTTAAGACGAGCCTCGGAGGCCATGACGTTATTGTCCTGGGCGGTGGCGTAATCGGCTGCGCTATCGCGTTCTTCCTCGCCAAGAGAGGCATTCGCCCACTGTTGGTCGAGCGCGGCCAGCTCGGGTCTGAAGCCACTCGGGCGGCCTCTGGCGTCGTTCTGCCCCACCCCGGCGACGAGACGCTCGACCGGCTGGCCAATGAGAGCTTCCGCATGTTCCCGACACTCGTTGACGAGCTAATGGATCTCGGCGGCGTCGACCCGGAGTACGAGCGTACGGGCCGCATCGACGCGGCGCTGAGCGAATGGGAAGCCGCATCGCTGAGGGGGTCCATTCAGCGATACGAGCAGGCGGGAATCAGCGCTGCGTGGCTCGACGGAGAGGCGGTCAGGGGGGTCGAGCCTCTGATCAGTTCCTCGGTTATCGGTGGCCTGCACGTGCCGGAGTCCGCGTGTGTGTCTGGAGGCCTGCTTGCCAGTGCGTACGCTGCGGCGGCCATCACGTTGGGAGCCGAAGTTAGGTGCGACCTTGGCGAGGTATCCCTGGTCACTCACGGCAATGCGATTAGCGGTGTGCGCTCGCCTGGCAGTACAGATCTGCCAGCGGAAACCGTAGTGCTGGCCACCGGCTCTTGGAGCGCGCAAACCGCGGCCTCAGCTGGGGTCGGGCTGAGAATCGACCCTGTGCGGGGACAAAATCTTCGGCTGCGAATGCCAGCGGGCCTGCGCCTGTCCACCAACGTCTACGGTGACGAGACTATACTTGTGCCACGCCCGGACGGCCGACTAATCGCCGGGGTCACGATCGAGTCGGTCGGCTTCGACAGCCGGGCCACCACGGACGGGATTCGCTCGATCATGGAGCGGTCCGCGGAGCTGGTGCCGGCTCTGGCCGACGCGGTAGTGGAGCAGGCGTACGCCGGGCTCAGGCCCGCAAGCGCGGACGGCCTGCCGATTATCGGCCGTCCGAACGGCGTCGGCGGCCTGGTTATCGCGACAGCCCACTACAGAATGGGTATCGCGCTTAGCCCGATTACGGGCAGGTTGGTCGCCGACCATATAGCCGACGGAGCGGAGCTGCCGCATGAGTTCAGACCGGACAGGGGGATCAACGTTGGCTAGCAGCAAGAGGAGAGTAGAGGGCAAGGTGGCCCTGATCAGCGGGGCGGCCAAGGGCGTATCGGGCCAGCTCATGGGCTTCGGCGGCGCGTCCGCTCGCCTTCTGTCTGAACACGGCGCCTGCGTCGTCGTCGGGGACATTGACGAGGACAACGGGCAGGTCACGGCCTCTCAGATACGTGAATGCGGGGGCCAGGCCACCTTCGTGCGCCTGGATGTCACGTCAGAGGAGGACTGGAGGAATGCGGTCCGAACCGCAGTGGACAAATTCGGAGGTCTGGACGTACTGGTCAACAGCGCCGGCACGACTGCACCGGGCACGGTAGCAGACACCACGGTCGCGATGTGGCAGGGCCAGCTTGATATTCACGGCAAGGGGGCCTTTCTCGGCATCAAGCACTCGGTGCCGGAAATGCGCAAGCGGGGCGGCGGATCGATAGTCAACCTCTCCTCCACCGATGGCATGGTAGGGGGCGGGTTCTCAGCCGCCTACTCGGCCGCCAAAGGCGCGATCTGGTTACTGTCCAAGACGGCGGCTGTTCAGTACGCCCCGGAACAGATAAGAGTGAACTCGCTGCACCCTGGAGAGCTAGATACCCCCTTGGCGCGATCGGCAATGCAGGAGACGATGACCAACGATCCCGACTATCACGATCCGAGACTCGAATGGATACCGCTCGGCCGGCTGGGAACCGCGATGGACGTTGCCTACCTCATCCTCTATCTGGCATCAGACGAGTCATCGTACGTGACCGGTTCAGAATTCGTGATTGACGGTGGCATGATGGCCCGGGGGGCGCCCACCCAGAACTGAGCTCCATCACAGGCCTCAATCCCCGCCGGGGCGGCCTGGGCGCTAGGTTAGATAGCGCTTTGGAATCTCTGCGCCAGCCGTGTATTCAAGCGCACCTAGCTTGACCATCTGATAGACGTTGATCCGGAAGTCCGGATTCACGCAGGCGTGTATGTAGGCATCCTCGGGCGTAAACCCATAGTCTTCAACCAGCCAGGACATCAAGTCCTGAACTGCACCGTGCACCGCGTCCTCCAGCGGCCTGAAAGAGTATACGGACACCAGTGATTCCGGCTTTTCCAGCCGAATAAAGGGGATTCGCTTGCCCTTTATCACCCGGCAGGATGCGGTCACCGTAGACGCGGTCTCGTCTGCGGCGCCATAGTACTCGGTGTCGCCCTGTGAGCCGTGCACGTCGCCCACGTAGAGCAGGCCTCCCTCATGGAAGACGTTCAGCATCACCTTGGTGCCTTCCTTTACGTCCCGCATATCGAGGTTGCCGCCCCAGGGCCCCTGGCCGATCGTGCTGGACTCCACCTCCCGCTCCGGCGCAACGCCGATCGTTCCGATCATGGGGGACAGGTCCCATGAGTGTCGTTCACTGAGCACACCTCGGCCGTCGCGCGTGGTGCCGGACGGTCCGGGCTCATGCCTGATGATGTGAATCTGGCCCTTGGATAGCTCCTTCCACTTGATCGAGTCGCCCAGCGGCCCTATGTCGCTGGCGAACATGGTCCAGCCGAAATCCATGGGCTCTATGGCCTCGATGGTGACCTCCAGCAGATCCCCCGGCTCCGCGCCCTCGACGAACACCGGGCCGGCTATGGGATTGCCCTTTACCGGCGTTGAAAGCCACTCCGAAGACGAGCGTACCTTCCAGTAGTCGGCCTCCGACTCGATCAGGCCGGAGCCCGCATCCCAGGTCTCCAGCTGGAACGACTCTCCCTGGCCAACACGGATAAGCGGCTCGTCCCGCCAGTTGAACTCGTACTTTAGGGCTTGATCCCTAGCTATTCGCTGCATCACGCACCTCGCTGGACATGGTGTGGTTGAGCCTGACTAGCCTGCTTCGGCACCTGTGGCGGGCGAGAAGACGCGGTGGCGATACCTCCTCAGCTCCGCGATACTCTCTAGTACATCATCCTTGGCCAAGTGGGCTTCGGGCTTGCTCGATGGACCGGCCATTCCCGGATACCATCTCCTTACCAATTCCTTGACGGTCGATACGTCGACGATGCGGTAGTGGAAGTAGGCTTCCAGCTCGGGCATCTCCCGGCGCAAGAAACGGCGGTCGTGGTGGACCGAGTTGCCGCACAGCGGAGAGGCGCCGGACGGTATCCACTCACTGAGAAAGCCCAGGGTCTGGCGCTGGGCATCCGCGACCTCGACGGTGGACTCGCGGACCCTGTCGAGCAGGCCAGAAGCCCCGTGAGTACGGGCGCTCCACGCCTCCATGCTGGCCATCTCCTCCTTGGAGCGCCTAAGAGCCAGGTTGGGGCCCTCTGCCAGGATGTTCAGGTCCGGGTCAGTCACGACGGTGGCGATCTCGATGATGACGTGACGATCCGGGTTGAGCCCAGTCATCTCCAGATCAATCCAGGCAAGGTTCAGCGCACTCTTGCGACTCACTTGCCCGAGCACCCTCGGCTCAAGATGAATCCTATCTCTCCGGAGACGCGGCTGGCGTTCGGCCGGGCGATGATCACACCAGCCACCGATCCGTCGACCTTGGAAACATTCGCTTTCCACTGGAGCACCACCCCGTCAACGGGCAGGCCCTCGGTGGTGAAGTGCACCTCATCGTACTTGAGCAATCGGCGAACCGTGACCGAGTCGCCACCCCAGCGATGCGCTCCCGCCACGGGCTCAGCGAGGTCAACCGAGACCGACGGTGCAGAAAGATCCACTCCAAGGCTGATCCCCACGGCTTGATCCGTGCCGGGCACCCTTACCGAGCCGGTGTATAGTTCCGGACCCTCCGTGGCTTGAACATCGCCGCTCATCGGCCCTCCTACTGCGGGTTTCGGCCCCCTGGCCCGCCTCCTCGATCTTGGAGCAAATATACCCCAACCGGAGGCGGAGTCGTGGGTCACTCGATCCGCCGAGGGTCCGATTGGGGGAACGACTGGCCCAGGTGGCGCTGGTACCATGACTGCCCGTGGCATCCATGCGGCAAGGGTTGCGCCAAATACGGCTCCACAGGGGCTGGCTGGTGGCGTCCGCCGCCTTCCTGGTCGCCACGGTGTCGATCGGCTCGTACCAGTACATCTTCGGCCTGTTCGTTGAGCCGCTTGAAGAGACCTTCGGCTGGTCTCGCACCCAGATAAGCGCCTCTCTTTCCTTTGTAGCCGTCGGCACCCTGACCGGGCCTGTGGTGGGACGGATGCTGGACCGGTACGGAGCGAAGCCGGTGATGCTGGTCTCTGTCGCCCTAACCGGCATGAGTTTCGTTCTGCGACCCTTGATTACCGAACTCTGGCACCTCTACGCGTTAAGCGCTCTGCAGTTCGTCGCCTTCAATGGAACGGTGATGCTGCCCGCCGGACGGCTGGTGGGCATCTGGTTCCGCAGGGGCCGTGGGCGTGCACTCGGCCTGACTATGATGGGCAACAACTTCGGCGGTCTGGCCCTGACCCCGCTCATCGGCCTGGTACTGGTCGCCTCTTCTTGGCAAACGGCCTACTACGTCGTTGCGGGGATGTTTCTGGCGGTCATGCTATACACGCTGGCCTTCGTGGATGAGAACGCGCCTGCCGAGCCAGTGCCGGATGACTCTGGTCGCCGCTCGGCAAGGCGGACCCGGCCCCAATTGGCCGGCGCGACCCTGCACGAAGCGCTGCGCTCCCGCAACTTCTACCTGCTGGCAGTCATTACCCCGATAGGCTCCCTAGCGTTCGCCGTGCTACTGCCTCACCTGATAGCCAATCTGACACACGCTGGCTTTTCTCTGCGAACTGCATCGGGTGCCCTCAGTCTGCTTGCCGCCTCCGGCATGGTAGGCAAGGTGGCCTTTAGTACATTGGGCGAGAGGATTACCGGTCGATGGGCCCTGACAATCAGCTTCTCGGTGACAATCGTGGGGATTGTGATGATGATAGATCCGGGGTCCCTGCCCATAGTCTGGATTTCAGCTGCCCTGTTCGGCTTCGGCATGGGCGCCTTTGGCCCTCTCTACACCATGGTCGTACAGGACAATTTCGGACTGCGCAGCTACGGCGCCATATCGGGCCTCCTCAGCCTGACATCGGGGCTGACATTCGCCCTGGGTCCAATCATTGGGGGCCTGGCCTACGACCTCGCCGATACATATCGGCCCGCTTTCATCGGAGTGGCGGCGGTTATCGGCGTCGGCGTGCTGATGCTCACGCAGGTCAGGCCACCGTCCCGAAGGTTCTAGCGATCTCTTATCAAGTGGCCAGGGCGGATTGAGACCCCATGGATCTGCTGTCGCCCGTAACTGTCTCCGTCTCCGTTGCGGCCATGTTCCTCGGCGGGGTGGCCGCAGGTGCGGCCGGGTTCGGAATGGGCATGGTTGCCCTTCCCTTTATGCTCCTGGTGCTCGACCCAGTCACGGCGGTTCTGGCCCTCAACACAACCCAGGTACTGCTGTTCTTGATGATCCTGCGGGACACTCGATCCCAGGTACAGACCGGTGAGGCAAAGCCCATGGCGCTACTTGGACTGGCTGGCGCCGTTGTGGGCGTCTTTGCCTTAACTGCAACAGCCGAGGCGGCTATTCGCCTGGCAGCAGTATCAGTGATCCTCGTCCTGTCGATCATAACCGCGGCCGCCCGAACGCACAGCTTTCGGGTGCCTTCGCGGGTTGGCCCGCCGCTGGGCTTTGCGGCAGCCTTTCTGCTCGGCGCCATGGCGATCGGCGGACCCGTAATGGCTCTTTACGCGCTGGGGCGCGGGTGGGCCAAGAACTCGGTGCGAGGCACGCTGGCCCTCTATTTCCTAGTGGTTACGGGGGCGCTAGCCGTCGGATACGCGGTGGCCGAACTGTACTCCGCAGAGCGCTGGGTGTTCATAGGTATCGCCCAAGGACCGGTACTTGTTGGAGCGCTACTCGGCACCCGTTTAGCGCACGTTATGAGCGACCACACATTCCGGAAATCGGTCCTGGCCTTGATCATCGCCTCCAGCTTGGCGGTGTTGGTGAAGGAACTGGCCGCTTAAGGGCGGCCGCCTAATTCCTCCCGAGTAAGGTCGCGCTGCCCGGCCGGGGTATCAACTCGGCTGAGGCGTCGCGCGAAACCGTCGGGTTTATGACCATCTCGGTCACCGTGGCCCTGGCTGGCAAGGTGCATGTAAAGACGACGGCCGCAGCGATATCTTCGGGCTGGCACATCGTTCGGCGGGCGGACTCGTCGGGCGGCGTGCTCCGATACTCCAGTATCGGTGTCACTACTTCTCCCGGACTGATGACACAGGCCCGGATTCCGGTGTGCTGCAGCTCGTCACCCAGGAACTCCGTAAAGTTGTTGACACCGGCCTTCGCGGCGGCGTATGCGACACCGGACATCATCCCCGGCCACAGCGCCGCATTGGACGAAACATTCACGATGGTCCCGACATCCTCTTTCAGCATGGCCGGCAGCACAGCCTTGGTACAGAAGATGGTCCCTGTCAGGTTGATCGCGATCAGCTGTTCGATCTCCTCGTGTGTCGTATCGATGGTGCCACGGTGGGGGACATTGGCTCCCGCATTGTTGACGAGCACGTCCACCCGACCCCAGCGGTCGACCACGTCGGTGACCACTGCCTGGACCGTCCCGTAGTCCGAGACGTCCATGGTGTAGGCACGGGCCTCGCCAGGGGCCGACGACGTTTCGTCCACAACCGCATCCAACTTGGCCGGTGTCCTACCCGTAACGGCCACCCTCGCCCCCATGTTCGCCATTTCAAGGACAATGGCGCGGCCAATGCCGCTTCCACCGCCCGTAACTATGCATACCTTCCCGCTTAACGCTGTCATGGCCTTCTCCCGATGCGAGTGCCGCCCATTGAACCCGATGCCAGACGATGGAGCAAACGTGTTGACCGAGCAGGCCGTTGAGTGCAAGGCTCTCAGCCGTCCGGTACGCGCGCCGGCGGGCACAGCAGCATCCACTGCTGGCGGACACCGCTCTGAGAAAGGATCGCAATGAACGAGACTGACATCGCCTTCGCCACGGCCAGCGAGCAGGCCAGGCTGATCCGCCAAAAGAGCGTTTCACCGGTCGAGCTGGTCGACCTTTGCTACTCGCGGATTGGGCGGATAAACCCCGAGCTGAACGCCCTGCTAGCCCTGGATGAAGATCGGGCCAGGGCTGCGGCGAAACGTGCTGAGACAACGATAGCTAAGGGTGATCCGATCGGACCACTTCACGGAGTTCCGGTCGGCATCAAGGACAACGAGATGACCGAGGGCATCGAGTCGACCTGGGGGTCGCTCTGGATGAAGGGACATGTGCCGGCCGAGGACTCGATTGTAGTTGAGAGGCTGAAATCGGCGGGTGCAATCGTGCTGGGCAAAACGAACATGCCGGACTGGGGTCTGATGATCCACTCGGAGAATCGTCTGGGCGATCATGCCCGTAATCCATGGGCCCCTGGCCGTACAGCCGGAGGATCCAGCTCCGGATCGGCCGCTGGAGTCGCGGCGGGGCTTTTTGCGCTCGCCTCGGGCACCGATGGGGGCGGCTCCATACGAGCGCCGGCCAGCTTCTGCGGAGTGTTCGGAATCCGGCCGACACTGGGGCGCGTCCCCAGATACGCCGGCTCTGCCGCCCCCTACGTCGTCAATCAGTTCAGCCAGCCTGGGCCCATCACACGCACCGTGGAGGACGCTGCGATGATGCTCAACGCCATCGCCGGCTTCGACCCTCGTGACCCGGACGCCTCACGGCTAGCTGTGCCCGATTACGGCGCCTGGATTCCAAAAGCTCCTTCCGGTCTGCGGGTGGCCTTTAGCCCGGACTTCGGCTATGCCAGAGTGGACAGCGAGGTCGCTGCGGCAGTGGAACGCGCCGTTCTCACGATTGAAAGCGTCGGAGCCACCATGGAGCAGGTTAAGCTCGACTGTTCCCGCGCGTTCGAAGCCTACTGGCCCATGATCTGCGCCAATCAGTACGCAGGCTCCAACGGTAGGTTTGAGTCCAGGGGAGATGAGCTGAGCCCGGAGGCCTTCCGCGTATACGAGTACGGAGCGGCGCTGACCGGGCGCGACTACGCAACCGCCCTTGGAGAGCTAGACCAACTCAAGGCGAGGTTCGACGACCTTTTCGACCGCTACGATCTGCTGGTTTCACCGACGATGCCAACCACGGCATTCCGGGTAGGGGAGCCCACCGCATCGATACTGCCACCACATGACACTCGAATGTGGGGATTTCCGGCCCATTCCCCCTTCACCTTCCCGATTAACGCCATCGGCCTCCCCGGGTGCAGCGTTCCCTGCGGATTCGATTCAAGCGGCCTTCCCGTCGGCCTGCATATTGTCGGCCGTCGATTCGAAGAAGGTGTCATTCTGGCTCTAGCCGCCGCCCTTGAACGGACCTGCCCCTGGTCGGGCACTAGGCCCACTGTCGCCTGATGGTCTACGGTCGCACGAGCATCTTGATTTCGTCGGTCGGCTCCTGCAGGCCGACGAACGCCTCCTGAATGCCGCTTAACGGCACTATGCTCCCATCGGCAAGCATCGGTTCGGTTCGCACCAGGCCCCGGTCCAGCAGATCGAGGGCGATGTTCCAATGTCGGGGGTGATGCTGCAGGCTGGTGACCAACTGCACGTCCCGGCTGATCCAGTCGACAGGTAGCACCTCGTTCGGCTCCCATGACAGCGCCACAAGCGCCACCCGACCGCCCTTGCGAACGGTGCACAGGGCCTGGTGGAGACTGTCCTTGGCTCCGGCGCACTCGAATACAACGTCGGGTCCAAGACCGCCGGTCAGCGCGGCCATTTCGGCCTCGACGTCCTTCTGGGTGGGATCTATAACCGCATCGGCTCCCAGAACTCTCGCGGCTTCGGCGCGCGCCGGCGCTGGCTCCGAGACCAGTACCGTGGTCGCTCCGGCCAACCTGGCCGCCTGCATGCAAAACAGGCCGATGGGGCCAGCTCCAAGGACGCCTACTGCATCACCGAGCCTGATGCCTGAAGGGCGCACAGCGTCTATGGCCGTCGTCAACGGCTCGGCCATCGCACCCGCGATCGCCGAAATCCCCTCTGGCCTCGGAAGGGGCTTCCATGACTCCATCACCGTGTACTCAGCGTATGCGCCATCGAACGACGTCATCGCCGTCCAGCCCATGGTGCGGAAGTTGAAGCGGGGCTCATCGTCAATCGGATTCGGGCTGCCGGGTGGTGCGACTCCTCCACCGGCTACAACCGGGTCACCGATGCGCCATCCGGTGACCCCCTGTCCCAGCCCGGCGATCTGCCCGGTGAACTCGTGACCCAAGACCGTGCCCGCCGGTACGGTGTCATACATGAACCCATGGACGTCGGTACCGCATATGCCGCAGTAATCAACCTTGACGAGCACCTCGCCCTCGCCGGGCTCAGGCACAGGGACGTCCCTTATCTCAAACACCTTGTCGCCCGCGTAGACAGCTTGCTTCATCTGCACAGAGCCTCCAGGCTTAGATTCGCACGCTCACCGTTGGCCGAAATCGGCCACTAGGCCGAGAGCCCCCCAGGCGCTCTACTTGAAGGCCAGCGCGCGGGCCGGATTGTCGATCAAGATCGCGTCGATCTGTTCCTGGGTAAAGCCTCTGCCCCTCAGGCGGGGCGCAATGTTCTCCAGAATGTGAGCGTAGCCCTTGCCCCCGTAACGACTCAGCTGTCGACTCTGGCAGACATCCTGGCCCACCAAAATCTGGGACAGGTGGCCGTTGCTCACCAGGAACTCCAACGCTTCGATTCGCTGGGCGTCGCTCTTCATCTCCGGATATTGGCCCATGTAGTAAAGGCTCGTGTCCTCGAATCCGAACAGGTCATGCTCCATGTAGCAGCCCGTAGCGGCGAGCTCCGCCATCTTGCCCAAGTCCTTTAGCGCGAAGTCCAGGTGGCCCATGATTACGTTCCCCGCGTCGGCGCCGGACTCGATCAGAACGTCCAGTATCTGCATGCATGACTCGTCATCGGCCCCCGGGTGTATGGAGATGGGGCAGCCGGTCTCCGCCTGAGCCCTGGCCGCGGCCCGCAGCGCCTTTCGCTCGTTCTCCGAAAGCGGGTGCACGTTGCCCAGTTCGCCAATGACACCGCTCCTGACCCCGGTATCCCCCACACCGACCGAAACGTCTCGGATGATCCGGTCCGTTATCTCGTCCTCGGTCAATGCGTCCATGCCGGGGGGGTGCGCCAAAGGCACGTAGTGACCGGCCCCCATGATCACGTTCAGGCCCGTGGCCCGTGAAATTCGCTGCAGCGCCAGAGGATCGCGCGCGAGATCGAAGTCGGTTGTGTCGACTATCCCGCCCCCGCCCGCATACACGTATCTACGCGCCTCAGCAACCGACACCCTCTCGTCGTAATAGCGAAGGTTGTCCTTATTCAGAGCCCAGATCGTTCCCATCTTTCCCAGGATGTCCATCGTGATCGGCCGGTCGGCATAGGATCTGAGGCTGGCCTCCTCCGGAACGTGAAAGTACGGCATCAGGTCGATCAGCAGGTGTTCGTGCGTCATGGTGACGCCCAACTGCTCCGGCTCTATTGGCCCGAGCACGGTCTGGATCTTTCCCTTCATCTCACTCATCGGTCATCCTTTGCTCCAGCTCTTGTCAAGCTCCAGGTACTTGTGCTGCCAGGGCCGGGCACGCTCAAAGGCTGCGCTGACCGCTAGCAGGGTCTCGTCCGCGTACCGCCGGCCGATTATCTGCATCCCAATGGGTAAGTTGTCCTCGGTAAACCCAGCGGGGATCGATGCCGCAGGGTTTCCCGAGAAATTTATCGGATAGGTCATGCACCAGCCTATACACCGCTCTACCCTCTCACCGTTAACCTCGGCCGGACCGAGCGTGTCACCATCTGTTGCGTTCTCCACCGGCGGAACAGTGAGGGTGGGCGTCACCAGCACGTCGTATTCGTCCAGGACATCCTGTATGGGATCGTAGACCTTGGTACGCAGCAATTCTCCAGCCCTCTGGTCCCAGCCCGACATTGATCTCCCGATGTCCAGCGTCTCTGCGAAGGTGGGCGTCAACTGCCCGTAGTGCTCACCCAGTAGATCGATGCCCAGGGGCTTTACTGCGTGGGCCAACTCCAAGTTAAGGAGTGCCGTCTGGCGGATCCACAGCGCCGATAGTTCCTGCTGGCTTGCGTCGATCTCGATCCGCACGTCCTCCACGCCCATACCAACCTCCTCGAAGGCCGCAAGCGCCGACCGCACCACTTTGGCCACCCGCTGGTCCACAGGGAAGATGCCGAAGTCCGGACTGTATGCGACCTTGAGGCCGCGCACTGAGCGGCGTGTCGCGGCCACATAGTCGACGCCCTGGTCGGGCAGGGACATTGGGTCCCGCGGATCATGGCGCCCCATCACAGACATCATCAGCGCCGCATCCTCAACGGTGCGGGTGATCGGCCCGGAGAAGATGAAGGGCGCGAGCGACATGAAGGCATTGGGGCGGGCGACGAAGGGTACGCGTCCGTACGAAGCCTTGTAGCCATATGCCCCGGACCACGAAGCTGGTATCCGGATGGAGCCGCCGCCGTCAGAACCCTGTGACAGCGGGGCCAGGCCGGCCACCACCGCAGCTGCGCTGCCGCCGGAGGAACCTCCGGCATTACGGCCGATTGCGAAGGGTGTGCTGGTCGGACCGAACAGATAGTTGTCGGTCGTGCCCTTGTGTCCGATCTCGGGGGAGTTGGTCAACCCCAGGGATATCGCTCCGGCACCCTCCAGATGGGCCACGTATGTCGTCGTCTGGTCGGTTACAAAGTCCTTGAATGGAACCGAGCCGGAGGTGGCGGGCACGCCAGGCTTCAGGGTCAACAGATCCTTTAACGCAAGAGGCAAACCGTGCAGGGGGCCAAGCGCCTCGCCGGCCATGACGGCCCGCTCAGCCCACCTTGCGCGCTCGCGCGCCTCGTCACCCAGCATGGTTACATAGGCGTTGATGAGCGGGTTGAGCCTCTCGATGCGGTTCAGAAAATGGTCCACCACCTCAACCGGAGAAACATCACGACGGCGTATCCTGCCGGCCAGCTCCACCGCGCTCATGTAAGCAAGGTCGTCACCCATAGCCTACTCCTTGGGTGGCCGCGGGAATCCGGCCACCGCAGAATATGGCGACATATTAACCCAGCTTGCTGGGCCGCCCGGCCCTGGGACAAACCCGACGAACCCGTTCGGCCCGACAATGGCTTAAGGGGGGTAGTGCTCCTTCCACCAGCGAGCGATATCGACTCGCCGAGCAAACCATACGTTCGGCTGGCCGGTCGCATGCTCTAGGAACCTGCGCAGGGCCACCATTCGCGCAGGTCGTCCGACGATGCGGCAATGCAGCCCTATCGACATCATCTTCGGATAGGTCTCACCCTCTTCGTACAGTAGGTCAAAGGTGTTGCGCATCGTCTGCTCAAAGTCGTTTGGGCTGATCATGCCCCCCCGCCAGAACTTGGTGTCGTTGACCTCAAGAGAGTACGGGACCACCAACCAGTCACGATCTGCCACCCTTGTGTAGTAGGGCAGGTCGTCGTCATAGGCGCAGCTGTCGTACTCAAAGCCGCCCTCTTCAGCGACCAGCTCGCGAGTGTGGACGCTGGGTCCATAGCGAACATACCAGCCAAGGGGTCGTTGCCCCGTCGTGCGACTCAGAGATTCGACCGTGCTGCGGATGGCCTCACGTTCTTGCTCGCGGTCCATCCGAAAGTACTCCTCCCACCGGTAGCCATGTCCGAAAACCTCATGGCCGCGGCGGACGATCTCAGGGCCCACAAGGGGGTTGCGCTCAAGCGCCAGAGCACAACAGTAGAAGGTCGCAGGGATCCCGAACATGTCCAGCGTTCGAAGGATGCGCCAGACTCCTGCGCGGCTGCCGTACTGAAAGAAGGATTCGTTGGCCAGATCCCGCTCGGCCGGTGGAACAGGAGACGAGACCTCGCTGTTGGTCTCGTGGTGGAGATCGCCATCGAGGAGAGAGTACTCCGAGCCTTCTTCGTAGTTCACGACAACTGACACGGCTATGCGTGCACCGTTGGGCCAGACCACCTTGGGAGGGGTGGGCCCGTAGCCGATCAAGTCGCGTTCCGGTCCAACCATCACTCGCTCCTGCTCCAAGGTCTCTCCGTCGTCGACCGCATCGTCGCGTTCGACGGACCGATATGACGGTCACGATACCAGTCTTGATTTGAGCAGTAGAAGAGGCCGGCTTTCCGGTCCCTTATCCGGATCGTACGAATCACCAGCCGCCGAACGCCAGCCGGTACAGCTCGCACCGCAGAAGAGAACACTGGAAGGAGGTGGGCCTAGGCCGACTGCACGCCTAGAGGTTGTCCTCGAAGAAAGCGACTATACGCTCGCGGTACTCTTCGGCAGCTGTGATGGCTCCTTCACCGTGGCCAGTCCCTGGAATCAACCAGAGTTCCTTCGGCTCGCCGGCGGCGGCAAATACCGCCTCGCTGTCAGCGGGAGATATCGTCTCATCGTCCTGGCCGTGGACTATGAGAACGGGTCTGGGTGAAAGTTCGGAGACCGTTTTTTCCGGCACTATCTGCCCGCTGTCGATCCCGATTCTCTGCTCGGTCAGCCACACGGTGATGGGCGCGAAGGGAAACGCGGGCAGTCCAATGAAATGGGTGAAGCTCTGGGCAACCGCAGAGTCCACACTCTTAAAGGGTGCTTCGGCCACTACCGCCAGCACCTCCTCGCTGGCCGCGGCGGCAAATATCGCCGCGGCCCCGCCCTGAGACAGGCCCAGCATGCCGATCCTCAATTCGTCCAGGTCATCCCTCGAGTTGAGGTAATCGACCGCGGCCAGGGCGTCCTCCTTCTCGAAGAAGCCGAAGGAGACGAACTCCCCTCCACTCTCGCCCCGATTGCGCAGGTCAAACAGCAACACGGTGAACCCGGCGCCGTGCAGCATGTCAGCGTGCGGCAGCATCTCCTCTCGTTGACAGCCGTAGCCGTGCAGCAGTATCACCGCTTCGTCGCGACTCCCCACCGCCAGCCAGCCGGCAAGCCTGGTACCGTCCTGGCTGTGGAACTCCACGGGCTCCAGTGCGGGCTCCAGATCAGGATGTTCGGAGACGGCGGGCAGGTCGTCGCAGGTACCCGGGTGGATAGCTCGCTCCGAGCCCACCCAGCCCACAGCGAAAAGCAGCGCGGCGGTCAACAAGGAACTCGCGACCATATAGGCGATGGCTGTGCCCCTGAGCCATGGCCTAAAGCCCGGTCTCAGCCACGAAAGGCCGGGCCTGAGCCACAGGAGGAAATAGATGAAGGGAGCCGGTACAAATAGCCAGGCGACGTACAGGGCCGTGAACGAGGGGCCCCCCACGCCCATCAGGGCCGCAAATGCGGCTACCGCCGACAGGAATAACCCTGCAGCGATTCTCAGATAGAAGATCGCCACCCCGGCAGGATAGCGATAGGTCACGTGGCTCGCAAATCCTTGGCCGCCACCCGGTCCCCGCCGACTTACAGGCTGGGGCAAGGGGCCAGAATCGATAAGGGGCGATGTTGAAAGGGGCTGCAGCCTCGCCTTGGGCGCACCTACTCCTCTGTCCGCAGAAAGACCAAGACTTGATCTCCTGCACCTGCGATGGTGAGCCGCAGTCCGCTGATCGCAAACGTCTCTGCGCTGGCCAGCAGTCTCAGGAAGCGGTCCTCCTGTTCCATAACTCCAGCCGGCTCCAGGCAGCCCCGCTCAGTCCACGATAACGCTTCAGCAGTGAATGAAGTCCCGTCCGCCTTGTAGCTACCGCTGTAAGAGTTGCATCCGCCCGAGCCGCTGATCTCGTTGCCACTCTCTGAGAACTTGGCGGTCACTCCGACACCGAACAGCACGGGCTCAGGGAAGCCTGCGGGCCCCAACAGGATCAACGACCAGGATGTACCCGAGAGCTCATCCTCGTGCCCGCTGCAGGCGAACGCCATCAGAACGAAGATTAGACTGGCGGCGCAGGCAGCCGCCCTGTTCACTTGGCGTAGTTCCGCGCCAGGTGCGCCTTTAGATACCGGCCAGTGGCGGAGCCCCTATGACTGGCTATCGACCCGGGCGTACCTGTAGCCACAACCTCCCCTCCGGCATCGCCTGCGCCAGGACCCAGGTCGATTATCCAGTCGGCGTTCTTTATCAGGTCTAAGTGGTGTTCGATCAGGACGACGGTATTGCCCGAGTCCACAAGCCTGTGCAGTACCCTCAGCAGGTATGAACAGTCGTGGAAGGAGAGTCCCGTCGTGGGTTCGTCAAGGATGTATAGGGTGTTACCGGTAGCCCGCTTGCTAAGCTCGGTGGCCAGCTTCACCCGCTGGGCTTCTCCGCCCGACAGCGTAGTGGCCGGCTGTCCCAGTCTGATGTAGCCGAGTCCAACGTCCTCCATGGTCTGCAACTTGCGGCGAATCGCCGGAATATTCTCAAAGAGGGCGAGAGCCTCGGTCACGGTCGAGCTCAGCACGTCCGCGATGGACTTTCCGCGATAGTGGATCTGCAGCGCCTCCCTGTTGTAGCGGGCACCATTGCATACCTCGCAGGGCACCGTGACATCGGGGAGAAACTGCATCTCAATCTGAATGTATCCATCCCCCCTGCACGACTCGCAGCGGCCGCCCTTGACGTTAAAGGAGAATCTGCCCGGCTTGTAACCTCGCACCTTGGCCTCCGGCAGGGAGGCGAACAGTTCCCTGATCGGAGTGAAGGTGCCCGTGTACGTGGCCGGGTTCGATCGGGGCGTTCGGCCTATGGGAGATTGGTCGATTTCGACCACTTTGTCGATGTTTTCGATCCCCTCTATCGCGGCATGCTTCCCGGGCCTATCTTTGGCTTTGTAAAGACGCCTGGCGAGCGCCTTGTAGAGGACTTCATTTATGAGCGTGCTCTTGCCGGACCCCGATGCCCCCGTGATACAGACCAGCCTTCCCAGCGGTATATTGACGTCGATCTCCTTAAGATTGTTCTCCGCCGCGCCCTTGACCGTGAGTGACATGCCATTGCCATTCCTGGTTTGCTCCGGAACCGGGATCTTCCTTCGTCCACCCAGATAGCCCCCGGTCAGCGAACTCTCCTCCGCGATGATGTCCGCAATAGGCCCTTTAGCTACCACGTGGCCTCCTCTCTCTCCCGCTCCCGGCCCGAGGTCGACGATGTGGTCGGCCGCACGCATGATGGCCTCATCGTGCTCGACGATTAAGACTGTATTGCCCAGGTCACGAAGTCGCTTTAGCGTCTGGATGAGTCTGTCGTCATCCGCAGGGTGGAGGCCGATCGAAGGTTCGTCGCACACGTACAACACGCCCATCAGGCCAGATCCGATCTGAGTGGCCAGCCGGATGCGCTGGGCCTCACCACCGGACAGGGTGGAGGCGGTTCGGCCGAGGGTGAGGTAATCGAGTCCAATGTTGATGAGAAAACTCAGCCTCTCATCTATCTCCTTGAGTATCTGGTCCGATATCTTCCTCTCCCGCTCGTTAAACCAAGGGGGATCGTAGATATCTGCTGCGGCTGGGGTGGAATTTGGATCCTCGCCCCGATCAGGCTCCCTGAGGCCTGCAACCCAGGTGGCTGCGGCAGCGACCGACTTGTCGGTTACGTCGATCACGCTCTCACCGCCGATACGAACTGCCAGCGCCTCCGGCCGCAAGCGTCGTCCGGAGCAGGCCTGACAAGGTCGCTGCGTCATGTAACGTTCAATCTCCGCCCGCACATGATCGGATTGAGTCTCCTTGTATCGACGCTGCAGGTTGTTGACCACGCCCTCGAAGGAGGTCGTCCAGTTGAACTTGCGCCCCTTCTGGGTGACGTGAGTCATCTGAACTCTCTTGGTGCCGGTCCCATACAACACCAGATCCAAATTGCCTGCATGCAGTTCTGACACCGGGACCGCGGTATCAAAACCAAACGACCTGCCAAGTGACCTGAGCAGGCTCGCAAACCATGGACTCGACGTGCCGCTCCGTGCCCATGGCTCCACCGCTCCCTCATTGAGGCTGAGGGAGCGGTCAGGAATGATCAGGTCCGGGTCGACCTCAAGCCTGTAGCCCAGACCGGTGCACTTGGGGCAGGCGCCGTGGGGATTGTTGAAGCTGAAGGTTCGAGGTTCGACTTCCCCGAGCGAGATATTGCAGTGCACGCAGGCAAAGTTCTCCGAATATAGCCTCTCCCCGCCGTCCGCTTCGGCAACGAGCACGGTCCCTCCCGCCAACCGCATCGCCTGTTCGATAGAGTCGGCAACTCTGGCGGGATCGCCGCTATCACCGATCACCAGCCGGTCTACCACCACCTCGATGTCGTGCCACTTCCTCTTGTCCAGATCGAAATCCTCGGACAGATCATGCATCTCTCCGTTGACGCGTACCCTGACAAAGCCCGCCTGGCGCGCCGAAGCAAACACGTCCTGGTGCTCACCCTTCCTGCGCCTGACCATTGGTGCTAGGACCTGGACCCGGGTGCCTCCGGGCATGTTCATTACGGCATCTACGATTTGCTCGACACTCTGGGCGCGAACGGGTCTGCCGCAGCCCGAGCAGTGGGGCCGGCCCACCCGGGCGAACAGAAGCCGCAGGTAATCGTAGATCTCGGTGACCGTGCCGACCGTAGACCGGGGATTGTGAGAGACCCCCTTTTGGTCGATTGAGATCGCCGGAGAAAGTCCCTCGATGTAGTCGACATCAGGCTTGTCCATGCGTCCCAGGAATTGGCGAGCGTAGGCGGACAGGGACTCGACGTACCGTCGTTGGCCCTCAGCGTAGATGGTGTCGAATGCAAGAGAGCTCTTGCCTGAGCCCGAAACGCCGGTCATCACGACCAGCCGATTTCGGGGGATCGTAACGTCCACGTTCTTGAGATTGTGTTCGCGGGCTCCCTTTACAACGATGTTTTGAAGCGGACCTTCCCCTCTTTCTCCACCCGTGCCGTCCACAACTCTGGGCATTGCCTCAAGTGCGGTTGGCCCATCGGATGAAATCGCATCCGTCCGGGTTCGGCGCTCCCTAGCGGGCTGGCCGTTGGACCCAGGCCTGGTCTCCAAAGTTTGGCTGGGTGCCTGCTGGGGGATAGGCTTCCGAGCGGCCTTGCCGGGCGCCTTTCTGCTTGGCAACGGCTATGTAGACCTCAAAACAACAGTTGAACACATGTTTGATTGGAGGCGCCTATTGTAGCACCGAGGGCGCGTGGTAGGCTGGCGAACATGTCGGATCCTCAGACACCCTACCTTGAGTCTATCGTCGCGCAAAAGGTCGCCTATATCGCCGTTCGCGGTAGCTATGAACTGCTTCCGGGAAAGATGGTAGAGCTTGCCACCTGGTTCGGCAGGCAGGCGATTGAACTCGGCGGGCACCCCGGCGCAACCTACTACAATAGCCCCGGCCACGCGGACGAGAATGAGCTTGAATGGGAGGTCTGGATCCCCACCTTTTCGTCGTTGAGAGAGCGCGATTCCACCGGGGGACGAATCGGGGTGAAGACCCTTGCCTCGGCCACCTGCGCCACACTCATACATGTCGGTCCCTATGAGACCCTAGACCGCTCCTCCGACGCCCTGCTTCGATGGGCAGCCAAACAGGGGCACCTTCCGGCTGGACCGTTTCAGACCGTTTTCGTTGACGACCCCGCAGACGTAGACGGTCGCGAGCTAAGGACGGTGGTCAGATTTGCCGTCACGCCTCGCGACCCAGTTGCCGAAGGCGCAACCGATATCTAGAAGGCTTGCGCAGGGAGGCGAAGTGGCGGAAGAACTGATCTCACGCATAAGGCGGATAGCCGAGGGTCGTGGTGCGCTTAGATACGGCAAGTTCAGGCTGTCGGCCGGCGGCACGTCAAGCTACTACTTTGACGGCCGGCTGCTCACACTCGATCCGGAGGGCAGTTATCTCGTTGCGAAGGCCT
Source organism: Dehalococcoidia bacterium (assembly GCA_965207145.1). Classification (GTDB taxonomy): domain Bacteria; phylum Chloroflexota; class Dehalococcoidia; order Lucifugimonadales; family UBA2962; genus CAUZIR01. The sequence goes on along the minus strand of OZ242262.1, from coordinate 647,276 downwards.
TACTCCCTCTCATAGTTGGCAGCGGGGCCACGGCGGTCGCAGGCCCGACGCTCGGCGCTGATCCGATCGTCGCGTCTGTCGCCACCGTAAGCCACCTGGAGGGCACGCCTGTCTCCGCGCTGATCGTGCGCGGCCGAGCCAAGGGGCACGGAACAGCTCGACGCATCGAGGGTTCCGTCGACCGTTCCATGAGGGTTGCGATAGTCGATGACACCTGCACGACAGGGCGGAGCCTACTCGACGCAGTTGACGCGCTGGAGGAAGAAGGGTGCAAGGTCACCGTAGTTCTCTGCATACTGGACCGCAACGAGGGGGGAAGCGGCCTGCTGCGTCGACGGGGTCTGCCGTTTCATGCCCTTCTACAGGCGTCGCCGAACGGGAGTGTGGAGGCGTTCCCCCAGCCTTCAGCCTTTGAGTGACAAATGGCCCCTATTTATCGGCAGGGGCGAGGAAGAAAAGACTAAGGGATGCGACTAGCGGCGGCGGCGGCGGCGAGCACGCCTTATCGCGCGAGCCCTGTCGATGCGCACCTGCTCGCCCTTTGATCGGAAAAACCTGCGGTTCCTCAGTTCGCGCATTATCCCGCCGCGTTGGATGGCGGACTGAAAGCGCTTGAGCAGCGCCTCCCCATCTTCGCCATCTCTTAGGACGACGTAGGCCAAAGACCCTTCCTCCTCACAGTCACATTGCGCGACCAGTGCTTTGCCGCGCGCAGGGGCATTTTAGCATGCTGACGGTCCAGCGCGTGGGCAGACCCTCGAGGCAGCCGCCACGCTACGTCTTGGCCGCTATTGTCACAGCTCGTTGATGCGTATCGCGTAGAGCCCGCCTTCATTGATCTCCGGAGCCCGGGCCAAGAGCACCTCGGGCCGGTCCCCTACACCGATCTGGCGACCCGCCAGATCATCGAACTGTCCAGCAGCAACCCTCAACAAGGACTCGACGGCGTCTTCCATCCTGTCGTCCTGTCCGGACTCAAACAGCTCTCGGATGCCTTCGACGATGGGGTTGCTTACATCAATGTCAGGCCGGGCTGCCGAATACTCGGTCATGTCTGTTCGCACCGTGCCCGGATGGTAGGCCAGCACCGACACGCCCTTCGGGCCTGCAGAGCCGGCAAGGCATTCAGTCCACAGGGTCAGAGCCGCTTTCGACGCACAGTATGCGGAGTAGCCGGGGCTGGCGAATCCCGCCGCGCCGCTGGAGACATTCACCACCCTACCTCTGCCCCTTGCAACCATACCGCGCATGACCGCTTGGGCAAAGAAGAACTGCCCAAGCACGTTAACCTCCAGTACCTTCCACCAGTCGGCTGGCTCGAGCTCCCAATCGTGGCCCGTAGGTCCTGCTACGCCGGCATTGTTTATGAGCAGGTCGATAGGTCCAAGTCGGCTCTCAGTCTCGGCGACTACGGCCTCCACAGATGCCCTATCCAATATGTCGCATCTCAGGGCTATTGCCCGCCCGCCCTGAGAGGTTATCGCTCTGGCCGTCTCTCCAAGGCCGGTTTCGGATCTCGCTACCAGCGCTACATCCGCCCCGGCCTCTGCAATCGCGATGGAGAACCCTTGGCCCAATCCTCGACTGGCTCCGGTGATGAGGGCTACCTGTCCGCTGAGATCGATCGCTTCATCCATGCAGTTCCCCTTCCGTGCGGCAGACCTCAGTCCGTCCTTCTACATCCGCTGAGCCCCACGTCTGAGTAAAGCCCATGACGTTCTATGTACTTGGCCACAAGGTCGTCCAGTGACCGGGTAGGTTGCCGTCCGGTTGCAATGCTACGCCTAAGCTCCGACGAGCTCACTTCGACCGGCTGACCAGATAGTACGCACGCTTGACCGGAGGCTCCAGCCCGTACTTTTTCGAGCGGGCTCAGATCCATTTCTACTCCCGGCCTTTCCATCACGGTCACCGTCGCCAGATCAAGGACTCGCCCAGGCCTCGACCACTTTGGCAGCGATGGCAGGCAGTCAGAGCCCAGCAGGAGAAACAGGTGAGCTCCCGGGTTCTCCCTGGCCAGTTCTTCCAATGTGTCCGCAGTATAGGTCGGCCCGCTTCTCAACAGCTCTCTGTCATCGGCGTCCAGATCCGGATGGTCGCTGAGCGCCAGTCTCACCATTTCAAGCCGGTGGACCGCCGGCGTGACCCGATGGTCTCTACCAGTCTTCATCCACGGGTCGCCCGCCACGGTGAAGAGAATGCAGTCCAGATCCAGCTGCGCCTGAGCCTGCCTGGCTTTTGCAACGTGTCCAGCGTGTATTGGGTCGAACGTTCCTCCAAAGACCCCTATCCTCATTTCGCCTCGCTACTGGTTCCGATGTCCCCCATGCCCGGCACGCCCGGCCTTTACGCCCATTCCCATTCGGTATTCCCGATCCGGACGGTGTCGCCGGTCGATATGCCCAGGGCCTCCATTTGCCGTACGATCCCCATCCTCCTCAGCTGGGCATAGAACTGCTGTTTCGCCGGCCAGCTTGCAGGATCAATCATCACCGCCAGGCGCACCGCCTTCTCGGAGCACACGATAAACACACCGTCTTCGACTACCACGCTTGGTCCCGCATCTAATGGCGCCGGTCTGATAACCGGTGTCTCCACTGCATCTCTCGCGCTGCCCTCCGCCTCCACCCCGCGCTCCATCCCCAGTCGCTTCCGCAGCGTCTGCCGTCTTGGAGCCACCCGGCCATGCTCAGCGACCATTTTCGCCACCACATCTAGCAGTTGCCCCAAGCCAGTTCGACCCGCCGCTGAAATACCCACAGCAGGCAGCCCTCTACTGTGAAATCCTGCCACCAAGGAGGTCAGCCGTGCCGCCGCCTCTGGAATATCCACCTTGTTGAGCGCTACGACTCTCGGCTTGTCAATAAGCCTCGTGTCGAACTCCCCCATCTCCTCGCCGATCAGATCGGCATCTTCTAAAGGACTCGCAGCTGCGGTGTCGATTACATGAACCAGCACACTTGCTCTCTCGACATGGCGAAGGAAGTCATGGCCTAGACCAACTCCGCGACTCGCTCCAGCGATCAGTCCAGGAATGTCCACCACTACTAGCTCTGCACCACGGTGCTCAACCACTCCTAAGACTGGTTCAAGCGTTGTAAACGGGTACGGCGCCACCTTTGGCGTTGCTCTGCTGATCGCCGATAGCAGACTCGACTTACCGGCGTTTGGTAAACCAACCAAACCGACATCCGCAATCAGCTTGAGTTCAAGCCGCAGCGTACGCTCGGTGGCGGCTTCACCGGCCTCCGCCAACATCGGAAACTGGTTGACCGACGATGCGAATGCCGCGTTCCCTCGCCCACCACTCCCACCAGTTGCCACGTTCACACGCTGCCCGTCCTCATCGAGATCGGCTATCAGCGAATCCGTCTCCCCTTTGATGAATATCTGCGTTCCCACTGGCACCGTAACGACCGTGTCCCTGCCATTCCGTCCATGCCGGAGGCCTCCTTGCCCAGGGTCGCCCGGCTCGGCCGCAAACCGCTGCCTATACCGGAAACCACGAAGGGTATTGACATTTCGATCTGCCAGCAGCACTACGCTCCCGCCATCTCCGCCGTCCCCTCCATCTGGGCCGCCTCGTGGCACGTACTTCTCATGACGCCCACTGATCGTGCCAGCACCGCCAGCACCACTGATAACGACGATATCTGCACGATCAATCATGAGTGGATGCTGAATAGCAATTCAGAGGAGAGATTCAGAATGACAGTAATACATGGTGTGGATGGTGTGCATATGAACTCCACTAGCGTAAATGGCCTGCTCGACACGCACTGCAGTGTTGGGATTGGCTGTGGTGAATGAGTGTGAAAGTGTGCAGAGGTGTGGAGGGTAGATCGGGTGGAAAGCGGTCAGATGGGTTTTGCACAGGTATGCACAGAAATCCATGTTGACCTGATAAGGCTCGTGGACAGCTGTGAGTCGGATCACAGAGCGCAATGGAGGCGAGGTCGCTAGACGGATCGATGAGCGGTCCATGCTGAGTTGGAGATGAGCTTCATGAACTCGGCGTGGAGCAGAGGGCTGGCGGCAATTGTGCCGTCGCTGGTGAGCGATGCCGGGCTAGCGTGTCGGTCGGTCACCAGACCCCCCGCCTCGGTGACTAGCAGGAGGCCTGCGGCTTGGTCCCATGGCTCCAGCTTGTGGTGGAAGAAGACATGGAACCTGCCAGCAGCTACATAGGCGAGGCCGAGCGCAGCAGAGCCAAGGATGCGGACGGTCTGCATACCGGGCCACAGATCAAGTACCAAGCGGAGTTGATCTGCCGCGCCGCGGTCGGAGTAGGAGAGGTCGAGGCCCAGGATGCCATCAGCGAGGTGCTCGTGCCCGGCAACCCGGATCCGTCTCCCGTTCAGAAACGCGCCATGCCCACGCAGAGCGTGGAAAGTCTCGCCGCGAACGGGATCATGGGTAACCCCAACGATGACATCGCCGTCGTGGGCCAGGGCGACGACCGTGGAAAAGTGAGGCACGGAAGAAGCGAAGTTGCGTGTGCCGTCGATCGGGTCGACGATCCAATGCCAACCTTGGTCGACATTAGTTTGCTGGCTGGATTCCTCACCTAAGACGGGTACGTCCGGGTATTCTCGGTGGAGGACATCAGCTACGGCCTGCTCAGCCGCAACGTCGACGGCGGTGACGACGTTTCCTCGGCCTTTCCGGGTAACGGTGCCGGGTGTGCCAAATCGGCTCGTCAGCATAGTACCGGCGATGCCAGATGCCTCAAGGGCGACGTCGATGGCGGACCTGCCAGACGCCGAAGGCGGACATCGTGGTGCGCTTGTCGCAGGTGGTGTGTGGGCCAAGGCCTTGTCCTTAGTCAACGCCGGGAGCGTTCGGAAGTCGGGCTGCCAAGGGGCAATGGTAGCAAAACCGCGTCCTCTGGGATGGTTGGGAGCCCCTACCTGCTCTGCCAGCGCTAGGATATTTGTTCCGGATGTCTCTCAAACAAGAGATGGTCGCATTCCAAGTAGGAGACTGACGTGACCTGTACGCCCGTAGGGGACGCGGTGGCGCGTCAGACTCCCCGTGATGGTGCGAGAATTGGTTGCGCGTGCGTTCGGCATGAGGCGTACGGCGAGAGCTGAAATCGTGGCGACGGAATGACGAGCCGACCCTGTGAAGCAATTCACCAGAAAATCGGCGGTAAATCTCGCCAGCGGCTCTTGCGAGCTTGGTCAATGGGCGTGCTAAAATCGCGCCCGGCCTTTGCTGACGAACGGGTCCCAGCGGAGGCTCCGCACCTGCTCCACGCGCCGTAGGCGTTCACACCGTGGCTGACTTGCGTCTTTTTTTGGGCCCGGTGTTCGGCTGTTGACAGGTGGAATTGAACACGACCTTACCTGATCGCATAGCTCTAGAGGACAGGCCGGCCCAGCGTCGGAATCTTTCGCCCCAGGACTTGTGGAGGGCGGCTTTGGGCGAGATGCAGATGCGGGTGTCGGAAGCTTGCTACAGGACTTGGTTGGCAGAGACTAACGCCCTGTCTTGGGGCGATGGGTTGTTGACCATCGCTGCGCCAACGGCATTTGTTGCCGAGATGCTGGAGCGGCGATTGCTAAAACTAGTCTCAGACTCGATCGAAAAGATCGCCGGGCATGCCGTGCAAGTTCGTATCGAGGTTGCGGGTTCAGATGCTGCGACGTCCAGCCCGCCTCAGTCGGCATCGGCGCCGGGGGCTGGAGCGCAACGCACGGAGACAAAGGGAGGCGGCGTGCGGGTAGGCCCCGAACTGCGCCTCAACCCCGGATACACCTTTGATTCTTTCGTCGTCGGCAGCTCTAATGAACTGGCCCATGCGGCGGCCATGGCTGCGGCAGGGCGGCCCGGCGCCGTCTACAATCCACTGTTCATCTATTCGGGTGTGGGTCTGGGAAAGACGCACCTGCTGACCGCGGTAGGGCACAAGGTCCGATCCTTGGGGTTATCGACGATCTATACGTCCACCGAGGAATTTACCAACCAATACATCGGTGCGATACGGGCAGGGGAGACGGAGGCATTCAGGGGCAGGTACCGGGGGGCCGATGTGCTGTTACTAGACGATATCCAGTTTCTGATTGGAAAAGAGCAAACGCAGGAAGGCTTCTTTCACACCTTCAATTCCCTTCACGTGAACGGCCGGCAGATTGTTGTTACTTGCGATCGCCCGGTCGCCGCACTGTCCGTCCTGCAGGACCGTGTGCGCTCTAGGCTCTCAGGAGGCCTCGTAGTAGACATCCAGCCTCCAGATCTGGAGACCCGCCTGGCAATTCTCCAAGCGAAGGCCGGGTCAGCCGTCTCTGCTACCAGAGTGTCGGACGAGGCGCTCCAGCTGTTAGCCGAGTTGGCACACCGTAACGTCAGAGAGCTTGAGGGCTCGCTCAACCGAGCCGTGGCGTACGCGGAGTTGACCGGAGGAGAGGTCACACCCGACGCCGTGAGAAGGGTCGTGTCGGAGACTCTCGCCAGGCCCGAACCCGAGCCGCTGACAGAGCAAATGGTGCTGGATGCTGTGGCAGCGCACTTTGGTGTCGAGCCAAGTGCGCTGTCGGGCCGGCGACGTGACGCTCGGACCACTTTGGCCCGCCACGTCGCCATGTATCTGCTTAGGGAGGACGCGCATCTGGCGTTGACTATCATCGGTCGTGCCTTGGGGGGCAGAGATCACTCCACCGTGCTCCACGGCAGGAATCGCATAGCCAAGCTCGTCCGTGATGGTGACGAGATCCGTCACGACCTGTCCAGCCTTCGTCGGCAGCTTGCCTCGCCTCAACTTCACGCCAAGTCGGTGCTCGATTAGCGCCCGGGACCATTCGGCAAGGCTGGACAGGCAGTTTCGGCCTTGGGCCAGGATTTCACCCGAGAGGGCAGCTGTCCCTAAGGACTAGGGCTCAAATACAACCACCGTTGCCGTAGCATTCCCCGCGTCATCCGTTCCGAGGCCCAGGAACCCTATCCACGCCTTGCCGAAGCTGCGCAATGCCGGTTCCGTAGAGCCGGCCGGGATTAGCAGGTCCATGTTGCCCAGATCCCAACCACCGTTGCGAAGATTAACCCGCACCAGTTCGCCTCCCGCAGGATCGGTAAGGACTTCCAAGAAGCGGACCAAAGTGCCGACGGAGGCGCCTGGGCTTGCGAGGCCCTGCCCGATCCGAATGACCGCGGGGGTACCCAGAGGAGTGACGACGACATCATCTTCGGGCTTGGCTTCAACCGGCTCAGCAAAGCTGATCGTCGAGGTATCGAGTGTGCGGTCGGCCGACCCGGGTCCTCCACTATCGTCGTCATCGGCGGAAGCTATTGGCTCACCGGGATCGATCGGGCCGCCACCGCATCCCAGCTCGGTGGGGCCGGAAGGGGTTTCGAAGCTGGTGGTGCTGAAAAACTCGGTCAGGACCGCGATCTTATCGGGTCCCTGTCCGCCGGTTATGAGTACGCGACCGTCGGGGATAGTCGTCTGGCGATGCCGGTTGCGGGGGAGGTGCATGCCAGGTCCCGGAGACCATTCGCCGGTCCAGGGGTTGTAGATCTCTGTTGACGCCAAATTCCCCTCTCCGCCGCTGACGAGCACTCGGCCGTCTTTGAGCAGCGAGCCGGCGAAGTCGGAGCGGCCGATGTTCATGGGACAAGTTGTGGACCAACTGCCGGTTTCTGGATCGAATATGTCCGTCCCGGTCAGTTTGCCCTTGCCACCGGCCACCAGGACCTTGCCGTCGCTAAGCATGGAGTAGACAGGAAACAGCCTGGGCTCAGACAGACGGCCCGCGAATGTCCAGGTGTCTGTGGCAGGGTCGTAGATCTCCGTGGAGGTGATGGCGTCCTCCAGCTCGCGCTTGCCGCCGCCTGCTACCAGCACCCGGCCGTCCTCCAAGAGCACCGCGGCGTGATTAGAGCGTCCCTCGGCCATAGGCGCTAAGGCGGTGATCTCGTTGGTCACCGGGTCGAACACCGAGACCTTGTCAAGCTGAGTGAGGTCGTCGGTGCCGCCGACTATCAGAACCCTGCCGTCTGGTAGGAGCGTTTGGCTGTGTTTCCAGCGCCAGACTTTGAGCTTGGGGCCCGCCGTCCAGGTGTCTGTGGCAGGGTCGTAGATCTCGGTCGTGTTTTGCGGATCGTTCGACGAGTTGGCACCACCCGAGACAAAAACACGCCCGTCGGCTAGTACGGTCGCCGCAGGGTGCTCTCTCCCCAGATCGGCGTTTACCATCTGGGCGAGATACCGCCACTGCCCGGTCGCCGGATCGTAGAGTTCGGCAGACTTCAGGCGAGGCACGCGCTGTCCACCCCCACTGCTGCGACCGCCCGCGACCATGACGGTTCCGTCCTGGAGGATAAGCACCGCGTGATCCTTGCGGCGGTCAGTGAGTTCCCCCGACACGACGAACTGACCCGCTGAGGTCGGGGCTTCGGCACTGGCCGCATCGGCCTTGGGGCTAGGGCTCGCAGCCTGCTGCTCGTCCGCAGGTTGGGGGCCAGCGCAGGCCAATCCCAGCCAGACTATGGCTACTATGATGACGAAAGGCGACTTGGTAAACATGGCGGCAGATTCTAAAGCATATCTTGTGGCTCCGGCGTTGGCCGGAGCTGTGCAGGGCTGCTAAACTCCCGCAAGCCCGGAATGTAGGGGTAAAGGGCAGGTGATGTGGGTGGACGGACCGGTTGTGAATAGCCCACGCTGGGAAGGACCAAAGTGAAAATCACAGTAAGGCGCGTACTTATCGCGGTCGGGGTATTGGCCTTGGGCGCTGTGGCATATCTTGCGTGGTGGCTGATTTCGCCGCTGTTCGTCGACAAGGTAGTGGAGGAAGAGTTCCCCTTTGCCGCTGCGGCAGAGGTGCCCGCCGACATGTCCAGAGTCGAGGTCGAGGCGACGATGGCTTCCATCGCCGAGGTCGATTCTGCGGTGTCGGAGGCCATGCCCGAAGAAATGGGAAAGGCCGAAGCGGCCAGGGTGGTCACGGGGGAGTTCAGGGGGGCCGATCGATTCCACAATGGAGAGGGCTCGGCAACGGTCTATCGCCTACCTGACGGCGGGTTGATCCTTCGGCTGGAGGACTTTCGCGTTACGAACGGACCAGATTTGCGGGTGCTGGTTAGCCCCGCTCCGAACCCGGACGATGGTTCGGAAGTTAAGACGGAAGGTTATATCGAACTCGGGGGCCTAAAGGGCAACGTTGGCAATCAGAACTACGAGATTCCCGCCGACTACCCCGAGGAGGACTTGGGAAGCATCCTGATCTATTGCAAGCCCTTCCGTGTCATATTCGCGATAGCTGCCCTCTCGGCGCCTTAGCGAGTCCGCCCCCGCCCGCCCCGGCCGAAGGGCCGATTACAGTAGGGGCACGACGATCTCTTCGATCGCCGTAGATAGGCCGTCCTCATGCACCGAAGGCACCACATGTTGGGCAGCCAAAAGCACCTCTCTTGGCGCGCCTTCCATGGCAATTGCTAGACCGCAGGCCCTGAGCATCGGTAAATCGTTGTAGCTATCTCCAATCGCCACGGAGTTGTGCAATTTCACTCCGGCCTTCGCCACCGTCCGGGTAGCGGCGGCGCCCTTGTTCGCGTCGCAGTGCGTAAAGTCCACTGCCCACATGCCGTTGTACGGCAGATATGCACGAGCGGTGTTCAGACTTAGCTGTCTCCCCAAAGTGGCGGCGAGTTTAGTGGCACAGCTCTGGGACAAGTCCAGTGCAGAGATGCGCGTGAACTCAATCCCGTTGGCAGCTGCAGGATCGGTCGTGACCCAGGGCAGTTCAGCGACATCCGGGCTGAGGAGATTGGTATATGCCCCCTCAGGATGGGTGGCGAAAAATCTCGCTCCTATCGACTGCAGCTCGGCAATGACCGCCTTTACGGCCGGTGTCCCCAGGGGTAGGCTCCACTCTACTTGGCCGCCGGGCATGCCGAAGATGGCTGCACCACCATCGCAAATCTGAGGTGCCGTCAACCCCAGGTCGGAGGCGAAGCGAATGGCCTCCAGCCGCTCCCTTCCCGTTGCGATCGATACCGGGATCCTGTCTCTCAGGCGTCTGACCGAGTCCACAACTTTGTGTGAGATCTTCTGGTCGGGTCTGAGGAGAGTGCCATCTAAATCTACGAAGGCCCATTGAATGCGAGAGGGCGGCGTCTTTCTCGGGGCCGGATCGATCTGTCCTGCTGGGCGCAAAACGGTTAAGCGACCCGGGGCGCTATGAATTCATCGATCGCAGCCGCGAGCCCGTCGTCCCATGCGGTGGGCGCTACGTAGTCGGCTGCGGCCCTGATGGATGGTGGCGCGTGGCCCATTGCCACCGCACTTCCACATGCCCGCAGCAGCGGCAGGTCGTTGTAGCCGTCACCCACACCCACAACCTGCCGCAGAGGCACTCCTACCAAACGGGCAAATTCGGCGGCGCCCGAGGCCTTCGTCGCCTCGGCGTGCGTGAAGTCGACCATCCAGTCTCCGTTATCGGTGCGGACGACAATCTCAGTGTGAACCCCGGCCATCGAGCTACCGAAACCCGAGGCTATCAACTCTGCCTGCTGCGGCTTTAGCGAGTCCGCAGTGACTCTTGTCAACTGCCAGTCTTCGATGTCGTCCGAGGTCGAGACGCGACGGTCTCCGTCGACTGCCGAAAATGTGAGGCCCCGCTCGTCAAGAAATTCGACGATCGATTGGGCGTCGTCGGCCGCAATGGTTCTGATCCATAGCGGCACGCTTTCTCCAGCGCGAAAGACACGGGCACCCCCTTCGGAAACCTGGGGTGCGGTGAGTCCCAAGTCGACAGCCAGCCAGCCGACGTCATGGTGGTCGCGAGAGGAGATGATGCCGACTGGCATACGTTGCGCGAGGGAGGTAACCGCACGGCGGACTGCGGGGGAAACTTCCATTCGCTCCGGGGCGAGCGTTCCGTCACAGTCAACCAGCATCGCTCTGATGGGCAAGTCGAGCATCGACCCAACGTACAGCCGGTCCGCCGAGGTGGCAACTGGCAGGGAGTGCCTGTCATCAGCGGGCTTGAGAAGGATGCAGAGAGACGGCAGGCGATTGTGTCCGCGCAGTGTAGAGGGAGCGGACGGTCCAGCCCGACGATATAATCGCGGTTACCCAACCTGCCGGGCTCTTTCCGGGAGGTGGGAAGGAGGACCCTGATGGCTGAGTATATCTCCTACCTTAACGGAGAGTGGCTTCCCACGGATGACTGCAAAATAGATGTGTTCGACAGGGGCCTGCTCATGGGAGATGCGGTCTTTGACGTGGCGCGCACCTATAACGGAAAGCCCTTTAAAATGGACCGCCACTTCGCCCGAATGGCACGCTCCCTTAAGCACACCCGTATGGATATCGGGATGACACCCGAGGAATTCGGCAAGATCGTGCTGGAGGCGGTGGAACGCAATCAGGACAATGTTCGTGAGGCTGGCGACCTGATCATCTGGTGGTTCGCTACTCGGGGTAAGGGCCCTTGGGCATGGTCGGCGGGCCCGGGGGCGGTGGGCTGCCGAATCGCCCCGGTCGACTTCGCCCGGTTCTCGCCTTTCTTCTCTACGGGTGTACACGGTGTGATCACCAAGGTGCGCAGCCACGCGCCCGGTACGGTTGAGCCCAAGGTCAAGCACTACACCCGCATGAACTTCGCCATGGCCGAACTTGAGGCAAACGACGTGGTCTCCGGGGGTTGGCCCGTGCTGACGGATCAGGACGGCAACCTCACCGAGGGCACCATAAACAACATGTTTCTGGTGACCGGAGGCACCATCCGTACGGCGACGAACAGATCGATACTGCAGGGCATATCCCGCTCTGTCGTATTTGATCTCGCCGACCAGCTTGGTATTCCGATCGTGGAGGAGGATCTGCAGCCCTACGACTTATACACCGCCGACGAGGCATTTGTGTCGTTCACCGGCCCCGGGGTGCTGCCAATGACAAGGGCTGATCACCGAGAGATAGGGGATGGAGAGGTCGGTCCCGTCGTCAACCAATTGATCGCCGCATGGTCGGAACTGGTCGGCATAGACATAGTCGACCAGGCACATAGATTTGGTTCACGCCCTTGGCCGTAGTGCGGACCGTGGAGCCTAAAGGCCATTGACCGGCCTAAGGCGAATCCTGGTGTACGCCGACCGGGAGGAGGAGTTGGCGTCCCTGACCGCCCGGCTAGACGCGGACGGGCATTCGACGACCGGCACGGCGCTGGACGAATTGGCCGTTGACCTCGCCGCGTCGTCCGAGTACGAGGCCTTCGTGATCGATCACCTTGTCCCTCCTTCTGATCAGCTCAGGCTGACCACAGAGATATCCAGACGCAGCCCGGGCATACTTGTGATTCGTGCCAACGGGCCGGATGCCGTGGTGACCCAGCTTAGACAGGCAATTACTGAGCATGGTTCGAGAGAACATGAGGCGCCGGGCGTCGACTCGCTGGGAGCATAGCCGTTAACGAGGCTGTCGCATATTGCAACGGGGAGTGGAAGCCGCGCTCCCAGGTCTCCATTGACCTTGGTGACCGAGGCTTTTACCTTGGCGATGCCGTCTTCGACCTGTTTCGCACCTTTGACGGCAGGCCGTTTCGCATTCAAGACCATGTCGATCGTTTCTTTAGATCGCTCAGGTATGTCCGCCTCGACCCGAACGTAGGTTACGAGGAGATGGTCGCCCTCGGGGAGGAGTGCGTGGCGCGCAACGAGCCGATGCGGCAGCGGATCGGTGACTGGAGCGTGTGGTTCGGGGTCACGCGCGGGCTGGCGGGCTGGCGGACGCTGGATGCAGATCCCACCTTCATTGTTCACGCCGCCCAGGTGCCATTCGACTCGTTTGCAGACCAGTACGCCGCCGGAGCGAGCGCTGTGATCACGCGCTCCAGGAACCATACCCACCAGTCGCTTGAGCCGAAGCTCAAACACACATCCCGCATGCACCTTAATCTGGCTGACCTTGAGGCCCGTGACGTTGATGCCAGGGCCTGGCCGATCCTGCTCGATGCTGAGGGCGATGTCGCGGAGGGATCCGGCGCTAACCTGTTCGTGGTCCGCGGCGGTGCCTTGAGGACTCCCGGAGAAGCAAGCATACTCCAGGGGGTGACACGCAAGGTCGTTTTCGAGTTGGCGGAAGACTTTGGTATCCCCGTGCAGGTGGAGGCGATCCAGCCGTATGACATTTACGCTGCGGACGAGGTGTTCTTCACAAGTACCCCGTTCTGCGTGTTGCCCGTCACGCAGGTTGACCGACGACAGATTGGTCGCGGCCAGCCGGGCCCGGTGTCGAGCCGCCTGTTGGCGGCGTTCAGCGAGATGGTCGGAGTAGACGTGGTCGACCAAGCGCTACGTTTCAGGGACTCCCGCTCGAACATCTGAGCCCAGCGCCGGATGGGGGAGGCGTCCCGGTCATAGGAGGACCGAGGTGAAGGATGCGGTTGCCTATTTCAATGGTGAGTGGTTGGCTCAAGAAGAGGTTCGGATCGATCCGTTCGACCGGGGCTTTTACGTCGGTGACGCGGTATTTGATCTGACCCGCACGTTTGATGGGCGCTCCTTCAAAATGGCCGAGCACGTTGACCGACTTTACCGCTCGCTGAGTTACGCTAGGATCGATCCCGGCGTAACTGCTGAGGAGATGATCGAGATCAGCGAAGAGGGGATCCGGAAGAACGAGCCGGCCCGCCTTGCCGGCGCCGGCGACTGGCATGTGTGGCAGGCCGTGACTCGAGGCACAGGCGCTTTCCGGAAGCCGATGTCGGCCGCGACCGTAATGGTGCTCTATCTCCCTCTCGGAGCCTCGACATACGCGCCCTACTACCGCACAGGCGCTCATGGGATCATCGCTCGGACCCGCAGCTATTCGCCTCTGGCGCTTGATCCGAAGATAAAGCACTACAGCCGCATGAACTTCAACATTGCCGAGCAGGAGGCCTACGACGTAGATCCGGAGGGGTGGCCCATCCTGCTCGACCAGGATGGAAACTTGTCTGAGGGCAACGGCTACAACGTTTTCCTGGTGACGTCCGGTGTCCTAAGAACACCTAAGGATGACGCCATACTGCAGGGCGTCTCCAGGGGCGCGATTTACGAGCTGGCTGAGCGCCTGGACATTCCGGTGGCCGAGGAGGACCTGCAGCCCTATGATCTCTACACGGCCGACGAGGCCTTTATCTCCAACACTCCGAGCTGCTTGTTGCCCATGACCAAGGTAGACCACCGCCAGATCGGCGATGGCAAGCCCGGGCCGATAACCCGGCAGCTCCTGGCAGCGTGGTCTGAGTGGGTTGGCGTGGACATAGTTGGACAGATGGAATCCCTCGACAGCCGCTAGACATGGCTCGCCAGCCTATAACGTCCCACCCTTACGGCGTGTCCGGAGGAGAGGGGGACTCAGTTGCCAGCCTAGATGGATGAGTAGGAAGGGGCAGAAAGAAAACCATGGGAAACATAGTCGCTTACTTCAACGGGGAATGGGTGGATCAGGAGGAGATCCGCATCCATCCGCTCGACCGAGGCTTTTATGTAGGGGATGCGGTCTTCGACCTTGCCCGCACCTTTAACGGGCGCTCCTTCAAGATGCGCGAGCACATTGATCGTCTCTACCGGTCGCTGAAGCATGTCCGAATCGATCCGGGAATCACCCACGATGAGATGTTTGAAGCAAGCGAGGAGGCGATACGCCGCAATGAACACGCGCGAGCAGATGCCGGAGATTGGCATATCTGGCAGACCGTCACCAGGGGCGTAGCGGGCTGGCGTCAGTTGGAGGCGACGCCGACAGTGATGATCCAAGTCTTTCCCGTACCGTTCAATCTCTACGCACACATGTTTAAGCAGGGCGCACACGGTGTGATCACACGTACTCGAAGCTTTTCGGCAGAGATGCTCGACCCGAAGGTCAAGCACTATAGCCGCATGAATTTCAACTTGGCTGAGCTTGAGGCAAGGGATATTGATCCCGAGGCATGGCCCATCATGACCGATAGCGACGGCAATATCACAGAGGGTACGGCCTACAACATCTTCATTGTCAGCGGGGGCGTCATACGGACCGCCGGGGATAGCTCCCTCCTTCAGGGTATCTCCAGAGGCGCGGTATTGGAGTTGGCCGAGAGGCTGGGCATTCCGGTGGTGAGCGAGGATCTGCAGCCGTACGACTTGTACACGGCGGACGAGGCATTCCTTACCAACACACCGGTGTGCGCCCTTCCCATTACCCGCGTGGACCATCGCGAAATTGGAGACGGCAAGCCTGGACCGGTGACCGAGCAGCTCCTGGCTGCTTGGTCGGAATGGGTAGGCGTCGACGTAGTGGACCAGGCCGAGCAGATGGCGGGCAAGATGGGAACCGAACGGGTGCTGTCCTGATGAGTGGCCGCACTGCCTACCTGAACGGGGAGTTCATACCCGAGCTGGAGGCGAAGATAGACCCGATGGACAGGGGCTTTTACGTGGGAGATGCGGTGTTCGATATAGCCCGCACTTTTGACGGGCGGCCATTTAAGCTCAGGGAGCACACCGAGCGGCTGTACAGATCACTCAAGTACGTTCGTATCGATCCGGGCATAGACGTTGAGGCGATGATCGGTGTGTCCGAGGCCCTGGTTTCGCGCAACGAGACGGCGAGAACCGAGGCGGGCGACTGGTATATCTGGCAGGTAGTTACCCGGGGTGTGGCCGAGAATCGCGCGGCGAAAGGCGAGCCGACGGTCCTTGTAATGACAAAGCCCGTGCCCTGGGATCCTTGGGCACGGTACTACCGTGACGGTGCCCATGCTGTGATAACGCGTACTAGGGCCTATCCTTCGCAGGCCCTGGAGCCGAAGATAAAGCACTACAGTCGCATGAACTTCAACTTGGCCGATCTAGAGGCCGAGGACGTTGATCCAGGGGCGCTCCCCATCCTGCTAGACATCGAGGGCAACGTTGCCGAAGGTACCGGCTACAATGTCGCCGTCGTCGCCAACGGGGTCATCAAGACGCCAGGTGATTCGTCCATACTGCAGGGGGTGTCAAGGGCGACGATGTTTGAGCTGGCCGATAGACTCGGCATTCCCGCTCAAGAACGGTCTCTGCAGCCCTACGATGTCTATACGGCGGATGAGGTCTTTTTGATCACGACGCCGACCTTTGTAACACCTGTCACCTCGGTGGACCATCGGCCGATAGGCGATCGGCGTCCTGGCCCGGTGGTTGGCAGGTTGCTGGCCGCATTCTCGGAACTGGTGGGTGTCGACATAGTCGACCAAATGGTCACCCGCGCAGCTCTACTCTAGTCGTCCTCCCGCCGGCTCACCCAGGAAGGAAGACAAGACGCTAAGGTTAGCCTCCCAGAACCGCTGCTGAGCGGAAATCCATTCGGCGGCCTTGGCCAGCGGCCCGGCGTTCAGCGTGAGCCAGTGGTCTCGGCCCCGCACAGTACGTGTGATCAGCCCCGCTTGCTCCAGGACCTTTACGTGTTTGGAAGTGGCCGCAAGTGAAATGGGCAGCGGCTCGGCCACTTCTGTAACGCGCAGACTCTGGCCTCGGAGCCTGAGTAGGATGGCTCGTCTGGTCGGATCCGCTAGAGCTGCGAATGTGGTGTCTAGCTGACTCTCACAATCCTTAACCATAAAGTTTAGGAGACGTTAATATAGCGGTTAACGTAAGTCAATCTGAGCGAGCAGCGCTCGCTCGATTGATTGGGCAGTCCAGAGCCAGTTAACTAATTAGTTGAGAGAATCTGCGGGGAAATCTGGTTGGCCCTGGGGCGCCTAGCAAAGTCAACCAAAAGGTTGAGGACAGGCTGTAGGTCAGTTGTACGGATATGGATCGACGTATGTTGTGGCTTCGCCCGTCATCAACTCTAGTCCGTCCTGGTTCTTGGCGGTGCAGGACAGTGTTACGACCGGTTTGTCGTCGCGAACTTGGGTAACTGTGCACTCGACGGTCACGGTGTCGCCGAGGTAGGCGGGCTTTAGGAATCGGCACGTCTGGCCAAGAAAGATCACTGTATGACGCGGACCCGGTATCACGTGACCAAGTACAGCTGAGACCAGGCCGATCAGGATCGTGCCATGCACGATGCGACGGTCGAAGCGAGTGTCAGATGCGTGTTCGGCATCAAGGTGAACACGCTGGTCATCGCCGCTGATGCGGGCGAAGTCGACAACGTCCTGCTCGGTGATCGTCTTGGTAAAGGAGTTCTTTGCGCCAAGCCTCAGGGTTTCCGGTATGTCGATGTTCATCCCGCTGCTCCGTGAGTTGTAGGTGCGGTGCCCAGTGGGCTATGGGGAGGGAGGCCCGACGACGGTTGCAACCGTCGTGGTGCCGCTGCCGCCGATATTGACGGTCAGGATGCGGCCGGTGTTGGTCGGTACCTGATAGTCGCCGGCTGCGTCGGTCGCCTGTTTGGCGGCATCTAGGATCTGCCTGACCCCGGTAGCTCCTACGGGGTGGCCTCCACCTATCAGTCCCCCGCTAGGATTCAACGGGAGTCTGCCGTCCATTTCTAGCCACCCTTCTTCAATCGCCCGACGATTTTCACCCGGTGCCGTCAGGCCTATCAGATCGACCGCCGCATACGCGGTTGTGGTGAAACAGTCATGGAACTCACAAGCATCGAGGTCTGCCGCTTCCTTGATCTTCGCCTGAGAAAGGGCCTGCGAGATGGCCCGCCTAGCATGAGGCAGGACGTATTCATCGGAAGTGCTCTCCTTTAGCTTGTCGTCGATTGCTATAGGTGCCGTCGTATGGCCCCATCCGAGGAGGGCCGGCATCGCTTCCAGCTCTAGACCTCGTGAAGAGGCGTGCTCGGCAGCATAGCCCTCGGAGGCGAGCACAATCGCTACGGCTCCATCCGTGATCTGCGAGCAATCCCGGACCGTGATCTCAGGAGAGATGCGCCTGTCCATCTTTTCCTCCATCTGAGACAGATCCCACGCCCGCGTTTGAGCCAACGGGTTGTTGCGGGCGTGACGGTACATCAGGTCGGACAGATACGCCTGGTGCTCGGCGTACTCGTCCGGCGGCATCTCGAAGCGCCGCATGTACTCGGCGCCCAGTCTGCCGAACAACTTGGGGAAGGGAAATTCCACCCCTTTGGCCTCCCTGTCATACCAGGCTGCCGTACCCAGATATTCCGAGCCTTGGCTGGGACTGACGGTCTTCATCTGCTCGATGCCGACCACCAAGGCCACGTCATATCGCCCAGCGTCGATCTCAGCCCAGGCCGCCAGAATCGAAACACCCCCCGAGGCGCAGGCAGCCTCGTGTCGCGCCGTAGGCAGACCGCGGAGCGCAGGGTTAGCTTCAAGCGCAAGGGCTCCAAGGTGTCCTTGGCACAAGAAAAGCTCCGCGGCCGCGTTACCAACGTGGATCGTCTCGACATCGCTCGCGGTCAGGTGCGCGGCAGCCAGGGCCCCATCAATCACCTCCGCCATGATGTCGTGGACTCCGCGACGCTCTTTCAGCCAGTTGCGGACAAAGTCTGTTTGGTATCCACCGAGCAGCCGGACCATGGTTTTCCTACCTGTCTGCAGTATTCGAAATGCGGCGAGCCCAGTCTACCCGACGCAGATGTCGAACGCGCTTGGCGCCGGTGCGGGCGAGTGGGCCGGTTCGACGGGTCATGTAACTGTGAAGGTGGAACCAGATGAAGTTTTCTCCACTTCTATTCGCACTGGGAACGAATCCTTGATTCCCTCAATGTGGGTGATGACCAGGACCTTCTGAAACTCGTCCTGGACGGAGTTGATCACTTCCCTGAGCCTGTCTTGGCCCGTGGCGTCCTGTGAGCCGAAGCCTTCGTCGATAAAGAGAATGGGCAGCGGGGCGCCGGATCTCGCGGCCAGCAGCTTGGAAAGCGCGATCCTCAGGGCAAAATTTATGCGAAATGCCTCTCCCCCACTGAACATTTCGTAGCTGCGCGTATTGCCGTGTTCGTCGCCGACGCGTATATCGAGTTGCTCGGTCGGTTCGCCCGTCCTGGCCTCCCGTCGGCCCTCGGTTAGTTCCAGCTTGACGGTCATGCCGCCGTCCGTGAGTCGCCGCAGGAGATGGGAGGCAGAGGAGGTTATCTGAGGTATGGCGGTCTCAATCACCATCGCCTGGATACCGTTCTTGCCGAATGCCCTGGAGAGTTCGTCGTATATCGAAAGATCGGCGGCCAGTCTGCGGCGACGTTTCCGACAGTCGGTCACCTCCGCCTCCAGCCGCTCGCACCGGGCAATCCCCTCTCGAAGTCCACCGATCTGTTCGGCTAGGGCCTCAATTCGGGACTCCAGGTCGCGGACCAACGCGGCCGAGCTGGAGAGTTCGTTCTCGATACGAGGGAGTCCATCAATCTGAGATCGGAGCCTGGCTGACGCTCGTTCGCCATCGCTGATCGCCCGCCGCCTCTGCTCCGCCATCGAATCGGTTCGGTCCCTGGCCTCTCGGTCAACGGGAAGCTCTGCAATGGACCTGGCTAGCTCAAGGTGGAGTCTTGAGTATGATTCCAGTTCGGACAATCTTTCGCGTGTGTCGTTGTGGATTTCAGGGTCGTAGCCAAGGTCCTGTATCCGAGAGTCGATCTCGGCCAGTTCGCCTCTCAGTCCATCCCCCCGATCCTCCTGGGCGAGACTGGCCTCCAGGCCGTCGATGCGGGCCCGGGATGCGGCAATTTGGCTAGTTGCCAAGTGTGCGGCCTCCAAGTCTCGCTCCAGATCGGCGGAGCGCCTGTCGACCTCCTGTCGGGCCGTAGCCGCCCGCGAGGCGGTCAGTGCGAGACTCTCCTCCGCACACTTGATCTTTAGCGATAGCTGTTCGGCGCGGGAACGATTCTCGCTATGCATCCTCTTGGCCTTTTTGCCCTCCCTTTCGTATTCGCCGCGCAGGTGGTCTGCACCCTCGTTGCCTAGTGGCTGCTGACAGACCGGGCAGACTGCGTCTCTGGAGTCAAGGAGATCAAATCTGTTGCGAGTCTCCTCCATCTGCGAACGGAGTGCGCTCGCCTGGGAGTCGAGAACCTCCGACTCGGCGCGAAGGCTTGACAGAGTTGATCGCAGCTCTTCGGCCTGTCGCTCCAGGCAGATTACGGTGTCCCGATCGCCGGCCAGTGAAACCTCGGATGCCTGCAGTCGGGTCACGGATTGGGAAGCCTTTGTGAGATCGGCAAGGCGGGACCTTTCGACACCTAGCGCGGCCT
Source organism: Dehalococcoidia bacterium (assembly GCA_965207145.1). Lineage (GTDB taxonomy): Bacteria > Chloroflexota > Dehalococcoidia > Lucifugimonadales > UBA2962 > CAUZIR01. The sequence goes on along the minus strand of OZ242262.1, from coordinate 627,160 downwards.
TGACTCGCTCCCGGTGAACAGCGAGCTCTGTGTCGATGGGTGCTCGCTGTCTTTGCAGGTCGTTCAGCTTGGCAAGTGTGCGATCGAGCGAGTCGATGATTTGCCTGGCCTCCCGCAGTTCGGCGAATCCGGCCTCAATCTCGGTGCGCCTGTCGATCAGCTTGACAAAGCCGGCTATGCGAGAGTCGTGAGCAGCTGCTTGGTTCTCTAGGGAAGCAAGTTCGCAGCGAGCCGTATCGAGGTTCACGTCCATTGCCGCAAGGTCCGCCGCACGAGTTCGAAATTGTTCCATCCGGGCCCGCAGGTCATCGGCCCTTGCCCGTGCGTCTTGCAAGTCGGCGACAGCCCGTTGCATTACTGCCTCTCGATCGGTTAGCTCGGCTCTGTACTGGGCCTTGTTCTGAATCTCCGTTGAGTGGGCCTCGACGGTGGCGTCTAATGAAGCGATGCGCCGGTCGCGGTCTCTACTCTCGTTCCGGGCGCGGGCCGCTAGCGACTCGTAGTAGCCGATGTCCAGCACCTCCGCCAATAGCTGCTTGCGCTTGGAAGGCGTGGCGGCCGTGAACATGTCCGCACGGCCCTGCAAAAGGAAGGCCGTGTTGACGAAGGTCTCGTAGTCCATGTGGATTAGGCCGCGGATGGCCGCCTCGGTCTCCCTAACCGAGTTACCGGTGATGGGAACCATCTGGCCGTTCGATTGCACCTGCAGCTCAAGTATCGTCGCGCCCTGTCTGCCGCGTTTTCTGGAGTGACGGCGGCAGACGCGGTAGAGGCTATCCCTCGCGGAAAAGTCCAGTTCGACCGACATGTCGGTCTCGCCTTGGTGAATGAGTTCGTCTTGGGTGCGCGCGCGCGTCTCGCCCCAGAGCGCCCATGTGATGGCGTCAAGTAGCGCGGATTTGCCGTGTCCGTTGGGTCCGCAGAGACAGGCGATCTGGATAGACTCGAGATCGAGAATCGGCGGCTCGCGGTAACACATGAAGTTCCGGACCGACAGTCGCAGCGGAATCATCCGGTTAGTATAAGCACGGTGCCGCCGGGCCCCCCGGTGTGAAGGAGGAGACAATGCCAAAGCGAACCCTTCCCTACGGTAGTTGGCCGTCGTCTATCACGGCCGATCTGATCGTGCGAGGCACGGTGAGCCTGAGTCAGATCATGCTTGATGGCCAAGACATCTATTGGGTTGAAGGGCGACCTGCCGAAAAGGGCCGCAACGTCATAGTGAGACGCAGGGGCATCGGGGGACCTTTTGAGGACCTGACGCCTGAGGACCAAAATGTGCGTACCCGTGTGCACGAGTATGGAGGCGGAGCATACGCCGTCTCCGACGGAACGCTCTTTTACTCAAACTTCCGCGACCAGAGGATCTACCGCCACCCCTGTGAGGAAGGGCCGCTACCTCTGACGCCCGAAGGCGTCGATCTGCGCTATGCGGACGCTGTCGTCGATGCCGGCCGCCGCCGGCTCATCGCGGTCCTGGAGGATCACTCGGACAAGGCATCAAACGACGAAGCAGCGAACAAAATCGTCGCCGTCTCCTTCGATCCGGACGTCGAAGTGGAGCAGCACGTTCTGCTGAGCGGCGCCGACTTTTACTCAAACCCGCGCCTCAGCCCCGATGGCTTGAGGCTGTGCTGGCTGCAGTGGAATCATCCCAACATGCCCTGGGACGGCTGCGAGCTATGGGTGGGCGAGATCGACGACAGGGGCGTTGCCGATCCCCGCAGGGTCGCAGGTGGGGTCGATGAGTCCATCTTCCAGCCCGAGTGGTCTCCAGCCGGGATCCTGCACCTGGTCTCGGATCGTTCTGGGTGGTGGAACCTATACCGGATGGTTGAAAGGTCAACTGGCCCTGACTTAGACCCCGTCCATCCGATGGAGGCCGAATTTGCAACCCCCGCTTGGGTTTTCGGGATGCGAACCTATGGCTTCGAGGAGGCTGACCGCATCGTTTGTGCCTATGTGCGGCAAGGTGAGTGGTCCCTGGGCCTTGTAGATGCAGCAAAAGGGGAGATGAATCGTCTCGAGCTGCCTTATAGCGATTACTCCAATGTTCAAGTCGGAGATGGCTTTGCAATCGTAAGGGCCGGGTCTCCCACGACGGCGCCCGCGATAGTGCACATTGACCTGACGACCGGGGTATCGAGCGCAATCAGCCGACCAGCGACAGTTGACGTCGAGGAAGAGAGCCTTAGCGTTCCGGAGGCCATCGAGTTTCCCACAGAGGGCGGCGAAACCGCCCATTGTTTCTTCTACCCTCCGATGAACTCGACTTTCGTGGGGCCGGAGGACGAGAAGCCCCCCTTGCTGGTCAAAATCCACGGTGGGCCTACCGCGGCCACCACCTCCACCCGCAGCTTGGCCATCCAGTATTGGACCAGCCGCGGGATAGCAGTCGTGGATGTGAATTACGGCGGGTCCACGGGCCACGGCACCGCATATCGGCGCCGCCTGACCGGCCGTTGGGGCATCGTCGATGTCGACGACTGCGTCAACGCTGCTCGGCACCTTGTGGACCTTGGCTACGTCGACGGCGATCGACTGGCTATCGACGGCGGGAGTGCTGGTGGCTTCACGACGTTGGCCGCGCTGACCTTCCGCGATATCTTTCGGGCGGGGGCAAGCTACTATGGCGTCAGCGATCTGGAGGCGCTGGCCAGAGACACCCATAAATTCGAGTCGCGCTACCTCGACGGACTAATCGCCCCATACCCTGAACAAGCCGAAGTATGGCGACAGCGCTCGCCAATCCACCATGTGGATCGTCTTGACCGTCCGGTCATTCTTTTTCAGGGTCTGGAGGACAAGGTAGTTCCTCCCAACCAGGCTGAGATGATAGTGGACGCCCTCCGAGAAAAGGGGCTGGCGGTAGCCTATGTCGCCTACGAGGGTGAGCAGCACGGCTTTCGCCAGGCGGCGAATATCAAGCGCACGCTAGAGGGAGAGTTGTATTTCTACTCCCGGGTCTTCGGCTTTGAACTGGCTGAGGAAATCGAGCCAATACCGATCGATAACCTTTGACATCGGGGTTTAGGGCTTTTTGACGAATCAACTGTCAGGAGACGAACTTGCTGGCTGACAGAAGCCCAGACGGGCAGCGTCACATCATTCCTGCCCAGTCATCGTCCAGCTGATTCCACCGGCGGTACAAGTCCTCAAGCGTGGTCTCTGGGATCTTGGCTCCCGCCTCCACCATGGCGATGTTCGAAGTCATGTGGGCCGGATTTCGGGTGCCGACGATAGCCACGTCGACCTCCGGGTGGGCAAATACGAAGCCTAGAGCCAGCAAAATAGGGCTTTTCGGATCATCTCTGAGCGGACCAAGAGCCGCCATCGCCTGCGTGCGGCGCCAGTACTCGTCCGCGTAGTTGGGGTCAAACTTAAAGCCCCGTGTTGGGCTCTCGGAAACACCCCAGGCCCGGTTGGCGATAGGCCTCTTTGCTATCACCCCCATGCCTCGCTCTTTGGCCTTGGCAAGTAGGCCCCTGCGTGGCCTCTGGTCGGCGACGTTAAATGAGGTCTGGAGCGTATCGAACGCTCCGCATTCCACAGCCCAGTCCGCAGCATCGTTGTCGCCGGAGTAGCCGATGAAGCGAGTCTTCCCAGCATCCCGGGCGCGTTGCAACGCGTCTATTACTTCACCGCTCTCTAGCTCGTCCCTGCTGCAGGAGTGTAGCTGGAAGAGGTCGACATAGTCCGTGCGCAGGCGCCTGAGGCTTCGGTCCATGGAGTCGATGAGCGCTTGGGCTGACCAGTCCTCATCCACCTGCCCCTGAGGAATTACGCCAGGCTTGGCATGCCCGCATTTGGTCGCAAGGAAGAACTCGTTGCGGCGGTGGGATATGGTGCGTCCGACCATCTCCTCGCTATCGAAATAGCACTCGGCAGTGTCGAAAAAGTTTAGGCCAGCATCAAGCGCCGTGATGAGTACACGCTCTACCTTGTCGATAGTATCAAGGGACTCTTCTTCACCGATCGCCGCTAGCCCCACCCCTAGCTGGGTCACTTCCATGCCAGTGTCTCCAAGGAATCTCTTTTCCACGCGGCGCCTCCTGTTTCAGCGTTGGTCCAGATAATCTTTGAGGGGCTTGACGGAGTAGTCGTCGGTACGACCGTGCAGCGACTCGGCGGCGGCCCTGGCCGTGTCGATTGAGGTATAGCAGGGTATGCGACGGTCCGTAGCAGCGCGACGGATCGCAAAGCCGTCCTGAAGGGTTTCCCGATCCCCTTTGACCGTGTTGACCACCGCGTCTACCGTGCCGTCCGAAATCACATCTACTACGTTCGGGTGGCCCTGACCCAGGCGCTTTGTGATCGCAACGACCGGTATATCTAGGGACGCGATCATTTTCGCGGTTCCTTCGGTCGCGTACAGGCGACAGCCCGCGCTGCTCAGTTCCTTTACCAGCGGCACGGCATCGGCCTTGCTCCGGTCGGCTATTGAGAGCAGCACAGATCCTTCACGGGGAAGCATCATGCCTGCCGCCGTGAGCGCCTTTGCGAAGGCAGGCCTGAATTCATGGTCTATCCCCATCACCTCGCCCGTCGACTTCATCTCAGGCCCCAGGTAAGTGTCAACGCCGGCCAGCTTCGACATGGAGAACACTGGCGCCTTGACAGCCACGATCTTACTTTTCTTCCAGAGACCGCCCGAGTAGCCCTGGTCCGCAAGCTTGCGTCCCATCATGGCGTTTACGGCCAGTCGCACCATGGGAACGCCGGTGACCTTGGAGATGAACGGGATTGTCCGCGAGGAGCGCGGATTGACCTCCAAGACGTAAACTGCCGACCGGCTCTGATCTTCGGACCGCTGACACCCGATCTCTGGCGATAGACCGGGTGATTCTGTCTGTGGGCTCGATGCCGCTCCATCGAGAGGAGACCTGTAGGTTCCCCCTCCGGTGACGACGTATTGGATATTCATGAGCCCGCGTACACCCAGGCCCAAGCCGATGCGCGTCGTGTAATCAACGATTGCATCGACCTCGTCTTCGGTCAGGGTGAGACCGGGATAGATTGCCATCGAGTCCCCGGAGTGCACGCCTGCCCTCTCGACGTGTTCCATAATCCCTGGAATCAGCACCTGTTCGCCGTCGCAGACGGCGTCCACTTCAACCTCCCGCCCCTCAAAGTACTTGTCAATGAGAACTCGCCGACCAGCCGCCGCCGCGAATGCCCCGGACATGTAGCGGACCAGCTCATTCGGGTTCTGGACGATCTCCATTGCCCTTCCGCCCAGCACGTAGCTGGGCCTCATCAGGACCGGATAGCCGATCTCCTGAGCGACGATCAGCGCCCGCTCGGTGTCGGCCACTGCGGCCCCTGGAGGATTCGGTATGCCCAGGTGGGAGAGGAACTCCTCGAACAGATGTCGGTCCGAGGCCGTGTCGATGGATCTGGCAGTCGAGCCCAGTATGGGTAGGCCGGCCGAGTCAAGGGTTTGGGAGAGGTTGATCGCCGTTTGGCCCCCGAACTGAACGATCGAGGGAGGAGGCGATCCGTCGTCGCCTGCAAATTTGACCGCTCCGCTTTCGTCCCCCGCAAGGGTCTCGTTGTAGATGACGTTTCTTACGCTCTCGGAGTCAAGAGGCTCAAAGTACAGTCGATCGGAGGTGTCAAAGTCGGTCGAGACGGTCTCGGGGTTGGAGTTAATCATGACGCTCTGGATCCCTGCGTCGGACAGTGCCCAAGCGGCATGAACCGAACAGTAATCGAACTCTATTCCTTGACCGATGCGTATGGGTCCAGATCCAACTACCACCGCGGTGGGCTTGCCTGTTGGTAGGGCCTCGTTCTCCTGCTCGTAAGTCGAGTAAAAGAATGGCGTCTCTGCCTCGAACTCCCCGGCGCAGGTGTCGACCATCTTGTAAGTGGGATGCAGTCCATGTTCTTCCCGTATGCCCTGCACCTCCTCCTCAGTGCGGTCGGTGAGCAAGCCGATCTGGGTGTCGGAAAAGCCCATGCGCTTGGATTCCCGAAGTAGATCCTCATTCAAGGGCTCCCTCAGCAGTCTCCCCTCCATTTGGGCAATCCGACACAAGGCCCGGGTGAACCACGGGTCGACCCCGGTGATTCTGGAAAGCTCGTTCGCCTCCAATCCGCGGCGCACGGCGGCAAGCAGCGTCCACAGTCGTTCGTCATGTGGGCCATAGTCGAGGCTGCTTTCCAGTACCTGTCCGGCGATATCGGTCGCAGCTGCTCGGCCCGCTGATCGTTGCGGCAGGGCACCACTCTGTCGCTCCTGGTCCTCATGTGGCTCCCACAGCGCGTCCCGATCGGTGATCTCCAGAGACCTTACTGCCTTTAGAAAGGCGGCTTCAAAAGTCCTGTCGATGGCCATTACCTCGCCGGTAGCCTTCATCTGCGTGCCTAGCGATCGATCCCCATCGGCGAACTTGTCAAAGGGCCAACGAGGTATCTTCACTACGCAGTAGTCGAGCGCGGGCTCAAAGGCCGCCACGGTCTTGCCGGTCACGGCGTTGGGGATCTCATCTAGGCGCCTGCCTACTGCGATCTTTGCCGCCACCCGTGCGATGGGATAGCCGGTCGCCTTGCTGGCCAGTGCAGAACTGCGGCTGACCCTCGGATTGACCTCGATCACGTAGTAGTCTGAATCTAGTTCTTGTTCACCCAGACTCGCCCCGACCACGTCCCCGGGCCGCAGCGCAAGCTGCACGTTGCAGCCACCTTCTACTCCCAGCTCCCTGATGATCTTTAGGCTTGCGGTGCGAAGCGTTTGGTATTCCTTGTCCGATAGCGTCTGGCTGGGGGCCACGACGATGGAGTCGCCGGTATGGATGCCCATCGGGTCGAAGTTCTCCATGTTGCACACGGTGATGCAGTTGTCCGCCGAGTCTCTCATCACCTCGTATTCGATCTCTTTCCAGCCGACCAGCGATTTTTCCACTAGCACCTGCCCTATCGGGCTTGCCGCGAGCCCTCCGGCCACGATTCGATGGTATTGATCTTCGGTTTCGGCTATGCCCCCCCCTGTTCCGCCAAGCGTGTAGGCAGGCCGCACGACCGCCGGCAGGCCGATCCTCTTCAAGGCGAGGATGGCGTCCGCGTCGCTTTCCACAATTTCGCTGGGTGGCACAGGCTCGCCGATGCTGGTGAGTAGGTCCCTGAACCGCTCTCGATCCTCGGCAGCCCGGATCGTCTCAAGAGGAGTGCCTAGCAGCCGCACGCCGTGGCGCTCGAGAATCCCTGCATCCGAGAGTTCCACCGCGAGGTTAAGGCCTGTCTGGCCCCCAAGGGTGGGCAGGATACCGTCCGGCATTTCCCGCGCAATAATGCGTTCGATCACGCTAACGGTTAAAGGCTCGATATAGACGGTGTCTGCCACGCCGTCATCGGTCATGATCGTCGCCGGGTTGGAGTTGACCAGGACTGTGGTCACGCCCTCTTCTCTGAGGGCCTTGCATGCCTGTGTGCCAGCGTAATCGAATTCTGCAGCCTGGCCGATCACTATCGGACCTGATCCGACCACTAGGACTTTTGACAGGCTAGTCACGTTCCATCATCGCGGCGAACTCATCGAAAACGTATTCGTTGTCCCGCGGTCCAGGTGACGCCTCCGAGTGATATTGGATGGCGACAACGGGCATGGCGCGGTGGCGTATTCCCTCTACTGTCCCGTCGTTCAGTGAAATATGGGTGACCTCTACGTCGGCTGGCAGCGAGTCAGCGTCAACCGAGTAGCCATGGTTTTGGGCGGTTATGTAGGCTCGGCCGCTTCTTGTGTCCTTGACTGGGTGGTTTGCACCACGGTGACCGAATTTGAGCTTGAAGGTTCTCCCGCCAAAGGCCCTGGCAAGCACCTGGTTGCCAAGGCATATGCCGAACACTGGCACTCTGCCAACGATGCCCTTGGCAGTCTCAACAGCGTAGTCAAGCAACTCAGGGTCGCCGGGGCCAGGCGACAACAAGATGCCGTCAGGGTCCTGTGCCAATAGTTCTTCAGCTGATGCCGTTGCCGGGAATGTGACCACCTGGCACCCCCTTTGCTCTAGAAGGCGCAGGATGTTGTATTTCACCCCGTAGTCGGAAACCAACACCTTTCGCCTAAGGGTAGGTGGAGTCTCGCCCCACCTGTAGGAGTGCGCCGTGGTAACGTGGCTTACAAGGTCCGTCTCGCCGTAGGAGGCTGCCTCCCTAAGCAGGACGGTAGCCTCTTCAACAGTGGACCCGAGAGCGCCCATCATGACTCCTCGAGTTCGCAGGCGCCGGGTCAGGGCTCTCGTGTCGACTCCCCACAGACCCGGAATGTCCTCGCTGCGCAAATATTCGTCGATCGTCATCACCGACTCCGCGTGGCTGGGCTGCTGGCAGTGCTCCCGGACCACAAAGCCGGCAACTCGTATATTCGCCGATTCTGAGTCCCTCAGGTTTATGCCGTAGTTGCCTATCATCGGGTAAGTCGGAACGACTATCTGGCCGGCGAATGAAGGATCGGTCAGCATCTCCTGATAGCCGGTCATCGAGGTCGAGAACACGAGTTCACCGACCGCCGTGGTAGAGGCTCCAAATGACCACCCCGCAATGACGGTCCCGTCCTCAAGCGCGAGGAATCGCTTCTCGCAAAGCTGGGTCATTGGTGGCTCCACATCACTTTCGCTCGACGAGTCGGCCACCGTAGAAGGTGGCGACCACGCGCCCTGCGAGCTTGGCGCCTGTGAAAGGTGTATTGCGCCCCTTTGACAAGAAAGCCCCGGTGTCGACAACCCACTCGGCCTCCGGATCAAAGATGACTATGTCGGCTGGGGCCCCCTTGGCCAGCGTGCCTAACCCCCTGGGCACGCGGTCACCGAGCAGCCTTGCGGGACTGACGGTGAGGGTTTCGAGTATGCGGCTAAGGGAGACTGCACCCCTGTTGACCAGGGTCATAGCCGCGCCTAGGGCCGTCTCTAGTCCACTAATGCCGAAGGCGGCTTCATCGAGCGTGCATAGCTTGTCGGAGGCGCTGTGAGGTGCGTGGTCCGTGGCGATAACGTCAATGACACCCTCTGCCAGGGCGGCGACCATGGACTGCACGTCCTCGTCTGTCCGCAGGGGCGGATTTACCTTTGCGTGGGTGTTATAGGCGTGCGGAGTCAGGGGGTCGAAAGGAGAGCCACCGCCCGGAAGTCCCAATACGGCCTGCTCGGTCAGAGTGAGGTGGTGAGGGGTGACTTCGGCGGTCACCCTGACATCGCGCTCTTTGGCCCGCCGGACCAGGTCCACTGTTTTGGTTGTGCTGACGTGCGCTAGATGTATCCATCCACCGGTCAACTCTGCCAGCGCGATATCCCGGGCTGCCATCTGCTCTTCGGCGACGGAAGGTATTCCCCTAACACCGAGACGGGTTGCGATCCAGCCCTCGTTGATGTGCCCTCCAGCCGTGAGGGCGAGTTGCTCGCAGTGTTCGATTATCGGACGGCCGAGGGTGGAGGAATAGGCAAGCGCCTGCCGTATTAGGTGGTCATCTGTTACGGGATGGCCATCGTCAGAAAAGCCTATCGCGCCCACCTCCGCCATCTCGACCATGTCAGCGAGCTCGCCTCCGGCACTACCCTTGGTTACGCATCCGATGGGCAGCACGCGTATGGCGCCTTCCTCCTCCGCCTTTTGAACGACGAAATCTATGGTCGCCGCGTTGTCCATAGGGGGGTCGGTGTTCGGCATCGCACACACAGTGGTGAACCCGCCCGCGGCCGCAGCCGCAGTGCCCGAAGCTATGGTCTCCTTGTCCTCAAAGCCCGGCTCGCGCAGGTGACAGTGCATGTCGATAAATCCTGGCGAGACCACCATGCCGGTCGCATCGAAAGCCTCGTTCTCATCGGATTCGGGCAGGTCCTTACCCACCTGCTCAATAGCGCCACCGATGACGAGCACGTCGGCGATGTCATCGACTCCTGATCCCGGGTCGATGACCCGACCCCCCTTGATCAGGATCCTGCGCGGCTTACCGCTCACTTGATGGCTCCCCTTCCAGGGGTGACCACTCCAAATAGCAGCGCCATGCGCACCGCTACACCATTGGTTACCTGCCTGTCGATCATGGATCTGGCGCCGTGCGCCACATCCGGGTCGATTTCGATGCCCTCGTTGATCGGACCGGGGTGCATGACTATGGCTTCTGGCGACGCCAGCTCAAGCCGTTGCGGGTTGATGCAGTACATGCGGGAGTATTCCCTTACGGATGGCAGATGACCTGACGCCTGGCGTTCGAGCTGTAACCTCAATGCCATGACCACGTGCACGCCTTCGAGAGCCTCCTCAACCTGGTGGGTAACTCTCACCGATCTGAAGGGATGTTGTTCGGGCAGGGGGCGGAGTAGATCGGGCGGGATCAGGGTCGGGGGAGCGCAGAGCGTGACCTGTGCTCCCATCTTCAGCAGTCCCCAAAGGTTGGATCTGCCTACCCTGCTGTAGAGGATGTCTCCGACGATGGCGATCTTCTTTCCCTTGATGCCTCCCAACTCTTCATGGATGGTGTACAGATCCAGTAGCGCCTGTGAGGGGTGGGCATGCGCGCCGTCCCCGGCGTTGATCACGCAAGAGTCAAGGTGTCGCGCCAGGAAGTGCGGGGCTCCGGAGTGGGGATGACGTATGACTATGATGTCGGCATTCATGGCCTGCAGCGTGAGCGCGGTGTTATACAGCGACTCTCCCTTGCGGGCGCTCGAGCCGGAGGCGGTAACGTTGATGACGTCGGCCGAAAGTACCTTGCCGGCTTGTTCAAAGGACACGCGGGTCCGCGTGCTGGGCTCGTGAAACAGGGTTATCACGGTGCGACCACGGAGGGCTGGCACCTTTCGGATCGACCGGCTTAGGACCTCGCGCATGGCGGTTGCGTTGTCCAGGACCGCCTCGATCTCACGCCTGGTGAAGTCGTCGAGGTCCAGAATGTCCTTCCGATCGGGGGATAGAGCCCCGCTCCCGTTCGCGAGTGCGGGGATGCCGACCCTGCTGGCCGTCATCATTTGGGACCACCTTCAGCTGAAGGGCCACTCAATTGGCTGACTGGTCCTGCGGACACGAGTGCAACCTCGTCGCCACCGTCGGTTTCACTCAGCCTCACGGCAACCGCTTCGTGTCTTGAGGTGGGCATATTCTTGCCGACGTAGTCGGCCCGGATGGGCAGTTCTCGGTGGCCGCGGTCGACAAGTACGGCCAGCTGAATGCGCCGTGCTCTACCAAAGTCCATCAAGGCGTCCATCGCCGCCCTTATGCTCCGGCCAGTAAAAAGGACATCGTCGACGAGTACGATGACCTTACCCTCTATTGGCTCTGGTATCTCGGTCGGTCTTACGAGCGGTTTGGGTCTGCCTATCAGGTCATCTCTGTAAAGACCAATATCGAGCCTTCCGACGGGGGGCCGGACACCCTCAAACGACTCGATCAACGAAGAGAGTCTGTCGGCAATGGGCACCCCACGGGTGTGCAATCCGACCAGGATGACCTCGTCTGCACCCCTGTTCCGCTCAAGGATCTCGTGAGCGATACGGGTCAGTGCCCGGCGGACTTCTTCCGCACCCAGCACTGTTCGCACGATGTTTGCAGGCAACAAAAAAACCCCCGTCGCCGCGCCGACAGGGGTCTTTCTCATCTTGGCCGCTCGGGCCGCCAGAGCGGCTGTGCCGAGGTTGTGGCCCGATCCCTTGTCAGCCTCTCAGGACTGCCGCTTAAAGGGCGAACTGGATTGTGTCTCGATCGTGCAATTTTATACGCTATCCGACCCGACCTCAAGTCGCCGTCAATGCGCCCGTCGCATCCTTGACCCGTTTGTGGCGAGCCAAATAAGATTGGCCTCAGATCCCCCTTCGCCGCTGTGTCATCGCAGCGCGGGGTTGAGGGATCGACGTCTGGCACGCTGCTAGCTAACCCTGGAGCGAGGCTCGAGGTGTTCAAGAGGGCTCTGAGATGGTCGCAGGGCGGCCACGGTGATCAGCGAGCCGATGACATCCTCTATGTTGTCGGCGAGAAGGTTTTGCTGCGCGACAAGCGTGCAGACGACATAGCAGTGGACTACAGTTGGCGCCGGGACCCCGAACTATCCAGGCTCGATGCAACACGCCCTATGCAGATGTCATTTTCGGACTACCGTCGCTATGCGCGCGAGGAAATCGAGCACGACCGTCGCTGGTCTAGGCGCTTTGCCATTGACACCCATGGTGGAAGGCACATCGGTAACTGCATGTACTACGATGTTGACGAGCGCCGGGGCGAGGCCGAGCTCGGGATCATGATTGGCGACCGAGAGTATTGGAGCCAGGGCTACGGCACCGACGCGGTGAATACGCTACTCGACTACATCTTCACCTCCACAAAACTGAACAAGGTGTATCTGCATACCTTGTCTTGGAATAGCCGGGCTCGTCGCTGCTTTGCCAAGGCCGGGTTCGTTGAAGTCCGGGATGTGCGACGCAACAGTATGGACTTCGTTCGCATGGAGGTATTGCGTGAGGATTGGGAGGGTAGCCGCCGTCGCAGGGCAGATAGCGAGGATGAGGGAACGGCGATGGAAATGGCGCGGCGACCCGTCACCGCAGCGCCCAGCGTTCGCTCCGGCACCGGTGAGGGGTCGCCGGTCGCCTGACCGTCCCGCAAGCCCCTGGGCGGCGTGATGTGGTGAGGTTCAATTGCGCACGGTGCGAACGCCCGGACGCCCGATCCTTTGCCTTCCTCCCGTTAATGGAAGGCATAGGCTACGCGGCCATGCAATATTCCATCGGACGACTCCCTTGTCAGGTGCCCCGATAACGTTAAGAGTGGCCAGCCGTGGCCGCTGACCGGCCCGACATGACTCCGATGGATGCGCCGATCGGTGCCGCAAATCCCCTCTCTTCGCAGCGGCTGCGATCAACCTACCGCGAGGCCGTCGACAAGGTCATGTCATTGGCTGATTTCGAGCGGGGGAGGAGCAGCCCAGGACACTCCAAATTTCACCTTGAGCGTATGGCGCTGTTGCTGGAGCGTTTCAATGACCCACATTTGGCCACTCCGACCATCCACGTGGCCGGGACCAAGGGTAAGGGGAGTGTGGCGGCCATGATGGCTTCGATACTGACCGCTGGGGGGTATCGCACCGGTCTGTATACCTCTCCCCATCTCCACACCGTCAGGGAGCGAATACGCGTGAACGGGACTCCGGTCGCCGAGGCCGAGTTTGCCGGATTGGTCGATCGTAGTTGGTCGGCTGTGAGGGATGTAAGTGCAAGTGGTGGTTACGCGGGAGTCAGCACGTTCGAGATGATGACCCTGATGGCTTTCCTCCACTTCCGCGAAGTAGACGCGGATGTGCAGGTGATCGAAGTTGGGCTAGGAGGCCGGCTCGATTCGACCAACTTGGTGCAGCCCATGGTATCGGTTATCACCTCGATCAGCCTCGACCACACGGCTACTCTCGGCGGCACCGTGGCCGAGATCGCGGCGGAGAAAGCGGGAATAGTGAAGTCCGGCGTGCCAGTGGTTGTCTCTCCGCAACCACCGGGATCCGAATCTGCTGTCTCGGTGATCAGGGACACTGCCAAAAGGGTTGGGGCGCAGGTCTTGGAGGTGGAGCGAGAAGCTTCTTGGTCGTCCATCTCTGCTGATCGCAAGTCTCAGAGAGTGATGCTGCAGATTCGTGGCTCCCGTTTGGACCTGACGCTGCCACTTCTGGGCAGACATCAAATTGAAAACGCCGCCACGGCAGTACTAGCCCTAAAGACTTCATGTGACGGTCGATACGTGCCCAACGAGGAGGACGTGGCCGCCGGACTCGCCTCGGTCGACTGGCCAGGTCGCATCGAGTACCTTACCGTTGGAGAACCGGCCGATGGGGGGGTGGTAGTTGTGGACGGGGCTCACAACTCTGACTCCATAGACCGGCTGATTGCGTCGGTGCCCGAGCTGCGGGCCGGCCGGACGATTCTGGTATTCGGAGCGGTAACGGGCCACTCGGCCTCCGACATGTTCGAGAGGCTCTCCGCACTGGCGCCAAAGCTCATCATTGTGCGGTCACGACACCCCAAGGCGGCCGAATGCGCCAACTTGTCCGCACTGGCCGCGGCACATGACCTGATCGTGTTGGCCGAGTGTGAACAGGTGTCAGCTGGCATGAAGAAGGCACTGGAGGTGGCCGGCCCGAACGACTTCATTGTGGCCACGGGCTCGATTTCGGTAGCGGCTGAGGCCCGTGAGTGGGCGATGAATATGGAGCCCGAATGCTATCCTTACCTCCAGCGTCTCGAGCTCTCAACGGTTGAGGCGGCTGGGTGAGCGCTTTGAGTGTCGGCTTGGTCATTTACATGAGGCTGTCCGCATGCCCCGGCCCTTAGGGGAGCACCGTCCCCGCGTTGTGATAACCGGGATGGGTGCAATGTCTCCCCTCGGTGAGAGCGTCACTGAGTTCTGGCAGGGACTCGTGGAGGGTCGCTCTGGGATCGATCGAATGACCATTACCGACCCCACCGAGTTCCCCTGCAAGTTCTCCGGTGAGGTACTCACATTCGATCCCACGAACTACATGGATCGCAAAGAGGCCCGACGCATGGCCAGGTTCTCGCAGTTGGCAGTGGCTGCTGCCGAACAGGCCATAGAGGACGCTGGCCTGGACCTGGAGTTGGAGGACCGGACACGGGTCGCGGTGGTGCTCGGGAATGGCGCGGGTGGTTATCCCGAGACCGAAGAGGCGGTTCGCACGCTTGTCAGCAGGGGCGGCATGAGGATCAGCCCGTTCTACATGCCCAGCATGCTTTGCAACATGGCTGCGGCCAATGTGAGCCGCCTTAATGGCATATACGGATACACAAATACGGTTGTCACAGCCTGCGCGGCCGGTACCCAGGGCATTGGAGAGGGGGCCGAGGTCATCCGCAGGGGAGCGGCCGACGTCGTGGTAAGTGGTGGTACTGAAGCCGGGCTGTGCCAGCTGGGCCAGGGTGGATTCAACGTCATACGTGCCCTGACGCGCCGCACGGACGATCCGACCAAGGTTAGCCGGCCGTTTGACGCGCACAGAGCCGGTTTTGTTCCTGCCGAGGGTGCAGGGATACTGATACTTGAACGGCTTGAACATGCCGTAGACAGAGGGGCAAACATCCTGGCTGAGGTCGTGGGGCACGCTAGTTCGTCGGACGCATTCCACCTTGTGCAGCCGGACGACGATGGGAAAGGGGCGGCAAGGGCAATACTCTGGGCACTTGAGGACGGCTCGCTCTCAGCGGATGAGCTCGACTATATAAACGCACACGGAACATCCACAGAACTCAACGACCTGGCCGAGACCAGAGCCATCAAGAATGCTCTGGGTGAGAGGGCCTACGAGGTACCGGTCAGCTCAACCAAGTCGATGATAGGCCACGCCCTCGGCGCTGCAGGTGCGCTGGAGGCCATAGCCTCCGTCATGACCATCGTTGATGGGGTCATCCACCCGACCGTCAATTACGATACTCCGGACCCGGAGTGCGATCTTGACTATGTCCCAAACGAGGCGCGCCGACAGACGGTGGACACTGTGCTCTCCAACAGCTTTGGCTTTGGCGGCCAGAACGCCTGCTTGGTCATCCGCCGCTTCAGGGAATAGGGTCCCCGTCCGCATACCTGGGTGGGAAGGGATCCTTTAGGACCCCTGATAGAGCCTAGCCAGTATCCCTTAAGGGCACCAGGTTTGGCGTCCTTGATTGCTGGTGAATTCTTACCATAACCGGCCGCATGTCCTGGACGGCCATCACGTGGCTACAGGTGTGACGCCTCTGGAAGTATTCGCAGGTACATGTCCATCTCCCGCCATCGTGGGTACTCTCGCCAGAGCGGGTATCGATAGCAGCGTGGCCGTGAGCCTCGAACGTGATTGTGTGGGTAGCGTTGTCGCCTCGGAACTCGGCGGTCCACTTGGTTAGGGTGACCCGGTCAGGCTCCTCCAAGTAAACCTTGGCTTTCAGCATTTTCCTTAAGAGGCTAGAGTCCATTCACCAAACTCTCTCTACGCCGCTATCAGCCCTTCCATGTTCTTTGTCGCGATCTGCAAAGACACCTGCCGGGAAGGTCTGAATCCTCTGATCCAATCTGGGCGAATTTTATAGACGGTGGGCAGGGGCGGCAACCGGGCAGCGTCTGGCAGCGGCCTGTTCGTGGGTCAGAGTTTGATCGTGCCGGGGTGTGTGGCGTTCCTAGGTGGTATATTCCCGGGATGCGGATAGTGCTGATAGGACAATCGGCCTTTGGCGAGGCCGTGTTCAGGGCCTTGTTGGAGCACCGGGAGCATGTAGTCGGCGTGTTCTGCCCGCCCGATATGGAAGGCCGACCGACGGATCCTCTAAAGGCCGCGGCCGAGGAAAGCGGTGTTACCGTTCACCAGTTTGGCCGCATGCGTGATCAAGAGGCGATAGAAGCCTTCAGCGGCATGTCCGCAGACCTTGGCGTAATGGCGTACGTGACTGATATCGTCCCGAGCCAGATCCTGGAGAACCCAAGAAACGGCACCATCCAGTACCATCCATCGCTGCTTCCCAGGCATCGGGGCCCCAGCTCCATAAACTGGGCAATCATCCAGGGAGACGAGTCTACTGGTCTGACCATCTTTTGGCCCGATAGAGGTTTGGATACGGGGCCGATTCTCCTACAGAAGGAAGTTGACATCGATCCCGATGACACTACTGGGTCCCTCTACTTTGACAAGCTGTTCCCGCTGGGCGTAGAGGCCATGGTCGAGGCCGTTACGATGGCACGTGAGGGTACAGCCCCCAGGATCGAACAGGACCACTCGGCGGCAACATATGAAAGTTGGTGCAAGGCGTCAGATGTGGTAGTCGACTGGGGCATGCAGATTGGCGATATCTATAACCTTGTGCGGGGCAGCGATCCTTCCCCCGGCTCGGGAACTAGCCTGCGGGGCAGCAAAGTCCGCCTTTACGGAACGAGTCCGATTCCGGGAGATCCAGGAAGACCCGCGGGTGAGGTGAACGGGTTGACGGATGAGGGCTTCACCGTTGCCGCGAACGGCGGATCGCTCCTGGTTCGTCGGGTAAGACCTGCCGGTCAAGGTAAGCTTCCCGCAACTGAATGGGCGATGCAGGTAGGACTCAGGGAGGGAGACCGGCTTGGAGAATGGTAGCCGAATCTCTTGCCCAAGAGAGACCCTTTTTCGTTGGGCAGGCACCCTGATTAAGGGTATGCTGTAGCTGTATTGAGCTTCCTCAGCAGCATATTGGGCGGCAAGAATGGTCGGCATGAGTCCTTCGCTCAGGCTTCCGCGGGCCTTTACGTCGACATCGAGAATCTCCAGGAGGACGCCAAAGCGTTAATTGGCGCCCTTATCGAGTCGTGGCCCAAATCCTTCCCACGGCCGGGCCTGATCACTCTCTACGTCCAGGCGGACCAGGCCGAGCTTTGGCGCATGTGGGGTGTAAGCAAGTTCAAGCAGGCCCAGGTGAGGGTGCGCGGCATACAGCGTTTCAGCGGCCACCTTTCGAAGAACTCGGCAGATATCGCGATTGCAACCGATGCGGTCGCCGACTTCGTGCGGGGTAGGGTGGGGCATGTCGCCGTTTTCAGCGATGACAGCGATTTCATGTCTCTTTACGCAAAGGTCAGAGAGGAAGCGGGCGAGAACGATGACACTCCATTCCTCTGGATCCTGACGGATCGCCGCGGAACGAAGTCCTTTAACATTAGGCGGTATTTCCCCAGCGAGCACATCTTTGTGGTTCGTTCCAGCGGGCAGCACGCCTCAGCCTCACGAACCGGATCCTCCGGAGTTTCCACTCACCTTCCGAGGTCACGCGAGCTCCGATCCTCGAGGCCGAGAGCATCGCAGCCGGACCCAGCAGCCGATCGCGCCATCGCCCAGGCAATAGTGGATAGGATGCCGGTCGGATACTTTAAGAGCACAGATTGCCAGTCGATCGTCCGCGAGATGTATCCCAATCATCCCCTCGCCCATGCCAGCAGCGGGGTGGTCGGCCAGCGGTTTGTAAAAAGCATCCTGCCGCTGCTTAAGGATTTAGGGGTGACCGAGCCCAATCCCAACCGAAGGCCGAGACGCTTTCAGATCACCGAAGAGGCGAAGCAGAAGGCCGGATCTCGGGGCACCGCAGCAGTCAGATAGCAGGAGAGCGGCGGAGGGCCGCAGGTCCTGTGATGCTAGTCGTCGTCGGGTACCCTGTCCCCCTCTGACTCGTCGAACTTGCTGCCCAATTGAGCCAGGAATTCGGCCACGCCGGGAGGCAATTTCACCTCCTCGCTGTATTGGGAGGCCCGCTCGCCGTGAGTGCGATCGTAGTAGATCTCTAGCTGGTTGATCAGCATCTTGACCTCTAGGTTGCTTTCCACCGCTTTCCCTATCTCCGAATACTGACGTTCGCCTTGGGCCGTGTCCGCTAGCTGTTGCGAAAGACCGTGGATGGCACAGAGGCACTGAAGCAGTCTCGCAGCTCCCATCCGGTCGTCTTCCAGTCGCGCGTACTGGGGTACATGGACCATCAAGCTGGTCACGGTCGCTCCCCTTTTGCGCATCTGGTCGGCGACGAGATTGACTATGCTGGTTGGTCCCTGATACGTGCTGTGTCGGGAGGTCACTAGTGATCCGGCCGACTCGTACTGCTCGTCAAGCAAGGTGCCCGTCACGATCAGGGGCCGCGTGTGTGGCACCGAGTCGTACATGCCTCCTACGCGGCAGTACTCGGTTACCTGAAAGTGGGAAAGCAGCTCGACTATGCCATCGGTGTAATCCTCTCCGAAGGCGTGAGGTTCCCTGATGTGCAGGAACAGGAATGACCGGTCCAGACTTTCATCCTCGGCATAGTTAACGACGGTGTTGGGGACCGTGAAGGTCCGTTTGCCGTCCGAAAATCCCATGCGCGGCCGGTAGCGCGTGAAGTCGAAGAACGTGCCCGGCCTGACCAATCGAGCCAGCTCCGTAGCCCCGTAGTGGTTCTCCAGCTTGCGCAGGGTCAGGGTGCCGACTCGGCCGACGTCAATCCACGGGCGGAGCATCGCGATCGCAAGAGTGTTCCGCAGTTCGGGTACCGGTTCGGCCAACTTGAAAGGCCCGATCCGCATTGGGCCATTCTGCCCCCCGGAGCCGGTCGCGCGCAAGCCGGCGCCAGCCTGACTGGCGAAAATGATGCGTTGGGCTGCCTAGGGATACCGGCGCAAGGATCTGTCGTGCAGCAGGAGCCTAGTCTCCCCGGATGCCTCCCCACAGTCCGCTGGTCAGACCGCCGTCGGCTACCAGGGCGTGCCCAACTACGTAAGAAGACGCATCCGAGCATAGCCATACAGCGATTTCCGCCATTTCGTCCGGAGTGGAAACTCGGCCGTTTGGATGCAGGGCGTCTATCTGATCCTTCTGTGTACGGTAGTCATCGAACATTCGGTCGAACATCGCCGTCTCCACGCTGCCGGGACACAGGGCGTTGATCCGGATCCCCGTTGCTGCGTACTCTAACGCGGCAGATTTGGTCAGCCCGATCAGGCCCCATTTTGTGGCCCCGTACTGCGCCGCTGCAGCAACCCCGGCCACTCCGCTGGCCGACGAGATGTTGACGATTGAGCCTTCGCCTCGGTCCAGCATGAGGGAGATCTGATGTTTCATGCAGAGCCACGCCCCTATCAGGTTGACTTCAATAAGGGCTCTAAAGTTGTCGAGCGAGGATTCATGGGTGCGGACAGGGAATTCCCCTTCAATCGCCGCATTGTTGACCGCGCAATCCAAACGACCGTACTTGTTGATGGCCTCTCGGTGAAGGGCCTCGACCTCGTCCGGGCCGGAGATGTCAGTCCGGACGAAAGTCGCCTCTCCGCCGGCCCGACGTATCGCCTCGGCGACGGCCTCGCCCTCGGGCTGTCGCCGGGCGGCCAGTACCACTGCCGCGCCGCGCTCGGCGAATCGGCGGGCCGTCGCCGCCCCGATGCCCGAACTGGCCCCAGTAACCAGAGCCACTTTTCCTGCGAAGTCACTCACGATCTACCGAGTGTGGCGCCGAATTCGGCGGTTATCATGCCGGGCCCATCCCAGCATTCCCCGTCAGCCCAGGCCCGGCTCGTCGAAATTGTAGATGTCAACGGCTATCCGCCAGATGTCATCCGGATCCTTCCTCAGGAGCAGGATGTGCTTGCTGTGGATCGACACCCCCTCGAGCGAGCCGATTCCCCGGCCCAAACTCATGATTGTGCCGTCGGCGACCCGTTCGACCCGAACCTGCTCGTACCGGATCGTCAGGCTCTTGCCGACTAGGCCCTGCACGAGGCGGCGTACCTGTTGCCTGCCCACCGTCATGGGACCCCCAGGAGGCATCATGCGACAGTCTTCGGTGTAGAGTTCGAGCGCCGCATCAATGTCTCCGGCGGACAGGGCGGCAGCCAGTCTGTCGTCGGCCTCCTTTGCGATTTGAAGCAGGTCCATCAGGTTCCTCCTACGGCGTGACGTGAGCGTGCATTCCCCGCACCCGCCGTCCACTGGCGTCGGGACTGCGCTGAAGGGTCTTGCCGACGTGAATTGGGGCACCGCGGCTGCGCGAAGTGAATGGCGATCTAAAAGACGATGACACTTCGGTTGACGGATCCCGACTTCATTTCATCGAATGCCCTGTTGATCTCGTCGAGCGCCATCGTCTGGGTGACCATCTCATCGAGCTTAAGCCTTCCTTGTCTATATAGCTCAACGTAGCGAGGCATGTCGGTACGAAATCGATTCGACCCCATGTTCGAGCCCTGGATACGTTTCTCGTCCAGAAAGGCAGAGCCCTCGAGTTCGATGTTAGTTCCCTCCGGAATCATGCCAACTACGGTGGCAGTACCCCCCGATCTGAGCATCTCGAAAGCCTGCTCGGCGGTACGCTTACTGCCGAGGGCCTCGAATGAGTAGTCCACGCCACCCGTCATGGCCCTCACCCGAGCAACGGGATCTGATGACGAGGCGTCGATGATGTCAGTTGCGCCCAACTGCATCGCGGTTGCGAGCTTCGCTTCCACGGTGTCGATAGCGATTATTCGAAGGGCCCCGGCAAGACGGGCGCCTTGCACTGCACTCAATCCCACACCGCCACAGCCTATAACCGCCACCGTGGAGCCCGGCGCTACCCTTGCCGTGTTGAGGACAGCCCCTAGGCCTGTAGTGACCCCGCAGCCTATGAGTGCCAGTTGTTCAAACGGTATGTCGTCATCCACCCTGACCACGGCGTTTTGGTGCACCAACATCTTCTCGGCGAAGGAGGATAGCCGAAGGAACTGATGCACGCGTTCCCCCGAGCAAGTTAGCTTGGGAGGCTCCCCCCTGCCCCGCGTGAGCCCCTCCCGGCTACAAAGTACGGGGCGGCCCGATAGGCACATCTCACAGTGTCCGCAAAAGACCGAGAGACAGGTGATTACGCGATCGCCGGGCCTTACGTAAGTCACGGCCTCACCGACACCCTCGATGGTGCCGGCGGCCTCATGGCCCAAAACAACTGGCAACGGGTGGCTGTAACTACCCTCCACGAAGTGGAGGTCGCTGTGGCAGACTCCTGAGGCCCCGGTGCGGAGCAAGACCTCTTGACCTCTCGGCCGGTCTATTTCTACATCCTCTATCGACAGTGGCTCGTTGACCCGCCTGAGTACCGCTGCCTTCATGCTTTCTCCTTACAACTTGTCCGTACCTAGGCCGGTAGACGGGTAGTTGCCGATGGGTGCGTTCGGCCGTGCGCGAGGGCTGCCATTATACTGGCCGCGATGGTCGAATCAGTCGATGTCGAGATCTTCGACGGGGCCGATAGGCTCGTTGAGATTCCGCGAGCCCACCTGGCGCTGAAGATGCGCCAGGGCCGCGAGGGCATGGTAGTGCTCCATCAAGACCAAGCGCTGCTTCGCTGCCATCTAACCCGCAACGGGATATTGACTGCTGGGTTCGTAGCAGAGGCATTAGGGGTGAAGGTGCCGTCACTGGGAGAGGAAGTGCAAGCTCGCGTCTCTACAGGCGTGCTGTTTCGTGCACTGTCGATAGCCAGACTCGACCTGACAAACGATGCTTCTTTCCCCCTACTTGAGCGTCTCTTGGAGGATGCGGCCATGCAGCGCGGACCGAATCCGACCGGAGCCTGAACGGCTCGGGCATTGGACGCGCTGGTATGTGGCAGGATCAGACTCTTGCCGGCTGGGCTGTAGGCGGCCGGATGGTCGCACGGATATAATCCGCCGGGCTCTGCCTTATCTAGGCATATGCCAAGAGATGACACTCCCATGGACTACGCAACAATTAGAGCCGGGGACCTGATCTCCAGTCGACGTTGCCATTTAGATTCCGATACGGTCCGCAGTTACGTCCGGGCCGTTGACGATCGGTCTCCGTTGGCGTCTTCAGGGGAGATTGTTCCACCGATGGCCCTTGCAGCCCTCAGCGTCAGAGGGGTAGTGCAGGACCTGGGCATACCAGGTGGCACCCTGCATCTTGGTCAAGAGGTCGAGTTCGCCGACCCCGTGGCCGTGGGTGAGACGATTTCCTGCACCGCTGAGATGGCACAGAATTCGGTGCGTGGAGGTCAGCGAGTCCTGGTGATAAGGCTGATCGTCGAGGCCGGCCACGACAGAATTGTCATGAAGGGCAAAAGTACTATCGCGGTGCCGGCCTGAATGGATCGCAACGGCCGCAGTCTCATAGAGGGAAGTGGACTTCAGTCCGTTTCGCATTCCGTTAGTCAGGCTGGGATTATGGCCTACGCTGACGCATCCGGCGACTACAATCCCATCCACCTAGATCCCGAATTCGCCGCCGCGTCCCACTTTGGCCGCCGGGTTGCTCACGGTATGATGATTGCTGCCTCGGTCTCCGAGTTGATGGCGGGAACCTTTGGGCTGGAGTGGGCCAGGAGTGGCCGAATGAAGCTCAGGTTCCGTGCACCGGTGTTTCCGGGTGATCGCATTGAGACTAGAGGCACCGTAAGGAAGGTGGAGGATCTCGGAAGTGGTAGGCGACGCGTTACCTGCAAGGTGGAGACCGTCCGTTGCGATCCAGAGGCGGAGCAGATAGCGATCACGGGAGAGACCTCGGTGGTCGTCTGAGTCGTCACCAGCGGATATGAGGAGCTGATTGACGACTGACTCAAGGCGAACAATCGCGCTCGACGCGATGGGAGGCGATTTCGCTCCAGCCCAGACGGTCGAGGGAGCCGTACTCGCGGCCAAGGAATCAGATGTACTGATACATCTCGTCGGCGACCCTCCCACCCTACGGGAGTGCCTTGCTGCTCATCCTGAGGCAGGGGAGTTGCCGCTCTCGATCGTAAAGTCCGAGGGGGTGGTCGAAGAGGGAGACCAACCGGCCTTGGCCCTGCGGCGAAACCCGCACTCGTCGATCTCCGTCGCCACCCGCATGGTAAGGGACGGAAAGGCTGACGCCTGCGTATCCATGGGCTCCACTGGCGCGGCCATGGCGGCCGCGGCGGTCATGCTGGGGATGATGGAGGGTATGGAGCGTCCATGTTTGGGTGGACCGATAATGGGTCTGGCCCCTAAGACGGCAATCATAGATGTGGGAACCAATGTCGATTGCCGGCCCTCCCAGCTCCTGTCGTTTGCGGTCATTGGAGAGGTCTTTGCCAACCAGTTCTGGGGCATACAGAGGCCGAGAGTGGCGCTGCTGAGCGTGGGGGCTGAGGCTGGTAAGGGCAATCGGCAGGTCAGGGAGACAGGCAAACTGCTAGAGGCCAGTGGCCTCAACTTCGTCGGGAACGTTGAGGCCAACGACCTGCCCGCCGGGGTCGTGGATGTAGTAGTTTGCGACGGATTCGCTGGCAACATCGTGATGAAACTGACGGAGGGTCTGGGCGAGTCTCTGGTCGAACATCTTCTAAGCGCGGCGGACGGCAAGGTGCCTCCAGAGGCCTTGAGCCTGATAAAGAGGGAGATCCTGAAGTCCACCCACGCAGTTCAGGCTCGGGGAGGAGGGCCGCTGCTCGGCGTCAATGGCGTTAGCATCGTTGGGCATGGCCGAGCGGAGGCCATGGAGGTGGCGAACGCCATCGCGACTGCCGAGTTCGCGCTGGATATAGACTTCATTCCCCGTCTGGCCGAACGTCTTAGATCCTTGCCGGCCCCGGCCGGCGCCGGTGCGGAGGCCTGATTGGCTGACGGCACCTATGGCATAGCTGGCAGATACGCTGTGGTTACTGGTGCGGCCAAGGGCATCGGACGGTCGTCCGCCCTGAGGCTGGCAGAGGTCGGCGTGAACGTCGCGATCAACTACCGGTCCTCCGAGAAGGAGGCACATGCGTTGGTGTCGGATATCACTCAGATGGGAGTTGAATCGTTTGCGGTCCGCGCCGATGTGGGGGACTTGGACCAGGTAAAGATATTGGCGGAGGAGGTCGGACGCCGATTTCCCAGGGTGGATATCCTTGTAAACAATGCCGGCATCATCGATGACACGCTGCTGGTCCGAATGGGGGATGAGGCTTGGAGCAGCGTGATCGACACAAATCTCAACGGAACCTTCTTCTGCACCCGCGCCTTCGCTCGTGGGATGATGCAGCGCCGCTGGGGACGGGTGATCAGCATAGGCTCAATCGTCGGAATCAGAGGCAATGCCGGACAGGCCAACTACGCTGCCTCTAAGGCCGGCATCATCGGCTTTACCAAGTCGGTTGCCAAGGAGCTGGCGACTAGAGGTGTTACCGCGAACGTGGTCACCCCTGGCTATACGAGCACCGAAACGGTGGAGGAGCTTGGGGAAAAGTTCGAGGATCGTATTCGCAGTCTGATCCCGATGGGGGAACTGGGCAGGCCCGATGACGTAGGGCATCTGGTCGCCTACTTGGCTTCGGAGAAGGCTCGCTACGTTACCGGTCAGGTGATCAGTGTAGATGGCGGCCTGGCGGTGTGAATCTCCTAGCGCATCTTTGGACTCGCATAGATTGCTACAGCGGATCGGCTAGGCTTGGCCTTTCGCCGCCGCGACTCCAGGGTCCGCTCGGCTAGGGTAAAAGGTGATGGACGGGGGCGATCGCGAATTCGAGGGCAAGGTTGCCTTGATCACAGGTGCCAGCCGGGGCATTGGTCGGGCGATCGCTCTTGAATTCGCCCGGAGGGGCTCGAATATCGCGTTTAACTACATGCGCAGCCACGAGGCGGCGGCCGATACCGAGAGGGCCGTCCTTGAATTGGGCGTGGACTGCCTCAGGGTCAAGGCTCAAGTGGGCGACCTAGAGAAGATAGGCATGTTGTTCGAGGCCATAACCGAGCGTTACGGCCGGCTGGACATCCTGATTAACAATGCTGCCTCTGGAGTCCAGCGCGCTGCGGTGGACCTTGATCCGAAGCACTGGGACTGGACGATGGCAGTTAACGCCAGGGCCCCTTGGCTGTGCGCCGTGGAGGCGTCACGTCTTATGAGTTCAGGGGGCAGCATTGTCAATATCTCAAGCATGGGATCGGTGCGTGTGTTGCCCCATTACTTCTCGGTCGGTGTTTCAAAGGCCGCCCTCGAGTCCGTCACACGCTACCTTGCAGTAGAGCTGGCGCCTATGGGCATAAGGGTTAATGGCGTGTCAGGCGGCTATGTGGAGACAGGCGCGTTCGACTCGTTTCCCAACAGAGACCAAATGATGATGGCGGCTGAGCAGACCGTTACCGGCCGACCGCTCACCCCGGAGGATATTGCGGCCGCTGTGGCGTTTTTATGCTCTAGGCAGGCCGAGATGATAAGAGGCCAGGTAGTGGTCGTAGACGGCGGAGTGACCCTTAGGGCGTAGGGAAAGTGACAATACAAGGAATCAACCACAATGGGATAGTGGTGGCGGACTTGGAGGAGGCGATCTCCTTTTACACCGACGTCCTCGGCTTGAGGCTGCTCGATCGACGGGAGAGGGACGGCGGTCCCATCTCACAGGTGCTTGGATACGACGACACTCACATAAGGGTTGCCGATGTGGCGGCACCCGACGGAAGGGTGATTGAACTTGTGCACTACATCAGGCCGGTGGCCGAAGGTCCCTGTTCCGAGGAGAGGAGCATTCTTGGAGCAAGTCACATCGCCTTTAACGTGAGCGATATGCAGACTACTTTCGCCCACCTCATCGGCAAAGGGGCTCAGCAGCTAAACTTGCCCGTAGAAGTTGTCCCCGGGAAGTTGGTTTGCTATTTGCAGGACCCGTTTGGCAACTGGCTGGAGTTAATCGAACAGGGTTGAGCTAGGGCGGGGCCGAGCCTAGCACCGCGGTAGCCCGTGAGGATCCCAGGACTACCTCGTCGCCACTGAAGGCCCTCTTGACGTAGGCCAGCCCGACAAAGCCGTCCCTCGGATGCGCTGAGACTGAGGTCACGATCCCTACTTGCTCGGAACCTGCGAATACTTCATCGCCTGGTGCAACCGTCCCATCCTGCCAAGCGAGTATGGCTAGACGCCTTTGGACCTTGTCGTATGTGTTTAGTCGGGCGACCACCTCTTGTCCTACGTAGCATCCCTTGTTGAAGCTGATCGACTCGACTAGTCCAGCCTCCAGCGGATTGCGATCCTCGTTTAGTTCGCTGCCAAAAGCCGGGATACCCCGCTCTATCCTCAGGGGCTCTAGGGCAGCGGGGTATGCGTAACCGGCCCGCGATTCGAGTATCCCAGCCAGAGCAGGACCCTCGGTCAACGCAACTATAAAGTCAAACTCGGAACGACCGAGAAAGTCGCTCCTGAATACCGTTGCGGGCACTTCGTCGACTCTTGCTTCTACCAGCCCGTATCGTGGCAAGCATGCCGCGACCTCATCGGCGAATTGGCGAACGACGGCCGGGTATGCCTTGGGTCCGGCAACGCCGACCATGAATGTCGAATCGGTGATGTCTGAGATCACCACGTCTTCGTCGAAAGTGTAAAACTCGATCCACTCCATCACCCTGTCCCGTGCTGGTTGAGAGATAAAGGCCAGGAGGTGATCTCCCGCGTGGACTATGCGCATCAGGTCGATCACGCGGCCCTTGTTCGTTGTGAGGACGGTGGAGGTCCCACTCCCCGGCGACAGGGAACTCAGATCGTTAGTGGACAGTCGGTCCAAGAGGTCGACGGCGTCCGAACCCTCGATCCGCAGACGGCAGACGGTTGAGCGGTCCACCAAGGCGACATCGTCCGTCAGAGAGCGGTACTGGTCCAGTACGGAGGAGGGGTTCTGCCTCAAGGTACGCCCAATCGCATTCGGACTGATGTTTGAATTCGCAAAGTCATCGGGAACCATGGAGGACGGTGGAGCAAAGTGCCCGCTCGGCGGCGGTCACCTTTAGCGGTATCTTCACTCACGCGCCTCCTTCACCCTGTCTTTGTGGAGGTAATGTAGGAACAGGGAAGATTCAACTCCCGCAGGATCTTCGATGCCAAGGCCTACCGAATTGGGTACCGGCATGTGGACATTGGCTCTGGTGCACCAGCGGTATTCGCGGTCATAGCGACCCGCTTGAGGTAGTCTGGCCGAATCCCAAAGACTCCGGGCCTGGTGGACGGAGCCTGGCCCCTCACATGGTTGCCCACGAAGCCCCCTACCACGTTAGCAGTGCGGGTCGGTCGAGTCTGGCGGTCGCTGCAAGGGTAGCTGAGCGCCAGCCCGCCATGGAAGCGATCTAGACGCTAAAGGAGGTGCCGCAGCCGCAAGTTGTCTTTGCATTCGGGTTGTTAAACACGAACCCTTTGCCGTTAAGGCCGCCGGAATACTCAAGTACCGTGCCAGCAAGAAACACGTAGGATCTCTTGGGCACATGCAGACGGATACCGTTTTGCTCTATCGTCTTGTCGTCCTGACCCGGCCCGGTCAGTTCGAGCACGTATGTGAGCCCGGCGCATCCGCCGCCCTTTACGGCGACTCGAAGGTCCGTGCCGGCCTTTCCACTCTGCTCGGCGAACTTGCGGACATGGTCCGCAGCCTCCTCGCTGATCGTGATGGTCAGTGGCGTGCGGGGTGTGCGCGAGGTTGTCGTCACAGTCCGTCTCTAGGTCAGGGTGTTGTGGGTGTGAAATCCACGGACGCCAAGATTCTTGACTAGCCTGTCCAATTCTAAGGACGGTAGCGGTGCCGGGTCAACGCATCCACATTCCGTCGGGCGCTGTATCATGGCGAAAATTACCCTCTTCCCGCTGGGCCCGGCGGGAGATGCGACGGGGGCGAGCACTGGCGATTCGTATCGGCATTGGAATGAGTGGATGGCCCTTCGGCGATGCGGGGCCGCAAGCCCTTTGGGAGTGGGTCGACGCCGCCGAACGCGCGGATGTTGACTCGATCTGGCTTACCGACCGCGTGGTCGCTGACAGGCTTAACGTCGAGCCTGTCGTCGCCCTCTCATTCATCGCTGCCCGGACCGAGCGAATGCTGGTGGGCACAAGCGTGCTGGCCCTGCCACTGCGTCAGCCCACGGTGTTGGCCAAAGAGATCGCGACCTTGGATTTTCTGTCCGGTGGGCGCGTCCTCCCCGCAATCGGGTTAGGGACGGAAGACGAGCGGGAATATCAGGCTTGCGGCGTGGAACGTGCTGGGCGCGCCAGCCGGACCGACGAGATGGTCGAGGTGATGAGGATGCTGTGGTTGGGTGTGCCCGTTTCCTACCGAGGCCGCCATTTCACTTTGGAAGATGTGGTGGTGCATCCGAGGCCCGTCCGGCCTGAGTTGCCCCCGATCTGGATAGGTGGGCGGTCTGGCGCGGCGCTTCGGCGGGTTGCAAGACTGGGAGATGGATGGCTGGCGTCCCAGGTGACGCCCGAAGAGGTCGCGGCAGGCAGAGCATCCATCAGTTCACTTGCCGAAGCGTGTGGCCGCAAGATCGATGCCGATCACTACGGCGTCATCCTCACATACTGCTTCGCTGATGATAGAGCAGAGGCTGAGCGCCTCGCCGAGCCCTTTCAGATCCGGGGCCGGCGACGCACCGACGTGCCGCCAGAGCGACTCGATGCACTAGGTCCGGTTGAACACACGACGGCCCTGGTGGACGAGTTTATTGAAGCCGGCGCCAGCAAGTTCGTGCTCCGGGCCGCCTGCCCCCCCGAGATGATGGCAGGTCAACTGCAGATGCTAGTCGACGAAGTCCTGCCCAGATATCACAGCCGGCAGGTCTAGCGGTCACCTCCAACTGCGGCGAGGGTCCATTCATGACATGCCCTGAGGCCGCTGGTCGACCGTGCCGCGGCCTAACGGGCTTCCCTTGTCGCCCGGCAGCCAATTCACCCAAGCCGCGTACAACTCGTCGGCCGGAGTCCTTGCTCCGACGGTGGCAGAGAAACCTCCATCGACGTTGACGGTCTGCCCCGTGATGTAGCTGCCGGCGGACGATGCCAGCAACAAGAGGACGCCGACCAATTCACTGGGCTCGCCAAAGCGCCCGATCGGCACCTGGGCCAGGACGTGTTCGGTCACCGGCGGATTCGTGCGTACAAACGCAGACAGTTCGCTCGGGAAGTATCCCGGGGCGATGCAATTTACCCGGACGCCGCGGTCTGCCCAGTTTGCCGCGATATTTTGAGTCAAATTGATGACTCCGGCCTTGGCTGCCGAATACCCTGGTGACATCATTGCCTTTGAACCACCCAACCCGCCGATCGATGAAATGTTGATTATTGACCCGCCGCCGCCGTCGGCGATCATTTCCGTGCCTACGATGCGAGTGCAGTGCCAGACTCCGAGCAGGTTGACCCGAACCGTCTCGGCGAAGTCTCCGTCGGCGATCCTCTCGGGAAACGGGCTGCCCTCGGCCTCAATACCAGCATTATTGACTAGCACATCGACCCTGCCGAATCGGTCGATGGCCCGTTTCGCCATCCGGGCCACCTGTGAGGGGTCCGCGACATCGCAGGGGAAGGCGAGGACGCGCTCTCCCGAGGGATCTAGGTCCTTGGCCACACTCATCAGCGTCTCCGAACGCCTGGCGCAGATGGCGACCGACGCGCCGTTAGCCAGTAGGGCGCTGGCAAAGGTCACTCCCAGGCCGGAGGAGGCTCCCGTTACGAGTGCCGTTTTGCCCGAAAGGTCGAACATGTCATTGCGATCTAGCATTGCATCCCCCTGTCACCGGACGGTGGTTGACTGGCGCTACAATCCGCTCCACCAGCCCATATGGAGGAGCAAATGATCTCAGACCTTTCTGGAAACGTCGCTCTTGTCACAGGGGGGGCCAGTGGAATAGGCCGCGGGATCTCCCGCGTGCTTGCCGCCCAGGGGGCGGCAGTAGCCATCGGCGATCTAGATCTTGGCGGAGCCGAAGAAGTGGCCCGGGACATAGGGGCGGAGGGAGGCACCGCAGTGGCGCTGGAGATGAATGTTACCGATCAGGGGACTGTCATTGAAGCTGTCTCTTCTGCCATGGAGCTCTTGGGAGAGATACATATACTGGTTAACAATGCGGGCGTCATCGGCTCACCCGGCTGGCATGAAAGACTCGAGGTTACCCAGGAGGACTGGGCTTTCACATTCGAAGTCAACCTGCTTGGGGTTGTTAATGCTACGGAGGCGATAGAGCATCATATGGTCAGCCGGGGAGGTGGCAGCATAGTCAATATCGCCTCCATCGCCGGCAGGCTCGGCAACCCTGACCGCTCCAGCTACAACGCTTCCAAGGCGGCTGTCATAAGCTATACGCGGTCGATGGCCCTGCGCCTCGCACGGCACGGGATCACGGTCAATTGCGTGTGCCCGGGAATGATATGGACGCCGATGTGGGAGAAGATCTCCGCGCGACAATTCTCCTATGGCTCCGAAGTCTTCACCGATCTTGGCGAGGCACGGGACAATAGAGAACTCTTTGACCACCTGATAGATGTTTCCACGCCCCTGGGCCGTCCACAGGAGCCAGAAGACATAGGTTACGCCGTGGCCTTCTTCGCTTCGGCGCAGGCGCGCAACATTACGGGTCAGTCCCTTAACGTGGACGGCGGTCGGGTCATGAGTTAGGCTGCCGGATATGTACCCCATTGACCTGTCGAACAAGGTGGCCGTCGTGTTTGGAGTGGCCAACCACCGCTCAATAGCGTGGTCGATAGCACAGATCTTGAGTCAGTCTGGCGCCAAGGTGGCCCTGGCCTACCAGAATGATCGGCTGAGGCGTAGCCTCGAAAAGCTCGTGAGCGAGTGGAGCGATCCTGTCCTGGTCGAGTGCGACGTCAGCGTTGATAGTGATATCGAAGGCGCATTTGAGAAGGTCGCAGGGGCGTTCGGTCGAGTTGACATCGTGGTCCATTCCATAGCCTTCGCAAACCGGCAGGATCTCGGTGGCAGGTTTGTTGACACGCCAAGAGAGGGATTCAGAATCGCTCTTGACGTAAGCGCTTACTCCTTGGTGCCCGTGACCCGTTACGCGGCGGGACACATGAGCCCGGATGGTGGCAGTATCGTTACCATGACTTTTCAGGCGGCCGAACGCGTCTTCCCCGGCTATAACGTAATGAGCACGGCGAAGGCAGCTCTGGAAAATGAGGTCCGCCAGTTGGCGCATGACATGGGGCCGCAGAACGTCCGGGTAAACGCGATATCCGCCGGTCCCGTGGATACGCTTTCTTCTCGAGTGATTGCCAAGTACACGGATATGAAGAAGGCGGCCGCAGCGCGCTCACCACTTCAGCGCAACATCGTCGCTGAGGAGGTGGCCAAGACAGCGCTCTATCTTTCGTCGGATCTATCTTCCGGTGTGACCGGTGAGGTAGTACACGTTGACGCCGGTTATCACGTAATGGGCATATAGCGGGTCCAGCCCATCTTTGGTCGATGGGAACCCAGCGGTGCCCTCTAACGCCCTGCCCATGCCCGAACAGATATACGTAGAGGTCGAGGAGAACCCCAACTCGGACTACATGCCGCTAATGCTGTACGAGGCCCATGCTAGCCCCGTGCGCGTGGAACGAATCCGCTTGCATGAACCGGGCAGGACGGGGATCTTCGAGGTGGTCGGATGGAGCAGCGAAGGAGGAGGAACACCGGTTCCCGCCGCATACGTGCCGGTATCCGATTCCGGCCAGGCGCTCGTGCATCTCATATACGGAGCCGATTGGGGTATTCGCTTACGCCCCAAGGGTAGCTGTCACGGCTGGTCTCTGGAGGCATCCGATCAGTTCGGCGAGCCGTACATGATGCTCGTCAGTGAGGGAGACGTGATTCTCTAGGATCCCAGGGGACGTGGACTACCGCTGGGGGTTCCAGCACTCGGAGCGGCATCGATACCATTTCATTTGACAGCTATGCCGACCAGGCGCAGGGTATGACTCCGCCGGCTAGGTCGGTCGCAGCTCGGCCGGTATAGGCGCCCCGTCGATCAGATGGTCTGCAACCATCCGCCCGGTGATAGGGCTGAGAGCGATCCCTACTCGGTAGTGTCCGGTCGCAAGCGCTATACCCTCGAAATCGGGGATCCGTCCCAAAATGGGAAGACCGGTGGAGGTCTCAGGACGCAGGCCGGCCTGTGGCCTTTCGACCGCGGCGCCAGCCAGAGCAGGTACCAGAGGCACGGTGTGATCTAGGATGTGTCGCACACCGGATACGGTGGGTGTGCAGTCAAAGCCCGCAGATTCGATGGTGTAGCCGGCAATCAATGACCCATCGGGCCGGGGAACCAGAATAGCGCCGGGTCCATAGATGTTGGTTCTCATGTGTTCCCCGCACGCCAGCCGAAGCCGAATCGTCTGCCCCTTGGCCGGAGCGACGTCGACGTCCAAGCCCACTGCAGCGGCTATTGGTCGACTCCACACGCCCGCTGCTAGGGTAACTAAGTCGGCCTCCCACACTTCGCCATCGCCGGTCTGCACGCCCGTAACCCTTCTGCCGCGTCGCAGCAGGCGCACTTCCCTGAGCCTAGTCCGCACCTCGGCTCCCAAGGTCTTGGCAGCACTCACGAACGCGCATGCAAGTTGCTTACCCGGCACAGTGGCCGAACTCTCTATATGCAGGCCACCCAAGATGCCAGGTCCGAGCAAGGGCTCGACAGTGCGCAAATCGTCGACTTTGACCCACTCCGGGTTGAAGCCGCGTAACGCTGGGTTATCGAGCCAACCCTTCAGTTCGCCTTCTCCCTCCTCGTCCAAAGCGACGTCTAGGCGTGGCGTCCGCGAGTACATCGGGTCGGTTCCTCCCAACTCCATCAGCTCGCTTACAAGGTCCGGGAACATTTCGAAGCTCGCCTCGGCAAGCTTGTGCAGGCGCTGATCCTCTGTACGCACTAGCAGGGACCCGGCGGCGGCATCAGAGGCCCCAGAGCCGATTTCTCCAACCTCAACCAAGATCGGGCGCAGGCCGCGCTTGGCGAGGAAGTATAAAATCGAGCAGCCGATTACTCCGCCGCCAACGACTATGATGCTATTTGCCCTTGCCGGCATCGATTGACCTCTCAGGCTGATGGTATAGCTAAAGGGCATTCTCGTATTCGAGAGGGACGCCGGTTGCGTTTGTTCACCGTCTAGCCAATCGGGCTAGGTAGGAGCATAGGGAGGACGACAATGACAACCGTTTATGAGGAACTTGATGCGCGGACTCCTGGTTCCGCAGAGAAACTGCGCGAGAGTGGACGGGTTCTGGCGCAGGAAATGGTGGACACGGTCATCATGGGCCACCCCGTCTACATACGGGAGGCGAAGGGCTCCAAGGTAACTGATGTCGACGGTAACGAGTACATCGATCTAGCTATGGGATGGGGGCCCCATGTTCTAGGCCACGCCCCGAGGGTAGTTACCGAAGCGATAAAGAATGCGGTTGATCGGGGTGTCCAGTGGGGGTGGTACAACCCTTACCAAGAGCCACTAGGAAGCCTGATAGCCGAGGCCATGCCGTGCGCCGAGAAGGTCATCTTTTGCAACAGCGGCACGGAGGCCAGTATGTATGCCATCCGCGCAGCCCGCGCATTCAGCGGCCGGAGCAAAGTGGCGATGTTTGAAGGTGGATTCAACGGTGCACACGATACGGTGCTGGCCAAAGTGGAGCCTGACAGCCCGCCGGACCGCCCAGCCTTTTATCCCATGGGACAGGGCATACCGGCCGAAACCCATCAGAACCTATTGATGCTGCCGTACATGAACGAGGCCGCCCTAGACCTCATAAGGGAGTTCAAGGATGAGCTGGCGCTCGTGATCGTCGAGCCAGTTCAGGGGTCCAATCCGAGACTGGACCAAGGGCAGTTCCTCAGAGACGTGCTCCAGACGTGCCGGGAGGCCGGCGTATTGTTCTGCTTCGACGAGGTTATTACCGGCTTTCGTTTGGCCTATGGTGGTGCCCAGGAGTATTTCGGAGTCGTCCCCGATATGGCGATTACTGGCAAGGTGGCGGGTGGAGGCATGCCGATGGGTGTGGTGGCCGGTAGGGCCGATGTTATGTCGGTTTTCACCCGCCAGTTCGACATTTACCGTGACGACAAGACGGGCGATCCCAGCGTCTTTACCGCCGGTACCTTCAGCGGCAATCCCATTTCGATGACAGCTGGCGCGGCCGTTATCGACTATCTGAAGGCCCACCAAGAGATTTACCCATATATGGAGGAGCAGGTCGCGCGGATCGTCGAGGAAATAAACGAATTCTGCATCCTCGAGGAGATGCCAGCCCACCTAGTCGGTGCCGGGTCGATGTTCTATGTGCGCATACAGCCGGGTGGTCCAATCCGCACGTCTAGGGACATCGATCGATCGCTAAAGGAAGCGGATGACTTGCTGACGCTCTACATGGAAAAGCACGGCGTACTCATGCCCACGCTACACCTGTGCTTTATCTCGGCAGCCCATTCACCGGAAGACATAGGCCTGGTCATAGACGCGCTGAAGAATTCTCTTCTTGAGGTGCGTCGGGACGGCCTGATCTAGTCGCCTGGGCTTGGTCTTTAGATGACCTACACGATCGTCGCTCGGTGTGGGCGGACCGGCCGCCTGGGCATAGGCATCGCCACCTACTCCCTGGCGGTCGGCGGCTATTGTCCCCACTACCGGAAGGATGTGGGACTGATATCGTCTCAGGCTTTCGTAAACCCGGCTCTGGGAGAGGTGGCCTTGGAAGGTCTGGCCTCAGGGTCCTCTCCGGAGGAGGTTGTAGCCGGGCTGTCGAAACATGACTCCAATATCGAGTATCGGCAAGTTGGAATCGTCACATCTCTGGGGGACGGAGCATGTTTGACTGGATCGAGGACGCGTAATTGGGCGGGGCACATGATTGGAGGGGGCGTTGTGGCATTCGGCAATGCACTCTCGGGCGAGGCCGTGTTGAGGGCGATGATGGCGGAGTTCGAGGCGACCTTAAGGGAGGATCTTGCCGAGCGTCTCATGCGCAGCATTGAGGCCGGTCGGGCGGCTGGCGGTCAGTCGGGTGAGGGTGGTCGGCGACTCAACGAACGTTCAGCCGCAGTCGTCGTCAAAGCGTCCGCCTCCGCGCCCGGAATCGACCTAAGGATCGACGTTCATTACGACGCGGTTACAGAGCTGCGCCGAGCGCTGGACGCCTATCGACCTTACGTGCCCTACTATGAGATGAGGCGCACCGTTCCGGAGAATACGCCGCCGCAGGAGCAGTGGCCGCCTAGGTAGACCGGAAATGTGATTGTCTCACTACTCTAGGACCGCAAGAGTGGCTACGTAGTCGTCCGGGTCTATCGTTTCCCCTTCAGTGGGCACCGGCTCCAGGGAAACGAAGACGGCCGAAAACTTGCCCAGCTTTTTTATCGTGGGTTCGGTCTGCCCGGCCCCTAGGACGAGAGTCGTTTCTCCCGTATCGAGCACTCCGCTCGTGGTCTTGATCCTCACCGTGGCGGTGCCTGGGTTCGGGCACTCGGCGCCTACAGGGCAACGCGAGTCTTCTACTACTTCGACAAAGTCGATGGCAAGTCCGCTCACCAGGCTAGGACTGGCCAGCTTTTGCCCTATTCGCAGGGCGACGGGGGTCAGCAGCGGCACCTCGGTCAACCGTTGACCCTCGGGAGCGATCACGGTTTCACCAAGCGCAAGACCGGTTACTTTAGCCTCTGGGGCCGCGGTGGATTCAACAGGCACCTGAGCGGTCGGAGTCGCCTGGGGCGCTAACGTCGGCGTCGGCCGCATTGCGCTCGTATCGTCTTCTGTTCCGGAGCAGGCGGAAGCGGCGAGGGCGATCGCCAGCGCTATAGGGGCTAGTGTTCCTAGCTTGTTGTTCAATCTGATCTCCTTACCTGCGGCGGTACCGGATGGCCGTGCCTTTCGCCGCGCTCTCCACCATAGGCTGGCTCAGCCGTACGGGTGCAACAGCAGGCCTGGCGCGAATCAGCCGGGCTGCGGTTGGGCGGGCCGCTGGCCTCAGGTTTCATCTCGATGTGACGTGCCTGAAACACCCTTGAAGCTGTGGTCGATCCTGAAAGTGCGATTAAGACGACGGCGATTCCCTTCCGGCCGCGTGCGATGTGCATCCGGTCCGGGCATCAATCCTGCTCAAGACAGCTTTCTAAGTAGCCTCTGTTTTTGCGTAGTTCCAAGAGGGAAGGGCGTGCACGATCAAAGCGGCAAGAAGGGAGAGGCTCCACCGGGCAGCGGCGTAAGCCACTAGGTCTCGGCCGGTGCGAAGGATCTGCACCCCCATGTCTGATTGGTCGGGGTGGCCGGGATCGAACCGGCGACCTCTTGCTCCCAAAGCAAGCGCGCTTCCGCTGCGCCACACCCCGACGAAGTACTTGCTCGGTGGCTCGGGATGCCTACGCTATTGAGATGCAGGTCACCGTTCGAACCACTCCCTGAAGCGGATGTACCTCGTCGGTGATCAACCGCCCGATGGCGTTGACGTCCTCTACCTCAACCTTGGCTATGATGTCGTACGGCCCGCTGACAAAGTCCGCTCCGGTCACCTCCGCCAGGTCCCGCAAACCCCGGATTACATTGAAGGACAAGCCGGGTTCGGCTTCGATGAGCAGATAGGCTGTCTTTGCCATCAACACCCTCCTCTGAGTGCCAACATCATACGCTGTAGACTCCCTACCGCCCACCATGCTTCATCGCCGCACGGGAGGTGCGTGCAACGTGGGCGATGACATCTGGCTACTCCAAAGCAATGAAGTGCGCTACACGTCGCCAAAGGTCCACTTCTCGGAGTCGCAGGGCGACTCTGTCACCGGCTGACAGGCCTGGAGGTAGTTCGGCCTGGGCCCTGAAAGGATAGTTGGTCAGTTCCACAAGCGATGAGCCTCGCAGGCGTGGTTCTAGGACGATGGCATCATACTCGGTTCGCCCTTCGGACATGCGTTGCTCAAAGAACCTGAGGATCCAGTAGCGTCGTCTCTGTCCTTCAACGGACGCCAATTCCTTGCGTTGAACTTCGGCTCGTTGGGCGATCCCCGCGATGGACTCTTCCGAGTAGGGGGGATGACTTCCGGCCAAGGTGCAGGCGATCTGCCTCTGAATTACTAGGTCGAGAAACCGTCGGATTGGTGAAGTCGCCTGCAGATACTCCCTTACGCCAAGGCCGTGGTGTCGTCCGGGCGAGGTGGAGATCTTGGCCGGAGGTATGCTGCGCATCAGCCGGTAATTGGCCAGTGCATCGTAGTTCCTCTCGGTGGCCGCGCCGGAGGTTGGCTCCGGCTGGCTGCGGTAGGCGGCCGGGATTGAGTTGACGACACAGAACCTGGCCATGAGCTTGTTGCACAGGACCATCATCTCCATGACTATCCGCTTTGAAGGAGTGTCCCTGGGTGAGACGTGCACCGACACTCGGGTGCTGCCGACCGGCGCATCTTTGATCTCTATTGACAAGTCCGGTC
The DNA here is from genome assembly GCA_965207145.1 of Dehalococcoidia bacterium. Classification (GTDB taxonomy): domain Bacteria; phylum Chloroflexota; class Dehalococcoidia; order Lucifugimonadales; family UBA2962; genus CAUZIR01. The sequence continues at coordinate 589,525 of OZ242262.1, read as the reverse complement.
TCTCTGTCATGTAGGCGCCGGCCTCCGCCCTGCGAGACCTCAGCCGGTTGGCCGCAGCATGGAGAGCCTGTAGGTACGGGAGCAATGGACCTTTGCCACTGAGCAAGCTGCTGTCCGCCTCTTGATATGTCAGAGCGCCCGTCGATAGCACCAGAGAGGGAAACAGTTCCCATTCGACGACTTCGCCGTCGTCGAGAGTGGCGAGCAGGGACAAGGTGGGACGTGGTTGCCCCGGCACAATGCTACAGAGGCCGTCCGACAAGACCGTCGGCACCATGGGGACCCTGATCTCCGGAGTGTAGAGAGTCGAGATGCGTCGGTAGGCTTCTTGGTCGACGGCGGAGTCGATGGGGATGAGGCATGCGGCATCAGCTATGTGTATTCCAACCCGAATTCGGTCTTCGCCCAACCTCTCCACGGACAAGGCGTCGTCCCTGTCAAGAGTGCCGGGGTGGTCGATGGTAAACGTCGTGGTGTCGGTAAGGTCTCGCCGGTCTGGATACGATGGCGGCTCGGCGATCGCTGAGGCCTGCTCTTCTGCTTCAGACGGGAAATGCACCGGCAGGCAGGCCCGCTCGATCTCCAAGGGCTCGTCATGGCTCAAATGACCGGCGGCTGCAAGGAGGGCGAAAGCATGCCGTTGAAGATCGCCGGATCCCGGGAAGGACTGTTTCAACAACGACTTGACGATCCGGGCCCGAGCGTATTCGTCTCCGAAAACAGCGAACGATCGCAGCTCTTCGATGAACTGGCTTTCAGTCTTCGTAGGGGAGTCGGGCAAAAGCCCCTTGGTCAGCTCATCGAGAATTCTCGTCTTTTCAGCGGTCGATTGCTTTTGTCGCCGATCCCTCAAGAGCATTTGCCGCATGTCTTCGGCGCTGCGAGCAAAATAGGCGTTGCCCTGTCTCTCGAAGTGGGGGGTTTGCTCTTCCAGGTGTGTGGCAAGTCCCGCCACCTGCTCAGGGGTCGGGCGATCGCCGAAGTACAGCTTGGCGAGATTTTCAACGGTTTCTCCCGTTCCGCCCTCAGGCATCAGGCGCCAGATCTCGTCCGCGTCCAGGTCTTTGGAGATCGCTGCTACTCGGCCTGAGAACGCCTCTAATTCGGCGTCGGAGAGTCCGGTCAAATCGGTGGCTAGCAGCAGCCGCTGGCAAGGAATCTTCGCCTGTCGATTCCGGCCGGCGGATATGGCTATCCGCTCACCGTCACGGCCTATGCATCTGACTACTCTGGGACCCTTGCGCAGGAGGACCACCAAGATGTCGCCCCGTTTCGGAAGATCACCCACAGCCGCTGATGTTATCCCAGAGAGTAGGTGACCCTACCGGGCTCATTCCGTGCTGCTTGTTGCCGCAGTCGTGTTCGCCTCGCCGCTTGGGCCTTTTGACTTTGCTCGTCCGATTGGTGCCAGGGTGATTGCGGTCGCCAAAAGGTTGACGCCGGCACCTATTCTGAAAGCCACTGCCATGCCGTCCACGAAAGCGCCGGACGCACCTGCTCCGGCCGGGTCAGCCACCGAGTTGAGAGACGCCTCGAAACCACGGGAGACCATCATGGCCGTCACGATCGAAACGGAAATGGCTACGGTAGAGACATTGGCGGCATAGCGAACCATTAGAGTCGCGGAGGAAGCAACACCCTGCAGGCTCGACCTGACTTCGCTGAGTGCGGCCGAGGTGGTAGGCGAGTACCAAAGCCCGACGCCGACACCCAGCATCACCATTAGACCGATGACGGCCCACAGGGAGGCCCGCTCATCAAGCAATGAAATCAGGACCATCGCTGCAGCGATCACCAGTGTGGAGAGCGAGACGAAGATGCGCCAGTCGAACCGGTCGGACAGGTGCCCGATAATAGGGCCGGTTGCAGTGAAGGCTACGGCTGCAGATGCCATCACCAGGCCGCTGATAGCGGCCGAGTGCCCGAGTACGCCCTCGACAAAGAAGGGCATCAGGACAAATACCGGGACATTCCCCAAGATGATCAGCGCTGTGAGGATTAGGCCGCGGGTAAAGGTCCTGTTGCTGAGCAGATCCGGCGGCAGTATCGGCGCTCGTGCGCGACGTTGCCAAAGCAAGAAACTCGCCATCAACGTCACCGAAACCACAAAACCGACTATCGTGATTGGCGACGTCCATCCCCATCCCTGACCGTTCGACATCATCAACAGGAAGATCAACACGGATCCAGACGAAAGACTGGCGCCCAGCCAGTCAAACGGCCCTGACTTCGTCTCCTGGCCCTGGGCTAGCCCGCTTGTGACACGCAGGCTGGCCACAAGGGATAGCAGGCCAAACGGTACCACCATAAAGACCATCCATCGCCACCCAAGCCAAGAGATGACGGCCCCGCCCGCCAGCGGCCCGAAAATGAATCCGGAGCCCCCGACAAGCATGAACAGGCCTATGGCCTTACCCCTCTCCCTTGGCGGAAAGGCCGTGCTTAGGATAGCCATGCTGGTCGCCTGAATTGCGGCCGTTCCGAAACCCTGCACAGCCTTTAGGCCAGCCAGGGAGAAAAGCCCTGGAGCCAAGCCAGCTGCCACCGCGCCTATCGAGAAGATGACAATTCCGGCGAGATAGAGGCGGCGCGGCCCAATCATGTCCGCCACTCGGCCCAGTGGGATCATCAGCGAACCTATTGCCAGAATGTAGGCCAAGATGACCCACTGGACTTCTGGGATCGTGGCGTCGAATTGATCGGCGACCCTGGGAAGTGCCAGTGAGAGGCCAGCCTCGTCCGCCGTTGCGCCGAACAGTCCAGGGGTGAGAGCGGCGAATACGACCCAACGCCCAGGCATGCCGCGTCTCGGGGTGTTTGGGAGGCCTTCCTGACGGATCGAGTTCGTCAGATCTGCGCCCGCTCCATCACCCGAACTAGGCCGATTGTCAGGTCTTCGTCATTGATGGTCACCGTTTCGGTTTGGGCGCCTTGGGGTGGCACGCTCGGTATCAGGCGATCGGACAGGGTCTCACGGCTGACGTAGTCTGCGTGCTCCTCCATCACCGACGCTAGCCCGCCGTCGGCGAAGTAGTAGGTGTCGATGTGGTCTGCGATGTCAAAGCCTGCCAGACGCCTCAAGTTCTGAATGCGGTGCACTATCTCTCGCGCCGTACCCTCGGCGAGCAATTCGGTCGTCAGTTTCGTCTCGATGGCTACGGAGTAGCCGCCCTCGGAGGCGACCGAGAACCCAACCCGATCGCCGGCAGTTATGAGAACTTCCTCAGGGTCAAGCTTGTGGCCGGCGACTTCTAGGGTACGGCCTGCGCTGACCGTGGCATGCACCTCGAAGGGGTCCATGTTTGCCAGGGCTTGGCGGATGTCTCTGACAGCCGCACCGTACTTTTTGCCCAGGACCGGCAGGTTCGGCCTCACCGTGAGGGACATCACTCCTGTGTGGTCTTCGGTGACCGTCACCTCCTTGACGTTCAGCTCCTCGCGGATCTGGGTGGCAACGTCCGACAGCAATTCGCGCTCGCCGGACGTACGTAGGCCAATCAGTGCCGCCGCCACGGGCTGCCGGACCTTGATGCCCGCCTTACTTCTGGCGGCACGCCCAAGGCTGGACAGAGTCATTGCCAGCCTTGTCGCGTCCGTCAAGCGTCGGTCGACAAGCTCTCGGTGTGCCTTGGGGTAGTCTGCTAGATGCACGCTCTCTGGGCCGCCGCCGACCGAGTCCACCAGGTTGCGATGCATCGCCTCGGTAACAAACGGCATGAAGGGCGCGACCAGCCTCACCAGGGTGACCAGACACTCGTAGAGGGTCGAATACGCAGACAGCTTGTCGAGGTCGTCCGAACCCTCTCCTAGTACGCCGGCCTTCCAGAAACGACGCCTGCTGCGCCTCACATACCAATTGGACAGATATCCGACGAAGGATTCGACCCGGTGCGCCGCGGCATCCGGCTCATATTGCTCCAAAGCCTCTGTAACGTCGGCCACCAACTCATTGAGTTCCGAGAGTATCCAGCGGTCTAGTTCCCCGCGCTCCGCTTTCTGCGGCGCTTGGGACCGGGCTGGGTCGTAGCCGTCTATATTTGCGTAGGTGACAAAGAACGAGTAAACGTTCCACAGAGGAATCAGCAGTTGTCGGCGTACCTCGTCCGCCACTCCGTAGCCAAAGTTCAGGTTCGCAGCTGGGTTTTGACGGGCGTATAGCCATCGCATCGTATCGACGCCCATCTTCTCGGCAGCCTCCTCGAACCATATGGCGTTTCCCTTGGACTTGTGCATCTCCTCGCCCTTCTCGTCGCGCATCAGCGCGTACGAAAAGACGGACCTGAAAGGCTCTACTCCCTCAAGCACGGTGCTCATAGTCAGCAATGAGTAGAACCAGTTGCGGAACTGACCCGGAAACGATTCAGATATCCAGTCGGCTGGGAACCACTTGGCCCAGCGGTCGCGGTCGTGACGGTACCCGAGGGTTGAGAAGGGAACAATTCCGGCGTCGAGCCAGGGATTGCCCACGTCTGCAATGCGCGAGACGGCTGTCCCGCATTTGCCGCAGCCGATCTTGACAGCGTCTACCCAGGGGCGGTGGGGCGAGTGTCCGGCGAATTCTTCCCATCCCGATACCGCGCGTTCTCTAAGTTCGGTCTCTGAGCCAATCACCTCGAAATGGCCGCAGGTGCACTTGAAGATCGGCAGCGCCAAGCCCCAGTAGCGCTTCTTGGACACCATCCAATCGTCCATGCTCTGGAGCCAATCCAACTCACGCCACAGGCCGAACTCGGGTATCCACTTGATCTTGCGGGTCACATCGGCGATTGAGTGGCGAAGTTCGTCCATCGATATGAACCACTCGTCTACCAGACGGAATACCAGCTCCGACTGGCACCGCCAACAGACCGGATAGCGATGCCTGTAGGGCTCTAGTCGATAAAGGACCTCCTTCTGGTGCAGGGAGGCGTAGATCGGCTCGTTAACGTCGTAAACGCTCAGGCCGGTAAGCCAGTCAAAGCCGTGGACGAAGTCGCCGAACTCGTCCAGTGGGGCCAGCACCGACAGGCCGAACTCTTTGCCTAACTGAAAGTCCTCTTTCCCGGCCCCGGGGGCGATATGGACAATGCCGGTTCCCTCGTCTTCGCTGACGTCTTTCCAGGCAACGACCCTGTGGCTTACCTCACGCTGCGCTGGGAGTTCGTCAAATGGTCCACGGTAGGATAGGTCGACGAGTTGACTTCCGGGGAACTCATCTAGCACTTCGTGAGGGGCGGTAACCGATTGTGACAGGCGGCTCTTGGCGAGGTAGAGGATCTCCGTCCGTGCCTTGGAGACGGTTGCGGAGTCACCATTGGACCTTGGATCGCCTACCGTGGCACTGACCTTTACATAGGTTATGTCCGGGTTGACGGCGACGGCGACGTTGGAGGTCAGGGTCCAGGGCGTGGTCGTCCAAACCAGAAGCGATTCGTCGCCGGCGTGTCCGTCGTCCTTGCCGATGATGGGGAAGCGTACGAATAGACCTGGATGGACGATCTCCTGGTAGCCCTCGGTGACTATCTCATGCTCCGACAGACCTGTGCCGCAGCGAGGGCACCAGGGCATGACGTCCCTGCCTTCATAGAGCCAGCCCCGCTCGTAGCAACGCTTTAGAAACAGCCAGATGGTGTAGTTGTTCTCATCGGACATCGTGTGATACGAGTCAGCCCAATTCATCCAATAGCCAAGCCTCTTGGACTGCTCGGCCTGTATGCTGCTGAACTTGAGTACTCGCTCCTTGCACAACTCGACGAACTTGCCGATGCCGAACGCCTCTATATCCCGTTTCGATCTGAAGCCCAGTTCTTTCTCCACCTCCACCTCGATCCACAGGCCCTGACCGTCGAAGCCATTCTGATATCGCTGCCGAAATCCCTGCATCGTCTTAAAGCGCTGAAAGAGATCTTTGTACATGCGTCCCCATGCGTGGTGAACGCCCATGGGATTATTGGCTGTTATGGGTCCATCTATGAAAGAGAATCGCTCGCTCGAGCCGTCGTTGCGATGAAGGTATTTGTTAACGGTGTCGTGCCGCCGCCACCAGTCCAAAACATCGTGTTCAAGAGCGACCAAGTCGACCTTGGAGTTGACCGGATCAAACATGTTGCCCATTCCCTGCCTGCACAAAGTAAGACGCCCGTCCCCTGCAAGGGACGGGCGTCGATTCCCGCGGTACCACCCTATTTCCCCAATGGTCATTGGGGCGCTTGGTCGACACCTTAGGTGCCGGGCCCCGATAACGGGGGGCCAAGGCGGCGGAGCCTAGTGCTGGAGTAGGTGCCCCGGTTTCGGTCCGCAGCTCGGGAGTGATTTTCGGCTCGCCGGATCGCGTCCGCTCACACCGCACCGGACTCGCTCGGCGACCTGAACGAGCCTACTCGTCTCCGTCAGGGCCTGTCGATTCAGATTAGATGGTCGCTCGGGGTGGGTCAAGCAAGCACATGGAAGGCTGGCTTTCCCATGGATGGCCGAAACCATGCCGTCCATGTGGGCGAACTGCCGGCAGGCGACCGTCATCACGTCTGATCACGCCGTAGCCAAACGCCGGGTCGACCGGCGGCAAGTCGCCGGGAGAGGCCAATGTTTCCGTGGTCGTCCTCAATCTATGCGGGCCGAACGATCCGGCGGATACCGTCGAGCTTGGTGCGAATCAGTTGGCGCTTTTCCACACTTGTGAACCGGCGTGGGTACGCGGAACAGTGCCGCCCGCCCACGGTGCACCCACCGACTCGCCGAGCAGTATTCCATGCCATATACTGCCGACGCCGCCGAGTCCGTAAGGGGCGCCTTGGTCCGGTTTGGAGCATCGGCACAAGCCACGAAACGAATGGTGGGTCCGGGCTATGCACCTTTTTGGTACTCGTTGACAGGGGCACGGATCACCATCTTGGCTCGGACCCCGAGATCACTCATCGGAGGTTGCGACAGAAGAAAATGAAGCTGGGTTACTTCACGATGCCACTGCATCCCCCGGGATCGGTGCATGCCGAAACCCTGGACCACGACCTAGATCAAATAGTCACACTAGACAGGCTGGGATTTCGCGAGGCCTGGGTAGGTGAGCACTTCACGTCAGTGTGGGAGAACATCCCGGCGCCCGACCTGTTCTTGGCCAAGGCCCTGGGTATGACTGAAAACATTGTTCTTGGCACTGGCGTAACGTGCATGCCCAACCACAACCCCTTCGTGATCGCCAACCGCATCGCCCAGCTCGACAATTTGGCCAGGGGGCGCTTCTATTGGGGAGTGGGGTCGGGTGGGTTCCCTGGTGATTTCGAGGTGTTCGGATTCGATTTCCAGAGCGGCGAGAACCGGAATATGACCAGGGAGGCACTCGACTGTGTTCTGGGTTTGTGGGAGGATCCCAAGCCGGGTAGATACACGTCGCCCTGGTGGGACTTCAGTATCCCGGAGACCGATGATTGGGTGGGTGTCAAGTATCACATGGCGCCCTACCAGAAGCCCCATCCACCCATAGGCGTAGCCGGGGTTTCACCCAAGTCGGAGACCCTCTATTTGGCAGGGGAGCGCGGCTACATTCCCATGAGCATTAATCTGGTACCGTCGAATCAACTGCCATCGCACTGGGAGGCCGTCGAGGAGGGGGCTTTGCGCACCGGCCGTAAGGCCGAAAGATCACAGTGGCGCATTGCCCGCGAGGTCTTCGTTGCCGACACGACCGAAGAGGCAAGGGAAAAAGCGATGGCCGGAACCATGCCACGCGACTTTCAGGACTATTTCTTCCGGTCGTTCGCCCGCTACAACCTGTTTAAGTTGATGAAGAAGGATCCGTCGATGGCCGATGAGGACATTACCATCGACTATTTCTTGGATAACATCTGGTTGGTGGGAAGCCCGGACGATGTGGCCGCCCAGCTGAGGGAGCTGTATGAATATGTCGGTGGCTTCGGCGTGCTCTTGGCCATGGGTCACGAGTGGGACCCCCGTGAGGACTGGCAGAGGTCGATGGAGCTATTGGCCAACGAGGTCATGCCACAGTTGGCAGACCTAGATCCACATTGAGTCGATTCACGTCGGCCGGACCTGCTCAAGAGTTGACCTTGCTCGGCTCAGGCCCCTTGGAGGCAGCGAAACAAGAACATGCTGCTGGGTGATTTCACAATGCCCCTGCATCCTCCGGGGGCTGCCAGCTGGACGGAGACACTCGATATGGACATCGAGCGTCTCGCAGCCCTGGACGAGCTCGGCTATCACGAGTCTTGGCTCGGTGAGCATTACACGTCCACTTGGGAAAACATACCGTCGCCTGACTTGCTGATGGCCCGTCTCATCCCCGAGACGCGTGACATGAAACTGTGCACCGGGGTGACCTGCATGCCCAGTCACAATCCCTTCTACTTGGCCCATCGAATCGCCCAGCTCGATCACATGCTCAAAGGGCGGTTTATGTGGGGGGTTGGGCCGTGCGGATTCCCGGGGGACATCGTGGCAGCCGGCTTCGACCCTTCCGACGGCGCCTATCGGGATAAGGCGCGCCTAGCGGTCGATATGGTGCTTCAGCTGTGGGACGATCCCAGGCCGGGGCGTTACAAGAACGATTACTGGGATTTCACCATCACCGAACCGATGACTGATTTCGGTATGGAGTTTCACGTAAAGCCCTACCAGCGTCCACATCCGCCCGTGGCGGTGGCGGGTTCTCGGCCCGATTCCAAGACTCTGGAGATCGCCGGTCGTAGAGGATGGATTCCCATTTCCATAAACTTCCTGCCCACCGAGGGCGTCAAGGCACAGTGGAAGTCGGTGGAAATGGGGGCGGAAAGCGCCGGGAGAGAGCCGCCCGACCGTGCGATTTGGCGCATCGCGCGCGACGTATTCGTCGCCGACACGGCCAAGGAGGCTCGCAAACAGGCGTTGGAGGGCTCAATTGGCAGGGCGTTCGAGGGCTATTTCCTGCGTATATTGTCCAGGGTTCCAGGCCGCATCCAGCAGCTCAAGAATGATCCAGACATGTCCGACAGTGACGTCACCCTCGAGTATCTCGTAGACAATGTCTGGATAGTGGGTGGGCCACAAGAGGTCGAGGAGAAACTCCGACGACTATACGATGATGTGGGCGGATTCGGAGTTCTGGTCACGACCGGCCACGAGTGGAAGCCGAAAGAGGCGTGGCGCAACTCTCACAAACTGCTAGCGGAAGAGGTCATCCCCCGGCTGCCCTGAACATCCAACTGAAAAGGCCCGCACGACGGTGCGTGCCCTGCCGGAGAGATGGCGGTCAGCCGGGTCTGGGACCGCTGCTTGCATCCCATAAGCTGCGCGCGGACATCTATTGAGGCCGCTCGATGAGAGTCAACTTGACAGTGCGTGTCTTGCCGCCGCTCTGGAAGGCCACCGAGATCTCGTCTCCCGGTCGAAAGCTCCAAAGGGTGCTCAGAAAGGACGGCATGTCCGCCGTCGGGATGTCGTTCAGAGAGGTGATGATGTCGCCGACACGGATGCCGGCCGCATAGGCTGGACCGCCCCGCGGCATGCTCGTTACAAGCACGCCCTCATCCAGGCCGAGACCTAGTGCCGGCGTTACGTCCGCACCGGTAAGACCGATCAGAGGCCTTATGTAGCGCCCGGTCTCAATCAGTGAATCGAGTATCGGGACAGCCACATATGAACTGACTGCGAACCCGATGCCTTGAGCTTGGCGCATGATGGCCGTGTTGATCCCCACGACGTTCCCGTCTAGATCCACTAGCGGCCCGCCGCTGTTGCCCGCATTGATGGCCGCGTCTGTCTGTATTAGGTCAAACAATTGGCCCAATTCGGTTGTTATCGTTCGATCGCGACCGCTGACGATCCCGAGTGTCACGGTGGGCCCGCCTCTGAGGGCGACAGCGTTACCAACTGCCAGCACCCAGTCGCCAACTCGCAGAGCGTCCGATCCGGTGGGAACTACATAGGGCAGGTCCTCAGCGCCGATGCGGAGTACGGCGAGATCGCTGATCAGATCTTGGCCCACGATCTCGGCATCGAATGTCCTCCCATCGTCCAAATGTACTTGGATGCCATCAAAGCCGCTGATGACGTGGGCGTTTGTGGCGATCAGGCCATCGGGCCTTATGATGATGCCACTGCCTGCACCTTCGTCCGTGAAGTTGCGGAACATGCCGCGGCGGACAGCCTCGGTGGTGATGGAGACAACGCTCGGCCTAATGCGCTCAACCAGGCTGGCGATCGAAGGGAGGCCGTTGCCGTCTGGCAACTGACCTTGGGATTCTGTGGTGGGGAGGGGGGTTGCGGGGGTCTGGGTTGGCGCATCAGCCCCCGTCGGCGCGAGAGTCTGCCGCGCGCAAGCGACGCTTGACACTGCTAGCAGGGCCAGTATCGTCAGGCCAAGGATGGCCCTTAAGGTCATGATCCTATACGACAAATGCGGCCGATGGGTCGCGTACGCTCCTCAGCCTCACCCGAGTAGCCGACGAGAGAATCAGTCTGAGACCCTCCCCTCTGATGCCCTCTACATCCGTGTAGTTCGCTACATATCCTGCGTACCGGGAGCATAGTAGAGCGCCGAACAGGAGGATGATGGCAGATATGTATACCCATGTTAGTAGAGCCAAGATCGCTCCGACCGGACCGTACACGACGTTGTGCACGGGATAGGTTTGCACGTACCACACGAATCCCAGGTTCACCACCCAAAAGGCTACAGCCACACCCAGCGCGGTGGGCCAGACATCCTGCAGGCGAACGGTCGTGTTGGGTATGAAGTAGTAGAGCATCACGAATATCGTGAAGGAGATGACCGGCGAGACCAGGTTGGTCGCAATGGTCCACAAGAACTCACTTTGGAGGAACGAGTCGGGGGCAACGAGGCCACTGATCTCTCGCAGGACGCCGAACACTGGCGTGATGAACAGAAGCAAGACCACTATGAGAGCCGCGCCCACGACCAAGCCTATATCCATCACCCGCTCTCTCAGGAAAGGCCGGGTCTTGCGTATTCCCCAAGCGTAATTCATGCCCTTGCGGATGGCGCCGAATGCCGCCGTCGATGCCCAAATGAGGCCGATTACCGCGGCGACACCAGTTATGGTCCGCGCGCTGACAATGCCTCGAAGGGTGTTTTCTATTAGTTCACTTGAGACCGGTATTACGGCCGCGATCTCCTCCACCAATTCCGCCTGCTCCGCCTCCGGTCCCAGTAAGAAGCCCAGAATCGAGACGACGGCAAGAAATAACGGGAACAAGGAGAACATGGTGTAGAAGGCGATCGCACCTGCCACGTACGGGCAGTTCTTGTACATGAAGTCGTTAAGCGCGTCGGCGCAGAACAGCACGAAACGAGCAAAATACATAGCCATCGGACGACCCGTGCACGGCTATAGGCAGCCGTCGGTAGATTATAACCTAGGGCCCTACTCGCGGTCGTCTGGGTGAGGCGGACGGTACTGGGCTACGTCCGTGGAAATTTACGCGATCTCCTGGCGGTCACCGGAGTTCAGCCACGGCACCGCCCACCCCGCCCTGGGATCGTCAAACTCGACCCTCTTCATGCCTTTCGGAAACCGCCCGTGGATCTTTCTGAGTTCCGGCCGCGATAGATCGTCGGCTGGCGACCATTCGTGCATATAGTGGACCGCCGCGACTCTGGCTTGCAGTAGTTCCTTGCTGCATCCGAAGCACGGCTGGAGGGTGGTGTACATGGTGGATCCCTCCACAGATATTCCGAAGCGGGCCGCCGTGATCAGGGCATTTTGCTCAGCGTGGACACAGATGCACAAGTCATAAGCCTGGCCTGAGCGGTAGCGTTCTCGGTCGGCGCAGCGTTCGCAGCCACCCTCGTCGCAGTTGGCGATATTCTGGGGTGTCCCGTTGTACCCGGTTGTCAGAATGCGATTGTCCCTTACTAGGAGTGCACCGACCTTCGAGCCCTGGCAGTTGGCCCTTTCGCGGACCGCTATGGCAATTCCCATGTAGTATTCATGCCAGTCCGGCCGGTTGCCCCGCGTTAGGCGCTGGTCGCGGGCCGAGACGGGCCTGAGGCCGGGTGACGAGCTGACCGCATACCTCGGCGAATTGACCACGGGCTTCTGTCCTGTCATTGGGCGTTTTCCTCCACTGGCCTAGAACAGCCCGGGTTGGGCGGTATCGGATGGCCCATCGTGAGTGTAGTCGATCCCCAGGTGTGCGTAGGCGTGGCGCGTTGCCACCCGCCCTCTTGGCGTCCTGTCCAAGAAACCCAATTGCAGGAGAAACGGCTCGTAGACTTCCTCGATGGTGTCCGACTCCTCACTGATAGCGGCAGCTACGGTGTCAAGGCCCACGGGACCGCCGTCAAACTTTTCGATGATGCAAAGCAGGACTTGCCGGTCTATGTCGTCAAGGCCGATAGAGTCCACCTCCAGGCGGCTCAGGGCGTCTAGGGCGACCTCGGCGGTCACGTGTGATTGGGCGACCACCTGTGCATAGTCGCGGACCCGTCTTAGCAGCCTGTTGGCGATCCGGGGCGTGCCCCTGGATCGGCGCGCAATCTCGACACATCCGGAGGGAGTCGCCTCAATGCTGAGGATACGAGCAGACCGGCTCACGATCGTGGTCATCGCCTGCTCGTCATAGAAATCTAGGCGGTGAACCGCCCCGAATCGATCTCGCAGAGGTGCGCTGACCATTCCGTACCTTGTGGTGGCACCCACGAGGGTGAAGGGCTGAATTGACAGGTTCATGGAACGCGCCTTTAGGCCTTTATCGATTATCCAACTGACGAAAAAGTCCTCCATGGCCGGGTATAGGATTTCCTCCACGACCCGCGGCAGGCGATGTATCTCGTCGATGAACAACACATCGAATTTCTTTAGCCCGGTTAGCATCGCCACCATGTCACCGGCCCGCTCAATCGCAGGACCCGACGTTGTCTTGATGCTCACCCCCATCTCGGAGGCCAGAATGTGTGCAAGGGTCGTCTTCCCAAGACCTGGCGGACCGTAGAGCAGGGCATGGTCTAGGGGCTCAGCACGCTTTAGGGCGGCCCTAATACCTATGTCCAGGTTGTCCTTGACCCGGCTCTGTCCGATGTACTCGGACAGTCGCCTCGGCCTGAGTGACGTTTCTAGGGTGGTGTCGCCCTCTTGGGTGTCGCCCGAGACTATTCGCTGTCCTAGCCGGTCGCTCATCACATCATGTTCGGCAGATTGCCTGGGGGAAAGGCGTTATAGAACGCCTGTTCATGATATTTTGCCTCCGCCGCACCGTCAAGCGGCTTAGCTCCGCAGTCAAATTGACAATAGCAACGTTCCGTTTCTACACTCGCACGGTCTTTGGCTATGGCTAGCACATCCAAAACTGAGTGGTCTGCCAACACCCTCGAGCCGCTGAGGAATCGTCGGCCTGAGCGCGAAGAGTCGTTCTTGAACACCTCCGGGATTGAGGTGGAACCGCTGTACACCCCAGAAGACGTGCGGTCAGATGACTACGTCGAGAATGTGGGCTATCCGGGCGAATATCCATTCACTCGCGGTGTTCAGCCGAACATGTATCGTGGACGGGTCTGGACGATGAGGCAATACGCCGGCTATGCGTCCGCCGAGGAATCAAACGCACGCTACAAGTTCCTGCTCGACTCCGGACAGAGCGGACTTTCCGTCGCTTTTGATCTGCCCACTCAGACGGGATACGACTCCGACCACCCTCTTGCGGCTGGGGAGGTTGGCAGGGCCGGCGTTCCGATCAGTTCACTCGCAGACATGGAGGTCCTGCTTAACGGAATTCCACTCGACAAAGTCACTACCTCAATGACGATCAATTCCACGGCTTCGATTTTGCTCGCCCTCTACGTAGCGGTTGCAAAAAAGCAGGGGGTGCCGCTCAACACGATAGGCGGCACTATCCAAAACGACATACTGAAGGAATACATCGCTCGCGGCACCTACATTTATCCTCCGGGGCCCTCAATGCGGCTTGTGACCGACACCTTCCGCTACTGTGCTGAGCATTTGCCTCGCTGGAACACGATCTCCATCTCCGGCTACCACATGCGGGAGGCCGGAGCCAGCGCCGCGCAGGAGTTGGCGTTCACCTTTAGCAACGCGATCGCGTATGTTCAGGCCGCGGTCGACGCCGGCCTTGATGTCGACAAGTTTGCGCCGAGGCTGTCGTTCTTTTTCGTTGCGCAGAGCGACCTGTTCGAGGAGGTTGCGAAATTCAGGGCCGCCCGGCGCATGTGGGCCAAGATTATGCGAAATCGCTTTGGAGCAGAGAGCCCAAGGTCATGGATGTGCCGGTTCCACGTCCAGACCGCAGGGGTCACCCTGACCGCCCAGCAGCCAGACAACAACGTCGTGCGCAGCACCGTTCAGGCGATGGCAGCGGTTCTCGGAGGGGCTCAGAGCCTGCACGTTAACTCTAGGGACGAGGCGTTGGCTCTTCCCACCGCCGAGTCAGCTGAACTTTCGCTGCGCACCCAACAGATCCTGGCCAGCGAGAACGGTGTGACTGAAACCGTCGACCCCTTGGCCGGTTCCTACTACATCGAGTACCTGACTGATCGCCTTGAAGATGATGCATGGGACTACATACGCAGCATCGACGAGATGGGAGGCGCCCTAGGAGCATTGGACACTGGATTCCAGATACGCGAGATACACGAGTCCGCATACCAACTGCAGCAGCAGGTGGAAAGGGGTGAGCGTGTCGTTGTCGGTGTCAACGCCTACCGTAGCGAGGCACCCCCTATCGAGGATATTCAGAGGATTGATCCCGAACAGACGAGGCGTCAGCTCGCCAGACTCGGCCGTGTCAGGAGTGAGCGGAACGGCGAGTTGTTGGGTCACGCCCTCGGCCAGTTGAAGCAAGTGGCCGAAAGTGGGGGAAACACCGTGCCAGCCATCCTGCAGGCAGTTGAGGCTTATGCCACCGTGGGCGAGATTTCCGACACTTTCCGTGCGGTGTTTGGAGAGCAGAGAGAATTCTCACCCTTCTAGGCGAGGCCTGAGTGAAGTCGGGTCGCTGGAAACACCCTTATGACCACCTCTACTGATGGGATTCTGACCGAAGAAGAGGTCATTCTCCGTAAGACGGTGCAGGACTTGGCCGATCGGGAATTGGCCCCCAGGGCCGCAGAATATGATCGGCAGGAAGAGTTCCCCTGGGAGAACATCAGGGCCATTTCAGATCTTGGGCTGTTCGGCCTGACGATCGACCCGGAGTATGGTGGCTCAGGGGGCACGTCTAGGCAGCTGGCCATCGTGACCGAGGAGCTTTCTCGAGGCTGCGCGGCCACCGGCACCATCTACGGTGCCCACCTCTCGCTCTGCGCCCGCTACATTGACAGTTTTGGCACCCGTGAACAGAAGGCAAGATATCTGCGCCAATTGGCGACGGGCAGCCGAATTGGCGCTTTCGCCCTGACGGAGCCCGATGCGGGCTCGGACGCGGCGGCCATCAGGACAAAGGTTGTTGACTCTGAGGACGGGTTCCTGATCACGGGAACGAAGGGCTTCATCACCAATGCGGCTGAGGCACATACCTTTGTCGTGATGGCGACCCGGGACCCGTCCAAGGGTTCCAAGGGTATAGAGACCTTCCTGGTCGAAAGGGATCTCCCGGGCGTTTCCATAACTCCCCAGCACGGCAAGCTAGGGATACGGGCCTCGTCCACCTGTGAAGTAAGACTGCAAGACGTACCGCTGCCGGTCAGCAATCGAATCGGAGGAGCCGGCGAGGGATTCGGCATGACGATGCAGGTGCTGGATTCGAGCAGGGTGGCGATTGCGGCTCAGGCGGTGGGCATAGCACAGGCCGCATTGGAGGCCGCAGTCTTGTATGCGAGAGGAAGGAGCACCTTCGGCAGGCCGTTATCCGACCGCCAGGCCATTCGTTGGATGATCGCAGACTCTGCCACCCAGGTCGAGGCAGCCCGCCAATTGACATACCGGGCCGCTTATCTTCAGGATGCAGGGCAGCCATTCGCGGCCCAGGCGTCAATGGCCAAGCTCTTCGCATCGCGCGCCGCTGTTGAATGCGCTGACCGGGCGTTGCAGATTCATGGCGGCGCAGGGTATTTCGCACCGATTACCGTTGAGCGTCTATACCGGGACGCCAAGATAACCGAGATCTATGAAGGCACATCCGAAATCCAGCGACTGTTGATCGCACGTCGACTACTGGAACCCTAGTCGTTTGGGATCTCGCCATTCGGCTGCTCGCCAGCCGAACCGGAGCCGCTGGGCCCGGTCTTCGCACCTGGTGCGAAGTAACTGGACAACTTGAGACCCGTGCATCGAGGTCGGCAGATAGGGTTGAGCGAGCAAGGCATCACGGGGACTCGGGAAGAGGGGGCGTCGCTTGACCCGAAGGACCCTCAAGGTGAAGGCTCGCGATGTCTATCTGAATCGATCTCGTGTCCGTTCGTAGCGCATCTCCAATTGGGCTGAGGAGCCTGGTGGCAAGCCAAATCTGAGGTCTGGCAATGCTACGTCCGGGGAGGCCAAAGGAGGGGCGCTTTCCGTGGTCCCTGCGGCTGATACTTGGCCACAGCGGCCGTGTAGAATTGGGTACAAAACGGCGCTCAGAGGCGTCTAATCGAGGACAGGTCATTGGCCGAAACCACCGGTTGCGTAGCCCGGCATATTAACCACGTTGCCATAGCCGTCAGGGACATAGAGGATTCTCTAGGCTTCTACCGGGCCACCTTCGGCGTCGGTACCAACGAGATCGTTGACATACCCGATCAGGGCGTTAGGGCCGCGCTGGTCAGGATCGGTGGCTCCCAACTGGAACTGATACAGCCCACGGACGATCGCGGCGGTGTGGCTCGCTTTATCGATAGACGGGGCGAGGGACTGCACCATGTCTGCTTCGAGATGGAGGATCTTGCTGTGCGGTTGGGCCAGCTAAGGGAGGCTGGCGTTGAGCTGGTTGACGAGACACCCAGAGAGGGTCTATCGGGTGACATTGCGTTTATACACCCGAGATCTACCGGCGGCGTCCTTATAGAACTGGTGAACGCGGCCACCGCCAAGAGATGACGTCGAGAGGCACCATCCGCGTTTTGGTGGGTAAGCCGGGACTGGATGGTCACGACCGGGGGGCCAAGATCGTGGCCCGGGCGCTGCGGGACTGTGGCATGGAGGTCATATACACCGGTATCAGGCAGACGCCTGAGATGATCGTCGAGGCGGCTCTACAAGAGGATGTGGACGTGATAGGACTGTCGATACTGTCGGGGGCCCACATGGAGCTTTTCCCAAAGATATTCGCGGGCCTGCGCGAAAATGAAATGCAAGATGTGGTGGTGGTGGCGGGGGGGATCATCCCCGAGGACGACAGGGAGGCTCTCCGCGACATGGGAGTCGCCGAGGTATTCGGTCCCGGAACGTCAACCTTTGAGATAGGGGAATTCGTCGCGCGGGCGGTCGCCGAGCGCAGGGCAGATGTCCGAGGGGACGAATAGCTCCTCGGCCTGACACTTTTCGGGTGTCAGCGTCAGCTAAGGCTTGAAGTGTTCCGGAGCGCGCTCGGAAGCGTGATGTGCTCGGATGAACAATTCCACCCGCTCCAAATCCAGTTCGTCCATCACGTCAAGGTAGGTCCAGGCCGTCAGGGCGATCTTTCCGTCCATGCCCTCGTATGGCGAGACAACGATCTTGGGATACCGACCGGCCAGTTCAGAGAAAGCGGCCACCACGTCTGGACATCCGCCCGGACAGTTGTAATGTAGGCCAATTCCGCCTTGGGCCAGATTTTGGAGCAGGATCTCGTCCGGGATGAATTCTGAATGCACTCCCCAGGAAACCGGGGCATCGGGAGGACCGTAGTGCCAGCCTGAGGTCGCTGGAGTGGAGCTATAGTCGGGATGTGACTCCCCAAAGTCTATGACCAGATTGATCTGCTCATTCATCTTGGTCCCTGGCAATCTCCCGTCGACCAGGAAAGTTTGGACTTCCGGCGCGTCCACTGTCACGGGAGTTCCAAACTCGGAAAGGCCGATCGTGGCGTCAAGATTCGCCGGGCCGTCGCCAATTTGAGAGGGGAACTGCCTTCCAAGATCGGACAGGTCTATCGTGCTCATCAGCCGGAGGCGGTGGGGTCGAAGATCATCTACCCCAACCCAGGCTTCGGCCAGAATCGTATCGTCTGAATTCTCGGTCAGCGCACCTTGTGTCCCCTCTGCTCTCAGGTGCAAGACGGAGACCCCGCCGATTGATCCCTGCCCGACCACCTCCATCTGACGTGCCGCTTGAGCCACCAGCCCAACTAGTTCATGCGGACTGTCGAATAAGCCACTGTCTTCCTCTGGGATGACTGACCATTGCCCGGTCTGGGGATCGGTTGCGTACGATTCACCATCCGCTGACACGGCATCAAACTCGGATGATACGAACCCCATGTTTATCGACAGATTGGCCTTGGATCGATCAGGTGGAGCAAAGTCACCCACTACCAGAACA
The DNA here is from genome assembly GCA_965207145.1 of Dehalococcoidia bacterium. Classification (GTDB taxonomy): domain Bacteria; phylum Chloroflexota; class Dehalococcoidia; order Lucifugimonadales; family UBA2962; genus CAUZIR01. The sequence goes on along the minus strand of OZ242262.1, from coordinate 571,142 downwards.
GATATGTCGAGGGAGATCCCGGCAACCTCGGCCTCTATGGTTGCGTCCAATGTGAAGTGAAACGATTCACCCTCTATGGCCCGGGCGACCGCCGAGCGAAACTCGGCCAGACGCTCCTCGGTGACATCTACGCTCTCAGTGCTCAACACCGGCTCGGCCGTCGGCGTGGGTACCGAGGGTACGGCTGTTGGTATTGGTGTGGGCGTCTGAACCTGGGAGTCGCCGCCGCAGGCGCCGGCCAACGTCATGCAGGTGGTGAGCACCGCTATGGTCAGCAACACGGAACCTTTATGCATGGCCCGTTAGAGAGTATGGATGCATTAGGGTCATCGGCTCTTGGTCGAGAGTTCCCTTAGGGGGCGTTGAACGCGATGACCACACCGCTGGATGCAAGGGCGTTCGCCTGCCCGGAGGATAGGTTGTAGTGATCGACCAAGTGCAAACCCGCAATGGCCGCGGCTAATTTTGGCAAATTCGCTCGCCACTGTCAGCGGGGAAATGCGATGCGTCACGGGGCAAGCACTGGAGGCTATGGTGCAGGAGTGCCAAGACAAACGCTAACAGCACTAGCGACGCGTAGTCTAGGGCTCCGGCGGGCCGCCGAATACTGCTGCCGCTGTGAGGATCGCTGGCATTTGATCCAGTGTAAGACCGTAGCTTCCATCAATGGCGATTCGTAACCGAAGTTCTCCTGGCCCAAAGATCAGTAGTGAATTGCCCGGCCAACTCCACCTCCACAGGCGATCGCATCGCCGTTTATGCACCCGGCCTTGGGAGAGGCCAGGAAGGCGACCAAATGAGCGACTTCGACGGCGTCGATGAGCCTGCGCACAGAGTTTCCCGCGTTAAGCTCGGACTCTATAGCATTGCGCGAGACGCCACGTTGCCTCGCTAGAGATTCGATAACTCCCGGTGTGGCTTCCGTCCGGGTAAGACCCGGGTGGACGACGGTTACGCTTACCCCCTTGGGCCCGAGTTCATCGGCGAGGTTCTTGGTCATGGCGGCCACCGCGACGTTGCGCATGCTGCCGATCGTTGAGCCGGTCCCGCGGGCTGCAAGACCAGATATGTTTATGATCCGTCCCCAACCACGATCAACCATCTGAGGCGCTACCTCACGGGCGCAGCGAAGGTAGCCCATGACCTTCACATTCATGTCCTCCCAGAAATCCTGTTCCGTTATCTCACAAAGGGAGGGAGGCTTGGACTGGCCGCCGGGCTTTGCGGCGCAATTGACCAGTATGTCGATGCCGCCCAGCAGCCCGGTCGCTCGTTCGACCATTCGCCGCACCGATTCGGCGTCGCCCGTATCGGCCCTGATAGGGATCATCTTGCGACCGGTCTCTTCGGCCAGCGCGGCCGCGGTCGCCCTTAGCCCCTCTTCACCTCGTGCAGCTATTGCAGTGTCTGTCCCCTCGCTTGCCAGCACCGCTGCTATCGCCCTGCCTATGCCCCGGCTGCCACCGGTGACCAAGGCCCGCTTGCCAGTCAGTTCAAGGTCCATTGATTGTTCCCTTCTCTCCCGCCGTCGACGCACGTGAAGCTTGACGGAAATTCGAAGCGGAGCCTAGAATCGATTCTCTGTGGGAGGCGCGTCACGGCTCAGCACTTACGTGGTCGGGCGGGCCTGCTAGCCATGCAGTTTAACGTTTCAGGTCTACTCAAAGAGCCAAGCGGTTCGACCCGGACATTCGACGTAGATGGTACCGCCAAGGCGCCCGGGTCGATCGTCGGCGTCGATTCGATTTGGGACCGATCCTCGGGAATGCGCATCGCTGGCTCAGTATCCATGATGCGTACGGATGTCGGGATCTGGGTTCAGGCAGGTCTGACCTGCGAGGTGGTTTGTGCCTGCAGTCGGTGCCTCGTGGCTCACGCCCGGGTAATCGACCTTGCAATCGACGAAGAATTCTATCCGGAAGGCAATCTGGCTCGTCTCGATGACGCGGACGAGACGCAGTTCATATCCATTGACAACGTCCTTGACTTACTTCCCACGATGCAGCAGTATGCGGCCCTTGGAATACCAATGAGCCCCATATGTCGTGATGACTGCGCGGGAATGTGCGATAGCTGCGGACTGAATTTGAACGTCAACACCTGTTCCTGCTCTGGCCAGCTTAGCGATCCACGCTGGGGCCAACTGCTGGATTTACCGGCCTCGAGCGAGGTCATCGGTGAGGGTGTAAACAACAGATAGAGATCCATTCGGGCCAAGTATCTTCGGATCAATACAAGGCTCGCAAACCATTGTCAGAGAACTCAAATGCCTCCTCTTCCTAAGAAAAAGCACTCCCGGGCGCGTCGGGCCGGCAGAGCAGCGCACTTCCGGATGCGCAAGCCCTCGTTTGCTGAATGCCAGGATTGCGGTAGCCCCAAACTCCCGCACAGGTTGTGCAGGGCTTGCGGCTCTTACAAGGGCCGGGAGGTCATTTCGGTCGAGGCCGAGATAGAGTGACGTCCTGTGGTGCGACCCGGCACTGAGCAAGCTTAGGAGGACGTAGTGACAAGGTGGAGCATCAAGAGACGCCCGTCTTCTGACTTCGCCCTCATCTTCCCCGGGCAGGGGGCCCAATTCGTGGGTATGGGTCGTGACTTGTACGATGGCTCTTCTGCGGCGCGGGCGGTATTCAAGGAAGTCGACGAGGCTCTATCTAGACCCCTGTCGACCTTGATGTTTGAGGGCCCGGATGAAGAACTCCGCGAGACCGCTAACGCTCAACCCGCCATCATGACAGTGAGCCTGGCGACGCTGAAGGCACTGGAAGAGCGCGCTGAGCCGGATGGCCTTTGGAGGCCAGCGATGATGGCTGGCCACAGCTTGGGGGAGTATACCGCCCTGGCAGTATCGGGAGCTCTTGAGCTGGGTGAGACGGCCAGGTTGGTTGAGGAGCGTGGGCGGCTGATGCAGAGGGCCTGTGAGATGAGGCCTGGCACCATGGCAGCCATAATCGGCTTGGACCAAATGACGGTTGAAGAAATAAGCCGACAGGCCGGGACATACGTTTCCAACGTGAATACGGGGGAGCAGGTGGTGATAAGCGGAGAGGTCTTGGCAGTAGCCAGAGCGCTGGACATGGCCTCGGCGAGAGGGGCCAAGAAGGCTATACCGCTGCGGGTTGGAGGGGCGTTCCATTCCGGGTTGATGACGCCCGCACGGGACGGTCTCGCCGAAGTGGTCAGTGGGCTGAATCTGCGGGACCCTTCCGTGCCGATTGTTGCGAATATGACGGCCAAGCCGATTACAAAGGCCTCGCAACTGCGCCGGGAACTGGTCACTCAGGTTTGCGAGTGCGTCCAGTGGAAGAGATCCATAGAGTACATGCTCGGTTGCGGCGTTACCGGCTTTATCGAGATCGGACCCGGTAGGACGTTAAGCGGTATGGTCAAGAGGATTTCTCGCTCGGCCGAGGTCAAGACGGTCGGGGATTTAGCCTCGGTGTCCAACTTCAGTCTTAACTGACCCCGTGATCCTCGAATAGACCCGGTGCCGGTACGCGGCAAACCAGAGGGACTGCAGCCCCGTCGCCGCACGAGGTCCTTTTCCGAGAGAAGCAAGGCTCGCGAAGTCGCTATGCAGACCCTCTATGAGGTCGACGCTAGTCGCCATGCGGTACAGACGTCGTTGGCCGCTCGAGTCGATGCCTGGGGCCTTTCGAAACAGGCAGCAACCTACGCGCAAGAGTTGGTCGTGGGCGTGGTCCAGGAATTGGAAGAGATCGACAGCCTGATATATTCGTTCGCTCCGACCTGGCCTGTTGATCAACTTCCGAGCGTAGAAAGGAACGTGCTGCGGGTGGCTATTTTCGAGATAATCTCGGGAGTGGGAACGCCGCCCAAGGTGGCAGTCAACGAGGCCGTCGAACTGGCCAAGATTTTCGGCTCCGAGAGTTCCCCTAAATTCGTCAACGGCGTGCTCGGTTCGGTTCTTGCCGCGCAGAACGTTAAGGTATAATCGCTTTCCCGTAAGGAGGAGTTGATGGCAACCGTTCTTGATCGAGTAAGATCCGTCGTGACCGACAAACTGGGCGTGGAAGCCGACGATGTAACTCTCGAAGCGTCGTTTGTCGACGATTTGAACGCTGACTCGTTGGACCTGGTTGAATTGATAATGGCCTTCGAGGAAGAGTTCAGCGACGACGCCAACACCGTCGAGATCTCCGACGAGGAGGCCGAGAAGATAACTACCGTCGAGGAGGCGGTAGAATTCCTGAGAAGTAAGGGCGTCTCTGATTAGGCGGAGAGGGCCTTACCGGACTGGGCTTAGGTAATTTCCGGAGGGCAGGCAGGCCGCCTGCCCTCCTTTGCGTCTCCGCTGCACGCGAATTGGCCGCCCAATTTGTCCTGTGTTACCGTTCGACCAATGAACGATGCGGTCCGCAACGCCTATTTGACGCTGCTCGAGCAGGTCCGTGGATGTACACTCTGCCCCCTATCCGAAACACGCACTAACGCGGTGCCCGGGGAAGGTGACGCCGATGCTGACATCATGTTCATCGGCGAAGCTCCTGGATTTCATGAGGATCGTCAGGGACGACCATTTGTTGGTGCTGCCGGTGGGGTGCTAGACCAGTTGTTGGCCTCCATCAGCCTAAGAAGATCCGACGTCTACATTTGCAATATGATCAAATGCCGACCTCCGGACAACAGAGACCCGCACGAATCGGAGATGAAGGCCTGCAGGCCCTATCTCGATCAACAGATCCAGATAGTCGATCCAAGGGTGATCGTCACGTTAGGTCGGCATTCCTTTGCGAAGTTCTTCCCGGGTGAGGCGATCAGCAAGTCGAGGGGACGCCCAAGGCACTGGCGTGGGCGAGTCGTGTTCCCCGTCTACCATCCAGCCGCGATTCTGCACAATCCCCGGTTGCGGCCGGCACTTGAAGAGGACTTCCGCAGGCTGCCAGCCCTGATAGCCACCGAGCCACCGGATGAGAAACCATCGCCTGAACGGCTGTCGGTTGCGCAGTTGGGCATGGACCTTGATGGCCAGCCACCGAAGCCTGTCTTTGAAGGCCAGCCCAAGATGAATGAAGTTTCAGAGTCTGCTGGGATCGACGGACCGAGGCAAGGACAACTCTTTTAGAGTGACACCAGCTCGCCTTCGCGTAATCCCGCTCGGCGGCTTGGGCGAAATCGGCCGCAACATGATGGCCGTTGAGTTAGGGGATGACATCGTCGTAATAGACGCGGGCGTCCTTTTCCCCGATGAAAGTATGCCCGGTATAGACTTCGTAATTCCAGACGTCACTTTCCTGGCACAGAATCGCGAGCGGGTGCGCGCCATTTTGGTGACTCATGGACATGAAGACCACACCGGGGCACTGCCTTACGTACTGCCCGAACTCGATGCCCCTGTCTATTCTTCCCGTCTCACCAATGGCTTGATCTCCGTCAAGCTCAGAGAGCACGGACTGCTCGGATCATCCGAACTGCACGTTGTGGAGCCGTGTACGCCATTCAGCATAGGTGGCCTGGAGATCGAGTTTTTTCGGATGTGCCACTCAATACCCGATGCCATGGGTGTGGCAATAAGGACTCCTTTGGGCGTGATCATCCATACCGGAGACTTTAAGATCGATCACACACCCGTCGATGGCCACACCACCGATTTCGCTAAGCTCGCCGAGCTCGCGGAGGAGGGAGTGGTGCTCTTATGCTCGGATTCGACCTACGCGGAGATGGAGGGATACACGCCCTCTGAGCAGGTTGTCCGCGCCGCCATAGACAGGGTGGTGGCCGACGCGGATGCGCGAATTATCGTCGCTACTTTCGCGTCCCTCATATCGCGGGTGCAGATGGTAATAGACTCGGCCGTTAAGCACTCTCGGAAAGTTGCCGTGGTCGGTATGAGCATGCGCAACAACGTGAACATGGCCCTTGACATGGGTTACCTAGAGGCACCTGCAGGTACTGTCGTGTCGCTGCGGGAAGCGCGTAGGCTGCCATCCGATGAACTGATTGTCTTGGCTACTGGGGCACAGGGAGAGCCCACCTCGGCCTTGGTGCGAATGTCTAGAGGGGAGCACAAGGACGTCGATATAGAAGAAGGCGACACGGTAATAATCTCCTCCTCGCCGATACCGGGTAACGAGACGTTGGTGGCGCGCACGATCGACGATCTATACCGTCAGGGCGCCGAGGTCATCTCCAGCAGAAATGCCATGGTTCATGTGCACGGCCACGCAGCTCGCGAAGAACTGAAGCTCATACTGAATCTGGTAAGACCCACCTACTTTGTCCCTGTCCACGGCGAACACAGGCATCTGGTTGCACACGCCGAACTAGCGCAATCGCTCGGCATGTGCTCGGACGACACATTTGTCTTGGAGGACGGTGAAGTGCTGGAGATCTCCCCGACATACGCAGGCGTTGTCGACCGGTTGCCGGTCGATGACGTCTACGTAGCGGGACATAGGTTGTGGGGCAGGCACTCGGCTGTCTTGGAAGAGCGAAACCGGCTCTCGAGTTGCGGAGTGGTCGCTGTCATGGTCTCCCTTAACGCCGCTACCGGGCAGCCCATCCGGCGACCCTTAGTCGAGTCTCGTGGGTTCGATGACCCGTCTTCTGCGCAGACGCTGCTGGAAAATGCCGCGCAAGTGGTGCATTCGATGCTGGAAAATCAAGACGGAGAAGTCTTAGATTTTGACTATACTAGAGCCAAGGTGACGGCCTGCGTCTCCGACTACCTGTACAAGGAGACCAAGCGTAGGCCCACCGTCCTTACTCTGGTCGAGGCAGTGGATAGGCGGACTCGCTAAAGACCCGGCCGCGATTCCTCCGCCTGCGACCGAGTGCGGAGGACGCGTAGATGGTAGCCTCAAGCAAGGTCAAGGAACAGACCCGCGATGGCGGGACGGCATTTTGGGCGGTAGGAAAGGGTGCGGGCACGGTCCTGCGGGGACGGCTCAGGGCCTATCTGTTGGTCCTTATGCTGGCGTGCCTTGTTGCTGTAGGGGCCCTGGCATCCCTGTACAGGAGTTCTCTGGGAGACATTTACTCCCTCTCCGAAGAGCGAGTGGTCACTGCGGTGGGACTTGGTGTTGTACCGCTGGGTGTGTGGCTTCTGGCCTTCCTGGGATCGCTGGTGGTTCGCCCGCGTCGTGCACCACATCTACGCTTTTGGGCAAGTGCTCTCGTCCTGTCCTTGGCCGCGGTGGTGGCCATGTCCGCGTTCGAGACGAGTTTCGGTTCCCCGCTTGACGTCTTTACGAGGCAGGGCGAGGTCTCGCTTGGCGGTGGCATAGCCGCCTACGCGACAGGGGGCTCGCCATGGTTGGCGTCTGTGGTCACTGGTGCCCTGGTTGCTGCCGCCGTCGCGATCGTGTGGCCGACCTCGGCCATGCGGATCGCTATAGGCTCGGGTGCGATCGTGGGCCGGTTGGGACTGGCGGCTTGCGCTGCGGTTTCGGATCTGTTGAGTTTGGCACGACTGGGTGTGGCTAGTCTGTCTGGCAGAGTGGCCGACGCCATCAGGAAATTTCGCGTCTCCTCCGAGGAGCAGCTGGCGGTTGAAGAGGAAATCGAGGCCGGTGCGGAGTTTCGCGAAATCGAGGTCGACGCGTTTGTCACGTCTGCCATGCCCTCGGCCGACTCGCTGGAGCTTGAGGGTCCGGCCCCGAACCTAGCCTATGAATCGAACGGCCGCATGGACGACTCGATCATCGAGGAAGATGTGTGGGAACCCCGTGACGTTCCAGCCCTTACACCCACTGCCGACCTGGAAGAATTGCCTGTTGAGGCAGACGATCTCAGGGAAGATTCAGCGTCAGGTGACGGCCACCCGACCGTGAACGGAGCCAAGGTCAATCGCTTTTGGAACAATTCGGCCAGCGAGGAGGTTTCCGCGGCAACTGGCCTAGAGGATGCCGAGCAGGCGATGTCTACGGAGCCCATGGGCGCTGATGAGAGACCGATCCTCGATAAGTGGGCCAGCGCATGGTCCCTGCCAAGCCTTGCCATGCTCGTGAACAAGCCGGTTCAGGGTATTACCCGCGCAGAGATGAACGAGATCTCCGGTACGATCCGAGACACCCTGGGCGACTATGGCGTCGAGGTCGACGTGAAGATGACTCAGCCCGGTCCGGCGGTGACCATGTACGGTCTGGAGCCCGGATGGGTGCGAAGGTATAGACAAGAGAACGCCACAGACAAGCACGGCAAGGCCATTGTCAACGAGGCGGGTAGGCCGGTCAGGCAGCGCGTTGAGACCAAGACCAGGGTCAAAGTGGACACGATCTTGCAGAGGGAGAAGGATCTGGCGCTAGCCCTCCGAACCCCCTCCATACGGATTGAGTCGCCGGTTATGGGTACGTCCCTGGTGGGCATAGAGGTGCCAAACGCGGTTCCTGAGCTGGTCACGCTACGTAGCGTGATGGAGAGCTCAGAGTTCAAGAAGCTGAGAAAAAAGGGTCCGCTCCCCATAGCCTTGGGCAAAGGTAGCGGGGGCGACACCGCCGTACTTGATCTGGCGCGATTGCCGCATTTGCTGGTCGCCGGAGCGACTGGGAGCGGCAAGAGCGTATGTCTGAATACCATCGTCTCGTGTCTCACCGTGGAAAAGTCACCCTCTGAGCTTAGGCTGCTGCTGGTGGATCCAAAGAGGGTGGAACTGACGCCGTACAACGGCATACCACACCTGTTGACTCCGGTCGTCGTGGAAACCGACAAGGTTGTGCCTTTGCTGAAGGCACTCATCGCTGAGATGTTCAAACGCTACCGGCACCTTGAGCAGGTCGGTGTCCGCAACATCTCTTCCTACAACGCTCAGGCCAAGGAGAAGATGCCCTATCTGGTGCTGGTGGTCGACGAACTGGCAGACCTGATGATGACCTCTTCCTTTGACGTGGAACAATCCCTATGCCGCCTGGCCCAGCTTGGGAGGGCCACCGGGATCCACCTGGTCATCGCTACGCAGAGGCCGTCTGTGGATGTCTTGACGGGTTTGATTAAGGCTAACTTCCCTAGCCGAATTGCCTTTGGAGTGACGTCTCAGGTCGACTCCCGAACGATCCTGGATTCCGCTGGAGCGGAGAAGCTGCTAGGCCGGGGGGACATGCTCTACCAGCCCATAGATGCCTCAAGGCCTAGCCGTGTTCAAGGCGTATTCATCTCTGACGAAGAGGTCCGTCAGTTGGTCGAGTATTGGAAGACGACAAAATGGGCACCCCTGCCGGCGGTCGGACTAGAGGTGCCTGAGGAGGGCGATGGCGACGGCGATAGGGCCGGGCCAGTAGGGGCGGGGGATGACCTCATGGATCGCGCTCTAGAGCTGGCCCACAAACAGCGCAAGCTCTCAACTTCACTATTGCAGAGGCGGCTGAGAATTGGATACCCTCGGGCCGCTCGGTTAATGGACGAACTGGAAGAGCAGGGAATAGTTGGGCCGAGCGATGGCTCCAAATCCCGCGATGTTATAATCGACTAGGACCTAGGGCACGGCCTTCCGTCCGCTCTCAGCTAGCACCAGCCGGACCCCGGGCGAGACGGGAAGCGGTATAGGGAACTCGGAGTACTCCGGATGGTGCGTAGCCTCGCAGACCTACTAAGCTTCGTAGTCCGCCGCGGTGGCAGAGCCGGCGCGCACCGGACGTACGCACCGCGTGAGACCTGCTTGGTCTGCGGTGCGATCCTGATTGACTCGCCCCTCTACGGCCAGTTGAGGGTATGTCCTGTTTGCCGGTTCCACTATGCCATGTCAGCCCGCGACCGTATCGCTTCGGTGGCTGATCAGGGCAGCTTTCGCGAAATCAACCGGTCTATCGTCTCTCTGGATCCCCTGTCTTTCTCCTCCAGGGTGTCGTACAAACGACGCATATTTTCGGATCAGCGACGTACGGGACTGACGGAGGCCGTCGTCACTGGGACCTGCTCAATTGGTGACAGCCCGGTCGTATTGGTTGTTCTCGATTTCGGCTTCATGGGTGGTTCGATGGGAACGGTGGTTGGTGAGAAGGTTGCGCTCGCGTTTGAACACGCCGTCAGGAGGAAGCTGCCTGTAGTCGCAATCGTGACCAGCGGTGGCAGCCGCGTGCAGGAGGGGTTGCTCTCGCTGTTACAGATGGCAAAGACGACGGTCGCCGTAAATCGGTTTTCAGAAAGACGACTGCCTTTCATATCCGTACTGGCAAATCCATCCACCGGCCAAGTCTTCGCCAGCTTTGCCAACCTGGCCGATGTCACGATAGCCGAGCCCGGTGCAATAGTGGGTTTTGCCCCGACCGGATCCTTGACCGGGCCGGACAACATTCCCATAACTAGCGAAGCCCACACGTCAGAGGCTCAGCTGGCAAATGGGATGGTTGACGGAGTGGTGCCCCGCACGGAATTGCGGGAGATGCTCTCGGTACTGCTGGAGCTCATGGGGCCGGAATTCCGCCTGAGTTACCGCAAGAGGCGACGAAAGAGCGTGGTCTCTCTCCCCAGGCAGAGAGCTTGGCAGTCGGTCAACCTGGCGCGCCACACATCGCGCCCGACGACCATAGACTACGTCGGCCGCATTGTCCTCAACTTTGTCGAATTGCGCGGCGACCGCTCGTTTGGAGATGACCCTTCTATCGTGTGTGGCCTTGGTCACCTTGGCGCCCAGACAGTAATGCTCATAGGCCAGGAACGGGGCCGGGATGGCAAGCAGGACAGGAACGACGGTATGACGTTGCCGGAGGGCTTTCGAAAGGCCTATCGCGCGATGAGCCTAGCCGAGAAGTTCGAGATACCGGTCATTACGCTCATAGATACGCCCCGCCCTCATCCGGGACTAGATTCCGAGAATCGTGGTATGGGCAACGCCATCGCCAAATGTATGGCGAAATTGGCCTCACTGGATGTGCCAACGATCGCGGCCGTAATCGGTGAGGGAGGCAGTGAGGGAGCCTTGGCGCTCGCGGTTGCCGACCGTGTCCTGATGATGCAAAACGCCATCTACACCGTCATGTCTCCCGAGGACGCTGCCGGCCTGATCTATCAGGACGAGTCAAAGGTCAAGGAAGTGGCCGAGTCTCTGAAAATGACCTCCGGGGACTGCCTAGAGCTAGGGCTAATAGATGAGGTCGTACACGAGCCTGTGGGCGCTGCCCACAGCAGCCCCGACGATGCGGCGCGACACCTTCGGCGCGGTCTGCTGCGACACCTGGCGGAGGTGGGAACCTGGTCGAATTTTCGGCGGTCAAGGCGCCGCTACCGCAAGTTCCGAAAGGTTGGGGAATTCAGTTCTCAATTCCGGGTTGCCATCAACCGAGAGGTCGACGCATTGCAGGGTGCAATACCCTCTGTCGGCAAAGGGAAGCAAACTCCCACTGACCTGGCCCGTCGCCGAGTTGAACTGGAGGAGGCTGCCTCACTGGAAATTATCGGTCACCATGGCGATACCGAGCGGGAAGACGAGTCTGCCGGTCCGCCAGCCATGCCTGCCGAGAATTGAGCAGCACCGTCTGCTAGGTCTCAACGATGCGGATGGCCCGCATCACGACACAAAGCTCTAGCCAGTGAGGACGCCGCCGTGGGCGCTGCGAATAGCCTCGAAAGCTGTTATGTCGGACTCGTGCTCTAGCGTGAGTCCTATGTCGTCTAGGCCCTCGAGCATCGACTGGCGACGGAATTCGTCGATATCGAAAGATTCCGCTACGTCCTCTCCCTCATCCCAGACTCTCCTGTCTTGCAGGTCGACGTTGAGCCGGTAGCCTGGTTGCTCTTGGGCATGGCGCATTATCTTATGGACCGCCCCTTCCGATAGTCGGATCGGCAGCAGCCCGTTCTGAAAGCAATTGTTGTAGAAGATGTCGGCGAATGAGGGGGCCACGACGCACCTAAAGCCGAAGTCGAGCAGGGCCCACGGGGCATGCTCTCTGGAAGAACCTGAGCCAAAGTTCTTTCCCGAAACGAGTATCGATGCGTCCCGGTACCCTGGCCTGTTCAGCTCAAAGTCAGGGTTGGGAGATCCGTCCTCCAGCAGGCGCCAGTCGAAGAACAGATACTGCCCGTATCCTGTCCTTTCGATACGCTTGAGGAACTGCTTGGGGATGATCTGGTCCGTGTCGACGTTGACTCGATCCAGCGGCGCAACGACCCCGCTGTGACTGCTAAAGGCCCTCATAGACTCTCCCTCGCCTGCTTACTGGGTTTTCCGGGCACCGTTGATTTCCCGCACGTCGACGAAGTGTCCAGCTATGGCGGCGGCAGCCGCCATCTGCGGACTTACCAGGTGAGTACGGCCACCTTTGCCCTGGCGCCCCTCGAAGTTGCGGTTTGAGGTAGACGCACAGCGTTCGCCGGGACTGAGTACGTCGGGATTCATGCCGAGGCACATCGAGCAGCCAGCGACTCGCCAATCGAAGCCGGCCTCTGTGAAGACCCTGTCCAGGCCTTCTTGTTCGGCCTGACTTTTGACGGCGGCCGAGCCGGGCACGACCATCGCATATACGGCTTGGTGTACTTTCTTGCCCTCTACAACCTCGGCCGCGGCGCGCAGGTCCTCTATCCGGGCGTTGGTGCAAGATCCCAGGAAGGCGCGGTCGATCCTGATATCGGTAATCGGGATTCCTGCTGGCAGTGCCATGTACTCTAGGGCTCTCTCCCATGACCGGCGTTCAGCCTCGTCCGAAGCGTCCTCCAGGAAGGGGACCCGGCCGGTTACAGGTGCCACCATCCCCGGGTTCGTCCCCCAGCTGACCTGCGGTTCCAGCTCGGATGCCTTGATTGATAGACGCCGATCGTACACCGCGCCAGGGTCGGACCTTAATCCCCGCCACTGCTCAACTGCGTCGTCGAAATTAGATCCTTGCGGCGCGAATCGGCGGCCTCGCAGGTATTCGAAGGTTGTATCGTCCGGGGCGACCATGCCGGCTCGTGCGCCACCCTCGATCGACATGTTGCAGACTGTCATCCGACCCTCCATAGACAGGTCGGTAATCGCCTGACCGGTGTACTCAATGACGTGTCCGACGGCACCGCTCACGCCCATGCGTCCGATTATGGCCAGTATGATGTCCTTGGCAGTGATGCCCTTCGGCGCCGGCCCGTCGACGTTGATCTCCATGGTCTTGGGCTTCTGCTGGCGGAGTGTCTGGGTGGCCAGTACATGTTCGACTTCGGACGTTCCTATGCCGAGGGCGAAGGCACCGAACGCTCCATGCGTAGAGGTGTGGCTGTCGCCGCAGACGATAATCTTGCCCGGCTGGGTCCTACCTTGCTCGGGGGCTATGATGTGGACGATCCCCTGCATTGGGCTGAAGCGATCGTACAGTTGCACGCCGAAGTCGCTGCAGTTCCGCTGGAGCGCATCCAGCTGCTGCTTTGCAATGGGATCCTTGACAGGTATTCCGAGTTCCCAGGTCGGTGTGTTGTGATCCATCGTGGCGATCGTCAGGTCGGTCCTTCGCACCCTTCTTCCCGCCAGCCGCAGACCCTCAAAGGCCTGGGGAGACGTAACCTCGTGGACCAGATGCAGATCGACGTACAGGAGGGTTGGCTGTCCCTCCTGCTCTCTGACTACATGTGCGTCCCAGATCTTCTCGAACAGCGTTCGTGACTTCACCTATGGACTCCCTCTTCTGATTGGGAACTGACGAGATGGTCGCGCGATCGGCGGTGGGATTCTCGCACTCCGGTTCGATCCTTGCCCCGACTCATCGTCGCAGGAAAATGGTCCTGTGCTAAGCAAAATCGGCTCGTAGAGCTTGATCCAACACGCGCCGACTCGTCTGCCATGTTCGGGAGCAACCACTCGTCAGCAACCTTCCAGGACTGGTGCGTCGGGATTGGGCGTCAGACAGTTTAGCAGCGCCGGGATGCACGATCTCAAGGCCTGACACCCAGCTTAAGGCTCAGGTTCTCCAGCATGTCGTCGACCGTCTCCTCAAGGCCGTACTCGTGATGCCAACCCCATTCATCGCGAGCAACGTTGTCCCTTAGCTCATCTGGCCAGGAGTCAGCTATCGCCTGCCTAACGGGGTCGACTTCGTATGACACTCGAAAATGGGGAATCCTCCTCCTGATGGCAGCGGCCAACTGGTCGGGTGTGAAGCTCATGGCAGCTACGTTGAAGTCGGCCCGGTGCCGAAGCCTGGATGGGTCCGCTTCCGCCACCTCAATGAGTGACCGGACGGCATCCGGCATGTACATCATCGGCAGCATCGTGTCGGCACTCAGATAGCATTTGTAGCTCCCGTCCAGCAACACTCCGTAGAAGATTGCGACGGCGTAGTCGGTCGTGCCGGCTGTCGGCTCTACCTTCCAGCTAATGATCCCCGGGAGTCTAACGCCTCGTACGTCGAGGCCGACCGACGAGTAGTAGTAGTTGCCCAGCAACTCCCCGAAGACTTTGGAGATGCCGTAGCCGGTGTTCGGTTTCTGAATGGTGTCGTTGGGTGTGACCCGTGGAGTTTCTGGGCCGAAAGCAGCAATCGAGCTTGGTACCACAACCTTGCTGACTCGATGAGTCACCGCCGACTCGAGTACGTTGTAAAGCCCGGTGAAGTTGACCGAGAAAGCGGCCTGGCGATGACTCTCTGCGGCCGCCGACAGGACGGATGCTAGGTGGAAGATCGCATCTATCCCGAACAGGTCCATCGCCGAGTCGATCTGATCACGGTCTGTCACATCGACCCGGACTGAAGGCCCTCCTCCGCCCACCTCGTCGGTCAGTTGCTGGCGGTGGATGCCCGCGACCACATTGTCGGCGCCGTAGCGCTCTCTTAGTGCGGGGACCAATTCCGACCCGATCTGCCCCGACGCTCCGGTCACCAGAATCTTCTTCATGCCCATTGCCCTCAACAGTGAATCGGTGTGCTTTTCAAGGCGCCGCGAAACTGGCGAACCCGGAGCTAAGGGTGAGGCGGCACGCCGCGGTTGCCGTCAGGCCAAAAGAGTCTTCAGCGGCGCCCGCCGCGACCGCCGCCCTAGGCCGGCTGGCGATGCAGCGGGTCCCCGCTTATGGCCAGCAAGCGATTGAGGGCGTGCATGTAGGCCTTGGCACTGGCTACGATTATGTCCGTGTCCGAGCCACGGCCGACGTAAACCTTATCGTCCTGTTCTATGCGAATAGTGACGCTCCCCTGGGCGTCGATACCCTCTGTGATGGCTTTGACGCTGTACTCGGTCAACGTATTCGGTACGTTGACGATCCGATTTATGGCCTTGTAGACGGCGTCTACGGGTCCGGTGCCGGTCGCGGCGTCGGTGAACTTGCGGCCGTCACGGTTCGTCAGTGAAACGGTGGCCGTGGGTACGTCGTGGTTGCCCGAAGACACCTGGACGTGCTCGAGCACGTAAGTCTGCAACTCCGATGCCATCCGTCTCTGACCGGCCATCAGCGATTCCAGATCTGCGTCTGTGACTTCACGTTTTCTATCTGCAAGGCTCTTGAACTCTTCAAATACCGTGTTCAGTTCTTCCTGCGTCAACACAAATCCGAGGTCGTCGAGCCTGGCGCGCAGTCCTGCCCTCCCGCTGAGCTTGCCCAGCACCAGTTCGTTCGAAGGCCAGCCCACCGACTGTGGATCCATGACCTCGAAAGTGGTGCGCTCCTTTAGCACGCCGTCTTGGTGAATGCCCGACGCGTGGCGGAACGCGTTCGCACCGACAACAGCCTTGTTGGCCTGCACGGGGAAGCCTGTGATGTCCGATACCATGCGTGAAGTCCGATAGATCTGCCTGGTATCGATGTTTGTTGCAACTCCGAAGTATTCGCCCCGGGTCGCGATGGCCATGATCACCTCTTCGAGAGAGGCGTTGCCGGCGCGCTCGCCCAGACCGTTGATGCAGCCCTCGATCTGCCTGGCGCCAGCCTGCACTGCGGCAAGGCTGTTGGCGGCCGCAAGACCCAGGTCATTGTGGCAATGAACAGAGACGATGGCTTTGTCTATGTTCGGTACCCGCTCAATGATGTCGGCAATGCGCTGGCCGAACTCTGACGGTATCGAGTAACCGACCGTGTCTGGGATGTTCACTGTGGTCGCCCCGGCCGCGATCGCCGCCTCTAGGAGCCGGAGCAGGTATTCCGGATCGGTGCGCGACGCATCCATGGGTGAGAACTCGACGTCCTCACAATAGCCGCTGGCTCTCTCTACCGACGCTACGGCCAGATCAAGGACCTCCTCTGGATTCTTGCGCAGCTGGTGCATGATCTGCACGTCGGAAGACGAGATGAAGGTGTGTATACGCGGCCTCTCCGCGCCCTTGATGGCATTCCAGGCGGCGTCAATGTCGTCGAAATTACATCGGGCCAGAGACGCGATCACCGGCCGGCGAACCTCGTGCGAGATCATTTGCACCGCCTCGAAGTCTCCGGGAGAACTTGCCGCGAATCCGGCCTCTATGACATCGACTCCCAGCCGGTCGAGCTGCTTGGCAATCTCAAGCTTTTCCGAGGTGGTCAGGCCCGCACCCGCGGACTGCTCGCCGTCCCTGAGCGTGGTGTCGAAGATTCTTACGATTTCAGTCTTTGTATCGGTCGCCATTTCTTGGGTCTCCGTCGGCCGTTCGGCTCATTCGCTAGTGGCTGGATCCGGTGACCTGTCGCAGGGCAACGCGGTCCACCCGGACCAGCCCTGCCAGGACCGGCCCGTTTCGGTGAACCGCACGAAAAGCCTCTTTGTTTGGCATCTTTTGCTCTTGTTTTCCGATCAGTCCGATTCGCCCAGAAAACTCATCATTCCACGAAGTTCCCTGCCGACGCCCTCTATTGGATGCCCCGCGTTTTCCTCCCGCAGGCGCTGGAAGCGTGGTCTCCCCTCATCGTTTTCGGCTATCCACTCACGGGCAAAGGTTCCGTCCTTGATCTCGGAGAGAACCCTTCTCATGTTCTCCTTGACTTGTGCGTCAATGACAATTGGTCCGCGAGTGTAGTCGCCGTACTCTGCAGTGTCGCTAACCGAATAGCGCATGTACTCCATGCCGCCCTGATAGAAGAGGTCGACGATCAACTTCAGTTCGTGCATCACCTCAAAATAGGCGGACTCGGGCTGGTATCCGCCCTCCTCGGTTAGCACTTCAAACGCCGCCTTAACCAGTGCGGACACTCCACCGCACAAGACCGCCTGCTCGCCGAACAGGTCCGTCTCGGTCTCCTCTTCAAAGGTCGTCTCCAGGACTCCTGCCCGAGTGCAACCTACCCCTTTGGCGTAGGCTAGGCCTAGTGCCTCGGCGTGCCCGGAAGCGTCCTGGTGGACCGCCAGCAATCCCGGAACCCCGGAACCCTTGACGAAGACCTCTCGCATCCGGTGACCCGGAGCCTTTGGCGCGACCATCGACACGTCAACGGTGTCTGGAGGAACGATCGTCTTGTAGTGGATATTGAAGCCGTGCGCAAACATCAGCGTCTTGCCCGGCAGCAGGTGAGGTTCTACCGAATTCTCGTAGACGCTCGGCTGCGTGGTGTCGGGGCAGAGCATCATTACGACATCTGATTGTTCGGCCGCCTCGGCCACAGTGCTAACCCTGAGGCCTTCCTCCTCCGCCTTGGCGCGGCTGGCGCTGCCGTCGTGCAATCCGACCACCACATCCAGTCCGGAATCCCGCAGGTTCAGCGCGTGGGCATGGCCCTGGCTGCCGTACCCGACGATCGCTACAGTCTTGTCCCCGAACAGCGTCAGGTCGCCATCAGCCTCGTAATACATCTTCGTCATTTTCCGTAGAATGTCCTCCGCGCACCGGTCCTGGGCGGCCGCGCTATTTTTTGGAACGGTTTCTGTCCGCGCCCCGCAGACCCCGGTTCATTGCGATGGTGCCGGTGCGCATCACCTCCACCACGCCGAACGGCTCAAGCAGCCTTTGCAGTGAGTTGACCTTGTTCTCGTTGCCGGTCACCTCCACGATCGTAGACTCCCCGGCAACATCAACTATGTTGGCCCGGAAGATGCCTACGATCTGCATGATCTCGCTGCGCGTCTGTGCGTTCGTCTTGACCCTGATCAGCGCGAGTTCGCGCTGAACGATGTTCTGCTCCGAGATATCCGAGACCTTGACGACGTCGATTAGCTTGTGCAGATGCTTGGTCACCTGCTCGACGGTGCGGTCGTCGCCTTCGACGACAAAGGTCATGCGAGACATGTTCGGCACCTCACTGTGCCCTACGGCCAGCGACGCGATGTTGAAGCCGCGGCGCCTGAACATGCTCGAAACCCTTGCCAGGACGCCGGGCTTGTCCTCGACGAGTGCGGTTACCGTGCGGCGCGGCCGGAGTCCGTTCGTGGTCATCTGACCACCCTTTCGGTAGTAGGCTCCTCGATCATGTCCGCGACGGTCTGACCCGATGGTATGAACGGGTAGACGTTCTCCTCCTGCTCGACTAGGAAATCGATGATCGCCGGGCCGTCGAATTCCATCGCCTTAGCGATCGCGGGGGCAACCTGCGCCTTGTCCGTAACACGGGCGCCGAACGCGCCGAAGGCTTGGGCCAGCTTTACAAAATCAGGATTGCCCGTATATCCAGTGGCGACGTAGCTGCGTTCGTAGAATGCCTCCTGCCACTGGCGGACCATACCCAGATAGCCGTTATTGATGATTGCGAACTTGACGGGGATCCCGTTCTCTACCATCGTCGCCAGTTCGCACATGGTCATCTGAAAGCCACCGTCCCCGGCCACTGACCACACGACTTTGTCGGGCCTGCCCACCTGGGCGCCCATGGCCCCCGGCACCTCAAACCCCATCGAGCCGGAGCCGCCCGATGACACGAGAGATCTGGGCTCGTTGAACGCATAGTGCTGGGCTGCCCACATCTGGTGCTGCCCCACTCCCGTTACGATGATGGCATCTCCGTTTGTCGCCTTGTGTAGTTCTCGAATCACGTGCTGAGGAATCAGGCTGTCCGTTTCGCGGATTGCCAGGGAGGGGTGATCTCTCTTGAGTTCTTCGATGCGCTGGATCCACTCCACCCTAGTCGTTTCCTCGACCAACGGATTCAGCTGGCGCAGTACGTGTTTGACGTCGCCCACTATGGGGACATCTACGGGAATGCTCTTGCCGATCTCCGAGGGGTCCACGTCCACATGCACCACCTTGGCATTCGGTGCGAATGCCGAAGTGTCTCCGGTGATGCGGTCGTCGAATCGCATGCCCAGGGCGATGAGCAGGTCGGCCTCATCGATGGCCAGACTCGCATAGGCCATTCCGTGCATGCCAGGCCAGCCCGCATACAGGAAGTGATTCTCTGGGAAGCAGCTAATGCCCAGGAGAGTCGCGATAACCGGAATCTGTGCCTTCTCAGCCAATTCCCGCAGCTCATCGTAGGCCCCCGATAGCAGGACCCCATGGCCGGCGAGTATCACCGGCCTCTTGGAGCGGTTGATCAGCTTTGCAGCCCTTCGGGTCATCGCCGGATGACCCTCGACCTTTGGCTTGTACCCCGCCAGACTGATGCTGTCGGGGTAGTCGAAATCGGTGTACTCCTCGATGACATCCTTGGGGATATCGACCAGGACTGGTCCCGGCCTCCCCGTTGAGGCTATGTGAAATGCCTCCTTGATGGTCCGAGCGATGTCGCCCGGATCCATGACGAGATAATTGTGCTTAGTAATGGGCAGTGTGATGCCGGTGATGTCCGTCTCCTGAAAGGCGTCCGAGCCTATGGCGGATCGCTTTACCTGGCCGGTGACTATCACCATGGGGACCGAATCCATTTGGGCGGTTGCAATGCCGGTCACGAGGTTGGTGGCTCCGGGACCCGATGTCGCCCAACATACTCCCGGCCTGCCCGTCACCCGGGCATATCCGTCGGCAGCATGGGCTGCACCCTGTTCGTGCCGTGTCAGGATGTGACGTATCTCGGGATACTGAGGCAGCGTCTGGTAGAGGGGCAATATCGCACCTCCGGGCAGGCCGAATATGACGTCGACCCCCTCCCGGATCAAGCTTTCGCAGACTATTTGACCACCGGTCTTTTGTGTCATGTCGCTCAGTCTTCCGGTTTGTCTTGGCGTGGAAAAGAAAAAACCCGTCCTCTCAGGGACGGGTATTTGCCCGCGGTACCACCCTTCATTGCAGAGCCATCCGGCCGTACCACTCGCTGGCCTGTAACGGGACCTGCCGCCCGTCCCTAGTAGGGTAACTGGGTACTGTCAGACATGCATGGCAGACCTGCGAGCTTTACGCGACCTGCAATGTCTTCTCTTGCTCCAGCCCTGTTCGGGACAGGGTGCTCAGGGGCGAGTTCGCGAGGGAACAACGGGCCGGGATCACACCGTCCCCGACTCTCTAGGCCGAATCCTCCTCGATACTATTCCCCGTCAACGCACATGGATTATTTCCTTCACGTGCATGGTCCAGAGTAGCACCGGCCCTTTCTACCTGTCAACAGACTGCCGTATGGCCATTTGGCAACATTCTTGGCGCCGTCGGACCTACCTCCCCAAAGCGGCGGCCATTCCTGCATGCATGTCGGAAGGGCCTCACCTGAGCCCTTGATCAAGGTGGAACGATAGTCGCGAGCGTTGCAGCGAGCTCGCTTGAACCGACGCCCCGGCAGATACATTATGACCTGAGTCGACCGCAGCGGCCGTCTCCGCACGAGGTCTCAAGGAACAGATGACATACCGGCAGGATCACAAACCTCGGGGCAGCCCGACCAGACGGGTTGTAGGCGGCCGCCTCTTGCGAGACGACGGGTGGGATGATTGGGTGCCCCTCCCCAGACGGCAGGTGATGATCACGATGGGCGGTGTGATGATGGCCATATTCCTGGCATCACTCGACCAAACCATCATCGCAACCGCTATCCCCCATATCGTCACTGACCTAGGTGGCTTCGACCGCTTTGCTTGGGTAACCACCGCCTACTTGGTCGCCTCCACGGCGGTCATACCGATCGTCGGCAAGTTGTCCGACATATACGGGCGCAAGGTGTTCTTCATCGGCGGCATCATCATCTTCGTGGTCGGCTCTGTGCTCGCGGGTATCGCCCAGGACATGAACCAGCTCATCGCCTTCCGAGCCCTTCAAGGATTAGGCGGCGGAGTGGTCATGGCCAGCTCATTTATCTCGATCGGTGACCTTTTCCCGCCTGCCGAGCGCGGCAAGTACATGGGCTTTGTCGCCGGCATCTTCGCTCTATCGTCCGTCGTTGGCCCGCTCGTGGGAGGACTGCTCACTGACGCCCTCTCCTGGAGGTGGGTGTTTTTTGTCAATGTTCCCCTGGGAGTGCCGATCGCTATCGCATTCGTAAAGGTCTTTCCCAACCCGCGGCCCAAGCCCGGCCCAAAGGAGGGCATCGACTACGCCGGTATCGTACTTTTGCTGATCGCCATCGTGTCGGGGATGTTGGGCCTGTCTTGGGGAGGGGCCCAATACGAGTGGTCGTCGCCTCCGGTCTTGGTCACTCTGGCACTGGCCGCCTTTGCCGGAGCGCTGTTTGTGATTGTGGAGCGGCGGGTCGCTGAGCCAATAATGCCGCTTCACATATATAGGGACCCGATCGTGGCCGTAGCCCTACTGGTCAGCCTCATGCTGGGGGTAAGCATGTTCGCCGGATCGGTCTTCATGCCGCTTTACTTCCAGGGAGCCCTGGGAGAGTCGGCCACCAACAGCGGCAGCTTTCTCACTCCAATGATGCTGGGAACGGTTATCGGCGCAACACTTGTGGGCCAGTTGATGTCCCGAACGGGAGGCCGCTACCGGCTGCTCGGCATGGCGTCGGTCGGCATGATGGCCGTTGGCCTATATCTCATGTCACGCATAGACCTGGATACCCCGAGAGGCCTGACTATTGGGGCTATGGTTCTGATGGGATTCGGCATGGGCGGCACCTTTCCGGCCTTTAACATCGCCATTCAAAACGCAGTTGCCTATCGAAACCTGGGCGTTGCTACATCCGCCGCCCAGTTCATTCGGGCCATCGGCGCATCTGTCGGACTGGCGGTGCTGGGTTCTTTTCTAACCGGGCGGTTCGCCTCCGGCGTCAACTCGGCCGTCCCGCACGACATCCTGGGGAGGGTCCCATCCAATATCCTGGAGGAACTCAAGAGCAACCCCGACGCCCTGGTAAACGAGGGTCAGATAGCAGAACTAAGTGCTCGCCTGACAGCCTACGGGCCGGATGCCGCAGCGGCCGTCGAGCCGCTTCTGGCCGGCATGAGAGAGGCATTGGCCGGAGCTGTTGCCGAAGTCTTCTTGGCCACTCTTTTTGTTTCGGTACCAGCGTTTGTTGTTGCGGCTTTCTTGCGGGAGATTCCCCTAAAGAAGGGCGGCCGACAGTCTACTGGACCGTCGGAAAGCGGGCCTGAGGATATGTCCGGGGACCCCGGTGAAGCGCATGAAAGACCTAAAGGAGCGGGGTCTCAAGTCTGATACAATCCCCGGGTCGAGCGGCTCCAAACGGGTACGGCCGGAGCCGTCCATAGGCTCTACGGCAAAGCGTGTGCTCGGCCCTAAGACGAATTCTTCATCGGGGTGTAGCGCAGTTTGGTAGCGCGCCACGTTCGGGACGTGGAGGTCCCGGGTTCAAGTCCCGGCACCCCGACCATACTCTTGGCCCATTTGGTCCAGCCGTCGGCCTGCTGATTCTTGTCTCCTTGCCTGCCATGGGCACGGGAATTCCGAGGGCACGCCCCCTCATACGCGAAGGCTGTGAGTCAAAGGCCGGACGGCCAACCTTCCGATCGCAAAGGAGAGGAGAGCGTTCTAGTTCTCAGCGCGGTTTAGTATCTGGTCAACAAGGCTGGCCGCCCAATCTCGCTGTGAGTCCTCCAGATCTAGTCCGCAATGCGGGCAATCAAGGTCGCCGAACCTGATTCGAGTCCCGCAGTTCGGACAGGCCCTGATTTTCGAAAGGGCGGCGATTACCCGCGATACATCCCGTTCACTTGCCAACGACGCCCTCGTGTAGGTCCTGACGGTATGATTGGCCGCGGCACGGGCGACCCAGTTCGGCGGTCGATATTGTCATGTCTACACCTCGTATGACGATCTCGACGAACTGGCTGGGGAACTCACTGGAACTGATGAACCCCGAAAGCCCTCCTTAGTGAAATCAGAGGCGATCATCTCACCAACCCATCCCCTTGCAGCTGCGCAGGCTAAGCCATGGCCGCCTGAGCCAGACGACAAACCGCGGCATTAAGCAATGTGCCTTCATCGCCTCGTTCGGCCTAGAAGTGTAGTGCATCACCCGGTCGTCGAAGGTCACGTCGCTCCATACCTTGGGCCCCGCGGTCGGCTGAGCAAGCCGGTGCCGTGGCGTTGGCCGAACAGGCTTGTGCTGAGCATATCCAGCGCGTACCTTGCGATTGCGGAAGCTGGAGGAGCGACATGAGCACCATGCTGGACATCATCGAGCAGACGAATCCAGCCCTTGTAAGGGCTGCCTGCGATCTGCACCAGGGTGGACAGATTCCGCCGGACTGCTATGTGGTGGATCTGGCCACGGTTAGGGAGAACGCTCGGCAACTGTGCGAGCGTGCGACAGCTAGGGGCCTTCGTCTCTATGCCATGACCAAGCAAATCAACCGCAATCCCTCCATGCTTGAGGCTATAGCCTCAGCTGGCGTCGACAAGTTCGTTGCCGTCGACATTGAGGGTGCGAGGGCCGTGCACGCCCAGGGGCTGAATGTAGCTCACGTGGGGCACCTGAGCCAGATACCTCGTTACTGGATTCCCGAGGTTCTCTCTATGAGACCCGAGGTGTGGACCGTATATGGCTTTGAGGCAGCAAGTTATATATCGGAGGCGGCCATGCGGTTGGGTGTGGTTCAGGATCTGCTGCTCAAGGTCATTGGGACGCATGACTTTGCGTTCCCCTCGCAGGAGGGAGGCATTTTTTCCGAGCACGTGGTCGACGTTGCCCGTCAGATCAGGGCGCTGCCTGGTGTTCGGATGGTCGGGGTAACTGGCTTTCCTACCGTCGGCTACGATTTCGGCACCCGTGGGCTAAAGGTGCTGCCAAACTTTGAGACCATCATCGATGCGGCAGAGAGGGTTCAGGACTCGCTGGAGATCGAAATGTCTCAGATCAACTGCCCTGGTACGTCCTCCTGCCTGGCCATAGACCTGATTGCCGAACACCGAGGAACAGACGCGGAACCGGGAGCCGCATTTTGGGGCATGACCCCTCAGCAGCTGTTCGGCGGTGACTCCGGACGGCCGGGTCAGGTCTATCTTGCGGAGGTGTCTCACCGTGCCAGGGACCGGGTCATGGTATTGGGGGGAGGCTTCTACGCCGACGGCTTGGACGGCCCTTGGGCTTTGACCTCCGCCTTTGTGGGCGATCACGGGGAGGCCGTGATGGGCAATCGCGTGAGGGCGGAGATACCGGATGCCCAGTGGATTGACTACTATGCATGGCTCTACCCGTCTGATGGTCAGCGGGTCAGCCCCGGAGACTCGGCCATCTATTTCTTTAGGCCGCAGGTGTTCAAGACACGTTCCGCCCACATCGCCACATTAGAGGGCGTGCAGGATGGCGAGCCGACAGTGGCAGCCATTTACGATAAGGCCAACCGCCGCATCCGATAGCAGGGGAGGATCGCCGGCGACCTCTTGGTCGTCATTCCTTGGAGGAGCGTATTGGTAGAGGTCCAGTGCCCTTTGTCGCTGGTTAGAGCACTTACCTTCGATGTTTTCGGCACCGTTGTTGATTGGCGAGGCTCGATCATTCGCTATGGCGCCGAATTGGAGGCCGAGTTGGAGACCGGCATCGACTGGCCCATGTTCGCTGATGCTTGGAGGGCGGCCTACCGGCCTAGCATGGATTGCGTGCGGCGTGGGGATCTGCCCTGGACCAACCTTGATTCCCTGCACCGCCGCTCACTTGATCGGCTCGCCCCCGCTTTCGGGCTCGATGCCCTTGGCGCCGATCAAATGGACCGACTCAATAGGGTCTGGCACCGACTGGAGCCCTGGGCGGACGTCGTGCCGGGCATCGAGAGGCTGGGGCGGCGATACATCATCGCCACCCTTTCTAACGGCAACTTAGCCCTCCTGATCAACATGGCCAAGCGGGCTGGTCTTCGTTGGGACGCGATACTCTCTGCCGAACTCTTCAGGAGATACAAGCCAGATCCCGACGTCTATACCGGTGCTGCTGACCTGCTGGGCCTAGAGCCAGCCGAAGTGATGATGGTTGCCGCGCACTCCGATGACCTAGAGGCAGCCCGCTCCGTCGGCCTGCGCACTGGCTACGTGCACCGGCCCTTCGAGCATGGTCGCGACAGATACCATCGTGTGCCAAAGGAGGCTGGCTTTGATGTATACGCGGCCGACTTTGGGGAACTGGCAAGCAAGCTCAGGCTGATGCACGCTGCTGGCAAGGAGCCATGAGTCAGCTTACTCTGTCACATACCCGTTTAATCTGTCAGCATGTATCCGGATTGGCTCCCGTGTAGATGCGTCTCCCGCACCCCCACCGCCAGCCGATAGGACCCTGATGACGTCGCCGGGATGTACCCGGACTCCCGTTTGCTTGGAGCGGAGCTCGGTTTCCTTGCCGTCGGACACGATAGTGTAGCGATGCGGCAGGCCGGGCCTTCCTCCCAAGATGCCGGGAGGTGGGTTGATAATGCCGTCGCCCGCCGTATTCAAAAGCGCGATGTCTGACCCCTCGTAGACGATTTCGCAAATCGAGCCTAGGCCGCCACGCCGCCTTCCCGGTCCGCCGGAGTTGGGACGCAGTTCGTTGCGCAGCACGAAGAGGGGGAAGCGCTCCTCGGTCACCTCTACACTCGGTGCCCGTATCGCTCCAACCGAGTTGAGTTCACCGACGTTGGTCCAGCCATCGTGCTCAAGTGAGGCCCCGCCGCCCGGGCGACCAAGGAAGAAATGCCACAGGAAGGGCTTTCGCGTCCGTGGGTCGGTGCCGGTAATCGCATAGCGCAGTCGCCTGCCAAAGCCGGCGTTTACGGCGTGCGGTACCGCGTCCGCGAGCGATTGGAAGATGGCCTCCGCTATCTCTTCGGCGACGTGATTGGTGCTCATGGTGACTGGCGCTGGGGGCACGGCGTTGACAATCAGGCCCTTCGGCGCGATTACCAGTACGGGACGCATGGAGCCCTCGTTCTTTGGCAGGTCGGCAGGTGCCAGATACATAACAGTTGCGTGCACGATGGACCGCGTATTGGCATAGGCGCTATTGATAAAGCCGGTAACCTGCGGGCTGGAATCACTGAGATCAACCGTCAACTCGTCACCCTTGACCGTTACCCTCGCGCGTACGGGAATCATTTCCGCCCCGAAGCCGTCGTTGTCGACGAACGTCTCCCCCTGGTACACGCCGTCGGGCCACTGGGATACGAACTTTCGCACCTGCGCCTCTGCAGCGTCCATCAACTGGGCGACCGTCGCTTCCAGCATCTGCGGTCCATATTCAGACAGAAGGGATCTGATGCGCCTGGCCGCGATTTCTACGGAGCCCATCTGGGCGTTCAGGTCGCCAAGAAAGCCGGCCGGGAAGCGCGTATTGACGGACATCATTCGAAGAAGGTCGTTGCGCGGCGTGCCCCTGTCCACGATCCGCAGAGGTGGAAGTCGCAGGCCCTCGTGGAATATCTCCGTGGCCGACGGATTGTAGCCGCCGTGCGTCCCGCCGCCTATATCGCTGTGATGCGCACGGTTGACGGCCATGTATCTTAAGGAGCCCTCCCAGAAGACGGGACGCAGGATGGTGACAGAGGTTGCGTCAAAGGGTGTGTAAAAGCGATCAGGCGGCGATCCTCTCTTCCTGTTGCTCGATGGCGACCCCGTCCTTGTACCTGGCACCGAGGTAGACGTCAGCCATCAGCTCCGGCGCCTGCAGGCGCCGGAACCTGTTCTCGGCCACCATCAGCATCTTCCATATGACTGCGATCGCCCGGTCCACCTTCTTATAGCGCCTGGCCGCATCCGTCCGGATGCGCAGCGCAGCGAAGGGCGACTCGACCGGGTTGGTCGTTCTCAGGTGACGCCAGTGCTGTTTGGGGTAGTCGTAGAAGGCCACCATCCTGTCCCAGTCACGCTCGATAGCCTCACGGGCTGCTTCGTAGGAGTGCTCGCCGCACCACCGCGTGAAGACCCGCCTGAGCCGCTCTGCCTCGGCCCGGGTGGGAGCGTACGGCATGCTGCGCAGCATCAGCTTTGCCTGGTCATGCTGACGTTTGGGAAGCTTGTCGAGCACGTTGAGGATCTTGTGGTTCCAGCAGCGCTGCTCTCCCGCCTCCGGGTACACGTTGCCAAGCGCCCCCCAGATCCCCAGATGACCGTCTCCGACCACCAGCCGCGGGCAGCTGAGACCGCGGTCCCTCAGGTCCCTGAGCACATCCGACCAGCTCCGTGTGGACTCCCGGTACCCGGGCACCGCGCTCAGGACCACCTTGCTCCCGTCGCTCAGCGCCGCCACAACCACCAGGATCGCGGCCTTCTCACGCTCCAGGCCCGCCTTCACGTACACCCCGTCCACCCACATGTAGACTACCTCTAGCTCGGAAAGGGACCTTCCCCGCCACTCGGCGAGCTCTGCGTTCCACCTGTCCTTCAGACGCGCGATCGTGCTGGCCGATATCGGAGCGGCCTCGCCCAGCAGACCTCGCAGCGCCAGGTCGAAGTCCCCCTCCGACAGACCGTGCAGGTACAGTTCCGGAAGCAGGACGTCGACCTGCCGGCTCCTGTTGGCGAACAGGGGAAGAAGCCTGCTCTCGAACCGCTCCTCGGTATCACGTACCCTCGGCCGCCTCACCTGGATCGTCCCCGAGCTCAGCGTCAGCCTCCGGGGGCTTCCGTGACCGTTTCGGTACCCAGAGTCCCTATCGGATCCCGACCGGCGCACCGACCTGGCCCTGCCCAGGAACTCGGTGACCTCCTCCTCCAGCATGTCCTGGATCAGACCCTGCATCTGACCTCGCAACCAGTCCTCCAGGTGCTCGAATCCCGGCCTTGACTCAGGTCCTGTTTCAATGCTCTCCTTGACCATGGGCGGTGTACTCCTCTCTCGGGCATAAAAAGCCCGTCTGTGATCAGAGAGAGGTTACACCGCCTGATCGTTTACACACCTTTTGAGGCTACCTCATGGTGACATCAGGTAAGTGACTGCCCCCGTGGTAGGGATCGTTGAGGATGAACACGTCTCCCTCATTTAGGTCGTCCCCGAAGTAGTCGAGCACGGCCCGGCCGGCGATCGGGAGTGCACTGATGTGCACGGGTATCCCTTCGCCCTGGGCCACCAAATGGCCTTGCCGATCCAAAAGGGCGGTCGAGTAGTCTCGGCTGGCGTTCAGAATCTGGGACAACGAAGTCCGTAGCATTACCTCCATCATCTCCAGGGCTATGGAGTCCAGCCTCCGCTCAACCACCGCCGTGGTGATCGGGTCGGCTTCGGCCACCACGTCCCGGCCTGCATCCGCCTGAGACGCCACACTGACAATCACTCCACCCCTGTCGTCGGCCCGGGCCGTGTCACCGGCCTCCAGGACGAAGGTGTTGAAGTCAGATTCCAGGATCGCCGGCCCGATCAATCCCTGTGCCGGCATCTTTTCCCCTATCCGGTGCACCGGCACGTCTAACCAGCCATCCAGGTAGATTCTTCGCCTCCCTCCTGACCGACCTCCTCCGGGAGCAACGGCGGCACGACGGTGAGTTTCGATCCTAGGGAGCCTGCCGATGGCTGTGGCGCGCAGGGTTACGAGACGGATGTCAAGGTCCTGCTGGCTGTATGAGTAGAGCTCCTCGTACCGCTCGTGCAGGTTGGCCTTCCACCTTGCCATGAACGCGCGGTCGTCAAGGTTCAGATCGGGGACGCGCACGTTGACCTCGTACATCTGATCGGAGTAGCGCATATCGGCAGAAAGACTGATCGTCGTCTCCAACAGCTCCTGTCGCCCAGCCAGCAGGGCCCGCCCCCGGTCCGTGAGCTCGGCTAGAACCGCCCGTACACTGTCAAGCGTCGCTGGTGTCAGGTCCGCCGGATGAGAGCGTGAGAGGTCGTGGCGGATATCCGTTGACAGCATGCCGTATGCGGACAAGACCGGCGCCTCGGCAGGCACTATCACGCGTTCCACGCCCAGCTTGCGTGCAACCGCCGTCGCCACAAGCCCGGCAGCTCCCCCGAAGGCGACCAGTGCAAAGCTGCGTGGGTCCATCCCTGATTGCGCGGCCTTGAGGCGGATACCCTCGGCGACCGTGGTTGAAACGACCTCGCGCATGCCGATGGCCGCCACTTCAGTGGACAGCCCAAGTGGCTCGGCGACGTGCTCGGTTACCGCGCGGCGCGCACTGTCGACATCGAGGGCCTGCCTGCCTCCGAGAAATCGCAGTGGATCCAGGTGGCATAGCACGACCGCTGCGTCGGTTAGGGTGGCATCGGTACCGCCGTGCCCGTAGCATGCCGGACCGGGATCCGCACCCGCGCTCAGCGGGCCGACCCTTAGTATCCCGCTCTCGTCTACCGCAGCTATGCTCCCCCCGCCCGCGCCAAGAGTTGCCACGTCCATCATCGGCACGGCGATCTTCCATCCTGCCTCGAACGTCTCGGTGGTCGTGTTGGCCGAGCCGTCCACTGCGATTGAGATGTCGGTGCTCGTGCCGCCCATGTCCAGGGCGATGACACGATCCTCGCCCATCAACCTGCCGTAGTTAGCGGCCCCGCTGACCCCGCCCGCCGGGCCGGAAAGGATGGCGCGGACAGGGACCTTTCTGGACTCGGGTAGGGGCACTACACCGCCGTTGGACTGCATTATCAGCATCCCGCCCGCCGGCCCGGCGCCATAGGATGTGAGGTCCTCAAGACGCCTGCCCAGCCGCGCGAGGTACTCGCTGAATACCGGTCCGACGTAGGAATTGACCACGGTCGTGCTCACGCGGTCGAATTCCTTGATCTGGGGCAGGATTTCCGATGACAGCGATAGGTAAGTGTCGGGGAACCGCGCCCTGATCATGTCGGCCGCCCTAAGTTCGTGGTCGGGGTTGATGAAGGAGAACAAAAAGCACACCGCCAGTGCTTCCACTTCCTCCTCCTGCAATGCGTCGAGGCATCGTGCCACTGCATCCAGATCCAGGGGGCGTTCGATCCTGCCGTCGCATCTGATCCGCTCCGGGACGGTCAGGCGCAGAAACCTGGGAACCAAGGGCTTGAGAGGCTCCATGCGAAGGTTGTACCTGTCCTCCTTGAATCCCTCCCTGACCTCGAGCACATCCCTGAATCCCTCCGTTGTCAGGAGGGCGACTTTTGCACCCTTGCCTTCAATCAGGGTGTTGGTGGCCACCGTGGTGCCATGTATAAGGAGCGTGGTGGAGCTCAGCAGTTCCTTGACGGTCAGTCCGTGCGAGTCGGCAACCAGTCCAAGACCGGTCAGCACGGCCTCGGACGGGTCGTGCGGAGTGGATGGCGTCTTGAACAGGCGGGGTTGACCGCGGCCATGGGCCGCGACAACGTCGGTAAAGGTGCCGCCGACATCAATGCCGATCCTGAACATGAGGTCGGAGTACGGCCGCGATTCGTTTCGCTCTAGCTGGTGGCCTGCTGCTCCCTATCCCAGCTTTGCGAATTGGTTGCGGGCTTGATCCCAGATGTCCAGGCCTGCGTGCTCGGACCAGGCCGAGATCAACGTCTTGAACATCGGGCCGGGCTCGCCGTCGCCGATCTGGCGCTTGTCCACAGCAGTGAGCGGCAACACGCAAAACGGCGTCGAAGAGAAGAACGCTTCGTCCGCAGTGTAGAGATCGTAGGGCTGGAGGTCCTCCTCGACGATCCTTATGTCGAGTTGGCGAGCGAGGTCGAAAACGAACGAGCGGGATATACCCTGAAGTATGGATGAATCCGCCGGCGTCCTTATGGTCCCGTCCGTCACTACAAACAGGTTGTAGCCGATCCCCTCGGTCAGGTTGCCGGAGGCATCGGTAAGGATGGGCCATCCATTGGACTCTACGTCCCCGGCCTCCATCTCAGCCAGGTTGAAGTTGAGGCGGCTGTGATGCTTGATCTTCGGGTCGACGGTCTCAGACGACATTGAGCGAGTCTTCGTGACTACGCCCTTCGCGCCTTCCATGGCGTCCCCGAACCAGTCCCAAGGCACTGGCGCGACATCGATTATGACGGTCGGGTTCTCACACTCATAGGCCCATCGGCCCGGACCCCGTGTTATGGCGTGCCAGATGTCAAAGTCGCCGTGCTCTGCCAAATGCTCTCGGTTCTTCTCCACGGCCTCCAGAGTCACCCGGGTCATCTCCTCGGCCGGCATGCCGATGTCAATGCGCGTGTATTTCATCGAACGGTACAGGCGGTCGATGTGGCGATCCAGTAGGAACGGCTTACCGCTGAATGTGCGAGTGACATCAAACACCGTGTCCCCCACGCGAAAGCCTCGGTCGGCCACATCGACCTTTAGCTCGCTTCGCGGTACCCATTCTCCGTTCAGGTAAGCAGTGAATTCGCCCATCTTGGTCCTCCGCGCTAAAGTCGGCCGGATTGTATCCTAATTTCGGCGGCTCACCGGCCCGGGAGGCGTAAACCGTCCTCCGAGCGGCCACTGGTTGGATAGTCGCGCTATTTGGTTTGAACCTGAGACCAAAACCGGCGACCGCTGCTAAGATTCCGACCAGTGTGGCGGGTTCATCACTAGGAGGGTCGAGCAATGATCAAGGAGTTCGGGTCTATATTCGCGGGCTACCCTGCCATCGAGGACGTGGGTTTCGCCGGCACGCCGGTGCATGAGCGGTTCTACTCCAACGAGCATCTGGTTTCGGCGTTCGACGACACCCTGTCTATCGCAAAAGCCATGGACCGGGCTGGATACGACGTCTTCTGGCTCGCCGAGCACCACTTCCAGCCCGAGGGCTACGAGGTAATCAACAACATACCTTTGCTGTCGCTGCACCTGGCGCATCACACCGATCACTTAAGGTTTGGGGCGGCCTTTAACATACCTCCCATGTGGCATCCCCTCCGATTGGCTGAGGACTTTGCCACCGTCGATGTCCTCACAGGTGGTCGGGTGATCTTCGGAGTTGGCCGTGGCTACCATACTCGGGAAGTAGAGACTTTTGGCGCCCCACTACTGGATGGCGATGCCAACCGCGAGTTGTTTGAAGAGCAGGTCGAACTAATCCTAAAGGCGTTCAACGAACGGTCCTTCAGCCATCACGGCAAGCACTATGTCATTCCTCCCGCCGTGCGCTACCGGGGCGAAACCATGGAGAAGATCACCTTGGTGCCCCGTCCGCTAAGCACCCCGGTCGAGTGCTGGCAGCCGATAGTCAGTGGAGGTCAGCGTGGACTGGATTTCATGGCTCGCCATGGCATCAAGGGGTTGATCGGAGGAGGGGCTGCTCCCGGGGGGGCCTCCGAGAGGATCATGCATCAGTGGAGGGAGACTCTCGCCGCTCATGGTAGGGAAACTGAACTCGGCGAAGACTTGATGGTGGGATTTAACCTCTCTATCGCCGACTCGCGGGAAGAAGCGATTCGCAACGCCCAACCGTTCTATGAAGAGCACGTCAAGATGTTCGGTCCGCTCAACATGGTTGCAGGGCTGTCCCAGGAGCAGATCGAGGCCACGAAGGATCCATCTCTGGCTCCAAGGGCCGGAATTCCCGGTGTGGAGCAGTTGGCCGCTGAGGGAGCTTACCTCGTGGGCACTCCTGAAGAAATCGGCGACGAACTAGAGGCAATTCAGGAACGCTATCCCGGGCTTGGCAGCATAAACCTGAGCTTGGCCATATCGACCCCGACTCAACAGGTAATCGAACAGCTAGACCGCTTTGCCGCCGAGGTGATCCCGAGATTCCGTCCGGACCGATAGCTGGTCCTGCACGCTATCTATGGGCTCCTGAGATGAAGCCTCTTGGTGGCTTCCAAGAGGGAGTTGCCGAACTCTGCGGACTGCCACCCGCGTACGTCCGGGCTCATCGTCTCCCTTTCTCCAGCGCCCGGGTCTCTGGCGAGCCGCTCAAGGCTGATGGTTGGCCACACTAGGCTGGGATCGATCGAGAGACTATCGCCGTGGGCCTTTCGCCACAGCTTGAATTCTTCAAGTCGCTGCTTTTCCGCAGTTTGCATGCGCGGGCGACGGGCGGTGGCGGGTCTATCGTATGGAGGAGCCTTCAGACCCGTCTCCAGTGCTCGCCTGAGTTCGCTCACTAGAGGCTTGCGTGCAAATGGACCGAGGCCGGTCACAACGCTCAGATCTGCATCGGGCTCCTCGGCCAAGGCCACGAGTGTTGAGTTGGCGAGCACCCGGAAGTGTGGCCGACCCCGCTGGCGCGCATGGCGCTCGCGAAGCGCGGCCAGTTCCTTGAGGACGGCCAGTCCTCTGGCGTCGAGCACTCGACTGCCCTTGATGTTCAGGAACGCCGTTGCCGGGTCCGGAGCCTCGTAGCGTACCCGGGTCTGACGCTCGCACTCCTCGGCAACCCAACTCGAGCGTCCGAGGTCGTCCAACCTCTTTTGCATTACACCACGTAGGTCGTGAAGGTACGCGACGTCCGAGGCAGCGTAGCCCAGGGCCTCTGCGCCTAGGGGCCTGTTGGTCCAATCCGACTTCTGAAGTCGCCTACTCTTGGAGATTTCGACGCCGAGGACCTCTTGGAGCACTGGAGCAAGGCCGGTTTTCTGCAGCCCCAGGAACGCGGCTGCAATCGCCGAGTCGAACAGGTTGCGGACACGAAAGCCCCAGTCCCGATCCAGACACCTGAGATCGTAGTCGGCCGAGTGGGCGATCTTGACGATGGTGGGGTCACAAAGGAGCTCTCCCAGTGGCGACATATCATCGACAGTCAGGGTGTCCACTATGTAGATTGCTCCGGGGATCGACATCTGGAACAGGCAAACGCGCTCCGGGTATCGGTGTCGGCCGTTGCCCTCAAGGTCCACCCCGACGGCGGGCTGCTTCGAGATTACCTCCGCCAACTCGGCTAGCCGATCGCTGGCGACGACCACCTCGATCTCGGGCCAGGGAAAGCGCTCAGCATTGTCGGCGCAGATCGCTGAACTCAGGACGCCAGTCTCGCCCATTCAGGCCCCGTAGGTCTCAAACAGGCGCCCCCAGCCGGTCTTCATAGCTTCGCGGATGCGACGGCGGCCTACGAATCTCAGCCAGTAGTCGTTGTGGTAGATGTTGGACGCTGCGAATGCCCACGGCACCACCGGAGACCGAAGCAGAAGGTTCTCAAGGGGCTTTAGCGGACCCCAATAGATCAGCTTTTGGCCCTTGGAGGCCAGGGTGTTCTCGCTCGCCGAGAACTGCCAGTTGACGCCTCCGATATCGTCTCCTACCACCTCGATCTCCGTCGGATCGCCTACGCCCAGTCCCGCTTCGTGCGCAAGGCGGATGAACCTTAGGTTCAACGGATCCAAACCCATCATCCTGGCGGCCGTTGCGTCTATGGCCACCTGGTCTGCCGAGGCCAGCAGAACGTTCTTCTCATGCCATCTCATCGCTCGTGGGCCGGGGCCATCGCCCGCAAAGGTGCCATCCATCACCGCGAATATGCCGGGATGTATCTCTCTTTGGATGGCAAGGAGATCGACCAGAGTCTCGTGTATCACGGAATGGGTCCAGTGACGCCGCCGGTGCAGCAGACCGCCGAAGGCGTTCTTCATTGCACCGGTGACGGTGGTGAATACGTGCGTCTTTACGGTGGGCAGGTGGATCACGTTCCTGCCCGGGAAGATCTCGGGTATCTGGATCCCCTCAGGGTATATGTCGTCCAGCGCGAGCATCTTGGCCCTGGGCTGGTAGTTCACCCATTTGGTCGGGGGCTCGTCGAGATAGACTGCCGATAGGCTGTGGCGCCTCTCTACGGACGTGTGGCGATTGTTAAAGGCCCCTTCGTGCGGGTCGACAACCACCGTGCCGTTGTGCGCCGGTATCAGGCCCTCGTAGCCGTCCGCCCTGAGTGTGCTGATGACTCCATCGAGTTGCCATGGGGTTGTTGAGCAGGCGGGGTAGTAGTGCTGCCAAGAGATGTTTATCTTCAGCAGGGTGTCAGCGGTCGGATCCAGGCAATCGCCATACTCGGCCAGTCGCATCGCGCGGCCGATGTCTGAGATGACCGTTTCGGGCCTGGTATAGACGACCGCGACCTTCGGCCTGGTGGCCGTGGCGGGGCCGCCATGGGTGGCCTTTTCGCTCTGCTGCGTTCGTGAGGTCATGGGGACCAGTTTACCGTCCAGTCCCGTGGGACGCGCCGGCTATTCGAGGAAATCGCGCAGCTTCTTCGAACGAGTAGGGTGGCGCAGCTTTCGCAGCGCCTTCGCCTCTATCTGGCGGATGCGTTCTCGCGTGACGCCGAAGTCACGGCCGACCTCCTCCAGAGTGCGGCTGCGGCCGTCTTCCAACCCGAAGCGCAACTGAAGGACCTTTGCCTCGCGCTCGCTCAGTGTGAACAGCACATCGTCAACTTGCTCCTTTAGGAGCTGATAGGATGCGGCCTCTGCCGGCGCGAGGGTACTGCGGTCCTCTATGAAGTCCCCCAGGTGACTGTCCTCCTCCTCGCCGATCGGAGTTTCCAGGGACACAGGCTCCTGCGAGATCTTCAGGATCTCACGCACCTTCTCCGGCGGTACGTCCATGCCCGCGCCTATCTCTTCGCTTGTCGGCTCCCGGCCATACTCCTGCACCAAGCGTCGACTGACCCGAAGGAGCTTGTTGATGGTCTCGACCATGTGCACCGGGATGCGGATCGTGCGCGCCTGGTCAGCAATGGCCCTGGTGATCGCCTGGCGGATCCACCAGGTGGCATACGTGCTGAACTTATATCCTTTGCGATAATCGAACTTCTCTACCGCCCGGATCAGTCCGATGTTGCCCTCCTGGATAAGGTCCAGAAGGGACATGCCACGGCCTATGTACTTTTTTGCCACCGACACAACCAACCTAAGGTTTGCCTCGGCCAAGTGCCTCTGGGCTCCCGTTCCGCCTAGCTTTACGTCCCTGAAGAACTTGCGATAAACGATCTCGTACGATTCGAGCTGTTCGATCAACGCGGGATCTTCGATCTGCGTTCGAAGTTCCTTGGTTGGGGCGTGAATGTCTATCAGCTGCAGCGCCTCTTTGGGCAGCAGCCGACAGTTGAGCGACAGCTTGAGAATGTCGTCCTTGGCGTCCAAAGGCTCTTTGTTCAGGATTTCTCCGAGATAGTTGAGGATCTCCTCATTCAACTCGCCGTCCAGCGCGTCGCGTACCTTGGGATGGAATCTCAGCTCCGCCAGGGTTCGGTCGCCTGATATGCCCACGAACCTGCTGATGGCGGTGATCTCCTTGGACGAACGGGACACTCCGCGCAGCAGGTGAAGCACGATCTGCCAGGCCCTCGGAGGACGGCCATCCGGGCCGGCGAGTTCCTCCTCCAGGGTCTCGATGTGCTTTACCGCCTCCATGCGACGTGCCAGCACCCGCTCGTCGTGCGCCTTTAGCAGACTCACCCGGCCAATCTCCCGCAGATACATGCGGACCGGGTCGTCGATTATCTCGGTGTTGTCGAAGTCGCCCCAGTTGGCGGCCTTGACCTCCTCAGCATTGACGCTCGGCACAACTTCGCTGGTGGTGGAGGTTGCATCGCCCTCTTCGCCGGTCGACTCGTCCTCCTCGTCTTCGTCCTCGTCATCCTCGTCCTCGTCCTCGTCCTCGTCCCTGGCCGGCCTGTCCGATTCGGCGATCGCCTCTGCGACCTCCCGCCGTCGCTCAGTCAGGCCGATCAGGTCCCGGGGCGATGTGGCATTCTCGACCAGACCCTTTACAAGGTCATCGTTGTCTTCTGAGTCCAGGTTTGTCCTCATGCTTTAATCAACCTCTACGGGCATGGATCTGTCTGAGACGGTCGTTTACTTCGATGATCGCGCGCTCGATTTCCTGGGAAGGCTCAAGCGAATCCTGTCCAGAGAGCAGGCCGTCTTGGAGGCGTCGGAGGCGTCTTTCTTCAAGCCTGGAAAGTATCTGGCGCGCCGCACTCTCCGATTGTCCGACCATGGTGGGTTCCAGGGCAACCGTGGAAAGCTCATCCAGACGATCATGAAGAGCGGGATCGAGCGCGGCCCTCAACCCTTCTATTGTATCGGCTTGCAGCCAGCGGGTAAATATTTCCCGGTCCTCGCTACGATCAAAGCACTCGGGTTCACATTCCTGCGCAAGGTCCCTCAGCTCAGGTCGCTTAAGCAGTATGGCCAGTGCATATTCGTCGACTATGCCGTTGGGGTCCTTCGGCAGCTGGCCGACCGGTTGGACCTCGGCGGGTGAATGGCTCGCACCCGTCCGTCGGGTCCTTCTCCTTGCCTCGGTGTTGCGCCTGCCGATTTCCCGGAGAATCGGCTCCAGACGCTCCGGGGCGACGCCGAGTGCGACGGCCAGATCGTTACGGTATCTCTCCTGGTCAAACGGGTTGGCGGCGTATATGAGGCCCGCCACCCACTTTGCGGCCTCGGTCTTGCCGGCGCCGGAGGACAGGTCGAAGCGCCTGGGCAGCCAGCGGATCATAAAGTCGGTGCCGGCCACGGCGCCCTCGATTGCGCTGGTCCAGGCCTGGGGGTCGTTCCTTATGAGATCGTCGGGGTCCGAGCCCTCGGGCAGTAGTGCAATTCTGATCTCCATCTGGTCGCGCCTGATGATCGTCCCGACGTGCCTGCCGTAGGCTGCCGGATCGCGGTCGGCCGCGGCTACCAGC
Organism: Dehalococcoidia bacterium; assembly: GCA_965207145.1. Lineage (GTDB taxonomy): Bacteria > Chloroflexota > Dehalococcoidia > Lucifugimonadales > UBA2962 > CAUZIR01. Next base: position 533,597 of record OZ242262.1, on the reverse strand, counting down.
ACCTCTTCCAGCTTGCGGATGATGGCTTCCTGGCCCGCCGCGTCGGCGTCTAGCGCGAGGATAACGGAGGAGGCAGTTGAGCGAAGGTGTCCCAGCTGGGTGTCTGTAAGCGCGGTGCCCATGGACGCGACGACGTTGAGGTGGCCGTGCTGGTGCGCGGCGATCGCGTCCATGTAGCCCTCGACTATGACAGCCTCGCCCCGTGCCCTGATCGCCTCGGTCGCCAGGTGAAGGCTGTACAGCAGGTTCCGCTTGTCAAAGACCTCTGTTCCGGCGGTGTTGATGTACTTGGGATCCGAGCCGTCGAGAGACCTGGCTCCGAATCCGGCAACGTTGCCCCTGCGATCGGCTATGGGAAACATCAGGCGTCCATAGAAAAAGTCTCTGCCGGCCCCCCCTTCCGAAGGTCTTATCAGGCCCGCCTCGACCATCTGGCTGGCGCTGAAGCCTTCGGCAAGAAGATGCGCTCTGAGACTCTCGGCACCCGTCCCAGTCGCCGGGCTTAGACCCAGCCTGAAGTCCACGGCGGTCTGCTTGTCTACGCCACGGTCCTTCAGATAGCCGCGGGCCGCCTCGCCCAAATTGGAGTACAGATTGCTCTGGAAGAAGCTGGCCGCTGCGTCATTGATCTGATGGACCGTCGCCGACTTCGTCTGCACGGAACCGGATGCGAGAGCCACCCCCGCTTTGGCCGCCAGGGATCTCAGGGCTTCCCCGAACTCGATTCCCTCCCGTCTCATGACGAAGGAGATCACGTCCCCCCCGGTCGAACAGGCCCCGAAGCAGTGCCAGCTCTGTCGCTCCGGACTCACGATGAACGATGGAGTCCGCTCATTGTGGAACGGGCAGGGCGCCTTCAGGCTGCGGCCTGATTTGGTCAGGGGCACGTAGGAGGACACTACATCGACGATGTCCAGCCTGGCTTTGATCTCCTCTAACATCGACATCCGCTTGGGCCCTTACTGGTCGACGGTCAGGCCACGCTGACCCTGAGAGGGTCTGATATCCCCGGCTTAAGGATTTCAGCCTTCCTGATCGCGTAATGGTCCGTCATACCCGAGAGGTAGTCGACGATCGCCCGCTCGTCGCTTTCTGCTATCGCGCGGTATTCAGCCGGGATCTGATCGTGGTTGTCGAAATAGTGATTGAACAGCACTCGGACTATGGCTCTGGCCGCAGTGCCCTGGTCGCAGATATCCGCCGGGACATAGACGCGCTCAAACATGAAGTCCCTGAAGATGTTGACTGCCCGCCGTACGGTCGGTCCCATCTCGATCATGGGCATTTCGCCGGATAGACCGTCCTCGCCCGTTGCGCGCCACGAGTTTTGCACAATGTCGGTGACGATGCGGTCAACTCTCTGGGCGTGACGGGTGCCCAGCGCGTCAAACACCTCACTCGGCACCTGCTCCCGGGACACCACGCCCGCGCGAAATGCGTCCATCAGATCATGGTTCAGGTAGGCGACGGCATCGGAGATGCGGACCACCTGTCCCTCAAGCGAGAGATTCTCCACCAGGTCGGGCGACAGAAAGTCCCCCCGCGGCTTGGAGTGAGCGACGATGGCCTGGCGCACCTCGGAGGTAAGGTTCAGGCCTGCCCCTTCCTTCTCCAGGGCGTCGACCACGCGCAGGCTCTGGCGGGCGTGCCTGAATCCCGATCCGGGCTCGGCGTCCCCCCTGAGCAGTCGATCAACCTCGTCCTCACCAACGTGCCCGAACGGCGTGTGGCCGAGGTCGTGGCCGAGGGAGATTGCTTCGGTAAGGTCCTCGTTTAGGTTGAGCGCGCGGGCGATTGTCCTGGCTATCTGAGACACCTCTAGCGTGTGGGTAAGTCGGGTCACGTAGTGGTCGCCCAGAGGTGCTATGAAGACCTGGGTCTTGTGCTTGAGGCGCCGGAAGGCCTTGGAGTGGACTATCCGATCCCGGTCGCGCTGAAAGTCTGTCCTCAGCGGGCTGGGCAGCTCAGGTATCCTGCGACCCGCGCTGCGCGCCGACCGCCGAGCGAAGATGGAAAGTGATTCCTCGCGAGCCTCGATGCGCTCGCGAACGGATGTTTTGCTTCTCACCACCCTATCGTAACCTGCTATCCGCCGGGTCGGGGAATGGGCGTCTCCGCTGAGCGGAGAGCATGTCGGAGCTCACCTTACGATCTGAAACGGGGGCATCATGTTGGGCAGCTTTACCTCGACCAGGGCCGGTGCGTCGTGCGCCAGCGCCCGGCGCAGCGCCGATCGCAGGCCATCTGCCGTCGTGCTCTCGGCTCTCACACCGTGGGCCTCTGCAAGCTTTACGAAGTCGGGGTTCTGAAGCTCGGTGCCGTAGAGGCGGCCGCCGTACCGGTGGGCCTGGTCCCATTTCGAGGCGCCGTATGCATCGTTGTTAAACACCAGTGCCACCGCTCCTATGCCGTGTGAGACGGCCGTCGACATCTCAGAGGCCATGTACAGAAATCCGCCGTCTCCGCTGATGGCCACCACGCGCCGGTCAGGCGCCCCCAGCTTGGCGCCAAGAGCCGTCGGGAAGGCGTATCCGAGGGGAATGAAGTACGAGGTGGTCAGATACGACCGGGGCCGGCGTGCCGGATACCACAGGTTGCTCCAGTAGCCAATGTTCGTGATGCCGCTGATGACTATCCCGTCGCCACCCAGCTCGGCCGCTATGTCGTCCACGATTGCGGTCTGCTCCGGTGCCAGGGTCTTGATGCACTTGGAGATGTCCTCTTTCCAGCGTGCACAGAACCGCTCCCGATCGCCCCGTTCCTGCGCGCCGAGGGCGAATTTGCGGGCACTCAGCCCCTCGGCGATGGCGGCCAGCGTCAGCCTTGAATCGCCCTCGATCGCGATATCGGGCCTGAAATTGCGTCCGATCTCTTCAGGGTCGACATCCACCTGTATCAATGTCTTTCCCGAAGGGTCTAGACCGGGCATCAGTAGCCGGGTGCCCACGGCCAGGAGAACGTCCGATTCCCTGACCACCTCGGTGCCCGGCATCATTTGGGCGTAGTTGACCCCGAGGTACAGAGGGTGCTCGGGATCTATCACACCCCTTGCCTGCTGGGTCGTCATCACCGGGGCAATCAGGGCTTCGGCCAGGGCCGTCAATTCCCCTGAGGCGTCCGCGATCGCCGTGCCTCCTCCGGCGAATATGACGGGGCGCTCGGCCGCCGCCAGCGCCGCGACCGCCGAGTCGATCGCCCCGCGCTTAGGCGCCACGGGCAGGGATGGCTCCGGCTCGATCAGCTCGGCATTGGCCTCCATGCCCAGCGTGTCTGACGGGATCTCGATCTCAACCGGGCGCGGTCGGCCGCTGCCCATCCGGTCAAATGCCTCGCGCACCATCCCGGGCACCTGTTCGACCGTGGTGCAGCGGGCATTCCACTTCGTGATGGGTCTCACAGCTTCGAGCTGATCGTCCACCTCGTGCAGCTCGCCCCTTCCCTTGCCAAGGGCACCGCTGGGTATCTGCCCGGAGACGAGGAGCACTTGGGACGACGCCCCGAAGGCCGTTCCAAGGCCGCCCGACGCGTATAGCACCCCCGGCCCGGGTACGACTATGGCCACCCCGGGCTTGCCGCTTACCCTCGCGTACCCGTCGGCCATGTGGGTCAGGGCCATCTCGCTTCGGCCAATGACGAGCCGAATCCTGTCACGATGCTCGTAGAGGGCGTCGAAGATGGCCATGATCTGCACGCCGGGTAGCGCGAACACCGTGTCAACGCCCTCGGCAACGAGCTGCCGTACGAGCGCCTGTGCTCCGGACATCTGCATTGTCGGGCTATTGTGCCCTATGCCCTGGCGATCACACCACCGTGGATCGGGCAACCCGGGCCCGGGGTCAAAGGGAGCGAGCGCAGCGGCTCAGAGCTCGATCAGGTTGGAGGCTCCCTCTCCTCGGTGAACCCGCGCAACATTGGCGTACCCGAACGCCGCCCGGCGTGACCAGGTGTCCCAGTTGGTCCCGGCGCTGTGGGGTGTAACGATCACGTTCGGCATGCCCAGCAGGGGATTGTCGGGCTGAATCGGCTCGGTCTCGAAAACATCCAGGCCGGCTCCGGCGATGCGGCCGCTCCCGAGGGCATCGATCAATGCCGCCTCGTCGATGATCGCTCCGCGGGCGGTGTTGACGATCACCGCTGTCGGTTTCATGAGATTGATTAATTCACGTCCGATCAGATGATGGGTTTGCTCAATGAGGGGCACATGTATGGTGATCACGTCCGAGGTTAGAAACAACTCGTTGAGGCTCACGTAGTCCAGTTCCAGCTCCCGCTCGGCCGCTCCTGGCTGACGCACCACGTCGTGGTAGACGAGCCTGGCATCGAACCCCCTCAGCCGTCTGGCGACCTGCCTGCCGATGCTGCCCATGCCCAGCACGCCAACGGTCTTTTGAGCCAGTTCGAACGCGTTGGTACCGTCCAGTGGCTCGCGCCACCGCCCGGAGCGAACGGCGGAATCGGCCTCGATCAGGCGATGGTAGACGGCCAGGATCAAAAGCACGGCATGGTCGGCGACCGCCCATGAATTGGCGCCGCCATTGTTGGCGACCGGGACTCCAAGATGGTGGATAAGGTCGATATTCAGGTGGTCCCAGCCCGCCGAAAGGATCTGCAGCAGGCGTGGCCTGCAGGCAGCCAGGACCTCGTCCGGCAGGTCGATGCCCGACAGGATCAGGTACTCGGCATCGGCCGCTGCTCTGACCTGGTCACTTATGGGGCTTCTGGTGTCGATGCCGACGGTGGCAAAGCCGTTCGGCGTGTGGCGAGCGATCTCCTCGTAGATCTCTCGGTCGTGGGAGTGAACCAATGCGATGTTGGTCATGGGTCTACTATAATCGGGCCCGAATCTCAGTCAACAAACGCCTTCCCAATAGGAGTGTGAAACTTGCCTAACATCAAGAGAGTCGGATTCGTGGGCTTGGGCATCATGGGTAAGCCGATGGCCAAGAATCTACTGGGGGCGGGCTTTGAACTCATGGTCCATAGCCGGTCCCGTCCGCCGGTCGATGAAGTAGCGGCCCACGGTGCGACTGCGGTCGGTTCGCCATCAGCGGCTGCGGCGGGAGCCGATGCCGTCGTGACAATGCTGCCCGATGGGCCGGACTCCGAGCTGGTCATTCTCGGAACCGACGGCGTGCTGGCCGGCTCGAGTCCGGGATCATTGATCATCGACATGAGCTCGATAGCCCCCGCCGTGTCCCAAAGGATAGCCAGGGCATGCGAGGAAAAGGGAGTTGATTTCCTAGACGCGCCCGTCAGCGGAGGGGAGCCGATGGCCGTCTCCGGTGACCTGGCGATCATGGTTGGGGGACGGCAAGAGGTGTTCGATAGGGCGTCACCATTGTTTGAGGCGATGGGTAAGAGCTGGGTACTGTGTGGCGACTACGGTGCGGGGAACACGACCAAGCTGGCAAACCAGATCATCGTCGCAGCCAACATAGAAGCGGTGGGAGAGGCGCTTGTCCTGGCGAAGAAGGCGGGGCTGGATCCCCAGAAGGTGTTCGATGCTATAAGGGGAGGTCTGGCAGGCAGCAACGTGCTTAACGCCAAGGGGCCGATGATGATCTCCGGCAATTTCGCCCCCGGGTTCCGAATCCGGCTCCACCAAAAGGACCTCAGAAACGCCCTTCTGACCGCCGGCGAGCTGTCGGTGCCACTGCCTGTGACCGCCCTCGTTCAGCAGATGGTGGGCTCTCTGGTTAACGACGGGAAGGCCGAGAACGACCACTCGAGCATCGCCAATTTCATCGAGGGGCTCGCCAAGACCACGATCGCGTCGGAGTCCTAGGCCCGCCGACATCGGCCGGGCCACAAGCGTCGATTCCGCGGCCGCGCCGCTTCGGATGGTTTTGTTCGGACATGGTGCCAGCCTGAGATGCTCGGCCAGCTCAGTCCCGCTGATCCGAGGGCCTGTGCTGGCGCTCCAGCTGCTCCTCCAGCCTCCGCAGCGACTGTTGAGTGGCGCGCAGTTCACGGAGCAGTAGGTCGCGAGACTGCGGCCTCTCCAATTCGTCTAGGCGTTTCTTCTTGGCCTCGTCGAGATTGTTGATCACCACTGCGATGAACAGGTTGATGACCACAAAGGTGGCCAGTACCACGAAGGTTACGAAGTACATCCAGGCCAGCGGGTGTACCTCCATCGCGGTGTTCATGATGCTGGCCCATTCCTCCAGCGTGATCACCTGGAACAGGGACAGCAGCGATACGCCCAGGTTGCGCCAGTGAGCCGGGTCGTGCTCATGAAACAGCTGGTAGCCGATGATGGCGTAGACGTAGACCACCAGGCCCATCAGAGCCACGATGTGCAGCATGCTCGGTATCGAGCGCACGAGCGTGGCCACGATCAACCTTAACTCGGGCACCGTGGATATCAGTCGCACTACCCGCAGAAGGCGGGCGGTACGGGCTACGACTGCGAAACCGCCTACGGCCGGAATGACGGCAAGGATGATCACCGCGAAATCGAAGATGTTCCAGCCGTCACGAAAGTAACGGTCGATGTGTGGCGAGACGGCGAATATCTTGAGAGCGGCTTCGGCGATGAACACGGCAAGAATGATCTGCTGGCCGAGGTTCAGCCAGGCGGAGAAACCCTCCACCAGTGTTCGGGAGGTCTCCATTCCCAGCAGGACGCCGTTCGCCAGGATGAGGGCGATGATGGAGTACTCGAAGGTGGTCGAGCGCGTTATCCGGTCGACGGCCTCTCTCATATCTAAGCGTCCAAGAAGTCCAGAAATAGGTCAGAAACTCCCACCCTGGCAGGCCAAGCGGAGCATCGTGATCGACGCCGCGGCGCTGGCCGCGGCAGCACCGGCGGCCGGCCAGCTCTCCATCCGGCCTTGGACATCATCATAGGCAGGACGCCTCCGCATCGGCCCTGTCAGCGTCAGCAAGTATGTAACAGTAATGCGGGAAACCGCTAGGGTCCATAGGTTGGGGGGCGGGTGGACCGAGGCCTCGACCCGGGGGCGTGCAGGTGGGCCGGGGGGCCGAACCGGAGGTTCGGGTGATGGACTGGTCACAGCTAGTCGGCGGGGGGCCGGTGTTATGATTCCGTCAGCATGGCGCGACTGAGATACCCCGACCCGAATCGCCCCCTGTTCCCGGCTTGGCCCGCCCTGTCCCAGGACGACAAGGGCGAGGGCAGCCTCTGGACCAGAACCCTTCGAGGCCGCGACCGCGGGCCCCTTCACCAGGGAGCCCTGATAATGCCGGGCGCGTCCGTTCTCAAGGCAGTCGCCTACGAACTTGCCATGACGGTCAAGGCGGCGGTGGTTTGGACCGCTGTGTGGACGGCGGTCGGCCTGGGCACGCTGTACGGTCTTTTGGGACTGGCAAGCTTGGCGCACTAATCCCCGCCCGGGAGTTGAAACTGCGGGTCGCCGCTACCATCCCGCAGACCGCCTGTCTGGACTGACCGGGGCCTCTATGTGCACGTACCTACACCTTTGCCCCTTGTCCCCGAAGTTCAGTCTTAGGTGGCGTGGGCTCCGGCCGAACAACCCTGATATCACGAGCGGGATACGAGTCAATTCTTGAGCCTGAAACGCTCCATCCTCTTGATGCCCAGGTGGGAGTAGAGTCTCCTTAACCCGTGCCGCCACTATGAACGCGCGCAAATGGGTGGTGTTCGGCGCGGTTGCGCCCGGCATATTTATGACCCTCCTGGACGAGTTCGGCCTGAATCAGGCCGTTCCGCCCATTGCCGACCACTTCGACGCCACGATCCCGGACGTGCAGTGGGTGGTTCTCGGCTATCTGCTCACGGTGGGCGCCCTCCTCCTTCCTGTGGGGCGCCTGGCCGACATCGCTGGACACAGGCGCCTTTACTTGATCGGTATCTCGATCTTCACGGTGGGAGCCGTGCTGGCAGGTTCCACCCCGTCGCTGCATGCGCTGATCGGCTTTAAGGTTTTCCAGGGGGTCGGCTCAGCCATGGTCCAGGCAACCAGCGTCCCCATAATCACCTCCGCATTTCCGACCCGTGAGAGAGGAAAGGCGCTGGGGATGTTTATGGGCGTTCTCGCCCTGGGCGCGATTGCCGGCCCCGTCATTGGCGGAGGTGCCGTGACGCTGTTGGGCTGGAGGGCGATGCTCTATCTCGCCGGACCGGTGGGCGCCGTCTCGGTGCTGTTGGCACTGCGCGTATTGGGTTTAACCGATCCTCGCCCCGCCGGCCCTTCACGAACGGAATCCGGCCAAATGGCCGAGTCCCGGGCGGGGGCCCAGTCAGGGTCCGGGATGCCCCGCTTCGGCTCGTTCGACTGGCCCGGGGCCGTGTTGTCCACGGCCGCTCTGGTTGTCTTCTTGCTGACGGTATCCAACGGCAATGGACTTGGATGGTCGTCGCCCGAGGTGATCATCGGATTCGCGGCGGTATGTGCTCTGGCCCTGGGCTTCATTGTCTGGGAGTTGAGATCACCCGAGCCCATGCTCCCGCTGGGACTGTTCAAAGACGGTACCTTCCTGGTGGGCCAGGCGACTATGTTCCTGATGGTGCTCGGGAACTCAGCCACCTTTTTTCTGCTGCCCTTCTACTTGCAGGAGGTCGCCGGACTTACACCGTTGTTCTCCGGCCTGGTGGTATCGGCTGTTCCGGTCGCCTTCCTGACCTCCGGGCCGATTGTCGGACACCTGTCCGACCGCATGGGATGGAGGCGCTTTGTGCCCTTGGGCCTGGCTCTGGGCCTGGCTTCGATGGCCATGCTGACAAGGCTTACGCAGGACAGCTCCATCTGGTGGACGGTCGCGACGATGCTGCTGATGGGGTTCGGACTGGGCTTTATCTTCTCTCCCGCTCAGAATGCGATCTACAGCGTGGTCAAGCCTGGCGGACAGGGAGTGGTGACAGCGTTCATAAACATGGCCCGCAACGCCGCCACGCTCAGCAGTATCGCGATCGGAACTGCGATCGTTACCGCCACGATGGGAGGGCTGGGTTACGAGCCCAGTCTGGACGCGGTGAGAGAAGCGGGCGGTGCCGGCATAAAGGAGGCCTTTACCCGGGGTATGACCCAGGCCTTCGTCGTCGGGGCGATTGTTGTGGCAGCCGGGCTCTTGGTCTCTTTGCTGCCGGTCCGGATTCGTCGAGGGGGCCTGCTCCGGCCCGGCGGGCCAGGGCGGCGGCAAAGCTGACCGACCAGGCGATCCGTATCTCCTAGTTGGGGCGACCCTATTGCCGGGCCAGCCTCAGCATCTGTCCTGCGGTCAGGCACCACTCGATCCGGCCGGTGTGGCCGTAGGCGGACGGCTGCAGGCTGATCTTGCACAGGGCGCCTTTTCGGATCCTGATGATCGGTTCGTGCGAGCCGGCGACGGCGACGGAGGTGAAGCCGCTGAGATGGGGCTCGTGTCCAACGATCATAACGCTGGCGAAGGACGCGTAGTCCGTTGCCAGCTCCTCCAGCGTGTCGTATGGATCGGCGCCGGGCGTCAGAGCATCCGAGGTGGCCAATGGCCGCGGACTATCCAGGCCCCTGTGAACGATCTGCGCCGTCTGTAGCGCACGAGTCAGTGGGCTCGAGACGATCACCTCGGGGCAGACCTCGATAGCCTTCATTACGAGTACCTGTCTGCCCAGCCTGTCCTGACCCTCACTCGTGAGGGGTCTGAGGCGGTCGTCCGGGTATCTGAGGGGGTTCCAGCTTCCGGCCCGTCCGTGCCTCAGCACGAAGATATCCATGACATACCTCCTGTGATCCGGCCTCGACAGCCCCGTTTCGTCGGGGCGCTAGAGCGGGGGAGTGCGGTTAGGGTCGATGGCGCCGGTCTCCAGTGCGGCACCCAGGCGCAGGACCGTCGCCTCGTCGAACCTGCGACCTACGATCTGCACACCGATCGGTAGGCCCTGGGCGGTCCAGCCGAAAGGCACCGAGAGCGCGGGCGAGCCCGTGTAGTCCCAGGGCGACGTGGTCTTGGTCACGTGGAACTTTGGCACGGCGCGCCCGTTTACCGGGTAGTCCGACCGGCCGTGCGGGAAGGCGGGCATCGGCGCGGTGGGGGCCAGCATGGCGTGATAGGTGCGGAAGAACTCACCGGTATCGATCTTGAGCTCTGCTATCCGTGACCGGGCCTTTAGGTAACGCTCCCATGAAGGCGCTCCGGCTTCGGCGAACCAGATGGTACTCGGGGCAAGCTCGTCGAAACGACCCTCTCCAAGCCTCCTTATGGCCGGCACGGCCTCGAAGTTGAAGGCGTGAATGTGTTCGACCTGGTAGTCGTGCTTGCTGAGAAAGCCCAGGTCCGATCGTTCCACGTCTGCCCCCAGCTCGGTCAGGTGGGCGGCCGCGGCCGTGATCACTGCCTGCACCTCCCGGTCAACCGGCGCGAAGCCCGCCTCCGGGCTCCATGCGACCCGCAGACCGCTCAGTGGTGCGTCAAGGTCTACTAATGCCGGTGGACCCATGCTCGAGGCATAGGGGTCGACGCCGTCCGCGCCGGCCATCACCGAGAGCGACAGGGCTATGTCCCGAACGCTGCGGGCCATCGGCCCCACGTGCATGGAGGCCAGAAGGATGTCGGGCCAGTGGCCGGTCAGAGGGATCCGGCCATGCGTCGCCTTGAGGCCTGCGACGCCGTTAAAGGTCGCCGGTATGCGTATTGACCCGCCGACGTCGCTGCCGACGCCCAGGGGTGAGAGCCCGGCCGCGATGGCGGCCCCCTCCCCCCCGCTGGAACCGCCCGCGGATCGGTCAGAATTCCAGGGGTTATTGGTCGTTCCGAAGACGCGGTTGGAACTGTCCGCGTCGAGCGCGAACTCGGGCATATTCGTCTTGCCGATCATGATGCCGCCGGCTCCGCTGAGCCGCCTTACGACCGTGGCGTCCTGGTCCGGCACGCGGTCCTTGAACAGAAGCGAGCCCCTCGTGGTTCTCAATCCGGCGGTGTCTATGCAGTCCTTGATTGTGAACGGCACGCCGTGAAGCGGACCCAGGGTCCTGCCCTCGGTCACCGCCCTTTCGGCCTCGGCCGCCCTGTCGAATGCGTCATCGGCGGGGACCACGATAGCGTTGACCGCGGGGTTGACCGTATCGATGCGGTCAACCAGGGTCGTCAGGACCTCCACCGGTGAGATCTGCCTGGACCGGATGCGGCAGGCCAGCTCGGTCGCGTCCGCCCACACTACGTCATCGCTCATGGCTCCCTCCTCGCCTTTGATAGAGCGCTTAGCAGAGCATGGCCCGGCCGCCGTTCCTTAGGCCGGGCCGGACCTAGTAACGGTAATTTATTCGCTTGAAGGTCTCGGCGTACTGAATGCCGCGGCCCTTGGCTCCCATGCGTTTCCACTCGGCCATGCGCGCGCGGACCTCGTCGCTGGGCCACGGCATCTGGGAGGAGTGCTTGAGCAGGGCGTTTACGGAAGTGTCGAAATGGTCCGAGATGTCCACGAACACGTCGGGCGACGGATGGCCCATCACCCAGACCTCCCGCACCGCCCAGGGCTCCAGCCCATCCTCGAGCAGCTCGGGAAACGTCAGGTGATCGCGCGCGGTGGGGAACACGGCCGCCATCGCCGCCTCGCCGGCCGCCATATGGTCGGGGTGGTTGACCGGATACGGACCCTCCAGATGTCGCATCGGGTAGGGGCAGATGAGCACGCCCGGCCGGTATCTGCGGATCTCGCGTGCTATGTCGCGCCTTAGCTCGAGAGAGGGCTCAAGGTAGCTGTCTGGATAGCCGAGGAACTCGATGTCCTTTAGGCCCAGAACCTCGCCCGCGTTCCTTTGCTCCTTGTAGCGAATCGCGCTCAGTTCCTTCGGGCTCAATTCCCGGTCGCTGGTGCCCTTGGAGCCGTCCGTGCACAGCACGTAGGTGACGGCCCACCCCTCGCTGCACCAACGTGCCACAGTTCCCGAGCAGCCGTACTCGGCGTCGTCGGGGTGTGCCACGACAACCATCGCCCGTCCAAATCCCTCGTCGGTTTCCTCCAGGTCCGGTCTCATTTGGATGGTGCAATCCTCCGATGCTTTGTCTGTTTTCTGGGCCGAAAACAGCCCACGAGAGTCGCTCGCGGGCCACCGTATATCTTAACCGGGGAATCGGAACTAGGGTGCGGCCACCAGTTGGCCGGCCTGGGCGGCGGGGAAGATGGTCCCTGAGGCGTAGTGGATCGCCTCGAGCAGCGGCGCCGGGTAGACGCCGATCAGGATCATCGCAGCGAGCAGGAGCCCCAGCGTTGCCAGCGTAAGTTTCGACGGCCGTATGGGTCCGGGCTCGGACGGCTCCTCGATGTACATCTGCCGGACCACCTGCAGGTAGTAGTACAGAGAGACCAGGCTCATGAAGATCGCAAGTCCCACCAGCCAAAGGAGCCCCTGGGCCGCAGCGGCGTTGAACAGGTAGAACTTGCTGACAAAACCCGCGAAGATCGGCAGACCTGCCAGGGAGAATACCGAAGCCGCGAATATCATGGCCACCACCGGCGACCTCCTCGCGGCGCCCGCCAGCCCCGAGACATCCTCCTGCCCCGCCGTTCTGTACAGCGCCGAGACAGACAGAAAGGCCGCGACGCTCGTGACCGCGTAGGCGACCAGGTGAAGAATGATGCCGTTGGCAACGAGACGGGCTATTGAGGTGTCGACTTCGCCGCGCTCGTTTATCCCGGCCAGTGCCGCAACGCCCATGAGAAGGTAGCCGACGTGGCCGATCGAAGAGTAGGCCAGCAGCCGTTTGACGTTGCTTTGCACCAGCGCCAGGAGATTTCCGACGGTCATCGTCAGAGCGGCAAGCACCAACAGCAGGATCTGCCAGCTCTCTACCGTGGGCATCAGGGCCTCTGAGAAGAACCTCAGCACCAGCGCGAAGGCCGCCGCCTTGGAGCCGACAGCAAGGTGGGCGGTAACAGGCGTGGGCGCTCCCTCGTAGGCGTCGGGCGCCCACATGTGGAAGGGCACTGCAGCAACCTTAAAGCCCAGACCCGCTATCACCATGACGATTCCGAGCAGCAGCCCCGGACTCATCCCATCCAGGGAGGCCAAGGCCGTGGCCATCTCGTCAAAGCGGGTGGTGCCCAGCAGGCCGTACACCTGGCTGATGCCGTAGAGCAGGATCGCCGAGGAGAGGGCCCCCAGAATGATGTACTTTGTGCCGGCCTCGTTGGATTTCGGATTGTAGCGGTCGTATGCGACGAGGACGTACAGGCCGAAGCTGAGTAGCTCCAGGGCTATGTAGGCCGTCAGCAGCTCGCCCGATGCGGCCAGCAGCATCATCGCCACTACCGTGAGCACCAGGATTCCGTAGTACTCCCCGGCATGAGACAGGTGGCGGCGGACGTAATCCACCGAGGCCAGTATCAGCATGCCGCCCAGCACTATGAAGAAGGCCTTGAAAAACAGTGCGTACCCGTCGACGCGTATCAGGCCTTCGTAGAGGGAGTCGACCCTGCCCCACAGGTATGGAAGGGTGAACGCCAGTACCCCCCCGAGCCCCAGGACGGCCGCGAAGGCCAGGAGGTGTTTCTTGCGCCCCGGAAGCAACAGGTCGCCGGTGAGCACGGCGAATCCGACCGCGACCACCAGGAACTCCGGAAGCAGCAGCGCGAAGTTGTTCATGAGGCGATCCGCGCCATCGCCTCGAGCACGCCGCTCACGCCGCTGTCGATGACCCTTATGAACGGGAAGGGGAACAGTCCCACCAGCAGGATGAAACCGGCCAGTACGAGCGCCGACATCCTCTCAATGCGCCATCCGTCCGGGGCCCGCCTCAATCCGGGATCGACAATGCGGTCCCACTCGGCTTCGTCCAGTTTGCCAAAAAAGACACTGGCCACCAGCCGCAGGATGTAGACAGCCGTTATCGCGGCACCTATCACGCCCAGGATCCCCAGGGCGGGGTAGGTCTGGAACAGGCCGAGGAACACCAGCAGCTCGGCAACGAACCCGGAGAGGCCGGGCAGGCCCAAAGACGCAAGGCCGGCGATCACGAACAGGACAGAGATCCAGCCCATGCGCTTGGCCAGACCCCCGAGCACCCGTATGTCGCGGGTGTGGGTGCGGTCATATATGACGCCCACGACCGCAAAGAAGAGCGCGGTCATAACACCGTGGGAGAACATCTGCAGCACCGCCCCGGACATGCCCAGCGGGTGCATCGTGGCAATACCCATCAGGACGTAGCCCATGTGGCTGACCGATGAATAGCCGATGACATACTTGAGGTCGCGCTGGCCAAGCGCCGAGACGGCTCCGTACAGGACGTTAACCGTGCCCAGTCCCACCAGCACCGGCATCCACCGGTCGGCGCCCTCCGGAAGCAGGAACATGCCCACCCTGATGATCCCGTAGGCGCCCAGCTTCATCAGCACGCCGGCGTGCACCATGCTCACGGCCGTTGGTGCCGCCACGTGGCCGTCCGGTGACCATGTGTGGAAGGGCCACAGCCCCGCCAGGATACCGAAACCCACCATCAGGAGCGGGAAGAACAGCATCTGGAATTCCCGCGAGAACTCGGCCTCTGCCAGTGCCGGTATGTTGAAGGTGCCCAGGCCTGCTTCCGAGAAGATGGCCAGCAGGGCGACCCAGATCAGCACGCTGCCCGCGACCAGATACAGCATCAGCTTCATCGCACCGTATTCCTTGGTGCGAATAAAGGTGCCGAAGTCCGTGCTGCTGCCCCAGACTCCTATGAGCAGGTACATGGGCAGCACGCTGAGCTCGTAGAAGAAGAACAGGAAGAACAGGTCAAGCGAGCAGAAGACGCCGAACACCCCGGACAGGAGCAGGAAGTACAGGACGAAGAATTCCTTGGGACGGTCGGTGATTGATCGGGAGACCAGAACCCCCGTCAGCATGACAACGCCGGTCAGCATGATCATCGGCGCCGAGATACCGTCCGCGCCCAGGCTCAGCTCGATCCCCCTGTCGCCGAGGGCCCAGGGGCCCGGCAGGCTGAGCCATCCCCAGGTCCGCACAAACTGGAAGCCTCCGGCGTCGTGGTCGTAGGCGGCGAACGTGTACATGGACAGGGCCATGGTCACCAGCGCAATTGCGGAGGCGGTCCGCCGGACCGCCTCCTTGCGGTCACCGGGGATCAGAATCAGCAGCGCCGCCCCCGCCATCGGCAGGGCGATCACCAGGAACAGCACCCAGCTGTCGAATGTGGCCATCAGCGGATCGCCCCCGTACCCGCGGGAGCATTCACCCAAGGCGTTCGGCGAGCGGCGGTGGATCTCAAGTCAGGAATATCCACCAGATGAGCGAGAGCGCCACGACGCCGAGCGCCATGGCCGCGCCGTACGTGAACAGGTAGCCTGTCTGAAGGACCCTTACCTTAAGGGCCGACATGCGCACCGAGATCGCGGGGCCGTCCACACCCGTGTCGTTGATCACGACCCGGTCGAATAGTGCCAGCAGCCGGGCCGTGACCAGCACGACCCGGTCGATGAACCACTGGTAGATCTCGTCCAGGTAGTACTTGTTAACGAGAATGCGGTGTGCGTGGCCGAAGCGATGCGCCAGCGCCCTGTGGGAGATGGCGTTGCTGTGGTAGGTGAGCCAGCCACCGGCAAGGGCTCCAAACGTAATAGCCACCGAGACGCCGAGCAGCCATCCCTCAACTTCGAAGTGGTGACCCGGCTCCATGAACCCTGCAAAGCCCTCGTAACCTCCCGTGTAGCTCAGGGCGATGAAGCCTACACCGGCGGCGAGAACCGCCAGGATCGCCAGGGGTGCCCACATGACCAGCGGGGACTCGTGTGCCCGTGCCTGCCCCGGGCTGAGCCTCCCGAAGAAGACCACGATGACCACTCTGGCCATGTAAAGGGCACTGAGGAACGCTCCGAACAGGGCGATCACCAGGAAGGCCGGGTTGAGGTCGCGCAATACTCCCAGCAGGACCTCGTCCTTGGAGAAAAAGCCCGCCAGAGGGGGTAATCCCGCCAGGCTGGCCGCGCCGATGACGAACGTCCAGGCGGTTATCGGCATCTTGTGGCGCAGCCCGCCCATCTTCCAAACGTTCGTCTCGTCCTTGCAGGCGTGCATAACGCTTCCGGCCCCCAGGAACAACAGCGCCTTGGATACGCCGTGAGCGACGAGGTGGAACGTGGCCGCCGCGAGCGCACCGGATCCCAGCGACAGCATCATCAGTCCCAGGTGGCTGACGGTCGAGTAGGCGAGTATGCGTTTGATGTCGGTCATCACCATCGCCAGGGTGCCGGCGAGGACAAAGGTGATCAGGCCGATAATCGCGACGACGAGCAGGACGTTCGGTGCGAGTTCGAACAGAGGCAGCATGCGTGCCACCAGGAACACGCCCGCCGCCACCATGGTCGCCGCGTGTATGAGGGCCGATACCGGTGTCGGGCCCTCCATCGCGTCAGGCAGCCAGACGTGGAAGGGGAACTGCGCAGACTTGCCCATTGCGCCCAGGAAGATCAGCGCGGTTGCGGCGTTCAGCGTCGCATCGCTCAACCCGCCGGAGGCGGCCACGTGGAAGATCGTCGAGATGTCGAACGTTCCCGTCGCCCTGAATAGAAGGATTATTCCCACCAGCAGGCCGACGTCCCCGATCCGGGTCGTAACGAAGGCCTTCTTGGCCGCCTCAGCCGCCGACCTGCGCTCCCACCAGAAGCCGATCAGGAGATATGAGCCCAATCCCACCAATTCCCAGGCCACGTACAGGAACAGCAGATTGTCGGCCAGCACCAGTGCCAGCATCGAGGCTGCGAACAGGGCGTGGGCGCCGAAGTACCAGCCAAAACGCCGATCGCCCCTCATGTAGCCGAGCGAGTAGACCTGCACGAGGAGGGCGACGAAAGTCACCAGGCCGAGCATGATCACCGAGAGTTCGTCCACCCATACGCCCCACCTTATGTCCGTGTCACCGACCGACATCCAGTTGATCGAGAAGGTGCCCGGTCCGCTTGCTAGCAGATCGATCAGCACCACCCAGAACAGTGCGAAGCCGGCCGTCAGGGCGGCGATCGAGAGCGCCGGGGAGACCATTGAGGCGATATCGGATCTACGGAAGGCGTGCCCCCATAGACGGTTGGATACGACTATCAGGAAGAAAGCGGAGGCGCTGAGTGCCGGTATCACCCAGGCTGCGTTGATTCCTATGGCGTTCGCATCTCCCATTACGCTATCGGTGCGACTCCGTCGCTAGGTTGATATGGCACTGGCCCGCGCAGGCATCCGGTGGTCGAGGCAACGGGCGCACTTCTAAGGGACTAGCCCGACATGATGTTGATCTCGTCGGCGTTAACCGAGGACCGGTTGCGGTAAAGGCGCAGGATGATGGCCACTGCCAGGGCCAGTTCCGCTGCGGCTATCGTTATCACGAACACTATCAACACCTGTCCAAGGGCGCGCTGGGCGTCGCTGAAGTCGACGAAGGCCGCATAGCCGATCAGGTTGATGTTCACCGCGTTCAGCATCAGCTCGATGGACATGAGGATCAGCACGGCACTGCGTCGTGCCAGGACGCCGTAGAGTCCGATCGCGAAGAGCGCCGCTCCCAGCACCTGGAAATGGGCGAGCTCCATCAGGCATCGCCTCCGGGACCGTCGTCCTCTTGGCCGGAGCGTCGCACCATGACCACAGCCCCGATCAGGGCAATCAAGAGTACCAGCGATGCCACCTCGAACGGCACCGCCCAGTCTGTGAAAAGGGTCTCGCCCAGGTTGGCAAACCCTACCCCTTCCCGTGGACCGGTCCTTACAGAGGTGCGCAGGACCGCGGCGATCATCAGCCCAAAGACGGCCAGGGCGGCCACGGCTCCCAGCGGCCAGCTCCTATGGTCTGAAAGGCGCCGAAAGTCGTCCAGGCGGGTCAGCATGAGGGCGAAGATTATTACGATGACGACGGCTCCGCCGTAAATCAGTACCTGCACCAGCGCGAGGAACTGGGCAAAGGTCAGCAGGAACAGGGCGGCGATGCCCATCAGCGCTACGAGCAGGCCAAAGGCTGCGTGGACGATGTTCCGGGTGGTTACCACGCCGATCGAGCCGCCCAGCACGAGCGCGGCCGCAAGGTAGAAGAATACGACCGTCGCCATCAGGAGGTGGCCGTTCCGGCCGGATCAACGCCCGCTATCTCTACCGGCGCTGCGCCCGTCTTGGCCGCCTCGGCTTTGTTTTGCTCCTGCCTCTGCTTTCGGGTCTCGGGGTCGCCGATGTTCTTTGCCTGGGTGGGGGACCAGCTCACGTCGTCCTGCCACACCCTGCCCATGTCCAGCAAAGTGGTCAGGTCGGCACGGTTCGCGTTGCGCTCGAATTTGCCCAGTTCATGCTCGTGGCTCATCTCGATCGCGTCAAAATTGCACACATCCACGCAGATGCCGCAGACGATGCAGCGACCAAGGTTGATCTCAAAGCTGTCGATGATCTTCTTGCGAGTCGATTCCTCGGCCGCAAAGCGCGGGTTGTCGGTCATCTCCGCGCTCATGCACTGCGTGGGGCACTCCCTGACGCAGACCATGCACCCGGTGCAGTAGGGCTCATCGTTGGAGTAGTCCCACAGCAGTGCGGGAAAGCCCATGAAGCGCTCGTCTATCGCTAGCCGCTCGCCGGGATCGGGGTACTGCGCGGTAACCGGCCTTCGCATCATGGTGGCCAAAGTTACCGCCAGGCCCCTCAAGCTTCCCAACATCTTCTCTTACCAGTTCTCAGCTATTGCGTCCCGTCTGCCCCGCCGGTCGGCGGGGAACCATCCGGGCGCCCCTGTCCGGGCGCGCTGTCGTCGGAGCTTGATCGCCGTTCGGTGTCGGCCCTCTCGACCTGCCGTTCCGCGTAAGGGATGAGCCCGGCTTCCCTGGCCGGCACCACCCGCACCGTGCCTCCTCCGGCTCCAGCGCCGGGACGCCGATGGATCACGTAGCCCACGGCGGCCAATGTTAGCAAAGATAGGCCCGTCAACACTGACCAGTGCAGTTCGTAGAACAGCACCAGTCCCGTGAAAGTGATGTTCAGGAAAGAGGCGGGCACCAGGATCTTCCAGCTAAACGACATCAACTGGTCGATTCGTAGCCTCGGATAGGTGCCTCGAATCCAGAAGATGAGCAGTATGATTCCGTAGGTCTTTGCCAGGAACCAGACGAGGGACAGGACATGATGCGCGCCGCCCTCAAATGGCATGGCCGGCCATCCCCATCCTCCCAAAAAGAGCAGGACCACGAGGGCCGCAACCGCGAAGGTATTTACGTATTCGGCCAGCTGAATGATCGCCCAGTGAGCGCCGCTGTATTCCACGAACGGGCCGCCCACGATCTCCGACTCGGCGTGATGGATGTCAAAGGGGGTCCGGCCCAGCTCGGCCAGTCCGGCCATCAGGAATATGAACAGGCCTATGGGCTGGACCACCACGTTCGCTATGCGCGCCTGATCGTCGACGATCCGGGTCAGGTCGAGCGTCTGGCTCAGCATGGCCACCCCGAGCACCGCCAGGATGAAGGGGACCTCATAGGAGATGAGCTGGCCTGCGGCCCTGAGGCCCCCCAGCATCGCGTACTTGTTGGCCGACCCCCAGCCCGCCATCACCAGGCCCAGGACCGACAGCACCGAGACGGCGACAATGAACAGCAGGCCCAGGTCCAGGTTGCGCAGGACCAGGTCCTCGCCGAGCGGAAGCGTGACCCAGATTGCAAGCGCCGGCAGGAAGATTGCCAGGGGCGCCAGCCAGTACACCGGTCGGTCGGCCCACGACGGCAGTATGTCTTCCTTCAGCATCAACTTGACCGTGTCGGCGACGGGCTGAAGAGTCCCGTGGGGCCCGACCCGCATGGGTCCCATGCGCTGCTGGATGCGGGCAAGGAACTTGCGCTCGACGTAGGTCAGCATCATCACGGTGAGCGCCAGAAAGGTCATGAGCCCGAGCGCGCCAAGCGTGTAGTAGACGAGCTGCAGCGCGCTCAACGGTCCACCTCGCCCAGAATGATGTCCAGGGACCCAAGCACCACCACCGCATCGGCCACGTATGCGCCCCTCAGCATGTGACGGATGGCCTGAAGGTTGGAAAATGAGGGCGTGCGGGCCTTTACTCGATAGGGCTTTGGGCCGCCGTCGCTGACCAGGAACACGCCGAAGTCTCCCCTTGGAGACTCGCTGCGCACGTAGACCTCGCCCTTGGGAGGTCGAGCGATGCGACGCATCTTCGCCTGAGTTTCGCCCGGCTCGATCTGATTCATCGCCTGCTCGACAATTGACAGCGACTGGCGCATCTCTTCGACGCGTATGTAGTAGCGGTCCCAACAGTCACCCGTCGTTCCCACGGGGATACCGAACTCGAACCGATCGTAGATTCCATATGGTTCCGACACGCGAACGTCCTCGACCGCCCCGGTCGCTCTGAGCAACGGACCGGTTACGCCGAAATCGATCGCGTCACTGGTCGTGAGCGGGCTCACGCCGCGGGTTCGTGCCAGGAAGGGCTCGCCCCCGGTCAGCAGCTTGTCGCACTCATCGATCGCGCGTTTGAGGTCGTCGACGACCCGGGAGAGGCGCTCTGGGAAATCGACAGGCAAATCCTGTTTAACCCCGCCGATACGTATGAAGTTGTGCATCATTCGAGCGCCGGTCACGGCCTCGAAGAGTGACTGTATCCGCTCCCGCTCCCTGAAGCCGTAGAGGATGGGCGTCATCGCCCCGGCGTCCAGGCCGTACACGCCGTAAAAGAGCATGTGGCTGGCCACGCGGTTGAGTTCGCACAGGATGGTGCGGATGTACCAGGCGCGCTCCGGCACCTGGATATCCATGAGCTTTTCGACCGCCATGCAAAAGGCCAGTTCGCCATTCAGATTGGCCACGTAGTCCAGCCGGTCGAAGAGCGTTATGACCTGTGCATAGGATTCCCCTTCGCACAGCTTTTCCGAACCCCTGTGGAGGTATCCGATGTGTGGCTCCGCATCGACGATGCGCTCGCCATCCAGTTGCAGGACCAGCCTGAAGACGCCGTGGGTGCTCGGGTGTTGGGGCCCCATGTTGATCATCATGTCGACCGTGGGCCCCGACGTTGTCGGAGAGATCTTCATCCCCGGGCCGAGGCCCGTCGCTGCGGCCTCGACCATTGGACGGGACTCGTCGGTACCCTGGTGGGCAGGACCGTTGTCTACCACTCGTCGTAGTCGTGGAACGGATAGGATTTTCGCCCCGGGTGTCCCTCAAATCCCTCGTAGAGGAGGAGCGGAGCCGGGTCTGGGTGCCCGCGAAAGCGCACCCCGAACAGGTCCTGGCACTCCCGCTCGAACCAGTCGGCCGCCCGCCATACCCCGGTTACCGATGGCAGGCTTGGACCGTCAGGGCTGACGTCGGTCTTTACGACGAGCTTGTGGCGCCTCGGGTAGGAAAAGAGATGGTAGTTGACTTCCAGCCTCACGACGTAGTCGACCACAGACAGGCTGCGAAGGTAGTCGAAACGCAGATCCGGCTCGGCCTTCAATCGACTGCATATGGTCGCGACCTCATCCGGCGGCACCCTTAGGCTGACCTCGTCCACCTCCACCCCCAGCTCCACCTCGTCGGCGAAAAGTTCCCGGACCAGGGTGGAGAGCGCGGTTCCCCTCTCGTCCAGGGCGTCGCGGGCCACCTCCACCTTGGGCTCGCGGCGGATCGGTCTAGCCCGCCCAGCGCCCGCCCCCCGCGCCGGGGATGGGTTTCGCGGACCAGATTCCGCATTCCCGTCACCGGCGCCGCCCGCAGGGCCGCTCTCCGGCCCGTCTGCGGTCGGATTTGCTCGCCCGTCTGGCATCTATGAGGCCCCGGGACTATCCGGGCGATCGCATTGAGCGCTTGGTGATCCCTTGGCGTCGGCGGAGATCTTGTCCTGCAGTTCGAGAATGCCGAACATCAAGGCCTCCGGGCGGGGCGGACAGCCGGGAACGTAGACGTCGACGGGGACCAGGTGGTCGACTCCCATGACTACCGAATATGAACGAAAGTAGGGCCCTCCGTTGGTGGCGCAGCTTCCCATTGCTATTACCCATTTCGGGTCCGGCATCTGCTCGTACAGGCGGATTATGGGATCTGCCATCTTTTTGACCACGGTGCCTGCGACGATCATCACGTCGGCCTGTCTCGGGGAGGGCCAGGTCACAACGCCGAATCGGTCCAGATCGTGGTGCGACATGTGAGCGGACATCATCTCGATCGCGCAGCAGGCCAGCCCGAAAGACAGGGTCCATAGCGATGACTTGCGCGCCAGTGCGAACAGTTCGCTGGACTTGGCCACCATGGCGTTGGGCAGCACCTGGTCGAAAATGCTGTCCGCCGGCCTGTTGCCGCCCGGGGGCGTCGTCCCGTCAAAGCCGGACCCCAGGTTGGAGAAATCAGGTGCCCCTGGGCTCACTTGCGCCTCCTTGCATGGGTCACCGCCACTGCAGCACGCCCTTGCGCCACGCGTAGATGACACCGAAAAAGAGTATGCCGATGAAGATCAGCATCTCGTAGAAGACGGCGGGTATGGACTTTAGGAACACCACCGCCCAGGGGAAGAGGAACACCGCCTCTACGTCGAAGATCAGGAAAAGGATCGCGAAGACGTAATATCGGATCTGGATCTGCGACCATCGAAAAGGCTCGGGCTCCACGCCGCATTCATAGGGCTGATCCTTTACGGCCGAGGGCCTCTTCGGGGCGAGGATCCTGGAGGCTGCGAAGATCGCTCCAACGCCTGCGGCTCCCACGAGGGCGACGATGAGTACCGCGATCCAGTTGAGGGTGTACCCTTCTGGCAAGTGGGTTACCTGACCTTACTCAACCGAGCTTTTCCAGTCTAACACCGGGCGGAAACGGGTGTCAAAGCCATGACCGTATCGACGGGTAGGCCCGAGCATCACCCGTCGAAATAGCGAGCGAGTTCGTCCCGCTCGAAGGTTGGCATCGGCACTAGCTCTCGACCTACGCGCATCCTCAGGCCATCTGAGGGCTCGGTGGCTCTGCCTATCACCCAGGCTCCGATTCCCGCGGCGTCAAGGGCCCCGATCAGGCTGGGGGCGTCTTCCTGATCCACCGCCACCAGCAGGGCTCCTGATGCGATAAGTCCCATCGGGTCTAACCCTAGCGCATCGCAGACCTTCCGGCACTCATCCAGAACCCTGATCGCCGCCAGATTTACGGTCAGGCCGACACCGCTCGCCGTTGCCATCTCCGCGAGCCCGGAAGCCAGTCCGCCCTCGGTCGGGTCGTGCATGGCGTGCACCGGGACGGCACCCCGGGCCACCTCCGCGTCCCTGCGCACACTTATGCCGGGCCTGAACAGCAGTTCCTTGGCTGCCTCGATCGTGGTCGACTCGACTCCCGCGTCCTTAAGCCGGCGCTCCGCCTCCCGCGCAAGCACCGAGGTGCCCTCTATGGCGACCCCCTTTGTGAGCACGATTGCGTCCCCTGGCCGCACGCCGCGCGTCAGCACCACGTCGTCCTTTTCGACCTCGCCCAGTAGGACGCCCACGGCGACAGGGCGGGGTAGGTCGAATGTCACTTCGGTGTGTCCTCCAACGAGGGTGATGTCGTGCTCGGCCGCCGCGGCCGTCAGCTGGCCGAAGATCTGCTCAACCCCGTCTTGGCTGGTCCCTTCAGGCAGCAGGAGGCTGGCCATCAGCCACCTGGGGGTGGCGCCCATGACCGCCAGGTCATTGCAGTTGACCTGCACCACGTACCAGCCGATCAGCTCCGTGGCAAATGTGATCGGGTCGGTCTTGGCCACGAGGTAGCGGTCGCCCAGGTCGATCAGCGCCGCATCCTCTCCGAGGCGGGGCCCGAGGACGACCCGCGGGTCCGTCACCGGCACCTTTCTCAGCAGGCTCTCAAGGAGCCGCGGGGGCAGCTTTCCAGTCTTGAGTCTCAATAAATTTGCCAGACCTGGTCCGTACGATCAGGCTAGTTTTGGGCAATTGGGCCCTTTTGTCACCCACACGGGCATGCATCCGGCTGGTTGTACGATGAAAAGGCAATGATAAAGGCGGTCTTTTTCGACCTTTACGGCACCCTGGCCGGATTCAGTCCGTCGCGCTTTGAGATTCAGTCCAAGGCCGTCGCCGAGTTCGGGCTGACCGTCACCGAGGAGGGGGTCCTGCTCGGATACTCGGCTGCCGACGCCTTCCTGGCCGAGCAGAATGTTCGAGAGCCGCTCCGGCTCCTGGATGAGGCGGGCAAAGAGAGGGTCTTTGTCGAGTACGAGCGGCGGGTCCTGAGGGGCTCGGGTATCGAGGTCGATTCCGATGTTGCGCTGGCCATCTGGCGCCGGGTACGAAAGGTCCCCTACGAGATGACCAT
Source organism: Dehalococcoidia bacterium (assembly GCA_965207145.1). Classification (GTDB taxonomy): domain Bacteria; phylum Chloroflexota; class Dehalococcoidia; order Lucifugimonadales; family UBA2962; genus CAUZIR01. The sequence continues at coordinate 509,401 of OZ242262.1, read as the reverse complement.
CTATGCGGACGTGAGGCCCGCGCTGACCGCCCTACGCAGGCGGGGCCTTGTCCTGGGCGTGATCTCGAACATGAACCGCACCGGTGATGCCCTGGCGGCTGAGGTGGGACTCACGGGCCTGGTGGACTTCGTTGTGACATCGCTTGAGGTCGGGTCTGAAAAGCCCTACAGGCCGATATTCGATGCGGCGCTTGCAAGGGCGGGAGTTAGCGCGGACGAGGCGGTGCACGTCGGCGATCAGGTCATGTCGGACGTTGAGGGTGCCCGCATGGCCGGGGTCTTACCTGTGCTCATAGACCGCGATGGCAACCACCCCGACTTTGTCGACACGATTCGCATCGAGAAGCTGGGGCAGCTGGCCAGGGTGCTGGACGCTATCTGATCGAGACCGGGGACCTCAGCTGAGGGCGGCGGCTCGTTCGGCCACCAGATCGTGGAATTCGGTGATCCTGGAGATCCGCTCCACCAGCGTTCGTTCCCAGTTCCCGTCACCGTCGATCGACAGCCTGATTTGAGTGTTGCCCACCTCTGCGAGGGGGCCCAGGTGCCGCTGAAGGGCCACCTTCGCCCCACCTGTGCTGGCGTGCAATCTCAGGACCACGCGTTGCTCTTCGCGGGTTACCGAGGAGATACCTGCGCGCGTCGCCGATATGCGCACCCTGACCGAGAACAGCAGGTTTTGCGTTTGCCACGGCGCGGGCCCGAAGCGATCCTTGAGCTCTGCTTCCAGTGCGTCGACCTCCTCCGATGTCGAAGCGGCGACAAGGCGCCGGTACAGGTCGATGCGGGTAGCAAGGTCTGCGACGTAGCTGACGGGCAGGCTCGACGGAATGCCCAGGTCGACGGCGGCCGCATCGGCGGGGGTTTCTCGCGGGACCGATCCACCGCCATCATCGCTCCCCTCCGCTCCACCGCCTCCGGCCGCCGTCTGGGCCCGCACCTGTTCGGTGGCCTCGGCAAGCATCCTGGAGTAAAGGTCGAATCCCACGGCGTGTATGTGGCCGCTCTGCTGGGCGCCGAGTATGTTGCCGGCTCCCCGGATCTCCAGGTCGGCCATGGCAATGCGGAATCCGGCACCTAGCTCGGTGGCGGCCAACATCGTCTTAAGACGCTTTTCGGCCGGTTCAGTCAGAATCCTTGCCGGTGGGATCAGCAGGTACGAGTACGCGCGCTTTGAACCTCGGCCCACCCTTCCCCTCAACTGATAGAGCTGCGAGAGCCCGAAGGCATCGGCGCGGTTGACGATCAGCGTATTGACGTTTGGTATATCCAGACCCGACTCGATTATGGTCGTGCACACGAGCACATCCATGTCGCCGTCTGCGAACTGCAGCATGGTTCGTTCAAGTTGTCCCTCCGCCATCTGGCCGTGGGCCACTCCGACAATCGCTTCTGGAACGATGCTTCGCAGGTACAGGGCGATGTGGTCGATGTTGTGCACGCGGTTGTGCAGGAAGTACACCTGTCCCTGGCGGTCCAGTTCCCTGAGTATGGCCTCCCTGATGAGTGAATCGGAAAACTCCGAGACATAGGTCTTGATGGGCAGACGCTCTTCCGGGGGGGTCATGATGGTGCTCATGTCGCGCACGCCGGCCATCGCCATGTGAAGCGTCCGGGGAATTGGGGTGGCGGTGAGGGTCAGGACGTCCACCTCGCTTCGAATCTGCTTGAGGCGTTCCTTCTGGGCAACGCCGAAGCGCTGCTCCTCGTCGACGATGACCAGGCCCAGCTCGGCGAATCGCACGTCGCTCTGCACGAGACGGTGGGTGCCCACGCACACGTCCACCCTGCCGGCTGCCAGTTCCCTCACTATCTCGCGCTGCTCCGCGTCGGTGCGGAACCTGCTCAGGACCTCAACGCGTACCGGGTAGGCCGCGAGCCTTTGCGAGAAGGTCGCGTAGTGCTGCTGGGCAAGCACTGTGGTAGGCACCAGCACCGCCACCTGTTTGCCGTCCATGACCGCCTTGAAGGCGGCCCTCAGGGCGATCTCCGTCTTTCCGTATCCGACGTCCCCGCATACGAGCCGGTCCATCGGGCGGTCGCGCTCCATGTCGCTCTTGACCTCGGTCACCGTGGACGCCTGGTCCTCCGTCTCCTCGAAGGGGAACGAGTCCTCCAGCTGCATCTGCCAGGAGGTGTCAGGGGCGAAGGCGTGACCCACCACCGCCTCCCTCGCCGCGTAGAGGCCGAGCAGTTCGGAGGCCATCTCTCGTGTCGACTCGGCCACTCGCCGTTTTGTCCGCCGCCACTCCGGGGAGCCCAGCCGGTTCAGGGCCGGCGCCCTTTCCATGGGCGCGACATAGGGGCTGATCCGGTCCAGGTGCTCCATCGGTACGTACAGGCGGTCGCCCACCGAGTACTCCAGGATCAGGTATTCGGATCCCGCGGGCTCGCCGTCCGGCTGGCCTGTGCCGAGGAAGCGGCCGATGCCGTGCTCGACGTGAACGACGTAGTCCCCAGCGCTGAGCTCGGTCAGCAGGGATTCGCGCCGCTGCTGCACCCGGCGGTGCGTTGCCCGCCGCCGCTTAGCGACCCCGAAGATCTCCGCGTCGCTGAACAGCGCCAGTCGGTCGGAACCGAAAGAGTGTACGAAACCCGCTGACAGCCCGGACCCGGTGGACGGAGCTATGACGATTGAACGGGGCCGGGGCGGGGATTCGAGCCGGTCGGCCATAGTGGCCTGCAGCCCGGCGTCCTCAAACACCTCGTTGAGCCTTCTGGGGAGCGAGGTGACCACGACCACCCTGGCGCCGTCGGCCGCCATCTCGCCCACGCTGGCAGAGAATCGATCCAGGCTGCCGAAGTAGCTCTCTGCAGAGGTGATGGGCAGCGATTGCAGGCCGGAGCGGCCGAGGTCGTCCGCTCCCCAGGGCATCAGTTCGAGTCGCGACTTGCCGTCGGCCAGCTTTTGCTCGGTCTCGACCCAGGTAAGGTGAGAGGACGGGAACGCTCTGGGCAGTTCCCCCCGGCCCTCCTTCACCCTGCGCAGCTCATTGGTACGCTCGTCGGACTCCCACGCCGCCTGAACGACATCGTCCGGCCTGACGACTGCGGTCAGGGTGTCTTCCGGCAGATAGTCGAGCAGGCAGCCGGTGTTAAACACCCCGGCGTAGTAGTTGACCTCCTCGACGTCGTAGCCGTCCAGCAGCCGCTCAAGCTCCTCAGAGGAGCGATCCCTTTCGCTCGCCGAAAGGTTCGATGTGTCCAGGGCCCCGATGGTCGAGGCGGCCTCGGCCGGGTCGAAAAAGCCCGGGAGGGTCTCAGCCGCCGGGGCGATGTTGATGGTCTCCACGAGCTCGGTGGAGCGTTGGGTCGCCGGATCGAAGGCCCTGATGGAGTCGATTTCTTCACCCCACAGCTCGATTCGAAACGGATGTGCGGCCCCCACGGGGTAGACATCGAGGATTCCCCCTCTCCTTCCCATCGTTCCGGGTACATCGACGACCGGCTGGTTCGAGTAACCCATTCTGCGCCAGCGGTCGAGCAGTTCCTCGACGTCGATCTGGCCACCCCTCGCAAGCGAGTGACAGGCTGTCTCAAAGCCGGGTCTTGCGGTCGTCTTTTGGCTGATCGCCGTGATTGATGCGACTACGACCGGGTATCTATCTCCGGACCGCTGCAGCAGGGTGGCCAGGGTCGAGATGCGCTCTCGAATAGTCTCGGCGTCTGAGCTCAGTCGCTCAAATGGCAGTGCCTCCGACTCGGGGAACAGACAGGCGTCTGTCACACCCCACAGGGCTATCTGCTCGCTGAGATTGCGAGCCTCCTCCGGCCGGGGAGTGACTATAAGCAGGGGTCTTTTGAGGACTCCCCGGAGCGTGGCCAGCACCGGAGCGGCGGCCTCCTGTATCACCTGCAGGCGCACGCCCCGTCTGGGGGTCTGCAATGAGCTTGCGAGCTGCCGGAACTCCGGCGTGTCGGCCAACAGGCCGCCTAGGACTTGTACGGTCATATGTGGTCCACGGGCCGGCCGGGGTGCGTCGGCCCGCAAGACGCGGAGCCAGTGCGATAGGCAACGCCAAGCGGGCCGGCGGGTTCCCGCCGGCCTGTGCAGACGATTCTAGCACCGGTCGCGGTCGCTACCGAGTTACTTAACTGCGGCGGAGAGAGGATTTCGACAGCGAAGGGGTCTGACGGTCAGCCGAAGCGATCGGGACTGAAACCGGTTATCGGTGCATCTGTGTGACCGTCCACGATCATGTCGGCGATTGCGCGGCCCATCGCGGGGCCGAGAAGGACGCCCTTCTTTCCTCCTCCGGTGGCTACATACAGATCGCGGCGGCCACCTACCCTGCCGATCGCGGGAAGGCCGTCCGATGTCGCGGGACGAAGGCACGCCGTCTGAAGGGCAAGTGAGCTGTCTGCAAGAGATGGGATGGCGCGCACCGCGTCGGCGGTGAGTCTTTTTCTCGCAGCTTCGGTGACTTCCGTGTCAAAGCCGGTCTCCTCCACCGTGGCTCCAATCCAGACCTGGCCATCCGGCTTCGGGTGGGCCTCGCCACCCGGGTAGGCGATGTCCTGCCGGTACATCGGCCCCGGAGGGTCCATTCTGAGAATCTCTCCCTTTATGGGCCTGATCGGCAGCTGGACGCCGGCGGACTCAAGGCTCCTGCCCGACCATGGACCGGCAGCAACGACGATGGCGCCGGCGGCGATCATCTCCGAACCGGTCGAAACGCTCAGGGCATCCCCCGAGACCTCGGGCTCCGGCCGCCCGTCGGCCCAGACGAATCTCGCCCCTTTCCCTTCGGCGGCGGTCATGAGGGCGAGCGTCAGGCCTAGGCTGTCGACGGCGGCATTTCCGTACATGTGGACGCCGCACAGCACGGCGCCGGATATGCGAGGCTCCATTTCGAGTACCTGGTTTGAGTCGAGCATGCGGGCGCTAAAGCCCGGCGCCCCATCGAATGCGCGGAAAGACCTTCTAAGGTCGGGGAGATCGTCCTCTGACAGGGCGATCCGTATCCACGGCACGATGCGTTCGGAGAATGCCACGCTGGTCTCTTCAGGCAGCTGACGCCACAGGTCCAGGTGCAGGCGGTAGGACCAGATGGCCAGTTCGGCCAGGGGTCCGGGTATGTGGTCCCCCTCGAGGGGATTGAGACCGCCGGCGGAATTGCCGGAAGCGCCGCTGGCAACCCCGTCCCGCTCGATCAGGGTGACATCAACCCCGGCCCTGCTCAGGTAGTAGGCGACGGAGCAGCCGACAACGCCGCCCCCGATCACGACCACGTCCGGCGAGGGTGCGGCGGTCACCGGCGGGTAGCCCTGGCCACTGTCTGGCCCGGGGCCGTGCTAAACGGCCCGGCTCCTGTGATACTGGGCTACGGCCTTGCGCACATCGTTGGCGGTGGTGGTTCCGATACTGTGCCAGGCCTCCAGCCTCCGCCTGAGACGGGCCAATTCCGCGTCCAGATCTTCAGAGGACATCTCGAGGCGGGAGGCCAGGGCGTCGACCGTCGATGGCGCGTCCATGTAAAGGTAGCTGTCGGCGTCCGGCTCCCAGCCGACCAGGGTAACCAGTCCGGGCGGACCGGAGGGGTCGGGGATTAGGAGGGTGGCCTGGGCAACTCTGCGCGCGACGCTTCGGCCCCCGGGGACGGTGCGCAGATTCACGACCACGTGCACCCCTCCGATGAGCTTGCCGGGTACCCTGTTCGGGGCCGAGTTGAGGGCCTTTACGACCTGCTCGGGCGAATCGGCGTGCATCGTGGTGCCCACGGCAAAGCCCTTGTTCAGAGCCCGGAACAGTCTGCCGACGGACTTACCCCACAGGTAGGATTCGCGGTCCTCGCCCAGTTCCGGGACGAGCAGGTATGAATTCTCGGGCGGTGAGTCCATGCCGATGGTAGCGATCTCGAACTCGGGGCCGTATACGTAGATCGGCCGGATTCCCGGCGGTATGAAATCGATCAGCGCGGAAAGCATGGCCGTCCTGCCCGTCAGGTCCGGAGTCGAGGCGAATATCAGGGAAGCCCGCCTCTCGATCAGCAGCCACAGCAGGGCGGCGAGCCGCATGTCGAGCGTGTTGTTCTTGACCATCCCGAGGAGGGACGGTCGATTCGATTCCCGGCCGGTGTCACCCCACCAGGCGGTTGAGTCCCGCTTGACCCGGTCTGCCATCGAGTCGGGCTAGGCCTGTTCGGACGGGTCGGCCGCCTCCGTCCCGGGCAGTTCGCTGTCCGTGGGCTCCTCCCCTTCTACGTCAGGAGCCTCGCCGGCGGCTTCAACCTCTACCCTGGGAGCTGCGACTCTTGCCACCAGATCGTCACCGGTGCTGACCACCGACAGTCCCTCGCCTATAGCGATGTCGGATACGTGGATGGTCGCGTCGAAGTCCACCAGCGTCCGGACGTCGACGTGCAGGGCGGGTGGCATGTCGAGCGGCAGGGCCTCCACCGACACGGTCAGCATGTTCTGTATCAGCGTTCCGCCCATCAGGCTGGCTGCGGGCGCGGTGCCTTCCAATATGACCGGAACGTCCGCCCTGACCCTGCGTCTGACGTCGGTCCGCAAAAAGTCGACGTGGATCACCTCGTCGGTCACCGGGTCTCGCTGGACCTCTCTGACGAAGCAGATGTCCTCGGCTTCGGAGCCATCGATGCTTATCGACACCGGTATGTTGAGTCCGACCCTGGGCAGGAGTCGACGAAGTTCGGCGTAAGTGGTCTGCAGGGCGAGCGAATCCTTGTCCCCGCCGTACAGGTGAACGGGAACCTGTCCCTGTCGCCTCAGCTGCGCGGTCTTCTTACCCAGAATATGGCGAGGGCTGAGGGTGAGGGTTGCGACCTCACCGCGCACTCCGCTATCTGCTGCGTCCGCCATGTCGATGTCCCCCGAATTGCCCGAAGCTGACCGTCAATTGCGTCCTGTCCGAAACTGTCTACTCGCCCAAAAAATCGGCCCCGACCGTTCGGGGCTCAATCCGAATACTAGCACGCTTTAGAGCCGAGATGTGTCAAGTTCAAGCTCTACGGGGCAGTGGTCCGACCCCATGATCGAGGTGTGGATCGCCGCACCGGTGACTGCATCCATGGCCGACTCGTGCACGAAAAAGTAGTCGATTCTCCAGCCAACGTTGCGGTCACGTGCCCGGGACTTTTGGTCCCAGTACGTGTACCAGTCCGGAGCGTCGCAGAAGTGACGGAAGGTGTCGACGAAGCCCTCGGCCTCCCACCTGTCGAGCCAGTCCCGCTCCACCCGCAAAAAGCCCGACGTATTCTCGTTTTCCCTCGGTCTGGCCAGGTCTATCGCATGGTGGGCCGTGTTGTAGTCGCCGCAGACGATCAGCTTTTTCCCCCGGGCGATCTGAGCCCGCGCGTGGTCCAGGAACGCGTCGTAAAAGTCGAGCTTGTACTTGAGGCGCTCTGCGCTCGACTGTCCATTCGGGAAATAGATGTTGTACAGGACGAAAGCCTCGAACTCCGTGACGATCGTCCTGCCCTCGGAGTCGAACCTGTCGATGCCGAAACCCGACTCCACCCTCACCGGAGCCTGCTTGGAGAAGGTAGCGACGCCGCTGTAGCCCTTGCGCTCTGCAAAGGCCCAGCTGGGGTGGTAGCCCCGGGGAGCGTCAAACCCCTTCCCGATCTGGTGCTCCTGTGCCTTTAGCTCCTGGACCGACAGGACGTCCGGCGATGCCTGCCTCACCCATTCGTCGAACCCTTTCCTGTAGGCCGCACGGATGCCGTTAACGTTCCAGCTCAGCAGACGGATGGTCATGGTCGCAAAAGGCTCTGCCCCGGGTGGTGGTACTGACCATCATACATTCGACGTCGCTGCACCCGGCCCGACGATGCACCGCGGGCCCATGCCCGCCCGTCCCGGGTGGCCGGGGCGCCCGCGGTCGCGCTTCGGTCCATTTATGCGCATCGTCCTTTGCTACAATGGTGGCAACTCGAACGAACTGGCAGGTGGCAGCGCAAGCGCCACACACTCACGGATTGAACTTTCGATTGTTCCGCACCGGTCGGGGCAACCCTCTCCTCTCTCCTTCAGTAATGGCCGGTGTAAGGTAGCGACATTCTAGGCAAACTCTCCCGTCAGCTAAGCTCACTCATAGCGGGCTCCAAGCCCTCGCCGGCCGAGGTGCGGCATGGCAAGGCCGAGACCGAACATTCCGCCGGACGTTCCCGCCCACAGCGCCCGCCCTCGTCGGAGCGCCCCCGGGGCGGCGACCCGGGTCAGGGCGACGTCGCCGAGGCCGGTCTAGGTTCCCAGGGCGGCGCTGCCGCGGTGGCCGATCGCAAGGTCCGGCGGCGCGGGCACCGCCGGGCAAGGTCCGCCCGACCCGCCGATGGCGCCGTACACGGTGAGCGCTCCGGCCAGCCCGCCGGTCGCCGCCGAGGCCGCAGGAACAAGGGTCCGTCGTCGAACGGCGCCCCGCCCGGGGCGATGGTGGGCAGGAGTGCTCCGGTCGAGGTGGCCGACGTGACCCCGGGATGGCGACCGACAGGTCGGTTCGGGGAGATGCCCGTCTCCGAGCCGGTCGAGCGGGCGCTGACCGCCATGGGCTACGAGAGGCCCAGCCCCATCCAGTCGCTGGTTGTACCCCACATGCTGGAGGGACGCGATCTGGTTGGACAGGCGCAGACCGGCACAGGCAAGACCTCGGCCTTCGGGATCCCTATCGTCGAATCCCTCAAGGGCGACCGAGCGGTGCCCGGGCGCCCCGCGGCGGTCGTGCTGTGTCCGACGCGCGAGCTCGCCGTTCAGGTCACCGGCGAGTTGACGAGGCTGGGGGCACATGCCGGGCTCAGGGTTGTGACCGTGTACGGCGGGCAGGCCATGAACGTCCAGCTCGATGCCCTCGGGCGGGGGGCCGAGATTGTGGTGGCGACCCCCGGTCGCCTGATGGATCACATGGAGCGCGGCACCATCGCCCTCGACCGTGTCAGGATCGTGGTTCTCGACGAGGCTGACCAGATGCTTGACATCGGCTTTGCCGAGGACATCGAGCGCATCCTGAGACGCACGCCGAAGTCGCGCCAGACCGCCCTTTTTTCAGCCACGATGCCCGGCCCGATCAAGTATCTGTCCCGGCGTTATCTGAAACGACCCGAGTGGTGTCGCGTCGGAGAGGAATCCCAGGCCGTAGATGAGGTTGAACAGGTCTACTTTGAGGTTGCGGCACAGGACCGTCAGCAGGCTCTAAAGGAGCTCCTTAAGGACCCCGGTGAGGTTACCCAGGCCCTGATATTCAGACGCACCAAGATCGGAGTCGACAGGCTCGTGTCGTTCTTGCGCCGCCTTGACTACGACGCCGATGCCATTCACGGCGACATGACGCAGACCCACCGCGAGCGTGTGATGGGCAGATTCCGCAGCAAGAAGCTGCGCATCCTGATCGCAACCAACGTTGCGGCCCGAGGCCTGGACATCCCGGCCGTTTCGCATGTGGTCAACTACGACATGCCTGACAACCTCGAGGAGTACATCCACCGCATCGGACGGACCGCCCGGATGGGCCGGGAGGGCACGGCATATCTGTTCGTGTCCGATCTGGCCGACTTCGACATGCTCGAAACGATCCGGGACCACGTCGGGAAGGACCAGATCACCAAAAGCAGACTGGAATTTCTCTACGGGCTATAGGGGCCTGAGGACCCGGCAGGTCGCGTTCGGGCTAGGGAAGGGTATCGACCTGATCCAGGCTGAATAGCTCGGTAGAGGGATGGAACTGGAACCAGCCGAACCAGAAGGACTGGTGGGTCGGCACACGGGCGAGTGATTCGCCCCCTTCCGCCACCAGCGCTTCCTCGGTGACCGCCCACCCTTGACCGGAAGCGTCGACGAGGGAGGTCGGCAGCCGTCCCGGGGAACCGTCCGGCGGGAGTTGGAATTCGATTCCGCGCCGTTCATAGACCCGGGCGGCCTCCGAGGTCGCCGAGGCGATCACCACCACCTCCAGACCACCCACGGTGTCGTTGACAATCCTCGCTCGGTTCAGTGCTGCTATCTGGTATGCCTTGGCGGACCCACGCACCTCTAGGCCCAGCACGACCTCCTTTGCCGCCAGCTCGTCGCTGCGCTGCCAGACCGGGAACATCGTGTCCGGCGAGGTGAAGTAGTCGGTGTAGATGGCGTTCGGATGGCCCTCCGGCGCATAGAGCTCGGGCGGATATAGCCCGGTGTCGTTGGAGATGACGGTGGTGTCCGGATGCCTTGAGAGCCACTCTTCCCACGTAGTGAGTTCGACGGCGAAGAAATCCAACCGGATGTCCCTGTCGGCCAGCGGACCGACCACCGGTTCTCCGGTCAGCTGATGCCACAGGGTGTTGGTCTTACGGTCGTACATCAGCTTGTTGCTCCGGAACAGAAAGCCTGATGTGCCAAAGGTTGTGGGCTCTCCGTCGATCTTGGCGGAATACACGATTCCGGTGCCGCAGAGCGTTCAGTAGGCCAGGGCGATGGGCTCGCCCCCCACCACATCGTTGGCCATCTCGTGCGCGTTTACCACGCGCAGCGGGTAGGCTCTGTGCTCTCCGTTGATCGACACGCCGAAGACCCGGTCCTCGGCCCGTATGTACGCCTGTTCGGCCTCCTCGGGGCTGAGTAGTGGAGGATTCAGAAGGTCAGGGATGCCGTCCTTGCGCACCCCTCCCCAGACTATCTCGGTCGGGTCGATCTTGCCGCTTAGGCCCCACGGCATCAGGAATTCTGCGAAGGCCGGGTCGATCTGCGCCAGCAGGTTTACCTTCCAGCCAAGGTACCCTTCCGGTGGCGGGAAGTCGGCGGAGTTACGCCCGTACCATTCCATCCAATCATTCCAGGCGACGATTCCCTGTCCAAAGTCCTCGCCGGTCAGTTGCGAAAGGGCGATCGTCGACAGTTCTGCCAAGGCGTTGCTGGCCAAAAAGCGCATGCCCTCGATGATGACGGGAACCTGGGTTCGGTCTCCATTTTCGACGGCGGCCGCCAGCGCCTGGACGGTCATCTCCGCCCGGTGTCCCCCGCCTGAAAGGTACTGGTACATGTTCAGTTCGGGGTCATAGTCCTCGCCTGTGGGTATCGTCACACGCGGGGGCGTCGGCTCGGCGGACGGCGTGGTGCTTGACCGTGCGGACCCGTTTATCGTGGGTTCGGGTGCCGGAGTTGCGGCCCCGGGTCCGGGGGAAGGCGCCACCTCGGCATCCAGTTGTGTCCCCGCCGCCCTCTGGGTGGCCTCGGCAGAGACTTCCTCGCTGGAGCGGCGCCGCTCCGCTTCGCCCAGCTCAACCACCAGCCCGCCCCCGGGCTCGTCCCCTCCGCACGCCGCGGCGATGACGAGCACCATCGCCAGGGCGGCTATCGACACACCTAAGTTCTTAACCAACCAAACCCTCCGCGCAAGCGCTGCTTGCAAGCCCAGGTACCTTACCTAAGGTTATACGCAGCCGGTCGGACATCGTATTTCCTGAGATAATGACTCGGCGCAGCAGGGCCAGGGGGCATCGGCCAAACCAGTGTGCCGCCTGCCCCTGCCCAGACCCTAGGAGTAAGTCCGAGCCTTTGAGCGTGAAGATAGGGATCTATTGTTTCATCACCGACTATTCGGTTGACGTGGCGACTCTGGCCGCCAGGGCCGAGGAACTGGGATTCGAATCGCTGTGGCTGCCCGAGCACCCCATCATTCCAGTCAAACGAACCCAGCCCACTTACCCTGGCCGCACGGATGGAGTTCTGCCCAAAAAGTACTTTGACGTGGTGGACCCGTTCGTGGCGCTAGGGGCCGCGTCAGAGGCCACCTCCACGCTCAAGCTGGCCACGGGCATCGCACTTCTGCCGGAACGCAATCCACTGCTGCTTGCAAAGGAAGTGGCGACCCTTGACGTCATCTCCGGGGGGCGCTTCATCCTCGGGATCGGAGCGGGCTGGCTCAAGGAGGAGACGGAGATCATGGGAGGCAACTTTGAGCGCCGCTGGGCCCAGTCCCGAGAGTCTGTGCTGGCCATGAAGCAGCTGTGGACCACGGTTGAGAGCGAATTTCACGGCGAGTTCTATGACTTTCCGCCCGTCTACTCGTTCCCGAGGCCCGTGCAGCGGCCGCACCCGCCCGTACACCTCGGAGGCAACGCCAGGAACGTCTTCAGGCGGGTGGTGGAATACGGCGATGGATGGGTTCCCACGCTGGCGACACCCGAGACCATAGAAGCCGGGCGCCGGGAGCTCTACAGGCTCGCCGAGCTGTCGGGACGGGATCCGGGTTCGCTCGAGGTGTCGGCCTTCCACCAGCCCGCAGATCGAGAGGTCGTAGACAGCCTGGAGAGGGCCGGCGTCGACCGTGTGATTCTTGAGCTGGAAACCGCGGGCAGGGACGATGCCCTGGCGCAGCTCGAAGGCCACGCAATGGCGGTGCTCTAGCGGTACGAGCCTGCCTACTGGGCGGTTACGCCTCCGTCCACTATCAGTTCCGCGCCGGTCATGTACGACGAGTCGTCTGAGGCGAGGAACAGGATAGCCGCGGCGACCTCCTCGGGTCTTCCCAGACGACCCAGCGGTATCTTCGCCGGCCGCGGGTCGCCCTGCTCGCGCGCGACGACCTCGGACATGATAAGCCTCGCCAGGGGAGTATCGCACCAGCCCGGATGCACCGAGTTTGCCCGGATCCCGTCCCGGGCATGAGCGACGGCGGTCGCCTTGGTGAATATCCTGGTCGCTCCCTTGCCGGCGGCGTATGCCGGGCCGTAGGCACCCCCTATGTGCGAGACCATGGATGCTACGTTGACGATCACGCCCCCGCCCCGATCCCTCATTACCGGGATCGCGTGCTTTGTGCCCAGAAATACGCCCTTTGAGTGAACGTCCAGCTGTTGGTTGAACACCTTGAGCGGCAGCTGGTCGACGGTGTGGACGTGTATGGTGCCAGCCGAGTTCACCAGTATGTCGAGCCTCCCGAACTCGGCCACGGTCCGTTCGACCGCGGCCTGCCAGTCCGCCTCGCTTGTCACGTCCAGGAGAATGCCGAGCGCCGTGCCGCCCTCGGCGTCGATTGCCGCGACCGTCGCATCGACTCCGCCGGGATCAAGGTCGGTGACCACGACCTTTGCGCCTTCGGTGGAAAACAGGCGCGCGGTAGCTCCCCCGAATCCCATCGGCTGCCCCGTGCCCCTGGCAGCGCCCGTGATCAGCGCGACCCGGCCATCTAGCCTCTTACTGCTGTAGTTCGTCATCTTTCAGCAGAGCCGGCAGGTCGGTCAGGGAGGCAACCTCCACGCAGGCGCCCGCTCCTATCTCGTCGGCGACGGCGCCCGAGCGGTTGACCCATACGGTCTTTAGGCCAAACGAGGCCGCCCCGGCGATGTCCCATGAGTTCGCCGAGACAAAGCCTATGGCGTCCGGAGGGGTGCCCAGGTGATCGGCTGCCATGCCGTACACCCTCGGGTCGGGCTTATAGGCCCCGATCGAGTCGACGCTCAGAATTCCCGAAAACAGGCAGAGCAGCCCCCCTCGCCCGAGAGCCTGCTGCACCATTTCGACGGTGCCGTTTGACAGCACGAATAGAGTTGCGCCCCGATCGATCAGGTCGCGTGTGGCAGGCAGTACGTCTTCGAAGGGGGCCAGGTCCAGGTAGGCCTCCATGAGGGAGTTAGCCGTACCTGCACCGCACCTAAGGCCCTCGGAGCGGCACGCGAAGGTCAGCGCCCTGCGCGTCAACTCTCCAAAGTCCAGATACTCTCCCATCGAGTTGAGGAGCCAGGTGTATTGGAGCTGCTTGGCGCGCCAGGTGTTGCTAACGGCTTTCCCGTGGCCGGGGAACACGCGCTCGCACTCAGCCGTGACCGAACCTGTGTCTACCAACGTGCCGTACAGATCGAATACCAGGGTCCGCGCCAGCGTTGAGTCCTGCATGGACGGCGAGGGTTCGTGAGCCGTCGGCGCTGGCGCCTAGGCCATGTGGGGGCGACCGCCCCCGTTCTCGTCGTACTTCGGGCCGGAATACACCCCCAGGTCTCGGCCCTGGTGCACGTGGACGATCATGTCTTCACGTATTATCCCGACCGAGTCGATCAGTTCTTGGTCTATGGTGTCGATTAGCTCCTGTATCGAGGATGAAGTCAGGCTCTCTGCCACGTTGACCGTGGCGTGCACCACTCCGTCGGCAAAATGAACGTCCACACGCCCGACTCCGACATCGTCCTCGACGATCGTGTAGCACTCCGAGTAGGGAGTGCGGCACTCCCTCTCGAAATAGAAGTTGGCCATCTAGACTAGCCCTCCTTGATCTGGCCTGAACCGAGAGCTATCCACTTATAGGAGGTGAGCTCCTCAAGGCCCATCGGGCCCCGCGCATGCATCTTGTTGGTACTGATGGCCACCTCTGCTCCGAGACCGAACTCGCCCCCGTCGTTGAGCCGGGTGCTGGCGTTGACGAACACGGCGCTGGCGTCGACCTCGTCGGTGAACCTGGTGGCCGTCGCATAGTTTTCGGTGACTATGGCCTCCGAGTGACCGGAGCCGTAGGTCTCAATGTGTGACAGCGCATCCTCTAGCGAATCGACGACCTTTACCGATGCGACCAGTGCCAGAAACTCCTGTCCGTAGTCGTCCGATGTAGCCCTTACCACCGGCCCGTCACCGTTCTCGCCGATGATGCTCAGCGCCCTGGCATCACATCTGAGTTCAACCCCCGCCTGCCCCATAAGCGTCGCGATTCTCGGGAGGAATGCCCCGGCGACCGCCGAGTGGACAAGGACGGTGTCGAGGGCATTGCATACCGACGGCCTCTGCACCTTGGCGTTGTATGTGATCGAAGCGGCCTTCTCCAGGTCGGCGGCGCGATCGACATAGGTGTGGCACACGCCGATGCCTCCCGTGATCGCCGGCATCGTCGCCTCCCTGGCCACGCGCATCACGAGTTCCGCTCCCCCCCTCGGGATCAGCAGGTCGATGTGATCACGCATCCGTAGCATCTGCTCGACGATGGCCCGGTCGGTCGAAGGGATGAGCTGGATTGAATTGTGCGGGAGCCCGGCCCTCCGCAGGCAGTCGCGAAACACCTGGGCCAGGGCCGTGTTGGTCTGGATCGACTCTTTGCCGCCCCTGAGGATGGCGGCGTTGCCCGATTTAAGGCAAAGGCTGGAGACATCCGCGGTCACGTTGGGCCGGCTCTCGTATATGACGCCTATGACGCCCAGGGGCACACGGCGGCGGGAGAGTCTCATGCCGCTGGACAGCACGCGAGAGTCGGTTTCCTGGCCGATCGGACTTGGCAGTGCGGCCACGGACCGGACACCCTCGGCGACGGAGGCCAGCCTTTCTTGATCCAGCACCAGCCTGTCCACGACGTGATCGTCCACGCCATTGGCGCGGGCCCGCTCGACATCTGAGGAGTTGGCGTCGACGATCTCGGGGCCGCGTTCTACGAGCGCCTTGGCCACCATGGAAAGGGCCAGGTCTATCTGCGCCGGTCTGGCCCGGGCGAGCAGCCTTGAGGCAGCTCTCGCGTCCTGTCCGATCTCAGTTAGGTCCACTTTGGTCATCGGCCGAGCCAGTTCGGGGAGAGTCCCGCTAATACCAGCCCAGTATCGCCTAAATCGGGGTCCGCTTGCAGGGCAGAGCCTATAGCTTTACCAGATTGCTCCGGTGGACGATTTCCTCTCCGTACTCGTGCCCGAGCACCTGCGCTATCTGGCTGGACCTGACTCCCTTCAGGCGTACGACCTCCTGAGAGTCGTAATTGCAAATCCCGGTGGCTATGCGCCGGCCGGAGGGGTCGAGGATGGCGACCACGTCCCCCCTGGCAAAGTTCCCCCGAACGGCGGTAACCCCGGCGGGCAGCAGGCTGCGATTCCGCGCGGTAACCGCGTTCGCAGCGCCGTCATCGACCACCACCTCACCCCTGGACCCGATTCCACTGAGCATCCATCTCTTCCGGCTCTCCAGCCGGTTTCCGGTCGCCGTGAAGTACGTTCCAAGCCGCTCGCCGTCGGCGAGTCTGACCAGTATGTCCTTTTCCAGGCCACTGGCCATGACCGCGGCGGTGCCCGATGCGGTGACCAGCCGGGCCGCCTGCAGCTTGGCGTTCATCCCTCCGTAGCCGCGGGCCACGCCGTCGGCGGAAAAGGACTCACCTCCCATCGACAGGATGGCCTCGTCGATTCGGTCGACGCTGGATATCAGCTTTGCGCCCGGGTCCAGGTAGGGGTCCTTCGTGTACAGGCCCTTCATCTCCCCGAGCATCACGAGGAGGTCGGCATCCACCAGGTTGGCCACCAGCGCCGAAAGCGTGTCGTTGTCGCCAAAGGCCCGGGCGCTGAGTCGCTCGATGTTGACGACGTCGTTCTCGTTGATTATGGGTACAACCCTCAGCTCAAGCAGCTTGAGCAGGGTGTTTCGCACGTTCAGGTATCCGAGCCGCGCCTCGAGATCACTGCGCGTCAAAAGGGCCTGCGCGACCCTTATGTCGTGCAGCTCGAATGCCCGCTTGTACCGGTGCAGCAGTAGCCCCTGTCCCACGGCGGCGAGTACCTGCTTGAGGGGAACGTCAATGCCGGCCCTGGGTACGGCGACCTCGGTGCGTCCGGCTGCGACCGCACCCGAGGAGACCAGGATCACTTCGATTCCCCGCGAATGAAGGTCCGCTATCTGGAACACGAGTGATTCGATCACTCCGTCGTTGACCCTGTCGCCGCCGTAGGTCAGCAGGGAGCTGCCAGCCTTGACGACGACGCGCCTGAACTTGGAAGTCAAGCGACGGGGTGGGGCAGAGACACTGTACGACCCCGATTACCAGTCCGGCTCGAAATCATTGGCATCGTTGTTGGTGAGCCTTTGCTGACCCGTGCCGTCGCGGTTCATGATCACAATCTCGCTGTCCTCGTCAAGGTAGGACACGAAGGCGATCCGGCTCGAATCCGCCGACCAGACCGGCTGCTCATCGCGTATGGAATTGGTCGTCAGCCGCATCCTGTCCGAGCCATCAGGCTTGATGGTGTAGATCTCGGCATTGCCGTCGGCGTCCGAGACGTAGGCTATGCGCCGTCCGTCCGGCGACCATGCGATATCCGATTCGGTGAAATCGTTGTTCGTGAGGGCGCGCTGATCCGATCCGTCAGCGTTCATGACGTAGATCTCGGGGCCGTCGTTTCTCATTGAGATGAAGGCGATTCGCTTTGAGTCGGGTGACCAGACCGGCAGGGTGTCCCGCTCCACGGTAAGTCGCACCTCGTTTACGCCATCCGGGTTGCGCGAGTAGATACCCCTTGTCTCCCCCGAGTGAACGACGAACAGCAGGACCTCGCCGTCCGGTGACCACGGTCCCAGCTCGTCGACCTCAATGTAGGTCAACCGGGTGGGCCGTCCGTCCGGCAGCGATTTGGCGAAGACAGTCCGCCTGCCTTCCTCCTCGCCGATGTATGCGATGCGAGAGCCGTCGGGCGACCAGCGGTGCCCGGACTGTGACCCGTCACCCTCACTGATCCTGACGCGGTCCACGGAATCGCCGGATAGCTTTAGGGTCTCGATCACGGTGAGGCCATTGCGCTCGGACATGAAGGCGATCTGGCTACTGCCGGGCGACAGCCTGGCCAGGCTCTCGGGTCGCGAGGATGAGGTCAGATTTGTCTCCTCGAGGTTACCGAGATCGATCGAATAGATGTCCCGGTTTCCGTCCCGTTCGGAGGTGAAGACAAGCAGGGCGGCCTCCGAACCGCATGCCGCGATTGACATCACCGCCGCGACAAGCGCAGCCGAGATCAATGCCCTCGGAGTAATTCGCGTATGGCAGTGAACGTATGCGGGGCGAGAAAAGGGGGCGGAGATGCGCATGCGACCGGAGTGCTCGTCGCCCGTATCGTAGTGGTGCGGCACCGGGCGAACAAGGGATTTGACGGGGTGTTTCGGGCGACGTCAGTGAGGGGCTGGCGCCCGCGTCATACGCCGGCGCCAGCAACAGGCAGACTACTCAGGGCCGATCGCGGGGAGACCCTGACCTCACCAGCCCAGGGCGTAGCAGGCCCGCCTCGGGTCCGCCCCCGCACTCATTACTCCGGTCTCCGGGTCGCGCGCCGTGATCGTTGCGCCCATGCCGCACACCGTGGCCCGGACGACCCGGTGGCCCATCACCTTCAGATCGTAAACGGTCTCCTGCGAAAGGGCGTCCTCGGCGGACAGCTGCCCCGGATAGTAGACGTGGGGGTAGAAGGAGTTGGGAACGCTGTCGGTGGCGAACCTGGGCGCCTCTATCGCCTCCTGCGGGTTCATGCCGAAAACGAAGGTGTTGAGCATGAGCTGGAGGTTGGCCTGTGCCTGGTGATCTCCTCCCGGACATCCGAAGGTCATCACCGGAACCCCGTCTCTGGTGGCGATGTAGTTGATGAGGGTCGTCCTCGGTCTCTTGCCCGGAGCCAGAGCGTTTGGATGTCCGGACACGAAGTTGAACATCTCCATGCGGGTGCTCAGAGCGAACCCGAGATCGGGAAAGAAGACCGACTTGGCGAACGACCCGCCCGAGGGCGTCGAACAGGCCAGATTGCCTTCGGAGTCCTGTGCCGCGATATGCGTCGTGCCGTCCGTGCTGGCGTGCCCGGCCTGCGTGCGGCGTGCGCTGCCCGGGTAGGCGAGTTCGACCGGACTGTATCCGATTCCAGCGGACTGGACCCTGCCCGGGGGCGGTAGCTTCGCGTGCGGGCGGTCCGGATCTATGAGTCGGGCCCTCTCGGCCCCGTACTCCTTCGATAGCAGCTCTGAGATTGGAACCGCGGCGAAATCCGGGTCACCGTAGTAGGCTTCCCGGTCGGCCATCGCCAGCTTGAGAGCCTCGACGACGGTGTGGATGTACCTGGTCGAGTTATGACCCATGGAACCCAGGTCGAAGTGCTCCAGCATGTTGAGGGCCTGAAGCGCCACGGCGCCCTGAGTCCAGGGCCCCTGACCGTGGATCCGGTGCCCGGCGAAAGATGTGCTGATGGGCTCCTCGATGGCCGAGGAATACCCGGCAAGATCCTCTGAGGACAAGACCCCGCCAACGGCCGCGCTGCTCTCGACGATCCGCTCGGCCACCTCGCCCCGGTAGAAAACGTCCCTGCCTGCACGCAGCCGCGCCGAGCGGTCCCCTTCTGCCCCCTGCTCGCCGCTCGCCATTGCCTCCAGCACAGCCCCCAGGGCCGGCTGACGCAGGAGCGTTCCGGTTTCCGGCAACTCACGCCCGGAGTAGAACACCTCCCAGCCTCCCGGCGGATAGTGGTCGAACTGTTCGCGCGTGGACCCGTCTTCCAGGGCGGCGATCATGTACTCGTAGTTGGGGATTCCCTCCTGGGCGTACTCAACCGCCGGTGCGAGCACCTCGCCCAGCTCCTTCGTCCCGTAGCGGTCCAGCATTGCGATAAGAGCATCGGCTACCCCGGGCACCGTGAACGAGAGGTGGGCCTGCTTTCCGGGCCCAGTCGGGATTTCCTCAAGGTCAAGGGACCGGTAGAAATCAATGTCGGTGGCACCCGGTGCCACACCCTGGCCGCTGACGGCTCTCAGATCCCCGGACCGAGCGTCGTAGAGCATGAACACGCTCTCGGCCCCGAGGGAGTAGGAGGCTATGGGCTCTACCACGGCGGCGGCGAAGGTGGCGGCGACCATGGCGTCGATGGCGTTGCCGCCCGACATCAGCATCCTCATGCCCGCCATCGACGTCAGGTAGTGCCCGGACGAGACCACGCCCCTTGTTGCGTGCACGACCGGACGCCCGGTCCGCGGCCGGGAGGCGCTGCCCTGCTCGAGTTGATAGAGACGCTGACCAGTTGACAATCCGGACCTCCTTAACTGAGGGCGAGCCGGCCGGGATGCCTGACGACGCCCGTCGGTAGGTTAGCAGACCCGCCCGATCCGCCCGATCACCGGCCTCAGCGCGGCTGTTGACCCGGCCTTCACCCGCAAATAGACTTTCGGCATGGCAAGGCACCGGCATGGGCTCGGCGTCACACTCGCCGACGTTTTCAGGTTTCCAGAGACGGTCAATGAGGTCGCCGCTCGCTGGGTGGCGGCGATGGTCGTAGTACTTTCACTGGCCACCGTGGTCAGCGGTGAAATCTGGATGCTGGCGCTGCTGACCTATGGTTTCGCCGCCCGGGTGGCGACGGGGCCGACACTCAGCCCTATGGGCCTGGTGGCCACACGGTTGATCGTCCCGCTGGTGGGCAGGCGCGGGCGTCTCACCCCGGGTCCGCCCAAGCGGTTTGCCCAGTCGGTGGGACTCTTGTTCTCGGTTGTGGCGATGGCCCTGTACTTCGGGGTGGATTCGGCCACGCCCTACCGTGCCGTACTGGGAACATTGACCATGTTTGCGGCCCTGGAGGCGGTCTTCGGCTTTTGCGCCGGCTGCTTTGTCTTCAGTCTGCTCATGAGGTGGGGAGCGATCCCAGAGTCGGTCTGCCAGGCATGCAGGCGCCTTGAGGCGGCCTAGCGTTCCAGCCAGGCGTTCGCATAGTAGGGCAGGGCAAACAGGCCCACTCCCTTGAGATCTCTGGTCGTCGGCAGGATGTGGTCGAAGGTGCCCAGAAGCACCGACGTCGCCAGTTCGAACCTGAGCCGGTTGATGTCCCGCACGATCTCCAGCCGCCGAGCCGAGTCCGGCTCAAGGGCATAGCGGTTGCGCAGCTCGATGAGCTGCTCATGTTCGGCCACGAGCCGGCCCGCCGAGCCCAGGGTGGGGTCGGTCAGCGGTGAGCCGCCGCCCCAGTGCCCGTACCAGCCGATCAGGGCGGTGTAGTTGCCCGTTCTTCGCAGTAACCCTCCATAGGTCAGATAGTCGGTTGCCGTCGACTCGACCTCAAAGCCCGCGGACCGAAGCGCGTCCGCCACCACCTGCACCAGCGGCGCGGTCCAGGCGAAGTCCGAAGCACCCAGCACGATGACGGTCTCTCCTCCGTAGTTCGACCCGGCTAGCAGATCGCCCGCCCGCCCGGGCCCTGACCCCCCGTACAGATCCTCGCCGTCGCGCACGTCCAGCGGGCCGTCGCACCAGTAGACGGCGGGACAGAGAGACCAGAGCTCGCTGTCGCCCATCGCCCCCATGGCGGCTGCCACGTCGATGGCGGCCTGTGCCGCGAGCCTGGCCCGGGGTTCCCGGAAGACGGAACTGGCCGGGCTGAGGTACACAAGCGACCGGTTGCCGGGCAGGCCACGAAGTACCCGAATCGAAGGTTCATCGCTGAGCCGTCCGTAGGCGGACAGATCGGCACCGTCCACCACATCGACGTCGCCTGCCAGTAGCGCGGCGATCTGAAGGTCCGGGTCATTTATGTCCACCCAGGAGATGTGTTCTATCCAGGCCGTCTGCTCGCCCGAGTAGCCGCTGGCGGGCTCGGGCCGGGCCACGTAGTCGCGGAACCGCTCTACCGTCACGCTCTCTCCGGGCCTCCAGGCCGTAAAGGCGTACGGTCCCGTGCCCACCAATTCCTTGACCGAGCGCCTGGGCTGTCTGAGTGCGTGGGTACGGGGCATGACGTAAGGGGTCAGGTTGGGCTGGCTCAGCAGGTCTATGAAGCTGGGCAGCGGCTGCTGCAGTGAGGCGACGAGGGTGTTCTCGTCGGGAGTCTGCAGCCACGAGCTGGGAGTGAACTTGCGAACCAGCGATGCCTGGGTCGAGCCCGTGCTCTTCCAGCGGTCCAGGGACAGGCGGGCATCTTCGGAGGTCACAGGTGAGGAATCGTGGAAGGTGATTCCGCGACGAAGGCTGAACGAGAACTGCAGGCCGTCGGCCGACATGGACCAGTTCTCAACCAGGGAGGGCTGAGCCGCGCCGTTCTCGTCCCAGCGGAACAGGGATTCAAACAGGTGTGAGCCCACCGAGGCCGAGTGGTACTCGCTCGCAAAGGTGTAAAAGTCCGTGATCACCGGGTCCAACCGGATCACCGGGCCGGTCCAGGCAACCCTGAGACTGCCGCCAAAGCGGGGTTCGCCCGGTGGAGCGGGCGTGGGGCTGGTAAAGACTATGATCTCCAGCTCGATGCCGTCCCGGTCCGGTCCCGCGAGCGGCGGCAGGTCCTCGGAAGTTGCTCCAAAGTCATCCGGACTGAAGGGTGGAGACACCGGCTGCTGTGAACAGGCGATGGCGAGTGCGAAGGCGGCTAAGGCAACAGCACCTGATGCAACCAGCCGGAGGCTGGTGCCCGCTAAGGAATCAGCGTATGGCAAGGAGTCGGCCCTGACCGGTAGTCACGTAGATTGTGCCGCCGGCGATGACGGGGGAAGATTCGACCGGACCGCCCAGTCCTCTCAGCTCCCACAGTTGTTCGCCGGTCTCATCCCGTAGACCGTATATGCGACCCTGCGTGTCCCCTATCACCACGGTTTCCCCTATCACCGTGGGAGCCCCGTTCAAACGGCCGGCGGCGCGAAAGCTCCAGACCTCCTCGCCGGTAGCGACATCGACCGCGTACAGTCGGCCAGTCGCTGCGGGGACGTATACGAGATCGTCCGTGGCTACCGCTGTGCCCAGGGGCGGCGCCCCGGGGGGCGAAAACCCCCAGACGAAACCCTTCTGGTGGTCAAGCGAGGCCAGACCGTACCACCAGCCATAGAACCTGAGCTTGGCAAATGCCCTCTCGAAGGGAAGCGTGCGCTGGTGCCAGTCGATGGATCTCAGAATGCCTGCCTCGTCCCCCAGGTACACGCGGTCGCCCCGTATGCTGGGCGCCCCGCCGACGTAGTCGAGCCGGTAGTCAAAGCGCAGCTTTCCGGAGAATGTCTCGACCACGTACAGCTTGCGGTCCTGCGCGGTAAAGGCGAGGACCTCCTCGGAGACGGCGGGGGCGGCAATGATCGAGTCGCCAGCGTCAAATCTCCAGCGAACAACCCCGGTCTCGGCGTCTATGACGTACAGGAAGGAGTCGCCGGAACCCACGTAGACTATGCCGTCCAGGATGGCGGGGGAAGAAAAGACCTTGTTGCCTGTCTGAACCTCCCAGGCAAGCTCTCCGGAGCGTCGATCGAGCGCCACGATTCGGCCGTCGCGAAGGCCGGCGAACACCTTGTCTCCAGCGACCGCCACGTTCGTCTCCATCACTCCCAGGACGGGAAACTGCCAGAGCAGGTCGCCGGTCTGAGCATCGAGGGCGACCACGCCCCTCAGGCCCGCTCCGAGATAGACGGTCCCGTCGACGACCGCGGGGGAGGTCGTGACCTCGGTGCCCATGTCAAAGCTCCAGATCACTTCTCCGGAGGGAGTCAGATCGCCCAGGGGATGGTAGCCGCTGTGCAGGGGGTCCCTCTGGTACATGGGCCAGTCCATGGACTCTTCGGAGATCGGGGCCGCGCTTACCCGGGTCACCGGCGCACCGAGAAAGCGCACGAAGCCGTAGAATTCGAATGCCTGCCAGGCTGCAAGGCCGGCCAGCACGGCGACCAGTGCCCCCAGCCGGACGAGCAGGCGCCTTCGCCGCCGCCGCCGCCGATCCGCGTGGACCTGTCGCACCACGGAGAAGGGTACGGGCTCGATGCCTTCGAGGACCCGTATGCAGCTGTCACAGCGGTCCGTTCCCGGCGGGTTCGCATGGAGACAGGTCGGGCACAGAATTGCCCGCTGCTCATCGAGTGCGTGATCGTCTGGGCTATTGCTCATTACGGGGTCCTGGGTCCATGCACATTCGCCGGGGCAGCCCGCGGCACCTCCCTAGCTCAGTCCTGGCTCAGGATGCTTAGATACGCCTCCTCGAGGGTCGGGTCGCGGGTGACCAGGGTCTCAAGGACACCCTCGCCGACAAGGGCTTTCATCTCTGATGCGGCCCGCCCCTCCGTGCCGGCAACCACGGTGGCGGTAAGCTTTTGCTGAAGCCCGTCCATGGAGACGTCGACCCGCTCTACCCCGGGTACGGCCTCCATCTGTGCAGAAAGTCCTGCCTTCGCCTCCCGTAGCGTCACCTCGAGGACTCGGACGTTGCTGAACTCCCGCTTTATCTCGTTCGGGGTCCCGAGGGCCACCAATCTACCCCGGTCGATCAGGGCAATCCGGTCGCAGAGTGAGTCGGCCTCGAACATGTAGTGGGTGGTGAGAAGCACGGTCACGCCTTCTGCCGCCAGTTCCGGCACTATCCGCCTTATCTCCTGGGCACCGATCGGATCGATGCCGATGGTGGGCTCGTCCAGAAAAAGCACCCTCGGGCTGGCCAGCAGTCCGCGGGCCACGTGGAGCCGTTGTTTCATCCCGCGAGAGTATCGCTCTACCCTGACGTCGGCCGCGTCCGACAGGCCGACACGATCCAGCACCTCATTGGCCGCCCGGCGGCCGTCGAGCCCTCCCAGGTGTCCCAGCGATGCGAAGTAGCGCAGATTCTCCAGCCCGGTGAGTCGCCCGTACAGGCCACGCTCACCACCGAGAACCAGGCCGATTTCGCGCCGTACGCGCGTGGCCTCGGTTACGACGTCATGGCCGAGCACCTCGGCCCTGCCGGAGGTCGGTGTGAGCAGTGTGGCAAGTACCCGTACAGTGGTGGTCTTGCCGGCCCCATTCGGGCCCAGCAGGCCGAATACGACGCCATGCGGGACCTCTATCGACAGATCGTCCAGGGCGATGGTGGCCGCGCCGCGACCGAGCATCCCGGATCGGTAGATCCGTCCCAGTCCCTCGCATACCACCGCATGCGCGCCGCTCGCGGTCATGTCCTCTCCTTAGTCATCAGGCTACTGGCTTGTCGAACGCGCCGCTGCGGCGCGCATACGCCTCGGTCACCCTGAAGAGGGCGAATCCAACGGCCACGTACGCAGCAGCGACCGCCAGTTCGGAAAGCAGTTCCCACCGCACCTCCGAAAATGAGGCCCCCTCGAAAGCGGCCTTCATTGCCGCAAGGCCCCCCGTTACGGGTATGCCGTGCCCGACGACCTGCCAGAAGCCGGGCAGGGCATCCAGGGGTATCAATGCTCCGGACAGGGTCATCATCAGGCCCGGGCCGATCGCACCGACGACGCCGAAATCGGCCGTGATAATCGAAAGAGGTATGAAGAACTGGAAGAACGCCATACCGGAAAGCGCGATAAGGGCCACACTTGCCGCGACCACCCACCAGTTCACACCGGCCACGTCAGGGCTGACGAAGGCGACGGTCGCGGCCACCCCGAGGACTCCGGCTATTATCCCAAGCGGCAAATAGGGCACGCCCCACGCCATGAACATTCTCAGCCGGCTGCCGGCCGAGGACATCAGCACCGATAGCGTGCCGTTCCAGGGCTCCTGAGACGCGCTGCCGAGCACGGCTCCTCCGATGATGAAGGTGATGCCAAACGCCGTCATTCCCAGCGCGAAGGCCTCGGAAGCCTCGACGCCCAATGCGAAGCGGCCGAAGAGTGCGTACAGCGTGATCATCAGCAGCGGACGCACGAATACGTTGGCGGTGAAGGGCCCGGGACTCTGCCACCAGAACAGCGCCCTGTAAGAGAGGTGCGCCTGGGTCAAGAACGATGTGATCGTGGCCACGGTCTCACCTAGGGGCCAAAGTGCCGCCGGCCCTGACCAGCCGCTCCATGCGCAGGAACAGGATGTGGCCGATGAGCACGTAGGCCGCGGAGACGGCGAGCGCCGCGCCCCAGCCTGCAGCTATCCGCCCCGGGGTTGCATCTCCCTGCACCGAGAATACCACCGACTCCATGGCCCACGAAGTGGGTGCGAACCGTACCGCGACCTCCATCCAGCCGGGGAGGATGGACAGCGGGTACAAAAAGCCGCTGACGACGGTTCCCAGCGGGGCGAGCGCAAACAGCATGCCGGGCTCCCGCCCTGTAAGGATCATTGCGGGGGCGAACAGGAACCCGGCGGCCACTATCGCCAGGAAAACGACCGCAACCGAGACCAGCAGTGGCAATACCGCATCCACTTCGGGGATAGTGCCCGAGATGCCGACCACCGTCACAAACGTGAGCACGCTGCTTACCGCGCCAAGGGAGGCGACGGCCAGGGACTTGCCGAGGACCACCAGGCTGAGGGGTGTGCGGGTCGCCATCGTCATCTCCGCGGTGCCCTCCAGGACGTCGTTGAACAGGGCGAGGGGCACAAAGAACGCGGAATTCTCCCAGACTAGCATCATCGGTGCGCCGACGATCACGTAGGCCAGTATGGTGGGGTCGCCGCTGTTGGCGGCTATCCAGCCCAGAACCACGGCCGTGGGGATCTGTATCGCGATCACACCTTGCCCGTGCCAGTTTCGGGTGCTGTGGCGCCAGTGCGCCGCAAATGCGCCGATCAGTGCGTTTGCGTTCCCCATCGTCTAACAAACCCTGGATTCCGGATCCACTCCAAAAAAAGAGAGGCCTCCCAACCGGGAGGCCTCTGCGAATCATTGCTTACTGTATTGCGTTCAGGTAGAGGCCGATTCCCGGTACTCGTGTTCTCCAACCCAAATTCCACGCGCAGACACGCGCGAAAGGAATGTCGCTGCGGTTGGTCGGGACTTTCTCATCGTCGGCTCTTTGTGCTTGCCAATGCTACCTTGCAAAGGCCATTTTTAACACCACCGTTTGTCGCAGTCAACGAACGCTAGCTGCTATCCGACCACTGGACGACGGTGAGCCCATGGCCGGGCCTGCTCCAGGGCTGCCGAGACGGCTACCAGGGTTTCCTCGGCGCCGCGCCTTCCCACCAGTTGAAGGCCCACGGGAAGGCCGTCATCTGAAAAGCCCGCCGGTATGCTCACGGCCGGCAGGCCCGCCATGTTGATCGGGAAGGTGAACGGGAAATAACCCCACCAGGGGTCCACCTCGCGGCCGGCGATCTCAGTTACGGTGTCCAGCGGACCACCCGCCTCGAAGGCGGGGACCGCAAGGGTGGGTGAGGCGAGCAGGTCAAAGCGGTCAAGTTGCTCCTCGATCGATGAGCGGATCAGGTCCATGTGGCCCAGGGCGAGGGCGTACTCGGAACCCGAGACACTCGCGCCCCGCTCTATCGTTTGCCGGGCGTAGTCGGTCAGGTCGCCGTCCAGGAACGAGCCGTAGGAGGCGAAGGCCATGGCCGCAAACAGCGGCTGGAACGCCTCGAACGGTGAGTCGAGCGCAAGGTCCGAGTCAACGACCTGGCAGCCCGCGTCTCTCAATCCGTCCAGCGCCGAGCGGCACACCGCGAGTACACCGGGGTCGACCGGGGCGTAGCCGTAGTCGGGACTCCAGCCCACTGACACGTTCTCAACCCCGCGGTCTAGCGCCCCTACCAGATCCGGGATGGACTCGCGCATCGAGGAGGGGTCCCGGGGATCGTATCCGGCGAGTATCTCCAGCAGCACCGCCGCGTCGCGAACGCTGCGGGTCATGGGCCCGGACTGGCTGAAGTGGTTGGCGATCAATGGCAGACCGGCACCGGCGTATTTCGGGACCCGGCCCTGGGTGGGCTTGATGCCGAAGATGCCGCAGAAGCTCGACGGTATGCGGATGGAGCCTCCGCCGTCGCTCCCCTCCGAGAGTGCGCAAAGGCCGGCCGCAGTCGCGGCGGCCGCCCCGCCCGAAGATCCACCGGTGGTGCGGTCCGTATTCCATGGATTGCGACAGGGCCCACCGAGCTTGTTGACTGTCACTCCCAGTAGCCCGAACTCCGGCGTGTTGGTCTTGCCGAGGATCACGGCGCCCGCGGCGCGGATCCGCTCGACCGCGATGGAGTCTTCCTTCGGCACCCTGTCCCTGAAGATCGCAGAGCCCGAGGTGGTGCGCAGTCCCCTGGTGATCTGCAGGTCCTTTATCGAGATGGGCACCCCGTGCAGCCGACCCAGATCGTCTCCTCTGTCCACCGCCTGCTCCGCCCGGCGGGCCGTCTCGATTGCCCCTTCGGCATCCACCGTAAGGTACGCGTTCAGGGAGGGGTCGAAGCGATCAATGCGGTCCAGGTATAAACGGGTCAGCTCCACAGGCGAGATAGCCTTGCTGGCCACCAGACCGCGAAGTTCCGTCGCCGGGGCGAAGGCCAGGTCCCTGTCACGTGATTCGGCCGTCATAGCACTCCTCCTTGCCTACCCGCCAGGCGGGAACTGCGCCATCGTATGGACGCCCCGGCGGGGTGTCAACGAGCGCCGGTGACACGGGCTGCGGTGATATGATTGGCGCTGTTCTTCCCCATGAAAACGAAGGTACGGGTTCTCTATTGGAAAGAAGTGCCGGTTCAGGTGCAGGCCGAGGATGAGGCCGGCCGGGTCTCGGTGATGCTCGAGGATCGCTTCCAGGAGGCTGCCGACGCTATAGCCATGTTTGAGGGCAGCTACGGCACCGACGAATACCTGGAGGGCTGGCACTGGGCCATGCCGCAGGAGGTCGAGGCCACGGCGAGAGAAGCCGCCGGAGGGCTTGCCGAGCGATATAACTCCGGCATGCCGCGCGATTTCGTCGCCAGGATAAGGGAACTGCACAACCAGGGAATGCGCGATGCCACACCCGGGGCCATAGACGAATGGGTGCAGTGACTTTCCCGGGGGCCACGGATCTGGCCTTTCTGGATCGGCTGGCGGGGGAAGGCACGCTCATAGCCGATGGAGCGACCGGAACTTATCTTCAGTCCAAGGGTCTTGAGCCCGGCGGCGACCCGGAGGCGATGAACCTCACGCATCCCGGGATCGTTCGGGAGATGGCGGAAGAGTACTTCCGGGCCGGCAGCGATCTGGTTCAGACCAACTCGTTTGGCGGCAGCCGCTTCATGCAGAGCAAATACGGGTACGGCGATCAGGCGGGAGTACTCAACCGCCTCGCCGCCGAGCATGCCAGGTCGGTTGCCGACTCCGTTGACGGACCCCGGTTTGTCGCCGGCTCGATGGGACCAACCGGGGAGCTCTTGGAGCCGGTCGGCGACACCCCCGCCGCCGACGTGTACCATGCCTTCGCGGAGCAGGCGATCTGTCTGGAGGAGGGCGGAGCGGACCTTGCGGTCATTGAGACTATGATCTCCGTGGAGGAGGCGAAGCTGGCGGTGCGTGCCGTCAAGGAGCACACCGGGCTGCCGGTTGCGGCACTGGCCACCTTCGATAAGGGACCGCGCGGATATTTCACCATGATGGGCGACACACCGCAGTCTTCGGCCGATCAGCTTGCACGGTGCGGTGCCGACATCGTCGGCACGAACTGCGGTAACGGGATCGACCGGATGGTCGAACTGGGGGCCATATTTCGGGCTTCGACGGAGATCCCGGTCTGGCTGAACTCCAACGCCGGCATTCCCGTCATTCGGCAGGGCCAGATCATCTACCCGGAAGATCCTGAACGGATGGCCGAGGGCTTTGCCAAGCTCGCGGACATCGGCGTCAACATCCTCGGCGGTTGCTGCGGTACGACGCCGGCGCACATACGAGCCCTGGTGCAGGCGCTGCGGGGTTAGTGACATGTATGGACGACAGAGAGAGCCGGTAGCGGAGACGCTTGAGAGGCTGGGACAGTGCCTTGAGCTGATCCCGATAGACCCCTACGGGAACGACATATCCGTTGGCTTTTTCGAAAGGGACGGCGTCATCACGGTCTGGAGCTTCAGCCGCAGGTCCGGAACGCAGGAACGGTTGACTCAGATCCGGGATCGCGCCGTGGCCCTGTCCGACCTGGAGGTCGATGAAGACTGGCCCACCCGATTCCGTTTCCCGGGAGGCCAGATATACAGACGGCCCCTTAAGTTTCTTGCCCGCCAGGCGGTTGAAAAATCGCCCCACGTGCCCGTGCCGACCGGTCGAATCGAGGTAAAGGACCTTAAGAGCGACATGATTCTGTTCGCCACCCCGGAGGAGACGGATGGTGGATGGGCATACAGCATCGGGGGAGAGGGAGAGGCCAAGCGCCCCGCCCTCCGCATCCGTGCGACCCTTGCGGGCCTGGAGCGCTACGGCGAGATGGAGAGGGTCGGCGAGACGCTGGCCGCCTTTCCCTGCGGCAGCCGATACGATGGCCTGGTGCGCGTGCTGCTGCCGTATGCCCGAAACGTCAGCGGGACCGAGGACATGCTCGAGGCGTTCGATACCCGGGGCCAGATGACCACGGGCACGCTGGGCTTTTCCCAGTAGCGGTTGGGCACGGAGGAAGGCTGCGTTCGGCCACCGGACATCCGATGATGATCACCGGGACCATGAAGCCGAAAGAGCGTGTGCTCGCGGCCCTTGCGGGTGAGCCCGTGGACAGGCCGCCGGTCATCAACCCGGGCTCCATCATGACCGTGGAGCTGATGGACCTAACCGAGGCGCCGTTCCCGTATGCCTGTCGCGACCCCGAGCTCAACGCCCGGCTCGCGGCCACCGGATTCACCGAACTGGGCTTCGACTGCACTTACCACCACTACACCATCGTCCAGGAATCTTCCGCCCTCGGCTGCAAGATCCAGTGGGAGCAAAAGGACAACTGGCCCACCGTGGTCATGAGCGAGCCCATCTGGGACCATCCCGACCAGATCGCCATCCCGCCCGGCTTTCTGGAGCACCCCGACACGCTGTGCGTGACCAGGGCCACCGAGATCCTAAAGCGCGAGATAGGAAACGAGGCCTGCATCATCGGCAAGACCATGGGACCGTGGTCGCTCGGGTATCACACCTTCGGGGTGCAGAACTTTTTGCTGATGAGCATCGACGACCCGGACCTGACCATGCGGGCACTGCACAGCCTCAAGGAGGTCTCGGTAATGTTCGGCCTGGCTCAGATAGATGCCGGCGCGGATGTGTTGATGTTTCCAGATCATGCGACGGGAGATCTGGTTTCCGGCGAGTACTACCGCAGATTCCTGATGGAGCTTCATCAGGAGATGGCAGAGCGCCTTCCCGTGCCGCTCATACTGCACATTTGCGGTTACACCCTCGACCGCATGCAGTACCTGGCAAACAGCGGCATGGCATGCTTTCACTTCGACTCCAAGAACGATCCACAAAGGGCCATGCACCTGGCGGGTGGACGGATACGCCTGGTCGGCAACGTCAACAACCCGGTGACCCTCTATGCCAGGGGCACCGAGGAGGTTCGCGCCGAGGTGAACGAGTGCCTCGAGGCGGGCGTCGACCTGATCGCTCCGGAGTGCGCCATACCACTGCAGACCCCTCTGGAGAACGTCATGGAGATTCCCAGGGCTGTAAAGGACTGGGCGATGCAGAACCCCGACAGCGTGTACACCAGGGGCCGCAGGAGCCCCTCCGCCCAGTCCCGGAAGGTGGAAGCCGTATGACGATGACCTCCAGAGACAGGGTCCTGGCCGCTCTGGCCGGAGAGCCGGTCGATCGTGTCCCGGTGTGCAACCCGACCAACGTAGCCACGGTCGAGTTGATGGATCTGGTCGATGCCCCCTTCCCGGAGGCCAACCGCGACCCGGAATCCAACGCCCGGCTCGCCGCGACCGGCTACACAGAACTGGGATTTGACGCCATCTCGCCCTACTTCACCATAATCCAGGAATCGTCCGCTCTCGGCTGCGAGATGCAGTGGGAGGGCAAGGACAACTGGCCGACGGTGCGCATGAGCAGGCCCATATGGGAGGGACCGCAGGATGTGCGGATACCGCCGGGGTTTCTCGAGCACCAGGACACCTCCACGATCACCCGCTCCATCGAGATGCTCAAGTCGGAGTTCGGCGATCAGGTGGCCATCGTGGGCAAGACGATGGGCCCCTGGACCCTTGCCTACCATGTCTTCGGCGTCGAGCGTTTCTTGCTAATGAGCATCGACGACCCCGCGATGACCATGGATGCCCTGCATCGCCTAAAGGAGATATCCGTGCTGTTCGGTCAGGCGCAGATAGCGTCCGGGGCCGACGTTCTGACGTTTCCGGACCATGCCACCGGCGACCTGGTGTCCGGCGAGTACTACAGGCGCTTTTTGCTGGAGATCCACCAGGAAATGGTCGAGCGGCTGCCGGTGCCGCTGATCCTGCACATATGCGGCTACACGACGGACCGACTTGGCTATATCGCCCAGTCGGGCATGGCCAGCTTTCACTTTGACTCCAAGAACGATCCCAAAGAGGCGATGGAGGTCGCCGCGGGACGCGTGGGTCTGGTGGGCAACATAAATAACCCGGTCACGCTGTATTCAAAGGGCCCGCAGGATGTGCGGAGCGAGGTATACCGGTGCCTTGATGCGGGCGTTCAGATGATCGCCCCGGAGTGTGCCATCCCGCTGGCCACCCGCATGGAGAACCTCCTTGAGATTCCCCGCGCGGTGGTCGATTGGACCGCCGAGACGTCCGGCAACGGTGCCTGATTGGCCGCCGTCCCGCTTGCAGGCTCCTTGAACACGAACCCGGTCTCTACAGCGCCGGGGCCGCCGCCGGCGGGGCGGGCCGCATGAGCGCGGTCGTCACGCGACCGGACGACTTTGTGATCGTCGGCGAGAACATTCACACGACCCGGATCGTGCTGCGCGACGGCAGGCGACACCGTACGCGCGACGATGGAACCGAGGTGGTCACCTACGTTGACGCAGCGGGCGAGCCGGCCGCCATGTCGGTACCGGATTGGGTCAAGCAGACCCAGCCGTACGAGCAGGGCCAGGTAAAGCACTTCATGATCGCAGTCAGGGGCGGTATCGGTGACGACGAGGTAGCCCGGGCGGAGGGGCGTGCGTACGTTCAGGCCGAGGCGGTTCGCCAGATAGCCGCCGGGGCGAGCTACCTGGACCTTAACGTCGACGAGGTCTCCTACAAGCTAAACGTGCAGCAGGACTGCATGCGCTGGCTCGTGCGGGCGGTACAGGAGGTCTCGACGGTCCCGCTGTCGATAGACTCCTCAAACCCGGACATAATCGAGTCCGGCCTTGCCGATTACGACCTGTCGCTTGGCCGTCCGCTCGTCAACTCGGTCGCTCTTGAGAGGCCCGAGGTGTTCGACCTGGTCAAGCGCTACGATGGCAGGGCCATCGTCACCGCCGCCGGCGAGTCGGGGATGCCGTCGGACGCCTCGGAGAGGATAGAAAACGCGACGAGGCTGATCGACGAGGCGGTGCGCAGGGGCATGCAGCTCGATGACCTCTATGTCGACCTGCTGGTCTTTCCCATCTCCGTCGACGGTGCCTATGGACTCCACTACCTGGACGCCGTAAGCGAGATCCGGCGTCGCTACGGCACCGAACTGCACGTGACGGGCGGACTGAGCAACGTCTCGTTCGGTCTGCCGATGCGCAAGCTCATAAACGACACCTTCATACGCCTTTCGGTCGAAGCGGGCGCCGACAGCGGGATCATCGACCCTATACAGAGCCGCATGGATCGTGTGTTGGCCCTGACCCTGTCGGACCCCAGGCACACGCTCGCCAGGGACATGCTCGAGGGGCGGGACGAATTCTGCATGAGCTACATAGCCGCCTACAAGCAGGGACGGCTCAGCGCGCCGAAAAAGGGCGCGGGGAATTGACACCGGTCGCCCCTTATTCCGACAATCGGTGGCCGGAACCAGAGAGCGCCGTGCAGGCGGAGGGAACCTAGTTCATGGCTATAGTTCACGAGGGGCTGGCTGGCGAGATGCAGTACGTCACCAAGCCCTTCGAGCGCAAGCACATCGAGGGGCTGTTTGACTCGGGCGATCCGCTCATGCAGGAGATGGCCTTCAGCCTGATATACGGTGACCAGCACGCCGTCGATCGCCTCACCAAGAGGGCGCTGGATGATGGCTACGCGGCCAATGACGTCCTGGACGACGGCCTGATAGCCGGCATGGCCATCGTGGGTATCAAGTTCCGAGACAACGTGATATTCGTTCCCGAGGTGCTAGTTGCCGCCAGGGCGATGAAGGCCGGCATGGCGCACATAGAACCCATACTGTCTGCGTCGGGGATAGAGCCTATCGGGACCGTGATCATGGGCACGGTTAAGGGCGATCTTCACGACATAGGAAAAAACCTTTGCATCATGATGCTCAGGGGGGCGGGATTTACCGTCCATGACCTCGGTGTCGACACGAAGCCCGATGAGTTCATGGACGCAGCGGTCGAGCACGAGGCCGAGGTGGTGGGGATGTCAGCCCTGCTGACCACGACCATGCCCAATATGGGCCGGACGATCGAGTACTTTGAGGACAACGGGGTCCGGGAGGAGTTTAAGATGATCGTCGGCGGTGCGCCGGTAACGCAGGAGTTCGCCGAGGACATGGGTGCGGACGGCTACGGCAAGGACGCCATCGCATGTGTGGATCTTGCCAAGTCGATGGTCGAGGCGGTCGAGGGCTAACCGGTAAGGCCCGCCAGAAAGGGGGCCGATGAGATTTCTTCAGCGCCAGCCCGGCCTTCTCGAGTTCATCTACAGGGCCACGGCGGCCGCGCTGCGGCCCGTCCGTCCACTCATGAAGTCCGGCGGCGCGGTGGAATGGCTGTTCGTGCGCGTCGAGCGCATCACCAAGGGCCCGATCTTCGATTGTCGAATGTGCGGTCAGTGCGTGCTGCACAGCACCGGAATGACCTGCCCGATGACCTGCCCGAAGAATCTGCGCAACGGCCCCTGCGGCGGCGTGAGGCTGGATGGCGGATGCGAGGTGAAACCGGAGATGGAGTGCGTCTGGGTCGCAGCGTGGCGGCGTTCCCGGCGCATGCCGACCTATGGATCGGCCATCCTGGAGATCACTCCCCCGCTCGACAAGTCTCTCGACGGCAGTTCGGCATGGGTCAACGAACTGTCCGGACGATCCGGTAGAGTCCCGGTAGGTTGGCGGCGGTAAAGTCGGGATCGCGTCTTGAGAGTGTGCTGCGGTCGGGCCGCGTGGCGGTCACCGCTGAACTCAACCCGCCCGACTCGGCCGACCCCTCCTCGGTCTACGAGAGGGCGCTCGTCCTCGCGTCCGTCTGCGACGCGATAAACGCCACCGATGCGGCAGGGGCCAATGTCCACATGTCGTCCATGGGAGTGTGCGCCCTGCTGACCAGTGCGGGCTACGAGCCGGTCATGCAGATGTCCTGCCGCGACCGCAACCGGATCGCGATTCAGGGAGACCTCCTCGGCGCCGCTGCGATCGGCGTGAGAAACGTACTCTGCCTGACGGGCGACGGTGTCCAGGCCGGAGACCAACCGGAGGCAAAGCCGGTCTTTGACCTCGACTCGATAAACCTGCTGCGAACGGCCCGAACCCTGCGGGACCGCGGAGTGTTCCTGTCCGGCCGTCAGCTCGAAAGCCCTCCCCGCCTGTTCCTGGGTGCTGTCGCCAACCCGTTCGCGCCGCCCTTCGAGTTTAGGCCCCTGCGCCTAAAGAAGAAGATCGAGGCCGGGGCCGACTTCGTGCAGACGCAGTTCTGCTTCGACGTCCCGCGCCTGCGCGAGTACATGAGCGCTGTAAGGGATATGGGCCTGCACGAGCGGGTGTTCATCCTTGTGGGCGTGGGTCCTCTTCGGTCTGCGCGGGCCGCTGAGTGGATGCGCACCCATGTCCCCGGCGTTGTGATCCCGGACGCGTTGATCGACCGGCTACGCGGTGTGCCGAAGGGCCGCGGCAACCAGGCACGGGAGGGGAAGAGGATCTGCATCGAGATCATCCGGGATGTCCTGGAGATCGAGGGCGTGCACGGGGTGCATGTCATGGCCTATCGCCAGGAGGAACTGGTCGCGGAGATAATCGAGGAGTCGGGCCTGCTCTCCCTTCGCGTTGACACTCCTTTGCAAGCGCCAGAATAATTTGCTGGGGCACTACGATGGCAGGCGAGAAACGTGTTGATAGAGACAGGTACAGAGCGAGTCTCGCCAGGCTGGAGGAGATCTACCGGGATATCTCCGAGTCCGCGGTTTCCGTCTCTGCCTGGAGATGTCCTTACAAGGACGTTCGCGATCGATGCACCGCCGGATTTGGTTGCCGCAATCAGAGTTACGTCGATGGGCCCGACAGGCCCGCTCTCTGCACCGGTAGCGACGATCTTGACTACAGGAGCGCGTGGGAGCAGGTCTAGCTTGCGCGCGCGGGCCGGGAGGCCCTCACCCGCCGGCACCTTGCCTGCATACAGCCCGGGTTTTCAAACCATCCGCGTTCAGATGGTGGCTGGCCTGGTGCCGTCCCCCGGCTCCGGGATGCGTTTTTCGTGAGCCCCCTGGTCCACGGATCGCGGCGGCTTGACCTGCAGGTGGGCAAGACCCTGTTTGACTACGCTGACGAGCTTCGCGTGCGAGTGCCGACCTCCTGCGGACGCACCGGCGAATGCCACGAGTGCGTGGTCGAGGTGCGCCGGGGCTCCGGCGCGCTGTCGAATCTGACCGAGGCCGAGTCCTTTCTCCGGGGAGACTACCGCCTGGCCTGCCAGGCAACCATCGTCGATTCCGAGGCCGAGGTGGAGTTCGCGGTCCTGCGCCGTCAGCCACGCATCTTGACCAGGGCGGTGAGGAGACGGGTCGACCTTGACCCGCTTACACGCCGCGACGGTGACGCGGTTCGCTGCGGCGACGCTCGGATCGACGGCTACCGGGGCGCGGTCTACGGCATGGCCGTTGACGTTGGGACCACGACCGTCGCCATGAATCTCGTCGACCTTGAGACGGGCGAGATTTCCCATACAGCCTCGTTCGAGAACCCGCAGCGTTTCGGCGGCAGCGACATCATGCACCGGATCTCCTACGACGGGGGGCCTCACAGGGGCGAGCTGCGCAGCGTGATGCTCTCTGCCATCAACTTCGAGGTGGGCGAGATGTGCCGGCATGTCGGCATCCATCGTCGTCAGGTCTACGAGGCGGTGTTGGTCGGCAACGCGACGATGCGCGACCTGCTGTTCGGGTTCGATGTCCAGACGATCGGGGAAAAGCCATACAAGTCGGTGCTGGAACTGGAATGCGAAAGGGGTGAGCGATCGACCACGTCGATCTCCACCACCGCGCGTAAGATGGGCCTTCGCATCATGCCGACGGCCTCTGTGTACGGCGGGCCGCTGGTGGGAAGCCATGTGGGGGCGGACGTTGCCGCCGACATGCTGGCGGTGGGCATGGACGAGGCGGAGGAGGAGGTCATGCTCGTTGACGTGGGCACGAACACCGAGGTTGTCGTCGGCAATCGCCACCGGCTGATGGCCGCATCCTGTCCGGCGGGCCCTGCCTTTGAGGGCGGGGAGGTGACGTACGGGATGCCCGGATACGACGGTGCGGTGGAGGCGGTGCGCATAGATGGCGAACGAGTAGGGCTGACAACGATCGGTGGCCGGGACCCAGAGGGAATCTGCGGCTCCGGGCTGGTCGATCTCCTTGCCGAGCTGCGAAGAACCGGGCGCATGACGGAACTCGGCGTGTTTACCGGCGGGATCGGTGAATTCACTTTCGCTCCACAGCAGGGGATGACCCTTTCCCGTGCCGACGTGTCGGCCTTGGCACAGGCAAAGTCGGCGAACTATTGCGGTCAGGCCATCGTTCTGCGCAGATACGGAATCGTGCCGGAGGAGGTGAACAGGCTCTATCTTGCCGGGGGATTCGCCAACTACATAAACGAGCAGAGCGCCGTGGACATCGGATTTATCGCCAGCGTCCCCGTCGGACGCATCGCAAAGGTCGGTAACGCCTCACTGGAGGGAGCGACTATCATGCTGACTTCGGCACCGATGCGAGATCGAATCGAGGAGCTCGTAAGGCGCGTCGAGCACGTGGAGCTGGAGACGACCGAGGACTTTTTCGAGATGTTCGTTGAGGGTTGCCACTTCCGGCCGATGTCCATCTCGTAACGGAAGAGGAGGAACCGGGCCTTCACGGAGGGCGCATCAGGGCGACCTGGCAGGTTCACTGGAGGTACAGATGTCTGAGACGAAAAAGGTTCTGGTCACCGACTACGTCTGGCCGGACCTGGAGCCGGAGAAGGCCATACTGGATCCGCTGGGGGTTGAACTGGTCGTTGCGCCGGACGGAAGCGAGGAGGGGCTGGCGGAGCTGGCCCGGGACG
Organism: Dehalococcoidia bacterium; assembly: GCA_965207145.1. Classification (GTDB taxonomy): domain Bacteria; phylum Chloroflexota; class Dehalococcoidia; order Lucifugimonadales; family UBA2962; genus CAUZIR01. The sequence goes on along the minus strand of OZ242262.1, from coordinate 471,692 downwards.
CCGACGGCATCCTCACGTGCTTTGCGCAGGTGACGCCGACGGTGCTGCGGGCCGCCGGGCGCATGAAGGTGGTGGCCCGCTACGGCGTTGGTGTCGACAACATAGCCGTAGAGGCGGCCACCGATCTTGGCATCGTGGTCACCTATGTGCCCGATTACTGCGTCGACGAGGTCTCGGATCATGTGATGGCGATGCTCTTGGCCTTCAACCGGAGGGTGGTCCTGTTTGACACGACCACGAAACGGGATGGCTGGGGATCGGTCGATCTGAACCTGCCTATGACCCGGCTGCGGGGTCTAACGGTCGGCGTAGTGGGATTCGGGCGCATAGGCCGGGCGACCGCGCGAAAGGCAGGGACTTTCGGCCTCAAGGTCCTGGCCTCCGACCCCTTCGTCGATGCAGCGCTCGTCGAGCAGGGGGGAGGCCGCCTCGTGGATCTGGAAACGCTCCTTGCCGAGTCGGATTTCGTAACGCTGCATTCCCCGCTGAACGCCGACACCTCCGGCATGATCGGCGAGACTGAGCTTGGCCTCATGAAGGAGACGGCCTTCCTGATCAACTGCGCTCGCGGCCCCCTGATCGACGAGGCGGCCCTGGTCGGAGCGCTCAGGGATGGGTCGATAGCGGGCGCGGGTCTGGACGTGCTCGAGTCCAACCATCCGCCGGCAGATCATCCGCTGTTTGCGATGGACAATGTCATCGTTTCGCCGCACGTAGCGTTCTATTCCCCGGAGTCCACCAGGGAGCTGCAGAGGCGCGCCACCGAGTCGGTCGTCCGGGTCCTTGAGGGACGGTTGCCGGAGAATGTCTACAATCGCGAGGTGATCGGCAGGAGCCGGGTACCGCTGACGGCACCGTGATCGGCCTCGGCGCGCGGCAGGACCGGGCGTTGCCAGGGCCGCCCGGGCCTGGCTCAGATCATCGATATCCCCTGGCCCCCATCGACCGGGATGCAGGCGCCGGTGACCATTCCCGCCCTGTCAGATGCCAGGAAGGCGACGAGGTCGCCCACCGGCTCGGGCCAGCCGAAGCGGCCCAGGGGCAGGTTACGGTCGATGAAGTCCCTGACCACGTCAGGCGGATTGCTTTGCTGGAATCGCTCCCAGGTGCCTCCCGCGTGTGAGATTGAGCCGGGAGCGATCGAGTTGACCAGTATTCCGTGTTTGGCCAGAGAGACGGCGGCGTGCTTGGTGGCCCCGATCAATCCGGCCTTGGCCGCCATGTAAGAGACGTTGCCACCGTACTCTCTTCCCCAGATGGAGGCTATGTTTATGATTCGTCCCCAGCCCCGCTCCTTCATGTGCGGGATAACCAGCCTGGTAAGCTCGTAGCCGCCGAACAGGTTCAGGTCGAATGTGCCGACGAAGTCCTCAAGTGTGGCGCCCGATATGTCCTCGCGGGACCTGGTGCCGCCTACGTTGTTGACCAGTATGTCGATCGGGCCCAGCTCGGCCACCGCTTCTGAGTGGATGCGGCCTATGTCCGAGCGCTCGCCGACGTCCCCGACCACCGCCGCCGTCCTCACCCCATGCCCCTGGAGCCTGGATCTGGTTTCCGCGAGCGTCTCGGGGGTCCGGCCGCAGATGGCAACGTCGACTCCCTCTCCTGCCAGAGACAGGGCGCATTGCATGCCCAGACCGCGGCTGCCTCCGGTGACCAGGGCGACCTTGCCCTCAAGGTTTAGATCCATGGGTCTTCCTCGCTATCTCGAATGTTCGGCAGAGCCCGCGAGGGGTTCTGCCCGCCGGCCGGCCGGTCAGTGCTCCATTACGGTGCCGCCGTTGATGTTGATCGACTGGCCGGTTATCCAGCTGGCCGCCTCGGTGCAAAGGTATGCCACCAGCGAGCCCACCTCTTCGTCCGTGCCATTGCGTCCGATCGGCGTGTCCTGCTCGATGCTCGCCATCCGGCCGTCGCGCTCAAGCTCATCCATCCGTGCAGTCTCGGTAGCACCCGGGCACACGCAGTTTACGTTTATGTTCAGGGGGCCAAGCTCCTTGGCCATGGACTGGGTCATGCCGACTACGGCGAAGTTGGCGGCGTTGTAGGCCAGGGTGTTGGCAACACCTCTCTTGCCGGCGGTAGAGGAGATGTTCACGATCTTGCCTCCCTCACCATTGCCCGGTTTTGCCTGTAGGAATGCCCGGGTGCAAAGGTAGGTGCCGGTCACCTTGACATCCATGACCCAGGCAAACACGTCCGGGGGCACATCGACGATAGGCGCCCTGTCCCTGCCGATCGGGGCAGCCGCGTTGTTTACCAGAATGTCGACGCGACCGAATTCAGCGATCGTCTGGTCGACCATGGACTGAACCTGCGACTCGTCGGTCACGTCCACCACCACCGGCAGCGCACGTCCTCCGGCGGACCTGACCTGCTCTGCGGTGCTGACGATGTCGCCCCATCCGGCGGCCTTTTCGTCGTCGGGGAACGTGTTCGGGTCCCGCCCTGTGCCGGTCACCACCACGTCGGCGCCCAGTTCGGCCAGCCGCACGGCAGCGGCCCTGCCGATGCCCCTGAGACGGCCGGCTCCGGTGACAATGGCAACTCTTCCTGTAAGTTCACCCATAATTGTGCCTCCGCGTAGAACGGGTCAGCTCTGCCAACCCCGGTCTTCGGCTGCCGGAGCGGTCGAGTGCGGACTCCCTCCCGGCATGCCCCTAGCCACAGTACTATCCGATCTCTGGCGCCATCCGGTGTCCTGCCGCCAGCTCGTACGCATGCGCCGCACGCAGCATGGTCTCCTCGCCAAGGTGTGGAGCCATGAGCTGAAGGCCCGCCGGCAGACCGTCGACGAGGCCGGCGGGGACCGAGATCGCCGGTATTCCCGCGATGTTGGCCGGCATGGTGAATATGTCGTTGAGGTACATCTGGACCGGGTCACTGGTCTTTTCGCCGAGACGGAAGGCGACGGAGGGAGACGTCGGGGTAGCCAGCAGGTCGAACTGTTTAAACGCGGCGGCGAACTCGCTTCGGATGATCGTGCGGACCTTTTGGGCCTTCAGGTAATAGGCGTCATAGTACCCGGACGAGAGCGCGTAGGTACCGAGCATTATCCGGCGCTTGACCTCCGGGCCGAACCCTTCCCGGCGCGTCAGCTCCAGCGATTCCTCCATCGTCCCGGCATCGGCCGAATAGCCGTACTTAACGCCGTCATAGCGCGCCAGATTGGATGATGCCTCGGAGGGGGCGATGATGTAATAGACGGCCAGCGCGTAGATCGTGTGCGGAAGCGACATCTCCGAGACCTGGGCTCCGAGGTCCTTAAGCACCTCGATCGCCTTCGTTACCGCCGCCTGCACGCCCGGCTCTATGCCCTCTATGAAGTACTCTCTGGGCACGCCTATCCGAAGGCCCCTAAGATCTCCGGTAAGCGAGGAGAGATAGTCGGGGACGGTCCGATCTATCGAGGTCGCGTCCCTAGGGTCGGGTCCGGCTATCTCCGAGAGCACCAGCGCCGCATCCGCCACGCTTTTCGTGAAGGGTCCGATCTGGTCCAGGGAACTGGCGAAGGCAACCAGACCGTACCGGCTAACGAGTCCATAGGTCGGCTTGAGGCCCACGACACCGCACAGGGAGGCCGGCTGGCGGATGCTGCCGCCCGTGTCGGATCCGAGCGAGAACAGCGCCTGTCCCGAGCTGACGGCCGCGGCGGGGCCTCCGCTACTCCCTCCGGGAACCCGGTCTGTATCATGCGGGTTGCGGGTCGGATGCAGGGCGGAATTCTCCGTGGAAGAACCCATGGCGAACTCATCCAGATTCCCCTTCCCCACCAGGACCGCACCCCCGTCCTGCAGCTTTTCGGTAACGGCTGCGTCGTAACTGGGCACGAACCGCTCGAGCATCTTGGAAGAACAGGTGGTGCGAACGCCCCTAGTGCAGAGGTTGTCCTTGAGCTGAACGGGAATGCCCGTCAGGGGGCCGGCCGTCCCTGCGGCGATTCGCCTGTCGGCTCGTTCGGCCTGCTCAAGCGCCCGGTCGGCTGTGACCGTGACGAAGGCCCCTATGGCCGGTTCGACCGCATCGATCCGGTCCAGCACCGAGGCTGTCAGCTCCCTCGACGAAAGCCGGCCGCTGTCCAGGGACTCCCTGGCCTGGTGGATTGTCAGAGCCCAGGGAGAGGTTTCGGCGCCTTTTGGACCCAAGCTATTGGAGAACTGCTCTGACGCGGACGAAATCGCCGTGGCGGTTCGGTGCGTTGGCCAGCGTCTGTTCTCGTGTCTGGCTCTCGGCGCCCAGGTCGGCGCGCAGGCTCGCCACGACGTCCGACGGGTGTGCGGTCGTCTCCACGCCGTCGGTGTCGACCTCGCTCAGCACGTTGAATTGCTCGAGGATGTCAGAGAGCTGGCTCCGAAAGGCCTCCAGCTCGCCTGGAGTCATTCCGATCCTCGCCAGTCTGGCGATGTGCTCGGCGTGTTCGGTAGACAGTTCCATCTGACCAGGGAGGGCGCAGTCCAGAGTTTAGCAAACCACCGTTTCCCGCGCATCGCTATGAGGTCGGCCGTACTTGTAAGCTCTAGTATCTGCCGCTAGAATCTGGTGGCCCGACGACTCCGCGCCCGCTATATAGAGGCTGGCTGGGAACGGCTCCGGGCCGCTGGGCGGCACGCCCTTAGTCTGGAGTTCTGGCCGCCCGCCTGAGCCGCAATGCCACTATCATCATCCAGAGCCAGAGCCTATGAGATTCACCGAAACCCCACACGCTAAAGGCAAACACATCAAACACATCAAGGTAGCTGCGCTGGTTGCTTCCGCGCTGCTGGCATCGCTGTTGGCCGTGGCCTGCGGAGGAGGAGGCGACGTAAGTGAGCCGGCTCCGACGGGCGGCGAGGAGATACAGAAGGTGGACGATGGCGGCGGCTCGTCGGCCTCATCGGGCTCGTCCGGCGAGTTCGTCAACGTGGACGAGATGAAGGCTGCCCGCCAGCTCCACGCCGCCGTAAAGCTCCCCGACGGCAGGGTGTTTGTCATCGGAGGAAGGGGGCCGGGAGCCAACCTCAACAACACGGTCTACGAGTCGGCCGAGATCTATGATCCCGCGGCGGACGAATGGACCCTGACCGGAGAGATGCAGGACCAGCGCCACGACCTGTGCGGTGCGCTGCTATCCGACGGCCGGGTTCTGGCGGCCGGGGGCCGTGGCAAGCTCAACTTCGCCCTGGCGACGGCGGAGGTCTGGGACCCGGACACGGGCTCATGGTCGCAGACGGCCAGCCTGAATACCGAGCGCGACTACATGCCCTGCGTTACGCTCGACGACGGCCGCGTGCTGATCATCGGCGGCGAGGGCAAGGAGTACCAGCTTCTGGACACCGCCGAGGTCTGGGACCCGGCGACGGGAGAATGGACGGAGACGTCGCCCATGTCCGTCCGCCGCGCCCGGCACACCGCGACGGTGCTCGACGACGGTCGTGTGCTCGTCACCGGTGGCGGGAAAATCGATCCGCCCTACGAGAAGTCGGCCGAGATCTACGATCCCGGTTCCGATACCTGGACGGTTGTCGCCGAGATGTCGACGGGACGGGCGTCGCAAGCCGCCGTCAAGCTCGCCGATGGCAAGGTGATGGTCGTCGGGGGCAAGGGCAAGAAACTCACCTCCGAGGTCTACGATCCGGGTTCCGACACCTGGACCAAGACCGGTAACACCGAGATACCCCATTCAGAGGCGGCGGCCGTCCTGCTCGGAAGCGGCACGGTCCTGCTCACCGGCGGGGTTGGTCACAGGGAGGCGGCCGAGATCTTCGACCCGACGAGCGGGGAGTGGACCAGGATCAGTGACATGAACGATACGCGGTACCGGCACCAGATGATCGTGCTCGATGGTGGACAGGTGCTGATTGTCGGCGGCAACGGCAGGGAGGGCCTGCTGGCTGAGACCGAGTTGTTCACGCCTTAGCGCATAGACGCTGAAGGACTGGAGGAAAGGTCCGATGAGTCTAAAGCTTGCACTGTCCCTGGCCGCGCTGATGTCGGCCTTCTTGATCGCGATCGGGTGCGGCAGTTCTCCCGCCGCGGCGCCTTCAGCGTCTACCTCGGCGGGAGAGGAGGCGGCCGGGGAGGTGGCCGAGGAGGCTGAGCAGCCCTCGACGGCGGCGATATCGGTTGGAGAGTTCATCCAGTCCGGCAAGATGGCCGCCGCGCGTGTTCAGCACACCGCCGTCAACCTGCCCGATGGCCGCGTCCTGGTCATGGGGGGTAAAGCCCCTAACGTCGGCACCAGTCACAACACCACCATCCATGGCTCGGCGGAGATCTACGATCCCGCCACGGGCGCCTGGACGGACACGGGCTATATGAATATAGAGCGCTACGCCATGCCGGTCGGGCTGCTGAAGGACGGTCGCGTCATAGCCGCCGGGGGTCGCGGGGTGCTGACCTACGCGCTTCCCGACGTCGACATCTGGGATCCGGCCACCGGGGAGTGGACCGTCGCCGCGCCGCTTAACACGGCGCGGGACGAGGTGTTTGGCGTGGTGCTCGAAGACGGACGCTTCTTCGTGGCCGGTGGAACCAATCGCGACTATGGACACATCATCACCGCCGAGGTCTACGATCCTGAGTCCGACACCTGGACGGAGACCTCTCCGATGTCGGAAAAGCGAGGCCTGCACACCACCACACTGCTGGACGACGGCCGCGTGCTCGTGGTGGGCGGGGGCAAATTCGACGGACCTTACCTTAAGAGCGCCGAGATCTGGGACCCGGCTGCCGACTCGTGGACGCTCACGGCCGAGATGAACATCAAGAGGGCTTCACATACCGCCACGTTGCTGGAGGATGGCCGCGTTCTGGTCGTCGGGGGGCGGGGCAAGAGGAATAACGCCGAGGTCTACGATCCGACCACGGACACGTGGACGCGGACCCCCGACCTTGCCGAGCCGCGCGCGAATCACACCGCGGTGCTGATGGCCAACGGCAGGGTCATGGTGGCAGGTGGGGTGGGGAACCGAAGCTCGGTTGAGATATACGATCCGGAGTCCGACACCTGGACTCAGGTCGCGGACATGCTCGAGACGCGGTTCTTCCACATATCGACAGTGCTTGCCGACGGCACGGTGCTGATTGCCGGGGGCAACGGCAAGGAGGCCCTGCTGTCGGGCACCGAGCTCTTCGCCCCCTAGGACTCCGGCCCGCGGTTCGTCCAGTCCATCGTCCGTTCCATCCCCTCTGAGAGGATGCCGGTAACGACGCTGGGCACGCGCGAGACGGCCTCACGGATCCGCTTACATTCCTCGTCGGTGGGCCTGCCTAGAACGTGCTCGACGTCGCCCTGTTCGGGTTCGGGCCGTCCCACGCCGATTCTCAGCCTGGCGAAATTTCGGTCGCCGATCGCCTTGGTCACCGACCTCATGCCGTTGTGGCCGCCCGGACCTCCGCCTTTCCTGAGCCTGAGCCTCCCCGGCCGAAGGTCCATGTCGTCGCAGACGACCATAAGGCGCTCGGGTCCCACACCGTAGCGGTCCAGCAGGTAACTGGCGGCCGCACCGCTGAGGTTGACGTACGTTCTGGGCTTTGCCAAGATCACCCTGCGCCCGCCGATGGCACCCTCTCCCAGCAGGCACGTGCGGCGCCTGTCGGCGAGCTCGGTCGAGGTCAGGTCCAAGAGTTCGTCCACCGCCCAAAAGCCCGCGTTGTGGCGGGTGTGCTCGTACTCGGCACCGGGGTTCCCCAGGCCGATGACTATCAGGTCCGGGGCCGGCCGGGCAGCGCTCTTGCCAAGAGCGGTTCGACCCAGTTTCCGGATGATTCCATAGCCGGGCCAGCGGTGCGCTCGGCCCTCGCTCATCGCGGCCGGACGTCCTCTCGGCGGTCGCTCCGACCGCCCGTCTTGCTTACCAGCCGGATCCCCTCGATACGCATGGTGCGATCGACCGCCTTGCACATGTCGTAGACGGTCAGAGCCGCCGTGCTGACGGCGGTCAACGCCTCCATCTCCACGCCCGTCTTGGCCGTCGTCGACGCCGTCGCCCGGATGTGAACCGCCGAGTCCGACCGGTCGACGGTAAGGTCGACGACCACCGAGTCGAGCGGCAGGACGTGGCACAGAGGGACCAGTTCCGGGGTGCGTTTTGCCGCCATGATGCCGGCGACGCGGGCCACCGCAAGAACGTCCCCCTTCGCCATCGCGTTGTCCTCTACCATGCTCAGCGTCCGACGCTGCATGGTCACCCGGCCCTCGGCCACCGCCACGCGCTTGGTCGCGGATTTGCCGCCCACGTCGACCATCGAGGCGCGGCCCGACTCGTCGACATGGGTAAGCAACGAACCGGGGCTGGAGCTCGGTGGATCCTCGCCGCCGGCGGGCGGGCTCCTCCGGGCCGGGGCGGTCCGACCGGCCCTGGCCTGGGACTCCTGGTAGGCGATCGAGTCCGCCTCTTCGTTGAGCGGGTGGCCTGAGTGGCCTCGAACCCATTTCCAGCTCACCCGCCGCGAGCTCACCTCCCCGTCCAGGCAACCCCAAAGGTCCTGGTTGGCCTTGCGCTTCCAGCCCCTGGTCATTGTGTTGATCAGGTAGGTACTGTCGGTGTGCACGGTGACCTGCGTCGAAGGCGGCGTCGCCCTCAGTCCCTCGATGGCGGCCAGCATCTCCATGCGGTTGTTGGTGGTCAGGTCCTCTCCGCCATAGAGGACGCGCTTGCCTCCGTCGGCGATGATGATCGCCGACCACCCACCGGGTCCGGGGTTACCCGAGCAGGCGCCGTCTGTGTAGATGTCTATCATGATTGGGGTAGGCTCCCTGACCGATCGGCGTGGTTCGCCGGGCCCGCTGATTCAGGGTGCGGGGCGGCTATCCGCCGATGTGGTACATCTCGACTTTGTCCCGTCTGGGCCGGGTCATCGCCGTCCTCTCCTCCGAGTAACGGTCACGCCGCGCCGCCCAGGTCCGCTTCAAGATAGCCGCGAGGTCGTCATCGTCCGCCCCTTCTCGCATCGGGGTCTTAAGGTCTATCCCTGTCGAGCCGAACAGGCAGGTATAGATCTCTCCTTCGGGGGACAGGCGCAGCCTGGTGCAGTCTCCGCAGAACGGCTTCGTGACAGAGGAGATAAAGCCGATCTCGCCCGATCCGTCCGCATACCGGTAGCGGCTCGCCACCTCGCCCCGGTACGTCGGTGAGGCGGGTACGAGCGGCATCTCGGCATCGATCATCGAGGCGATCTCCTCCGACGGAACCACCGAGTCCATGCGCCAGTCGTTGAGCGTGCCAACGTCCATGAACTCGATAAAGCGCAAGATGAGCCCGGACCCCCTGAAGTGACGGGCCAGGTCGACGACCGTGTGATCGTTGACCCCGCGCTGCACCACGGAATTGATCTTTATCGGGGTGAGCCCCGCGGCCTGGGCGGACCGGATGCCCTCAAGGACGCTGTCCACCCCGAAGCCGCGTCCGTTCATGCTCCTGAAGACCGCGTCGTCCAGGGTGTCCAGGCTCACGGTCACCCGCCTCAGTCCTGCCTCCTTGAGCTCGGCCGCGTACTTTGGAAGCAGGTAGCCGTTCGTCGTCATCGTCAGATCCTCGACGCCGTCGATCCCGGCCAGCATCCGCACAAGGTCCGAAACCCTTTTACGCACGAGGGGTTCGCCGCCGGTAAGCCGTGCCTTGACGGCGCCGAGTCCGGCCACGATCCGGGCGACTCGCGCGATCTCCTCGAACGAAAGAAGCTGATCGCGTGTAAGGAACTGGTAGCGCTCTCCGTACACCTCGGCGGGCATGCAGTAGGTGCAGCGGAAGTTGCACCGGTCGGTGACCGAGATTCGCAGGTCTCTGAGGGGCCTTCCGAAAGCGTCCCTGATAGCCGGGCGGGTCATAGGCTTAATTATATGAAGCGGCGTCCTCGACGACGACGCAGCGGAGCCACTCGGCCACCTTGCGCGCCGCAAGTCCTCGGTGGCTTACGCTCGCCTTCTGCGCGGTTGACAACTGGGCCATGGTCCGTCTTTCCCTGTTCGTCCCGGGGTCCTTCAGCACAAACACAGGGTCGTATCCGAACCCTCCATCGCCGGCGGGCTCGCATGCGATGGATCCCTCCACCGAACCGGTGAAGACAGCCATATCCCTTCCGGGCAGGGCAAGGGCCATCGCGCACTCGAAGCGAGCAGTTCGGCGCCCGGGCGGGATCGCCAGCATCTCACCCAGCAGCTTATCGAGATTCTCCCGGTCCGTTGCGTGATCGCCCGCGTACCGTGCTGACCTAACCCCTGGCCGGCCATCTAGGGCATCGACAACCAGGCCAGAGTCGTCGGCAAGCGTGGCTAGGCCGCTCATGTCCCGATAGGCGGTCGCCTTAAGGACCGCGTTCTGCTCGAAGGTCTGGCCGGTCTCGGCAACCTCGCCCGATATCCCCTCCGATCCAAGGTCGGTGAGCCGGACGGGGCAGGTTGACAGGATGCCCGAAAGCTCCCTTAGCTTTCCCGGGTTGCTGGTGGCAATCAGGAGACGGATGCTGCCTCCAACGCGGGCTGGTAGGCGCCCCGGCGAGCGGCGCTGGTAACCATGGCGCGGTGGTGGAACGCTCGTTGCGCGGCGGCGTAGTTGGCCGCATTGCCGCCCCAGGCCTTGAGGGGCGCCGCCTGCAGGCCGCGTCCGTAAGAGAAGCTGAGTTCCCAGGGCGCCCCCACCAGCGAGGCGTGCCGGTTGATCGAGTCGAGGTTGACGGTCGCCTCCTCATCGCTCTGGCCGCCCGACAGGAACAATATGCCGGGAACTGCGGCAGGCACCGTCTCCAGCAGACAGGCGACGGTGGCCTCGGCGACCCGCTGTGGCCCCGCCCTGTTGTCCGCCGACTTGCCGCTGAGCACCATGTTGGGCTTGAGAAGCGTGCCCGCAAGTGCGACCCGGTGGTGCCCCAGCTGGTGGTAGACCGCGCGCAGCGCCGCCTCCGTGGCCTCGTAGCACGTGTCTATGTCGTGATCGCCGTCCATCAGCACCTCCGGCTCGACGATCGGCACAAGGCCCGCTTCCTGGCTGAGCGCGGCGAACCTTGCAAGGGCGTGGGCGTTTGCATCCGTGCAGTATCGGGACGGCATGCCGTCCCCGATGGCGATGACAGCCCGCCACTTGGTGAACCTGGCGCCCAGTGCGGCGTATTCGGCAAGTCGCTCGCGCAGGCCGTCCAGCCCCTCGGTCACCGTCTCGCCTTCGGCCCCCGCAAGGGGCTTGGCGCCCTTGTCCACCTTGATGCCCGGAATGATGTCCCGGTCTACCAACACTTCAACGAGAGACGTTCCGTCAGCGCCCGCCTGACGGATCGTCTCGTCGAACAGGATCACCCCGCTAATGAAGTCCGCCGCCCCTTCGGTCCTAAACAGCATCTCGCGGTAGTCGCGCCGGTTTTCCGCGGTGGACTCGACGGCGATAGAGTCAAAGCGTCTCTTGATAGTGGGCGAGCTCTCATCGGCCGCCAGGATGCCCTTTCCCTCGGCGACGATGGCGTTCGCGGTTTCTATCAGCCTGTCTGTATCCATTCGTGCTCCTCAGGACCTGAATCGGCGACTACTCGCACCTTGCGGTCCTCCTTGGTCATTTGCCCCTTATGGTCGAGACGGCCTGTTCGACGAGCGATCGGTCCCCGACGATCAGGGGCGTTCTCTGGTGAAGTCGTGACGGAACCACGTCCAGCACGCGCCGCTCGCCATCCGACACCGCGCCTCCCGCCTGCTCTGCGACATATCCCAGCGGATTGGCCTCGTACATGAGCCGCAGCCGCCCTTCGACGTTCTTACTGTCGGCCGTGTACAGGAAGATGCCCCCCTTCAGAAGGTTACGGTGAAAGTCGGCCACCAGCGAACCTATGTAGCGCTGCGAGCGCCCGGGCCGCAGGTCGTCGACCGCCTTTGCGATACCTTGCGTCCATCGGGCGGTATTGCCGTCGTTGACACTGTAGTAGGGCGTCTGTTCTGGGAAGCGAAGGTCCGGATTGGTCAGTGCAAACTCGCCGCTATCCGGATCCATCGTGAACGCATCCACGCTCGCATCCGTCGCCACCGTGAGCACCGTGCTCGAGCCGTAGACCACGTATACGGCCGCCACCTGCTCGCTGCCGGGTCGCAGGAGCGAGTCCGGGGTCACCTTCGCACCGGGGTGGCGGGTCCAGATACCGAATATCGAGCCTATGCTCACTGCCACGTCGATGTTTGACGAGCCGTCCAGCGGGTCCATCAGGACCATGTAGCGGTGATCCGGGGAATCTCCGAACGCCACGGGCTCTTCCAGTTCTTCGCAACCGACGATTGCCACCCGGCCACAGTCCCTGAGAACCCTGACGAACGTGTCGGAACTGGCGGCGTCGAGGCGCTGTACGATCTCGCCCTGCACGTTGGTCTCCCCGGTCGTTCCCAGCACGCCCGCTAGGCCAGCGGCCCGAATCTGCGATTCTAGGTCGCGTGCGCCAGCTGCAATGGCCGTGACGACCGAATCGAATCCGTCGAGGGGACTTGAGCCCGGATAGCGTGAGGCGGCGAAGTCCTTGAGGGGCTGATGCCGGGTGGAGACGGTCATGCGTTAAGCGCCCTCCTTGTGTCTACGTAGCCGCTGGTGGGGAGTGTAACAATGGGAAAAATTGAGTGTCAAGGCGGGAAAAGTCCCGCTCCTTTCTGCGCTGACGACTCCCCTTGCAGTTGGCGTGCGATGGTGGCCAGCCACTAGAATATGGGTCCTAGGGGAGGGGTGGCCGAGTGGACTAAGGCGCCTGTCTTGAAAACAGGAATCCCGCAAGGGAACGTGGGTTCGAATCCCACCCCCTCCGCCGGGTCAGACCGCCTTGATTCGGGCTTGATTCACGTTTCAGACGTCCACTAAGGTAGGCTTCTGCTTTCCTCTCGCACACGGCGGTCGACACTTGAAGCTTCACGAATATCAGGCCAAAGATCTCCTGAGCCGCTACGGCGTTCCGGTGCCTGCCGGCGGGGTTGCCCGCACCGCACAACAGGCTCGGGAGCTTGCCGCTGATGCGGGTGGAAGGGTTGTGGTCAAGGCCCAGGTACACGCCGGGGGCCGAGGCAAGGCCGGTGGAATAAGGCTGGCATCCGACGCGGAAGAGGCCGCACAAGCGGCCGACTCAATGCTGTCTAGCAGCCTTGTGACGGCGCAAACGGGACCTGAAGGGGTGCCCGTCAGCGCCGTGTTGGTCGAGGAGATGCTCAACATCGCTGGTGAGCTGTATCTTGCTGTGCTGGTAGACGGTGGCAGCGGGCGCCCGGTCGTGATGGCCAGCGAGGCTGGGGGCGTAGAGATCGAGAGGGTGGCAGAGGACACGCCAGAGAAGATTCTGGTGGAGGAGATTGACCCGGCACTCGGGCTGATGCCCTTCCAGTCGCGCAAGCTGGCGGCCGGACTGAGACTAGAGGCTGATCCGGCCAGGAACCTCTCTAGGGTCGTCGCCTCGGTTCACCGCGCTTTTACGGACAACGATTGCTCGCTGGTAGAGGTCAACCCGCTGGTGGTTGCAATGGACGGCTCCATCGTAGCCGCGGACGCCAAGGTCAACATTGACGATGATGCGCTCTTCCGGCATCCGCAGCTGGCCAAACTGTATGACTCTACTCAGGATCCGCCCATTGAGGCAGCGGCCCGCGAGCGCGGACTGAGCTACGTCAAGTTGGACGGTGACGTGGGATGCCTGGTAAACGGAGCGGGCCTAGCGATGGCGACGATGGACGTGGCGGTAGCGGCGGGCGCATCGCCCGCAAACTTCCTGGACGTGGGGGGTGGAGCCGACGAAGAGAAGGTGGCTGAGGCTATGGTGATACTTCTCTCGGACCCTGCGGTAAGGAGGGTACTTGTCAACATCTTCGGCGGAATCCTCAGATGTGACGTGGTCGCACGAGGGATGTTGATGGCGGCCGAGCGCGTCACCGGCCCGGTGCCGTCCATGGTCGTGAGGATGCTTGGCACCAACGCAGGCGAGGGCCGTCAAATACTTTCCGGGACCGAGCTGCCCGTCACGCTCGTGGACGATCTAGGTGCGGCGGCCACTGCGATAAGAAGGATCGGCTAGCGAACATGTCGATCTTAGTAGACAAGCGAACAAGGTTGTTGGTGCAGGGCATCACGGGGCGTGAAGGGAGCTTTCACACCGCCCGATGCATTGAATACGGGACGGTCGTAGTAGCCGGGGTTACGCCAGGCCGCGGCGGACAGACCTTTGGGGAGTCCGTTCCGGTATTCGACACGGTCCAAAGGGCCGTTGATGAGACCAGTGCCAACGCCTCTCTGATATTCGTGCCATCTGCCTTCGCCGCCGACGCGATCGTCGAAGCGGTGGACGCAGGTATCGAGACTGTCGTCTGTATCACAGAGGGTATCCCCGTCCTGGACACCGTGAAGATCGTGGACTACGTGAGACGGTCTGCGGCGACCCTGGTGGGGCCGAACTGTCCGGGAATCATCTCACCCGGCGATAAGGCGAAAGTCGGCATAATGCCGGGCCACGTATATGCCGCCGGGCGGGTCGGTGTCGTTTCGAGAAGCGGCACGTTGACGTACGAGGCGGTTGGCCAGTTGACTCCGATCGGTATCGGCCAGTCGACCTGCGTTGGAATAGGGGGAGATCCTGTCAGCGGCTCGGGGTTTGTGGAGATTCTCGAGATGTTTCAGGCCGACCCCGACACCGACGTAATCGTGCTGATCGGCGAGATCGGGGGCACCAAGGAGCAGGAAGCAGCCGAGTTCATAAGCTCGGAGGTGACAAAGCCGGTCGTCGCCCTGGTCGTAGGCCGCAGTGCGCCTCCAGGCAGGCGCATGGGCCACGCCGGCGCGATAATTACAGGCAGCGCCGGGAGGGCATCGGAAAAGGTCCGGGCCCTGGAGCTTGCCGGTGCGGTGACCATCCCAACCCCGGCGGACATCGGCGCCACCACTCAGCAAGTACTGACTTGCCAATAGGACCGTCGGCCCGGCAATCAGGGAACGGTCCCGAAGACGGCACAGAGCCCGGAAAAGCCGGTCTGACGGCATACTTTAACGGCGAGCACATGCCTCTTGGGGAGGCGGCTCAGGCGATGAAGGAGGCCGGGCTCGAGTCTGCCGGAGGCTTTTACGACGTCGAGCGCACCTTCGGGGGCTCGTTGTATCGGTTGGACGACCACCTGGCCCGACTCTACAGGGGCCTCGAGTACTCGGGCATAGATCCGGGAGTCACCATCGAGCAGATGGCCGGCCTGACCACTCAGCTCGTTGACAGCAACCGTGAGCGCATAGGGCCGGGGCAGGACCTTCTTGTGACCCAGATCGTCAGCGTGGGTCCGGCGACTGGGGGCGGCGCCGATGATGGTGGGGACGATCGCCCGGTCAGTGTTGCGATCTATTGTCAGATTCTGGACCCGCTGCCGTTCGCGCTCAGCTACGGCTACGGCGTCAGGGTTGTAACGCCAGCCACATACGCCGTCCCGCCGGTCGCAAGGCCGAGGCGTCAGTTGAGCTTTCCGCTGATGAACGATGCGGAGGGCAATGTCACTGAATGCCAGGGGGGCAATTTCATGTTCGTTAGCGATGGCCGGATTAAGCTGCCGGACCGCTCCAACGTACTGGCCGGAGTGAGCATGAAGGCGGTCCTTGAGTTGGCTGAAGGCGTGGGTATAGGCGTCGACGAGGGCGACTTCTGCACCGGCGACCTGTATCTTGCGGAGGAGGCCTTTGTTAGCTCGACGCGCTTTTGCATGCTTCCCGTGGCCACCGTAAACGGGCTTGGGATTGGCGGGGAGCTACCCGGTCCGGTTACTCGCCGCCTTCTGGATGCCTGGATAGAGGAGGTCGGCTTTGACTTCATCAAGCAGGCGCTCGATCGGGCCGCCGGGGCGGGGATGATCTGACGTCCGGCTCGGGTCGAGTATCTTCGTTGACAACCGTTTTTTTTGCCGCCTATACTCGGGCCGATAGAGGTAGGTCCAAACAGCCGGTTAGATAAAAGTCATCAAACAGCCCGCACTCCCGAAAACAAGTAGGCACCAGGGAACTGGCGGCGGACACCCAGCCGGGTCACACTCGATCCCAGGGGGCCCGGAACTTCAATTTCTAACACGGCCGAATCTGCAGATCCTGGTTTCGGCGTGCCCCTCCGAGCTCCAGCCGCAATGACCAAGTTCCTTTTCGTTACCGGGGGGGTGGTCAGTTCGATCGGCAAGGGCATCAACGTCGCCTCTATAGGACGCATCCTAAAGAGCCGCGGAAGCTCTGTTTCCGTGATGAAGCTGGACCCCTATCTCAACGTCGATCCGGGAACGATGTCCCCGTACCAGCACGGAGAGGTCTACGTCACCGAAGACGGGTCTGAGACGGATCTGGACCTTGGCCACTACGAGCGCTTTATCGACGTTGACCTCACCCGCTCATCCAACGTGACCGCGGGCCAGGTATACAGCGAGGTCATCGCGAAAGAACGACGCGGCGAGTTCCTGGGCGGCACGATACAGACGGTTCCACACGTTACCGACGCGATCAAGCAAAAGATTCTCGGCCTCGCCGCCGAAAGTGGAGCCGATGTTCTTGTAGTCGAGGTTGGAGGAACCGTAGGGGACATAGAAGGACTTCCATTCCTTGAGGCGATACGCCAGATGCGCAACGAGGTCGGGCGCGACAACGTCATGTACGTTCACGTCACGCTGCTGCCGCGGATCTCCTCGACGGGTGAGATAAAGACCAAGCCCACCCAGCACAGCGTTCGAGAGCTGCGCTCCATAGGCATACAGCCCGATGCGATTGTCTGTCGGAGCGACGAGCCGGTTGGAGAGGAAATCAAAAGGAAGATTTCGGTCCACTGCGATGTTCCACAGGGCGGCGTGGTGTCGCTTCCCACGCTCGAAACGGTGTACGAAGTCCCCTTGGTTCTGGAAGGAGAGGGCCTCGGCGACCTGATTGTCCGTACCCTAGGCCTCGCTGCGTCGAGCCGTGGCATGGACCAGTGGCGGTCAATGGTTGATGCGATCCAGCGCCCTAAAGCCAGGATACCTGTGGCTGTTGTTGGGAAGTACGTGGACCTTGAGGATTCCTACCTGTCGGTCAAGGAGGCGCTGATACACGCTGGACTCAGCCATCACATGGACCTGGATCTGAGCTGGGTCGCATCGGAGGAGATCGAGGAGCGTGGCCCGGAGCGATTCCTTGACCACGTTAGCGGGGTTGTCGTCCCCGGGGGCTTCGGATCGCGGGGCGTAGAGGGAATGGTGGACACCGTCACCTACTGCCGAACCGGAGCGATTCCGTACCTTGGCCTGTGTCTGGGAATGCAGGTGATGGTAATAGAGGCGGCGCGTGGCTTGCTGGGCCTGCCCGCCGCCAACTCGGCCGAGTTCGATTCCGATACTCCGGATCCTGTTATCGACCTGATGCGGGACCAGAGAGGCATAGTCCAGATGGGCGGCACGATGAGGCTCGGCGTCTATCCGTGCGAGCTCGTGCCCGATACCCTGGCTCACCGATCCTATGGCCGGGCCCGGGTCGCAGAGCGTCACCGTCATCGCTTTGAGGTGAACAACGAGTACCGGAGTGCCTTCGAGCTGGTGGGACTGAGGTCCGCAGGTCTATCCCCGGACGGGAATCTGGTTGAGATCATGGAACTGTCCGGTCACCCTTTCATGCTCGGCGTTCAGTTTCATCCGGAATTCCTGTCCAGGCCGAATCGACCCCATCCGTTGTTCCGCGGCTTCGTCGGAGTCGCAATGAACACGCTCAGGGAGGGAAGCCAGCATGTGATGCCGCTCGGCGGGACGGCGGCGGTCGTTGACCCGCTGCGTCATGAGGTAACCTTAACCGCCAAGGAGACAAATTAGCCGGACGCAGCGCCGTTTACTGCGAGGCGTGACTGTGCTATGTTCATGAGGTCCCCGTTGCGCATATTTCTTGATACCGCCAACGTCGACGAGATCCGCGAAGCTGCCCGTATGGGCGCGATCAGCGGAGTAACTACCAACCCCTCGCTGGCTGCCAAGGAGGGCATAGGCACTCCTACCGGCTACAGGGAGGCGGTTCTCGAGATAGCCGAGATAGTTGACGGCCCGATCTCCGTAGAGGTGGTGAGCCAAGACACCGAGGGCATGATCGAGGAGGGCTGGGGAATCTCCCAGTGGCATCCCAACACGGTGGTCAAGCTGCCCAGCACTCAGACGGGCTTTGAGGCCATGGCCCACCTTTCAAAGGAGGGGGTCAAGATAAACCAGACCTTATGCTTTTCAGCGAACCAGGCGATCGTGGGAGCGCAGGCCGGAGCCAGCATGGTGAGCCCTTTTGTCGGCCGTCTGGACGACCAGGGCCAGGACGGCATGTCGCTTGTGCGCGACATAGTCGATATCTTCATCCGCTACCCCATAAAAACAGAGGTGCTCGCGGCCAGCATTCGTCACCCTGTACACTGTCTGATGGCGGCGAGGGCGGGGGCGCATATCGCCACCATCCCCTTCAAGGTTCTCGGGCAGATGGTCAGGCACCCACTGACAGACCTTGGAGTGGCCAGGTTCAACGAGGATTGGGAGAAGGTCTCCGGCTAGCCCACGTACAACCTGCCCTAACCTTCAAACCTTCCCTTGAATTGCGGGTCCGGGAGGCATTTCCTGCGCGGACGGCCGCACCGGGCATTTCCAACGATATCGCTTTGTAACCGCAAAGGCCGGCGAGTTGTGCGCTGGCCGGGACTAAGGACCGGCGGAGTCCAGGACCATGGATCTATTAGAGCTACAGAGATTCACAGACGACGATTTAAAGAAGTTCGCGGTCGAACTCGGGGTGCCCGAGAACGGGATCTCGGGTCGCCGCCATGACCTGCTTCGAAAGGTCCTTCAGGCCTATTCGGAGAGAAACGGAAACGTCAAGGTCAACGGCATCCTGTCGATTGTCAACGACGGCTATGGCTTTCTGAGGCAGGGCTCTATCACGCAGGGCGCCAGTGACGTATACGTATCGCAGTCGCAGATACGCCGCTTTGGTCTGCGCACCGGCGACGAGGTCGGCGGGCAGGTGCGTCCTCCCAAGGACGGGGAGCGGTATTTCGGACTGATTCGGGTGGAGACCGTAAATGGTTTGGAGCCCGACAGGTCACGGAGCAGACCCCACTTCGAGCGCCTGACGCCGGTCTTTCCGCTTGAACGCATAGTACTGGAGACCGATCGGCGAAAGCTCTCTGCCAGGCTGATCGATCTGCTTGCCCCGATAGGCCGTGGCCAGAGGGGGATGATAGTCTCCCCTCCCAAGGCTGGAAAGACCACGCTGCTCAAGGACATTGCCACCGGTATTGCCGACAATGCCCCGGAGATCCACCTGATGGTCGCCCTTATCGGCGAGCGTCCCGAGGAGGTTACCGACATGCGGCGGTCGGTGAAGGGTGAGGTTTTCAGCTCCACCTTCGACGAGCCCGTGGAAGATCACTGCCGGGTGGCCGAACTGGTGCTCGAGCGTTCCAAGCGCCTTGTTGAGGCTGGCACCGACGTCGTGATCCTACTCGACTCGCTTACGCGTTTGACGCGCGCATACAACCTTGCTGTGCCGACCAGCGGGAGGACACTCTCGGGCGGCATCGACCCGGTCGCGCTCTACCCGCCCAAGAAATTCTTCGGCGCGGCCCGCAATACCGAGGAGGGCGGCAGCCTCACCATCCTGGCGGCGTGCCTCGTGGACACCGGGAGCCGCATGGACGAGGTGATCTACGAGGAGTTCAAGGGTACCGGCAACATGGAAGTACACCTTGACAGGCGGCTTTCGGAACGGCGGATCTTCCCGGCCATCGACATTCACAAGAGCGGCACAAGGCGCGAGGAATTGCTCTTGGACGAGACGACGCTAAAACAGGTCTGGCTCCTGCGCCGCATGGTGAGCATGGTCACCTCTGACTCGATGAACTCCTCTGAGGCCATAGAAAAAGTTCTCGAGCGCATGTACAAGTCGCGCGACAACACCGAATTCCTCACCAACCTGGGGCGAGACGCCTAGGGACTTTCGGACTCTACAGGGCAGACCCGGGTGCAGGCCGGGCGCCGGCGAACCGCATCGCCGTGGGCAAGGCCGCGGCTCGACGCAGACGCCTGCGGCGCTACAAAGAGCTTAGTCGCCCAGCATCCTCAGGAAACCGGTAGGGATCTCTATCCCTGCAGGGCAGTCCCTTTACCGTCATGGGCACGTTCTGTCCGCGTGGGCGACCGGTGCTAAGGACGGTCCGGTCCCGTCTTCACAGGCCCGTTGATCAATGTGCAGTTGGCAGCCGGGTAGATCGCAATGAGGTCGTGGTACGGGGTCCGGTGATGGTCATGTCGGGCCTTGCCACAGGGCTGTTATAGCAAGCTCGGCCGGCACTTGCCGTACCTATCGACGGCGACGTGGCCAAGCGGGGTAAAATGGGCCGACAATCAAATGCTTACCGCACGGCAAAGAGCCATTCTCAACTCCATCGTCGAGCGCTACGTGGTCGATGCGACGCCCGTTTCATCCAGGGCGATATCGCGCAGGGGCGGACTAGGCGTCAGTTCCGCCACGGTGCGCAACGAAGTGGCCGTCCTGGAAGAGCACGGCTACATTACGCACCCCCACTCCTCCGCTGGGAGCGTGCCCAGCGATAAGGCCTATAGGCTCTACGTGGAGGATGTCGCAAGGAGCGGCCCGCTCGAAGAGCCTACGGCGACACGGCGGGCGGTGCACGAGAGGCTGTGCAGTGTCGAAATGGATGACGACCGATGGTCGAGCAGCGCCGCCGCCGCCCTGGCCCAAATGGTCGATAATCTCGCGCTTGCCACTCCGCCCAAGGCGGCGGAGGCCAGGGTGATGCGGCTGGAGGTCGTGCCGCTTGAAGGCCTGTTGGCGATGATGGTCATCGTGCTTCAACAGGCCAGGCTGAGGCGTCATCTCGTTCGGCTGGATCGGCCGATTGGCGCCGACGAACTGGCGCGTTCTGCCAATCGGGTGCGCGACCTGGTCGAGGGACAGACACGCAGCCAGATCACGCTTATCGATCCCGACCTGACACCCTTCGAGATGGATATCCTCAGATCCACCATTCTGGTCCTGGAGGAAGAGGACAGGGATCTGTTCCGCGATCACTATCTGGATGGACTGCGCAATCTGCTGGCCCAGCCGGAGTTCGCTGAGAATCGGCGTGTCCAGAGGCTGATCGAGGGATTCGAAGACGGGACGCTGGCCCAGGCTGTCCTGGAAGAAACGCCCGATGGCCCCGCTCTCAGGGTGGTCATTGGCGCCGAGAACAGGGAGGATGTGTTGCGCCCCCTCAGCGTTGTGATAGGCAGGTACGGGGTTGCCGGTACGGCTGTGGGCGCGATCGCGGCGGTGGGCCCGACCAGGATGCGATATTCGCATACTATCGCCCGCGTAAGGCTGATGGCTTCCGTGATGACCGACATAGTGGCCCCCGGTGGCCAGATCTAATCCCCTCCCTACGTCCCTGCTCGTCAGATGACCACCAAAAAGCGTGACTACTACGAGGTGCTCGGCATTGCAAGGGGCGCCTCGGATGAGGAGATCAAGAGGGCCTTTAGGAAGCTGGCCCTCGAGTACCATCCGGACCGCAACAAGTCTGATGGTGCGGCCGATAGATTCAAGGAGGTAAACGAGGCCTATCAGGTTCTCTCGGATTCTGAGCGCCGGAGCCGCTACGACCGCTTTGGGCACGCAGGTGTCACCAATGGGGGAGCCACAGGATTCGATGGCTTTGAGAACTTTGGCGGCGTTGGCGATATCTTCGAGGCGTTCTTCGGTGATTTCGGCGGCCGGGCGCGGGCCAGCTCCGCACGCCGGGGTGCTGACCTTCGGGTCTCGGTCACGGTGGAGTTTGCCGAGGCTGCGTTCGGTACGGAGAAACAGGTTGAGTTAACGCGCACCGAGAGGTGTGCCATCTGTCGCGGTAGCCGGGCCGAGCCCGATACGAGCCCGGACGTGTGCACCAATTGTGCAGGCTCGGGCCAGGTAAGGCGTGCCCAGCAGGGCTTTTTCGGGCAGTTCGTACAGGTCGTGACCTGCGGGGTGTGCGGTGGAGATGGCCACGTGATTACCAGGCCTTGCAGGCATTGCCGAGGCTCGGGGACGGAGCGAAAACATCGAAAGCTCGCGGTCACGATTCCGGCCGGGATAGAGAGCGATACCCAGCTCAAGTTGCGCGGCGAGGGTGAGGCCGGTGTTGGCGGGGGCCCCAACGGTGACCTGTTCGTGTTGCTCAGGGTGAGGTCTCACCCGCTGTTTAGGCGAGAGGGCGACGATGTCCGTTTCCTTCAGCGCGTCAACTTTGTTCAGGCGGCCCTCGGTACCAAGTTGACCGTTCCCACGCTGGACGGCGAGGAGACGGTTGAGGTGCCGGAGGGAACTCAGTCCGGCCACGTGATAAGGCTAAGAGGCCGGGGTATACCCCACCTCAGGAACTCAGGCCGCCGGGGCGATCAGTTGATTGACGTGTTCGTCATGACTCCCAGGGGCCTTTCCGAAAAGCAGAGGGATCTGCTCCATCAACTCGCGGCCACACTGCCCTCCGAGGGGGAACCCGGTGAAGGGAACGACCGGGGCTGGGTGGAGAAGCTGCGGGACACGATCTCCGGCAGCTAGGGTACCTGCCGCCAGGCCCATGCCTGCGGTCGTCAACAACGCCATGACACTGGTTGAGTTCAGCGTTCGGACGCCCGCCGAGTTCGTCGAGCCACTCTCGCAGCTGTTTCGTCGATATGGCGAAGGCGGCGTGGTCATTGAGCAGGATGGCGGATACAACCCGGACGAAGGAGAGACCCGGCCGGAGGGCGCTTGGGTGACGATGCGTACGTACGTGCCTTCCGACCCATCCCTTGCCCACAGGCGGGCGGGCATCGACGCGGGGGTAAGGCTCATCGCCCACGTAGGTCCCGTCGGAGAGGTTGAGGAATGCACGATCGAGGAATCCGACTGGAGGGCTGCACACGCGCGTCACCTCGGTTCGCTGCTCGTGGGAGAGCGATTGTTTGTTGTGCCGACATGGGGGTACTGCGAAGTGCCGGAGGGACGAGAGGTGATAAGGCTTGAGCCGGGTCTGGCTTTCGGCACCGGCCACCACCCGACCACCGCAATGTGCCTTGAGCTTATCGAGGACGTGCTCGATCCGGGTTCCAGCGTCCTTGATCTGGGGTGCGGATCGGGAATACTCTCCATCGCCGCGGCCAAGCTGGGCGCCTTAAGCGTGCTCGGACTGGACGTCGATGCCCAGGCGGTATCCGCCGCTCGCGTCAACATGCACCGCAACGGCGTGGGACATGTCGCGGACGCAATGGAGGGAACGTTGCCCGAAGGTGCCGCCGACAGAAGATTCGATCTCGTCGTGGCCAACATCTCCTCTACGGTCGTAATCGACCTGGCCCGGCACATCAAATCAGCGGTCCGCACCGGCGGCTCGGTGCTCGCCAGCGGGGTGGTGGTAGACAGGGGCCCGCAGGTCACCGAGGCCCTTGAGGCGGCGGGTCTGTCAGTGGATGGAGTTACTCAGGAGGGAGACTGGCTGGCGTTTAGCGCCCACCACTAGGGTTGCCCCTCCCGGCACAGGCCGCTCCACTCTGGCGCCGGCCTGCGACCCAGCAAATCGGATATGGCATCATCAAGCGAGATGCCCTCGAACATCACCGCGTGGATGGAGCGGGCGATGGGCATCTCCACTGAGAGACGATCGGCCAGGCGGACGGCTGCCACGGTGGTGTCAACTCCCTCGGCGACATTTCGCATCCCTGAACGGATCTCCTCGAGCGTGCGGCCGCGGGCCAGTTCCTCGCCGACGTGGCGGTTCCTGCTCAGGGTGCTGTAACACGTGGCCATCATGTCCCCCATCCCGGCGAGCCCGGCGAAGGTAAGCGGGTCCGCGCCGGCCGCTATGCCGAGCCGGGCGGTCTCTGCCAGTCCGCGAGTGACAAACGCCGCCTTGGAGTTGTCTCCGAGTCCGAGCCCGTCGCAGACGCCGGCGCCGATCGCCACGATATTCTTGAGCGCGCCGCCGAGTTCGACGCCTACGATGTCGCTGTTCGTGTACACTCTGAAGCTCTGAGACGAGAGCGCCGTCTGGACCGAGGAGGCCGCCTCGTGCGGTCCGGCGACGACACTCGTGGAGGGCAGCCCCGATATCACCTCGGCGGCCAGGTTGGGTCCCGACAGGGCGCAGATTTGCCCATCGGTCCCGGTGCCGATCTCTTCTGCAATCACTTCGGTCATCCTTTTGCCGGAGGAGATCTCTAGTCCTTTGGTCGCGCTTACAAATGTTGCCCCGTCGGGCACATGGGCAGAGACTGCGGCGAGGTTCGTTCTGATTGACCTGGACGGTACCGCTAGGACGACGATGTCGGCCCCGTCCATGGCCTCGGCGGGAGAGTCCGTTACCGAGACCCCCTTAGGCAATTCGACTCCGGGAACGAATCTTCTGTTCTCGCGCAGACGCTCTATCTCCTCGGCCTCGGCGCGGCGGCGCGCAAGCAGCCTGACCACTCCGCCTTTTTTCGCCATCAGGACGGCAAGGGTGGTGCCCCAGCTAGTCGTACCTAAAACGGCGGCCCGTGCCATAGCCTAGGCTTCCGGCTCCCCGGAGCAGTGGTCTGATTTGCCTTGCTTGTTCGAATCGGCCTGGGTTCCCAGCCTTCGCTCCTGCCCACGCATCAGACGCAGTATGTTGTCGTGGTGGCGAATCAGCACAAATGGGGCGCCCACGATTCCGTACCACATGTATTCGGTATCCACCACACCCGCCGCCGCGAACCCTATCAGGGACGCGGCCCCCGCAGTGGCGCCAACTATGGAACCGAGAGATACGTACCTGGAAATGGCGACCAGTGGCACGCCGACGGCGGTCGCGATCAGGCCCGCCCAGGGCGTGAATATGAACAGACCCCCCCATCCCGTCGCAATTCCGCGGCCTCCCCTAAAGCCTGCGAAGACCGGGAAGTTGTGTCCAGCCAGGGCGGCCAGCCCGGCCGCCGCGTGCACGCCCGCAGTCGTATCGAACGCGTACTTGGCCACGGCGATGGCGACGACGGCCTTGGACATGTCCAGCAACAGTACGAGGGCCCCGACCTTTCTGCCGGAGGTACGGATCACGTTGGTCATGCCGGTCTTGCCGCTTCCGAAGTTACGCACGTCAACCCCGCTCGCGACCCGGGCGGCGATGAGCCCAAACGGCACCGAGCCGATAAGGTAACCGACCACGATGAACACGACATATTCGACCGCCGTCAACGCTCGCCCCTGCCGCGAAAGCGCATCCTCAGCGGCGCACCCTCAAAGCCGTACGCCCTCCGGATAGCGTTCTCCAGGTATCGCCTGTAGGAAAAGTGCACAAGGTCGCCGCGATTCACGTAGAAGGTAAAGCCGGGAGGCCCCTTGGAATCCTGTGTAACTCCATAGATCTTGAGACCGCGGCGCCCACCGGATACTGGGGGATGTTCGGAAACGGCGTTTAGGACCGTACGCCTGAGATCATAGCGAGGCAGGCCTCTCGTCCATTCAGCGTGTACCGTGGCCACCGCGTCCAGAAGCTCGCCGACACCGCTGCCCGTCAGCGCCGAAATGAACCTAACCGGCGCAAAGCTCAGGAACTTTAGCCGCTCCCTGACGATCCGCTCGGCATCGGGCCTAGTCAACTCCAGTTCACGGGAAAGGTCCCACTTGTTGACCGCTACGATGATCCCCCTCTCGGCCTCCAAGACGTAGCTTGCAATGTGGGCATCCTGTGCGGTGGCCAGTTCGGAAGCGTCGAGCACCAGTACAGCGACCTGGGCCCTGTCTATGGCCCTTAGCGAGCGGAGCACGCTGTAGCGCTCTATCCCGGGCTGCACACTGCCCCTGCGTCTGATCCCCGCGGTGTCGATCAGAAGGATTGAGACTCCTTCCCGCTCAATCAATGTGTCGACGGCGTCCCTGGTCGTTCCGGGAATGTCGCTCACTATGGATCTGTCCTCGCCCGCTATGGAGTTAAGGAGCAGGGACTTTCCCGCGTTCGTCCGTCCGACGATCGCCAGCGAGATGTCCGAGACCGCCTCGTAGGCCGGTCCCGACTCGGGCAGCGCCTCGACGACCGCCGCCATCAGATCGTCCACCCCCCGGTTGTGGTAGGCGCTGAGAGGGATGGGATCGCCGATGCCCAGCGAGTAGAATTCCAGTGCCGCCGCCTCCCGATCCCGGTTGTCCGCCTTGTTTGCCGCCAGGACTACAGGCTTATCGGCCATCCTGAGGCTCTGGGCGATGTCCTCGTCGTCCGGGCTTAGCCCTTCGTTAGCGTCGACCACGAGGATGATCGTATCGGCGTCCGCTATGGCCACTTCGATCTGGTGCCGCACCTTTTCGGAGAGACCGGCCTGCTGCGTTGACGTCGTCGGGGCGATCTCCAGACCCCCGGTGTCGAACAGGACGAAGCCGACGCCGGCCCACTCGGCCTGCGCGGTCAGACGGTCGCGGGTGGTCCCGGGCGTTTCCGAGACGATGGCGGCCCGGTCCCCCGAAATGCGATTAAACAGTGTGGACTTGCCCACGTTGGGGCGTCCGACGATGGCGACGAGCGGCTTTGTCACGTCGGTTAGAGCTAGTCGAGCAGCTGGCGCAGGATCGTCTTTTGTGCGTGCAGGCGATTCTCGGCCTGGTCAAAGACCACCGACCTCGGGTGGTCCAGCATGCCGGGTGCGATCTCCTCTCCCTCGTGCGCGGGCATGTCATGCATGAAGATCGCCTCCGGACCGGCCGCGTTCATCAGGTCTGGGTCAACCTGATAGCCGCTGAAGGCCTTGAGCCTGTCCTCGGTCTCAGCCTCGTCGCCCATGCTGATCCACACGTCGGTGTAGACGGCGTCCGCCCCCCTGACCGCCTCTTCGGGAACACTTAGCCAGGTGATAGATCCGCCGGTCTGCTCAGCGCGCCTGCTGGCCTCTTCCCAGGGCTGTGGTGCAATGCGGTAGGCCGATGGGCTGGCTATGGTGAACTCGACCCCCACCGAACCGCAGGCAATCGCCAGGCTGGCCGCCACGTTGTTGCCGTCACCCACGTAGGCCACCTTCGCGCCCTTCAGGCTGCCCCGCCGCTCCCTGAGGGTCAGCAGGTCGGCCATTGCCTGGCAAGGATGCTCCACGTCGGACAGGGCGTTTACGACGGGAACCGAGGCGTGATCGGCCAGCTCGACCAGGCTGTCGTGCGAGAACACCCGGGCCACGATGCAGTCGAACCATCTGTCGAGGACGCGGGCCACGTCCGGCACCGGTTCACGACTGCCAAGGCCGACGTCATCCGGCCCAAAGTAGACGCAGTCGCCGCCCAGCTGCCTGATCCCCGTTTCGAAGCTGCCTCGTGTCCTTAGGGAAGGTTTCTCGAACAGCAGCGCCACGATCATGCCTTCCAGCGGTCGCGTCCGGTCACGGCGATGCTTTTGATCAAAGGCCCGTTCCAAAACACTGGCTACCCCGCTCGCTGGCAGGTCTGCCACCGACAAGAAATCACCAAGATCGCTCATATCTCACAAGTTCCCATAGCGGCGATGATATGCCACCGGATCGCCGGCCCACAAGGAACATACGGGCCTGCGGTCGGTCGCCGGTCCGCGTTAATATGGAGCGGGCGACAGCCCTGGCGGGGCCCGGGGCGCCCGCCCGATGAATGGCATGGAAACAGGCGAAATTGGAGCGGACCGCATACTCCTCACGGAGGATGGCGTGATCATCGAGTGGAGCAACGGACAGCGCTGTCGCTACCCTGCAAGGGAGCTGCGCATCAACTGCGGGTGTGCGGAATGCGTCGAAGAATGGAGTCAGCGCAGGATCCTGGACCCCGCCTCGGTCCCGCCTGACATTCGTGCCGAGGACTACCTGCTGGTCGGCAGGTACGCGGTTCAGTTCCTCTGGAGCGACGCCCACTACACTGGCATCTATCCCTTCGACGTCATACGCAAGATCCTGCCTTGTGAGCCGGAAGCCCAAGGTGGCTGAACTGGCCGCCGGGATCGATGGAACGGCCAGGCTGCCCGACGCGGCCCTGTTCGACCTGGACGACACCATCCTTGCCACCTCGGAGGGCGCCAACAGTGCGTGGGTGGCGGTGACGGACCGATTCGCACCGGTTCTGGTCGCCATGGGCCACCGGATCGCCCCTGAGATGCTGCGCGTGGCCATACACGAGTATCGGGTATGGTTCTGGTCTGACGCCGAGCGAAACCGCGTCGGCCGCCTGAATCCCTGCGAGGCTCTGCGGCAGAACGTACGTGGAGGTCTGGAGAAGCTCGGCGTTGCGGCGGACCCCGACCTGACCGAGGAGATGGCGGCGGCCTGGACCGCTGTACGTTGGGATGCATGCAGGCCAATTGAGGGAGCCATTGAGACCCTGCAGGTTCTGAGAGCCAGGGGAGTGAAGCTCGGGCTCATCACCAATGGAAGCGCCGATGTCCAGCGAAAGAAGGTCGAGCACCTGGGTCTGCCGGACCTGATGGACCACATTCAGATCGAGGGGGCGTTCGGCGTCGGCAAACCCGAGCCTAGGGCCTACGCTCACGCGCTCGATACCCTTGGAACCGGACCTGACAGGGCGTGGATGGTTGGAGACAACCTGGAGTTCGACGTATTGGCGCCCATGAGGATGGGTATTCGCGGCATCTGGGTCGACGGCGAAGGGGAGGGTCTTCCAGGTGACACGACGATGCGCCCTAACCGCATCGTTCGCGCGATCTCGGAACTCGTCTGATCCCTGAAGGGTCGCCCGGTCAGGCCGGCCTGAACTTGGGGAGGGTTACCTCGTCTGTGACATCGTCAAAGACCACCTGTAGGGCCATGCCTATCTGAAGGTCTTCCGGCCCGGGTGGATCGGGCAGGTCTACGATGTTCGTTGCCATCAGTGGACCCTCTTCGAGCTTGACCAGGGCGACGACGAAGGGCGTGTCTGCCTGAAACGCCGGATGGGGCGAGCGGTGCACGATGGTGAAGGTGAAAAGGCTCGCTCGGCCGCTGGACAAGATCCATTCCGTGTCCCTGGAAAAACAGCACGGCGATATGTCCCTGGGGTAAAAGTACGCATCTCCGCACCCGTTGCATCGGCGCAGCCAGAGCTCGTGGTCGCGTGCACCATCCCAGTAGTGAAGGGACTCACCCTGTGGACGGGGCAGGGGCTTTCGATACTCGGCCAACTCAGTCGACCGCCAGTACAGCAGTGCCGGTCGACGATAGGTACCCCCCTGTGCCGTTGACCAGCGCAATCTTGGGTCCGGACAGCTGGCGCTCACCGGCCTCACCCCGCAGTTGCCGCACCGCCTCAAGGACCAGGAACATGCCGTACATTCCCGAGTGCGTGTACGAGAGCCCCCCGCCGGACGTGTTCATCGGAAAATCGCCGCCCGGAGCTGTACGCTGGCCCGCGACGAAATCGGCCGCCTCACCCGGGCCGCAAAACCCGAGGGCCTCAAGTGTCACCAGCGACGTGTATGTGAAAGAGTCGTAAATCATCGCAAGATCGATGTCGGCATGGGTCACCCCCGCCCTGGCCAGCGCGCGCGGACCGGTCTCGCGGGAGATGGGGGCAGTGGGATCTGCCATCTGGCTGATGATCGCGTGGTCGTGCCCCTCGGCGGCGCCCAGTACCCATACCGGCTTCTTTCTGATGTCTCGCGCCCGCTCCGCTGACACCACCACATAGGCGCCCCCTGCGTCGGTGACGATGCAGCAGTCCAAGAGGTGAAATGGCCAGCAGACCCAGCGCGACGCATGGTAATCGTCAAAGCTCATCGGGTCACGCATGTATGCCTTGGGGTTCAGTAGTGCCCATTTTCGCGTTGCGACGGCTATCTCCGCCATCGCCTGGCGAGCCCTCTCCTCACCGTAAACGTGCATGTATCGGCGCGCCGCCAGTGCATAGGCCACCGGTGCGTTGACGATGCCGTAAGGCACTTCGAACTGCTGACCTGGCTCGGCCGGATCAGGCACGGCGCGACCCAGCCTGCTCCGGCCTGCCTCACCGTGGGTTACCAGCGCGACATCGCAGTATCCGGCCCGGATGGCGGCTGAGGCGTGGGCTATGTGAATGATGAAGGACGAGCCGCCGACGTATGTACCGTCGGTGTATCTGGGCGAGATGCCTAGGTATTCGGAAAGCACCATGGACGAATAGCCGGCGGTGAGCACCCCATCCACGTCGCCGATGGCGATACCCGCATCGGCCAGCGCGTTATGAGCCGCTTCGGCGTGGTGCTGAAGCGACGACTTGCCGGGCACCTTGCCGATCTCGTCGGACTCGGCAACGCCGGCGATCGCGACTGCGTCCGCCGCCCTCATCATCGGCCTTTGGTCCTGTTCGCTAGCACGTCGGTTACAGCCGGCATCGTACGGCCTAGATGCTCTCGTTGTCGATCAGTCGCGTCTTTCCGACGAATCCGGCCACCAGGGCCAGGGCCGGACCGTCTACAGTCTCAAGCTCGGCCAGCGTGTTCGGGTCCGCGACGGAGACATAGTCCACCACTACGCCCCGCTCGCGCATCGCCCGGCGCATCGCATTCCTGATCTGCCCCGCCTGTCGTCCGCCCTCCGCGCGGATGCTCCTGGCCGCGCAGAGCCCCTCGTACAGGCCCAGGGAGGACCTTCTTTCGGCCTCTCCGAGATTGAAGTTGCGGCTGCTCAGGGCGAGTCCGTCAGGCTCCCTTACCGTGGGCACGGCGACGATCTCGGCGCCCAGGGACAGGTCCTCAACCATTCGCCTTACCACAAGGAGCTGCTGTGCGTCCTTTCGTCCGAAGTAAGCCTTGTGGGGCCGCACGGTGGAGATGAGCTTGCACACGACGGTGGCTGCACCCTCGAGGTGGCCTGGTCGGGACGCGCCCTCCAGGCGCCGGGCTAGCCGGCCGACAGAGACCGTCGTGTCGAACCCCTCCGGGTACATCTCATCGACGGTCGGAGCGTAGACGAGGTCAACCCCCTCCTGCTCCATGATGGCAAGATCCCCCGGCCTGTTCCTCGGGTAGGAGGCGTAATCCTCTCCCGGGGCGAACTGGGTCGGGTTGACGAAGAGCGAGGCGACCGAGGTCGCGCACTGGGCCCGGGCGGCGCGGAGGAGGGCGACGTGGCCGGCGTGCAGTCCTCCCATCGTGGGGACCAGACCCAGCGGCCGGCCGGCCTCCTCCAGTTCGGCCCTGACCGCGGCGACCGTCTCGACCACCCGCACCGCTAATTCTGCTCCCGATCCTCCACCATGGCCGAGACCACATCCTTCGACGCGTGATAGCTCTCGGCATCGCCCGGGAATGCGCCCTCCCGGACATCCGACAGATATCTGCCCAGGGCGGTCCGCATGTCGTCGGCCATGTGGGCGTACCGACGTGTGTGCTTGGGGACGAACACCTCGAAGAGCCCCAGCACGTCATGCAGGACCTGAATCTGGCCGTCGCAGTGCGGTCCGGCGCCGATGCCGATTGTCGGGACGGTCAACCGGGCTGTCACCTCGCGTGCCACTTCGGCTGGAACAAGCTCGAGGACGATGGCGTAGACGCCTGCCGCCTCCAGCGCCAGTGCGTCGACAAGGAGCCGTCTTGCGGCCCCTGCGCTCCTGCCCTGCACCTTGTATCCCCCGAGCTGATTGACCGACTGCGGCGTTAGACCAAGGTGGCCCATCACCGGAATGCCAGCGGCTATCATCCTCCTGATCGCCCTGGTCATGTGGCGCCCACCCTCGACCTTCACGCTCTGGGCACCGCCCTCTTTGAGAAAGCGTCCCGCGTTGCGCACCGCCTCGGGCCATTCGGCGTTGTAGCTGAGAAAGGGCATGTCGGCCACGACGTGGGCCCTGCTCGTGCCCCTGGCCACGGCCCGCGTGTGGTGGAGAGACTCGTCCATGGTCAGCGGCACGGTGTCCCCGTAGCCCAGCATGACCTGGCTCATCGAGTCCCCGACCAGGACCGCCGGAAAGCCGATTTCGTCGACGATTCGCGCGGACGTATAGTCGTAGGCGGTGATCATCCCGATCAGTTCGCCCTGACGCTTCATGTCCGCCAGATGATGAATGCTGGTGCGCATCCGGTACCTCCTCTATGGTGCCCGAGTGAGGGCCTGCGCATTCTCTTGCGGGAGACGGCTCCCGCGTCCCGTTATGTGATGGGGTTGTCGGCTATGTAGGCCTTGAGCAGCCGCTCTATCTCCTGCGCGTCCGACGGATCGGCAACCCCCTTTTCAAGTGCGAACGGCAGGCCTGCCAGGGCGGCCGTGGCGTACATCTGGAGTGCCTCTGTCCCTACGCTCTTCATCGACTCCAGGTGCTTTTGCACGGTGCCCACGTCCCCGCGCACGTAGGGCCCTGCAATGCCATCTGGAAAACCGTTGGCCTCGATCACCTCCGCCACTCCTTTCATGATGGGCATCAGAGAGGAGTTGGCCTCGTTCCTGGACATCCCAAACCTGTCCTGCCAGATCTGTGCGATCACCGCCGCCTGACCCATCAGGACTCCGCCGATCGTGACGACAGAGGCGTGGTAGAGGGGCTTATCCTCCGAGCGCAGAGCTATCGGACGTCCGCCCAGCTCCTCTGCGATGGTGGTCAGGTAGGCCTTGATGTTGCCCGTGCCCTCTATGCCGAACGTGGAGCCTGGAAGCGCTTCCAGTGCCGTCTCCACCGAAGCGAAGGCCTGGAGGGGATGCAGGGATCCGATCTCGACCCCGCAGCGGGCCGGTCCCTCGAGTACGTCGAGGGAGGTCACCCCAGAGCAGTGTGCCACGCCCTGTCCCTTTCTCCAGTTGATCGATTCCGCCACCGGACGAATCGCCCCGTCGAATGTGGTTATGAAGACGAAGTCAGCGCAATCGGCGGCGTCCTGAATCGACTCATACGCACGGCAGCCGTCGACCCGGGCAGCCAGATCCCTTGCCGAGTTGAACGTGCGGCTGGCCGCCGCTACCACCGGGTAGCCCTTCCGGGAGAGCGCAACCGCCAGGGTCTTTCCCACGGCCCCGGCGCCGACGAACGCCACCTTAGATGTCTTGTCCCTGCTCAAGTCTCGGTCAATCCACCTCGCTGCTTAGTTCAGGCAGGGCCGGCACTCCGCCGAGGCAGATCGCCTCGCCCACCGACCTTGTCACCGCCTCGGCCACACAGATGGCCGCCGCCGCCGTAAGGCAATCCAGCCGCGCCGGCACAACTCCTGCCGATTGCGCCCTGCCCGTTGCCAGGGCGAAGAAGGTGTCGCCGTCATGCACAGTATGGGCCGGTCGAACCGCGATCGCCAGCCCATCATGCGCAGCGGATGCCAGCCGGGCCGCCTGGGCCTTGGTGAGGGTGGCGTCGGTCGCGACAACCCCGATGGTGGTGTTTGCGTCAGCCGGTAGAGGGGGAGGCGCCCAGTCCGGTGCGAGTATGGATTGGGCGGCGTCGAGCATTCCCTTGCCGCCGAGGTCGCGCGGACCGGCAATTACCCGTCCGGATTCCGGATCGTGCACCCCGCCAATCGCGTTGGTGACGACGATGGCCCCGACGGTGGTGCCGTCGCCGAGCCTGAGCGCCGCGGTGCCCACACCGCCCTTGACCGCCCTGTCACGCCCCAGGGCCTTGGCTACCGTGGCACCCGTCCCGGCACCGACAGTACCCTCTTGTGGACGTTGCCGCGAGGCTGACTTGCAGGCCCGATATGCGTGCTCCGGGCCGGGCACCGCCGGGGCGCAGAGGTTTAGATCGAACAGAATAGCGGCTGGTACTATCGGCACCCGGACGCCCGGCGCCTGGTGGCCGGACCCACGCTCGCAGAGATAGTTGACCACTCCTTCCGCCGCCCTCAGACCGAAGGCGCTTCCTCCCCCCAGCAGGGCGGCCTGAACACGTTCGACGTTGGCCGTTGGGGCAAGAAGGTCGGTCTCGCGGGTTCCGGGGGATGCCCCGCGCACATCCACGCCTGCCACCGCCCCTCCTTCGCACAGGACGACCGTGCAGCCGGTGCCGCCGTCGAGGTCCGTGTAGTGCCCGACTGCGATGCCATCTACGTCGGTTATCGAGCCCGCCGAAGTGGCCCGAGCGTATCGCTGCCCTGGGTCGTTCAATGCTCACCGTTCCCGCCGGATTGGCTGCCTGCCGTATCTTAAACAAAGCCCGCTCGGTACGTCTAACCTTCCGTTTGGGCGGCCGTCAACGCCCGGCTCCGGGACACGGAAAGCAAGGGAGTAGGTGTTACAATCACGACCCCTGACGACTCTGTCCGGACGAGGTGATGTTTGGTTGAAGACGGCTCGAATTACGACCTCGTGATCCTTGGTAGTGGGCCCGGCGGTTATGTTGCCGGGGTCCGTGCCGGACAACTGGGCATGAGGACCGCGGTGGTCGAGCGGGCCGAGTTGGGGGGCATTTGCCTTAACTGGGGATGCATCCCCAGCAAGGCGCTTCTGCGCAACGCCGAGGTACTGAGTCTATTCCGCGAAGCTGAGCGATTCGGCATACACGTTGATGGCCTGAGCGCGGACTTCGGCAAGGCTGTCGACCGGAGCCGGCAGGTGGTTGACCGGTTGACCAGGGGAGTCGGATACCTCCTCAAGAAGAGCGGGGTAGAGGTTGTCCGGGGTGAGGGCGCCCTGATCGATCCCGGGACGGTCCGTGTTAGCGGAGAAGGTGAGAGCACGCTTGCGACAAGCAACGTGATCGTAGCCACCGGCGCGCGTCAGCGAGAACTGCCTAACCTTCCTATCGATGGCAGCGTAGTTATCACGAGCCGTGAGGCGCTGGATCTGCGAGAGGCCCCTCCGCGGGTGGTAATAGTGGGCGGCGGTGCGACCGGGGCGGAATTCGCGTACCTGTACCGCTCGTACGGCTCGGAGGTTACGGTGGTGGAGATGCTCCCGCGGTTGGTGCCACTGGAGGACGAGGAAGTCGGAGACCAGCTCGCCCGGTCCTTCAAGAGGATGGGAATCAACGTGATGACTGGCTCCCGGGTGCTAAAAGTAGGCACCGGACCTGAGGGCGCCTCGGTCACCGTCTCGGATGGACAGGCCGAGGAGACCGTCGCGTGTGATCGAGTCCTGGTGGCTGTCGGCGTGACCGGCAACGTGGAGGGCATCGGGCTTGAGGAGGCGGGAGTCAGTGTCGAGAGCGGATTCATACCGGTCGACGAGAAGATGGCCACGAACGTGGCGGGGGTCTACGCGATCGGTGACGTGACGGGAAAGCTCCTGTTGGCCCACGTCGCATCGGCGCAGGCCGTCGCCGCCGTCGAGACGATCGCCGGTATGGACACGCCGGTCCTGGACTACGGGCTGATGCCGAAGGCGGTCTATTGCCGACCGCAGGTAGCCAGCTTTGGCATGACGGAAGAGCAGGCGCGCGATTCCGGTCGTGAGCTCAAGATCGGCAAGTTCCCCCTGGCGGCGTCCGGTAAGGCGCTTGCCATGGCCGAGCAGGACGGCTTTGTGAAGGTCGTCTCGGACGCCGAGGTGGGCGAGATCCTGGGTGTTCACATGATCGGCTCTGAGGTGACGGAGTTGCTGGGGGAGGCTACGCTCGCCAGATTACTTGAGGCCACGACAGGTGAGATCGGCTGGCTGGTTCATCCGCATCCGACGATCTCCGAAGCGCTTAAGGAAGCCTCGCTGGCCGCCGAAGGTGAGGCCATACACGTTTAGGGACGGGTCCCGGCCCACCGCAAAAGGGGCATTTTGCCAGCCATGAAGGTCGCTCCGAAAATAGACAGGGATGTGGCCCGAGAGCTATACCGGCAGATGTATCTGATCCGGTGCTTTGAGGAGGAGTGCGGCGTGCAATACGTGCAGGGCCGCATTCGCGGATTTCTGCACCTCTACATAGGCGAAGAGGCGGTCGGCGTGGGTGCGATATCGGTCCTCAACGACAACGACTACGTGGTAAGCCATTACCGCGACCACGGCCATGCCCTGGCCAAGGGGCTCAACCCGTCGGCAGTGATGGCTGAGCTGATGGGTAAGGCCGCCGGGGTCAGCGGAGGCAGGGGCGGCTCGATGCACCTTTTCGATGTCTCAAGGTGCTTTATGGGCGGCTACGCGATCGTTGGCGGCCAGCTGCCCGTGGCGACCGGCCTGGGTCTGGCGATCAGCCATCAGCGACAAGACAGGGCGGTGATGTGCTTTCTTGGCGACGGGGCCGTCAATCAGGGCATATTCCACGAGTCGATGAATCTGGCCTCTCTGTGGAAGCTGCCGGTGATCTTCATGCTCGAAAACAACCTGTACGGCATGGGGAGTCATATAGACCGGACCCACGCTGCCGGCCGGGACCTTTATACGGCCGCCGATTCCTACAACATACCCGCCATGCAGGTTGATGGCATGGACGTGGTGCTGGTCCGGGAGGCGGCCGCCGAGGCCGTCCGCCGCGTCCGGGCAGGAGAGGGTCCCGTGTTCTTGGAGGCGATAACGTATCGCTACCGCGGCCACTCGATGGCCGATCCCGTCCAGTACCGTGACAACGAGGAAGTGGAGCGGTGGAGGGCCAAGGACCCGATTTCCGGCTTCGTCGACCACGCGGTCGCCAACAACCTCCTGGGCCCGCAGGACCTGGCCGAGCTGCAGGACCAGGTGCAAAAACAGATCGCCGAGGCGGTCAGGTTCGCCCTTGAGGCCGAAGAGCCGACGATCGAGTCGATGTACGATCAAGTCTATGGCTGAGCTGCAGCTGCGAGAGGCGATCGTCCGCGGCCTCAGGGAGGCGATGGATGCGGATGAGCGTGTCATTCTGCTCGGGGAGGATATCGGCGAGTACGGCGGTGCCTACGCGGTGACCAAGGGATTGATGGCCGCCTATGGTCAAGAACGCGTTCGGGACACGCCGATTTCAGAGGCCGTGATCGTCGGTGCATCGGTGGGGGCCGCCATGGGTGGGATTCGTCCGATCGTCGAGGTGATGACGATCAACTTCACCCTCCTTGCGATGGACCAGATCGTCAACCACGCCGCCAAGCTGCGGTACATGTCCAACGGGCAGATCTCCATACCGATGGTGCTGCGCACCGTGACCGGCGGAGGCGGCCAGCTCGGAGCGACTCATTCGCAGAGCTTCGAGGGCTGGTATGCCAACGTGCCCGGCCTCATAGTGGCGACACCGGCCACGTCATATGATGCGCTGGGCCTGCTGAGGTCTGCTGTGCTCGCCGAGGACCCTGTAATCTTTGCCGAGCATCAGCTCTTGTACGGCTTCAGAGGCGAGGTGCCCGACGAGCCGTACACGGTGCCTTTTGGTCAGGCCGCGACCAGGCGCCAGGGCAGCGACGTGACTCTGGTGGGATACTCCCGTATGGCCAACGTCGCTGTCGAGGCAGCAAGAATCCTCGCCGAGCGAGGAGTCGATTCCGAGGTGATCGACCTGCGTACCCTCAGACCCCTGGATACGGATACGGTACTGGAATCAGTGCGCAAGACCGGGCGTGCGGTAGTTGTCGAGGAGAACTGGCGGACCGGCGGGTTCGCGGCCGAATTGGCGGCGACCATACAGGAAAGCGCCTTCGATGAGCTCGATGGCCCGGTCGGGCGCGTTGGAGCCGAAGAGGTGCCCTTCCCTTACAATGGCCGGCAGGAGGCCGCAGCCATACCGGACGCCGAGCGGGTGGCCTCAGCGGTGGCCTGCCTATTCGGCGTGTGAGCCTAGAAGATCGGATCGGGAGCGCTAAGAGATGGCAACTGAGTTGACCATGCCACAGATGGGTTACGACATGCAGGAGGGCACGGTCGTGCGCTGGCTGAAGGCTGAGGGGACAGAGGTCAAAAGGGGAGAGCCGATCGCCGAGATTGAGACCGACAAGGCGGTTGTCGAGTTCCAGTCGTACGCGGACGGCCTGCTGCAGCGTATCCTCGTACACGAGGGCCGCACCGTGCCGGTGGGGGAACCCATAGCCCTGGTGGGCGAAGCTGAGGCGGCCGATGCGGCGCCGACTGTAGCTGACGCGAAAGAACCGGAAACCGTCGCAGCTACCCAGGTTGATGAGGAGCCCACGGTTCCGTCGCC
The DNA here is from genome assembly GCA_965207145.1 of Dehalococcoidia bacterium. Taxonomy (GTDB): domain Bacteria; phylum Chloroflexota; class Dehalococcoidia; order Lucifugimonadales; family UBA2962; genus CAUZIR01. The sequence continues at coordinate 433,821 of OZ242262.1, read as the reverse complement.
GCCGGAGCCACCGCAGGACCAGCCCGCCGCAACTCGAATAGAGCCCGCCCGGAGGGCGGCGGACGGTGGTCGCGTGCGTGCTTCACCCGTGGCCAGAAGGATCGCTGAAGAGCGGGGCATAGATCTTACGCAGGTGGTCGGTACGGGGCCTGGAGGGCGCGTAACCCGGGAGGACGTGGAGGCCCATCCGGGGACCACACCCGAGGTGACATCGCCGCAACCTGATCCGGAAGCCGAAGAGCCTACTACGGATGAGCAGCCGGAACCCGTTGCCGCCGAAGAGGAACCGTCGGCCGTCGGCGTAGAGACGGTGCCCCTCACCCGCATGCGCAGGCAGATCGCGCGGGTGACCGTACATAGCAAGGCCGAGACCCCCCACTTTTATGTCTCCACCGATGTCGATATGACCAGGGCCATGGAGATGCGTCAGCAGATCAACTTGAGTCCCAAGTTCGAGGGGGCGAGGGTTTCGGTAAACGACCTGATACTGAAAGCCTGCGTCGAGGCTCTCCGCAGCCATCCCAAGTTCAACGCCGCCTTCACGTCAGAGGGCATCCGAATGCATGAGCACATCAACGTGGCAATGGCCATAGCGGGAGACGACAGCTTGATCGTTCCCGCCATCAAGGATGCCCACACCATGTCGCTAAGGGAAATTGCGATCGCAAGCAGGGATCTTGCGGAACGGGCCAAGGGCGGCACGATAACCGCGGAAGAATACTCCAGCGGAACCTTCACTGTGAGCAATCTCGGTATGTTCGAGGTGAGCGGCTTTGCGGCCATTATTCACCCTCCTCAGTCCGCGGTGATAGCCGTTGGATCGGTGGCCAAGAGGCCGGTGGTGAGGGGGGACCGCATAGAGATCGCCGACATGATGACCGCGACCGTGTCCGCCGACCACCGGATAGTGGACGGTGCGGAGGGAGCCCTGTTCATCGGCGAGGTCAAGTCATTCCTGGAAAATCCCTACCGGCTGCTGGTTTGATTGGCGCCTCACTGAAGTTTGGACCTGATTACCGAGCCTCGCGTCTATCTGACCACTAGGACCGCCGTGGACTGGGGTGCGGTCTCGGAGTTCCTTGCTGGAGAGGGTGTCCCCCCGATACCCGAGAGCATTCGCGCCGGTAAGGACGAGTCCGCCGCGGTTGTAGAGATCTCCGCGCGCATGTGCTACATGAGCTACGGTCGGGGGCGCCGGGACATCGCCGATTTCATAGAGAACCTGCTCTCTTCTAAGGACGGCAGCGTCTTTGAACACGTCAACTACGGATTCGTCGTGACCGGAGTCTCGCGAAGCCTCACCCACGAACTGGTAAGGCACAGGGCGGGATTCGCCTACAGCCAGCGCTCACAGCGCTATGTGGACGAGACGAAAGCCTCCTTCGTGGTCCCTCCAGCCCTGGTCCGGGACGCCGGCAACGCCGAGGCGGCCACTCTGGTGTTCGAAAATGCGCTCAGGGTCGCCTCAGAGAGCTACGACGAGATGGTAGCAGCGCTGGATGAAGCGTTACCCCGGGATCTCTTTGAGCTGAGGACGGACAGGCGCAAGGCCATCAGGCAGGCGGCACGATCGGTGCTCCCAAATGCCACCGAGACAAAGATATTCATAACCGCCAACGTCCGTGCATGGCGACATTTCATAGAGATGCGGGCGGCTCCCTACGCCGACTGGGAGATCAGGAAGCTTGCCCTGCGCATACTGGAACTTCTGCAAAAAGAGGCCCCACTGCTGTTCGGCGACTTCACCGTCCAGCGGCTGACGGACGGCACCGAGATCGCCGTTCCCGTTCACTCTAAAGTCTGACCGTTGAGCAGGTTTGAGGGCAGTGTGGCCGTGGTCACCGGCGCCAGCTCAGGCATCGGTGAAGCGACAGCCGAGGCTTTCGCGAGCGAGGGTGCTTCCGTCGTGCTAGCCGCCCGACGAGAGAAAGAGGGCCGAGCCGTAGCCGATCGCATCGTTGCGGGCGGCCGACGCGCGATCTTCGTGCCCACCGACGTAACCGACACAGATCAAGTCAGGGAACTCTTTGAGAGAACGATGGACGAATTCGGGCGGCTCGACTACGGGATTAACAATGCCGGAGTTGAGGGGAGCCGTGCCCCGACCGCCGAATGCGCCCTTGAGGAGTGGGACCGCGTTTGCTCGGTTAACCTGCTTGGGGTGTTTTTGTGCATGAAGTACCAGATTCCCTGCATCCTCAAGGGAACGGGCGGAGCCATCGTCAATGTGACTTCGGGTAATGGCCTCGTGGGAGGCTCCGGCGTTCCGGCATACATCGCCAGCAAGCACGCGGCGGTGGGCCTGACCAAGGCGGCGGCCCTGGAATACGCCGGGCTTGGGTTGAGGATAAACACGCTGTGCACATCAAGCGTGGCCACGCCCATGCACGATCGTATATTTGGCGGCGCCACGCCGGAAATACGGGCCCGCGTCGCGGACATGCATCCCAGCGGTACCATCGCCACCCCGCAGGAGTGCGCGGCCGCGATCCTCTGGCTTTGCTCGTCGGCCTCGTCCTATGTCACGGGATCGGCGTATGTGATGGACGGAGGCTGGCTCGCGCGCTGAGGGCTGACCCTGCTCAGTCGGTGTCAGTAACCGGGTCGCCGCTCGCCGGGGAGCGCTCCGACCCTTCGTCGATCCCGGCGCTCTCCTCGGCCTCGTGGCTGCGTGCACGGCTCCAGGCCATCAGAAGGGCCGGGACGATGGCGACGACAGTCACTACGGCCGCGATCACAAAGAACTCGACGAACAGGTCCATGCCGATGTTGTTGACCGTCTCCTGGAATTCTGCAATGCGCTGTTCGGCGATCTCGCTCGATTCACCTTCCAGGGGGATTGGAAGGGGTAGCCCCGCTACGAGTATGGAGAACCGCTGGGAACCCCATGCCGCTATTGCTGCCAGACCGAGCGTCATGCCCAGCAGCCGCATCGCCGTGACCACGCCGGCCGCGGCACCCGGTCGCCGTGGCTAACGGGCTCGGTGGCGCCCAGGGCTATTGGTGCTATCAGAAGACCGAAGCCGAGGCCGGCAAGAGCAAGGTGAATGGTTATGTGGGGCTCGGCTACATCGAGTTCCCAGGTGGTCATCAGACCAAAGCCCAGGGCCACCAGGATCAGGCCGAGCACGGTCGGTATTCGGTAGTCCATGCGCTGACAGGCGATTCCGCCCAGCACGGCTCCGACCGGCATCGCAGCGGTCATTCGCATCAGCCTCAATCCACCTTCAAGCGGGGAGTGGCCCATCAGGTAGGTGGTCATGAAGGGGATGGTCACCATGCCTATGATCAGTGCCACCCCGATCAGCATATGCCCTATGTTTGCGGTGATGACAGTCAGGCTGCGGAACATCGAGTTGGGCAGCAGGGGGACCTCTGCGGTCCTTTGACGGTGCACGAAGGCGATCAGGGCGGCACCCGCCAGCACGAAGTAACCGATCATTGCGAGGTCGAGTCGATCGATCCGCGACAGGCCGAGCGTCAGAGCCGCCAGCGAGAGCGCTATGAAGGCCCCGCCGAGGTAGTCAACCGAAGATTTAAACCTGGGGCTCGGCGCCAGTAGTGCGAACAGGGCTACCAGAACGATAAAGCCCAGCGGCAGGTTCATCCAGAACACCCAGGGCCAGTCAAGGTATCGCGCCACCAGACCACCCCAGAGCGGGCCGATGACGCCGCCAGCCTCGGCTGCCCCTCCAACCAGGCCCAGCGCAAGACCTCTTCCACCGCGGGGGAAAAGGTCGCCAACCACCGCGATTGCTATGGGCAGCATCGCCCCGGCACCCACGGCCTGAAAGACCCTGATGCCGATTAGCGCAGGAAGATTGGGGGCGAGGGCGGCTGCGACCGAGCCGAGCATGAACAGCACCATGGCGGCCGCGAACATTCGGCGATGGCCGAAAGCGTCCGACATGCTGCCGATCAGTGGCATGGCGGCCACGTAGCCCAGCAGGTAGGCGGTGATGGTCCAGGATGCTCCGTCCAGTTCTGTCGGGGGAATCCGGAAGTCGAGCATGATATCCGGGAGCACCGTGACGATCACCGTCTGATCGTCTGCGGCGACGAACACGCCCATGCAAATGGGAATTAGGGCTACGTATGGAGATACGCGAAGCACGCTAAGTTCTCTGTCCCCCAAGGGAAGCGCTTGTGACCTTGGGTACGGGCCGCGATCCTTGGGACAAGGTCAACTATTGCGTGATTTCAGGTGCCTCGATCGTCACTGGCTCGTCGAACTTCGACAGGGTCACAACCCTTATTGTTGTAGGGTCGTCGCTAGGCGTGACCTGACCAGCGAAACGCACCTTTGTCAGAAGGAAGTCGTCGGGCTGTATCTCCACGTCCACGTCCACCATGCCATCCTCAACGGTTGCGCCCATCAGGGCACTCAAGGCGCTGGCGGGCATTCGCCCTGCGATCCTGTATGCGTCATCCTGAGAGCCTTGGAAACTGGCCTCGGTGATCGATGACATGACCGTGATTATTCCCTCGTCTGGCTTGAAGAAGGCGATCGGGGACACCGTGGCCTCAACCACCTCCCAGGAGCCTGTAATCGGGTTGGTCAGGTAGTTGATGTCGTCGATGGCTATGAGCGTTACCCTGATCGGGAAATCTCCGAACAGGCCTGTGAACTCGACGATCAGCTTGTTGGGAATCTCCAGTTGTCCCGCCGCCCGTTCCACGCTCACTCCGGGCAGGAACGCGCTGGTGCCCACCTCGTGCGTTAGGTCGAATCGGAACGATTCGAGTTCGCCCATCACGGTTCCGGAACGCGATAATACCTCCTCCGCCGTCAGTGGCACCGGCGTGGAGGTTGGTGTGGGTGTGGGCAAAGGCTCAGGTCCGCCGCATGCCAGGGCTATCGAACCCAGACATGCCGCGAGAGCCACCACGGCTATTCGCAGCGAAATTCGCATCGGCGTATTTTAACCATTTGCGCGAATATAGTGACCACCCGGGCGCGGGAAGGCCTGAGAACCTAGTTCATCCGGCGGGGAGGTTCCGCCGCCGACGGCGTATCCGCTCACCTAAAATCGCTGCGCTTCCCAAAGCGATCAGGCTCAGCACCTGCGAAGGCTACAAGGAGGTGACACATAGCCCATCCCGGCCCAGGCCATGTGGCATTGGCAGCCGGACTTCTAGAGGTCGCCTAGGAGCACCTTTCGGCCCGTAGGGTCACTGCTCCCGCCCGCAGGCTCCACCGTGATCCCGATGGAGTCGAACTCCCACATCGGGTCGGTCGGCCGTATGACCATCTGGCCGTATCCGGTTGAGTCGACCGTGAAAACGCCTCCGCTGGTCATTACGTCATCCTTGACCAGCCACACTTGGTAGACCTCGCCACCGCTCAGCGCTGGCATGTCCAGCACGGCGAGCAGGCAATCGCGGCCGTCACTGGAGGTGACCATCATGCCGCGGCCTTTCGCCGCCGCGTCTGCTGGCCGGAGCATACTGACCAGCCGGTCTGGATTTGCTTCCATGTAGGCCAGGTCCCTCTGTTCCTTGACCATGTCCATGATCTGGGCGTCACTTGCGGCACCGGCTTCAACCTGGCTCGCCAACTCCGTCTGGCCTTCGATCACAGCCGCCAGCATTTCGTCGACCTTCTGCATGTCCGAAGCACTCTGCTCGACGGAGCCCAGGCGGTTATCCAGCCAGAGGCCACCCGCGACCAAGAGTAAGATGGCCACGACCGCCATCCCCATGGCGGGATGCGCCCACCGGCCCGCAAGGAGGGTTCCTACGCGTGCGAAGAGGCCGGAGCCGGCATCATCGTGTACCTGCACGGCTTGCTGTTGACGGCCACTGTCCGCCTCGTAACCCATGTCCGCCTCAACCCTAGAGAGCAAGGTCTTTAGCACCCTATCGGGCACCGGGGTACGATCAAGCGCCATGGCGAAGAGAGCCATCGTGTCCGCCGCCTCAACGAATTCAGCAAACTCGTCTGGGTAGTCGGCCAGATGCGCCTCGAACTCGTCTCGCTCCGCTTCGGGCAGTGCTCCGAGTACGTACGATTCGTAGTTTTCTTCTACTATCTTGCGGCTCATGTCTTACCCAGTATTAACGCTGTTTCGTACGTAGCTGGATTCGCCGTTGCACGAGGGTGGTTGCCAGATCTTCCCAAGATTCGTTCGACGCCCATCTGCTCAGCGGACCAAATCCGGGCTGATGGCCTCGCGGAGCCTTTTCAGAGCCAGCCTCATTCTCGTCTTTACCGTCCCCAGCGGCTGGTCGAGCCGCTCGGCGATCTCCGTGTGCGTCAGGCCTTCGAAATAGGCCAGTTCGACGACCGCTCTCTGCTCGGGGCGAAGGGTGCCGAGCGCCTCTTCCAGGATCCCGCGGTGGAACCGGGCGGCCGCAAAGCGGACGGGGTCGCTGGAATCGTCCGAAGGAATATCAAGTGTCTCTACCTCTCGCGAAGACCTGTGCTGATCGCGTCGCCGTCGCCGCCGAATCTCATCTATAGCGCGATGATGCGTGATGCTGAACAGCCAAGAGGTGACTGCACCGCGGCTTCCCCGGTAGCTGTCGGCGCGTCGCCAGACGTTGAAGAAAGCGTCCTGTGTGACCTCTTCCGCCGCCTCCGGGTCCCGCAGTATCTTCAGCGCTAACGAGTATGCTGCGGTCGAATATCGACCGTAGAGTTCGGTAAGGGCGTCGCGCCGTCGCTCGCTGATCAGTCGCAGGAGATCTTCGTCGCTGAACTCGGCGATGTCCGGGTTATGTTCGTTCACAACCGCTGGATTATATTTGCAATTCGCAACCCGTTGGGCCCCTTCTTCGTGGACGTGTCGGCCGCGTTGACACTCCCTGAGGCCGGCCATAAACTCGCGGCCGTGGACAGGTTGTCGGGTAAGGTCTGCATAGTAACTGGCGCCGCAGGTGGCATGGGCGAGGCCGAGTCACGTCTGTTCGCCTCCGAGGGTGCGACTGTGGTTGTTACGGACGTTCAGGACGAGCTTGGGGAGGTAGTCGCGCGAGAGATACGCGCGTCGGGAGGCGTTTCCCGCTACCTGCACCTTGACGTCAGCGATGACCGACAGTGGCGCAGCGTCATCGACCTTACCGTCGAGAGCTATGGCCACTTGGACGTGCTGGTCAACAATGCCGGCATAGGCAGTGGGGAAACGGACATCACCGAAGTCACCGTGGAGCAGTGGAACTCGGTGCTGGCCGTCAACTCGACCGGCACATTCTTGGGGACCAAGTGCGGGGCCGAAGCGATGCGCCGCTCTGGAGGAGGATCGATTATCAACATCTCCTCGGTGTATGGGCTGGTCGGTGCGCCGGTTGGGGCTTCCTATCCCGCCTCCAAGGGAGCGGTCCGGTCGTTTACCAAGGCGGCCGCCGTGCAGTTCGCGCCAGATGGAGTGAGGGTCAACTCGGTGCATCCCGGATTCATAGATACTCCCCAGACGCACTGGATGATGTCCGATCCGCAGACCGTTCGGGAACTGGTAGACCGTACTCCGATCGGTCGCATCGCAACTCCCGAAGACGTGGCCTGGGGGGTGCTGTACCTGGCCAGCGACGAGTCCTGCTACGTGACGGGAGCCGAGTTCGTCATCGATGGCGGCATCACCGCGCAGTGAGCCGCCTCGAAGGCAAGGCCGCGCTCATCACCGGTGCCGCCAGCGGTATGGGTGCTGTTGAGGCGCGGCTGTTCGCAGAGCACGGAGCAACGGTTGTGCTGGCCGACGTGCAGGATGAGGCCGGTGAAGCCATCGCCCGAACCATCAGGAAACTGGGCGGCTCGGCGGAGTATGTTCACCTAGACGTTTCAGACGAGGCGCAGTGGATCGAGACCATCTCCCGTATCCAGGACAGGTACGGGCGTCTTGACGTGCTGGTCAACAACGCCGGCGTCTACAGCGGGAAGGACGGTCTGGTGGAGGACTACTCGGAGAAGGACTGGGATGGGGTAGTTGCTGTCAACGCCACGGGGGTATTCCTGGGCACCAAACACGCCTCGGAGGCCATGAAGCGGACCGGGATACAGGGGTCGATAGTCAATGTGTCATCGATATACGGCCTGGTCGGGGCCCCTACGGAGGCCCCATACCCGGCCTCGAAAGGCGCTGTAAGGTCATTCACCAAGGCCGCAGCGGTACAGCTGGCACCCGACGGCATCAGGGTCAACTCCGTCCACCCCGGCTTCATAGATACTCCGCAGTCGGCAGGGCTGATGGACGACCCCGTAGAGCGGGCCAAGCTCGTCGATCGAACGCCCATCGGCAGGATCGGAACATCGGAGGACATCGCCTGGGGGGTGCTATATCTGGCCAGCGACGAATCCTCCTACGTGACCGGCGCCGAATTTGTCATCGACGGCGGCATAACCGCCCAATGAGAGGCGAGCCGCGGCGGTAATACGACGGCCTGCATCCCTCCCCCGTCAGTCTGCGGCGGCGCTCGCTATTCGGATGAGACAGCGCCGTGCTCGACCATGTACACGTTCATCTGGGAGAGTCGGGCGGGGGGTATCGCCTCCAGCTCGGCTGTCGTTATCAAGCACTGGTCATAGCCTGAAACCCGGTCCAGGACCAGTGCTCGCCTCCTCGGGTCGAGTTCCGAGAGAACGTCGTCGAGCAGGATCACCGGCGTTTCTCCGCGGCTGCGAGACAGGTACTCGGCCTCGGCGAACTTCAGGGCGAGGATCGCCGTCCTGGCCTGCCCGCGTGATGCGTACCGGGAGGCGTCGACCCCGTCGAGGTGAATCTCCATGTCGTCGCGGTGCGGGCCCACGCCGGTGTGTCCCTGTGAGACGTCCCGCCCGGTGCTGCGCTCAATTGCGGCGGCCAGCTCTTCCGAGGCTCCTTTTGACGTGATGTGCTCGTCGGTCAAGGGAGGCTCAAGCCTTGCTCGGTAATCTATCCTGAGGGTCTGCGCCCCGTCGGAGAGGGAAGCATAGTTGGTAGCCGATCGCTTCCTCAGGGCCGCCATGGCGCTTATCCGGGTCGCGACGATATAACCGCCATCCTGCGCCAGTCGATCGTCCCAAGGGCCCAGTTCGTCCTTACTCGACCAGCCGTTTCGGATAGCTCTGAGCAGGTGGTTTCGCTGGGTTAGGGCACGCTGGTAGCGCTGAAGCGCGCGCAAATATGTTCGGTCGTGCTGGGAGATGAGAACGTCCAGGTAACGCCTGCGCAGCGCCGGAGCACCGTAGACAAGCTCCAGATCTTGGGCGGAAAAGAGGACCGCGTTGAACTCTCCCACCAGGTCCGCCGCCCTGCGAGGAGCCCCGTTGACCCTTATCACCTTTCGAAAAGATGCACCTGACCACTCGGCATCCGTAGCGGGAGGAAGGTCTGGGCCTACTGTGGCAGGGTGGTCGGCAGGTCCTGGCCCCACTAGGTCGATCTGTATTCGAACGGTTCCGCCGGAGCGATCGACGGTCGCCGATACGACCGAATGTATCTGCTCTGAGGCCGTTTCGTCGCAGTCCTGGTAGGACGGTCCGAAGCCGACCAGTTCGCGGTCCGCCTGCGCCCTTACCGACTTGGCGACGGCCAGCATGTACAGGGCCTCCAGCAGGTTGCTCTTGCCGTTGCCGTTGGCCCCGTAAAACAGGCTGAGACCTGGCCGGAGGTCAAGTTGGAGCTCGCGGAAATTGCGAAACCTTTTCAGGCCGAGATTGGAGAGGTGTATCTTTTGCCTCGCCCCCGATGATAGTCGGCTATTGTTCGGCTGAGAGCGTCCGCATCAGGTCGAGGAATCCGTCCTCATCGAGCGTCGTTACGCCCATCTCGCCAGCCGCGTCCAGCTTTGAGCCGCCCGCGTCCTCGCCGACGACCAGATAGTCGGTGCGCTTGCTCACGCTGCCGCTGACTGAGCCGCCCAGGTCCTTTATGCGGTCCTGTATACCCGAGCGGCTGAATCGCTGAAGACGGCCGGTAACGACGAACCTGAGGCCGGCGAGGATCTGCTCCTGCGACTCGCCGCGCTCCTCATCTGCAAGGTTGACTCCGGCCCCTCGCAGCTTTTCTATCATGGCCAGGTTGGAGGTCTCGGAAAAATAGCTCTCCACGCTCGCCGCGATCTTTGGGCCGATACCGGGAACTGCCAGCATGTCCTCGGTTGATGCGGCGATCAAGCCGTCTATGGTCCCGAATCGGCGGGCCAGAACATCGGCCACCTCCTCTCCGACGAAGCCGATTCCGAGCGCGACCAGCACCCTGGCCAGCGGCCGGGACCTGGACGCGTCTATTGCGGCCAGCAGATTGGCGACTGAAGCCTCTCCCATGCGCTCGATGGATGGCAGTTGCTCCCGCGCGTTCTCAAGGGTGAAGATGTCCGCGGCGTCTTCAATCAGTCCCCGTTCCAGCAACATGGCGACCTGTTTTCCCCCGAGGCCGTCAATATCCATTGCCCCCTTGGATACAAAGTGCTCGATCAGCCTGGTCAACTGGGCCGGACAACGGGCGTTGACGCAGTATGTCATCGCCTCTCCCTCGGGCCGTACGACGTCGTGGCCACAGCTGGGGCACGCCGGGAGCATTGCAAACTCGGGAAGGGGACGGGTGCGCCTTTCTGGGATGGACCTGACGACCTGCGGAATCACCTCTCCCGCCCGCTCGACGATAACCCGGTCGCCCTTGCGCAGATCCTTGGAACGTATGTAGTCCTCGTTGTGCAACGTGGCCTGCCTGACGGTGGCCCCGTTGATTACGACCGGCTCCAGAACGGCGTACGGATTTATGCTGCCGGTGCGTCCGACGTTGAAACGGATGTCGACCAGCAGGGTCTCCTTTTGTTCGGCAGGGAACTTGTAGGCGATCGCCCACCTGGGTTCCCGGCCTACATGACCCAGATGGCGCTGGTAGTCAAAGCGGTTGACCTTGACCACCACACCGTCGCAGGCGTAGTCCAGGCCACGCTTGGACTCGAGCCACAGTTGATAGTAGTCAGCGGCCTTCTCGACCGAGCCAACCAGTTGATTGTGCGGGTTCACGTTAAAGCCCAGATCGGCCAGGTATGCGAGCGTCTCGTAGTGCGTGTCGGCGGATATCTCATCCTCCGGGTATCCCAGCCCATAGATGTATATGTCCAGTGGGCGCTCGGCGGTCACGCGGGGATCGATCTGCCTGAGCGAGCCGGCCGCTGAGTTGCGAGGGTTGGCGTAAACGGCCAGACCCTCCCGCTCGCGCTTGCGGTTGAAGTTCTCGAACTCGGAGATGGGGAACAGCACCTCTCCGCGCACCTCGAAAGTGGCTGGAAAGCTTCCGGAGACCCGCTTCGGCAGGTTGTCGATGGTGCGAAGGTTCGCCGTAATGTCCTCCCCGAGACGGCCGTTGCCGCGCGTGGCGCCCCGGGTCAATCGACCGTTTTCGTAGGTGACAGCGACGGCAAGGCCGTCGTACTTAAGCTCGCACACCATCTCGAATTCGTCGCCTATCAACCTGCCTGCCCGCTGGTGCCAGGAGGCCAACTCGGACGGATTGAAGGCATTGCCGAGGCTGAGCAGGGGCACCGGGTGTGCCACCTCGGAAAAACCACCGGCAGGAGCGGAGCCCAGCGTCTGAGTGGGCGAGTCCGGTGTGATCAGTTCGGGATGCTCGGCCTCCAGGGCGCGGAGTTCGCGCATAAGCGCGTCCCACTCGCTGTCGCTTATCTCAGGGGCGTCGTGCTGATAGTAAAGAGCGTTGTGACGCTCTATCTCGGCCCTCAGACGCTCGATTCGCGCCGGGGCCTCAGACGCCAAGTCAGTCGCGTCGAACATGCCGACCAGCCGGGTCCAGCTAGTCCCACATCCCGGTGCTGAAGTACCGCTCGCCCAGATCGTTGAAGATGGTGACGATCTGCGAGCCGGGCTCGGTGGCGGCGTCCACGGCTGCGACCAGGTATGCTCCCGATGATTGGCCAACAAACAGGCCGCGCGTGGCCAGGACCTTCGCCATTGCATACGCCTCGTCGAGACTGACCTCAACACGGTCATCGATCACGCTCTGGTCCAGGATCTCCGGCACCAGGCTCTCCTCTCCCAGGGGCTTGAGGCCCTCGATCCCCCTCCAGTCGCCCGGCTCTATGCTGATGACCCTGATGCTCGGGTCGTGCTCCTTCAGTCTCCTGCCAACCCCGGTGATGGTGCCGCCGGTGCCTACCCCGGCAATGAAGTGGGTGAGATCTGGCGCCTGCTCAAGTATTTCGCTTGCGGTGGTCTCGTAGTGGGCGATCCAGTTGAAATCATTCGCGTACTGGTTGCAGAAAAAGTACCTGTCTGGATTCTCCTCGTAGCGTCGTACGACCTCGCGCATCGCCTCATCATAGCCAAGCAGCGGGTCAGTCTCGATCACCGTCGCCCCGTGCGCGGCGATGCGCTTTTTTCGCTCCTCGGAGGCGTTGGCCGGGATTACCAGTTCCACCCTGCGATCGATCGCCGACCCGATCATGGCGTAGGCTATTCCGGCGTTGCCGGAAGTAGAGTCCAGGATCGCCTTGCTCTCCGGCAGGTCGCCGGACAGCACCGCTTCGACGACCATACGCAGAACCGGCCGGTCCTTGATGGACCCTCCGGGGTTGAGGTTCTCAAGCTTTGCCGAGATCCGCGTGCCGCTGGAGATGGCTTTGCCCGCGATGCCAGCCGGAAGATCCAGGTTGATAAGGGGGGTATTGCCGATAGCGCCGAGCAGCGGGTGCGCGGCTATGAACTCATCGTAGTTGCCGTGGTCAGTCAAGCCCGGATGCCTTTCGGCCGTCAAACGTCCAGGTTCTTGACCTCAAGCGCGTGGGTCTCTATGAACTCGCGACGGGGCTGCACCAGGTCACCCATGAGCAGGGTGAACACCCTGTCGGCCTCGGCGGCGTCGTCGACCGAGACCTGCAGCAGGGTCCTGGTATCCGGGTTCATCGTGGTTTCCCACAGCTGTTCGGCGTTCATCTCTCCCAGGCCCTTGTAGCGCTGCACACCGACATTGCGCTTGTTCCTGAGCTGGAGCATTATGCCCTCGCGCTCGCCCTCCGAGTAGGCATAGGCGACGGTCTTGCCAGAGGTTATCCGGTAGAGGGGCGGCTGGGCGATGTAGAGGTGCCCGTGCTCGATCAGCTGGTACATGTGCCTGAAGAAGAAGGTGAGCAGGAGCGTTCGTATGTGCGAGCCGTCGACGTCGGCGTCGGTCATTATGATGATCCGGTGGTAGCGCAGCTTGGCACGATCGATCTCTTCATCCATCCCGGCCCCGATCGCCACGATCATCGCCCTGATCTCCTCGTGGGCGAGCATCTTGTCTGCGCGTGCCTTTTCGACGTTGAGGATCTTGCCCCTGAGAGGCAGTATTGCCTGCGTCCTGCGGTCCCGACCCATCTTGGCCGTCCCGCCCGCAGAGTCGCCCTCGACGAGATACAGTTCACAATTCTCGGGATTCTTGTCGGAGCAGTCGGCGAGCTTACCCGGCAGAGCGCCGCCGTCCATGGCGTTCTTGCGAATGATCAGATCCCTGGCCTTGCGTGCCGCCTCTCTGGCCCTCTGGGCGGTGATCGCCTTGTCTACGATGCGGCGCGCCTCTTTGGGATGCTCTTCCAGATAGGTACCCAGTTCCTCGACGACCGCGCTCTCGACCATGGCTCGGATCTCAGGGTTGCCCAGCTTGGCCTTGGTCTGGCCCTCGAACTGCGGATCGGTGAGCTTGACGCTAACGACCGCGATAAGGCCATCTCTGGCGTCTTCGCCGGCGAGGTTGGGCTCGTTTTCCTTGATGATCTTCTGCTTGCGGCCGTAATCGTTCATCACCCGCGTCAGGGCGGATCGCAGGCCCGTGAGGTGCGAACCCCCGTCGACGGTGTTTATGCAGTTTGCGAAGGAAAGGACGGTCTCGCTGAAACTGTCGTTGTAGAGCAGCGCCACCTCCACGATGGTGTTGTCCCAGCGCTTCTCCATGAAGATGGGCTCGGGGTGGAGTGTGCTCCTGCCGTGGCATAGATCTACGACGAACTGCGATATGCCGCCCTCATACCTGAATTCGGCCCTCCTTGAGTCCTCCAGCAGGTTGGCGTGCATGTCGCTGGAAAAGCGTATTTGGAGTCCGCGGTTGAGGTATGCCATCTCCTTGAATCTTTGAGCCAAAGTTTCGAACTCGTATAGGAAGTCTCCGAAAATGTCCGGGTCGGGCGTGAACGTGACCGTGGTGCCGTGCTCGTTCTCCGGATGACCGTTGGACACCTCGAGATCGGTGACCCTCTTGCCACGGGAAAACTCCTGCCTGTGCACCTTTCCGTCTCGCCTGACCTCGATCGTCAACTCCGATGACAGGGCGTTGACTACAGAGGCTCCCACGCCGTGCAGTCCTCCTGACACGGTGTATGCCTTGCCACCGAACTTCCCGCCGGCGTGGAGCGTGGTCATCACCGTCTCGATCGCTGACAGACCCGTGACGGGGTGGCGGTCGGCCGGTATGCCGCGGCCGTCATCGCTTACCGTCACGCTGCCGTCCCGGTCTATATGAATGACGACCTGAGAGCAGAACCCGGCCATGAATTCGTCAACGGCGTTGTCCACGATCTCGTAGATGAGGTGATGCAGTCCCCGCTGGTCCGTTGAGCCGATGTACATGCCCGGCCGCTTGCGAACCGCCTCCATGCCCTCAAGTACCTGGATGTCCTTGGCCGAATAGATATCGCCTGACTCTCCGTTTCTGCGGTTGTTCTTCTGGGCCATCAAGTGCTCCGGAAAAGGATTGCTGTAGGCAACAAAATCTTACCAATTTTTGGGAAAAACATCAAACGGTTTACGTGGGTATTACCGGGCGGAACCCGTAATCGACCCGCCCGCCTCACATGGTGCGCGCAAGCGGGCATGAATCAATTGTCCCGGCGAACACAACGACCGGTGCCGGACCGATCCAGCCGCCCCCGTTGATCATGCACCGCCGATCACGGATATGCCGAGCACAATCGAGAGGCAGGCGGATGGCCTAGACACGTTTGGGAACAGCCCGGGTATTTCGAATGGCATGGCGGCCGGGTCCCGGGGCTTCGCAGCCCCTTCAACGGCACTCGCGGCACACGCCGGCTCGTCCACGTGAACGTTGGTGGCGGCGGGTATTGACCGCTTCGGGGCGATAGGGAGTTTGGTGCCTTGCCCACACCCGGGTCGCCAGCTAGCATTTGGCCGATGCCGGAAGGCAGCGTACACGAAGGGAGGCACAATTGACCGAAGATCTCCATTCCCGAATCCAGCGTCGAATCGCAAACAGGTCTCTACTCGATCACCCTTTCTACAGGGCGTGGCGAGACGGCGAGTTGACGATGGAGGACCTGCGTGTGTACGCGGCTCAGTACTATCATTTTGAGGCAGAGCTGCCCACCCTGCTAAGCGCCATACACTCGCGCTGCCAGGACCGCGGGGTGCGTCAGGCCATACTCGATAACCTGTGGGACGAAGAGCACGGTCAGGCCAATCACCGAGCCCTTTGGCTCGATTTTTGCCAGGCGTTGGGCCTCGGTCGCACGGAGCCTGAAACCACCGAGCCTCTTTCCAGCACTCAAGCTATGCTTCAGACCTATCGCAACCTGTGCTATCAACGCACCTTTCAGGAAGGGCTTGCGGCCGTGTATGCCTACGAAGTGCAGGTGCCGGCCGTCATGGTCGAGAAGATCCGGGGCCTGAGGGACCATTTCGGCATCACGGAAGAGGCCGGCCTCCGGTTCTTCGAAGTGCACAGCGTGCTTGACGAAGACCATTCTGACCGGGAGCGGGAAGGGATCTTGGAGCACACTTCGCCGGAGCTTGAACCCTCGGTTGAGGCGGCCCTGCAGCAGGCGCTTGATGGCTGGTGGGGCTTCCTCGACGGTGTCATGGATTCGCAGTCTTCGTCCGCCGGGAACTAGGCCCTTGTCGACCGTCCGGCGCCGTGGAACCCGCCATTGATCCCTGGCCGGCCGGCGTTGCGCCGCGCCTTGTTTTGACACGCCCCCGTGGGGTAGAGTAGCAGCCCTAAACGGCCCCGCCGAGCGGGGCCGTGGCCGGGCTTATGGCGGAGCCCGAGCGCCCTTGCAGAGGAGGACCCGATGACCACTTCCCTGTTCGGCTCAAGTGTGAAGAGGCGAGAGGACCCGCGTCTCATTCAGGGCACGGGCCGGTACGTTGACGACATCAAGCTGGCGGGCATGCTGCATGTACAACTCGTGCGCAGCCCATTCGCTCATGCCAAGATCGCGGGCATCGACTGCTCGGCGGCGGAGGCCTTGGAAGGGGTCGTTGCGGTCTTTACCGGAGAGCAGGTAAAGGATGAGCAGGGCTCGGTACCCTGTGGCTGGGTCGTTCCCGACACAAAGGAGGTGGCCCATCCGCCCATCGCCATCGACACGGTTCGGTTCGTCGGTGACATAGTCGCGGCCGTCGTGGCGACCTCCCCGGACGTGGCTGCCGACGCGGTCAGGCTTGTGGACGTTGACTACGAGACGCTCCCCGTGGTCGTACACACGGGCGACGCCGCCAAGCCGGGCGCTCCACAACTTCACAGCGACGCCCCGGGCAACGTCGCCTTTGAATGGGAGGTCGCCGGTGGAGATGTCGAAGCGGCCATAGGCGCTGCTGAGGTCGTGGTAGAGCAGACCATGACCAACCAGAGGCTGGTGCCCAACGCCATGGAAACGCGAGGCATCGTGTGCGACTACAACCATGGCACCAACCAGCTCACGATGTGGACCTCGACGCAGATACCGCATCTGGTGCGCCTGCTGCTGGCTCTTACGCTCGGGCATCCCGAGCACCTCATACGAGTGATCGCGCCGGACGTCGGCGGCGGCTTCGGAAGCAAGCTGTACATGTACGCGGAGGAAGTTATCACCGCCGTCGTGGCCAAACGGGTGAGACGCCCGGTCAAGTGGATCGAATCGCGCCAGGAGGCCTACCTGGCAACCACGCACGGCCGGGATCACCTGAGCACGGCTCGGATTGCCGGTAGCCGGGACGGCAGAATCGACGCGATCGATGTCGATACAACCGCCAACCTGGGTGCCTACCTGTCCACCTTTGCCCCACTGGTGCCCACCCTGCTGTACGGCCTGATGATGAGCGGACCCTATGACCTGGCCAACGTCAGGTGCAAGGTAACGGGGGTCTACACCAACACCACCCCGGTTGATGCCTACCGTGGTGCGGGCCGCCCCGAAGCCACGTATCTCGTGGAACGGATCGTAGACATTTTCGCCGCCGAAATAGGCATGGATCCGGCCGAGATAAGGAGAAAGAACTTCATAGAACCGTTCGACGACGCCCGCCCGGTCGCAACTGGAGTCGCCTACGACAGCGGTGACTACGAGCCCGCCTTCGATCGAGCGCTGGAGATGGCGGGCTACGGGGAGTTTCGCAAGGAGCAGGAGGCGGCCCGGGCAGAGGGTCGCTACCTGGGCATCGGTCTGTCCACATACGTGGAGATCTGTGGAGGCGCTCCCTCGCACGTTGCGGTCACCTTGGGGGCCAGGGCGGGCCTTTGGGAGAGTGCCACGGTTCGCGTCAATCCGACAGGAACCGTGCGCGTGTTCACCGGCGCATCGACCCATGGTCAGGGACACGAGACGACCTTCGCCCAGCTGGTCTCGGCCGAGCTCGGCGTGGCCATGGAGAACGTCGAGATCGTTCACGGAGACACCGATCAGGTCCAGTTCGGAACCGGCACCTTTGGCAGCCGCAGCGCGGCGGTAGGCGGGGGCGCCATTCACATGAGCCTGACCAAGATCAAGGAAAAGGCCAAGAAGCTGGCCGCACACCTGCTGGAGGCCGCTCCCGAGGACATCGAGTACGAGGACGGCAAGCTGTTCGTAAGGGGCGCCCCGGGTGAGGCAAAGACATTTGGTGACATCGCGCTGGCCGCCCACGTGTACGCGGGTGAGTTGCCGGAGGGCATTGAGCCGGGGCTGGAGGAGACGAGCTTTTTCGACCCCAGCAACTTCACCTGGCCGTTCGGCACCCACATCGCCATAGTCGAGGTTGACGGCGACACCGGCGAGGTCACGCCCCTTAGGTACATAGCGGTCGACGATGTGGGCAACGTGATAAACCCGATGATCGTCGACGGCATGGTCCACGGTGGCGCCGCCCAGGGACTCGGGCAGGCTCTTCAGGAGGAGGCCGTCTACGACGACGAGGGCCAGCTCCTGACCGGCAGCATGATGGACTATGCCGTTCCGTCTGCCGAGGATCTTCCCTCGTTCGAGGTCGACCGCACCGTTACCCCCACCTCGGTGAATCCGATGGGCGTGAAGGGAGCGGGCGAAACCGCGACGATAGCCGGTTCTCCAGCCGTCATCAACGCGGTGGTCGACGCTCTGTCCCACATGGGAGTCAGGCACCTGGATATGCCGGCCAAGCCCGAGAGGGTCTGGCGCCTTGTCAGGGAAGCGCGATCCTGAGAGCCTCGGTTCGCACCGGTAGTCCGTGACCAGCGGCCGGGGCCGCCCGGACCCGGTTGGAGAGATCGTCCAGAGTCTCGAGGCGGCCAGCTACATTGCGGATCCGTCGATCGGTACCGCCCTTTTCATGGCGCAGCAGCTCCAGCGGCCGCTGCTAGTGGAGGGCAGGGCCGGCGTTGGCAAGACCGAGATCGCCAAGGTCATGGCCGAGATCCTCGAGGCCCGCCTCATCCGGCTCCAGTGCTACGAGGGGCTCGACGTCAACACCTCTCTGTACGAGTGGAACTATCCCCGCCAGCTTCTGCACATTAAGCTGGAGGAGGGAGTAGGGAGGAGAACCGAGGACAGGGAGCGCGAGATATTCGGCCGCGAGTTCCTGCTCGAGCGTCCCCTCCTGGCCGCGCTTTCTGAGCGGGAAAGGGCACCCGTGCTGCTGATCGATGAGATCGACAGGGCGGACGAGGAGTTTGAGGCGTTTCTGCTCGAGATCCTCGCCGACTACCAGGCGACGATCCCCGAGCTTGGCACCATCAAGGCGGTCCACATCCCGCTTGTGATACTTACCTCCAACCGAACCCGCGAGCTGTCCGACGCCCTGCGGCGGCGCTGTCTGTACCTGTGGATCGATTATCCCGATTTCGATAAGGAGCTGCGGATAGTGCGTGCCAAGGTTCCTGGAATTGGCGAACGGCTCGCGCGTCAGGTCGTAAGGTTCGTAGAGGACGTGCGGGGTCTTGACCTGGATAAATCCCCCGGAGTTTCCGAGACGTTGGATTGGGCCAGGGCCATGATGATCATGAGCTACGAGAGCATCGATCGAGAGGCGGTAGAAGTCACCGTTGGTGCTCTCCTGAAGGACGCCGACGATCTCGAGGATTTCAGGTCCGGAGCACTGGACAAGATACTTGCCAGGGTTTAAGCGTTAAGGTGCGATCGGCCGGGCCGATCGAGTCACGGAGAACTGCACATGCCTAGGATGACCGGCAAAAGGGCGCTCTTGGAGATGCTGAGAGCCGAGGGCGTGGAGTACATATTTGGAAACCCGGGCACCTCCGAGGGCGCGATCATGGACGCGCTGGAGGATTTCCCCGATCTCCACTATGTCCTAGTTACCCAGGAGGGTGCGGCGATGGGGGCGGCGGATGCATACGCAAGGGCTACAGGACGGCCATCGTTCGTCAACCTGCATATCGAGACCGGCCTCGCCAACGGCATCAGCCTGCTCCACAACGCAGCCGCCGGTGGGACGCCACTGGTACTGACTGCTGGCAACAAGGACATGAGAAAGCTGGTGGAGGGCAGGACCCCGCTGGCCGACATGGTCAAGATCTTCACCAAGTGGAGTGTAGAGCTGACTCACCCGGAGCAGGTGCCCTCAGCAGTGCGCCGTGCATTCAACGAGGCCCGGACACCGCCCACCGGCCCAACCTTCATCGCCTTTTCCGCCAATTCGCTCGACGGCGAGGCGGACATGGAGATAGTGCCCAATTCCACCGGCTATTTCAGGTTGGCCCCTGATGATAGATCCGTCCGGGACGCGGCGGATCTGCTGGCGAAAGCCGACAATCCGATCATGCTGGTCGCCGACCGGATCGCTCAATCAGGTGCTGCGGACGAGGCGGTGCGGGTGGCCGAGATGCTGGGGGCGGAAGTGTATTCGACCCTCTACTCGGAGATGAACTTTCCGTCCCGCCACCCGCTCTACAGGGGGCCACTGCGCTGGGGGTTTCCGGATACGAAAGAGACGCTGTCCCAGGCTGACGCGGTGCTTGCGGTTGGCAACGCATTCTCCGGCTACTTTTTCTTTCCCGACGAGGGTGCAAGCTCGTTTGCCCGTGACACGAAGGTCGTGCACCTGGATGCCTCGCCGAGGGAAGTGGGGAAGAGCGAACCGACCGACGTGGGGATAATCGCCGACCCCAAGGTCGGCCTGGCCTGCCTCGCCCAGGCGATCGATGCAGGTATGAGCGGGTCTGCCCGGGAGGCCGCCAAGGGCCGGGCGGAGTCGATTGCGGCCCGGACCGCCGCGGAACGTGAGGCCTGGGCCACGAGAGTCAAAGAACGCTGGCACGGCTCCCCGATGTCGCCGGAACGAATGATGGCGGAGGTCGTCGCGGCCATACCCGATGACACGGTGATCGTGGACGACTCGGTGACAACCAGGGCGGCTGTAGTGGGCGCCATGGAGTTCAACCGTCCGGGGCAGGTCTTCGGGGAGAGAGGCGGGGCCATAGGATGGGGCGTCGGCGGAGGCCTGGGAGCCAAGCTGGCCAACCCGGACCGGCCCGTGGTAGCGATCGTAGGTGACGGCAGCGCGATGATGACCGTGCAGGGCTTTTATACCGCCGCGATTGAGGGTATCCCCGTCATCTATGTCATCTGCAACAACGAGTCGTATCGGGTGCTCAAGGTCAACATGGACGTGTACAAGAGCCTGGTGGTGGGCCAGGACCCGCCCCAGAGCAGATACATCGCCATGGACTTTCCGCAGCGTCTGGACTTGGCCGCCATGGCGAGGGCGATGGGGGTTCACGGCGTTCGTATCGAGGATCCACTGCAGATCGGACCGGAGATCGGCAAGGCTCTCGCCTCCGGCAAGCCGGCGGTGCTCGACGTCATCATCGACGGTGCCCTGTAGGCGCCAGGTTCGTCCCTATGCCCACTCAAGAGGAGATCGACCGGCTGGAGAGCTTTCTTAGGCCGCCGCTGATCGCGGTGGCCGCCACGATCGGCGTCACCGGGATGCCCCAGTTGACGCCCATCTGGTACGAGTTTCGCGATGGCGCGATGTTCATGTCCGTCACCAAAGAGCGCCTCAAGTACAAGAACCTGGCCAGGGACGGCAGGATGTCGGTCTGCGTTTTCGATCCTCCACTTGCCAAGGTCTACGCGACGATCACGGGCCGTGTCGAGCTGGCAGACGATGACAGCATCTGGGAACCTACCCGCGCGATCTGCGAGAGGTACATGGCACCGCATGAGGTAGAGCCCTGGATGCAGGAGCTGTACGGGCAGGACCGGGTGCTGATCATCCTTAGGCCCGAGCGAATTCACCACCTCGACCTCGGCCGTATCCTGCCGGAGGGCTGACTCCGGCGGCCATCCGGACTGCCGGGCGACGGCCCCAATCCCCCCAAGCTGGTCCCAAACGGGCCGCCGGGTGCCACGGCGCGCCCGGGACGCTAGAATGCCTGGAACATTTGTTTCTGTCCTCTAGAGGTCCGACTCAGCGACGATGGCCGCCATAATCCACGCCGATTTCGATGCGTTTTATGCCTCGGTCGAGCAGCGGGACGACCCGGCGCTGCGAGGCAGGCCCGTCGTGGTGGGTGGTGATCCCGATGCGCGTGGAGTGGTTGCCGCTGCCTCCTACGAGGCGAGGCGATTCGGCGTGCGATCGGCGATGCCCATGAAGACCGCAATGAGGCTCTGTCCGCATGCCGTGCGCGTGGCCCCCAGGTTTGATACCTACCGGGAGGTGTCCCGCAACGTCATGGACATATTCCGTGGGGTCACTCCGGCCGTCGAGCCACTGTCATTGGACGAGGCTTTTCTCGACGTCACCCCGCGAGTGGGCGGGGGGTGGACTCCGGAGAGGATTGCTCGTGGCCTCAAGGCCCGGGTGACGAATCGCACCGGTCTGACCATATCGATGGGTGTGGCCTCCAACAAGTCAGTCGCCAAGATCGCCTCGGATATGGATAAACCCGACGGCCTCGTGACCGTTCCCGCCGGTACGGAGCGCGAGTTCCTGGCGCCGCTTCCTGTAGGCAGGCTGTGGGGCATTGGGCCCAAGACCGAGGAGTGGCTGGCACGGGAGGAGATTGCGACCATCGGTCAGTTGGCTCAGCGGCCGCCGAAGTGGTTCTGCGACCGTTTCGGCAAGATGGGGCCCGGCCTACGCGATCTGGCCAACGGTGTCGACCACAGGCCGGTGGTGGCCGCGCGGCGCCGTAAGTCCATCAGCGCCGAGACTACTCTGGCGATAGACACGGACGATCCTGAAAGCCTGCATCAGCTTGTCGCAGGACTGAGTGGTCGAATCGGAGGAGAGCTCGAGCGCCGCGGCCTTGCCGGACGCACGGTAAAGCTCAAGCTGCGGCTCGACGACTTCACCACATACACCCGCCAGGTGACGCTTGATACCCCGGTCGAATCGGAGATCCAGATCGCCTCGGCCGCATCCCGCATGCTCGGGCGGGAGCTCGGCGAGGGCCGACGGTTCCGCCTGCTCGGAGTCGGCGTGTCGGGGTTCGAAGATACGGCTTCCAGGGCGACTGAGATCCCGTTGCAGCCCCGTTTGTACGGCCTTGAGTGACGCCCTGTTACGATTCACTTCCATGGCAGAAGAGCCCCTGGAGAAACCCGTCTCAGATGGCCTGGTCCGCTGCCACGACGATGTCTATGGCTCTCCGATGCACACCGCGTACCATGACATCTACTGGGGCACGCCGACTCGGAACGAGCAAAGGCTATTCGAGTTCCTCTCCCTGAGCGGGATGCAGGCGGGTCTGAGCTGGTGGGGGGTCTGGCGGAGAAGAGACGCGTTTCGCGCCGCATTCGACGACTTCGACCCGCTGGTGGTTGCCCGTTACGGCGACGACAAGGTAGCCGAATTGCTGGCGGATCGGGGCATCATAAGGAACCGGGCCAAGATCAGGTGCATCATCGGCAATGCCCGGGCCGTCTGTGGCCTCCGCCCCGAGTTCGAGGGGTTGGCCGATTATCTGTGGTCGTTTGTCGATGGAAGGCCGAGGATGAACCGGTGGCCCCGCGGCATGCAGGTTCCCGCCGTGGCCCCTCCCGCCGAGGAGATCAGCGCCGATATGAAGAGGCGGGGCTTTGGTTTCTGTGGTCCGATCATCACGTATGCTTATATTCAGTCCGTCGGTCTGGTCAACGATCACCGCGATGGGTGCTTTAAGCAGACGGCCCTACCCTTCGATTACAGCAGGTGACCAGCAGTTCTATCAGGCAGTAATTCGGTGGACCTTTCAGAACAGGGCGGGCCAGAACAGTGTGGGGAGGAAGGACAAGTTCGCTGTGACTGGGCTGCCGGGGACTCCCTGATGGCTGCCTACCACGACCAGGAATGGGGGGTACCGCAGTACGACGAGCGTGCGCTGTTCGAGTTGCTGACCCTCGAGGGCGCGCAGTCCGGGCTCAGCTGGCGAACCATCCTCCATAAGCGTGAGGGATACCGCCTTGCCTTTGACGGCTTTGACGTCGAGGCCGTCGCCGCCTTCGGCGAGGATCGCGTTGCCGCGCTTGCGGCCGACTCCGGCATTGTGCGCAATCGCCTCAAGATACGCTCCGTCGTTTCCAATGCGGCGGCGATTGTTGGACTCTGGGAGACAGGCGAGTGCCTGTCGGGTCGCTTGTGGGGCTTTGTGGATGGCCGCGCGATCCTTAATTCATGGCGGTCCCAGTCGGAGATCCCGGCCTTCACTGACCTGGCAGGCTCTGTGAGCAAGGATCTTAAGTCGCTTGGTTTTCGCTTCGTCGGCCCGACCGTCTGCTACTCGTTGATGCAGGCATGCGGGATGGTCAACGATCACCTCGTTGGCTGCTTTAGGCGCGCTGAAATAGAGCGCTGCGTAGGAAGATCTCCGTCGCGCGGATCCCCGCGCGCACTGGGCTAGCCGAATATCGAGCCCGTAAGTCCGTGATGCCCGGCCACGAACTCGGAGGCCGATACCGCCCTTCGTCCCTCGATCTGCAGTCGGGTGACGATCAGCACGCCCGCGCCGGTAGCCACCTCGATGGACCCTCTAGCCGCACTCACCGCGCCGGGTGTGTCGCGGTTATCCGGGACAGCTGAAGCCTCAAGGATCTTGATCGTCCTGCCGTTCCAGGTCGTGAATGTCCCTGGCCAGGGGTGGTAGGCCCGAACCATGAGGGCGATCTGCTCGGCCGGCGCGGACCAATCGATCCTGCCGGCCTCGCGGTCCAAGCGCGTGGACATCGTGGCGTCCTCCTCGCGCTGCGCCCGGGGACGGATGGTGCCTTCCGCCAGACCTCGCAGGACCTCGACGGTCAGTTCCGCGCCCATTTCGAAGAGCCTTCTGGTCAGGGTGTCCGCGGTCTCGTCTCGGCCGATCTGTGCCTGCATCTGTGCCAGCACCGGACCGGTGTCGAGTCCCTCGTCCAGGAGCATTACCGTTACGCCGGTGGCCTGATCACCGCTGAGTATCGCCGAGGCAACCGGCGAGGCACCGCGGTGCCTGGGCAGCAGCGAAGGGTGAATGTTCAGGCAGCCGAATCTGGGGATATCCAGCACGGGTCTGGGCAGGAGTTTGCCGTAGGCGGCCACGATCGAGGCTTCTGGCTTTAGGGCCGCCATGGCCGCCCGTGTCTCCGCGTCCGCCAGGGATTTGGGCTGAAAGACGGCCAGTTCCCTCTCCAGGGCGAAGCGCTTGACCGGCGTCGGCCCTGTGCGTCGGCCCCTTCCGGCAGGCCTGTCGGGCTGGGTGTAAACGCCGACAAGGCGATGTCCGGCCTTGAGCAGGCGTTCTGCGACCGGGACCGCGAATTCGGGGGTCCCCATGAAGACTATGCGAATCTTCGGCCCCTCACTTTGTCAGCAATGCGGGTAGTTCTGTGAGCCTGTCGACGTCCCTGATGGACGCGAAGTGGTCTACGTGGTCCGCAGCGGCGACGAGGCTGCGGGTGGCCTGCTCGTAACCTTCGCTGCCAATCAGGGGATTCAGCCACACCAGCCGCCTCACCCGCCGACGCATTCGACGGAGCTCTCGTGATAGGCGGTGCGGATCTCCGGTATCCCAACCGTCGCTCACGAGCAGCGCGGTCGTGTAGCGGTCCTGAAAGCCTGGGTACCTTGAGTTGATGTGCCCGAGGGATTCGCCGATCTTGGTCCCTCCCGACCAATGATCCACTGTTTCCTCAACGCTCCTCAGCGCCTCGGCGTAAGTCGCTGATCGGAGCTGTTTGCTGATCCGGCTCACCGATGTGCTGAACGCAAAGGCCTCGATGCGTCGCGTATGCTGGGCGATTGCCCAGGAAAGCTCCAGCATGAGGTGGGCGTGGCGATTCATCGAACCGCTGGCATCCAGCAGGAGAAGCAGCCTTTGCTTGCGCAGTATCCGGGTCCGACGCGGCAGATCTACGGGGTCCCCACCGTTGCTCAGGCTCTTGCGGAGTACGCCCCGCATATCGATGTAGCCGCCGCGGCGATGCCTCCTCAGCCTGCGGCTCGGCCGGTCCCGGAGCGAGTCCACTATGCTCCCAGCTATGCAGGCGACGCGCTCTGCTCGATGCGATGCGAGCGCCGAAAGGTCCGGACTGCGGTGAGTCTCAATGGTACTGGCGCCTGTGCGCATGAGGCGCACCAGGACGTCATCCGATCGCGTGTCGCCGAGGCGGGCCGCCGTAGGCGTTGAGGCCCGGGCCCTTCCTCTGCCCGGTAGATCCGATCCTGCTCCCCGTCTGGCAGCACGCTGCGGAGGTGGATCAAAGTCCCAAAAGCGTTCGAACAGGCGGTCGAATGTGGGTATCTCGTGCCTTGCGGATACAAGCACAGACCTGAGCGCCCAGTACACGCTGCCCGGCGTCATCAGGTCGACCAGAGTCATCGATCGTAGGGCGTCCGCACTCTCGCCTGGGCCGGTCATCAGCCCGTGATCGCGAAGCGCCCTGCAAAACAGAGTGACATGCGATGTAACGTCGTAGTCGACCCGTGACATGGTGCAATTCTAGCGCCAAAAGGCGGTCTATGGACCGGAAAGTTTGTGCTATGATTCGTGCCGTCGCCCAGCCCGAACATTCCACGCAAAAGCTCCCTTCCCAGACAAGTTGTCACCGAGTTCACAGGAGTCGAGAATGGCAACCAAGCAGGATCTCTCCCTAGTTGCTCACCTGATGCGCCGAGCCGGCTTCGGAGCATCATGGCCCGAGATCGAAAGACTGGCCGAGCGGGGATACGAGCGGACAGTCGAGGAGCTTCTCCACCCAGAGGACAAGCCTGCCGTCGATGAGTTCCTGCTCTACAGGTACCACCCGACCACCGAGATTCCGGGCGGCAATGTCGCCCACGGCCAGGCCAACTACCTCTTCCATATGATCAATACACCCCGGCCCCTGGAAGAGAAGATGGCCCTGTTTTGGCACCACGTCTTTGCCACCGGAAACAGCAAGGTCGACAACTGCAACCATCTGATGGACCAGATTCAGATGTTCCGCGACTATGGCCTGGGCAACTATCGGGACATGCTGGTCAGGTTGGCCAAGGACCCGGCCATGATCTACTGGCTCGACAACCAGGACAATCACAAGTACGCGCCGAACGAGAACTGGGGTAGAGAACTACTAGAGCTCTTTTCGATGGGCGTGGGCACCTACACCGAGCAGGATGTCTTCGAGGCGTCGCGCGCCTTTACCGGCTGGACCGTGTCGGCAAAGATGCCCCGTTTCCCCTACGGGCGCTTTCCCTGGAAGTTCGAGTTCCGGCCGGAAGACCATGATGAGACCGACAAGACCTTTCTCGGTCATACAGGCAATCTCGACGGCTACGACATCATAGACATAGTCGTTCAGCAGCCGGAATGCCACCGCTTCGTGGCGCGGCACCTTTACAACTATTTCGTTGCCGATGAACCTCAGGTGCCCGCCTGGCAGATCGAAGAGCCCAGAGATCCTGAGGCAGTCGATGCCATTGCGAGGGTATTTGTGGAGTCGAATCTCGAGTTGCGTCCCGTGATGCGGTTCATCTTCAATTCCGATTTCTTCAAGTCTGAGGCGGTGCGGTTCCAGCGGGTCAAGTCGCCCTCCGAAGTGGTGGTCAGCACCCTGAACATGGTCGATGAGTTCAAGGGTCCGGTCCCCTACCTCGAGGCAGATCTTTCAAGGCAGCCGGGTTACATGGGGCAGGACATTCTCGACCCGCCGAGCGTTGAGGGCTGGCACACAGGCAAGGAATGGATATATTCGGGATCCCTGGTGGCTCGGATTAATTTCGTGGCCGGCATGGTCAGCAATCCCGAGCACAAGGGCGTCCGATACATCATCGACAAGGTGGAGGGCGATCCCGACTCCGCTGAGCCCGAGGGGTTCGTCGACAACGTCCTAAAGTACATGGGCATGATCGAGATCGGGGAGGAAACGAGGCGAGAGCTAGTGGAACATGCCGCCGACGGCGGTCCTATCGTCACAAACGGCGAGGGAGGCGGAGGGGCCAGGGTGATGGAGATGATGTCGCTGATCGCCGCGACACGCGAGTACCAGTTCTGCTAAATGACCTGCAGTTCATCCGCCCGCGATAGGGCAAGGAGCTTGAGATGACCACCGCCACAAAAGATCCAGTCCTGGTAGTTGTCCAGCTCTCCGGCGGGAACGACTATCTCAATACGGTAGTGCCCTACAGCGATCCCAACTACTACGATAGTCGTCGCACCCTTAACATTCCCGAGGACAAGGTCCTTCACATAGACGACCAGCTTGGCTTTCACCCCGCGATGGGGCCCATGGCCCGAATGTACGCCGAGGGCAACGTCGCCGTGATACACGGGATAGGCTACGAGAATTCGGTGCGATCCCACTTCCGGTCGATGGACATCTGGCATACCTGCGAGCCGGAAAAGGTGGGTACAGAGGGCTGGCTAGGCCGGGCCATCAGGGAGATCGACCCATCCGGGGAGAACCCGGTGACGGCTGTCAACATCGGCCACGGTCTTCCCCGCGCCCTCGTCGCTCCCGGGGTCTCCGTTGCCTCGGTGGCAGATCTGACCACCTATGGATTGCTCACCGACATAGAGGAGCGCGAACGGCGGGAGAAGGTGCTGCGGCGATTCAGCAACATATACGCTCCCGCCGTGGGAGCTGGCCAGGTAATGGACTACCTGGGTCAGACCGGTCGCGACGCCCTAAAGGGAGCGGACATCCTGAAGGCGGCCCCCGAGCAGTACTCCTCGTCGGTCGAGTACGCCAACACGGGCATCGGACGCAGCCTGCGAGACATAGCGATGACGCACGTGGCCGGCCTCGGTAGCCGCATCTTCTACACACAGCATGGCAGCTACGATACCCACGCCGGCCAGGCCGTCGTGCACAACAAGCTGTGGGACGAGCTTTCAGTGGCCATCTCCGATTTCTGGGACGACCTGCGCGAGCACAACGCCGACGAGAACGTGATCATGTACCTCTTCTCCGAGTTCGGCCGCCGGGTGCGCGACAACGGATCCGGAACCGACCACGGGGCTGCCGGCGTGGCTTTCGTGATCGGCCCACGGGTCAGGGGTGGAATGTACAGCACATATCCGGAGACCAGGGCGGAGGCCCTCGATCAGGGTGACCTGGTGCCCAACGTGGACTTTAGGAGCTCTTACACGACGGTCCTTGAGGACTGGCTGGGCATCGATGCCGTGCCGATCGTTAACGGCTCATTCGAGAAGCTGGCGTTCGTCGGCAACGGGTCGCCCGCGACAAACGGCGCCTAGGAGGCTGCGGTGCTGACCACCACTGCTCTCGGGCGGACATGGAACTTCAGCCACGCCATCGGTCGCATCGCGGCCGCGGGAGACGGATTCTTCGGCCCGACCGCCGTGGCGATCGCCCCCGGCTCGATAGTCTACGTCCTTAACAGAGGCCATGCCGGCGGGGACATCGGCGTAACTTCACAGAACCAGCGCATCTCCAAGGTCACGATCGACGAGGAATTGATCACCGAGTTGGGCCGCAGGGAATTCACCTGGCCGGTGGCGCTCGCAGTCGATGGCGACGATCGTCTCTACTGCTCTGACGAGCATCTGAACATGATCGCCATATACAGCCCTGAAGGCGAGCGCGTGGGCCGGTGGGGTGAGGGAGGCAGCGGTCCCGGTCAACTGGACGGGCCGTCCGGAATAGCGTTCGACGCGGACCAGTATCTATATGTCACCGAGACTGGCTCGCACAGGGTGCAAAAGTTTTCCAAGGACGGTGAATACGTGTGCGGTTGGGGCGGCCCCGGCACAGCCCCCGGCCAATTCAACCGGCCCTGGGGACTTACCGTCGATGGGGAAGGGTCCGTGCTTGTGGCCGATTGGGGTAACGATCGGGTCCAGAAGTTCGGCGCCGATGGCGAACATCTGATGACGATCGGCAGGGAGAACACCCGCATGGTCGGCCTGCTGAGGCCCTCCGATGTCGCGGTAGACTCGGCTGGTGACATCTACGTAGTCGACTGGGGTAACCACCGTATCCGCATCTATGACCCGGCAGGTTCCCCCATCGTGTCCCTGCACGGCGACGCTCAGGAGTTCTCGAAATGGGCAAAGACCGTCGTCGAGTCGAACCCGGACGTAATCAAGGCATACCGGCGGGTCGAGGATCTGACGCCTATGTACAGGTTTAACAGGCCTACCGGCATTGCCATCGACGAGGAAGACCGCATCGTGGTATCGGACACCAACCGGGGCCGTCTGCAGGTTTACACAAAGGAAAGGGACTACGCCGAGGCGCAGTTCAACCTTTGAAGCCGGCGCAGGGCCACTAGATGCCTATGATGGTCGGCTTCTCGGCGCAACGTGAGGGTGCGCTTCGCCGCGAGGTAGAGCGGTACGCCTCGATGATGCCGACCCTCGGGGTTGACCGGGCGATCCTGGTCGGTGAACTAACAGCCAGCAAGGCCACGCCGGAAACGCACGTCCAGCTGGTCGTCGTGCGCGATACCGATCAGCCATTTGCGCGCCGGGCCGATTTCTTTTACAGCCACCTGCAACCCCGGGTGGCACTGGACGTAACGGTGTATTCCCGCGAAGAGTTCGATGAGTTGTCCGAGTCTGAAAGACCGGCCGGACGCCTGATACGAGAGGGAGAAACCATCTTTGGGTGACGCTCCCAGTGAAGGAGCGCGCTGGGTGTCTCAGGCGGCCCGCGATCTCGATGACGCCGGCTATCTGCGCGAGGGCGGACGCCACAACACCGCATGTTTCATGGCGCACCAGGCCGCCGTAAAGGCGCTGACCGGATACCTGTATGCCGAGGGTGCCGAGGCCGTGTGGGGCAACTCGGTCGCCGACCTGTGCGAGGACGCCGCCGTGTTCGACCAGAGCTTTTTCGTGCTCAAAGACGACACGGTGTACCTGGACAAGTACGCCTACGCCACACTCAGGCCCGACATGCTGCCCGGCGGCGTTCCCGCCGACGCCTTTGACGGGCTGGAGTCGCAACGCGCAGTCGAATTGGCTCACCAGGTCCTAAAATTCGTCACCGAGCGAACCCGCGAGCCTTGATGGCCCACATGGCCTGTCCTATAGTCCCCTAAAGCCGCGTTGGCAGTCAGGAGAAGGCCCGATGGACACCGAGCGAATTGCGTACGTCAACGGAGAGATAGTCCCCGAGAGCAGGGCGGCGGTTTCAATAAACGACGTCGGTTTCCTCTACGGCGACGCCGTATTTGATACGACCCGCACTTTCAACGGTGTGGTCTTCCGCCTTGGCGAGCATCTAGACCGCTTTTACAACTCGCTCAAGTACATGCGCATCGACCCCGGCATGACAAAGCGGGAGATGGCCGACATCACGATGCGGGTCCTGGAGCACAATCTGACGCTGCGCGGGGCGAACGAAGACTACTGGGTCTCACAGCGGGTGAGCAGGGGCACCCGTACGCCGGAGGGTCTGTCCAGTCCCACTGTCGTCATAGAGTGCTTCCCACTTCCGCTGAGGGCGCGCGCGCACCTGTACAGGGATGGCCTTCAGCTCGTAACGCCCTCGATCAGGCGCACACCACCCGAGTCGCAGAGCCCCAGGGCGAAGGTGCACAACTATGTCAACATCGTCCAGGCGGATCTTGAGGTCAAGGCGCAGAACTCCGATGCGGCCGCGCTCATGCTCGATGTCAATGGGAACCTGTGCGAGGGCATGGGAGCCAACATCTTTCTTGTGAGGGATGGCGAGATCTACACTCCCCGCGAGCAGTACATACTCGCCGGCATAAGCCGCAGTGTTGCCGTCGAGTTGGCCCATGAGCTGGCCATCCCCGTTCACGAGACCGACCTGGATCTCTACGACGCATATACCGCGGACGAGGTTTTCGTGACCTCCACGAGCTACTGCATCTGCCCGGTCGCTTCGGTCAACGGGAGCACGCCATCCAACGGCGCCATACCAGGGCCTGTCACCGGCCGCCTCATGGACGCGTATTCAGGGCTTGTGGGCATGGATTTCGCGTCCCAGTACCTTGCGCACCTGTAGCTAAAGAGACGGGGACCTGAGGAGTCATGCTCCAGCACTCGCAGCAGGTCAAAATAACCAAGCCTTGCACACACGCCTTCCCAAGATCATGCTCACCCGGTCGGATGGGGTCATCGACCTCGCCTGGGGCCACCCCTCCGATCGGCTTCACCCGCTAACCACCCTAAAGCCCGCCATTGACGAAGTCTTCGCAAGGGGTGAGATCGCCGCCCTTCAGTACAGCGGCTACCAGGGCTATGGGCCGCTGATCGAGTCCCTTGCGGGATTCCTGTCGGACGAACCCTGCTACGTCGAGCCCGTGGCGCCGCAGAATCTATACCTCGGCTATGGTGCCTCGCACGGCCTCGATGTCGCGTGCACCCTGTTCACCAGGACCGGCGACACGGTGTGGGTCGAAGAGCCCAGCTATTATCTGGTGCGCCAGATCCTGCTGGACCATGGGCTCAATATCGTCGGGGTTCCGACCGACGAAAATGGCATGGACGTTGCCGCCGCCGCACAGATGCTGGCGAGCGGGGATCTGCCCAGGCCGCAGCTTGTGTACGTCATTCCCACCTACCACAACCCCATGGGCAGTGTGATGCCCTCCGACCGCCGCCAGCGCCTGGTGGAACTGGCCGTGGAAAACGAGTTCATTGTGGCGGCCGACGAGGCCTATCACCTCCTTCACTATGCCGACCCGCCTCCTCCAACACTTGCCACATATGACCGCTCCGAGTGCGGAGCCGTGGTGTCACTGGGGTCTTTCTCCAAGATCCTGGCGCCCGGCATCAAGCTCGGGTGGGTGCACGCTCGACCGAAGCTGGTTGAGCGCTACACCTACGCCGGCTCCAACTTCAGCGGGGGTAATAACAACTTCGCGGCGGCGATCGTAGATGTAGCTATCCGCACGGGGCTGCTCGCAGAGCACTTGGCGAACCTGCGGCAGATCTATCGCGAGCGTGTCACCGTCATGGACAGAGCTCTCGCCGGCTACTTGCCCGACGCGAGGTTCCAGGTTCCCAGCGGAGGGTACTACTTCTGGCTCAGGCTGCCGGAGGAAGTCGACACAAGGGCGCTTGAGCGCTGCGCTCTCGAGGCCGGGGTCACAATGAGGTCCGGGCCGGCCTTCTCGGGCCAGAGCCTCTTCGAAAACTGCCTGCGGGTATGCTTCGCCCTGTCAGAGCCCGACGAGA
Source organism: Dehalococcoidia bacterium (assembly GCA_965207145.1). Taxonomy (GTDB): domain Bacteria; phylum Chloroflexota; class Dehalococcoidia; order Lucifugimonadales; family UBA2962; genus CAUZIR01. Next base: position 401,110 of record OZ242262.1, on the reverse strand, counting down.
TAGAAGAGGGCCTGCGCCGTCTGGGTACTGCATACGCAGTCATCCGGGAAGGAGGCTGCGCCTGAGGGGAACGACCGGCAGTCTTCCGGTAGGGACGAGGCCGCCTTCGGGGTCCGCGTACCCGCCTGTATAATCGGCTCCATGAAGGCCGCGAGGGGAATACGGTCGCAAGAATCCGGCCGCAAGGCCGCCGAGGTCGGCGGCCCCGGGGCGATATCCGGCGAGGCCCTGCTCGACATATACGGCAAGATGGTCCTGACCCGCACTCTGGACGAGAGGGTGTGGCAACTAAACAGGCAGGGCAGGGCCGCCCTGGTCGCCTCCTCTCAGGGACATGAGGCGGTGCAGGTCGGATCGGTGGCGGCCATGCGTCCGGGCAGCGATCTGTTCTACACGTACTACAGGGACCTGGGCGTGATGATTTCGGTTGGCATGAGTCCATACCAGATCATGCTGGGATACATGGCCAGGGCCGGTGAACCGATGAGCGGAGCGCGCCAGTTTCCCACACAGGGCGCGATGCCAGGGCTCGGCCTTGTCAACCTTTCGAATGTTGTCGCTACTCATCTGCCCCAGGGAGTGGGGGCCTCCCTCGCCATGCGTATGCAGGGCCGCGACGCGGTAGTGGCCATCTATTTCGGCGATGGCGCTTCAAGTACCGGAGACTGCCACGAGGCCATGAACTTCGCCTCGGTCCATCGTTTGCCAGTGGTGTTCATCTGCGAGAACAACGGCTACGCGATCTCGGTGCCCGTCAGCAAGCAGATGGCCGTCGATAGCGTGGCGTCCCGGGCGGCAGGATACGGCATCCCCGGAGCGACGCTGGATGGTACCGACGCGGTAGCCGTGTACGAGGCGACCGCGGCCGCGGTCGACCGGGCCCGGTCCGGCGATGGCCCGACGCTGATCGAGGCCAAGGTTGAGCGCTTTAGACCCCATACCGGGGACGATGACGATCGCCGGTACCGCAGCGCTAAGGAACTGGAAGCGGCGCTCGCGCGCGATCCTCTAGCGGCCCTTAGGTCTCAACTATTCGCCTCAGGCAGTTTGAGCGAGTCCCAGGACGAACAGATATCGGAGTCTGCCAGGCGGCAGGTAGACGAGGCCACAGATTTGGCCGAGGCTGCTCCGCTGCCTGACCCATCCACCTTTGCTGAGCATGTATATGCCGAGCGGCTTGCCTAGAGCATCCGGCAGAGGGGCGAAGCTGAGCGCATTTGGAGCACTGAGTCCGTGCCTGAAAGGACAGTAATACAGGCCGTACGGGAGGCCATGCGCGAGGAAATGGTGCGGGACGCCTCAGTCTTCATAATGGGTGAGGACATTGGGGTTCGCGGTGGGGTTTTTCTTGCGACAGACGGCTTTGTGGAGGAGTTCGGACCGGAACGCGTAATCGATACCCCACTGGCCGAGTCATCTATCGCAGGCGTGGCCGTGGGCGCCGCCATGCATGGCATGAGGCCGATCGCCGAGATAGAGTTCGCGGACTTCATTTGGCCGGTCTTTAACCAGGTCGTCGGGGAGGCCGCACGAGCTCGATACGGGACTGGAGGAGGGGTTCAGGTCCCCATGGTCCTGCGGGCTCCTTACGGAGGTGGCGTCCGTGGAGGTCTGTTCCACTCCCAGAGTCCCGAGGCGTACTTCGCCCACACCCCGGGCCTTAAGGTGGTCGCCCCGGCGACGCCTTACGACGCCAAGGGACTACTAAAGTCCGCCGTTCGAGATGATGACCCGGTCATATTCCTTGAGCACAAACGCACCTACCGCCTGGTCAAGGGCGAGGTGCCGGACGGCGAATATACCCTTCCCCTGGGCCGGGCCGATGTCAAGATGGCCGGCGACGACGTGACGGTCATCACCTACGGCCTGATGCTGCACCACTGCGCCGAGGCTGCGCGGACCGTCTCGGGCGAGGGTGTCAACGTCGAGTTGGTCGATCTTCGAACGCTTCGGCCGCTTGATAGAGAGACGATTCTGGCGTCGTCCCGCAAGACGGGGCGCGTACTGGTAGTGCATGAGGATACGGAGGCGCTGGGCGTGGGAGGCGAGGTCAGTGCCATCGTTGCCGAGCACGCCTTTGATCACCTCGACGCACCGGTGCGCAGGCTGGCAGGCCCGGAGGTGCCGGCCATGCCCTTCAGTCCGCCCCTGGAGGCAGAGTTCATGATCTCGCCGTCTCGCATCGCCCAGGCGATAAGGGATCTGGCGGCCTACTGACGTGATATTCAAAGTCGAGTTGCCGCATGTGGGCGAATCGGTGACCGAGGGCGTCATCGGACGGTGGCTGGTGGCCGAGGGGGAAAGGGTGGACAAGTACGATCCGATCGTCGAGGTCGTTACGGACAAGGTGAACATAGAGATGCCCTCGCCGGTGAGCGGGGTGCTGACCAAAATCCTCGCCGCCGAAGGAGAGACTCTACCGATGGGATCGGTTATCGCCGAGATGGATGCCGAGGAGGTGCAGGCCCCGCCCGCAACTGCCCCGACGGACACCCTCGGCACGTTGGTCCAGGGGGTGGCGGTGGGCCCCACCGGGGCGGCTAACGTACCCCAGATAGATGACGGTCCGGCCGGGCCACCCATGGACCATTCCTCCGACTCGCCCCTGGCCAAAGTCGGAGCGAAGCCGGGGCCGTCCGGATCGATACCCTCTGGGAAGGTGCGGTTTTCCCCGGCGGTCAGGCGACTGGCCGAACAGCATGGCGTCGATCCCCTGCTCGTCGTCGGCACCGGCACCGGCGGCCGCGTCACCCGCAAGGACATCGAGCGGTACATCGCGCTTGGGAAGGCGCCGGCGGGCCCAGCCTCTGCGCCCGTCGAGGCGGACAGACGTCTGGACATCTCACCGGTTCGAAAGATGATCGCCGAAAACATGGTTCGGAGCGCGAGAGAGGTGCCGCACGCATGGGGAATGGTCGAGGTGGATGTGTCCGGCCTCGTCGCCCTCAGAAAAGCCAGAAGGGACGAATTCCGGGCGGAAAGGGGATATCCCCTGAGCTACCTGGCTTTCGCCGCCTCGGCGGCTGCGGGAGCCCTCCGGGCCCACCCCATGGTCAATGCCGCCTGGGACGGAGGAAAGATAATCGCCCGGGGGCGGGTCAATGTGGGCATAGCCGTGGCCGCTCCTGCGGGGCTGATCGTGCCCGTCATACACGACGCCGACGGCAGGTCGGTTGCCGAGCTGGCGGTGGAGATCGGCCGTCTTAGCGAGTCGGCGCGATCCGGCAGCCTCGCGCCCGAGCAGGTAAAGGGAGGCACCTTCACGGTGAACAACACGGGGGCTCTGGGATCGGTGGTTTCGGGACCCATCATAGTCCCCGGCCAGGCGGCGATCCTGACAACCGAAGCGGTGGTGAGGAGGCCGGTTGTGATCGGCGAGGACGCCATAGCCGTTCGGTCGATCATGAACATGTGCATAAGTTTCGACCACAGGCTGCTCGACGGATCCGATGTCGGCGCTTTTCTGCAGTCGATTAGGGGCTCTATCGAGTCGATAGGTCCCGGTACCAGCCTCGATGGCGCGCTGCCGGTTGGGCAGTAGGGATTCAGCAGGGCACAGGCCGATTCGGGCCGTGTGGCTGGGCACGGCCGACTATGTCGAGACCCTGTCCCTTCAACGACGGTTGGTGCGGCTGGTCTCTGAAGGATCGGCCCCAGAGACCATGCTGTTCCTCCAGCACGACCATGTCTTCACGCTGGGACGCCGGGGCAAACACGCCGATGTCCTGGCGGGACCGGAAGAACTACACGCGCTCGGCGTACAGGTGCACGAGGTCGATCGGGGGGGAGAGGTCACCTACCACGGACCGGGTCAGCTCGTGGGCTATCCGATCATGGACCTGCGTCCGATTGGCGGGCCGCTGGAGTTCGTGTGCGTCCTTCAGAGGACCGTGGTATCCACGCTATCCGCATACGGAATTGACTCCTCGTGCGAGGACAGGCCGACAGGAATATGGGTCGGTGACGCCAAGATAGGTGCTATCGGCCTGCACGTCAGCCGAGGAGTTTCCAGCCACGGATTTGCAATCAACGTTGCACCTGACCTTGCCTACTTCCGTCACATCGTCCCCTGTGGTGTGCCGGATGCGGACGTTACATCGATGGCCAGAGAGGGAGTCGAGGCTACGGTTCGCGAGATGGCCTCGAAGATGGCCGATGCGCTCGGATGCGCGTTAGGTAGGTCCGTCGATTGGACCAGCAAGTCCGTGCTGTCGACCCCTGCCGGAGACCGGGACTAGAGCCGCTTCGGTGAATCTAACCCGCCTGTTGGTGCGGCTGATCCTGGGCCGCCGTCTACCCGCTGCCTCGGGATCGCTGCCGGTTGAGGGGCTCGACGGCGAGATCCTGATACGGCGGGACAGGTGGGGGATCCCCTACATTGAAGGATCGAGCGAGCGGGACGTCTGGACCGGGCTGGGCTTTTGCCATGCCCAGGACCGTGCGTTTCAACTCGAGACGATCCGGCGACTGGCCTCCGGCACCCTGGCAGAGGTCGTCGGGAGGCGGGCACTGCCCATCGACAGGCTGGTACGGAGGCTCGGGTTCCTGCGCTACGCACGTATGCAGTTCGACTCGCTCGACCAGCAGGAGCGGCGCACGCTAGAGGCCTATTCCTCAGGCATCAGCCTGGGGCTGGACATCGGGAGAGGAAGCAGGGCGCACGAGTTCTTGCTTACCGGATCGGGACCTTCGTCCTGGGAGGCCATCGATGTCCTTGCGTGTGCCAAGCTGCTGGCGTTCGCAATGTCCGCGAACTGGGACGCCGAATTGGCACGATTCCGCGTTTTGACCGAGGACGGCCACGAAGCTCTGACGGCCGTCGATCCGGAGTACGCGGCCTGGCACCCTGTGACGGCGTCCGTCGGAGCACCGGCCGGCGAACAGATCGACCGCCTTTCCAGAGATATGGAGGCTCTGATCGACGCCCTCGGGATTTCAGCGGGCTCGAACGCCTGGGTGGTGGGTCCGACCCGCTCTGCAACCGGTCGGCCGATCCTCGCAAATGACCCCCACCTCCCTCCACGCCTGCCGGTCGCCTGGTACCTGGCGCACCTTGATTCCGGCGATTGGAGGATGGCGGGAGCAACCTTCGTGGGCATGCCCATCGTCGCCGTAGGTCATAACGGCTCCGTGGCATGGGGAATTACGCTGGGTCTGGCCGACACGAGCGATCTATACATAGAAAGTACCCGCGAAGCAAAGGGCAAGGCACACGTGGTCGAGACCATCCGGGAGGAGATAAAGATCAGGGGTCGGGCCAGCATCTCGGAGGAAGTTCTCGTCACCCCTCGTGGTCCCCAGATCTGCCCACAGATTTACGGTTCCGGCTACGCCGTCTCGCTCAGGGCCGCCTGGATGGAGCCCAAACCTATACACGGCCTTATGAGAGTGCACAGCGCCCGGGACTGTGAGGAACTCAGGCAGGCGTTCGCAGCCTGGCCTCTGATGTCAATGAACGTGGTGTTCGCAGACGCAGAGGGCTCCATCGGATGGCAGCTGGCGGGGGATGTCCCGGTTCGCGCTTCGGGTCATGGAATCCTGCCATCGGCCGCCTGGACGGGGGAAGGGACCTGGGGGCCGGAAACTGTCCCGTTTCGAAAGATGCCCGGGGCGTCCAACCCCGAGGCCGGGTACCTGGTCTCTGCGAATCATCGCCCTTTGCCCGAGGGGGTCGGTCCCTTCCTAGGGGTGGACTGGGCCGACGGACTGAGGGCGACGCGAATCGGCGAACGCCTGGCCGCCTCATCCTCCTGGGATGTGGCCGGCACCGCCCGGCTGCAGATGGACCAGCTGTCGGTCCAGTGGCGCGAGGTTAGGGAGCAGCTCTTGAGAATCCGGCCCCTCACCCCCGAGTCCGGACGTGCCCTGAGCCTGCTCGCCGAGTGGGATGGCCTGGTGAGCCGAGATTCGGCCCCCGCCGCCGTCTTTGAACTGTTGATGGCCCAGATCGATCGGTTCGATGTTGAAGGTCTTGCCCCTAGGGCTGGCCACTTCATGCTTGGTGCGGATGTGGCCCGGTTGGGAGTACCCAACCTACTGGCATTTCGTCGTGCGGGACGCCTGACGCGCATCCTGCGCGAAAGGGATGGGAACCCGGCGTTCACCCGTTGGCAGACCCTGCTGTCCGAAGCCCTCGCTGAGGCCGCCAAGGAGCTGTCGGACGCTGTTGGTCCGGAGCCGGTGGACTGGAAGTGGGGACGGATAAGATCCCTGGTGCTTGAGCATCCCATGGGGCGCATCAGGCCCCTGGATCGTGTATTCAACTTGGGCCCGTTTGACTTCGGAGGGGACACCAACACCGTGTCACAGGCGGCTGTAAATCCCCTCGAGCCACTGGCAAATCCGCTTGTCATACCCTCGCTTAGGTCCGTGGTGGACGTGGGCGATTTCGGCCGCTCTTGGTTTGCACTGGCGGGGGGCCAGTCAGGTAATCCGTTCTCACCGCACTATGCGGACATGGTCCCGCTCTGGATCAAGGGCGAGGGTGTATCGATCGCCTGGACTCGGCAGGAGATAGATCAAGCTGCCGCCAGCATCCTGCGCCTGCGGCCCCCTCCTAGGCGGCAGGCGTCGAATTGAACTCCGGGGCGCTCGCGCGCCAGCCCCAATCTATAATTGGCGCCACCCGGCCGCAGGCCAGACGGGGCGGACGCTCTAAGTGACTTCAGCAGTACACATCCAGGTGCGGCGTTGACACGCAAGTTGGGCGGGCCATCATGTCCAGTCCCCTAAGCACCCCCAGGCTGGTCTTGCGGCGACTTGGCCAGAAATGGCGCCTGATGGCCTGCATATTCGCCGGTGTGGTGTTCGCCACCACCCTGGTGGCCGCGGCTCCCATCTATCTGCGGTCTCTCGAAAGGCTCGGAGCCAACACCGAGATCGATCGCACCTCCAACCTGATCCTCAACGTGCACGTCTATTCGCCCAACGTGCTCCTGTCTTACGCCGGCCTGACGGAGAGCCAGAGGGTGATAGACGACGCCGTGGGCCGCAGTCTGTCTGAGTCATATGATGGCGAACGCCGCTTTCTGCGCAGCGACACGTATCTGGCCGGCCTTCCGTACCGCCCGCTCGGTGATGTTGCTGCTGGAGTGGCCTCCAGGGGCTATATCCAGCACATGACCGACATTGACCAGCACATCGACTTTGTCGATGGGCGCATGGCGACCGATCTCGTCTCTGCGGGCGATGGTGGTCCCGTGGTGGAGGTGATACTGGGAGCCCCATCGCTGGAGAACTTCAGGCTGAATGTCGGCGATGTGGTCGAGATGACGCCCTTCGTAGCGCACGAATCCCGCATCTACGCTCGCATCGTAGGCATCTTCGAGCCGGTGGATCCCCTGTCAGATTACTGGCGTCGGAACGCCGAGATCTTCCTAAGGCCCCAGCCCCCCCAGGAGGTACCCGAGGCGGGCATTACGATCGATCCGGACGAGCCTCCACTGCCTCTGTTCACAACCCAGAGCGCGATGGTTGACGCAATAGGGGACGCCTATCCGGGAAGCCTGGTTGATTCCACCTGGCTCCTGTTCATGGACAAGGAGGGTATCAAGGGCTATTCGGTCGAGGACGGAAGAGATCGATTCGTCCGCTTTAAGAATGAGGTCTCTAGAGCCCTCCCGGGATCGGCGGTCCTGTCCGGTGTGCCGAGGCTGTTCGACAGCTTTGAAAGGCGCAGCTTCTTTTCGAGTGTCCCGCTGCTGCTGCTGTTGACCCTGATGGTAGTGACCGTCCTGTACTACCTGTCGATGATGGTGTCCTACCTTGTGCAGAGCCGCGAGGCAGACGTCGACCTGTTGCGCACACGTGGGGTGGGCACCGGGAGGCTCCTGCGCCTTTACGCTCTGGAGAGCGCCGTCCTCACCTCCCTGGCGGTTGCCGCCGCCCCCTTCATCGCAATGTTGCTAATCGCCCTGGCCGGAAAGCTGCCGTATTTCCGTCCCGTAACCAGCGGGGCCACGTTGCCCGTCAAGCTGTCATGGGAGCCTTTCGCGGTGGCGGCAGGGGTGGGGATTGTATGCCTGGCCATCTATGTCTTGCCTGCTCTCCTCAGCGTCAGGTCCGGCCTCATCGGTCAGAGGCTGCGAGCATCCAGGCCCGACACCGAGCCTTTCTTCCATCGCTACTACCTCGACGTTGCGTTCTTGGCGATCGGTGCCCTTGTCTTCTGGGAGTTGCAATCCCGCGGCAGCCTGGTCTCGGGAGGGCTCTTCCAAGATGTCCAGGTCAACGAGGCCCTTCTCTTTGCGCCGGTACTGTTTCTGATAGCGGTGGCGCTGGTGTTCATGAGGTTCTTCCCGCTGGTGGTCAGGTATGTTGGTGGCGAGTCTCCGGCGCTTGTGCATCTGGTGGCCGCAGGGACCGTCATCGCCCTGGGGCCGGTGGTGGCCATAGCTGCCCTGGCGGGCGGTGCGCAGTCGCCCTGGGTGTGGCAGCTGTCTCTGGGACTAGGCATCGGCGCTGCATATTGGTGGACACGTCCCGCCCTGGAGGCCGGGTATGGTCGGGCGCCTTTGCATCTTGTGGCCGGGCTGGTCTTACAGGGGGCTCTGGTCGGTCTCTACCTGTGGCAGGATCCGCCGGAGGGTGGCGACCTGCTGAATGTGGCCAAGGCGGCCGCGGTCGCCCTGGTGCCCGCCCAGGTGACCTATCTCGCATTGAGGTCGGCGGCGAGCCGGACACCCGTGTGGCTCTCGGTCGGCCTCTGGCACATGGCCCGCAACCCTCTTCAGTACAGCTGGCTTGTGCTCCTGCTGGTCCTGGTGACCGGACTTGCGGTCCTATCGACGACCGTGGGCGGGACCCTTGAGGCCAGCCAGCGCGATCGAGTCAACTACGAGACGGCGGCGGACATCAGGGTGACAGGTGTGCCGGGCGACCTTGCCCGTGGCACGAAAGCACTCAAGCAGCGATACTCGGAGATCTCCGGCGTCACCGGCGTCTCGATGATGTTCAGGGAAAGGGGAACGGTTGGAACCTCCGGCCGCGGCCTGTCCTTCGAGATCGTCGGCATTGAGACCCAGGAGATGCCCTTCATGTCCTGGTACCGGGAGGACTTTTCGGACCGGACTCTGGGTGCCATGATGCAGGCCCTGAGAGTGGGCCGGCTATTTGAGCCGATCGCCATCCCCGAGGGAACTACGTCTCTGGGCCTCTACGCGAAGCCGGACGACGGCTACGCGAACATGTTCGTGTGGATGATCGTTGAGGATGTCGACGGGCTGCTGACGACGATCACACTGGGAAGAGTCGGCCCTTCGCAATGGCATCTTATGAGGGCCGCCGTGCCGGATCGCGCACGACCTCCTCTGCAACTGGTGTCGATCCAGATTTACGAACCAGCCTTCGGGCCGACAGGCACCCCGGGAGCCGTCTCGTTCGACGACGTGCACGCCGTGATTGGGGGCCCGCAGGACGAGGAAGGTGTGTTTGAGGAAGGCACAGCCACCGTAGTGCTCGAGGACTTTGAGGGCCGCATGAACTGGATACCCTTGGCGACATCGGCGCTCGCGACAAACCGGTTAACGATCTCATCGGCCAGTGTTTTCAACGGCGCAAGCTCCGGCAGATTCGAGTTTGGCAAGGACACTGATAGGGGAATAAGGGGCTTTTACTACAGTCCCACAGGCGGTCCCATACCGGTTGTGGTCAGCGATACGCTCGCGGTGGCCTCCGGAGCGGGAGTTGGATCCTCGCTGATAGTCGACATTGGCGGAAGGCTGGCGCCGGTGCGAATCGTGGACAGGGCTCGCTACTTTCCCACCGCCGGCGCCGACCGTGGCGGCTTCATGCTGGCCGACCTGGACGTCCTGCTCAGGCACCTCAGGATGGTCAGCCCAATCACAAGCGCGACCCCCGACGAACTGCTCATAACACACGCGCCGGGCGCCGGGGACACTGTCGTCGAGTCCCTTATTGGACTCGTGGGCAGGGCTGCGCCGGTGCGGATCCTGAGCCGCGACGAGAGCATGGAGGCCGTCAGTCGAGACCCGCTCGTGTCGGCTGGCTGGAAGGCGATGGTCCTGATCTCGGTGGCGGTAATAGTCTTCACGGCCTCGCTGGGCTACGCGACATACCTGCTGGCCTTTTCCGGGCGGAGCCGGGGAGAGATGGCCGCCCTGAGATCGGTTGGCGTCTCGGGGCGGCAGATGCTGGCGCTGATATCGCTCGAGCACCTGATTATCGTCGGATTGGGCTTGGGTCTGGGCACATGGGCGGGCTTTCAGATGAGCCACCTGATGGTCTCGTCGGTGGCCGTTACAGAGGACGGGTCCCCGGTTGTTCCGCCCTTCAACCTGATGACAGACTGGGCAATCATGGGTCCCGTCTATGCAATGCTGGTCGGCATTTTTGCCGTTGCCACCTTCGTTCTCTACAGGTCGGTCGCCCGCCTCGACCTTCACACCGTCGCACGAGAGAGCTCGCTTTAGTGAACTCGGGCGATGGCGTGCTGCGGCCGTCTGATTCCCCTGTGAACCCCTCGAAGTGCTGACCGATCTGCTGACGACCTGGCGCTTTGTGCTCAAGCGGAGCCTTGCGCACTGGAAGCTGCTGTCCGCGGTGGTGATCGGTGTCGTGTTGGCCTCGGCCATCATGTCTGGAACCGTCATATACTTCGATGCCCTCAAGGAGTTGGCCCTCGACGAGGCGTTCGAGGCCGTGCCCAGCAACGACCTGGACATAGTGGTCAAGGCGGTGCGCGGTCCGACAACTACGGATGAGCGGGACAAAGTGGCCGGGGCTGTCAACTCGGCTGTTGACGCCCATGTCGGCTGGTTCGTACAGGACCGGATCGCCTCCGGATCCTCTGCCACATTCTTTCGCTCCCGTGTCGGTGAGGAGGATCTGGCCGGCTCCGATAACAGGCGCGCCTATTTTGCGTTCGTCCCCAGGCTCAGCGAGTTCGCCGGCCTGGTGGAGGGGGGCAGGGTACCGGTCGATGGTACGAGAGGCGAGCCGGGCGGTCCTGTCCTAATCGAGGCACTGGCGGCCGAGGCGGAGGCGACGGAGGCGGGAGTGGGGGTCGGAGACGTTGTGGCTGTGGTGCCCTACTGGGACGATCGGGTCCCGTACGCACATGTGCTGGTTACCGGACTCGTACGACCGCTTGATCCAGGGGAGCGGTTCTGGAACCTGGACGAGCGGGTGCTGGGAGCCGCCACCGGTGGAAGCTTTAGCACCGTACCGCTGTTCGTATCCGAGTCCAGCTATTTCCAAGGGCTGGGCGAAACATTCGCGGAGATGGATACCACCTACGGATGGCTGCTGGCTGTGGATCCGGACCGGATCGAGGCCGACTCCGCCCGCAGGGGCCGGCTGAGCATCGACCTGGTGCATGAGCGACTGAACGCGGACCTGTTCTCCTACGGACAGTTCACGCGTCTCGGACGTGTGCTTGACCTGTACGACCGCAGGGCCTTTTTCTCCAGGCTGCCGATGCTTGTGGTCATGATCATGGTGGCGGTCGTTGTTCTCTACTACGTGGTCACCCTGTCGGCCTTGCTGATGGAGCGGCAGCGTGGGGAGATCGCCCTCCTGAGGAGCCGCGGCGCAGGCACCGGACATCTGGTGTCGATATTTGCCCTGGAGGGGCTCATGGTCGCGGGAATGGGGACGGTGGCGGGCCCGCTCGTGGCCGCCGCCGCCGTGGAGCTGGCAGGCCATACCCCCCTGTTCTCGGACCTGGCGGCCGGGCGTGGACTCGACGTTGGCATCTCCACGACCGCCTACGGATTGAGCGCACTCGGAGGCCTGTTCTCATTCTTCGCCCTGATGATCCCCGCGATCCAGGCCGCGAGGGTATCCGTTACCGGTCACCGCAGGGAGAGCGCCAGACCAGAGAGCAGCCCTCTGTATCAGCGCATTTACCTGGACGTGCTGCTGCTTATCGTGAGTATCGTGCTCTTTCGCCAGCTGACCGAGCAGGGCTCGGTCGTGGCCACCCGGGTCTTCGGCGAGTTTGCCGTCAATCAGCTGATACTCGCGGTGCCGGCGGTCACGCTGCTGGCGGTCTCGATGGTGCTGCTCCGGCTCTTCCCTCTCTTGATGCGGGTAGTCAGCCGCATCTTGTCGCCCTGGATTCCGGCGGGTTTCACGCTCGGCATCTGGCAGATGGCGCGCAATCCCACATACTACGCCCGCATCTCACTTCTTCTGATACTGACCGCCGGGCTTGGCCTGTTCGCAGCCAGCTTCGGAGGAACCCTGGAGCGTAGTTTTGAGGAACGAGTGCTGTATGCGACCGGTAGCGACATACGCGTGGAGAACGTGGTCATAGACGCCTCCGGAGCGACGAGGCCGGTCGCCGATAGCTACGAAGAACTCGCAGGTGTGGAACTGGCGTCGCCGGCCTATCGCGGAAGAGCCTTCGATCTGACCAACCTGGTCTCGGAAGAGGTCGGACTGCTCGCGATCTCCTCAGACAGCTTCGGCCAAGTGGCCTATTACAGGGACGACTTTTCTGAACTGCCGGTGTCCGAGCTCGTCCGATCTCTGGAGGCGGATGTTAGGCCGGTGGGCATACAACTCCCAGACCAGGCACGCACAATAGCCGTGGTTGGCAAGGTAGACCGGCCGCAGCCCACGCTGCGGCTAACTGCCAGGGTGGTGGACGCCAACAACCGTTATTTCACCTACGATCTGGGCGCCCTCGCGTCGGCCGATTGGCGAGTGTATGAGGTTCCCCTCTCGCGCTCAAGCCGCTATCAGACCCGGATGCGCCGCCTGGAGCCCGTCTGGCCGCTGACCCTGATCTCCGTCGCCGTTCAGGAGACCGATACCCAGAGAGGCACATTCGCAGGATCCATCTTGCTTGATGACATGAGCGTTCGGTCCGTCGATGGCTCGTTTCTGAGGATAGAAGACTTCGCCGATCTATCGGGCTGGAGCATCCTGAGAACGACAGCCGAGTCGGCATCGGACAGTCTGAATCCGTCAAGCCTGGGGCCCGAGGGAGCCGACGGCCGCTCAATGCGCTTTACCTGGTCGGAGGGGCCCGCCCTCGCAGCCCGCGGCGTGTACTTTGGACCGTCCATCTCATCGCTTCCGGTCGCAGCCAGCGAGTCATTCATGGCCTCTTCGGGACACGCACTCGGTGACGTTTTCTCCCTGTCCCTCGCCGGTCACCGGGTTCAGGTGCATGTATCGGAGACGTTCGAGTATTTCCCTACGCTCGACACCGCGAACGAGACGTTCCTGGTCGCCGATCTGCCCTCTCTAATCGCCTACGCCAACGCCGACCCCTCCAGCGCCGAGTTCAGGCCCAACGAGATCTGGCTGGCATCCAGCTCAGACGGCGCCGAGCGGGCCGAGTTGCGACGGGCGCTGATATATGACCCCTTTAGCTCTACCAACGTGGAGGACCGGGATCTCAACCTGAGCCTAAGCCAGGTCGATCCGCTCACCAGGGCCGGCTGGCGCGCCCTGCTGTTCATTGCCTTTGGCGCCGTGTTCGTGCTGAGTTGCGTGGGCTTCGTTGTACACGCGCATGTATCGTTTGTCGGCCGTCGCGTCCAGTTTGCGTTGCTCCGCACCGTTGGTCTGACCAGGCTCCAGCTGGCCACCGTCGTGATATTGGAGCAGGCCCTCGTGATAGGCGCGGGCATCGCCCTGGGCGCCTGGATGGGTGAGAGGTTCGGCGCGATCATCATGCCGTTTCTCGCGAACGACGATCTCGGCACCCAGATTCTTCCACCGTTCGTGATAGAGGTGGACTGGCCCCTGCTGGCGATGACGTACGGGGCCATGATCGGCGTCTTCATTCTGATAACTGCCTTTCTGGTATCGTTCGTGCAGCGAATCTCAGTGGTCCGCACCCTGCGGCTCGGCGAGAACTGATGCTGTGACCCACTCCGACTCCCACCCCTATGTCCTTTGCGAGGACGTCTTTAAGATCTACAAGCTCGCCGACCTGGAGGTCGTCGCATTGAGGGGCCTGGATCTGCGGGTGCAACGCGGCGAGGTAGTTGCGATCGTCGGTGCCAGCGGCTCGGGCAAGTCGACCCTTCTCAACATCCTGGCCGGATACGATCTGCCCTCGGCCGGCCGCGTGACCGTCTCGGACCGCGATCTCCTCAGGATGAGCGCCTGGGAGGTGGAGGCATACAGGCGCGATGAGGTCGGCTTTATCTGGCAGCAGACCGGTCGCAATCTCTTTCCGTACCTGACCGCCCTCGAGAATGTAGAGCTGCCGATGATGCTCACGGGTACGACCGCCGACAGTCGACGCCGCCGGGCGCTTGAACTGCTGGAGTTGGTGGGTATGGGCGCACGCACGAGCCACACGCAGGACCGCCTCTCAGGGGGAGAGCAGCAGCGTGTAGCCATAGCCGTCTCCCTGGCCAACTCTCCGTCGCTTCTGCTGGCCGATGAGCCGACCGGTGAGTTGGACGATGCCACAGCGGCCGAGGTGCTCGACGTTTTCGGGATGGTCAACAGGGAGCTCCAGACCACCGTGGTCATAGTCACCCACGATCCAGATATCGCCTACAAGGTCGGCAGGGTGGTTCTCATACGGGACGGGAAGCTGTCAACTGAGATCAGGCGCAGGGTCAGCTACAGGCGGAGGGTGGAGAGCCCGGACGCGGATGAGGTTGAACTCGACGAGTTCGTGCTGGTGGACAGCAGCGGAAGGGTCCAGATCCCCAGGGACGTGCTCGACCGTCTAAGCATAGGTGAACGGGCCAGGGTTACGACCGACGAGCAGGGTGTGAGGCTGGACCCCGGTGATGCCTAGAACCGAGGACGCCGCGCAGGAACGGCCTTGGCGCGTTTGCAGCGAATAGTCGCCACAGTCGACCTCGACCGCACCTACATGATGGCGGGGGAACCGGTGCACGCCCTGCGAGGAGTCACCTTTAACGTGTTGCCGGGCCAGTTCATTGCCGTGGTCGGTCGCTCCGGCTCGGGGAAGACTACCCTTCTGAACCTGCTGGCTGGGCTCGACAGGCCATCTTCAGGACTGGTTCTCTTCGAAGGCGAGGACATGGCCGAAATGAGCGACCGCCAGCTCACCGAGCTCCGCCGCCGCCGGCTTGGATTCGTATTCCAGTCCTTCGGGCTGCTCCCGCTCCTGTCAGCCTACGAGAACGTCGAGCTTCCCCTTCGCATAACCGGGGTCGGCCACAGTGAGCGGAGCCGGAGGACCGAGGAAACCCTTGAGATGGTGGGCCTGGAGGGGCGTGCACGGCATCGTCCTTACGAACTGTCAGGTGGCGAACAGCAGCGCGTTGCGATCGCCCGTGCGATCGTGCACAGGCCTACGCTGATTCTCGCGGACGAGCCTACCGGCGAGCTTGATTCGGTTAACGCCAGGGCTATATTCGGCCTGTTCAAGGACATGGTCCGCGACCAGGGCATAAGCGTCATCGCTGCCACCCATGACTCGACCCTGCTGGCGATGGCAGACCAGGTCAAGCAACTGAACGACGGCCGGATGGAGGAGCTTGCAACATACGGGAGGCGCTTTCGGGACTGAGTTCCGCCTTTGTGCCCAAATTGGGTCGGGTATCACTTGCATAGATCTGGCCGTTAACCTAACTTTTGTTCGGAATGTTTGTTCCGGAAAGCGAAGGGCGCCAGATACCCGGCACGGTCCAGTCAAGGATGCGGGACTACCTTGACACCCGGTTGCCCCCGTCCCGCAGCTCGGTGGACGCGCTGCACCGCGAGGTCACCGTGTGCCATGCGTACCTATGTTCCTTTGCGTACGCCTGCAACCAGAAGTCCGCTCGGCCGGCCAAGGTACTTAGCCGCCGGTGCATGCGGTACATGCCGGATCACATGCGCGTTGCCCCGTCCCTGTCTGAGATGGCGATAGATCTCCTGGCCAGGCGCCGTCGGTCAGGGAGATCCATATCCACGGAGACCAAGCTGCTGTTGGACCGGCTGCGCCCGGACGGTCCAACTCGTTAGCCGTGCCGGGCAAGCGACCGGCGCTCACCGCCAGCACCACCTTCTGCAGGGCCTTCGGAGGGGATCGATTGCTGGGGCTAAACTGCTGATATACCATCGGCTCCGAAGACACGGACGGAGCTGAATGTGAAGGAGCTCTTGCTCAGGGGCGGACGGGTCTATGACCCGGCCCGGGGAATCTCAAACAAGCGTCTGGATGTTGCCGTCTCGGGCGGTCGCATCTGCGAGGTGGCAGCCGGTCTTGACCCGACCGGCTTTGAGGTGGCAATCGACGTTTCGGACAGGATCGTCGCACCCGGCATGATCGACCTGCATTGCCATGTCTACCATGGATTCAACTCCACCGGGGTGCACCCCGACGTTGCGGGCGTCGGCTCAGGGGTAACGACCGTGGTGGATGGAGGCAGCGCCGGGTATGCGAATTTTGGGGGATTTCCCGCCTACGTGGTGCCCTCATGCAAGACCAGGATGTTCTGCATGGTGCACATTGCCGCCAACGGCCTATCGCGGATGCCGGAGCTCAGATCGCTCGACGACATAGACGTCGCCGAGACGGCGCGCGCAGTCCGTGACAACCGACCGCTGACACAGGGTGTCAAGATCAGGGCGATCGGACCGACCACAGAGATCGCCGGCGTTGAGATCGTCAAGAGGGCCAAGAGTGCCGCTGATGATTCCGGGAGCCGGCTGATGGTTCATATAGGTGAGCTCTATCACGATGGAGCCACCCTCACGCGGGAGCTGCTGCCGCTGCTAGGCCCCGGTGACATACTTACCCACGCATTCACCCCCAATCCCGGTCGCATTCTGGACCAAGGCGGCAAAGTGCTACCGGAGGTGTTCGACGCCAAGGACAGAGGTGTGGTTATCGACACGGCCTTCGGGCGTTTCAACTTCAGTTTCGATGTGGCCCGGAGCGCACTGGACCAGGGCCTGATGCCCGATACCATTGCCACCGATATGACCATACCGGGTCGCGCGCAGACGGTCTTTAGCATGCCCGAGATGCTGACCCGCTTTCTTGCGCTCGGTCTGTCAATGGATGATGTAATAGCGATGGCGACGGCCAACCCGGCGAGGGCCCTGGGCATGGGTGACGTTCTGGGCAGTCTGAAGCCCGGCAGGGAGGCGGACATCAGCGTCCTGGAGGCCGTTTCGGGCGATTGGACGGTCTCGGATGTCAAGGGTCAAACCCTGCGGGCGGAACTTGCCATCAGGCCCGCTCTGACCGTCAGGGCGGGTGAGGTAATCGCACCCGACTGGGGACCCCATCCATGGGGATTCCTGCCGAATCGACAGTGAGGGCCAGCCAGCCATGACACGGGACATACTAGTTAGAGCCTCCGGCGGGGTGGCCACAGTGACCATTAACCGGCCCGAGAAGCGCAACGCCATCGACTACGCGGGCTGGCTAGATCTGCGCCGCGCGGCGGACGAGGTGGAGCGTGACCCAAAGGTGCGGGTGGTAGTGATAACGGGTGCGGGCGACTTGGCCTTTTCGGCCGGTGCCGACATCGCGGATTTCGATGAGTATCGAAGTGATAGCGAGAGGGCGAAGGTGTATGCCGCCGCATTCGAGGGCGCGATGGATGCCATAGAGGCGATCTCCAAGCCGACCATCTGCATGATAAAGGGCTTTTGCATTGGCGGCGGATGCGAACTGTCGATGGCGGCCGATATGCGCTTTGCCGCCGACAATTCCCGTTTCGGCATTCCCGTCGCTCACCTGGGCATCCTGATAGGCTACTCGGAGATGACCAGGCTGCTTCGCCTGGTGGGGCCCGGCAACGCCTCGTCGATACTGTTTACTGGCCGCACCTTCGACGCCCAGGAGGCCCTTCGGATGGGCCTAGTGAACGGGGTCTATCCCGTTGATGAGCTTGAGCCGCACGTACGAGAACTAGCCGAGTCCATGGTGCCGCTTGCGCCCCTGAGCCAGTCCCGTCACAAACGCATCATGCGTACGACGCTGCGAAGTCCCTCGCTTGACGACCTGACCCGCGAAGAACTGGAGCTGCCTTTCGCGAACTTCGACTCGGAAGACTTCCGGGAGGGACGCAGCGCCTTCCTGCAGAAGCGCAGGCCGACCTTTACGGGCAGATGATCCCCCGAGCGATATATGCCCTCCCGCACCTGAAGATGCCACCGCCGGCGCCCCGCCCGGGACCGGCCATATGAGCCGCGGCGCGCTCGAGGGTCTGAAGGTCCTGGACTGCACCCAGATCCTGGCGGGACCGTTTTGCACCATGCTGCTCGGTGACATGGGCGCCGACGTGGTCAAGGTCGAGAAGCCTTCGGGAGGAGACGACACGCGGCGAATGGGTCCTCCCTTCGTCGGCGAGACAGCTGCAGCGTTCCTGATGGTAAACCGCAACAAGCGCTCTGTTGTCTTGGACCTGAAATCCGAAGGCGGCCGAGCGGCATTCCTTCGCCTGGTCGACTGGGCGGACGTCCTCGTAGAGAACCTGCGGCCCGGTGCCATGTCCAGGCTGGGTCTCGGGTACGAGGATCTCAAGGAACGAAACACCAGGCTGGTGTACTGCACGATTTCCGGTTTCGGCGCCACCGGGCCGTACAGGGAACGCCTGGGCTTCGATCTGGTCACCCAGGGCATGAGCGGGCACATGAGCTTCACAGGCCATCCGGATGCGCCTCCGGTCAAGATCAGCGTCCCGATCACCGATCTGAACGCCGGCATGTTCGCCGTCTACGGCATACTCGGAGCCTATGTGCACGCGGTGCGAACCGGCGAGGGCCAGTTTGTCGACACCTCCCTAATCGAAGGTGGAATTGCCTACACCATCTGGGAGTCCGCGGTCCTTTGGTTCGGCCGAGAGGTGCCCGGCCCGGTCGGTTCCCGACACCGCATGACGGCTCCATATCAGGCTTACCGCACCGCGGATGGCCATATGAACATTGGCGTCGCCAACCAGAACACCTGGGCGCGCCTTTGTGAGGCCATCTGCCGGCCAGACCTGCGAGACGATCCACGCTTTTTTGTCAATGCCGATCGGGTCCGCAACCTTAAGGCGCTCAAGGTCGAGATAGAAAGGACGCTGGTCAGGCGTGGTACTGCAGAGTGGTGTGAGCGGCTGACCGCCAAGAAGGTGCCGTCGGGGCCGATTTACGATATCGCCGACGTATACGCTGACGAGCATGTCCGGGCCCGGGGCATGGAGATGGACATCGAACATCCGACGCTCGGGCCCATCAAGAACGTCGGACCGGCCGCCAAGCTGTCGGCCACACCGGCGGTCCTGCGTCGACCGCCGCCCGACCTGGGTCAGCACACCGACGCGGTGCTCGGCGAGGTGGGCTACTCGAGTGCCGAGATAGCGACTATGAGGGAATCCGGCGCCGCGGGAGCCCGGACCTGAGGCCGGACCGCGGGTCGGGTCATCATTGAGCCGGTCGCTCAGTCTCGCAGCCGCTGAAGCACGGCCCGTGAGGCGTCTACGAAATCGTCCACCTCACGCTCGGTGGTCAGCGTGCAAAGGGCACCCTGAGCCTTGCTGAACATCAGCACGCCCTCGTTCATCATGCCGGTGTAAAAGGCCGCCTTCAGATCCTGGTCGCCGTGCATCATGTCCCGGTAATCGTTGATCTGTGCGGATGTGAAATGGAGGCCGAACAGCGATCCTATTCCGGTCGCCTGACCCTCCATCTCCAGCTCGCCGAACACGGCGTTGATCTTGGCTCGCAACTGGTCTCCGAGCAGGTTCATGCGTTCGTAGACGTCGGGGGTCAACTGCTTGAGGGTCTCCTCGCCCGCGACCATGGTAGGCGGGTTAGCGTTGAAGGTTCCGGCGTGGGTGATCGCAGGGCTGTTCTCGTTGTCGTAGAGGGCCATGAGCTCGTCCTTACCGCCCCATGCCCCGACCGGCAAACCTCCGCCAATGATCTTCCCGAACGTAGTAACGTCGGGAACCACCCCGTAGATCTCCTGCGCCCCGCCCCGTGAAAGCCGGAAGCTCTGCACCTCGTCGAATATCAGGACTATGCCCAGTTCCTCGGTGAGTTCGCGTATTCCCTTAAGGAACTCCGGCCTGGCCGGGATGTAGCCGAAGTTGGACGCAACGGGCTCCATTATCACGGCCGCCAGTTCGTGGGCGTGCTGGCGAATCACCTGCTCGCAGCGGTCCATGTCGTTGTAGGGCAGGACTATCACATCATCCACCACGCTCTGCGGCTGGCCTGGCCACTCTCGTACGGCGGTGGTCCTGTCAGGGTCCAGCTTGCTCAGGGGCGTGTAGACACTCACCGACACGAACTCGTGATTGCCGTGGTAGCCGCCCTCGAACTTGGCGAACTTGGTCCTTCCCGTGTATGTGCGAGCCATGCGGATAGCGTTGAGCGTTCCCTCGGTCCCCGAATTGGTAAAGCGCACCTTCTCGACCGACGGCACTCGATCGACTATCAGCTTGGCTAGGCGCACCTGCGCCTCGGTGGGAGCCGAGTAGCTCAGGCCCTTGTCCGCCTGATCTTTGACGGCCTGCACCACGGCCGGGTTAGCGTGCCCGACGATATAGGTCGTGGCATTGATCATAAAATCCAGGTACCTGTTGCCGTCGACGTCGTAGACGTGGTGGCCGGCGGCGTGGTCCACGAAGAAGGGGTAGGGGTCGAAGTACGCCGTCCCGCGGGAACTGCCTCCCGGCAGGTATTTGCGCGCCTCGGCCTGCAGTCCCTTAGAGATCGGGTGGTTGGTGGTGTAGGTGGCCGCCTCGCGGTTGAACGCCTCGCTCATGTCTCCTCCTCGGTTCCTGCCCGCGCCACACTATCGCTCCGTGAGGCGCACTCGACACTGGTTCGCGCGTCGGTAGAGGCGATTATACGCGCGCGGTGCATCGTCGCATCAGCTCCCGGTTCGTCAGCAGCCAGGACAGATCGGGCGACAGCGCGCTCGACCCGCGCACGGTCGGCCCGCACAACGGATGCGTTTGGCCGCGACTTCAGATGCGGCGCGTTTGGCCGCCGTCGTCGACTATCATCGAGCCGGTGAGAAAGCCGCACCTGTCGGACGATATGAACACGACGAGGTCGGCGATCTCCTCCGGCCTACCGAAGCGCCGCAGAGCAACATTGCCCTCAAGCATCGACCGCATTGCCTCGGCGTCGGATTCGACCTCGCCCTGCCAGTAGCCGCCCGGGAATATCACGTTGCCGGGCGCCACGGAGTTCACCCTTATCCCGTTCGGCCCCAGCCTGAACGCAAGGTTCTTTGCGTAGTTTGCCAACGCCGCCTTCGCCGCGTTGTAGGGAATGGCGGCCGGGTGGCTCTCAAGTCCTGCAATGGAGTTCGTGAACACTATCGAGCCGCTGCCGGCACGCAGCATAGACGGTATGACCTTCTGTACCAACCGAACGGCTGACCAGAAATTCGACGCCATGTCGGCCGACCAGCTCTCTTCCGGTATGTTCCAGCCTCTTTCCTCGGTAAGGGCGTTACCGATGTTGGCAACCAGGCAGTCGATCGTGCCAAACCGCTCTGCGGTGCTGTTCAGCGCGGCGTCGATTGGCCCGGGCATTCTGAGGTCTCCCTCGACCGCCAGTACACCCTCGACTCCGAACTCGCCGGTCAGTTCCGCAGTCGCCTGGTCCAGCGCGTCCCGCTCCCTCCCGGTGACAACGACTCTGGCTCCTTCTGCCAGGAAAGACCTTGCGATCGCCTTGCCAATGCCACGCGAGGAACCGCCTACGAACGCCACCTTGCCGCCTAGTCCTAGGTCCATTGAACTCGCTCCCAATCAGACTCTTGCGGAGTCACCGTTCCGGAGTCTACTGGGCCGTCAACCCACCGTCCAACACCAGCTCTGCACCCGTCACGTACGATGACTCGTCAGATGCAAGAAACAGCGCGGCGTAGGCGACGTCAAGTGCGCTGGCGAATCGGCCCAGGGGGACCTCGAGTTCCCTTTGTTTCCTGACCTCGGCGGTCGGATAGACCAGGTCCAGCATCTCGGTTTCCGTGGGGCCCGGATGAATCGAATTGGCCCTTATGTTGCTGGAAGCGTACTGGATGGCGGTCGACTTGGTGAACACGCGTACGGCTGCCTTGGAGGGGTTATAGGCAGCCGAGATGCGGCTGCCCACGATGCCCGACGTGGACGATACGTTCACTATCGAGCCCCCTCCGGCCTCGATCATGTGTGGCACGATGGCCTTGGTGCCCAGGAACACGCCCCGGGAGTTCACCGCCATCACGGCCTCCCACTGCTCAAGCGTCGCCGTGGAGATCGAATCGCGAACATAGATTCCGGCGTTCTGTATCAGCACCGTCGGACGACCGAGCCGCCTGACGGTCGCATCTACGGCCTCGGCCCAGGAGGCCTCATCGGCCACATCCAGACGCATGTGGATGGAGCGGCCGCCGCCGGCCTCGATCTCGGTTGCCAGCTGCCCCGCCGCGCTCTCTCTCAGGTCGGCGATAGCAACGGCCGCGCCCTCGGCCGCGAAGAGCCGGGCCTGACAGGCCCCGAGACCGCCTGCCCCGCCGGTGATCAAAGCCACCTTGCCCGAGAGCCTCACCGACCCTCCAGCCACCGTCCATTGCGGTCGGCCACAGGCTCTTTCGAGCGCGTCGAAATCACGACTTCTGGCTTGTCATATCCGTCGCCGGACCCAGGACTTCGTTCATCGAGCCCGAACGAAAGCCCTCCAGATCGACCGCCACGTACGCATATCCGGCGCCCTTTACCGCGGCCACGATCCTTGCCCTGGCGGAGGGATCGACCATCCCTGGGATCTGTTCGACAGGCACCTCAATGCGTGCTACACGGCCGTGGTGCCTGACGCGCATCTGGTCCAGTCCAAGCTCCCGGAGGGCCGCCTCTGCGTCGCCTATGCGCTTTAGCGTCTCGGTGGAGACGGAGGTTCCGTAGGGAATGCGTGAAGCAAGACAGGCCTGAGCTGGCTTGTCCCATACCGTTAGGCC
The DNA here is from genome assembly GCA_965207145.1 of Dehalococcoidia bacterium. Lineage (GTDB taxonomy): Bacteria > Chloroflexota > Dehalococcoidia > Lucifugimonadales > UBA2962 > CAUZIR01. The sequence continues at coordinate 378,264 of OZ242262.1, read as the reverse complement.
CATATCCCTGGCCTGCTCTCGAACCTCACCCTTTGTCAGTCCCGCGTCAGCCAGCGGGCTTCGCACACCATGCTGGGCCGCAGCGGACAAACCCGGGCGAATATCTGCAAAGTCGTCAAGATTCGTCCCGTTGGCCACCGTTCTGTAGCCCTCGTGGCTGGCTATGCTCTTAAGTTCCGCGTAGAGCGTGTCCTTGCAAAAAAAGCAGCGGTCCGGACCGTTGGCGCGGTAGCCTTCACGGTCAAGTTCGTTGGTGCGGATAGCCCTGTGGGCGATTCCGATTCGGCCCGCGATCTCCACCGCCTGGGCCAGCTCGCTCCGGGCCAGGCTTGGCGAGTCGGCGGTGACAGCGAGTGCGCGGGACCCCAGCACCTCTTGGGCAACCGCCGCCACCAGTGTGCTGTCGACGCCGCCGGAGTAGGCGACCACGACCGAACCGTAGCTCTTCAGCTCGCGCCGGAGTGCCTGTGCCTTGTCGTCGTGCGAACGCTCACTTCCGACGACGGTAAGGGCGTGGGTGATGCGACGTGCGCCCAAGGCCTCTAGATCTCCTCCTCGGATATGAAGCGGCGCAGTACGTTGTCTGTCATGCGCGAGACATCGTTGTCGTAGTCGTTGTGAGACAGTGCCCCGCACCACGAAATCGAGCCGACCGAAAAGACCGCTCCACCGTTGGGACCCTCGTAGAAGACGATGTCTCCCCTTACCAGCGGGTTGACCGTGCCGCCCTGCATGCCGTCGTTCAGGAGCACCTCCTCTATGACGTGCTGATACACGTCGGAGAACCCCTCGGTTGTGGCGAGTACCAGTGCATGGGGAGGCGTGCCCAACTCGGCGTCGGCGCGATCGATTTCGAATCCGCCGGCCCCGCCCTGTGTGAGTCCGTAGGCCCCGAAGCTCTCGCCCTCGGTTAACCCATCGACTATGAATGCGGCGCGCGGATCGGCCGATTCGGCTGCCATTTGGTAGGGCAGCGACACGTCAAAGCCCTGGGAGGTGAAACCTACTCCGACCAGCTCCTGGGGCGCCCTTCCCCTAAAGCGCCACAGGCCGCCCAGCTCGCCCGTGCTCTGGTGATAGTACTCGCCGGCCGCCGCCTCCCAGGCCTCCGTACCGCGGTGACGGCGCACCTCGATGCAGTGCGTGGAGTCCGCGGCAAACGAGGTAACCCAGTAGTAGCCATTGCCCCCGAGATACATGTGCCTGCCGCCCTCCCTGAGGTAGTCCTCTAGGGCGTCAAGACCCTGGCTTGTCCAGTATTCGGGGTGCGAGCCCGTCAGGACCACACGGTATCTCCGCAGCAGGTCGACGCCCTCTCGCTGAAGGTCCTCGTCCGTGGCAACGTCGAAATCGTGGCCCATCTGCTCTAGCCAGTCGGTCAGGTGTAAGTCGGCGTTGAACTGGTGGGGAGCTCCGCGGCCGAAGTGCAGCAGCGGCGAATGGTACTTGGGGCGCATGTTCAGTATGGGCCTCAGCCTCGATGAGTGCGAAACACCGCTGTTGTCCGAATGGCGGTCATACTGGCTGCGCAGCTTGTTTTCGATCATGTACAGGTCGCGCGGATCGACAGGGTATTCGAATGTGATCTCCTTGCCGCCGGCGAGCCTGCCCAACTCGACGTACTTGATGTCGGTGTAGGCGAATATGTGGATGTTTGCGTAGGAAAGGTAGCTGTTGGTCGGCACGAGGAACAACGCTGGCGCCGTCGAGGTCCCCCTCGGTGCCCGCACGAAGAACGGAACATAGTCCTCTGAGTCGCCGGCCTTGAGATGGGCGGCGTAGATGCCGCTGCGCATCGTCTCGGGCACGGTCAGCTCGAAGTCAACGTCCCACCCGGCGTCGTCAAGGTCGTCGTCGTGAAAGTACATCGCTCCGTAAAGCTCTGGGGCGATTCGGAAGTTCTGCTCCTGGCCCCGCCAAAGGTGGCCGGTCATGGCCCTGTAGGGCCGGTTCACGGCGCGCCCGACGTGACCCCGTCCGGAGATGTCGTCGACCACGTCGGTCGAAAAGTTGGTGGAAAAGATCCAGGCGGCCCTCAGGGATCCGTCACCGACCTCGGCAGGCGGAGCGTCCCGTCTCAGGCGCCCTATCTCTTCTTCGGTCAATGCCCCGGCATAGATCCGCGGGCTGTCGATCTTCCCGTTGTACTTGCCATGTGCAACCGGCTTGCCGTCGGTCAGGGCCGCCAGGTGGGCAGCCATCGTCAGTGGGCCGTCGGTGCCCTGCAGGGGGAGGGTGCCGGTGTCCTTGACTATGACCGCACGGCTCGGCTCCTGAGGCCACATGGTGATGGGCAGCTGGTAGAGCGACACCTTTCCCTCGTCAGCGTCGTAGGACGCGGCAGCAAAGCACCAAACTCCGTTCCGCAGGGGGGTGCCGGTGGAAATGGTCTCGGTGGCGGACCCGTCTCCCACCGAGATTCCAAGTGATCCGTCCCCGCAAATCATCAGCCTGTAGCCGGTGGCATCCTCTTCGGACCATCTGCCGATGATCGTCTGCTCCCTGTCCGCCGTGGTGGGAAAGATCCACGCCTGCAGGGTAAAGCTGCCCGTCAGGTCCAGGTCGTCATGGCCCTCGACCGTCACGTACGAGCCGTTGCGTATTGGTTGGAATTTCCCGGGGTATTCGCCGTCGATCGCGGTTGGAATCCGCTCGTCCCTGTAGCCGGGCCCGAGCGGATTCTCGTCGCCGTGGATAAGCCGGACTATGCCCGCCCCGTAGGTCTCGTTCTGGGAGCTGACCATGAATCTGATCGTCTCGCCGGGGTGGACGCTAAATCTGTCTGCGTAGCCAACGATCTCCAAGATGGACTCTCCTCGGTCGGCGTGCGGGCTGCCGACAATAAGCGGCATGGTAGCAAGTGGCCAGCGACCTCTCAATCAGGACGACCGCGTCCGGTTCGGGATCATCCGGGTTCGTACCCCGGTGCGGTTGCCTATACTAGCCTCAGAAGGAGGCTTGAGATCGACGAGACTGCTCTAAGGGCGCTGCTGGGGCGCTACTCCGCCGGCCAGATCGACACCGAAGATCTGGTGGAAGCGCTCGCCCAGATGCCCTACCGGGATCTCGGGTTCGCGCGAGTCGACCATCATCGCGAGCTCCGAACCGGCTTCCCGGAGGTTATCTTCGGTCGCGGCAAGACCCCGGGGCAGGTCGGCCGACTTGCGGGGGAGATCCTTTCTCACACCGACCGATTGTTGGTGACGCGTGCCACCGTCGAGATGCACGACGCCGTTGCCGGGGTGGCACCCGAAGCCCTGTACGAACCTGCGGCGGGGACGATTACGGTGGATCGACGCCCTGCAAGGAAAAGAGCCGGACTCGTCGCGGTGATCAGCGGCGGCACCGCAGACCTGCCGGTGGCGACCGAGGCGGCCAAGACGGCCGAGTGGATGGACAGCGAAGTCGACTGCATCTTGGATGCCGGTGTGGCCGGACTGCATCGGGTTCTTGATCGACTGGGCGATTTGCGCAGGGCGGACGCCATCGTGGCGGTTGCGGGCATGGACGGTGTGTTGCCGTCCGTGGTGGCAGGGCTGGTGAGCGTCCCGGTGATAGCTGTCCCCACAAGCGTGGGATACGGTGCCAGCTTCGAGGGGGTGGGACCGCTGCTTACGATGCTGAACGCCTGCTCACCGGGCGTTGCGGTCGTGAACATCGACAACGGGTTCGGTGCCGGCTACATGGCGTCCGTCATTGCGGGCAAGGGCGCTTCTCCGGTGCATTAGTAGGAAATCCGTCGGTCCGGCGGTTAGCCCGCTACGATCTGGCCGGGGCATTCGCTCTTAGGCCGGTGGGGTAGAATTCCGGCATGCGAAAGCGTGTCATTGGCAGCGTTGGGCGGGTGAGCTTCGAGGTGGTAAAGCCGTTCGGCGAGCTGCCGGCCGGGATGTCATGGGGGGCTGTAAGCGCCTGCTGCGTCGATTCCGATGACCGGGTGTACGTACTGCGACGCACCGATCCACCCGTTCTGGTGTTCGATCAGGAAGGCTCTCTTGTCGGCTCGTTCGGCGAAGGCGAAGTGACGGAGGGCCACGGCATATCGATCACGCCAGACGACGAGATCTGGGTCACCGACAAGGATGGACACACCGTGACCAAGTTCAGCACCGCCGGCGACGTTCTGCTGCGCCTGGGCAAGCCCGACACGCCCAGTCTTCAGGCCCCCTTCGCCCATCCGGCGGATGTGGCGGTCCACCGGGCCAGCGGAGATGTGTTCGTTTGCGACGGCTACGGCAATTCACGCATTCACCGGTTTTCGGCGGATGGGGAACTGATCGGAGGTTGGGGAGAGGCCGGTCAGGGCAGGGGGCAATTCACTGTACCCCACGCCATCTGGATTGACCGTCGAGACCGCGTGCTTGTGGCCGATCGAGAGAACCTGCGCATACAGGTGTTCACCCTGGACGGCGAACTGCTGGAGGTGTGGACCGACCACTACAAGCCCATGGACATCTACGTAGACCGATCGGATCGGATCTACGTTACCGACCAGGTGCCGAGACTGACGGTCATGACCCTGGATGGGGAGGTAATCGCGCGAGGCCTCCACCGTGGTCACGGGATCTGGGGCGATTCGGCGGGCAACCTGTATTCGTGCTGGCCCACACCGGCCGACAACCCCGTGGTCAAACTGGCGGTCCAGTGAAGATCACCGACGTGCGTGCGACCCTGCTTTCGGCCGTGGTGCCGGAGGAGAAGCGCTGGCGGACCGACCTAGGGGTTGCCGTCAAGATGGACAATTGCATCGTCGAGGTCGAGACCGACGAGGGGATCACGGGCATCGGGGCCGGCCAGGGCAACCCCGAGGTGGTCAAGGCTGTAGTGGAGACCCAGCTGCGTCCCCAGCTCCTGGGCCGGGACCCGTGCCTCATAGAGGGCCACTGGGAACGCATGTACAGTGGTTCGCGCGGCGAGCCGGCGCTCGCACGGGGTTACCCCCAGCCCGGCTCTTCCCGCAGGGGGGACACGCTGTGCGCCATTGCCGGCGTCGACATTGCGCTGTGGGACATCTTGGGCAAATCGCTTGGCCAGCCGATCTATCGGCTTCTCAGCGCGGCGCGGACCAGCGTTCGCGCGTATGCCTCTGGCGGTTGGGCCCCCGGCGAGCATGCGGGAGATGAGATGGCGGGTTACGCGGCAAAGGGCTTTACCGCGGTGAAGATGCGAGCCGAGGGACGTGATGGATTCTCTCTGGACAAGGCGGCCACCCGGGTGGCCGCGGCCCGAAGGGCACTGGGCAAAGACGTGGAGATAATGGTCGATGCCCACGGTTCCCTCGATGTCTCCACCGCAAAGCGACTCGCAAGGATTCTGGAAGAGCAGGGAGTCGCTTGGTTCGAGGAACCTGTTTCCTACGACAACCATGCCGGACAGGCAGAGGTGTGGGCATCGACAACTGTTCCTATCTCTTCGGGCGAGAGCGAGTCCACGCGCTTTGACGTGCTGGACCTGCTGAGGATGAACGCGGTCGATATTCTTCAGCCCGATATAGCGATCGCCGGCGGTTTCACCGAGTGCCGCCGAATTTCCGCCCTGGCGCATGCCCATGGCGTCAGGTTGGCCCCCCACGTCTGGTCAAGCGGGGTAATTGTTGCCGCCTCCATCCACCTGGCCATGCATGCTCCGGCCTGCCATATCTTTGAGGTCTCTCAAAGCGCGTCCCCGCTGATCTGGGAGTTGTTCGAGGAGCCTTTCGAAATCGAAGACGGGTGCGTGCGGGCCGTTGACCGACCCGGTCTGGGATTTACCCTGAGGGAGGGTCTCGACGACCGGTTTCCATTTGTTCCCGGGCCGGCATATGTCTACTAGCTGCTCCCATGCAACTCAGCAAGACTCACTTCGCTGAGGGCGCGGGTTGTCCGCACACCCGGGTCCGCAGACCCAGTCCCCCTGCTAACATTGGTCGCGATGGCCGGCGCTAAGGTCGATTTCACTCGCATCTCCCGCCTTGAGGCCGAGGCCGTCGGCGAGCCGGGCCGGCGCACATTCCGCATGATCGCAGAGAGCGACTCAAGTAGGGCGGACGTGTGGCTGGAGAAAGAGCAACTCTTCCAGCTTGCGCTGGCCATCCACCAGATGACTAACGCAGTTCGAGAGGGCGAAGATGCGGCAGCCTCGGCATCTGCGAACGAAGAGCTCGAGGCCGACCCGCTGACCAGGGTTGAGTTCAAGGCAGGTCGACTTGCTTTGAAGCATCAGGACTCCCACGGCATGTTCATCATCGAGGCTCACGATATCGAGTCTCCTCAAATCATGGAGGATGACGCCCCTCCCGACATCGCCCTCTGGGCGAGCCGATCCAGGGTAGATGAATTCGCCGAACAGGCACTGGAGGTATGTGCGGCTGGAAGGCCTCTATGTCCCCTGTGCGGGGCGCCCATGGATCCGGAAGAGCGGGGAGGCCACAAGTGTCCAATGGTGAACGGCAACCGGGCCATACGCATCCCCGACAGCTCTTAACGGTCGGCTACAGCAATCCGCCGTTAGAATATAGGGCCCTTGGCGCCGACCAATCCGCCGCCTCTATCCGCTGGCCGGCCCGAACCCCGGCTGGTTGACCCGCCGCCCGAACTGGCCCGAACCATCCTGGAATCGGCCGAGATAGTGGCAGGCGCGCAGGTGCGCCTCGGATCCAACTACACCTTCCTCGTCCACCTCGACGCCGGGGGCGACGGTCGCGTGATGCGTGCGATCTACAAGCCTAGGGCCGGTGAAAGGCCTCTCGCGGACTATCCCGACGGGACCCTGTATCTCAGGGAATATGCTGCCTTTATCGTTTCCGAACGTCTGGGTTGGCCGCGCATTCCTATGACTGTCATCAGGGAGGGGCCCCACGGACCCGGGTCAATGCAACGCTTTGTAGAATTCGACCCGAGCGTGACCTACTTTAACCTGCGCGAGGAAAGGCTGGGCGAACTGGCTTCGTTCGCCTCCTTTGATCTCCTTGTCAATAACGGCGATCGCAAGGGAGGCCACTTTCTGGAGGATGCCCAGGGAACACTCTGGAGCGTAGATCACGGCTTAACCTTCAACGAACGGTTCAAGGTAAGGACCGTTATGCTCGAGTTTTGGGGCGAGCCCATTCCAGAAGGGCTAGTAGCCGACCTGCAGGCCCTGACGGGGGAGCTCGATGCGGGAGGCACCCTTAGGGAGAGGCTCAAGTGCCGAATCAGCGTCGCCGAGCTGGACGCTCTCCGAGCGCGCCTCTCCGGGATTCTCGAAACGCCGGTGCACCCGGTGCTTGATCCCTACCTCAATGTCCCTTGGCCCCTGGTCTGACCGCCGTGGGCGCTGTTCTTCCTCGGGGACGACGCCTGCAACGGTTCCTGCGGAGGCGGGTTGAGGGCCAAAAAAAGAGTGTGAACCGAACTCAATGCGCGAACAACTCTCCTTCAGCCCTATGTGTCATATCAGGAAGGGCTCTCCCGGCTCGAATGCATCCAGGCCGGAAGAGGATTCGGCATGCGCCTAAACCATCGCCTCAGCCTTCTTCTCCAGCGGCCGCGAGGCCTGATGCCGGCCGCCACGGCGTCAGCGACGCCGGGAGCGCCAAAGATCATCGGCCTGTACCACTTGTGCAGGTCGGCACTGCTTGGAGGATCGTCCTCCCAGTCGGAGACGAACGTGCTTAGTTGACGCCAGGATCGTCCCGCTCCTTCTTTCTCGCCGACCAACACCCTGCCGCCCGCCTCGGAGACGATCACGGACGCTGCTGCCACGTCCCAGAGTGACAGTGAACCAGTCAGCGCGCTGTACTGAAAGTTCCCAGACGCCGTCATCGCCAGCTCGTAGGCAATTGAGCCAGTCTGCCGTGCCTCGCCCACCCTGTTTGCCATAGATTCGTCAAATCTAAAGCGGTGGCTGAACCCTCCGGGCAGGCCAACGAGACGTCGAGATTCCGGCTCAGTCGCACATAACGCGTTCAGGGGCGTGCCGTCGCATGCCGCGCCCCCTCCCTTCCTTGCGTGAAATACCCTGCCCCTGACCTGCGGCCAGGGTATGAAGATCGCTCCGGCAACGGGCACGCCCCTAAGCAAGACCCCCACCGAGGAGGCGAACATCGGCAGCCCCTGAGAGAAGTTCCTCGTCCCATCTAGGGGATCGAGCACCCATACAAAGTCCGGTAGGGCCTCGACAGACGCGGTTTCGTCCTCCTCACCCACAACGGCGTGATCTGGAAAGCTAGCCTTGATGCGGCCTGTCAAAAGAGCCTGACTCTGCCGGTCAGCCTCGGTTACCGGGTCCGATAGGCTATCGCCCTTGTACTCGACGTCAAGCGGTCGGCCGAAGTAGTCCATCAGCAGATGCCCTGCCTCACGCGCCGCGTCCGCCGCGACCCGCTCAAGATCGGCAAGGAAGCCTCCTGATAGGGCCGATCTGTCATCATCGCTGCGTGTCATGGAGAGTTGGAGAACCGCGCAAGTGTAAGTAGCTGTGGAATGGTAGGTCAACGAGCCTATCTGCCGGAGTCTTCGGTTAAAATCGGCCGATGCGTCTGATACCTCGACGTGACAGGATTGCGGTGGTCGAACTGTTCGGTACCCTGGGTGGCGGAGTCAAGTCGGCACCCCATGAGAGGGTCTTTGACCGGGTGCGGAAGGCCAAATCCATACGCGCGATGGTGCTCGACATCGATTCACCCGGAGGCTCGGTGCCGGCGTCCGAGTACATCTATCGCTGCGTGGCCAAGGTCGCCGAGCAGAAACCGGTGGTTGCTGCCATCCGCGGTGTAGGTGCATCCGGTGCCTATATGGTCGCCTGTGGCGCTCAGCGGATCGTCGCGGCTCCAGGTGCGTTAGTGGGATCGATCGGAGTAGTTTCCGTCCGGCCCATGCTCCGCGCGGCACTGGAAAAAATAGGCGTCGACATCAGCGTTACGAAGAGCGGCGAGCTAAAGGACATGGGTGCCGTCTGGAGGCCTCCCACGCCTGAGGAAGAGGCGAAGATGCAAGAGCTCACTGATGAGTCTTATGGCCGATTCGTCGAGATCGTCGCGGGTGCAAGAGGCCTGACCCACTCTTCGGCCAGAGAGCTTGCGACCGGCGAGGTGTTCTGGGCGACCAGGGCCCTAGAGGCCGGTCTCGTAGATGAACTAGGCGATCTAGACCTTGCGGTTGATCGGGCCGCCAACCTCGCTGGCTGTGCCAAGAAGGTGGTGCGGATGGGTCCTCGCCGCGGCCTTGGCCAAAGGCTGTTCCGGCCCTTGTCCGAATCGCTGGTCGAATCGGTGGCCAACGAATTCGAGCGACGATTATGGATCCAAAGTCTGCGTTAGGGTCGCTGTCAGCCCGCTAGACGTTCCCCTTCTTCACCTCTTTCCACAGCGATTCCTTGTCCTCAGAGCACAGCGCTCGAAAGTCGTCGCCACGCTGTTGAGCTAGCATCTCCATTGCCCTGAACCTTTCTGCGAATCGCCGGTTGGCCTTGCGGAGTGCAGTCTCGGCATCGATTTGCAGCCACCTGGCAGCGTTTACCAACGAAAAGAGTAAGTCCCCGAACTCGGCCTCTGCCTCCTCTGCTGTGGTGGCCGCGCCAAGCTCATCTATCTCCTCACGGACCTTTTCGAGCACCCCGGCGATGTCGTCCCAGTCGAAGCCTGTCCTCTGCGCTTTGCCTTGGATGGCCTGTGCGCCGGTCAGGGACGGCGCCGCCAGGGGCACGCCGTCGATCGCCGATCGTCGCTGGGAATGCGGCTTTTCGGCGCGCTTGATCTCGTCCCAGTTCGCCAGAACCTGAGAGGCATCGAGATCATCGCGGTCGGCCCCAAAAACATGAGGATGTCTGCGGACAAGCTTGGCGATGAGCGCCCCGAACACGTCGGGCTCAGAAAACCGGCCCTCCTCCTTGCTCAGTTGAATCTGATAGGCAGCGTGTAGGAGAACGTCCCCCACCTCTTCCGCGATCGCTTCATCGTCGCCCTCGTCCAGGGCCTCGACGAGTTCGTACGCTTCCTCCAGGAACTGGTCGCGCAGCGTTTCTCTGGTCTGACCCCGGTCCCACGGGCAGCCATCGGGGGACCGGAGCCGATCCAGCACGGTCATCAAGCCCTGGAAGCTATGGTCGAATTCGCAGGCTCCAGCCGCCTGTTTGCGGTTGTTCATCTGACTGCGGACGCCTTGGGCATCACCTTCCGGCTCCGAAAATCCCTGTGCTAACATCGAGCCGTGCGACCCCTGAAGCTTGTGCTGACCGCACTTTTCATCGCCTGTATACCGGTGTTTCTAGTCACGTCCAACGTCCGCTGGGTGATAAACGCACCGTTCCTATACAGCTACGGTTTCGATAAGTACAAGGTGGCCGAAACGACCGGCATTGAACGCGACGAACTGATCAGGGCCGGCGCGGCCTTCCGCGAGTACTTCAACAACGACGAGGATGTACTCGAGGTCAGAGTAATCCAGCATGGAGTCCTCAGAAGCATATACAACGACCGGGAGATTGCCCACATGGTCGACGTCAAGGGCCTGGTCCGGGGCGTCTGGATGGTCCATGTAGCCACCGGGGGCTACATAGGCTTCTTCCTGCTCGGCGGAGCACTCCTGTATCGGAGGCGGTGGATCGGCATCGCAGGCGATCTCCTGGGCAGGGGCGGGCTACTCACGCTCGGCCTGGTGGTGGTCGTTGGATTGGCGGCCCTGGTGGGTTTCGATCGGGTGTTTCTGGCCTTCCACCTGGTGTCGTTTTCGAACGACCTGTGGCAGCTGGACCCTAACCGCGACGTGCTCTTGATGATGTTCCCACAGGGCTTTTTCTTCGACGCGACCATGTGGATAGTAGGGTCGACCGTCGTGGAAGCACTGCTGCTTTCAATGTACCTTATCGCCCGTCGAATTCATGGACTGTGGTCTGCAGGAGACTCGGCTGAAGGCGCCGCGGCTCCTCGGTGAGGGAGGTCATGGCAGTCGCAGAGAGCGCAGGCCTGGTGGCGGCTTGGCGGTCCCCGGTGTCGCTATCCGGCGGTGCAGCACCCCCCGCCGCAGCAGCCTCCCCCACCCCCACGGCCTTGCTGAGTCTGGCCGTCGGCCACAGCGACCAGCGAAGGTAGCGAAAGACGTCGTTCACCAGAATCGCCGCAGTCCGGGCACTGCGCTCGATCATTGAAGCTGGCTATGGGCCTTCGAAGCTCGAAGGCAAGTCCGCAGCCGGTGCAGGTGTACTCGTAAATTGGCATGCCTACGGGCTAATTGCCAACCGGCCCTCCGATGTCGAAGGTGACAGTGAAGCTTAATGGCGACCCCAGCAGGTCGCCGTCGTCGCCGGTGTAGTCGAGCCTCACGGTCGTCTCGCCGTCCGCCATCACGCGATATCGGAAGAGCTCGACTCCCGGTGCCTCGCCGGCATCGGACCGTGCCACGAACCTTGGCTCCTCCTCCGCCCTGAGCATCTTCCCTTCCAACTGCGTGGCGACCCAACCCCGGTCGGCGTCTGGGAAGGACGGAAGAGCGATGGTTACGAAGTCGCCGCGAGCGGCCTGCACCTGAGATTCATTGTCCGACTGGTCAAGGACTATAGTGGCCGGAGTGCAGGCGGCCGAAAAAGCCAAGACTACCAGCGCCACTACGGCGACACCCAAAGCCCCGGATACCTTGAACGAATTCTCCATTTAAGCGGCGGTCGATCCTCCCGATCCCTGCCACGCTCGTAGGCGATGGCCAAGCGCCTCCTCGCCACCGATTCTATCATCGTCCTTCCCGCTGTCGGGCTGGTCGCGCGCCCATATAATGGCTGCTGACACCCTTCCGCGTCAGAGATGCAAACACCCTACGTACAGCCGGATCAGCGAGGACGCTTTGGAGCTTTTGGCGGCCAATATGTGCCTGAGACGCTCATGCATGCCCTGGATCAACTCACGCGCGAGTATGGGACTGCGGCTGGTGATCTCGGGTTCGCTCGTCTGCTGGAGGATTTGGGTCGCAGCTATACGGGTCGCCCCACGCCCCTCTACTTTGCAGAGAATCTGACCCGCAGTCTGGGCGGCGCCCGGATCTACATCAAGCGCGAGGATCTGGCCCACACGGGCGCGCACAAGATTAACAACGCCCTGGGCCAGGCCATCCTGGCGAGACGTATGGGAAAGGAGCGGATCATAGCCGAGACCGGGGCCGGCCAGCATGGTGTGGCGACGGCGACCGCCTGCGCGATGATGGACGTCGAGTGCGTCGTCTACATGGGAGAGGAGGACATCTCCCGCCAGCGCCTCAACGTATTTCGAATGGAACTGCTTGGAGCCGAGGTCAGACCCGTCTCCTCTGGCAGCCGCACTCTCAAGGACGCCATCAACGAGTGCATACGGGACTGGGTCACCAACGTGGAGACGACCCACTATCTGATTGGTAGCGCCGTGGGCCCCCATCCCTACCCTGCGATCGTGCGTGACCTGCAGTCTGTGATCGGCTCCGAGGCGAGGGATCAGATCATCGAGGCTGAAGGTCGTCTGCCCGACCATGTCGTAGCATGCGTCGGCGGCGGCAGTAATGCCATCGGCCTTTTTCATCCCTTCATCGCTGACGAGCAGGTGGAGTTGATAGGCGTGGAAGCAGGGGGTGTGGGCACGGCCTCCGGGGAGAACGCGGCCACGCTTGTCTCGGGCGAAGTCGGCGTGTTGCATGGCAGCATGTCTTACCTGCTCCAGGATGAGGACGGTCAGGTCGTGGAAACCCACAGCATCTCGGCGGGCCTCGATTATCCTGGCGTCGGTCCCGAACACAGCTACCTCAAGGACACTGAGCGGGCTCGCTACGTCAGCGTGCGGGATGAAGAGGCAATAGAGGGCTTTCAACTCCTCTGTCGGACCGAGGGGATCATCCCTGCCCTCGAGCCCGCCCACGCGATCGCCTACCTGTCGAGCTGGGCGCCGGACCTTTCCGAGGAATCGATAGTTCTGGTGGGCTTGAGCGGCCGCGGGGACAAGGATATCGAGACGGTCTCAGGATGGCTGTCAGCGGGCCAGACGTCATAGCTTGAGGCCCGGATTGCTGGAACCGACGGTGGGGCGTAGTGGGGGGATACAGACCGCCGCGGGGTAGGCCCTTGGTACAATTTTGGCGTGTCCAAGTCAGGCGTGGGTCTACCGATCCGGGTTTGCGCTCCCATCGTCGCCGGTCTGCTGTTCGTGGCGGCGGTTATGGTGCCGGTGTACGGTCCCCTAGTCGACCATCATTACGCAGAGCGTCTTCCGTTCCACGGCCACCTCGCGCGGCAGGGGCCCCACACCCACGCCTACTCGGAATTTCACACTCATCCGATGCCTGAACCCGCCCATCCCGACATGACGGCCGCCATACCCGGTGAGGACGGCTCGCCGTCGCCGCCCGCGGGTGTGGGGGACGATTGCAGTTTGATGGTTCGATCTGCCCTTGAGCCGGCAGTCAGCCATGATCAGCCGTCGGCGCACCTTAGCCGACCCGACCAGTTCGGCCCGTCGCCTCCGGTCAGGCCGCCTCGCGAATCGGTCTGATTCCCTCGCGTCGGACGCCGACGCTTGACCGAACACGCCGTCCCCTGATTGCGGGCGGTAGGAGGCTTGTCCATTCACTGTATGCAGCGACACTTAGCCGCGCTCGTCGTCACTATGGCGGTGCTGGTAACGGCAGCCGTCTCCTGGCCTTACTCCGTTGAGGCTCATGGTGGCGTGACGGAGTTTCGTAAGGGGCTCGCCGGGCCCTACGAGGTGGCCTTCGGTACGAGTCCACGCTCCCCGTCGCCGGGCTCCGTGCACGTGTCCCTGCGTGTCGTCGACTCCGAGCGGGGGTTGGCCGTTCCTGACGCTAGCGTTGCCTTGTCCGGTTATGTGCTGGACGAGCGGGGCTCAGAGCTTGAGACGTTCGGTGGTCTGGAGGCCGACCTCTTTGAGGAGGACCCGGTCTTTTGGGACATTGACCTGTCCGTCGAACAGGTTGGCGACTGGGTGTTCACGGTCGCCGTGGAAGGAGACCTGGGCGAAGGCTCGGTCGACTTCGACGTCAAAGTGCGAGAGTCCAATCCGATTACCGGAATCATAACCGTCGTCGTGCTGGTGGCGTTCTTGTCGGTGGTGGCCCTGGCGATGCGCACCTATTTCACCGCGAGAAGGGCAAAACGCACATGACAGGCAGACTCAAGGTACTTTCGGCGTTTGCGGCCGTAGTCTTGATAATGCTTACTGTGGCCTGTGGCCCGACATTGGAGGCACCGGATCCCACCTCGACTCCATTCGTAGTCGATGTCGGCCCGACTGCGTCCCCGACCGCTGTTCCCGTCCAAGAAGTCGTCGAGATCCAGGACCATTGGGCTCCAGCGTTCACGCTCACATCGGCGGCGGGAGTCTCCGTTTCGCTCGTTGACCTGCTGGAGGGCAGGGAAGCCGCCGTAATTGTCTTTTACCGTGGCTTTGTCTGAGGGGTTTGTCGTAGCCAGCTCGGTGAGCTGCAGGCAAGCCTGGACAAGTTCGAAGAGCTAAACGTTGCGTTGGCCGCCATCAGCGTCGACGACGTTGGTGGCGCAAGGAGCATGAGCTCCATAGTGGGAGCCGAGTACCCGCTGCTGGCCGACCCGACGCGGGTAACTTCCAAGTCTTACGGGGTGTTCGACCTGTTGGGTGATGGAGTGGCCGCGCCGGCGGTCTTCATCATCAATCCGGACCGCTCGATCCGTTGGTCATATGTCGGCCGAGACATAGTAGACAGGCCGACGACCGCGAGCATACTCGCCCGGCTCCGCAACTAGGGAAGCAGGGGCATGAAACCAAGGAAAAGAGATGGAACTCAGATTTCGAAAGACGCTGATATTTCTTGCCGCGACGCTAACGGCTTTAGTGCTGACCGGAGCTTGCGGAAGCTCCGAGCCGGAGGACCTGACCTTTGACATCGTGATCTCCGATGATGCTTGGAACATCGAAGGACAGATCATCGAGGTCAAACAGGGTGACCATGTCACGTTCAACATCGAGTCCGATGTGAGGGGCGGCTTCCACCTGCACGGCTACGACCTGTTCAGCGAGGTGGCCCCGGGCCAACCCTCTTCCTTCGACTTTACGGCCGATGCCACGGGAAACTTCGAGATCATGCTCCATAAGTTCACCCTTGCCAGCGACAGGGAAGGTGGCATGGAGCATGATTCGGGCGGGCAGGGGGATGAGGCACACGGAGGTGACGAAGCGGGCGAGGCCGGCCATCGAGGGGGTGAAAGTGGAACGGAGGAGACTGAGGTGCGACTGGGCTGGTTTCAGGTGTTTCCAAGATGAGGGGTCGTCTCCGGTCGCCTTGTAGACGGTTGTGCTGATCAACCTCAGGACGGCCCTGCTCGCCGCAATACTCGCCGCCGCCTTGGCGGCTGAACCCGCATACGCACACGGCTTTGGAGCCCGGTACGACCTGCCCGTGCCGCTCTCGTATTTCCTTGCCGGGGCTGCTGCCGCGGTCGTGCTGTCCTTCGCAGTGGTGGGGGTCTTCGTAAGGGGCGTAGGTTCCGGCACCGGCTATCCGACTTACGATCTCAGTTCGCGCCCTTGGTTTCGACACGGCGTAGGCACGCCCGCGTTTGTGTGGGTGGCGAAGGCCGCGTCAGTGTTCATGTTCGGGCTGGTGATCGCCACCTCGCTCGCCGGTTCGCACAAGCCGCTCGACAATCTCTCGCCGACGTTCATCTGGGTCATCTGGTGGGTGGGTGCGGGCTTTGTTGCAGCCGTCATAGGCAACGTCTGGATTGTCATCAATCCCTGGAAGATAGTTTTCGAGTTGGCCGAGCGCCTGTTCGGCGGTGGCAGAGGGTTCACCCCTCTCCAGCGCTACCCCCGGGCGTGGTCGGTGTGGCCTGCGGTAGTGCTGTTTGGCGTATTCGCCTGGATCGAAAACGTCTACTCGGGAGCGGCCGTCCCGGGCGACCTTGGGACGATCATCGTCATCTTCTCGGTCGTGCAGTGGGTCGGAATGTACTACTTCGGGAAGAATGACTGGCTTCGCTACGGGGACCCGTTCTCGGTGTTATTCGGCCTGTTTGCCCGCTTTTCGCTGACCGAGGTGAGGGTGTCGGGTCGCAAGATCTGCCGGCGTTGCAGTTTTGAGTGCACCGAAGGCGAATGCGTAGACTGCTACCCGTGCTTTGATAGGGCTAACCCTGGGGACCGCACGGTGGTTCTTCGGCCCTTCGCTGCTGGCCTGGTTAGACCCGAATACATATCGGTCGCCAACATGGCCTTTGTGATTCTCGCCCTGGCGACGGTAACGTTCGATGGCCTGAAGGAAACCTCATCTTGGAATTGGGTTCACCGCCAGCTCGCGGGCATAGAGGGCACGGTGGTAGACACGATAGGCCTGTACGGCGTGCCGTTGGCCTTTCTCGGCCTGTACCTGGCATTTTCGTGGGCCATGCGCCGCATGTCAGGGGCCGACATAGATGTTCTGAAGGTGGCCCGAGTCTTTGTACTGTCCTTGGTCCCGATAGCTCTGGCCTACCACTTCGCCCACTTTCTCGCGCTGCTGCTGATTCAGGGTCAGGCGATCATACCGCTGGCCTCGGATCCGTTCGGCCGTGGCTGGAACCTGTTTGGGTCCACCGGGTATGCGATAGATATCAGCGTCATAAATGCCGAGGCCGCCTGGTTCTTCTCGGTCGCCGTGATCGTCGTGGGCCACGTTGCCGCGGTGTTCGTTTCACATGTAGTCTCGCTTCGAGAGATTCCGGGGCACGTCGGCGCTCTGCGCAGCCAGTATCCCATGTTGCTCTTGATGGTCCTCTACACGGTCGTTAGCCTTTGGATCGTCTCTCAACCGATAGTGGAGTGAATCGCAAGGTGCACCGCTAGGTCCGGTCTCATCCGGCCGCGATAGAATGGATGTTACGGAGAGGGCACGAGTCCGCCCTGGGAGGTATTGGAAGCGCGTATGAGACGGCCCATGCAGATCGGTCGCGATACCGAGTTGACCGTCAGGATGTCGGTGACCATGCTGTTGCTGGCCCTGTTGTTCGTGGCGTTTCTCGGCCTCCTGTTCTGGGCCGGGGTGCCCTGGTTCCTGGTCTTGGTGATCGCCGTTGCCATGGCCATGTTCCAGTATTGGGGCTCGGACCGGATCGTGCTTATGACCACCGGCGCCAAGGAGGTCTCCGAACAGGAGGAGCCGTGGCTGCACGAAACTATCGCCCGGCTGGCACGGACCGCGGAGATCCCTAAGCCGAAGAAGATCGCCATAATGGAGACGCATGTCCCCAACGCCTTCGCTACGGGTCGCAATCCCCGCAATGCCGTAGTGGCGGTAACCCGTGGTCTGTTAAATCGACTCACCAAGGCCGAGGTGGAGGCCGTTTTGGGTCACGAGATGAGCCATGTCAAGAATCGCGACGTCATGGTGCTGACCTGGGCCAGCATCATAGTGATCATGGCCGGCTTTCTGATGCAGATGTTGTTTTGGATGAGTCTGTTTGGAGGCTTCGGCGGCCGGCGGTCCGGCGGAGGGGGCGGCCAGGCCGCCCTCATCATCCTGGCGGTGTACGCAGGCACGATCCTGGTCTACTTCACCGCCCAGATGCTAATAATGACTCTTTCCAGGTACCGTGAGTACTCGGCTGACCGTGGAGGAGCTGTGCTGACCGGCAATCCCATGCAGCTGGCGTCGGCTCTGGCCAAGATCACCAATGACGTCTACAAGATTCCCGAAAAGGACCTGCGCAACGTTGAGCATGCCAATGCCTTTTTCATCATCCCGGCCATAAAGGGTGGAGGCATGGCGTCACTCTTTTCCAGCCACCCGCCGGTGCAAAAGCGTATCGAAAAGCTCAAGGCAATAGAGCGTGCCATGAGTCGGGGTGCCACCCAGTACCGTGAGTTCAAGTTCTGACCTTCCCACGTCTCGGGCCCGGAGATGGGCTTCCTAGGAGGCCTGTTCGGGCGTAGTCGGATAAGGGCGCCTCGGCCGAGCCGGTTCGCCGATCTGAGCAGGGCCGCCCGAGAGATGATCGACCGGTCATCTCTGACGACTGGAGATAAGGCCGGAGTTCTGTTCAACCCGGAAGACGGCGCATCCGCGTCCGACCTTGCCTACGAGCTTCAGGGCGTTATGAGACGGAGTGAGGTCGGCTCCGGGACAGGGCTGGATCTGCAGACCGACGAGTTCGAGACCGCGTGGATAGTCCTGCACAATCGGCAATTCGAGCGCCTGGTAGGTTCGGTGCAGTTGCTTAACGAAACTCTTTTCGAGCGTGGCAACGGTAGTCGGCTACTGGCTGCTGTCATCAGAGTGGACTTTGAAAGAAGGCCAGCCTATTGGATCTACAATTACAAGAGAGGGTACTTTTATCCTCTGGTGCGGGGCAAAGGGGGAGACGGCCGTGACAATGAGGCCGAACTGAGGTTAGGCGAGTCGATGGACAAGCACCGGGTCGCCGTTGAGAGTTCTCTAGAGCACTGGTACGGACTGTCCGGCATACCTTTCTGAGACCCTGTCAGGTCACAGAGCACGTTAACGACTAACCAACCGCCCTAGGGATCGTCAAAATTTCGGCGTCCCCTTCCCGACATCATGTTGATAAGCCCAAGTATGCCGAGTACGACCCCGAACGCTATCAGCGTGAAGCTGATCGCCGTCACAACCCTATCGAACCGCAGGACCACCCCCAGTATCAGCAGGACAACACCAATAGGCAGCAGCCCAACGCTGCCGAGTCGGCTCATATGCCTCCACTCCCGGGCGCCTTGCCACGCTACGCACCACTGCTTCGACGCTGAACGGCAGGCCTCCAGGGAAATTATAGGACCACCGGCTCTCCCGGGTAGAGCGGTGTATTGCTCCAGCCACATAGCTGTCAGGTGAGCTTCAGCTTCGTGACACCCACCGCTGTGAGCTCGCTCCTGATGGTCTTGGTGGCTTTCGTAGCAGCCTGCGGGGGCGTCGGCGATGATCAGGGGCCCGAAAGAAGAGGCGCTGTCTCTACCCCGGTTTTTCCGAGCAAGGGCAGTCCCCAGGCCTCAGAGGGTGAGAAGGCCATCGTGGATCGGTCGATCCCGCGACCAGATGACGACCCCACTCCGGAACCAACCCCTACATTCGACCCCGGCGATGTGATCCTGCCGACGGTCTCGCCGCCGACCGCAGTCCCGGATACCCTCGAGGACGGTCTTTACTCCCAACTGGACGGCATCGCCGCGCGCGCGTCCGTTCTGCGTGGCCTTTATTCGGTGGGTGACATCCACCGGCGCTTCATCTCGCGTGAGGAGTTGCGTGACCGACTCTTGACTGATCTTGGGGCGCGGCGCGATGAACTGTCAGCCATCGGACGGCTCTATGAGATCCTTGGCGTGATCGATCCCGGTACCGACCTTTACGAACTGTACGTCGATCTATACAGCGAGAGTGCGCTAGGGTTTTTCGACACCGCCAAGGACGAACTGTACGTGGTGGACGAGGACCTTCGCGAACTGTCTCCTCAGGATCGCCTTACATACGCTCACGAGTTCGTTCATGCGCTGCAGTCGCAGCATTTTGACATCGGCTCGATGCTCGACTCCGAAGAGTTGGCGAACAACGCCGATCATAAGGCAGCATACTTGGCGATGATCGAGGGTGACGCGGTCCTTCTGCAGACAATCTACATGCTGGAGAGCATGACCGAACAGGAGCAGGCGGCCGCCCAGGGGCTCCAAATCGACATGAGCACTTTCTTGGCTGCGCCGCATCTAGTCCAGCGCATCTTTGTCTTTCCTTACGTGGAGGGAGCACAGTTCGTGTACCAGTTCTTTGTCAACGGCGGCTGGCGGGAGGTTAATGCCTTGTACGAGCGTGCTCCCACTTCCACTGAGCAGATCATCCACCCTGGTAAGTACGTGCTGGGGGAAGATCCGGTCGATGTTGACATCCCCTCCCTAGTCGGCGCTTTGGGTGAGGGCTGGTCGGAGTTGAGGAGGGACACCTTTGGAGAGTTCGCGCTCTTGGCTTATCTTGAGGATGGGCTGGTGCAACGTGAGGCGGCTATCGCGGCGGCCGGCTGGGGTGGAGACGAATACGTTGTCTATTCTGGCCCCGACGGCTCGTACGCCCTAGTGCACAGATATGAGTGGGACTCTTTGGGCGACGCGGGGGAATTCTTCGAGGGGTTTGCGACCTTTACCGAGGCGCGGGTCGGAGCGACGGTGGTCCCTCTGGCCTCGGTGGAGACGGAAGTGCTGTTCGCGCTCCCTGGACAGCTCATCTATGCAGTCAATCGAGGGATCGTCACGGAAGTCGTCATCGCTCCCGATCAGGGCGTCCTCGATACTGTGATCGAAGCCTTGGTCAATGCTACCAGCCCCGCCGATAGCGAAGAGGCGGAATCGAGCAAGAGCGAGGCGCAGGCCAGTGGAGACAATGGTCCGGATAAGGCCGACGGAGAGTCGGAGCACTAGCCCCGGGTGGTGGCGGCCCGTGTTACCTCGCCTTATAATGCCGGCCCTGTGACGGACTATTCCTCAGTCGTAGCGAAGATAGAAGAGCTCGCGCGGCGCGTCCGTGTCCATTCGCTGAAGATGGTCGCCGCGGCCAACAGCGGCCACCCGGGCGGCTCGCTGTCGGAGGCCGACATACTTGCGGTCCTGTACGGAAGCGTGATGGTTCACGACCCGTCCGACCCTGCCAGGCCGGACCGAGATCGTTTCATCCTTAGCAAGTCCCACGCCTGTGCGGCACTCTACGCGGTGCTTGCGGAGTCCGGATACTTCCCGCTCGACGAACTGGCAAGCTTTAGGAAGATCGACTCGCGCTTGCAGGGGCACGCTCACGTGAAGACCCCTGGGGTGGAGATGTCAGGTGGCTCCCTCGGCCAAGGGCTCTCATTTGGAGTGGGCACAGCTTTGGCAGCCCGACTCGACGGTAGGCCCACGCGCACCTATGTGCTTCTGGGTGACGGTGAGTGCGATGAGGGCCAGGTCTGGGAGGCGGCAATGTCGGCGCCCCATCACGGTCTGGACAACCTGGTGGCCATAATCGACCGTAACCGCATCCAGAACGACCGCTGGACCGATCAGGTAATGACCCTGGAGCCGCTTGCGGACAAGTGGCGGGCATTCGGCTGGGAAGTTACCGAGGTGGACGGCCACAGCGTTGCCGAGCTCCTCGCGGCCTTTGAGCGCTCGGTCCAGACGAAGGGGCGTCCAACTGTAATCGTCGCCCACACGGTGAAGGGTAAGGGAGTCTCATTCATGGAAGATAATGCCGACTTCCACGGCAAGGCACCGTCCCCAGAGGAGCTCGCTCTTGCGTTGGGCGAGCTCGATACAGCCCGTTGACAGCCACCGCCTCCACCCGCCAGATCGCCGGCCAGACGTTGGTCGAGCTGGGCCATGAGTACCCGGACCTGGTCGTCGTCGGCGGTGATTTGAACAAGTCCACCTTCGCGAATAGGTTCGAGGCCGAGTTCCCCGATCGCTTCTTCGACTTTGGACCAGCGGAGCAGAACATGGTCGGGGTAGCCGCAGGCCTGGCTGCCTCCGGCAAGATTCCGGTTGTCAGCACTTTTGCAGTCTTCGGCTCAGCTCGCCCGTTCGACCAGCTGCGAGTTAGCGTGGCTCAACCAGGGCTAAACGTGAAGCTCGTGCTCACCCACGCCGGCCTTATGACCGGAGAGGATGGGTCGTCGGCTCAGAGCGTCGAGGACCTTGCGATAGTGTCCGCCCTGCCCACTTTCACTGTGATCGTGCCGGCCGATGGGCCCGAGGCTGCCCTAGCCGTCAGGGCCGCTGTCTCGACGCCGGGCCCGTTCTATGTGCGCCTGTCCCGACCGGCAACTCCGGTCGTTCACAAAGAACCGCACAGATTCGCCGTTGGAAGGGCCGAGGTCATGCGGGAAGGGAAGGATGCGTCAATCATAGCCTGTGGGATCATGGTCCACGCAGCGTTGACCGCGGCGGACCTGTTGGCCGAGGAAGGGATTTCGTGCCGGGTCGTCAACATGGCCACAGTCAGTCCGCTTGACCGAGGCGCGGTGCTTGCGGCCGCCCGGGAGACCGGAGCGTTGGTGACGGCCGAAGAGCACCTCTTGCAGGGGGGCCTAGGCAGTTCGATCGCCAGTCTATTGGCTGGCAGCGTTCCCACGCCTGTCGAAATGGTCGGATTGGCCGGCTACGGCGAGTCCGGTGACCCCCAGCGCCTGCTGGAAAAGTATGGACTGACCCCGGTTCACGTGGTGGACGCCGTCAGGAGGGCTGTCGACCGCAAGGGAGCGTGATGCGGGAGACCCCCTTTGGGGGCTGAACCGGGCCGCAGTGGACGTGGCGCGGTTCTAGGCGCTAACGCATCAGTCTCGCCAGGTTTCTGAGACCTTTCCCGGAAGACATTTGCTTCATGATCTTCCGTGTCTGGCGGAACTGGTTTAGTAGCTGGTTGACGTCCTGTGGGGTTGTGCCGCTGCCGGCGGCGATGCGCCGCCGGCGACTGCCGTTAATCGTTTCAGGCCTGCGGCGCTCTCCGGGTGTCATCGACCGAATGATCGCCTCAATTTTGGTCAGGTGCGAATCGTCAATCTCCGCTCCGGCCAGACGGCCCTTCATGGCGCCCATGCCGGGCAGCAGATCCATCACCTGCGTCAGAGACCCCATGTTGCGCAGGCTCTGGAGCTGGCCGTGGAAGTCTTCGAGGTCGAAGGTGGCCCGGCGCATCTTCCTCTCCATCTCTCGGGCCTGCTCGGCATCGAAGTTCTGCTGTGCCCGTTCCACCAGGGAAATCACGTCGCCCATGCCTAGGATGCGGGATGCCAAGCGGTCCGGGTGGAATTGCTCAAGCGCGTCAGTGCGCTCCCCGGTACCTACGTACTTGACGGGTATGCCAGTGACGGAGGTGATCGATAGCGCCGCACCGCCCCTGGCGTCTCCGTCTAGCTTGGTAAGCGCAAGACCCGTAACTTGGATGCGCTTTGCAAAGGATTCGGCGACGTTGACCGACTCCTGGCCGGTCATAGCGTCCAGGACCAGCAGCGTTTCGTCAGGTTTGACCGCGTCGTTCATCCGGCCGAGTTCGTCCATCAGTCGCTCGTCGACCTGCAGGCGTCCGGCGGTGTCCACTATGACCCAGGTGGCGCCGAGCTCGGCAGCTTTTTCGACCCCGTCACGTGCAACTTGTACCGGCGAGGCGCCGGACCGATCCACATATACGGGCACGTTGATCTGACCACCGAGGATATCGAGTTGGTCTATGGCGGCAGGTCGAGCCAAGTCGCAGGCGACGAGCAGGGGGTGCTGCCCGGAACGTTTGAGGCTTCTGGCAAGCTTGGCGGCAGTCGTGGTCTTGCCGGAACCGTTTAGGCCGACCACCATAACCTTCCCCGGCGTCGTGCGACCCGTCTCGAGGCCTTTGCTTCCTCCGCCCAGTATCCGGGTCAGTTCTTCCTGGGTGATCTTGATGACCTGCTGACCCGGTGCCACGCTCCTTAGCACATCCGCCTCGAGAGCCCGGACCCGGATGGCAGCCACGAGGTCCCTGGCCACCCGAAAGTTGACGTCTGCCTCGAGCAGCGCCATCCGGATTTCGCGAAGGGCGGAGTCGACATCCTTTTCGCCGAGTCGACCCTTGTTATTCAGACGCCCTAAGGCTTCGGCCAGCTTGGTGGAGAGCGCGTCAAACATTGCGGCTCTGAGGTTAACATGCCCCGGAGCGGCCAGAGTCCGGTGGGTAAAGGTGGGTCCTGCCGTCGCCGACAGAGGCCTTGTGGTTTAGGCGGTATCCCTAGGAAGCCAGTGGGAGTTCGTCGTCGGTGAACACGCGCACGTCAATTGGACAGACCCGCCTGAATTCCCGGGCCACGCTGCCCGCGACCAGCCTCGCAACCCCGGTCCGGCCCCGCGAGTACAGCGCTGTCAGATCTGCGCCACGCTCTACGGCGACCTCAATGATCCCTGCCGCCACACCGTGATATGTGCGGGCCACACAGTGTTGCCTCATACCCCTCCAGCCCCCGCGGGGACTACGATATTCCTTTCACTCCCGGGGTTCGGCGGCCAGAGCATCGAGAGTCGCGATCGCCAGGGTGACCGCCTCGCCGATCCTCCTAGGATCCACGTGTTCGAGTACGTCCTCGGGAGTGTGGATGCGCGAGAGGTCGTTGGCGAAAACGAAGGCGAATGATACCCCTGCAGCCGCGAAGGGAGCGTGGTCGCTTGATGCTCCGCGCAGCCCCTCGCTTCGCCGCAACTGGACCCTCGATTCTCCCCCGACGGCCACGCTCTCAAACAGTTCTCCAAGCCATGGCGTCGCGACCAAGACCGTAGTATCGCCCGTACCCAGTGCGTCGAAATTGAACATAGCGACGATATCCGCCAGTTCACTTTTGCTAAGAGAATCAACGTATCGCTGACTGCCGAGCAGCCCTATCTCCTCGCTGCCAAAGGCTATGAAGCGCAGCGTGAAGGGGTAGGTACTCTGGTTCGCCTGCCGGGCTATGGTCAGCATGACAGCTATACCCGAGCCGTTGTCGTTGACGCCCGGCACGTTGGGAACCGTGTCGTAGTGGCCGCCGAGCACCACCACGCTGCCGTCCGGATCGGCGCCCTTCAGTTCGGCCACGACGTTCGCGGATTCACGTGTCTCGAAGACGACAGACACTGTGGCCTCGACGTTTCCTGAAGACATCAACTCCAGTAGCGCCTCGCCCCTCTCTCGGCTGACCGCCACTGCGGGTATTTCCGACGGCCCAGTCAGCCTTCCGCTAAAGGCTCCATCTCTGTTGTTGTAGATCACGGCCGCGACAGCTCCTGCATCGGCCACGCGGCTTACCTTCTCCTGGAAGGTGATGATTCCCCTCTCGATCAGCGCTACGCGACCCGTCAAGGAGGCGGGAGTCACCTCGTCCAAAAGACCCTTGCCCACTGCCCTCAGCACGCCAGTGGCCTCTCCTTCTCCGGAGTTTTCCAGGGGGAGCGTCCAGGCGTCGAGTGAACCGACGGGCTCTGCGAGCGGGTGATCCACCTGCAGGACCGGCGGGTTGGTCCGGGGCAGTTCCACGGAGAACGGCACGATCTCGGTCGTATACCCCAGTGCCTTGAACTGCTCGGCGATGTACATGGCCGCGGCCCTTTCCTCTGCACTGGCGCTGGCTCGGGGGCTGTGCGCCTCTGTGAGCTCGGCGAGTGCTTCTAATCCCGACGCGCCGAGGTCGTCGGCCGATGGGGCCACCATGCCGCTGGCGGTTGATGTAGGTGCCGCCGATATCGTCGGGGAGGGTGCAGCGGACGTCGGAATGGGGATGGACGGCTCGGACCCCCCGACACAAGCCGCTAGAGGAAGTAAGAGTGCGGCCAGCAACCGGTGCGGAACCTGTGGCAACGGCATTGCTCGGCGGCGCATCTCAGAGGGCCATGTGATGGCGCGGGCGAGGTAGCGGCCCTCGCCCGCGCAGCTGGCGGGAGGTCTTTTGCCAGCGTATCTGTTAAAACGCCTGAGTTGGCCTGTGGTTACCTCGGTGGTCGCTGCACGCTGCTGGTACCAGGAAGCACTTCGCAGGTGAGGCTCACAGCGCCCACGCTAGTATCAGCGAACGAATCTAGCTGCCGGGTCCCTTGCCATTGCCGCCCAACTGCACGTTCAGGGCCGCTACGTCGACGATCGGCGCATCCGATAGGGACCCGCAGCAGGCTATGGAAGAAACTACGTCACCCTTTGGCAGCTTAAAGATCGTAACGCCTTGAGTGATCCTGCCCAGGCTAGATATCTCCGACAGGTTTGTGCGCAGGACCTGAGCCTGCTCGGAGACGACGTAAACCTCCAGACTGTCGGTCACCACCTCGGCGGCGGCGACCTGTCCCGTGCGTGAGGTGATATTGAAGGTCTTTAGGCCTCTGCCGCCCCGGCTCTGGCGCCGGTAGTGTTTGAGCGCAGTAAGCTTGCCGAAGCCTTTCTTGCTGATCACAAACAGCTTGTTCTGGCTATCGGGCTCCACCACGCTCATTCCTACGATTAGGTCCCGCACGGGCCTCTTGCCCTTTTCGCGTCTCGGCCTTATATCCATGCCTCGCACGCCACCGGCGACCCGGCCTCTGGGCGTAACGTCTGATAGGGCGAACCGTATCGACATGCCGCGCTGGCTTACCATCACAATGTCGTCGATCTCCTTGGCCAGCCGCGCGGTAACCAGCTCGTCCGCTCCTCGCAGGATCATGATCTTGAGTCCCGCCCTTCGGATGTTGGACACGGCGGACAAGGGTATGCGCTTGATTTGGCCATGCCTGGTGCCCATCACGAGGTATCGATCCTCGACGTCGAAGTCGCTCACGGCGACCACGGAGTTGACCTTCTCTTCGCCTGCCAGCGCGATCACGTTGACGACCGGCACACCTCGGGTATTGCGGCTGGTGTCCGGCCTCAGTTCGTAAGTCTTTATTGAAAGCACCCGGCCCTGGTCGGTGAAAAAGAGAAGCGTGTCGTGAGTGTCGCAGACCAGGATATTGCGGACAGGATCGTCCTCCTTGGTCTTCATGCTGAGCACGCCTTTTCCTCCGCGGTGCTGGTTCCTGTAGGTGGTGGCGGGTATGCGCTTTATGTAGCCTCCCTGGCTCAGGGTGACAACCACGCTCTCGTGCGGCTCCAAATCGTCTCGACTGAGATCGCCGACGGCCGCCTCGATCTGGGTTCGACGCTTGTCGCCGTACCTTTTCTTCACCTCCAGGGTCTCGTCCTTGACGACTGCGTCGACCTTAGCGGGATCGGCTAGCAGCTCCTCTAGATCGGCGATGCGTCTGGTTAGTTCGGCGTATTCGTCCTCGATCTTCTGGCGCTCCAGAGCAGCGATTCGCCTTAGCTGCATATCGAGGATTGCCTGGGCCTGGACATCGCTGAGCGAGAATCTCTCCATCAGGCCTCGCTTGGCGGCCTCCGCACTCTCCGAACCGCGGATGAGCGCGATTACCGCGTCCAAGTCGTTGATAGCAAGCCTGAGCCCTTCGAGTATGTGTGCACGTGCCCTTGCCCTTTTGAGCTCGAACTCCGTGCGCCTCCGCACCACGGTTCTTCTGAACTTGATGAACTCCAGCAGGGCAGTCTTCAGGTCGAGCACCCTGGGTGTACCGTCGACGAGGGCGAGCATGTTGGCCGAAAAGCTCGACTGCATCGCCGTGTACTTGTAAAGGTTGTTAAGTATCACCAAAGGCTGTGCGCCGGCACGCAGTTCCATGACGATCCGCATACCGGTTCGGTCGGATTCGTCGCGGATCTCGGTGATGCCCTCAAACCTCTTGGACTTGGTCATGCCGGCTATCTTCTCGATCAACGCGGCCTTGTTGACCTGGTATGGCAGCTCGCTGACGACGATACGGAGCCGCCCGCCTCGCTTGGTCTCCTCAACCTCGGCCTTCGCCCTGACTACGATCTGGCCCTTGCCGGTCGTGTAGGCGTTGATCGTGCCCTGCCGGCCCTTGATCGATGCGCCGGTGGGAAAGTCCGGGCCCTTCACCGATCTCATCAGCTCGGGTATCGAGAGGTCGGGATTGTCTACGAGGCGCGCCACCGCCGAGCAGATCTCGCCCGGATTGTGAGGCGGGATGCTGGTAGCCATGCCCACGGCGATTCCGGCGGCGCCGTTCACCAGCAGGTTGGGAAGTCGGGCCGGAAGCACGGTAGGCTCCTGGAGGGTATTGTCGAAGTTGTCGGCAAAATCGACCGTCTCCTGGTCGAGATTGGCGAGCATCTCCTCGGCGACCTTGGACAGGCGCGCCTCCGTGTATCGCATGGCCGCCGGCGGATCATCGTCGATGCTGCCGAAGTTTCCCTGTCCGTCAACGAGTTGCAGACGCATCGAGAAGTCTTGGGCCATGCGGACCATGGCGTCGTAGATAGGATCGTTTCCGTGGGGATGGTATTTGCCCAGGACCTCTCCCACGAGGCGGGCGCTTTTCTTGTAGGCGCTATTCGGTCGCATTCCCAGTTCGTGCATTCCGTAAAGGATGCGTCTCTGCACCGGTTTGAGGCCGTCACGCACGTCCGGCAGGGCCCTGGACACGATCACGCTCATGGCGTAGTCGAGGTATGAGGTGCGCATCTCCTCGGTCAGTTGGGTCGGCTTGATCAGTCCGTGTTCGGTCCTGCTAACCATGTATTTCTCCAATCGTCAGGCCGCGGGAAGACCGCGATACGAGGCCGGTTGGTTGGGAGGGCCAAGGAGAGGGTGGGAGGTCAAGGGGAGAGAGTGATCGACCAAAGTGGTCAGGCCCCTTATCGGACCGTTGAAACCCCGGTTTTCTCCAGTGCATAGGCCTCGGTGGATTGTACCAAGAGAGAGACGTAAAGCCAAATTTTTCCCGGCCGAATCACAAAAGTTGCCGGAATGTTTGTACTAGTCGTCCGGCCGGTACGGAATCCAGCTGAAGGTCTGTGGTCCCTTTCCCTATGCGAGCCTCGGGAGGCCCAGGGTTACGGAGTGTCCTTCCAGGCTTCAGCCCTGGCCACCAGGCCCTCGAACAGGCGGTTGAAATGCGGTGGCACCTCCCCCCTGTACTCGGGGTGAAACTGAACGCCAACTACCCATCTGTGCCCCGGGCTCTCAAGTGCCTCGATCAGTCCGTCATCGACCGCGTAAGCTGAAGCCAACAACTTCGGCGACTTGTTTGCCTCGGCCACTCCCTGGTGGTGCCAGCTGTTTACCATCACCAGTCCGCCCGACCCGACACATGACGCCAATCGGGACCCGGGCGTGATGAAGATGCGGTGCCTTGAAGTCGTCTCTTCACCTCTCTCGTTCAGGCTTGAGCCGTGGCCGGGACGCACGTCGGTCAGATCCTGTATGAGAGAGCCCCCGCAGACTACGTTCAACGCCTGCATGCCGCGACAGACGCAAAGCACGGGCATGTCAGCCTCCATGGCTGCCCGCAGCAGTGGTAACTCCATGGCGTCCCTGATCGGCTCAGTCTTGACATTGGCCTTGGGGTCCTCCGTGCATCCATACTCCGATGGCTGTATATCCGGCCCGCCTCCGGCGAGGAACCCATCAATCCGCGCTACGGTTTCGCTAGTTGGCAAGTCGTGGCCGGGATATATAGGCCAAGGTTCGCCCCCGGCCCTCTCGATGACGTCGATGAAGGGTGCCATGTACTCGGCTTCACTCTCAGTGATACCTATCAAAGGCTTAGACATCGGCTATACCAAATACAAGAAAGGTAAAATGTTAATCTGCACTGATCTAAGGGCCTGTCGGACCATCATGTACGGGGCTTGTCTTTGGGTTACCCGGCGCATCCCCGGTCCTCGAAGAGAAGTATATCCAAAGGTCCATCCATCCAGCTCAGCGGCGTCTTCGTGTTGTCTACGGGGCACTCGACCGCTCAATGGCTAAGGCAGGCCCTACCGGAGACCCCAAAGGCTCCGATATCAGGGGCGAGTTGGAAAGGCAGATCCCGCCCTTTCGATTGGGTCTGCCGTGAAGGATTAGAACAAATGTGTTTACAATCCACAGTCGCCGTGCTAGTATCCCCACAGGCGGTGGAGAGGGCACGACTAGCCCCCGCTGCCTGCCCCTGTTCCTAGGCGGAACGGGCTTGAGAATGCAATTGGGAGAACACCATGAGTGACGACAAAGCCAGGGCGCTTGATGTGGCCATCGAACAGATCGACAGGCAGTTCGGCAAGGGTGCCGTCATCCGCCTGGGAGATGTTGAGGATCGTGGAGCGGTGCAAGCGATCCCCACCGGCTCGATCGCACTGGACATAGCCCTCGGGGTGGGTGGCATACCACAAGGCAGGGTCACTGAGCTGTACGGTGCCGAGTCCTCAGGCAAGTCGACCGTGGCCTACCATGTCATGGCCAGCGCTCAGCGTCAGGGGAGTATGGTCGCCTACATAGATGCAGAGCACGCTCTAGACCCGGGCTATGCCGGTAGGTGCGGTATCAACATTGACAGCCTCCTCGTCTCTCAGCCCGATTCGGCCGAGCAGGCTCTGGAGATCTGTGAGTATCTGGTGCGCAGCAACGCGGTGGGCGTTGTTGTCATAGACAGCGTGGCGGCACTCGTTCCCAAGGCGGAGATCGAGGGTGAGATGGGCGATACCCACGTAGGGCTTCAGGCCAGGATCATGTCGCAAGCGCTGCGAAAGCTCACCGCCGCCATCAGCCGCTCTAACACCGCCGTCCTGTTCATCAACCAGATTCGAGAGAAGGTCGGCGTCATATGGGGCAGTCCTGAGGTCACCCCGGGTGGACGCGCACTTAAGTTTTACTCGTCGGTGCGCATAGACCTACGACGTGTGGAGTCCATCAAGATAGGCACGGAGGTAGTTGGTAACCGCGTGCGTGCGCGGGTCGTCAAGAACAAGGTGGCTCCCCCGTTTCGTGTGGCCGAGTTCGACATCATGTTCAACCAGGGCATCAGCAGGGAGGGCGACCTGATTGAGTTGGGCGACGACATGGAGATCATCCGCAAGAGCGGGGCCTTCTACTCCTACGGCGAAACCAAACTTGGCCGGGGCCGGGAAGCTGCCAAGGCGTTTCTGCATCAGAATCCCGAGATTGCCGACGAGATAGAGCAGAAAATACGTGCGACTGCGGCCCATGAGCCGTCGATTGCACCATCCCCCAATGGCTCCCGTCCCGCCAGGGGCGCCGCCACAGTCAAATCCTAGGCCCCGGGTTAGCCTTGAGCCAATACGAGTTGTCAGACCGGGCGAAGCTGGCTGCCCTCAGGTTGCTCTCGCACCGCCCCCGATCTGTAAAAGAGCTAAGGGACCGACTTACACAGCGCTTTCCCGACCACGTCGTGGAGTCCACGGTCTCATCGTTGTTGGAAACTTCGCTGCTGGACGACGAGGCCTTCGCGCGATGGTGGACCAGTTCGCGGACCGGCGCCAGGCCCATGTCGGCTGCGATGATCTCGGCTGAATTGAAGAAAAAGGGTCTGGACGCAGACCTTATCGCGCACGCCATCGCGTCCGTCAATGACGATGTCAATGCCCGGACCCTGGCTCGGAGGCTCGCTCGCTCTATCCCGACTGACGATTTCGAGCATTTCGCGCGCCGCCTGTCGAGCCGCATGGCTCGTCGGGGATACTCTGACGACTTGGTGCGCGCCCTGTTGGAGGAGACGTGGGCGGAGGCCTCGGTGGCATCTTCCAACGGGCCGTGGTCTCCAGCCTGTAGAATGGTCCGACCAACCAGTCGAGCGCGTTGATGTAAGAGAGGTGCTCGGCTCCCCCGGCTCCGGTGGAAGGCCAGACCGCGAACATAATCTTGATCTTGGTCTCAGTGGGCCTTTCGGCCTTTTTCTCAAGTTCTGAGGCCGCGTTCCTGTCCCTGCAGAACTCCCCTAGGCTCCAGCACCTTGTGAGCATAGGTCATCCAGGTGCTCGGCGAGCGTCCGCCATGCTGGAGCAGCCCGAGAGGCTGCTATCGACCATTCTTCTGGGCAACAACCTGGTGAACATCCTGTTCGCCACCCTGGTTACCATCGTCACCTTGTCCATAATCGACAACGAGGCGCTCGGAGTGATCGTGGCCACGGCAGCTGGCACCGCGATACTGTTGGTGTTCGGAGAGATCATCCCCAAGGCCTTCGCGGTGCGATACCCGGAGCGGGTCGCGTTCCTTTACGCTCGTCCGCTTCAGGCGACCGAGATTCTAATGTGGCCGATAGTCGCCGTCCTGCAGTTTGTAAGCAAGAGCGTGCTTCCAGGGCGCAGCCCCGGGGAAGGGGACGCTCCGTCGATAACCGAGGGTGAGATCCGAGCGTTGATCGATATCGGAGAGGCTGAGGGTGCCTTTGAGCCGGAGGAGGTAGAACTGCTTGAGAACGTCTTCCGGTTCGGTGACCGACAGGTCCGCGAGGTAATGACGCCGAGGACGGAGATGGTCTTGGTAGAGATGGGGACGAGCCTGGGAGACTTTCTGCGGGTCTACGCCGAGCACAGTCACACCAGGTTTCCGGTGTACGAAGGTGAAACCGAGAATGTGGTGGGGATCGTCTCGGCCAAGGACGTCCTAAAGACCCTGTCTTTCGAATCGAGGCCAGAGCGAGGGTCGGTTACGGACGTAGTCCGCCGGGCGCACTTCGTGCCGGAGACGAAGCGGGCGGCCGAGCTGTTCGAGGAGCTTCGCGCGTCGGGTAGCCAGATGGCGATCGTCGTTGACGAATTCGGGGGTCTGGCCGGTCTGGTGACACTAAAGCGCCTCCTGGAGGAACTGGCTGGACCTGTAGGTGAGGAGGGAGAGGCTCCGGAGGAAGAATACTCTTCTATCGACGAGTTTACCTTCCTGGTCGACGGCGCGATGGCCCTAGACCAGGCGAACGAGGAACTGGGCCTAGAGCTGCCGGAAGGGGATTTTGAGACTGTTGCCGGCTTCGTGCTAGACGTCTTGGGCCATATCCCGGCAGAGGGTGAGCAGTTCGAGTACGCTGGCCTCAGGCTCGAGGTTCTAGAAATGAAGAACCTGAAGATAGAAACGGTGCGGCTTACGAAGCTCGACCGCGGTCTACCTGTAGATGGGGAAGTAGCCGATACGGGATGAAGACCTTGGCGCCTCAAGAGGATACGCGGTCCGATCGCAGGTCCAGGGTCGTCGGTCAGACGCGCAGAGCTGTCGCGGCCGCGTTGAAACGATCGAAGTTACGAGATTCCCGACTTGTAGTGGCGGTGTCGGGAGGCCAAGATTCGATGGCGTTGTTGGATGCCCTCTATTCGCTTGCCAAGCCTTATCGGCTGGATCTCACGTGCGCCCACTTTGACCATGGTATCCGGGGCGCAGGGTCTAAGGCTGACGCCGAGTTTGTGCGGGGTCACAGCGATTCGCTAGGGCTGCGATGCATAGTTGGCGGGGCGGAGGTTGGGCAGCGTTTCCGCAGCGAGGGAGCCGCCCGCGAGGCTAGGTATAGGTTCCTATTGGAAGTGCTGGGTACGGTCGGTGGTGACGCGGTCGCTGTGGGCCACAGCGCTACCGACCAGGCCGAAACCGTTCTTCTGAACCTGATTCGAGGCACGGGGTTAACGGGCCTGTCGGCCATGCGGGAAGATTCGGTCTCGGCGGTCGATGGATGGAGCTTGCGATTGGTCAGGCCACTTTTGTCGGTCTCGCGACCGGTCCTATCCGAGTACTGTCGAAGTGCCGGGTTGCATGTCCGTGCGGACCCTACGAACGAATCTGAAATCTACACTCGAAACCGCGTTCGCCGTTCCCTGTTGCCGCTTCTGCGCACCTTTAACCCCGCGGTGGAGGATTCCCTGATCCGCCTGGCAAAGAATGCGGCGCAGGCCGTGGATTTCGTCGAGTCCGAAGCCGACCGGCGAGTGTCTCACCACATCGGTGCGGAAGACGGCCACGTGACGGTCAGCCGTGCGATCGTGTCGCTACCCGAGGCTGTCGTCTCCGCTCTCGTCAGACGTGCGGTCGCCAGGACAAAAGGCGACCTCAAAGACGTGCGGCAAAGCCAGGTTGACCGGGTGATTGAGCTTCTGATTGGCGGCCGTGGTAGATCTGTCAGCCTGGGCGGCGGACTTGAGGCGCGGGCGGTTGGCGACGAAGTAGTCATCGGGCGCCGCAGGAAGGTCCTCACGCCGACGATCGCCCTGCCTCAACATTTCCCGGTCCCGGGTCGCGTGAATTGGTCTGGATGGACGATCTCGGCTGCGCTTGTGGAGCGCCTAAATGGGGAAGCTCCCGAAGCGGAGAATGCATTCGTCGCTTACCTCGACCCTGCACTCTCGAATATCCCGCTTTGGATCCGGGGCTGGCTAAACGGGGACCGCATCAAGCCTCTGGGCATGTCGGGTACGAAAAAGCTGCAGGATCTCTTCGTAGATGAGAAGGTGCCTAGAGAGGATAGGCATTCAGTGCCACTGCTGGTGTGTGGGCGCGGGATAGCTTGGGTCGCCGGCTATCGGATAGCGGAATGGGCGAAGGTGCCCCGGGACGCCGATAAGTGGCTGCGGGTTCGGGTGGAACGCGATCCGTAGCCTGCTTTTACATTACCCGGTTCAGGCGTGGGCTAGTCGTAACTCCGGGAGTTCGTCCCCGCTTGGCCATCGGCCTGCCGTCGACTTCGTGTACGTCGGCGGTGTAACAATTCGGCGGAGCCGAGGCGATGTATGTTCCAACGCCGAAGCGCTGCACCGGTGCCCCGGCGTCCAAAAAGGACCTGATGCGCTCGGGGTTAAGGCCTCCCATGACGGTTATGTCCACGTGCCTATAGCCGGCTATATCCAGCCGCGTCCTCACCTCTTTGACTAATTCCGGTGTGACTCCTCCGCGCTCTGCCGCAGTGTTTATCAACACTCCGCGGAGTCTGTCACGCAGGGTCTCTGAAACGGCGATCGCCTCTTCTGCTTCGTCCCGATGAGTGTCCACCAAGGCTATGCGTGGCACGTCTTGGGGCGTGTGCCGATCAAAGGCCTGCAGCGCCTTGATGGTGTCCCCGAAAATCAAGGACATCGAGTGGGTCATACTGCCTGTCGGCGTGACCCCGGCGAGCCTGGCACCGAGGGTCGTCGAACAGGAGAAGCAACCTCCAATTACCGAGGCGTAATCCATCTGACCGGCGATGTTCGGGTGCGTCCTTCGTGCGCCTGTGGCGAATACCTGAACGCCCTGGGCCGCGTCCACGCACTCGCGTGCAGCAGTTGCCCAGCCGGTGGAAGACGAAAGGGTCCCGGAGATCGCCGTCTCATATAGGCCTATGGCCCCGTAGGGGGCCTTGATCCTGAGCGCCACCTCTCTGGCTTCTACTTCGGTGCCCTCTTCCAGCGACCACACTTCGATGCCGGCCTGGGGGAGAATCCGCTCGAGGAGGACCCGCACCTCCGATATGCCGCAGAACAGCCCGCCCCTCGTAGGAGCGAATTCGATCGTGACTATCGGGTTGATGCCCTCGCTACGCAATATATGAAGGGTTCGTTGCAAGTGAACGTCGGCCGTGTCCCCGACCAGTATCGGGCGGCGTATGTCAAACTCGGGATTGACCATCAGCTATCAGGTTCTCCCTGTAGAGTCGTGTAGTAGGGGCTCAGGAGGTTATTCGCCGACCTGGGCGTGGCTGTACTGCAACCTGGCGCCCAATATCCTCTCCATATGCCTCAGGGCAACCTCGTGGGCTCCCGCATCGAACGAGGCTACGCAGTCTACCGGGATTTCAACCTCGTAGTCTCGGTTTCGAGCGTCGGCGGTGGTATGCATGACACAGATGTCGGTGCAAACGCCGACCACTATCAGCTTGTCTGGATTGAGCGCCTCCAATCGTTCAGCCAGGTCGGTGTCGAAGAACGCGCTGTAGCGCCTCTTCGGGATCAACGTGCCCGGCAGGTCGGCCAACTCCCCTACGACGTTAGTCTCCTCGGTACCCCTGACACAGTGAACAGGGAACATCTTGAATTCAAGGTCGTCGGGATCGTGATTGTCGCAGACGAAGAACACCGCTGAGCCGAGCCGCAGTTCCTCCTCCACCAAGCTCCGAATGCGCGGAATTATCTTCCTGGCGTCGTCTCCGCAGTAGAGGTTGTGACCTTCCTCAAGAAAGCCGACCAGCGTGTCCACTACAAGAACAGCATTGGCCATTTTCTGTGTTTCCCCCTGTCTGCGCCCGTGCGCGAAAGAGCCACCATCGGCTCCATGGCACGGCCTCCTCAGAGACGTACGAAGCCGCATGGTAACTTGGGGTCCGGCAAACATCAAGCAATGGTGATTTACCCTTTGAACCGGTCTTTAGACGGCTCAATTGAGCCGAGTTAGCGCGAGAATCAACGCCTTCTACACACCCTGGCGAAGCGATTGCCTCAGTCTCGAAGAGGCACTTCTCAGCCCTCCCAGCCTGAGCCTGGCCAGTCCCGCCAGATCGTGCATGGCGGTGCTGAAAACTCTCACCCTCGTGTCAGGGTCGTCGTACCAGCGAACAGGGATCTCCTTTATCCGGAATCCATTTTTCTCGGCGACAATGAGGAGTTCGGTGTCGAAGAACCAACCCGAGTCCTTGACAAGCGGTAGCAGAAGGTCTGCCGCATGACGGCTTACGGCCTTAAAACCGCACTGAGCGTCTCGGAAGCCTACGAAGAAGGTTGCCTGTATCACCATGTTGTAGGCGCGGGACGTGAATTCTCGGCCGCGCGACCTGCCCTCAACCAGGGACCCGCCGAGCAGGCGAGAGCCAATGGCCAGGTCGTAGCCCTCATCGGCTATAGCCTCGACTAGAGGGATTAGATCGTTCAGGTTTGTGGACAGATCGACATCCATGTAGGCGACCAGGTCGGCATTCGAATCCAGCCAGGCCTTCTTGAGCGCCCTGCCCCTTCCGCGTTGGTCCAGCACCGTGTATCCCACGCGGTCGTAAAAGTCGATCAGTCTTCGTGCAACCTCCGGCGTCTGGTCGGTGGAACCGTTGTCGGCTATCGTGATGCTCCACTCGTAGCTGTTCATATGGCCACTGAGAAAATGGTGGACCGCTCCTACCGACGCGGCGAGCACCCTTTCCTCGTTAAGGACGGGTATGACGATCTCCAGAGACTTGTTCAAGTTGCCAGTCAGTTTCCCGGAGGTCAGTGCCGAAAATGGCGGGCGCCTGTAAACAGCATGGCAAGACCCAGCCGGTCAGCCGACGCTATGACCTCTTCGTCTCGGATCGATCCGCCCGGCTGCACCACGGCTGCCACTCCCGATCCGGCTGCAATCTCCACGTTGTCGGCAAAGGGGAAGAATGCGTCCGAGGCCAGAACGCTCCCGGCCGCACGTCCTGCCGCCGTCCTGACTGCCAAATGTATGCTGTTCACCCGATTGGGCTGGCCGGCCCCCATGCCAACGAGGGTCAGGTCTCGGGCAAGGACTATGGCGTTCGACTTTACGTGCTTGGCCGCTATCCAGGCGAATGCAAGATCCCTCATCTGCTCTGGCGTCGGGCGGTTCTCGGTCACCACCTTCCATCCCTTAGGGTCCTCATCTAGCTCGTCCGGATCCTGCGCAAGGAGACCGCCCGTTATGCGCTTGATATCCGGCCCCTTCGCCGCCCGCTCTGGCATCACCTTGAGGATGCGCAAGTTCTTACGAGACGAGAGAATCTCAAGGGCCTCTCCTTCGTAGTCCGGAGCCACCACAACCTCGTAGAAGACGCCCTTCATGGCCCGTGCGGTGGCGGCTGTGACCTTCCGGTTGAATCCCAATATGCCACCGTATGCAGATACCGGATCTCCGTCGAATGCGTTCGCGTAGGCTAACGTCTGGTCGTCAGCCGAGCACAGTCCGCAGGGATTATTGTGCTTTATAACGACAGCAGTTCCCCTGCCAAAGTCGGATACCACCCTCCAGGCGGCATCTGCGTCGAGGAGGTTGTTGAACGACAATTCCTTGCCATGCAACTGCTCTGCGTGGGCCACACCTCCCCCGCCGCCGTCCGAGTAGAGCGCACCGGCCTGATGTGGGTTCTCACCGTAGCGCAGACCCGCAGTGCGCCCCATGGACAGCGAAATCGTGCTAGGTAACGCGCCCTCTCCAGGGTCTACCTCGTCGAGATAACCGGCGATAGTAGAGTCGTAGCCGGAGACGTGATCGAATGCCTTTGCGGCCAACGCGCGTCGTTCGGCCATAGTGACGGCTGCAGAACCGCCCTTTGAGATGCGCTCAGATAGCCACCCATAGTCGGCCGGATCGACCGCGACTATGACGTGAGGGAAATTCTTCGCCGCTGCCCTGAGCATCGTGGGGCCGCCGACGTCTATGTTCTCCAGAGCCTCGGACATCCCGACCCCTGCTCGAGCTATGGTCGCCGCGAACGGATAAAGATTCACGGCGACTATGTCGACCGTGCCTATACCGTGTTCGCTGAGCTGGTCCATGTCGCCGACCACTTCTCTGCGGGCCAGGATTCCGCCGTGAACCCCGGGGTGAAGTGTTTTCAGACGGCCGTCCATTATCTCGGGAAATCCCGTGACGTCGGAAATGGAAGTGACCGCGAGGCCCGCGGACTCCAGCTCCCGACGGGTGCCCCCGGTGCTGACAAGTTCTAAGCCTGACTCGGAGAGTGCTCGGCCGAATTCGACTATCCCGGCCTTTTCGTAAACGCTTAGTATCGCTCTCATCTCTTATGGTCCGACCGACGGATCGTCTCTGCCCGGGGGCCGAGAAGGGCCGTCATTCAAGGAACACTCGGTCCGTGGCTGCAGAGCCCTGACTCACCTTCACCGTAGCCCCCACGACCTGCGCTCCGGGTACCGCGGACACCACGCTGCTCGCCATGGCAGGATCGCAGACGGCGATCATTCCCAGGCCCATGTTGAACACCCGATACATCTCCCCCTCTGGAAGTTCACCTGCCGTCCGTATCAGGGAGAAGATCGGTGGCGTATCCCAGCTACCAGGGTCGAACCGAGCTCCTACACCGTCGGGAAGAACTCGCGGAACGTTTTCCACCAGGCCGCCTCCGGTAATGTGCGCCAGGACTTTCACCCTGTCCCTTATGGCGGCCACCTCTCGGACGTAGGAACGATGCGGTTCACTCAACTCTTCGCCCAGGGTTCGTCCCAGTTCCGTTGGTGTCCCGTCTAGGACCGAAGGGTTGGAATCCAAGCCAAAGACCTTCCTGACCAGCGAGAAGCCATTGGTATGTATGCCGCTGGACGGAAGGCCCACGAGCACATCTCCGACATCCACCTTGGACGGATTCAGGAGACCGTCCTCCTCTACCGCCCCCACCGCGAATCCGGCCATGTCGAATTCGCCCTCTCCGTACACGCCCGGCATCTCCGCCGTCTCGCCTCCGATCAGAACGCAGCCGGCTTCCGTACAGGCATCGGCCATGCCGCCGACCAAAGCTTCGATCACCTCTGTCTGAATTGCACCCGCCGCCAGGTAGTCGAGAAAAAATAGAGGATCCGCCCCCGTGACGGCCACGTCGTTTACGCATGCGTTGACCAGATCGATTCCCAGCGAGTGGAAGCGGCCGGTCCACCTACCCAACAGTAACTTTGTCCCGACCCCGTCGGTGCTCGATACGATGACCGGCTTCTTGTAGCCGCCCAACCTGAACTGCCCGCCGAAACCCCCTATGCCGCCCAGCACCTGGGAATTGGAGGAAGAGGCGGCGATCCGTACGAGGCTTCCCTTGAGGCGCTCGGCAGCCTCCCTGTCCACTCCGGCCGCCCTATATGTGTCCGCCGCGTAGTCGAGTCCGGTAGGCAGGCTCCGCCGCTGAGCACGCGCCAGGCGTGAGGACCGCAAAGTCGGGCTACACCTCTAGGGCCAGTTTGTCCATCTCGAGTTGAACGGGAATTGGGTGATCCCCGGTAAAGCAGCCCAAACAGACTCGATTTCTCGGCAGGCTTACCGCACTTAGCAGGCCGTCGATGCTGAGATAGCCGAGCGAATCGGCACCGACGAACTCACGGATCTCGTCGACCGACTTGTTCGCCGCAATCAACTCGCGTCGCGTCGCCAGATCCACCCCGAGGTGACAGGGATGCATGATAGGGGGAGCGCAGATACGTAGGTGGACCTCGCTTGCTCCGCCACGTCGGAGAAGGCTCACCACATGTGGGGTTGTGGTTCCCCTTACTATGGAGTCGTCAACGACCACCAGCCTCTTGCCACTTATGACACCCGGCAGGGGATTGAGCTTTCGCCGAACGCCCAGTTCGCGCAGGCGTTGGTCTGGAAGTATGAAGGTTCTGCCAACGTAGCGGTTCTTGACCAATCCCTCACCGTAAGGGATGCTCGATTCGCGCGAATAGCCCACGGCAGCCGCGATGGCGCTGTCCGGAACACCGATGACCATGTCCGCTTCGACCGGGTGCTCCCTGGCCAGTTCGGCGCCCATCTCGACCCTCTGGCTGTAGATCAGTTTGCCGTCTATTACGCTGTCCGGACGTGCGAAATATATATGCTCGAATATGCAGGAAGAGCACCCGTTCTGAGGTTCGCGCCTGTACACGGTACGAAGGCCCCCAGAGTCGATCATGACAGCCTCCCCCGGGTTCACCTCACGCAGGAACGTGGCGCCGATATGGTCGAGTGCGCATGTCTCGGATGCCAGCACCCAACCTGATTCCAGTTTTCCTATGCACAGCGGCCGCACGCCCAGCGGATCTCGTATGCCTATCACCGCATCTTCGGTCAACACCGCCAGGGAGTAGGCACCGCTCAGGCGCCTCATCACCCCGGCTATCCTCTCGCCCCAATCAGCGCCTGCGGTGTTGGTAAGCAGATGTGCGATGATCTCCGAATCGCTGGAGGTCTCGAAGCGACAGCCCCATTCCTTCAGTTCTTGGCGCAGTTCGACAGCATTGACCACATTGCCATTGTGAGCCAAGGCGATCTCGCCGTTCGGCCCCACAGACCTTATGGGCTGAGCGTTTCTAAATCGGCTGCTACCGGTCGTCGAGTACCGCGTATGTCCGATCGCCGCGTGCCCCGGCAGGAGTCCGATATCGTCCTCGTCCAGTCCCTGTGAGACGAGGCCCATAGCTGTCTTGATCCTGAGGCTGCCTTGGTGGGAAGAGGCGAATCCCGCGCTCTCCTGCCCCCTGTGCTGGAGAGCGTAGATGCCGAAAAAGGCGATCCGGGCGACCTCTTCGCCCGGGGCGTAGACTCCAATGACTCCGCACTCTTCGCGGACCTCGGTGTCCAACTCAAAGCCCCCGTGTGAATCGCCCGGATGGCTCATTGGAGAGGGCTGAGGAAGGTCCCCAGGCCGCGATGTAGATCGCGATGCGGGCGTTGAACTGTCATGCGTAATGGCTGACCCGTTTGCTGGGGTTTGCCCGCATCGGATTATATTTCCGACCCTTGTGAGGGGTCAACGAGCCACGGGGCGGACCCGGCCGCCCATTCGGGACCTGAATTCGGGCACCAGAAGCCACAGGGCCGCCACCGCAGCCAGGGCCGCCACCGCGTCGATTCTGAGGGCGACCTGCGGGCCGAGATAGCTGGCGAGCGCGCCGACGAGTGCTGCCCCGAGAGGGCCGGCTCCGATGGCAAGGGTCACCACGCCCAGTGCCTTACCCCTTACCTCGTCCCCGGTGTTGACCACCACTATTGCTGCCTGCATGGTGGAAAAGCCTGCCAAACCAACACCCATCAACAGCAGTGACAGCAGAGCCCCCAGATAGCCGGTTTGGAAGGACAGCAGCAGCAGGCCTACTGCTGCCAACGTCGAGCCGAACACGTATAGCAGTCCTAGGCGACCTGTTCTTGAGTAAAACGTCGCGATCACAAGCGCCGCCACGAGTGATCCCAGTCCTTCGGCGGCCAGCAGGAGACCCAAACCGGATTCCACCTCTATCACGTCACGGGCGATCACCAGGATGACTTGCATGTAGGGAAATATGAGCAGGTTTACCGCGAACGTTACGGACACCGTTCCGAGGAGAAGTCGGTTGGACAGAACGTGCCGCAGCCCGTCCAACATGGTCAACATTCTCCTTGAGCCTTGCGCCGCCCGTCTGACACCCGAGGGTGGGGGCACTTTGGCGACGGATATCAGCGCGAGCGCGGCCGCCGAAAGGCCGACGACGACCGGATAGCCGGCACGGACACCTACGGTCGCAATCAGCAGCCCGCCCAATGCGGGTCCCAGCAGGCGACTAGCGGTCATCGCCACCGACTCTAGAGCGATGCCGTTGGTCACCCCGGCCACACCTAACATGTCCCTTACTGCCCTTCGCTTGAAGGGCTGGTCGAAGGCCCATGCGGTGCCGGTTGCCAGGGCCACCGGATATGCGGTCCAAGCCGATGCTACATCCAGTGATAACGCGGTGGTCAGCGCAATGGTCGCAGCGAGGTTGATTGAGTGGAGTAACCGGTTGACTACCAGCCTGTTGGGCGAGTCGGCGAC
This sequence comes from Dehalococcoidia bacterium, assembly GCA_965207145.1. Lineage (GTDB taxonomy): Bacteria > Chloroflexota > Dehalococcoidia > Lucifugimonadales > UBA2962 > CAUZIR01. Next base: position 336,554 of record OZ242262.1, on the reverse strand, counting down.
CACGCCCCCTGCGAGGCCGAAGACTAGCAGGGGCGACATGAGCGCAAAACCAACCAAGGCCACCAGCAGCGCTGAGTTCGTGCGTTCCAAGACCATCCAGCCCAACAGCGTGAGCTGCATCCATCGGGACACGTAGAAGAGCAGGCTGGAAGGCCACATCAGCCTAAAGTGGGGATTGCCCAGAGCCCTAAACGTGGTGGGAGGCTTGCGTCTGCGCCCTTCAAGCCGAGTTCCGCCTCGGGCTGACGCGGAGCCACGCCGTTCTGTTGCCAGGTGGGTCTGGAGGCGTGGCCGGGACACGGCGCGTATCCTACATGGCGAGCTTGCCAAGGCCGCCATGCGGGACATTTGGAGGTGCACAGCTGCGAGCCCACGCGCCCGTCAATACTGCGGTGGATGCCATATTCGTACCTTGACTGGATGTGTCCCGGAGGGTAAAATCAAGCGGTTAAAAACCTGGGTTTCCATTAGCCCCGGAGACTTTGGGAGGTCGAAAACCAAACTAGGAGGTGCGTCGCGTGACTAGCGTAATAGTCGCGATTGTCGCCGTCCTTATCGGCCTGGCAGCAGGGGCAGCGTTAGGGTTCTTCGGACGAAGGATCCTGTCTCGAAAGCGTTACGAGGCGGCGCAGGCAGATGCGTCCCGAGTATTGGAGGAGGCTGGGGAGCAAAAGCGGTCGATTATCATCGAGGCCAAGGAGCAGGCCCTGGGCATAAGGTCCGCATCCGAGGCGGAGCTCAGGGAGAGACGCTCCGAGCTAAAACGCTTGGAACGCAGACTCTCCAAGAGGGAAGAGAAGCTAGATCGACGCAGCGGCAACCTAGACAGGAGAGAGCGCCAAGCGGTCGAGCATGAGTCGACCAACAGGCTCCGAGAAACTGAACTAGAGGATTTCAAGAATAAAGAGATCGAACGGCTGGAGAACCTATCCAGCCTCTCTATGGAAGAGGCAGAGGCCCGCCTGTTGCGGCGTGCCGAAGAAGACATCCAGCATGAGATCCTGATCCGCTATCGAGACTACGAAGACCATGCCAAGAAGGAGGCTGAGGATAAGGCCCGCAACCTAGTTGCCCAGGCCGTCCAGCGCTTGGCTTCCGAGGTGGTGTCTGAGATAACCGTCACCACCGTGCCCCTGCCCAGCGACGACATGAAGGGTCGTCTCATAGGTCGAGAAGGTCGGAATATACGGGCCATTGAGAGGGCCACCGGCGTCGACTTGATAATCGACGATACGCCGGAGGCTGTGACTCTTTCTTGCTTTGACCCTGTTCGGAGAGAGATAGCGCGAGTGGCGCTGACCCGACTGATATCCGACGGTCGCATCCATCCAGCCCGCATTGAGGAGACGGTCAACAGATCAGAGAAAGAGGTCTGGGACACGATCTGGAAGAGTGGCGAAGAAGCGGTGTTCCAGACCGGTGTGAGGGGACTGCATCCGGAGGTGGTCAAGCTACTCGGGAGGCTCAAGTACAGGTTCAGCTATGGAGAGAACGTTTTGCTCCACAGCATAGAGGTAGGCAACCTGGCAGGCATGATGGCCGCCGAGATGGGGGCGAACGTCAAGGTCGCCAAGATGGGAGGCCTGCTCCATGACATCGGCAAGGCCGTCAGCCACGAAGTGGAGGGTCCGCACGCCGAGATCGGTGCGGCGGCGGCTGCCAAATTCAACGTCTCAAGAGCGGTCTGCGCCTGCATCGGTGAGCATCACGACGACCACCCCAGTTCGGTCGAGGGCTTTATCGTGGCTGCTGCCGATGCCATCAGTGCCGCCAGACCGGGCGCTCGACGAGATACGGTGGAGCACTATGTAAAGCGCCTTGAGGCCCTAGAAGAGGTCGCAAGGTCCTTTGAGGGCGTGGAAAAGTGCTACGCGATCCAGGCTGGTCGGGAGGTCCGTGTCATGGTACGGCCGGAGAAGATCGACGACTTGATGGCCACCAAGATGGCAAGGGACATCGCCAACAAAGTTGAGGAAACCCTGGTTTATCCGGGCCAAATCAAGGTCACGGTGATCAGGGAGAGTCGCAAGGTGGAGTACGCACGCTAGACGTCGACGGGCATGGTCGACATAGCTCGGGTGACATGGCTCAAGTCGACCTCCACCTTCACAGCAGCCGGTCCGACGGAAAACTTGCTCCCGCCGAGCTGATCCGGCTTTGCGCAATCAGCGGACTGAAGATCGTTGCCCTCACCGATCATGACTCCACCGAGGGTGTCGAAGAGGCCCAGGAGGCCGCGAACCGCATAGGCGACATCGAGGTCATCTCCGGGGTCGAACTGAGCTGTGACACTTCACTTGGTGAGGTGCATGTCTTGGGGCTGTTCGTCGATGTCGAGGCCGAAGATCTGCAGGCATTCTTGCGGAGCACTCGCCGTGGCCGAAGGGAGAGGGGCAGGCAGATTGTGGAGCGTCTGGCCGCGTCCGGTGTGGACCTGAGCTTCGAGCGCGTGCTCGAGATTGCCGACGGCGGTGCAGTTGGCCGACCCCACGTAGCACGGGCCCTGGTTGAGGCCGGCTACGTGGGCGACACCAAGCAGGCGTTTGATCGGTTTCTCGGCAAGGGCGGTGCCGGATACGTGGCTCGAAGCAGGCTTACCCCCGTTGGAGCGGTCGAACTGCTCGTGAGGAACCGTGCCCTGCCGGTCTTGGCGCACCCGCTGGAGTCTGCGGTCAAGTCCGGCCGTCGGGAGATCGGCAGGCTCGAAGAAACAGTGTCAGAGCTCAAGTCGGCCGGGTTGGCCGGTCTCGAGGTCTATTACGGAGACTACACGCCCGCGCAGGTTCGGCGACTCGAGTCGATCGCACAACGGTTCGGCCTGGTCCCCTGCGGTGGCAGCGACTATCACAAGTCCGAGACACCAGGCGAGCCGCTGCCGGGCACCGTGGGCCCTCCGCTGGAGACCGTCGAGGCGCTAAGGCGCATCAAGCGCGTTCGGGACCACGCGGAAGCGGCCGTGTGAGCTGGGACATCTGGGATTTCGTGGCGGTCGCCGGGGCGTACCTGTGGGGCGGAATCCCCACGTCCTACCTGGTGGCTCGTTTTCAGCATGGCATAGACATCAGGAAGGTCGGTTCGGGCAACGTCGGTTCGTCGAATCTGATGAAGACGTCCGGCTGGAAGGTGGGCTCGCTGATTGGGGCGTTCGACTCTCTCGGCAAGGGAATGGCCCCGATCCTGCTCGCCAAGCTGGCAGGGCTGGACCTGTGGACTCAGATGGCCATGGGAGCCGCCCTGATTGCCGGTCACAACTGGACGCCCTACCTGCGCCTCACCGGTGGCAGGGGCGTGGCCACCACCATCGGTGTGGTCCTTGGGCTGTTCATGTGGAAGGAGTTTCTGATTCTGGCGGTGGTGATGGGGGGCGTGGGTCGCCTGTTGGTAGACGATATGAGCCTCCTGACGCTGATCGCGATGATCCTGTTACCGGTGCTAGCGGTGCTTTTCGGTCAGCCCCCCGAGGTCGTCTATACCTGTATCGCCATGAGCACCCTGCTGTTGCTGAAGCGCCTGACGGGCAATTTTGAGCGACCGGTCGGCCCTCATCCACTGCATGTGGCGATGGCCTGTCGAATCCTCTGGGATCGGGACATACCCGACCGAAGAACATGGATGGACAGGAACCTTTCGTCCGGTCCGCCCCTTGACCCGCGCTAGAGGCCGTATGGAAAAGGGAACAGGTAATCAGTACTGGCCGGTTCAAGCAAGCAAACCGGGTCTCTATGGCTTCTGAGGTCCCCTGTAAGCGACACCCCGAAACAGCCACCAGGCTTACGTGCGGGAACTGCGGTGATGCCATCTGCCCAAGGTGCATGGTGCATGGGCACGTTGGCGTTCGTTGTCTTGACTGCGGCAAGGCGATAACACTGCCCACCTACCAGGTCTCGGGCCTATACCTAGTCCGCGCAGTCGCCGCGGCCGTTGCGGTCGGCGTGGCTGCCGGCTTCGTGTATGCGCTGGTTTTTTCTACGGTGCCCTGGCTGGGGGTCATAGTCCTGGTCGGCATCGGCTATCTGGTGGCCGAAGCTGCCACCGCGGCCGCCGACAGAAAAAGGGGGCGAATCATGCAGTACGCCACGGCGGTTGGAATACTGGCCTGTGTGGCCATAGTCCTGCTGTTCGCGCGAGGTTTCAGCATGTGGACACTCTTGGGAGCCGTAATGGCAATTGTGGTGGGAACCAGCCGTGTACGGTGAACCATTGATCGGAATTCGGAACACGACTGCCTTCGGCCGACTATTGACAGTAATGTCCCTCCGTACTAGGCTGAAACGCTCCGCTTTGTAATTTCTTTCACAAGACGTAAAGGTCGCGCGGGAGGCGTGAGAATGGATGGGCTGGACTCCAGCATTATCGAGATACTTCGGGGCGACGGCAGGGCCTCCAATGCAGGCATCGCCCGACAGGTGGGTGTTAGCGAGGGGACGGTCAGGCGACGCCTAAAGCGCCTCATCGATGAAGAATACATTCAGGTCGTCGCCCTGCCCGATCCAGTCAAGATGGGCCTGAACTCTGAGGCCCTGGTAGGCGTCCAAGTCGATTCGGACAAGGTGGACGAGGTGGCGGACGCACTGGCTGGCCTCAGGGGCGTCGGCTGGGTGGCCGTCACCACAGGCCCTTACGACCTGTTCGCATGGGTCACCCTCGAGTCGGCTGAAGCGTTGGGCATCTTCCTGCGCGCTGAGCTCGGGTCCATTCGAGGTGTTCGCAGATCCGAAACGTTCGTTAGTCTGACAGCCAAGAGGCGTGGTCACGGCGCGAGCGTCTGAGTCGGCCATTTCAATGACTGCGAGCGACCTGCAACTGGCGGCGCGCATGTAAGCCGGGTCCGGTGCGCGCCGAAATGTACGTGCGCCGGGTCCCATCACTCCGGAGTGCCAACTTGCTAAAGACGGTCAGCTGCGGAGAGTTACGTGCGGGAGACGCCGGGCGTGCGGTGGTTCTCGCTGGTTGGGTACATCGCCGCCGCGACCACGGCAATCTCATATTCATCGACCTGCGTGACAGAGATGGCATCGTGCAGGTCGTCGTTAACCCGGAGCTGGCCCCGGAAGCCCACACAGCTGCCGAGAAGGTGCGCAACGAGTGGGTGGTGCAGATAACCGGCAGGGTGTGTCTCAGGCCGCAGGGCAGTCGGAATCCCGATCTACGGACCGGCGACGTCGAGGTTGAGGCGGACGAATTGCGTGTCATGGCCGAGTCGAAGACGCCACCGTTCTACGTTAACGAGGATGCCGAGATCGACGAGTTGCTGCGCTTGCGCTACCGCTACATTGACCTGCGCCGCCCGCAAATGGCAGAGGTGCTCTCCCTGCGCCACAAGGCGGTCAAATTCATCCGCGACTTTCTGGATGAGCGGGGGTTTCTGGAGGTGGAAACTCCGATTCTCATCAAGAGCACTCCGGAGGGAGCTCGAGACTACATCGTTCCCAGCAGGATTCATCCTGGGAATTTCTACGCCTTGCCCCAGTCCCCGCAGCAGCTCAAGCAACTCCTCATGGCGGCCGGGGTAGAGCGCTACTTCCAGATCGCCCGGTGTTTTAGGGATGAGGATCTGAGGGCGGACCGGCAGCCGGAACACACGCAGCTTGACCTCGAAATGAGCTTCGTTGAGCGAGACGACGTCCTGAACCTGATTGAGGAGCTGTTCACCTCACTGGTGGAGGAGGTGACCCCGAGAAAGACGGTGATCTCACCGTTCCCCCGGCTGACGTACGCCGAGGCGATGATGGCGTACGGTACCGACAAGCCCGACCTGAGGTTCGACCTGAGGCTTTCGGACCTGTCGGCTACCCTGTCGGGAAGCGAGTTCAAGGTGTTCAGCCGGGCCGTCGAGTCCGGTGGGGTGGTAAAAGGCCTGGCGGTGCCGGGCCAGGCCGGGATGCCCAGACGACGACTGGATGAATTGGTCGCATTCGTCCGCGAGCGGGGAGCCGACGGCTTAGTCTGGATAGCCCTGCCCCACGGTGTCGAGGTCTCTGACCTGACGCCTGAACACGTTAAGTCGCCTGCCGCGAGATTCCTTTCCGGGCCGGAACTCAGGGCGTTGGCCAGAGCGGCGGGAGCCGAGGCTGGCGACCTGATTTTGATTGTCGCCGGCCCCGAGAGGTCAACGAACGCTGCCCTGGGCCAATTGCGAGCTGAGATGGGGAATCGACTTGAACTGGCAGACCCGGACACAGTGGCCTTTGGATTCGTCTTCGACTTTCCGCTATTCGATTGGGACGAGAATTCAGGAGGTTGGACGGCCGCACACCACGCGTTCACCATGCCCAAGCCAGGGCATTCAGAGGCCTTAGAGAGCGACCCCGGCTCAGTCCTGGCAGACTCTTACGACTTGGTGGCAAATGGCTATGAGATGGCGAGCGGTAGCATCAGGGTGCACGATCGTGCCCTACAGGAACGGATCCTGCGGGTACTTGGATACTCGGATGAGCAGATAGACGAGCGTTTCGGCCAGTTGCTGGGGGCCTTTGAATACGGCACGCCTCCACACGGGGGAATTGCACCCGGCATCGACAGGCTGGTCATGGTCCTGGCCGGTTTGGACAGCATCCGGGATACCATAGCCTTCCCCAAGACGCAAAGTGCGGTGGATCCACTGTTCGGCGCTCCCGGACCGGTAGAAGAAATGCACCTGCGCGAGTTGAACATTCGACTGCTGCAAGACTCTTAGGTTCGATGCGTAGGACGTAGAGAGAGGGCCGGGCCGGCTACCTCACTGAAGGGCACGGACCGGTCCATAATGCGACGCAGGGCACTTGCTGCGGCGCCGTACATGCTATAATTCCGTTGCCGCCGGGCGTTTACGAATAGGCATTCTGGCGGGTCGCGGAGAGGTGGCCGAGCGGCTTAAGGCGCTAGTCTCGAAAACTAGTATGCGAGCAATCGCATCGCGGGTTCGAATCCCGCCCTCTCCGCCGCTGGGCCGTCCCATTGGATCTGCCGCTTTCCGGGCAAGGGGGTCTAGGTTCCGGCGGCCGCATCGTGGAGAGGTGCTAGAGTGGACGAATAGGCACGCCTGGAAAGCGTGTGTACCCTTGACGGGGTACCGCGGGTTCGAATCCCGCCCTCTCCGCCGCCCCCCGGCTACACTGGATGATGGTGCGCTGGGCGGGCGCCGGAGCGGTCCAATGCTCGCCGGCCCCCTAATGAAACCCGGCAAGTAAAGGCGTTGCCGCCGGGACGGCCTGTACTGTGGGGTGACCAAGTCGGCCTGTCTGCACTTCGCCCGCTGAACCCAATGGCCTCCGCCCTTGAATCTGCATTGCGTCGTGGTAGGTGGCGGCATTCACTAAGAATGAGCGCTCCGGAACCTGCCGGATCCCAATTCGGGGTCTCTAGTGCGGTTGTGCGGAGGGCTTGGAGTCTGCTAGCGGGGAGGGATGGAGGTGTCCGGGTTGGCTAAGGGAGGATGTACGGCTCTGGCTGCGGCCATCGTCGTCCTTCTGTCCTTTGCGGGCCCGGCAGGTGCCAATGGAGTGACATTCCCCATCGCCGCCGGCAAATCAGGCCCCTACGACTACGAGGTTGGCGTTGGACCCTTCAGCCCTCTGCGCACGGACCTGTTCGTTGCGGTAACCCTAACGGTGGGGGGCAACCCCGTTATTGATGCCGATGTCATGCTGGTGGCGTCAGTGGATGGATCACCCGATTCGGTCGGTCCCTTGGAGGCGAGCAACAGCCTGGATCATCTGCCAACCTACGAAGTGGCATTCAATCTGCCGGAACTCGCTAGAGAGTCGGTGTCCTTCGAAATAGAGGTTGACAGCCACCACGGGTCGAGCGTCATACGAGCTCGGATGATTGTTCCGGACGTTCAAGGGACGTTCAACGGCGAGGTGGCCCCGACGGCCGGGGAGTCACGGATCAAACCAGAAATCGACGGTGGAGACGCGGGAGTTGAGGACGAACGGCCAACAGATCGGCGAGCCGTGGACCCTGCCGACGATGATCTTCCATTGGGGGAGCAACGGCCTGGTGAGGAACGGTTCTCGGCCTCCAGAGCGCTCCTAACCGCCGTGGCCATCGGTACAGGCACAGTCGCCCTGGGTCTTGCGTTCTGGCTCGTCCGTCGATACGGACGAAGATGATCACCGGGTTTCTACCTTCACTATGGCCAGGGCGATGACCTTGGTAGGGGTGATTGGTCGCACCGCCATACGATGTGCGTACGGAAAACCTGTCAGCGGCTTGCCAGCGACCGGGGAGATGGGGCTGTCTAGGGTGACCGCGAGGTAGGCTCCTCGTCGAGGCTGTCCTTCGAGGCAGTAACCCTCGCCCCCCGTGTCATAGGCTGGCTCATGCGGCATCGTTACGCCCCAGGTATCCGGAGTGATGTCCCGTCCGTTCTCTTGCCGGCGCGGTATCGAGGTGTGCACCTCATGCGCGGGGCGGTCCAGCGAGGCTCTAGTGCATTGGGGCAAGGAACCTGCGGCCGTCGAGCCGACGGGTCTCGTGGACACCTCTCGAGTGCCGCTTTGTCGAAGGGCAGGAAGGCCCAAGGGCCGGCCGGCTAACCCGGCGCGGGCAGAGATTCCCAGCCGACTGACAAGCCGTCGGCAGCGCGCAGATAGGCTGGTGTAAACACTCTGGGCGCGGCCTGCTTCCCGGTCGCCGAGCGTGCTTGCCGAAGTCTTCGCCGGGCCTTATCTGTGGCGCGAGCCGGGGCAATATGAAACTCCCTTACTCAGCGTCGTCGATGAGTTCCCGGGCCCAGGGTCATGCCGGTGGAATCCACCTGATCCGAACAGTAGGCAAGAAAGTCCAACACGCAGGATGCGATGCCGCTACGGTTTCCGATACGTCTCCACTGTCAACCGGACCTGCGCACCTGAGGACAAGCCGGGACTTGGCGCCCGTTTGGTGAAGTAGAGCCGATCGAGGACATGACTTTGGCATGCCCTCCTTTCGCTCGGGTTTGCACCCGGCTGTTCGCAGGTGGCTGTTGGCTCGACCTTAAAGGTGAGAGACGACCAGCGTAACCGGGGCCCGTCGATCGGCTGGCCAGTCTCAAGGCGTATCCCTACCGCCGGAGCAGCGGTCTAAACGCACGATGTCATCCCCGTTGCCAGGTTGTCCCTCCGGCGTACTTTGGGGGCTTGCCGACATGGGCGGCCGTCTGGACGGAGCCACTACCTTCCCCTGCAGGGGCCTCTAATACAGATACTTACACTAGTCATATTGATTTACGATGACTAGTCATAGCTAATTTATATTGCTATAGTAAGTTTCACGATTAGGGTATACGACAATCTGCCTCTGGAGGACATAGGAGAGTATGCAAGCTGTTTTGTGGGGAGGGGTCATGACGGCGCCGCGTATCGGTCTTGTTGCACTGGTGTTGCTCTGTCTGGTGGCCGTTTCTTGTACGTCAGACGCATCGGATGACTCCGCAAGTAGACAGGCAGCATCGGCGGCTCAGGACGCGGCTGCTGCAGCGCGGGCGGCTGCAGATGCTGCTGCGGAGGCGAGCGATGCTGCTGAGCAAGCTAGCGTGGCCGCTCAGGACGCTGTGTTGGCTGGTGAGTCCAGTGGAGAGAATTCCAGCGCGGCTGTAGATGCTGCCAGAACGGCAGCTTCAGCGGCCGAGTCGGCGGCGGCCGCGGCAGCCGAGGCAAGCGCAGCCGCCGGGGCCGCCGCAGCCGCCGCAGCTGAGCAGGCGTCCGAATCTGATGTTTCTTCGTTGGCAGCTTCAGATGCCGCAGCTGCCGCTCAAGCGGCGGCTGCGGCGGCGCAGAAGGCTGCGGCCGTGAGTGAAGATGCCAAGCGGGCAGCCGATGCGGCTCAGGCGGCTGTGGAGACCTTTACCGCCAGCGTGACCGATGAGGAAGGGCCCGGAAAGCTGGTCGTGTATTCGGGCCGGAGCGAGTCCCTCGTAGGCCCGATCATCGATCAGTTCAGGCAGGCCACAGGGATTGATGTTCAGGTCAAGTACGGTGGCACCTCAGCAATGGCCGCGACGCTCTTGGAGGAAGGCGAGAACTCGCCAGCCGACGTGTTCTGGGCCCAGGACCCTGGTGCGCTCGGTGCACTGTCGACGATGTTCAAGCCACTTCCATCAGACGTGACGTTGGCCGTACCAGAGTGGGCCAGGGCAGATGATGGGAGGTGGGTTGGCATAACCGGCCGCGCGCGCGTCCTCGTTTACAACACCGATATCGCTCAAGGAGACTTGCCCACGTCCCTTGAGGAACTGACCGACCCCAAGTGGAAGGGCCGGATCGGATGGCCACCAACAAACGCTTCCTTCAGGATCATGGTTACGGCCATGCGCCATCTTTGGGGTGAAGAAGAGACTCGGGCATGGCTTGAGGGGATGCTGGCCAACGATGTACAGATCTATCCCAAGAACACTCCGATCGTCGATGCGGCAGGCAAGGGCGAGGTCGATGTAGGACTGGTTAACCACTACTACTTGCACAGATTTGTAGCGGAGCATGGGGATGGCTTCGGTGCCAGGAATCTGTTCCTCAATGACGGCGGTCCCGGGAGCCTAATAATGGTTGCTGGGGCGGGCATCCTAGAGACCAGTCCGAATCCGGACGAAGCCGAGCGGTTCGTGAGGTTCCTTCTGTCCAAGGTGGCGCAGCAGTATTTCGCGGCTTCGGTCTACGAATACCCTCTGGTCGAGGGCGTTAAGACCCATCACCTGCTGCCCGACATTGAGAGCCTCAACACCCCGAATATCGAGTTTTCGCTTCTCGATGATCTGGTTGGCACGGAGGCATTGCTCAGGCAGGTCGGGGCTATCCCCTAGCGCTCTGCCCTCGCGTTCAACGGCTGTTCGCTTGACCCGCAGCTCTACCGTTAGGAGTTGATCATGCTCACTGGCAGACCGACCGCGCCACTGGCGCTGACTGACTCGGAGCGAAAGACGCTTCGGAGTTGGGAGCGCCGTAGCAGCAAGGCCAGTACCGTGGCCCGCCGAGCCCGGATGATCTTGAGGTGCGCCGATGGCCATACCAACACTGAGGTAGCCGAAGAGCTAGGCGTGTCCAAGGCAACGGTTGGGAAGTGGAGATCCCGATTCTTGAAAAAGCGGCTCGGTGGTCTGGCTGACAACCCCAGGACTGGAAGGCCGCGCACTATCACAGATGCAGACATCACAAGGGTTGTGGCTCTCACCTTGCACACAAGCCCGGGGGAAGGCGCGCACTGGAGCACGCGCTCTATGGCGGAGCGTTCCGGATTCAGCCGTACCACCGTCAGCCGCATATGGCGGGAGTTCGCCCTTCAGCCCGATAGACCACAGGCCATCAGGCCGGTAGCGGAACCGACGTTTGCGAGGAAGGCACAGGGTGTCTAGACCCTCGCCGGAACACGGCGCTAGAGCGCAGGCCACACGTGGCCACGCAGGGTAGAGCAGTCAGTGACCAGGCCCAGACCGGTGCCAGTCGAAACCGCACGCGGCTGCCTGGCTAGGAACATATAGGGGCACGCGCAACCTCGTTAAGCAGGGTGGGGTATCCCCGTTGTTGACCGCTCTCAACGTGCGGGGGCTCAATGTTCCCGGCGAAAGCCGCCGGTCACACGAAATTTTCGAGTTGCGAAGGTTCCTTGGCGCCGAGGACGTCTCCGCACCCTTCGACGGTAACGCCCACGATTTCCCCGACGGCCCGGGTGCTGACAGGGGCTGCACCGAAACATGGAAGGCTGGCCGGACAGCCCTCTGTTAGCGCTTGAGGTTCGCTGAACGGCCATCCTGGGTTCAATCCAGTCCAGCGCCGTCTCTTCCCACCGGCCGAGGGCCGGGCGGGCAATAGAGCATCGGCCATCAGCGTCGCTCTCAGAGGGACCCGCTAGGGCATGCTGACCGGGCCGGAATGTGGTCGCCGGGAACTATGTTAGACTCAAACAGTCGTCCCCTTGTCACAGATTGACGGCTTAATGCGCCCGAAAAACGACCCTCCAGGGCCTTTCGGACCTCCCCGGGTACGGCTAAAAAAGCTATTGCAGTGAGTAACTGATGTCGAAGAATCTCGTGATAGTCGAGTCACCAGCCAAGGCCCGCACCGTAGGTCGCTTTCTGGGAAGCGACTACGCGGCCATGGCGTCCATGGGCCACGTACGCGACCTGCCCAAGGGAAAGCTCGGAGTGAAGGTGGAGGACCTGTCATTCGAGCCCAATTACACGCTTATAGGGGACCGACGGAAGGTCCTAAACGAGATCGTCAAGGCCGCCAAGGAGGCGGATACGGTGTATCTGGCAACCGACCCCGACCGTGAAGGGGAGGCTATCTCGTGGCATCTGATCCAGGCGGCCAAGATCGATCCTTCAAAGGCCAGGAGGGTGGTCTTCCACGAGATTACGGCGTCGGCCGTGCGGGAGGCGTTCGACGCTCCACGTGAGTTGGACCATCACCTGATTGACGCTCAGCAGGCCCGTCGTGTCCTCGATCGTCTGGTGGGTTACGAGCTTAGCCCGGTGCTTTGGAAGAAGGTGAGGCGGGGTCTTTCGGCAGGGCGCGTTCAGTCAGTCGCAGTGCGTTTGGTGGTCGAGCGTGAGGCCGAGCGAAACGCGTTCGTTCCCAGGGAGTACTGGACCATAAAGGCGCGGCTGGCGAAAAAGAGCGACCCTCCCGCCGCTTTCACGGCCAAGCTAAGGGGGCTGAAAGGCAAAAAGGGTGACCTGGAAGTTTCCAACGCGGCCACGGCCGCTGAAATCGAAGCATCGTTGGCCAGCGCCTCCTACTCGGTGGATTCGGTGACCACCAAGGAGAGCCGTCGCAGACCCTCTCCCCCCTTCATCACGTCCACGCTGCAGCAAGAGGCGTCACGGAAGCTGCGGTTCAGCGCGGCCCGAACTATGAGCGTTGCTCAGCAGCTCTACGAAGGTCTGTCCATAGGCAGCGAGGGTTCCCAGGGCCTGATTACCTATATGCGGACCGACTCTACCAACTTGGCAAAGAGCGCACTGCAAGAGGCGGCCCGGCTCATTAGGGAACAGTTCGGCGAGGAGTACGCGACCGGGGGCCCGCGCATCTACAGGCGCAGGGTCAAGGGGGCTCAGGAGGCTCACGAGGCCATCCGCCCGACGTCGGTGTTCAACACACCCGATCGAGTCCGCCAGTACCTCAACAATGATCAGAATCGACTCTACAGGCTCATATGGAATCGCATGGTGGCCAGCCAGATGCCCGATGCGGTATTCGATCAGACGACAGTGGACGTGGCAGCCGATGGCGGAGCTTCAGGGATCTACACGTTCAGGGCTTCGGGCTCGGTGATGAAGTTCCCAGGCCACCGGGCCATCTATCTCGAGGGCCGCGACGACGCCAAGGACGACGACGACGGGGAAGTCTCACTTCCGGGCCTGTCCAAGGGTGAGGCGCTGAACTGCTCGGGCCTTGACAAGGAACAGCACTTCACCGAACCGCCGGCACGCTACACGGAGGCGACCCTGATACGCGCACTCGAGGAGGATGGTATTGGCCGCCCCAGCACCTATGCGCCCACTTTGGGAGTAATACAGGCCCGCGACTATGTGCGCAAGGAGAAAGGGAGATTCGCTCCGACCAAGCTGGGAGTAGCTGTAAATGGCCTGCTGATCCGCCACTTCCCCGACACTGTAGATATCGGCTTCACCGCGCGAATCGAAGGGGAACTCGACGACATCGCCAGCGGCGACCGGGATTGGGTCCCTGTGCTTCGCGAGTTCTACAGGCCATTTCATGACACTGTTGAGCGAGCTGACCGGGAGGCTGAGCGAGTCCCTAGGAGCGAAATCGACGAGGAATCCGACGAGGTATGTGAGATCTGCGAACGGCCCATGGTCATCAAGTCCGGCCGCTTCGGCCGCTTCCTTTCGTGCAGCGGTTTTCCGGAATGCAAGAACTCAAGACAACTCGTCGAAAAGGTGGGCGTCTCTTGCCCTGAATGCGGCCACGACATTGTCCAAAAGCGACAGCGGGGCAAGAGGGGGAGGCGCTTTTACGGCTGCTCGAACTATCCGGCATGTGAATTCGCCACCAATCAGCGCCCACTGCCGACTCGGTGCACCGATTGCGATGGCATCCTCGTGGCCTCTGGTCGCGATCAGGCGCGCTGTTTGGCCTGCAAGTATTCGGGGCCTGTGCCCGACGCGGTCGAGGTTTCCGCGTAGGAGAATCGACAGCTTGCACGCAAGACCGGTCAAGATATGGATGACTCCGTCCGCCCGGGTGTCCACCTTCCGGAGTGCAGGATGAACGACTCGGCTAGTTCGTTCGCTGCCAAGCCCTCAGCTGACGTAGGCACCGAGGCCGAGTGGGCACGGTTAATGGATGGTTTTGAGCGTCATCTGAGGGCAGAGAAGGGTCTTGCCGACCTGACGATTCGCAACTACCGCAGCGACCTGCAGCCGCTCTTCGACTTCATGCAGGTCGCCGGCATCCCCAGCATGGACCAGCTCGACCGGCACAGCCTGCGCGACTATTTGGCCTGGCTGATGGAGCTGGGCTATGTACGCTCCAGCGTAGTGCGCAAGCTCAGCACCGTGCGCAACCTGCTTCGCTGGTTGCTGCGCCAAGGGCTCATTCCGTCCGATCCGCTGCCGCGGCGTGGTGTCATCAAAAAGGACAGGCGCCTTCCGAAATTCCTGTCGGCGCAGGACACGGCGAGGCTTCTTGACGGGATAGATGATTCGACCCCAGCCGGAGTTAGAGACCGGGCAATGCTTGAGGTCATCTATGCTGCGGGGCTTCGCGTTAGCGAAGCCCATGGCTTGGACTTGTCGGATGTCAACCTGGGTGCCAGGGAACTGCGCGTGACTGGAAAGGGCTCCAAGCAGCGAGTAGCCCTGCTCGGCCGACCCGCCATTAGCGCCCTGTCCCGGTATTTGCAGGTCGTCCGTTCTGAGCTGGTCGCAACTGCAGATGAACCGGCGTTGTTCGTGAACCTAAAGGGAACACGACTCTCGCAGCGAACCATCCAGGATCGCGTAAGGCGCTATGCGGGCACGGCCGGTTTTGATGGCGTTCACACGCATACTCTGCGACATTCATTCGCCACACACCTTCTCGACGGAGGTGCCGACCTCAGGGTGGTGCAGGAGTTGCTGGGCCACTCCAGTCCGGCGACGACCCAGGTATATACGCACGTAACCGGAGCCAAGGCGCGGCAGGTCTACCTGTCGGCCCACCCGCGCTCGCGCCGCGCTGCCAAGGACCCAACTGCCGTGGAATCGACACGTTGAAGGTGCTAGTAGTTAATGGCCCGAATCTCAACTTGCTCGGCATGCGTGACCCGGGACAGTACGGTTCTGAGACCTTGGATGAGATCTGTGGGCGGGTAAGGGCGAGAGCGGCCGAAATGGGGGTGGAGCTAGAGTTCTTTCAGTCCAACCACGAGGGCTCGCTCATCGACTTCTTGCAGCGGTCCGCCCGCGGTGCAGACGGGTTGGTGATAAATCCCGGCGCCCTCACCCATTATGGTCTTTCTCTCCGGGATGCCGTCGCCGACGCGGGACTGCCGTTTGTCGAGGTGCACCTCTCGGATATCCACAGTCGGGAGGAGTTCAGACGCCACTCAGTCCTCGAGGATATCGCTCTGCTGCAGATCGCCGGCCATCGAGGAGATGGCTACGTGATGGCCCTGGAAGCTCTGGTGGGGGATGTCCGTGGCTGAGGCATCAGCCAGGTTGCGGTCCACCAGGCGCCTTCTACAAGACCACCAACTCGACTGCCTGCTGGTCTCAGACGCCCATAACAGACGTTACCTGTCGGGGTTCACCGGATCTTCAGGCTACCTGTTCGTCACCGCTGCAGAAGCCGTACTGGCCACCGATTTTCGCTATGTCGAGCAGGCGGAATCTCAGGCCCCCGACTTTGTGATCCACCGAATAGGTGGTAGGTTCGACTGGCTTGCCGGCCTGCTCAAGGATCTGGGTGTCGAAAGGGTTGGCTTCGAGTCCGATGACCTGTCGGTGGCCACACTTGAGGCGATCAAGGGGGCTCTGCGTGGAGGTAAAGGACATTCGCCGGCACCCGAGCTGCTGGCCACTTCCGACCTGGTGTTAGGTTTGAGGCAGTACAAGGAACCTGAAGAACTGCAGCTGCTGGAGCAAGCGTCGCATATCGCGGATCGATCGTTTGAAGCAGTTGCATCTTCCGTGGAGCCCGGAATGACCGAGGCAATGGTCGCTTGGGAACTGGAGAGGACGATGCGCGAGTTGGGCGCAGAATCGGTATCGTTCGACATCATCGTTGGTGCCGGTGAGAATGGCGCTCTGCCGCACCACCGGGCCGGCGAAAGGCCGATTCGGAGGGGTGACCCGGTGGTCATAGACATGGGTTGCGTCTACAAGGGGTACTGCAGCGACCTGAGCCGTACCATCTTCATCGGCGAACCCGATGATCGCTTCCGCCGCGTGTACAATACCGTCCTCCGAGCCCAGCTCCGAGCCGAGAGGGACATCAGGGTGGACATGACGGGAGAGGAGGCGGACGAACTGGCGCGCGCCGTGATCAGAGAAGCCGGCCACGGAGAGCACTTCGGCCACAGCCTTGGTCACGGTGTAGGCCTGCAGGTACATGAACAACCCTGGATTGGTCCGCGGTCCCCGAACGTGTTGAGGAATGGCATGGTGTTCACGGTTGAGCCCGGCATATACCTGTCTGGTTGGGGAGGCGTTCGCATAGAGGACATGGTTGTCATGGAGGACGGCCGGGCCAGGGTGCTCAGCAAAGCGGCCAAACTGGAGTTTTGACTGGAGTGATCGCATGACGATCGGATATGGGGACCTGAGGAAGGGCATGGCCATAGAGCTTGATGGCCAGCCGCACATAGTGGTCGAGTACGAGCGCTCCAAGATGCAGCAACGCGCGCCGACCATGCGCATCCGCTTTCGATCCTTGCGAACAGGGCGAGTCGTAGACAGATCATTCAGCGGGTATGACGTCAGGCTGACCACAGCCGAGGTCGAGCGAAGAACCGCCCAGTACATCTACCGAGAGGACGATCTGTACTTCTTCATGGACACCGAATCCTTCGAGCAGTTCCCGCTCAGCGTCGAGCAGATCGGAGAGGCAACCAACTACCTTGTGGAACAGACGGAAGTGGAGCTGGTCCTGTACGAGGGAAACCCCATAGCGATCGAGCTTCCAATCACCGTCGACCTGGAGATATCAGAGACCGGGCCGGCCTTCAAGGGTGACACTGCCCAGGGTGCGACCAAGCCCGCCACGCTGGAGACGGGACTGACGATCAATGTGCCCGTGTTCGTCGGAACCGGGGAGACGGTTCGTGTAGATACCCGTAGCGGGGGGTATTTGGCCAGGGTCTAAAGCGGTGACTGCCACCAAGATTAATTCGGTCTCAGATGTCATCGGTTACCTGCGCGAGGCAATAGCGGCAGACCCACGGGTCGCTGACATATGGGTCAGCGGTGAAGTAGTCAACCTGGCGAGGCCCGGATCTGGACACGCCTACTTCAGCCTGCGGGATGCCGAGGCCACGCTTCGGTGCGCAATGTTCAAATATTCGGGAACCGGAGCCGATCTCTTGGTGAATGGAGCCGCGGTGATCGCGCACGGCAGGGTCTCGATATATCCAGCGCGTGGCGAGCTTCAACTGGTCGTTGACCTCGTTCAACCCGAGGGGGTGGGGGAGAGACAACTCAGGTTTGAAGAACTCCGTGCCCGGCTGGAAAGGGAGGGCCTCTTTGAGCAAGCCCGCAAGCGGCCCATTCCACGCTTCCCCAAGAGGGTAGGAATTGCCACCTCGCCCTCCGGTGCCGTCTGGCACGATATTCAGAATGTGATCGCACGTCGCTATCCGATGGTCGAACTTCTGCTAGCACCAACGCCGGTGCAGGGCGATGGCGCCAGCGCCGGGATTGTCGAGGCGCTCAGAGCCTTGAACGAGTGCGATGGTCTGGACCTGATCATCCTGGCCCGTGGCGGCGGCTCTGCCGAGGACCTTTGGCCGTTTAGTGAAGAGGAGGTGGCCCGCGCCATATTCTCTTCAAAGGTGCCCGTGATAAGTGCGGTGGGCCACGAGACCGATGTTTCGATCGCGGACTGGGTGGCCGACGTTCGTGCTCCGACCCCATCTGCCGCGGCCGAGATGGCGGTGCCGGATGTAGGTGAGATCATTGTCTCGATCGATTCTATGGTGCGCAACGCAGAAGGGTTTGTGATGTTCTCCCTGAGGAGCCTAAAGCTCAGCTTGGAGGGTACGGAAGGCAGGATGGCCCTGGCGGTGCCGGACCTGGACTCGATGAGAATGCGTGTTGATGAACTCTTGAACACTTCGGCCGCGCACCTGCGATCTCTTGTGAGGTCCTCTTCCGTCCATGTTCAAGCGCTTGGGGCGCGTCTAGGGGCGGTCAGTCCGGTTGGTACGCTGTCCAGGGGATATGCGATTGTGCAGGCCGGTCCTGATGGGGCGGTGGTCAGCGACTCTAACTTACTTGAACCCGGCGACACGGCCTCCGTAACGCTCGCCCGAGGCGCGTTCGATGCGGAGGTGGTTGCGGTGATGGAGCCTTAGTGTGGTGGGAGACAAACCCTCTCGACGAAGATGTGCTGACGGTAATCCGGAGTCTTTCGAAGAGGCTCTCAAGGTCCTGGAGGACACGGTGCGTCGAATGGAGTCTGGTGGCCTTACCCTGGACGAATCTACCGAGCTCTACGAGCAGGGCATAAGGCTCGCTCGCTTTTGCAGCGAGCGCATTGCCCTCGCCGAGCTGAAGATCACGCAGATCAAGACCGCCTACGGCGAACAGATGCGATTCATCGATGAGGGCGAGCCAGAAGATGTAGAAGAGAGCGAGGCGTAGCCGCGCTCAGCTCGTGATCCGGGCCGACTTTCACATCCACACCGAATACTCCCCGGACTCGGTTCTGACCGTCCGAGCCCTGCTGCGGCGCTGTGAGCAGACGGGACTGGGCCTGATCGCGGTCACCGACCACAACTCCATTGAGGGAGGGCTCAGGGCCCGCGATGCGGCCCGGATCCCGGTGATAGTGGGAGAGGAGATTACGACCTCTCAGGGGGAGCTGACCGGGCTGTTCCTCACCGATACGGTGCCCCGAGGGCTGACGGCGACGGAGACGGCAAGACGCATAAAGGATCAGGGCGGACTGGTGTCCATTCCCCATCCGTTCGACGTGTTTCGAAGTAACGTAATTACGCCGGATGCGCTGGCTGAAGTGATCGAGTTCGTCGACGTAGTCGAGGGATTCAATGCACGCAATACATTTTCTTCTGCCAACACCAAAGCCAAGCGCCTGGCAAATGCATCCGGGCTACCAGTCACAGCCGTGAGCGATGCTCACACCGCGCTCGAGGTGGGCCGCACATACACCGAGCTGGATATTGGAGAAGAGGTCTCTCCCCAAGCACTGCTGGTTGCCCTGGCCAGCGCCCGCCTCATCGAACGTCCAATCACGCCCCTGATCCATCTGCTCACCACGGCTACGAAATTGCGAAAGAGGCTAGCCTAGCTCGACCGGGCCTGTAGCGGCCGCTCACGCCAAAGGCTTGTAGTCCTCCCTGGAATCGAATGACTTTTCCTGTCTGCAAGGGCCTTTGGGCCCATTGCAATCCCGGTGCTGTAACTTAGAGGCAGATATGCGTGACAGATACGGACGGCCCTGGAGCGCCGGTTCTGGGCTGGGCGTGCCTGGTGCCAGGCAGGATGCCCGTCTCACCTACGCTCTGATGGCCGTGAACGTGGTCGTCCTGATTGCGATGCAGCTATCCGGGGGCTCCACCAACCCGGATGTGCTGCTGGCCTTCGGGGCAATGTTCGGGCCGAGGATAGCCGACGGCGAGTATTGGCGCCTGTTCACGGCGATGTTTCTGCACGTTGGGTTCATACATTTGGCCTTCAACGTGTTCGGACTATGGGTCTTTGGGCGCATTGTTGAGGGGGTGTTCGGGCCCCTTCGCTTTGCCCTCATATACGTGCTGGCAGGACTTTGCGGAAGCGTCGTGTCCTACTTACTCAACCCGGTCACTATCGCAGCGGGGGCCAGCGGGGCGGTGTTCGGCATCATAGGTGCGCTGGCGGCCTACTTCGCGGCCCAGCGCCATGTACTCGGTCAGATGGCCCAGCAGAACCTGTATGGTCTGCTCGTACTGGGTGCCGTCAACCTGGTCTTCGGCCTGCTAACGCCGGGGATCGATAACTGGGCCCACCTCGGAGGCTTTGCAGGAGGGTTCGCTCTCGGATACGCGCTGGCGCCAGAGTACCGGGTAGTTTTTTCCCTGATGGGTCGCCCCATGGGGTTTGCGGAGCGGGGCGGGAAGCTGTTGCGGCGCCTGTGGGTCGTGCCGGCGGCGATCCTGCTGCTGGCCCTCGGGATCTGGGCTGGTAACTCAACCATGCCGCCCAACGCAGCGACCCACGTTCGCAACGCCGAGCGTCTGATCGAAAAAGGTGATTTCGATTCGGCGCGAGACGAGATAGATCAGGCCATAGACGTCGGTCACGGACCGGAGACGGCTTTGGGACGGGCCTACTTCATCAGGGCTCAGATCAAGGAGCGCTCGGGAGATCACGAGGGCGCAGTTCAGGATCTGGCCCGGGCTGTTAGACTGGCCGACGAGGACACCCGGAGGGCTGCCATCGCGCTCTGGGCCCGGATCGTGGAAGGCTCCTGATCGGCCGGGACGGCTTGCTACGGGCACTGAGAAATACCTATTGCCCAGGAGGCGGGAAATGACCCAAGCATTAGACAGAATTGAGGCCAGGACACCCAGATCGAGGACGATGTACGAACGGTCTGGCAGAGTGCTTGCCCAGGAGATCGTCGACACTGTGACCATGCCGTATCCCGTGTACATCAAGTCGGCCAAGGGCTCCAGGTTGACCGATGTCGACGGCAACGACTACATCGATCTGGTAGGCGGCTTTGGTCCACACGTCCTCGGGCATGCTCCGGACGTGGTCGTTCGGGCCTTGCAGGAGGCCGCTTCCGGAGGAGTCCAATTCGGCCTTCACAATCCCTACCAGGAGCCGTTGGCCAGACTCATGGTTGACGCGGTGGCATGCGCCGACAAGGTGGTGTTCTGCAACAGTGGGACGGAAGCGTCCATGTATGCCATCCGCGCCGCGAGGGCGTTCTCCGGGAAGACGAAGGTCGCGATGTTCGAGGGTGGCTTCCATGGAGCTCACGACTACGTCCTCGCCAAGGTGGACACGGCCAGCCCCGTCGATGCGCCCTTCACATACCCTATGGGCGACGGCATACCGTCCGAGACCAGGAGCACCCTGATGATGCTCCCTTACATGAACGACAGGGCGTTCGACTTGATTCGGGAACACAGGGATGAATTGGCACTGGTGATGATTGAGCCCGTTCAGGGCTCCCATCCGCACCTTAATGCAGGTCCCTTCCTTACCGAACTGGTCAAGGTCTGTCGAGAGGCGGGCGTACTTTGCCTATTCGACGAGGTCATCACGGGCTTTCGCATGGCGTTTGGCGGGGCCCAGGAATTCTTCGGGGCCACGCCGGACATGGCAATCTACGGGAAAGCGCCCGGCGGTGGCATGCCCCTTGGGGTCATTGCCGGGCGGGACGACGTAATGTCCGTGTTCACGCGCCAGTTCGAGATCTATGACGACGACGGTACCGGCGGAGCGAGCGTATTTACCGCCGGCACGTTCAGCGGTAATCCCATGACGATGGCAGCCGGAACCGCCGCGATCACGTACATGCGTGACCATCCGGAGATCTATCGGCATCTGGCAGAACAGGGTACCCGGCTCGCCGACGAGGTTAACGCCTTTTGCCGTGCCGAGGAGATGCCTGCCTTGGTGTCAAGCGCGCTTTCGATGTTCTACTTCCGCATGCAGCCGGGTGGTGCCATCGATTCGGTAAGGGACATTGACCTGTCTCTGAGAGAGGCCGACAACATGTTCATGGTCAACCTGCTCGACCGGGGAGTGATCATGGGGCCGACCCACATCAGCTACATAGGGGCCGCACATTCGGCCGAGGACATAGACACCGCAGTTGGCGCGATCACCGACTCGCTTTCGGAGGTCCGCCGGTCCGGACTGATATAGCAGGTCTCGTGATTCGCATAGGCTGGTTTACTACGGCTCGGGGGCCAGGCTCACGAGGGTTCTTCGAGGCCGTTCATGGTGCAATCGAGTCTGGTCAGTTGGACGCTCGCTTCGAATACGTGTTCAGTAACCGCGAGCGTGGCGAGGGAGATGCCAGCGACTCGTTCTTTGACCGCGTCTGCGATTTGGGGATCCCGTTGGTCAACCTGTCCTCGGGGCGGTTCCGAAGAGAACATGGCGGCGGTCCGTGGGCGGGGCATCGCAATGCATTCCACACCGAGGCGATGAGGCGAATTGCCAATTTCGAGGCGGACTACTGTGTTCTGGCCGGATACATGCTGATAACAAGCGACGAGATGTGCCGACGTCTGATTCTTGTCAACCTGCACCCGGCGCTGCCGGACGGTCCTACCGGTACCTGGCAGCAGGTCATCTGGAAGCTGATAGAGTCCGGCGCCGTCAATACCGGTGTCATGGTCCATGTGGCCACCGAGGTGCTGGACGGTGGTCCGGTGCTGGCCTACTGCACCTATCCCATACGCGGTCCCGGATTTGACGAGCTGTGGACAGAGGCTAGTTCAGAGTCCACAGATCAGCTGCGGTCGCAGGGGGACGATCAGCCGCTATTCGCGGCAATCAGGGCCGAGGGGCTCCGACGCGAGCGACCCCTGCTCGTTGAGACTCTGCGGTCCCTGGCCGTGGGAAGCATGGCGGTGCGGGACCGGATCGTCCTCGACCACTCCGGCGCCGAATTGAGGGGAGGCCTGCGTCTGGACGCCGAGGTGGAGGCACGCCTCTCGGCTGACGAGGCAGGGTAGAGAAGAAGGAGGGTGAGCGGGCCGCTAGGCGGACTTTTGCTGGTCGACCGCGTCGACAGGACGCGGGGTGGGCCTGAAGATCTCCCCGGCCTCATTGATCATCGAGACGGCTGACTCTCCCCTGATCGCTTCCGGCCCGACGACGCACTTGGTAACTCCACTCATGCTCGGCAGTTCATACATGGCATCGAGCAAGGCCCGCTCAAGTATCGTCCTCAATCCGCGCGCCCCGGTCTTGTTCTGTATCGCCATTTCCGCCGCCGTCTGAAGGGCGTCCGGAACGAATTCCAGCTCGACGTCCTCCATGTCGAACAGGCAGCGATACTGGCGTACGAAGGCGTTCTTGGGCTCTGTCAGAACCTTTACTAGGGCCTCCGCGTCCAGGCTTTCCAATCCGACTACCACCGGCAGGCGGCCGACGAACTCGGGAATGAAACCGTATTCGAGCAGGTCGTCTGAGCTGACATGGTTGAGCAGGAAATCCGGCTCCCCATCTCCGTCGGATAACCCGCCCGACGCCCTGAATCCCAGCCTGAACTTGTCCTTCGAGACCCGACGCTCAATTACCTCTTCCAGCCCCTCGAATGCGCCGCCGCACATAAACAGAATGTCGTCGGTCTTGATCTGAAGGAAATCCTGGTGCGGATGCTTCCTGCCACCTTGGGGAGGCACGTTGGCAACAGAGCCCTCGATGATCTTCAGCAGGGCCTGCTGGACCCCTTCACCCGATACGTCCCTCGTGATCGACGGGTTCGGGCTCTTTCGAGCGATCTTGTCGATCTCGTCGATGTAGATGATTCCCTGTTCGGCTTTCGGCACGTCGTAGTCGGCGGCCTGGATGAGCCTTAGCAGGATGTTCTCGACGTCCTCCCCGACGTAGCCTGCCTCCGTTAGGGAGGTGGCGTCGGCGATCGCAAAGGGCACGTCAAGCACCTTAGCCAGAGTCTGGGCCAGCAGAGTCTTTCCCGAACCGGCTGGCCCGAGCATCAGGATGTTGGCCTTTTGAACCTCAACGTCTTCCTGATGCCGGTTCGACCATATGCGCTTGTAGTGATTGTAGACCGCCACGCTGAGGACCTTCTTGGCCCTGTGCTGGCCGACCACATATTCGTCGAGGCGCTGGTACAGCCACTTGGGATTGAGGCCCTTGGACATCAGGCCGGGGGATTGCTCCGAGGGGGCGGCCGGGGTCTCCTCGGTAATTATCTGGTCGCAGAGTGTGACGCACTCGTCGCAGATAAACACCCGGTCAGGTCCGGCGATGAGCCGCTTGACCTGAGCCTGGGCCTTCCCACAGAACGAGCACTGGTAGCTGGCGGAATTGCCGCGCGAAGTGGAGGTGGCCATATTCCTCAGACCCGTTAGCTTACAATAACTTTGGCGTCTGTCAGAGTCATTGGAATGACCTTCTAGGCCGACCTTTTCTTTTCCACCGGCTCAGTTTCCGCAGAGGCGAGTACCTCGTCTATCAGGCCGTATTGCTGGGCCTGCTCCGAGGTCAAATAGTAGTCCCTGTCCGTATCCCGCGCGACCTTGTCGTAGGGCTGTCCGGAGTGGCTGGAGATGATCGTCCGCATCTTGTCCTGCAGGCGCAGTATCTCCCTGGCGGCAATGTCTATGTCGGAGGCTTGTCCCTGCGCTCCAGATATCGGCTGGTGCATGTGTATCGTGGAATTGGGCAGCGCGTAGCGCTTGCCCGCCGTACCGGCCGCCAACAGGACAGTAGCCATGCTGGCCGCCAGGCCAACGCAGATGGTCGAGACGTCGGGCCTAATCAGGTTCATGGTGTCGTAGATCGCGAGTCCCGCATGGATGACCCCGCCAGGGGAGTTGATGTACAGGCTGATGTCCCGCTCCGGATCCTCCCGGTCCAGGTACAGCAGCTGGGCCATTATGGTGTTGGACACCTGATCGTTGATCGGCGTCCCGAGGAATATGATCCGCTCCTTGAGCAGCAGCGAGTAGATATCAAAGGCCCGCTCTCCCCGAGAGCCCGTCTCGATGACCATCGGTATCAGGCCCCGTGGCGAGACAACTTCAGCCGTCATTTTCCTCACCTTTCGCCTCGGCGGGGTCCACGCCGCCGACTATTTCAACCAAGCGATCTATCACCTTCTCAAACTTCAGGTTACTCCGGACCGCGGCGACCGTCTCGTCGGAGTCAAGGTCGACTTCATCCAGACGGTCTGCCGGTACAGAGGCCCTCATCGATTCCAGGCGCTCCGCCAACTCTTCTTCACTCACCTCGATGCCCTCAGCCTCCGCCAAAGCCCGCAGGGCGTAAGCCCTCTCCAGCCTCTCGATAGATGCCGCCCTTGCCTCGTCTCTGAACTCTTCGGCAGTCTTTCCGGTATACCGCAGGTAATCGTCCATGTCGACGTTCATTCGCTGCAGCGCCATCCTGCGGTCGGCAAAAATGTGTTCGATCTCCTGGTCTATCAGAAGATCCGGAATCGTCAGGTCTGCCGACTCCACCAAGGCGGCGACCACGGCGTTCCGAAACGCCGTGCTGTCGGCCCGTTCGGCCTCTGCGGTGAGGCCGTCCAGGACCGATGTGCGCAACGCCGCAAGGTCGTCGAAGCCCTGCCCGACCCCCTTGGCGAACTCGTCGTCGAGTTGCGGCACGGTCCGCTCCTTGATCTCGCGGACGGTCACGGCAAACCGGGCCTCTTTGCCTGCCAGGGTCGCATCGCCCTCATCGTTTCGGTAGTCGTCCGGCAGCGTCAGGCTGAAGGACTTGGGCTCGCCCTTGACCACCTGGAGCAACTCCTCGGATAGGCCCGGGAGCACGCTCTCCTGCCCATCGTCAAGGATGAGAACCCCGCTATCTTGGTTGATCAGGGTGTTGCCCTCCACCGTCGCCTCTATGTCGGCCGTGACCATGTCACCGGACTTAGTGGCCCTCTCAACCGGCTCCCAGGTCGCCTGACTCTGTCGCATCCGCTCCAGTGTCTCGTCCACCTGTTCGTCCGTCACCTCCGTCGTCTGACGCTCGACCAGGAGCCCGGCGTAGTCGTTGAGCTCTACGGATGGCGACAGCGGAACCGTGGCCGAGAAGTGCACCGGGTCCAGTCCCTTCAGGTCGATGCGTGGCAGGCCTCCGGCGTCTAGCTCCGATTCCTGTATGGCCTTGGAAGTTACGTCCGAGACCATATATTCGATGACCTCGTTGATCAGGTATTCGCGGCCGAAGTACCTTTCGATTATGCGGCGAGGCGCCTTGCCCTTACGGAAACCGGGGACGTTCACCCGCTGAACGACCCGGCGGTATGCGCGGTTCAGGTAGGGTTCGAGATCCTTATCGTCGAGCTCGATCTCGAGGACCGTTTGACGCGCGGCCTCCTCTTGCTGTGTGACCTTCAATCAGGGCTCCATGGCGTGTCGGACGCGCCCGTGCCAGTGGGGCCCGGGCGATCGAAAACAGGTCAATTATAGCATGGGGCATGGCCCCACAGAGTGCCTGCATGGCTCACAACCAGCCCGCGGGCCCGAGTGCTGGTGCCGGTCGTCAAGCCGTCTATGTGGAGTCCCTAGAGCCATCCAGGGGTGGAGCGTCGGAAAAGCCGATCACGCTCTCAACCCATTGCGCGGTTCTCAGGAGACTCTCGTCTAGCATGGGCCCCGCAAACATCTGCACACCCAGGGGCAGGCCGTCCTGACTCAGGCCTGAGGGCAGGTTGATCGCCGGCAGCCCGGCGGTCG
Organism: Dehalococcoidia bacterium; assembly: GCA_965207145.1. Lineage (GTDB taxonomy): Bacteria > Chloroflexota > Dehalococcoidia > Lucifugimonadales > UBA2962 > CAUZIR01. The sequence continues at coordinate 310,037 of OZ242262.1, read as the reverse complement.
TTAAGGGTGCCTGCCAGCGAGGGTCGCCGGTCGTGCGCGGCGCGGGCGCCCCGGCCTCCTTGGTGGTCGCCGTCAGCACCGCGTCATAGGGGCTGATTGCGGCCATCAGCTTCCTCCTGAAGGCACGCCGGATCCTCTCCGCCTGGATGTAGGTGGTGGATGGGGTGAGTAGGCCCAGCTCGACGGTTCTGCGCACGTCCGGAGAGTAGTCACCAGGGCGCTGGGCGAACAAGCGCTCATGCACCGCCGCAGCGTTAACGTTCATCACCGTGCGATGGGCCGCCAGGACGACGTCCACGCCCAGTTCCGGCCTGAGCTCTTCGACCTGGGCGCCTGCCGCCTCGAGCCTGGCCGCCACGCGCTCGACGTTGCCAGCTACCGCGTTGTCGCAGCTTTCGAGAAAGAAGGTGCGCAGGAGGCCTATCTTGTGGGGCCCGGCCGCTGGATCCGGCGGGGCTGCGACGCTCAGGTCCGCGGATTTCAGGGAAAACGGATCATTCGGGTCGTGGCACGAAAGGACGGAAAGCGCCATCGCGGCGTCGCCGACCGTACGAGTAAAGGTGCCGAGGGTATCTACGGGCCAGGACACGGGCAATACGCCCCGACGGCTGATCCTGCCCATGGTCGGCTTGAACCCGACTACGCCGTTGTAGGCTGCGGGCCTGAGCACCGATCCGGCCGTCTGAGAACCCATCGCAAGCGGGAAGATCCTGGCAGCAACGCCGACCGCCGATCCGGTGCTCGAGCCACCCGGCGTACGGCCGGACAGCCAGGGATTGAGCGTGCTAGGTGGATCTCCGCAGGCGAACTCGGTCGTCACGGTCTTGCCCATGACCACCGCGCCGGCCTCCTTCAGCTTCGCCACCGAGGTCGCGTCCCTGGCAGGCACGTTGTCGGCAAAGATCGGACTGCCGTGGGCCGTGCGCAGCCCCGCCGTATCGTAGATGTCTTTAATGCCCACAGGCACGCCATGCAGCGGCCCGGTGGGACCGGCGGCCGCGAAGGTCCGATCCCTTGAACGCGCCTGATCAAGGGCGTACTCGACATCGAGCGTGGCCCAGACACCCAGCCGCGGCTCAAGCCGCTCCGACCTCGCCAGCAGCGCCTCAAGTAGTTCCACTGCCGAGATATCGCCGGCCCGCATGGCGGCCGCGGCCTGGGAGGCAGTCATGTCATGTTCTAATCGCTTGGGCATTTGCGGGTGCCCAGGGTGACACGTCCTCCGGAGAGGGTTTGCCTCCCTGCGCGTGTAGAATTCGGGCGGAAATGACTATACATGCACGCGAGGAGGAGTTAAATGCCGCCTTTGACTCGGTCGCAGATGGAGGAATTCTTCACGATCGGACCCAACATAATGAAGCTCTCCACCCTGGCCCCGGACGGCCATCCATATGTGGTACCGGTCTGGTTCTGGTGGGAGTCTGAAAAGTTCCACGTGGCCGCACGGCGTCAGAACGAGTGGATAAAGCACATCGAGTCTGATCCCAGGGTAGGTGCCTGCATCGATACCGCTGATGCACCCTACACGCGTGTGTTGATCAAGGGCACGGCCTCGATAGTGGACAGGAGCTGGACAGGTGAGTGGAAGCCGCTGGCAGTCCGCTACATAGGCCAAGAAGCGGGCCATGCCTACTACGAAAAGACGAAGGCCATCCCCAGGGTGCTGGTCAGTATCGACCCGATGCAGATCTTGTCCTGGGCCGGTTCGGACTGGCACCGAAAGTACTACGAGGATTTCGGCCGGCCCCAGGATTGAAGCCGTGGCCCCGGGCCTCTAGAACGTCAGCGAGACCTTGATCACGCCCTCCTCTCGAGAGTGGGCCAGTTCGAATGCCTCGTCGATCTGCGATATGGGCAGGCTATGCGTCACTATCGGTTCCATGTCGATCTCTCCACCGGCTATATAATCCAGCGCCCTGTGCACCGCGGGCAGCCCCGGCTCATCTTGGGAGCCAAAGGTCGAATTGAGGGTAAGCCGTCGTCGAAAGAAAGCGTTCCAGTCAAACGGCACAAGGTCCATACTTGAAGGTAGGCCAAAGGCCTGAACCCGACCCCAGGTCTTGGCCATCGACATCGCCTGGTTCAGGGTCTCTACGCTCCCTACGGCCTCAACGACAAGGTCTGCGCCCACGCCAGAGGTAAGGTCGAGCACGGCCTCAGTAGCCTTGTCCGCCGTCACATCGACGGTAACATCACCCCCGAAGGACAGAGACAGGTCGCGCCTAGCCTTGACCGGTTCGATGGCGATGATGCGCTCTGCGCCCATGCGACTAAGCATGAAGTTGTGGAACAGACCTGCCGAGCCCTGGCCTATTACCGCGATGGTGGCGCCTGCTACGTCCGGCAGCCTCTCGCAGGAAAACACGACCGTTGCCAGTTGCTGGGCCATCAGCAGATGGGACTCCGGCATTCCCTGTGGAAGGCGGGCCAGGTAGCGAGGGTCGAGCAGCTGGTAGCCAGCAAATGTCTTGGAGATCGAGATGCTGGGCACCGTAAGCACCCTTTCACCGGGCTCAAACCCTGTGCCGCCGCCCTCTATTACCTCTCCCAGCCCCTCGTGCCCCGGATGGCCGTGAGGCAGCGGAAAGCCCGACGTATAGCCCGTGTAGCCCATGAAAACGACGTGGAGGTCGCTTCCGCAGATCGAGGCCAGTCGAGTTTCCACGAGCACCTTCCCCGACTCCGGGACCGGCGCGTCGATCTCCTCGCACCGTATATCGCGGACTCCACGCGCCCGGGCGGCCAGCATCTTCTCACTCAACGGGTAAACGGCATCTCCTACCGAGTCGACGATCCGGGAGGGGCCACTGGGTTTAGCCCCTCGGTCGGTCGGGCGCAGCCAGGGGCCGCATCCAGCCCCATCGCACAGTGAGGATATACGACTAGGTTGCAGTGCGCCGAAGCTCTGAGCCCCGGACTTACCCGGGCGTGCTACCGACACAACTAGGTGACTTTGCCGGGTTTGCGCGTGTCTGCTGCGACTGGCGGTCGCACTGGTAAAGCCCCGGCTGCCGAAGCGGGGCAGGAGTCCGGTCGCAGCATGAAGGGGCTGATTGACGACGATAAAGTGCAGAGATCGTGTCATTTGCCGGCAGACCGTGACGGCCGCGAGAGCGCTGCTGGCCGTCGCGATCCTGGTCCTTGGGGAGGGCGGCGTGTTGCGACACGACCGCGTCGTGATATATCGTCCGGCCCGTCGACTAGATGTCCGAGGAAGGCTTCGTCACCGGCTACTGGCACAGCGGATTCGTGGTCGCGGATCTCGATAGGTCCGTGCGTTTTTATACGGAAGGGCTGGGGCTGACGCTCATCCGCCGTTTCCGCACCGACTCGACCTCGTCCGCACAGGTGCTCGCATACGACAGGGTGGATGTGAAGGGAGCGCTACTGGAGTTGGGCCCCGGCGCGATTCTGGAATTGCTGGAATATGTGGAGCCGAGAACAGCCGCCCGCCAGATATCCGAGCGTCACGTTATTGCTTCGGCCCACCTCGCCTTGCTTGTCGATGACGTGGAGGCCATTCTTCGCAGGCTTGTAGAGTACGGAGGGACTCAACATAACGACCCTGCACAGACAGAGCCCGGCAAGATCCTTACCTACGCTCAGGATCCCGATGGCAACTGGCTGGAGCTGGCCCAGATCGATCAGGCCGTGAGCGGCCTCCGGTAGCTGTCCACGGGGCTGTGCGCCGCGTTAGGGTGCGGTCCGTGTCAATGTGGTCGGTGGCGTCAGCGAAGACCGCATTCAATCTCTGATAGATAGGAACGTCCTTGAACGAACCCCTCTACGAAATCCTGCCCATGGGGACCGCGATAGGTTCCGACGGCCACGTGCGCATTGGAGGCTGCGATGCGACCGACCTTGCCGCAGAGTATGGCACGCCCCTCTATGTCTACGACGTTCACACGGTCAGGTCCATGTGCCGGGAATTCGTCCGGGAATTTGGATCACGTTACCCCGACACCCGGGTGCTCTACGCCTCCAAGGCCTATCTCGGCCCGGCGATGGCCCGCCTGGTCGCCGATGAAGGCCTTGGAATCGACGTGGTGTCGGGAGGCGAGTTGGCCGTCGCAAGGGCCGTCGACTTCCCGCCGGAGGACATATTCTTTCACGGCAACAACAAGAGCGAGGCTGAGATCTCCGAAGCGTTGGACTACGGCGTCGGCAGGATCGTAGTCGACAGCTTTCACGAGTTGGAGTTGGTTGATCGCGAGGCCGGGAGCCGCGGCCTAGTGCAGCCCGTCATGCTTCGATTGTCTCCGGGTGTAGACGCTCACACGCATGCCAAGACGACGACGGGCATACTTGACACCAAGTTTGGATTTCCGATCGAGACTGGCGACGCGGCAGAGGCCATTCGGCGTGCCCTTTCGGCAGGCAACCTGGATTTGACCGGGGCGCACATCCACCTGGGCTCTCCAATATTCGAACTCGAGCCCTACTCTGTGGGGCTTGACACCCTGTTGACCTTCTTGGCGCCGCTGTGCAAAGAGGGCCTGCAACTTCGGGATCTCAGCCCGGGCGGCGGGTTTGCCGTCGGTTACTTGAGGGACCGCCTTCCGCCGCCCATCTCCGCGTACGCGGACGTCATTGCGCGGACGGTGAAGGATCGCTGTGGCGGGCTGGGCCTGCCCGAACCTCGCCTCTTGATCGAGCCGGGCAGATCGATTGTCGCGCGGGCTGGCGTGGCGCTCTACAGGGTTGGGGCAGTCAAGGACGTGCCAGGTCTTCGCAAGTTCGTGTCGGTCGACGGCGGGATGGGAGACAACATCAGGCCCGCCCTGTACGGGGCGAGATATGAAGCGCTGCTGGCCAACAGGGCGGCAGATAGTCACCGGGAGAGCGTGCGGGTAGTGGGCAAGTACTGCGAAACCGGCGACATATTGCTCGATCAGGTAGAGCTTCCCTCGCCCCAGGCCGGCGATCTGCTCCTCGTTCCGGCCTCCGGTGCCTACGGGATGTCAATGGCGGGTAACTACAATCTCAACCCTCGGCCCGCCGTCGTGATGGTCGAAAACGGGAGGGCGACACTGGTAAGGCGTCGGGAGACCTACGAGGATCTGATGGCGGTTGAGCTGTATGGAGATTATGTCCGGCGATGACCTGCCAAGGCACGAGTTACTCAGACGATGTGATCGGCCACCACCGCGCGCTTTCCGCCCTGCACAAGGCCTTCGAAAAGGGCATGCCGTCGCACGCCTATCTGATTACGGGGCCGGCCCATGTAGGCAGGATGAAGCTGGCTATGGTGATAGCACAACTGCTGAACTGCCATGGTGACGGCCCGACGGGAATGTGCGAACAATGCACCCGCATTCGCCGAGGGGTGCACGCCGACGTAACGATCGTGCCTGTCGATTCACAGGGATCGCTCCACGAGGACGGCAGGCCCAGGACCATGATCACTATCGAGCAGGTGAGGGCGGTGTCTCGCGAGGCTGCCCTTCGGCCGTTTGAGGGTAGGTGCAAGGTCTTCATCTTTGAAGAGGCTGATCGGCTTACTGAAGAGGCGTCTAACGCTCTCCTGAAGACCCTGGAAGAGCCTCCCGATCAGGTGTCGATCGTACTGCTGGCCTCTGGAGAGCAGGCGGTGCTGCCCACCATCGTCTCCCGCTGTCGCCTGGTGTGCCTGCGCCCGGTGTCGTGGCCGTTGCTCTCCGAGGAGTTGGTCCGTCGACTCGGGCTGCCCCCGGACCGCGCCCTGCAGATAGCCCGGACCTCGGGAGGACGGCCGGGCCTAGCCTTGCGGATGGCGACCGACGAGGCGTTCGGAGCCCGGCTCGAGGAGACCCTGGAGCGGATCGAGGCCGCCGTGGCGGCCGATCTGGAGGGAAGATTCGAATACGCTGCTTCCCTGGCCCGGCTTTTTGCAAAGGACCGTGAGGCCGCAAGGAACGAGATGGTCCACTGGAGGCACTGGTGGAGGGACGTCCTGCTGGCCAGCAAGGGACTGGATGAGTTCGCCGGCCACGTCTCTCGGGCCAGCTCCATTCGCAGCGCCGCGGCGGCTGCGGGCACCGGGGGCGCGATCGTGGGGCTAAAGGCCTCGGTTCAGGCCGCAGATCGCTTGGACATGAACGTGGGGGCCTCCCTGGCGATTGAGCAGATGATGCTTAGTATCCCGCAGGTGGCGCCAAGCTGATGTCCAGGGTTGGGGTCAGGTTCAAGCCGGCCCAGCGGCTGTGCTTTGTGGATGATGGCGGCCATCATCTGAAGGTGGGAGACCATGTCCGGGTCGAGCTTAACGCTACCCCTGGGGAAGCCTTGGAGGCGGTCGTCGCGGTCGACCCCGGCCAGCTGCTCTTCAGTCAGCTGTCTGCCCCTCAGGGCAAGGTGGTCTGTGTCGATTCTGGCGCTCGGCTGTAGACGGCACCCGGCGAGCACTTCGTCTCGCGCGTGTTCTCGATCCGCATAGCCTCTAGGGCTCGACCCAAGGGATGAACGGTCGCCACTCTTCAAGCACAGTCCGGTTCTCGAAGAGGTAAAACGGATTGGGCCTAGGGGTCGCCGGCTGCTTCATAAGCCTCATGCTGGCTTCCAGCGGCGTCCGACCGGCCTTGCGATGGTTGCACCGTTTGCAGGCCGAGACCACATTGTCCCACTGGTGCCTGCCACCCTTGGAGCGGGGCAGGATGTGGTCGAGTGTGAGGGATCTTGACTGAAGGCCGCAGTATTGGCAGGTGTGACGGTCCCTTATGAAAACGGCGCGCCGTGACAGGCGCCGGCGCACCAGCGGCCTCTTGACCATGTGGTACAGGCGAATCACCGAGGGGACCGGGAAGGGCCGCGACACGCTGTGAACGTAACCGCGGCCATTCTCCATCAGTTCGGCTTTTTCGCGATCCAACAGAACCAGAGCGCGCCGTACATTGCACACGTTGAGCGGCTGGTAGTTCTGGTTCAACACCAGGACCGGAGACTGAATCACCATTCCTGCGGCAGTTCTTTCCCCGTCTAGTGTTGTCCGGAGTCGATCTTGTGCTTGAGGATCAGGACCGCTACCTCAAAGTCGTCTGGGGCGAATCCTATCGCGTCCCCCGGGACGTTGTCGACGACGGTGACGAAGCTGCGCGCAAAGCTGGACCCGGCCAGCGCCCTGCTCAGCCCGTCCCTAACCTCCAGGGTGGGAGGTAGGCGCAGCGTCCTGGACACCGTCCCCGCAACGCCGCCGCTGGGAACGTCGAAATCGTATGCGAGACGGGCGAGGCCCAGTATCGAGGCACCTGTCACGAACAGTGCCAGAATCGCACCGACGACTACCCCCCCGAGCTTGTCGGCGGTTGCTGACAAGCCAGATGTTGAGACAGCGAGGACGGGGCCGAGCAGCCTGTGGGCAAGCCTGAACACCGCTGCAGTCGCCGCGACGATGGCGACATAGCAGATGAAGGTCGCAATCGTATCGGCGGCGATCGATCTGGATAGTGCGGCGCCCAGGTCGTCGGCGTAGTGGCTGGCAATCTGCCATCCGACAATCACCCCGGCCGTCATGAACAGAGCGCCGATCAGGCCCACCTTGACTCCGTAAAGGAACCCTGAGATGAGCACTATGAGCAATACGAAATCGAGCCAGTTCACCGCCTCTCCTGACCAGCGATGATACCTAAACCGCTCCTCGCCGATGACCTAGCCGAAGGGTGCTTCGGGCCAGGTAGGAGTCGCGGGGTTCTTGGCCAGAGCGTCAACAAGAGCGGCCCGGGCGTGCCGAGCGGGTGCCTACGGGGCGTGCTGAGGGGGGGCTGGGTTGACTATGTCGGCCGCCAGAGAAACTGGCAGAAGCCTTACCAGTTCATCTACGGTCCATTCTCCGTCGCTGTGAACGAAATTGACCGGCCGCCTGCGGGCGTATAGCGACATGTCCCAACCCGTGGTGGAAATGACCTGGCCGTTGATGGCACCGCCGGCCTCCGTGCACAGGTAGACGATCTTGGCCGCGTTGTTCTCCGGGTCCAGGGCCTGTTCGGGAGCGGGCGTGCCGAGCACGTTGCCGGTGGTGGCAAGGCGGGGGTCGCCTCCGAGGCGGACAGCGCCAGAGGACTTCGGTATGGAGGCGGTCATTCGGGTTAGTCCACCCGGGTATACGGCGTTCACGGTCACACCATGCCCGGCCAGGTCCGCGGCCGCGGACCTGGCCAAGCCGACCATACCCTCTTTTGCGGCGGCGTAGTTTGTCTGGCCGGAAGAGCGCAATCCGGATATGGAAGCCAGTAGGACGATCCTCCCGTAGCTCTGGGCCACCATGTGAGGCACGGAGTTCCTTACGATGTTGAATGCGCCCTGCAGGTGGACCGATAGGACGGCATCCCATTCGTCTTCGGTCATGTTAAACACCATGCGGTCCCGGAGAATGCCCGCGGCGTGGCAAACGATGTCAAGCCGGCCGAAGCTGCCGAGGGCTGCCTCTACGAGGTGCGCAGCGGACTCGAACTCGGCCACCGAGTGGTAGTTGGCCACCGCGATACCGCCCTCGGCGACAATCTCGGCAACTATTGCGTCGGCAACGCCCGAGGACCGGCCCGTTCCGTCTACCGCGCTGCCCACGTCGTTGACCACGACCGATGCGCCCTCCTTGGCCATCAGCCTGGCGACGGTACGGCCAATGCCGCCGCCCGCGCCGGTGACGATGGCTACCCTGCCTTCCAGTCGTCCCGCCATCAGGGCGACTCCTGCTCCTGCGCGGGCGCTAGCAGCCGGGGTACCAGGGAGTCGAGTTCGTCGAGGTTCAGGCCTCCCCACTTGTGCACGCCAGCTGCGATCTCCGGCTCCTGATAGAGGAAGATCGAACCGTGCCTTGCGCCGAGCGTGCGACCGTTCACATTGGCGAGGGCGTCGGTGCACAGGGAGGCAGTCAGCGCAGCGGCGGCGCCAGGATCGTCTGCCACCACGGCATTGCAGGTGACACCGTACTTGCCCATGTCTCGACCGACGGTGCGCGTCATGCCGACTATACCTTCCGAAACCATCGCTCGGGCGGCGGACCCGGGAATGCCCAGGCCGTCGTCCGAGGTAATGTTCACGATTCGCCCCGATCGCTGCCTACGGAAGACCGCAGCGGCATGGCGCGTTGGCGTGAAGGTCGCCTTGAGACCTCTGCGAACCGAGGCATAGAAGTCCTCAGGCGACATGTCGCCTATGCCGCCCCCCCAAACAGGGTCGTTCGTTCGGTCCAGACCGGCCGCCGAGTTGACGAGTATGTCCAGTCGACCGAATTCGGACAGGGCCAGATCCACTACCTTGCTGCCGCCAGCCATCTCCGAAACATCGGTGTTGCACGAGATGGCCCTGCCGCCGCCGGCTCGAATCTCGCCGGCCACCTGCTCTCCGAAGACGCAGACCACTGCCGCGCCCTCGGCTGCCAGGACCTGAGCGACGCTCCGGCCAACCCCCTCACCTGCGAAGGTGACCACAGCCACCTTCCCGCCGAGGGCGGCCGGGCCGCCTGTCACCCCGGCACTCAATTCAGTCTCCTGCCCTCGGCATCGACGGGTATTACTGTGAGACCGAGGGCGCTTAGCCCGGGCTCGGTGGCCTCCCGGTCTCCGACCACCAAAACCACGTCGGGCTGCTGCCGGAGCCTCTCGAGCGCCACCTCCCTGACATCGTCCAGCGTTACGCCGAGCAACATGTTGGGCAGATGGGAGAGGTAGTCATCGGGCAGGTCGAAACTGGCCAATTGGACGAGTTGCGCGGCGATCTGCCCCTGCGTCTCAAAGCTTGCCGGAAAGCCGCGGAGCAGGCCCTTAACGGCATCGTCATGCTCCCATTGCTCGACCGGCCTCTGCCGGCGAATCTCTGAGTATTCCTTGAGGCTCTCTTCGACGGCCTCCTTGGTCACCGCAGTCTGTACCGAGCCGCCAGCATAGAGCGCAGAAGGACCCCGCAGCCAGTCGATAGTAGACATGTAGCCGTAACTGTACCCCTTATCCTGGCGCAGGTTCATGTTCAAGCGGGCTGAGAACTCACCGCCCAGGACCTGGTTTAGTACCACGAGGGCCATGAAGTCCGGGCTGTGGCGGCCTACGAGCGTCTGGCCGGATCGGATGATAGATTGGGCGGCCCCGGGCCTGTCCGAGAGGTAAATGGCCGCCTCGGGACGGCCATCCGAATCTACATCGCAGGGGTCCGAAATGGTCAGCCCACCCTGTGCGCGCCACCCCCCGAGAAGGGACTCGGCAATCTCCGTCACATCGTCCGCTGCGACCTGGCCGGCCACTACCAGTGTGCCGTCGACAGGGCCAAAGGCTCGCGCATATTGCGCCCGCAGGTCGTCTTGCGAGAACGAGTTGACCGAGATCTCGGTTCCCGTACCCGGGTGGCCGTAGGCGGAGCGCCCCCCGTACAGCAGGGCGCGGCAGGCACGTTGGGCAACCGCCGCCGGGTCGTCGGCGATGCGCGCAAGGTCGGTGAGCCTCTGGCGGCGTATCCGCTCCAGGTCAGCGGTGGGAAATGAGGGGTTGCGCGCCACGTCAGCAAGCATCCCCAGGGCCTGTCGCCAGTGTGGTTCCAGCGCCTGTGCCGACAGCACCGTGTACTCCTGGCGCACCTTGATCCGGAGGGCGGAGCCCATACGTTCCATCTCATCGGAGATCTGCTGGCTGGACCGGGAGGTCGTGCCCTCCGTCAGCATGGCGGCCGTGAAACCGGTCAGTCCCGGACCGTCGGTGGGGTCGGACACCGAACCTGCACGAACCAGCAGGCCAAGGGCGACCATTGGCAGATCCGGCTTTTCGACTACCAGGGTCGAAAGGCCGTTGGACAGGGTTCCCCGGATCGGCCTTGGCGGAGCAAATCTGGGGTCGGGCCCCGCCGACGGCATGATCGCCCTGTCTAGAGTCACGTGGCCGTGCCCTCGGACGGGATTACCGTTAGCTCCACCCTGTGATCTCCCAACAGACTATTGGCAACCGCGGACACATCCTCGGCACTGACATCCTCGTAGCGCTCGTAATGGGTGGATATCAGCCCGGGGTCGCCGGCCAGAACGTTGAAATAGTTGAGTTGATCGGCTCGCCCGCCGAATCCACCGACCCGCTCCAGGCTGCTGACGAAGTGTGTCCGAATCAGGTTTTTGGCCCTCTCGATCTCTTCCTCGCCTGGAGGGACAGACTTGATGGCGGCTATCTCCTCTCGCACTGCCTCGGCCACACGGCGCGAGTCCTGCCCGAGGGCCGTGGTCACCTGGATCAAGAACTCGCCGCAGATCTCCTGACAGTAGGAGACTGCGGCAACGTCTCTGGCCAGTTCGGCTTCGTGGACAAGGCGCCTGTGGAGCCTCGAGCCCTTGCCGTCTCCCAGTATTGTGGCCAGGACGTCAAGGACCTGCTCCCGCTCATCGAATGCCGCCGCGGTCGGCCAGACCCAGTACCGACGCTCGAGGTGGACGTCGTCCTCTATGGTCATCACCTTGGTTTCCGATAAGCCGGAGTCCATGGGCTCCATCTTCCTGACCCGGGGCGAGGCAGGCAGGTCACCAAAATACCTTTGCACCCAGCTCAGGGTCTGGTCCGGATCGATGTCGCCGGCGATAGCGATACTGGCGTTTGACGGGGAGTAATAGGTTCGGAAGAAATCCTTTATGTCATCCAATGCGGCGGAATCAAGATCTTGCTGGGAACCAATGGTCGGCCAGTTGTATGGGTGTGGGAGCGGGAAGACCTCGGGTTGCAGGGTAAGGTAGGCCATGCCGTAGGGTCGGTTCTCATAGCTCTGGCGACGCTCGTTCTTGACCACGTCGCGCTGGACGTCGAAGCGCTTCTGATCGAGCGCATCGAGCAGGAATCCCATCCGGTCCGCCTCGAGCCAGAGCGCCAGCTCAAGATAGTTGGATGGAACGTTCTCCCAGTAGTTGGTCCGGTCCTGGTTGGTTGAGCCGTTCAGCTTGGCTCCAATCTTTTGCAGGGGCTCGAAGTAGGAGCGATTGTGATGCTTGGAGCCTTCGAACATGACGTGCTCGAACAGGTGGGCGAAGCCGGTCCTGCTCGGCTTCTCGTTCTTGCTGCCCACGTGATACCAGACATTGACGGCCGCCACAGGCAGGGAGTTGTCTCGGTGGACAATCACCTCCAGCCCGTTGTCGAGCAGGTGTTTTTCGAAGGGTACTGAGATCATTAATCGAGGCGGGATTATAGCAAGGGAAACCTTTTGCCGAGCCGCGGCGTTTAATGTACTATGGACGGTGAGTCCTCCGGAGTCTAAGGGGTCTTCTGTACGATAGGCCGGCTCTCCTCTCTCCCTTCATCTGCCGGCCCTGAGAGGTAGTGCGAGTTCCCGGTCGATGCGTAACAGCTTCATCTATCTGCTGATAGTGGTGGCGATTATCGCCATCTTCTTCACGCTCTTTTCCGACCCGCTGGGCGGGTCGCGCGAGGTGCCGATCTCCGAGGTGATCCGCATGGCTGGCAGCGGAGAGCTCGAGTCCATAGAGGTCAACGGGGATCGCCTGAACGTAGTTTCCACCAACGGTGAAAACCTCACCTCCCGCAAGGAGGAGGGCTCCAGCATCGTTGAGCTCCTCGAGTCCGCCAACATCGATCCACTCGTATCGCGGACCAATGTGACAGTGAAGGGTTCCAGCGGGCTGAGTAACCTTTTCGGCCTGCTTATCAACTTCCTTCCCCTGATAATTTTCGGGGCCATCCTCCTGTTCATGGTCCGCCAGGCCCAGGGCAACACCAACCAGACCTTCAGTTTTGGCCGCAGCAAGGCGCGCATGACGATGGGCAACAGCCCGACCGTCACCTTTGAGGACGTAGCCGGCGTGGAGGAGGCCAAGCAGGAACTTCAGGAGGTCGTGGAGTTCCTTAAGTTCCCAGAGCGGTTCCTGGCGCTGGGCGCCAAGATCCCCAAGGGCGTCCTCTTGGTGGGGCCTCCCGGAACGGGCAAGACCCTGATGGCCCGCGCCGTCGCTGGCGAGGCGGGAGTGCCCTTCTTCTCCATCAGCGGCTCGGAGTTCGTAGAGATGTTCGTCGGCGTCGGCGCCTCGAGGGTTCGCGACCTGTTCGATCAGGCAAAGCGCAACTCGCCCTGCATAGTGTTCATCGACGAGATCGACGCGGTTGGCCGACACCGGGGTGCAGGTCTGGGTGGAGGCCACGATGAGCGCGAGCAGACCCTCAACCAGATCCTTGTGGAGATGGACGGGTTCGACTCGGGCACCAACGTCATCGTGGTCGCTGCAACCAATAGGCCTGACATCCTTGATCCGGCGCTGCTGAGGCCGGGTCGGTTCGACCGCAGGGTCACCCTTGACAACCCGGATGTTAGGGGCCGCATGCAGATCCTGGATGTTCACTCCAAGGGCAAGCCGCTTGCCGAGGACGTGAACATGGAGACCGTGGCCAAGCAGACGCCGGGCTTCTCCGGGGCCGACCTTGCCAATCTGGTCAACGAATCGGCTCTGTTGGCCGCACGCCGCAGCAAGGAGAGCATAGGCCCGGAGGAATTCGCCGAGTCGATAGACCGGGTGATCGCCGGCCCGGCGAGGCGGAGCAAGGTGATAAGTCCCAGGGAAAAGAGGATCACCGCATACCACGAGTCAGGCCACGCCCTGGTTGGCCAATTCTTGCCCCACGCCGATCCGGTTTTCAAGGTCACAATCATCTCGCGCGGACAGATGGGGGGCTACACACGGTTCCTGCCCGAGGAGGATCGTAGCCTCTGGACAAAGGCCCAATTCAAAGACCGCATCGCCTCCGCCATGGGTGGCCGGGCCGCCGAGGAGATCGTGTTCGGGGAGGTCACTACCGGTGCCAGCAATGACCTGGAGCAGGCAACAAACATCGCCAGGACGATGATCACCCGCTACGGGATGAGCGAAAAGCTGGGTCCGCGCACCTTCGGCAAGCGCGAGGAGCTGGTTTTCCTTGGCAAGGAGATCTCAGAGCAGCGCGACTACTCTGACCGGGTTGCCGAGACGATCGACAACGAGGTCCATCACCTGATAGAGAACGCGTATCAGACCGCGGTTCGGCTTATCAATTCAAACCGTGCAAAGCTGGACCAGCTCGCTGAATACCTGATGGAGCACGAATCGATTGAGGGCGAGGAGCTTCAGGCCCTTTTAGGATCGGACTCCCCGCCGCTGGAGTCAGGAACGCCACCTTCCGAGCCGGACGAGCCGCCCTCCGAGCCGGAGAGTCCTCCCGCCGCATCGCCCGCCTCCGCCTAGCTGGACGCCCCCGAGTAACGCAGCTTTTGCAGCGTGGCTCCGAGGGCGGCGAGTACGCCGTCTATGTCCTCGTCGCTGACCATGCCGAGGTGGCCAATGCGGAAGATCTTACCCGCCAGAGACTGCTGACCGCCGGCCAGCACAACATCGTGTTCGTCCCGCATGACTCGAAGTAGCTCTGCCGCGTTGATGCCTTCGGGCACCCTCACGGCGGTTATGGTGTCGGAGGCGTGGTCCGGGTGCGGCAGGAGGCTGAGTCCCAGATCTGCCACGCCCTGCCGGACTCTCTCCGCGGCGCGTGCATGCCTTGCGTGGACTTCCGAGAGCCCCTCGTCCAGCATCGCGCCGAGCGCGCGGTCCAGGGCGAAGAAAACCGAGATGGCCGGGGTCCAGGGGGGCTGCCCGATCTCCAGGTACCGCTTGAACTCGGCGGCATCGAAGTAGTAGCGGGGCATGCTTGCCTCCGCGTGGGCCCGCCACGCGTCCGCACTGAAGTTAACGAAGGCCAGCCCCGGGGGGACCATCCAGCCCTTCTGGGACGCTGAAGCCACCACGTCGCAGCCCCATTCATCGGTGAACATAGGCACAGAGCCGACGCTGCTGACGCCGTCGACGAGCAGGAGTTTGCCGAACTCTCCCTTAACTACCGACGCGATGGAGGCCAGATCGTTTGCGACCCCGGTAGAGGTCTCGTTGTGGGTCACCAGGACTGCCTTGACAGTCGGGTCCGAGTTGAGCGAGTCGCGCACACCATCCGGATCGGCGGGCTGGCCGAGCGGGTAGCGGAGCACCGTAACATCGGCGCCGAACACCTCTGCGATCCGGGCGAATCGGTCGCCGAACGCTCCCCCGGTCACAGCCAGCACACGGTCACCGGGTGACAGGGTGTTGACTATCGCCGCCTCCATAGCGCCTGTTCCCGACGAAGAGAGCACGTACACGTCCCCTTGGGTCGCGTAGACCTGCCTCAGACGCTCCGTCACCCTGAGCAGTATGTCCCTGAACTCAGGACCCCGGTGATTGATCATCGGGCGCCCCATCTCCTCGAGGATGGGGCCGGGGACCGGTATAGGGCCGGGTATGCGAAGGTTAGTCAATCGTCTAAGTCTCCTAGGGGCTCTACTAGCCGCACGAAGTGGCGTTTCCCCACCTTGAGGATCCCCTCGCCGAGGGCATCAGCCATGATATTGGTATCCAGGGTTCTTCCGTCCAGGCTGACGGCGCGCTGGTCGATCAGCCGCTTGGCCTCGCCCCCGCTGGCGGCAAGACCGGCATTGACGAGCAGAGAGCTCAGCCGCGTTTGACAGCGTTCGGCGCGCGAGGGAAGGGCTAGATCGGTCACCTGCTGCGGGACCTCCCTCGCCTGGACGGTGCGCTCGAAATGGTCTTGTGCCGCCGCCGCGCTGGCCTCTCCGTGGAATGTAGCGACCAGAGTGTGCGCCAGCTGCTTTTTGGACTCCATGGGATTGACCGTCCCAGCCTCCATCTCAGCGGAAATGCGGCGAAGTTCGTCATCCGGCAGGTCGGTGAGCAAATCGAAGTACGTGGTGATCAGGTCGTCTGGCACGGACATCGTCTTGCCATACATTTGTGCGGGTGGCTCGTCGACGCCGATGTAGTTTCCCAGGCTCTTGCTCATCTTGCGCGTCCCGTCGGTGCCCGGAAGTATCGGCACCAGCAGGCAGTGCTGGGGTCGCTGGCCCATCATCTGCTGTAGGTCCCGGCCCACCAGCAGGTTGAACTTCTGGTCCGTTCCGCCAAACTCAAGGTCCGCCTCCACGGCGATGGAGTCATAGGCTTGCAGCAGCGGGTAAAGAAACTCAGTGATGGCGATCGGCCGTCCGCTCCTGAAGCGCGCCGAAAAGTCCTCGCGGGCCAGGAACTGTGCGACGGTGAACCTGCCTGTGAGTTCCACAAGGTCGGTCAGGCCGAAGTCGTTGAACCACTCGCTCTGCCATCTGACCTCGGTGCGTGCGGGGTCGACCACCTTAAAGAACTGCTCAAGGTAGCTCTCGGCGTTGGCCTCGACCTCTTCGGCCGTGAGCACCGGTCGTGTCGCAGACTGACCGCTGGGGTCGCCTATGCGGGCCGTCCAGTCGCCGACGATGATGACCACCACGTGACCCAGGTCCTGGAATTGCCGTAGCTTGCGCAGGCCAACGACATGCCCCAGGTGAATATCGGGGGCGCTGGGATCAAAGCCCATCTTCACGCGAAGCGACGTGTCTTCCCCGAGGAGTTTGCGCAGCTCCTCCTCGACGATCACCTCGGCGACGCCGCGCCTCAGTAGGCGCCGCATGTCGGGGCCTCCGGTCACTGTCCTCCACCAAGCACTGCGCGAGTAATCTCTACGTCTCGGCCGACCTGCTCCTTGAGTGCCTGCACGGAGGCGAAGCGCTCCTCATCGCGCAGCCGCCTGACGAATTCCAAGGTGATCGACGAGCCGTAGAGGTCGCCTTGGAAGTCGAGCATGAAGGCCTCCACGGTACGTTCTGACTCGCCGAAAGTGGGATTGGTGCCGATGCTCGTCGCACACATCATCTTTGCGGGTCCAGAATCGCGCGGCGCGCGGTCGATATGAGCCCAGGCCGCGTAAATGCCATTGGCGGGTACGGACAGATTCTCGGCGGTTCGCAGGTTGGCGGTCGGGAAGCCGAGGGGACCCCCCCGACCCCGGCCGACTACAACCTCGCCGGCGAGTTCATAGTTCCGTCCCAGCAACCGGGCAGCGCCCGTCACGTCCCCTGCCGAGAGTGCCTGGCGTATGCCGGTGCTGTCGATTCGGTGGCCATCCTGTGCCAGAGGCTCGACCACATCGAGTCGAAAACCAACCTTGCGGCCCGTGTCCCGAAGAAAGTCGATGTCGCCCTCCCGTCCGCGGCCAAGTGCGAAGTCAGGGCCTACTACCAGTGCCCTCATGCCCAGCCTGTCGCACATCAGTTGCACGAAGTCGGCGGCGGTCACGTTGGCCGTCTCCGAAGTGAAATCTACCGCCGCTACCTCGTCGACGCCGGTTTCCTCCAGCAGGGCGATGCGCCTCTCGACAGTGCTCAGGTACGAGGGCTCGAAGTCGGGTCGAAGAACCGAGAGCGGGTGATTGCGGAATGTTACGACGACCGAACGCAGGCACGACAGTCGCGCCCGCTCCTTGAGCGCCTCGACTAGTCGGCGGTGTCCGCGGTGGACACCGTCGAAAACCCCCAGGGTCACCGCCGAAGCGCTCTCATCCGTCGGGGAGTGGGATCCTCCCAGAACGGACTCCATGCACTCTTCTACGTGCTCTGCGGCCAAGGCCTCGTCGCCTCGCTCAGCTCCGCTCTTTCACCTGGGTCCGTGCTAGCTGGCCGCGACGAGCGGTGCGACTACTTCGCGAATCGCGGATGCTCGTTTCATCAGAACGGAGAAATTCTCAAACGTGAGGGACTGCGCCCCGTCCGACATGGCCGTGTCGGGATTGGGATGCACCTCGATGATCAGGCCGTCGGCGCCGGCCGCCACGCTTGCGCATGCCACGGGACTCACCAGGTACCACTTGCCCGTGCCGTGGCTCGGATCGGCGACTATGGGCAGGTGGCTGAGGCGCCTGATGGCAGGGACCGCATTGATGTCCATGGTGTTTCTCGTAAAAGACTCGAAGGTGCGAACGCCCCGCTCGCACAGTATGACGTCGGTGTTGCCACCAGCCATTACGTACTCGGCCGCAAGTAGCCAGTCCTCGTATGTGGCGGAAAAGCCTCTCTTGACCATTACAGGCTTGGACGTCTGGCTTACCTGGTCGAGCAGGGCAAAGTTTTGCATATTCCTTGCACCGACCTGCAGGACATCCGTGTAGCGCTCGACCAGCTCTACATCGCGCTCGGACATCACCTCGGTGATAAACGGCAGACCGGTCTCCGACCGAGCGGTGTCCATTAGCTTAAGGCCGTCCTCGCCCATCCCTCGAAAACTGTAGGGGGAGGTTCGAGGCTTGAATGCTCCCCCTCGCAGAACCTTGGCTCCGGCGGCCTTGACCGCCCGCGCCGTCGCGATCACCTGCTCCTCGCTCTCAATGGCGCAGGGTCCTGCGAACACGCAAAACTCGCCTCCGCCAACTTTGGCATTACCCCCGCCTATCGCGATAACCGTGTCTTCGGGATGGAAATCTCGACTGGCGAGCTTGTATGGCTTCGAGATCCGCACCACCTCGCTGACCCCATCCATGACCTCAATTTCGTTCTGGAGCTCGGGGTAGATCTGCCCTATTACGCCAATTACCGTCCGCTCTACGCCCCGCGAGAGGTGGGCCTTGAGCCCGCGGACGCTCAGGTGCGTCTGGACCGCGTCGAGGTGGTCCTGCGTGCTTCCCTGGGCCATTACTACAATCAATTTGCGCTCCTTCTGTCCCTTTCCCTTTCTGAGCCCCGCAGGCGCAGGTCTACCGCGTCCCTGAGGTATACGTTCTCAAGTTCAGAGGCGTCCTTGTCAGTGTTCAAGAGGATCATCACTCTAATCGTCCTGGGCTGTCCGTCCGGGACCTGCATCTCCTGGGCGCACATCAACGCCACGTTGGTCCAGCCCAACCCCAGACGTGCCGCCACCGCCGGGAACTCGGCGTTCAGGTCCGGTGTGGCCGTGAATGTAACGGCTGCGACATCGTCGGCGTCGATCTCGTTGCGCGCCACCAGCTCGGTCAAAAGCTCGGTGGTGACTTCGACGATCGATTCTTTCGTGTTTGAATTGGCGGTGGTCGCCCCCCTTATGCCTCTGACCTTCAAGCTGCCGTGACCTCGGTCCCGTCCCTCAGCGAGCGAACGAACTCTCCCGCGACCCTTACGGCGTCGTCTGGGTGCGACTTTTCGATCGCATCGAGCATGGCACTGGCGAAGACCGCTCCATCGGCGAATTCTGAGATCTCGGCCACATGCTCTTTCTTAGAGACGCCAAAGCCGACGAGCAAGGGAAGGTCGGAGTGAGCCCTGATCCGCTCGACGAGCCTCCTGACGCCGGTAGCCATTTGACCGCGGGCGCCTGTAACACCGGTCAAACTTACACAGTATATGAAGCCTCCGGCACCCGCGCAAGCCGATGCGATGCGCTCCTCGGTGCTTGTGGGGGCCAGTAGTGGGATAAGGTGCAACCCTGCCGCCGAGCACAGATCCCGCATATGTCCAGACTCTTCCGGAGGCAGGTCGGGAACTATCAGGCCGTCCGCTCCGGCTTCGGCGGCGTGCCTAGCGAGAGCCTCCAGTCCGTAGCGCAGAAAAGGGTTGACATATCCCATCAGCACCAGGGGAGCCTCCACACCATCCGCGCGCAAGAGCCGCACCGCCTCGACACACTTGGCCACGTTCACCCCGTTGGCGAGTGCGCGGGAGCTGGTCATCTGAACCGTCGGCCCATCGGCCAGCGGGTCGCTGAACGGCACCCCCAGCTCAAGGAGGTCGCCGCCCTCGGCGAGCGTCGTCCGCGCCAGCTGCAGCGAGGTATCGAAGTCTGGGTAGCCGATTGTGACGAAGGGCGCCAGGACTGCGGTGCCTGACTCTCTCAGCCGGGAAAGCGTTCGATCTAGACGGTTTTGCACGGGACGATTCTACTTTCAGGAGGTTCGACGGGCCAGCGCGTGGCCGAGCGGGCCTGTCGCCAGGGACCTTGAGCCTCAGTTAGAGGCGACAGAATTGTGCCGGTTCTGGATAGGTTTGGGTCGTGTCAGAGCACGAGCCTCTGGCGGTCCTCTTGGTGGGGGCGGGCGGGTCCTCTAGGAGAAGCGGCCAGGGGAGAGTGGGGCCACGTCCATCTCGGGCTCATCACCGCTTGCCAGCTGAGAAACCAGGCGTCCTGTGATCGGACCAAGAGTCATGCCGATCATTGCGTGGCCAGTGGCTATGATCAGGTTCTCGTGCGAGCCGGATCTGCCGATCACGGGCAGGCCGTCCGGCGTGCATGGCCGCAGGCCGCACCACACTTGCCCGTGGTCGATTTGCATTCCATCCGGCACGGTCAAAAAGCGGCCTATGCCGGAGACGATCGCCCCGACCCTGCGCCGGTCGATGCGCATATTCACGCCCCCCAGCTCCAGTGTTCCCGCCATGCGTATGCGGTCTCCCATGGGAGCCAGTGCAGCCTTGGCCTCGTGCGCCATGATGGGAACTGCAGGTCGCCAGCCCAAATCTTCGGCAGTGACCGTGATGCTGTAGCCCTTGGCCGGCTGCACCGGCAAACGAATGCCCAGAAATCGGCCGATCTCCGTGGACCAGGAACCAGCCGCCAGAACGACCTCGTTCGGCCGATATTGCGCCCCGGCGGCCGTTACGCCCGTTATCCTGCCTCCGCGGGTGGAGATCGAAGTTACCTCCCGCCCCGACTCGATCACCCCGCCCATGGCCACGACCCTGCTGGCGAGTCCACGCATCAATTCGGTCGGCTCTAGGTTCGAGTCGGACTCGTAGAGCACGCCACCCTTCACCTCCGGTGCAACGGAGGGCTCTATCTCGAGGACCTCATGCGGCTCAAGATTGGCGGAACGGATGCCGTATCCGCGCATGAGTTCGGCCTCGTCAGCGCCCTCCGTCAGTCCTTCTTGCGTTGTGTAAAGAGCCAACATTCCGCGCCGCAGGTAGTGGCATTCGATTTTCTCTTTGGGGATCAGTTCCTCGTATTCCCGCGCGCTTGCGAGCGTCAAGGAGGCGAGTATGCCGGCCGACCTTTCCATAGGCCCGCGGCGCGCCGCCGAAAGGAACCTACACAGCCAGGAGGCCAACTCGCGGCTCGGTCGTGGCTTTACATAGAACGGGCTCGATGGGTCGAGCAGCCAGCGCAGGCTCTTGGTGATGACGCCGGGAGATGCCAGGGGTATCGAGTGGCTTGGCACGATCAGACCGGAGTTACCCGCTGAACTGCCTGCCGCCACGCCCGTACGATCGATGACGGTTACCTGCCGCCCCCTTTGCAGGAGGTAGTAGGCGCTGCAGATCCCGATGATCCCCGCGCCTACTACTAGGACGTCAACGTCCTTTAGTTCTCCAGCCAGACTACGTCTCCGTACAGGTCTTCGGGGCGCGGCTTGGATGCGAACGCCTGGTACTCGTCGATTGCGTCCTGCAGGGCACCGTCTGCGCCGTGTCCAGGGTAGAAGGCGGTGCACCCGTCCAGCGTAAGCAGCCTGGTTGAGACGCTGTCGATCAATTGCCTGAAGGCCAGGGGCGAATCTGACTTGCCCGGGCCGCCGGGAAACAGAGTGTCTCCCGTGAACAGGTGCCGTCCGGTGACGAACGATGTCGAGCCCGGAGTGTGTCCCGGGGTGGCGATGGCCCTGAGCGTGACCCCGCCGGCGGTGAACTCGTCTCCGTCGTCAACCAGGAATCGCGGCGGGGAAGGCAGGTCGCCGGCGTCCGGCCTGCCGATGCCAGCTTCGACACCCAGCTCGGCGAGGATCTCCTCGTACCCCAGGATGTGATCAAAGTGACTGTGGGTGATGAGGACCATTTGCACATCGGTCCGTTTCGCCGCCTCCACCATCTGTGATGCGTCCGCCGGCGTGTCTATGACGATGCTCCGGTTGCTGCTTGGACAGACGATCAGGTAGGAGTTGTTGTCGTAGGGACCGCTGGGGAACTTGTATATTTCTAGCTCGCCGTCTGAGTAGTGGGGCGGACCTTCGGCTATGACCTTCATGTGACCTCCTCAGCGCATTTCCGGCTCTGCCAGCCGGCGGCTGCGCACCCAATTCTAGAGGAAAATCGGAGATGGGCCCGCTGGTATAATCGTGAGCGCGCCCCGGGTATCACCTGCAAGGGCGCGAGCGCCCGATGAGCCAGTACGGATTGACTATCAAGGAAGACTCAGGCGGTCATCGCGTCGGGGTCCAGTGTAAGCACCAGAACGGGCTACTGTACGTGGTGCCTTCAGAGGCCAGCTGGGTTTGCAGCGACGAGCTTCGGCACGTGCACGCGCTCGCCGGCTTCTTTAAGCAACTCGTCGAACTGGACGACCAGCGCGTAAAGGATGCGATGCAGCGGTGGGGGATCTATTTCCGACCCAGGCCCTTGGCGGAAGACACGGCCGAGGGCGAGGGACCAGGTTGACCGGAGCTATCGTCTAGTAGATATCGTCCCGGTCGTCAGAGGAGTTGATGACCCTGTGGACTTCCGGCGTGAGTTCCTCGTCGTCCCCCGGCTCGGTGTCGTCGCTCGACCAGTCCTTGAGCACGCTCACGGTCGCCTCCTCATTCCGACCACGCCACGCCATTGAGGCCGAGTTCGCGTAGCGTGACGGCCCGAACACCTTGGGCCCCACGGTCGCTTTGCTGGGAAAGGACACCATCCCGAGCTGTGATGGGTGCTTGTAGGTCTCCCTGATCAGTAGGCTCACCCCGCTGGCCTGAATCTCCTTTATCGAGGCCTCATACCTGTTGCCCCCTGACATCAGCTTGGAGATGCGGGCGCCATGGCGGGGTTCAACCTGGCCTATGCGCGCGCCGGCTGCGACGACCCTGATGATGTTGCCCAGACAGACCAACTCGGCCGCATCCCCGGGCATGAGACCCGACAGCGCTGCCGGGTCGGCGACGTTCACCAAAGGAACGACCGCCGACTTTCCGGTCTCTTCTGTCAGGTGTGCTCGCCTCCTGCCGCCCTGACCCCTGCGGACGTCCGTGTCGGAGCACCCGTCGCCGCGGCTGCCACGGCGACTCGTCAGCCGTTCAAGGTTTCTCCTGGCGATGGCGTTGTGAGGTGAGAAAAGCAGTGCGCCCTCGAAGGCGCTGATCGCCTCCTCTATTGAGCCCAGTTCCGTCAAAGCCTTGCCCAGTCGGTTGTACGCCTCGACATCGCCCGGGCGCTCTCGCAGAACCTGGCGATTCATTTCGACCGCCTCGCTCCAGCTTCCGGCCAGCGCCAGTTCAACCGCTAATTTACCCTTGTCCTTAGGTGCGCTCTTGACCGCAGTCATGGCCTGTTCAGACCTCGTCATCGGGATTATTGAACCTTGGGCATCCGCCAAAGTCGGCGAATTCTAGCGCATCGAATTTTGCCCCGCAATGAAATTTTCGCTGCCCTAGAACGAAAAAAACTCGGCTAGCGAGGCTGATCGGCCTCCCTTGGGGAGGGTTGCCCAGGTCGTCGCAGCAGGGTCCTGAGGCGCATGTGCGTGAGCCTCCATATCGCCTCGATGACGATCGCCAGGCTCATCTTGGACGTGCCGTACATACGGTTCGAAAACACGAAGGGATGCTCTACAACGACATATCCGTTCGCCTGGCAGGCGAAGGCCACCTCGGACTGAAACCCGAACCCCGTGCAGCGAAAATCCTGGAGGCTCAGACCGGCGAGAGCCTCCGCCCTGTAGCCCTTGAAACCGGAGGTGGCGTCTCGAACGCGCAGGCCGGCGACGGTGCGGATCGCCAGATTGCCCAGCGAACTGATCAGCAGCCTGTGAATGCCCCAACTCCGCTCGGCGTCCACCTTCCCTAACCCCTTCGTGTATCGGGAGCCGACCACCACGTCGGCATTCGATAGCGCGGCAAGCATGCTCGGTATCTGGTCGACTGGATGCGATAGGTCCGCATCCATCTGGAACACGAAGTCCGGGCTTTCCTCGAGGGCGGAGGCGAATCCCGCCTTGTAGGCCGTGCCGAGTCCCAGCTTTGCCGGACGTTCCAGCACGTCGATCCGGCCGCCATATTCGTCGGACAGTCTTCGCGCCAGATCGGCCGTGCCGTCGGGCGAACCGTCGTCGACAATCAGCACGCGCAGATCGATCGTGTCCAGTGCGAAGAGGCGGCGCGCCAACTCGCCTATGTTATCCGCCTCGTTGTATGTGGGCACAACAATTGTGACCCTCGGCCGCCGGGGTGGCACGGTAGGCGGTGCCGTGTCTTGACTGTATGGATGCGGTCTCGGTTCGGTCGTCAATTTCAGGGCGTCTGGGGTGACTTGGCCACGTCGCTAGTATCTGCGCAGCGCCGAATTCAGCCTGACGGCCAGGGCGTCGCGGAGCATCAGTACCGGGTCCAGAAATGGTCTGACCTTGCTCACAGGTTGATGGTGCCAGTCTATGGGGATCTCGGTCACGTTCATCTTCGCTCTGGCCGCCAAGTAGAGCAACTCCACGTCGAAGCCGAATCCGTTGGAACGCTGAAGGGGGAATAGCGCCTCGGCGGCGCGGTCCGTAAAGCACTTGAACCCGCATTGAGTGTCTTCGAAGCCGCGCACAGCTACCGCCCGAACGCACCAATTGAACAGGCGGCCCATGAGGTGGCGCACGGCTGGCTCGTCAAACCGGCGAGCCCCTTCGATCTGACGAGATCCGATCACGATGTCGTGGCCGTGCTCCATGGCTGACACGAAGTCAGAGATCCACTCCACCGGCATGGCCAGGTCGGCGTCGCACATCATGCGGTACCGGCCCCGCGCCTGGAGCATACCGGCGCGGACGGCAGCTCCCTTTCCCCGGTGAGCGAGCTTGAGCAGTCTCACGCTCTCTCCGTCCGCACGCGCGGCGATCAGAGCGGCGGTGTCGTCGTCGCTGCCGTCGTCCGCTATCAGCACCTCCCAGCAATAGTCCTGCCGGGACAGATACGTCACCAGGTTGTCCAGCGAATGTTCGATCCTGGCCTGCTCGTTGTAGGCCGGGACCACGATGGACAGGTGCAGGTCCGGCGCCTTATCCGAGTTCAAAGACGGCGTGGAGCGCCCGGGCCGCGTCACCCAGATGGCGCTCGGCGACGATGCACGTGATGCGGATCTCGGAGGTCGTTATAAGCTCGATGTTTATGCCATGTTCAGCCAGGGCTCCGAACATCCGAGAGGCGTAGCCCGGCTCGTCGCGCATGCCCGTGCCGACTATGCTCACCTTGCCTAGTCCGCCGGCGCTGACAGTGCCGCGGCCCCCCATCTCCCCGGTCAGCGGTTCGACCACCTCGAGCGCCCTTTCAAGGTCGGAGTCCCTCACGGTGAAAGTAAAGTCGGTGAACGCGTCCTGGCCGGCATTCATGACTATTTCATCGACGCTAACGTCTGCGGCGGACAGGGGCTCAAACACCCGGGCCGCCAGGCCCGGCCTATCGGGCACACCCAGGATCGTGATCTTGGCAAAGCCCGTGTCGGTCACAATGCCGCGGACCCGCTTGCGTACCTCGCCAACATGCTTCTCGTCAGTCATGTCCGCACCTTCGTGTATCAGGGTACCCGGAGCGTCGGTGAAGCTGGAGGCCACGTAGGTGGGCACGTTGTACACCATGGCCAGCTCTACGGCCCGCGGCTGCATCTTTGCACCGTGGCTGGCCATCTCCAGCATCTCTTCAAAGCCGATCTCCTCGAGCTTGCTTGCCGCTGGAACGAACCTGGGGTCGGCAGTGTAGATGCCGTCCACGTCCGTGTATATCTCGCACCTGTCCGCGCCCAACGCGGCAGCAACGGCGACCGCGGTAGTATCCGAGCCGCCCCGGCCGAGCGTGGTGATCTCCTGCCCGGGGGCGATCCCCTGGAAGCCCGCTATGATCACTATGTTGCCTTGGCCCAGCTCACGGTGTATGGAGGAGACATCTATGCCGGAAATCTGGGCTCGGCCGAAGCGGCTGGTCGTTTGGATGCCTGCCTGCCAGCCAGCCAGGCTCTTTGCCGGCTCCCCCAGCGCGTTCAGGGCCATCGTCGTGAGCGTGCAGGAAACTAGCTCGCCAGTCGACAATAGCACGTCCAGCTCCCGTCGGTCCGGCCTGTCGTTGACCTCAAGGGCAAGGGCGGTAAGCTCGTTGGTGTGGTCTCCCATTGCCGATACCACGGCAACGACGTGGTCTCCGGTGCGCCTGCGCGCGGCTATTCGCCCGGCGACGGCCTTGATGGCGCGGGCGTCGACGAGCGAACTCCCCCCGTACTTTTGCACCACGAAGCCTGCCATCAGAGCGCTCCCTGAACGAGGTCAGGCCCGCGCGGGCCCGGTCATTGCCTGGAAAGCTTGGGAGGTGGGCCGAGAGATACGGACGTCGCCTGCTATCCCCGACTTGTCGGCGGCGTCGGCCATCTCATAGCCGATGGTCAGCTCTCGACCCGAGGTGAGGGCAAGGACGCTGGACCCGGACCCGGAAAGAAAGACCCCGAGTGCACCGGCGGCGAGCGCGGCAGAGAACAGGTTCCTCAGTCCGAAGAACTGATCGACCCGGTAGGGCTGGTGCAGCCTGTCCTCGGTGGCGATGCTGAGCATCGAAAGGTCGCCGGTGGTAAGGGCGCGAACCAGCAGACCTACGCGACCCATGTTGAAGACGGCGTCCTGGCGCTCGACCAGACCGGGCAGAATCTGCCGAGCCTGTTTTGTCGGCATCGGCCGCTCGGGCACGTACAGCACCGCCCTCAGCTCGGCGGGCACTGGCACCGGAGCGGTGGCGAAGTGTCCCCCGGACGGCACCACGATCCTACATCCACCGTACATGGCCGCAACAACGTTGTCGGGATGGCCCTCAACCTCCACCGCCAGATCCAATAGCTCCTGCTCGCCGAGCCCGGCCTCTGACAGGGCGTTGCCTGCGACAAGGCCTGCCATGATCGCGGCCGCACTGCTGCCGAGCCCCTTCCCTGCCGGGACTTCGTTGTGGCAGACGATCCTAACGGGGGGAGGCTCCATGCCGACCCTGGCAAAGGGCAGCTCGATACACCGTTGCACCAGCTTTGCATACATGTCGTCCGGGTACTCGGAGCCGTGTCCGTGCACTTCATACATATTCCGCTGCTCTCCTGCAGGTACAACCTGGACCGTGGTGGTATTCCAGATGTCCAGGGCCATCGCCATGCAGTCAAAGCCCGGTCCCATGTTGGCGGCAGTCGCCGCGGTCTTTACGGTGATCTTGTCCAATTCAAAGGGTCGCGCGGCCCGCGTAGCCGGTGGCATCCAACCGAGCGTGGCGGGCCGGGCAAGGCTGGCCAAATTGCCGGCAGGTTGAGGCAGCTATGATAACATGGCCTTCCCATCTCGACGGTGCGTCGAGGCCATGAGCACCACGTTCCCGCCTGTGCACGACCCACAGCGATCATCCCCGTTACCCCGTGTGGAATCCAAGGCCACGCACCCTGGCCCTGACGCTGCCACGTACCCTGCAGACGCCGAGGACGCGCTGGGCATGCTGGACTTTCCCGCCGTGAGGAGGGCTCTGGCGAGCCACGTGCGCTTCGGCCCGGCCAGGGCGAGGGCCGCCTCGATCACACCGTCCTTTGACCCGTTTGCGGTCGCCGAGTTGCACGCCGAGACCGTGCAGGGACGCCGGTTCCTCTCCGCGGTTGGAGACCTGGACCTGGCCTTGGAGGTTGATGCTTCCGACCCGGTGGACAGGGCGGCCCTGGGCGGTGTTGTGACTGGCGAGGACCTGGTCGCAATCGCTCAGGCCATGACCGTTCATTCAAGGGCGGCCGCCCTCGCGGTTCGAGCTGCGTCGGTGGCTCCGTCGCTGGCGTCGATCGCCAGGCGCATCCCCGATCTGTCGGACGTGGAGGAGGAGATAGGCCGCGCTATCTCCGACAGGGGGGATGTCAGGGACGGAGCCACGCCCGAGCTGAGAAGTCTACGCGTACGGGTAAGGAGCGCCTACGAGGGCGTCACCGGCGCGC
The DNA here is from genome assembly GCA_965207145.1 of Dehalococcoidia bacterium. Lineage (GTDB taxonomy): Bacteria > Chloroflexota > Dehalococcoidia > Lucifugimonadales > UBA2962 > CAUZIR01. The sequence goes on along the minus strand of OZ242262.1, from coordinate 282,305 downwards.
TTTCCAGAATGATTGACTCGAATCTCCAGTCGGCCCTTCAGGACCGGGTAATCTCTCTTCGGGCAGAACGGTTCGTCCTCCAGGTGCGTTCGGAGATGAGGCACCGGATTCCGGGAATCGTGCACGATGCCTCCAACACCGGGTCGACCGTGTACGTCGAGCCGCTGGCCACCGTTGAGCTCGGTAATCTGTGGCGCGAGCTGGTTCTGGAAGAGGAGCGGGAGGTCGCAAGGATTCTGGCCCGCCTCTCCGAGTTGGTTGGCCGTTCCGCCGCCGAGTTCGCGTTGGGCGCGGAGTTGACGGCGCAGATCGACCTGATACTGGCCCGTGCAAGGCACGGAGTCAGGACTCAGGGCATCACCCCTCCGGCGGTCCGGGACGATCAGTTGGGCGGACGCCTGGGGATTAGGCTGGTCGCCGCACGTCATCCTCTGCTGGGTGATGGGGCGATACCGGTCTCCATCCAGCTCGGCGCGGGATCGCCCGACGAGCGGGCTTGGTCCGTGCTGGTCGTGACCGGTCCCAACACCGGGGGTAAGACGGTGGCGATGAAGACAGTTGGCCTGCTGGTGGCGATGAACCAGTCGGGCCTTCAGGTTCCTGCAGCGGAAGGGTCCGTACTCTCGGTCTACGATTCGCTGCACGTGGATCTGGGCGACCGCCAGAGCATCGAGCGAAGCGTGTCTACATTCAGCTCGCACATGGGGCGGGTGATCGGCATTCTCGAGAAGGCGTCCCCAAACTCGCTCGTCTTGCTGGACGAGTTGGGGTCCAGCACTGATCCGGAGGAGGGCTCGGCGCTCGCCCGCGCGGTTCTCGACGAACTTGCGGGGCGATGCGTTCCCGCCGTTGTCACAACACACCACCGCTCCGTGGCGGCTCACGCGGAGGCCGCCCAGGGTATGGAAAATGCCAGCGTCGAGCTTGACCCCGAGACTCTGGCGCCTACCTATCGCCTGACCATGGGTGTGCCGGGCCGGAGCTACGCGATGGCAGTTGCCGCCCGCCTCGGCATGCCCGGCGATGTGCTAGGTGCGGCCGAGGCTTACCTGGATCCAAGGTCGGCAAAGTACGAGCAGTCCATGGAGGAACTGAGGCGAGCGAGGGCTGCTGTAGACAGGGCTCAGGCCGAGGCGGAGGCCCTGGCCGCGTCGGCGGAGCGGGCGCGAATCGAGCTGGAGGCCGAGCGAGCCGCCATGGTCGCGAGGAAGAACGAGTTGGCCGAGGCGATGCACGCTGAGCTGGCTTCCAGATATAGCGAACTGACCAAGAGACTCAGAAGAGCCGAGGCGGCGTTGTCGTGGAATATTGGACGCTCGGCGTCTGTCCCGATCGACCGATCTCTGATCGAATCTGCGGAAGAGGACCTTTCGGTTGCCAAGGAGGGCCTGACGGCCCTGGAAGGCCAGGCCGGGCCTGTGGACGATCCGGCCGAAGATCGAGTGGAGAGATCGGCCATAGACGAGGGCGCGGTAGTTGAGGTAAGAGGCCTCGGTGCGTCCGGGACGGTGCAGACCGTCCATCCCGACACGGGACAGGTGGAGGTACTCATCGGGAGTGTGAGGCTGCGTATAGACGCTTCCCGTCTGGTTCCAACAGGGGTCCGGCGTGAGGTGGAGCGTCCCAGCGTTGCCGCCGCCCTTGGGCCGGCCCTGGAGTCGGGGGAATTGGATCTGAGGGGGATGCGAGCCGAGGGAGCGGAGTCGGAGGTCGACCTGTTTCTGGACAGGGCCGTTAGGGACGGGCTATCGTCGGTCCGCATAGTGCATGGCCGCGCCACCGGGGCTCTCAGACGCGTGGTTCGCGATCTCCTCGACCGACACCCGCTTGTTAGGTCCTTTGCTGCCGAGGCGCCCGAGCGTGGCGGGGAAGGTTCGACACGAGTAGACCTGGTTTAGCTTTCAGCGAATTTGGATGGCGCCGCCTCGCGCCCGCGCTGGCCGCGACGCTGGCTCTGTTCGTATTGGCCTGTGGCGAGGCCGCCGGCACGCCGTCGATATTCCTTACCGCACTGACACCCCCGTCGGACCAAGAGCCGGCCGTCTCCGACCACGGACTGGACGTTATAACCATAGTCGTAGGAGAAGTCGAGCTGGTCGTGGAGGTGGCAGATGACCCGGCCGAGCGCCAGAGGGGCCTGTCGGGAAGGGAGGGCCTGGTCGGAATCGATGGCATGCTGTTTCACTTCGAGTCGGGCAGGGCGACCAGCTTGTGGATGAAGGGTATGCTTTTCGGCCTCGACTTCATTTGGGTCGGTTCGGACTGCACGGTCGTAGACCTGCACCGTAACGTCCCGGCCCCTGGAAGGCCGGGTGAATCACTGCCCATCTACCGTCCCGGCGCAGAGGCGGCCTCGGTGATCGAGATCGCGGCCGGCAGGACTGCGGAGCTAGGGATAAGAGTCGGTCACGGGGTCCGATACGGGACCTCAGCGTCCGGCAAGTCCTACGGCTGTGGTGGCCAGGGCGAGGGGGATGCAGCTGAGGGTTGACGCCCGGCGGGGTAGGGCAATAGAATACGTGATTGGTCGAAATATGTCCTTACCCGCTTTGCGTTTTTTTTACCTGGACACTTCACGACTGTAACTGTGCCGTTTGCTTCGTCGCCCTAGGCGATCTACGCGCTTTTTCCGGCACCCGGCCTAAACGTTCTCGCTCCGAGGAGTGTGGTATCGCATGACCTCTTCCGCACCGACGGTCTCTGCTATTGACAACATCTCTAAGTCCACGAACAGGAGTGCAACACCGAGAAGTTCTTACGCCCGGATACCTGCGGTTCTGCAGGTACCGAACCTCATCCAGGTCCAGATCGACTCGTTCAACTGGTTCAAGACGGAGGGGTTGTCGGAGTTGCTCTCGGAGATCTCGCCCATCGAGGACTTTCCGGGAGGCCGTTTCGAGCTAAGCTTCCTCGATCACTACTTCGATGATCCCAAGCACAGCGAGGAGGAGTGCCGCGAGAGTGAGATCACTTTCTCGGCCGCCCTCTACGTAACGGTTCAACTGCGCATAAAGGCGCAGGGATCCGGCCAGGGAGAGATAAAGCAGCAAACGCTCTTTGTCGGGGACATCCCGATGATGACAAAGAGCGGCACCTTCATCATCAACGGTGCGGAGCGCGTCGTGGTGAGCCAGTTGGTTCGCTCTCCCGGAGTCTATTTCACCACAGAGACCGACCCGAACACGGGCCGCATCCTCACGTCGGCGAAGCTGATCCCCTACAGGGGAGCATGGATGGAATTTGACACATCCAACCGCGACGTCATCTCGGTCAAGGTGGACCGTAAGAGAAAGACGCCGGTGACGATGCTTCTCCGGGCAATGGGTTTCGACGACGACGACATCCGGCGCCAATTCGAGGATGTCGACTCAGACCCGGAACATCCTTTCGTTGACTCGACAATCGCGAAAGATACGCCGGTTGGATCCCGGGAGGAGGCGCTGCTCGAGTTCTACCGGCGCCTGAGGCCCGGAGAGCCGCCATCGGTCGAGAACGCCAAGAACCTGTTGGACAATCTGTTCTTCAATCCGCGCAGGTACGATCTCGGCAGGGTGGGCCGTTACAAGCTCAACCGGCGGCTTAACGGGGGCGAAGGGACGAGTGAGCGCACCCTCTCGCCCGATGACATAAACGGCCTGCTGCGCACCATGATCGAGATCAACAACGGGGAGCGTGAACCGGACGATATCGATCACCTCGGAAACAGGAGGGTCCGGGCCGTCGGCGAGCTGATCCAGAATCAGGTGAGGGTCGGCCTGTTGCGCATGGAGCGGGTGATCAAAGAGCGCATGACCACCCAGATGGATCCGGCCACCACCACGCCGGCCGCGCTGATCAACATCCGGCCCGTGGTGGCGGCGGTGCGTGAGTTCTTCGGTGGGTCCCAGCTCTCTCAGTTCATGGATCAGACCAACCCACTCGCCGAGCTCACCCACAAGCGCAGGCTGTCAGCCCTCGGCCCGGGCGGCCTGTCCCGGGAGCGGGCCGGTTTCGATGTCAGGGACGTGCACCACTCGCACTATGGCCGCATATGCCCGATCGAGACGCCTGAGGGTCCCAACATCGGCCTGCTCGGATCGCTGGCGACCTATGCGCGGACCAACAAGTACGGGTTCATAGAGACCCCCTACCGGGTGATCAAGACCGAGATTTCCAACAAGGCCGACACCCTCCTGGGCAGGGCCACCAAGAACGACATAGTCGGCCAGGACGGGAAGACCATCCTGCGCGGAGGGAACGTCATAAGCAAGCGGGTGCTCAGGAGGATCCAGGCGCTCAGCGAACGCGATCTTGAGGTCAAGCCCTACGTGTCGCTCGACCCGGACGAGATCGTATACCTGTCGGCGGACGAAGAAGAGAGCGTGCACATCGCGCAGGCGAACTCGCCGATAGACGACAACGGCCAGTTCAAGGAGGATCGTGTCGAGACAAGGATAGGGGAAAGCGTGGGTATGGAGCCGCCCGAGAACGTCCGCTACATGGACGTTTCGCCCATGCAGCTGGTCAGCGTTTCGACTTCCCTGATCCCGTTCCTTGAGCACGATGATGCGAACCGGGCGCTGATGGGCTCCAACATGCAAAGACAGGCTGTGCCGCTCATCAGGCCAGAGCCCCCCCTGGTGGCAACCGGGATGGAAAGTCGGGTCGCCAAGGACAGTGGCCAACTGATGATCGCAACCACGGACGGCATAGTTCAGGAGGCCACCGGCGACCGCATACTGATCGTTGACAGCGACGGAGTAGAGCACGAATACAGGCTGCGCAAGTTCCTCAGGTCCAACCAGGGGACTTGCATCAACCAGCGACCCATAGTGCACCGAGGTGACTACGTGAGCGCGGGAGAGATCCTGTGTGACAGCTCCTCCACCGACGGGGGGGAGCTGGCCCTGGGGCAGAACGTCCTGGTCGCGTTCATGAGCTGGGAGGGCTACAACTTTGAGGACGCGATCATCCTTAGCGAGAGGCTGGTAAAGGACGACCGCTTCACCTCCATTCACATTGGTAAGCACGAAGTGGAGGCGCGGGATACCAAGCTCGGGCCGGAAGAGATCACTCGCGACATTCCCAACGTTGGTGAAGAGAGCCTGCGTGACCTAGATGAGGATGGGATCATTCGCATCGGTGCCGAGATAGGACCGGGCGACATCTTGGTCGGCAAGATAACACCCAAGGGCGAAACCGAGCTCAGCGCCGAGGAAAAGCTCCTGCGGGCGATATTTGGAGAAAAGGCGCGGGACGTTAAGGATACGTCGCTGCGAGTGCCGCACGGTGAGCGCGGCAAGGTAATCGACGTACGGGTACTCAGCAGGGCCGACGGTGACGAGCTGCCGCCGGGGGTCAACAAGCTGGTGCGCCTTTGGATCGCCCAGACTCGGAAGATCTCCGAGGGCGACAAGATGGCCGGGCGGCACGGCAACAAGGGGGTCGTTGCCAGGATCCTGCCGGAGGAGGACATGCCGTTCCTTCCGGACGGGACGCCGGTCGACATCATCCTGAACCCCATCGGGGTGCCTTCCAGGATGAATCTGGGGCAGGTGCTGGAGACGCACCTCGGCTGGGCCGCGCGAATGCTCGGTTTCCGAGCCGAAACCCCGGTCTTTGACGGCGCGCTCGATATCTCGATAGAGGACGCCTTGGCGCAAGCGTGGATCATAAGACAGTCCGGCGCCGTGGATCCAAAAGCCTCCGGGGAAGGCGCCATGGACAGGATAGATCTGGCCAAAGTCTCCGACTGGCTGGCCGAGAGGGGCCACGACTTTGACAGGGTAATGGGCAGCCGACCCGGCGTGTCAGTGGTCAACGGGGAGGCCCGCCGGGCCTGTCTGCAGGCCTGGTTGTCCGAGGAGATAGGTCTCGACGTGTCGGGAATGTCCTCCGAGGAGATCGACGCGGAGGTCCTGAGGCTGAACCGCGAGGAGCACAGGGCGGCACCGACCATGGGCAAGTCCATCCTCCTCGATGGCCGCACCGGGGAGCGCTTCGACCAGCCGATCACGACCGGATACATCTACATGATGAAGCTGATACACCTGGTCGAGGACAAGATCCACGCGCGGTCGACGGGGCCGTACTCGCTGATCACGCAACAGCCGCTGGGCGGCAAGGCCCAGTTCGGAGGCCAGAGGTTCGGCGAGATGGAGGTGTGGGCCCTCGAGGCCTACAGCGCCGCGTACAACCTGCAGGAGATGCTGACGGTTAAGTCCGACGACGTGGTCGGCAGGGTCAAGACGTACGAGGCCATCGTCAAGGGCGAAGACGTGATCCAGCCTGGCATACCGGAATCGTTCCACGTTCTCCTGAAGGAGCTTCAGAGCCTGGGCCTTTCGGTCGAGTTGCTACGCGAAGAGCCGGCCCTTGCCGAGTTTCAAGAGAGCGATGAATCCCTGGCTCTCGATCAGTTCGATCTGGCGCTTGAATCGATTGGCGACGATGGTGCCAGCGGGATCAACGGCTTTGATGTGGTGGCCGGTCAGCTGCTGGATGTGGATTCAGACGCCGACGGCACGGGAGAGGCCCCGGACACGGTGCAGGATGGGGCATCCGCTGAGCGCCAGGAGCATGAAGCGCATGACGAGGGCGCCGAGCAGGACCCGGGTTCAGAGACTGCCGGGACGGAAGGGAAAGACGAAGGCGCTTAGGGGTCGGACGGGCCGTCGCCCTGTGGCGCCGGGTCCGATTCTGAGCGGTTAGGAGTTCTTACGCATGGCCCAAGCGGGTAACGAGTTCAACGCGATCCGCATCTCACTAGCCTCACCGGAGCAGGTCAGGACCTGGTCCTACGGCGAGGTGACCAAGCCGGAGACCATCAACTACCGGACTCTCAGGCCGGAGAAGGACGGCCTGTTCTGTGAGAGGATCTTCGGTCCCACCAAGGACTGGGAGTGCTACTGCGGCAAATACAAAAAGATCAGGTACAAGGGCGTTATCTGCGACCGCTGCGGGGTTGAGGTCGCACGCTCAAAGGTCCGGCGTGAGCGAATGGGCCACATCTCTCTGGCGGCCCCCGTAGCCCACATCTGGTTCTCGAAGGGGACACCGAGTCGCCTCGGGCTGCTGCTCGACCTGTCGCCGAGGAACCTGGAGCGGGTGCTCTACTTCGCACAGTATCTGGTGACGGACGTGGACGAGGAGTTGAGGGCGGAGAAGGTCGACGCCCTGCAGGGTCAACTGGACGAGGGTCTGGCGCAGCTCGAAGAGACGGCGCAGGCCAAGATCGAGCAACTGGAAATGGTCGCCCAGGATGATGGACAGGTTGCCGAAGGCGACGCCAAGTCCGAGGAGTCGTCCGATTCCCCGACAGGCCCGGACCCGGCGGAGATAGACAAGATAAAAGCCCAGTTGCAGCGCGACAAGGAGGATCTCGAAAACGAGCTGGAGGGACAGATAGACGAGCTTGAGGATCTGCGGATCGGTCAGCTATTCACCGAGTCGCGGTTCCGCGAGCTCAGGGACCGCCATTCGGAGATCTTCAGGGCCGGCATGGGGGCCGAGGCGGTGCTCGGCGTACTGAAGGGACTCGACCTCGATGAGCTTCGGGCGCGGCTTCAGGAAGAGATCCGCGGGACCTCGGGCCAGCGGCGCAAAAAGACCATCAAGACCCTCAGGGTGGTTGAGGCTTTCCGCAAGAGCGGAAACAGGCCGGAGTGGATGGTCTGGTCCGTCCTTCCGGTGCTGCCTCCGGAGCTTCGCCCGATGGTGCAGCTCGACGGCGGGAGGTTCGCCACCAGCGACCTCAATGACCTTTACCGCAGGGTGATCAACCGCAACAACAGGCTAAAGCGCCTGATCGAACTGCAGGCGCCCGAGATCATCGTGCGTAACGAGAAGAGAATGCTGCAGGAGGCCGTCGACGCCCTGGTGGACAATGGTCGGCGGGGAAGGGCCGTTTCCGGCAGCCACAACCACAAGCTGAAGAGCCTTTCGGACCTTCTCCGCGGCAAGCAGGGCAGGTTCAGGCAGAACCTGCTCGGCAAGCGGGTCGATTACAGTGGTCGATCCGTCATCATCGTCGGCCCGGGACTGAAGCTTCATGAATGCGGCCTTCCCAGGCGCATGGCCCTGGAGTTGTTCAAGCCGTTCGTGATGAATAAGCTCGTCGTCAAGGGTTACGCCCACAACATAAAGAGCGCCAAGCGCATGGCCGAGAGGGTCCGGCCCGAGGTCTGGGACATACTCGAGGAGGTGATCAAGGATAGGCCCGTGCTCCTTAACCGGGCCCCAACACTTCACCGTCTGGGGATACAGGCCTTCCAGCCGAGGCTGATCGAGGGCAGCGCCATCCGCGTCCACCCTCTGGTGTGTACAGCCTTTAACGCGGACTTTGACGGAGACCAGATGGCCGTACACGTTCCTCTATCGAGAGAGGCCGTGCTCGAGGCCAAAAAGCTCATGCTCAGCACGCTCAACATGATGTCTCCCAGCTCAGGAGAGCCCATGGTGGCTCCGACCCTGGACATGGTGCTCGGCTGCTATTACCTGACGATGGCCAGCAAGGATAGCGGGGCTTCGGACACCGTATACGGCAGCGTGGAAGAGGCTCGACTGGCGCTTGAGCTCGGCCTGATAGGCCTGCGTTCCCGCATCAAGGTCAGGGTATTCGGCCGGGTTGTCGGCGGTGAGGACGGTGCCCTTGCACCCGTTGAGGACGGCGCGGTCGCGGCCGGGAGTACGAATGGATCGGGCCGGGTTATCGAGACCACGCCGGGAAGAATAATCATCAACGATGTGATCCCCGAAGAGCTAGGGTTCTGGAACTTTGAGCTCGACAAGGGAGGACTGAAGGACCTAGCCGCCGCAGCCTACAAGAACCTGGGCAACGAGGGGGCGGCTGTCGTTCTGGACTCCATCAAGGATCTCGGCTTCCACTATGCCTCCCGTTCGGGGACGACCATAGCGATCAACGACATCGAGGTGTCCGAGGAGAAGTCGGACATCATCACGGCCGCCGAGCAGAAGGTCAACCTTCTGGACCAGCAGTACATGGACGGGCTGGTGACCGAGGAGGAGAGGTACCAGAACACCGTTCAGATCTGGACGACGGCCAACGACGAGCTGACCAGGGTCATAGAGACCAACCTCGGCAACTATGGTGGCATTTACCTGATGGCCACCTCCGGGGCCAAGGGGAACATAGCCCAGATCAAGCAGATGGCCGGGATGCGCGGATTGATGTCAGATCCGAAGGGACGCATCATCGACCGCCCGATCAAGTCCAACTTCCGAGAGGGGCTGTCGGTCCTTGAGTACTTCATATCCACGCACGGCGCCCGTAAGGGATTGGCTGACACCGCCCTGCGCACGGCCGACTCGGGCTACCTAACCCGGCGCCTGATAGACGTGGCGCAGGAGATAACGGTCTCGGTTGAAGACTGCGGCACAGAGTCAGGTGCCTGGATAGAGGAAGATCCGGAGGCCGCCCTTGCAAGCGCCTTTGCGGATAGTCTGCGCAGCCGGTTTGCCAACCAGCCCGTGGCCGACCCGGCTACCGGCGAGATCCTGCTGGACGCAGGAGAGGAACTGGACGACGAGGCCATCTCCCGCATAAGGATGTGCGGCGTCACAGGCGTGCTGGTGCGCTCGCCCCTGTTCTGCGAGGCCCCCAGGGGTGTGTGCCTGATGTGCTACGGCATCCAGCTGGGCACCGGTGAACGGGCAATGCTTGGTGAGGCGGTAGGCATAATTGCCGCCCAGAGCATTGGAGAACCGGGAACCCAGCTCACCATGCGCACCTTCCACACCGGCGGGATAGCCGGGGCCGACATCACCAGCGGCCTGCCGAGGGTGGAGGAGCTGTTCGAAGCACGGGCACCAAAGGGCGAGGCGGTACTGTCTGAGATCGACGGCGAGGTCGAGGTGATCGAGGACGTCGAGGGTAGGACGATCCGGGTGACCAGTCTGGAGGAGTACGTCGACGAATATCCGATCGCCAAGGGCCAAAAGCTGCAGGTCGAAGACGGCGACGAGGTGGCGATAGGCACGCGCCTGAGCGCGTCCGAGACCGATGGAGAAGAGAGCGAGGCCGCCCTCAGGCCCAGCGACCTGATCGCCCGGGTGTCGGGCAAAGTCAAGGTGGTCGGACGCAAAAGGAGCCCCGACGCTGTAACGATCACCTGGGTCGACGAGGAGCAGCGCGAGTACATCATCCCGGCCGCCGCCCACATCATCGTAAGTTCAGGCGATCAGGTGACCGCCGGGCAGGCCCTGACCCAGGGCCCCAAGAACCCGCAGCAGATTCTTCGTGTCCAGGGCAGGGAAGCGGTCCAGAAGTACCTGATAGACGAGGTGCAGGCCGTATACAGATCCCAGGGCGTCAAGATCCATGACAAGCACATCGAGTTGATTACGGCGCAGATGCTGCGCAAGGTCAGGATAGTCTCTCCTGGTGACACCGAGCTGCTTCCTGGAGAACTGGTAGATCGCAGAAACTACGAGGAGATCAACGCCTCCGTGCTTGCCGAGGGCGGTGAACCGGCCGTTGCCAGTCCGGCCCTCCTGGGCATCACCCGAGCGTCGCTCAACATGGAGAGCTTCCTTGCTGCGGCATCGTTCCAGGAGACCACGCGGGTGCTTACGGAAGCGTCCATCAACGGCGAGGTCGACCACCTGCGCGGCCTCAAGGAAAACGTAATCATCGGGCGGCTGATACCGGCCCGCCTGGATCAGTCACACGACGGTCGCCAAAAGCTAGGGCTACCGGAGTTGAGCGATGTCGCAGAGGAGCCCGAGTACTTCGGCGCCGAGGTGCCCGTTGGGGTTCTTGTGGGCTCCGAAGAGGCGATGGAAAATCCCTTTGAGGCCGAGTCGCCCAAGGAGGACCTGCCTCAGCTATAGACTAGTCTACATAGGCCCGGACAGCTTGACCGTCTCATAGGACGGTTGCTAGACTCGGGCGTTGGTGAGCAAGGGGGGCGGTTAGCTCAGAGGCCCAGAGCGCTGCGTTGACATCGCAGAGGTCACTGGTTCAAATCCAGTACCGCCCACCACCGCCTCGGCCTTGAGCGAGCCGGGCCCTAGCTGTACGGCCAATAGCGGAATATCTGACATAACCTGCGCTCTTGCGCGGCCCCGTGGTGTAGCGGTTTAACATACCGGCCTGTCAAGCCGGAGATCGCCGGTTCGAATCCGGTCGGGGTCGCTCCTCTAACTTCCCTTGCCAGCTTTGGCGCTCTGACCTACCACAGTGCGGTGCGGGCGGGAACCTTCCTATTCCTCAAGGAGCCTAGTCGCTGTCTGCCTTGCCTGGGTCCAGTCCTCGACTATCTGCTCGCGGGGTACTCGCTTCAGAACGTCAAGCGCGCGGATGTTGCGCGCGGGCATTCCCGAAAGGCCCATCACCACGCAATGGGTGTCCTGCAACACGGCGGTATCGATCAGCTGTTCGACCACCAGTGCGGCGCTGTCGTCTATGTATACCGTGTCGGAAAAATCTATGATGACCACCTCGTGGTCCCTGATGTCCGCCCCGATCGTGTCGATCAGCTTGCTCGAGGATGCGACGGTGAAAGTGCCCTTGAGCGCCACCAGGCCCACCCTGGCAGAAAACTCGTCCGCCTCTTCATCTTCCTCATCGCCCTGCCCGGAGCCCAAGAAGCTCTGGTCCAGCAGGGGCACTGATACGACGCTGTCCATCTCCAGACGTTCGAACTGCCGTGCGCTGGTCACCGCGGCAGCGATCATGCCCACGGCCACTGCTGTAACAAGGTCCAGGAAGACCGTGAGTCCAAGGGTGAGAAGCATCACGACCATGTGCTCGCGTTGAACGCGGTGAATTCTGGTCACAAAACGCCAGTCCACCGTGTCCAGGGCGACCTTCACAAGAATGCCGGCCAGTACGGCGTTGGGTATCGCCGCGACGTAGCGGCCCAGCGCCAACACCATGACCACCAGTATCGCCACGGAGGTAACTCCGGAGGCGAATGTGGCCCCGCCCGCCCGGATATTCGCCACGGTGCTCGGGGTGGCGCCTGACCCGGGCAATCCCCTGATGAATCCGGTGAACACGTTGCCTATCCCCTGGGCCAGCAGTTCCTTGTTGGGGTTGTGACGCGTTCGCGTCATTGAATCCCCGACGAGTGCTGTCAGCAACGTGTCCACTGAACCGACGAGCGCTATAACCACCGCCGGCTCAATGGAGCGCACCAGCACACCCGGGGACACAGCCGGCAACTCGAACGACGGCAGGGCCGTGGGCACCACTCCGATGACCGGCGCATCCGTGAGCCACAGCACGCCGATCAGCGTCCCTACCGCCAGCGCCACCAGGGTCGAGGGCAGGTACCTGTCGAATTTCCTGGGCCACAGCAGGGCTACGGCGAGGGTGGCTGCGGCTATGGAAAGGGCATTGCCCTCAAAGTGGTCGACCACCCCCGAGAAATTTCGGAGCGTTGCAATCGTCCCACCCGCAGCGACGGGTGCCCCCAGGAAGGGCAGGGTCTGTACCAGAATGATTATCACCCCAACGCCGGTCATGAAGCCGGAAATGACCGAGTACGGGGTGTAAGTGACGAATCGGCCGATTCTCAGGAGGCCCAGCATTATCTGAATCAGCCCCGCCATGATCACTATCGTGAAGGCCTCGGCGATGTTGTCGGCATGGGCGGCAACTATGACCGCCATGGCCACGGTCATCGAACCGGTGGGACCGGATATGAGGGAGCGTGTGCCCCCGAACACGGCGGCGAAGAACCCTACTGAGATTGCCCCGTAGATCCCGGCTGCCGGCCCCAGACCAGCCGCCAGGCCAAAGGCCAGAGCCACCGGGAGCCCCACCACCGCCGCGGTAATGCCGCCTAATACGTCCCCTCGAAACGTTCGCAGGTCGTACTGCCGAATTGAAGGCGTCAGCAGTCTCAGCAAGAAGGTGTCCGGCCGTGGTGCCCGCCATCACTATTGCAGGAAGTTGGTGGGTTTATGAGCTGCCTCCGATAATTGCCGGTGGCTATCTTAGCCCGACACGAGCCCCGGTGCGTCCTCACCGTGGGAGAGGTACATGAATCTGAGACTTTCGTGTGATGCCTAGCGCGCCGGCAACCGGCCAGACGCTGGGGCGCAAAGCTGGCTCTCCGGACCCGCCTGACAGACCCTCTCAGGTTCTCTTGTTCGTAACACTAAACCATGTTCTCTCGGCTTGACAGGCCGGCCGGACCTGACGGCTGACAGGCGCTCCAGGGGCCGCCGCTCAGCGAGTGGTTGACTCTTTCGCCCGGCCTCGGGAGGTCGCCGAGGGCGCCCCGGATAGAACTGGTTCGCCGGCCGGATGGCCTCCAACGTGCAGGAGTCACTGGCGGGCATTTGCGGCCCGCGCAGCCTGGCGTGGCGCGCCCGAAGTTCGTGTGCACATCGTCCCCTTGCGGGCCGGGTGTGATCCTCTTGGCTTTCCGCCGGGAACGAGACTGCGAGCCAAGGTCAATGCCCAGCGTCGCTGCCAGCGGGTCGTTCCTAAAGTCTGGCAGGTAGAGGGATCGGGACCGGGGGTCCTCGGGTCTCGACAGCCGTGGACCGTCGGCTCCTCTCCATACGCCCAACCGAGCTCTGGCGGAGCCAGCGCGCGCCACGGACAGGATGCATGGTTTCCCGCCGGGTGACCTCAGCAGCGACCGAAGTGCTCGCCTTGCCTGAGTGCCAGATCCGCCGCGAGCCGGCGCAGACCATCATGACCGGCGGACGCAGGCCATGACTCCGTGTCTGACGATTCAGCCCGGAAAGTGTCCGGGCCGAGCGGATCGTGGGCCGGTCAGGCGCGACCCTGATCTAGTCGGCCAGGGCGACCCGACTCTCGAACTGCGCAGCCTCAGTCGAGCCTACCAGGGCGGCTGTCGCGGTCTCACCGCCAGACACCGTGGCCAGTACCCGGTCGAAGAAGCCGGCACCCACCTCCTGCTGGTGACGGACGGCCGTGTAGCCGGCAGCCTGCTGGGCGAATTCTCGCTCCTGCAACCTGACGTATGCGCTCATGCCCTCGTCTCTATAGGCGGAAGCGAGTTCGAAGGTGTTCAGGTTCAGGGAGTGCCAACCGGCAAGAGTGATGAACTGGAAGCGGTATCCCATCTCTCCGAGTTCTCGCTGGAAGCTCGCGATTTCGGACTGGCCCATTGCCTTGGTCCAGTTAAAGGACGGAGAGCAATTGTAGGCCAGAAGCTTTCCAGGGTATTCGGAGTGGATTCCACTGGCGAATTCCCTGGCCTCGTCAATGTCCGGGAGGGAAGTTTCGCACCAGATCACATCGGCGTAAGGAGCGTAAGCGAGACCGCGGGCTATCGCCGACTCGATGCCGCCGGTCACGACGAAATAGCCTTCTTCGGTGCGCTCTCCCGTCAGGAAATCGCGGTCATGCTCGTCGATGTCGCTTGTGAGCAGTCTCGCGGCCAGGGCGTCGGTTCTTGCCAGCAGCACGGTTGGAACGTCCAACACGTCCGCTGCCAGGCGGGCCGCTTTCAGCGTGCGAACGAACGTGGAGGTTGGCACTACCACCTTGCCACCCATGTGACCGCATTTCTTCTCAGAGGCCAGCTGGTCCTCAAAGTGGACGCCCGCCGCGCCGGCCTCAATCATTGACCTCATCAGTTCGAAGGCGTGGATGGGCCCACCGAAGCCGGCCTCCGCATCGGCCACGACCGGTACGATCCACTCCTTGCCGACCTTGCCCTCTAGGAGGTCGACCTGCTCGCGGCGCAAAAGCGCGTTGTTAATCCGCCTGACAAGCTCGGGTGCGCTGGACGACGGGTACAGGCTCTGGTCCGGGTAGGTGTGTCCCGCATTGTTCGCGTCGGCCGCCACCTGCCAGCCGCTGACGTATACGGCCCGAAGGCCCGCGGCCACCATCTGCACCGCCTGAGTGCCGGTCAGGGCCCCAAAGGTGTGGACGTAACCCTCGGAGTTCAGCGCTTCCCAGAGGCGATTTGCACCATGCGTCGCAACGGTATGCTCTATCTTCAGCGAATTGCGCAGCGTCACCACGTCGGCGGCCATATAGTCTCGCCTGATCCCGTCGTATCTGGGATCAGTGGCCCACCGCAGTTCCAGCTCCTCGGCCTGGCCGATTAGATGGTCCGACCAAACCCTGTGGTGCCCGTTGCGTTGCCCGTTCTCCATGTGCCGACTCCAGCGCCCAGTGGTGTCCGATGTCCATAGTTAAGCTGCCTTCGGATATAATTGACAGCCCCAAGAGGTTATCGGATATATAGGAGTTCTTTATACCTTGCAGGCGGGGGCGCGCGAGTTCAGAACGAGATGGAACTGCACCAGCTAGAGTCATTCCTGGTCGCCGCGGATAAGGGCAGCTTTCGTCAGACCGCCTTCTCCCTTCACCTTTCCCAGCCATCGGTGAGCGCAAGGATCCGCACGCTTGAGGAAGAGCTGGGCGTGCCTCTTTTCCACCGTGCCGGTCGGGGTGTGCGGCTCACGGAGATGGGCAAAGCTTTCTTGCCTTATGCCCAGAGAGCTCTGGAGTCCCTACGTGAGGGCCGCGAGGTCCTGGCTACCGGCCGCGACGCTTCGGGTGGCCTGCTGACTATAGCCGCGGCGCGAAACATAGGCACCTACACGCTCCCAGCGATACTCGAGCGCCTCCGGCGGCGGCACTCGGATATAAAGGCGCACATAACCGTCGGCCGATCTAGGGACGTGCTCAACATGGTAGTCGGCGAGCAGGCCCAGCTGGGCCTTGCGCGTGAACTCAGGCACGAGGATGTGGTGACAACCCACCTTTACGACGAAGAGGTCGTGCTGGTCACCCACCCCGGCCACCGTTTTGCGACTCTGGGCGCCGCCAGTCTGGCAGAGGTCGCCCAGGAGCCTTTCATCCTGTACGATCCCGGCTCGGCCTACTTTCGCCTGATACAGACCTATTGCCGACGCGAGGGCATACAGCCCAGGGTCGAGATGAGACTCGACAGCATCGACGCCACCAAGCACATGGTTGAGCTGGGGATCGGAATCTCGTTCTTACCCAGAAGCGCGATCCGGAGAGAGGTGGAGCGCGGCGGGCTGCGAACTATATCCCTGGGCCCGGAGAACCGTGTCGTCTTGCAGACCAGTCTCCTGCTCAAGCTCGCTGACTCGTATCCGCCTCAGGTCCTGGCCCTTCTGGATGTCCTCTCGGCGATGTACGGCGCCCAATTCGGCGATCTGACCGTCCGGCGGAGTAGCTCCGGATCGCAGGCAAGAGCGACCATGGCGGGACCGCTGGCAGGCTAGGAGGTAGTTTTGGCGGGCGGCGAGTCTAGCGAACGGCCAGCGGTTGCTTACGGTCTCGAGGGCGTGTTGGCCTTTGAGTCCGAGGTCGCCTACATCGATGGACACGCTCCTGAGCTATCTGTCCGCGGCTACGACATCGCCGATCTGGCCCACAACCTTGGCTACGAGCAGATGGCCTACCTGCTCCTGAACGGAAGCGTGCCGACACCGGCGGAGCTGTCGGCCTTCAGTTCCGAGCTGGCCGCCCAGCGAGAGTTGTCCGACCCCGTCCTGGACGTTCTTCACTCTGTGCCTCCGACCGCCCATCCAATGGCGGTTCTGCGGACGGCCGTCTCACTCATGGGCGTGCTGGAACCTGACGCCGAGATGGTGGATCAGGAACACCTGCTCGCCACTGCCAAGGGACTGGTCGCAAAGCTTCCTGCGATAGTTGCGGCCCAGGTGCGCATCCAGGCCGGTCACGAGCCGATCGCTCCGCGCGGGCCGGAGCTCGGACATGCGGAGAACTACCTGTACATGGTCTCCGGTGCCGTCCCGACAGAGCCGTTCAGGCGAGCGTTTGACGCGGCCCTGGTGCTTTATGCCGAGCACGAGACGAATGCCTCCACCTTCGCCTGTCGGGTGGTTGTGGGGACCATGTCTGACTACTATTCGGCCATCGTTGCCGGGATAGGCGCAATTAAGGGCGTCCTGCACGGCGGCGCCATCGACGATGCGATGAACATGCTGGTTGACATTGGTCAACCCGACCGTGCCGCTGCCTACGTCGACGACGCATTGGCGGCCCGACGCAAGCTGCCCGGCTTTGGCCACCGGGTGTACAGGACCGGCGACCCCAGGGCCGCGGAGCTTCGCGAGATGGCACTGCAGATGGCGGGTGCGGTGGACGATCGCAGATGGTTCGACATAGCGATCGCGACGGAGAGGCGGATGGCCGAGACCAAGGGGATCATCCCGAACGTGGACTATTTTGCCGCTCCGGTGCTGTTCCAGCTGGGCTTCCCGATGAACCTGATGACCAATGTGGTGGCCTCGGCAAGGGTGGCCGGCTGGTCGGCCCACATCGCCGAGCAGTACGCCAATAACCGCCTGATACGCCCGAGGGCCCTTTACGTAGGCGATCGGGGCAGAAGACTAGCTGGTGGCGATTGACTACGGACCTGAGGATTCCCGCCGTCTTCGTGCGCGGCGGCACCAGCCGCGCGGTGCTATTCCATGGCCGCGACCTCGCCGGATTCGGCGCCGATGAGCGAGATGCCGTCATCCTGACGGCACTTGGCAGCCCCGATCCGGACGGGCGCGAGGTCGACGGACTCGGCGGCGGCACCTCTTCGCTCAGCAAGGCGGCGATCATATCGCCCTCGAAACTGCCGGACCTTGACGTGGAGTTCGAGTTCGCGCAGGTTGAAGTCGAGCGACCGTTCGTAGACCGGTCGGGAACCTGCGGCAACATATCGTCCGCCGTCGGGCCCTTCGCGATCGATGAGGGACTGGTCAACGCGGTGGAGCCGGTAACAGAGGTGAGCGTGTTGGCCGTCAACACGGGCAAGCGCTTTGTCGCCCGCGTGCCGGTAAGAGGCGGTCAGTCGGCCTCGGACGGCGAGTTCGCCATTGACGGAGTACCGGGCACCGGCGCCCGCATCGACCTTGAATACTTTGACCCTGCCGGATCTCTGGGACGTGGGACGCTACCGACGGGAATGTCCCGCGAGTGCGTGGATTTGCCGTCAGGGGGGAACCTGGCGATCTCGATCGTCGACGTCGCTATTCCCACAGTGTTCGTTCGCGCCTCCGATGTTGGAGCGGATCCGCGTGCAACGGCTGCAGAACTCGATAGCGAAACCGGGCTGAGGAGGCGTCTGGAGGAGGTCCGCTGCGTGGGCGCCGTGCGGATGGGATTGTGCGAGACCCCGCAGGAGGCCTATGAGCAGCTAAGGGCGGTACCCAAGGTCGCGCTGATAGCGCCGCCCGCCCGCTACGAGACCTCCGATGGCAGGCTGGTAGCATTCGCCGATGTGGACATCCTCGCCCGCGCCGTCTCAATGGAGCGTTTCCATCGGACTTACCCGACGAGCGTATCCATGGCGACCGCCGTGGCGGCCAGAATCGACGGGACACTGGTGGCGGAGGCGGCGATGGACACAGCGCCGGGGCCGGTGCGGATCGGCCACCCCGCGGGTGTCATGCCGATCGACTGCTCGGTCGAGCCCGACGGCGAGCGGTGGCGGGTGCCGAGAGTAACGACCTATCGCACGGCCCGGCGCATCATGGAGGGAAACGTTCTCATCCCATTGTCAAGGCTCAAGCGACGATCGAAACTGAAGGCGGTTGCCTCTCCCGATGTCTGAACCGCAGAACCTGACGCACAAGCTGCTGGGCGAGCACCTGGAATCCGGGCGCATGGCGCCGGGCGAGGAGATCGCGATCCGCGTTGACCAGACGCTCTCGCAGGACGCCACCGGCACGCTGGCCTACCTGCAGCTGGAGGCGACCGGGGTCGATCGGGTAAAGACGGACCTGTCCGTCAGCTATGTCGATCACAACATGCTGCAGGCCGACTTTCGCAACGCTGATGATCACGCCTATCTGCAGGACGTGGCGGCCAAGTATGGGGTCTACTTCTCGAGGCCGGGTAACGGCATCTGCCATCAGGTGCATCTTGAGCGGTTCGCGGTTCCCGGAGCCAGCCTGATAGGCACCGACTCGCATACGCCGACCTGCGGAGGCATGGGTTCGCTCGCAATAGGCTGCGGCGGACTTGACGTTGCGACGGCGATGGCGGGCGGTCCCTATTACATGCGCATGCCGCTCGTGCTGGGAGTCGAGTTGACCGGTAGCCTTGTCCCGGGCGTGTCGGCAAAGGACGTCATCCTGGAACTCCTGCGCAGGCTATCGGTCAGGGGCGGTGTCGGACGCATCCTCGAGTACCACGGACCGGGTGTGGCCACCCTGACTGTCCCGCAGAGGGCGACCATCGCCAACATGGGGGCCGAGCTGGGGGCGACGACCTCCCTTTTCCCTAGCGACAGCATGTCCCTGGACTATCTGACCAGGCAGGGCAGGGGCGAGGCTTACAGAGCGCTCGCAGCGGACGAGGGCGCCGCATACGACGAATCGACGTCCATAGACCTTGCCGCCCTTGAGCCGCTCATAGCCTGCCCGGATAGCCCGGACGCCGTGGTCCCCGTGGCCGAGGTCCAAGGCACGCCGGTGGACCAGGTTGCGGTCGGCAGCTGCACCAACTCGTCCTATGCCGACCTTTCGGAGGTCGCCTCCCTGCTCAAGGGGCGCACAGTCCACCCCAGGGTAACCATGGTGATGAGCCCGGGATCCCGCCAGGTTCTACAGATGATCGCACAGGACGGCGCACTGGCCGATATCGTGCAGGCGGGAGTGCGTCTGTTGGAGTCCGCCTGTGGGCCGTGTGCGGGCATCGGGCAGGTGCCGCGCCACGGGGCGGTATCGGTGCGTTCTTTCAACCGCAATTTCCCGGGGCGCTCCGGCGGCCTGGACAATAGCGTGTACCTGGCATCTCCCGCCGTGTGCGCTGCCACCGCCGTGGCCGGCTCCATAGCGGATCCGCGGGGCTACGCCCTCAGCTCTGAGTGCATGGAAATGCCGGAGCGGTTCCTAACGGACGACTCCGGCATCATCCCGCCGGCCGATGATCCCGGGTCGGTCGTTATTCGGCGCGGTCCCAACATAAAGCCCATACCGGCCAGTCAGCCCATGCCCGAGACAGTCGGGGGGCAGATCCTGATCAAGCTCGGGGACAACATCTCTACCGATCACATCCTCCCCGCGGGAGCGACCACGCTTGCGCTTCGCTCGAACGTGCCCGCGATATCAGAGTACGTGTTCGCCTATTTGGATAAGGGATTTGCGGAGAGGGCCAGGTCCTCCGGCGGAGGGGTCATAGTTGCCGGCGAGAACTACGGACAGGGCAGCTCCAGGGAGCACGCCGCGCTCTCGCCCGCATACCTTGGTGTGGGATTCATACTCGCCAAGTCGTTCGCTCGCATACACCGGGATAATCTGGTCAACTACGGGATTATGCCGCTGACCTTTGCGGACGAGGCCGACTACGAATCGCTTGAGCAGGGCCAGGTGTTAGTACTGGGTGACGCAAGGTCGGCGGTCGAACTGGGCGCTACCTCGGTCACTGTCGCAGAGACAACCGCCGACCTGACCATACGGGCGACCGTCGAGCTCAGCGACCGGCAGCGCCAGATTCTGCTGGCTGGAGGCCTGCTCAGGTACGTCGGACAACAGAGCACCAAAGGACGCATCAGCTGAGTGGCCGCGCCAGGCAGCTCATACCCGGAAGCGAGTGGGCTGGCCGGGCAGGTGCTCTTGCCGCAGGGTAATATTCAGGCCGGTAACGGAGAATCGGATAAAGGATCGGCGATGCTGGAGCCGAGAATTCATAGAACCTGGCGAATGACATCACCTGCCTCCCCGGAACCCATCCTCACTGGCGCCGCCGGCCTCTCCTGTAACTCAGGAGTACTCGGCAGGCCATGAATTCGGCAGACAGATGACCGCCCTGCCCATCATACCGGCCACCGTCGTCGGCTCACATGCAAAGCCGGCCTGGTGGCATGAGTGCAAGGAACTGACCGAGTCGGGGCGGTGGGGCGCATCGGACCTGGAGGAGATGTTGACCGACGCGGTCGATGTCGCCATCTTGGACCAGGAGCGGGCCGGTCTGGACATAATCACCGATGGAGAGTCGCGACGCCTCGACGGCTATGTCGACGGCTATTACGCGATCATCGACGGCATTAGGTCTCTGCCCGTTGGACGCAGGGGTGGGCCCTGGGGCTACGACCAGCAGACCCGATATGAGGCGGTCTCCGAAATCGTCGCTCCGGAGGGTCTCGGCATCGTCTCTGAATTCGAGTACCTGCGCGACCATACAGCCCTGCCGACCAAGGTAACGTGCGCCGGACCGCTCACCTTCGGCTCCCGCATTCGCCCCGGAGCCTCGTATGAGAACACTGTCGCGGTGGCCGAGCGCTTCGCCCACGTGATCAACGCCGAGCTCAAGGCGCTGGTGGGAGCCGGAGCAAAGTTCCTGCAGATCGACGAGCCGGCCCGCGGAAGCGTTTCCGGTCAGGAGATGGCCCGCCTGTTCAACATGGCAACCGATGGAGTGGACGCGAAGGTCGCCTACCACATCTGCTTTGGCAACCGCTTTGGAAGAGCACGCTTTAAGCCTCACTACTCCGACTACTTCCCCGGCGTCCTGAATGCGAGGGCGGACCAGTTCGTGGTGGAATTCGCGGCCCGTGGCATGTATGAGGTGGAGAGATTCGGCGATTGGAGTGATGGCCGTGAGCTGGGCGCCGGCGTGGTTGATGTCAAGTCCTTCCACCCCGAGAGCCCCGGGGATGTGGCCGATCGGATCCGCACCGTACTTAAGCACGTTCCGGCGGACCGACTCTACGTAAACCCTGACTGCGGGTTCGGCTGGTCACCCCGCTACATGGCCGTGAGCAAGCTTCGCTCACTGGCGGCCGGCGCTGGGATCGTGCGGGGAGAGGTCGCTGGTGCCTAGAACGCTAAAAGGCTGCGACACCTTTGTCGCGCTCGGCCCGGCGACACGGGACGGATACGCCATCTTCGCCAAGAACTCTGACAGACCGGCCGACGAATCCCAGCCGCTTGAACTGCACGAGCGCGCAGAGCATCCCCCGGGGGCCCCGCTAAAGACCCCGTTCGTCGACATGCCGCAGGCCCGGTTGACTCATCGGCACATCGGCTCCCGCCCGTACTGGTGCTGGGGCTATGAGCACGGATTCAACGAGCACCAGGTCGTCATCGGTAACGAGGCTCTCCAGTCCAGGCTGCGACCGTCGGGCCCGACCCTGGTGGGGATGGACCTCGTGCGGTTGGGACTCGAGCGTGGAGCCACGGCCGCAGAGGCGGTAGAGGTCATCACCACTGCGGTTGCCGAACATGGACAGGGAGAATTCGATCATCCGGACGGTCACCGAACTTACGACAACGGCTTCATGGTCGCCGACCCCCGCGAGGCCTACGTGATCGAGACGGCAGGACACGAGTGGGCCGTGCGCAGCGTCGCGACCCACGCGGCGATAAGCAACGTTTACTCGATCACCGGTGATTGGGATCGGGTGTCACCGGGCGCCGAAGGGATCGCTGCCGAGATCGGATGGAGGGGCGAGCGGCTGTCGTTCGCTGAAGCCTTTACCGAGGCCGATCATCTGTCCGGCAGCGGATTTCTGAGGCGCACACGGTCGTGTGCAGTGCTCGACCGGCATGAGCGACGCATCGACGCCGAGGTGATGATGGCTCTCCTGTCAGACCATGCGGACGGAGACTCCGAGCCGGGTGGATTTGCCACCGACATCGACCCTGGGCGTGGCATCTGCATGCACCCGGTCAGGGGCGATGGAGCCGGTGGCAATACTGCTGCCAGCCTGGTGGCCGACCTGTGCGACGACGGCAGCCGCCTGCCCATCTACTGGACCAGCATGTACTCGCCATGCCTCGGCGTGTTCCTCCCGACTTTCTTGCATGGCGACCTACCCCCCGCCCTGTCACTGGGAGGGGCCGAGCCCAGCCCCGTCAGCGTCTGGTGGACCTTCCACCGCCTCGCCCAGGCCGTGCTCAAGGCTCCTGGGCGTCGCGCGGCCGAGGTCAGGGTGCGATGGGCGGGGCTCCAGTCGGAGCTTCTGGAGACGGCTTACCCGGTCGCCGCGAAGGCCGGTCGCCTGCTCTCCGGTCGGCGCGACCGGGAGGCGGAACTCATGCTCACCGATTACATGGCGACCAACCTGGAAGCCGCTGTCCAAATGGCCGAAACGCTTTTGGAATCGTATTCGGGAGAGCGCAGTCAAACCGCCCTCAGTCCGGCCGGCAAGATTCCCATTTCCTAGGCGCGGTCCGCCCGTGTGTAGAGCCGCCGATATGCGACGGCGTGGTGTTATCATTAGCGCCATCTTCGGACGGGGGACCTTTGCAAAATGACGAGGCTTAGCGCGCGCCTGCAATGGGTGGCACTGACCTTTCTACTACTCATCGGGCTGGCCGCGGCTGCGTGCGGGGGTGACGGTGACGGCGGCGCCAGCGATGGGCTGGCTGCGCTGGAGACCGGTGCATGCGCGAATCAGGGCGGCGGCACGGTGGTTGTCGCCCAGATCGCCGAAGAGACCGAGCATGGTGCGACGGTCGCCTACGTCATTGAATACCTTGCCGAGTTCGGTTTCAGCTATCCGACCCAGGTCCGGTCCATGACCCTGGCCGAGGCCGCAACCGGGATCGCCGATTGCTCTGTCCACTTGCTGGCGGCGCCTTCGGGCTGGACGGCCTCCGGTGCCAAGGATTACGGGACCCTGTATGAAGGCGACTCCGGCTCGATCAACAAGTATGCCGTCGCCCAACTTGGTGAGTTGGCGCCCGAATTCTCTGCGGCGTACACCAAGATGGAGATCCCCCTCAGGCGGATCGTGGAGACCACGGAGTGGTACAACTCCGACGAACGGCCCTGGGTAAGGTTCACGGAAGGCGTGGACGAACGTTACGCACCCGCGCAGCCCTGGAAGGCGGCGGTGTACTTTTACTGGGAATTCGACCTGACCGAGGGTAGCTGGAAGGCCTGGCTCGGAGGAGTGTTCGAGCCTTTCGACCAGATCCGCAAGGTCACCCAGGCGGTAACCAGGGAGATTCGCGGTACCCCGTACAAGGGCGAGGACCAGTACGAGGACAGCAAGGGCAACCTCGACCTGGACGAGGATGGAAGCATACTGCTCGACAGCCGGACCAAGGTCACCACGGGCGGCGATCTGGCCCTCCGGTAGGCTCGGCCCGCTGCTCTGGAAGGCAGAGGGTCGGCCCGTCTGATTTCTTGTCGTCCCGGCGCAAGAACGAGGTCTCCGGCAGGGTCCAGACCGTTCTCGGGCCAATAGAGTCGTCGGACCTGGGCGTTACGGTCGCCCACGAGCACCTGCTGCTCGACATCACCTGCTACACGGTTCAGGCCGAGCACGCGACCGGACGCGCCCTGCGCGATTCTCCGGTGCAGATCGATATGCTCGGCGATTTGCCTTCGCGTTTTCTATACAGCCTCGAGAACATGAGGCTGCTTGACGAGCGTGTGGCGTTGCAGGAGGTGCTGCGCTTTCGCCGGGCGGGCGGTGACTCCGTGGTGGAGACCACCAGCGCAACGATCGGGCGCGACCCGCTGGCCTACGCTCGCATATCGCGGGCCACCGGCCTTAACGTGGTCATGGGCTCAGGCTACTACGTCTCCGTCTCACATCCACCGGATATGGCGGAGCGGACGGTGGACTCGATCGCGGAGGAGATCGTCCGTGACCTGACCGTTGGTGTCGGCGAAACGGGGATCAGGAGCGGCGTAATCGGCGAGGTAGGGTGCTCGTTTCCCCTGCATCCCGATGAGCGAAAGTCCCTTGTCGCCTCCGGCATCGCGCAGCGGGAGACAGGTGCGCCTGTCACGCTTCACACCGGCGGGCCCAGGGAGGCCAAGTGCGAGATCCTGGATGCCCTGCTCGAGGGGGGCGCAAACCCCCGCAAGGTGATCTTCGGGCACTCGGACGGGTATCTGGACCCAGACGACCTGCGGGCGCTGGCCGAGGTCGGATGCTACATACAGCTCGACGTGTTCGGCTGGGAGGACACCTCGATAGAGCGCATTTTGCCCGGCTTCCGCTTCACCAACGACGCCGAGCGCCTCCAGAGCATCGCCAACATCGCTGAAATGGGTTACATCGACCACGTGCTGGTCGCCCAGGACGTCTGCCAGCCCTGGCAGTACGTATGCATGGGGGGCAAGGGGTACGCGCACCACCTTGAGAGCATCGTGCCCCGCATGAGGCGCCTGGGCTTCGCCGATGAGGATCTGCGCCGCATCTTCGTGGACAATCCGGCCCGGGCGCTCGCCTTCGAATAGGCCTATTTTATGAGGCGCCTCGTCATCAGCCGGGTCGCCAGCAGGTAGAACACGGCCGAGAACCCCACCAGCTCCAGGGTCCAGAGTGCCATCATGCCGGATAGCTCGCCCGTGAACAGGCCCCGGATCAGCTCCACCCCCGGTGTCAGGGGCATCAGCCAGGAGAACACCTGCACCCCGACCGGCAGATCGTCGAGCGGAAAGAAGATGCCGCTGAACATGAACATAGGGGTAAGGATGACGGTGAAGTAGTTCTCGATCGCGCCAAGCGACCTCACCGACGCGGTAATGGTCATGCCTATGCATGCGAACGTGACCCCGACCAGCCAGGCCGCCGGCAGGGCGAGGACGGCAAACGGCGAGTTCACGAGACCGAAGATGGCGGCCACGGCGAGCACGGCGGTCCCCGAAATCACGGACCGGGTGCTGCCCCACATCACCTCACCGAGGACGATGTCGGACGGTCCGAGCGGTGTGTACAGGATTGCGTCGTAGATATGGTGCGTCTCCAGCCTCAGGTAGGCGCCGAAGGTCTGGTCGAAAGAGGCGTGGTACATCGCATATCCCGCAAGGATGCCCGGTGCGACGAAGTCCCCGTACGGGAGACCATGGATGCTGTCTATATACAGGCCCAGGCCGAAACCCATCGCCAGGACTATGAAGAAGGGCTCTACGACCAGGCCGCCGGTGTCGAGCATCCAGGCGCGGAGGAATACGTCTCGGTTGCGCTGCCAGACCCGAAACCCGCCCCACATCACGGTCCGCCTCAGGGCAATGGCGGCGGTTGTCATTCGTCCCTGAGCCCCCTGCCGGTGAGTCGAAGGAACACGTCCTCAAGGTTGGCGGGCCGAGAAGTGACCTCGAGGCCGTCGAGAGAGCCAGCCTCGAGCGCCCCGTTGGCCGAACCGTAGACCACCAGCGACTCGCCGCGGTCCTCGACCCTGGCTCCGACGCCGCTCAAACGCTCGAGGATGGACGACTTTTCGCCCAGGCTGACATGCACCTCAACGACCTCGCCGCCCACCTGTTCCCTGATCAGGTCGCCCGGGGTCCCCTCGACCAGTATGCGTCCGTGGTCGATGACCACCAGCCGATCGCACAGGTAGGCCGCCTCCTCCATGTAGTGGGTGGTCAGGAGCATCGTTATGCCCTCGGACTTCAGGCTGGTCAGCTTGTCCCATACCAGCAGCCGTGTTTGAGGATCCAGACCGGTAGTGGGCTCGTCGAGCACCAGCACCTCGGGCTCGTGCAGGAGTGCGCGGGCGATCAGCAGGCGCCGCCTCATTCCGCCCGACAGTTCGTCGGGCTTGCGGTCCGCCTTGTCGCGCAATTGGAACAGGTCCAATGCCTGCAGCGAACGCCTTCTGGCAACGTCTCCCGGAAGGTCGAAATAGCGCGAGAATGCGAGAAGGTTCTGGACTACGCTGAGATCCGGATCGAGGCTGTCGGCCTGCGAGACGACGCCGAGCTTGGCCTTTATGGCGCGGGAAGAGGTGCTCACGTCGAGGCCGGTGACCGTCAGGTCTCCCGAGGTTACCGGGGACACGCACGTCACCATCCTTAGGGTCGTGGTCTTGCCGGCGCCGTTCGGGCCGAGGAAGCCGAAGCACTCCCCCTTCTCCACCCTGAAACCGATGCCGTCTACCGCCACGAGATCCCCGTAATTCTTTACGAGTTCGGATGCACTGACTATTGGTTCTGGATAGCTGGACACTGTCATCGGGGTAAGAAAAAGGGCCTGTGCCGGGTCGACACAGGCCCATTCCGTTTTGGCTCCGCGTCTTCTACGGCTTTACCACCGCCCTGGTCACCGGGGTCTTTCGATCCTTTCCGAACCACTCTGAGGTCTCGAACGCCTTGTTGATATCCTCCAGATCGAACGAATGGGACATCAGGTCGACGAGCGGGTATCGATCTTTGGTCCGCTCCAGCATCTCCAGCGCCGCCGGGAGCAGCCGGGGACTGTAGAAGGAGACCGGGATTATGTATTTGATCCCGTGCAGCACCCTGTTGATGTCTATCTCGACCATGGACTTTGCCGATATGTTCCCGATCTCTATGTAGCGACCTCCCGGTCTCAGCATCTCCAGACCCTCGGGCACCACGCCGGGAAAGCCCACCACCTCGACCACGGTGTCGGCACCCGAACGGCCGCCGCCGACCAGTTCCTTGACGCGTTCGATCCGGTCCCCGGGATCGGTGATCTCATTGATGTTGATCGTGTAGTCGGCCCCGCACTGCTTGGCAAGCTCAAGGCGCGGCTGCTGACCGTCTATCGCAATGATCGGTCCGGCTCCCCGCTCGCGCGCGTAGGCTATTCCGTACAGGCCCAGGCCTCCCGCACCCTGGAACACGATCGCGTGGCCCGCCTGCAGGTTCGAGCGCTCGATGCCCTCCATGACCGTGCCCGCCGCGCAGTTGACCGAGGTCAGAGCCTCGTCGGAAAGGTCAGAATCGACCCTGAAGACGAAGGTTCCCGGCCTCAGGTAATAGTAGTCCGCATAGCCGCCGTGGCAGTAGGGGTACTCCTCGACGGACTTGAACATCTGAAAGTTGAAGGCGCAGTCCGTGTACTCGCCTCGTATACAGGTGTAGCAGCGGTGGCACGGGGTGAAGTACGTGAAGATCACCCGATCTCCCTCCTTCAGCGGCTGCTGCAGGTAGTCGGTAGACACCCCCGATCCCATCGAGTGGACGCGCCCCACAAGCTCGTGGCCGTGGATGAAGCCGTGCAGCTTGATGTCGCCGCGCCATAGGTGGAGGTCGGAGCCGCAGACCCCGCAGCCGGTCACCCTTATCAGGATGCCCTCCGGCTCAACCTCAGGGGTGGGCAGCTCCCGGATCTCGAATGTGTAGTCGTCGACGAGTACCGCCGCTCTTCCGCGTTCGGGCAAGGCTGTCCTCCCTCGCTGAGCTGCGCGGCGCCGCCGCGCTATTGGCGGCCAGAGTATCAGCGGCCGATGGACCGGTCAACGGTCGGATGGACGCCCGGTAAAGGGCAATTGATACTTGGTCGACGTGCTTCGCTGCCGCACCTATAATTCCGGCAGCTTTCGCAACACAACACTTTGTGTGAGGGGAACCCATGGAGCTAACCGGCTACCCCGACAGGTTCAGCGTCCGCCCGGGCGAGACCATCGGCTTTCACATCTCGTCGAGGTCGCCCAGGTATCGGGCGCAGCTCGTCCGTCTCATCCACGGCGACCCGAACCCGAGGGGACCGGGTCTCAAGGCCGAGCCCGTCGACTCACATATCGACGGCGAATATGAGGGGAAAGAGCAGTTGCTTTACGGAGGATCACATGTGATCGTCCCGGATAGCCCCCTTCTCGATCTTGGGGACGGCTTCACCATCACCGCGTGGATCTGGTCCACCTGGACAGACAAGGGGAGCCCCCAGGCCCTGGTGACCAAGCTCTCACGGGACGGCGACAGCGGCTACGGCCTGTTTGTCTCAAGGAGGGGCGACCTGGCCTTGTGGGTCGGAGACGGCTCGGCGAGCGAGTGCGTGGTCACCGGCCGCAGGCTGCGCAGTCCCGAGTGGTACTTTGTCGCCGTCAGCTTCGAAGGTGAGGGTCAGATCGTCCGCATGAGCCAGAGGCCCCTTGGCTGGACCGCGCAGGGCGAGGTCGCCTCGGTGGAAAAGCGCGTGCCCGTAGGCACCGTGGCGCCATCCGGCGGCCCGCTCATGATAGCCGCTTCACCCGGCGCGGACGGTCGCCATCACAAGGTCTTCAACGGCAAGATCGACTCTCCGCGCATCTTCGACCGCCCGCTCGCCGAAGATGAAATCGACGCCCTGTGCGCTGGGGCTGACCCCGTCGACATTGCCGGCTCGTCCCTCGTCGCCGCCTGGGACTTTTCGATCGGCATGTCGACGCAGGTCGCCACCGATACCTCGACAAACGGGCTACACGGCAACGTGGTCAACTTGCCCCACCGGGCCGTCATCGGCCAAAACTGGAGCGGCGAGGAGTACAACCCCGCGCTGCGACCGGGCGAATACGGTGCGATCCACTTCCACGAAGAGGACATCGACGACGCCGGATGGGATGTAAGCGTCGAGTACACCGTTCCCGAGGACGCACGCAGCGGGATATACGCCCTGCGGACATCGACCGCCGACGCAACGGACCACGTCCCGTTCTTCATTCGGCCGCACGTGGGCGTTCCTCAGTCCAGGATCGCTTTCCTGCTGGAGACCAATACCTATCTGGCCTATGGCAACGAGCACGTGCTCAACGTGGAGGGGGGAGATGCCATCCCCGCCGAGCTGCTGCCGAACTGGAGGAAGGATATCCACCTCGAGGAGATCGACTACATCCTGCGTAACGGGCTGCATTCGATGTACGACCACAAAAGGGACGGCAGCGGGGTCCCCTATCAAACCCGAAGGGTACCCATACTGAACATGCGGCCCGACTTCATATACCCGGCCCGGGGTGGTCCCCACGGAATGGGGGCGGACTTGATCATCGCCGACTGGATGGAGCACGAGGGCTTCGCGTTCGACGTGTTTTGCTCCGAGGATCTTCACTTCGACGGTGCGGCGCTGCTCGCCCCCTACAGGGTGCTGGTGATAGGCAGCCACCCGGAATACTGGTCGCGCCAGATGCTCGAGGCGGTGGAAACGTACCTTGCCGGTGGCGGTCGGGCCATGTACCTGGGGGGCAACGGCTTTTACTGGGTGACATCTTTCGATCCGGAGAGGCCGCATGTGATTGAGATCCGCCGCTGGGGCGGCACCGATGTCTGGGAGGCGGAGCCCGGCGAGTACTATCACTCGACCACCGGCGAGCTCGGGGGCATATGGCGAAAGCGGGCCCGGCCCCCGCAGAAGATGTTCGGAGTGGGTTTCACCGCCCAGGGTTTCGACTTCAATTCCCCCTACGAGCGCTTGCCGGACTCGTTCGACCCACGGGCCGCGTTCATCTTCGAGGGGATAGGTGACGGTGAGTTGATCGGTGATTACCCCTCTCTCATGCTTGCGCACGGGGCGGCCGGGGACGAGATCGACCGTCTGGACTTCGAACTTGGAACACCTCGCCACGCGCTGCTCCTAGCGACCTCGGCGGGACGCCACTCGCGGGTCTACCACCACGTCGTGGAGGAGATCGCGATCACAGACTCGCTGCAGCACGGGGAGGTTAACCCGTTCGTGCGATCGGACATGACTTACTTCGAGGGACCGAAAGGCGGCGGGGTCTTCTCGGTCGGCTCCATTGACTGGTGCGGCGTCCTGTCGCACAACGGCTACGATAACAACGTGTCGCGCATCACGGGCAATGTTCTGAGGCGGTTCGTCTCGGACGAGCCATTGCCGCCGATACCGACCAATCCAGGAGACATCACATGACTGAAATGCGCATCGCCGTATTGGGGGCGGGAGCCATCGGGGGGAGCATAGCCGCTTTCCTGGCCAGGGCCGGGGTGGAGGTCACGGTAATCGACATCTGGCCCGAGAACGTGGAGGCGATACGGAACGCAGGGATCAGGGTCACGACCCTGGAGGATGAGTTTGTCGCTCGCCCGGCGGCTGCGCTCCATCTGGCCGACGTGTCGATCGCCGGTGGGCTGTTCGATATAGTCTTTCTCGCCCTAAAGTCCTACGACACCGAGTGGGCGTGCCACTTCATCAGACCGCATCTCGCTCCCGGGGGCTACATCGTCTCGGCGCAAAACTCGATCAACGACGAGACCATTGCGGCTGTCGTTGGATGGACCAGGGTGGTGGGCGCGGTGGTGACCTTTGGCGCGGGCATGTACGAGCCGGGTCACGTTACGTTCACCAGTCCGAAAGAGCGCAAGCCCTTTACGGTCGGCGAGCCCAGCGGCCTTGTGACACCTCGCGCGTGCGAGGTCGTGAGAATTCTGGACAACGTTTCCGGCGGAAACGTGTCGACCACGACCAACCTGTGGGGGGAACGCTGGTCGAAGCTGTGCGTCAACTCCATGGCCAACGCGGTGGCCGGGGCAACCGGCCTTTTGTCGGCGGAGTTGCGCGAGGTGGAGGCGAGTCGCCGCGTCTCTATCCGCATAGCGGCCGAGGTGGTCACCGTCGGCACGGCCCACGGTGTGTCGATCGAGCCGATAACCGGCGTGAGGGCGGAACTCTACCCTCTTGCCCTTACGGATGGCGCGGCGATGGAGGAGGTGGAGGGGGTTCTGCTATCCGGCGCCCGCGAGGTGGGCGTTGGTCGCCCCTCGCTGGCACAGGACCTGATGAAGGGCCGCCGGATCGAGGTCGACCACCTGAACGGATACGTGTCCCGAAAGGGAGCCGAGGTCGGCATCGCAACGCCGGTTAACGATGCCATACGGTCCCTCGCAAACCGCGTCGAGTCCGGTGCGCTCAAGCCCTCGGTTGAAAACCTGACGGAAATCCCCTGACCCAAGCCCGCGTGAACGGCCCGGGCCAGGGCAATCGATATCATTCTCTCTCCCTGACATTGTCCGGGGAGCACAAGTCAACTTTGGCCCGGCGATACGCCGCGCTTGGAAGGAAACACCATTGAACGGCTTTGAGTACATAGCCCGCATCCTCAAGCAGGAGGGGACCGAATGGCTGCCCTGCTACCTGTCGAACCCGATCATCGAGGAGGTGGCCAAGGAGGGCATTCGTCCCGTGGCCTTCAGGCATGAGCGCGGTGCGGTGATGGCGGCCGACGGCTATTCTCGCGTCAGCGACAGGCACCGGTTCGGGGTCGTGGCCGTTCAGGCCCAGGCTGGCGCGGAAAACTCGGTTGGAGGACTTGCGCAGGCCAACGCCGATAACGTGCCGATTCTCGTGCTGCCGGGTGGCAACCCGCTCGATCGAATCCTGGTGAGGCCGAACTTCGTGGCCGCACGCAGTTGGGAGACCATCGTAAAGAGCGCCGAGCTGGTCACGAGGACGGGCCAGATACCCGATGTCATGCGCAGGGCGTTCCACGCGCTGAGAAATGGACGTGGAGCCCCGGTCGTGGTGGAGATGCCGCTGGACGTCTGCGAGGAACCTGTGCCCGAGAATTCGGCCAGCTATACCTCCCCGTCGTTCTCCAGGGCCAGGCCGTCGAGCTCCGACGTGCGTGACGCGATAAGGGCGGTGGCTGCGGCCAGGAGCCCCCTGATCTGGGCGGGAGCCGGCGTTCTTTCGGCCGGTGCCACCGCGGAGCTCAGGGAATTCGCCGAGCTCCTCGACGTACCGGTCTTTACAACCATGCCCGGAAAATCGGCGTTCGACGAGCGCCATCCGCTGTCGGTCGGCGCGGGGAGCATGAACACCACCCTTACCGCACGGAGATGGCTAGATGAGTGCGACGTGCTGCTGGCGCTCGGGACCTCGCTCACCGAGACGCCCTATGGCCAGGCCATACCCGCCGGCAAGACGGTGATTCACAACGTGCACAATACCGGGGAAATAAACAAGGATGTAGCCTCTTCGATCGGGCTGGTCGGCGACGCCAAACTCACTCTGCTTGATCTGATCGACGCGGCAAAGGGTGAGGTGAGCGAGGTTCCGAGGGACTCCGGTGTCCGCGACAGGATCGCTGCGGTCAGGGGCGAGTGGCTGGCCCGCTGGCGCCGCTACCTTGAGGATGATGATGAGCCCATCAACCCGTACCGGGTGATCCATGAACTGAACAGGAACCTGGACCTTGAGGGCAGCATAGTTACGCACGACGCCGGTGCACCGCGCGACCAGATGGTGCCCTTCTTCACGGCAACCAGTCCCCACAGTTACGTTGGCTGGGGAAAGACTACGCACCTGGGCTTTAGCATCCCCCTGATGATAGGAGCCAAGCAGGCGATGCCGGACAGATTCTGCTTGAACATGATGGGAGATGCCGCATTCGGCATGTCAGGTCTCGACATAGAGACCTCGGCGAGGGCGGGGATACCGATAACCACGGTCGTGCTCAACAACGGAGGCATGGCCACCTATCCCGGTGGATTTCCGACCGCGCGCGAGACCTTTGGCGTGTCCTACATGCAGGGCGACTACGCGGGCCTTGCGAACGCGATGGGCGCAGAGGGCATACGTGTGACAACGCCTGCCGAACTGGGCCCGGCGCTGCACAGGGCGCGCCGGCTAAACGCCGAGGGCAGGACCGTGCTCATCGACGCCGAGACCAAGTTCGAAGACAGCCGCGCACCTGACAAGTTCGCATAAGACGGGGCGCGGCCCAACCGCGTGAGCGGTCAGGCCCAGGTGAGAATGCGGGCGGGGTTGTTTGTGACTATGTCGTCGATCTCACCTTCGGCAAAATCCTTTAGCCTCATCCGTGGGACGACGTTTTCCAGTACGTGGGCATAGCCCTTACCGCCTCGCCTCACCAGCTGTCCCTTCGTGCATACGTCGTGCGCCACGACGACGCGTTCACCGTAGCCGGCGTTGATCATCGCCCTTATGTTTTCCAGCCGCCTGTCGTCGTTTACGCGGTCCAGCGGTGCGATTGGGTTGCCCGAAGTGTCCTCGTTGCCGAGCAGGTCCCACTCAAGATAACAGCCTGAAGAGGCTAGCCTCAGGAGCTGTTCGGGCTCCGTGAGTATGTAGTCCAGGTGGCCCACTATCACCCGCTCAAGGTCGGCTCCGGCGTTTCGCAGAATCTCGACGATCCATCCTGGCCCGTCGGAAAGGAAGGGAGGGTGGATGAGGATGGGTGCGCCGGTCTCTTGCTGGGCGGCTACCGATGCCCTGAGCACCTTCTCGACGTTGTCGGACATCGGGTTCCAGCAGCCTATCTCCCCGATGATGCCGCTCCTAATCCCCGTGTCTCCGACTCCCACGGTGAGATCCCGCACGATCTCGGCGGCGATCTGGTCCTCCGTCCGAACGTCCATGTCGGGCGGGTGAGAAAGGGGCACGTAGTAACTTGACCCCATGACTATGTTGAGGCCGGTGGCCCTTGAAATACGCGCAAGGGCCAACGGGTCCCTGGCTATGCCAATGGAGGTGGCGTCAACCAGGGACCCTCCGCCCCAAAGCTTGTAGCGGGTGATCTCCTCGAGGGCGACCTGTTCATCCAGCAGTGTCATCTGGTCGAGGTTGTACATGAACACGACCCGGCTGCGGCCGACCATGTCGAAGGTCAGCTCCCGCTCCACGTCCCCGCGGGCGGTCGCCTCGTCGGGCATCTCGAAATAGGGCCGCAGGTCGATCAGCAGGTGCTCGTGCGTAACCGTCGGGCCCAGCTCGGAGGGATCGATAGGCCCAAGTACCGTTTGGACCCTGCCCGTCATGTTGGTCATTTCGTCCACCTCACCGTCGGGAGTATACAAGGGATAATCTGAAGGCCGATCCACCTGGCTTGGTGGGCGTTGCGGCCCGTCGAATCTGGGCCTGCTCCCCGGCGGTGGCGTTGACGCGACCGTTTGAACCGACCACCATCCATTTAGCGGCACGGGCGTGCATCTTATGCGGCCGCATGGAGGACGATATGAGCCAGCCCACCGTCACGACATTCAGCAAGACCGAGGCCAGGGCGCAGGTCGCCATGGTCGCGACCAAGGATCCCCACGCCACCGAGGCCGGGCTCGAGTTGCTGCGGGCAGGCGGGAACGCCGTGGATGCTGCCATCGCCGCCTGCTTTGCCAGCGGGGTGGTCGAGCCCAACTCGGCGACGATCGGAGGCGGCGGTTACATCGTCTACCAGATGGGCGATGAAGGCGGGGTGATCGGCGGACACATGCCTGCACCGGCTGCGGCCGGGCCCGGCATGTTCAGACTCACCGGCAGGTCCGCGACCGGCCCCTTTGGCTGGGCCGAGGTCGAGGGGGATGTGAACCTCCAGGGCGCCTTGTCAATCAATGTGCCCGGTGTCGTTGCCGCGATGTGTGAGGCCCACCGACGCTTCGGCAGAGTCCCGCTTACCGAGGTCGTGGCCCCGGCGGTAGAACTTGCGCGCAATGGCTTTGCACCGGGCTGGCACAACCTTTACGCCTTCGGCCTGCTGTCTGACATGTTCCACCGACACGACGAGCTTGGGCGCATTTTCATGCCCGGCGGCAGGATGCCCGCCGGCGACAACTCGAGACCGGGGATCCTGCGCCAGCCGGACCTTGCGGACGCTATGGAGACCATCGGAAGTGAGGGTGACGCCGCCTTCTACAGGGGGGATGTGGCGAGGAAGATCGTCGAGGGCGTTCGCGCAGAGGGAGGGATCCTGAGCATGGAGGATCTCGCCGCGTACCGGCCGTTCGTGTGGGAGGGCGGCATGGAGATCGACTATCGCGGCCGCACGGTGCGGGTGCCCCCGCATGCGACGGCAGGGGCCACGACGGCGATGACTCTAAAGCTCCTGGCCGGCTTCGATCTGCCTGCTATGGGACACAACTCTGTCGAGTCTCTTCACGCCTTCATAAGCGCTGCTCGAATGGCCTATGCGGACCGCTACGCGTACCTGTCCGATCCGGCGACTGTGGATGTTCCCTGGGAGGGGTTGCTGTCAGGCGCGTATGCGGACAGGCGCCGCGCTGAGATAGGGCCGCTGGCTCCACAGGTCTGGGCGGCGGGCGATCCCTGGGTGGAGGAGGGCAGGCGACCGGAGAGGACATATGCCCCATCGGCGCCGGCGCTGGATGACGGCACGACCCACCTGTGCGTCATTGACGAAGAGGGCAATGCCGTCTCCTTTACTAACACGGTGGGCGGTGGTTTCGGCTCGGGGATAGTGCCCGCCGGAACCGGCGTCGTGATGAACAATGGGATGATGTGGTTCGATCCGATTCCCGGCCGCATCAACTCGATACTCCCGGGCCGCTGGCCCCTCAACAACGCGACACCCGCCCTGGTGCTCTCCAGGGACGGGACGTGTATCGCAGTGGGAGTCACCGGTGGACGCCGCATAACGAATGCCGTCAGCCAGTTGGTCTCGAACATGGTCGACTTCGGAATGGGCCCTCAGCAGGCCATCGACGTTCCCAGGGTCGACTGCTCGACTCCACGCACCAGCGTGCCGGTACAGCTGGATGCCGACGTGCGGCAGGGCCTACAGGAGATCGGCCACCGGCTGACTGTCATGGGTCCCGAGTATGCCGTAACCGGATTTGCCAGCTTCGGCAGTCCGGTTGCCATCCTAAAGCCCGCGACCGGCGACATCACCGCCGGCGTCGATACCTTCCACGCAGCTTACGCGGAGGGTTACTAGGGTGTCCGGCCTTCAATGCCAAGGGTTCGCAGGGCTGAAACAGCGCCAGCATGCGCACGCTCAAGGGCCAGCCTGAGTTGGCCGAATGAAGCCGAAGTGAAGGAATAGTCCGCCGAGAGATGCTTGAAAGCGCAAACTACGGGGACCCGGCAGGTCGGGGGACAATGGGCCTTGGATACCTTGCTATACCTGATCATTCCTCTCAAGGGGATGTCCGGGCGCCAGGTTCCATAGTCGTATCGAGTTCCGCAACGCGGCTCAGACGCCGGGCTGAAATATCGTGGTGGCCAGGGAGATTTCGTCTGTGCTATGGCCGGAGCGGCGCGCCCTCTGATACCCGCTCACCGTGAGTAGTCGGCCACATGATTTGCCCGGCATGGGCGATGACAGCAAGGATGGACTGAAGGTATGAGTTTCCCACAGCTTCCCCGTTACTCGGATACGGTAGTCATCGGCGGCGGCACAGCCGGCGCCGCAGTGGCCGGTCTTCTGGCAGAGCAAGGCGGCCAGTCGGTCCTGCTGCTTGAGGCCGGGCCGGATTATGGACATCTGTCGGAAGGGCGCTGGCCGCCGGAGTTGCTCAGGGGCAACGTAATAGGGGATACGCACGACTGGTCCTACTCCAGCGCGTCGTCCATGGGCCTTCCCGGTCATCCTCTCCAGCGTGCGAGGGTGATCGGCGGGTGCTCATCGCACAACGGCTGCATCGCGCTCTGGGGCAGCAGCGCCGATTACGACGCCTGGGCCGCGGCGGGCAACGGCGGATGGTCGACCGGAGAGGTTCTTTCCCACTTCCGGAATGCGGGGAGGCGACTGCGCGTTCGGAACTTTGAGCCCGGGGAGGTAAATCCGTATCACGAAGCATGCCTTGAGGCGATGATCGCTGCCGGCATAAGTCCGACGGCCGACCTGAATCGCATGGACGAAGATGTGGGCGCGGCGCTAGCCCCGGTCAACATCTGGCGGGGAATGCGATGGGGCACGCACTTCGCATATCTCGATCCGGTGCGTGATCGAAAGGAGCTGACCGTGGTCGGCGACGCGCTCGTGGACAAGATCAATCTGGACCGCCATCAAGCGGCCTCGGTCGACTTCATCAGGGCGGGCGAGAAGGCCACAGTTGAGGCGGGGAGGGTAGTCCTGTCCGCCGGAGCCTACGGATCCCCCTCCGTGCTGCTCCGTTCCGGAATCGGCCCGGCGGAGGACCTCTCAGAGCTGGGGATCTCCACCCGGATCGATCTGCCCGGCGTTGGGCGCAACCTGCATGACCATCCGAGCTTCAGCATGAGGCACTACGGCACGCAGCTCTTTGACTCCCTGATGAAGGAATTCATCGCTGACGGCAGCACCGTCTTTGCTGAGCAGAGCCTGGCCAAGGTCCGAAGCGACCGGTGTAGCGAGGCTTTCGACCTGCACATAGCCCCCGTCACATCGGTCGGTCCCGACAGCGAAGGACGGTGGGAGTTAACAATGTTCGTTGCACACATGTTCCCGCGGTCGCGCGGCCGTCTGACCCTGCAAGACAGCGATCCATCTACCAGTCCGGTGATCGACACCGGCTACTTCACAGACCCTGACGGCGACGATATCGCTGAGCTCATG
This sequence comes from Dehalococcoidia bacterium, assembly GCA_965207145.1. Classification (GTDB taxonomy): domain Bacteria; phylum Chloroflexota; class Dehalococcoidia; order Lucifugimonadales; family UBA2962; genus CAUZIR01. The sequence continues at coordinate 244,442 of OZ242262.1, read as the reverse complement.
GACGGAGTGGCGATCGGCAGAGAGATCGCGCGGCAACCCCGGCTCGCTGCGCTGATAGGGCCGGAGCTAGACGATACGGCCAGCAGCGTGTCGGCTGAGCATGTCGGCCGCGTCAGCCTCCACTACTACCACCCGGTAGGCACCTGCAAGATGGGTCCCGCCTCCGATGCCGCCGCTGTAGTCGATTCGACGGGCAGGGTCCACGGAGCCGAGGGACTCTACGTTGCCGACGCATCGATCATGCCCGCGATCCCAAGGGCCAACACGAACCTGCCGACGCTCATGGTGGCCGAGAAGATCGTCGCCGGGTTTGACGACTAAAGGGTCAGGCCGCTGGGCGAGGATGGGGGCTCACCCATTTAAGGAACATCTCGTCGGGAGCGGTCCGACAGGGTTATACTTGCTACCGGGCGTTTGCCGAACCCCCGGGGCTTAGGCAGGCCGGCGGAATGCCGCCGCGTCACTCAGGTCTTCACCTTCTTGAATCTGAAGCCGTACATGATGCTCCCGTAGTAGTTGAACCACTGCTTGGCGGCGCGATCTTCGAAGGGATAATCCGCACCCAGCTGTCTTGCGGTGGCGAGCCCTGTTACAAAGCAGGTTTCCTGGCTGTTGATCAGCGTGTGAGCCCCGCAGTGCCACGTTCGTCTCCTGCCCTGAATGAAGCGAAACAGGTTGACGAGCCAAGTGACGTGACGAACGTCGTGGACGATGTGCTGAAACCACCACCTCTTGATGACCTTCCTTTCATCGATGGGGCTGTTCGCGTTGTAGGTCACCAGGCAGGGCTTGTCGGACCCACTAGCCCAGGGCTGCTGGTTGTGCATGATGTACGTGATTTCGTAGTTGTCCGGCCTCGCACCGTACTGCTCAATATGGTTGCTCCGCGTCGCCAGGGGCTCAGCTTCGTTATCCGGAAGGATAGAGGAGTCTGAGTGGACGACCGTGTGGCTGTGGAGTTCGCTCTCGTAGCGGATCGACGAGAGGATGTATCGTTCGAGAAGCGTCGGCTTGTCGAGGATCATCAACGTCTGGTTCGCGTTGCAGGCGAAGACAACATCGTCGAAGGTTTCCTGTACGCCGTCTTCGTCCTCGACCACGACGCAGGATGCATCTCGATACACCTTTCGGACGGGCCGGCTAAGGTAGATCCTGTCCCGAAAGTTGGCCGTCAAGTTCTCGTAGATGCGCCGCGTTCCCCGATCCCAAGTCTGCATAGGGGTGGCGGTCTCAATGTCGAAAAATTCCAGATACCTGGCGAAAAGGGCTGCCGGCATATCAAAGACGTTCGTTGCCATCAGGAAATTGACGAACATCGGCTTCAGGATCTTGTATCTGAAGTCCCCGGAAAACCCCCCTACATTCAGGACCGTCGCCATGCTGATGTAACTGAACGGATTGAGGGCGTTCACCAGTTTTGACCGCGAACGCGTGAGCCAGCCAAAGCGGCGCAGATGCCCTAGGACTCGCTGGAACTTGGCGATCTCCGATTGCAGCTGGTCCCTCATCTCGGAATCGAAATCGTGGGCGTAGACCTGGCCGCCGTACTTGACGCTGTAGCTGAATCTCGTGTCGATCAATTCGATGCCGAATCGTTCCATCAACAGCAGGATGTGATGGTAGACGGACGGAATGCAGGCCGTGACGGAGATGTCGAAGGGAATCGAGCTACCGTCGTCTTGCGGCATGTCGGCTGTGATCGCATTACCGCCAACCCGTTCGTGGGCCTCGAAGAGACGAAAGTCGAAACGGTCCGGGTGATGATGCAGGGCCCATGCGGCACCCAGACCTGAGATGCCTCCGCCGACTATCGCGATTCGCCTGGGAATCGCCCCCCGCTCCCCGTTGCCGCTGTATCCGTTCCTCACCATGGTCGCGGTCCGGCCGGCGGCCCGGGCAGAGTATCCTCAGGCGTCGACCGACCCTGGGGATGCCGTAGCGCTGCGTTCAATGTCGTCGTGTCCCACAGGTGCGCTGCGACCAGAACCCGCTGCGCAAGACCTTGCCGGGAACGTGCGTGTTCTGGACTGACTCTGAGGGTGTGCTCGCGATTAACGTTCAGCCGCTCTTGTGTACCTTAAGAACGGGCCATCTGGGGACTGGCCTTCCCGTTAGGTGATGGCCGCAATCGCATCCTCCCGGGTGGCGTGGGTGGGGATGATCTTGTGGAATCCGCTGATGAGAAACACCCCGCGGATTGAATCTGACAGGGCGCATACTCCAATCTTCCCGGCCCTTTTGTGTAGCTGTCTTGCTAGGGCGAGCAGGACCCCCAGGCCGGCACTGCTCAAGAAGGAAACCTGCTCCAGGTCAAGCAGTAAATTCACGTCCTTGCCCTCCAGCAGGCCTTCAATCGCAGCCTGGAAGTCTCGGGCATTTTGGCCGTCAACGCGCCCGTCGAGCCGGGCGATCAGTGTCCCGCCCACCTGCTCGGTCTGGATGGCCAGCCCCTTCACCTCAACATTAGCCTGACCGGTGATCTCCTCGCCGTGTGGACTGTCGGATTCCATGTTGCCCTCCCGTAAAGGCGATCCCTTTGAACGTTTGCCCCGCCACCGTCAAATCGGTCCGCTTAGCGTCGCACAATGACAGCCGCGGCAGACCTGCTGCGGCTCGACTCCCGGGTGCGCGCTTCACCCTGGAGTCTCAATGGTCGGCGGGCCCGTGCGGTGGGGGAGCGTGCACCCGGCCCTAGATTGCCCATTCGGTGTCGGTACTGGCGCGGAATGGTACTACATGGCTATGTAAACGGTCAGCCGGGTCCGGAAGCCGGGTCGGCCAACCGCATAGCCCCGAGGCTCTCCGAAGCTCCGGAGTCTGGCTGTGGCTCGCCCACGATGACTCGCCGGGGGTGACCGGGGACTCGGTAATCGAGAAGCCAGGCCGATGCCACCGGGTTGCTATTGGGCCGAAAGGCCGCCGTCGATGTATATGGTCTGGCCCGTGATGTAGTCGGAGTCCGAACCGGCCAGGAATGTGGCTAGGGCGGTTAGACCGTCCATGTCCCCCTCCGTACCGAGAGGTATGGCCTGCATGTAGGCCTGTCTGCGTACTGGATCGGCCCATGCCTCGGCGGTCATCGCCGTGTTGTAGTCGCCGGGAGCCAGGGCGTTTACGCGGACGCCGTATGGGGCCCACTCGAGTGCCAGGCAGCGGGTGAGCATGCTTACCGCCGCCTTGGATGCGTCGTACACTGCCTCGAGCCTGAACGCCCTGGTTGCGGCCACGGAGCTGATGTTGATGATCTTGCCGTAGCCCCGCTCCATCATGTGGGGCGCCACGGCCCGGCAGCCATAGAAGACTCCTCCGATGTTGGTGTCGATTACCTGCCTGAATTCCTCGTCCGTCATTCGCACGGAGCTATCGCGCATGACGGACGGCGGCTTTAGGATCCTGTCGGGAAACGGGACGGTGGCAAGCTCCTTGAAGGAGCCGGCGTTGTTGACGAGTATGTCGGCGCCGCCCAGATCGATGATGGTCCGGGAGACCATCTCGTCGACCTGCACGGAGTCTGCCACGTCCGTAGGCACGACAAGGGCCCGGCGACCAGTTGCAAGCACACCTTCGGCGGCGGATTCCAGATCGGGAGATGCGCGGGCCGCGAGCGCCACGTCGGCTCCCCTCTCCGCGTATGAAAGGGCGATGGCGCGGCCTATTCCGCGGCTGGCGCCCGTGACAATGGCGACGCGGCCGGTCAACTCTCCGCCCATGACGATGCCCATTATACCGGTGCTAACATCCTCTAAAGGCCTGTTCCGACGAGGCTAGCAATTAGCGCCTGCCGGCGAAGAGTGAGGCCCCTTTGGGAGGATTCAAAACATGAGTGTCAAAGACAAGGGATACGCGAGGCCCGATCTGCTGGTCGATACGGAGTGGCTCGAGTGCCACCTGCTGGAGCCGGGCATACGGATAGTCGACACGGGACTCTGGGAGTCGTACACGCGTGCCCACATCCCCGGCGCCGTCGGGGTTCGGCGCGACCATTACTTTAAGGATCCGACGAGTGACCGCACCTTCATTGACACGCCGGAGCAGTTCGCGCAGGAGATGAGCGAGCTGGGGATCGGGGACGGCACGCTTGTAGTGGCCTACGACGACTTCGGGAGCCTTTGGGCGACCAGGCTTTGGTGGGCGCTGACCTACTACGGTCACGAACAGGTGAAGGTGCTGGACGGTGGCTGGCGCAAGTGGCTGCGCGAGGGGCGGCCCATCACCGACACCAGGCCCGAGACCCCCGTCGCGGAGTTCACCCCCGATCCTAATCCGTCGCTCATAGCCACCGCCGAGCAGATCATGCACGAGTGCATAGGGGTGGGGACGGGCGCTGGCGGCGAATCCGGCGAAGTCTTGCTGGACGTAAGGTCAGTAGGGGAGTACACGGGGCAGAACGACAGGGGTAATGCCCGTGCCGGCCGAATGCCGGGAGCCAAGCACCTGGAATGGCTGGAGTTCGTCACCGACGACGATGTCAAGGAGTTCAGGCATGCCTCGGAGCTTCGCGCCAAACTCGAAGCCGTGGGGGCCGCCCCGGATAAGAGGATCACAACGTACTGACAGGGTGGCATCCGTGCGGCGCACGGCATGTTCACCCTGACCCTTCTGGGCTACGACAAGGTCAGGAATTACGATGGCTCATTCCGAGAGTGGGGGAACCGTGAGGACACACCAATCATCACCTAGGACCGTTCGCATTCAGGGCGCGGGAATACCGCATTTGCTAAGGCGACCATTGTTAGCCTTCGTCGCCCTGTTGGCCGTGCTCGTGCTCGCCGGAGCGGCGTCCTGCGGAGGAGACCAGTCCCCCGCCGCAGACAGGGCTGCAGATGACACCGCGGCGGGATCTGTCGGCGAGTCCCCGAAGGACAAGTTGCTAGGGGCGGGCGAGGTGGTCGATGGCGACGAACCGTTCGTAAAGGACGATGGGCCCCCGCCGGAAGCCAACCCGGACAATCTGGCCGCACTTAACAGGCTGGGGAACGAACTGTTCCGGCCCGACATCAAGATGCCTTCCGGCTTCATCAATGCCGAGCCGTTTACGCTCGACGACCTGGCCGGGCAGGTGATACTGATCGACTTTTGGACCTACACCTGCATCAACTGCATCCGCACCCTGCCCTACCTTAAGGACTGGCATGCAAAGTACGCGGACGACGGTCTGGCGATAGTCGGCGTGCATTCGCCCGAATTCGCCTTTGAGAAGGAGCGGGCAAACGTTGAGCAGGCGGCTGAGGAGTTCGGCCTCGAGTACCGGATCGTCCAGGACAACGACTTCGGAACCTGGCGCAACTACAACAACCGGTACTGGCCGGCCAAGTACCTGATCGATCGTGACGGCTACATTCGCTACGCGCACTTCGGAGAGGGGGCGTATGAGGAGACGGAACTGAAGATCAGGGAGCTCCTCGCCGAGAACGGCGGGCAGGTCAGCCTGGACAACTCCGAGATCCTGCCGACCAGGGACTACGAAGAATCGGCGCTGCGCATAGATGACCCGCAGATGTCGGTCACAAGGGAGCTCTATGCGGGTACCGAACGCAACTACAGTGCCCTGCGCTTCGGGGGCCAGCCCCCCTACGTGCGCCACGAGCAGTACTACGCCCGGCAGGATATGGCGCTCGAGTACACTGACCCCGGGGTCCATGAGAACCACTTCATCTACCTCAACGGCCTGTGGCGTAACGGGCCCGAGAGCCTAAAGCACGCAAGAACAACCGAGGCCTACGAGGACTATGTGGCGATCAAGTTCTATGGAACCAGCGCCAACATAGTTCTGGGCCTGCCGGAGACCGGGGATTCCTACGAGGTGCGCGTGACGATCGACGGAGGGCCCATCCCCGCGGATCACGCCGGCGAAGACGTGATGTGGGACGATGAGGGCAACAGCTACATTCTCGTAAACGAGGATCGAATGTACCGCGTCGCCAAGACCCCTGAGTACGGTGGATACGAACTCAAGCTGGCGTCGAACTCGGACAGCTTCGAATTCTTCGCATTCACCTTCGGTGTCTTCAAGAACCTGTAGAGGAATCGGGCCCGGGGGCCGCACCGCAATATCGTCGATCCGAGCCGCCGCTGCGGGCCTGCTTTGCGCAGCCGCTGCGGGCCTGGTCATTGCCTGCGGCGGCTCGCCGGACGCCGACCGTCCACGTCCCGACGACCACCAGCTGATAGAGGGCCCCACATCGCAGGGGGGATTTCAGGCCATACTGGGCACTGACGATCTTAGTCCCGGTCGTCATCGACTGGGGTTTGTGCTGATCTCTACGCGCGGGGTGGTCAGCGAGCCCGTCGTGCGTGTGACGCTCCATGCTGGTGGACCCGGCGCGGAGCGCGAGATCGCCGGGCCCCTGGAAGCCACCTACCAGCCCTGGCCGGTGGGATCTCGCGGCCTGTACACCACCTTTGTGGAATTTAGTGCGACGGGGACCCACCGACTGTCGATAGAGGCCCCTGCCGAGGACGGAGGCGTGGAGATCGTAGAGTTGACTTTCGACGTGGCGGAGGACACCTCCGCGCCTTCAGTCGGCGAGAAGGCCGTTCGAAGTGTGACCAAGATCGCCGCGGACGTCGCAAGCCCGACCGAGCTGACCACGGGCTCCCTTTACGACCCGGACCTCTACCGGATCACGCTGGCCGACGCGATTGATAACGATCGGCCCGTTGTTGTGGTGTTCGCGAGCCCGGCTTTCTGCATAAATGCGGTCTGCGGTCCGCAGGTCGAGGTGCTCAGCGAACTGCAGGAAGCCTACGGCGAAAGGGCCAACTTCGTTCATGTCGACCTGTACGATAATCCCCATGAGATTCAGGGCGACCTCGAGCAGGCGGTGATTTCCCAGGCGGTCTGGGACTGGAACCTGCCGAGCAACGAGTGGACGTTCGTGATCGACGTGGAGGGCAGGGTGTCGGCGCGCTTTGAGGCCTTCGCCACCTTCTCAGAGATCGAACGCGAATTGGCGAAGCACTTTTGACGGAACGACTGACATCTCCGGCAATGGTCTAGTACGGGTCTGCGATTGGCTCAATCGGGTATATCCGGCAACTTTGGCCTTCATTCGCTGTGTAGGTCGGTCTCGCGCTGGTTCAGAGAGCAAACGGACCTGCTGCCTCCCTATCACATCTACGAGGGCCACGACTGGAGCAAGCGCAGCGGGGAGGGAAAGTCCTTCCTACAACTCGGCTCGGACTCTGTGGAGGTCGACGAAGTCACCCACCGCATGCTTAGCCTCGGCGAGACTATAAAGGTGCGCTATACGAGGCGCCTGCGCGCGATCAATGTGGATCGATTCATCGGGGACGAGGCGGGTATCTGGTCCAACGAATGATCGGTGAGGCGATGCGTTTACGCCTCTTCGATGCGGCGCCTATGCCAGGCTGACCGCCTCCTCCAGCGGTACGTACTCAAGCCCGAGCGACTCAGCGACCGCCGGGTAAACCACGTGACCGCCCATGGTATTTATCCCCAGCGACAGGGGTCCGCCCTCCGCGACCGTCTTTTCGATCCCGTCATTTGCCAGCTTGAGAATGTACCGGTAGGTTGCGTTGGAGAGGGCGACGCTCGCGGTGGTCGCTACCATGCCGGGGATGTTAGTGACCGCAAAATGCGTAACCCCCTCGTCCATGTAGGTTGGATCGGCCTGGGTCGTCGGTCGTATTCCCTCAACGGAGCCGCCCTGGTCTATCGCAACGTCCATGACCAGAGAACCCTCCTTCATACCGGCGAGCATGTCCCTGGTGATGACCCTGGGGGATCTCGCCCCGGGCACCAGCACCGATCCGATCGCAACGTCCGCCCTGCCCAGGAATTCGGCCAGCTTGAGCGGGGTGGACATCATCGTCTTGACCGTGCTGCGAGAGATATGCTCGATGTACCTGAGGCGCTCAAGGTTGTTGTCGAACACGACCACCCGGGCTCCCAGAGCGGTGCCGATTAGTGCGGCGGCCATGCCGACGTTTCCGCCCCCGACTATCACCATCCTGCACGACTCGGCACCCGGCACCCCGCCCATCAGCCGCCCGGGACCGTCGAAGTCGGTCTGCAGCAGCCGGGCCGCTATCTGCGGCGAAAGCCGGCCCGCTATCTCGCTCATCGGCGTCAGCAGCGGTAGGGAGCCATCGGTCTCCTGCACCGTCTCGTAGGCCACGCCCGTGACCTTCGAGGAGCACATGCGCGATGTCAACTCCAGCTCAGGAGCCAGGTGCAGATAGGTGAACACTATCAGCCCCTCGCGGAAGCGTTCGAACTCCTCGGGCTGGGGTTCCTTGACCTTGACCACCATCTCCGATCGTTCCCACAGTTCGTCCGCCGTGGCGACGATCGATGCGCCGGCCGCCACGTATTCCTCGTCCGGGCAAGACGCTTTCTCGCCTGCGCCGCTCTGGACTGCCACCTCGTGACCGGCCCGTACCAGGATGTCGGTCTTGTCAGGGGTCAGCGCAACGCGGCGCTCCCCACTCTTTGTCTCTGTCGGCACCCCGATCTTCATGGCGTCTCCAAGGAAATCATAGCCTAGTCACCCCTTCAGCGACATCGAGCCGGCAAGAGATTCGGCGACCACCTCAACCAGGTGCCTTGCCCTCACTCCGGTTCCGTCCATGATCTGCTGGCGGCACGAGATCCCCAGGCTGACCAGCTCGAACTCTCCGGACTGCTGCCTGATCTCGGGGAACAGTGAGAGCTCGCCGATGTCCATCGACATCTCGTAGTGCTCGGACTCGAACCCGAAAGAACCCGCCATGCCGCAGCATCCCGAGTCGATCTCAGCCGGCCCGGGGCCCGGCAGCATCCTCAGGACGTCCAGGGAGTGTCCGGTGCCGACGAGTGCCCTTTGCTGGCAATGGCCGTGCAGGAGCGTGCGTGCCGATCCCCCATCCGTAAACTCGACGTTCCGGCCGCCCAGGGCGTCACTCAGGAACTCGTCGACCAAGAGGCTGTCCGAAGCGACGCGCCGTGCAGTCTCGTCTCCCTCCAGCAGGTAGAGATACTCGTCGCCGAATGCGAGCACGCACGATGGCTCAAGGCCCACGAGTTTTGCCCCGCCTGCCATGGCGGATGAGGCGATCTCGACGTTGGCTGCCGCGTTGCGCCTGGCGCGCTCTACGTCTCCCACCGACAGCTGCGGACGGCCGCAGCAGCGGAACTCGGGCACCTCTACCTGGTATCCCAGCGCCTCGAGCACCACAACGGCGGCCCGTCCGATCTCGGGGTGGTGGTAGTTGGTGAAGGTGTCGGCGAACAGTACGACGCGGCCCAGGGGCGCGGAGCCATGCGCCTGTGGATCGCGAGCGCGCATCCACTGCCGGAAAGTCTGCCCCGCATAGGGCGGCAGAGTTCGCCGGCGGTCGATGCCCGCCACGGTCTCCAGGAGTTCTCCGACCGCCTCGGAGCCGAGTACCCAGTTCGACACCGGGGCCAGAAGCGATCCCAGAGACCCCAAGCGGTCGATGTTCCCGAAGGCGCGCTCCCTCAGGGTCGGTCCGCGTTCACTGCGACAGCGGGCCGCCACCTCGTACTTGAGCTTGGCCATGTCAACGTTCGATGGGCACTCCGCCTTGCAGGCCTTGCATCCCAGGCAAAGGTCCATTACCCGTCCGATTCTCTCCCCGGTAATCGACTCTACGGGAATCGCACCGGATATCGCCGACCTGAGCGCGTTCGCCCTGCCGCGCGTCGAGTGCTCCTCGTCCCGCGTGGCCATGAATGAGGGACACATCGTCCCCCCGGCCGGCTTGCGGCACGCCCCCTGCCCGTTGCACATCTCGATCGCCGCTGCCAGCCCTCCCTCTCTGTTGAAGGAGATGGCGGTCGGTGTATCGACGGTCCGGTAGTCAGGGTCTATGCGTAGGTTGTCCACGAGGCCCGGCGGATCCACGATCTTCCCCGGATTCATGATGCCATCGGGGTCGAAGGCCATCTTCACGCGTCCGAAGGCCTCCAGGATGGTCGGGCCGAACATCTTCTCGATGAACGGGCTTCTCACGAGGCCGTCCCCGTGCTCGCCGCTCAGTGCGCCGCCGAACTCCAGCACGAGGTCGCTGACCGCCTCTGCGATCGCGACCATGCGGTCGACTCCGGTCTGGCGCCTGAGGTCGACCAGCGGCCGAATGTGGAGGCAGCCGACGCTCGCGTGCCCGTAGTAGCCGGCTTCGGTGCCGGCCTCCCTGACGATCTCGTCGAAGCGCCTGACGAATTCGGGCAGGCTTTCCGGGTCGACGGCAGTATCCTCCACGAAGGGCAGGGGCTTTTCGGCACCCGGAGCGTTCATCATCAGTCCGAGGCCCGCCCTGCGCACCGCCCACACTCTCGCCTGGTCCGCAGCGTCCGTAAGGCGAGTCGCCGCATACCCGAGCCCGGCCCTTCTCATCCTGCCCTCAAGCCTGTCCAGACTGTCACGGAGTTCGGCTTCCGAGTCCCCGATGAACTCCACGAGGAGGACAGCCTCAGGCTCGCCCTGCACCCAGTCCATCATCCGCGAGTACTCCAGGTTGTCCCGTGCCTGGCGTAGGATCATCGCTCCGACGTGCTCGACCGCTGCCGGCCCCAGCTCCAGCGCGGTGACGGTGGCCTCCATCGACTCGATCAGGTCGGCGAAGTGCAGGACCGCCAGAGCCCTTCTGCGGGGCAGGGGGACCAGCCTGAGCGTCGCCTCGGAGACGTTGACCAGGGTTCCTTCCGACCCGACGACGAACTCGGCGAGGTCGAGTTCGGCCCCGGCGGCCGGCGGCAGCTTGTCTAGGTTGTACCCGGACACGCGGCGCGAGATCTTGGGATATCGAGCATCGACCTCCCGCCGGTACTCGGCTCCCACGGAGGTCAGCTCGCGGACGATCGATCCGAGCAAGTCGTCGCGGCTGGCCATCGAGGTTATCGCGCCCGCCTCAAGCCGGCCGAGATCGGCCGTCGTGCCATCCGAGAGGACCGTGCGCAGCCCCAGGACGTTGTCCGAGGTCTTTCCCCACACGATCGAGTGGGCGCCGCACGAGTTATTGCCGAGCGCCCCGCCGACGTTGCCGCGGTTGGAAGTGCTCGGATCGGGTGCGAACATCAGGCCATGAGCGGCCAGCCTGCGGTTGAGTTCGTCAAGCACGATGCCGGGCTGCACTCGCGCGGACATTCGCTCGGTGTCCACCTCCAGCAGCGCCCTCATGAACTTGGAGTAGTCGATTACGACGGCGGGTCCCACGGTCTGGCCGGCCAGACTGGTGCCTCCCCCCCTGGGCAGGACCGGCACTCCCCGACGGCGGGCGACCTCCACGGTGGCCACAACGTCCTCCTCGGAGCGGGGAAGGACTACCCCCAGAGGCAGGATCTGGTAGATGGAGGCGTCTGTGCTGTATAGCAGGCGGGAGACGTGGTCGAAGCGGACCTCGCCCTCTACCTCGCCCGCAAGCTCTCTGGCCAGGTCCAACGTGTCGGGGCCGGGCTGCACTTGCGGGCGGTCGGTCGACAAGGAGGGCCTGGTAGGCATGGATCGGCTGGCTGCCGGGTCCCTCGAGCTAAGGGGGAAAAGCGGGGGTATCGGACAGACCCGGTGCCCTGGGCTGGCTGCCGGGTCGATGGCCGAGGGTCAGGCGGTCACCTTCACTATCTCGAAAGCCTGCTTGCCTCGCGGGGTTTCCACCTCCACCTGCTGGCCGGCCGTTCGGCGCATCACAGCCCTTCCCACCGGCGACACGTCCGAGATCTTGCCCTCGAGTGGATTGGCCTCCGAAGCGCTGACAACCGTGTAGCCGTGCACTTTGCCGGAGCCGAGATCCTTGATGGTGATCTTCGCGCCCACCCGGACGATGGCATCTTTCTTGCGCTTCTTGGGGTCTATTACCACCGCGTTCTTGAGCTGGAGTTCAATGTCTCGCACGCGCGACTCCACCAGTCCGAGCTGCTCGCGGGCTGCCTCCAGCGGGGCGTTCTCACGCACGTCCTTGTCAGCTGCCGCCTTGTGTATGTCCTCGGCCAGGGAGATGCGCTCGTCCTTGAGCTTGGCAAGGGTGTCGGTGAGCGCCTTGTGTCCTTCCGGGGTCAGCTCGATTACGTCCCGCGCGCTGGCGTCGCCCCCCTGGTGTACACGGGTTCGACTCTTACGGATGCGAACGTGCTGGGCCAGGTTGACGTCGATCTGGCCGCTCTTTCTCATGTAGGAGAGGAAGCTGCGAACCACCTGGAGCCTCTCTGCCGCCTGGGGAACCGCGCCGCCCTCTCCCATCCTGTCGGAGTAGGCCCCGACGTCGGCGGGGTTAATCTCGCCGAGTATTCGATCTGCCCCACACCACTGCGCGAACCGATGCAGCTCCCGGTCGGTGAGTGGCCCGTCGGTCTTGGTCTTGGGGTTGTTCAGATACAGGCTTATGGCCTCGATGACAGAGGGCCCACCTGATTCCTTCAAGCTGATGCCTCCCAGGGTAGGAAGATGGGGTGGTCGAATCAATGTTATGTGGGTGCTATAAGGGTGTCAACGACGCCCGCCATCGGGTCGCCAACCCTCAGGAAAGTGGATCCATGTCGCCCCAGTTGGGACCGGCCTTGAGTTCGACCTGGAGCGGCACCCTCAGCTCCATGGCGGCCGGCATCTCCAGCCTGAGCAGGGTCGCAAGGGAGTCGACCTCCTCGACCGGCGCCTCGAACACCAGCTCATCGTGTACCTGCAGGATCATCCTGGTATTCATGTCCAACTCGTCGATTCGTGCCTGCACACTGAGCATGGCGAGCTTGATGATGTCCGCCGCAGTGCCCTGGACGGGCATGTTGATCGCAGCCCGCTCGGCGGCCTGACGGGCGGACCGGTTGGAGGAGTTGATCTCCGGAAGATATCTGCGCCGGCCCATGAGGGAGGCTACGTAGCCGTCCTGCCTGCACTGCTCGATGGTGGCGTCGACGTAGTCCCTTATACCCGGATAGCTCGAAAAGTACGCGTCTATGAAGCGGCGCCCCTGCTCGGGGCTCAGGTCGGTCTGCTGCATGATGCCATAGGGCGTCAGGCCGTAAAGGACTCCGAAGTTGAGCACCTTGGCCACCCGGCGCATGTCGGCTGTGACCTCCGCGATGGGGACCTCGTACACCAGCGAAGAGGTGATCGCGTGAATGTCCATGCCCTCGAGGAAGGCCTCCAGCAGACCCGGGTCCTCCGACATGTGCGCCAGAATGCGCAGCTCTATCTGCGAATAGTCCGCCCCCACCAGTATCCAGTCAGGGGAGCCCTCGGCGACGAACGCCTTTCGCACCCTGCGTCCGAGCTCGGTCCGGATGGGAATGTTCTGCACGTTGGGATCGTTGCTCGAGACGCGGCCGGTCGCAGAGCCCGTCTGGTTGTAGCTGGTGTGGATGCGCCGGGTCACCGGGTGGACCAGTTCGGGAAGTGCGTCCACGTAGGTGGACTTCAGCTTGGAGACCTCTCTGAACTCGACAACCCTGTCGATCACCTCGTAAGCCCGCGGATCGACACTCTCCAGCGCGCCCTGGTCGAGCCGCTCCTTGAGCGCGTCCAGGGACGCCGCATCGGTCGAGAAGCCGCTCTTTGTCTTCTTGATGGGAGGGAGCCGCAGCTCGTCAAACAACACGCCGGCGAGCTGCCGGGAAGAGGCGACGTTGAACTCGTGGCCCACCGTGTCGTAGATCGATCGCTCCACGCCGGTAAGGCGGACGCCCAGCTCCCCGGACATGCTTCGCAGCAGCTCGGCATCCAGAGCGACGCCCCCGCGCTCCATTCGAACCAGCACATCCACCAGCGGCATCTCCAACGTCTTGAAGGGCTCGGTCAGGGACATCCGGGCGAGGTCCTCGGCGAAGACCCCGCCCAGCCGGAAGGTGAAGTCGGCGTCCGCCGCGGCATACGGGCCCGCCTTTTCGACGGGGACCTCGGCCATGGTAATCCGGCTTCTGCCGGTGCCTATCAGGTCCGTGATGGGAGTCATCTCCTCGCCGAGCACGCTCGAGGCGAGGGCCTTTAGGCCGATTCCCCGCCGACCGGTCAGGTGGGCGGCGAGCATCGTGTCAAAGCTGAGGTTGCGCACCTCAACGCCGCAGTTTGCCAGCACCGTGACGTCGAAGTTAGCGTTGTGCGCTATTTTCCCGATCGACTCGCTCTCAAACAGCGGGCGCACCGCGTCGAGCGCCTCCTCCATGGGCACCTGGACGATCTGCCTCGGCTCTTCTCCGAGCTCCAGCTTTGAGGGCACCGAGTGGCCGACGGGCACATACCATGCCCTGCCTGCGGCGTTGGAAAACGACAGGCCCACCAGGTCGGCCTGCATGGCGTGCTCGGACGTGGTCTCCGTGTCAAACGCGAAGGTCTCCGACCCGCCCAGCTCGGCAATCATCTCGTCGAGCTTTTCCCGGGTGTCGACGATCATGTATTCGGTGGGAATCCGGTCCTGCGACGCCCCGAGCTCGCTGCTCTCCGGGCCTGGGTCCGCGCCGGAGGCGGGCAGGCGGTCGATGATGGAGCGGAACTCGAGCCCGCGCATGAACCCGGCCACCGCGTGCCGGTCGTAGCTCGACATGTCCGCCGCCGCAAGGTCCAGCTCGACCGGGACGTCGCGCACGATGGTTGTAAGGTACTTGCTCTCCCGGGCCTCGTGCTCGTTGTCCCTCATCTTCTTTCGAAGTCCGTCGGGCCTTACGTCCTCGATGCGCTCGTATATGCCATCTACGCTGCCGAATTCGGTTAGCAGCTTGATCGCCGTCTTTCTGCCCACGCCGGGTACGCCGGGTACGTTGTCCGACTTGTCGCCCTCAAGGCCCTTGATGTCGGCCACCAGATCGGGCCCAAGGCCCTCATACCTGTTCCGGACGGCGTCGACATCAAAGACCCTCTTGTTGAAAGAGGTCGATACGTAGACCCGTGTCCTCTCCGACACCAGCTGCAGCGCGTCGGTGTCCACGGTGAGAATGAGCGTGTCGATACCGCGCTCCTCGGCCTGGAGGGAAAGGGTGCCGATCACGTCGTCGGCCTCGTAGCCCGCCTGCTCGTACATGGGTATGCCGAACGCGTCTACGAACTCCTTCACCCTGTCGACCTGGGCCGGAAGGTCCGGGGGGGTCGGGGGCCTGTGAGCCTTGTATTCGGGAAAGTGGTCGTGCCTGAACGTGGGGCCGGGAGGGTCAAATGCCACGGCACAGTGGGTGGGTTGAAAGTCCGACAGTGTCTTAAGGAACGAGTTTGCGAATCCGTAGACGGCTCCGATCGGCTCGCCCGTCGAGCGCACCGTCATGGGTTCCTTGAGAGCGTTGTAGGCGACGAAGACCAGCGCGTGACCGTCGACCAGAAGCAGCAGGGGACGCGGGGCCGTCATGGCCGCAAGTTTAAGGGATTGCCAGGTTGCGCGCCTCCTCAAGGAGCAGCGCCACGCGCTCCGGCGAGTCGGCCTCCGCGTATGTGCGTAACAGAGGCTCTGTGCCCGAAAAGCGCACCAGCATCCAGCTTCCGCCCGCGAGGTTGAACTTGTATCCGTCGTCGGTGCGGGTTCCCGTCACCGCGAGCCCGGCCAGCTCAGCCGGGGCCGCAGACCTTATGCGGGCCTCTATCGCGTCGCGCAGCTGGGGGTCAAACTCAAGGTCGATGCGGTCGTAGAAGTGGGGGCCCACCAGCTCGAACAGCCAGTCCACAAGCTCGCTGAGCCGCCTGCCGGTTCTCGCCATCAATTCCAGGACCAGGAGCCCGCAGAGGATGCCGTCGCGGTCGGGAACATGGCCTCGGATCGTGTACCCTCCGCTCTCCTCTCCGGCGGCGAGAGCGTCCTGCGACTCGAACAGGGGCGCCAGGTGCTTGAAGCCGACCTTCGTCTCCGTAACGGGTACACCGTAGATTGCCCCGAGCCTGTCGATCATCGAGCTCTGGGTAAGCGACCTGATAATCGGTCCCCGCCGGGAGAGCAAATCCAGCTGGTGAAGGCAGATCAGGGAGAATGACTCCAGGGTCGTTACGAATCGGCCCGTCTCGTCCACCAGGCCCACGCGGTCGGCGTCTCCGTCGTTGGCGATCCCGGCGTCCGCCCCTTCGGCCACGACCCGCCGGGAGAGTTCGCCCAGGTTAGGTCCGATGGGTTCGGGGTGCTCGATTCCCGGGAAGGCCGGGTTTGGCTCGCCGTGGATTTCGGTGACCGAGGTTGCCCCGCCGCCCAGCAGCCGGTCGAGCATGCCCCCGCCGGCGCCGAACATGGGATCGGCGATCACGCTCAGTCCGGCCGATCGAAGCATGTCCAGGTCCACCAGGCCGGCGATCTGGCCCAGGTAGCGCGGCACAAGGTCGACGCGCTCCACCTTTGCCGGCCTCGGCACCCCGGGCCGGGTCTTGCCCCCCGCTGCCTGCAGCCGCAGGATCAGGCGCTCCAGTTCCGCCACCGTCTCGTCGGTGGCGCTGCCCCCGGTTTCGGGTTTGAACTTGTAGCCGTTGTATCGTCCGGGGTTGTGGCTGGCGGTTATCGCCACCCCGCCTCCGGCCCGACGGTCCACGACTCCGTGGCTGAGCACCGGTGTTGGCACCGGCCCCTCGCTGATGGCCACGGGCACGCCGCTTGCGGCCGCGACATCGGCGACGGCCTCGGCGAAGCGGTCGGAGGCAAAGCGCGTGTCGTAGCCGACGACAAGGCCTCGCTCGGCCATCCCCGCGGCCTTGAGAAGGTCGGCGGTGGCCTGCGCGCAGATGCGCACGTTCTCGAAGGTGAACTCGTCGGCGATGATGGCTCGCCAGCCGTCGGTACCGAACCTTATGGTCATGCTTACTGGTGGCCCGCCCGCCGCGCGGACCTGCTACACGGCCTCCGAGGCGTCGACGACGAAGACGTCCCGCCTGATTTCGGCGGCCTTGTCCGTTCGCTCCCAGGGAAGGTCGAGGTCGTCACGACCGAAATGGCCGTAGGCCGCCGTCTGCGTGTAGATCGGTCTCCTGAGGTCCAGATCGCGGATTATGGCGCCCGGTCGCAGGTCGAAGTGTTCGTTTACGGCACGGACGATCCTCTCGTCCGCCACGTGGTTCGTGCCGAAAGTCTCGACGTTAACGGAGACCGGATTGGCCATACCGATCGCATAAGAGACCTGCAGCTCGAGCCTGTCGGCGAGCCCGGCGGCCACAAGGTTCTTGGCCACGTAGCGCGCCGCGTAGTGGGCCGAGCGGTCAACCTTGGTGGGGTCCTTGCCCGAGAACGCGCCGCCTCCGTGCCGCGCCTGGCCCCCGTAGGTGTCGACAAGGATCTTTCTCCCGGTGAGGCCGGCGTCCCCGACCGGTCCACCGGTTACGAATCGTCCGGATGGATTGACTATGTACTTGGTCCGGCGGTCGCGATACTGCTCGGGTATGACGGTCTTTGCCACCACTTCGATCAGGTCCCGCTCGATCACCGACTGGCTGACCTCCGGGTTGTGCTGGGCAGCCAGCACCACCGTGTCTATGCGCCTTGGCGTGCCATACTCGTACTGGACGGTGACCTGGGATTTTCCGTCGGGGCGCAGGTAGGGGATCGTTCCTTCCTTTCGAACCTCCGCCATCTTGCGGCAGAGCCGGTGCGCGAGAGAGATCGACAGCGGCATGAGCTCAGGTGTCTCAGAACATGCGAAGCCGACCATCATTCCCTGGTCTCCGGCGCCCAGACTCTCGGCCTCGTCCTCACCATCGTCCACCGCCCCGTCCCTGACCTCCACCGAGCGGCTGACCCCGCCCGATATATCATGAGACTGCTCCTTGATGGAGACGGCGACGCCGCACGACTGGTAGTCGAAGCCGTAGGTCGAATCGATGTAGCCGACGTCCCGGATGGTGTGCCGCACGAGCCTGGGTATGTCCACGTAGTGATCGGTGGTGATCTCCCCGAATACCAGCACAAGTCCGGTGGTTGTTGCTGTCTCGCAGGCTACACGGGCCGCCGGGTCGTGGCGAAGGATGTCGTCGAGCACCGCATCCGATATCTGGTCGCAGAGCTTGTCCGGGTGACCCTCGGTCACCGACTCGGAAGTGAATAGGTAGTTTGGCGAACTGGTTAGGCTTGACGCCATCGCTATCTCCGATCTGTGAATGCAGCGCCCCGCGCTGCGCTAGGATTGCTGTATCCGGGCGGGTACGGCCCCGGTGCCGCTAGGTACCGAAGCTCCAGGAGTTGAGGTACTGGTCCTGCTGCTCGGTGAGCGAGTCTATCTCTATCCCCATGGCCCTTAGCTTGAGCCTGCCGACCTGCTGGTCGATCTCCCTGGGGACCGGGTAGACCCTGTTTTCCAGCCTCTCCGCGGCCCCGATGATGTACTCGGAGGACAGGGCCTGGTTGGCAAAGCTCATGTCCATCACGGCGGATGGATGTCCCTCGGCGGCCGCCAGGTTGATGAGCCTTCCCTCGCCGAGCAAGTAGACCCTGCGTCCGTTCATCAGCGTATGCTCGGTGACGTACGGTCGCACCTCGCGCCTCGATTCGCTGAGCGATTCGAGGGCCGGGAGATCAAGTTCGACGTCGAAGTGTCCGCTGTTGGCGACTATCGCTCCGTCCTTCATATCCTCGAAATGGGAACCGTCGACCGCCTTGAGCCCGCCGGTCACCGTGACGATCACGTCGGCGATACGCGCCGCGTCCGCCATGGGAAGCACCTGGTGGCCGTCCATGGCCGCCTCGAGCGCCCTAATGGGGTCGACCTCGGTCACGACGACCCGGGATCCCATTCCCCTGGCCCTGCTGGCAATGCCCCTGCCGCACCAGCCGTAGCCTGCAACCACGACGGTCTTGCCGGCCCACAGCATGTTGGTCGCCCTGGTGATGCCGTCCAGAGTGCTCTGTCCGGTGCCGTAGCGGTTATCGAAAAAGTGCTTGGTGTCGGCATCGTTGACGGCGATGATCGGGTACCTGAGCCGGCCCTCCTCTGCAAGGCTGGTGAGCCTTATCACCCCGGTCGTGGTCTCCTCGCATCCGCCGATGATGCCATCGATCACATCGGTGCGCTCGGTCAGCGCCCTGGTGACCGTGTCGGCCCCGTCATCCATGGTGATATGCGGGCGGACGTCGAGGGTCGAGTCGATGTGGGCGTAGTAGGTGTCCCTGTCCTCGCCCCTTATCGCGTACACGGAGATCCCGTGGTCGCCTACGAGCGAGGCGGCCACGTCGTCCTGGGTGCTGAGGGGATTGGAGGCGCACAGGTGCACCTCGGCGCCACCGGCGCTGAGGGTCAGTGCCAGGTTGGCGGTCTCGCTGGTGACGTGAAGGCATGCGGCGATCCTCACCCCCCTGAGGGGCCGCTCGGCGGCGAAGCGCTCCTGGATCTGCCTGAGAACCGGCATCTCCCGGGCGGCCCACTCGATTCGACGCTTTCCCTCTGGTGCCAGAGACAGGTCCTTTACGTCTGATTGAACGGTAGTAGTCATCTCGTCTCCCGCCACGGCAGGCCGTTGCCCGCCGGTGGATGCTCAAGTCTGGTGAGTTCGTAGAACTCGTCAAAGCGCGCCTGAATGCTGGCCCTTGACGCCGCCGCGAGACTCTCGGCGCTGAAGCCCTGGACGGTGATCGAGCCCATCACCGTGCCGACGACGACGGCCCGCCTGAGCGCCTGCGCGGACAGGCATTCCGCAGAGGCGTTCAGCGCAGCGAGGTAGCCCATGAATCCACCGGCAAAACTGTCGCCGGCGCCGGTCGGGTCGACAACGCGATCCAGGGGCAGGGCCGGACAGGCGAACGCCGAGTCCGAGCCGTCCGCCGCCCGCAGATACATCAGGACACCGTGCTCGCCCCTCTTTATCACCACCGCCCGGGGCCCCATCCGCAGCACTGCCCGGGCCGCGGAAACCAGGTTGGTCTCACCGGCGAACTGGCGGACCTCCTTCTCGTCGACGATCAGCACGTCCGCCCGCTCGACGACCCGTGACAGATCGGCCCTGCTCGCCTCGATCCAGAAGTTCATCGAGTCGAGGGCCACAAGCCTCGGCCTGGCCCGCATCTGCTCGAGTACCCGCATCTGGAGTTGCGGGTGGATGTTGGCGAGAAACAGGTAGTCGGCCCCGCCCTGCTCGGCGGTGAGTTCCGGGCTGAAATCTGCGAACACGTTGAGCTGGGTATCGAGCGTCTCCCGCGTGTTCGAGTCCTCGGTGTCGTAGACGCCGGTCCACCGGAAGGTCTTGCCGGCCCTGCGCTCAAGGCCCGCGATGTCAACGCCGTGCGCCCTGAGCAGCTCGACGTCTTCATCGCGGAAGTCGTCACCCACGACCGCGACGACGCCGACCGGGGAGAACCGGCTCGATGCCAGGGAGAAGTACATGGCGGACCCTCCCAGCGCGTCGGTACGGCTGCCGGCCCGCGTGCGGACCGAGTCGTAGGCCACCGAGCCCACGACCAACAGGCTTGTCGTCTCCGAGGCCATCCGGCAGGGCGAGGCCTACGCTTCGTTCCCGTAGCTGGCCGGATGGCCGGCCGCTATCCAGTCTGCGGTACCCGCCTCTATGTTGTAGAGCCGCTCGGGGTCGACACCCAGCGCTGCGGCCATCTCGCAGGCCAGACCGCTCCTGACACCCTGGGCGCATATGAACAGCATCCGTCCTGTGTCGGGTAGATCGTCGAACCTGGCGAGTATGTCGTCGACGGGGATCGGGAGAGCCCCCCTGACGTGTCCTTCGACGTATTCGTCCGGACGCCTGACGTCGACCACCGTGGTGTCGTCCTCGTCGTATAGTTCTCTGGCTTCTGTTAGGTCGAGCCTGTAGTAGGGCTCGCCCGGGTCCATTCTGGGCATGGTTGGGAGCCTCTTCAGTAGTGTCCTAGAAATACTTGCCGATCACCGGGGCCAGCCGGTCCCGGTCGTCCTGCGAAATAAGGTCGGGGCTCGTAATTATAGCGTTGGCCATGGCGCTGCCGCACCCGCATTCCCGCCCGGCGGGCAGGGCCTGCGCCAGGTCTGAAATCGTTCTCTTGGCCGCCGCCGTGTTGGAGCGCAGGTTCGCCGATACCACCTCCACGGAGACCGCCTCGCTCTCGTCCCACGAGTCGCGGTCCGTCACCAGAGAGAGGGACGCGTAGCACATCTCCATCTCCCTGGCGAGCTTGGCCTCCGGCAGGGCGGTCATGCCTATTACAGTGCCCCCCCAGGACCGGTACATTCTGGACTCGGCGCGGGTTGAGAAGGCGGGGCCCTCGATCACCACCATGGTCCCTGTCCTGTGAAGTCGAAAGTGCGGCTCGGCCGCTTCGGAGATGAGCAAAGAGAGTTCCGGGCAGAAGGGGTCGGCGAACCCGATATGTCCCACGGGACCCGCGTCGAAGAATGTGCTTGGCCGGCCGCGGGTCCTGTCGATCATCTGGTCGGGCACAACGGCGTCCCTGGGCTCGATGCCGTCTGCGAGGGCACCGACGGCATTGACCGACACGATCCGCTCGACTCCAAGCGTCTTAAGCGCGTATATGTTGGCGCGTGACGGCAGGTTGGTAGGCAGGTGGACGTGACCTCTGCCGTGCCTGGGCAAGAAGGCCACGTCATTACCGGCCAGCCTGCCGATGACGATGGCATCGCTCGGGTCGCCGAATGGGGTCTCGACCCTGACCTCGCGGGCGTGCTCAAGGCCGTCGATCTCGTATAGGCCGGTCCCCCCGATGAACGCGGCCGTCGCTTCAGGCACCGGCAGCGAACCCCCCGGCGTGGCTCTGCAGACGATTCAACGGGACCCCAGCTCCTCGTGGAGGCGCGCGGCCTCGGCCTCCATCTCCTCGACGACGTGGTCGGTCCCGTTCACCGGTCCGTTTGCCCGGTCCCCGGCTGCCAGCATGCGCTTTACGGCTCCCGCCAGCTCATGGTCGTCGGGAGCCGCATCCCGTACGGCACGTGCGGCGTAGAGAAGCCGGGTGTAGCAATCGTGCGGGGCTCCATCGAGTACAGAGCGGGCGGCGAGGACGCATGCGTAGGCGCCCGCAACGGGCACCTGCCACCCGACCAGCGCCGTCGACCGTATGGCCTCCGTCACGTCGAGGTGGCTCGTCATCTCGTCGACGCCCCGCCCGCCCGGCAGGTCTTTGAGCGTCCTTATGCCGCGGCCGGTCCACTCGATGGACCTAGGCGCGGCGGCCACAGCTTGCTTGGTAGTTGCCATCTCCGTTCTTCCCCCGGAAACGGCCCAAAAAAAGACCCCACCCGATCGCGAGAGGAGTCCGTAACGTCTGCGTGACGCTACTCTCATCTCTCGAACCCCCGCAGGTGTCGGGGAGTTCGCCGGAATTGGCACCGTTCCGGCCGTCTGGCCGAATGGTTGCCGGGCTTCGAAGGGCCGTTCCCTCCGCCTCTCTTGATAAGAGCAGTGTTATTTGGTTTTGGCGGTCGACCGATGCTAAACGATGCGCCCGCGACGTGTCAACCACGGGGCGCGAGGGCACCCGGTTGCCGTCGGTCCCGCGGCCGGCCGGGAGGCTGTATGCTCCACCGATCCAGACGGGGCAGCGGTCCCGGTATGGCCGACGGCCAGAAAGGAGCCTGGTAGATGGAACTGGAAAGGGCCTTTAGTGGATCGAGCTGGGAGAGGGAGATCGGCTTTTGCCGCGCGGTGAGGGCTGGCGACCTAGTATTCATAAGCGGCACGGCAGCGGTGGCGGAGGGCGGCGGCGTGCACGCGCCGGGCGAGGCGTACGAGCAGACCGTCCACTGCCTCGGGATCATCCGCAGGGCACTTGAGGATCTGTCAGTGCCGATGGACAACATCGTCAGGACGCGGATATTCGTCACTGACATCTCGCGCTGGGAAGAGTATGCCCGGGCTCACAGGGAGCACTTTGCCGACAATCCCCCGGTAACCGCCATGATCGAGATAAAGGGCCTCATGGACCCGGGCATGGTCGTAGAGATCGAGGCCGATGCGGTGGTCTCGCGGTAGCGACCGGTCGCGCAACTGATGCGACCGCCGTTGCCTGCCTGCGGATATGATATTGGGCAAGGATGCTTAGCTCGATACTAGACGGGAAGCCAGACGGCGCGACCGCCGTGGTCGTGCCTGGCGGCCCGGCCGTTACGTACGGGGAGCTGCGAAGCAGCGTCGACAGGGCGGCAGGGCTCCTAGCCGGGGCGGGTCTGGAGCCGGAGAGGCCGGTCGCCATAGCACTCGGAAACGGCCTCGAGTTCCTGATCGCCTTTCTGGCGGTCACCCGGGCGGGCGCGGTCGCCGCCCCGCTGAACCCCGCGTACACCGCCGATGAATTCGCCTATTACGTGGGGGACGCCGAAAGCCAGATTGCCGTGGTGCCGCCGGGTTCCCACCCGGCGAGGGAGGCGGCCGACTCGCTTGACGTCCCCACGTTCGAGGTATCGCTGGCCGGAGGGGAACTGGCGATTCACCGCGCCGGAGTCCCGCTGTCAGCCGCCGTCGATCCGCCGCCGCCCGCGGCTGAGTCGACCGCCCTTTTCCTGCACACCTCTGGAACCACCAGCCGGCCCAAGGGGGTGCCCCTGAGCCACAGGAACATCGTGGAGTCGGTGCGCAACATTTCGGCGACCTACGGTCTCACTGGTGATGACGTCGCCATGGTCGTCATGCCGCTGTTCCATGTCCACGGGCTGATCGGCGTCGCCCTTTCGACCCTGGCAACCGGCGGGGCGATTGTACTGCCGCCGCGCTTTTCGGCCGGTGCGTTCTGGCCGGTCAGGCAGGCGACCGGGGCGACCTGGTACTCGGCGGTGCCGACGATCCACAAGATTCTTCTCGACCGTGCGGACGCGGACTGTGCGCCCGCACAGAGCTTCCGGTTCATCCGCTCGTGCTCGGCGCCTCTCTCTTCCGGGCTGATGGAGGGGCTGGAGAGCAGGTTCGGGGCGCCGGTCGTCGAGGCCTACGGCATGACCGAGGCCTCGCACCAGATGTCGTCGAATCCGCTGCCTCCCGGGCAGCGCCGCCCCGGCAGCGTCGGGGTGGGAACGGGTGTACAGGTGTCCGTGCGTGATGAGGCGGGGGCGGAGGTAAGACCTGGGTGCCGGGGTGAGGTCTGCGTGCGCGGCCCTAACGTGATGGGCGGCTATGTCAACAACCCGGAGGCCAACGCCACCGCATTCTGGGACGGGTGGTTTCGAACCGGCGATCAGGGCACGCTCTCCGAGGACGGCTACCTGACCCTGACAGGCCGCCTCAAGGAGCTAATCAACCGGGGAGGCGAGAAGATATCCCCGGTCGAGGTCGACGAGGCACTCCTCAGCCATCCCGCGGTCGCCGAGGCCGTCTGTTTCGGTGCTCCTGACTCCAAGTACGGCGAGTCGGTGCGAGCCGCGGTGGTCCTTGTGTCCGAGACCACCGCAGAGGAGGTCAAGGCTCACTGCGCGGGCAGGCTCGCCGCATTCAAGGTGCCCGAAACGGTGTACGTCGTCGAAGATATCCCTCGCACCTCGACCGGCAAGATTCAGCGCCGCCACGTGGCGGCAAAATTCCTGTAATAGACAGGTCCGGTTTATCTGCCCATCCGGGCTAGTGCGCCCCTTTAGATCGGTGATACCATGCCGCCGTTCATGGTGGCGTGGCCGAGCTTAGGGGCCTGAGCTTCCATCGACTTTGAGGAGGGACTGACCATGGTCGCAAAGCCACTTACCGGCGAAGAGATCGAAGAGCTAAAGGGACTGGGCGAGAACCACTTCTGGCCTCATTCGAGGCCGACGGGCGACCTGTCGGATGACACCGGCATAAAGCTCGTCACCCACTCGGACGGGATCTGGGTGGAAGGGCCGTCCGGCGAGCGACATGTCGACCTGATCGCCGGCATGTGGCTCAAGAACATCGGCCATGGGCGCAGGGAGATCGCTGATGCGGTCTATGCCCAGATGCAGGACATCAGCTATTCGCCGGGCGGCACGGTGGCCCCGTCCGCCATCAGGCTGGCGGCCAAGGTGGCCAGCCTGACCCCCGACCCTGACAGCAGGGTGTACTTCGTATCCGGGGGATCGGAGGCAGTAGAGACTGCCATCAAGATGGCCAAGAAGTACCAGTACAACATCGGCGAGCGGGGCCGCTGGAAGGTCATCTCAAGGCAGGGCTCTTATCACGGCGCCACGCACCTTTGCATGGCGCTTGGCTTCAGCATGATCAACAGGCCCAACGACTACGGACCCCTGGTTCCCGGAAACGTGCGCATATCCAACCCGGGCGTCGACTACCGCTCCATGCCCGGCGACTGGGACATGCAGTACGCCAAAGACCTGGAGCAGGCGATCGTAGAGGAGGGGCCCGACTCGGTGGCCGCCTTCATAGGCGAGCCCGTCTCGGCCGCTTCCGGCGTGCACATACCCCACCCGGAATACTGGCCGACCGTCCGCGAGATCTGTGACAGGTACGGCGTGGTCCTCATTGCCGACGAGGTGATCAATGGATTCGGCCGGACTGGCAAGATGTTCGCCGTCGAGCACTGGGACATCAAGCCCGACATCATGACCGTGGCCAAGGCTCTGACCAGCGGCTATCTGCCGATAGGTGCAGCCATCGCCTCAAAGAAGGTGGGCGAGGTCATGGAGGGCGAGGGTGAACAGACCTTCCGGCACCTGATTACTTTCGGCGGCAATCCACCGGCCTGCGCGGCGGGTCTTGCGAACCTGGATATCATCGAGCGAGAGGGCCTCGTCGAGAACTCGGCGAACATGGGCACCTACCTGTATGAGCAGCTCCAGACGCTGAAGGAGCATCCCATAGTCGCCGACGTGCGCGGTGGGATGGGCCTGATAGCGGCGGTCGAGTTCGCCAAGGACAGGGATACATTTGAGCCGTTCCCACCGGAGGCGAAGTTCGATGCCAGACTCGGCGAGCTTATGGAGACCAACCAGCTTCTGGGCCGGGGAATGAACCAGACGATGTTCTTCTCCCCGCCGCTGTCTATCACAAGGGACGAGGTCGACTTCGTCGTCGGCCAGACCGAGAAGGTGATCTCAGAGCTGGAGGACGGGCTGGCCTAGGGTCCCGGGGTCTCTGGCCACGCGCCGAGGGTGGCCATTATGGTCCGCTCGGCGCCTCCCCGAAGAACCGTCAGGGCGACCGTGTCGCCCGGGTCGATCGAGTTAAAGTAGTCGATCATCTCCGAGACGGACGCGACCGTGCGCCCGTCCACGGCGATGATCACGTCTCCACGACCACTGGGCACCTGGAAGGGGTCGCCGCGCAGCCTGGCCCGAGCGGCGCCGGTGTTGGGCCTCACATCCCGGACGTACACGCCGTATTCGGTGGACACCCCGAGCGCATCCCCGATCTCGGGGGTAATGGACGTGCCGCTTATGCCGAGCCAGGCGCGCGAGATCAGCTGCGAGTCCTTGAGCCGAGGGAGCAGGCTGGCGAGGATGTTGCTCGGAACGGCGAACCCTATGCCGATGTCGCCCTGCGCCGAAACCTGGACAGCTGAGGTCACGCCGATCACCTCGCCTTCGGAGTTGAGCAGCGGTCCGCCCGAATTGCCCGGGAGCAACGAGGCGTCGGTCCAGACCATGTTGGGTATTGGACGCTGCAGCGCAGGCGCCGCCCGCCGGTCCCGGAGCAGCGGTGGACTGTCGCCGATACCGGCCACGACTCCCACCGAGAGGAAGTTCCGCATCCTCAGCGGGCTGCCGATCGCCAGGGCGAGCTGGCCGGTGCGAAGCTCGTTGGAGTCGGCCAGCTTGAGCGGCCGCACGTCCCTTACCTGATCCGGGTCGACCGATAGCATCGCAAGATCGTCCGACGGGCTCGAGCCCAGCAGGCTCCCGGCTATGACGCGGCCGTCCGACAGGGACACGTCTATGCTTTCCGCCCCGTCAACCACGTGGCTGTTGGTCACCACGTGCCCGTCTGAGTCGATGAAGAAACCGGCTCCCGTGTCGAGCGTGCCGTCGACCCGGTGGACGATCAACTCGACCACCGAGGGCGCGACGCGCTCGAACAGCGCGGTTACTGCCGCCTCGTCGTAGTTCGGCCCTTTGGCGGTCTCGCTGACGTCTCCGCGCTGTATTGCAACCCCGATCGCCACCCCGGCCAGCACGCCGAACAGCAGGGTAAACAGACCGATGCCGCGAAGGGTTCTCCACGGTTGGGCGGTGGTCCACCGCCGCGGCCTGACCCTGAAGTAGTTCTCGCGCGGCGCCGAAGCCTTGGTGTGCGCCGGATCCTTGCCTTGGGATTTCACTGGACTCTTCCCGCGGGTTCTTGCGCCGGGAACTGCGGCCGCCGACCCTCTGTCTATCATAATTCCTCGGCTGCCCGCTGAAATCCCCGGGTTGAGCCGGACCTGCCGGGGCCGAAACAACGTCGCTCGGTGGTTGAGATGGGCGGGTTTCCGGTAAGGTATCGCCAGAGTGGGAATGCGCCCGGCTGTCTCGGTGACGTTCCCCGGTCCTTGGGGATGGGCGATTCCAAACAGGGAGGAACCGGATGAAGGCAGGACTGTTCTTGATGCCCTCTCACCCGCCTGAGAGAGACACGTACGAGGCGCTGCAGTGGGACCTTGACACGATCGCGTACGCAGACCAGCTTGGCTATGTCGAGGCGTGGATTGGCGAGCACTTTACTGCGATCTGGGAGCCTGTGCCATCACCGGATCTGATGGTCGCCCAGGCGCTGCTGCAGACGAGCCAGATCCGGCTCGGCGTGGGCTCGTTCCTCCTGCCGTTCCACCACCCCGCCGAACTCGCCCAGCGGATCGCGTACCTTGACCACATCGCGCAGGGCAGGTTCATGTTTGGCGTGGGGGCCGGCGGCATTGCGACCGACATGGAGCTGTTCCAGGTGGACATGGCGGCGAACCAGCACCGGGATATGACCAGGGAGGCGCTAGAGATCATCCTGGGCATCTGGGACAACATGGACAAGCCGCCGTGGCGCTATGACGGCAAGTACTGGTCGGTCAACCTGCCCGAGCTGGAAGAGTTCAGCTACGGCACCCTCGGTTCGTTCCGCAAGCCTCTCACCAAGCCCTATCCGCCCATCGGGATCTCCGCGGCGAGCCCGAACTCAACGACGCTGCGGATGGCGGGAGAGCGGGGCTTCATCCCCATGAGCCTTGGCCTGAACGCCCAGTACATGCCCGGCCACTGGGACGCCGTCCTGGAGGGGGCCGAGGAGTCGGGCAGGGAACCGCCATCCCGGTCGGAATGGCGAGTGGTCCGCGACTTCTGGGTTGCGGAAACCGACGAAGAGGCGCGCGATACGGCCTGGAATGGAGGCCTCGGAAGAGCCTGGCGCGAGTACCTGCAGCCGCTGTTCGCCTTCGGCGAGTACCCCATCACCCGGAACATGAAGCACGACCCCTCGCTTCCGGATGAGGCGGTGACGGCCGAGTACATAATGGAGCACATGTGGCTGGTCGGCTCGCCCCAGACTGTGGCCGACAAGATACGGGAGCTGTATGAGTGGGCTGGGGGCTTCGGAGTGCTGCTGGGGATGGTCGTCGACCACAAGGGCGACGACGAGCGCTGGAAGAAGTCGATGCGGCTCATGCAGGAAGAGGTGATGCCCCTGCTGTCCGACCTGGAGTACTAGAACGGCGGCGGACGTGAGTGATGGAACTGGCAATCACAGTTCTGTCAGCCGCCGCCGCAGTCCTGGTGATCCTGCTGGTGGCCACCGTGCGACTTGCCGTCTCGCTTCGCCGGGACCTGGAGGCGGAACGGTTCAGCGGCCGGAGTCGCAGCACCCGATACGGGCAGATCACCGAGCAGTTCATGCCCTGGGCCGCGGGATACCCCTATGACCCATCCGGGTTCCGATTTCTCGGCTCGCCCATAGACGGAGTGCAGTTCGAGGATGACCGGGTTATCTTGATGGAGTTCAAGACGGGCGGAAGCAGGCTGTCGCCGGCCCAGCGTCGCATAAGGGACCTTGTCCGGAGGGGCAAGGTCAGCTTCGAGGAGTTCCGGCTCTCCTAGTAGCCGCGAGATGTGGCCTGTAGACCCAAGACCGCATCCCCGATCGCTGGCCCGTCGGCTCTCAGGGTCCAGGGTGGTTGGGAACCGTCAATCTCCTTCCTCTCCAGGTGCCCGCCCCACCGCGAAAGTGACGCGCGGCGGATGCGACCGTAAAGAGCGTGAAGAGGGCGCCGGCCACTGGCAGCGCAGGGGCCATCGCCAAGTTAACCCCGTATAGCCGCAGCATGGGAGCGAACGTTGTGGCCATAAGCAGCCAGGCGCCTACCGCTATCCCAAGCGGCGCCGCCATGCCGCCGGCCGTGTTGGCCGCTATCAGGGCCAGGGCCGCGGCCGTGGCCAGGGGTGGGATGGCATACAGCAGGACCATTCCGGCCAGCGTCCCCGCAAGCGCCATCGGGCTGTGGCGCAGTTGCGTGTAGGCGGTTCTGGCAACCATGTCCCAGACCGGGCCTATCGACCCGTAGGTCCTCACGCTCAGCACCTGTTCAGAAAGCCCCAGCCAGATCCTGCCGCCGGAGCGCTTGACTAGCGCGGCGAGCGAGCAGTCGTCTATGACCGCATCCGAAATCGGTGCAAGGCCGCCCACGCTGTCGAGAGCCTCCCGCCTCAAGAGGACGCAGCCGCCAGCAGCAGCCGCGGTTGCCCGGCCGGTGTCATTCGACCAGCGGAACGGATACAGCTTTGTGAAAAAGAAGACGAAGGCCGGCAGAAGGAGACGGTCTGACACTGTCTCCGTCCTGAGGCGGGCCATCAGCGAGACCATGTCGGAGCCGGTCGAAACAGCCCTGTCGACCAGCCTTCTTACGCTGTCTCGCGGGTGGGCGATGTCCGCGTCTGTCAGGAGCAGGAACTCGCAGGCCGAGTGCTCAACGGCCTCCAGTGCGGTCTGTAGAGCCCACAGCTTGCCGCCCCAGCCCGGAGGGAGCGGGCGCCCGGCGACTACCGTCAGGAGGTCCCCTCGTGCCGCAGCCGCACCGAGGCTGCGGGCCACATCGGCCGTGCCGTCCCCGCTGTCATCGTCCACCACCACTATCGTCAGGTCGCCCGGGTAGTCCTGGTCGAGAAGGGTCGGCAGCGTCTCGGGCAGGACCTGGGCCTCATTGCGGGCCGGCACGAGGATGGCCACCGATGGCCATTTCCGTCCGTCGTCGTAGGCGCCCGGAGGGTCTGCCAGCCTGACGTCGGTGCGCCAGAACATGCCTCGCAGCAGCGCCAGCCACAGCCAGGCGGTGAGGGAGGCCAGCGATAGGGCCAACAGGAGCCAGATAGCGGTGCCCACTGACGTTTACCGGTCAGACGTTCACGGCTTGCAGGACGGAAATAGCTTGCCTGGTGAAGTTAATCTGTGACCCGCCTCGGACTCGAACCGAGAACCTACTGATTAAGAGTCAGTTGCTCTGCCAAATTGAGCTAGCGGGCCTCGACGCTCCTGCCGAACCGAGCCAGCATGTCGTGTGAAACCAGCATCCGGAACTCTGCAGGGAGGAAACAACGACGGATTCTAGCTTTTTCGAGCCGCCGCGGTCAAGGCAGTCGAAGGGCCGTCTATCCCTGTCTCACCGCTGCGGTGGCAAATCGGTGCGGCTCGGAATCGCCTTCGCGGTCCCGCCCTCGGTGGTAAGATTGTGAAACTCTGCACGCTCTGATGCTTTACCCCACATAAGGCGGGTTGAGGTGCAACGTCCCGTCTCCCAGAACGTAGTCGCCCGGCCGGTTGAAGCCGGGCAGTTGATCTTTCGAGTCATGTTGGCGGCTGCCCTGGTGGCTGCCTTCGCTCAGATCACGCTGGGCGGTTTCGTCAGGGTCTTTGATGCGGGTCTCGCATGCGCCGATGATTGGCCGCTCTGCGACGGGCAGTGGATACCCGCGTTCACAGGTGACGTGATCCTTGAGTACACGCACCGGCTTACCGCTGTACTCTTAGGGATCTTCATATTGGCCGCAGTCGTTATAGGCTGGCGCGTGCACCGAGATAGCGCGGTGGTGTTCGGCTGTACCCTGGCCGCCTTCGCTCTGGTCATCGCGGCCGGTGCCCTTGGATGGGCGACGGTCATAACCGAGTTGAACTGGAGCATGAGACTGATCCACCTTGCGATCGCCGAATTGTTGATCGCGTCGCTGGCCTTTGCCCTGGTGGCCGTCTGGCCGGTGAGCAATCCGCCGCTGAACGGTCCCCCGCGGTCGACGATGCTGGCGGTCAGCGCCGCGATGGCGCTGATGCTTTTGTTCACGTTCCTTTTGCTGGTGTCCGGCTCGATTGTCGTCGGGGAGGGGGCGAGCACAGCGTGCGGGTCCTGGCCGCTTTGCAGCGGCAGCATGATCATCCCGTCGGGGGACGTAAAATTCGCACTCCACATGTCCCACCGTATAGTGTCCGTCGTGACTGGTCTCATCATAGTCGTGGTCGCGCTCTGGGTATGGAGGATGAGAGAGTGGTGGCCGGGCGCGGGCGTATGTGCGATTGTGCTCGCCGCGCTATTGGTCGGACAGGTCTTCATAGGCGCGGCCAATCCGTGGAGTGCTTTTGCGCCGGTCTGGAAGGGTATACACGTAAGCGCCGCGACGGCCGTCTGGCTGGCCGCGGCGGTCCTGGCCGCGCTGGTGCATGTTCCGCGGATGTCGGGGGTTTCAGAACCGGACGCAGACTCCGAGCGTTTCCGGGGCGTGAGGAGTTTGATCCAGTGGTAGCCCACACCTCTTCCCGCGGGAGCCTGGTCCGCGACTACGTGGCCCTGACCAAGCCCCGGATCATAGTGCTGCTGCTGATCACCGCGCTGGGAGGGATGTTCGTTGCAGCCGGAGGGCCGCCGGACATGGGGATCATGGCGGTTGTGCTGGTGGCCGGATCGTTGGCCTCGGGTGGGGCCAATGCGATCAACCACTTTCTGGATAGAGACATAGACAATGTCATGCGCCGCACACGGAGGAGGCCAGTGGCGGGCGGCAGAATAGTGCCCCGCGACGCGCTGGTGTTCGGCGTAGCACTGAACGTGGTGGCGTTCGTGCTGCTGAGCGTCCTGGTTAACCCTCTTAGCGCCGGGCTGACGCTTTCGGCGACCGTGGTCTACGTCTTCGTCTACACGCTGGGGCTTAAGCGCACCACGCCTCAGAATATCGTCATCGGTGGCGCAGCCGGTGCCTTCCCGCCGATGGTTGGATGGGCCGCGGTTCAGGGCGACCTGGGAATAGCGGCCCTTTACATGTTCGCCATCGTCTTCTTCTGGACGCCGCCTCACTTCTGGGCGCTGGCGCTGATGATCAAGGACGACTATTCGGAGGCCGGAATACCCATGTTGCCGGTGGTAAGCGGCGAGGCCGAGACGAAGCGCTCGATAGTGCTCTACGTCGCACTGCTGTTGGCGCTCACCGTAATGTTCGTGGTGACGGGGGAGGTGGGGTGGATCTACGGGCTGGCCGCGCTCGTCCTTGGAGTCGGATATCTCTGCTACGCGGTCTGGCTGCTGGTCTCTCCCGGCATACAGAGAGCGAAAGCCGCCTACCTGTACTCTCTGGCCTACCTGGCGCTGCTTTTCGCCGCCCTGATGATCGATGCTACGATGCTGTCGTGACGGCCGTCTGCGGGGCTGCTAACGAGGTGGACAAATGGCCGACGGCTGGCTATAGACAGGCGTAAACTGAGATTGTGAAAAGCTTGACTAGCAAAAATCGCTCTGTTAGATTTGCTTACCGTCGCGAGGGCTGGTGCGCCCCCGAATAAATGCCCCGTCAGCAGGAGTTTTCGTTCCCGCGTAATGTCGATTCTTAAGCGGCCGTCGATGCGACCCGTGACAGTCGTACTCGCGGGATTGGTCCTGGCGACTCTCGCGGCCTGCACCACCGACAATCCCCAGTCGACCTTCGACACGCTGGGCCCCGTCGCACGCTCACAGGCGACTATCTTCTACATCATCATGTACGCGGGCCTGGTGGTCTTCGCGCTGGTGATGGGGTTGATCATCTATGCGACGATCAGGTACCGGCGCCGCTACACGGACCGCGACCCGGAGCAGATCCATGGCAACCACATGCTGGAGATCACCTGGACTGTCATCCCGGCCCTGCTCCTTGTCGCTGTGGCGGTCCCGACCATAAACGCGCTGTTCGATAACTCCGTCAGCCCCGATCCGGACGCACTTACCGTCAGGGCCACCGCCAACCAGTGGTGGTTCGAGTTCGAGATCGAGGAGCTAGGCGTGGTCACGGCCAACGAACTCCACATCCCGGTCGGCGAGGTGATCAACCTCGATCTGGAGGCCACCGATGTCATCCACAGCTTCTGGGTGCCCAAGCTAGCCGGCAAGGTGGACATGATCCCCAACAACACCAACACCATGTGGATGCAGGCCGACGAGGAAGGTGTGTTCCTGGGCCAGTGCGCCGAGTTCTGCGGGGAGTCCCACGCGAACATGCGCTTCAGGGTGGTCGCACACTCCAGGGAGGACTTCGACGCATGGGTTGAGGAACAGCTGGCCGATGCGGTCGTCCCGAGCGATCCCCTGGCGCAGCAGGGACACGATCTGTTCATGTCGGTCGAAGTCGAATGCTGGTCGTGCCACACCGTCAGGGGCAGCTCTATCGCGTACGGCGATGTCGGTCCGGACCTGACGCATTTCGCGAGCCGGATGCACATGGCGTCCGGGATCATGGACAATACACATGAGAACCTTGTCAAGTGGTTGACAGATCCGAACGAGATCAAGCCCGGCAACGTGATGTCCAGGGACGGTAGCGTATACAACGACCCGACCCGGGCGCTCACCGAGCCCCAGATAGCAGCCCTTGCCGCATACCTGAGGAGCCTGGAATGACGACGCTCTCGGTACCCATGATCAAGCGGCCCGTTCACCCGGAAGGGATATGGGGCTGGATTACGACCATCGACCATAAGAGGATCGGCATCCTCTACGGCGTCACCGCCTTCATCAACTTCCTCATAGGCGGCATCGAGGCCCTGATCATGCGGGTGCAGCTCTCGGGCTCGAACGTCGACATCGTGAGCCCCGAGGTGTTCAACCAGCTGTTCACCATGCACGGGACCACGATGATCTTCCTTGCGATCATGCCGCTGGGTGCGGCGTTCTTTAACTTCGTTATTCCCCTGCAGATAGGAGCCCGGGACGTCGCATTCCCCAGGCTCAACGCATTCAGTTACTGGGTCTTTTTGGCCGGGACCCTGCTGCTGCACCTGAGCTGGTTCCTCGGAGAATCACCCAACGCCGGCTGGTTCGCCTACGCCCCGCTCACAGAGGAGGCCTATAACCCCGGCAAAGGCATCGACTTCTGGATAGTCAGCCTCCAGGTTCTGGGAATCGCCTCGCTCGCCGCGGCGTTCAACTTCATCGTGACGATCGTCAACATGCGGGCCCCCGGCATGTCGATGATGCGCATGCCGCTCTTTACATGGATGACGCTGATCACGGCCATATTGCTGGTCCTGGCCTTCCCGGTGATAACGGTTGCGCTCTTTGAGCTCCTGCTCGACCGCAGCTACGGGACCAACTTCTTCTTCGCTCCGGCGGGCGGCGATCCCGTCCTCTGGCAGCACCTTTTCTGGGTGTTCGGACATCCCGAGGTATACATACTCATCCTCCCGGCGATGGGAATAGTCTCGGAGATACTGCCGACCTTCTCCAAAAAGCCGCTCTTCGGCTACTCCACGGTCGTCTTGGCGGGCGTGATCATCGCGTTCATGGGCTGGCTGGTATGGAGCCACCACATGTTCACGGTCGGCCTGGGGCCGATCCCCAACTCGGTCTTTACGATCACAACGATGGCGATTGCGGTGCCGACCGGAATAAAGATCTTTAACTGGATCGGGACGATCTGGAAGGGCTCCATCGACTTTAAGACGCCGATGCTGTTCGCCGTGGGATTCATAGTGACGTTCACCATTGGCGGCATAAGCGGTGTCATGCACGCGATGTCCTCGTCCGACGCCCAGCAGCAGGATACGTATTTCATAGTCGCCCACTTCCACTACGTGCTGTTCGGCGGCGCCATCATGGGCATCTTCGGGGCGATCTACTACTGGTTCCCCAAGTACGCCGGCCGGATGTACAACGAGGCCGAGGGCAAGTGGCACTTCTGGCTGATGTTCATCGGGCAGAACCTGACGTTCTTCCCGATGCACTTCATAGGGATGGACGGGATGCCCCGACGGATCTACACGTACGGCGCTGACATGGGCTGGACCGAGCTCAACGCACTTCAGACCGCCGGCGCGTTCGTGATAGTGCTTGCGACCCTGATCATGATGAAGAACCTGTGGCAGAGCTGGCGGTCAGGAAGCCCCGCCCCCAGCGATCCCTGGGACGCCAGGACACTTGAGTGGTCGATATCTTCGCCTCCTCCCGAGTACAACTTCGAGGAGATCCCCGTGGTGCAGGACCGGGACGACTGGTGGTCGCGCAAGCGCGGCCTGGTGCCGAGGCGCGCTCCGGCGGGCGGGTCCGGTGACGGCCACGGCATCCATCTGCCCCAGCCCTCGTTCTGGCCGCTGGTCACGTCCCTGGGTATCTTCATCGGCGCATGGGGAATCATCTACAGCATCCCGGTGCTGGCCATCGGTGGGGCGATCATGATGATCGGCATGTACGCGTGGTCGTTCGAGCCTGTCAACGACCCGGAGCCGGGTGAGTCCGACGAGCAGGCGTAGCGAGAGACGTTAGGTAGGACGGGAGCACAGATGGCGCAGGAGGCCACCGCGGCCCATCACGACGGCGAGCACGAGGACACCACTACCGGCCTGAACCACAGGAAGATGCTCATGTGGGCCTTCCTTGGTTCGGACTGCATGTTCTTCGGCACCCTGATCGCCACCTACCTGGTGTACACGGGTAAGAGCAAGGTCGGACCGTTCCCCGAGGACGTGTTCAGCATCCCGGTGACCTCCGTAAGCACATTCGTGCTTCTGATGAGCAGCATGAGCATGGTGCTTGCCTACGCGGCCCTGACCCGAGGGTCCCTGAAGACCTACAGGGTGTGGCTGATGTCCACGATCATCATGGGCGCCACGTTCCTCGGTTTCCAGGTCTTCGAGTTCTACGAGTTCGCCAACCACGAGGTCCATATCGACTGCAACAAGTACCGGGCCGCGCCCGGTGAATTCTCCACATTCGATGCCTCCATAGCCGAGCGCGAGTGCACCGAAGGCGTGGATGTGTACGACGGCAAGCACGGTCTCACGCCCAGGACCAACCTGTTCGGCACCACGTTCTTCACCCTCACCGGCCTGCACGGCACCCACGTCACGATCGGCGTGATATGGCTGCTGGGCCTGTTCTTCTATTCGTTCAAGAAGGGGGGCGTCACGCCGAAGCGCAATCTCGACACCGATCTCGCCGCGCTGTACTGGCACTTTGTGGACGTGGTCTGGATTGTGATCTTCACCGTGGTGTACCTGTTCGGGGTGTTTGAGGGGTTCCCAACCTAGTAAATGGCTACCGACGAGCAATTGACAGCAGGCCAGGGCCAGCCCGCGGTCCCGGGGGACGAAGCGGAGGTCCACACGGGCCATCCCACGCCCGGCACGTACTTCAAGGTCGCCATGACCCTGGTGGTGCTCACGATCCTGGAGGTAGTGCTCTTCCTGATCGAGGGCCTGAGCTACGGCATCATACCGATCCTTGCGATCCTGTCGATCGGCAAGTTCGTGCTGGTGGCGATGTACTACATGCACCTTCGCTTCGACCACAAGTTGTTCTACACGATGTTCGTCTCCGGGCTGGTTCTGGCGGTTGGAGTGGTCTTCGCCCTGATGGGCCTGTTCCGCTGGTTCCACGTGTCGGGGTGAACAAGGACTCGGAGTAGGGCACATTGGCTGACAGCGCAGCCTACTCGGTATGGACGGACTGGCACGTCCACCCGGACGTGATGATCGGTCTGGCGGTGCTGCTCGGGGCGTACCTTTACGGCGTCGGCCCCATGAGAGTGCGGCGCGGGCTGGCAGAGTCGGTCGAATCCAGGCAGGTCGCCATGTTCACGGCAGGCGTTCTGGTGATCTTTATCGCCCTGAGTTCGCCGTTGCACGAACTGAGCAACAGCTATTTGTTCTCGGCGCACATGGTCCAGCATGTCCTGATGACCCTAGTGGCGGCGCCGCTGCTGATCGCAGGTACTCCGGGCTGGGTGCTCGGCCCCGTCCTGAGGGTGCGCGCCATTCGGGTGCCGGCCCGGGTGCTGACCCACCCGATCGTTGCCTTTGCGGCGTTCAACCTGATGTTTTCGGTGTGGCATCTTCCCGCGCTGTACTCGGGCTCGGTGAACTACCACGGCATCCACATCGCAGAGCACATCCTCTTTCTGGCCACCGGGGTGATGGGCTGGTGGCCGCTCATGAGCAAGTCGGCAGAACTGCCCGGACTGTCCGAGCCGATGCAGATGATCTATCTGCTGCTCATGTCCATAGCGCAGATAATCGTGTTTGCACCCATCACGTTCGCCGAGCAGCCAATCTACGAATACTATGTACAGGCGCCCACCATCTGGGGCATAGGCGACATCGCCGATCAGCAGGCCGGCGGCCTGATCATGAAGGTCGGCGGCGGAGCCCTGTTCATGACGCTGCTGGTGGTGACCTTCTTTCGCTGGTATTCGCGCGAGGAGGCCGAGCATCGCAGGGAACGCGAGCGCATGGCCCGGTACCCGGGCGAAGTAGGCGCGAGAGACAGTGGGCAGGCACGTACTTAAGATCGGGCCGAGATAAGCGGAGGAAACCATGAATCCAGACCAGATGAAACTTGCGCTGCTGATACCGGCGATCTCCGTCGTCATCGTCGCAGTGATTGCCGGCGGTCTGGGGTTCATATTCATCGGCCTGTACAAGGCCGGTGCGGGCGAGTGGGGCGCGATCATCATCGGGCTGGCCCTCGTAATCGGCGTTCCGACCGTCGCTTACCTGATGGAGCGCATGTACGAGGGGGACAGGGCCGGATAGCGGGTTCGGGCTGCTATCTCGCGCCCGGCCGAATTGGTGCCATAAGGGAGTGCGGAGGAGGTGGCCGGAGCTTCTGTGCGCTCTGACCGTGGCCGCCTTGATTGCGGCGTGCGGGGACCGAGCGGCGGAGTTCCGTGGCAACGAGCTGACCGGCGGCGAGCGTGCCGCGGATTTCACCCTGTACGATCAGTTCGGGTCCGAGGTGTCCCTGTCGGAACTTAGGGGAGATGTGGTCGTACTGACCTTCCTCTATACCGATTGCCCTGACATATGCCCGGTCGTGGCCAGCCACCTTGCGGACGTACGAGACGAACTGTCCGGCGAACCTGGGTTGATGGATCGGGTCTCCATGGTCGCGGTCAGCGTGGACCCGGAGCGTGACACTGTCCAGCGCGCTCGGGAGTACTCGGAGAGCTATGGCTTGCTGGACGACTGGAGCTACCTGGTCGGCGAGCGCGAGCGGCTTGAGAGGATATGGGCCGATTACTACGTCTCACCTCTGCCGGTGGGAGAGGAGCACTCCGATTCCGACCCGATCCACCAGGATGGGTCCGCCGACTCACTGTACGAGCGGCTCGGCGCAGCCTACACCGTGGATCACCAGGCGCCCGTCTACCTGATAGACCGCGATGGAACTATGCGCGTGCTGTTCTCGCTGCCGTTTCGCCCGGGGGACGTGGCCGAGGATGTGCGCTCGCTGCTCAGGTAGAAGCCGGCAGGTGCTCTTTGGCCTTGGCGACCACCGAGGAGAACCCATCCGGTTCGAGAAGGGCCAGCTCAGCGAGCATCTTTCGGTCGATCTGCGCACCGGCGAGCTTTAGCCCATAGATCAGCTGGCTGTATGAGAGGCCATTCTGCCGGGCCGCCGCGCCGATTCTGAGATTCCAGAGCCGCCGCATGTCGCCCTTTTTCTCCCTGCGGTGCGCGTACGCGTAGCTGAGGGCATGGATCATTGACTCGCGCGCCTGCCTGAAGAGGGCATGGCGGCCGGCGCGGTGCCCCTTGGTCATCTTGAGTATCTTTTTGTGGCGCCGTCGTCTGCTGACGCCACGCTTGATTCTGGTCATCGAGTGCTCTGTGAGAAGTAGTACCTGCCCTACGGCAGGCTGTTCGGAAGGAGCCGCTTGAGGCGTTTTTCGTCCGCCTTGGAGACCGGCAGCTTTTGCGAGTACTGGCGCTTTGTGCTGGACGGCTTTTTTCGCCGCAGGTGGCTTCGGTGCCCCTTCATGCGGCGCAGCTTGCCCGTCCCGGTCACGTGAAAGCGGGCAGCGGCTCCTTTGTGTGTCTTTAGCTTGGGCATCTGCTCTGGGTCATCTCGCGGCCAGCGAAGGCTCGGACTTTGCCACCTTGCCCTTGGCCGGGGTTAGTATCATCGTCAGGAATCGGCCCTCAAACGACGGCGCCTTTTCGACCAGCGCATCGTCGGCGAGATCCTCCGCAACCGCCTTCAGAACCCCCATCCCGACCTCGGGGTGGGTGATCTCGCGCCCCCGGAACATGACCGACACCTTCACCTTTGAGCCCTCACCGAGCAGCCTGCGGACCAGGCGGGTTTTGGCGGAGCGGTCGTGTTCCCCTATGCGTGTCTTGAAACGGACCTCGCGAAGCTCGTTTGTCGTCTTGGCCTTCTGGGCCTTGCGGGCGCTCCTTTCCTTTCGGCTGGCCTCGTAGCGGAATCGGCCGTAGTCCATGATACGGCATACGGGGGGACGCGCCGAAGGGGCAACCTCTACGAGGTCTAACCCGCGAGCCTCCGCTAGGGATAGCGCCTGGCTGGTCGGCATCACCCCCAACTGGTTTCCCTCCTCGTCTACCAGCCGGACCTCTGGAATCCTTATGCGCCCGTTGACTCGATAGTCTCTAGCTATGTTTGTCTCCCGGCTTCCTTACCGCCTTAGTCTCGAACGATCAGTCAATCACGTATTGGCCAGGCCGGGCCTGACTCGAGTCGACTATAGCATAAGGCGGGAGGCCGGACAATGCGGCGCTCCCGACCAGATCACCGCCGTTAGACGGGTGCACGCCTCTGGCCAAATCTGTCGAAACTTTAGGGTCGGAGCACATTGCCGGCCGCACAGTTCACCGTAACAACCTCCGAGGGGTCATTAGTGCCACCGCGGTTTGCGCGGGGCTCAGCGATGCGATTCCGACGTGCGGGTATGGCCCGACCTCAGGGTATCCGGCCCTGTGCCTTCCGAGGCGACACACCCGCTATTGCTTCCTTGCAACCTCGTCTCTGAGCCGTTCCACGATCTCGTGTACGGGGACCGCGCCCAGATCCTGGCCCGAGCGTAGCCGCAGGGCCGCCGCGTCGGCGCTCGCCTCCCGGTCGCCGACGACGAGCATGTATGGGACCTTGCGCACCTGCGCGCTGCGTATCTTGGCTCCCATGCGGTCGTTGCCGTCGTCCATTTCGGCCCTCAGCCCGGCGCCTGAGAGCCGGTCGACGATTGACTGACCGTATTCCTGGTGTCGATCGGCTATGGGTATTACCACCGCCTGGACCGGCGCAAGCCATGTTGGGAAGGCACCGCCGTAGTGCTCGATGAGCACGCCCATGAACCGCTCCATCGAGCCGAGGAGGGCTCTGTGGATGACGTAGGGCTGGTGGCGATCGCCGTCCTGACCGACGTACTCCAGTTCGAATCGCGCCGGCAGGTTGAAGTCGAACTGGACGGTGGTTATCTGCCAGAGCCTGCCGATGGCATCGCGGATGTGCACGTCGATCTTGGGCCCGTAGAAGGCGCCGCCCCCCTCGTCCAGGGTGTAGTCTTGAGCCCGTTCCTCAAGCGTCTGTCTCAGCGCCTCGGTGGCCAGGTTCCACTGGGCATCCGTACCGACTGCCTTCTCCGGCTTGGTCGCGAGCATCACCTCGAACTCTGAGAAGCCGAAGCTGGTCAGCAGGTGGAAGGTCAGGTCCAGAACACCGTTCACCTCCTCCTTGACCTGATCCTGCCGGCAGAAGATGTGGGCGTCGTCCTGGGTGAGTCCCCTCACGCGCAAAAGACCCGCAAGCACTCCGCCACGCTCGTAGCGGTAAACGGTGCCCAGCTCGCCGGTTCGTATTGGCAGATCCCGGTAGCTGCGCAGGTCGGTCTTGTAGTAGGTCATGTGAAACGGGCAGTTCATGGGCTTGAGGTAGTAGTCTTGGCCGTCCATGTCCATCGGTGCGAACATGTTTTCCGCGTAGAAGTCCAGGTGGCCCGATGTGCGCCACAGGTCGGCCTTGCCCACGTGCGGCGTATAGACCAGGGAATATCCTGCCGCGACGTGCTCTGCGCGCCAGAACTCCTCGATCAGGCCCCTGACAGTCGCCCCCTTCGGGTGCCAGATGACGAGTCCGGGCCCACGTCGTCCGATATTGAGAAAAGATCCAGTTGACGGCCCAGCACCCTGTGGTCACGTTTGCGCGCCTCCTCCAGGCGCTCGAGGTGATCGGAGAGTTCGGCCTCGGACTCGAACGCGGTGCCGTAAATGCGCTTGAGCATCGGGCGGTTCTCGTCGCCCCGCCAGTATGCGCCCGCGACGCTCAGCAGCTTGTAGGCGACGATCTTGCCGGTCGATTCGACGTGCGGACCGCCGCACAGGTCCTCGAATCGCCCGTGCGTATAGGTGGATATGGCCTCTCCCTCGGGTATGTCGTCTATCACCTCCAGCTTGAGGGGCTCGTCCGCATTCAACCGCCTCGCCTCGTCGCGTGGATACTCGCGGTACACGAAGGGCAGGTCCTCGTCTATGACACCCTGCATGCGGTGCTCTATCTCCTCGAGGTCGGCGGGGGAGAAGCTGCGCTCGGTAAGAAAGTCGTAGTAGAAGCCGTCGGCGGTGGGCGGTCCGATGCCCACCCTGACGTCCGGGTACATGCGGGTCACGATGTCGGCCATTACGTGCGCGGCCGAGTGACGCATCCGCTTCCTTAGTTCGATCAGCTCAGGGTCGACCCTTGCTGCCATTTCGTCCTCCCTGGTATTGGGCGACTGAGATCGCCGCAGTCCGGCTGCAAAACAAAACCTTCCACGGCCGCTTGCCGAAGGAAGGCTGAATAGTGAGCGGTCTTGGCCTCGTTTCGAGGAAGGCGATCAGCTGGAGGTTCCCAAGCGTCCTGCTCCTATCA
Source organism: Dehalococcoidia bacterium (assembly GCA_965207145.1). Lineage (GTDB taxonomy): Bacteria > Chloroflexota > Dehalococcoidia > Lucifugimonadales > UBA2962 > CAUZIR01. The sequence goes on along the minus strand of OZ242262.1, from coordinate 202,604 downwards.
AAGGGTCTCTATTCTGGATTATAGACCGATAGATCGCCGGCAGGTTCGGCGGGCGGGTGGCTAAGGTACTGCGTAGCCGGCCATTACGCCGGTGCATTCCTCGTCGTCCACCGCGACCTGGCCATTGACCAGTACGTAGGCTATGCCGGCCGGGTGGTGATTCGGGTCCTCGAACGTCGCCGTATCGATGATCGAGTCCGGATCGAATACGACGATGTCGGCGAAGTAGCCGTCCTGCACCCGCCCGCGATCGGTCAGCCCGAACCGCCTGGCCGGGTTGTCGGTCATGCGCTGGATCATCGTCTCCAGGCTCATGATGTCCGGCATCTGTCGCCGCAGGCGGCCCAGAAAACGCGGGAAGGTACCATAGGCCCTGGGGTGGGGAAGGCCCCCGACCGGGATCTGGTCGCTGCCCACCATGTAGTCCGGTCGGGCCAGCAGTTCCATCTGGTCGCGGGCGAGAGTCCGGGTTATGGCCACGCTCGTCGGTGGGGCGCCCCGGTAGCCGACCTCGAGGCCTTCCTCGAGCAGCAGGTCGCATACCACGTCGCCGGCCGACCTGCCCTGCATGCGCGCGATGTCGAACAGGCTCATGCCCTCAAGGTCCCGGTGCGCCGGCAGGTGGGTGAACACCATCTGGTCCAGGGGTCTGGTGTCGTAGGCGTTTATGCCCTCAACCACCCGCCGCCTCTGTGCCGGGTCGCTCAGCCGCCTGATTATCTCGTCCGACCCGCCTTCCTGTGAGACGGAGTGAAGGATCATCACGGTAAAGCTGCTGCCTATAGGGTATGGATAGAGTTCAAGGGAAGAGTCAACCTCGTCCTTTGCGGCGTCGATCGGGGCGATCTTCTCTTCGGCCGTTATTACTCCCACGTCCTCCGGGTTTGTGCGGAAGTGCGAGAAGTGGACCCTCACCCCTGAGCGCCTGCCAATCTCGAGTGCCTCCTCCACGCCTCCGCCGCCAAAGCCGCGCTCGGTGTGAACGTCTCGCAGGTGGGTTACGTACAGGCCCCCCGCCTCGTCCGCGGAGCGACACAATTCGATGAGCTCCTCGGTAGTGCTCCAGCAGTTCGGGTAGTAGGACATTCCCGTCGAGAAAGCGACCGCACCCTGTTCGACGGACTCGCGAACGAGTCGCTTGGCCTTGGCCAGATCGTCTTCGACAAGTGGCCTGTCGCTGAATCCGACTGACTCGATGCGGACCGCCCCGTGGGCGACGCAGTAAGCGGTGTTGATCGCACACTTGCGGTGATAGTGCGACCGGAATGCCTCCACGCTGGACATGTCCAGGTCCGCAGGGGGCAGACCCAGCAGCCCCGATAGGTATCGCCGGTACATGTTGTAGTTCGCCGTTGACAGAGGCGCGTACGAAAGGCCGTCTTGGCCGAGGAACTCGGTGGTTATGCCCTGCCTGAGCCCGGAGGCATGCTGGGGATCCAGCAGCAGCGCACCGTCCGAATGGGCGTGGGTGTCGATGAATCCCGGACTCACAACCTGCCCGGCGGCATCGATTGTGCGCGCCGCATCGGCGGCCGCAAGGTCGCCTACGGCCTCTATCCTGTCACCCGATATCCCAACGTCCGCCCGAAAGGCGGGTTCTCCCGTTCCATCGATAACATTCCCGCCCTTGATCAGTAAGTCAAACATTCAGCCCTCAAAATTGAATTGTCCGATCCACCCGGCGGCCCTACTTGTTCCTCTCGGACCGTCTCCGTCCAGTGTATGGCCGCGATGGCGGCACGCGCGAGCGTCCCATGACGACCGGGTCGGAAGGTGCCCTGAACGCCCGCGGACCCAGAAGGACGAGGGCAATACGGAGAGGATCCCTGTTGCCGGGCCCTCGTCTTGGCGAGGGTCCGAGCCGGGATACGTGCCCGGCGGCTGACCACGCGACGGAGCCATATTGGCCCGCCCGAGAAGCCCTCTCCAGTCGCCACACGATCGAGGTCGGCAGCGATACAGGGTCGACTAGGCCTCCAGCCGGCTGCGTATCTGCGCCCTGATCTCCTTTACCCTCGGAAGATCGGGGAACCTGCCATCCTCGTTCGCCTTGTCGTACAACGTGTCTCCATCCGCGAAGACTTGGAGTACGCCTCCGACCCCGGGGGTCATGGTTATCGACACGTCACTGCCGCCCTCGGCAAAGATCTCGGTGGCCATCCAGGCCGCCGTGCCGTGGTGGCTTCAAGGGACGCAGTAGCGGATCTCGACGTTCAGCTTTGCGATGGGTTCCGTCATCTTCCTCTCCTGTCGCCGGGCTCGACCGGACTGACTAAGACACCGTCGCCGGACCGCGGTCCGGTATGTTGCGCAACACGTCGGGGTTGGCAATGGACATAGGATACACGCCGCTGAGGATACGGGCCGTCTCCTCGCCCAGCCTGGACCTGCCTGCCGTGTTGGATCGGTCAGACGTGCCCGCCGAATGCGGAGTGACGATCACGTTGTCCATCGCCAGCAGCGGGTTGTCAGCGGGCGTGGGCTCCTGCTCGAAAACGTCAATCGCGGCGCCGGCTATCTGCCCGTCTCTCAGGGCCCGTATCAGGGCGGCCTCGTCGTGGGTCGGGCCGCGGCAGGTGTTTATGAAGTAGGCGGTCGGTCTCATCGCCCTGAACAGTGATTCGCCAGCGAGTCCCCTTGTCCCGTCGTTTAGCGGAACGTGCATCGAGACGTAGTCTGAGGCGGCGGCCAGTTCCTCCATGGTCTTGACCGTCGTGACCTCGTACTCGTCGGCCACCCACGGTGGCAGGTAAGGGTCGTAGACCATGACGTTCAGCCCGAACACCTTGGCCTTGCGGGCAGTGGGCCTGCCGATGTTGCCCAGGCCGATCAGCCCCAGGGTCTGACCGTAGACGGACGGCATCGGCAGCAGGGTCCAGGGAGTCTCTGGCACCCAGCGGCCCTCCCGGACCAGCGTGTTGAGCTGGACCAGCCTTTTTGAGCAGGCCAGCACGAACAGGATCGTGTGGTTGGCCACCTCGTCGGCGCAGTAGCCGGCGCAGTTGGCCACAATGATTCCCGCCTCGGTCGCCGCCCTATCGTCGATGTGGTTAAAGCCGTGGCCAAGGCTCACGATAGCGGTGCCGCCCCGCATGGCCTCAATCACCGAACGCCCCATGGGGACCGCCTCGTCGATCACAACGTCGGCGTCCTTTATCGCCTCGATCACCTCTCCCTCGCTGCGAACAAGGTGCTTTTCGAAGGTGTGGTCGACTCCGGCAAGCTGATCGAGCGTGAGTGTGATGTCGGACTCACGGGAGGATATGTATGCGACTTTGGGTTTTCCCATTGGCTCTCTTTCTCAGGCACCAACTATGTGCGAGTAGTCCTTGTCCCACCTCTCGGCCAACTCGACCTCCCGGTCCCTTCCCTCATAGTGCGCCGAGTCCGGGGCGCGGTTTTCCCGGTACCAGTTGACGGTCTCTGATATCCAGTCGGCCATCGGCGTCGAGAACATTGCGAAGTCGCGCCTCGCCCTTTCGACCGACATCACGTAGGGCGACGGTATGTATAGAGGATCGTAGCTCCAGTCCTTCCAGGGCAGGTCCGAGAGCAGGTCGCACGCCCTTCCGGGGACGGAGACGGCGTTGAGTTCGGTTCCGCATGCACCGGCTACCGTCTCCAGGTAGTGTCGGAGGGTTGGTATCTCGGTCTGGCAGATGTTGTAGATGTTGCCGGCGGTGTCGGGCGAGTCGGCGGCGTCGACGAAGGCTCTGGCGATATCGTCGCGAAAGCCCAGACGGAACACCCCCGAGCCGCCATCCCTCAGGACGATCGGTCGGCCGTCCTCGATGCGCTGCTGGTACCACCAGAACCTGAGACTGGGGTCCTCCGGCCCCATGGTGGCGGGGACGCGCATGACGACCCACGGAAAGTCGCTCGTCTCGGCAAGGTATCGCTCGATCTGCCTCTTGCCCTGCGCGTACTCGTCCTCCGTGTCGTCGTAAGTCCAGGGAACCGAGGCCAGATCGACCGAGTCCTCAGTGATCGGGCATTCGGCGACCAGGTCCACGAACTGGTCGGAGTGGTCCGGCGGTGGTCCGTCGTGTCCGCTCGGGCGGCGTGTAAGCGCGTGCCCGGGACCGCCGTATATGGACACAGTTGATGCCACGATGTAGCGGCCCGTGCGTCCCTTGAGCGCTCGGACCGCCGACTGAACGTCCTCGACCCTGAAGGCCAGGTTGTCGATCACGGCGTCGAAGCTGCGACCGGCCAGATTGGACCGGAAGGAGTCCTGGTCTGTTCGGTCCCCGATTATGTGGTCGCACTCGTCCCAGAATTCGGGCCGGGTGTTGCCCCTCGAATAGATCGTCACCTCATCGCCGCGCTCAAGGAACGATCGGACGATTATCTTCCCAAAGTAGAGAGTGCCGCCTACGACGAGTATTTTCACTTGAATCCGGCCATCTCAATCGGTCGATCGGCCGGCATTATACGATGGATGGGTCAGCCCCGGATCGGGTGCAGGGCCGCTCAGGCGGCGTGGTGCTAAGATTCCGCTATCGCGAACATCGGGGGTGTGCGGTGCTGAGAGCCCAGATCTTCTACGACTACATATGACCGTTCGTGCACAATGCAGCCGTGTGGCTGGATAAGGCACGAGCCGCAGGGTTCGAGGTCGACGTGACATGGCGCGCTTTCGTCCTCGATGAGGCCGCGCGCAGTGACGGCGCCGCACTGTGGGACAGGCCGGAGGACGAACGAGGACGCTCGTTCCTGTCCCTGCTGGCGGGCAAGGCGGCGGCCAGGCAGGGAAGGGAGCAGTTCGAGCGCTTTCACAGGGCGTTGCTGGCGGCCCGCCACGACGGCGGTCGAATCCGCCTGGACCGGCTCGACCCGCTCGTCGAGATCGCCGAGGCGCAGGGCCTCGATGGAGACCGTCTGGCCCGCGACCTTGAAGACCCGGACCTGTTGGCGGAGGTGGCGGCCGATCACAAAGAGGCGGTATCCGACCACGGGGTGTTCGGCACCCCGACATTCCTGTTTGAAAACGGGCAGTCTGTCTTCCTTAAGACATTCATCCCTCCGGATGACGAGGCGGCGGAAGCGCTGTCCCATTTTGCAGGCCTGTTTGCTGAAAGGAGCTACGTCGGCGAGGTGAAGCGCCCCCAGCCACCCTGGCCCAAGGGTGCGATCTAGGGCGCCGTCTCCGGATCGCCGGCGCAGGCTTGCCGCCCTGCAGTCCCGGATCGGGTGCACGTTCTCCGACGCGGGCCTTCTTGAGCTTGCCCTGATCCATCCCTCGGTGGCCAACGAGGAAGGCTCAGCCCGAACCCTCTCCAACCAGAGGCTAGAGTTCCTCGGTGATGCCGTCGTGGACCTGGCAGTGGCGCAGGAGCTGTACCGGCGTCACCCCGACTGGAGCGAGGGCCGGCTCACCTCGGTCCGCTCGGCCCTCGTCAGCGGACAGACCCTGGCGGCCGCGGCGGCGGGCATAGATCTCGGCGAGTACCTGGTGCTGGGTAGGGGTGAGGAGGCTCTTGGCGGCCGGGCAAGGGAGTCGAATCTGGCGGCGGCGCTGGAGTCCGTCGTCGGCGCCAGGCTCCTTGATGCCGGTTATGAGGAGGCCCAGAAGCTTGTCCTGAGCCTGTTGGGTGACAGGCTGGACAATGTAGGGGAGGGGGCTGCGGGCAACCCCAAGTCCGAACTCCAGGAGCTGGTGCAGGCCAGGGGGTGGCCGCCTCCCCTGTACAGGATCGTCGAGCAGTCCGGTGAGCCCCATTTGCCATGCTTTGTGGCCGAGGTGGAGGTCGACGGCAGGGTGGCGGGCCGGGGTTCGGGAACCCGCAAGGCCAGCGCCGAGCAGGCCGCTGCCAGGCAGGCCCTGATCGAGCTCTCTTGATCTGGGGCCCCTAGTCGGGGACGGGCAAGCGCTCGGCCAGCGCGGTGACCTCTCTTCGTACAGAGTCCTCCACTCCTGCCCTGTCGATGCCCTTCAGCGTCTGAAGTATCAGTTCTCCGACCCTGCGCGAGTCGTCCTCTGTAAAGCCCCTGCTGCTGATGGCTGGAGTGCCCAGTCTCAGGCCGCTTGTTACCCGGGGCTTTTCGGGGTCATACGGGATGGCGTTCCGGTTGGTCGTGATGCGCACGCGGTCCAGCGCCTCCTCGGCGGCCCGGCCGGTCAGGCCCAGGGGTCGCAGGTCGACCAGCACCATGTGATTGTCCGTCCCGCCGGATACGATGCGCGCCCCGCCCTCGCCAAGCACCTCGGCCAGGGCTGCCGCATTTGCTGTGATCGCCTGCGTGTAGCTCTTGAACTGCGAGGTCAGCGCCTCCCCGTACGCAACCGCCTTGGCCGCAACCGAGTGCATGAGTGGACCGCCCTGGACGTTTGGGAATACCCCCCGGTCGATCGACTTCGCCATCTCCTCAGTGGCCAGGATCATCCCTCCCCGTGGGCCCCGGAGCGTCTTGTGCGTGGTCGAGGTCACGACGTGCGCATGCCTGATCGGCGACGGGTGGCTCCAGCCCGCCACAAGCCCGGCGAAATGAGCCATGTCGACCATGAGCAGCGCTCCGACGTCGTCAGCTATCTGCCTGAAGCGGCGAAAGTCAAAGAACCGGGGATATGCGGTGGCCCCGGTGACCAGGATCTTGGGCCTGTGCTCTTCGGCCAGCCGGGCCACCGCGTCCATGTCTATCAGCTCTGACTCGCGGTCTACGCCGTACGAGACGAAATTGTAGTGCTTGCCCGAGAAGTTGACCGGACTGCCGTGGGTCAGGTGGCCGCCCTGGTCCAGCCTGAGTCCCATCACCGTGTCGCCAGGTTGCAGCTGCGAGTGGTAGACGGCCATATTGGCCTGCGCGCCTGAGTGTGGCTGGACGTTGACATGCTCGGCGCCGAACAGGCGCTTGGCACGGGCTATCGCCAGGTTCTCGGCGACGTCCACGAACTCGCAGCCGCCATAGTAGCGGCGCCCCGGGTAGCCTTCGGCGTACTTGTTGGTCAGTACCGACCCCTGTGCTTCTCGCACCGCCCTGCTGGCGTAGTTCTCAGAGGCGATAAGGTTGATGCTTTCCCGCTGTCGCCTGCTTTCCTCGCTGATGGCGCTGGCAAGCTCGGGGTCGCAACTGGCTAGAGAGGTCAAGTGCAATCTCCAATATGGCGGCAGGGACGGCCTATGGGCCCGCCGCGGTTCGCGGATATCAGTATCAGGAGGCCGATGGGGGCAGTCAGTCTAGGAGCTGAGGCTCGAGCAGTCCATAGTCCCCGTCGCGACGCCGGTAGACCACGCTGTATGCCTGCGATTCCAGGTTGTAAAACAGGAAGAAGGCGTGACTGAGCATCTCCATCTCCTCAATCGCGTCCTCCACTCGCATGGGCGCCATGGCAAAGCGCTTGGTGCGGATCACCTTGCCGGGCGGGGGATCGTCGACGTCGACGGGCTCCGTCACCGGGTCGGCTTCGGTTTGGGCCGGCTCGTCTTCCGGCGTGGACCTGGCAGACCTGCGTGCCGCGGAGGTCCGGTAGAACCGTGTCTTGTAGCGCCGGATCTGTCGGTCGAGGACATCCGTCACAAGGTCGACGGCCTGCTGGGCTGTGGCACCTCTTTCCTGGCCTCTCAGAGACCTTCCATTGGTGGTGATCGTCAGCTGCGCGACAACGCGATCGTCGACTGACCTTGCTGACGTCTGGGAAATCTCCAGCTCAGCGGTCGACATCGTGCGAAGGTGCCGGGCCAGCCGACCGAACTTGCGGCGGGCGTAGCGCTCGGTCCTTTCGTCCAGACGCATGTTGCGTGTGTGGATTGTTAGGTGCGGGTCCTGTGTCTGATGTTCCGGGTCCATAAGAACTCCATTTTACGGTCGGCACGGAGGTTGATACAAGGGCGGTTAACGCCGTGGACAAGGCGTCCATGGTCAATCTTTGGCTTGTCGGTACAACGGTGCTGTGATAGCTTGGCCACGGGGACTCGGGGGCCGTTCCGCCGGGCACGGTGAGGGCCGGGCTGCCCTGGGCTCCGCCCGACAGGGGTGCCTGGAGATGGTCCTGTCAAACAGCCGGGCCAGAGGGAGGAGGAGCATAGCGAGCCTTACGCTCACCGAATTGGCGGCAGATGGAGATGATCCTTTCGGGCCTCAATCCGGCGCCTGCGAAACCCTTCTGGGCAGGACTGCATGCCCCACCGTTTTCTCGGCTCCCTGGTGGATATCGGCCTGGCACCAGGTCTTTGTCGACGGCGAGGCCACCAGGATCATCGAGGTCAGGGACGCCAGCGACCTGGTGGGGATCGCGCCGCTGATCAGGGACGGTGACAGGCTCCTTCTTGCCGGCGACCCGGACCTGTTCGATTACCAGGACCTTGTTCTGGTTAAGGGACGGGAACTGGAGCTTACCGGTGCGCTCCTCGATTTCCTGGAAGGTCGACGGTACGGCCCGACTCCCTGGCGATCGCTTGAGCTCCCGTCCACCCGGGTCGATTCCCCCACGAATGAGGCGCTGACCGCCGCCGCACATAGCAGGGGTCTAACCGTTGAAAGGCATCAGGTCGGGGTGGCCCCGGTCGTAGATTTGCCGGGATCATGGGAGGAGTACGTAAGTTCCCTGCCCAAAAAGCACCGGCACGAACTGCGCCGAAAGATCAGGAGGCTGGAGGCAAGCGGTCAGGTACGACAGGCTACCTTCGCAGGCGAGGACGGGCTGGGATCAGAGGTGGAGGACTTCCTCCGGCTGATGAGTGCCACCAACGACGATAAGGCTACCTTCCTGACACCGGATAGGCGCCGCTTTTTCCATCTACTCGCTCAGGAGGCGGCGTCGCGCGGGGCACTGCGGTTGTCTTTCCTGGAGATTGACGGTCAGCGTACGGCGGCATGTTTGATCTTCGATTTCGCCGGAGCCTACATGCTCTATAACAGCGGCTACGATCCTGCCAGAGCCGACCTGAGCGTCGGCCTGATAAACAAGGCCTACGCTATCCGCGAGGCGATCGAGTCCGGACGGCGCCGATTCGACTTCCTGAAGGGCGCCGAGCGCTACAAGTACAGCCTGGGCGGACAGGACAGGGCCATATATCGAATCGTCGTAACCCGGTAGGCATGATGGACCGCCTCGCTCTCCTCAGCCTGCACAGCTGTCCGGCGGCCCGCCCCGGGCGCCGCGACACCGGCGGCATGAATGTGTACCTGCTGCAGGTCGCCAGGCAGCTCGGGCGCGCCGGTGTCAGGGTCGACATCTTCACCCGGCACCACGACCCGGCGGATCCGCAGGTGATTAGCATCGGCGAAAACGCCAGGGTGGTACATATTCGCGCAGGAAACACCGGGGACCGTAAGGAGAACCTTCACGAGGCGGTCCCGGAGTTCGTGGCCAATCTGAAAGACTACGCGAGGCTCTGCGGGGCGAGCTACGATCTCGTCCATTCTCACTACTGGCTCTCCGGCCTTGCCGGCATGCAACTGTCGCAGGCGCTGGGCGTCCCGCACGTCGCCACATTCCATACCCTCGGCAAGCTCAAGCTGCAGGCCCGCCCGGGTGAGAGCGAGCCGGCGGTTCGCATAAACGCGGAGACCACCCTGCTCCAGTCGGTAGACGGTGTCGTGGTCTCGACCCGCGCCGAGGCCGAGGAGATGACCAGACTCTACGGGGTGTATCCAGGCCGCGTGGCGGTGATCGCCCCGGGAGTGGATCTGGACGTGTTCTGGCCCAGGGAGAGGACGCTGGCGCGGGAGAGGCTCGGCGTGACCGAGCCCGGCGTGGTCCTGTACGTGGGCAGACTCGAGCCCCTGAAGGGGCTGGACATACTGGTCAGGGCGGTGGCGGACCTAGCGATGGCTGACACCACCCGGTTGCTTGTGGTAGGGGGAGACCCGGATTCTGATGAGCTGGTCGGCGAGCTCGGGGATCTTGCACGTTCGGTGGGGGTTGCCGAGAGGGTGACCTTCGCGGGATCGGTCCCACAGCGGGATTTGCCCTGGTACTACAGTGCAGCCGACGTCCTTGTATTACCCTCGCACTACGAGAGCTTCGGTATGGTGGCCCTTGAGGCCATGGCCTGCGGGACGCCGGTGGTTGTCTCGAGGGTAGGGGGGCTCAAGACCTTCGTTAGAAACGGCGAGAGCGGCTACCTGGTGCCCTGGCGGTGCTCGGACCCGTTCTCCCAGCAGATAGAGATGATCCTGGCCAACCCGTCGCTTCGCCGGGCGATGGGTGATGCGGCCTTGATGGCAGCTCGGGGAATGGGCTGGAGCGGGGTATCGTCCCGACTGATGGATTTCTACAATTCGCTCATAGGCAGCCCCGTTGCCCTTGTGGGGGCGGGCGGAGCGTGACAATTGGACGGCAAGAGACGCCCCGATCGAGAGGCTTTCAAGCCTGAGGCCGGAGAGGTCAGGATCAATTTCCTGACCAGAGTCGAGCGCCACGTGTGGCGCCGGGTCGTATCCGGTTTCCTGGTCGTCGTACCACTGGCCCTGACATTCCTGGTGTTCAGGTTCGTCGTGACGTACCTGGACGATATCCTCCGCCCCAGGTTCGCCAACACCCCGTTGGATTTTCCCGGCATAGGTCTGGTCGTGATCCTGGTCGCCCTTTATCTGATCGGGGCCGCGGTCTCCGCCAGGCTCGGGCGCAAGGCCTTCGACGTGCAGCACGCCGTGCTTGCCAGGGTGCCGGTCATCAAGTCCGTTTACGGTGTGGCACGGCAGGCGACGGATGCCCTATCCACGCCCATGGAGCGGCAGGTCAATCGGGTCGTGTTCATCGAGTGGCCCAGGCCCGGCTACAGGGCCCTGGGCTTTGTCACCGGCTACATTCCGGCCACCGACGACCATCCGAGGTGGGTGATCGTCTACGTGCCGACGGTTCCCAATCCCACATCGGGCAATCTGGCATTCGTGGTGGAAGAGGAGATCATCGACACCGACATCTCTGTTGAAGAAGCGATGAAGACTGTCTTCTCCGGCGGTACGATCCCGCCGATCCTGAGGCACGGCAACCTTCCCGGGAATCCGGACCAGCCGACCGACCCTTAGTCTTCCAGATTAAGCTCGTACCAGACCGTTTCGTCCGCCAGGTTAAAGCCCAGGGAGAGGTATAGCTCCCTCGCGGGCTTGTTGCTGTGGTCGACTTCAAGCCTTACGACGCTGGCTCCCTTTTCCCGCAGGTAGGCCATGCCCGCGGTGACGATGACACGGCCCAGACCCATTCGCCTGCGGTCGGGATGCACTCCGGTCATGCCTATCACCCCGCTCGGCGAGTTCGACTCGCGGGGCCGGTGGGTCCAGTTGTACCCGCATACATCGTCCTCACTCTGGAGCAGCAGGATGCCGTCCGCCTCCCAGGGCCTCAGCCTGACTCTCGCCGCTATCTGCTCAACCGTGTTGGGTGAGAATCCCCAGCTCTGTCCGAATGCGTCGTTCTGCAGTTCGGTGAGTGTCTTCTCGTCGCGGTCGAGCTCAAACGGCCTGATGGAGTAGTGAGGCGGCATCGGCGGCATCTCGATCCCGTCGGATTCGGCCGTCAGGCGCCAATATCTCCTCACGGCGTAAAAGCCCGAGTCCTCTAGGAGAAAGCGGCCGCCCCTGCTGTGCACAGAGACCTGAATATGCAAGATGGGAAGGCCAAGGACGCCAACCCGCTCCATGACCTTGTCCAGCAGCTGGCGTCCAACTCCTCGCCTGCGGTGTTTGGGTAGCACGGCGATCTCGGCGACCGCACGGCCGATGAGCGGCTCAGGCGAGACGCGTGCCATGCCAGCGCACTCGCCGGAGACCTCCGCCACAAAGCAATTCTCCTCCGCGTCGACCGACGGCTGGGACAGGAACAGCCTCTTATAGCCCACGGGGGTCTCGATGCCGTCGCCGCTCGTCCCGTCAAGGTCGTTAACGAGCGCGGTCCACTCCGGAAGGTCGGACCATTCGAAGGTTTTTATTGATGCGTTCTGCGGCACCCGGGCTAGGGTCCTGAATTAGAGGTCTGAGCGGTGGGCATGCGCAAGGAGGGTCTGCCGAAGCCAAGGGATTTTAGCAGAGCGGACCGGTGGCAACAATCAAGCCCGTGGCGCCGTCGAAGTTGGCCCGCTAACGAGTCGAGCGCCTTGCCGGAGCCCACGGCCCGGCCTACCATTCCGCAGGGATCGCGGAGCCTTGTACGACCTGCACGCACACATACTTCCCTCCTTGGACGACGGTGCCCGGAACGCGGCGGAGGCGCTCGCCATGGCATCGGTTGCCGCCCGGTCCGGGACCACCCTGATTGCTGCAACGCCCCATATGAAGGACGTGAACGAGCTGTCCTCTCCGGGAAGGGCGATCGAGCTTAGCTCGCAACTGGACTCCATGCTCCGCGACCGTGGAATCCCTCTCGGGGTGGTCATGGGAATGGAGAACCACGTCGTCCCGGGACTGGGCGATATGTTCGCTGATGGAAGGGCCCTTCCAATAGGCAACACCAGGTATGCGCTGATCGAGATGCCCTTCTTCGGCCATCCCGACTACCTGGAATCGACCCTGTCACAGGTCCAGTCGCTCGGGATCACGCCCGTGCTGGCACACCCGGAGAGGATCGAGGTCGTTCAGCGAAGGCCAGACATTCTGGTCGATTTCATAGAGGCGGGAATGCTCTCTCAGATCACGGCCGGTAGCCTGCTGGGCCACTTCGGTGCCAGTGTTCGCCTGTTCACCGAGGACCTTGTCAGAAACGGCCTGGCCCACTTGATGGCCTCGGACTGTCACCGGCCCGATGGGCCCAGGGCACCCGCGCTGGGCCCCGGCCTAGCCGCGGCCGAAAGATTGATTGGTGCAGAGGAGGCTGAAAGGCTGGTTGGCGAGGTCCCCAGGTCGATAGTCGAGGACCGGAAGGTAATAGTTGGCAGGCCCCGACCGGTGGAGCCCATGCGTGCAGAGGACTGTTAGTTCCGCGCCGGCCGGCTAGAAGTCGAAGTACGTAATGGTCTTTTCGGCCGTGATGGTGATGAACACGAACGAGGACTGCTGGCTTGTGGTGACGGCGTATTCGTGCCCCTCGGTCCTGCCCAGATACCTGTATGACATCTCGTAAAGGAGCGGGTCGGTATCCCCCTCGGATATCTCCGCCTTTCCCTGGATGAGGACATACCCGTAGGGCCTGTCGCGGCTTGCGATAGAGACCGCGACCCTGGGGTCCCTCCGGATGTTGCTGACCTTGACGGTGGACGGCTCTGCGAGCACCACGTAGCGCTCACCGTCGAACTTGTACCAGACCGGGGCCACATGGGGCGAACCGTCGGACATCAGCGTCACCAGATCGGCGAGTTCGCGTCCGGCCAGAAATTCTGCGATCTTTTCTCGATCGTCCATGGCTGTCCTAGCCTCCCGCTAGAAGAGGGACGGCTGCCCGCACCTCTCCTTATCGTCATCGTCTCCGGTCGTCGAGGCGGTATGGGCCAATCCCACCAGCACCTCCTCCGCCAGGCGGCGCACCTCGCCGGCAATGTCCTGCTCGGGTTTCGTTGCGTCTACCCTTCGCCACCTCTGAGGTTCGCTGGCCGCCATTTTCAGGTATCCATCATAAACGCGCCTGTGGAAGGCGGCCGTCTCCTCCTCGAAGCGGCGCATTCCCTCCGGCTCCAGCCTCGGCACGCCGGCGTCCGCCGCTCCCTCCAGGCGGGCCTGGGCACCGGCACGCCTCTCGGCAACGGCGGGCGGAAGGTCCAAGAGGAAGGTGAGGTCGGGGACCACACCGTCGACCGCGACCTCATTGGCGGAACGGACCATGCCCACGCTCAGCCTGCGCCCGTAGCCCTGGTATGCCACAGTCGAATCCATGTAGCGGTCGCAGATCACAACCGCCCCCGGGCGGCTGAGCGCGGGTTTGATGACGCTCGTGACGAGCTGCGCTCGCGCCGCCAGGAACAGGTACAGCTCCGAGATCGGGCTGAGAGATTCCCTCTTCGACATCGACTGGCTCTTTACCAGCCTGCGGATCGACTCCCCCAGCGGTGTTCCGCCTGGCTCGTGCACCAGCAGCACGGGAAGGCCATCTTCCGAGAGTCGCCGCCTGAGCAGGTCCGCCTGCGTCGACTTTCCCGAACCGTCCCCACCCTCGAACGTGATTAGCACCGACATCTTGCGCGTCCCGGGCCGCCCACCGGGCTAGCGGTAGATGACAACCTTGCGCCGGGGGTCGCGCCCGGTGCTGGTGGACGAAAGACCGTACTTTTCGGCGATCGCGTGCTGGAGATGGCGCACGTAGGCACCCTGGGGAGTGAGCTCTATCTCGTCCTGGTCGCCCGTCCTCACGCTCTGGACCGCCTGCTCGGCCTCCGAAAGCGCGCTGATAACGGTGGTGCTCTGCTGGCTGCGCCCGTTTTGCCGGGCTATGGCCTTTATGAACTGCTCGATCTGGGAAAGGGTGTTGCGCCTGAGAACGTAGACGGGCTTTCCCTGCTGCTCAGCCGACCGCAGGGCGGCGGTGCGCCTGCGGTAGTAGTTCTTGGTCGTCAGCAGCAGGTCGGCGCTCCTGATGTCCTCCACGATCTCTATGGCCAGGCCTGACGAGGCCACGACCTGCTGTAGCCTGCCCTTGTTTACGCCGTAGGGCATGATGTGGGTTGGACGCGACACGGCAGATTGGTCCAGCCCCCCGCCGGATTCGACCCCTGCTGCGGCGCCTACCGTTGAGGGATGGTCGCCATCGGCCTCGGCGAGAGGTTCGAACCGCTCCGTGCGGCGCCCGGCAGGCCCGCCGGTGGCCAGGCCAGTCGGCCGGTTGCGCGAGACGTTGCCGCGCTCGTCAAGGGTGCGAATCTCGGGTGCGACCTGCACGCCCCGCAGCATGCGGTCCACCACTGAGGCCACATCGTCGTGCACCGCGACCGTGTTCCAGTTCTGGATCTCCACGAGGACATCGAAGGTCGGGGGCGCCCTTCGCTCCAGCACAGTCTTTTGCGTCCTCCTCCTGCGCGCCTCTTCGTCCCCCAGGGTCACGGTCTGGATGCCGCCTATCAGGTCCGAAAGCGTCGGATTCCTGGCCAGATTCTCTAGCGTGTTGCCGTGTGCGGTGGCCACCAGCTGGACGCCACGCTCTGCGATCGTCCTGGCCGCGGTCGCCTCCAGCTCGGTCCCGATCTCGTCGATAACTATCACCTGCGGCATATGGTTTTCGACCGCTTCGATCATCACCGCGTGCTGATATGCCGGCCTTCCCACCTGCATGCGCCGTGCACCGCCTATGCTCGGGTGCGGGATGTCGCCGTCTCCGGCGATCTCGTTCGAGGTGTCTACGATCACTACTCGCTTGCGGGCCGAGTCGGCCAGCACACGCGCAACCTCCCTGAGCATGGTGGTCTTGCCCACGCCGGGCCGACCGAGCAGGAGCGTGCTCTTCTCGGTCAGGATCAGGTCCTCGATGATCCTGATGGTACCGAACACGGCCCGCCCCACCCTGAGGGTGAGTCCGACCACGCGGCCACTCCTGTTGCGGATCGCAGAGATGCGATGGAGGGTTCTCTCTATACCGGCCCTGTTGTCCTCTCCGAACTCGCCGACCCGGCCGGTGATGTGCGAGATGTCTTCCTCGGTGACCTCCCTGTCGCCGAGCGGGGCGGCGTCGCTGGCGAATCGGGCCTCGGGTAGCCGGCCGAGGTCGATTACGATCTCCAGCAAGCCGGTCAGGTCGCTCCTTGCGGCCAGGGCGTCCCTTATGTGGTCGGGGAGGACCCCGATCAGAAGGTCCAGGTCCGACATCTCTCGGTCCCCGACGGGATGAGGCTCAGGAAGAGACGACTTCGTAGGCTCCAACCTCCTGGAAGATCTTCTCGGTCGCGCGAACCGACCGGGCGTGGACTTCGAACTCGGCCTCGGCCTGAAGGCCGGCCCTGTCTGCCGCCCGGCCCGCCGCCGGCTGGTAGCCGGGGATCAGCGTTACGACGGGACTGCCGGACGGGGCCAGCGCCAGGCCGAGATCCGTGAGCGAGGCGGCGTCCTGGTCCGGGGACTCGGGGTGGACCATGATCGAAAGGTCGGTTGCTGTGCTGAGGGCGAGCACCCTCAGCCAGCCCGTGATGCGGTCTCCGGACTCCAGTACGTACTCGTCCGCCCGTCCCGGACCGTCCCACCGAGATGCGGACCACTGCTCCAGCGTCATCCCCTCAAGGGCCCTCACCTCCGCGGGTGTGCAGGCGCTGTAGAGGCGGAAAATGCCGTGCTCGTCCTCGCCCTCTCTGGGCCTGATCCCCTGCGGGGGATCGATGCGGGCGCCGGAGCCCCTGCCCCGGTACAGCGTTTCGGTGTGCGCCGGGAGCAGTCCCGCCCTGCTGAGCTCACTTCCCACAGGATCCCCGGCCAGCACGCGCGCCGACATGTGCGTCGCCGATCGCTTCTGGGCAGTCGCGAACGCGGCCGTCAGCACGCCGGCGACGCAGTCTTCGGCACCGGCGCCAACCTGAAGCCTGCTCAGCTCCCAGCTCTGCGGACCGGCCATCCGGGAGGTCACCGCCATACAGAGGATGCGCGCACCGTCGATCCAGACCGTCACAATGGAGCCGGCCGAGCCGGACATGCCGCGCATCGCATCGATGGGTAGCGCAATCCATTCCGGCGTCGATCGGCCCGGGTCGGCGCGCGAGTAGACGCGGTTCTGGGTCTCTCCCAACCCCATGATCAGGCAGCGGGGCAGGTCCGAGAACTGGATCGCCCGGATCATCGGGCCTCGTTCGCCGATCCCCCCGCCATCTCTGCGAACAACCTGTGCATACGCGAGTCGAAGGTCAGCTCTGGGTGAAACGCCGTGGCCAGCAGTGCGCCCTGGCGAACCGCCACGGGACGCCCGTCGTCCAGCTCGGCCAGTACCTCCACATCCGGGCCAACCTCGTCGACCACGGGCGCCCTGATGAAAACCGCCCGGAAGGGCGTATGGTCGAGCCCCGTGATCTCAAGGTCGGCCTCGAAGCTGTCCACCTGCCTGCCGAACGCGTTGCGGGAGACGACGATGTCCATCAGCTTGAGGGGTTCCGGCCTCCGGTCGGTGAGTTCTCTGGCCATCACGATCATGCCGGCGCAGGTGCCCCAGATCGGTAGGCCCTCTCCTGCGGCATCCTCCAGGGCGGGCCTGAACCCGTATATATCGATGAGCTGCACTATCGTTGTGCTCTCACCGCCGGGGATTATCAGCCCGTCGACCCCGTCCAGCTGGTCCGGGAGCCGCACCTCGCACGATTCGACCCCCACCCTGTCCAGGGCGTGACGGTGTTCGATGAAGTCGCCCTGTATGGCCAGGACGCCGATTCGCGCCATTTAGAGTGCTGTCTACACCCCTACCATCCGCGAACGGCCAGATGCTCCTCTACGGGCATTTTGCGGACGGAGAGTCCCGGCATGGCATCGCCGAGCCCGGTCGAGACCTCGGCAATGATATCCGCGTCCTCGTAGTGCGTGGTCGCCTTGACGATGGCCGAGGCCATCAGGGACGGGTTGGAGGACTTGAATATGCCGGAGCCGACGAAAACGCCCTCGACACCGATCTGCATCATGAGTGCTGCGTCCGCCGGGGTGGCTATGCCTCCGGCAGCGAAATTGACGACCGGGAGCTTGCCGGTCTCGTGGATCTCCTGGACGAGCTCGAACGGGGCCTTCAGATCGCGGGCAGTCGCCATCAGCTCGGCCTCGTCCATGCCCTGTATCCGCCGGATCTCTCCCAGTACCGAACGGGCGTGGCGGACCGCCTCGACTATGTCGCCCGTGCCGGCCTCGCCCTTGGTGCGGATCATCGCCGCCCCTTCGCCTATGCGGCGTAGTGCCTCGCCAAGGTCCCGGCATCCGCAAACGAAAGGCACCTTGAACTGGTGCTTGTCCACGTGGTTGTTCTCGTCGGCGGGGGTCAGTACCTCAGACTCGTCGATGTAGTCCACGCCCAAGGCCTCAAGGACCTGTGCCTCGACGAAGTGGCCGATCCTGGCCTTTGCCATAACGGGGATGGTCACCGCGTCGATGATCTCCCTGATCTTGGTCGGGTCGGACATCCTGGCAACGCCACCGGCGCTGCGGATGTCGGAGGGGACGCGCTCCAGGGCCATAACGGCCACAGCGCCTGCATCCTCGGCTATCTTGGCCTGCTCGGCGGTGACGACGTCCATTATCACTCCGCCCTTGAGCATCTGGGCCAGCCCGCTCTTGACTCGCCAGGTGGCTGTCTGCGCGGCGCCGGACTCTATCTTGGTCTCAGTAGCCATTGATCTGCCTCCGTACGGCCCGCGGGCCGATGTTCATATTGTGACCGGCGGGTTAGACGTCGGGCTGGCGACGGCCACGGTCGGACGCCCGTCCGCCCTGTCATACTTTGTCTTACCCTGTCATACACTCGTAGATGCCGGTAATTATACCCGCGCGGCCTAGGTGAGGCGAGAGGGCCCCTTGGGGGCCTGCACCGACGCTGACAGACACGATCGGACACGAGGCGCAAGGTTGCTGAAAGCGCGGCCCGCGGCCGCCCAGCGGGGAGAGCGATTCTCCGGACTAGACGCCTCGCCTTGCCAGATAGGCCGCCAGGTCCGAAGTGCGGCAGCTATAGCCCCACTCGTTGTCGTACCAGCCCAGGACTTTTACAAAGTCACCGCCCATGCAGATGGTCGAGAGGCCGTCGATTATGGCGCTATGGGGATTCTGCCTGAAGTCGCTGCTTACAAGCGGCTCATCGGTGTATTCGAGGATGCCGCTCAGCCCATCCGACGCCGCCTCCCTGTAGGCCTCGTTTATCTCCTCTGCGGTCGTGGATCCTCTGAGCTTGGCCGTGAAGTCCGTGACAGAAACGGTCGATGTGGGCACCCGGTAGGCCATGCCGTGGATCCTTCCGTTCAGGTGCGGAAGCACCAGGCCCACCGCCTTGGCCGCACCCGTCGAGGTGGGGATCACGTTCATCGCCGCGGCCCTCGCGCGCCGAAGGTCCGAGTGGACCTGGTCGAGGATCTTCTGGTCGTTCGTGTAGGCGTGGATGGTGCTCATCAGGCCGTGCTCTACGCCGAATGCGTCGTCGAGCACCTTTACCATCGGGGCGATGCAGTTGGTGGTGCACGATGCGTTCGAGACTATCCGGTGAGCGTCCGGGTCGTACCCGTCCTCGTTCACCCCCATAACCACCGTTATGTCCTCGCCGCTGGCCGGCGCGGAGATGATGACCCTCTTGGCACCGCCTTCGATGTGGCCCGCGGCCTTTGAGGCGTCGGTGAAAAAGCCCGTCGATTCGACCACGATGTCCACGCCGTGATCGCCCCACCTCAGGGCCGCCGGGTCGCGCTCTGCGAGCACCGTGATCGGCTTGCCATCAATGATTATCGCCTCGTCTGACGCCTCGACGCTGGAGGTCGACACCCCGTAGTTCGTGTCGTACTTGAACATGTGGGCGTTGGTCTTGGTGTCGGTCAGATCGTTTATGGCCACGACGTCGAGCTCGCTGCCGTGTCGCTCCAGCACGGCCTTAAGGACCTGCCTGCCTATCCTGCCGAAACCGTTTATGCCTATCCGCGTGGCGGTCATGCGCAATGAACCTCTGAATCCTTGTATTTGTTGCTTTCCGGCGAACCGACCGGTCCGGGCCGGATTATATCGGGGCTCCGATGACGGCCTCGTATGCCGCGCGGCCGGCGTACGTGGCCTGGCCGCCGAGCTCGAGCTCGATGTGCAGCAGCCGGTTGTACTTGGCGGTGCGCTCACTGCGCGCCGGTGCCCCTGCCTTTATCTGGCGGGCGCCGGTCCCGATGGCGAGGTCCGCGATGGAGGTGTCCTCGGTCTCGGCCGAACGATGGCTGATGATGGTCCTCCAGCCCGCGTCGCGGGTCAGCGCGACCGCATCGAGCGTCTCGGTGAGGGTGCCGATCTGGTTGGGCTTTATGAGGACGCCGTTGCTGGCACCGCGCTCGATCCCGCGCCTGATTATCCCGCTGTTGGTCGCGTACAGGTCGTCTCCGATCAGATGTGCCCGGGAGCCGAGCCTGCGGGTCATCTCCGTCCAGCCCGACCAGTCGTCCTCGGCCATCCCGTCCTCGATGCTTATCACGGGATATTTGGTAACCCAGTCCTCGTACACGGCAATTAGCTGCTCGGAGGTCAGGGTGGTGTCGAGGCTCGTAAGGTCGTAGTAGGCACCCTCGGCCGGTCGGGCGAGGACATCGCCGTTTGCGCGGCGAAGCTCGGAGGCGGCCACGTCGATCGCCACGAAACACTGGTCGCCGGGCCTGTAGCCGGCCTGCTCGATCGCGCGCAGAAGCCACTCGACCGCCTGCCGGTTGTTCTTCAGGCTCGGGGCGAACCCGCCCTCATCTCCGACGATGGTGGACTTGCCACGTTCCTGCAACAGATCCTTGAGCGCGTGATATACCTCAGAGCCCGCCCGCATGGCCTCCTGGTATGTGTCGAATCCGGCGGGCACCACCATGAACTCCTGAAAGTCGGTGGACTCGAAGGCGTGCTTTCCCCCGTTGATAATGTTGAACATGGGTACCGGGATCGTGTAGCCGCTCTGGGGCTTGGTTCCCGTGTACTCGTGACTGACATAGCCGTAGAGGCTCTCGCCCCGGTTGGCCGCAGAGGCCCGGGCGTACGCCAGTGACACCGCGAGGATGGCGTTGGCACCGAGGCGAGCCTTGTTCGCGGTGCCATCAAGCTCTATCAGCCGCTCGTCGAGTGCCCGCTGATCGGTGAGGGAATGGCCCGTTATGGCGGAGGCGATCTCGCCGTTGACGTTTGCCACGGCCCTGAGCACGCCCAGCCCGCCATAGCGTCTCGGGTCCCCGTCCCGCAGCTCTATAGCCTCCAGCGAGCCCGTGCTGGCACCGGAGGGAACCGAGGCGCGCCCCATGGACCCGTCGGACAGCAGCACGTCCGCCTCGACGGTGGGACCGCCCCGAGAATCAAGGATCTCGCGCGCCGAGACCGAGGAGATGGTGATGAGGCTCAACCGCGCAGTTCCTCCGCCGTTGCGGTAAGGCCGTGGGTGCGGGCGCCCGCCGCGGCCATGGCGCGGTCGACGGCGTCGGCCGGATCTGCCGCCACCTGTATGGAGTCGACGGGGATCCCGGGCTGGGACACGGTCCATGTGCCCAGACCCACGACGGGGATCCCGTCGCCCAGTGCATGCCCGATCTCAGAGAGCGTGCCGAAAGCTCCCCCGATCGCTATAACCGCCTGGCCTGTCTTTACGACGATCACGTTCCGAGCGTATCCGATGCCGGTGCAGATCGGTATGTCGACGTACTGGTTGGCCACCGTCGGGTCGCTGCCCGGGAGGACTCCTATGGTCATTCCTCCCGCCGACTTGGCCCCGCGGCAGACGGCCTCCATTACGCCGCCGAGACCGCCGCAGACGACCTTCGCCCCGCGCGATGCCAGCTCGCGACCCACCTCCTCGGCGGTATCGGCCAGGGAGCCCCCGGCCGTTGATGAGCCTATGACTGCGATGATCATGTGAGTACCTATCATATAATCGGATTCCCAGTTCGGCAGGCGTCTTCGGCTTGCCCTCGGAGTCCTGATGCCAGCACACGGACTAAAGAACGTACTGATTACCGGGGCTTCTTCCGGGATAGGCAAGGTGGCCTCGCTGCATCTGGTCGGCAAGGGTTACACGGTGATTGGCACGAGCCGCTCGATCGACAGGCTCGAGCCGGTGCTGGCCGAGGCCGGGTCCGCCTCCGGGAAATTCGTGCCGCTAGAGCTCGACATCAACCTCGACGGCGGGCGCCCCGGGTGCGTTGAGGAGGTCCTGCCGGACGTCGTGTCCGACCATGGAGCGATAGACGTTCTGGTGAACAACGCCGGGTACGCGCTCTGGGGCCCCCTTGAGGGGATGACCGTCGAGCAGATGGTCGACCAGTTCAGGACCAACGTCTTCGCCCCTTTCAGGCTGGCCAATCTGGTGATTCCGTCCATGAGAAGCAAAGGGGCGGGACGCATAATCAATATCAGCTCGGTCGCAGGCTGGGTGGTAACGCCCTTCAACGGTGCCTACGCGTCCAGCAAGTTCGCCCTGGAGGCGCAGACACAGGCGCTGCGCATGGAGCTCTGGCCCTTCGGAATCAAGGTTTCCCTGATCGAACCGGGCCTGTTCGGCACCGAGTTCCAGAACAACACCGTGGATGGCGAGAGGGCCGAATCACAGGAACTTCCCTACGGACCTCATATAGCGGCCTATCGCAGGAAGCACGGCCGCTTCAGGCTGCTTACCCACGATCCGATAAAGATCGCAAAGCTGATCGAGAGGATCATCGCCTCGCCGCGCCCCAAGCTGAGGTATCCGGTGGGATTCGAGGCCCACATAGGGGTTTATGCGGCCAGGCTCCTTCCCGACCGCCTGCTGCAGGGCATGGTCGCAAGGACCTCCATGTAGCCGGCCGCGGCGATCTAGGGGCCGGCCTGGTCCCGGCCGATCGATTGGAGAAAGCCGGCGGATCGCGGCTCCCGGTCCAGATGGTAACGAAGGTGCGTGTCCAGGACCCTGCCGGCGTCTTTCCGAACCGCGGATGGCACCTTGAGCGCGGCCGCGCCGGCGAGTCCCTGCGACATGTAGTAGCGCAGCGCCTTGATGGCGTTGACGGACACGGGGAGAAAGGGCCCCGGGGCGCCGGTTATGCAGTCCGGGCAGACTATGCCCCCGGCGGCTGCGCTGTAGGCGTGGTCCCGTTGCGCCAGACCGAGGCCGCATTCGACGCAGGCGGACATCTCCGGCGCGAGGCCCGCCAGCGCCAGGAGTCGGACCTTAAAGCAGGCCAGCAGCTCATCGGCCGGACCTCCGGCCTCCAGTAGACGAAGAGCCTCGCCGACCAGGTCGTAGACCTTCCGCGCGTCCGAGTCCCGGTGATCGTTCTCGTGCGGCACGGAGAAGGCGTCGGCTATCTCGGCCACGTACATCCCGGCGGCGACCTTGCCGAGATCGCTTCGCAGTGCAGGGAATCCGTCCAGGCATTCGGCCTCGACGACGATGTCGAGATTGCGCCCCTCGGCCAGGGAGACCTGGACCCGGTTGAGCAGCTCCAGGTGTCCGGTTAGCCTGCCCCCGCCGCGGCGCACGCCCTTGGCAACGGCTCGTATCTGTCCGCGCTCCGGCGAGAGGAGCGTGACTATCCGGTCAGCCTCGCCCATGGGCGATTGCCTGACCACGACCGCCTCCGTCTTGTAGACTCTCGGTCTCGCCATTTGCCTCGTCGCCAGGGCCACCCCTCACGACCCTGCCCGGGGGCCCTCAGAAAGGCTGGCGCCCTTCTATCGCGCGGCCGAGAGTGACCTCGTCCGCGTACTCCAGGTCGCCGCCCACCGGTAGGCCGCGCGCGGGGCGGGTTATGCGGACCCCCAGCGCCGCCAGCAGGCGCTGCAGGTACAGTGCGGTCGCCTCACCCTCGACGTTCGGGTTGGTGGCGATCACGATCTCCTCCACGCCGTCGGTCCGAAGCCTCTCCAGAAGTCCCCTTATCTTCAGGTCCTCCGGGCCGATGCCGTTGATGGGCGATATCACCCCGTGCAAGACGTGGTACAGGCCGTTGTAGGAGCGGGTCCGCTCGAGCGCCCGGACGTCCAGCGGCTCTTCGACTACGCACATCCTGGTGCGGTCCCTGCCCTCGTCAACGCAGATCGAGCAGGGGTCCGACTCGGTTATGTCGAAGCACTCGCCGCACAGGACGATACGGTCCTTTACCCCGCCGATCGCCTCGGCCAGTCCCCGAGCCTCGTCGGCAGGCATGCGTATGAGGTGATAGGCCAGCCTCTGAGCGGTCTTGGGACCGATCCCCGGCAGCTTGTGGAACTCGTCGATGAGCCTGCTTACCGGGCCCACCTCTCTTTGTCCGCCCTGCGTCACACGCCCCTAGGTCAGGCCCGGGATGTTGAGGCCCCCGGTAAGCGCCCCCATCCTGGCCGCGGCCATCTCCTGCGCCCGCTCGAGGGCGTCATTGACAGCTGCTGCGACCAGGTCCTCCAGCATCGCGACGTCCTCTGCGGCGGCATCCGGGTCGATGTGAATCGACTCGAGGCGCATCTTGCCGGTCACGACAGCCCTGACCACGCCTCCGCCAGCACTGCCTTCGACGGTGGCGGCCTCAAGGTCTTCCTGGACGCGTGCCATCTGCCTTTGCAGCTGCTGGGCCTGTTTGAGAAACCTCTTGTTCACTTCTGGGCCTCGTTGTCCTTACTGTCCACGGCCGTCTCGGCGACGACCTCGGCTCCCATCTTCTGGGCCGCTCGCACCAGCTGGCTGCCACGCGCCCCGACGCGTCCGCCGCCCGGTTCTGCGCGCTCCGCCGCCTCAACCCGTACATCATAAGGCCTGCCCATTACCCGGGCAAAAGCGTCCCTCAGCCGCTTGCGGCTGTCGGGTATGCCCAGCTCGTGCTGCATCCTCTCCTGGTGGGACGGGTGCGGGAACCTGAGCGTAATCGAATCTTCCGAGACCTCCCGCCCGTTGCTGGCAACCAGCAGCGCCTTGAGGTTGAACCTGTCGCCCTTTTCGTAGCGCAGCGACTGTGTGAGCGCCTCCCACTGAGCCTCCAGGCGCTGCGCCGGATCGGAGGGCAGGGCGCCCTCTGCGACCGGTTCCGGCGTTCGTCGCTGCGTCCTGGTGTCCGGCTGAGGCTGGCGGGCGACAGGGGCAGGCGGACGCTGCTGAACTCGCCTTTCTGGCGGCGGCTGTGCGGTGCCGGCGCCCTCGCGCCCTTCGGCCGTTTTCGGTTGGCGACGCGGCCTGGTAGCCGGCTTCTCGCTTGCCGGGGCAGGGGGTGGGGCCTCCGGCTTTAAGCCGGCCTCGACGATCGCCAGTTCCAGCGTCAGGGTCGAGGAGGGATCGAGGCGCATGTCGGCCGCGGTCAGCAGCCTGACCGCCCTGACGATGTCAACGGTCTCGGCGGCTTTCGCCAGCCGGCCGATCTGCGCGGATTCTTCCTCTGTGTAACCGACATCCAGGTCCGCACCGCTGCTGACCAGAAGAGTCGCGCGCAGGCGGTCGATGAGGCCGCGGTGCAGCTGGCGCAGGTCGCTGCCCTGGGCCGCCACCTCGTTCACGGTGCGGAGAGCGTCGGCTGTGCGGCCCTCGAGGATCTGTACCGCGAGCGCCAGGGAGGCCTCGTCTCCTCCCATGTCCAGCAGGTCGCGGACATTGGCCTCGGTGATCGGGGGATCGTACGAGACGATCGCCTGCTCGAGCAGGTTCACGGCGTCCCTCAGGCCTCCGCCCGCCGTCCTGGATATCAGGTCGAGTGCAGGCATTTCCGCCTCGACTCCCTCTCCGGCGCAGATCTGTGAAAGTCGGCCGGCCGTGTCCTCGCGCCTTATCCTGCGGAAGTCAAAGCGCTGGCAGCGCGAGGCGATCGTGGGCGGGATCTTGTGAGCCTCGGTGGTGGCGAGCACGAATGCCACGTGCGCCGGGGGCTCCTCGAGGGTCTTCAGAAGGGCGTTAAAGGCCTGCTCGGTGAGCATGTGGGCCTCGTCAACTATGTAGACCTTTACCCTCGCCTCCGCAGGGGTGTACTGGACCCGCTCGCGAAGGTTCCTGATGTCGTCTATTCCGCGGTTGCTCGCCGCGTCGATCTCGACGAGGTCCAGGGCACGGGCCTCGTCTATGGAGGTGCATATCGAGCACGCGTTATCCGGCTCGCCGCCCGCGGGCGAAAGGCAGTTGATGGCCTTTGCCAGGATGCGCGCCGTGCTCGTCTTGCCGGTGCCGCGAGGTCCGCAAAAGAGGTAGGCGTGTGCGACGCGGCCCGACTCTACGGCCCTCTGTAGCGTCTGGGTGGTGGTCGGCTGACCGACCACGTCTCCGAAGGCTCTGGGCCTCCACTTCCTGTAGAGCACCTGACTCATGACGGGTAGCTCACCGTGATGTCGGAAGCCCTGGGCCCGAGCATGGCCGACAGCAGCCGCCTGTGCTCGTCCTCCATGAGAGCACGCTCGGCCGGCTCCTCGTGGTCGTGTCCGACCAGGTGCAGTATGCCGTGAGCCAGCAGGAACGCGATCTCGTCCTCAAGGCCACTCCCCGCCGACTCCGCCTGTCTGACCGCCTGCGGCCATGAGACCACGATCTCTCCAATCGACCCGGCAATGCCTTCATCCTCAGGCAATATGAAGCCGTCGGCTTCCTTGGGCGCTGTGGGAAAGGACAGGACGTCGGTCGTCTCGTCGAGTCCCCGGTGGCGCAGGTTCAGTTCGCGGACCGTCTCGTCGTCTGTGACGACCACCTCGACGGAGGCGTCGGCGGGCAGCTCAAGCGCCGCGAGCGCTGAGTCTGCGATCCCTGCCAGCCACGGGACTGGGACGGATCCCGGCCCGGCGGGATGGACGAGGACTTCGATCGGTCTGATGGGCAGGCTCCGCCTCGGAAAGCGGCCGACAGGTCCGTGACCTGCGACGACCGCGTCAGGTTTGGACGGGGTCCATTATATTCGCGCAAGGGTCCGGTGCCGGGAGGCCCGTAGGGCCGGCGGTCAGTGGAGGGCCGGGGGTGGCTGTGGGGTCTCTCGCGGAGACCAGCGCGGGAGCTTGGTCCCTACTCGCAGAGCACCACGATCGCCCCGTCGGAGCTCACGTGGTACTCGTACTCTGTCCCCATGTGGTCGAGCATCACGGAGTAGCCGGAGGTAAGGACCTGCGCATAGACCATGTCCTCGGCGGGGCAACCCAGCGAGGTGTCTCCCCACTCGTCTGGCATCAGTCCGACCAGCTCCGGCTCTTCTGCGTCGATGTCGAGTCTGGCGGCAAGGTCGGCCCTGGCTGCATCTGCGGCAGCGAGCGCCTCGGGACCCAGGTCGAGCCCCTCGCCGTTGAGCATTCCGTTCACGTCCGCCGGCTCCACCTCGTCGGGCGCTGCGCCAGGGGACTGGAGGAACGCGAACAGGTCGCTGTCGGCGGGCAGCACTACCGTGGCGTTCTGGGTCAGGAAATTGCGATATGCCTCAAGGCTGCGCTGGAACCTGTAGAACTCGGGGTCACGTTCAAGAGCGCTCGCAAAGATGGTAACCGCCTGTGCCTCGCCCTCGCCCCGCAGGATGTTCGCGTCGCGCTCGGCCTCTGCGCGAATGATCGTGGCTTGCCTGTCAACGTTCGAGCGTATCTCGAGGTCCTGCTTGGCGCCATCGGCTCTCTCGGCATCTGCGATCCTCTTTCGCTCCGCCTGCATGCGGGCGTAGACGGCCGTCGCGATCTCGTTGGGGAAGTCGGCACGCTTGATGCGGATATCAACGGTCTCAATGCCGAAGTCCTCGAGCTTGGGCTCGACGGCATCGCGGACCTGCTCCATGATCTGCTCGCGATTGTTGCGAATGATGTCGATCTGGTCGTCGTTGGCGATCTGCCGGCGCAACTCGGAGGCGACGATGTCGTTGCCTCGTGTGACGGCCCGCTGCGAGGTCTGCACGGTCTGCCTGAACAGAAGCGGATCGGTTATCCGGCCGATGGCGTACGCATCGATTACGAGGCGTTTCTTGTCGGCCGTGATTAGCGCGTCCGGGTTGGCGTCGAACAGAGTTCGGCGTTTTTCAAAGTACGTGACCGTGTCCACGAACGGTGTCTTCGTGTGGAGGCCGGGCTCGGTTATGGACTGTTTGACGTCGCCGAACCGGGTGACTATGGCGAGCTGGGTCTCGTCTACGGAGAAGAACGACTGCGGTCCCAAGATCCCGGTCAGGATCACCAGCACGATGAAGATTATGGCTGCCCTGTTCAGAGTCATGGGCTAGGGCTCCAGCGGACCCAACTGGCCGCCCACAGAGTCGGTTCCATCGCTGGTTAGTGGCAGGAACTGGAGCAGGCTGCCGCCGGATTCCTCGGCGATGATGTACTTGGAGATGCCGGGCAGGATCTGCTCCATTGCCTCCAGGTAGAGCCGCTGCCTGGTAACGTCACGAGACTTTTCGTACTCGGCCAGCACGGCAAGGAAGCGCTCGGACTGGCCGGTCGCGTCGGCTATCTTCTGCTGCTTGAATGCTTCGGCAAGCTCCAGCACACGCTGGGCCTCTCCTCTGGCACGCGGCAACACATCTGCTTCGTAGGCCTGGGCAAGGTTGACGATGCGGTCCTTGTCCTCACGGGCCCTAACGACGTCGTCGAACGCGTCCTGCACCTGAGAGGGGGGACGGACGTTCTGCAGCTTGACCTCGGTGACGTTTATGCCGGTCTCATACAGGTCCAGCAGACGCTGAAGCTCAAGGGCGGTGTCCGCCTGCACGGCCTCCTTCTCGGTCGTGAGCACGTCGTCGATGTTGCGCTGACCGACGACCTGCCGCAGGGCCGATTCGGCCGCGCCCTTAATCACGGCGCCTCCCGGGTCGACGACCTGGAAGAGGAAGTTCTCAAGGTCCTTGATGTTGTACTGGACGAGGAGCTGGACATCGACGATGTTCGTGTCGCCGCTGATCATCAGCGATTCGACCGGTATGGGCGTGTTGCCCCTGAATCCGAGCTCCAGGCGCCGGATCTCGTCGACCTGTACGACGCTGCGGGTGCCTATGGGAGCTGGGAAATACCAGTGCAGACCCGGCTCGGTGCCGCCCACGAATGAGCTCGGGTCGCCCGTCTGGTAGACGCCGAACCTGCGCAGGGCCGCCTGCTCACCGGGCTGCACGGAGTAAAAGCCGGTCGAAAGCCAGATGATGAACGCCAGGGCGAAGACCGCAAACACGAACAGGCCAAGGCCGCGATCGCGTATCCCGCGACCGCCGCCGCGGTTCCCGAAGACCGACCGCAGTCGCTCGGTCACCTGGTCGAAATTAATCTCGGGTTCGTCTTGTCGGTTGGGGTTCATTCCTAAAGGACCGGTGGCCTCCAACACGGCAGGCCGGGCTCTACTGGCTCACCGTCGGGCCACCGGACCGGCCGGAAGCCGCGACAACCGATGTTATCACAAGGACCCATCAGCCCGGCGGCGTCAGCCATGGCATCAGCGGGCCGCCGCCCGCAGTTCTTCAAGGTCAGCCAGGAAATCCTCGTAGGTGTAGAACGAGGACATCCCGGAGATAAAGGACCCCAGGTCCGGGGAGAGGTTCCTGTACTCCTGGACCTGGTCTCCGATGGGGCTCACCGACGCGGCGCTGTCGGCGTACGTGCCGTGGAAGGCGAAGTAGGCCTGGTTGAGCTTGCGTATGTTGTAGCCGTTGTCGACGAACTGAAGCCTGCGCCTGTCCATGTACGCCTCTGCCGCCCCGACCCTGCCCTCGACGAGCAGCTCGTCGACGTGCAGCCGCGTAGCGTGCATCTCCGCCCTGAAGTCAAAGCCCCCGGCACCTTCCGCGTCCACAAAGTGAGGGTCGGATCCCGCCGGGTCCAAAAGGGCGGAATGCTCCAGCCCGGGGATATCCCCCCCGAGACTAGCGAATGCCAGGTCACCTATCTCCCTGCCCGCTACGTTTGCGACCGTCTCGTTGATTGTCCGCATCTCCGCCGATGTCATCATTGCGAATCCCAGCGGTCTGAAGAACAGGTGGTGGTGAAGCCACTCGTGCGCTGCGATCTGCAGTGTCCACCTGAGTTGTCCCCCGCCGAAGACCGAGGCCGGGTAGCTTGCCAGGCCTCCTATCCGTATAACGAGCGCCGACAGATTCCGTTGGTCCAGCAGTTCGCGCTCTATGGCCAGGCTGTCCGAGATCGTTATCCCGGGCCTTATGAGCGCCTCGTCTCCTCGCTCGATGCGATCCCTCGGAGAGGTCACGAGTACGTGTGGAGTCTGGGTGAGGCGAAAGTCGACCGGCGGGAAGATCAGCCCGCCGACCGATGACAGACCGGCCTCTATCAGGACCGAGCTAATTGCGGCTTCCAGCGCCTCCTCCACGTCGGCCCGCATTCGCTCCCGGCTGCGGTCCAGCGCCGCCAGCTGGGCTTCGAGGACGGCTATTTCTGACGTTGTCGCTCCCCTGGGCACTGCGTTTTCGAGACGCTCTTCGATCTCGGCCCGCGCCGCAGACAGCGCGAAGTAGTCGCTGATCATCTCGTCGCGCTCTGCCGGAGAGATCGAGTTCCACGGCAGCACCGAGGAGACGCGGTGAAGCCACTTGTCGAGGAAGTTTGCCGCCTCCCACTGCACCAGGCTGTAGAGGTGTGGAGAGGCCGCGCGCTGCGCGGGGTTCAGGTTGAGTCCGTCGGACGTGAAGACGAGACTGGCCACGAGCGCCAGGGCCAGGGCCGTCCTTGCTCCGAAGGCAACCATCCTCGCCCTGAGGGGCGGGCCCGGGCTGAGGGCCTCGGGAGGCAGGGGCAGGTCCGTCCGGTCCACGGCCCGGACGGTGCTAGAATCGGGCTGGCTCTGCGTGTCCATCACCTTCTAATTTATACGCTAGACCGCTCAGACAGGTGCCTGCAGTGCTGAGGCGGCCGGCGGCAAGGAGTGCGTAAAGGTGGCTCTATCTATCTGCTTTGTGGGATGCGGCGATTACGCCAAGGACGTGCTCGACCAGCTCGACGCGGGAAAGCCCGGAGGACCCGTCGTCGACGGCATCGAGCTGTACTTCGCCAGCCGGAGCGAGGAAAAGGCCCTTAGCTTCAGGGAACGCTACGGCGGCGCGGGACACTTCGGCGACTACGAGGCCGCCGCCGCTGATCCCTCGGTTGACGCCATGTATTTCCTGACGCCACATCACCTGCACCTTGAGGGAGCGCGCCTTGCGGCAGAGCATGGAAAGCACGTGCTGATGGAAAAGCCCATCGGCCGATATCCGGACGAGGCTAGGGAGCTGATCGACGTCGTCCGCAGGGCGGGACTCAAGCTGATGGTGGCCGAGAACTTCAGGTTCGTCCCGACGGTCCTGAAGGCCAAGGAGCTGATCGGGAGCGGCGCGATAGGGGACGTGCGTCTCGTCCAGGTCCAGCGAGAGCTGAACATCTTCACCGGGGAATTCTTCGGCTCTGCGGAAACCTTCGCCGAGGACCAGTGGCGCAACGACCCGGAAAAGTCGGGAGGGGGCCTGTTCCAGGACGCGGGGATCCACGACATCGACGCGATGGTCAACCTAGGCGGGCTGCCCGAGCGCGTCTACGCCGTCGTTCCGGCCGCCGACTCCGAGCGCGCCAAGCGCCACCAGGAGGACGGGATGGTTCTTACGGCGATGATGCCGGACGGCGCCCTTGGCCTGATTCAGTTCTCGTTCGCAACGCCCATAACCGGCTATCGCGACAACGTCTGGGTCACGGGCTCTGCCGGCATGCTCAGCTTCCCGACGTTCGGCGACCAGCTCGTGATGGACACGCCCGAGGGCACCCAGGTGATCGATACCGGCCAGCACCGCAAGGGGATGGTGGGGATCTTCGAGGAGTTCCGCGACGCCGTCGCCGGGGACCGCGAGCCGCTGATGAGCGGTGAGGAGGCGCTCCTGGACCTCAACGTTGTGATGGCCGCCTACGAGTCGGTCAGAACCGGCCTGCCGGCGAGCGTGGACCAGGAGTGAGGCTGTCCGGTCGCTCCGGCCTCAGCTAGCGGCGCCGGTAGAGCGCCAGGAAACGGTCCTGATAGTGCTCGAACAGGCCCCAGCGGTCGAGCTCGTTCTTTAATCGGTCCCTGTCACCGCCGCGCTCGGCCGCGCGGAACAGCCGCTCGATATCGTTTATCGCCGCCCGTGGCGCGCCGCCGAAGGCGGTCTGCGGATCGAGCAGGCCACGGGCGGACATCTCGCCGAAGTTGCGCTGCGCCGAACTGGAGGTGAATTCGTAGATGAACTTGAGCAGCGCCACGTCCCACCACTCATCGACCCCGACCATAACGACCGACAGATTGTCCTTTCGCTGCTCGAGGTCGTCCGAGATGTGGTGTGCGATCTCTGAGGCCTCTCCGCTCACGATGTCGAAGTTCTCTGCGCGGTTCTTGTAGCGGTACAGGATGCCCGGATGGTTGGGACCGTATGTCATCGCCGCGTGCCTCATGTACTCGTAGGCCTCCGAGCTGAAACCCTCCAGGTTCATTGCGTAGGTGGGCGTTACGATCGCCGGCTTTTCGGCGATGACGCGGCCCTTCCTGACCACGCCTTCGGTGGCGGCCGGAGTGAGCTCGCTGTAGATCGGCTCGGTCACCACGTAGTATGCGATGTTGGTGGTGCCGAACGTGGCGAGCGCCTGCTTCGGGTACCTGACTACCCAGGTCTGCTCCACAGCGCGCATCCAGTCTCGTTGAATCTCGCTCACGCTCTAATTATATCTCCCGCCGCCCCTCGCTCCGGCCATATAATGCACAAACGTTCTACTCATGTTCGTAGCCGTCGCCAGCGTCACCATCCATATACCTGAGAGCCGCAGCCTAAAGTCCAAGCGGCGCGTCGTCCGGTCGCTGGTCGAACGGATCAGGACGCGCTTCGGCGTGTCCATCGCCGAGGTGGCCGGGCAGGGGGCATGGCAGAGCGCGACCGTCGGTTTCTGCTGCGTGAGCGGGTCGGCGGCGCACGCCGAGGAGGTCGCTCGCAAGGTGATGGCATTCGTCGATTCGTCCTCAGCGGAGTACGAGGTGGTCGACCGGGGCCTCGAGAACCTGTCCGTTCTCTAGGCCGCCCTTGGACACCGGAGCCTTCCTCGACCACGTCCGGTCCCTGCGCTGGTACCGGGACCAGATCGCCCACGTAGAAGATATCCCCCCCAGCGGCTCCACCCCGGGAACGCTGGCCCGCCCCCTCCGTCCGGAGCTGGGAAAGCGCCTCTGCGAACTGGGGGTGAGGGGGCTCTACTCCCACCAGGCCGAGGCCGTGGACGCCGCCCGGGACGGCCGCAGCGTGATCGTCGCCACGCCCGCGGCCAGCGGCAAGAGCCTGTGCTATCACCTCCCGGTGCTCGAGGCGATGATGGACGACCGCGCCGCCACCGCGATCTACCTTTTCCCGACCAAGGCGCTCGCGCAGGACCAGATGGCCAGCCTCGACCGGCTCGTGCCCGACGGTGCGCGGATCGGGCGAGGGATCTTCGACGGCGACACGCCCTACGATTCGCGTGGCCAGATCCGGAGGAGCGCCCGGCTGCTGGTCACCAACCCGGACATGCTGCACATGGGTATCCTGCCCAACCACCGCTCCTGGTACCGGATCCTTCGCAACCTGCGGTACGTGGTCATCGACGAGGCGCACGTGTACCGCGGGGTGTTCGGCTCGCACGTGGCCAACGTCGTGCGCCGCCTTCGCCGCCTGTGCCTGCGTTTCGGCTCCAAGCCCACCTTCATTCTGTGTTCTGCCACCATCGCCAATCCCGGTGAACACGCCCGGCGCCTGACAGGCCTGCCCGTCACGACGGTCGATGCCAGCGGCGCGCCCTACGGCGGCAAGGACTTTGTCCTCTGGAACCCTCCCCAGCTGGACATGGCGAATGGGAATCGCCGCCGCGCGACCAACACGGACGCGTCAATACTGATGACCGAGCTGCTCAGGCGCAGGGTAAGGACCCTGACATTCGTGCGAAGCCGCCGCATGGCAGAACTCCTCTACGTCTACGTGCGCGACCAGCTGAGGGAGGTGGCGCCCGAGCTTTCCGGCAGGCTTGCCCCCTACAGGGCGAGTTATCTGCCGGAGGACAGGAGGGCCGTCGAGAAAGACCTTCTGTCCGGCCGGTTGCTCGGCCTGACCTCCACCACCGCGATGGAGCTCGGCGTGGACGTGGGGGACCTTGAGGCGACGATCCTGACCGGGTACCCGGGCAGCCGCGCATCCACTTGGCAGCAGGCAGGCCGGAGCGGGCGGCGGGACCGGCGCGCACTCAGCGTGCTGGTCGCACAGGACGATCCGCTGGACCAGTACCTGATGCGGAGGCCGGATGCCCTGTTCGGGCGGCCGACGGAGACCGTGCGGATATCTCCCAACAATCCGCACGTGCTCGGGCCTCACCTGCTGTGCGCGGCCTACGAGGCCCCGCTCGAGCCGGGGGACGCCGATGTCTTCGAGACGGACATCTCGAGCGAGGCGGGCAGGCTCGTGGGCGAGGGATTCCTGCACGGGACGGGCGGGAGATGGCATCTTGAGCCCGAGGTCAGCTACCCAGCCGAGTCGGTGAACATCCGCTCGACCTCCGCGCACTCCTTCATCCTCGTGGACCGCGACAGCGGGGCGATACTGGAGACCGTCGAGGAGGCTTCGGCCATGCTCCAGCTACACCCCGGGGCGGTCTATCTGCACAAGGGCGAGACCTACGTGGTAACCGAACTCGACCTCGAGACCAGGACGGCCAGGGCCGTGCTCAGCGAAGTGGAGTACTTCACCCAGCCGAGCTCGGTAACCGAGACCCGGATCCTGCGGCAGATGCGGAGAAAGACGTGCGGTCGCACAGATGTGTGCCTGGGCGAGGTGGAGGTCACGACCACGGTGAGCGGCTTTCGCAGGATCGCCCCGCTCAGTGGGGAAGCGCTCGGCGAGGAGTACGTGGAGCTTCCGCCCCGCAGGTTCGCAACCGTCGGGCTGTGGTTCGGGGTGCCCCAGGACACCCTCGCGGCCGCCCACGACGACGGGCTCGACCTGGCCGGTGCGCTGCACGCCATAGAGCACGCGGCCATCGGGGTCTTGCCACTGTTCGCGATGTGCGACCGGGGCGATATAGGTGGCATCTCCACGCCGCTGCATCCCGACACCGGAAGGCCGCAGGTCTTCATCCATGACGGAGTTCCCGGCGGGGTAGGGATAGCAGAGCACGGCTACGAGGTGATCGCAGACCTGTGGCGCGTTACGGCCGAGGCGATCTCCGGGTGCCGGTGCGAGTCGGGCTGCCCCGGCTGCATCCATTCCCCAAAGTGCGGATCCAACAACCGACCCCTGGACAAGGCCGCCGCCGAAGCCATACTCGCGGGCATAGCCGGTCCGGCTTAGGGCCCGGCTGCGGACCGGTGGCGCCGCGCCGCCCTGTGCTATCCTTCCCAGACCGGTCCGGGGTGTGGCGCAGCTTGGTAGCGCACCTGCATGGGGTGCAGGTGGTCGCCGGTTCAAATCCGGCCACCCCGACCACGCGCAGGCCTCGACCGCCAAGTCCCCCTCAAGGTCACAGTAACAGCGGACATGCACAGGCCACTATCATTCGTCCAGGCCGTTAACGAGGCCATCCGAACGATGATGCGCGAGGATCCGGGCGTGATCGTGATGGGCGAGGACATCGCCGGTGCGGCGGGCAGGGCCGACCAGGGCTTCATCGATCACTTCGGCGGCTCTTTCGGCATGACAAAGCGCCTCATCCAGGAATTCGGGCCTGAGCGCGTTCGGGATACCCCCATATCCGAGGCCGGTTTCGTCGGTGCCGGAGTGGGTGCGGCCGCCGCCGGCCTCAGGCCCCTGATCGACATCAAGGTCGTGGGCTTTTTCGGCGTGTGCGCCGACCAGCTGCTGAACAACATGGCGAAGATGCACTACATGTTCGGAGGCAAGGTCCGGCTCCCTGTCACCGTGCAGACCCAGACGGGAGCAGGGCAGGGGTGGGCCGCCCAGCACTCAGAGACCCTGTGGTCGGTGTTCACGCACTTCCCGGGCCTTAAGTGCGTGGTGCCGTCCGATCCCTACACGGCCAAGGGCATCCAGCTGGCGGCCATGCGCGACGACGATCCGGTGATCATATTCCAGTGCATGCGGCTGATGGGACTCAGCTTCGACCAACACGTTCCCGAACAGCCCTACGAGGTGCCGATAGGGAGGGCACGCGTGGTCCGGGAGGGCACCGACGTTACGCTCGTGGGCATCGGCTTTTCCACCCAGGTCTCCCTCATGGCCGCAGGGGAGCTGGAGAGGCTGGGCCACTCGGCCGAGGTGGTCGACCTGCTGTCGCTGTCACCCCTGGACGAGGAGACGGTGCTCGATTCCATAAGAAAGACCCGAAAGGTCGTCGTAACCGACGAGGACTACCCGCGGTGCTCCGTGGCCTCGGACATCGCGGCGCTTGCGATCGAGAAGGCGTTCGATTTCCTGGACGCTCCACCCGGCAGGGTGAGCCCGCCACATGCCTCGGTGCCCTACAGTCCCGCGCTCGAGGAGCGCTATGTGCCGCGCACGGACGACGTCGTGAAGGCGGCACTTGAGGTGCTCGGCTAGCCAGCGGGCGGGGCCCTCAAATCTGGCTGTAACCTCCAGGCCCGGTCCTCGTTTCACTGTTTGAGGGCAGGCCCTGGCCGGGCAGGCCGGATAATTCCAGATTATCGGTGCTCTGCTGGTCAGTCGCCCGTGGCTAAACTGGTGAGACCTGTCGTGAGGGCCTAGCGATACGAGCCCGACAAACGGAAGGGAGCTGAAAGATGCATGCCAGCGCAAGAGTCGCCGTGATTCTGGGAGCATCCGTCCTGCTTGCTACGGCGGTAGCCTGCGGTAACGGGACGCAGGCGGGCGAGGCCGAGGGGGGCGACGCCATCGGCCAGGCGCAGCCGGACCTGATGGCCGCCGCCGCTTCGCCTGGGGCGACCGGACCCGCTTCGGGCATATGGGTCACCGGCCAGGCCAGCGTTACCGTCGAGCCCGACCTGGTCCTCCTGACCGTGGGGGTGGAGACGACCGGAGAAACGGTCGCCGAGGCCCGCGCCGAGGCCGCGGGTGCTATGGATGCGATCGTAGAGGCCGTTAAGGCCCGGGGTCTGAGCGAGCAGGACGTTCAGACCCAGTCGTTTAATATCTGGCCGCAGTACGAGTTTCCGGAGGTTACCAGCGGAGAGGTGCGGACGAGGAGACAGGTGCTCGTCGGTTACACGGTAAACAACGCGGCCAGGATAAAGATCCGCGATGTCGATGCGGTCGGCGAGATCATCGACGACGTTGCAGCTGCCGGCGGAGACGCGACTCGAATCAGCGGTATCGACTTCAGCATTGAGGACCCGATGCCGTTCATGTCCCAGCTACGCGAGGATGCCGTCAAGGATGCGCTGGCCAGGGCCGAGCACCTGGCCAGCCTTACAGGCGTGGCCGTCGGCGACCTGGTCTTCATCGGCGAGGCTGGGGCAGGGGCGCCGCTGGCCGGAGGATTTGAGAGTGAGGCGCTCATGGCCAGGGCCGCCTTCGATCAGGCGACATCCATCAGCGGCGGTGAGCTGCGGCTCAGCCTGAACGTCCGGGCGGCGTTCTCGATCAGGTAGCGCTCCGTGACCAGGTCCGCAGACGTGGTCGTCATCGGTGGCGGCGTAAACGGCACCAGCATCGCCATGCACCTGGCGACGATGGGAGCCGGAAGGGTCCTTGTGGTCGAGAGGGGACACCTTGCCGCGGGCGGGAGCGGGAGGTCGGGCGCCATGGTCCGCGAGCACTACCAGCACCCTGCGCTGGTGAGGATGGCCATGGAAGCCAGCGAGGTGTTCCACAACTTCGGTGACGCCGTGGGTGGAGACGCGCGATTCGTAGAGACCGGGCGGCTCCTGCTGTTCGCCGAGCGCGACGCCGAGACGGTTCGGGCGAATGTCGCGATGAACCGCACGCTCGGAGTCGAGATCAGCGCGCTCACCCCGCCTGAGATCTCGGAGATCATCCCGCAGGCCCGCACCGACGGCGTCGCCCTGGCCGTGTATGAGCCGAACTCCGGTCACGCCGACCCGGTGGCCACGACCTACGCGTATGCCGAGCGGGCGAGGGCCCATGGGGCCGGGGTGCTGACCGGGTGCGAGGTCACGGGCATCAGGGTCGCCGGCGGACGCGTGGCTGGCGTGGAGACGCCCGAAGGATTGATAGAGGCCGACGCCGTCGTGGCCGCCGCTGGGCCCTGGGTCAACGGGCTGGCCGCACCGATCGGCGAGACCCTTCCCGTCACGCCTGTAAGGGTGCAGATGGTGCACATGAGGCGACCCCCGGCTCTCGAGTCACTTACGATCGCCGTGGCCGACGGCCTCACCGGCGGATACATCCGGGCCGGTGAGGGGTTTAACACCCTGGTCGGCGAGGAGGCGGCGGAAGACTTCAGCGAGGTCTCAGACCCCGATGACTTCAGCACCACCGCCGACCATGAGACGATCGCGCGGTTCTGGAACCGGGCGAAGCTGAGATTCCCGGACTTTGCGGCGGCAACCCCACTGGGGGGATACGCCGCTCTCTACGATATGACCCCGGACGGCAACCCGGTACTGGACGCCTCGGGGGTGGTCGGGGGCCTGTACTGGGCGGTCGGGTTCAGCGGGCACGGCTTTAAGCTGTCCCCGGTGGTCGGGCGGATGGTGGCAGAACTCGTGCTGCACGGAGAGAGCAGCCGACATCCGATTAGCCCCTTCCGCATGGGCCGCTTTGCTGACGGCGAGCACCTGGAGGCAGAACACCCCTACGAGGGGTGGATGCACCCCTGAGGACGCGTCCCGCCCGCGCTGTCTACCCGTCCGTTCGCTCCAGGCGGAGCATGACGCCCGCGCGCTCTTCCTGGAGCACCGACGCGATGGTGCGGTCTCTTTCCCCCCAGCCCCTGTCCATCGCCTCGGCCAGCTCAGCCGCGCACAGCTCAACGATCCTGGTCGGCACCCCGTGCTCGGATGCTAGGGCTGCCGCCAGTCGGTAGTCCTTGAGCGCGAGACTGAGCGCGAACCTGGGGGCAAAGTCGCCCCGAAACAGCGTGGCCGGCAGCCGCTCGTTGAACATGGCGTTGCCTCCCACGACGCAACCGCTGCGGAAGGCCTCTATCAGCCGGGGCAGCTCCACCCCGGCCCCGGCCCCGAGGGTCAGACACTCGGTTACCAGGAGGTCGATGCTCATGGCGAGGGCATTGTGGGCTATCTTAGTCGCAGCCCCCGTGCCCAGCCCGCCGGTCCAGACGATGCTCGCCGAATAGGACTCAAGGACGGGACGGGCACGCTTAAGGACCTGCTCGTCTCCTCCGGCGAAGAGCGTCAGGGTTCCGGCAAGGGCTCCCTCCTTGCCGCCGTCCATCGGTGCGTCCAGCACCTGTGCTTTCCGCTCAGCGAGAGCCGCCCCGACACGCTGAACGACCTGCGGGGAGTTGGTCGTATGGTCGACGTAGATCGCTCCCGGCCGCACCCCCTCAACGATACCGCCCGGACCTAGGGCCGCCTCCTCCATCTCGGCCGGACCCGGTACGCACGTGGCCACAACATCACACTGCTCGGCCACGAGTGCCGGTGAGTCCGCCCACTCAGCGCCCCTGTCCAGCAGATCGGCGGCGGCCTGTCTGCGGGGATCGAATACGACCAGCGGGAATCCGGCCTCAAGCAGCCAGCCGCACATGGGGGCACCCATGTTCCCGAGGCCGATGAACCCTACTTTCAAGAGGCGCCTCGCAAGCTCATCTGCCTACCCGGCGGGCGCCGGGCAGCGGTGTCGGAGATGGACCGGGGCCTCAGGCCGCCGCTAGCTCCACCGGTAGACCTGGACCCGGTGGCGGTTGCTCTCCGTGACGTAGAGCCTTCCATCCCCGTCGACCTTTACCGAGACGGGCGCCCAGAAGAGCTTTTCTATGTGCGCCGACTCTTCGTGAGGGTCGCCCCCGAACTGCGCGGTGTCAGGTTCCAAGTTGGCCGTGGCCCGGGCCTGCGCCTCCTCGACGTTGGCGCTGAGGAACTCCTGCGCCCACGGCGAAACGGTTGCACTGCCCCTTAGCTTCGCCACGAATCCGCCCCCGGGATCGAACACCTGGACCCGCTCGTTGCCCCAGTCCGCCACGTGGACGTAGCCCTCGTCGTCGACCGCAACGTCGGCCGGCCTGCGCAGTTCGCCGTCGCCACTGCCGGGACGACCGTACGTGGCCACGTGGTCTCCTTCTGCCGTGAAGCGCTGGACCCGGTCGTTGCCCCAGTCCGCAACGTAGACCTCGCCCTTGGAATCCACGGTCAGTCCCCACGGCAGGTTCAGCTCCCCCTCACCTGATCCCGCCGAGCCGAAGCCGGACAGGTACCGTCCGTCGCGGGTGAACTTCTGTATCCGCTGGTTGCGGTGGTCTGTGACGTACAGGTTGTCGTCTTTGTCAAAGGCGAGGCCCGACGGGCTGTCGAGCTGTCCCGGGCCCGTCCCGTGAACGCCCCAGTCCGCCACGAAGTCGCCGTCGGGCTCAAAGACCACGATCCGGTGGGTGTACTCGTCGGCGACGTAGACCCTGCCTGTGCTGTCTATGGCCAGGGATGTGGGCGAGGTGAACTGGCCGTCGCCGTCCCCTATGCCGCCGAAGGTGCCGAAGAACTCGCTTTCAAGGTCGTAGACGGTGATCCTGACGGTCCTGCCGTCTATGTCTATGCCCCGGCTGACGGTGAAGATGCGACCGTCCTTTCCCAGGTCCGTATCGGACGGGAAAAAGAAGCCACGGCCCTCCATGGTGGCTAGGCCAATCGTTCGGTCGTAGTCCAGAGACCGCGATCGGGTTGTGGCGCCTGCCTGATCCATCGCCGCTCCTGCCTGGCCCGGTCCGGCCTACGCCCGCTGGAACTCCGGCGAGGTAGCCACGACCTTGAACACGTCCGCGACCCGCTGCCGAATCTCGTCGCCGGGGGCGGCCTCGGCCTCGGCGAGCCCGCCCTTCTTCTCCACGAAGGCGACCAGCGCAGAGCGCGTCGGCTCAGACAGCGAAATTGCTCCGAGCTGATCGAGACAGGCGTCGACGAGGTCGTCGGCAGACTCGATCTCGTAGCCGTTGTCGGTGATCCGCTCGACCATGCCCGCCACGCCCGGGTTGTCCCGGTTGCCGAGCTGTTCTGCGGCGAAGTTGAGGCGCTCGACCAGCGTTCCGGTGTCGATCCACTCAAGGCCCTGGTGCCAGCCCTCTACCGTCGGAGGGTTCAGGAGCTCCTGTCCCATGTAGCGCATCTGCGAGTTGCGGTCCAGGATCTCGCGTCCGGGAAGGGGGAACTCCCCGCTCAGCCGGAGCACACCGGCAACCAGGTCTGCCGGGCTCTTGATCTTGGCGTACCAGGAGCTCTCGGCACGGAAGAACTCGGAGTTAAACAGCACCCTGAGCATCTCCCGGATGTCGTAGCCGCTGTCGAAATAGGCCTTTACCAGCACCTCGATCGCCTCCGGGTCACGCGGCGGCGTGTACGGCCACTGTGGCACGGGCGGCTCATCTGCGACGAAGAAGTTGTAAAGGTGCCTTGAGATGAAGCGGGCGGTTGCGGGCTGACGGCAGATGATCTCTACGATGTCCTCGCCGCCGAAGCGTCCCCTCTCGCCCAGAAACTCCTTCTCGCCGTCGTCGTGGTCGTCGGGCCTGTACTCGAAGCGCCAGGCTATCTTGCCGTAGGGCCAGATCGAGTTCCTGCGGGCCAGGACCTCCGTGTACCGGGCGTTGGCCAGCGTCCACCCGGTGAACGCCCGGGCGCACTCCTTGATGTCCTGCTCGGAGTAGTTGCCCACGCCCATCGAGAACAGCTCGAGAAGCTCCCTTGCATAGTTCTCGTTTATGGCCCCGTTGTGATTGTCGTTGTTGTCCAGCCACAGGATCATCGCCGGGTCCCGCGACAGCTCCAGCAGCAGGTCGCGCAGGCTGCCCGCTCCGTGGCTGCGGAACATCCTTATCTGGTCCATCAGGACCTTGCCCTGGGTCACCTTGGAGTAGGCCGTGGCGAACACGCCGTGCCAGAACAGCGCCAGCTTCTCCTGCAGGGGGGCGCTGGTGGAGATCAGCCTGTAAAGCCAGCTCGCCCCGGAGCCTGCGGGCTCGAACTGGGCGGAATGGTCGTGGTGGTAGCGCCTGATCAGGTCCAGCGACATCATCCGGGCGTCGGAGAAGTCCAGCAGCTCTTCCACCGTGGCCTCGTAGCCCTTGCGGGCGTAGCGTTCGAGCTCTTCCCTCGTGGCGCCGAATCCCGCTCGCCGCATGAGGTGCGCTATAAGTGCGATGTCCTGGCTGCTCATCTGGCTGGTCTCCTGGCCAACTGCTTGGGGGCGACGGCCGGACCCGACCCGGTCCGGCCTGGCGGAGCGCCCGCGCCCTGCGGCTAGTTGGAGATGAACTCGAACTGCTCGAAGTGGCCGTTGACGATCGGGGTCGGATCCATGCCGAGCCAGCCCTCGAGTATCGTGCTGTAGGTGCTCCGAAAGTCGTTGTTGGCGTGCAGGTCACCCTCGAGCTGGTCTCTCTCCCGCAGCGACGGGTACTCTCCGTACAGGCCGCCGTTTACCTGGCCGCCTATGACGAAGGAGACCCCGCCGGACCCGTGATCGGTGCCCGATCCGTTGTCCTGGATGCGGCGTCCGAACTCGGAGAACATCAGGATGACCACCTCGTCCTCGCGGCCGTGCTCGGCAAGGTCGTCGTAGAAGTCTGCGACCGCCTCGGATACTTCCTTCCACAGCTGGCCGTGGGAGGTAAGTTCCGCCGCGTGCGTGTCGAAGCTGCCGTGCTGCGTGTAGTAGACGCGGGTGCCCAGGTCCGCGCACAGCACTTGGGCCGCGCTCTTCAGGCTCTGGGCGATGGGGCTCGCGGCGTA
This sequence comes from Dehalococcoidia bacterium, assembly GCA_965207145.1. Classification (GTDB taxonomy): domain Bacteria; phylum Chloroflexota; class Dehalococcoidia; order Lucifugimonadales; family UBA2962; genus CAUZIR01. Next base: position 160,399 of record OZ242262.1, on the reverse strand, counting down.
CTCGACGCTCGAGCTGTACTTTTCGGGGGCGGTCCTGAGTATGTCGGCACCCTTAAGGGCGTTGTTGCCGGTCCGGCCCAGGTGCTGCATCACGGTCTCGCCGGTCTCGGCCCTCCCGTACATCTTGGAGAACGCCTCCAGCGCGTAGACGCGCAGCGCCTCGTCCTCCACGTCGGGAAACAGGCCGTAGGAGGCCAGGTCGCCGACCGAAGCCACCGGCACGCCCTCGCAGCCCAGGGATCTGGGCAGGCCGCGGCCGAAGTTGACGCCCGTGAGCACGTTCTCACGGTCCGGGTCCAGCTCGCGGATCACCCGTCCCAGCCAGCCTTCCGAGGCGATCTTGTCGGGCTCGGCGGTGTGCCAGATATCCATTGAGCGAAAGTGGGAGCGGTTGGGGTTCTCGTAGCCGATGCCATTGATGACGGCCACCTTGCCCCTGTCCCATAGGTCCTTAATGGGCTTCATGCTCGGATGCAGCCCGAGCTGATCATCCAGGGGCAGCACCTGTTCGGCCTCGACGTGCACCGAGGGACGGAAGTCGTAGTAGAGCCCGTCGCTGTATGGGATGACCGTGTTGAGGGCGTCGTTGCCCCCGCTGAGCTGAACGACTACCAGCGAGCGGTTCTTGCCGTTGGATGCCATCGTCTCCACCTCCGTTTGCAGGACTAAACGTAAACGGCCGATACCTTCCTGCGCCTCGGTGCGAAGCGGCGCGTTCAGGATAAGTTCGGCACCGGTTTATTTCAATCCCCGCCGGTGCTCTGGCGCCGGTAATCGACGGGAGTTTGTCGGGCGCCAGCTAGGCGCGGCTTTGGGGACGGCGGCGTAGTCGTGTAACGCCGACTGTCGTCGACATGGGTCAGTGGCGCCACAGCACGGAATTCCCGCCGCATGGATGGAAGGGAGCGGCGAACATGCACGCTAAGGCGATGCGCCCTCGGTCGCTACCGCATAGTTGTAGCTACACGGCAAGGCCGACATCGATTAGTGCGTCTTACCAATTGCGACAGGCAGATTCCTGATTTTTCGAGGAGCAGGAACGATCTACAGGCCAGCCTGAACATGAGAGTTCTCGGTTTTGTCTAGCTGGATGGGCCTGAGTTGACGGTAGCGAGAACAATCTTCGAGATGTGGTTCGGGTCTTCAGTTCAAGAGGCTTTGACGCCTCGATTGGATGTCAAGCGCCCGGAGGGCGGTAGTTCACCGTTTTCTGAGCAGCTGAGTCTATCTCCTCTGGGGTGATCAACTGAACCGTACTTAGGCTGAGCGCGCCTCCCGCCGTGATGGCAAGGGAGATCGCAGCTGCCGTCGCCGCATCGGGCAGGTCAAAGATGATGTACAGGTCCGCACCGCCGAAGGCAAAGTAGAACGCCTCCAGTTGCCCACCTTGCTCCCTCCCCATCTCTTCGAAGACCTTCCGCCGCGAACTACCGCCTTCCTGCAGCAGTCCCTGCATTCCTGTTGGTGTGTAATTCGCCTGGTATAGATACTTGGCCATAGTGAATCTCCTAGGACTTCTATGCAATCTTACCCACGTCTAATCCATCCGATCTTCAACTTACAGATTACGGATGGCATCAGTAACACTATCAAGACCAACCCCCTAATAGGAACGATGGGGTTTGGCCGCTTTGATAACATCATTTGCCTTGCGAGCCACTTGAGGTAGTCAGGGGATGCCGGCCGTCGTTGAGATGGCTCGGAGGCCCCGCAGTCTCGGAAGGCCTGCCGCATCGATCGAAGAGAGCGGCGAACTTGTATGCAGGGGCTAATCTCTCCCCAGCCTATGGAATCGATGCCCCGGTGCTCGAGGCTGAAACGAACCCCCGGTGCAGCCAGGCTACTCCGTCAACCCGGTCCAGTCGGCGGGTACGAATTCACGAGCACGCCCGCCGACCCGTCCGGTGCAACCGCCTCGAACCAGTAGCGGTCATAGAACCGTGGTCGCTCGAGCCAACGAACGCGAACGGGAGCGGGGCCTGGTGGAGGAAGGTGTCGTCGAGGTCGGTCAGCACGGGAAGCTCCCGCGGGCGCCTTACGTCCCGGAATCTTCTACCAGAGCAGCAACGCTCTAGCCGATCGGCGGGAGCCCCTCGCCGCGCCTGACTTCGTTCAGCGTCTCCAGCACGCGCTGCCGGAACGGGGCGTACTCCACCTCGAACTCCTCCACGAGCCGCGAGTTGTCCATAAGGAAGAGCCCCGACGACTCACGCCCGCCCTCGTCCTCGTCGAACGTAATCTCGGCGTCCGGCAGGAACTCCCGCACGATGCTCGCGAGCTCGCCCAGGCTCGTCGAATTCCCGCCCGAGTTGTAGATCGGATAGGCCGTCTCTTCGGCCAGCGTCACCCGGAGGAACACCTCGGCGATGTCCTCCACGTGGAGCGGAAGCGTCATCGCGTCCCGGTGGGGGAAGCTTACAGACTCGCCCCGCGCCGGCAGGACCTGGCACTGCACGTGGTCCATCGATCCGCGAACCTTGTCCGGCCCCGTGATGTTCGCCGGTCGCACGCCAGTGATAGCCATGTCGAACGCGCGGTTGTACCACTCCGCCTGGTGCTCGTTGAAAATCTTCGAGACGCCGTAGATGCCCGTCCCTAGGCAGGGGTCGTCCTCGGTCACCTCGCGCTCGCCGTGCAGTCGCTGCGGCCCGTAGACGGCCAGCGAGCTCGCGTACACCACCCGCCGAATCCCGAGGATGCGGGCCGCCTCCAGGCAGTTGTCCATCCCGAGAATGTTCAGCCGAACCTGCGGATGCGGGTCACTCTCGTCCACCCCAATCGCATAGGCGAGGTTCAGGACCCGGTCCGGCCTGCTCAGCGTGAGCGCCTCGACTACATCGTCCATGAGCGTGATGTCGCCCCGCGTGATCTGGACGCGGTCACGCAGCGGGTCGAGCCCTGGAGCTTCCGGCGCGATGTCCATGCAGTGGACCTCGTGCCCGTGCTCCACCAGCCGCCGCATGACCCGCAGCCCGATGAATCCGCTCCCGCCAAGAACTGCAACGCGCATGCCGCTAACCCTCCGCTGCCGCTGACGGCGGCAAAACTACAGTGCCCTCCCGAGGAACGCGCCTGTGTGAATCGCGTTGCGAATGCTGTTGCGACCCTGCGCGTCACCGACTTGGTGCACCTCGATGCCCTCGGCTCCTACAATGAATAGTGCTCCCTCGCTGCCAAATGAGAAGGATCGTCCAAGCGAAACGTATCCGGGTTGCGACCCCTGCGCAGTGCCAGCCAGTAAGTGAATAGCTGCAGCGGCACGACGTAGACCATCGGCGAAAGCGCTTCCGACACCCTCGGTAGAGCCACTGTGGCGTCCGCCACCGAAGTCATCTCCTCGTCACCCTCCGCCACTAACGCTGCCAGTCCCGCCCCAGTGGCCTTCACTGCCTTCCCAATGTCCACGGCTCTGCTGTAACCGGGCCCCGGCGGGGCGATCAGCGTGACGAAACCACGAGCGTCCGTGGCCACGAACGGGCCATGCAGGAACTGCTCCAGTTGGAAGGCCGAGGTGACGTCGTACGCAGCTTCGTTGATCTTTAGGGCAACCTCATAAGCCGTGGAGGCATTCGGCCCCCAACCTGCGAAGCAATACCATCCATAGTCCCTTACCTTCTCAACGAGTGACTTGACGGCATTCTCAGTCTTCAAAGCTGTGGCCACGATATCCGGGAGCCCGCTCAACTCCTTCTCCCACCACTTGTCTCCCGAAATCCTCGAGGCCGTCAACGCAAGAGCAGTCATCGCGCCAGTGTGGCTTATCGTGAACGCCGCCGACCGGTCCCGGTAGGTTGTTCTGAGCACCACGTCCGCCTGGTCGAGCCTGGCCTCCGAAGTCAGACAGGTCACCAGAGCCGTCGAAGCCCCCGAATCCTTCGCCAGCGACAGTGCCTCTCCTGAGTAGCGCTTGGTCCCGCTGTGCGCCATCACGATCACCAGATCATCTTCAGAAAGAGGCGGCGTATAGGAAGTGAACTCAAAAGAGTGCCAGGCCCTGGTGTCGACCAGACCCGCAGTCCTAAGTAGGTGCTCACCGACCAGCGCCGCGTGCCAGGAGGTTCCTATACCGCACACATGCACCCGCCTCGCACCCGATGCCAGTCTGGCAAGCTCATCTGCGGCCGTGTACTGACTGTCCAGTATCCGTGCAATCTCATTCGGCTGGTCACGTATGCAGTCGTGCATATGGTAGGGATGGCTCTCGCGACGCGGCGGTCTGCTTGCCATTTCTATGCTCCTGAGCCTGTCTACATACTGGTACCGGTTGCCGGGGTGCCAATCTCAAGCGCAACTCCGACGGCGGAACAAGCATGGTGTGCTAATGATGCCTGCGAATCCCCTTCTTCGGCAGTGGTTGCGGCGGACGGCACGGGGGCTATGGAAAGTAGGCTTCGGAAAGCCAGAAGGTGGCCAGATGACCGGGAGGCTGTCACGGGCCACGCCGTCGTCTAGCATTCCCAATCTGGCCTGTGTCCGACGGATGAACTCCTGCCCCGCAGGCTGAGCGCGAGCTTGATAGTAAGGGTTCTTGATCTTATCAAGTCTGGTGGGCCGGACCGCCCGAATTCAGGCCCGCCGAGACCCGACGGATAAAGGGCAAGGAGGCGGGCCCGGCCCGTTGGGCTACGGCTGCTGGCCCTCCTCCTCTTCGGGCAGGGGCCCGACCGCCAGCCAGGTATCGGTCTCCGGGTCGTAAATCTCAGAGGTGTTGGAGCGCCCTCCCTCCTGGCCTCCCTCCAGCCCGCCGGTGATCATCACCGTGCCGTCCCTCAGGGCAGCCGCGGTGTGCTGGTAGCGCGCGGCATTGAGGTCGCCGCCGGCGGTCCAGGATCCGCTGTCGGGATCGTAGATCTCCGTCAGGGTGTGCTCGCCGAGTCCGCCCACCACGAGCACCTGGCCGTTGGGCAGCACAGTGGCGGTGTGGTCGGCCCTGGGCTCTGCGAGCGTTCCGGCCGAAGACCACGAGCCCGCTTCCGGGTCGTATATCTCGGAGGAGTTGACCGGGTCCTTGTCGGCCCCGTACCCCCCGACCACAAGCACCCTTCCGTCGGGCAGCAGGCTGGCCGAGTGAGAGCTCCGGGCGGTGGCCATTTCCGGCCCCGTAGCCCACTCTCCCGTAGCGGGGTCGAATATCTCGACCTCGGCTACGGCCGAGATCCCGGCCCGCTTGCCGCCGGTGATAAGGACCCGGCCGTCGGCCAGGAGCGTAGCGCGGTGCCAGGCCTTCTTGGCGGACATCGAGCCCGCGGGGCTCCAGGCGTCGGCCGAGGGATCGTAGATCTCGGCAGTGTCCAGGTAGATCGCCACCTTGCCGCCGGCAACCATGACCCGGCCGTCGGAAAGAACGGTTGCGGTGTGGTTTTGACGCCCGGTGTCCATCGAGGCGCCCTTTGTCCAGGTCCCGTCGTCGGGATCGAAGAGCACGCTAGACATGGGGTTCGAGTTCGAGCCGCGGCCGCCGGTGATTAGAACGCGCCCGTCGTCAAGCAGGGTCGCGCGGTGGTTCTCCCTTGCGAGCGGCAGCTCGGCGATCATCGTCCAGTCGCGGGTCTCCGGGTCGAATATCTCGACCGCCTCGGTTGGGGCGCCCCTTATTACCAGCCCCTTGCCACCGGTAACGAGCACCCGCCCGTCAGCGAGCACCGTGCCCGTATGGAAAACGCGGGCCTCGGTCAGGCGTCCGGGGAGCCGCGCTTCGATTCGGGCCTGCTCGTCCTCGGCGGACTTTGAGCCCGGCCCCTGGACCACCTCAATGGGCCCCTCGTCTGGTTCCCCGGCCGTAGAGCAGGCCAGCGCGGCGGCAGCGATCACCACGCTCGCCAGGATGAGCCGGACTGGGCTTGGCGTCATCAAGGCCTCTCTCTTGTGAACGTCTGCGGGGGCGCCTTCAGCCTGTCATGGCTATGGCTGTACGCTCTCCTCTTCGACGGTGGACGGGCCCACGGTGAGCCACTCACCCGTGTCCGGGTTGTATACCTCCACCGAGTCCGATCGTCGGCCGTCCTGACCACCCTCGAATCCGCCCGTGATCATGATCGTACCGTCCGGTAGCAGCTCGGCCGTGTGGTGGTAGCGCGCCAGGTTCGTGTTTCCGGCCGCGGACCAGGTGCTGGCGGCGATGTCGAACATCTCGGCGAGCGTGAACTCGCCCAGCCCGCCTGCGACCACTATGTTGCCGTTCTCAAGCGCCGTCGCGGTATGGTCGCCCCGGGGCTCCTGAAGGGTGCCCGCGCCGGACCAGGTGCCGGTCGCAGGATCGAAGATCTCCGCGGTGTTGACCGGGTTCTTGTCGTCCCCGTACCCGCCGACGACCAGCACCCTGCCGTCGGGCAGGAGATTGGCCGTGTGGGAGTTGCGCGCGGTGGCCATGCTGGCCGCGGTCGACCACTCGCCGGAAGCCGGGTCGTATATCTCCACCTCGGCGACGGCCGGGGTACCGGCCCTCTTACCTCCGGTAATGAGGACACGCCCGTCATTGAGCAGTGTCGCCCGGTGCCAGGCCTTCTTGGCCGCCATATTGCCCGCGTCGCTCCACTCGACCAGTTCCGGGTCGTAGATCTCGGTCGTTTCCAGGTAGAAGGCGACCTTGCCGCCGGCTACCAGTACGCGCCCGTCCTGGAGAACCGTGGCGGTGTGCGAGTACCGGCCGCTGTTCATGTCGGCGGCCTCTGTCCAGGTCTCGGAGTCCGGGTTGAACAGGACCGTCGAAACCGGATTGGAGACCAGGCCTTCGCCGCCGGTGACGAGCACCCTGCCGTCCACCAGAAGCACCGCCCGGTGCTCTTCGCGCGCAGACGGCAGCGGGGCCGTCGCGGTCCAGTCCCCGGTCTCCGGGTCGAAGATTTCGGCGGTATCGCCGGGCGGCGTCGTGTAGCCTCCTCCGGCGCCGCTGCGCCCGCGGCCGCCCGTTACCAGCACGCGTCCGTCATTCATGCGGGTCGCGGTGTGGTAGATTCGCGGCTCGATCAGCCTGCCCGGAAGCCTGGCCGCAAGCCTGGCCTGCTCGTCCTCGGCGGACTTGCTGCCCGGGGCCTGAACCAGACCCTCGACCTCAGTTGCCGTCTCCTCCGTGTCATCCACGGCGGTTTCGCCACCACCGTCACCGCCACCGCCACCGCAGGCCGCCGAGACCAGCAGAACGGCGAGCAGGACGAACAGAGGAATTAAGAGCCGAAACCGGTCCATACAGACCTCCCCATCTCAAGCTAGGTGGATGGCTGCAGGCCGGGTCGCTTCCGGTGGTCTCCCCGGCCTTTGCGGCCGCCACAGATTGCGGGATTTTAGCAGCGCATTCTAACCCGGTCAAACCCTGAAGGGCATTCTAGGACAGTCTATAGACTGCTTACGACGGCGCCGACGCCCGGGCGTCAATTGGCCGGTCAGCCCTCGGAAGTCCTCACCTCGGACTGGACGCTGAGCCCATGGGTGCCTCGATAAAGCTCCCAGGGGCGAAACGATTCGACGAAGGCCTTGGCCTCCTCCATGGAGGCGATGCCCTTCTGGGCCCGGCCGGGGTCGTATCCAAAGGTTTGGGCAAAGGCGTCAAAGCCCCTCTTGGTCTCCCTGACCCCGCCTATCTCGGCCTGGCCCTCGGCCCCGAGGTCCAGAATCAGCCGCTGCCCCTTACGTGTCTGTTGCCAGAAGAGTTCCAATGCCCCAACCCCTTCAATTTGTGAGTATTATCTTTGCTAATGGCTCGCGGCCTTGCAATAGCAGGTAGGGCGGCCAAGATCGCCGCCAAGACCTTGTTGATCCTCCTTGTGCTCGCGGTGGTGCTGATCGCCGTAACGCCTCAGGGACGGACCGGCGTGAGCGCGGTCATGTTCGTCATGCAGGTGATACCTGCCGTGCCGATAAAACCCCTTGCCTGGTTCACCGGCGATCCTGAGCGCATGCAGATCGAGTTTGACGGGCCCGGCGGCAAGGTGGAGGCGGATGTCTACGTTCCCGCAGGAGACGGGCCTTTCGGGGCTATCCTCCTGTTCCTCGGCGTCAATCCCGCCGGCAGGGACGACAGCCGGGTCGTGAACCTCGCAGGCGGCCTCGCCAGGACCGGCAAGGTGGTGATGGTCCCGTGGTCTGAAGACATGGTCGCAAAGCGCATAGTGGTCAGCGAGGCGGACAACCTCGTCAGTGCGTTCGAGTACCTTTCCTCCCTCGAGTTCGTCGACCCGGACCAGGTCGGCATGGCGGGATTCTGCGTCGGGGCATCGCTTGCGACCGTCGCGGCGCAGGACCCCCGGATCGCAGATCGCGTTCGGTACGTCAACTTTTTCGGCGGCTATTTCGATGCGGAAAAGCTGGTAGTCTCGGTCGCCACCAGGTCAAGGTCCTACGGCGGCGAAGTTGAGCCCTGGGACCCCGCCAGCCTCTCTACCGAGGTGGTCCGGATCCACCTGATCGACGGCGTCTCGGACCCGGGGGAGCGGGACGTGCTCGAGCGCGCCTTCCTGAGGGGGGAGAGCGTGACCAGGACGGAGGTGGACGCACTCTCAGCCGAGGCGGCTGCCGTGTTCAATCTGCTCAGGGGCTCGGATCGGGCCGAGGCCGAAGCCCTCGTTTCGGCCCTGCCCGAGGCCACGCTCGCCTCGCTCAGGGGCATCTCTCCCATAACCGGGATCGAGCGCCTCAAGGCCCGCCTGCTCATCATGCATGACCGTGAGGACGACCTGGTGCCCTCGTATGAGTCCAGGCGCCTCTATGACGTGGTCCGCGACCGCGGGGACACCTACTACACGGAGTTCTCGTTTTTCTCGCACGTCGACCCGACCGAGCAGGTCGGAACGACCGGCCTCCTGAGCGAGGGATTCAAGCTCTTTTTGCACCTCTACAACATCTTCAGGACGCTGTAGGGCCGCCCGGCGGCGTCCGTTGATTCCCCTGATGCGGGGGCCAGATGCTGGTGACAAAGCGCGTTATCAGTTAGAAGGCGGGAGCGATCCTGCTGGCACTGTTCGTAGCCCATCTCTTCTCCGTCGGCGTAGGAGCACCGCCTCAGGTTCGCTTCCCTCGACTTCGGCCCAGCGCCCGGGACCATGGCGTCGTGCGCCCCGGACGAAGAGCCTGCCGTGGACCCTGCTGCCCGCTCGTTGACGGCCTGATGGACCGGCCATAAGATCAGGTCGCCCCCCGGCCTTCAGGGGGCGTCGCCATGGCCTTTTCAGTTACACAGCCCCGCGCCGCTAGCGGCCAGGTCCAGACCGTGCTAGGGCCGGCCGATCCGGCATCGCTCGGTCCGACGTCCATGCACGAGCACCTGCTGCTGAGCCTCGATTGCTACTTTTCGATGCCCGATGAGGCATCGGGGCGCTGGCTGGTAGACCGGCCGATCACTATGGACATCCTTGGAAGCCTGCCCTCGGTCTGGCAGACTCACCGCGACTCGATCAACCTGCTCGATGAGCGGGTGGCCATCGAGGAGGCGATGGCATGGAGGCTCGAGGGCGGCGGCACGATCGTGGACGCCACATCTGTCGGGATCGCCAGGGATCCCATGGCCCTTGCGCGAATCTCGCGGGCAACGGGCCTGAGCGTCGTGATGGGAGCCGGTTACTACGTTCCCGTCTCCCACCCGGAGGGAATGGACGACATGTCCGAGGAAGATATCGCCGAGGAGATCGTGCGGGACGTGGCCGAAGGTGTCGGCGAGACCGGCGTCAGGGCGGGCATCATCGGCGAGATCGGGTGCGTCTTTCCTCTGACCGCAAATGTCCTCAAGGTCGTTCGAGCGGCGGCCCGGGCCCAGGTGCGGACAGGAGCGCCGATCCTCATCCACCCAGGGCACGGACAGTCAGCGCCGGCCGAGATACTCGACATCCTGGTGGAGTCCGGGGCCGATCCCGCCAACGTCGTGCTCGGCCACCTCGACGCCCGCATAAGGGATCGCGGGGTGCTTCGCGACCTGGCGAGCGCGGGTACGTTCCTGGAGTTCGACACGTTCGGCATAGAGCACGGCGGCTACGGCGGAGATCCGACGGCGATACCCATGCCCAGCGATGCCGTACGAATGGACCTATTGGAATACCTGGTCGGGCTCGGGCACCGCGGGCAGGTGGTGATCGCGCACGACGTGTGCCACCGCTGGCGGTTCGTGCGGTTCGGCGGGACTGGCTACGGCCACATACTTGCCAGCATTGTGCCGAGGTTGCGTGCCCGCGGCTTTGGCACCGACGATATCGACGCCATGCTCGTAGAAAACCCCGCGCGGGCCCTTACACTCAAGTAACGATGGCCGGTTCGAATCGCATAACCGAATCCTACCTTAGGGCGGCCGTTCCGGACGTCAGCTCGAACGTCACGGTGGAAGGGCCGGGCGCGCCGATAATCATCAGGCGCGACGGGTACGGCATCCCTCATATCGACGCCGCCTCATCGGCTGACGCATTTTTCGGCCAGGGGTTTGCGACGGCCCAGGACCGGCTCTGGCACATGGACTACGACCGAATGAGGGCATACGGCCGGTGGGCGGAGCTTGCCGGCGACCCCGGCCTTAAGAGCGACCTCCTCATGAGGCGGCTCGGTATCCGCGCAACGGTTGTGCGCGACTACGAAGCGCTCGGGGAACCCGCGAGGCGGATGCTCGACTCGTATGCCGCGGGCGTGAACGAGTTCATAAGGACCGCCAGGCGCCTGCCGGCCGAGTACGACCTGGTGGGTGCCGGTCCGGAGCCGTGGAGCCCTTGGGACTGCCTCGCCGTCTACAAGATCCGCCACGTGATGATGGGAGGGTTCGAGGGCAAGCTGTGGCGTGCCCGGCTGGTGAGCGTCCTTGGTCCAGAAAGGGCGGCGGAGCTGTACCGCGGATACCAGCCTGGACACCTCCTGGTCGTTCCCCCGGGAGAGCCGTACTCGGGCGAATACGCGGACGGGGAGGCGGTGTTCGCTGAGCTTGCGGACGCGGTATCGACTCTCACAGAGCCCGATGCTGGTTCTAACAGCTGGGCCCTTGGTCCCGGCAGGACGACGACGGGGGCGCCGCTGATCGCGGGCGACCCGCACAGGGGACTTGACGTTCCCAACGTCTACTACCAGAACCACGTGACCTGCCCCGAGTTCGACGTGATCGGCCTGTCCTTCCCGGGCTGTCCGGGCTTTCCCCACTTCGGCCACAACGAGCGCGTGGCCTGGTGCGTGACCCACGCCATGTCCGACTACCAGGACCTTTACCTGGAACGGTTCGACCCGGAGCGCCCGGACCTGTACGAGCACCGGGGAGAGTGGCTGACCGCGAAGGTCGCCCGCGAGACCATCCGGGTCCGGGGCGGCGAGGACGTTACCATCGAGACGGTCGAGACCATGCACGGCCCGGTTGTCGCGGGAGATCGGCGCGGGGGGACGGCGGTAGCGATGCGCTACACGGCCCTTGACGGCCCGAACCCGTTCGCAGGCTCTCTCCTTGGGATGCTCACCGTCAGGTCGGTCGCCGATATGGACGATGCCATGCGAAGCTGGGTCGACCCTTGCAACAACTTCGTTTTCGCCGATGTCGACGGCGAGGTCAGGTACCTGAATAGAGGTCGCGTGCCCGTGCGTCCCGAGGCCAACTACTGGCTGCCGGTGCCGGGATGGAGCAGTGAGTACGAGTGGGACGGGTTCATTCCCCACGAGGACCTTCCTCGCATCGTGAACCCGCCGGACGGTCGGATCGTCACCGCCAACCAGAAGATCATCGGCCCGGAGTTCCCGCACCTCCTCTCGCTCGACTACGCGCCCGGGTACCGGGCGCGCAGGATCTACGATCGGCTCTCGGCCATGGACAAAGCAGACCCCGGGGAGGCCGCGTCGGTCCACGCTGAACGTGTTTCTGTCCCGGCCACGGTCTACTGCCGGCTGCTGGCCGGGGCGCCCGGTCGGGGAGGGCGGTTCGACCGGGCACGGGCGATACTCACCGCGTGGGACTGCTCGATGGACCGCGACCGGCCGGAGCCAACGATCTACTCGGCGATGCGCCTTAGCCTTAACCGGCGGCTGGCGGTGCACTGCCTGGGAGAGCTCGCGGGCGAGGCGATGGATGCAGCGGGCAGGGGAATACCGGCGCACCTTCGCCAGCTGGAGGCTCTGTTCGTCGCCCACGCCGAGGCCGGGGATACATCACTACTTCCCGAGGGGCTCGACTGGCTTACCGCCATAGGCGACGGGCTTGAGGAAGGGCTCAGTTACCTAACGGACCGCCTTGGCGACGACATGGACAGCTGGACCTGGGGCTCGGTCCACGCGACAAGGCCAGTCCACACGCTCTCAGCGTCTTACCCGGAACTTTCGGGCCTGCTCGATCCGCCGTCGGTGCCGATGGGCGGGGACGGCGACACACCGCAGGCGGGATTTTTCGACCCGGCAGAGCCGTTTGTAATGATGTCCATGTCGGTAGCTCGCTACCTGTTCGACCCGTCGGACTGGGACCGCTCGCGCTGGACGGTGCCGCTCGGGTCCTCGGGCCATCCCGGGAGCCCGCACTACGCCGACCAGGCGCCCATCTGGAGCGAGATTGAGATGGTGCCCATGGACTACAGCCCGCAGACCGTAAGGTCCGCCTCCCGCACTACGCAGATACTCCATCCAACCAAAGAGGTTTAGGTTCATGCCCGACAGATACGAAGGCTCGCACCAGCAGTACGGGGTCCACTGCGATTCCAACGTGATGGTCCCGGCAAGGGACGGGGTGGGCCTTGCGACGGACATCTACATGCCCGCCATTGACGGGGCGGCCTGCGGGGGTCCGTTTCCGACGATACTCGAGCGGACCCCCTACAACAAGGCGTCCGCAGCCAACGTCTCAAAGGCCAAGTACTTCGCCCGTCGAGGCTACGTGTGCGCGATCCAGGACGTTCGGGGCCGCTTTCGGTCGGAGGGCGAGTGGTACGCGTTCGCCCTTGAGGCGCCGGACGGGTACGACACGGTCGAGTGGCTGGGATCGCGGCCCTGGTCGGACGGCAAGGTGGGCACGATGGGAGACTCGTACCCGGGGAGCGTCCAGTCGGCCCTTGCCACGCTCGACCCTCCCCACCTTTCGACCATGATTGTGGCGGTCGGGGCGTCCAACTACTTCCACTCGTCTATGAGGCAGAACGGCGCGCTCGAGCAGCGCTTCCTGATCTACGCCTTCAGGATGGCGGCGGACAGCAAGGAGGCGGCCGAGGACCCGGCCCTGCGCGCCGAGCTTGAGCGCTACTGGCCGAGCGTGCTAGGGGACATCGGGGCCTTCCCTACCCACGAGAGCCGGGACCGGCTGGCGCTGGCCAAGATCATAGAGTCGTTCCCGCTGAAGGAGGGTGCAACCGTGCTGCGCCGTCTTCCCACCTACGAGCGCTGGGCGATCGACATACTTACCCACGGCACATTCGGCGAGTACTGGAGACAGCGCGGCTATGCCCCCGGGGAGTACGTCGATGAGCACGCGGACGTGCCGACTCTCTACCTAGGCGGCTGGTACGACACGTACCCGCGCAACACAATCCAGAATTTCCTGGACTACACGAAAGCCAAGAGTTCCGACCAGCGGCTGCTGATGGGCCCGTGGACCCACGGCCAGTACGAGATCACCAACTCGGGTGACTCGGACTTCGGTACCGAATCGCACATCGATTACGAGGACCTTCGGCTCAGCTGGTTCGACCATTACCTGAAGGACATGGACACCGAGGCCTCCCGCTGGCCGGCGGTGCGGTACTTCACGATGGGGACCGGCGACAATTCGGTCAGCATATCGGGCAGGCTCAGCAGGGGAGGGTACTGGCGATCGTCGGACATCTGGCCACCCGAGGGAACCCGCCCGACCGAGCATTACCTGCACGCCGGCGGGGGTCTTTCGCCCGATCGCCCGGTCAGTCCGGACATCCCGCCGAGCAGATTCACGTTCGATCCCGCTAGTCCCGTGCCGACGATCGGCGGTTCGATCTCGGCCGCAAGTCCATGGATGAACCCCGGCGCCTATGACCAGAGGGGAGGCCCCAGGTTCATAGGTTCAGAGGACGGGGTCGCCCTTAACATCCGGCCGGACGTGCTGACTTTCCAGACCGCAGAGCTCGCCGAGGACGTCGAGGCCACCGGGCCGATCACGGTCAGGCTGTGGGCCTCCTCGACCGCGATGGACACCGACTTTACGGCAAAGCTGGTCGAGGTGCTCCCGCCGACAGACAGCTATCCGGATGGCCTTGCCATCAATATCACCGATTCGATAATCCGAGCCCGCTTCCGAAACGGGTGGGAGGAGGAGGAGCTGATGGAGCCCGGCGAGATCTACCTGCTGGAGTTCGAGCTGTTCCCGACCTCGAATCTGTTCAGGGCAGGGCACAGGATCAGGTTGGATATATCCTCGAGCAATTTCCCGCGGTTCGACGTCAACCCCAACACGGGCGGCCCGCTCGGGCTGGACCGGTCGTACGTAACGGCCGTGCAGTCCATATACCACGACTCTGGGCGACAGTCGTGCATAGTGCTGCCGCTGCAGCCGCCAACCGACCCGCCTCCCCAGCCGACTTTCTCGGGGATCTAGGCGCTGCGCCCGGTCCGCTACGGACCGGTCAGCGGTCGACCATATGGGCGAAGCAGTCTTCGCCGGGAATGTTTGCGCCCCGCATGTTTTCCTGGTGGAACAGCTCGTACCAGCCCAACCCGCCTATGATCCGTTCGAACTCCAGGGCCGTCTCCTTGTCTGGCATGCGCCACAGTGCGAGGTACTCATAATTGGCGCGTTGGTCGGTGTCGTCGTCGTTCAGTGCGATCGCGATCATCTCAGAACCGGATTCGCCCACCTCGGCAACAACGCTCTCGACGCTCTTGAAGAATGCCTTTCTCTCGTCCTTGGACATCTTCAGCCAGGACTCGCGGGCGCTCCACAACTCTAGATACAGATACATATCTCGGTACTCCCTTCGTAATCAGTGACGACCTGCATCGTCGCCTCAAAGACTAGCTCCGATTTCTTCCAGCTGGGCCTGGGTGCCGAACTCCAAGTGTCACACGGGGCCATACAGTACCACCGCCAGCAAGCCGGAAGATGCAAACGACTTCATGCACCGATGGCAAGGGGAAATCTCCTTTGCCCATCCCATGCCCATCCCAACTTCTTATTCAACTATCGGTAACGAATCGGTATGCAGAAAAAGCGCCATCTTCGAGTTGAAGTTGTTCCCTCTGCCTGTCCGGTTGAAGGCTCAGGTTTCCGGAATACTCCGTGGCCAGCGCCTAGTGCCAATTGCCTGCCCAGAGCGAAACCGCGAAGATCCCCTGACGACAAATCGAGTCCCCTATTCCAATGGCAAGAGCAAGCCCTGCCTTGGCAAAGGTGGCGGAGGTTGCACAAAGCGCATAAGTGTGCCAGTCGGAAAGGCTCCACTCCGTTTTCTCGGACTTTGGTCGACGATCAAAGTACCTGCTCGTTCCATATCTGCCAGCCTGCCCTTTAGATGACCGGAATGAAATAGGATCTTGTCTGAGCACATGAACTCTTCAATGGACTCAATATGTATCGATCGATTAACTCCGAATTCGTCTAACAGGGCACGTTCTAACTCATTGAAGTTCACAACCTTCGATTCAAATGATAGCTGGCCGATGGTATCGCCTCTGAAGCTGTAGCCTCCCAATGGCGCGACTTTCCACATGGCCTGTTTCATTTTGTCGCAACCTTGATAGCTCTTGGTTGCGAAGAATAATGCATACTTCAGTTGGTGACTTTCATACAGTTCAAAATTAAGAACATGCTGGGCTCCTGTATGTCTCAGCCGCTCCTTGTAGAGGCCGTAAAAAAAGTCCTTTCTAGCCTTGCCGTCCGGCATATCTATGCCCCTCTTCCAATCCGGACGGCCAAATAGATCATCGAGATGAGGCTCGAAGCTAGGTTGGTCCTTGAATCGGTTCATGTATTCGTACATAAATGAAACGTAGACTTCTATGCTGGGATAACTCATCAACCTTTCTATAAGATCCATACCAATTCCAGACACCCCGAAAGGATCAATCATGACGAAAGTGGGGATGCGGTTAAGACTGATGGATTCAATCAATTCGGGGAGAATATTGGCGAACTTATCGTTGAATGTAGCAATCTGGCATACGGAAGGTATGGAGCCTCTAGTTCGTTGGCGGGCGATGACTTCCTCCAGATGATCGAAGCGATCAGTTCGCTCCTCAATGAAGACATAGTCCATTCGGCCGTTCATCATGCCCTGCGAAGAATGCTCAGCGAGGGCATTGAGCGCAATGATAGGTGAGCCAAGCTCCCCATTCTCGTATTCGCCGGGACCTGCAAAGGCGTCGACGAACATTGCTCTCTCAAACTTGCTCAATATGATAGGAAGCCATGCGTCCATGTACGCCCTCAGGACCATGTGCTTGCCATGTGTATGCCCATCAAGGGGCCATAAAGTCTTCCTGGGCGGCATTCCCTAACGAAGTCCGTTGGAACTAGGCATCTCCGCCCATGTCACGCCGTCTAGTACAGCATCAGAGCCTGACTGCTTTCCCCGCCTGCCGCCTAGTTGCTTGAGGAAAAACGCCACGTTGGCCCTTGCGGACTGGTCTCGAAGGTCACGCGCCCAGTCCAGAGCCATCGGCCTTGCGCGAGGGCCACTTTCCCCGCCTGCAATTACCCAATGCAGGGTGCCGTCCTCTAACCACGGGGTGAGGTCGATCCTTTCCAGCAGAGGCTCTGCCGACACGAAGCGCACAGCGGCTGGTACACATCGCAGCACGGTCAGCCGAGCCGCATATTTCTGGCTCTCCACAGAGGTGCCTATCCAAACGTTCTCCGGCCACTCGCCGAACCTGCTCTGGCCGTGTCGGTTCCACCAGCCGGCGGCTCTGCCAGGGCGCTTGCTAAGCACCTGAAATACGTGCTGATACGCTTCTGCCATGACAGCGAAGACTTCTGTTATGAAGTCGTACTCGACCCGAGGATGGAACAAGTCAGACATGCTATTGACGAACACGCGCCGGGGCCGACGCCACGACAGAGGGGCATTAAGCCGTTCCGGCAGCATTTGCACGCTTTCGGGTGAGGTCTTGTACCCAGGAACGTCCATCGCTCGCAGTCTGGGATATAGGGCGAACATATAGCAATTGTCACATCCAGGCGAGACGCGAGAGCACCCTGTCACGGGGTTCCACGTCTCGTCGGTCCATTCTATTGTCGAGGGCATGTTTGATGCTTCTTCTTCTAGATGCTGGGGTAGTTGATTCGGGAAGTGTAGAACATAAGTTCTTACCAAGCAAATTTTCTGGCTTGGTCCCTTTGGCAGACCACGCTTAGCAGCTGCATTGACCCGCCCATAACGCGTCTTGCGTACAAAGTCTCGTCATGATCAACCTTCCGCTCGTGCTAAACAAGGCGCCTTCAGCGCAGATTCGATCACAAATGAAGAGCCCGGCGCGACCATCAGTCAGAGACATGGAACGATACCGGACCAGCGTTTCAGCGTGATTGATAAGCCTCGATTCGATCAACTGCGGCCAACGCCCATCTCATCGGCTAAGATTTCGGTCGTGAAATTTCTGGGGCTGTTAGCTTTGGCTCTGCTCTTGGCTGGATGCTCAAATTCAGGAGAGACAGCCGTTTCCGACCCCACGCCGAATGTGGAGGCGACCGTTCAGGCTGCGGTGGCTGCAGCACTGCCAACGGAGACACTCGACATCAACGCGACGGTTGAGGCACGCGTTGCCGCCGCGTTGCCCACGCAGACACCCCTCCCTACCCCGGATATCGATGCGACCGTTCAGGCTGCGGTGGCTGCCGCCTTGCCAACGGAGACGACGCCCGATCCGACACCCGACATCAACGCGACGGTTGAGGCGAGAATGGCCGCGACCGCGATCGCCATGCCGACGCCCTCTCCCACCCCAACCCAAACACCGACACCTACCCCAACCCACACTCCAACACCCACGCCTACACCGACAGCCACCCCAACCCACACTCCGACGCCTGTGCCAACACCGAAAGCCACTCCAACCCACACCCATACGCCCGCCCCCACTCCAACACCGGTCCCGGAAGAAGCTCTCGAGTCGGCGGTTAGCGAGATGGTCAAGCAGGTTCGGCCGGCCGTGGTCAGAATTTCCAGCCGCAGCGGGACCGGGACCGGGGTGATCTTCCACACTGATGGCCAGACTGGCTATGTAGTTACCAATTACCACGTCTTGGAAGGCCAGACATCCGTGAGCGTCACAGTCAATGATTCAACCTCACATAGTGGAATAGTCCTAGGCGTTGACACCGTAAGGGACCTCGCGGTCATCAGCATCTGCTGTGGGGGTTTCAGGTCGCTGTCCTTTGGCGAATCCTCCACGCTGGACGCCGGAGACGAAGTCGTCAGCATCGGCTACGCCCTGGGAATACAGGGATCCGCAACGGTGACCAAGGGCATCGTGTCGGCCGTGCGCTACGACTCACAGCTCCTGTCCACGGTCATACAGTCGGACGCGCCCATTAACCCTGGCAACAGCGGGGGGCCGATGCTGTCCCTAGACGGGCAGGTGCTAGGCATAAACACCTTCAAGCTGGGTGAGGCACTGGGGTTTGCGATTTCTGCGGAGACAGTGCTCGAGAGGATTCCCATTCTCCGTGCAGGCACCCGGATTCCTCAACCCACTCCCACCGCTCATCAGCCACGCGATGGCATATGGGGACCCTTCAGTGGTGAATTGCGGCATGCACCCGCGGATAGCTTCATCGTCACGGAATACGCTGGGGTCTCAATAGCCGACATGGTGGTAGGGGCCACGTTCGTCAATCCCTACTCGGCTTCCGATAGTCCCTGGGACTACGGTTTCATACTGCGCCGGACGTCAGAAGAAGACCCCTTCCTGCAATTCGTCGTATCCAGCACCCGCCGGTGGGCCGTGATAGGTGGCGCGGGAGTTCCGTACGAGAGGATTGCGGGAGGCACCGTCAGCGGTCTTGACACCAGCGCCGGAGGACGTAGCAAGCTTGCGGTGGTGGCGATCGGAGAGCGAGGTTGGTTCTTCGTGAACGGGGAGCTAATGGCTGCAGTAGATCTAGGTAGCGTAACGCACGGCGGCGATGTCGCCGTTATCACGGGCGCCTTTTCCGGAGATGAGGTCGCCGGTGCATCGACCCGTTATGAAGATTTCCAGGGTTACAGGCTTAAGAGGAGGTATGGGCCATCCAACGACAGGCTGGCCAGAGTGGAAGAAGGCATGGTCAGTTATCACTCCAGCGGTGTATGGACGCGAGATCTTGTTGTGGAGGCCGACTTCACCAACCCGCCGGGTAGTGACTGGGACTACGGATTCATCATACGCAACCCCGAGTTCAACCGAGTTGAAGTCATCGACTTCACGGGAGACGCCAGGTGGTTCCATCAAACGCGCCAAGTGAGTGATGAGGAATACACGGAAGTGGCCTCCGGCCGGGCCTCTACATCGCTCTCAATGTCCTCTAAGCGCAACCATATGCTGGTCATTGCGGTCGGGGACGCCGGTTGGCTCTTCATCAATGAGGAATTGATCTCCAAGTTGGATCTGGGTCACAACCAGGACGAAGGCTGGGTCGGCCTCGTCGCCAATTACTGGAACAACCACCGGGCCGAGCTGGAGTTCCATGACTTTACTGTTTGGGCTCCTTGACCTGACCGGAGTCGAGTGTCGGCGGCCGCTGTATTCCAGGGTTTCAAAGCCCTTCCGGATCCACGATCTAGTTGCTGGGAGCGCAAAGTCTCTAGAGCCCCTAAGTCCACCGCCGTCCGCTCGTCATGGGTCCCTTGCACCCACTAAACTCGCCCCGTGAACACCTCGTAAGGCCATGAGAACAAGAGCATTTGCCTGCGAGTGCGCGTGGTGGAAGGTCCGATCTCGTGTTGCTGGATCTGATGCTCCTGGGGACGGAGGTGAGCGCAAGGCCGTTAGCCAGTCCCGTGGCGCGAGCGGGACGGAGGGTGGGGCCGGCCCCTCGTCGGTGGGACTTCATCCATCGAAGCCTTCTGCCGAGGACCCACTGGTCTGCGGTGCGGCGTGGCCACTGGTGGAGGAGTTGCGAAAGCTGCGGGACTCTCATCTCAATTAGGGAACTAGTTTGTTTTGGCTCGCCAGCGAGGAGAGGCTGCTGACGCTGGAATTGGCGATGCTGGAGGGGCACTGGCTGAGGCTGTAGCCCGAAACCCAAACGCTGGGGGGCTGGGCGAAGTAGACAGACTTGCTGGCGCAGGACAGCACTCCATGACACTCATCGGGCGATCACAAAGCGGAAGCTCATCAGTTGGGCGTGCCGGGTTCTCACTCTGGGACAGTGGCGAAGGTAGCTAGAGCAGAAGTGGTTGGAAGCCTTAGAAGCCAAGGAGGCGGTGTTGAACGACGCATTGGGAATCGACAGTGTGTACGGATTAAAAAGGAGGATGAAGCGAATCAGGTAAAGGCCGACCAGTCAAAGGCGACAGCAGAGCCGTTGAGGTCATATGCCACCCGAGTCGCTTCGTGAATAATGGTTTCCTTGGTGAGAATTTAGAGGGACACGGCGTCCGACGAGAGTTGTGTCGACTCAGAATACCTTCCGGCGCACCGGGTGAGACGGCTTCTTGGCTTCCGACCTCCCAAGTAGACGAGTCGGTGAAGGCAGGGGATAGGAGGAGCAGTTGCTAAGAGCCAAGATGACCTCAGAAGCTAAGTAGGAGAAGCCCGCAAAGCGTTCATGCCACGTATTTTCGACAACCTCGCACCTGACTCTAGTCTCCTATCCGCGCTGCAGGAGACTCTGGAACTTTCTACTCGCGCGGACTTTTGCGTCGGCTATTTCAACCTGCGCGGTTGGGGCGGACTTGCACCGTACGTGGACGACTGGGGCGCTGACGACGGTCCATGCCGTGTGCTCATTGGGATGCAGCGACTTCCTCACGACGATCTCCGGGCAACCCTGAGCCTCGTCGATGGGCCCTTGAGCATGGACAACCAAACGGCCCACCGTCTCAGAGTCCATCTGGCCGAGCAACTGCGCCAGCAACTTACCATCGGTGCACCAACTAATTCTGATGAGCGGACCTTACGGAGGTTGGCCGCGCAGCTCCGCGCCAGGAAGGTCGTCGTCAAGCTCTTCCTGCGTCACCCGCTTCATGCCAAGTTATACCTGCTATTTAGGAAGGATCCCATCAACCCCATCGTGGGCTACTTGGGAAGCAGCAACCTGACCTTTGCCGGTCTGGCGGCGCAGGGCGAGTTGAACGTGGACGTGCTCGACCAGGACGGCACCGTGAAGCTCAAGAAGTGGTTCGAGGACAGATGGAATGACAGATTCTGCGTGGACATCACGGACGAACTGCTTCAGATAATCGAAGAGAGCTGGGCGCGAGAAGCACTGATACCGCCATATCACGTATACCTGAAGATGGCCTATCACCTGTCGCATGAAGCACGGGCCGGTCTCGCCGAGTTCAAGATACCCAAGATATTCGGTGATCGACTGTTTGACTTCCAAGCGGCGGCGGTCAAGATCGCGGCTCACCACCTGAACAGGCGCAACGGAGTGCTTATTGGCGACGTAGTAGGCCTAGGCAAGACCCTAATGGCCACCGCCGTTGCCCGTATCTTTGAGGACGATTATGGATTGGAGACGCTCATCATCTGCCCCCCAAACCTTGTGCCCATGTGGGAGTCGTACAGGGTCGAATTTGGGCTCCGCGCCAGTGTGCTATCGCTGGGCAAGGTACTTGACGAGTTGCCCAGCTTGCGCCGTTACCGGTTGGTAGTAATAGACGAGAGCCACAACCTTCGCAACCGCGAGGGCAAGCGTTATCGAGCCATACAGGAGTACGTCCGCGAAAACGAGAGCAAGTGCATCCTCCTGTCAGCCACTCCCTACAACAAGACCTACCTAGACTTGTCAAGCCAACTGCGAATCTTTGTGGAAGACGAGCAAGACTTGGGAATCCGCCCCGAACGTCTATTGCGAGAGTTGGGCGAGGTCGAGTTCGTTAGGCGACATCAAGCTGGCCTCCGCACCTTGGCGGCCTTTGACTTCAGCGAGTACGCAGACGACTGGCGCGATTTGATGCGACTCTACCTAGTGCGCCGCACCCGCAGCTTCATCCAAGACAACTACGCGGAAGCGGACCATGAGACGGGCAGGAGGTTCCTCACCTACGAAAACGGCTCTAGATCATTTTTCCCAACGCGCGTCCCCAAGACTGTGAAATTCACCATCGATGAGTCTGACCTAAACGACCAGTACGCCAAGCTATACTCGCAGACTGTTGTCGATAAGGTGAACGGACTGCGCCTACCAAGATATGGACTGGGAAATTACGTATCCGACATCCCTGAGACGCCAGCCACTGCTGGAGAGGAGAAGCAGCTAGACGATCTCTCGCGGGCCGGCAAACGGCTGATGGGGTTCTGCCGCACAAACCTGTTCAAGCGCTTGGAGAGCAGCGGCGCGGCTTTCTTACAATCGGTGGAACGGCACGTACTCCGAAACTATGTCTTCCTTCACGCCATTAGGAATGACCTGCCTTTGCCCCTTGGCACACAGGACGCCGAGATGCTGGACTCGCGATTCACAGACGAGGACACTAACGAGGCAAGAGGCTCTCTCTTCGATCTCGACCACGACGACCAGCAAGAAGAACCGGAGGTCCAAGAGACCGTCGGCACCTGCACGGTAGCCCAATTCGAGGCGCGTGCCGCTGAGATCTATGAAGAATATAGAGGTCGATATAAGAGACGCTTCAGGTGGCTGAGGCCCGACCTCTTTAGCACGGATCTTGAGAATGAGCTTCAGAGGGATTCGGCTGCCCTCCTTGATCTGCTTCAGACGTACGGGGCATGGGACCCTGCGCACGACGCTAAACTCGACGCGCTTAACACCCTCCTAGCGGACACGTTCCTCGACGAGAAGGTGCTAGTCTTCTCCCAGTTCGCCGACACCGTTAACTACTTGGAAGCACAGCTCAGAGGGAGAGGGGTTCTTGATATGGCCGGAGTCACTGGTGGCTCCGCTGACCCCACTCAGCTGGCATGGCAGTTCAGCCCAGAAAGCAACCAGCGGCCAGGACAGGGCAAACCGGAGCGTGAGCTTCGCGTTCTGGTCGCCACTGACGTGCTGAGTGAGGGGCAGAACCTTCAGGACTGCCATGTCGTCGTGAACTACGACCTGCCCTGGGCAATCATACGTCTCATTCAGCGGGCTGGTCGTGTCGACCGGATCGGTCAGAAGGCGGAGAAGATACTCTGCCACTCCTTCCTGCCAGCCGAGGGGGTTGAACGCATCATCGATCTACGTGGTCGGGTCCGGGCGCGGCTCAAGGAGAACGCCGAGGTTGTCGGCGCGGACGAGGCGTTCTTCGAGGACGATGACGACCCCCAAACCATCATCAACCTTTACCACGAACGCGCGGGTATCCTTGACGGAGATCCGGACGGCGAGGTTGACTTGGCGTCCCATGCCTACCAGATATGGAAGAACGCAATCAGCGCAGACCCACGACTGGAGAAGGCAGTTGCCGACCTACCGGATGTCGTGCTCTCGTCTCGCCAGCACACGCCAATTGCCCAGCGACCCGAGGGCGTGCTCGTCTTCATGCGTACGGGTGACGGCAATGACGCCCTCGCCTACGTTGATCGGAACGGCCAAAGCATCACTGAGTCACAGCTTGAAATCCTCTCAGTCGCTGAGTGTAGGCCCGACGTTCCTGCAAAGCCTCACCACGAGAGCCACCACGAACTCGTTGCAGAGGGTGTCAGGCACGTCGTCAGGGAGGAGAAGCGGGTCGGCGGTCAGTTGGGAAGGCCCTCCGGCGCCCGCTTTCGCACCTACACCCGCCTCAAGCAATATGCGGATGCGATCAAGGGCCAACTGTTCGACGTGGACGCACTCCACAAGGCAATCAACGAAATCTATCGGTATCCCCTGCGGCAATCTGCGGTGGATACGCTGAACCGGCAGCTTCGCAGCGGCGTGGACGACGGCCAACTCGCCGAGATAGTCATTGCATTGCGTGAGGAAGATCGGCTATGCCTGGCCGATGACGAAGCTTCGACTCAGGAGCCGCAGATCATCTGCTCCATGGGGCTGTTCCATACGGAGGACGAATTCTGATGTCGGCCTCCATTGAAGAGCTGCGGCCCCACCTTCAGGCCTTCGACTTTCGGCGTCTCTTCGTCGAGGGCCTAGGTTGGGATCACTACATCACGGAGTCTTTCGTCGTCCGCGTCAACGACCGGGACTACTTGCTCAATCCCATTGCGGAGAAGGCGGGATTCGTCGTCTACGAATGCGACTCCAGCCTAGACAACAGCGTCCCCCAGTACCCGGTTCGCCGCAAGATTGAGAGCAAGGTGGCCAAGCGCACCTTCGAGCACCTCATTATCTTCACCGACCCGGGCCGGAAAGAGCAGGTCTGGCAGTGGGTTAGGCGGGAAAGCGGAAAACCAGCCGCCTGCCGAGAATACACCTACACCGCTGGCGGCAGCGGAGATCACCTGCTTCAGCGCATTCAGTCGCTATTCGTCTCCCTGCATGAAGAGCCGTCCCTGTACATCGGCCTTGTCGCATCCCGAGTGCGGGCGGCGTTCGACATCGAGAAGGTTACCAAGCACTTTTACGAGCGCTTCAAGACGGAACTGGCGGCCTTCGGGGAATTCATAGAGGGCATCACCGCCCAAGGCGACCGCGACTGGTACGCCTCCCTCATGCTCAATCGCATGATGTTCGTCTATTTTGTCCAGAAGCAGGGCTTTCTTGATGAAGACCTCGACTACCTGCGCAACCGCCTAAAGATGGTACAGGAGCAGAGGGGTAGTGGCCGCTTTCAGCAGTTCTACCGCCTCTTCCTATTGCGACTCTTCCACGAGGGTCTCGGACAGCCCGAGGCGCAGCGTGCGCCCGAACTGGCCTCGCTCCTCGGCAGGGTCCCCTTCCTCAACGGAGGTCTCTTCGATGTACACGACCTGGAGCGGGACAACCCTGACATCAGTATCCCGGACGCCGCCTTTAAGCGGGTCTTCGACTTTTTCGACCGCTACCGCTGGCACTTGGATGAACGACCCCATCGGGAGGACAACGAGATCAACCCCGATGTGCTCGGCTACATTTTCGAGAAGTACGTTAACCAGAAGCAGATGGGTGCCTATTACACGAAGGAGGACATCACAGGCTACATCTCGCGCAACACAGTCATCCCCTTCCTGTTTGACGCCGCCCGAAAGGAGTGCCCCGTGGCTTTCGGGTCGGATGGCGGCGTCTGGCGTCTGCTACGGGACGACCCAGACCGCTACGTCTACCCGGCCGTCGGGCACGGCATCGTATGGAACGCCCGGCAGCCTGAAGACCCGAAACGCCTCGACGCACCCTTCGACCTACCCGAGGACATCGCTGCGGGCATCGACGATGTGTCCAGACGCTGTGGCTGGAACGCCTCTGCGCCCGGCGACTACGCGCTGCCCACCGAGACCTGGCGCGAGGTCGTCGCCCGCCGCCAGCGTTACCAGGAAGTCTGGGGCAAGCTCGCCTCAGGTGAGGTCAGTGAGATCAACAACCTCATCACCTCTAACCTGGACATCGAGCAGTTCGGAATAGACGTCATCGCCCAGAGCGAAGGGCCGGAACTCCTGCGCGCCTTCTGGCAAGCTCTCTACGGCAACCGCGAGCGTAGCGACACCGGAATCTCTGTCTTGGACCCCACCTGCGGTTCCGGCGCGTTCCTCTTCGCCGCGCTGAACGTCCTTGAACCGATCTACACTGCCTGCCTGGAGGGGATGCGGGGCTTCCTGGATGACGCCGAAAGGTCCAAGCATGAGCGTAGCCCTAAGCACCTTGGGGACTTTCGCCGCATCCTGGAGCAAGTGGACAAGCACCCAAGCGAGCGCTACTTCATACTCAAGTCCATCGTCCTCAACAACCTCTATGGCGTCGACATCATGGAAGAGGCCGTTGAGATCTGCAAGCTGCGCCTATTCCTGAAACTGATAGCCCAGTTGGAAACCTACGACCAGATAGAGCCCCTGCCGGACATAGACTTCAACGTACGCACCGGCAACACTCTGGTCGGCTTCACCTCCCTGGACGCCGTGCGACAGGCCATGACGGTCATGCCCAATGGCCAGCACCGGCAGGTGTTCCCCGAGGACCAGGCAGCGCTCGATCGCATCAATGAGGAAGCCGAGATTGCTTGCGCGGCGTTCAATCAGTTCCGTTGGCAGCAGACCATGCTTGACGGAGAAGTGACCTCTGCCGACAAGCAAACTCTCCGGGACTCCCTTCGCAGCCTTTCCGACGAATTGGATCGACACCTAGCCGCTGAGTATGGCATAGACCACGTCAATCCCGGCAAGCACAATTGGGAACCTACGAACACCAAAGACAAAACGAAATGCGACAGAGACCCCTCCACACACGACGTCTACGCTTGCTGGCGCGCCAGGCACCAGCCCTTTCACTGGTTAGTCGAGTTCTACGGGATCATGAGCAAGGGTGGTTTTGACGTGGTGATCGGCAATCCACCGTATGTGGAGTACAGCAGGATTCGCAAAGAGTACGAGATTCGAGGTTATCAGACGGAACCATGCGGGAATCTCTATGCTCTCTGCACCGAGCGAAGCTTCAATCTCCTCGGTTCAAGCCGGCGGTTTGGATTCATCGTTCAAGCTCCTATTGTCTCAACGCAGCGCATGTCTCGTCTGCGGGAACTAATTCAGTTCCGGTCTGATTTCAATACCTATGCCACCTTTGATGACAGACCCGCTAAACTGTTTCAGGGGATGGACCATTGTCGGGTTTGTATCGTGCTTTCTCGCACAGACACATCGGGATGTGGTTCCGATGTTAGCACCACGCGATACCACAAGTGGTACACAAAGGAATTCTCAACGCTCTTTCAACTCCTTCAATACGAAGTTGTTTCTGGATCGCTTCTCAACGTTGTCATACCGAAGCTTCGGTCGGCGACAGAAATCAGCATCTACGAAAAAATACTCAGCCAACAGAAAAAGCTGGGTAGTCTGATTTCGCCTATCCCGGACAAGTATCGCATCTACTACAAGATAACCGGGGTAGGCCACTGGTTCACCTTTACGACATCTCCTCCAAGGTTCTGGCGGGATGGCGTCGAGGGAACATCTACACGTGAGAGCAGTGTTTGCTTTTCGAGTTCACTTGTACGAGACACTGCCTTCTGTGTCCTTTGGAGTACACTCCACTACTGGCTATACCAAGCTAGGACAAATTGTCGCGACTTCAATCCGTCCGATCTATTATCAGTGTCGATCCCCGAGTCAGTTACAAATGGAATAGCTCACTTTGAGAGTTTGGCAGAGCGAATCACCAACCGACTCGAAGAGACGTCCGACGTTGGGTCAGCAACATACAAGGTTGGTGGGACGGTTCAATACCAACGATTCAGCCCTGCATCTGCGAAGTCCATTATAGACGAAGTCGACCGAGTGTTAGCTGAGCACTACGGCTTCACGGATGAGGAGCTCGACTTTATCATTAACTACGACATCAAGTACCGGATGGGACGAGCGGGGTGATTGCATGAAACCCCTTTATCGCTTAGGAACGTTGCTTTCACAGGATAGCTTTGGCAGTTGGAGAGCGCTCTAGGCTTTGCTGCTAGTGGTCTGGAGTGCGACCATTATGTGGCAGGTCGCCTCAGGAGCTTTGCTAGAAACGCTGGACACCAGTCCTACACTGATCAAGATAAGTTGACCGGAGGCAGTGGCCTTCCTGGCGGGTGGACTGAGCGACCTGGTTGAAGTCGTGCGCATAAGGCTCATATCTTTCACTCATGATTCTCCAAAGTCTGCTTGACCGCGTCGACTACAAGGGCTGCTGCATTGTATGCTTCCTCTAGCTCCCTAAAAGTGATGTCCGGGGGGCTTCGGTGTCCATTCGTGTTCCGTTTCAGCACCGCGATACCAAGTTTGCTTATGCCTTCCTCGCCTATCCTGTCGTGGACAAGATCACTGAACTTGCTTCCGTAATCACTTCCGAAGAGCTTCAATGTGTCCCGTATTTCAACGAATGTTGCATTTCGTATAGCACTGCGCCTCAAGGATCTCACGAAATTCAAAGTCGCCCGATCCCCACAACCAGTCTCCAATTTCCTTCGGACCAGACGAGTAACTACACTCTCAATCTCAGCGCACATCAATCCGTTGACGTGCCTAGTCAGGTAGGCATGAATTGAAGGGTCGCTGCCCGAGCACTGAGCGGCATGGCTTTGACAGTCTGCCATCGCTACGTCCGTCAGTGGAAGCGGTAGAGCCATCAGTTCAAGACATCAAAGCCTGCTGCGTCAATTTAAATCGCTCTTGAACCGCAGCAACATCACTAGTGTTATGCGTAACCGTTTCCATAAATCGGTCGTTCTCTTGCAACTGTTCGTATATATAGGCCAGGTCCGAATCCATTGAGTCAAGTAATTCAAAGGAACTCGCCATCACTACATCCAAGGCAGCTAGATTAAGTCGGTGTCGAAGATGAAAGGGTTTATCTCCCAACGCGGTTCGAACTCGCTTGCAGATCTTGTAAAATCGCTTCTCGATTAGCGAAAGCTGTTTGGAATCTGTTTTGTCTAGGACTGCCATGTGAGCGGTAATGAAGTTCTTCATAGGTTTACTGTAGCTGCGCCAATTATCAGCCAAAGATAATACCCTCAAAACTAGTTCAACATCTCGAAACCTAGGGTCAGGCTCTGCACGACCGAGAATCGCACGCCAATTGTGGTTACTATTTATTCTTTCCAATAGCTCATTTGCGTTTCCACGGAAGATGGCCCTACGAATCTCCATCGGACTGAGTTGTGTACCTCCGGTATTGAGTCGCTCGAAGATTTGGTACACACTTGAATTGTCATTAGGCTGAATTTGACGAATTACTATGGAACGCAGTGTAGCATCGTCTAGAGTTAGCCGGTCATCCTCGTTGAGTTCAGTGTAGGTTTTCCCGGACCAGTTGGGATTCACTCCTTGGAGACGAAATATCCGACTGTGAGAGAATTGCTCACTGTAAAAATGAGCTATGGTTGCAAGACGTTGATGTCCATCTACAACATACAGCTCTGGTCCAGAATGTTGCCGATAGAGAAAGATCTGAGGAATAGGCAGCCCGAGCAAGAAAGATTCAATTAGGCGACTGGCCTGAGGGAGATTCCATACGTAGCGACGTTGGTAGTCTGGGATGACGAGCTGACCAGACTGCCATTTTTCGTACATTACTTTGACGGTGAAATCTGTGGGAAATGAGGCAATCTCGTAACGGATGTTCTGAGACTCGTCGTCATCTGTTGGTTCAGTGTCGTCGATTAATAATTCTTCTTCTTGTAGGTCAGCCATTTTACTAGTCCTCGTCAGAGATCGACGGAAGTGTCTCGAGGCAGCAATTGTACCATTCAGGGACAAGAATTGATGGGCCTCGGTTCGAAGGGGTATTTTTTGGGCAGCGGCTGACACAGAATGGCGGTGCCGTTGGCTAATCGTGGTAGGAAGTAGATGGGAGACGGGCTGTTGACGGGTATCTAGTCTCAGATGGTCTCGCCTTGCGGCCCGAGCTTCCTGGCAATCCGGAGCAGGGATGGACAGCGGGTGCTGGCCTGCTGAACCGACTCGTACAGAGCCTTATCGAACAAGATTACCCTGCTCTAGCTTTGAAGCTAGACGCTTGCGGTTTCTACACGGGCCGATTGATGCTGAGTCGTGAGTTCGAAGTCTGTCGACAGACTCCAGTGGGTGGTGGCGGTGACTTGTGCCATTGGTAAGGCCGTGAGATGTGGGACGATACCCAAAGGCAAGCGTGAGGACAAGGCTTTGAGAAGCCTCCTGTGCCGCTATCGGTCATCCGTGACGACCTGCGGTACTTGAAACAGAGCGCCCTTTCGACATCTTCCGCCGACATCGGCGGGTCATAGGCTACCTCCGACTGTGGCACCGGAACCCCGAACTTCTCGTCTGAACTCGGCAGGGATCGGGGCAACACCTCGTTGGCATCGTCGATAGTCGTCGCTCTCGTGAGGAACAGCTAGGTGACCAGCTTGTTCTAGAACTGGCCGCCACCCTTTCGAAGCACCAGTTTGGCCTGCGACGATCGAGCGAATATCTGTCGCATGCTTAGTGGCTGAGGGGTGCGTACCAACTACGTCGGTCCTGACAGCTTCAGCGGAGGCTGTGTAGGAATCTTGAATACGGCGTGGCAGTCGCGATAGAGGGCCCGAGGTATCCGGTGACGCTTGATCATCCCTTCGATCACCAGTTGGCAACTTAACGCTTCCTCCTGATCACTCGCTCCTGACTATGCCTCTTTCGCTAGACGGGATTAGGGGCCAGGACAAGACCGCTAATGGTGTAGGGGGCCATTGTTATAATCGGATCTAAGGTTAGTGGCAGCAAACCCACGCCCAACAGACTCACCGCGAGGTGCCCGACCCGTTTACCCACTTTGGGGCCGGTGCGCGCAGAGAGGCCACAAGTGCAGGACATCGCCGAGAAGCTCAGGGAAACCAGGGACCGCATCTCAGATCTAATGGTGCGTCTTTGACCTCGCTTCCAAGCAGCGACAGATAGCCGACCTGGAGAAAGAGGCGACCGCAGAGGGCTTCTGGGGCGATCCCGGCGCCGCGCAGGGCAAGATGCAGTGCCTCGCGGCCCTGACCAGGCAGCTCGAGGAGTGGCGGGGCCTGGACGAGCGGTCCGCCAGCCTTGCGGAGATTATCGAACTGGCCATCGAGGAGGGCGACGATTCGCTCACCGAGTCCTCTGCAGCCGAGCTGGCCGAGATAGTCGAAACCCTTGAGCGGCTCGAACTCGGGTTGACCCTTTCAGGCGAGTACGACGGGCGTAGCGCCTTCATCGCCCTTCACGCGGGCGCAGGCGGCATCGATTCGCAGAACTGGGCCGGCATGCTGACCCGGATGTACAGCAGGTGGGCGGAATCCTCCGGCATGAAGGCGGAACTGCTCGATGCCTCGCCCGGCGACGAGGGCGGGGTAAAGCGCGCGACGCTGCAGGTCACGGGCGACAACGCCTACGGATACCTGAGGTCAGAGCGCGGAGTGCACAGACTGGTAAGGCTCTCGCCATTCGACGCAGATCACGCTCGGCACACATCGTTCGCGCTGGTCGAGGTGATGCCCGAGGTCGAGGACGGGGTGGACGTCACCGTGAATGACGACGACATCAACATTGAGGCGTTTCGGGCGGGCGGCCACGGGGGGCAGAGCGTACAGAAGAACTCGACCGCGGTGAGGATCACCCACCTGCCTACCGGCATAAAGGTCGTTTGCCAGAACGAGAGATCGCAGTACCAGAACCGGACGATCGCAATGCGCATCCTGCTCTCGCGCCTCGCAGAGGTCGAGCGCAGGAAGAGAGACAAGGAACTGGCCGAGATAAAGGGCGACCACGTCTCTGCAGAGTGGGGCAACCAGATAAGGAGCTATGTCCTCCACCCCTACAAGATGGTCAAGGACCACCGGACCGGGCACGAGACCTCGGACGCAGAGGGCGTGCTCGATGGGGACCTTGACCCGTTCATCCGCTCGTACCTGACCTCGACGGTCGGCGCGGCAAATTGAGCGAGAGAGCAAACCTAAACCGGCCGGAGTCCGTTTAGCATCTTAGAGTCGTAGAACCAGTATCGGCCGGGCGCGCAGCGGCCGGCCTCGGGAGAGCCCATGAGAACCCTCGCGCTAGCAACGCTCCTGACACTACTCGCGGTCGCCGCGGCATGCGGCGGTGGCCCGTCGGTCGCCGTCCCCGACGCGACCGCGGCCCCGACCGAGGATCCCGCTGCCCAGCAGGATTCCGACGCACAGTCGGAGATGTCTGTGGCCGAGGTAGTAGAGGACGGCATCACCGAGGCACCGTCCGGCGGTGTGTTCCGCAGGGTGTGGTCCGACCCGCCGACGCTGGATCCGGCCCTTGTGACCGACACGACCTCGTCAGGGGTGGTCGTTGAGGTATTCAGCGGCCTGGTCGCCCTGGATACCGACCTCATACTCGTGCCGGACCTTGCAGAGAGCTGGGAGATCAGCCCCGACGGCACGGTCTACACCTTCAAGATCAGGCCCGACGCCACCTTCCACGACGGTAAGCCCGTCACCGCTCACGACTTTAAGTGGTCCATCGAGCGCGCGGCAGACCCGCGGACCGCATCGCCTGTTGCCGACATCTACCTCAACGACATCGTTGGTGTAGAGGACGTATTCGAGGGCCGCGCGATGGAGATCAGCGGCCTGAAGGTCATAGACGACCACACCATCCAGTTCACCATCGACTCGCCGAAAGCGTACTTCCTGGCCAAGCTGACCTACCCGACCGCCTACGTGCTCGACCGTGAGAACGTGGAGGCAGGGGGCAGGACCTGGACCGATACGCCGAACGGCACGGGGCCTTTCAAGCTAAAGGAGTACAGGATCGGAGAGCGCATCGTCCTTGAGCGATTCGAGAACTACACCCGGGGCCAGACCGGCGTAAGCACCATCCTGATGAACCTTGCCGGCGGCCAGAACATGGCGATGTACGAAAACGACGAGATCGACTTTACGGGGGTGGGTCTTTACGACCTTGAGCGCGTGCTCGATCCCTCAGAGCCCCTCAACAGGGAGCTCGTCGTCGCGCCCCCTGACTTCAGCATCTCGTATATCGGCTTTAACGCCCAGATGGCTCCATTCGACGACGCCAACTTCAGGAAGGCCCTCAACCACGCGATCGACAAGGAGCTGATCGCAACCGAGGTACTCTCAGAGCTCCTTACGCCCGCCTACGGCATCCTGCCCCCGGGATTCCCGGGCTATAACCCGGAGCTCGAGGGGCTAACCTTCAATCCCGAGCTCGCAAAGCAGCTGCTGGAGCAGTCCGAGTACGCCGATCCCGCGACCAGGCCCAGGATAGTCGTGACCGTGCCCGGCAGGGGCGGCACGATCGGCCTGGACCTAGAGGTCATCCTCCAGATGTGGCAGCAGGTGCTCGGCGTCGAGGTCGAGATCCAGCAGGTCGAGTGGGCGACCTACCTTGAGGACCTCAACAAGCAGAAGTACCAGGCCTACGCCGGGCTCGGCTGGTCTGCCGACTACCCGGATCCCCAGGACTTTCTCGACATCCTGTTCCACACCGAGAGTGGGCTGAACCATGGCGCGTTCTCGGACCTGGATATAGATGCGGTGCTCGAGGAGGCCAGGGTGGAGCCTGACGCGGCAAGGCGGATAGCCCTCTACCGCCAGGCGGAGGAGATGATCGTGCAGGCCGCCGCCTGGGTGCCGCTCTGGTACCAGGGAGAGCGCCACGTGCTCATCAAGCCGCACGTAAAGGACTACCGCCTCACGCCCATGATCGTCCCCAAGCTGACGCTGGTGAGGATCGAGTAGTGACCTACCGCCCCGGCCCCAGGGCCGGGGCACGTTGCGCCGGGCGGGCACCGCGCATAAGCTTGCCGGGCCTTTCCTAGCGATGTGGATCTACATAGCCCGCCGGCTGGCCTGGCTTCCGTTCCTGCTATTCGCCGTCTCCGCGGTCACGTTCGCGCTCGGGCGCTTCGGCCCGGGCGACCCGGTCGTAGTGATGCTCGGTGCACGCTACACCGAGGAGGCCGGAAACCGCGTCCGCGAACAGCTCGGCCTCAACCGCAACATAGTCGTCCAGTACGGGGACTACATGTGGGGGTTCATCCGGGGGGACTTCGGCGAGAGCCTGCGCTTTAGGGGCCGCCCGGTCCGCGACCTGATCGGCCCGAAGATGTGGGTGTCCGCCCAGCTGGCGATAGCGGCGCTGATCATAAGCGTGGGCGTTGGGCTTCCTCTAGGCTTTTTCATCGCCACGCGCCAGGGCCACTGGGTCGACCCGGCGGCGGTCGCTACATCGCTGTTCGTCATGTCCGTGCCCGTGATGGTGACCGCACCGGGCCTTTTATGGATCGGGTGCCTTAAGTTGGGCTGGGTGCCGTGCTCCGGGTGGGGGGGCTTTTTCGACACGCGGGTTATCGTCCCCGCGATCGTCATGGGCGTTCCCGGGATAGCCGGCATGACCAGGCTCATGCGCGCAAGCACCCTGGACGTCCTAGGTCAGGACTTCATCCGCACGGCGCGCGCTAAAGGGCTGTCGGAGTGGTCGGTGAGCTCGCGCCACGTGTTCCAGAACGCCATGCTCCCGATAGTGACGATCCTGGCCTTCTCGCTTGCGGGCCTGATCGGGGGAGCTTTCATCACAGAGACGATCCTCGGGATTCCGGGGATCGGGCGCTTTGCCGTCGACTCGATATTCGACCGCGACTACCCGGTGATCATGGCGATAACCCTGGTGGGGGCCGGGGCATTCGTCCTCGCCAACCTGCTTGCCGACCTCTCCTACGCCTTCATCGACCCCAGGATCAGGTTCAGGTAGGGCGGCCTTGGCGACCGAGGCGGCAGAACTGACCACCGAGAGGCAGGCTAGCGCGGCGGGCTCAAGCCACCTTTCGCGTGCCTTCAGGCGGCTCGCGCGAAAGAAGATCGCCGTCGCCTGCATCGCGATACTCGTTATTGTCTACACCGGCGGCATCTTCGCCGAGTGGATAAGCCCGTACGGGTACGACCAACAGGACTATACCGTCATCCTCCAGGGTCCCGACGCCGATCACTGGGCGGGCACGGACAGGACGGGAAGGGACGTGCTCACCCGCACCCTGTGGGGCATCCAGAACACCGTCATCCTGACGGTGGTCGCCATGGTCACCGGCGGCATCGTCCTCGGCGTCACTCTCGGGCTTATCTCCGGCTACCTGGGCGGGCGGGCCGATGCGGTGATCATGCGCGTCGGCGAGGTCTTCGCCTCGTTCCCGGACATCCTGCTGGTCATCATCCTGGCCGCGACGCTTCGGCCCAGGATCCTGGACGCTGTGCGCTGGCTCGAGGACAACTCGGCACTGGACGGCCTGGTGCGTACCGGCATCGTGGACTACTTCGTGGTCACGGTGGCGCTGGTCGCCTTCGGGTGGGTGGGCATGGCCCGGCTCGTGCGAGCGCAGGTCCTGTCGCTGCGGGAGACCGACCACGTAGAGGCGGCCAAGGCGATCGGCGCATCCACCAAGCGAATCCTCTTCGTGCACCTTCTGCCCAATTCGATAAGCATCATCGTCGTCACCGTGACGATGGGCATGGGGGCGCTGACGGGCACGGAGATAGTGCTCAGCTGGCTCGGGCTCGGGATCCAGCCGCCCCGTCCCAGCCTCGGGACGATGCTCCTTACGGCCGGCAACATAGGCACACTGAGGGAGACTCCCTGGCAGCTGCTGGCTCCCGGTACGGCGGCCTTCCTGATGGTGCTGGCCTGGAACCTGCTTGGCGACGCCCTCAGCGACGTCCTCAATCCCAGGACCCGCTAGCGCCGCCTTCGCGAGGCAGCGCCGGCCCCCAAACCCGCAACCAGCACGGCCATCGCCACCATGCCGGCGTCCGCTCCGCCCGTTCCCGCGCCGCATGCGCCTCCAATCGGGGCCGGGGTAGGGGAGGGCGCCGCGGTGGGCGACGGCTCCGGCTCTTCGGCCGCAGCTGGCTCTTCATCTGGCGTCGGCGTGGGATCCGCCGTCGTGTCGCCGACCGTTCTGCCGCCCGCCTGCGGGGTCAGCGTGAAGGCCTGCACGGTCGCATACGTCACCGGGGTAGGACGGGACTCTGCGATCTCCGGCGGCACGTATGGCTCGGCCTCGACCGATGCCCGCCAGGCGTTGGTCAGCTCGAGCCGGTCGAGCCCGTAGACCTCGGTGAGGGCGGTGTCCATGTCAACGCCGTCCTTGAGGATCGATAGCAGGCGCCGCATGCCCTCCTCTCCCTCGAGGTCGATCATGAACCTCACGGTGCTCTTTGACTGCCCGTAGAAGATGATCACGTCCTCCGGGTCGCCGGGGAGCGTCTGCATGAACAGGTGGGGCAGCAGCCTGTCGGTCGCCACCGCGAACTCCAGCGCCACGTCGTAGGAAAAGCCGGGGTCGACGTTGCCGTACTCGGCCAGGCCCTCGTGCAGCCAGGATGGAAGCCTGCGGAACACGCTGTGCCCGGCCCGGAAGTTGAGGATGTGCGTGACCTCGTGTGATGCGGTCCCAAGGGCGAGCCTGCCTCCGGCCAGTATCAGGAGCGTCCCGATCTCGTTGAATGCCTGGCCCTCGGTTACGAGCTCTCGGCCGACCGTTGCGCTTCGGGGCGGCAGTGCCTCGAGCATCTCCTTGCGGTTGTTGTAGAGGATCACCCTTATCGGGTCATCGATTTCTGCTCCGAGGACCGGGCCCATGTTCTCAAGCGTTTGCAGGATGGCCTCGAGGACCGCCTCGGCCCGGGTGATCACCGGTCCGTGGTAGGCGACGCTCACCGGGCCCCCGGAAACGCGCTGCCAGGTAAAGCGAACGTCCTCGAAGATCAGCTCTTCGGGCTCGGTGGCAAACAGGTTGCCATCGGCGTCCTCGACCTCGAACACGTAGGTGATTATCGTCTCGGGGGGTATGTATCCCCCCGCCCTGGCCGTGCGCCAGAACAGCTCTCCTCTCGTCACATCGCCCTGGACGTAGTCGAGGTACTCGTAGACCCCCCGCTCCTGCAGCCCCACGCGGAACCTGACCGCCATCGAGGTTATCTCGGCCTCGCTGCTGACGGTCGCCGTAAAGCGGATGCCGGTCGGGAACTCGCTGACCGCCGATGCAGAGAGCACCTCTATCGAGCCGGCTTCGGGCTCCTGGGCCGCCGTGCCGCCGGCAAGGAGCATTGCCGCCGAGATCGCCGCGGCAGCGGCCACCAGCCAGCGTCCGGCCGCGCCGAGCGGGGCGAAAGTCCGCTTCGCGTGCATCTGGGTTCTGCCTCTAGCCGCGTTCATTTAGCCCCTGGCCGATCTGGATCAGTCGCTGGACCGATGTAAGGATGGTCAGCCCGGCTATGACCCCGGCGACTATCACCGCGAAGGGGATCCACCACTGGGCCACTATGAGCCCTCCGGCAAGGTTAAGCACGCGCTCCGGCCGGGTCATCACCCCGCCCCTTGCGCTCACCCCTAGTGCCTCTCCCCGGGCACGAAGGTAGCTAACGGTCACCGAGCCGCCCATGGCGGCAAAGCAGAGCGCTACTCCTATCGTCTCTCCCTCCCGCACAAAAAGTATCGCCAGCGCGGCGAACATCCCGATCTCGGCGACCCTGTCGGCGGTCGAGTCGAGCAGCGCCCCGAAGGGCGATTCGCGGCCGCTGAGCCTTGCCACCGCCCCGTCGAGCATGTCGAACAGGCCCGAGGCCAAGAGCACGATGCCGGCTGCCAGCAGCATCTTCTCGGTGACCAGGTATGCCGCCGCCCCGGCAACCGCCAGCCCCGCCGCCGTGAGCATGTTGGGCGAAACGCCCGCCGCGGTGAGCACACGCGCCGCGGGGGTCTCAAAGTAGCGGGCCAGGGCGGCTCGCGCCGTCTCGCGGTTCACCTGATCGCCCGGTGCGGTCCCGCCCGGAAGGCCCTAGGCCTGCACCGCCGGCGAGGCCTGCACCGCCGGGTCGCCCTCGCCCGCCCGCGCGAGCCCGGCGCACTCGGCGTAGTACTCGAGCACCCTGTCGGAGACGACCTCCCAGCGGTACTGCTGGACCGTCTCTATGCCGCCCTCGCCGAGTCGACGGCGCAGGGCGGGATCCCTGAGAAGGCGGGCGATGGCATCCGCAAGTGCCTCATCGTCCTTGGGCGGAACCAGCAGTCCCTCGCGCCCGTCCGTCATCACGCTGGCGTACCCGGCGATGGAGGTGGCCACCACGGGCCGGCCGGCGGCCATCGCCTCCAGCAGCACTATGCCGAAGCTCTCCCTGCCCGTCGCCGGGCTGCAGTAGATGTCCGCGGACTTGTAGTATCGGGCCTTGTCGGCCTCGGACACCGGGCCCACGAATTCGATGTCCTTGAGGTTGCGCTCGCTCATGATCCTGTAAGAGTCGGTATCAGGGCTTCCCGGCCCAACTATGATCAGCCGCAGGTTGGGCCAGTCCCACTTTAAACGTCCGTAGGCCCCGAGCAGATAGCGCAGCCCCTTTCGCTTGTCCATCCTGCCCACCCACAAAAGGTTGATGCGGCCGTCGCGCAGTCGCTCAAAGGGGCGCGCGCTGGCGAACGTATCGACCTTTACCCCGTTCGGGATTATCCGGTAGTCGCCCGGGTAGTGCCGGCTGATGAACTGCCTGGCGGGCTCTGAGACCGCGATGCGGCCGTGCAGCTTGCGAAAGTACGGGACGCCGAGCCAGCTCAGCCCCATCTGGTAGATCCTGTGACCGCCGTAGGTGTGGAAGGTCCCCACGTTCAGCGCCTCCGACTGGCTGAGCGCCGCCAGGGTCAGAAAGCCGGCGAACGGCTCGTGGAGGTGGAGAACGTCAAAGCCCTGTGCATCGAGCATCGCCTTGGTCCGGCGCCTGTTCCATACGGACATCGATATCCTGGCCCAGGATCCACCCGTGGGGATGACTATGGGCCGGTCCATGGGAATGAAGTCCCTATCGTCCAGCCCGTCCCTGTTCGAGCACGGAGCGATCACGCGCACGCTGTGGCCGCGGAGCCGGAACTGGTGGGCGAGGTTTACGACGTGCTCGCGGACGCCGCCGTGGGCGGCGTGATCGTAGGCCGACAAGAGCCCGATCTTCATCGGGCGGTCCGGGTCTATGGGAGGAGGCGTTCGGGCCACTATCCGAAGGTCTCTGCGGCAGGCCGCAGCCTACTCGGTCCCTGCGATGAAATCCTCGACCATCTGGCGCGCCTCAGAGTCGGTGTACTGGGAGGGCGGCGACTTCATGAAGTAGGCCGAAGGGCCCATAACCGGGCCTGAGAGCCCCCTGTCCAGGGCGATCTTGGCGCAGCGGACCGCGTCTATCACCACCCCGGCCGAGTTGGGGCTGTCCCAGACCTCGAGCTTGAGCTCGATGTTGATGGGTGCGTCCCCGAAGCCGCTCCCCTCCATCCGGATGTAGCACCACTTGCGGTCCTTGAGCCAGGGCACGTGGTCGCTCGGGCCGATGTGGATGTCGTCGCGGTCGAGTTCGTGGTCTAGCTGGGAGGTGACCGACTGGGTCTTTGAGACTTTCTTTGACGTCAGCCGCTCACGCTCGAGCATGTTGAGAAAGTCGGTGTTGCCCCCGAAGTTGAGCTGGTAGGAGTCGTTGAGCCTGACGCCCCGGTCCATCATCAGCCGGGTAAGGACCCTGTGCACGATGGTCGCCCCGACCTGCGACTTTATGTCGTCGCCGATTATGGGCACCCCGGCCTTCCGGAAGCGGTCCTGCCAGTAATCACCCGCGCCGCTGGCTATGAACACAGGCACGCAGTTGATGAACGCGCAGCCGGCCTGCAGCACCTGCTCAACGTACCACTTGGTGGCCTGCTCGGAGCCGACGGGCAGGTAGTTGATCACCACGTCGACCTCGCGCTCCTTGAGGGTCCTTGCCACCTCGTCGGTCGGCCCGTCGGCCTTGGTGACCACGTCCGACAGGTACTTTCCGATGCCGTCGTGGGTCATGCCGCGCTGGACCGTGACCCCGGTCGGTGCGACGTCGGCGAACCGAATGGTGTTGTTGGGTTCGGCGTGTATCGCGTCGGCTATGTCGAGGCCGACCTTGCTAGCGTCGACATCGAAGGCGGCGACGAAGTTGATGTCCGCAACGCCGTACTCGCCCAGGACCGGGTGCATGAGGCCCGGCACATCGCCATCTGTCGACACGTCGGCGTACTTGGTGACGCCCTGGACCAGCGAGGATGCGCAGTTGCCCACGCCGATGATGGCGACGTTTATGCTTCCGTTGGACACCTAGGCATGTTATCAGGCGCGCCGAAATCCGGACAAGGCGGCCGCCTGCGCCACGGGGCACGTGCCCGCCTGTGGCACGGGAGGCGCGCCCTAACGCCCGCTAGACGACGCCCCTGTCCCGCAGGGCGCCGACCTGCTCTGCGTCCATTCCGAGCAGCTCGGAAAACACCTGCTCCGTGTGCTCTGAGAGCAGCGGAGGCGCGGTCACGTTCACTACATTGCCGTGGACCTTTATCGGACAGCCTATCGCGGTGAAATCCCCCCGGGCGGCGTCCTTTACCGGGACCATCATCTCCCTTGCCGAAAGGTGCGGGTCGGACAGAAGGTCCGCGGTATCCCGTATGGGGCTGCATGGT
The DNA here is from genome assembly GCA_965207145.1 of Dehalococcoidia bacterium. Classification (GTDB taxonomy): domain Bacteria; phylum Chloroflexota; class Dehalococcoidia; order Lucifugimonadales; family UBA2962; genus CAUZIR01. The sequence goes on along the minus strand of OZ242262.1, from coordinate 120,334 downwards.
ATGCCCAGGTCGGACAGGACCGCCGTGACCTCGTCCTTCGTCAGATTCTGCGTCCACGACGAGATTATCTGCTCAACCTCGTCGGGCCTTTTGTCTCTCGCCTCCTCGGTGGCGTAACGCTCGTCGCCGATCAGGTCGGAGCGCCCGGCAAGGGCGAGAAGGGTGTCCCAGGCATCGCCGCCGATCACCATTGTCACGTAGTCGTTCGTCCCGCCGGGAGCGCACGGGTAGACCATGTCCGGGCTCCCCCAGACGCGGTTTCCCGTGCGGGGCACGGGCTCTCCGGTCGAGAAGGTCTCAACGTACCGCACCCGCATCAGGTTGAGGACCGCGTCCTGCATCGACACCTCCACCCTGGGTGCGATCCCGGTCTGGTCCCGCTGCCGCAGGGCGGCGAGTATGCCTATGGCGCAGTGCAGTCCCGAGCCCGAGTCGCCTATGCCGGCTGAAGCGAACAGGGGAGGACGATCGGCGTACCCATTGGTGCTCATCGCACCCGCCGACGCCTGCGCGACGTTTTCAAAGCTCTTCAGCTCCGCGTTCGGCCCGTAGGTCCCGAAACCCTTGATCGAGGCGACGACAAGGTGCTCGAACTCGGCCGACAGATCATCCGGCGCTATCCCGAACGAGGCCATGCGGCCCGGGGCGTAGTTCTCGACCACAACGTCCGAAATGGCGGCAAGTCGCTTAAACAGCGCCAGACCCTCATCGGACTTGAGGTTGAGCGTTATGGCCCGCTTGTTGGCGTTAAAGACTAGGTAGTAGTAGCTGTCGATCCCGGGCCTGTCGGCCATCTCCCAGCGGGTGCGGTCGCCCCTTCCCGGCTCTTCGATCTTGATCACGTCGGCGCCGAGCCAGGCCAGAAGCTGGGTGGAGGAAGGGCCCGCCTGCACCTGCGTAAGGTCCAGTACGCGCACGCCCGCAAGGGGGCCACTCGCGCCTGCCGGCCCCGGCTGCGGAAGGCCGGATGGGAGATCCTCTTCGTTCAACCTGAGCCCGGGCCCCTCTCCATGGAATAGGGCTGCCAGCGCCGAAGGTCCGTGCGGGCGAGAACGTGCGGGTTGACGCACGTCCTGGGCCACCGCCCGGACAGGACCAGGGCGATCTCCTGGCCAACTCTTCGCCTTGCCTCCGGCGTCATCCTCATGGAGGCCGACGCTACGTGCGGGGTAATGATCACCTTGTCCATCGCCAGCAGCGGGTTCTCAAGGTCCGGCGGTTCGGTCTCCAGAACGTCGAGTCCGGCCCCGCCGATCCAACCCTCCTCGAGGGCCCGTATGAGAGCCGCCTCGTCCACCGTAGGGCCCCGCCCGGTGTTAACAAACAGCGCGCCCGGCTTCATGAGCCGAAAGTGCTCGTCGGTGAGCATGTGATGGGCCTCCGTGGTCGACGGCGCATGCATGGAGACGATGTCCGAGCGCTGCAAAAGCTCGGTCAGCCCCACCGGCTCGACACCGTGGTCGGACATCACCAGTTCCTCTATGTAGGGGTCGTAGGCGAGCATGCGGACGCCGAATGGAGCCGCCCTCCTTGCGGTGAGCCTGGCCACGTGCCCGAAGGAGACAAATCCCAGGGTCTGCCCCATCAGCCTCGGTATCTGGGACAGGGCCGGCCGGCCCTCTTCCCACCTGCCATCCCGGGCCATGCGGTCCTGCACCAGCACCCTCCGGTAGGTCGCCAGGATGAGCATCATCGCGTGGTCGGCAACCTCCTCGATGAATATGTCAGGAACGTTCGTAACGGGTATGCCCCTGGCCGTTGCGGCGTCCACGTCCACCGAGTCGGCCCCGACGCTGCCCAGCGCGATCACCCTGCAGCGCTCCAGCGAGTCTATGATCTTCGCCGTCATCTGCCGGCCTTGCGCCATGATCGCGTCGGCGTCCCGGGCTGCGGCTATGAACTCGTCCTCCGATTCGGCCGCCGTCGGCACGATCTCCGCGCCCACTGGCCCCAGGGCCTCCATCTCCAGGGTGAAGGTGCCGCCCGCCACGTCGAACGTGCCTTCGGGGGGCTTCTGGGTTACGACTTTGTAGGTGGGCATCGGCGACCTCTGGATGGGGATGGGGTAGGGATGCGTCAGCTCTGACCGGACCCGCAGGGCACTAGAATAGAGTGGGCCCCCACCCTTGTCCAGACGCCGCCGGATGCCGCCTTGACACCGTAACGATGCGATTGCTAGCATGGCGCGACAATTGCGTACACGCGTAAAGCCCGCCTGGCACCGCCCCCGACGCCACCACTCGCGTGACGGGCTCTTGTTGATCGAGAGTCCTGACCAAGCCCCCCTTTGATTGCCTCGTCGGCCGCCGTCGTGCTCGCCGCCGGCAGGGGCACCAGGATGCACTCCCACCTGCCGAAGGTCCTGCACCCCCTGTGCGGTCAGCCGATGATCTCCTACGTCGTTTCAGCGGCCCGCGACGCCGGGTTCGGATCGATCGTCGTGGTCGTGCCTCCCGAAGGCGGCGCGATAACCGAGGCGCTGGGCGACTCGGTAGCCTGTGCCGTCCAGCGCAGCCCTCTCGGCGGCGCCGATGCGGTGCTGAGCGCTCGAGCTTCGCTTCCCGCTGCCGGAACGGTGGCCGTCCTGTGCGGCGACGTGCCGCTGGTGCGCGCCGAATCGCTGTCCCGGATGCAGACCGCCCACGCCGGGGCCGGGGCGAAGGTGACTCTGCTTACGGCCAGGGTCAGCAGCCCTTCCGGCCTTGGCAGGGTGGTCAGGGGACCGGATGGCGGCGTTGCGGCGGTGGTGGAGGAGGCGGATGCCGATGCGCGGACCCTGGCGCTCGACGAGATAAACGCCGGGATCTACATGTTCGACGCCGAATGGCTGTGGGAGGGCCTGTCGGGCCTGTCTCCTTCCAGATCAGGGGAACTCTACCTTACCGACCTAGTCGCTGCCGCGGCCAGGACCGGCGGTCCGGTGCTCGATGTCAGCGCCTCCGGCGAGGCGGAGGTCATAGGGGTGAACGATCGGGTCCAGCTCGCCAGGGCGGAGGCCGCTCTCCGGTCCCGCATCCGCGAGCGCTGGATGCTGGCCGGGGTTACGATTCCTGATCCGGCCACCGTGTACATAGACGCCGCCGCATCGGTGGGCGAGGACAGCGTGATCCTTCCCAACACCCACATTCTCGGTGCGACCAAGGTGGGACGCGGCTGCCGGATAGGTCCGAACTCGGTTGTTGCCGACAGCGTGCTAGCCGACCGCTGCCAGGTCGTCTCCTCGTTCGTTTCCGGATCCAGACTCTCTGAGGGGGTGGCCGTGGGGCCGTTCAGCAACGTTCGGGAGGGAACGGTGCTGGAGTCCGGCGCGAGGGTGGGCAACTTCACCGAGACCAAGCAGAGCCGCCTCGGGGCGGGTACACGGGCCCTGCACCTTAGCTACATCGGCGATGCCGATGTGGGCTCGGACGTAAACGTTGGGGCCGGCACCATAACCTGCAACTTCGACGGTAAGCAGAAGGGCCGGACCAAGATAGGTGACGGCGCCTTCATCGGCTCCGATACGATGCTCGTAGCCCCCGTTGAGGTCGGCGCCGGCGCCTCGATAGGGGCCGGAAGCGTGGTGACCCGGGACATCCCCGCCGGCGATCTTGTTGTCGGAGCGCCGGCGCGGTCACTGCGGCGGGACAGCGACACGGAGGAGGAGTAGATCAGCAGTTGTTAGCCATAGTGGATCCACCGCGTTTCGGGCGGGGCGTCTGGGGGCGAAGTGGACCTAGATAGCATTCTTTCCGTGGTCCTGCTTGCCGTATCCATGGCAGGCTACCTCGCCGTTTCTGTCATCGAAGGCGGGTTCGTGGCCTGGCGGAACAACCAGATGCTGGTCGGGTCCGCCGAGTCGCCGGGCCGGGTACCGGACGATGCCGAGCGGCAGCGCATATCGTCCTCCGTGGAATCCCTGAGGCTGCTCAGGGCCGCCATGTTCGCCGCCTCGCTCGTGACAGCCGTGGCGGTGGCGGTCTCGGTGGCGGGCCTGTCCTGGCCCTGGGTTGCCCTGGCATCGGCACTTGCTCTCGGGGTCCTGACCGGTCTGGGCAGCGCGGCCCGGGCCTTTACGCACCTGTCGTCCGGCCTCGTCGAACGTCACGGCGCGGTGGTGGTTCGCTCGATCGCCCTGTTCTTCGCTCCCTGGCTGGTCGTCGAGCGCCTGATCGCAAGGGCGATCATGGTGCGTCTGGTGCGCCGCGGCCTGTCTCAGGAGCCGGGGCCGGACCTTCGTTACGTCGGCGCTGCGCCCCTGGGTTTCGAGGGAGAGCCTCTGGACGAGCGAGAGGTTCGCATGATCCGGGCGGTTGTGCGCCAGGACAAGACCGTCTCCAGGGAGATCATGGTTCCCAGGGTCGACATGTCGGCAGTGGAGATATCGACCCCGATCTCCCAGGTGGCCGAGACGATGATCGAGGCGGGCCACAGCAAGCTTCCGGTCTACCGTGACTCGCCCGACGACATAGCCGGATTCGTCTACTCGATGGATCTCATACGGGTCCTTGCCACCGGCGACAAGGAGGAGTCCACCCTGCAGGAGATTCTGCGTCCTCCGCTGCTAATTCCCGAGTCCAAGACCCTTGAGGGTCTGCTCAGGGAGTTTCAGGAACAGAGGGTTCAGATGGCGATCGTGGTCGATGAGTACGGGGGCGTGTCTGGTCTCGTCACGGTCGAGGACCTGCTCGAGGAGATCGTCGGGGAGATAGAGGACGAGTTCGACATCGACGAGCCCGAGGTAGTCGACCTTAGCCGCGGAGGAGACGGCGATCCACAGGTCGACCTGCTGATAGACGCTCGGATCGGCGTTGACCAGGTCGCCGAACTGACCGGCCTTGAGATAAGGGGAGAGGGCTTTGACACCCTTGGAGGCTTCGTGCTCGACCGCCTTGGCCGCATACCGGGCCGTGGCGACACCGTGGACTACGACGGCGCCAGCATACAGGTCGTCTCAACCTCTGGCCGCCGCCTCAGGCGACTGCGCGTTACGCGCAGGGTGACCTCCGGGTAGACAGACCTCTACTTTTCTTCGACCACGATCAGGGGCCAGGTGGCCCGGCCGCTGAGTTCGCCGGTTGCGATGGCCGTGTAGACTCCCGGCCCAAGGTCGATCTTGGCCTCAAACATCACTGCACCCGACTCGTTGGCGTCTCTGGCAACGAGAATCTCGGGCCCGCCCAGGATGCTCAAGAGGACGGTCTCGCCGGGTGCAAAGCCGGCCGCCCAGAAGGTGTTCAGCTCACCTGTCACGGCGATCTCGGCTACCAGGGTGGTGGTCGATGCATCGGGTGCTGGCGGTTCCGGTGTGGGAGCAGGAGTCGGTGTGGGCAGGGGGGTAGGCGTAGGCCTCGCCAGGATCACATTCACCGGGGAGCTGGCAAGCGTGCCCGCCGACCCCAGCGCGATCAGCGTGTATATCTGTCCTCCACTCACCCGCGAGCGCACCCTGGCATCGCCGCCGATGCCGCTTACCAGGACGCGGAACGACCCGGCGGTACTCGCGGTCGTGTCGCCCACCACCTGCTCAAGGAACTCGTCGATCGCAAGGGAGATGATCACGCTCTCCCCGGCCGCAAATCCCGAACCCCAGACCTCGAAATCCTCATCGAGGGTTACGGTGTCCAGGCTTGTCGTTATCCTGGCCTGGGGCTGGGGTGCCGCGGGTCCCTGCGGACCGGCCTCTCCTGCGGGTCCGGTGACCCCGCTTGGACCGCGTCCACCAGCCGGGCCAGCCGGGCCCGTATCTCCCTTTGGTCCGGAAGGTCCTTCGCGGCCGGGTTCGCCCTGGGAACCTGCAGGCCCCTGCTCTCCCGCCGGGCCTGAGCACGCCGCGCCGATAAGCGCCGCCGCAATCAGGGCAACTGCCGCAATGCGCGGCCATTCAGACAACCTAGACCAGAGCGCAGACGCCATCCCGCTCACCTCCAGGGTCTAATCTAGAGGGGGCGGACCGGGTATTAGAAGGGGAGTTTAGGCAACCTTTTTCCGTATATCCCCCAAAAGAAGAGGCCCCCGCATCTTGCGGGGGCCTCTCAGCTTAACGCTCTGAGCAGAAGGATCCGCTACTTGATATCGCCTACCTGCAGCGGGGTCGATGCCTCGGTGCCCTGGTCACCGATCGCCCACAGGCTGTAAACGCCATCCTCCATGTCGACCTCTATGGTGACCACGAATGCGCCGCCTCCGTTGGCCTCCGCCGAGTCGACAGCGGTTGTTCCAACATCGGAAGCGATCACGATCGATACCGTCTCGCCCGCACCGAAGCCGGAGCCCAGGACGGTGGCGAAGCCATTCTCGTCCGTGGCTGTAGATGCCAGGTCGGCTGCGGGATTGACAGCGTCAGCACCGTCAGCACCATCAGCGCCGTCGGCTCCGTCAGCGCCAGCAGGTCCTACTCGACCCGGTAGACCGGCTCTGCCGGGATCACCATCTTCACCGTCGGCGCCGGCAGGTCCGGTGGGTCCGGTGGGTCCTGCGGGACCCTGTGCGCCGGTTCCGCCCACGGCCCCTCGTTCGCCATCATCGCCGTCAGCACCGGCTGGCCCTGCGGGACCGGTGGGTCCAGGGGGCCCGGCCGCGCCGTCTGCACCGGCAGGCCCTGCGGGACCCTCTGGCCCGGCACAGGCCACAACGGCGGCGATCGCCAAGACAGAAAGTATCAGGGCGAGAACGCGGCCCTTCCCTCTAATCAGCTTTATCATTTGACCCCCTGATCCCAAAAAACTCTAGACAATTCAATAGTCGCGTTGCGCGAACAACACGACTAGCCGGATCGGCCTTTTTTCGGCCTGCCGCTGCCTTGCGCACCACCGGTTTAACCGTTCGGAGACGCCTTGCGGCGGCCTCATCATAGTAATCGCCATCCATTGATGTCAACCCTTTTTGGACCGCCGGACTGAAATCAAAGTAGGGCCCTCCGACGCCCAATATTGCGGCGCTGAGAGCCTCCATTTTACGACCTGATGTACCCGCTGAATACGTCGATCCGAGGTCCTGTCTGGCCGGCCCAAAGGCACAACATGGATAGCCGAAGCGCCATGATATAATCTGGCACTGCGCCGGTGTCACCGGCGTTTACGCCGTCCTGGCCCTCCCCGTATGCACGACGAAATCATAAGGCTGATGTTCCAACTCGCCGCCATCTTGGCGGCGGCGAAGGTTGGCGGAGAGATATTCGAACGGTACCTCCGGATACCCTCGGTGCTGGGCGAGCTGGCCGCCGGTATATTGATCGGCCCCTTCGCCCTGGGGGGGCTGGAGGTCGCAGGGTGGACGCTGTTCCCCGAGATCGCGGGTCATGGGGGCGAGGTGGCCATTCCGTTCTCCGAGAGCCTCTGGTCGATCGCGCAGGTCGGCTCGATCGTCTTGCTGTTCGCGGCCGGCCTGGAGACCGATCTGCGGCAGTTCCTCCGCTATGCCGGACCGGCGACCATAGTGGCTATCGGGGGCGTCGTAGTTCCGTTCGCGGCCGGGGTGGGGCTCACGGTGGCCTTTGGATTCGCCGACGGCTATACGGATCCAAAGGCGCTGTTCATGGGTGCGATCCTTACGGCCACCTCGATAGGCATCACCGTGCGCGTGCTGGGAGACCTGCGCCGTCTCGATACTCCCGAGGGCATCACGACTCTGGCCGCCGCGGTCCTTGACGACATCCTGGGCATCCTTGTGCTCACCGTTGTGATAGGAATTCACGTTACGGGGGGCTTTTCGGCCGGTTCCGCCGCAGCGGTGGCGGGCAAGACGATAGGCTTCTGGCTCGTCTTGACGGCCGTCGGTGTGGCCCTGTCCAGGCACATTTCACGGTTCTTTGACAGGTTCCGTGTGGCTGGAGCGGCCCTGGCCCTGGCGCTCGCCCTGGCCTTCTTCGCCGCGGCCCTGGCCGAGAGCTTTGGTCTGGCCATGATCGTCGGTGCCTTCTCGATCGGCCTTGCCCTGTCCGGCACGCAGCTTGCCCGTCGACTTGAGGATCCCCTGCAGGGGGTGTACAACGCACTGGTTCCGGTCTTCTTCGTCGTCATGGGGATGATGGTCGACGTTACCCAGCTCGGCGGAGTCTGGCAGTTCGGCCTGGTCATCAGCGCAGCCGCGGTGGTGGGCAAGGTACTGGGGTCGGGAGGACCGGCTCTCGGCCTGCGCTTCAACGGTATCGGGGCATGGCGCATAGGCATTGGCATGATGCCCCGGGGCGAGGTCGCGCTCATCATGGGGGGAGTTGCGGTCGCCGAGGGAATAATCGGCCCGGATCTGTTCGGGGTTTCGATTATCATGACGATCATTACCACGGTCGCAGCGCCAGTCATCCTCGCCCGCTCGTTCAGATCCGGAAGGAGCGGGTACCGCGCCGCCCCGCAGCCGAGTACATCCCAAGACCTGAAGGCTCCGGATGAGTCGCCGAAGGGAATGAGCGAATGAGCGACACTTACGAGGTCGTCGTCGACACGGCCGGGCGTCAGATGTTCCAGGAGGCCTTTTACGCGTACATGACGCGTATCGGCTTCGTCCACCTGAGCGTGGGAGGCCGACTCGGCGCCCAGTCCTCACATGACTATAGATCCGACCACGGGGTGGTCAGTCTCAGCACGTCCCCGGTGGGGCAGAGCCGCTACCGCCTAGTCATCCACTCCGAGAGGATCTCCGTCGAACCCCTGGTTCTGGACGCCCTTACCGAGGGGGCCGCAGATTTCCTGCAGCCGTTCTACGAGAGCCTTTCGTCCACCGAAGGCGGTCAGAAACTAAGAGACCTGATCACCGGCCTGAGGGACTCGTTCGAAGAGGAGATCAGAGAGATCGGCTGAAGGGCTGTGTAGCCTGCCGGGCCTGGGAGCGGCCGCACGGGGTGCCTGTGTTGAGACGCCGCAATGCCCCTGCTATGCTGCCGGTTGCGCCCCCGTAGCTCAGCGGATAGAGCACTGGCCTCCGGAGCCAGGTGCGTGGGTTCGAGTCCCGCCGGGGGTACTCCCCTCAGAACGTCTGCAAACCTGCGTCGAGCAGGCTGGAGTCCCAATCCCCATGATTTCGCCTGACCCTGCCTGCCTTAGGTAAGATAGCCGGGTGGGGCCCCCGTAGCTCAGAGGATAGAGCACCGGTTTCCTAAACCGGGTGTCGCGCGTTCGAGTCGCGCCGGGGGTGCCACCGAGCCCCCTGGCCCGGTGCCTCCGGCCGGTCTATGGACGGCCGGTAGATGGGGGGATCTAGACGGGCCTCGACCCGTTCTTGTCGACGTCCGCCTTCCAGGAAACCTCTATGGTGACCTTGCCGGCACCGCCGGATTCCTTGCCCGTGACCTCGAGCTTTACCGCCCTGTTCGGCTTGGTGGAAAAGCCCTTGCCAAACTTGATCTTGCCCGTGGCTAGACCCAGGGCGATGGCGCTGATGCTCTCAGCGGCCTTCTCCGGGCTCAGAATCCTCTTTAGCTTGGCAGCTGCCATCGTTCCTAGGCCGGTGCGGGAGCGCCGATGAGCCGGCGTCGCCCGCTGTAGGCGGCGGCAGGGCGCCGTCCGCCGCCGGCCGACAGGCGCTGCTTGACGATCGACTTATGTGCCTTGCTGATCCGGACCAGGGAATCGATCCCGGGCGCCGTCTCCGTTGAGGCCTCGCGCTGTACAAGGCACTGCCTCAGACCCTGCTGGGTCAGTTCGCCGAGTGCGAGGATGGTGCTCTGCACCCCGACCTGCGGCCAGACATGGGCGTCGGATCCGCCCACGACGGGCAGATTGAAATGGGCGGCAAGACGGCGTATCTCCGGCTCGACCCTGTGAAGGGCCACATCCTTGCCGTTTACCTCCAGGGCGTCGAAGCGTCCGAGGTGCCGCCGGCCTACCTCGACCGTGCTCTTCCCCTGCCGCGTAGGGTGGGCGGCGATCATAACAAGGCCTGCCTCCCTGGCCGGGCCGAACACTTCGTTAAGCCGTGGCAGGTAGCCCTGGCTGGGCATGGCAACGAATGATCGATCGAACTGTCTGAGCTGGTCGATGCCTCCGATGAGGATGACATCCGCCCTCTCGGCGACCGTCAGTTCCGCTCCGGTAAGGACCTTAAAGCCATCCGCCAGCGCGAAGTGTCCGTCGCGGTAACCGTACCTTCGCACCAGGTCGTTAAGGGTGTTCCAGTAGCCGGGCGCATGCATGTGCTCGGTCAGGGCAAAGCCGGAAAGGCCCATGTGCCTTGCCCTTTCTACGGTTGATTCGAAGTGCCGGTGGCTAAAGGTGCTGTCCTTGCACACCTTGGAATGGACATGAAGATCAGCCCTTATTGTCATCGACGCGCATCTTCTCCCGGGTTCGCTCAGGCTATCCAATCACGTTAGCAGCGGCAGATTAACTATCTATGACGGAATTGTTAAGCGAAGTTTAATTAGACCCGGGTATTGGCAAATTCCAAGATATCTGCTTAACGCAATTCAAGTCTGGTGTCGGTGATCGAGGGGGAAGAACCATCGGCTGCCAGGTTATGGCGCGCCCTCGCCTGGGACTGACAACCTTGCCCCGGGCTGGAGTGCGACCGGCGCGCCGGGTGTGACCGACAGGGTCAGGGAGGGACGTCAGGGCCGGGGTATCGACCGCCAGGCGGGACTTCGGGCAGCCATCAGGCCGGAGGCGTTGGTGCTCGATCGTCGCTTCGCCCGCTAGGTCAGGGCGAGAACAGCTCGCTCTCCGAAAGCGCCTCTTCTTCTCCGTTGCCGCCGGCCAGCAGCACCCTGCCGTCGGGCAGCAGGGCTGCCGCGTGACGGTATCTTGCCTCGACCATGTCGGGCGCTTCCGTCCAGGACATCGTGGCCGGATCGAAGATCTCTGCCGAGCCCTTTACGCCCAGTCCGCCTGTGACCAGGACTCGTCCGTCGGCCAGCAGGATGGCCACATGCTCTGCCCGAGGCTGCCCGGTCTCGCCGGCCGGGGTCCACGACGAGCTCACCGGATCCCAGATCTCGGCCGACGTCTTTTTCCCGGTGCCGCCGACAACCAGTACCCTGCCGTCGCTGAGCACCGTCGCCGTGTGAAGCACCCTGCCCTCAGCCATGCTCCCCGAGTCGGTCCACTCGTCGGTCGTCGGGTCGTACACCTCGGCCGAGTCCAGGTGTGGACCGTCCAGCTTTCCACCCCCAGAGACCAGAATTCGCCCGTCCAACAAGGTCGTGGCCGTATGCAGGGTGCGCTCCACGCTCATTGGGGCGGCCGGCGCCCACTCCCCGGTGCCAGGGTCGTAGATCTCCACCGAGTTGAGTCTCTTAAGGCGCTTGGTATCTACGCCCCCGGTCAGCACGACGCGCCCGTCGGAGAGCACCGCCCATGCCGCCTTCTCCCGCGCCACGTCTATCGATCCGGTGGCGCTCCACGTGCCCGAGGCCGGGTCCCAGATCTCAGCCGTGCGTATGGCCTCGAACCCGCTGAGATCGGTGCCGCCGGCGGCCAGTACGGATCCACCGGGAAGGACGGCGAGCAGGTGCTTTCGGCGGCCCTCGGCAAGGTCACCGGTGTAAGCCCACTCTCCGGTCGAAGGGTCGTATATCTCGGCCGAGGTGTGAACGAGGGCGCGGTGGCCGCCGACCCCTTTACCCCTGCCTCCCGCCGTCAGCACCCTGCCGTCGGGGAGGGTTACCATCGTGTGGTACTGGCGGTCGTTGCCCATGGCTCCTGTGGCGGCGAACGACCCCTCGCTTTTTCTCGGCGCAGGCGTATCTTCCGCAGGCGCCTGCGCGGGCGCTGCCGCCGAGGGCTCCTGTGCGGGCTCCGACGAGCAGCCCCCGCTCGCGGCCAGGCCCGCAAGCGACAACACGAGCAGAACCCACGCGAGCCGCCAGGTGCCGGCGCGGATGTGCGCTGAGGTTGTAGTTGACATAGCGGAGGTATTGTACTCAAGCCGCGGCCACGTTCCGCCGCAACGTGGAATCGGTGCGGCCGGCGTCGCCGACGCCGCTCGACCGCCGGGTTGCCGACGTCCTTTTCACGGGTTAGTCTCTGGCGACCCGGAGCACCGGAAACGAGACTAGGGAGGGGCAGATGTCCGAATACGTGGCCTATTTGAATGGCGAGTGGGTCGACTCAGACGAACTCAGGATCGACCGCAAGGACCGGGGTTTTCGCACGGGTGATGTCGTATTCGACACGGCACGCACGTTCGATGGGGACATCTTCAACTCGCGCCTGCACGCAGAAAGGCTGATGCGGTCCCTTAAGTACGCCCGCATCGACTCCGGACTGACCACCGACGAATGGGAAGCGGTGATGCTCGAGTCCGTCGAAAGGAATCGACACCTGCTGCCGGGTGCGGGCGACTTCTACATTTACCCGTTTGTCACCAGGGGAATGGGCCATCCCGCCCCGGCATCCGGTCCTCCGACCGTGGCCTGCGAGGCCTATCCGCTGTACTTCGGCAGGTGGGCCGAGTGGTTCGACCAGGGTGTTAAGGGGGCCATACCCAAGGCGCGAAGCCTGTCCAGCGACCAGGTAGACGCCAAGATCAAGCACCAGAGCCGGATGAACATGAACCTGGCCGAGATGGAGGCCTGGGACATCGACGAGGGTGCCTACCCGGTCATGCTAGACCTTGACGGCAATCTCACCGAGGGAACGATCAACTCGGTGTTCCTGGTCTCAGGCGGGGTTCTCAAGTGCCCGACCGACACCGCCATACTCCAGAGCCTGTCACGCTGGACCGTCCGGGACCTGGCAGGGCAGCTGGGGATACCCGTGGTGGAGGAAGATCTTCAGCCCTACGACCTGTACACGGCCGATGAGGCTTTCCTCGCATTCACCGGGCCCTGCGTTCTGCCCATGACGACCGTCGACCGCCGGCCCGTCGGGGACGGCAGGCCCGGCCCCATTACCCAGCAGTTGCTGGCCGCCTGGTCCGAGCGCGTGGGCATGGACATCGTCGGCCAGGCGCAGCGTTACGGACAGATGGCCAGTTCCGGGCATCCCGATGCTCCGCAGACCTAGGCCCGCATCCCCATACGGTCGCAAGCACGCCGCTCACAGCACGGCCCGGTCGACTTTGCCTTTTGCCTGAGGGTTCCTGACGGCGTGGGGCGTGCCAACTGGCACTACGGGGATCATCCTCCCGCATGCACCTGCGTGAGCTGCTCCGAGGCCCGGCGCGCTGCCGCCGACCAGCAGGGCAGGGCAGGGATAGGCGCTCTGATCAGGCGGCTGCTCGCCCGGGTCGGCATCCGCTAGACGGACGAGCCGGCCCTAGTAGTTGGATGCCTCTTCCTCCGGCATGCTGCCGGTTACCAAGAAGATGGCCCGCTCCGCGACGTTGGTGGCCCTGTCGGCGATTCTCTCGAGGTCGTGGGACACCCACAGCAGGTAGGTGGCCCGCTTAACGGTGCTCGGATCCTCGATCATGAACAGCAGCAGCTCGCGGTATACCTGCTCATAGAGGAGGTCTACCGCGTCATCGCTCTTTATCACCTCGAGGGCGTCTTCCACGTTCCGGCTGATCAGGGCCTCCAGGCTGCGCCTGAGCATGCGTCCGGCCAGCTCGCCCATCCTGGGCAGGTCGATCAGGGGCTTTAGGAGGGGATCGTCGCCGATCGCCACCCCGATCTTGCCGATTCCCTCGGCGTAGTCTCCCATGCGCTCGAGCTCAACCGAGACCTGGAGCACCGTGATCAGGATTCTCAGGTCGCCCGCCAGCGGCTGCTGCATTGCGATCAGGTCGATGCACTTGTCCTCGATCTCCGAGGCCTTGGCGTCTATCAGATCGTCCTCTTCGATGACCTGCCGCGAAAGGGCGATGTCACGGCGCTCAAGGGCCTGGAGCGAGCGGCTGATGGCCTTTTCCACCATGCTGCCCATGAACATCAGGTCGTCCTGGAGCAGCTTAAGGTCTCTGTCGAAATCGGTGCGCGCCACTTGTTCTCCTCGCGTGCGGGACGGCGGTTGGACCCGCCGCCCGGTTCGACTAGGTTACCTCGATCCGATTAAGGCCCGGCCTAGCTGAACCGGCCGGTAATGTACGCCTCGGTGCGCTCGTTCTTTGGATTGGTGAAGATCGTCTGGGTGTTGTCCAGCTCAACCAGGTACCCCGCCCGGTCCTCGTCCACCATCAGGAATGCCGTCTCGTCTGAGACCCTGGCGGCCTGCTGCATGTTGTGGGTGACGATGATGATCGTGTAATTGGCCACCAGTTCGCGGATCAATTCCTCTATGGCCAGCGTGGCTATCGGGTCGAGGGCAGAGCAGGGCTCGTCCATGAGCACCACGTCCGGCTCGACCGCGAGCGCGCGGGCGATGCAGAGCCGCTGCTGCTGGCCACCCGACAGGGCGAGCGCGCTTTGCTTGAGGCGGTCCTTTACCTCGTCCCACAGAGCCGCCTTTCGCAGCGAGAGCTCGACCGCCTCAGCGATGTCGCCCCTGTAGCCGTTCACCTTCAGGCCAAACGCCACGTTCTCGTAGACCGACTTGGGGAACGGATTCGGCTTTTGGAATACCATCCCGATGCGCGAGCGGATCTCGGTGGCGTCCGTGTTCGGCCCGTAAAGGTCCCGCCCGTCGTAGAGGATGGAACCCGTGATCCGTGTCCCGGGGATCAGGTCGTTCATGCGGTTAAAGCACCGAAGAAGCGTGGACTTGCCGCACCCTGAGGGGCCGATAAGCGCCAGCACCCGGTGCCGCACCACGTCCATCGACACGTTCTTGATGGCTCGGAAATTGCTGTAGTTGACATCGACGTTCTGGACCCGCAGCAGCAGGTCCTCGCCGTTGTCTTCGGCCCGGGCCAGGCCCTCGGCCACCTCGGTTCTGACAGTCGTCTGGGTCATAGTCCTATTCCTCGGACCTCACCTGGTAACGGTTGCGGAGATAGACCGCTATCGAGTTCATGCTAAGGAGGATGATCAGCAGTATGACGATGCCGGCAGCCGCCAGCCCGCGGAAATCCTCCTGGGGTCTGGAGACCCAGTTGAAGATCTGTATGGGCATCACAGTGAAGCGGTCCAGCGGATCGGTTGGAGAGAACGTAAGGAATACCAGTGCGCTGATGGCGATCATCGGCGCGGCCTCTCCGACGGCCCGGGACAGGGCCAGTATCACACCGGTGAGTATGCCCGGCAGTGCCGCCGGCAGCACCACCAGCCGCTCAACCTGCCACTGGGTGGCACCCATGGCGTAGGCGGCCTGCCGGTAGGAGTCGGGCACCGCCCGAACCGCCTCGCGGGCCGCGAGTATAACGATCGGAAGCACCAGCAAGGTCATCGTGAGCGCCCCAGCCAGGATACTGCGGCCCAGGGCCATCCACTGCACGAACAGTGCCAGGCCCAGCAGCCCGTAGACGATCGAGGGCACGCCCGCCAGGTTGGAGATGTTTATCTCGATCAGGGAGGTCAGCCGGTTCTTCGGCGCGTACTCTTCCAGGTAGACTGCGGCGCCCACCCCGATCGGCACGGTGAACAGCGCGGTCATCCCGATTATCCAGATGGTGCCGAAAAGGGCCGACCGAAGCCCCGCCTGCTCCGGATGACGGGAGGGGAAATTGTCCACAAAGCCCCAGCTGAGCCAGGGAACGCCCTCGACCAGGACCTGCACAAGCAGGATGACCAGCCCCACGATTCCCACGAGCACGGCGGCCAGCAGGACGAAGTAGATGGCCACCCCGAGCTGCTTACGAAACTGCAGCCTGGGATCAAAGTCCTTCTGATGTGCCGTGTCGCCGATCATTCGTACTTCTGGCGCCAGCGGCTGACCGCCCAGTGCCCGAGCAGGTTCATAACGAGCGTGATCAGGAACAGCAGCAGTCCCACCGCGAAGATGGTGTTGAACTCGATCGACCCGTGCGGCGCCTCGCCGAGGCTGAGCTGAACGATGTAGGCGGTCATCGTCTGAATGCTCTCGATCGGATTGAACGTCAGGTTGGGCGTGGCGCCCGCTGCGATGGTCACCAGCATCGTCTCGCCTATGGCCCTTGAGATCCCCAGGATGAACGAGGCCACGATTCCCGACAGCGCGGCCGGCACGACCACCTTAAGGGCGACCTCGAACTTGGTGGCGCCCAGCGCGTAGGCCCCGTGCCGAAGGGACCTTGGCACAGCCAC
This sequence comes from Dehalococcoidia bacterium, assembly GCA_965207145.1. Lineage (GTDB taxonomy): Bacteria > Chloroflexota > Dehalococcoidia > Lucifugimonadales > UBA2962 > CAUZIR01. The sequence goes on along the minus strand of OZ242262.1, from coordinate 104,322 downwards.
CATGGCGTCCTCGCTGAGCGAGGAGACCATCGGGATGATCATCACTCCCATGACGAGCCCCGCGCTCAGCGCATTGAAGACGATCAGGTCGGGTATCACCCCCTGGAGCTGTGGGGTTACGAACGTGAGCGCGAAATAGCCGTAAACGACCGTCGGCACGCCGGCGAGGATTTCGAGCACCGGCTTTACGACCCGGCGCACCTTGTCCGGGGCGTACTCCGATAGAAAGATCGCTGCGCCCAGGCCCACGGGCACGGCCACCGCCGCCGCGATGAGCGATACGAGCATCGTCCCGCCGACCAGCGGCAGGACACCGAACGAGGTTGGCTTGAGGATCGGCGACCAGCGGGTACCGGTCAAGAAGGACCAGGGAGACACCTCGTAGAAGAAGCCCCACGCCTGCACAAGGAGCGTGACCACTATTCCCAAGGTAGTCGCGATCGACAGCAGCGCGCACAGCAGCAGCAGCCAGCGCACCGCCTTGCCCGCGACATCATCGCGGTCGCGGTTCCGCTTGAACATCTGGGGGCGCTCGCCTGAGCCGCGGGCGCGGAACGCGGCTCTATCGGGATTTATCGGGAGGTCCAAGACTCGCTTAGCGGTAGCGCTTCGGCCGGCTTGCCTACGCATCCTGTCGGGCACGCGGCGGGGGCCCAGGGGATTTCGGTCACAGGGGAAGGGTACGCGGCCGCTGATAAGGGCCCGTTAAGAGACGGTTAAAGTGGGTTTAACGGACCGTTTCCGATCGGGCCGGTCAGGCGACCGGTACGGTGAACCTGAAGCAGGCGCCCCGCCCGATCTCGCTGTCCACGCTCACCTCGCCGCCGTGCGCAAGGACGATGTGCCTGACTATGGCCAGCCCGAGCCCGATGCCCCCCTCGCGCCTGGATCTGTCGACCTTGTAGAAGCGCTCGAACAGGTGGGGCAGATGCTCCTGCGAAATCCCCGGCCCGGTGTCAGCCACCCTCACGGCAACGAAGCCGTCCATCCTCTCGGCGGCTATCTCGACCCTTCCCGACTCGGGGGTGAATCTGAGCGCGTTGTCAACCAGGTTGAACAGGACCTGGGAGATCTTCGCGCTCTCCCCGGCTAGGCTTGGCAGGCCGGGAGGAATCCCGGTCTCGACCGTTACTCCCCCCGCCTGGGCACGCTGGTGGAGCCTGTCCACCACCTCCGAGACGACGGGTCCGAGCTCGAACGGCCTGGTATCCATGGCGATCTGTCCGCTCTCCAGCCGTGACAGCTCCAGGAGTTCGGTCACGAGTGCAGTCATCCTGTCGATCTCGCCGTTGATCCGTCCCAGGAACTCGGAGGCCTTGTCGGCATCGCCGCTGGCACCCGACTGCAGGGTCTCCACCATCGCCTTCATCGAGGCGAGCGGGCTGCGCAATTCATGGGAAACGTTGCTGACGAATTCCCGTCGGGTCGTGTCTACGATCCTGCGCCTGGTCAGGTCGTGGAGCGTCAGGAGCACGCCATCGGCGTCCCGTTGCTTTACCGGGGTTGCGACCGCGCTTACCGTCCTCTTGCTGAAGGACAGGTCTACCTCGCCGTAGCAGGGCTCGCCAGTCCGGATCGCCTCTCGCACTAGCTGGATCAGATCGTGGTCCCACACGGCCCCCGAGAGCCTGCTACCTACCTCTCCTCGTGCGGACTCGCCGAGCAGACTCTCGGCCGCAGGGTTGACAAGGGTAACCTCGCCATCCGCACCGGCCACTATCACGCCGTCGTCCATGGTGTCCAGGACCGCCGAGAGCTTCGATCGCTCGCCCTCGAGGGCGGTGACGGTGGATCGGATGGTGCGCGCCATCCGGTTGAAGGCCACCGCCAGATTCCGGGATTCGTCGGTTCCCAGGGCGGGCACCCTGTGGTCAAGGTTCCCTGCGGCCAGCTGCCTCGCCCCGGCGGTCACAGCAAGCATCGAGCGCGTGGTCCTTCTTGCCACATACCAGCCCAGCGCGACAGACAGCAGGGCAACTGCTGCGGCGGCGGCAACGACTGTGGTGATGATCGTGTTGACACGGGCGGTCACCGTCGAGGTGGGTACGCCAACCCGAACGACGCCCGCCAGGGAACCGCCGACCTCCACGGGAACTGTCGAATATCGCAGCTCATCCCCGCCGAAGGCCTCGGCGCTCCTTACGACGCTGGTGGCTCGCCCGTTGAGGGCTTGGGTGATCTCGGACTGGACGGGCACATCGGGGCCAGGAGGACCTGCCGAGTCGGCCACAACTACGCCCACGGCGTCAAAGACGGTCACATGTCCTTGAATCGATCGGCCGAACCTGTCGACGGCGGCATTCGTGGCCCCATCCGCGTCGAAGATGCCCGGTGTCTGGCCGATCAGGTTCGCCTCCCTTAAGAGGCGGTCCTCCAGATCCTCGACGAACCGGTCATTTACGAAGTTGATCAGGAATATGCTCACCGCGCCCATCGTCACGAAGATCAGGGCGGTGTAGGCGGCGGCGATGCGCCAGTGGAGAGACCTGGGGATCCTCACCCTTCGAACCGGTAGCCCACCCCTCGCACGGTCACGATCCGGGTGGGACGCCCCGGATCATCCTCGATCTTTTCCCTGAGCCATCGTACGTGCACGTCCACGGTGCGGGCGTCCCCGATGTAATCCTGACTCCAGAGGGTCTCGAGTACCTGATCCCTGGTAAGCGCACGACCGATCCGCTGCATGAACAGGGTGAGCAGCCTGAATTCACGCGGACGCAGGTCCAGTTCGCGGCCGTTTAGCCGAACCCTGTGTCCGGCGATGTCTACCTCCAGGTTTCCGGATACGAGTAGTCCGTCGCCCGTATCGGTGGCGGCACCCCTCTCGCTCTTTCGGTAACGCCTGATGTGCGCCTTTACCCTGGCCATCAGCTCGCGCATGCTGAAGGGCTTGGTTATATAGTCGTCGGCACCGAGCTCGAGCCCGACGATCCGATCGATCTCCTCGACCCTGGCTGTCAGGATGAGGACGGGCATATCGTGCTCGCGCCTGATGGCCCGGCAGACCTCGAGGCCGTCCATGCCGGGCAGCATCACGTCGAGTATGACCAGATCGGGACGCTCGGTCCGGGTGAGTGAGAGGCCTGTTACACCGTCGGTCGCCGTGAGGGTCTCATAGCCCTGGCCCTCCAGGCTGTAGCGGACGGCCTCGAGGATGTTCTCCTCGTCCTCGACCACCAGAATCTTTGCCTTGGGCATTGCGCTATCCGGTCAGGCGGTGCTTTGGCTAAGCGTCCTTGGTGTCAATCGTGGCACACGCGCCGTATCAGGTTCAACGCCGGGCCTATTCGTACCGCAGGGCCTCGGCGGGGGCGATCTGGGATGCCTGCCTTGCGGGTAGCAGGGTCGTCGCCAGGGAGAACAGATAGGCGCATGCCACTATCAACACGAGCCTGGACCAGGGGATGAGCAGCTGTATGTCGGGTTCCTGGCTCCTTACGTCGGCGATGATGTTGACGCCTGTGAGGATGCCGAGCGCCAGCCCGATGGCTATGCCGAGCAGTGCGATGAAGGAGGATTCCGCCAGGAATATCAGCAGCACCGCCGCCCGGGAAAAGCCCACCGCACGCATCACGCCGATGCCATGCCGCCGCTCGACCACCGCGCGTGCGCTGATCACTCCCAGGGCCGCTATTCCCACCACCAGTCCGAGCAGCATGAAGGCCAGGAGCAGGTCGAAGAAGGAGCGCTGCGAACCCTGGAATTCCTCTAGGGTCTCAGCGATGTCGAGCGTCTCCACGCCGTGCTCGAACAGGGCGGTCTCGAGCCTGCCGCCGGGATCGTCGGTGCCCGGCTCGACCTTGAAGAAGAACTGCGTTGCGTCGAGATCTCGGCCGGTCATCTCCGTCAGGAACTCGGACGACGTGTACAGGCCCAGGGGAACCGGTCCCGTCGACGCCAGCGCGTCCAGCACCCCGACGACGGTTAGATCAAACTGCCGGCCGCTCTCAAGGTCCCGAACCGTAACCCTTACCGGGTCCATCGTCTCGTTCTCTATGAACAGTCCTTCCGCCTCCAGCATCAGGCGCTCGAAGGCCAGGTCGAACTGGAAGTTGTTCCTTGTCGGGACCATCTGGGCGTCGACGACCGCGAGCCCCGGATTCGCTGCCAGGTCATCCCACAGCCTGCGCGAGTCGAACTCCCCGTCTACCAGGTACTCCGCCGTGGCAAGCTCGATCCCGAAGCTGTTGGTCTCGAAGAAGTCGGGGTCTATGCCCGTTACGTTGGTGCGCTGGTAATCGACGTCCCCGACGAGGGGCGCGTGGTCGGGCAGCACACCCTCGGCCGCGAAAACGGTCCGGAACGTACCGACTTCGGGCCGCCCATCTGTCCTGGAGACGAATGACAGATCCTCACGGTCACGTACCGTGCTTCGGAGGTCGGTGACCGGGTTGAGGTCGCTCTGGGCGAACCCGTACACGTCATAGCCTCCCGCGAGGCGCTCCTGGTTGTCGAACAGGTCGTTGAAGCCCTCGATCAGCACCGACATGACGACCACCGAATAGACCACCACCGCGAACATAGCGACCGATAGGCCGGTGCGGAAGCCGAACCGGAGCGGGTAGGCGACGGCCGACTTGACCACTGGGGTCAGACGTCGGTAGAGGCCCACCGTGTTGACCATGGCCGCCAGGATGACCCGCGAGTTGTTCATCACCAGCATCACGGCTCCGGTCACAAGGAAGGCGCCGGTGATGAAAAAGCTCGCGAAGTTATCGGTCCAGTCGTCCCTGACGATGTCCCAGAAGGAGGCGGGGAGCACGAACACGACGACGAGGAGAAGCCCCGCCAGGGACAGCGACACGCGCTTCGATACCCCGGCCCACCGCATTATCAGGGATGCGCCGAGGGGAACCAGAGCTATTCCAAACAGCATGGCGGGGAGCTGTGCGCCGCCAGCGCCCACGACAGCAATCAGCAAGCCGACCGCGGTCACCACTATTCCCCACAACAGGTTGCGCCGGCGCCTGCCGACGCCGGGGGGATCCGGTATGTCGCGGATGGCGCGCACGATGTTGAGCCCGCTGATCCGCCTGGACGCGAAATAGATGGTGAGCAGGGTGATTACCGCTCCGAGCAGGAACGAGGTCAGCGCGCTGACCGGGGAGGCGTGCCCGCTCAGGGCGAAGTCCTCGTTGCCGGTGGAACTGAACAGGCCCGAGGCCGCTATCACGAGCAGGTAACCCAGGCCAACGCCGATCAACGTCCCGATGACGGCCGATCCCAGGCCGTATATGGCGCCCTCGGTCAGGAACATCCGCGTCAGGTGCCGACGCTGCATTCCAACCGCCCGGGCTATCCCCATCTCGCTCTTTCGCTCCGCGGCCAGCATCGAGAAGATCAGGAAGATCAGGAGCAGTCCCACGGCGATCGAGAAAAGTCCGAACGTGGTGAAAAAGGAGACGAAGAGGCTGCCGGCCTCGTTTGCCAGGTCCACCAGGTCCGACTTGATGGGCGAGAGCTCCAGGCCATTGTCAGCGATGGCGGGCGTGTCGCCCAGACGCTCAAGGATGCCGTCGGAGTAAACCTCGCCCTCGAACGGGCCGCCCCGGTTGGTCACCAGGATGCCACTGAGCTGCCCCTCGGCCCCGAGCAGTTGCTGGGATCGCTCCAATGTGGTCATCACCACGACATTGGCGTCGTCGCGCTTCCAGTAGTAGCCGTCCGTGATCCCCCGGACGGTGAACGGGACGAACAGCCCCTCGCCGAGCACCACCTGAATCTCGTCACCGGCGGCGGCCCCGAGCGCCTCGGCTCCTTCGTCGTCTATGTACACCTCATCGGGAGCAAGGCTCGCGATGTCGACTGGCCGGCCCTCGGTGTCGACCAGCTCCTCGAAGGCGCCCACCCTGTCGGCCCTGAGCCCCTGGAACATGGCGTTTACCTCAAAGCGCTGGCCCTTGAGGTTGGCCACCGCGACCGACTCGACGTGGACGGGTAGTGTTGCGTCAACGTCCGGGTCGGCCTCGAGGACGGGCCCGATTTGCTCATACAGGCTCTCCGGGAAAGTATCCGGGACCGCCTGCCCGTCCCAGACATCGGACTCCTCATCGACGCCCACGAACTCGTCGAGTTCCCTCAGCGCTTCGGTGACCTCGTTCTTGATGCTGAACGTCACCGAGTCCCCGGTCGTAAAGGCGATCGAGATTATCGCTGTCGCCAGCATCAGGCCGGTGACGACCAGCACGCCTCGGGCAGGTCTGCGCACCACGTTGCGCAGGGCCATCTTTACGAGGATGGTGTTGCGCGCTGCGATGTATATGAGGAGGCCGGCGAGGATGGCAAAGATCACCGCAAGGGTGAGTGCGTAGCCCGCTACGGGCAGCCCGAACAGTTCGTCCATCTCAGGCCCTGGCTAGGCGGAATCGTCTGACGGCTGACCGGTACCGTCTGATTCGATGCGGCCGTCTCTCATGCGGATCGTTCGATGTGTCATGGCGGCCACATCATCGGAGTGGGTGACGATGACGAAGGTCTGCTCGTTCTGAGAGTTCAGGCCGGTAAGTAGCCCCATGACCTGGGCGGCGTTCTCGCTGTCCAGATTGCCCGTGGGCTCGTCGGCCCAGACGATCTCGGGTTGGTTCACCAGCGAGCGAGCAATCGTCACCCGCTGCTGCTGGCCTCCGGAAAGCTCGGACGGGTACTGGTCGCGTGCCTCCGCTAGCCCGACCATCTCAAGCGCTTCCTCCGCCGCCGTACGCGCCTTCTTGGAGGGTGTGCCGGACACCAGGAGCGGCATCTCGACGTTTTCCCTGGCGGTGAGGACCGGCAACAGATTGAAGGCCTGGAACACGTACCCCATGCGCTGCGCCCTGTACCTGGTCTTGACCCTGTCGGACATCTCCGACAGCTCGGTGCCGTTGATCTTCACGCTTCCTGACGTCAGGTCGTCGAGGCCCGATAGGCAGTTGAGGAGCGTCGTCTTTCCGCAGCCACTAGGACCCATTACGGCCACCATCTCGCCCCGCTTGACATTAAGTGAGACCGACCGAAGGGCCTCGACCCTGACGCGCCCGGTGCTATAGACCTTCTGCACGCCGTCGGCCTCGATTACGTAGCTTCCCTGTTCGCTCATCAATTCTCCGTTGCCGCTAAAAGCCTGTTTCCTGCTCGAGCCAATCGTCGAAGTCGACCTTAAGCGTGGATATGATCCTGGCCACCATCGAGTAGTAGCCGACCAGGACCACAAAGTCTACCGTCCTGGCCGTTCCCAGAAGGTGCTCGATCGCCTCGAAAGTCTCGTCCGAGAGTTCTCCGTTTCGGACCAGCTCCCGTGCTCCCTGGGCGAACACGCCTTCCTTTGGCGGCAGGCCCATCGGTGCCCTTCCGGAGCGCACAGCCTCGATGACATCGTCCCGGACGCCCACCTGCCTCGCCACCGGCTCGTGCTGCGCCCACTCGTAACGGTTGCCCATTTCCCGGGCCGTGGCAAGAATCGCGGTCTCCCTTATCGCAGGGTCAAGTGGGCAGCGATATCGCAGATACTCGCCCACAGCCGTCACCACCTCCGCGGCATCGGGGCTGTTCATCAGGGCAGCAAACACGTTCTGAACCGATCCGCGCGTCGAGGCGATTCGGTCATATATGCCGACCTTTTCGGCCGGCAGGCATTCTCGCTTTACATATGGGACTCTCGCCAAGTCAAACCCCCGACTACTGATCGTACATCCTGCGAGGTATCTGAGGCAGCATGCCAGCCCGCCATCGCCGCGGAAAGGGGAGAGCCTTTTCGCTTTCCGGCAGCTAAGGCAACTCTCAAAAGGACGTTCCGCAGAGCTATCTCTGAAGTTCCGGCCAACACCGCATGTTAGCGGGTCTGGCCGCCCGAACCGCTTCGCCGCTCCTCCATTGTCCGCGCAATGGCCACCAGATGCCCGGAGGTCTCCACAGGGTAGGTGTCGGGCTCACCGAGGTCCTTCAGTCCCTCGGGCAGTCGCTCCGTCTCCTCGGACACCCGCCTCCTCAGGTCCGCCATGGAGGCAGGGCATGCTGTCCGCCGCCCACCGCGCATCACCTCTCCGAGGAGGGCATGCCATCCATCGCCCGGCGGAGCAGTCTCGGTGAGGGCCTGGATGCGGTCACGGACGTACCGGCCGTCTTCGGCAAGACGATAGACCTGCTTGGGCCCCGGCACGTTCTCCTTCCCGGAGCTAAGCTTGATCACCGGCTCGCCGTCGTATTCGACCATCTTGTACACGCAGTCCGTCGACGGCGCGTCGGCCGAGACGACCACCCTGGTCCCGACTCCGTAAACGTCGATCGGGGCACCACCGGCGGCAAGCCGGCCGATTGAATGCTCGTCCAGACCGCCGCTCGCGACGATCTTCACATCTCCGAGCCCGGCGCCGTCGAGCAATCGGCGCGACCGTCGAGCCAGTGCGCCGAGATCCCCGGAGTCCAGCCGGATCGCGGCAATCCGGCCCCCGAAATCCTGAGCTTCCCGCGCCACGGTTACCGCCGCGGCAACGCCCTTTAGCGTGTCAAAGGTGTCCACCAGCAGCGTGGCCGACCGGGGAAAGGCCTGAACGAAGGCCCTGAAGGCCTCGGTCTCCTCGTCGAAGGTCGTTATGAACGAGTGGGCCATTGTCCCCGCGGAAGGAATGCCGTATCGCGCGGCAGCCTCGACGTTGCTCGTCCCTGAAAAGCCCGCGATGTAACTCGCCCTCGCCATCTTCATGGCCGCATCCGTACCCTGCGCCCTGCGGGCCCCGAAGTCGATCACCGAGGCCGGGCGAGCCGCGGCCACCACCCGGTAGGCCTTCGTGGCCAGGGTAGTTTGCAGGTTGACTTGGTTGAGAAGGTATGTCTCGACGAGTTGCGCCTCGATGACCGGTCCGGTCACCTCAAGGACCGGCTCCTGCGCAAAGCACGGGGTCCCCTCCGGCATCGCCCTGACCGAGCCCGTGAAACTGATTTCGCAAAGGAACTGCAGGAAGGCCGGGTCGAAATCCCCGCGACTCTCCAGGTAGTCAAGGTCGGCCGGGTCCATCGCGAAGCCATCGAGAAAATCGAGCACGTCCTCAAGGCCCGCAAAGATCTGAAATCCACGGCAGGACGGAAGGGTCCTGAAGTAGAGGCTGAAGGTGGCCTCTGAGGTGTGGCCGCTCCGCCAGTAGGCCTGCGCCATCGTCAGCTGGTACAGGTCAACGAGCAACCGTCGGTTCCCTATGGAGCGTGTGCTAGCCGCGGGCCGACTTGACCTTATCGAGCATGGGAGGAGGCAGAGGGAAGACCCATCCACGGTTGCCTATGATCTCGGTCGCAAGTGACTGGGGTATGGCTACTATCATCTCCGGCTCGATCGAAAAGCGTCCGTCGAAGCCGCCCATCGCGCTCCTGGCGTGTACGCCGGCAAATCCACCCGCGTCCATACCGTCGCTTGCGTAGGATCCCATGCCGCCGCCGAACACCGATTGCCAGCGGAACGAGTAACCATTGGTGACCTGCGGGGCGCCTGCGAACGCTCCGCCGCCGGGCGAGACGACCATGCCCAGGGCCTTGACCGTGTAGAGGACGTCATTGAGATCGCCCTCTCCCCCGCAGCTCAGCGTCCAGTGCAGAGCTCTTATGTGAACGTCTGCGGCGAACTGTCCGCCCTCATAGCCGTGCCTGAGACGGTCCGCATCGTCGTTCATGGGGTAGTCACCGCCGATCGTGCCCGACAGGTAGACCAGCCCGCTCTCCTGCACCACCGCCTTGGCGATGCCGGCGCCCGCCAGTGAAATGACGTCCTCCTCGAAGGACCCGAGGGCGATCCCCAGTTCGTCTATTCGTTCGTACACGTCGTAATCGCGTCTCAGCTCGGCTGGCATGGACGCTCGGTCGTAGTGCTGCCCCATAGTCTGTTCCCTCGCTGTGGCTGCGGCGGCGCTGATGCTGCCGCCCCGGATCGTACCAGAATCACGATTCCGCAGGATGCGCTGCGGCATCGCAGGACCTAGCCCAGGAAGATGCTTATTCCGGCGTGGGTAAAGGAGACCTCCAGGACGGCTTGCCTTTCCCTCTGCAGGGTGTAGGAGTACTCTTCTCGGCCCGGATCGTCCGGGTCGAGAAGGTGCGGGCAGGGCAGCCGCCGCTCGGTCTGCGGGCACAGGTGAAGGTCATTGGTGCGGTCCCAGAAGCCGCACAGGCGCATCGGAAAATAGAGCGTCTCGGCGGCGGTGCGTAGGTCGGCCACTATCTCGCTGGGCCTGAACTCACCACCTCCCGCAAAGCTGACCTCGACGGTCTTCACGACGCGAAATGATCGAAGCCGCTTCGGCCCTCGACCGTCGAGCCATCTTCAGCCACCACGCTCACCTCACGTTGGTCGTCCAGTACCTCGCCGATCGAAACGATATCGGGGTCGACCTCGCGCGCGCCGTCGACCAGCTCCCGCGGAGCGGTAAACAGCAGCTGGTAGCCTTCCCCTCCCGAAAGGGCCATTTCTCTCCAGTCGTCCGGAAAGACCGCCTTGAGCTCCGGCTGGACCGGCAGGTCGGCCATTCTCACCACCGCGCCCTTTCCGCTCGACTCACAGACCCGGATCAGGTCGGCCAGCAGGCCGTCGCTGATGTCCACGGCACATCGCACTCCGGCGGCCGCAAGGCGAATCGCCGTCCAGACCCTGGGCCGTGGCCGCAGGTGTGACCGGACAAGCGCCTCCGCACCGGGTCCCCGAGCGTCCTTACCCTCCTTCAAAATCTCGAGCCCCCCGGCGGAGCCTCCCACCGGGCCGGTTACGGCTATCACGTCGCCCGCCCGTGCCGCAGAGCGCGTCATGGGCCTCGTTGCGCCGCCGGTGGCGACTGACGGGTCAGCCCCAATCATGGCAACGGAGAGGAATAGTCCGACCGCTCTCACCACGTCGCCCCCGACGATTCTCCCGCCGTAACGCGAACAGGCCTGCGCCATGCCGACGTACAGACGCTCCACTGTTTCGGCTTCCTCCTCGCCGGTAAGCCCAACCGTGACCGTCGAATAGGCGGGCAGAAATCCCATCGCAGCGATGTCGCTCTGGCAGCTGACCATCGCCCTCCAGCCGACGTCCTCCGGACTCGAGTAGGCAAGGTCAAAGTGGGTCCCGGCAGCCATCGCATCGCAGGTAAGGACGGTCGTGCCGGCGGGACCATCCCATGCCGCTGCGTCATCGCCGTTCTCGACAAGGAGCCGGAACGCGTCATCCCGCCCTCCCCGGTGGGAGTAATTGGCCTCGAAAACGTGTCTAAGCCTGTCTATGAGGCCAAACTCGCCGAGTTCTCGGACGCTCACCGTGGACCTCTTGCGGCTACCAGAAGAACAGGGTTCTTGCTGATCATCGCGTTCATCTTCTGTGTTGCTTTTCCCGGCGCCTAACAGGGCCCATCAACACTTACCCGCTCTTTCAGCGATTGACTCAGCAGGCAGTAGGAGGCAGGATTTTGAGACTAGGACTCGTGTAAGAGCCACGGGCACCGGGGGAAAAACAGGTGCACTTTCGGCCGGGGTGGTGCATCATGTAGGGCATCATACGGTATGGTGCGTTCTCGCCCAGGCTTGTTGTAGGGAGGTAAGTATGGATCTTTTCAGGCGTTTGATCCCCGTCATCGCCGTGGCGGCAGTTGCTCTTATGGCGGTTGCTGCGTGCGGTGGAGACGATGAGGGCGCTCAGGAGAGCACCCTGGACGTCATTCTTGATCGAGGGGTCTTGGTGTGCGGCATCAAGGCCGACACACCCGGCTTCGGGGTGCTGAACCCGGACGGTACGGCCGAGGGTAACGACGTCGAATACTGCCACGCTCTTGCGGCGGCAGTTTTTGGGGACAGGAGCAAGGTTGAATTCAAGGAGGCCACGTCGGCCAACAGATTTGAGTTGCTCGCCGCCGAGGAGATCGACGTGCTGATCCGCACGACGACCTGGACGGCCAGCCGTGATGCGGCCTTGAATGTGGCGTTCGCACCGACGACGTTCTACGACGGTGCCGGAATCATGGTCAAGGCTGGAGCCGGGATCAGCAGTGTCACCGAGCTCGGAGGCGCCACGATCTGCATCCTTGACGGCACCAGCACGCAGGGTGCGGTCTCTGACTTCTTTGCAGAGCAGGGAATCACGTACGAAGAGTTGACGTTCCAGGCCAATCCCGAGCTTCGTGCAGCGTTCATAGCCGACCAGTGCGACGCCTGGTCTTCGGACAAGTCCCAGCTCGGCGGCCACCAGTTCACCCTCAAGGCGGACGACAACATCGACGCGATCGTTCTGCCCGAGACGCTGTCCAAGGAGCCTCTTGGCCCCAGCGTCAGGGACAACGACTCTGAGTGGGAAGACGTTGTGCGCTGGGTGGTCAACGGCATGATCATCGCCGAGGAGCAGGGCGTGACCCAGGCGAACGTAAGCCAGATGGCGGCCAACCCGCCGAACAACACTGTGGCACGACTGCTGGGTGTTGGCTTCGATGGCGGAGCGCCGAGCGACCTGGAGATAGGACACGGCAAGATAGACAGCACGTTCATGCAGGACGTGATCGCCGCGGTCGGGAACTACGGCGAGGCATACGAGCGGACGCTGGCCCGCGTGGGGCTTACCCGCGAGGGTTCTCTGAACGCGTCTTACACTGACGGCGGTCTCATCTACTCACCGCCGATGCGCTAGGCGTCCCTTACAAATCGCAGGGCGATCCGCAGGGGCGGGGACTAGCTCCCGCCCCTGCGGTGCTTGCGCCTTGTATGCATTGCGAAATTGATCCGCGTTGAAGCAGATCCTAAAGAACATCTGGTTTAGGAATCGCTCCCGTAGTCTCGCGGTCAACCTGATCGTCGGGGCGGTGGCCGGAATCGTCGTCGGCTACTTTGTCTATTCGATAGCGGTCAACCTATTTGACTTTGATTTCCTGTTCGGCCCCTACGGGAGCCCGGACAGGAGCTCGATCTTCGTGCAGCTCGATGTTGAGGCGAGCGACGCGAGATGGGTGGGGATTCTCAAGGGCGCCGGGAACACCATATCGGTGGTGTTCTTCGCCATAATCCTGTCCTCCCTGCTGGGCCTTGCCGTCGGCGTGGCAAGGCTGTCTACCAACCCCATGGTCACAAGACTGGGCGGGGTCTACGTAGAGCTGTTCAGGAACCTGCCTCTGCTGTTGATCATGTTCTTTTTCGCCTTCGCTGTCTTCAGGTCGCTGCCGAGGATAGAGGAGAAGGCGGGATGGGACGGGGTCCTGCACATAAGCAACCGTGGCCTGGCCATCCCGTGGCCCGAGACGACCCACTCCCTCTGGTGGCTGTGGCTCGTGCTGGTGGTTGTGGGCGCGGTCGCTGCGCTGCTGGTCCGAAGGGTCCGCATGCGCAGGGAGGACCTGACCGGTGAGACGCTGCGGCCGAACACGTGGGCCGTCGCGATATTCCTGGTGATAGGGGTCGGCTCATACGCCGCGCTGCTGGCGCCGGTGCGCGTGAGCCTCCCGGAGGTGACACAGTCGGCGTCCGGGTTCTTCGGATACACGGGCGGCAATCTGCTCGGGCTCGGCTACCTGAGCGCCCTGGTGTCCCTCACACTGTATTTCAGCGCGTTCATGGCGGAGATCGTCCGCGGTTCCATACAGTCTGTTCCGCGGGGACAGACGGAGGCCGCTGCATCCATGGGGTTGACTGCCTACCAGCAGTTCACCCTGATCATCCTGCCTCAGGCCCTGCGCACGATGATCCCCTCTCTGAACAACGAGTACCAGAATGCCAACAAGGACTCGACCCTGGCCCACGCCATCGCCTACGGCGAGATAGTCTTGATCTCCAACAGGATCGTCAACAATTCCGGCAACCTGCTGCAGACTTACCTGTTCATCTTCTTCGTATTCATCGTGACCAACCTCGTGATCTCGCTGATCATGAACACGATCAACCGTAACGTCCAGATCAAGTGATGGCGTCCGCCGCACACTACACAACCATATCTAGGGGCGTGGACTGGGCGCGGGAGAACCTGTTCAACTCGTGGCGGAATTCCGTCCTGAGCCTACTGGCCATCGTGATCGGAATCGCCATCGCGTTCGTTCTGGTCAGGTTCGTCCTGTTTCAGGCCAACTGGGACCTCGTGGCGATCAACCGCAAGCTGTTTTTCATTGGCTCTTACCCCGCAGCGGACACTTTCCGCATCTGGATCTCGGTCTATGTCACCGCGGCCCTGATCGCCCTGACCTACGGCATATGGGTGGGGAGGCTGAGGCCGTACCTGGTGGTCATAGGGGTAGTGGCCGTCCTGATCCTCACACTCGGCCTCGGGGCGGAGCACTCCATTGTCGAGCGGGACTACACCGAGGAGATCACGTCTGCGGACGGCGAAGTCTCCGTGATCACCGGCATCGAGAGAGATCTGGTAGCGGACCGTGGCTGGGCGCCGTCCTGGCTCTACGCTCTCTCGCTGGGGCTGGCTGTGCCGTTCGGCGCCTCGTGGATCCTGCTGGCAGCGCTGTTCGCGTTTCTGGGGGGAGCCGCCTGGGCGGCCAAGCGGTTCCTGGCCCGGTGGAAGACCAATCCGATAACGCTTCAGGCGATCGGTGCCGCCTGGGTGCTTCTGATCCCCTTCATTTTCCTTCTGCAGATCGGGGTCTCAAGCGGCCACTGGGAAAGCTCGTTCCTCGATCTGCTGGTCTTCACGGTAGGCGGCTTTTTCTCCTTCTTCATTGGCATCGGACTCGCGCTGAGCAGGGTCTCTCCTTTCAGGGCCATACGCTATTCCGCCGTCGGTTACATAGAAGTTGTGCGCGCCGCCCCGCTTTTGGTGTGGCTGCTGTTTGCCACGTTCCTGGACGACGAGTTGGGGCCCGTAGGGGAGGTGTTCAGCAGCATCGATCTGGCCTACCGGGTCATGATAGTCTTCGCCCTGTTTGGCGGGGCATACATCGCCGAGGTGGTGCGAGGCGGCCTGCAGTCCATACCCCGGGGCCAGCATGAGGCGGCTGATGCCATAGGACTGTCGGCGACTCAAAAGTATGTCTATATCATCCTTCCGCAGGCGATCAAGGCCGTCATCCCGGCCATCATCGGTCGGTTTATAGCCCTGTGGAAGGACACGGCGCTGCTCGCTGCGATATCCCTGGTCAACACGCTCGAAAAGGCCAAGAAGATACTCGGAGGCCAGACGGACATAGCGGATGGCGCCTTCTTCGAGATATACATCATCGTAGCGCTCATATACTGGCTGGTGTCGTACGTGCTCTCACGTCTCGGGGGCGCGGCGGAGGCCCGATTGGGCGTAGGCAGGCGGTAGCGGGCGCTGCAGCGGGAAGGATCGACACATGAAAGTTCAGAACGCTAAAGAGATCGTCCGCCTCGAGAAGGTGGTCAAGCGGTTCGGCGATTTCACCGCGCTAAACGGGGTCGACGTTTCGATTTCTGAGGGTGAGGTTGTGGTCATCATCGGGCCCTCGGGATCCGGCAAATCAACGATGCTCAGGACGATAAACCAGCTCGAGCGGCACGATTCCGGACGGATCGTTGTGGACGGTATTGAGCTCACAGACGACGCACGGAGCCTGGCCTTGATAAGAGCGGAGACCGGGATGGTCTTCCAGTCGTTCAATCTGTTCCCGCACCTGACCGTCCTGCGCAACATATCGCTCGCCCCGCAGAAGGTGCGCCACATGCCGCAGAGGGAAGCGGAAGAGCTTGCGCTGCGTCTCCTGGAACGCGTTGGGATACCCGAGCAGGCCGACAAGTATCCCGGCCAGCTCTCGGGAGGCCAGCAGCAGCGCGTCGCCATAGCGCGCTCTATGGCCAAGAACCCCAAGGTGATGATGTTCGACGAGCCGACCTCGGCGCTCGATCCGGAGATGATCAACGAGGTCCTGAATGTCATGGGAGAACTGGCTGCGGACGGCATGACGATGATATGCGTTACGCACGAGATGGGCTTTGCCAGGAACGTGGCGGACAGGGTTATCTTCATGGACGAGGGGGAGATAGTTGAGGTCGCCACGCCGGACGAGTTCTTCAGCAATCCCAAAGAGCCCCGCACCAGGCTGTTCCTCGACCAGATCCTCACCCACTAGCTGACCGGATGGGCCATTCGCGGTCGCCGGCCGGTGACTGAACTCGCCTAGGTTCGCCCTGTCCCGTCGCCCATATGCCCGGATGGGGGCGCATCCTCGCCGTGCCGGTTGCTCTCGCGTTGGTGTTGGAGGGCCGTCGCCGGCTTCGGCAAGACCTCAGGGACCAATCGGACCCTCTACCACTTTGAGGATTCTTCCGCGTACACGTGATCGGGCAGCCGATAGCTGATGCCCGCCTCATCGAACATCGACGCCTCCAGAAGGGAAGTGAACTGGGTGAAGTTGTTGCTGGTCGAGAGCTTGGGGAGCAGCCTGCCCAGGGTGCGCTGGTAGCGCTCCTGCAGGCGAAACCAGGCCAGCACACCCAGAGTCAGACTGGAGGGATAGTTCAGCTCGTCGGCAAGCTGATTTCCGATGAGCGCCCGGGACACGGTGAACACGTACTTTGCCAGGGTGCGGCGTTCGACAGGATCGTCTATCCCGACGACCAGCGGCGCGGAATTGATGAGCGAGTTGGCCATGGCTACGGACTCCAGCTGGCCGGCCGGCTCGCACATCTTGCCTACGTCGAACAGCCTGAGTGCCTCATCCTCATGTTGATAGAGAATCGTCTCCGGTATGCCCATCAGGTAGCCCGAGTACCGCCAGATGGCCATGAAGCTCTTCCTTTCTTCGTCGTCGAATACGGCGCCAAGGCTCCTGAGGTGCATCAGCAGCCTTGCCGAGAACGCGGTGATCGCAAAGCCAACGTGGGCAGAGCTTATCGGCGCACCCCACGCCTCGTGGTCCCACTCGCCGGACTCGTTTAGAAGGTGCCTTACCTGAGCGTGTATGAGCCGAACCCGGACCGACAGCTTCCATCCGTCGGCTTCCCTTCTAAGTCCTCCGGGCATGAATATCTCGATCATGTGACGGTTGTTCTGCTTCAGGCGCCTGACCCCCTGGTCGCGAAGCCTGCCGGTGGTGAAGAAGGACTTGCTGATATTGGTCGAGAACCCCTCGACGAGGACGCCCCCAACGAAGGCACCCAGGACCAGCCTCGAGTTCCTGTGAAACATCCTTATGCCAGGGATGAAGGAAGGGAAATCGACCCAGTCGGGCGGAGATTCGATGCGCTCGAAAAAGTCCAGCAGCGACGGCGGTGCAGCGGCCAGCGTCTCCTCGTCGCCGTCCATGGCGGCCTGAATGAAACGCCCGGACTGTCCAGGGTCCAGCTTGAAGAGCTCTTGCACCACGGCGTCGGCCTCGGGGTCTCCGATAGCCGTATGGGCTATGTAGTTTGAGGCGATCTCGGGCTCGAGGGCGCG
The DNA here is from genome assembly GCA_965207145.1 of Dehalococcoidia bacterium. Lineage (GTDB taxonomy): Bacteria > Chloroflexota > Dehalococcoidia > Lucifugimonadales > UBA2962 > CAUZIR01. The sequence continues at coordinate 87,017 of OZ242262.1, read as the reverse complement.
TGCCATCTCATAGCCCGGCCCGTAGTCGGTCGGGATCTTCATCTACGGAGGGCCTTCTTCGGCCGGCTCCACCCGCAGGTCCGGAAGCCAGCTCAGCGCCGAAGGCAGGTACCAGTTGCGCCTTCCCAGCACCTCCATGCTGGCCGGAACCAGGACCGAGCGCACCAGCGTGGCGTCGAGGAGTATGGCGACGGCAAGCCCGAACCCCACCTGCTGGTTCAGGATGTAGTCGCCAGCCGCGAATCCCCCGAACACCGCGACCATGATAAGGGCGGCTCCCGTGATGATTCCGGCGGTCGACCTGAGCCCATATGCCACGGCACCGGCGTTGTCCCCGGTCTGGTCGTAGCGCTCTCGGATGCGGCTCAGCAGGAATACGTGGTAGTCCATCGATAGCCCGAACAGGACCGTGAACAGAAAGAGGGGTATCCAGGCGTCTATGACCTCTGAATGGCTGAAGCCAAGCAGGCCTGTTTCCGGTCCCTTCTGAAATACCAGCACCAGCAGGCCGTACGCGGCGCCGACGGAGAGAAGGTTCATGATCACGGCCTTGATCGGGATGACGATCGATCTGAAGACCAGCATCAGGATCAGGAAGCTAAAGCCGAGTACGAATGCAAAGACGATCGGCGTGTACCTGTCGACGATGCCGAACAGGTCCGCCGTTACCGCGCTCGTGCCGCCAACGTACACCTTGGCAGGGACGCCGCCGAAGGCCGCGGGTATGTGCTCCTCGCGGAGCGCGGCGATCCTGTCAACGGCCGCCTGGCTCCTGGGCTCTCCGGAAATTTCAACTGTAACTATCGCCAAGTTTTCTTCGGGGTGCTCTTCTTGCAGGGCCGGTATGCGTCTAATCGACTCGTCGGCATCGAGCGATGTCTGCAGGGCCAGTATCGCCTCCTTCACCTGGGGGTCTTCTGGGTCCGCGTCAATGACCACGGTGGTTGGGTTGACGAGACCGAAGGAGAACTCCTCTTCAATGACGAAGAAGGCCTCCCTGGTCTTGGCGGACTCCGGCAGGGTGTCCACCCCATTCAGGCCCGTCTGGATGTCGAAGTAGAAATACGTCGCTAGGATCATAGGAGCGCCAACGGCGACTATGCTGAGCAAGGGGAACCTGGTCACCGCGCGCGTGATCCACTCCCAGACCCCCTCCTGACCCTCCTCAAACCCCTGCGTCTTGGTCCTGCCTATGAGTGGAATCCGCAGGCGGTTCACACCCGAGCCGATCAGTGCCAGAACTGCCGGCACCAGGGTGAGCGTGGCCGCAAGCGTCACGGCGACCACGAGTATTGCTCCTATGCCGATCGACTGGAAGAACGAGGACGGTATGAGAAGCATCCCGCACAGGGCGATGATCACGGTCACACCGCTGAACAGCACCGTGCGCCCCGCGGCCGCGCCGGCCCTCTCCACCGCCTCTAGCTTGTCCAGGCCCTTGGCAAGCTCCTCCCTGAATCGCGAGATTATGAAGAGCGCATAGTCTATGCCGACAGCGAGGCCGATCATGGTTATCATCATCTGGACGAAGAACACCAGCTCGAAGGCCTGTCCTATCACTGACGCAATGCCCAGTGCCACGATGATTGCAAGAACGGCCAACAGTATCGGCACCAGGGCGGCTATCAGCGTGCCAAACAGCACGAGAAGGATGGCCAGCGCTACGACGACCCCGAATCGCTCTCCCTGCTCAAGATCGCTCTGAGCGATCTCGTTGGCCTCGGCGGCAATGCTGGCCGTCCCTCCAATCAGAACTCGAAAGTCGTCAGATGCGTCCTCCTCCTCGACTATGTGGACGACCTCTTCTACGTTCTCGGTGGCCTCCTTGATGGTGCCGGAAAGGATCACGGGCATCATGGTGGTCATGCGGTCTTCAGATACCCAGGACGGATCGGGCAGACGATAGAAGTTAAACGCCTGGGAAACTTTCTCCTCTCCGAGTGCGACGACGCGGTCAAACACGCCTTCGACCTTGGCCCGGAACAGGGGATCGTCCACCGTCAGAGAATCGGAGCTTACGACGATTATCTCTATGACCGGTTCAGTCTGGTCCAGCCTCTCCTCCACCAGGTTCGCGGCCTTCTGTGACTCGGCACCGCCCGTCAACTTCAGCTCCGTGGTGGTGGCGCTGGGTAGGAGGTTAATGATCAGCGCGATTCCTGCCGCCGCCAGGACGATCCAGACGCCGATCGTCAACAGCGGCCTTTGCCCACTTACTCGCGCGAGGTACTCGGTCAAGAGTTGACTCCATTCATACCGGCGCCGGCGTCACGCAACTCGAATTTGATTTCATCGACGATTCTTGCCATTACGGACTTACACAGTCTCCTTAATGCGATAAGGGTAATGGGCCAGGTAAGTTACGCCCAAGAGATTACCGCTCCTTAACGCTGGCTGGTTGTCATCGTGATTTTCGCATGGCCGGCGTTTGACTTCGCATTGCCCCGTTTGGCCAGCCGTCTTGACAGCCGAGCATGCTCGACTCGGGCTCCGACACAGCATGCAGCACGAGATGAAGTATAGGGGAGTGTCGCGCCACCTACGGATGACGCAATGTAGCCGAAGTCGGGATATATTCCGGCCTCCAGATATTCGAACGAACGCCTAGGCATGGTGTTGGACCGTCTCACAGATGCTGAGATGCGGGATCCGCAGAAGGGGAGGGGCGGACCGGGGTCCAACGACAAACCCTTTCTCCCGGCAGGCGATCGATCCTCGCACTTTATCGGCAGCTCATTCACGGTGGCTGCTCGGCCACCGGTCAGGCAAGCGAAAGCACGACCAAGAGAAGCCATACCTTCCCACCGCCCGAATCACCGGCGATGAACTCAGCGAGTCGGCAGGTCTTCCACCGGGTAGTCGAAATAGGTATTCGTAACCAGTTCGTGTAGGTCTCTGCAGTAGATATTCACCTGCTTTAGCAGGTCGGAACTATCGTCTCGATCCGGCCAGTCGTAGCGAGCCAGTGAGGTCAGTCGGCCGGCCAGCCGGCTGGCCGCGGCGCTCGAGTTCCTGTCCGGGCCTGATCCGATCGCGGCGAGTTCGCCAGCCACGTTGTCAAGCGACCTGCAAAGTGAGCCCGGAAGCAGCGGATCGGTGGCCAACAGGTCGAGCACCTGGCCTGGGTTGACCTCCACGCTATAGCGTCGGCTGTAGGCGTCAAACGCGTGGTAAAGGCGCAGAAGGCTGGTCCAGTCTGCCTCCGAGGACTCCTCGCTCATCTTGTCGATTGCGATCTGGGAGAGCAGGAGCGTCGCGGTCAGCTGGGCGCGCTCGACGGAGCGCCCGAGCTGCATGAAGCGCCAGCCCTCATCTCGATACATGGTGGCGGCGGCCACACCGGCGAAAGTGTCTATCTCCGCTGCGGTCTCGGCGTAGAAGCTCTCGGGAGATACCTTCCATATCTGCTTCATGTCCAGCTTCTGGATGCGCAGGTAGGCAAGGTTCAGGCGGGTCCACATCTCGGCGCTGATGCACTGGCGCATCTGGCGCGCGTTCTCGCGACCGAGGGCGAAACAGCTCCAGACCGAGGCCGGGTTCGAGCGCTCGAAAGTGAGGTCATCGGCGAGCGCATACGAGTCTGCGAGGGCGTAGGAATCCGCGAGCGAATAGTCGCCATCCTCGAGCAGCTCGATGTCGCCTGAAGGGGGCTGGCGGCCTATGCTGCCGTAGATTCTTATCCATCCGAAGTGGATCTCCCTGAGCGGTCGATCCACCAGGATTTCCGTCTGCATCCGCAGCATGCGGCACAGGTGCTCCGCCCGCTCCAGGTAGCGGCTCATCCAGTAGAGACCCTGAGCGCTGCGTGCAAGCATCGGGTTCAGTTCTCCTCCTCTTCTTCGTCGTCCACTATCTCCGGCATCAGGACGAATTCCGGATACGACTCCATCCCCAGTTCAGCGGCGTCCTGGCCAAGTTCCTCGGCACTGCGTGTTATACGGACCCTCAATGTCATCTCCAGCGCCTTCCAGAGCACGTAGGAGACCGCGAATACGAATGCGCCGATCGCCAGAATGCCGACCAACTGGACGTGGAATTGGCCCCCGGCAGCTATGCAAACCGCCAGGGTTCCCCATACTCCCGCAAACAGGTGGGCGGGTACCGCACCGACGACGTCGTCGAGCTTTAGCTTCTCCATCAGCTTGAGTCCGGCTACGCACAGGGCGCCGCCTATTGCGCCGATCACCATGGCCCAGTAATGGTCGATGATGTCGGGCCCGGCGGTTATAGACACCAGCCCCGCTATGGCTCCGTTGAGTCCGGCGAACAGGTCCATGCGTCCGAGGATGGGACGCGAGACCATTAGAGCCGCCATCACTCCCGCGGCGGCCGCGAGATTCGTATTGACCAGCACGTGGCTCATCGCCACGGCATCCCCGGCGCTGCCCAAGGACAGTTGAGATCCCCCGTTGAAGCCGAACCAGCCCAGCCAGAGGATGAACACGCCCAGCGTCACAACGAGGATGTTAGAGGGCGGCGTGGCCCTGGCCGAGCCGTCCCTGCGAAACTTTCCGAGCCTCGGGCCAACCACGATTATTCCCGCGAGCGCGGCCCAACCACCCGTGCTGTGCACTATGGTGGAGCCGGCGAAGTCCTGAAAGCCCATCTCGGCCAGCCACCCGCCGCCCCAGGTCCATGCGCCGACGATCGGGTAGATGATCGCCGTGAGCGCAAGGGTGAACACGAAGAACGACCACATCTTGACCCGCTCGGCAAGGGCCCCGGAGACGATCGATGCGGCGGTCGCCACGAAGACCATCTGGAAGAACCAGTCCGACATCGTCGAGTAGCTGGCCTCTTCGAGCAGAGCCGCTGCGGCGCCCTCCTGCCCATCCAGCAGGGCGAGCTCGGCGTCCGATGCCCCGTACAGGAAGCCGTTCCAGCCTATGAAGCCTCCTGCGATCTCCCCGTACATCAGGCTGTAGCCGATGATGAAGTAGGCCAGGCCGGCTATCGAGTAGAGGCCGATATTCTTAAGGCAGATCATGGAGGCATTCTTGGTTCGCACAGAGCCCGATTCGAGCATGGTGAAACCCGCACACATCCACATGACCAGAACGCCCCACACCAGGAAGGAGAAGGTGTTAAAGACGAACAGGGATTCGCTGTCGACGCCCGCCGCGTGCGCCACGGCCGGCCGGGCGAAGAGGAATCCCAGCGTCACTATCCCCGTCACCGCGAGGATGGCGGCTGGCCGGCGGTTTAGCAGTACACTCGTTAATGCCTTCAAATCCGTTCTCCTTTACGCATGATGTGACCCTGCCGCCGCCGGCGGCGTGATGGTCACTCGTCCAAAACCCACAGGTCCTTTCCTCCTCCACCCTGGCTGGAATTGACTACCAGGCTTCCGCGCCGGAGCGCCACCCTGCAGAAGGCTCCCGGCACAAGGCGCGTTTTGCTTCCGTGCAGGACAAAGGGCCGCAGGTCCACGTGCCGCGGCTCGAAGCGGCCCTCGATCAGGCAGGGCGAACGCGAAAGAGCCAGGGTCGGCTGGGAGACGAAGTCGGCCGGATCGGCCCGCACCTCCTCGGCGTACCGGTCGCGTTCCTCGGGCGTGGAGTGAGGCCCTACCAGCATGCCGTAACCACCCGAGCCACCAACCCGCTTGACCACGAGCTTGTCCAGGTTGTCCAGGGTGTACTCAAGGTCCTCTGGCCTTCGGCACAGGTAGGTCTCCACGTTGGACAGGATCGGCTCTTCCCCCAGGAAATACCGGATCATGTCGGGTACGTAGGCATACACGCTCTTGTCGTCCGCGACGCCCGTGCCGGGGGCGTTGACCAGCGTGACGTTGCCGAGCTTGTAGGCGTGCATCAGTCCGGGTACCCCCAGCAGGGAGTCCGGTCGAAAGACCAGAGGATCGATGAAATCGTCGTCGACGCGGCGATAGAGCACGTCGATGCGCCGCAGCCCCGTCGTGGTGCGGATGTAAACGAAGCCATCGTCCACGAGAAGGTCCCGTCCCTCCACCAGCTCCGCCCCGATCTCGCTGGCCAGGAAGATGTGCTCGTAGAACGCAGAGTTGTACACGCCGGGGGTGAGCAGCGCAATCGTGGGGTTGAGCCGCCCCTTGGGCGCCAGATCGCACAGGGTCTGTCTCAGAAGGCTCCCGTACTGCTCGATCTCCCGCACGCGGTAGCTCCGGTAAAGGCGTCTCAGGCTCGCCTTGACCGCCTTGCGGTTCGCGATCATGTAGGACACGCCCGACGGGACCCTGAGATTGTCTTCGAGCACGCGGAAACCGTCGTTGGTCCGAACAAGGTCGGTTCCGCAGATGGCTACCCAGGTGCCGTGAGGAGGCGAAAAGCCCCGCATCTCGACCCGGTACTGCGGACAGCCGCGCACCACATCAGCCGGAATGACGCCGTCAGCTATGATGCGACCCTCTCCGTACACGTCGCTCAGGAACAGGTTGATCGCCTTCAGTCGCTGTTCGAGACCCGTCTCGAGGTGACGCCAGTCCGCCCCTGACAGAACGCGTGGAAGACAGTCGACGGGTATTATCCTCTCCTCGGCCTCCTCGTCCCCGTAGACCGTAAAGGTGATGCCCTCGTTCGAGAACGAGCGCGTGACCCGCTCTTGGATGCCCGCCAGTTCCTCCCCTGAAAGCCGGCTGAGCGTCTCGTGCAGGGGCACGCAGTGATCTCGTGGAGCGCCGTCCGGCCCGAAGACCTCGTCGTAGACCGACGGGTCCAGCTTGTAGCCATCAAATTCCACGGTAGCGTCCTCCATCACGGCTCGCGGCCGGCGCATTGGACAGGGGTCGCACGGTGGGCTCGATTCCCCGAACCGGGGACGGGACGATCATGTCGCACCTTCTCCCGCTGACGCGCCGTCGCCGTTCTCACCCTCCACGCTCCTGGCAGGCGGCACCAGCGGAAGGTCGATGATCATCTCCGTGAATTCGCCTGGCTCGGTTTCCACGCGGATGCTTCCACCATGCTCACGAACGATGTCGCTGGACATCGCAAGCCCGAGGCCAGTGCCCTGGCCGGTGGGCTTGGTGGTAAAGAACGGATTGAATATCTTCTCGACAACATCGGGAGGCATGCCGCTGCCGTTGTCTCGGATCCTGACCTCGAGCTTGTCCTCGTGTCGCCTGGTCTTCAGCGAGACGGTCGGCATGTACCGCACGTCGCCTCCGCCCGACTCGAAGGAAGACCGCCGCTTCTCGTCGGTCGCATAGCAGGCGTTGCCCACCATGTTCAAAAAGACCCGACCCAGATCCTGGGGAATCACCTCGAGTTCGCCGGCCTCGGGGTCAAGATCTTGCTGCAGGTCGAGCTGGAAGTCCGGATCGGTTGCCCGGGCGCTGTGGTAGGCAAGCCGGGCGTATTCGTCGAGCAGCATGTTTATCTCGGTCGACTGCCAGACCGCCGAGCCTCTACCCATCATTAGCATGTCGTGCACGATGCGATTTGCGCGGTCGCCGTGGGACCTGATGCGCTCAAGGTTGCTTGATAGGTCCGCGGAGATCTCCTGGATCAGTTCCTGTTGATCGTCGGTGATTTTCTCCCCACCACTCTCTTCGAGGACCTCGCGCAACTCGACTATGAGTTCCTCGGAGACCTCGGAGAAGTTCTTAACGAAGTTCAGCGGATTCCTGATCTCGTGGGCAACCCCTGCGGTCAATTCGCCCAGCGCCGCGAGTTTCTCCCGCATCACGATCTGGTCCTGCGCGCGGTTGAGGGCGCCCAGCGTGCTTTCTAGCTCCTCGTTCTTTCCCTGAAGCTCCTCGGCCAGTTTTTCGACCAGGTTGAGGCGCTGGACCTCAAGCGCATGCCGCCGGAAGACCTCCAGGGCAGCCGCCATGTCCGCCACCTCGTCTCGGCCGCCGATCTCCACCTTCGCCTCAAGGTCTCCACCCGCCATCCTCCTCATCCAGTCCGAAAGCAACTGAAGGCGCCTCAGCAGCACCCGACCAACGAAGAGCCACGCAATCATCAGGGCGCCCGCGACGCTCAGCCCACTGATCGCCAGAAGGAGCGTTCGGCCCGTAAAGACTGCCTGGGTGGAGGCGCGGGTAGCCTCCTGTGCGTTCGCGTTTGCCGAGTTCACCAGGCCGTCCACCTCGGCCACGAGATCGACGGCGATATTGCGATTGAGTGCCAAGAGATCGCCCTGTCGCTCGATCAAGTTGAGTTCCCGTTCAAGCAGATTGAATCCGCCCTCCTCCCCGATCCCAAGCTCCATTAGCCTCTCCAGAATCGGGGCTATTTCGTCCCGCAATTCGGATCCTTCGAGCGCGGCCAGGGTACGCTCGATGCGGCCTGCCGACGACTCGAACCGCTCCTTGAGCGGCTCTAGCAGCGGAGCCTGCGAGACGCTAAAGGCACTCTCGAGAAGGTGATTTGCAATTCTGGCGTCTGCCTCCAGATCCGCAAGGTACCGGTACTGGTTCAACTGCGTCTCTGAGAAGTGCTGTTGCCGGTCGGCGGGCGACGCTCCGAGCTCGCGGTATCCAGTGATCATGAAGAACAGTTCATCGTCGACGGCAGGGGCCATAATGTCGGAAAGCCGTTCGTCCAGATACACGAGCTCGGTTCTCAGCTCGCCGCTTCGCCCAGCCAGGTCGAAGATCTCGTGCCGCTCGCTCTCTATTGCCCTTATGTTCGACAGCAGAGAAGTGGCATCGTCCTGGATTCCGTCGAAGTATTCTCCGCCCCCTCCTTTGCTTTCGAGGATCGCGAGTTGTTCTTCAAGCGCCCCGTGGGCGTCGGTGATCTCGCTGGCCACCACGCTTAGTTCCTCCGGATTTGCCGCGGTGGTAAGGCGTGGAGCGGCGACTACGAGCGTGCCGCTGTGCTGTGCGACCCCGAAGGCCGCGACCAGCTCGGGCACACTGCCCTCATTGACCCGGTTCTGGACCTCCCCCACGCAGTTAAAGGAGAACCAGCCAACCAGGCTCGCAGCGACGGTGAGCAGGACGGCCCCGCCGATACCCACGTAGAGCTGGGTTGAAATGCGATAGCGGGCCTCAAGGATCCTCTGTAGGCGAGCGTTCATGGAACCGTGTCGCGCAGCGTTTCGACCGGATAGTAGTTTCCGTCCGAGCCTATCCTGGTTAGAAAGACCTTGTCGGAGCCCTGGTTGTCGCCCTCTCCGTATCGCAGCTCAAAGCCGCCAATTTCGACTCTCGCTGCACTGCGGAGACTATCCAAAAAACAGCTGCGGTCCACGTCGTGGCCACAGCCCTCCAACCCGGCTATTGCCAGGCGTCCCGCCAGGTAACCCTCAAAGGACACAAAGCCCGGGACGGCATCAGGCGCGTAAGCCGCCAGTGCCTCAAGGTACTGGGCAGTGATTGGAAGGGAGTCGTCGGTGGGGAAGGGGACCACCTGGGTAACGTACACTCCGGTTCCGTATGGCCCCAGTTCCTGGGCCAGGGCATTACTTCCCACGAACGAGACGGTCATGAAGATCGGGTCCAGACCCGTGTGCTTCGCCCATGCGATCAGGGCTGCCACCGGCTGGTAGGCCCCGATCATAATCACCGCCTCGGGCTCTCCCCGGCGGAGGTCAAGCAGCGCGGTCTTGACGGCCGTGGTGTTGCGCGGGTAAAGGCCTATCGATACCGGCTCCATACTGCGGTACTCCAGGGCCAGCCGCACGCCCCGGTAGCCGGCACGTCCAAACGAGTCGTCCTGGTACATGATGGCGATTCGGTTGATGCCAAGGTCCTCGGTGAGGCGGGCGACCATCTCCTCGGTCTCCTGGTAATAGGAGGAACGAAGGTTGAGGATGTTGTCCCATTCCGGGTTGCGGAGAAACTCGGCACCGGTGAAGGGTGCGATGTAGGGGACACCCGCGGCCGCGGCGACCGGCGTCGCCGAGCGAGAGGTCGGAGTGCCGACCGCCCCGATCAGGGCGAAGATGTTTTCCTCCTCGATCAGTTGGATCGTGTTGGTTATGGCCGCCTCGGGCTCGTAGGCGTCGTCCCTGGAAGTCAACTCCAGACGCCTGCCGTACACGCCGCCCCGTTGTCTGTTGACCTCGTGGAACGCCGCCTCGATACCTAGTCGCATGTTAAGGCCCAGTTCCTGGGCCGGGCCGCTGAAGGCGGCAGACTGCCCGAACAGGACACGATCGTCCGAAACCCCGGGGTAGGAAGCGGGCCCATCAACGACTCCGCCGTCGGTCGAATCCGGTGTTGGGTCCGGAGAATTATCCGGCTGTGAACATGCCAGTCCGGCTGACAGACCGGCGGACAAAATGAGGGCTGCGGCCAACCCCCGCCATGCCTGCGGTGGCCGATCCAACGGCGCAGGCGGCTCCTGCTTCATTCAGACCTGTGAGTGACCAGCGTCAGTCGGTTCTTACCCTTCTCTCGCCGATAGTGCATCTCATCCATCAACGTCTTCACCAAGTGCACCCCAAGGCCGCCGATGGGCCGGTCTTCCATGGTCGCTCCCGTGTCAGGGATGGGGGCATCGCTTAGCGGGTCGAACGGTCGGCCGTCATCCACTATGTCTATGGTCAAAGAGTCCGGGACAGACGTAAGCGTTATTTCGATCTGGTGTTTGTCCCTGTCGCCGTCCTCGTACCCGTAATTCATGATGTTTAGACCCAGTTCCTCGAGCACTAGATGGACGCGATAGGTCATAGCGTCAGGCCATCCCTCCCTCTCGCCCAGGTCGTTGACCTCGGAGGCGATGCGGTCCAGCTCGTCGGGCCTGCAATCGATCTTAAGTGACAGTGTCTCGCTCACGTATCAAGCTCGCGGCGTAGTAATTCAGGGGCTCTTGAGCAACCCTGCCATCACGTCTCAGAGCCCTCCCCGGCGCAGGGCCAGGCAGGTGATGTCGTCGGATTGCGGGGTGTCTCCGGCAAAGTCGCTAACCGCCTGGAAAATCGATTCGTTGGCGTCCTTGCATCCCTCGGGCGGGCTCCCAGTGAAGATCTCAAGGAGCCTCTCGTTTCCGAACTCATTGTCCTGGCTGTCCATCGCCTCGGTGACTCCGTCCGTGTACAAGACAACCGTGTCACCGGGCGAGAGCGTCACGGTGTGCTCCAGGTAATCCAGATCCGGTAACAGGCCGAGCGCCACCCCATCGGTGAGGGGCAACAGTTCCGAGGATCCGTCGGGTCGGACCACTAGAGGCGAATTGTGTCCGCCGTTGGCGTAGGTGAACTGTCCTGTTGCGGGGTCGTACACGCCGTAGAGCACCGTGACGAACATTGAGGCGTCGTTGTCCTCGTTCAGCAGGTTATTGACCTCGCGCAGAACGTCGCCCGGTTGGGACCTGCCTATGGATGACCCCTTGAGCAGTGTCCTTGTGGACATCATGAACAGTGAGGCGGGCACTCCCTTGTCAGAGACGTCCGCGATAGCAAGGCCAATCTTGTCATTCTCCAGGCGGTAGACGTCGTAGAAGTCCCCGCCCACGCTCCGGGCGGGCTCCATGTTTCCGAAGACCTGGTAGTCGACGCCCTGAGGGAAGTGGGTGGGCAGGATCGACTGCTGTATGTTGCTGGCCACGTTGAGCTCGTTCTCAAGAGCGACGAGCTTGTCTCTCGATTGCAGGGCCTCTCGCCACTCGGCCATGTGCTTTAGTGTGCGGTCGATGGTCACCTGAAGGTCTCCAAAGTCCAGTGGCTTGGTGACGAAGTCGAACGCACCACGGTTCATCGCTGTGCGTATGTTTTCCATGTCGCCATATGCGGACACGATGACTGCCCTAATGTTGGGATCGACCTTGGGGATCTGTTCGAGCAGGGTCAGACCGTCCATCAGGGGCATGTTGATGTCGGAGAGCACCATGTCGATCTCGCGGTCTTCCTGCAGCTTTTCCAGAGCCTCTACACCGTTGTGAGCAAAGACAAATGTGTATGTTCCTGATCGGATCTTGCGCCGCATGCGCTGCAGCACAAGAGGCTCGAGGTCAACTTCGTCGTCAACGACGAGGATCTTGTAGGGCGCCTTCATTCCGTGCTTATCTCCCCGTGTTTATCTCCGTTTCGAAGTCACTTTGTGCCGCTTCCAAAAGACGAACCGGTCGGTTCCCTAGGTGCTGACGGCTGCGACGGCCTCGGCCTGGGAAGCGTGGATGGGGATAATCTTGTCAAAGCCGCTGATCTCAAAGACCTGCCTGATCGGCTCCGATAGCGAGCAGACCGACAGACTTGCATTCTGTTTTCGGAGAGTCTTGGCGGTCAGCAGGATCACACGCAGGCCAGCACTGCTGATGTAAGACAGGTGCTCAAGGTCCAGGATCACCGCGCGATCGGCCGGGTCGATCGCCTCCTCCAGGGCGTCCTGGAACTCGCGGGCGTTGGCGCCGTCAACGCGACCCTCGGTCTTCGCAATCAGGGTCGCGCCCTCCCTCTCGGTGCTAATTCCCATAGGTCCGATCTCCTTTCCCGATCTCCTCCGAAGAGACTTGGCCGGTGCGTGCTCCCTGGGGATGGCCTCGAGTGCCGATGCCGGCCCAGTCAGGTGCCAAATGCTCCGGGTCCAATGTCTCGTTGATTGTCGCTTCTGCTAGGTTTGGCAATCTAATCGATTCCGCTGCCGGATCGGCCGCGCGTAGTTAGCAGGCCCCTGCCGTCCACCTCCCATAGGGGAACTGCAGTCGGTTGTTGATACAGGTTCGACTCACGCTCCAAGTCTGAAGTAGATGCCCACCCGGCTCCACATTGGAGGCCACCGCCAGCCGGGTATTCTTACCTTCTCGTATCTGGACCTCGCTGTCTTCGGCCCGGCTTACATGCGGTCGTGACGGAACACATACGTTAACGCCACCCGCCGGCGACCATCCACCATTTTGGCACGAGAACCATTTTTCTGCCCCGGTCAAGGGTGATGGAACCGAGCCACAAACAAAGATAATACGCCACAACGCGCGATAAACAAGGTGGCACGGGCCAATATTCGCTTTTAATGCCCTCTAATACTGGGTATACGGGGTTTGAGGGCGGCAGCGGTAGAAGCCGGCCGATAGCCACTCTATCTGATCGGACGGTCTCGGCCAGCCAGCGCCACGGGGGCGTAGAGTTACGGAATCTGGTTGCCTCAAAGGGCATTCGACTATGGGAACCGCCCGGCCGTCGACGAGCCAGTCCCCTATCCGGGGCGGAATGCGATGGACCCGGGGTTTCCCTTGCTCGGCGCAGCTCTGGAGAATTCGGAGTAGGGGTAGTTACAGCCTAGGCTAAGATAGACTTGGTATCGGTGCCGTTCACAGACGCGCCGGCTGGTCCCGCCTCGGGCCTTTTGTAACCGAAGGGTAGAGTGAGCGCCATGCTGAGATTCGCCGAAGAGATCCTCCTGCTTCTGCTCGACGACGAGGGCAGGTTTGCCAACGTGCCCGATTGGTCCGTAAACCATGCTCTTGCCGGCGGCGTCCTGATGGACCTGGCGCTTGAGAACCGGATCGACACCGATCTGGAGAGCCTGATCCTGGTGGATGCTACGCCCGTTGGTGACAGCCTGCTCGACCCCACATTGGCCGAAATATCCGAAGGCGAAAAGCACGATGCCCGATTCTGGGTGGAGCAAACAGCGGCCCGAGCCGATGAGATCCGCGACGAGGCACTGTCTCGCCTGATTTCCCAGGGGATCCTGGACTGCAGGGATGACCGCTTCCTGTGGGTGTTTCGTTCCAAGCGCTATCCGGCCGTCGACGAAAAGGCAGAGAGGGATGTCAAGCTCCGGGTCATGGGAGTCCTTTTCAGCGACGAGATCCCATACCCCCGCGATGTGGTGATAATCTGCCTGGCCGACGCGTGCGGCATCTTTGGACGGCTGTTGTCAAAGAGTGAGCTGGCCAGAGCCTCTGCCAGGATTGAGCAGGTACGCAAACTGGATCTAATAGGCCAGGCAATGTCCCAGGCGATCGAGGACATAGAACTCTCGGTCGCCGCCTCAGTGCATCCTTACATGTATTGAGGCGGAAGGCCGGTTCGCTTCCACACTTAGCGTGTAGAGCACCGGCGTCGGGCAGGTTGACTCGGTTCCAAGAAAGATCTCCGGTTCGCAGATCTGGAATCAGAGTGACCCTATAGCCTGCTCAACCTCCGCAGTGGCGTCCTGATAGTCGGTACCGGGCAAAAAGCCGAGAGGCTTGCCGAACCGGATCTCGACGCTACCTCTCCTGACGAAGGGGAACCGGCTCGGGAAACCCGGCCGGTGGATGTGTAGGCGCATGGGGACCACAGGGATGCGCCCCTCTACCGCAACAAGACCGGTGCCGGTCATGAAGGGCTTCATGGGTCCTCCATAGGTGAGTTCTCCCTCCGGGAATATGAGGACCGACCATCCGTTATCCATGATCCTGCCCATGTTCTCCAGGCTGGGACGGACGGCGCCTTCCCTTGCCAGGGGAAAGCCGTTGCCAAGCAGTGGGTTCAATACCCAGCGCACGGGATTTCTCCACAGCCCGGCGGCCGCGGCAATCGCCATGCGGCGGCGCCACTTAAGCGGTACGGCCTTCGTGATCAGGATGTGATCCATGCCCAGATGGTGATTGGATGCCAGCAGGACGGGCCCAACGAGCCCGTCTAGGTTGTCGCCTCCGGTGATCTTGAGGCTGTAGATGAGGGTGAGGAATGGAAACACCAGTGTTCTCTGGAGCAGGCCGCGGAGCATGCGACACCACAACCGCATCCCCCAGACCGGAAAGCTGAGCATTGGAGGACTCTTTGAGCCCTCCTCGACGAGGCTCGCCAAGCGTGCAACGGTGGTATCCGGGCCCAGCTGATCCTCGTCGATGTAAACGCCCATCTCCGCTTCAATCGTCGACAGCAGTTCCACCCTGCCGAGGGAGTCCAGGTCGAGATCGTCGCCAAGCCTGAGGTCCTCGCCCAGGTGCTCGGGGTCAATTCTGGCGACCTCACACAGGATCTGAGCAAGTCCTTGCGCGCCACCCGCCCGCCCGCCGCCTGAAGCGGCGGCCGCCGGGCCCACCGGTTCTGTGCCTGCGAGAACAGAGTCGATCACCAATTGCTTTTTCACCTTCAGGGTGTGGGTGCGTGGGAAGTCCTCGGCCCTCCATACGGTCGAGCCTCTAATCCTCTGGTGCTCTGCCAGCTGGTCGTTGGTCCACGAGACGACCTGCTGCGCCTCGCCCGCGTCTTCCAGAATCAGCACCGCGTGGACCTCGACGGAAGAGCCCCTGCTTATCCCCACAACTGTCGCATCCTTGACTTGGGGATGTTTGAGCAATACCGCTTCGATATCCTCCGGGAACACGTTCTGACCACTTGGCAGAACGATCATGTCCTTCATTCGTCCCTGAATGTGTAGGAATCCCTCGTCGTCCAGGTACCCCAGGTCGCCCGTCTTGTACCAGTCACCTTCGAAGACCTCTGCGGTCTGCTCGGGAGCGCGCCAATAGCCCGGAGTAACGTTCTCCCCACGTACCCAG
Source organism: Dehalococcoidia bacterium (assembly GCA_965207145.1). Classification (GTDB taxonomy): domain Bacteria; phylum Chloroflexota; class Dehalococcoidia; order Lucifugimonadales; family UBA2962; genus CAUZIR01. Next base: position 71,652 of record OZ242262.1, on the reverse strand, counting down.
ATCTCGCCCGCGCCGCTTATCTTGACCTCCAGGTTCGGCAGGGGGCGACCGGCTGATTCGAGCCGCCTTTCATCGAGGGCATGGTTGCTGATCACGGGAGAGGCCTCGGTGGCCCCGTAGCCCTGCAGGATCTTCACCCCAATGAGCTCCCACTTCCTCCCCAGATCGGGGTCGAGCGCTGCCCCGCCCGAGACTATGAGTTCAAGTTTGCCTCCGAACTGCCTGTGCACCCGGCCGAACAGGTGTCGTCGCAACCGGAAGGGTGTCCGCCCGGCGACCCTCAGGAGCAGGCCCCAGAGGGCCTCCTTGCCCTGGCGCCCGATCTCCCGCTCTATGCCGTTCATCAGAAGCTCCAGGCCCTGGGGAACGAGCAGCATTATGGTGATCCTGCGCTCGCGCATCGTTCGTGCGAGCACCGTGGGCTGACGGCTGGTCGGGTAGGTGATGCTGGCCCCGTAGTACATGGCTATGAACAGCCCTCCCATCTGCTCATACATGTGGCTCAGGGGCAGGATGGACAGCAGCCGGCTTGAAGGCTCGCAGGAGATGTATTGGGAAATGCCCTCAATGTTCGCCTGAAGGTTTCGGTGGGTGAGCATAACGCCCTTTGGATCCCCCGTCGTGCCGGACGTGAACATGATCTCGGCAAGGTCATGCGGCTCTAAGGTCACGTCTTTCGGATCGGATAAGCCGGCTATCGCCGCCTCGAGGTCCTCGAACGCGATCTCCTCGATAGCCAGGTCAAGATCGCCCTTTGGAGTGAGGCGCGACGTGAAAGCCAATTTGGGTTCGGTCTGCGCCAGCACGCGGGACACGTAGTCCGGCGCGCTGCGAACATCGAGTGGAACGACTGCGGCTCCGGCCCTCAGGCAGCCGAAGAAGATGATTACCCAGTGAGGCGAGTTCGGTCCCCAGAGAATAACCCGGTCTCCCTTGCTGAGGCCCCTTTGCTGTAGGAGGGTGGCGACCTGGCCAGCTTGTGCCCAGACCTGTGAATAGGTCCAGCGCATGTATCTGAATGCAGGCTTTATGAGGAGGGCATCGCGCGGACCGTACCTGTCGGTCGCCGCGCGAATAAAGTCGATGACGGTTTCGCCCGCCGGGTGATCGAATGTTTCGCTAGGCGGCATGGTTCACTCCTACATCGCTGCTGGCCATCACACGATACGAGATCCCAGGCAGGCTCGCGCGCTATGTCACATGGCGACGGCGGCCACTGTCGCGGTCAAGTGGGCGACGGTCGGAGAGAGTGTTGATCGATCAGCCTCCGGATGGCTTTGTGGGGTTCCTCGCGCAGGGGCGGGAAGTGACTGAAGCATATGACATCGAAATTCAGATTGAGGAGCTTTTCGAGCGAACGTATCGCCACTTCCGGTCGCCTGGTCACCCACCTCGCCGGGGGTCCTAGCTTTCGGGCGAACCTGTACTGAAGGGTATCCCCGACGATCACCGCACGTTTTGCCGGTACATAGAGTGCGATGCTCCCGTCGGTATGTCCGGGAAGGTGGACCACCCGGACCTCCAGCCCGAAGTCAACCAGGTCGCCGTCCTCGAGTCTGTCCGCGACGGGCACGGGCCTGCCCATTAGCGCGTTATAGATCGGGTGGGTCAGCCTGCCGAGGATGATGTTCTGCACCGGGCTCGGGGGAGTCGCCGTTCCGTCTATGAAGTCAGCATCCAGGGTATGCGCCGCGACAGCAATCGCCCTTCCTTTGATCAACCCGCTTAACCCGCCACAGTGGTCGGGATGGGCATGGGTAACTACCACGCGTTCCACGTGACTGGCAGAAAGGCCCAGTGCTCCTAGACCCCGTGCTATGAGGCCCGCACTCCCCAGCGAGCCTGCGTCCACAAGCAGGACCGCATCTTTGTCCACCAGGACGGTTACCCGTGCTCCAATTGCCCGTACCTGGTACAGGCCGTCGGTGATCCGGATGGGCTTAAGGAAAGTCACGGGCATCGACCTGAAGGTGCGTTACCTGGTAAAGGGGCCGCGTTGCCCAGGGACAGATCTAATGTACCTGCATCCGACGACCCTCCTGGAACTGCATCATGCCCGCAGGCGCCCGGCCGCGGGGAGCGTCGCTGCGCCGTGGTATCCTCGGCGCCTGCAAGGGGAGGGAAGAGGTAGGGCGAGTCGGGCCTTCCGACCAAGTTGCGGGCCCAAGAGGGAGAGTATGGCATCAGAACCGATGAACTCCCATCCACTTAGCTACGATGCCGAATGCCCCAACAGGGAGTCGGCCGGGTGAGCACTCTCTTTCGACTCTTTCTAACAAGGCCCAGCCGGATCGCTGATGGGTTGCTGGCAGGAATGACCACTCCGCCACTGGTGTTGATGCTCCTTCCCTGGGAAAAGTACCCGCGCTGGTGGTTCGACTTCAACCTTGAGCGCGCGTGACGCTCGGCTCGAGTCGGAGTTTACTCGTAACCGATGACAGACCTGTCCCCGTCGACCGATGACGCCCAAAACGTTCGTCGATCCTGGCGCATTACCGCATACACAGCGTTTATCACCACGAACCGCTACCCACCATTCAGGATGAGCTCATTCAAAGGCAGCCCATGGAATTTCCGCCTTCGGGACGCTGGACACCTGCCGGTCAACGATTGAGGGGGTAGAAGGCGCAGCCTGTTTGATGTCTGGTCGTCTGCCGCCCGCTGCAAATGCCTTGATCTTCTACTATGACGGCGATTGCGGTTTCTGCACCGCATGCGTCAGATGCCTGAGTCCGCTCGACTGGCGCAAGAGGGTTTCCTGGCGGCCCTGGCAGGAGGCGGCGTGCCTGCCGCAGGGCCTGACGCGCGATGATCTGGAGAGATCGGCTTATGTAGAGGATGCTCGGGGAGACATCTTCGAGGGATTTTTCGCCTTTCGAAGACTGCTAATGGCGCTGCCGGTTCTCGTCCCCCTGGGCCTGCTGATGTGGCTGCCTGGACTCCATTTCATCGGTGTCCCCCTCTACAGGCTGGTCGCCAGAAACCGCTTCAGGATATCGGGCTGCTAATGCGGGTCCATCGTGTAGCCGAGGCTGCCCTGATAGGGGAGGGCCTGGCCGGCCTGGGGTAAGCATGGGCTGACACTGCCGCCCGTCCCGCACGGGAGGCGGATTGGCCCTCGTGTGTTCGTCGCGGTTTGCGCTACGGACGCAAGCTCTAGGCGACCCGGTGCCACGGTCGAATCGTTGGAACCCGACTTCCCCCCGAAAAAGGTGTCGGCAGAGTCACCTGTCTCTAGGTGGCCGATCGCTTCACTCGGCAGGCTGAGAGCGGCCGTCCTGCTGGGGGCCAGGTCTTGTTTCTGGCCAGTCGGCAATGTCACAATTTGGCGCCCGCCCCGGTCCGCGCCCTGTGGCCCGGGAAATCTGGACAGCACGCGCGCAGCGTTGCCAAGGAGTGTCTTTATGTCCGTCATAGATGAACTGGTCGGGAACAACGCCCGTTATGCGGAGACATTCAGTAAGGGTGATCTGCCCTTGCCCCCAGGCCGAAAGCTGGCGGTCTTGGCGTGTATGGATGCACGCCTCGATACTCACGCGCTGCTTGGTCTTGAGGAAGGCGACGCGCACGTCATCAGAAACGCGGGAGGAGTGGTCACCGACGACGCGATCCGGTCGTTGACGATCTCCCAGCGCCTGCTGGGCACCCAATCGATCCTGCTTATCCACCACACGGATTGTGGGATGTTGACCTTTCGGGACGATGACGTTAAGGACTCGATCAAGGCTGATACGGGCCTTCGTCCGCCCTTCGCTCTGGAGGCGTTCGGTGACCTGGACGAAGACGTACGCCACTCGATAGCTCGAATACAGGCGAGTCCGTTCATTCCAGACAAGGACGATATCCGCGGCTTCGTCTACGACTGCGCCACGGGGAACCTCAAGGAAGTTTCCTCCTAGGAATGGGCGGCCGGATTCACCTTGTTACCGCCATGCGATGCAGGGCGTCTCAACAGGGCCCATGGTCTGAGGAATGTGGCAGGACGACGGTGCGCAAAGGGTCAGAGCAGGCGGCACACGGCCCAGCTCGGTAGATTAGCTCAAGCTAGCTGCAGGGCTGGCGGCTGCCGTCACATCGAGTACAGGACGTCCCTTGCGGCAGCGATGGTCACGTCGATGTCCTCATCTGTGTGAGTGGAGGCCATGTGCCACCGGCCGTTCACGGACAGGCGGACTCCTTGATCGAGCATTGCGGCACGGAATCTCTGGTACTTTGCCTCGTCGCAGTAGAGGGCGTGCTCGCGGTAGTCGTCGATCTGCGTGCGGGTCGTGAACGATGTGGAGAAGACCGAACCGAGGCCATGCACTCTCAGATCCGACTCGGTCTCCTTGGCGGCATCCCTTAGACCTTCGATGAGATGCATGCCCCGCCTGCTAATGTCCTCATAGAACCGGTCGCTGTCCTCCATGATGTGGGCAAGCGAGGCGTGGGCCGCCTCGATTGACACGACGTTCGAGTTGAAACTCCCGCCGTGCTGGACTGTGCCGTCGCCCAGAACTTGCATCACTTCCGGACGCCCGACCAGCATCGCCAGCGGGAAACCCCCGGCCATGGACTTTGCATAGGTAGCAAGGTCGGGCACGACCCCGGTAAGCTCCTGCGCTCCGCCCAGCGCTATTCGAAAGCCCGTTATCACCTCATCGAATATCAGCAGCGCTCCATGGGCTGCGCACAGGTCCCTTACCTCCTCCAGGTATCCTTCCCTGGGCGCGATGAAGTTGGTGTTGATGAGAATCGGCTCCATGATGACCCCTGAGATCTGGTCGTGGTGCCGTTCGAAGGCGTGGGACAGCGCGTCGATGTCGTTCCAGCGACAGACGACGACGTTCTCGGCGCTGGCCGGATCCATGCCCGCGGACTCCCCGACGGGCAGGGGGGCCTCACCAGGGCCCGCCTTGTCCAGGGGAGGATGAACGCTGTAGTTCACCGAGTCCGTCCAGCCGTGGTAGTGCCCTTCGAACTTGATGAACTTCCTGCGACCCGTGAACCCACGGGCCAGGCGGATGACGAGTTGATCGATCTCGGTACCTGAGCTGGCGAAACGCACGGTGCCCTTGAGCGGGACCGCTTGCCGCACCAGGCGGGCGACATCCAGTTCACGCCCGAATTGCCCGGTGTAGACCAGGCCATCCCCCATCGCCTGCGCAACCGCTTCTGTGAGGAAGTCGGGGGAGTGACCAAATATGTTCGGGCCCATGCCCTGCACGTAGTCGACGTATTCATTGCCGTCCACGTCCCACATGCGCCCGTGTTTCGCCCTGGCAAAGAAAAGGGGTACGGGCTGCTCGCTTCGCCTCAGCTGGCTGGAGACGCCGCCTGCGACCAGCTCCTGGGCCTCTTCAAACAGCTGTCGGGAACGAGCGTAGCGGTCTTGCGTCATCTGAAAGGCTGCCTAGGTCCGTTGGACGAGACTTCGTTTGGATGATACCCGACTGCCCCCGGGCTCCGGCGGCGCCATAGACGTCAATTGAGACCCGAAACCTGGATCGACGGTTCATGGGTGACCGCCCCCGACCGGCGCTTCCGTCCGGCGGACCGCGATCCGGGCAGACTCCGACCATGTTTGTCGCATTGCCGGTTTCATTTGCGATGCCGCTGCCCTTCCACTTAACCACGGCCTCCCAGTGGTTTTGCCGTGTACCCCGGACTTCACGGGCTAGGCCCGCAAGCAAGGCCTCGCGTGACCGTGCGCCCCAAAGCTGCACAAGGAGGGGGCTCCATGAGCCCACTCTGGTACCTTAGCTTTCGGCCCCAATTCCCGCGGCCGTGCCAATAGGAGGCTGCCTAACGTCAGGGCGGCCGGGGCCAGATCCTTGGTGGCTACCATATTCGCTGAAGGGAGATGCGATTTGGCAGAGGGTTCAGGATTGGATGAAGAAAGCATGAGAATACTGGCGATTCCCGGCAGCCTCAGGAGGGATTCGTACAACAGGGCCCTTCTCGAGGCGGCGAGGCAACTTGCTCCTGAGAGAGTGGAAGTCGACATCTACGAGGATGGGCCAAGCATACCGCTGTTCAACCAGGACTTCGAAGGCGACCTGACTCCTCTACCGGTGCTGAAGCTGCGAAGGAGGATTCGATCGGCCGATGCCATTCTGATCGCGTCCCCCGAATACAACAGCAGCATCCCGGGTGTGCTGAAGAACCTGATCGACTGGGCGTCTCGGCCCTACGGTCAGTCGGCCTTCTCAGGCAAGCCAGTGGCGGTTGTCGGCGCAAGCCCCTCCCGGTTCGGCGCCAAATGGGCTCAGGAAACCACGATCACCGTGCTCAGCAGTGCGGAGGCGAGTGTTATAGGTGGCCCTCACCCAGTATGCGAAGTGGCCAAGTCGGTGGATGCAGACGGCAATATAGGCGATGAGGTGATCCTGCGGATGCTCACCGAGGTGGTGAAGGAGTTGGCCGAGGCCGCTGGACTACCGTCCATTCCAGACGCCCCCGTTTGATCCTGGCCAGGTAGGTCTGGGTAGGATCTGCGGACGGTCGCCAGCCGCGGTCATGGCCTGCTCGCAGCTGCAACCCGGGAGGAACTCAGAGCGTCTGATAGGTAGTAGAACCGTCCGGTTCTTTCCGAGGGAACGTGCCAGGGTCCTGCTGGACGCTGGTCCCGGTACCTACGCTTTATCGTCGTCGGTCCTGTCCTCCCAGCGCCAGCACATCTCAAGTTACCTGGGCCTCTGTGACTGCCGGTAGGCCTGGCCGCTCGGGTCTACCAGGCATCGCGTGCCCCTAGCGCATCCCGGTTAGCTCGCGCTCCACATTTGCCGCCAGCATCGCCAGAGTCCGCCTGTACTGTCCGGCAAACAGTTCCATGACACCGTGATAAAAGCCCATCCCGATTTCAGGATCCTTACGAAACAGAGCCGTCAGGTCGTCGATGGGAATGTCCAGGACCTCCATGTCGATCCTGGCCCTGCAGTTCGTAACGAGGTTGCCGGTGCTCCCCAGACCCGCCCAGGGAAACGTCTCGCCCGGGCCGGCCAGTCGGATCGCCATCTCCCACGACTGCGACCCGTATGACAACTCGGCTTGCCCGCTGAGGATGATGTAAAAGGAGGTCACCGGCTCGTCAGTGTGCCCGAGGAGGGTTCCCGCCGACACCATCCGGCGCTCGCCCAAGCCGAGGATGCGGTCCACCTGATCGGCTTGAAGGTGCGAGAATGCGTCCACATTGATCATTAAGGGTCTCCCTTTCTATAGAGTGGTTTCCTCAATCCACTGGCCGACGGTCTTTGCCCCGTATTCGGTCAGCTCCCAGATTCCTCTCGTCGGCCCCCTCTTGATGAGTCCACGCTCGGTCAGGCGGTGCCTGGTCCACTGGGCGGTGCTGCGCCATCGGGCGACACCCGTCGAAGGCAATCGCTCGTAGTCCACTTCCTTTAGGATTGGACGCATCTTCTCTTCAACGACGGGCAGGACCTCGTACATTACGCCCGTGCCGCCAAGCTCGAACAGCGCTTCGAGCAGCGGCTTCTCGAACTCTCGCTCGGCGGTCTTTCTTCCTCTCGGCAGGCGAGTGCCCCCGGCCTGCTTGGCGGTCCTTTTGCCGGGGGAATCCAGGTTCTTGTCGACCTGGTCGAGCAACTTCCCGATGGTCGAATCCGGGGTGTCCTCGAGAGGCGATGCCCAACGTTTCAGTCGCTGCCAAGTATCTTCGCTTATACGTATAACCGGCATGTCAACCTCTACGTATGATTGGATAGTTCAATGTAACAAAGTTACATAGGGTGGTCAACGTAACGAGCATTGGCCCACATGCTTGCCGTACTGAAGGCGACTAGTCTATAAGCTAACTGGGGGAAATAGGCGACTAGATGAAGGTTCGGTTCATTGTGACTCCGTTTACTAAGTTGACAACAAGAAAAACTTGTCATTAGATTGTTCGTCGGGGGAACGCGCCTGACCCCAGACGGTCCCCTGAAAGGAGTTGGATTGCAATGGAGGAACAAGAGGGAACAGTCGAGGTGCTTCTTGTCGAGGACAACCCCGGTGACGCTCGACTTACCCAGGAAGCGCTGAAGGACTCCAAGTATGAGGTGAGCGTCAGCGTCGCCGAGGATGGTGAAATAGCCCTGTCACGCCTCCGCAAGGAGGGCGAGTTCGCCGATACGCTCTCTCCCGAGCTGATTCTCCTCGACCTGCAGCTGCCAAAGCGATCCGGCCTAGAGGTCTTGGCCGAGATCAACAAGGACGAGGGACTGCGTCACATACCTGTCGTCGTGCTGACCGGGACTTCCGCCGAGGGCAGCATGCTCCAGTCGTATGGGATCTCGCCTTCGCGTTTCATGAGAAAGCCAGTCAACGTCGCGCGCTTCGACGTGACAATGACGACTCTGCGGTCCTATTCGGAGAGGGAGGCCGAGCAGCCCGCTGAGGTCTCGGTTACAGAATCGCCCGCCGCTCCCAGAAGGCGCTGGTGGTGGCCTTTCGGATAGGCAGGGTTCGCTAACCATGGCCCACACTCCAGGGCCGAACGAGAGCCCGGGTACTGATCTCTCTAGCGCCGGTCAACCCAGTTCCGGGGTCGCTTACGCGGAACTGGCCCGGATCGGCCAGATAGTCACGTCGACGCATGACATCGGTGATGTCTACCAGCAGTTCGACTCCACGGTGGCCCGGCTTATCCCGTTCGACAGGATAAGCATCTCCACCCTGGACCTTGAGTCCAACGAGGTGATCAACTCCCACGTGGCCGGTGCAGGGCCCCAGGAGCTGGATGGGGCCGCCACCAGACGTCTGGACGATACGACCGCGCTCCTCGTGGCCAGATCGCAAAGGGGGCTGGTTGCATGCGGAGATGAATACGAGAGGCTGGCGGGTGAGTACAGCGTCGAGGCTCTGCACTACCGGGCCGGGTTCAGATCAAAGATCTCGGTTCCCCTGCTCTACAGGGGGGAGGTCATTGGGGTTCTCACGCTGCGGTCAAGATCTCTAAACGCCTACACCGAGGACCATCTCCGGTCGGCCACGGAGGTAGGTAACCAGATCTCGGGCGCACTCTACAACTCGGCGATGGTCTCCCGGCTCGGCGAGATGGTGAGGGAAAGGGACCTGCTGGCCCGTATCGGCAGGATCGTGACGTCCACCTCCGACATGGACGATGTCTACAGGCAGTTCGCGGCCGCGGTGGCCGAGAGGGTTTCGGTGGACAGGATCAACGTCACCGTCCTTGGAGGGGCCAAGGACACCATCCGTGTTGCATACCTGAGCGGAGAGGACATTCCGGGGAGTTGGGCCTCCTGGCAGGACATGCCCATGAAGGGCACCACCGAGGAGCAGGCCCTGCTCGGCGGGGCCGGCATCTGGAACCTGACCGGGGAAATCGTGCAATCCGGCGTCCTGCCCGGGGAGCTGGAGAGCATGGAAGCCGGATTCCGATCCATCATCACCGTTCCCCTGCTGTCCATGCACGAGACGGTGGCGTTTCTGACCGTCGCGTCCAAGGCAGAAGGCGCGTACTCGGAGGAAGATCTGCAGTTTTTGTGCCTGGTCGGAGACCAGGTTGCCGGGGCGGTGGCTACCAGCCTGCTGGTGACCGAGCTGCAGAGTACCCACGATGAGCTCAGGCGCTCCAATGCCGACCTTGAGCAGTTCGCCTACGTAGCCTCGCACGACCTGCAAGAGCCCCTGAGGATGGTCTCCAGCTACGTAACGCTGCTTGAGCGCAGGTACCAGGGCCGTTTGGACGCCGATGCTGACGATTTCATTCATTTCGCCGTCGACGGAGCCGAGAGGATGAGGCAGCTCATCCAGGACCTGCTGGCCTTTTCCCGCGTGGGCACCCGGGGCGGTGAACTTGTTCCCACCGACAGCCGGGCCGCGCTCGCCAGAGCGCTCGAGAACCTTCAGGTTCTGATCGACGAGACGGAGGCCCGCGTCATCTTCGAAGAGATGCCCGAGGTAAACGCCGATCCGGGCCAGCTCGAGCTGGTCTTCCAGAACCTGATCGGCAATGCCATCAAGTACCGGGGCGAGGATCGCCCGAAGGTCTCGGTGTCGGCGGTGGCCGAGGAAGGGCACTGGCTCTTCGGTGTAAAGGACAATGGAATAGGCTTTGAGCAAAAGTTTGCGGACAGGATATTTGGAGTGTTTCAACGGCTTCAGACGAGGAGCGAATACCCGGGGACCGGGATAGGTCTTGCGATAGCCAAGAAGATCGTGGAGAGGCACGGGGGAAGAATCTGGGCCGAGTCTGAGCCCGGACTAGGCTCCACTTTCTGGTTCACGATGCCGGCCTCGGTCAACGGCTCTGGGGGACTGCAGCTTGAGTGATTCCCGGTTCGGCAGGCCCATCCACATACTGATGGTCGAGGACAATCCGGGCGACGTCCGACTTGCCCAAGAGGCGTTGCGCGATGCCAAGGTCCGGAACGATATGGTCGTGGCGTCCGATGGAGAGCGGGCGATGGAGATATTGACCGGCGCCGAAAGACTGCCCGACCTGGTTCTGCTGGATCTGAATCTGCCGAAAAAGCACGGTAGGGAAGTCCTGGCTCAGATGAAGAGCGACGATGGGCTCAAGCGCATACCTGTGGTGGTCCTCACCAGTTCGCAGGCCGAAGATGATGTGCTTAGCACCTACGACCTGCACGCCAACTGCTACATCACAAAGCCACTGGACCTGGACCAGTTCGTCAAGGTGGTTAATTCCATCGAGGATTTCTGGCTGACCATCGTCACCCTCCCGCCGGCGTCGCCAGCCCGCTGAGACATATCAGAACCTCGCCGAGGGCAGCCAAAAGTGGACAGGTGGCGAATCCGCGTCAGCCGGGGGATGGTTCCCGGCTCACCCCGACCCTAGAGAGAGGTCCCAATCAGGCCATCAGGCGCCAGGCGTTGGCTGAACCGCTGATCTGCCCCGTCAGCGTCGTCACCATCTGGGCCTCTTAGAAGACGTGGAGGGCGGATCACAGCCGCCGGAGGTGAGGCCTGGCGGCCGGTAAGACCGCCGCGTACGCCTGAGTCCCCGTGTTCTGGCCACCGGGGCTTACTCATATAGAATAGTGCGCCATGGGCCAGGTACTCGATAGGCTGAGCTGGCTGATCACGGTCCGCCCGTACGTCACGCTCCTAGTCCTTCTCGCCGTAACAGTCTTGCTTGGCGCGGGCGTGACGATGCGCGCCCCTCCCACGGAAGGAGCCGACCTGGCGTTCCTTCCGCCCGGGCACGCCGTTGCTGCGGCGACGCAGGAGATAGAGGCGTCGTTCGCCGACTCGGGCGATGTGAGCGTTGCCACGCTCGTGTTCCGCGGAGATGTGCTCACTCCCGACGGGCTCTCTCAGATGGACGCGCTGCTAGGTGAGATCGAGAGTGACCAGGGCGTTCGTGAGCTACTGGTTGCAGGTGATCCCGTCGCCGCCCCGACTTCGCTGGTCAAGTCTGTGCTCCGGGTCGACGGCTTCGATTCGGTCACGCAGGCAGAGATCGACTCCGTGGTCGGGACGCCGCAGTTGCAGGAGGCATTCTCCGCGCTGACCGGAGAGGACGAGGACGGCAAGCCGGTTGGGATCGCCACCATAAGCCTGATCGACACCGGTGACGAGCGAATCGAGGACGCCGAACGAGCGATCAGCGACCTCGCTACAGCGGATGACGGCCCCCTTGACGTGAGCAGCCTATCCCCGGTGATCATCGAGGACGAGTACAAGGAGGCCACCGAGTCGGGTATGGCACCGCTCATAGGCCTGGCGCTGCTCCTGATCGCAGCGCTGCTTCTGCTCTTTACGCGCGCCATTTCGGATACGCTGTTAACGCTGCTCGGCCTCATCCTCTCGATAATCTGGGTTGTCGGGGCGGAAGGCTGGCTCGGGCCGGAGGCGCTGGGAGCGATTGGCCCTCCCAGCTCGCTCACCGCCATGGTGCCCGTGATCCTCATCAGCCTCACGGTGGACTATGCCATTCAGGCCGTGTCCCACTACCGCGAGCAGCGAACCGCAGGCGCGCCTGTCCTGACGGCCGTCCGCACGGGGCTGCGCAATGTCACGATCCCGCTAACCCTGGCCGCCGTCACGACAATTGTGAGCCTGCTGGCGAGCCTGTTCTCCCCGATAGGGGTGATTGGCGACTTCGGCATCGTCGCGGGCTTGGGCGTGGGATTGAGCCTGATAGTGATGCTGACCCTGATCCCGGCCGGACGAACCATCATAGACCGGCGGCGCGAGGCACGAGGCACCTTGCCGCCCGCGCGACCGATCTCTAACGCATTGCCCGGCATCCCGCTGCTGGCGGAGCGGCTGGGGCGATCGGTAACACGCTGGCCCGCGCCCTATCTGGTCTGCGTCATAGCGGTGACCGTCGGGCTCGGGTTCGCCGCAACGGGACTGAAGTCCGAATTCAGCATCCGCGACATCCTGCCCCGGGGTGGGAGCGTGCTGGAGGACATGGAAACGCTCGAAGCAGCCGTGGGAGGCTCTACGGAGCTCACCAGCGTAGTGGTCAAGGCCGAGGCTACCGAGACACGCACGCTCCTGAATCTTCAGGATCTCACGGCCGCATTTGAGGACGAGTCGCGCCGTCCTCCCCAGGCGGCAGGACCGATCCAGGCTTCGTACTACTCGGCACTGAGCGACTGGGTAGAAGACACAGGAGAGCCCGGAGACAACTACGACCCCGAGCTTGCGGCTCTCTACCGGGAAGCCTCCGTTGGGGTGGGCCTCGATCGAGAACTGATGCAGGAGGTCATCGACAGGCTTGTCGACCTGGAACCCCACCTGGCGCGCTTCCTCGTTAACGATCCGGACGGGGTCGATACGCTGCTGCTGCAGTTCCCCACCTACCAGGGCGATCCCAAGGGAACGGGGATGATACAGGAGGAGATAGAGGCGCTCTGGTCCGGCGACGACAGCGCCATCACGGCGACCTCGGGCAGCATCGTCGCCATCGCGGTCACGGACCAGATCACCGGACGGCAGACGGAGTCGATTAGTGTCACCGTAGCGGTTGCACTGGGCATCCTCACCATCTTCTTCTGGGTGACGCTGCGCCAGCCCATGCTCGGGCTCGTTGCGGTGGGGCCGATAGTGCTCGTCCTCATCAGCGTGCTGGGTACGATGGCGCTGCTGGACATTCCCTACACCCTGGTCACCTCCATCATCACGGCGCTGTCGATCGGAATCGGGGTGGACTACACCATCCACGTGATTCATCGCTACCGGGAGGAGTTCGCCCGTCTGCGCAACCCGGAGCAAGCGGCTGTGCGGACCCTGGCTACCACGGGCTCGGCGCTGATGGGCTCGGCGCTGACGACGGCGTTCGGATTCGGGGTGCTGATAGCCTCGCCCCTGCTTGCGTCACAGCAGTTCGGTATCACGGCGACCATCACCATCGCCTACTCCCTCATAGTCTCCATCCTGGTGGTGCTGCCCGCGATGGTCGTCTGGGGCGCGTACCAGAACATGCGGCTGCGCTCCATGGTCGAACGCATGTGGAGCGACCTTGACGAGGCCATTGAGGATGTGCACCGGCGTCACGGTCAGGATCAGCCGAGCACTCCTTAGATCGACGGGTTTGGGGCCTTCGTCACTTGAGCGAACGCCAGTTGCGCCTTGCCCGCGGCGGCCGCGTATGACCGGCTATGCGCTACTCTGTTAGTCGCACGAGGAGTGTTGAACGATAGCAACCCGTTATAAGGCGCCCGCTGACGCCCCGCTAGCTTCCCCTTTCCCTGAGGGCTGGTATTTCGTTACAAGTCGTCGGGCCATCTCGAGGGAGAAGCTCATCCAAAAGACCTGGATGGGCGAGAGCATCATAGTCTGGTGCGATGAAGACGGGCGAGTCTGCGTATCCGGGGCCTTTTGCCCTCACCTTGGTGCCGATCTGGGGCCTGCGGCAGGGGGGAGGGTGTGCGATGGTCGGCTCGTGTGTCCCTTTCATGGCTATGAGTTCGATGCCACGGGCCAATGCGTTGCCACTCCCTTTTCCCCTCCGCCGAAATTCGCAAGGCTGCGGGTCTTCGAAACACGGGAAATAGCCGGGTTGATCTTCGCGTGGTGGGGAATCCGGGGAAGGCCGCCCCAGTGGAGCCTGCCCGCGGAGTCGCCTGATCAAACTGGTTGGAGCGATCTTGATATCAAGACCATCCGTTTTCCCGGGCATCCTCAGGAGACTACGGAGAATTCGGTTGACCTGGCGCACCTGCGGTACGTGCACGGTTACGACGGCGTAAACCGCGTCGACCCCGTGTCCGTGGACGGACACCTTCTCGAAAGCGATTTCGACTTCACCAGAACGCGCTCGATCGCAGGCATTGCGAGCCTAACGTTCAATATATCGGCGAGGACGCGAATCTATGGACTGGGCTACTCGTACGTGGAGATCCGCGAGCACTCCATCGGCATGGACCTGCGCCTGTGGATACTGGCGACGCCCGTCGACGGCACGCTGATCGACATGTCTTTGGTAGGTCAGGTGCGGGAGATTCGTAACCCCAGGCGGTGGATACTGGGCCTCGGATTTCTCCCGGTGGGGATGCGCGCGCCCATCATGAACAAGTTCATGGCCGCCCAGCAAGAAAAGGATGTGCTACAGGACGTGCTCATCTGGAGTCGCAAGCAATATCAGTCTCGCCCGCGCCTATGCCGTTCCGACGGTGAGCTCATGCCATTTAGAGCCTACTGCGCCCAGTTTTATCCCGACCCCAGCGATTCTGACACCCCGGCCGCCTAAATACGGTCCTGGGCCGTGCGGGACCGGCACTGCCTGCCCTGCAGCGGCTATCGGTGGCAAAGTGGCAGTGCCGACCGCCAAAGTCAGGCTCATGCGGCGTTTCGAGCGGCTGTTCCTGCAATAGGCCCGACAACAACAGGAAAAACGAACTCCCGATCGGAGGCTAGGTGTTCGCCTGGTGTAGGCGATTAATCGCTGCAAAAGGGATCGGGGCGGCCTACCCACCCAATCTGACACCGTAAAGGGGCCGCAGGCGTGGCCAGACTACGGGGGCGGCAACTGTGATCAGGAATCCAGCAGGGCTTCGAAAAGCTCTCGCCAATCCTCAGCGGTCTCACTACCGTAGGTGACGCTGGTCGAAACGACGCCGTCTGAATCGAGAGTGACGTAGGCGGCCTGGCGGGTGACGTTGTAGTTCCTTACAACCTGCACATCAGCCACGGTCATTGGCCACACGAACCCTTCGGATTGCTTGTAGGCCAGGATCTGTTCGGCGGTCTCCAGCGGGTCTATGTTCACCGCAAGAATTCCCACGCGATCCGCGTATTCGGGTTGAACTTCCTTAAGGTGCCTCAACGAGGCACGGCAGGTTGGTCACCAGGTGGTGTAGAAGTAGAGGAGTAGTGGGCGACCACTAAAGCTGTTCAGGCTGACCTGCTCACCTTCGACGGTGGTCAGCATGAAGTCCGGGGCTTTCTGTCCCGCCTTATGCCCGACCTCCAGCGCCATTTGGGTAGGCGGTGTCGTTGGAACGGCCGTTGGCTCAGGCTGTTGGGCTTCCTCCGAGATGGTCGTGACTGTAGGTGTGGAAACCGGCCGGGAGGTAGGGCTCTCTGTCCCGGAAGTCTCCCCTCCACAGCCGACGAGCAGAGCGGCCACAGAAAAACACGTGGCCAGAGCAAGCAGTGCCGGTCTGCCAGTCAGGGTGCGCAACACGACCTTTATGTGTCCTTCACCATGCTCGTTGCTGAGCAGCGAGGGTAACAGGTGGCGTTGATAGTTTCCATACCAACCGACGGTCAGGCATTGGCGCCACCGTCTGTGGCCGGGTGGCGGGTCGTTGATGCCCAGGCCGTGCCCTTTGGCCGGCGAATCCGGCGATGTGTCTGGCCTCAGGGAATCGTCAGGCCGCGACGTGGTCAATCGGACCCACCGCCAATGATCGACCTGGGGCCACTGACGCCGGATCGCGGCTATATCAACTGAAGGAAGGGAAGGTCTGTCACTGGGCGACGGTGCAATCGTCGAAGACGATTATGTGGTCGGCGCGGACGAGTCTTCCGAACAAAGTGATGTACTGGCCCGTGTCCAGTTGCGAAACGGATTCCAGATCAGCGAACCGGCACTCGATATACCGATCCCGTTGCGATATCCGATCGTCAGGGTGGAATTGAACCTTCGGGCCGTCAATGTTCGTTATGTGGCCCGAAAACTTGCGCATTTCTTCGGCCGCAATTCGCGCGGCCAATCGGGTGGGATTAGATTCTCTCTCGTGTTGGTAAAAGTCGTATAGCCTCTGAGGGCGAGATTCCTCCGTTCCGCACGCCGCTATCGCCAGCACGGTTAGCCCCACCGCAATCAAGGAAAAAAACCGTGATCCTCATCTCCAACCTCTGGAGCACTCGTACTCTAAGCCAAGCATATGGTCTGCATTCTCTCATGCAGGAGTCTGCTCCCGCAGAACGCACAACCGCGTGGATTCCCCGTGCAGCGACGAGGAAACTCGTTCACTAGCGGTGGCCTTTCTCGTTAATCCGTCGGCATCGCTCGAGCCAGACTCGACCGTGCACCTCTGGCCTCCGCCAGAGATTGCTCATGGCGATTCACCCGTCTCCGCCCTCACGCTCTATGGAACTCAGGGACAATCCCTGTCACTAACGGAGCCATCAGGAGTCTTGGTGCGACAGTAAATGACTCCCTGCAATATCGCATCCTCCATGTCAGCGTTCTCGAGGTCTGCACCGGTGAAGTCGGACCCTGACAGGTCGGCCTGATAGAAGGAGGCTCCTCTGAGGTTGGCATCCTGAAAGTCCACGTCGCGCAGGTTCGCCCCCTCAAAAAACACCCCTTCGAGATTGGAGCCCACGAAGCTGGCTCCCTCGAGGGTAGACCCGGAGAAATCGGCCGCTTCCCGGCCCCTGGAGCCACCACCCTGGACTGAAGGAATCTCGCTGAAGTCCTGTCCATCGAATCTGGCGCCCGGGCACTCCGCGTTTGGGCCTACGGCGCACCCCTGAACATCCTTGGGGACTGTAGGGACCGGGGTGATGGATGGAACCACGGTCATCTGTGTCGAAGAACTGCCCGGCTCGCCGGTGCAGGACAGGATAGCGACGATGGTCCCGGCTAGCAGCGGGAACAGTACTTTCCCGGCGATGCTTAAGCGACAGCCGCGATTAGCGTTCACCACCGATCGTACCTCCACCCACCAAAGAGTCAGACGCCGCCCATGTTGTCCTTGAGCACGCCGTAACTCGACCTATCGAAGAACCCATCCTCCAAATCAGCCTGTATCAGGGTAGCATCAGTCAGGCGGGCGCACCGAGACCGAGTCCAACAGGCACCGCGCTCAAATATACGAGAAGCCGTGAGGCAGCAATAGGACCACGATTATGACGGCACACGTACCACAGACTCCGCAGTTCGGAGGAAGACCATTCTACGGATACGACTCGGCCAGAGTTCAGCGGGGCTACGCTAACCGTGACACAGTCCGGCTCGCCGACTTCCTAGTGCCGCACCTGTCTGAGGGTAAGAGCGTACTCGACTGCGGCTGCGGGCCGGGGCCGATCGCGCTCAGTTTCGCGGAGATCGTGGCGCCCGGCCGGGTCGTGGGCATCGACATCGAGCCGACGATGATCGAGCGGGCCAACCGGCTAGCCGCCGACAGCGGACTGGAGAACCTCGCGTTCCAGGTAGCGGACATCTACGACCTGCCATACGAAGACGGCGAGTTCGATGTCGTGTTTTCCAGCGCGGTCACCGAGCACCTGTCCGATCCCGTCCGTGCGCTGAGGGAGATACTCAGGGTCACGAAACCCGGCGGCGTCGGAGCGGTCGCTCGTACCGACTGGTCGTTCCCGTTCATCGTGCCGGAGTGTCCTGAGCTGAGCAGGTTCTTCGAGCTGTTCGAGGGCGGCTTTACGCGAATCGGCGGATCGCTTAACCGAGGGCGCTTCCTGAGGTCCCACATGCGTGAGGCCGGTTTCGACGTCATCGAGTTCGAGACCAATATGTCCCACGTGTTGGGGCAGGACGCCGCGAGCGCGTCGGCCGAGATCTACATCGCGTGGATTGAGAACGTCCCGCTGTTCCAGGAGTCGATTGAACTGGGCCTGACCACTGACTCTGAGCTAGAGTCGATGGTCAGCGGCATCCGCGAGTGGGCAAAGCACCCTGACGCCTACCTGTCAACGGCGAGGGCGCATGCAGTGGGGGTGAAGGGCGACTAGATTGGTTCATCCTGCGCGGATCTGCCTGGCCCCTGGATACCGGCCTTGGCCGGCGTGACGAGTGCGACAGATCCCGGTAATCCCCGACTGGACTCAGGCCCGGTCGAACGGCCCGCAGTGATGGGCCGCTGGTGAGTGAGCGTAGAACCCTTCAGTGCGTAGCATCACTCTAGCTCCTAGCGCCAAGGATCCGGTTATGAACTGGTGGAGAGCAGATGATGAACGTGTGATGGAAGCAGAGCCCCTCGTTCTTTCTCCGGAATCGTGGGCTCGTGGGCTTCGACAGATCTGCCTGGATTGCAGGCTCAAGCGTATATGGCAGCGTCACAGCGATTGAAACGAAAGATGGGCGCAGGTGAGTCCATCGACGGGGCCTACCTGCAATTAGATAGAATCTCCCTGTACAAACGTGACCGTTTCTCCGCTACTGTGTTGGGGCAGCGGCACCATGACAGCAGCTAGGGTAGTAATCTCCCGCGAAGGTACCCCTGTCGCAGGCGAATAGTCCGCTCGGCCCAGCTGTTCTGAAAGGAACTCATGCAACTCGGCAATCTACGCAAAGGGCTGGAGGCCGCGTACCTGGGATCCCCCGTAGCCCGTCGCGTGCAGCGATTTGATGGATGGCTCGACAGGGCGTCCGCGCAGGGGGTTAGCGGGCCGGGCTACGACCACGCAGCAACCGTCAAGGAGTACTATGACCTTTGCGGCGAATTCATGGTGTTCGGCTGGGGCGAATCCCTCCACTTCGCGCCGCTATCGCCCGGGGAGAGCCTGGAGGAGTCCAAGCTCAGGCATCAGCGACTGATGATCGACAAGCTGGAGATGAGCGAGGGCATGACGGTGATCGATGTCGGTTGTGGGATAGGCGGCCCCATGCGCCGTGTAGTCCGTGAGGTCGGCGCCAGGGTCGTAGGGGTCAACAACAATAAGATCCAGCTTGACAGGGCGAAATCGTTGAACGCCGAGGCGGGGGTCGACTACATGGTCGACTACCTCGAGTGCAGCTTCATGGACATGGGCGCAATCGCGGACGACACGTTCGACCGCGGTTACGCGATCGAATCGACCTGCCATGCCCCGGACAAGGTGGGAGCGTTCGCCGAGATATGCCGCGTGCTGAAGCCCGGAGCTCTCTTCTGGGGTCAGGAGATGTGCATGACGGACAGGTTCGACCCCAGCGATGCTGGGCACCTGGCCAAAAAGCAGGACCTGATGCACGGCATAGCGCTCAAGGAAATCGCCACGACGGATGAGGTGAACCGGTCGCTCGTAGCGGCGGGATTCGAGGTCATCGAGGGGATTGACCGCGGCGTCGGGGAGAACGGTTCGATCACCCCGTGGTATCGACCCATGGAAGCCCCGGACGGAGCACTGCGCGGCGCCCTCTACAGGATTCCGCTGGGCCGCAAGGCTTTTGTCGGGGTATGCAGGCTGGCCGAGGTGCTGGGCGTGTTTCCCAAGGGCTCTGCGGACGTCGTCAGGCTGCTGGATAGGACTGCAAACGCCTATGTCGCGGGCGGCAGGGCCGGGATCTTCACGCCACTTTACTGTTTCCTGGCGCGCAAGCCTCTTAGACCTAGCCCCTCTCCTTAGCAGCCTGTCGGGCGCGATCCAGTGGTGCGTTAAGCGCTCAGTTCGCGCCTTTTCCCGGTTATGCGGAACTTCAGCCTGCTGCTCGGCTTCATCGACGGTATGGGGTTAAACCGGAACTCGAAGTTCTTCGGCAGCACCTCAAGCGTGAAGTAGTGCGCAACCATCAGCAGGTTGACGGCCAGTTGCAACTCCATCCACCGGGAGCCGAGGCATGTGTGGGTACCCAGCCCGTAGGGTGCGTACCCGGGGCTGAGGTGCTCATTGCGCGGGGGCAGATAGCGGTCGATATCGAACTTGAAGGGATCTGGAAAGACATCCTCCATGTAATGCGTGGACGTCTGGGCGATGATGACCCTCGAACCCACCGGCAGTTCGTAGTCCTCTACCACACAGGAATTCATCACGTTTCGAATGGACATCGGAACGACCGGGTACATGCGCATGCACTCCATCATGAAGCGGTGCGTGACATCAATCGTGGACGGGCTGAAGTCCTCGGGCTTCGGATCGCCGTTGCCAAACAGGGCGTCGGCCTCGGCCTGGATTCTCGCGTGGACCTCCGGCTGCGAGGCCATGGCATACAGGGTGAAGCTAAACGCATCGCCGAGGTATGCGCTGGCCACCAGCGCCGCGGTAAAGGCGAACCTGAGGTTAGATTCGGGTATGAACTGCGGATCGCTCGCATGCAGGCTCAGATAGTCGTCCACCAGGTCTAGGGGCCGTCCGGCTCGCTGGGCGGGGGTATGCACGCTGTAGACGCGCTCGAGCAACGCTTCGATGAACTTCGCCCGGCGCCTCATGCCGGGAGTTTTCAGCATGAACTTCGGCATGATCTTCATAATGTGGACGCTGAGCGCCCGTTCCTTGAACTTGAGCAGGTCGTCAATGATGTCCTGAGTCTCAACTCCCACCATGAAAGGCGAGATCTGAGCGTTGATCATTTGCCGGCTCATGCCGGTCGCTGGGTAGACCTCCCCAACTGTCCACTGCGCCATATGCCTTCGCGCATGTCCGTAAAGGTCGTCTATCTGTCCCGCCAGTCTCTTGCGGGAATAGGCCGCCGATAAGGACTTGCGCAGTCGGAAATGGTCGGCGCCGTCAAGGGCGGGCAGCACCCCGGCGGCGCCATAGACTTTCTCAAAGTCCGAGAAATAGTCCCTCGCTCTCAGGTACATTCGACCTCGGCGATGGACCCACTGATTTGTGTCGGAGCCCGCCAAGACGATCATGGGCTCGGAAAACGGAGGTCGGATCTGAAACACCGGGCCATACTCGTGCGCAAGGTCCGCGAACACTGCCGGTATGTTGCCCTTGCGGATGTGAGGATTGAACAGGATCTTGCGCAAGGAAGCGGTAGGGATCTTCTTGGTCAGGGCCGAACGTCGGAACAGCGGGCCCGCCAGATTGTGGGCCACCGCTTCAGCTATGGAGCGGCCGATCAGGTCCATCTTGCAGATGAACTGAATACGCTCCTCCGCCTCGTCATCAAGCTGGAACATGAAACGGAAGACGTCGCACGTGTTGATCAGGCAGATGATGATGACATCCCTCGGGTCAGGGATCTCGTTATTGAAGATCGCGTTGCTGATACGGGTCTTTACAAACTGGACTGCGGTCCCCTCCGACGAGTTGCCAAACATCCCCTCTTGCCATGTAGTACGGGACAGCGTCCAGAACTCCCCGTCGTGGTGTTCCAGAATCTTCAGGTCAACCAGGTGATCAAGAGTCCAATCGATGATTGACTCCGCGCGGGGCGCCAGCCTCTCGATCCAGTACTGCGTGGTCCTTTGGACCGGTTCGGCTGCGATTTCCTTCAGGATAGAGTCCAGTGTGGGTCTACCCGTTTCTGTCTCGTCAACGACAAAAAGTGATTCAAGATCTGTGTCAATTCGAGACCTGAGTGAAAGTTCCGCTAGCACGGCACCGACGACGGCGCAGTTAAGGTCCCATCCGGGCACCTGGTGGAAATAACCACTCTCCTCGTTGAGGAGCATCAGGAGGAGTTCTTCAGTCAAGCTGAGCGATTGGATCGTCGTTTCACCCTTTGACGCAGTCATCAGGTCTGACCTCGATGCACTATCTTGATGCGATGTGCCAGTCTAGGCTTCCGCCCCTCGATGGCAGCATCTCTTACCGGCACAGAAAGCTTCCAAGATCGGCCAAATGGAGAAGCTAGGTGCCTAACAGGGTGCTCCTTTAGGACCGACATGGCGTCAATGTCATCGTCATGTGTGGCCAATGCTGTTGCCCAACGTAGCGAACAGGTGTCTACCCTAATTCGCAGTACATTCGTCTGTAGACTCTTGCCCGGGCGGCCGGTAAGCCCCAGACTTTCGCTTCTCGACGCTCCCAAATGACATGTTGCTTTCGCAGTAGCTGAACGACCGTATTACTTCAGGATCGTCGAAAGGTCAGTCCGCTCGGATCCACATTGCAACGGCCCAGTCCACACCGATAAAGCGCGTCTTCCAGCAGTTAACGAGCGTAAGGGCACTGTAGCACCAGTTCAGTATCTTACCGTATACGGTAGTTGCAATGGCTTTCAGCGAGCCTTTTCGCCGTGTTAAGCACCGGTTATTTTGCGGTGACGGACGAACTGGGGCGGAGCAGCAGCCGAGAGGATCTGGAACGCCATTTCCCTGTGATCTTCCAACCTGTGGAAGAAATCTACGGAGGTGCCACGGTTCCAGGGAAATTCATGACACGGTTGTAGCGGTCCGATAGATAACCGCGGCGGACTATGAGCAGTCCAAGTACGGGGATAGCCTTCATGTCATTGGGTGGTGAGAATAAACGTGGCGCAGCTGCCGACGACTGTGAAGACGGCGCTGATCAGCATCAGGGCAAGAAGCCACGCAGAGAGATAGCTGCCCTATTCGGCGTGCCCATGTCGAGGCCTGGAAATAAGACACCGGCTTGGGGCTTTCCATGAGGTGAAAGCTTGTGAAGAGGCAATTGATGTCGTGGACCATCCCCTGCATGGTGTCCCGTCCCTGTAAACGCTGTAGGCCAATTCCTCTCCCTACCCGACAAAGATGATGGTGAGGGCAAACGCTGCACCGACTGACACCGACAGCACTATGACCGCAACCCACTTGCAGTCAGTCGATCGCATCGTCGTTGGACTTGGGGACTCGTCTCTGATTCAGCGCCCTGCAGTCGGTGCAGAGTGACCTGCCACCCTTGCCTCGTTTCAGGAACTTCTCGGGAATCCGCCTTCCCTCTTCGCAGTCGTCGTGGGTGTGGTAGACGATGCGCAGGGTGGAGTAGTAGGCCCTAATCTTCAACTGGAGTGGCACCCTCTAGAGAGTGTGAGCACGAGACCGATCATCACCGCCGCCAGCACCGCCAACCCTATGACTCCAGGCCAAAACGGAGTGTCCTCGCCATCAGATTCGAAAAGGTCTCTGCGCCGCATACGGGCCGCTACCTGAGGTCACTTGACCTACAGCTGAGCATGCTGTCGGACACCCAGATCGTAAGTGTGCCGTCTTGGTCTCTTGGCATACCTTCTGTAGGTATGTCTTCAAAGGACTCGGAGAGGTCAAACATGCCCGCGAATTCCGATCCCATAGCTACACCCAACTGACCCATCACCGAGGCCACTCTTCCGTCGAGGCAGGCTTCCAGGTTCGCCTGTCCTAGCTCTGCTGTAGCGCCCGGTTTCCACGGAGCGACGACCGCGCACCAGTAGGACCGAGGAAGTGATCGGTCCGCCGGATCATCTTCACCGCTCATACCAGCCGGAGCCGAAGACCAGACCGTCATGTCGGACCACCCAGGAGTACTTCTGCTGTTCCTGGCCCGTCTCCGGGTTGAGCTTCACATAGTCCACCCATTCGCCTTCCTCGGTGGCTCCCACCAGCTCAGGGCCGTACAGACGTCCCGCAGAATCCGTCAGGGAACCGGCATCCAGCCCCATGCGCTCCGGATCGTAGTGGGCGATTATGCGGCCGTCCTCGCCGATGATGAACACATACCACGGACCGTCCACATTGACCTCGGAGCTGTAGTACGCAACGGTGTCCTCCAGCCCCAGGGCGTCGTAGAGGTTCAGGGCCTGCTGGACGAGGGCCCGGGTGTAGGCGGGAGTGTCGGATTTGGGGGGGCCAGCCTCATACCAGCCGGAGCCGAAGACAAGGCCGTCATGCGCGACGATCCAGGAGTGCTTGGTCTCAATGGTGCCCGTGGCGGGGTTCGGGTAGGTGTAGCTGAACCATTCGCCGTCCTGGTCCGCCACCGCTAGGACCGCAAGGCCCGAGGGGTAGTTGTTCGGCCCCACGACCTCCGAGGCGTGACGGCCCACCAGGTCCGGATCGAAGGCGTGGGCCACCAGCACGTCATCCCGGTCGCCGATGAACACGTACCATTGGCCGTCGATGCTCTCACTACTGTTGTAGTAGGCCAGGGTGTCCTCCAGCCCCATGGCGTCGTAGAGGTTCAGCGCCTGCCGCACGAAGGCCTGCGTGTAGGCCGCCGGGTCCGACTTCTTGGGCCCCCGCTCATACCACCCCGAGCCGAAGACCAGCCCGTGGCTGCTCACCATCCAGGAGTGCTTGGTCTCGACAGCGCCGGTGTCGGGGTTTGGGTAGGTGTAGCTGAACCATTCGCCGTCCTCGTCGGCGACTGCGGCCACGGCTTCCCCCACAGGGTATTCGTTCGGCCCCACGGCATCGGAGACAGGGCGGTTCACCAGGTCGGGATTGGCGGCATGAGCGAGGAACGCACCGTCCGGTTCACCGATGAACACGTACCATTGACCGTCGATGCTCTCCACGGAGTTGTAGTGGGCAAGGGTGGCGTCACGGCCGTCCGACTCGTACCGGCCAATGGCCTCTCTTACCAGGAACTTGGTGTACTCCTCCGGCATGTACCTGGGAGGGGCCGCGTTTGACTGCCGTTCCTGGACCGCAGCAAGCTCGGAGCGCACTATCTCCTCGACATCCATGCGGGACAGACCCTTATCGTCGCCTCCACAGGCTGCCAGAAGGACCACACTGAGCAGGACCAAGGCTGTACCCGCTGTCCCGAGCGCTCTATGCGTCATGACCTGACCTTCTCCATCCGATTCGGAAACGGGGACCCTCGGCGGGGCTGGGTCGACTTTTGCGGCGGCCGGGCTTGCCACCGGACCTTCGCCCCCGTGTGCGGACCTGACTGATGTGCTTCATGCAGGGCCAGGGTCATCAGTTGCATCATCTGCGGGCCGAGGGCCTCGGGGGTCTCCTCGGAGACGGTGGCCGGGAGAGGCTGCCGCCCACTACACCGCCCGCGTCGGACTCGATGGTGACCAGCCAGCTCAGGGCGTAAGGGACCTTGGACATGCCGGCACATCCTTTCTCTAGGCGCGCTCATGCTCCCCGCGACATGCTCTAGAGATACTCGAGCTAGAGAGTTCCTGCTTTCCTGGGCGCGTGATTTCGCCGCAAGTCTGCTATTCTGCGCCGGGCACTATATTGCAGATGCAAAACATATGCAACGCGAGTACGAGTGCGTTTTCTCCAACGATGATGAGAGGGGAGACTGCGGGCTCCGCAGCCGTCGGGTCTGCGGCCGAGGGAGACAGGGGCGCCGCGGTGGATCTAGCCTGCTGAGAGGGGGGATCGGCGGGACAGCCGGGCCCACGGCCATCCGTGGCTTCAGCGATAGGCTCGGCGCCGCAGCCCGGCACAGCCGCCGGGGGCCGGCGCGGGGAACGCCTCAGACGCTACTCTTCAGCTTAACCCCGGACCTCACGCACCGCAGCTTGTCTAAGTTCCTGCAGTCCCGTCCTCAGGTTCCCGTGTATCTTCCTGGTGACGTCCAGAAAAACCCTCTTCTCCTCCTCGCCGATCCCGACGTTGACCAGGGCGTTGAGATCCTGGTGGGACTCGATGAGCCGGGGCATGAAGGTCCATCCCTCTTCCGTTAACTCCAAGTGCACGACGCGCCTGTCGTCGCATGGGCGCGTCCGCCGGATCAGGCCCTTGCCGACCAGTCTGGCTACGTGGCGGCTTATGCTGGCCTGGTCCAGGTGTATTGCGCCCACCAAGCTCTCGGTCGTGTTTGCCTCGTTTCGCGAGCAGTGCATGAGAATTGCGGTCTGCACGGGAGTAATGCCGAAGGGAGCCAGCGCCTCCCTGGACAGCCTCGCCAGCATGGCCGTCATGCCGGCCGCCAGGTACCCGAGGACGGGAAGTATCTCCTCGTCGCGTTCCGTGGTCTCGCTGGTCTCGCGCATCACCGTCTCCTCCGGCTGTGTTTCTCCACTGTGCATATTCAGGCATGAATGTAGCACCGCAGCAGTTGAATGGGTAACGCCCTGCACAGGGCGAACGAATGGGAGGAATGCGTCCGCGTCCCCATGAACGGCGGCGGCGGATTGAGAAGCTGAGGCTCCGATTGAAAAGGAGGAAAGGAACGTGAACGGACACGCCGATACGCCGGAGACCGATTCTCCCGGGCAGGACCACCGCGAGGCCTTGCTGCACAGGATCGAGCGGATGACCGAGCTGCCGCTGTTGGTCCTCGGCTTTGCCATGGTTCCCCTGCTGGCGGCGCCCCTCTTCTGGGACCTGAGCCCGGTCTCCAGGACGGTGACTCTCGCTCTCGACACGCTCATCTGGGCGCTTTTCGCAACGGACCTGGCGGTCAAGGTGGCCGTCGCCCCCCGGCGCGTCGAGTACGTCAGGAGCCACTGGCTCGAAGTGCTGGTCGTGCTGTTTCCCGTTGCGCGTCCCCTGCGGCTACTGCGGCTCATCGTGTTCGGCTCCAGATCCTACCGGGGGGTCGTGCGTCTGGCCAACGTCGACTCCCTGGTCGTGTATGCCATTGGTCTCGTCCTGGTCGTGGCGACCCTCGTCATGTCGGCGGAGCGGGGACACAACCCGGATTTGGACTCATTCCCCGACGCCCTTTGGTGGTCCATCGGAACGGTGACGACGGTGGGATACGGCGACGTGGTGCCCGTGACCCAGGTGGGCCGGGCCTTCGCCTACGTCCTGATGATCGGCGGGATCGGGCTCTTCAGCGCCCTCACGGCCAACTTCGCGTCCATCCTGGTCAGGAGGAAGGACATCGGCCCGGCCGCCGTCGCCGCCCTGGTCGAGGAGGTAAGGATCATGCGAGAGGAGCTGGCGGAGCTGAGGGAGCAGCGCCCGCCGGAGTAGCCGGCTCCGCCGTGGGTCTCAGTTCGCGTCCTGCAAGCGCATTTCGCCGGCGCGACGCATGAACACCTCCGGGTCCGCCGCCCACTCAGCATAGCCGATGCGCCGGTTGTCGGTCAGGTAGTTAATCTTCTCGTCGAGACAGGAACGCAATTGGGCGTCTTCGATCGCCAGGGTGAAGCCGCCCAGCTCGACCGCATCGTCCAGGGCGGTGACGACGAACGCGCCTTCCGAATCTCTGGCCGCCTCAAGGTTGCCCACCTCGCCCCTTGCCAGCGCGTCTACATCGCCTGCCCGCAACGCTGCGAGAAGCTCGGACTCACCGCTCTCGTCGCCGAGATAGACCACCCGGGGCATGTCTTCCGACGGCGGGTACAGGTGACGCCGACCCTCCAGAGCGGGGGACTCGGCGGCGAAGTCGATGGTGTAGTTGGCGCTGCCGTCGGCGGTCAGCGTGCCGGCATCGGTCTCGATGCGCGTGCCCGCGACAAACACCCCGTCGGCGTCCACCAGGCCGGTCAGTTCCAGCAGGCGGCGCTCTCCGGTTGTGTCCGCGAGCACTCCCACCCGCATGTCGCTATTCAGATCGGAATGGGAGGCAATCCGCCCCGCGTCGTCGGCCCGGACCAGCAGGGACTGTCGAAACTTCACGTGGCCCGACGTGAATGAGACGACCTCCTCACCCGCCGCGTTGCGTGTGCGTGAGTCGAGAATGGTCATGCCGCCGCCCACGATGTCGTACTCGGGACCTGCAGATAGCAGCCAGATGTCGTCCCAGGGAGCGATGCCGCGCCGGGAGAAGGACAGCCCGGCTCCCTCCATCGCTTCAAGCGCGGTGAGCAGGTCGGCCTCGTACCCCAGATGGGTGTTGAACCCCTCGGAGGCTGGGTCGGGGTCGGCGCTGTGGCTCACGGGATCGAAGAAGGCGTAGAAGCCGACCGTGAGGACCCGGTCTCCCTCCGTGCACGTTTCGGAAGGGGTATCGCCCGCCGAGCAGGCGGCGAAGGACATGAGCAGCAGGGCCGCTAGAGGCTTTAGCACAGCCATTCCTTAACGCGCACGCCGCCGGTGCAGGGATGATTTCCGGCATAGTTCAATGCGAGCCTCCGATCGGTCAGCGGACCGCGGGCCATTCCAGGCAATCGGCCACCACCTGGTCGATGATCTCCCGGGTCACGTGCGGCATGGTAACCAGGTGGGTGATGTCCCCCAGTGGAGCCAGCTGCCACTGGAAGAGCACGTAGGGAGATGGTCTGGGGAAAACGACAATGGGGCTGTTCCTGGTTCGCCAGGCGGGTATCCCGCTGGCTTTGAATCGTTCCACGGCATACTCCGCGGTGTCCAGCATGCCGGCCACGATCTTCCGGTAGCCGTCGGACCCGAACCTGTTCAGCCCGTACCAGATGATCATGGGCGCAAATGCGCTCCGGGAGCCAAGCAAGGTGGTGTCCATCACCCCGACGTATTCCGCTGCGCCGCTGATCTGCGTGGCGTAGGCCCGGCGGGCCAGGACGATACCGCAGGGCAGGGGGGAGCCGATCATCTTGTGCCCGGAGACGGCGAAACTGTCGATGCCACTGTCGAACCCGAACGGCTGAGGATCGTTCACGAAGGGCAGGATCATGCCGCTGAGCGCGGCATCGGCATGGATGTATGCCCGGGGTGGAGCCGTCTCATCGATGATGGCCCGGATGCGGCCCAGGTCGTCCACCGCTCCCTTCATGGTCGAGCCGATGTTGGCGATGATCAGCGCCGGATGCCCCTGGTTGCGAAGGATTGCGGTCCGCAGGTCGGCGTAGTCCATCTCGCCGTTGTCCTGGCTGTGGACCATGCAGCTTCGGACCCTCAGGACGTGGAGAATCTTGTGGACCGAGTAGTGGGAGTCCTCGGAGAAGTAGGCGACGGGTTCGCCCAGGACCTCCCGGCCGACGTATATGCCGTACATGTTCCCCTCGGTGCCGCCGGAGGTGACGTATCCCCAGGCCTCTGCGGCCGGCAGCCGGGCCAGCTTCGCCATGGCCTGCACGACGTCTCGCTCGACCTCGTGGGTGTTGGACTGGTAGCGGGAATAGCCGAAGGGGTCGCCGATGTTGTTACCGCAGTAGTCCAGGAGCGGGTAGAGCCTTGAGTAGTCGAACCTCTGGTTGACCGGATATCCCGCCGAGAACGGGTTGAGGAGCTTGAACTCGGAGAGAACGGCGTGGATGCGCTCGTCAATGTCGGCGCCAGCTGGATTCACTTCAGGCCTCCGGGTGCCGCCAGGTCCCCACAAGTGGAGAGGAGGTTTCCAGGCATAGAGCGCATCGTCCACTGAAGTCGAAACGGCCCCGGCAGACCATACGAGTGTTTTGCATTTACGATATTGTATGGTACTTTGCATTTGCGATGGAGTTTTCCGGACGTATCAGCAACCTCAAGGGACAAGACCATCAACTGCGCCCGAAGCAACAGCAACGTTGCTGACGAAGACAGGGTCAACCGGCTGCCGGGCAGCACTGCCAGGTAGCCGCAGACGCCCACCGGCTACGCTGGGATCTACGTCAACTGGACCGTGGAGTAACCGGCGACGGCACGGCGTACAAACCCTGGGACTTCAGCGCCAATAGCTAGTATCCGATTCTGCGGAACGTCACCGGCCGGCAGGCGATGGACGACAGCAGCAGATACGAGTGGCGTCCGTCAACAGAGAGGGAACCGGCCCGTGGGCCGCGGTGACGTCCCACCCCTCCTGGCAGTCCGACAGTGAGGATGTATGTCCTTCACTTCCCGAACCCGCCTCGATTGTCGGGCTGTTCCATACACACGACCGCTTGTTGCGACTACCGGCGTCGCAAGCCTGATGCAGCTGCATGGTGGAGCCGGCCTATCCCCTTTGCGTGGCTGGCGGCGGGGCTTGTGCGGATGTACGCCGACCGCGTTAAGCGTTGCGATAAGTGCATCGGAACATCCTAGGCGGCCAAGGCCGGGAGGTGAGGTAATTCAGCTACATGGAAGGAAGATAGCGCTGGGCACCCTGGGCAAAAGCGCTGGTGCGTCACGATCCCCCGACACAGGGGTGGGGATGCAGCCCCACATCTCGCTGGCTCCGAGGGCGGCATGCCGGTGACCCCGGAGCGCCTGATCTGGGCGGGGCCAGGCACCAACCCATCACGGGAGGCGGGACTACCGCCCGGATCGCCAACACTACAAGTTTGGAGGTGTGTCTCGAAGGCTTACTGCACGAAGTGCCGGTCCAAGAGGGAGAGGCGCAACCCCCGGTCCATAACGATGAAGAACGGCAGGCTGGCCACTCCGGGTACCTGTCCGGTCCGTCCCACGAGGACGTTCCGAATCGGTAAGGCTGCCTAGCTCCGGCGTTGCCAGCAGACCTCGGCCTTCAGCCGTTCGCAGGCGTGGGCCGTCCCTACACGGAGCACACGATGGCCCTGCCCGATCTGGCCCAAGACCCGGGCTGGGGCGATTGGTGAGGTGTCGGTAAAGCAAGAAAGTCAGCATGGCAGCGATTGAATACGAACTCCCGGCGACTATACCCACCGACTACCGGGCCGGGTACGAGAAGGCGCGCCAATTGGCGCCGGAGACGGCCGCCAACTATGTCGCCCACACGTTGATTGGAGATCCTCTGGCCGACGCCATGATGGAAGACCTGTCCAGCGTCTCAAGGCGGGAGCAGGCGCTGCTGTTTCAGGCGGTGTTGCAGGAACAGGACTGGGAAAGCCTGGCTGACGCTCCTTCGTCGGCGAGAAAATTCTTCGATGACGCGGAGAAAGTGCCGGACTGGGTGGATTTTGATTCATTCATCCCGGGAATCCGCATGTTCCATCGGAACTCCCACCTCATCTTGGGCGCATTTGTCGGGGGCACGCTTGTGGAGGGGTTCGCCACCAACATCAGCAAGTCTTTCTTCATCAGTGGGAAATTGCGGGACCAGGGGGTACGGAGGCTGAGGCAGAACAACCGGCACATGATCGAGATATTCATGCCCGACGGTCTGACCAGGGACGGAGACGGCTGGAAGCTGTCGGTGCGGATCCGGCTGGTGCACGCCCAGCTCAGACGGTTGCTCGGGAACTCCGATGAATGGGACCACGAAGCGTGGGGCCTGCCCATAAGCTCGGCCCATCTGGGTTACGCGATCACGGCCTTCTCGGCCAGGCTCCTGGACCACATGAAGAGCCTGGGGGCTGAGTTCACCGACGAGGAACGCAAGAGCCTCATGTCCATCTGGCGGTACACCGGGCATGTCATGGGCATTCCTTCCTCCATGCTCTTCCAGGACGAGGAAGACGCTCGGTACCTGCTCCAGATCGGCTCGATGTGCGAGCCTCCGCCCTCCCTGGAGTCGATCGTCATGGCGAACGCGCTGATCAACTCTGCCCCGCTGGTGATTGACGTTACCGACCCATCGGAACGCCGCAAGATGGCAAGCTACGTGTTCAAAGTGTCCCGCGCCCTGATCGGCAACGCGCTGGCCGACCAGTTGATGTACCCATCCGACCCCAGCTTTGGGACCCTGTTCATATTTCGGATGCAGGCCAGGTACCAGCGCCTTCTGGCCAGGCTGGGCCGAAGGAGTGTGGAGAACTCGAACTTCACCAGGTTCACGTCGCTGCTGGAGGCCTCGGTGCTGGAAGAGATGGGGATCAGCTACAGGCTGCCCGACCACATGTATTCGGAGGAGTCTTCCCAGTGGTAAAGCTGCGGGTGTGGGCACATCTTGCAGGTTGAGATGTTCCCCTGTGAAAGTGAAGTAGAGGAATGGGGCCGCATCGTACGCGTCAACATTCCATGTTGAGCCTTGAGAGACGAGAGACAGATATGCAGAACACGGCAAGAATCCTGACGATACTTCTATTGGTCATTGCTACCCTGGCGCTGGCGGGATGCAACAGCAGCGACAGCGATGTCCGCATCACCGCACTGGAGGAAGGCCTGAGCCGCGCCGAGGCGCGGGAGCGCGAGGGCAGGGAGACTGCCGCAGCCGAGCGGGCTGAAATTGCCGAACGGCTGGCCGCCCTGGAGCAGGCTCTGGAACGGGCTGAAGCCGAGCGAGATGCCAACGAGGCAATGAACGAGGAGACGCGCTCCCTGGTGATGGCCCTGCTCACCGGGGAACCCGGTGCCGGCAATAGGGTCGGCATGGGACTCACCGACGAGCAGATGCTCCAGGAAATGGGTATGGAACTGGAGAGGCTGTTGCAGGAGGAGCCGCGCTTCACCATGGAGGGCGCCAGCACCGACCAGAAGACGGTCATTGAAGCAGGAGCGAGGTGCCTGGCCCTGCGGGACCAGGGAATGCCGGAACAGATGCAACAGCTGGTTCTCGAAAACTACCGGCTCAACGCGGAGCGCACGGTAAACGACGTCGAGCTGGTGACGATGACGTACATGGCCTGCGGCACGGCGGGAATGGAGCCGAGAGAAATCGAATCTCCCTCGGCCGAACGGGCCGATGCGGTAGCGACTCTGGCAGCTTGCTATGCGGCCAACGAGGATATTGCGGGAGACCGCCCGTCGTTGGAGATGGTGGATCAGGCCCTCAGCATCTTCGAGGATGACGGGACTGCGACGGCGATAGCCCGGCTGATCTGCCAGGACCTGTCCCGCGAGGCGATGCGGCAATAGCTGTCAAAGGCTGCTGCCTGCCGGCCTCATCAGCCGTGCTTCTGGACACGGTGGACAAGGACGCCGGAGGGGCCTCTTCAGGGGCCGGTCCCTTATCTATCTCTTTCTCTTACCACGAAACTAACCCGTCGGCTGGACAGGCATTTGGGGAGCAGGCCAGCAGAAGCAAATCCATGCCCGGTCGATGGTCAATTTTGGGTGGTTGACGGCGTCCAAGATGGGAACTTAGGATTGCGCTCCCAAAAGCTGTGCGTCTTCGATCTGGGCAACCTGGCGTTGGATAGGAAGGATAGGGTTCTGAGCCGTAGCGGAGAATCAGGCCATGGCCAAATACGACGAGCTGAGAGGTCGAATAGATCAGGGTGAAGTTATCGTTCTGGACGGCGCAATCGGGACTGAGCTACAGGCTATGGGCGTGCCGATGCATCCGGCCGCGTGGTGCGGTCCGGGCAACTACACGCATCCGGCCACGGTGCGTCAGATGCACGAGCGTTACATACGGGCCGGGGCCGATATCATCACCACCAATACCTTCAACACCCTCCGTCCCGCTCTGGAGGCGTCCGGGTACCAGGAGTTAGTCAGGGAGATCAATGTGCGCGCGGTGGACGCGGCGCTTGAGGCCATAGATCGGGCCGCCGTAGACAGGCCTGTGTACATTGCCGGGTCCATCTCGTGCCGCATCCCCGTTCGCGACCGCAGGACCGGAACACTCCTGGGAGGCACCGGCTTCGGCTATGGCGCCAGCCTGTCGGCAGACGAGCTGAGGACCTATGTCGACGAGCAGGCGGATGTCCTTGCAGAGTCCGGTGTTGACTTCTTTCTGATGGAGAACATGTGGGCTGACAACGAGTCGAGGTTGATTGCCACTGAAGCGGCTATGGCCACGGGACTGCCGGTCTGGGTGGGCTTTACGGCATCGGTGGCAGGTGACGGACAGACGGTGAGGTTGAGCCTGGGAGATGACCGTTACTACAGCACCGGTATGGGGATGCCGATGTTCACTTCGAGTTGGCGGACTGTCGACTATGACATGACCCTGGCCGAAGGGATCGATGAGATTACGGCGCTGAACCCAGACGTGCTCGGCGTGTTCCACAGCAGGTTATCGGAGACCACGGCGGCGCTTGACGTTGTCCTCGACCGGTGGGCCGGGCCCATAGTCGTCTATCCGGATGCGGGCAGGGAAGACTATCTCGAGGCCTGGCAGGACAGCATGGTCGCCAACGAAGAAACCGCCGAGGGGTTGAGGCGGGAGGCCGTCGACTGGGTCGGAATGGGAGCCCAGATCATCGGCACATGCTGTGGATTCGGCGTCGACTACACCAGGGCCCTGGGCGGGGCGCTGCCGGAACGGGTCTCATCTCCGCGAAGAGGCTCACCAGCTGGTTTGTAAGGGGTCTACGCAGACACAAGCGCGTGTGACGTAAGCAAGGCCTTCAGCCCGACAAGAGGTACCTCTCATCGAATCCAAGCCACTTGTGGTTGTGGGAGCGGGAGCAGCGGGTACGGCCGCTGCCATAGAGGCGGCCGGTGCCGGAGTGCAGGTCACGCTTGTCGACGAGAATCCCCTGTCGACCGCGATGATGGCGCTGGATGTTCCCCAGTTCTTCGGCCAGCGTTTCACAGGCGGTGTGCGAGATGCACCCCTGATGCTGGAGAGGGTGGTCGCAGCCAACGATGCGATGGGCGAGGCGGTAGACGCCGGCGTCGATGTCCTGCTGGGGACGTGCGTGTGGGGTGCCTTCCGCAATTCAGAGACCAGCAGGGTTATCGACGGGCCGCAGCTTGGGCTGGCCGACGGCGAGCGATCGTGGCTGATCAAGTACGAGCGGCTCATCGTGGCGGCGGGGTCGCGGGACATGGGAATGTCCTTTGCGGGATGGGATCTGGCGGGTGCCATGGGGGCCAACGGCGCACATTCGCTGATGAGTCGCTACGGGGCGCTGTCCTCGCGGCGACTTGTGGTCGTGGGCTCCGGCAATCTTGGCCTCAACACAGCCAGGATGGCGTTGGACGGCGGCATCGAGGTTCCCGCCGTCGTGGAGGTATCGTCTTCGGTGCGGGGGGACGAGGCCGTCGCGACGGAGTTGCGGGATAGGGGCGTAGAGCTGTACACCTCCCACACGGTTCGGAGGGCGGTCGGCAGAGACGGTGAGATCGAGTCCGTCGTCCTGGTCGAGATCGACGAGAATTGCGACCCTGTTGCCGGCACTGAGAAATCTATTCCCACCGACACCGTGTGCCTTGCCATAGGCCTCGTTCCCAACGTTGAGCTCCTCAGTCTTCTGGGTTGCGAGCTTTCCTTCGAGTCGGACCTTGGCGGGTACGTACCCGTCCACGACGACAGGATGATGACCAACGTCGGTGAGGTATTCGTCGCAGGCGATGTGGCAGGCTCCCACGAGGGGATGACCCTGAACTCCGAAATAGCCCGGAATCAGGGCCGTCTGGCCGGAATTGCCGCCTCCGGGTCTCTCGGGGCTATCGATAAGGAGGAAACGCTCGCCCGGATGGCCGACCTGCGGGCAGCCGGGGTCCGGTGGGCGCCGATCGAAGCACGATCAAACTGGAAGTCCTGGCTTCAGTCCCTCGTAAGGGCAGGTGGGCCGGATATCTTCGTGTGCCGGTGCGAGGAGGTCACTTGCGCCGACCTCACAGGCACGCGGCCTCCGCGATACCTGGGATGGGAGTCGGAGCGAATGAACCGACGGAATCTCAGGACTCTATTGGAAGACGGTCCGGTTAGCCCGAACCAGATGAAACGCCTCACGCGGGTGGGAACCGGCCATTGCCAGGGTCGACTTTGCCGCGAGCAGGTGTCCATGCTGCTGGCCGAGGAGTCCGGAGCGGATCTGGCCGATACCCCCTTCATGTCTTACCGTCCTCCCGTCCGCCCTCTTCCCCTGAATGTGATGTGGCCCCACGAGGAGCCGGATCAGGTGCGAAGGGACTGGCCCAAATGGTTCAGCCCAGCTAACGAGGTGCTGGGGTAGAGGACGGTTCAGGATCGAGCCACCGGAGTGGGATCATGCCTGAAAGAAGTGCAGATGTAGTCGTCATCGGAGCCGGCGTTTCGGGCCTGGCCTCGGCCTACTATCTTGCCAAGGCGGGCAAGGATGTCGTGGTGGTCGATAAGGGCACCGTGGGCGGCGAGGCCTCCGGGCGAAACGGCGGAATGATCAGCGAACGGGTCGACGAGCCTCCGATGATACCCATGGGGGTAGAGTCCCTAAAGATATGGCCGACGCTGGACGATGAACTGGGCTATCCGACGGAGTTCACACACGAGGGCAGGCTCCAGGTCGCCGTCAGTGAAGAGGAGATGGGCGACCTGTACACGGAGAGAGAGGAAGCGCTGCGCCACGGCCTCAGTGTAGAACTGCTCGACCCTTCGGAGATTCAAGGACTGATTCCCGAAATCACGGGGAGAACATTGGGCGGGCTTTTCTTCGCCAATGGCGGTCACGCCAACCCTCAGCGGACGGTCCAGGCATTCGCATGGGCCTTCCAGGATCTGGGGGGCAGACTCTATCAGAACACCGCCGTCACGGGCATGTCGGTTGTCGGCGAAAGGGTCTCATCCGTGGAGACGGCCGCGGGCTCTATTGAGGCCGATATGGTGGTCGCCGCCGCCGGGCCCCAGACAGGTCTGCTGGCGGATATGGTTGGCATTCACGTTCCCGTTGCACCGGCAAGGGTGGAGATCCTGGCAACCGCCCCTCTCGAACCGCTCTTCGACATCGCCCTTGTGGGCAATGGTCTATACGGGCGTCAGGCGGCCAGGGGCAATCTACTCTTTGGGGGAGGCCCGCATGAATGGATCGACGTGGACCTAGTCACCGACCCGCACAAGCCCAATACCCCCCTCATCAGGAATATCGCCAGGAGGCTCGCGGAGCTTCTTCCGCGGGTGGCGGACGTACCGGTAATCCGAAGCTGGGCCGGAGTGGTGGAACAGGCCCCGGACTATCTACCCATCATCGACATCGCGGACGGCGTGAGCAACTACGTTGTCGTCACGGCGTCGGCGCATGGGTTCGGCATCGCGCCGGCCACGGGCAAGGCCGTAAGCGACCTGGTGCTTTACGGCGAGTCGAGGATAGACATCAGTGCCCTTGGACTGGGCCGATTCTCTGACGTCGGCCCAGGCTGGCGCGAGGAGCGCGGCTGGATCCCAACTTCCCAGCGGCCGTGATCTCTGTTCCGCCAATACGGTGAGATAAGCCTTCCACGTTGCACCGAGTGGTGGTCATAGGTGACTGACCGTAGAACCTTTCCATACGTCATATCACTTTAGGCTGCAGCGCCACCGACCGGGTGGTGGACTGGTGGATAGGAAGTGAAGGACAGGTGAAGGATGCAGAGGCCCTTGTTCTCTTCCCCAGATTCGTATGCTTTGGCAGATTTCTGTGTGCTGTAAGTTCGCGCTCGGCTGAGATGGATCAAGCTGAGCGAATGAATCGTATCGGAGAGTCGCTGCACCCTCTATTCGGCTAGGGCCTGTTCAAGGTCCAAGACTAGATCTTCGGCGTTTTCAAGGCCTACCGACACTCGCAGCAGGTCAGTGGGAGTAGCACTGCCAGGGTCCTCAATGGAGGCCCGGTGCTCGATCAGGCTTTCGTAGCTGCCCAGGCTTGTAGCTCGAGTGAACAGGGAAGTCCGAGCGGCAACCCTGAAAGCTGC
The DNA here is from genome assembly GCA_965207145.1 of Dehalococcoidia bacterium. GTDB lineage: Bacteria > Chloroflexota > Dehalococcoidia > Lucifugimonadales > UBA2962 > CAUZIR01. Next base: position 34,486 of record OZ242262.1, on the reverse strand, counting down.
CTCCTCACCGCCGCGGACCCGGAAAGACAGCATCCCCCCGAACATGCTCATCTGGCAACGTGCGACGTCGTGTCCGGCATGAGCTCTAAGCCCCGGATAGAAGACCTTCAGGACGCGGGGATGGCCGTTCAGGAAGGCGGCTACTCTGGCAGCGTTTTCGGAGTGGGCACGCATGCGGTAGGGCAGGGTTCGTATTCCCCTGAGAATCAGCCAGCAATCGAAAGGAGACGGGACAGCCCCGCCGCCTTGCTGTATCGCCCGTATCTCTTCGAACATGGCGTTGTTCCCGTCGCTGACCACTACTCCCCCGGTAACGTCGCCGTGGCCGCCGAGGTACTTCGTGGTCGAGTGGACTGCCATGTCCGCTCCTAGCTCCAGGCACCGCTGCAGCACAGGTGTGGCCCAGGTGTTGTCGCAGACACAAACGATTCCTCTCTGACGTGCCAACTGCGCCACCGCGGCGATGTCGGTGATCTTCAGCAAAGGATTGGAAGGGGTCTCTACGAGGATGAGCTTGGTAGCAGGTGTGATCGCCTCGCGGACCCTATCAGTGACCGTCATGTCAACAAAGGTGGCCTTGAGGCCCCAACGGGCCAGTCGGTCCCGCAGCAGCAGGGTCGTCCCGTGATAGATGTCCTTGGGGGCGACTATGTGGTCGCCGGGGGCCAGGGACTGGAAGACAGCCGAGATTGCCGCCAAGCCTGAAGAGAACGCCGCGGCAGCCATTCCACCTTCCAAGTCCCGGATGCACTCCTCCAAATGGGACCGGGTGGGGTTGTCAGACCGTCCGTAGACGTACCCCTGGGGATATGAGCCGTCGACCCCTCGTTGAAACGTAGTTGACATATGTATCGGTGGGGTAACTGCGCCGGTGGCCGGGTCGACATGTCGGCCGCTGTGAACGGCAAGGGTCTCGATTCTCATACTCGCACCTTGTCTGGAACATATGGATGGCAGGCTGATTGTAGTCGGCGCCTGAAGCGAGAATCTGGGTGTGCGTGTGCGTAGACCTGGCGCGATGGGGAGTAACGCCCCCACACGTGGTGCATTAGCGGAATCTGCATTGGCAGAGACCGCCGCGTCATGCCAAGAGGGGCAATCGCACTCGGTCGACCGTTGATCGGATGGCGGGACTCGGACTTGCGTCCGACCCTAGAGTCACGGCTCCAAGAATAGATCCGTGCCTATCCGAACGGCCACCACCAGTGCTTGCTTGAAGGTGTGCGGGCTTCCGTGATTGGAGATGCTTGGGCCAGAACGTCAGGCGAGAGGACGTTCGCCTTCTTCGAATGCGACCGCGTAGCTGTCACGGTCACGTCAAAGCGGGCAACGTCAATGGGCTTTCTCATGAAACGCGACGGCGAAATCCCATACGACTCAAGCATACTGCCCTCAGCCAAAGTACCGGTCAGTACGACAACCGGTATCTGGCGCAATTCTTCGTCCCTGTCCATCTCGGTCAAGATCTCTACGCCTGAGTATTTCGGTAGTTGCAGGTCGAGGAGAATCAGCTCGGGAGATAGCGTGTCGGCGAACTCGCCCTCCTTGCGGAGGCGTGACAGGGCTATTTCACCGTCCTCGGCGACGGACACGTTCACCTCGTACTTGGAATCCTTCAGTGCCTCTTGGGTGAGTCTTGCGTCTCCAGGGTTGTCTTCGACAAGAAGCACCTCTACTCCGCCTTCCTGTTCCTCCATGGCAATCCGACTCCTTCCGGGGGGACCACTCGAGGTCAAGCGCTTTGCCTTGCCGACCAATCTAATGGCAAGTTTATTTCGCTGTCAACTTAGTTATACAAGTCACAAAAGGCTGTGGAGCAGATCGTCCCCACATTTCCAGCTGAAGCGTCTATAGACTAATCTAATTCACTTTGATGAGCAGGTGCAGTGACGATCCCAACGTTCTCCGACCGATGTAACTTTGTTACACTGGCTAATCCCATCACGAGCAGAGGCTGAAATGCCGGTCGTACGTGTAGGCGAAGATACCCGCGGCGGTGAGAGCCGCCCAGATCGCCAGTACAACGGCAGTGCCTCTTTGGTTGAACGTGGCTAGCCACTTGCCGCCGGCGAGGAAGCGCCCAGTCTCCCGCTGACATCGGAGCATGTCTAGTTGGTCGACTGGCCGCACGCACGTGACGGCACTCCATGACTGGACGTTGTCGCGTTGGCTCCCAGTGTGACGATGCAGGGTGGCCCACCTCCGGAAGAGGTGATCTCCTGACATACTGCATGTCGCAAAGCCGAGGGGGAAGCCATCACCGCGGTGATGGCGGCGATAGCCGGATACTTCACACGTCAGGCCCTACTGCCAGCTCCTCCAGGATTTCCTACAGTGCGCGCGTTCCAGGACGCTCAGGGTGTGGTCGCAAGGAGATGGATCGCTCACCGTATGGGACTGTCATGACGGTGGAACCGCATAACGGCCGGATTAAAGACCGCTGGAGACTGGGCGGAGAAGCTGGGCTGGAACGCGCAACTGTAGCTGGAGAGCAACTCAAAGGATCGCGAGTTAGGCACAGCTCTGCGCTCCTTGCCCCCAGAGTAGTGTGCTTTGGGATATCGGCCTAGACGGGAAGCTAAACCATTCAGGCGATTGACATTCCCGCCGGAGCAGAATTCAGAGGGCAGGTATGACTCAAACTACGTTTGGCGAATCATTAAGCTCTTGGCGAGCTTGACCACGGAGAAAGACAGCAGCGCGAGACCGATTTGGGAGGCAAAGAATCCAAAGGTCAACAAGAATGGGACCGCGAGGCCGAGTGTCATGAGCGAGGCCAATGTCAGCATCTCCCAGGCAGCGCGAGGGCCTCTCACGATCGTCTTGCCCAGTGCGTATACCAACATCAATGCTGCGACGAATCCCAACAACGCCGAAGCCGGGGACATGCCGGTTGCGAACATACCGATCGCGTAGGTCACTCTCCCGAGAGTTCTATATCCCGTGCCTGCGTGGCAACCTTGAATCAGGAACGGCAGAGCCAGTCCAGGGGTTGAGGGATCGGTCAGCCGGTATTGCGGGAGAGGCAGTCTTCTTTACTCTCATGGACTGCCGGCGTCTCTTCGATGTCGTAAAGGTAATTCGTGTCAGAAAAGAGTCGGTCAAAGAGATAGGTCTTTTCAGCGACTAGGCGAAAGGGATGTTCTTCTGGATAGATGTGGACGGTGTAGCTTACGCCGTCAGGAAGCGTCGTACGGAGGACAAGCTCGAGGGGGCCGCTTCGCCTGTGGACATCGATTGCCTCCCACTCCGCGCCGTCAACAAACAAAGAGGCGAACGGAATGGCCGGGACGAATATTTCTAGATTCGGTCCAGTTTTCCACCAGTGATCGTGTTCGAAATACAGCCAATGCCGTACACGAGGGGCGATTGCCCGGAGGCAGGTCGAGTGCCACGTTGAATCGTGTTCATAGATTCGGCCAATAGAAGTCGTAGTGTGTGTTCCCTGAGCCGAAAAGGGAGCGTCGGAATCGCCCGTGTACTCGAAGACAGCATCAAAAATCTCAGTGTCTCCGTCATAGAGCGTCTGAGTGCGGACGGCTCTGAAAATCGGATTTTCCTCCAGGGCGGCAACAGCGTCTTCGACAACTGGATTGGCGTCGAGCCCTTCCAGAAACTCGTCCACCCACTCTTGAGAAGCTGTCCCCGTTTCTGGTGTGGCAGTCGGCCCGGGTGTCGGCGTGGCAGTCGGCTCAGGCGTTGGTGTCGGCGTGGCAGTCGGCTCAGGCGTTGGTGTAGGCGTGTCCGTGGGTATCAGGATTGGTGTGGCTGTGGCGGTCGGTGTAGGCGTGGCCGTCGGCGCGGGTGTAGGTGACGCAGTCGCTGTGGGGGAGGGGGGCGCGGCCTGTGCGGGTGTGGCTGTGGGCGTGGCGGTCGATGTAGGCGTGGCCGTTGGCTCAGGTGTAGGTGACGCAGTCGCTGTGGGGGAAGAGGTTACGATCGGCGACGTGACCTCCGGAGCATTGTCCTCGCACGCGGTGATGGTCCCTAGGAGCAGCAGCCCCAGGAGGATGGCGGAGGTAGGCAAGGACCAGCTAGTGGCTATGGCATCCGGTACTCCTCGCCGTCGAGTGCAGCCGCCATCGTTCATCCGGCTCTCGCTTTGGGAGCTATGTTGCTTGTCACTGGCCCATCCGGTGAGACTGCGGGAGTCACCATGGGAACAGTGATGCAGTCGGTGGCCATTGGGAGCTTGAGGACCCGCATGCTTAACGTCTCCCCAATCGTCGGCCGCGCTCGCCGTTCGCCGGCCCTTTTGGGGTTCGGCTCCAGCTCAAGAGCCACATGACGGCCTGGTTCGAGTGTTCTGCAGGCTGAGGACCCAACTAACCAGTGCTTGAAGAAAACATACAGCGATTCATGCGAAATCATCGTCGATTGATATGCGGGCCATATCACATGGCTGTAGGCTGTGGGGGCCGTGGACAGCAGTGGCAATCGCGACTTCTCGCAGAACTAACGTTCCGACTGGAACAGAATTCTGGGAGCAGATCGTATCGACTCGGCTAGTGATAGTAAGGCGCAGGCACAAAAGGAATGAAAGATCAGGAGTGGCGAGACAATCGCCGATTAACCCATCCACGCCATTCATTTGTGGGAGGCAGTAATGAAGTTTGAAATCAATCTAGACAGGCTCATGCTCGGCTATGCGATGAGCGCCGCCCTATTCTGTATAGCCCTGGCGCTCGCGGCAAAGGCCATGCACTCAGCAAGCGGAGCCGAGGCTACAGGATGGGCGGGCTTGGCGACGATAGTCATACCTTTGGGCATATCCTTTGTCGCATTCCTCATTACCGAGGTCATACAGCAACTAGCTTCCAAGGACAGGTAACCGCCTGTTTCCGAGCACACTGGTCTAGACCCTGTGTAGCAGCGGGGCTGGCGCCAGCCCATCGTGCCCCCGTTGCGCCGTTAGCGGCCCGGTTAGACTGTTGCCGGACCCCGGGACGATTCCGCCCGCTGAAGCCGTCAGGCCTGTTCAGACGGATATGGGAACGGGGATGGCCAGAGACGGATTGGTCAAGGAGTGCGAGGGCAGGTCTACACCGCATGCTGGTGTAGGTGTCGACGAACAGTTCGGGCCACCTGTATGTGGTCTTGACTCTACGGTTGTGTGACTGGGATGGACCGGCGATACAAGCCGGTCTCTCCAGCGATCTGTCGTAGCGCGTCGACCACCAGATTAGGTAGTCGCGCCGGGATATGCAGGCCTCAATGAGCGGATAGCGGTAGCGCATCCGCCTTTTCAGGGGAGGTGTAAGACTACCCCGGGCGTCTCCACCTTCAAAGTCCGGTGGAGTCAGGTCAGGTAGCGGGACCGGAGAAGGAAGGCAGGGCATTGTGAGTGTGGTCACAGCGGTGGCGGTCCTTGCCGCCATCGGCTTGCTGTTCGCGCTGGACCCCGGCGGAGCCATCGCCGAAAGCGGCTTTCCCGAATTCCGGGATATGGGCTGGAAGCAGCTCGCGGTCTGGAGCTTCCGCACGGTAGGGGTGGTCCTGGCGCAACTGCTCATCATCGCTCTGTGGCTGTGGCCCAAGCACCGCCCACCGCACGCGAGCACGTGGTACTCGGGGCCCCCGAAGCCGGATTCAATGCCAGCGGCTGCGGTATCAGCGCTGGAAGTTCACGCGGTAGGGAGCCCGGCACTGCTGGCTTCCATCATCGAGATGTGCCAGCGCCGCACGTTGCGGATCGAGGCCGTCGGAACGAGGGTCGGCTTCCTGTACCGGCTGTCCCGGCAGGGACTCACACACTATGACTGGGAGCGAACGATATGTAACAGCCTGCCGTCGCGCTTTTCAACAGTTGATGCGCTCAAGGAAGCGATAGAGAAGCGCGAGGATGCCATCGGCGACCAGATAGGTGACTACCTGAGGCAGCGCGGACTATTCGATGACAACCCTGTCAGGGTAAGGAGGGAGAAGTCCGACGACGGAAGTGATTGGTGGATGGTGGCTTCCATCTTGACGGGTGTCGGCAGCGGGTTCTGGGCGTCTCTGTGGCTTGACCAGTGGTGGGCGAATGTCCTGATCGGCGCGTTCGCGGGTCTCCTGTACTCGTTTCTTGCGCTGCCGTCGGCGATGGGGCTAAGGACAGGCATGCTGAAGCCAACTCCAGCGGGGGCACTTGAGATAAGTCAGTGGCTTGGCTGGAAAGCATCCATGGCCGGCCCTTCCCCTCCCGGCGCTCGGAGCCAATCAGACCCCATGCTGGCCCACGCGGTCGCGTTCAATGTGGCCCAGCCGTGGCTCGACGTTGCGGCGTCGGCTCCGCCGTGGTTCGGATCAAGCGGGGAATCCTCCCTGCGGGGCGCCGAACTGGACGCGGCCTATCGCGCCTTCATGCACGCGCCGGAGTGGTGGCTAACCGGACGGTCGGAGGATGCGGCGAAGGCGGCTGCGCAGTGGGGCTACGAAGAGGAAATTCAGTTGCTTGAACAGCTGGAGCAACTTGACCGGGAATCGTCGGATGCCGTGCAGCCGGAACTCACGGCGCACGGAGGGACCACCGACCAGGGCGAAGAGATCGCTGGAGAGCTGGAATCGCAGCGTGAGTCTCCGACTGCCCAGGAGCGGCCGCCATCGGTCAAGTACCAACAGTACAGGTCAGGGGAGCTGTTTGAGGAGCCGGAGGGCGGAGGACGGCTCCGCGGGTGCCTCATATGGTTGGTAAGTCTTCTGGTCATAGGGGTGGTGGCCTTGATCGTCCTGCTCAGCCTCGATGTGGTCTCGCCTCGTGACAAACCATGTCCCCTGGAATCTCCGCCGATTCCGACGCCAGCGCAGATTGCGTCGGCCCGCGACCTTTTCCGCGATGTGTGCGTGATGGTCGGCGGCACGCTGGTATCCAAGGAGGTCGACAAGCTGGTTCTGGAGATTGACCGGGGGAATTACGTGCAGCAGGTGATCGTACGCGTACCGATTGGAGCTTTCGAAGAAGTCTCCTTGGGCAAGCGGCTGACATTGGGCGGATGGCTCAAGGTGAGCGAGGGCGGGACATACGAGGTCCACTTCGTGCCGGACCACGGATCGGATCGAGGGTGGTGGCGGAACCTTTGGGATAACCTCGACGGGTTGTTCTAGGTGGCTGTGAATGCGACGGACATTCGTGATTGGCGGGGCATAAGGTAACGTCCCAGCACATGGTTGGACGTTACTGGTCATGCATTCACCTCACAGTGAGTCTTTAGGGTCGTAATCGTTCAGGAACGGGCCGTTGGATAAGCAGGAGATCATTCAGCTTTCCGCGATAGAACTGGGTGGTCTCCTGCGCCGGCGCGAGGTCTCGTCGGTTGAGGTGACGAGAGCTCACCTCGACCGCATCGATAGCGTAGACCCGAAGCTGAATGCCTTTGTCACCGTGCTTGACGATCAGGCATTGGAGTTGTCACGCCGTGCGGATAGGGAACTCGGCAACGGCACCATTCGATCACCTCTTCACGGCGTTCCCGTGGCGATCAAGGATCAGATTCACATGTCAGGTGTCCAGACCACGGGTGGGTCTGCCCTCTGGGCAGATTTCGTCCCAACCGAGGACGCCACGGTGGTTCGCAACCTCAAACGGGCGGGCGCGATCATAGTCGGCAAGACGACCATGTCTGAACTCGCCTTCGGTAACTTCGCGACATCGGCATCCGGGATGACGCGCAACCCATGGAATCTCACACGCACGCCGGGGGTCTCCAGTTCGGGTTCAGGAGCAGCCACGGCCGCTCTCATGTGTCCTACCTCGCTTGGCGCCGATACCGGCGGATCAATCAGAAATCCCTCGGCCAACTGCGGACTCACCGGTCTTAGACCGTCGTGGGGCAGGGTGAGCAGATATGGTCTCATCGGCGCATCCAGGTTCATGGACACCATTGGTCCGATTGCCCGTACGGCCGAGGACTGTGCAGCGGCCATGGGCGTGGTCGCGGGTCATGACCCCAGAGATCCGTACTCCTGGAATACTCCCGTGCCAGACTACCTGGCCTCACTGACCGGAGATGCAGCGGGGGTGAGAATCGGTCTGGTACGGGAAATGCTTGACGCTGAAGGGTCGGGCGCCAGCACTGAAGTGCTGGACGGCATTGCCTCGGCGACAAGGGTGCTATCCGGTCTAGGTGCAGAGGTAAGCGAGGTTTCCCTTCCGCTGGCGAAACACGCCGGATTCGCAAGTCACGTGATCATCGCCGTTGAATGCGCCAGTCTGGTGTCAAGTTGGCTACGTGATCAAGCAGACGACTTTGATCCATATAACAGGGTGCAGCTTTTGGCAGCTGAACTGCTGCCCGCGAGCGTCTACTGCACTGCACAGAAGTTGCAGTCAATGATCCGGGCACAGACGCTGAATGCCTTTGAAGAGGTCGATGTACTGTTGACGCCAACGATGGCAGGCACCGCGGAGAAGATAGAACCCAACCCATCCTTCGACGGTGAGCAGGAGGCGGCCTCTGAGCTGATGGGCGACAACCTAAGGGCGCTGTTCAGCCTGGTAGGCGGCCCGGCACTGTCGATCTGTTGTGGTTTCGTCAGCCATGGAGGCGCTGATTTGCCACTGGCCATGCAAATTGCTGGCAAGCCGGGCGATGAAGCGATGGTGCTGAGGGTGGCTGACGCCTACCAGCGGGCAACCGCATGGCATCTGCGGAGACCACCCATTTAGATAGGGTGCTTCCTGGCCGATGACGGATATCTATAGGTGTAGAGTCTCGGCGGGAAGAGGGGAGTTTCCAGTTGAATAGGCTGACAAAGAGAGAATTTGTGTCCATGGTCGACGCGACCGAACTGAACATCGCTGAACCGGAGATGCTTCAGGTCTGGTACAGCCTCAACGCTGTTCTGGCGGCGGCTGCGGACATCGATTCCCTTCACTTGGATACGCTTCATTTTCGCCTCCAGTCCGGAAACGCTAGAAAGGCCACACATACGGATTCGGTCGTGTGAGGATGCCGCCATGCGACGTCCTCACACGTGTGTTGTGCCCTGCGTACAAATCTGGTCAAGACGGTCTGGTGCTCCTGCCCGAGGGTCAACGCCCACTCGAAAGGTGACGCTGCTGAGGGCTTCGGTCGGCGCCTACGGCCTCTGGAGTCAACCGGCTCCGCGGGGGTCGTATCCGGCACCAATGGAGCTGTCAGCGCAGGGCTAATGCTGGATACACTGACGGCCCCGCAAAGCGACCCAGGTTAGGGTCAAAGGAGGAAGCAATGTCAATCCTGATTCGAGTGGCGGCGGCCTATCTCGTACTGCTTGCTGCAGCCGTCGCCATCAACTTCATCATCACCCCGCTGTACCACCCCGGCGGAGAAGAGCCGTTCACCGTCTGGGAGATACTCAACTGGTTCATGGCCGTCGGCATGGTGATCGCGCTGGCCGCCAGCTACGTGGAAAAGCGCGGCGTCGACGTCGACGGCTCGGTGGACATCAGGCGCTACATCGGGGCCAACGTCGTCTTCTACGCCGCGTGCGTCGTGTTCCTGCTGTACTTCTGGAACTGGTTCAGCCTCCTGTCCCCCAACAACGAGCCTGACGGGCAGTTCTGGGCCGTCATCGACGCGCTGATGCCTGTCGTATTGGGCGTCACCGGCTGCCGGATGTTCAGAAGCATCCAGGCCTGAATGCGGCCGGGCACGCGACGTGGCGGATGGCCAGTACCGCATACCCGCAGGGGCGAAAGGGCGCGTGTTTGCCGAGTTCCGCACATCGGCTCAGGGAGAGAGGAACCCGAGTCCTGGCATGATCACCCGGAGGGAGCGGGACATTCTCACGCCGTTTGCCCAGGGATTGTCGTATGCCGAGATCGCCGAAGCCAGGGGCAACCGGCCGGTGACGGTTCGTAACGCGATCTACGGCATTCAGGACAGGCTAAAGATTGAGACAAAGCAGGAGCTGCTGGTCTGGGCCGTGCGGAACGGTTTACTGGACGAGTAGAGGCGCTGGCCATCGGTGCCGCCGTTGGTTCATCAGAAACGATCCCGGTTTCGCGCAACACTTGGGATGGGGAGGGAAGGATTGAACGCGTTGTCCGATTACCTTGTGAGAACCATGCGGCCTGTGGCCATGCGGGTTCTCCTGGCATGGGAGCGATTCGAATCTGGTGTGGCCTACAATCCCCTTTCCCGGGAACTGCGTGCAGACCCGTACCCTTTCTACGAGGAGTTGCGGCGGAGAGATCCTGTCCACCGGATGCGTCTGCAGGACGCCTGGGTCCTGACGGACTATGCCGAAGTCGACATGGTGCTGCGGGATAACCGACGGTTCGGGAATGCAGGCAGGGAATTCGGCTACATTCCACAGGTGAGCATGCTGGACCTGGACCCGCCGGAACACACCAAGATCCGGGCCCTGGTTTCCCACGGATTCACTCCACGCTCCGTTGCCGCCCTGGAACCGCGAATCCGGGAAACGGTGGACGGTTTGCTTGGCGGCGTGGAGGCAAAGGAGCGCTTTGACCTCATCGCGGAGCTCGCGTTTCCCCTACCGGTCATCGTCATCGCCGAGATGTTGGGGGTTCCACCAGAGGACCGCGAGCAGTTCAACGAGTGGTCCAACATCGTTTCCCTCATCGTCGACCCGCTGCTGAATGAAGACCAGGTGATGAAGGTGCAGCGGGCTGTCGATGAGGTGTTCACCTATTTCGAAGCGGTGGCGGAAGAACGGCGTCGCCACCCGCAGGACGACCTGGTCAGCGCCCTGGTGACGGCGGAGGTCGAAGGTGAACGGTTGGAGCGCGACGACCTGCTGGTAAACCTGCTGCTCGTGCTGGTGGCAGGAAACGAGACGACGCGTAACCTCATCGGCAATGGCACGTTGGCGCTGCTGCGTCATCGCAACGAGCTCCGGAGGCTGCGCGAAGACCCTGCGCTGCTGAACAGAGCGATTGATGAACTTCTGCGTTTCGATAGTCCGGTGCAAGTGGACAGCCGGATAGCCCGTGAGCTGGTTGAGATGCGTGGAAAGCGAATAGTTCCCGGACAGCGGGTGCTCTGCCTCCTGGGGGCGGCCAACCGAGACCCGCATGTCTTTTCCGACGCGGACCGGCTGGACGTGGGACGCTCTTCTGCCAGGCATCTGGCCTTTGGGCGGGGCATTCATTACTGCCTCGGCGCGCCACTGGCGCGGCTTGAGGGACGTGTCGCCTTTGAGGCGCTGCTGCCACGCCTGGGCAACCTGCGGCTGGCCGAAGAACCACGCTACCGGAACCAGGTGACGCTGCGGGGGCTGGAGTCTCTATGGCTGGAGGCGGCCTGACGCTTCGTCCCTGCCGATCCGGGTGGTGGCCCGGCTACAAGTCCAACGTGAACCTCAATGTGAAAGTTCTTGATTCTGTCAAGCGTGGTGGGCCTAGCTGGACTCGAACCAATCCGATGAGAGTTCGAGTCCACTTTGGCCCACCACCGCTTACGGTAGATACCGCCATCTTCGAGATGTCGCTTGGCAGCCTGTCGGCGCACCAAGGACTTGCGATACCTGTAGTGTGACGCCTAGTGACGGGGAAACGTGAGCGCTGGTCACTGGAGGTCTACTCTCCTCGCGTCTCCCCATCCGCCATGCGATAGCCTGTCAATAGCCGACGCGAGGCTTGTAGCAACTTGCGTCGGGCTGACCGCATCCTAATCCCGCTTCCGCCCCGTCCTCATCAGATCAGTGCTGACACACCCGTGCATTCCCGGCCCTAGTCTGCCCCATATCCTAATTGAGGCACTTAAGGACCCGCTCGGGAACGGGGCTGCTATCAGGACGTTATTGAAGCACTGGAGGTATGTCGGAGTTGCAGTCGGCCGTCGCGCTGGGCCTGCTCTTGGTGGCGTTTCTCACATTCCCGGACCGCAACGCGCTGGTTGCCAAGGGGCCCATGAACACTGGCCACGAGGGATTGGGCTGCCAGGAATGCCACTCAGCCGTAGCGGGCACCGCCGCGCAGCAACTGAACTCCAACGTCTACGACTGGCTGGGCCTGCGGGAGTCCACCATCGGTTTTGGCTCCGAGGATGTCGGTAACGCAGCCTGTCTGGACTGCCACGAGAGGCCTGACGACCGGCACCCGATCTCCCGCTTCCTCGAGCCGCGCTTCGCCGATGCACGGGAGCACATCGAGGCCCACATGTGCGTCGCCTGCCACACCGAGCACCAAGGGGTGCGGGTGACTCAGCCCACCATCGGTTTCTGCACCCACTGCCACCAGGACACCTAGTTGGAGGACGACCCCATCACCCCCACGCACGCCGGGCCGCTTCCGGCGCTCTTCCTGCGGGAGACTGCCGAGGGTCTCCGGCGTAGTCCAGTCCCCCTGTATCTCTTCCTCGGCTCGGACTTTCCGATCAACGACGCCAACAAATTCACCGGCTTGCAGACAGAGCACTTTCAGGTCATCAGGCGCACCGGCGAGCCGCAGTTCTTCTTGGACCCGGATATCGGCTTTCAGACTGCCATGTTCACGGACATCGCCTCGGCGGAGGCGTGCGTTGTCTGCCACAACAGCGACGCGAACTCCGCCCAAGACCGACTGGCAGGTGGGCGACGTCATGGGTGCGACCACCTGGTCATACCCGGAGGACGAGATAAGCATGGCCGAGGCCATGGAACGAATAGGAGCTCTGCGCCGGAGAGTCCGTGAAGCCTATGTGCACTACCCGGAGAAGGTTGCCACCTTTGCCGACCCTCCACCTGTGGGAGACCTGTGGCCCGCAGAAGACTATTTCCTTCCATCGGCAGATGTCTTCATGGCGGAGGTGGAGGAGAGGACGTCGGCCCAGACCCTTCGTTTGCTGCTGGAGGCGTAAGACATGGGGGAGGCGCGATGACAACGGGGCGAATCCGTGGATGAATCTCTGGGGGAAACTGCCGGCAGCGCCGCGAGCCGGGGAAGACCCGTTCGTGCTGGCCGTCACCGTGAAGATGGCGTCACCGACACCGGCCCAACCAAGTGGCCCGAAATCGCATTCTTGCCGCTGGGTAGTGGATCTTGGACTCATTCTCGTTGCATTAGGGTAGCCCCCCCCCCCCCCCCCCGCATAGTAAAATGAGTATGGGTGACTATATGGTGAAACGGTCCATAGACTGGGCGCGGATTGCATCTATCGTAGAATTCAGCACACCGGCGGAAGCCTCGCGAGAGCGCCAAAGCCGGTCTGGATGGCACACGCATTGGCTGGGCCTGTTCCTGATCGTTGGCGCCACCCTTGTCGGCCTGTTCGCCAGTGACGTCTCGGCCCAGCAGGGCCCAGACCGTGTCCCAGTGACAGTATCCCCGACCAGCGTCACGATTCTAGAAGGCGGACCGGCCCAAGACATCACGCTAACGATACCGGCAAATTCCGGAACCCGAGAGCGCAAATTTTACTATACCTTTATTCCCTCGATCGACATCACCGAAACTTACGGGTCCGCTGGTATATATGGACAGGACTTCACGGCGAAGGTTGGGGGAAACACTGTCGTTCGGCAGGGGACTATAACGCTTAGCGGCAGTTCGGAAGAGGCTCGCACCGCAACCATATCCTTGGAGGCAATCTGGGATGGTATAGCGGAGAAGCCGGAAAGGTTCGCAATTGATTTCCAACCCTTCAACTTTTCGGATCCGGAAGTTAGTTTTCCCAACAACAAGATAACGGTCACTATCACCAACCGGCCGCTCCCCGTCAACGTGGCAAACGACCGAGGCAAGGAGGACTGGGACGACGGCGCCACAGAAGCTGCCAAGAAGGACGGCAAGGTCGTCTTTCGGGTTGAGTTGCCGACCGCGCCACAGGGCGCCGCTCAAACCGTCAACTACGCCATCACACCCGACGCCCCACCCGATTTCAGTAATGCCGCCAGCGCCGGCGACTACACGCCGCCCGCCGGCGGCGCATCGGGAACACTCTCCTTCCTGGACACCAAGGTACAGGAGATTGTTGTCACCCCGGTCGACGACAATCTCGTTGAGGGGGTGGAGGCTTTTACCCTGACCCTCAGCAATCCATCCGGCAACTTGGAGTTTCCCGACCAGGACGGCGACGGAACTCCGGATACAACCCTCAAGGCCTACGGCTTCATCGAAAGCGAAGACACCGTCGACGTCACGATCCGCGGCGGCACGGTGGCGGAGGGTGAGGCGGCCCGGCTGCCCGTCACCCTGGCGCGGGCGCTGCGGCCCGGCGAGCATGCCAGCATCCTCGCCGAAGTCGTCGAGCCAACGGGCAGCCATTGCGCCGGCGGCGAAAAACAAGCGGTGGAGCACGTGGATTACCGGGCAGTGAATTCACAGCGCTTCACCTTTGGGCCAGGAGACCAGACCAGGCACTTCGAGGTCTATACCCGCCGGGATGTTCTGGATGAGAACGACGAATGCATCCTGGTGTTCTATGGCAATGCCGAAGGGTTGCGGGCGGTCGACGCCGACGGCGGCCAGCCCATAGTAGAGACCGACGCTGACGGCAATGAACATCGCTATTTCCTGAAGGAACTGACCATCACGGATGACGACGACCCGCCAATCGTGTCCGTGACCAGTTCGACGGTGAGGGAGCCCGACGAAGGGGAAACCGCCAAGCTCACCTACGTTGTCCGGCTGGACCGGTCCAGCGGCCGGACGGTCAAAGTGAACTACGCAAGAATCTCTCGGGCCGGAACCGGACTGCCTGACCAGGCCACATCGGGCACGGACTATGAGGCCCTGAGTTCCGGCACCCTCACCTTCCTGCCCGGCGAAACGCGAAAGAAGGTTGAGGTTACCGTCAAGGGCGATTACGAGAAAGAACCCGATGAAGTCGTGTGGATTAGCTTTACCAACGCGGTGAACGCCTGCTTCCGCGGCGTGCCTTCTTGCGGAGGCGGCGGCCTCATCTCTCGCGGCATCATCCTCAACGACGACGACCCGGTGGAACTGACGGTTGCCGTGGATGACGCCACGGTGCTGGAAGGAGTCTCGGCCGTGGTTCGTCTCACCCTCTCCAGGCCCGTGCCCTACGATCTGTCCGCCAACTTCAAGACCAAAGACATTACGGCGACGGGAGGGGTTGATTATCGAGACCTGAGCGGCACGGCCTTTTGGATCCATGTCCCGAAA
The DNA here is from genome assembly GCA_965207145.1 of Dehalococcoidia bacterium. Taxonomy (GTDB): domain Bacteria; phylum Chloroflexota; class Dehalococcoidia; order Lucifugimonadales; family UBA2962; genus CAUZIR01. Next base: position 19,455 of record OZ242262.1, on the reverse strand, counting down.
GGCCAAACCACTGGTCGCAAGGCGATTGGAGTTCATGACGACGGGATAAGCGGCGAGGGTCTGGAAACCTTCACCCTGGAGTTTGAAGCCGGGGCCAGCCTTTTCTTGCTGGGCGTTGCGCCAGAAAATGAACGTGTCCGAAAACAACTGTTCGGGGTCAACTACGAGTATGCAGACCTGGCGGCCAGCGTCTCCATGCCCACCATCACCATCGTGGACCGGCCCGGCCTGTCGCTGACGGTCCTGGAAGACAAGGTCACCGAAGGGCAGCCGGCTCACGTGCGGGCCACCCTCAGCGATCCGTCGGCCACCGACGTCACTTTCACCTGGAAGACCCAGGACGGCGGCAACGGCGCCGACGACGCCCACACCGCCAAGGCAGGCAAGGACTACACGGCGCGGACCATGCAGTCCGCCACCATCCCCGCCGGTGAGACCAGTATCGACTTGCCCGCGGTGCAGACGCTGCAAGACACGATAGACGAGGGCGACCAGTACTTCACCGTGACGGTGGTCTCCGTTACCGGCGCCCTGCCCGACGACGCTGACGCGGTGGTGACCGTGCGTGACGACGACTCCCGGCCCTGGATGTCCATTGGCGACGCCGAGGCAGTGGAAGGCGGCAGCCTCGAATTCACCATCTCCCTGGACGCCGCCTCGGAGAGGCCGGTGTCGGTGATATGGGTGACGGAGGACGACACCGCCAGTGTCTTGGACAATGACTACGTGGGCGTTACGGCGCGGCAGACCGTCACCTTCGCGCCGGGCGAGCTGAGCAAGACCATCGTGGTGGATTCCCAGCCCGACATCGAGCCCGAGGTCGACGAGCAGTTCCGGATCCAGCTGGCCCACGCGCCCCATGCCAAGTTCCGGGACCCCACCGCCGTGGGCACCATCAAGAACGACGACACCATGCAGGTAGCCATCGCCGACGCCGCCCCGGTCACCGAGGGTCCCGGCGCCACGGCCGATTTCGTGATCAGCCTCAAGCCGGCCCAGACCTCGGCCGTGACCGTCCGGTGGGCAACGAGCGACGGGGCCTCGGGCCCACTCCATTCGGCCCGCAGCGGAGGCAACGGCAACCAGGGAGAGAATGACTTCACCGCCGCCAGCGGCTCCGTCACCTTCGCGGCCGGCGAAACCGAGAAGACGGTTTCGGTCACGGTCAATGACGACGATTTCATCGAGAACACCGAAGAGTTCCGGGTGACCATCAGCGGCGACGAAGCCAGCATCGACTTCAGCAACGTCGTCGGCTATGCCGAAATCGAGGACGACGACGCCCTGACCTGGGAGATCGTCGGCGTCCTCCCCGCGGCCCTTCCCGAGGGCACGACTGCCGACTGGGACGACGACACGATCTATCAGGTGAAGATCAGACGGACGGCGCATCCCGATGAAGTGAACTTTCCATGGGACGAGTTCGGATTTCAGGTGTGCGCCCTGACGCGTCCCAACCCCCGGAATTTCCCGGGAGGAGCGACGCCTCGGGGCCTGACTGTGGGCGCCGCCGGCAGCACGGATGTCTCAGTTGGCAAAATCGCCAACGGCGAGTTCCGGGCGAGTTTAGTGGAATGCCATGAGCGAACTCGAATTGGCGAGCTGGCGGAGATTCACACCGTACAATTTGGGGGAACACTCCGCGAGATTACGTTTGGTGTGCGGCCCCGCGGAGACAGTTTGGCAGAAGGCAACGAAACCCTGTCCCTGTGGCTCTATCCGTTCGTTGGGAGGGGGTGGAGCCTGTTCTCGCCTGACGCCCGGCTGGGGTTGGTGCTCACCACCACCATCATTGACGACGAGCGGCCCCAGGCGTCCGTGAGCGGCCCCGCCTCGGTGAACGAGGACGCCGGGCGCGCCCGGTTCACCGTCAGCCTTTCCAAGCCCCACACGCAGGCGCTGGAGGTCTTCGTCGACGTCAGGAACGGCACCGCAATCGCCGGAGAGGATTATCAGCCCGTCCGCGAAAAGATCACCTTCGCCCCCGGAGAAACGGCGCAGACGGTCGATGTCGTCATATTCGAGGACGGCCGGGCAGAGCCCGTGCCCGAGACCTTCACCGTTTTCCTGGAAGAGGCGTCCGCCGGGCTGAACATCCACCCCGTGGAAGGCGAGTCCACCGTCGAGATCAACGACTCCACCCAAACGGATCTTTACATCCCCGACCGGGTGGTGGACGAAGGGGAAACGGTTGACATCTTGTTCAATTCAACCAACCCGTTGACGCGTCTCGTAACGGGTCTGGTGTACCTGACAACTGCCGGGGTCAGCAATCCGGCAGCCGACGACGACGTGGACTACACCGGCTGGGAACGGGGCAGACGAATTACCGGATACGGGAGTTATCCGTCACGCACCGTTCTTATATTGTCGGGAACTCAATCCTGGAAATTGCCCGTCCCCACCACTGAGGACAGCCGCGTTGAAGCCGATGAAGACCTGGGGGTTTTGTTCTATATAGCTTCCGTCAATCCCCCGCAGCCTCGTTACAGGGGATATTTCCCCGTCGGTGGTAACCAATCGTACCGGATGCCCCGGATAACCATCCGGAACGATGACCTGGGTTCGGTGGTCGTCAGCGGTTACAGCGACGCGGAGCGACTGGAGGGTCTGGACTGGGAATCGCCCGTCCCAACGGTTTCCGGCGCTCCCCTGGGCCACGTGACCTGGACCCTGGAAGGGGACGACGACGCGCGCTTCACCATTGACGCGGACACCGGCGTCATCTCCCTGCCGGCCCAGGACTTCGATGACCCGAAGGACCAGAACACGGACAACGTGTACCAGGTAACCGCCCGGGCCACCGACGAAGACGGCAATAGCGATACCCAGGCCGTGCGGGTAACCGTCACCAGCTTCCCCATAGCGTCGGTGGCGGCCCCGGCGGCAGCGGTGGCCGAGGGCGACGACCCAACCAAGACGACTGCCCTGAACTTCCCGGTGAGCCTGTCGGCGGCCAGGAACAGCGACGCTACGCTAACCTACACCCTGGGCGGGACGGCCACAGGCGGGACGGCCGAGGAGGTCAGCGACTACACGACCCCGGACCCGCTGGAAGTCACCATCCCCGCCGGGTCTACCACGGCCAACATCGTCATCCCGGTCAAGGGCGACGTGGTGGACGAGGAGGACGAGACGGTGACCGTTACCCTGACCGGGGCCGTCAACGCGGAGCTGTCCGCCACGGCCGCGGACCTGACGGCCACGGGCACCATCACCGACGACGATGCCCCGCCCACCCTGTCGGTGGCCGACGCCGAAGCGCCCGAGGGCAGCAAGGTGGCCTTCGAGGTGACCCTGAGCGCGGCCTCGGAGCAGGCGGTGACCTTCAAGTGGGGAACGTCCGACGACGCAACCGGGGCCAATCCGGCCACGGCGGGAACGGACTACACCGCGGTGACCACTTTGCAGACGGTGACGATCATGGCGGGGTCGACGACCGCGACCCTGGAGGTGGAGACCGCCCAGGACACGATGGACGAGGAGGACGAGACGTTCCTGGTGCGGCTGTCCTCGCCCACCGACGCCACCATCTCCGACGGCGAGGGCGAAGGCACCATCACCGACGGGTTCCAGATCACCGGAGACACCAGTTTCGAAGCGACCGAAAATGTTGCCTGGAGCAGTCCTGGCGACAGTTTCGTCATCTACGGCAATCCGCACGACGACGTCACCTGGACGCTTACCGGGGACGACGCCGACCTCTTCACCGTTGTCAGCATTTCATCAAGCCTTTCGGTACAGGCACAGATAGACCTGCCCGCCCAGGACTTTGAAGACCCCAAGGACAAGGACGGGGACAACGTTTACGAGGTCACGCTGGTGGCCACCGATACGAAGGGCCTGTCCGCTGCAACTGACGTGCAAGTCACGGTCACCAACGTAAGCATTGGCGGCGTTGTGTTTGAACCGCCCACGGCGGTGGATGAAGGGAATGCCGTCTCATTCACGGTGAGGGTCTTCTCGCTCATCGAAGATTCGACGCTGGAAAAAATCACCCTGGAATGGAACACGGCCGCGGACGCCGACGGCGACCATCCGGCGGACGCCGGCGACTATACCCCGGTGACAGACCAGACCATTGGCTGGCCAGGCAGCAGGGGCTTAGAAGACGTCGTCGAAACGATCACCGTGCAGACCACCCAGGACGCGCTGGATGAGTTCGACGAGACCTTCCTGATCGAACTAAACGCCATTGCCAAGCATCCCGTTCATCCCCACGAAGTGGAATTCACCATTTTAGGCAATCGCGACGTCGTTAAGCTGGGTCCGAACGCCACGGCGAGCGTGACCGCGACTATCGTTGACAACGACGCCCCGCCCACCTTGTCAGTGGCCGACGCCGGCGCGTCCGAAGGGAGCAAGGCTGCCTTCACGGTGACGCTGTCGACGGTCTCCGCCAGGGACGTCACGTTCCAGTGGAAGACGGCGGCGGACGAGACCGACGGAGCCAACCCGGCCGGGGCCACGGACTACACGGCGGTGACGGCCACGACGGCGACCATCGCGGCGGGGGACCGGACGGCGACCCTGGAGGTGCAGATCGTCCAGGACGCCATCGACGAGCACGACGAGACCTTCCTGGTGCAGCTCTCTTCTCCCACCAACGCGACCATTTTCGACGCCGAGGCGGTGGGCACCATCAGCGACAGATTCTCCCTGCGTGGAAGGGCAGAGTACAGAGTTTTGGAGAATGTGGCGTGGAGCGGTGAGTTCACGGTTGCGGGCAACCCGACCGGCGCCATCGCCTGGACGCTCGGCGGGGACGACGCCGACCTCTTCACCGTGACCGACACGTCAATGACCACCCCCGACGTGACCAGGGCCAAACTGTCCCTGGCCGCCCAGGACTTCGAGGACCCCAAGGACAAGGACGGGGACAACGTGTACGAGGTTACACTGGTGGCGACCGATGAATCGGGCTTGGCCTCCAGGCTGAACGTGGAGGTAACGGTAACCGACGTAATTCGGGCCGCTATTGTGATTCACCCGGTCAAGCCGGTCGATGAAGGGGATCCCGTCACCTTCAAGGTGCAGATCCAACATATTAACTTTGGCTCCCCCGCGGAAGGGGACGACGTCACCCTGGAATGGAACACGGCCGCGGACGCCGATGGCGACCACCCGGCGGGCACCAGCGACTATACCCCGGTGACAACCGGCACCATCACCTGGGCAACCACCTACTCTGCGCCTGACATCGACAAATTTATAACCGTGCAGACCGCCGGGGACACCTTGGACGAGCATGACGAGACCTTCCTCATTGAGCTTAACGCCAGTGTCGGGAATTCCATTCATTCCGACGAAGTTCACTTCGTTATTACAGACGATGGCACGGATTACGCCACAAGAGGTCTGGACCCCCGGGTGACCGTAACCGCGACCATCAAAGACGACGATGCGCAGACCGCCGTCGTGTCCATCGGCGACGCCAAGGCGGTCATCGAAGGCGACGACCCGGCGGCGACGACGAACATGAGCTTCCCGGTGAGCCTGACGGCGGCCTCGGGGAGGGTGGTGACCGTCACCTACACGCTGACCGGGACGGCGAGGGCGCCCGGCGACTACACGGCGCCCAACCCGCTGAGCGTGAGCGTGCCGGCGGGGTCGACCACGGCCAACATCGTCATCCCCATCAGGGGGGACGTGCTGTACGAGGACGACGAGACGGTGATCGTGACCCTGACCGGGGCGACCAACGCGGCGCTGGACGAGGACGCGTCGGACCTGACGGCCACGGGGACCATCACCGACGACGACGAGACGATAGAGCTGTCGATCGCCGACCTCACCGTGGCCGAAGGCAAGACGATGGTGTTCACAGTCAGCATAAGCAGGATCGCGCCTACGGATGTGTTCGTCGGGTGGCGGACGAGTCCAGACAGCACCGGGGACCACCCGGCTGAACAGCAAAAGGATTTCGTATACGACACAGGTATTGTCAGAGTCAAGGCGGGCAACACCAGCGGCCGGCTCGCAGTGCGAACCGTCGGGGACACGCTGGACGAGCATGACGAGACCTTCCTCATAAAGCTCTCGCAGCCACGAAACGCCACCATTGTCGACGGCCAGGCCACGGGAACCATCACCGACGACGACGACGCGCCGACCCTGTCGGTGAACGACGTGAGCGTGGCCGAGGGGGGCTTGGCGGAGTTCACGGCGACCCTCTCGGCGGCCTCGGGCAAGGCGGTCTTCTTCAAGTGGAAGACGGCGGCGGACGCAGACGGGACCCACGCGGCGGGGGCTTCGGACTACACGGCGGTGGCGGAGACCGACGCGACCATCGCGGCGGGGTTCAAGACGGTGAAGCTGAAGGTGCAGACGGTCCAGGACACCCTGGGCGAGGAGGACGAGACCTTCCTGGTGCAGCTGTCGGCGGCGGCCAACGCCACCTTCGCCGACGCCGAGGGCCAGGGGACCATCACCGACAACGACGACGCGCCGGTGGACGACGACGCGCCAACCGTCTCGGTCGCCGCGCCGGGGGCGGCGGTGCCGGAGGGCGACGACCCAACCAAGACGACCGACATGAGCTTCCCGGTGAGCCTGACGGCGGCCTCGGGCAAGGACGTGACGGTGACATACGTCCTCGGCGGCAGCGCCAGTCCAGGCAGCGACTACATCAAGTCCGACCCTCTCAGCGTGACCATCGCGGCGGGTGCGACCACAGCCAACATCGTGGTGCCGATCAAGGGGGACATGCTGGACGAGGACGACGAGTACATCATCGTCACTCTGACGGGGGCGACGAACGCGAAACTGCCTGACACGCCGTCCCAAAAGGCGGCCATCGGCGACATCACCGACGACGACGGGACGCCGACGTTGTCGGTGGACGACGTGAGCGTGGTGGAGGGTGACACGGCGGGGTTCACGGTGACGCTGTCGGCGGCCTCGGGGAAGGCGGTGAGCTTCTCGTGGAAGACGGCGGCGGACGAGACCGAGGACGCCCACGCGGCGGGGGCTGCGGACTACACGGCGGTGGGCACCCTGCAGACGGTGACCATCTACCCCGGGGGCCTGACGGCGACCCTGGAGGTGGAGACGACCCAGGACGCCATCGACGAGCACGACGAGACCTTCCTGGTGAAGCTGTCGGCGGCGGCCAACGCGACCTTCAGCGACGGCGGCGACGAGGGCGTGGGGACGATCACCGACAACGACGACGCCACGGCGGTGGCCTCGGTGGGCGCTCCCGCGGCGGCGGTGGCCGAGGGGAACGACCCGGCGGCGACGACGAATATGAGCTTCCCGGTGAGCCTGACGGCGGCCTCGGGGAAGGTGGTGACCGTCACCTACACGCTGACCGGGACGGCCGAGGCGCCCGGCGACTACACGGCGCCGGACCCGCTGAGCGTGAGCGTGCCGGCCGGTTCCACGACGGCCAACATCGTGATTCCGGTAAAGGGGGACGTCCTCGACGAGGACGACGAGACGGTGATCGTGACCCTGACGGGGGCGACCAACGCCGCCCTCTCTAACACGGCGGCGGAGCTGACCGCCACCGGCACCATCACCGACGACGACGCCACGCCGACCCTGTCGGTGGGCGACGTGAGCGTGGCGGAGGGCGGCACGGCGGAGTTCACGGTGACCCTGTCGGCGGCCAGCGGGCGGGACGTGAGCTTCTCCTGGAAGACGGCGGCGGACGCCGACGGGGACCACCCGGCCGGGGCCACGGACTACACGGCGGTGACGGCCACCACGGTGACCATCGACGCCGGAGACACCACCGCCACCCTGGAGGTGGAGACCACCCAGGACACCATGGACGAGGAGAACGAGACCTTCCTGGTGCAGCTGTCGGCGGCGGCCAACGCCACCTTCGCCGACGACGAGGCCACCGGCACCATCACCGACAACGACGACGCGCCCACCCTATCGGTGGACGACGTGAGCGTGGCCGAGGGCAGCACGGCGGAGTTCACGGTGACCCTGTCGGCGGCCAGCAGCAAGGCGGTGACCTTCAAGTGGAAGACGGCCAACGCCACCGGGGCCGACGCGGCGGGGGCCTCGGACTACACGGCGGTGGGCACCCTGCAGACGGTGACCATCGCGGCGGGGTCGACGACGGAGACCCTGGAGGTGCAGACGACCCAGGACACCCTGGACGAGGCCGACGAGACCTTCCTGGTGCAGCTGTCGGATGCGACCAACGCCACCGTCGCCGACGGCGAGGGCCAGGGCACCATCACCGACGACGACGGGACGCCGACGTTGTCGGTGAACGACGCGAGCGTGACGGAGGGGGGCACGGTCGCCTTCACGGTGACGCTGTCGGCGGCCTCGGGGAAGGCGGTGAGCTTCTCGTGGAAGACGGCGGCGGACAGCACCGAGGGGGCGCACGCGGCGGGGGCTTCGGACTACACGGCGGTGGGCACCCTGCAGACGGTGACCATCGCCGCCGGGGACCGGACCGCGACCCTGGAGGTGGAGACGACCCAGGACGCCATCGACGAGCACGACGAGACCTTCCTGGTGAAGCTGTCGGCGGCGGCCAACGCGACCTTCAGCGACGGCGGCGACGAGGGCGTGGGGACGATCACCGACAACGACGACGCCACGGCGGTGGCCTCGGTGGGCGCTCCCGCGGCGGCGGTGGCCGAGGGGAACGACCCGGCGGCGACGACGAATATGAGCTTCCCGGTGAGCCTGACGGCGGCCTCGGGGAAGGTGGTGACCGTCACCTACACGCTGACCGGGACGGCCGAGGCGCCCGGCGACTACACGGCGCCGGACCCGCTGAGCGTGAGCGTGCCGGCCGGTTCCACGACGGCCAACATCGTGATTCCGGTAAAGGGGGACGTCCTCGACGAGGACGACGAGACGGTGATCGTGACCCTGACGGGGGCGACCAACGCCGCCCTCTCTAACACGGCGGCGGAGCTGACCGCCACCGGCACCATCACCGACGACGACGCCACGCCGACCCTGTCGGTGGGCGACGTGAGCGTGGCGGAGGGCGGCACGGCGGAGTTCACGGTGACCCTGTCGGCGGCCAGCGGGCGGGACGTGAGCTTCTCCTGGAAGACGGCGGCGGACGCCGACGGGGACCACCCGGCCGGGGCCACGGACTACACGGCGGTGACGGCCACCACGGTGACCATCGACGCCGGAGACACCACCGCCACCCTGGAGGTGGAGACCACCCAGGACACCATGGACGAGGAGAACGAGACCTTCCTGGTGCAGCTGTCGGCGGCGGCCAACGCCACCTTCGCCGACGACGAGGCCACCGGCACCATCACCGACAACGACGACGCGCCCACCCTATCGGTGGACGACGTGAGCGTGGCCGAGGGCAGCACGGCGGAGTTCACGGTGACCCTGTCGGCGGCCAGCAGCAAGGCGGTGACCTTCAAGTGGAAGACGGCCAACGCCACCGGGGCCGACGCGGCGGGGGCCTCGGACTACACGGCGGTGGGCACCCTGCAGACGGTGACCATCGCGGCGGGGTCGACGACGGAGACCCTGGAGGTGCAGACGACCCAGGACACCCTGGACGAGGCCGACGAGACCTTCCTGGTGCAGCTGTCGGATGCGACCAACGCCACCGTCGCCGACGGCGAGGGCCAGGGCACCATCACCGACGACGACGGGACGCCGACGTTGTCGGTGAACGACGCGAGCGTGACGGAGGGGGGCACGGTCGCCTTCACGGTGACGCTGTCGGCGGCCTCGGGGAAGGCGGTGAGCTTCTCGTGGAAGACGGCGGCGGACAGCACCGAGGGGGCGCACGCGGCGGGGGCTTCGGACTACACGGCGGTGGGCACCCTGCAGACGGTGACCATCGCCGCCGGGGACCGGACCGCGACCCTGGAGGTGGAGACGACCCAGGACGCCATCGACGAGCACGACGAGACCTTCCTGGTGAAGCTGTCGGCGGCGGCCAACGCGACCTTCAGCGACGGCGGCGACGAGGGCGTGGGGACGATCACCGACAACGACGACGCCACGGCGGTGGCCTCGGTGGGCGCTCCCGCGGCGGCGGTGGCCGAGGGGAACGACCCGGCGGCGACGACGAATATGAGCTTCCCGGTGAGCCTGACGGCGGCCTCGGGGAAGGTGGTGACCGTCACCTACACGCTGACCGGGACGGCCGAGGCGCCCGGCGACTACACGGCGCCGGACCCGCTGAGCGTGAGCGTGCCGGCCGGTTCCACGACGGCCAACATCGTGATTCCGGTAAAGGGGGACGTCCTCGACGAGGACGACGAGACGGTGATCGTGACCCTGACGGGGGCGACCAACGCCGCCCTCTCTAACACGGCGGCGGAGCTGACCGCCACCGGCACCATCACCGACGACGACGCCACGCCGACCCTGTCGGTGGGCGACGTGAGCGTGGCGGAGGGCGGCACGGCGGAGTTCACGGTGACCCTGTCGGCGGCCAGCGGGCGGGACGTGAGCTTCTCCTGGAAGACGGCGGCGGACGCCGACGGGGACCACCCGGCCGGGGCCACGGACTACACGGCGGTGACGGCCACCACGGTGACCATCGACGCCGGAGACACCACCGCCACCCTGGAGGTGGAGACCACCCAGGACACCATGGACGAGGAGAACGAGACCTTCCTGGTGCAGCTGTCGGCGGCGGCCAACGCCACCTTCGCCGACGACGAGGCCACCGGCACCATCACCGACAACGACGACGCGCCCACCCTATCGGTGGACGACGTGAGCGTGGCCGAGGGCAGCACGGCGGAGTTCACGGTGACCCTGTCGGCGGCCAGCAGCAAGGCGGTGACCTTCAAGTGGAAGACGGCCAACGCCACCGGGGCCGACGCGGCGGGGGCCTCGGACTACACGGCGGTGGGCACCCTGCAGACGGTGACCATCGCGGCGGGGTCGACGACGGAGACCCTGGAGGTGCAGACGACCCAGGACACCCTGGACGAGGCCGACGAGACCTTCCTGGTGCAGCTGTCGGATGCGACCAACGCCACCGTCGCCGACGGCGAGGGCCAGGGCACCATCACCGACGACGACGGGACGCCGACGTTGTCGGTGAACGACGCGAGCGTGACGGAGGGGGGCACGGTCGCCTTCACGGTGACGCTGTCGGCGGCCTCGGGGAAGGCGGTGAGCTTCTCGTGGAAGACGGCGGCGGACAGCACCGAGGGGGCGCACGCGGCGGGGGCTTCGGACTACACGGCGGTGGGCACCCTGCAGACGGTGACCATCGCCGCCGGGGACCGGACCGCGACCCTGGAGGTGGAGACGACCCAGGACGCCATCGACGAGCACGACGAGACCTTCCTGGTGAAGCTGTCGGCGGCGGCCAACGCGACCTTCAGCGACGGCGGCGACGAGGGCGTGGGGACGATCACCGACAACGACGACGCCACGGCGGTGGCCTCGGTGGGCGCTCCCGCGGCGGCGGTGGCCGAGGGGAACGACCCGGCGGCGACGACGAATATGAGCTTCCCGGTGAGCCTGACGGCGGCCTCGGGGAAGGTGGTGACCGTCACCTACACGCTGACCGGGACGGCCGAGGCGCCCGGCGACTACACGGCGCCGGACCCGCTGAGCGTGAGCGTGCCGGCCGGTTCCACGACGGCCAACATCGTGATTCCGGTAAAGGGGGACGTCCTCGACGAGGACGACGAGACGGTGATCGTGACCCTGACGGGGGCGACCAACGCCGCCCTCTCTAACACGGCGGCGGAGCTGACCGCCACCGGCACCATCACCGACGACGACGCCACGCCGACCCTGTCGGTGGGCGACGTGAGCGTGGCGGAGGGCGGCACGGCGGAGTTCACGGTGACCCTGTCGGCGGCCAGCGGGCGGGACGTGAGCTTCTCCTGGAAGACGGCGGCGGACGCCGACGGGGACCACCCGGCCGGGGCCACGGACTACACGGCGGTGACGGCCACCACGGTGACCATCGACGCCGGAGACACCACCGCCACCCTGGAGGTGGAGACCACCCAGGACACCATGGACGAGGAGAACGAGACCTTCCTGGTGCAGCTGTCGGCGGCGGCCAACGCCACCTTCGCCGACGACGAGGCCACCGGCACCATCACCGACAACGACGACGCGCCCACCCTATCGGTGGACGACGTGAGCGTGGCCGAGGGCAGCACGGCGGAGTTCACGGTGACCCTGTCGGCGGCCAGCAGCAAGGCGGTGACCTTCAAGTGGAAGACGGCCAACGCCACCGGGGCCGACGCGGCGGGGGCCTCGGACTACACGGCGGTGGGCACCCTGCAGACGGTGACCATCGCGGCGGGGTCGACGACGGAGACCCTGGAGGTGCAGACGACCCAGGACACCCTGGACGAGGCCGACGAGACCTTCCTGGTGCAGCTGTCGGATGCGACCAACGCCACCGTCGCCGACGGCGAGGGCCAGGGCACCATCACCGACGACGACGGGACGCCGACGTTGTCGGTGAACGACGCGAGCGTGACGGAGGGGGGCACGGTCGCCTTCACGGTGACGCTGTCGGCGGCCTCGGGGAAGGCGGTGAGCTTCTCGTGGAAGACGGCGGCGGACAGCACCGAGGGGGCGCACGCGGCGGGGGCTTCGGACTACACGGCGGTGGGCACCCTGCAGACGGTGACCATCGCCGCCGGGGACCGGACCGCGACCCTGGAGGTGGAGACGACCCAGGACGCCATCGACGAGCACGACGAGACCTTCCTGGTGAAGCTGTCGGCGGCGGCCAACGCGACCTTCAGCGACGGCGGCGACGAGGGCGTGGGGACGATCACCGACAACGACGACGCCACGGCGGTGGCCTCGGTGGGCGCTCCCGCGGCGGCGGTGGCCGAGGGGAACGACCCGGCGGCGACGACGAATATGAGCTTCCCGGTGAGCCTGACGGCGGCCTCGGGGAAGGTGGTGACCGTCACCTACACGCTGACCGGGACGGCCGAGGCGCCCGGCGACTACACGGCGCCGGACCCGCTGAGCGTGAGCGTGCCGGCCGGTTCCACGACGGCCAACATCGTGATTCCGGTAAAGGGGGACGTCCTCGACGAGGACGACGAGACGGTGATCGTGACCCTGACGGGGGCGACCAACGCCGCCCTCTCTAACACGGCGGCGGAGCTGACCGCCACCGGCACCATCACCGACGACGACGCCACGCCGACCCTGTCGGTGGGCGACGTGAGCGTGGCGGAGGGCGGCACGGCGGAGTTCACGGTGACCCTGTCGGCGGCCAGCGGGCGGGACGTGAGCTTCTCCTGGAAGACGGCGGCGGACGCCGACGGGGACCACCCGGCCGGGGCCACGGACTACACGGCGGTGACGGCCACCACGGTGACCATCGACGCCGGAGACACCACCGCCACCCTGGAGGTGGAGACCACCCAGGACACCATGGACGAGGAGAACGAGACCTTCCTGGTGCAGCTGTCGGCGGCGGCCAACGCCACCTTCGCCGACGACGAGGCCACCGGCACCATCACCGACAACGACGACGCGCCCACCCTATCGGTGGACGACGTGAGCGTGGCCGAGGGCAGCACGGCGGAGTTCACGGTGACCCTGTCGGCGGCCAGCAGCAAGGCGGTGACCTTCAAGTGGAAGACGGCCAACGCCACCGGGGCCGACGCGGCGGGGGCCTCGGACTACACGGCGGTGGGCACCCTGCAGACGGTGACCATCGCGGCGGGGTCGACGACGGAGACCCTGGAGGTGCAGACGACCCAGGACACCCTGGACGAGGCCGACGAGACCTTCCTGGTGCAGCTGTCGGATGCGACCAACGCCACCGTCGCCGACGGCGAGGGCCAGGGCACCATCACCGACGACGACGGGACGCCGACGTTGTCGGTGAACGACGCGAGCGTGACGGAGGGGGGCACGGTCGCCTTCACGGTGACGCTGTCGGCGGCCTCGGGGAAGGCGGTGAGCTTCTCGTGGAAGACGGCGGCGGACAGCACCGAGGGGGCGCACGCGGCGGGGGCTTCGGACTACACGGCGGTGGGCACCCTGCAGACGGTGACCATCGCCGCCGGGGACCGGACCGCGACCCTGGAGGTGGAGACGACCCAGGACGCCATCGACGAGCACGACGAGACCTTCCTGGTGAAGCTGTCGGCGGCGGCCAACGCGACCTTCAGCGACGGCGGCGACGAGGGCGTGGGGACGATCACCGACAACGACGACGCCACGGCGGTGGCCTCGGTGGGCGCTCCCGCGGCGGCGGTGGCCGAGGGGAACGACCCGGCGGCGACGACGAATATGAGCTTCCCGGTGAGCCTGACGGCGGCCTCGGGGAAGGTGGTGACCGTCACCTACACGCTGACCGGGACGGCCGAGGCGCCCGGCGACTACACGGCGCCGGACCCGCTGAGCGTGAGCGTGCCGGCCGGTTCCACGACGGCCAACATCGTGATTCCGGTAAAGGGGGACGTCCTCGACGAGGACGACGAGACGGTGATCGTGACCCTGACGGGGGCGACCAACGCCGCCCTCTCTAACACGGCGGCGGAGCTGACCGCCACCGGCACCATCACCGACGACGACGCCACGCCGACCCTGTCGGTGGGCGACGTGAGCGTGGCGGAGGGCGGCACGGCGGAGTTCACGGTGACCCTGTCGGCGGCCAGCGGGCGGGACGTGAGCTTCTCCTGGAAGACGGCGGCGGACGCCGACGGGGACCACCCGGCCGGGGCCACGGACTACACGGCGGTGACGGCCACCACGGTGACCATCGACGCCGGAGACACCACCGCCACCCTGGAGGTGGAGACCACCCAGGACACCATGGACGAGGAGAACGAGACCTTCCTGGTGCAGCTGTCGGCGGCGGCCAACGCCACCTTCGCCGACGACGAGGCCACCGGCACCATCACCGACAACGACGACGCGCCCACCCTATCGGTGGACGACGTGAGCGTGGCCGAGGGCAGCACGGCGGAGTTCACGGTGACCCTGTCGGCGGCCAGCAGCAAGGCGGTGACCTTCAAGTGGAAGACGGCCAACGCCACCGGGGCCGACGCGGCGGGGGCCTCGGACTACACGGCGGTGGGCACCCTGCAGACGGTGACCATCGCGGCGGGGTCGACGACGGAGACCCTGGAGGTGCAGACGACCCAGGACACCCTGGACGAGGCCGACGAGACCTTCCTGGTGCAGCTGTCGGATGCGACCAACGCCACCGTCGCCGACGGCGAGGGCCAGGGCACCATCACCGACGACGACGGGACGCCGACGTTGTCGGTGAACGACGCGAGCGTGACGGAGGGGGGCACGGTCGCCTTCACGGTGACGCTGTCGGCGGCCTCGGGGAAGGCGGTGAGCTTCTCGTGGAAGACGGCGGCGGACAGCACCGAGGGGGCGCACGCGGCGGGGGCTTCGGACTACACGGCGGTGGGCACCCTGCAGACGGTGACCATCGCCGCCGGGGACCGGACCGCGACCCTGGAGGTGGAGACGACCCAGGACGCCATCGACGAGCACGACGAGACCTTCCTGGTGAAGCTGTCGGCGGCGGCCAACGCGACCTTCAGCGACGGCGGCGACGAGGGCGTGGGGACGATCACCGACAACGACGACGCCACGGCGGTGGCCTCGGTGGGCGCTCCCGCGGCGGCGGTGGCCGAGGGGAACGACCCGGCGGCGACGACGAATATGAGCTTCCCGGTGAGCCTGACGGCGGCCTCGGGGAAGGTGGTGACCGTCACCTACACGCTGACCGGGACGGCCGAGGCGCCCGGCGACTACACGGCGCCGGACCCGCTGAGCGTGAGCGTGCCGGCCGGTTCCACGACGGCCAACATCGTGATTCCGGTAAAGGGGGACGTCCTCGACGAGGACGACGAGACGGTGATCGTGACCCTGACGGGGGCGACCAACGCCGCCCTCTCTAACACGGCGGCGGAGCTGACCGCCACCGGCACCATCACCGACGACGACGCCACGCCGACCCTGTCGGTGGGCGACGTGAGCGTGGCGGAGGGCGGCACGGCGGAGTTCACGGTGACCCTGTCGGCGGCCAGCGGGCGGGACGTGAGCTTCTCCTGGAAGACGGCGGCGGACGCCGACGGGGACCACCCGGCCGGGGCGACGGACTACACGGCGGTGACGGCCACCACGGTGACCATCGACGCCGGAGACACCACCGCCACCCTGGAGGTGGAGACCACCCAGGACACCATGGACGAGGAGAACGAGACCTTCCTGGTGCAGCTGTCGGCGGCGGCCAACGCCACCTTCGCCGACGACGAGGCCACCGGCACCATCACCGACGACGACGACGCGCCCACCCTATCGGTGGACGACGTGAGCGTGGCCGAGGGCAGCACGGCGGAGTTCACGGTGACCCTGTCGGCGGCCAGCAGCAAGGCGGTGACCTTCAAGTGGAAGACGGCCAACGCCACCGGGGCCGACGCGGCGGGGGCCTCGGACTACACGGCGGTGGGCACCCTGCAGACGGTGACCATCGCGGCGGGGTCGACGACGGAGACCCTGGAGGTGCAGACGACCCAGGACACCCTGGACGAGGCCGACGAGACCTTCCTGGTGCAGCTGTCGGACGCGGTCAACGCCACCATCGCCGACGGCGAGGGCCAGGGCACCATCACCGACGACGACGGGACGCCGACGTTGTCGGTGAACGACGCGAGCGTGACGGAGGGGGGCACGGTCGCCTTCACGGTGACGCTGTCGGCGGCCTCGGGGAAGGCGGTGAGCTTCTCGTGGAAGACGGCGGCGGACAGCACCGAGGGGGCGCACGCGGCGGGGGCTGCGGACTACACGGCGGTGGGCACCCTGCAGACGGTGACCATCGCCGCCGGGGACCGGACCGCGACCCTGGAGGTGGAGACGACCCAGGACGCCATCGACGAGCACGACGAGACCTTCCTGGTGCAGCTGTCGGCGGCGGCCAACGCGACCTTCAGCGACGGCGGCGACGAGGGCGTGGGGACGATCACCGACAACGACGACGCCACGGCGGTGGCCTCGGTGGGCGCTCCCGCGGCGGCGGTGGCCGAGGGGAACGACCCGGCGGCGACGACGAATATGAGCTTCCCGGTGAGCCTGACGGCGGCCTCGGGGAAGGTGGTGACCGTCACCTACACGCTGACCGGGACGGCCGAGGCGCCCGGCGACTACACGGCGCCGGACCCGCTGAGCGTGAGCGTGCCGGCGGGGTCGCGGACGGCCAACATCGTGATTCCGGTAAAGGGGGACGTCCTCGACGAGGACGACGAGACGGTGATCGTGACCCTGACGGGGGCGACCAACGCCGCCCTCTCTAACACGGCGGCGGAGCTGACCGCCACCGGCACCATCACCGACGACGACGCCACGCCGACCCTGTCGGTGGGCGACGTGAGCGTGGCGGAGGGCGGCACGGCGGAGTTCACGGTGACCCTGTCGGCGGCCAGCGGGCGGGACGTGAGCTTCTCCTGGAAGACGGCGGCGGACGCCGACGGGGACCACCCGGCCGGGGCGACGGACTACACGGCGGTGACGGCCACCACGGTGACCATCGACGCCGGAGACACCACCGCCACCCTGGAGGTGGAGACCACCCAGGACACCATGGACGAGGAGAACGAGACCTTCCTGGTGCAGCTGTCGGCGGCGGCCAACGCCACCTTCGCCGACGACGAGGCCACCGGCACCATCACCGACGACGACGACGCGCCCACCCTATCGGTGGACGACGTGAGCGTGGCCGAGGGCAGCACGGCGGAGTTCACGGTGACCCTGTCGGCGGCCAGCAGCAAGGCGGTGACCTTCAAGTGGAAGACGGCCAACGCCACCGGGGCCGACGCGGCGGGGGCCTCGGACTACACGGCGGTGGGCACCCTGCAGACGGTGACCATCGCGGCGGGGTCGACGACGGAGACCCTGGAGGTGCAGACGACCCAGGACACCCTGGACGAGGCCGACGAGACCTTCCTGGTGCAGCTGTCGGACGCGGTCAACGCCACCATCGCCGACGGCGAGGGCCAGGGCACCATCACCGACGACGACGGGACGCCGACGTTGTCGGTGAACGACGCGAGCGTGACGGAGGGGGGCACGGTCGCCTTCACGGTGACGCTGTCGGCGGCCTCGGGGAAGGCGGTGAGCTTCTCGTGGAAGACGGCGGCGGACAGCACCGAGGGGGCGCACGCGGCGGGGGCTGCGGACTACACGGCGGTGGGCACCCTGCAGACGGTGACCATCGCCGCCGGGGACCGGACCGCGACCCTGGAGGTGGAGACGACCCAGGACGCCATCGACGAGCACGACGAGACCTTCCTGGTGCAGCTGTCGGCGGCGGCCAACGCGACCTTCAGCGACGGCGGCGACGAGGGCGTGGGGACGATCACCGACAACGACGACGCCACGGCGGTGGCCTCGGTGGGCGCTCCCGCGGCGGCGGTGGCCGAGGGGAACGACCCGGCGGCGACGACGAATATGAGCTTCCCGGTGAGCCTGACGGCGGCCTCGGGGAAGGTGGTGACCGTCACCTACACGCTGACCGGGACGGCCGAGGCGCCCGGCGACTACACGGCGCCGGACCCGCTGAGCGTGAGCGTGCCGGCGGGGTCGCGGACGGCCAACATCGTGATTCCGGTAAAGGGGGACGTCCTCGACGAGGACGACGAGACGGTGATCGTGACCCTGACGGGGGCGACCAACGCCGCCCTCTCTAACACGGCGGCGGAGCTGACCGCCACCGGCACCATCACCGACGACGACGCCACGCCGACCCTGTCGGTGGGCGACGTGAGCGTGGCGGAGGGCGGCACGGCGGAGTTCACGGTGACCCTGTCGGCGGCCAGCGGGCGGGACGTGAGCTTCTCCTGGAAGACGGCGGCGGACGCCGACGGGGACCACCCGGCCGGGGCGACGGACTACACGGCGGTGACGGCCACCACGGTGACCATCGACGCCGGAGACACCACCGCCACCCTGGAGGTGGAGACCACCCAGGACACCATGGACGAGGAGAACGAGACCTTCCTGGTGCAGCTGTCGGCGGCGGCCAACGCCACCTTCGCCGACGACGAGGCCACCGGCACCATCACCGACAACGACGACGCGCCCACCCTATCGGTGGACGACGTGAGCGTGGCCGAGGGCAGCACGGCGGAGTTCACGGTGACCCTGTCGGCGGCCAGCAGCAAGGCGGTGACCTTCAAGTGGAAGACGGCCAACGCCACCGGGGCCGACGCGGCGGGGGCCTCGGACTACACGGCGGTGGGCACCCTGCAGACGGTGACCATCGCGGCGGGGTCGACGACGGAGACCCTGGAGGTGCAGACGACCCAGGACACCCTGGACGAGGCCGACGAGACCTTCCTGGTGCAGCTGTCGGATGCGACCAACGCCACCATCGCCGACGGCGAGGGCCAGGGCACCATCACCGACGACGACGGGACGCCGACGTTGTCGGTGAACGACGCGAGCGTGACGGAGGGGGGCACGGTCGCCTTCACGGTGACGCTGTCGGCGGCCTCGGGGAAGGCGGTGAGCTTCTCGTGG